>NZ_JAVIFT010000002.1:482500-1229580 GCF_031157355.1 Hyphomicrobium sp. LHD-15
GAAGGATGTGGGAATCCCAAAACAGCCAGGAGGTTGGCTTAGAAGCAGCCATCCTTTAAAGAAAGCGTAACAGCTCACTGGTCTAGATAAGGGTTCCTGCGCCGAAAATGTATCGGGGCTAAAGCCGTTTACCGAAGCTTCGGATGTGCAGCAATGCACGTGGTAGCGGAGCGTTCCGTAAGCCTGCGAAGGGCGACCCGTGAGGGCGCCTGGAGGTATCGGAAGTGCGAATGCAGACATGAGTAACGACAGGAGTGTCAGAAACACTCCCGCCGAAAGTCCAAGGGTTCCTGCGTAAAGCTAAACTGCGCAGGGTTAGCCGGCCCCTAAGGCGAGGGCGAAAGCCGTAGTCGATGGGAACCACGTCAATATTCGTGGGCCAGTGGGTGAGTGACGGGTGCTGCAAGTTGTCTGGGCTTATCGGATTGCCCGGGCAGCGAAGGTGCCCCAGGAAATAACCCCCACATAGACCGTACCCGAAACCGACACAGGTGGACTGGTAGAGAATACCAAGGCGCTTGAGCGAAGTGTGCTGAAGGAACTCGGCAAATTACCTGCGTAACTTCGGGATAAGCAGGCCGTCATTCTGGGCAACCAGAGTGGCGGGGCACAGACCAGGGGGTGGCGACTGTTTACCTAAAACACAGGGCTATGCTAAGTCCAACGACGACGTATATGGCCTGACGCCTGCCCGGTGCTGGAAGGTTAAGAGGAGAAGTGCAAGCTTTGAATCGAAGCCCCAGTAAACGGCGGCCGTAACTATAACGGTCCTAAGGTAGCGAAATTCCTTGTCGGGTAAGTTCCGACCTGCACGAATGGCGTAACGACTTCCCCACTGTCTCCAGCACACACTCAGTGAAATTGAATTCCCCGTGAAGATGCGGGGTTCCTGCGGTTAGACGGAAAGACCCCGTGCACCTTTACTGTAGCTTTACACTGGCAATCGTGTTTGCATGTGTAGGATAGGTGGTAGGCTTTGAAGCAGGAGCGCCAGCTCTTGTGGAGCCGCAATGTGAAATACCACCCTTATGAACATGGTTGTCTAACCGCGGACCGTTATCCGGTCCCGGGACATTGTATGGTAGGCAGTTTGACTGGGGCGGTCGCCTCCTAAATTGTAACGGAGGCGTGCGAAGGTGGGCTCAGGTTGGTCGGAAATCAACCGTCGAGTGCAATGGCATAAGCCCGCCTGACTGCGAGACTGACAAGTCGAGCAGAGACGAAAGTCGGCCATAGTGATCCGGTGGTTCTGTGTGGAAGGGCCATCGCTCAACGAATAAAAGGTACGCCGGGGATAACAGGCTGATGATTCCCAAGAGTCCATATCGACGGAATCGTTTGGCACCTCGATGTCGGCTCATCTCATCCTGGGGCTGGAGCAGGTCCCAAGGGTATGGCTGTTCGCCATTTAAAGAGGTACGTGAGCTGGGTTCAGAACGTCGCGAGACAGTTCGGTCCCTATCTGCCGTAGGTGTAGGAGAATTGAGAGGATCTGACTCTAGTACGAGAGGACCGAGTTGGACGCACCTCTGGTGGACCTGTTGTCGCGCCAGCGGCACAGCAGGGTAGCTATGTGCGGACGGGATAACCGCTGAAGGCATCTAAGCGGGAAACCCACCTCAAAACGAGTTCTCCCTTGAGAGCCGTTGTAGACCACAACGTTGATAGGCCGGGTGTGGAAGTGCAGCAATGTATGGAGCTTACCGGTACTAATAGCTCGATCGAACTTCGATCGCTCTCATTAAGCAATGCTCATCTAATGCCTTTAATAGGGCAGGGCGGCCCCGGATATGTCCGGGACCAAGGCAGCGCCGGCGTCTTAGACGCGACGTGCGCCCGTTGATGCTCAAAGCATCGCGCCGCCTGATGAGCGTAGGAGCACAAGAAAGACCAGAATTCGCATCACGCTTCCGCCGACCTGGTGATTATGGCGGGGTGGCTGCACCCGATCCCATTCCGAACTCGGCCGTGAAACACCCCAGCGCCAATGGTACTTCGTCTTAAGACGCGGGAGAGTAGGTCGTCGCCAGGTCTGCCGAAGCGTGACGCGAATTCAATTCATCAAACATTCCTCTTCACATGGCTATTTAACGCCGCCCCTGCCTTTTGGCTCGGGCGGCGTTTTTGCGTCCGAAGATCAGCGATCTGGATCCGGATTTGGTATTCGGGTCGCGGGGTCGCGAAGTTCGGTTTTCGGATTTTTGACCGACGGGTTTCGACCCGCTGGGTTCGGCACAGCGCTGACATGCTGAGTGCGGCTGCGCGTTCTCGTTCGGCGCGCGGGTCGGTCTGGACCCACACACCCCACCGTTGGAAACATTTTGGTTTCGATGAGCTCGTGAAAAGTCTTCCAGGGCTCATCGGGGAAGAGTTTTTTTCTGCTTCCGAGTGCGACCGAGAAATCATCAGATGGAAATCGTCGGCTAGGTCGTGGTCGATCAGCGCATGACCTCAGCGCATGAACCAGTGTGCGACTGCCGGCGATGAGAATCACTCTGCCGTCTGCCGCCATTCGTTAGTCGATATGCGGTTCGGCATGCTTGGCGATCACCGCAGGGTTGTTCGTTTTGGGATTTTTCAGCGTCGGGGGCACGACGTACTTCTTGGGCTTCGCGTGCATTTTTTCGCGAACTCACCAGGCTCTATGCGGGTAGGCGCCGGCAAAGCTTCTCGGATGTGACGCGGCCGATCAACATCGCTTCGGCTTTCTGGGTTTCGGCGAGTTTGGAGGCGAGGGCAATCACCCACCGGTGTGCGGATGTGCCGGATCGCTGCCCGGCGCTTCTAGCCTGTCATCACCCCCAAGACTTCCGTCGCGGTGATCTCTCGGATGAAGACGAACGCCTTGTGAGAGATCTGTCACGGCTGGGGATGACGCGGCTTGCCGATCAAGCGTTGAGCTCAAGCCAACGGCAAGAGAACGAGGCCGAGCAGCATCGCGAGCGACATGGCCGTCGAGAGATTGACGTCGCCGAATTCGCCGACGCGGACCTCGCGAATAACTTCGCGGACTTCGACGTCCGGCCGCGCGTCCGGCTCGCGTGCGCGTATCCAATTCCAGAAAAACCGAAAAAACGATTGCGATCGTCGCCAGATCTCGAAAGGCGCGCGGCGCCACCCATATTTCACGCCATAGATGGCGAAGATCACGACTGCGATCTGCAGCAGCGTCGAAACCCAGCCGCTGATCAGGAACCAGATCAGGGACCAAAGCAATCCCAGGACGGAGAGAAAAATCGACAGGAGCCAAGTAGCGGTTTCCATGAGATCCTAACCTTGGGCAGCTCGGTTCCTTATCTACACATGCTTCTTGTCGGAAATCCTGGGCTCGAGGAGCGCCTACGGCAAGCAAGGAAGCTCCAACAATCTGGTCGCGCTCGCGAAAACGTGACTGCAGGTCCTGAAACGAGGGCGTCCGTGCTTCGTATTGTTGGCAGTAACCGCTTTTTTTCAGGGGTCACAATGCTGTTCTCAAAGAAGAAGCTCGAAATGCCGACGCGTGAGACTGCCCTCAAGGGGCGGCCAGATGCGCTTCCGACGGCCGAGGAGCACTTCATATTCGGACGTCCGTTGAAGGGACCGTATCCTGCGAGGCTCGAAACAGCGATGTTCGGGATGGGTTGCTTCTGGGGTGTGGAGCGAAAGTTCTGGGAACTCGGTGCCGGCATCTGGGTGACCGCAGTCGGCTACGCCGGCGGCCTCACGCCTAATGCGACCTACGACGAGGTTTGCACCGGGCGGACCGGGCACAACGAAGTGGTGCTCGTGGTGTTCGATCCGAAAGTCATCTCGTACGGCGATCTCGTGAAAACGTTCTGGGAGAACCACAACCCAACGCAGGGACTACGCCAGGGGAATGACGTCGGCACGCAGTATCGCTCCGGCCTCTACTATTTTTCGGAGGCGCAGAAGCAGATTGCCGAGGAGACGAAGGCTTCTTACGAGCAGCGGCTTCAGGCGGCGGGCTTCGGTCCGATCACGACGGAGGTTCTGCCGGCGCCCGAGTTCTTTTTCGCTGAGGAATACCATCAGCAGTACCTGGCCAAGGTTCCGCACGGATACTGCGGGCTCGCGGGCACCGGCGTCGCGTGCGCGGCACCGACGGGTGTCGCGGTGGGGAGCTGATGCTCGTTCCCATCGGGTATTCGCTCGACGCGGGATGCTGTTGAGATCGTAAAATATTGGGCCACCGCCCACGCTCCGGCTTCGAGAGACCGGCGTGGGCGGTGGCCTTTTTTCTTGCGTGCCGCTTCGATGCGCCACGCTGCGCAGACCGCTGATTTTTGCGATATTCACATCACAGATGGTCTCGATTTTTACCAAGTCCACCAGCTAGTTACCGCGATGCACAATTTGGCCCTTTTTGTGCAGTGAAAGGGGGCTGGATCAATACAAGACGAGGGGTGTCATGGGCGCAAAGCGGTCCCTACTGGCCTGTGCGGGTGTTGTTGCTGTCGCCACTGTGGCTGTCGCGGAAGAATTCCAGATGCCGCCGGAAGTGACGCCCGCGCTTCGTGCGGCTTGCGAGACGGATGTCCGGCGCTTGTGCATCGGCCAAAATCCCACCGTCGCGAAGGTCAAACGGTGCGTTGCACTTAAGTATTTTCAGCTCGGGAAGAAGTGCCAAGTCGAATTGGCGTCTCTCGGCTTCGGAGGTCGCTAGTCGCCTCTACTCTTTTCTAATGTCCCCTATCCGCCGGATCTCCGCTCGCGCCGCCCAAACCTATTCGTTGGGCGGTTTTTTCTTTTCAGCGCCATCAGTTAGAACTTCTGGTTGGACTGACGGCAAGTCACGGCATGCTGCGTGGCAAAATGTTTCTCCGTTCACGTCTTTGTGAGCAGGAAGTTCTCCCCGCCATTATAGGAAATTGCCCTCTCGCTGTTCTGGTATAACATCCCTACCGTCCCTGCTGTTGGTGAGGGCATTCCGCGTCGTGCGATCCATCGAGATCGCCTTCGCGTTCGGCGCTCATCGGCGCTTGTATCTTGAAAGCCAGGGAGCAGAACGAGCGATCCGACTGACGATTTTGCCGGCGGTCACCCCGCTGGCGCAGTCAAGGGACCATCAGAGTCTCGATCGCATCCGTAAGGCCAAACAACGCGCGTCAACGATCGTCTCGGTCGGCCTCTTTCGATGGCTTCCGAGCGAAAGGTTGCGCTTTGCCTGAAGCTCAAAGGGGCAAGCTCTCAAGCTAGGAGAGGAGACCGAAATGACCAAGAAGCTAGGCCTGCTCACGGGCGGCCTCATGCTCGCGATGATGGGGCTTGCCGGCCCCGTGTTCGCGAACTCCGAGGTCGACAAGCGCGCGGCCGACCCCAATCAATGGGGCTCACCCGGACGCGACAACGCACTCACGCGCCACTCGCCGCTCAAGGACATCAACGCAGAAAACGTCGGCAAGCTGCAGATGGTCTGGTCGCAATCGACCGGAGCGCTGCGTGGCCACGAAGGACAGCCGCTCTTCATCGATGACGTCGGCGGTAAGCCGATGCTCTTCTTCGTGTCGGGCTGCCCCAACATGGCCCAGTGCAACATCGCGCAGGGCATCGACCTGTCCGACCCCGACAATCCCAAGCAGATCTGGAACTACGTCAAGACGACGGACCGTGACGAATCCGCCGTGCCGCGCGCCTGCTGCGATACCGTCAACCGCGGACCTGCGTTCGCAGACGGCAAGCTCTACTACGGCACGCTCGACGGCTTCCTGATCGCACTCGATGCCGCAACCGGCAAAGAAGTTTGGGTCGTCAAGCACGCCTGGCCCGAGAAGGGCGAGACGAGCACCAGCGCTCCCTTGATTGCCGACAATCTCGTGATCCTCGGCTTCGGCGGCGACGAGTTCGCAGCGCGCGGCCGCGTCACGGCTTACGACCTCAAGGACGGCAAGAAGGTCTGGGAATGCCATTCGACAGGCTCCGACAAGGATGTCTGCCTGACGGCTGAGACCAACAAGGCCAATCCGCATTACGGCACGGCCGGCCAGGACCTCGGCATCAAGACGCACGTCGGCGAAGACTACAAGATCGGCGGCGGCGCGGCATGGGCCTGGTTCAGCTACGACCCCGAGCTCAAGATCGTCTACTATTCGACCGGCAACCCGGGTCTCTGGAGCCCCGCGTATCGCTGCTCGAAGAAGACGCACGAAGAGTGCAACACGGGCGAGTTCGACAACAAGTGGTCGATGACCATTTTCGCCCGCAAGGTCGAAACCGGTGAAGCCGTCTGGGCCTACCAGATGACGCCGTTCGACCAGTGGGACTATGACGGCGTCAACGAGAACATTCTCGTCAACGACCTCGACGTCGATGGCAAGAAGGTGAAGGCGCTGGTTCACTTCGACCGCAACGGCTTCGCCTACGTGCTCGATCGCACGGACGGAACGCTGCTGCGCGCCCACAAGTACGTGACGACGGACTGGGCCGAGAAGATCGACCTCAAGACCGGACGCCCCGTCAAGGTGCGCGAGCATTCGCCGCTCGAGCGCGGACGCAACGTTGCCGCTTGCCCGTCCGCCATGGGCGGCAAGGACCAGCAACCTTGCGCCGTGGATCCGGCCGAGCCGAACAAGTTCTATTGCCCCACCAACAACTGGTGCATGGAACTCGAGCCGCAGGAGCGCACGCACACGCAGCAGGGCACGGTCTACGTGTTCGCGAACGTGTTCATGTATCCTGAGAAGCCCGGCACGACCGGCAAGGTCAAGAAGTTCGACGTCGTCACCGGCAAGGCCGATTGGGAAATCCCCGATCCGTATCCGAACTGGGGCGGCACGATGGTCACCGACGGCGGCCTCGTATTCTACGGCTCGCTCGGCGGCGACTTCCGTGCTGTCGATCGCAAGTCGGGCAAGATCCTTTGGCACCGCAAACTTGCTTCGGGCATCATCGGAAACCCGATCACCTACAAGGTGAAAGGCAAGCAGTACGTTTCGATCCTCGCCGGCATCGGCGGCTGGATCGGCGTGCCGGTGACCGCCGGCCTCGATCTCAACGACAAGTTCGGTGCGATCGGCGCGACGGCGATGACCAAGGCTGCCAACCTCGACAAGATTCCACAGGCGGGCACGCTGTTCACCTTCCGGGTCTACGAGTGATCACGCATTGAACGAAGAAACGCCCGGCATCGCGAGATGTCGGGCGTTTTTCCTTATTTCGGCGGGAAGCATCGTGCGGGATCAACGGAACTTGATCAACGCGCGGGGGTTCTCTGCCTTGTCGCTCAAAGTTTGCAACGATATAGAGTTACAATGTCAATTCGGATGCAAAAGGGGAGCGTGCTTGTGAAACCGCTCCGTCGTTTGGTGTCAGTTCTTGCTGTCGGAGCCATGTTCGGCTTCGGGGGAGTGATGGCCGAGGCGTTTGCAGCCGATAAGGGATTTCGCGCCAACAAGGAATTCGACGAACTGACGGCCGCGGAAAAAACCGCCGCCAAGGCAGCCGGAAAGAAAGCGTTCGAGCAAAAGAATTTCGGGGCTTTGCGCGTGTGCGGCGATCCCGGAAACATGCCGCTCTCATCCATCGAAGGCGAGGGCTTCCAGAACAAGATCATGGACGTGATCGCCAAGTCGATGGGCGCGCAGGTGATCAACTTCTGGCGGCCGTATCTCGAACGCGGGATCACGCGGCAGACCTTCGAGACCAACGATTGCGACGTGCTCGTCGATATGCCGACCGTCTACGGCGGCGTTCTGACGACAGTTCCTGTCTACCGGACAACGTATGTTCTCGCCTGGCGTAGTGACCGCGGGCTCGACATCTCGGGCTTGGACGACGCCAAGCTCCGCGACCTCAAGATCGGCGTCTATCAAACGTCGGCAATCCGCGAAGTGTTGAAGCGCCGCGGGCTTGCGGCCAACGTGGTGGTTCATACCGTGAGCCACAACGGCGATCTCCTGCCCGAGCAGCAGCCGACCTATCAGGTTCAGCAGGTCATCGACGGCAAACTCGACGTGGCGGCGGTGTGGGGGCCGTTTGCGGGCTGGTTTCCCAAAATGAAGGGCGCGCCGCTTTCGGTGCTGCCCGTCAACCTCATGGACGACGACGTTCCACTCGAGTTCGACCTTTCGCTCGGCGTCAGGCCGACGAACGTGGTGCTCAAGTTCGCGCTCGACTATGCGCTCGAAGCGAACAGAGCGGAGATCGACAAGATCCTGCGCGATTTCGGCGTGCCGCTGGTGAAGTGCAGCAAGTGCGTGGTGCCCGGAGATCTCCCCGCGCACGGCTCCTATACGAAGCCGTTCGAGATCAGTCAGGGTCCGAAGGTGGAAGCTTCGCCCGATCAGCTGGTAACGCGGGCACGCCTAGAGGCTTGGCTTGCGGAGGGCGCGGACGTCCAGACGGAGCTCGCCAACGCCGTCCTGGCCTCGGATGAAGCGCGCATCCGTTTCCTTGTCGAGAAGGGCGCGGACATCAATAAGCCGGACGCGCAGGGCTATGGCGCGCTGCAGAGCGCGGCCCGCAACCGCAGCGACAAGATCGTTCCGCTGCTGATCGAACTCGGCGCGGATGTAAACGGGCGCGACAACGACGGCTTTACCGCTCTGATCCATGCGGCGCAGCGAAACCATGTTCCGACGATCAAGGCGCTCGTGGAACGGGGCGCGGATCTCGAAAAATCCGTCGATGGCGGCTTCGCTCCGCTTTCTCTCGCCATCGAGGATGGAAAGTTCCTGGCGGCGAAGTCGCTGATCGAGCTTGGCGCGTCCGTCAATGTGACGGCGGGTACGGACCGGATCACGCCGCTCATGGTGACGGCGAGCCAGCTTGCGGTCGGCGAAGCAGCCAAGGAGATCGAGCGCCGGCAGGGTTTGCGCTCGACGGATATCGCGACTGCGCTTGTCGAGCGCGGCGCCAACGTCAACGCCGTCAACGAGCAGGGTGTATCCGCACTGATGATCGCGGCGGCGCGCGGGAATATTCCGATGATCGGGCTTCTGCTCGAAGCCGGCGCCAACCCGGCGCTCGCATCGAAGGCGGGCAAGACGGCGATCGACATCGCGCGCGAGAACCTCAACGAGGACGCGGCCAAGTCGATCAAGCTGTTCGAGGCTACGATTTCCGAGCGGTCGCAACGGCCCGGGCGCGATGCTCCGGGCGGAAAGGAAAAGCTGTGAGCCGTGGTTCGGCGCGCAGATCGAAATCTCTGCAAGCACAGGGGAGAGACGAACGGCAAGAAGCCTCGCTGTCGTTCGGCACTAGGGAGGCGGAACTTGAATGACACGAGGAAGTAAAACGTGAAAAGCCAATTCCTAAGTCTGCTGCTTGCAGCAGCGCTCTCGACCGGAGCGTTCGTCGGTGCCTCGGGTGCCGCAGACGAGCCGGCTTCTGCAGAGAAAGCGGAGCCACAGGCCGCCCCAAAGGCGGAAGGGGCGCCGGAAGCGGCTGCTGCACCTGCCGCAGGCGGTGCACCGATGAAGCCAATCGATCGCGTCAACGCGACCGAGAAGGGTAAGCTCAAGAACCCCTTCGACTACAAGGATCCCAAGATCGCCGAGGAAGGACACAAGATTTACATGGGTCTTTCCTGCAATGGCTGCCACGGTGGTGGTGGCGGCGGCGGCATGTGCCCGCCGTTGACCAACGAGACCTGGGTGTACGGCGGCGACGATGACACGCTGTTTCGCCTGATCGTGCTCGGTAGCCAGGAGCTGCAGAAGCACGGCTATGCGCGCAAGGGTCAGGAAGGCGTGGTCGGTCCGATGCCGCCTTACAAGGACCTGATCGACGACGAAACCAAGCTCTGGAAGGCGATCGCCTGGATCCGCACTGTCTGGAAGGGCCGTGCCGAGAAAGCGACTTGGTGATCTGATGAGACAACGGCTCGCTCATATGGCCTGGCATGTGAAGTTCGGCTCGGCGGCCGTTGCTACACTCCTCGCGGGATGGCTCTTGGCTGGGCAACCGGCCCGGGCCATTCCGGAGGCTCCGACAGAGGCGCCGCCTGGCGCGCTCGTCACGAAAATCCTCTATGTCGGCAAGCGTTACGCTGAGCCGCCGCCACTCTCTCTGCTAGACAAGATCCTGTCCGACGAAGGTGCGCAAGGCGCGCGCCTCGCGATCAAGGAAAACAATATGACGGGCCGGCTGGTGGAGCAGCACTTCGAGCTGATCGAAGTCGTGGCCGGCGAAAAGGAAGACGTGGTTCCGAAGGTCAAGGCTCAGCTCGACGAGGGGCATGGCCTAATTGTTGCGGACTTGGAGCCTTCCGATCTTCTGGCGGTGGCGGATCTCGCGGAAGCCAAGGGGGCCGTTCTCTTCAACGTGCGTTCGAGCAGCGATGAGCTCCGGCAGGAACAGTGCCGTTCGAACGTCTTTCACATTATTCCCAACTGGGCGATGCGGGCCGATGCGCTGGCCCAATACCTGATCTGGAAGAAATGGCGGCGCTGGCTGGTCGTTCACGGAACGACGCCGGGCGACAAGGACTATGTTGCTGCGATCCGCCGGGCGGCGCAGAAGTTCGGCGCGAAGATCGTGGATGAGCGGCCCTACGAGTTCGACGCGGGTTCGCGGCGCACGGATTCCGGCCATCAGCAGATCCAGACGCAAATGCCGCTGCTGACGCAAGGCGCGCCCGAGTATGACGTGATCTTCGCGGCAGACGTGGGCGAGGCGTTCGGCGACTACCTGATGTTCCGCACCTACGAGCCGCGCCCAGTTGTCGGGTCGCAAGGTTTGCAGGCGGTCGCGTGGCATCGTTCGTTCGAGCAGTACGCCGGCACACAGCTGCAGAACCGGTTCGAGAAGCAGGCCAAGCGCGTGATGACGGAGCGCGATTTTACGGCCTGGCTCGGCGTCCGGGTGGTGGGTGAAGCGGTCACGCGCTCGGCCAAGAACACACCCGCCGACGTCAAGGCGTATATCCTGTCCAAGGACTTCGAGGTTGCGGGCTTCAAAGGCGTCGGCCTCACGTTCCGGACCTGGGATCACCAGATGCGGCAGCCAATCCTTTTGTCGGGGCCGCGGGCGCTGGTCTCGATCTCGCCGCAGGACGGCTTTCTGCATCAAAAGTATCTGACCGACACGCTGGGCTTCGACGAGCCCGAAACCAAGTGCCGGTTCAACAAATAAAAAATCAGAACAAACGACCAGGAGAGGAAACTCATGAAGCGTCCCATGGCTGCCGCTGTGTTGGCGGCGGCGTTCGTATCTCTGCCGATTGCGCCTGCGTTTGCGTCGAAGATTTTCGTCTCGAACGAGAAGGACAATACCGTCACCGTGCTCGACAGCGAGACGTTCAAGGTGGTGAAAGTGATCGAGACGGGTGCCCGGCCGCGCGGCATGGTGCTGACGCCCGATCACAAGGAACTTCTGGTCTGCGTGGGTGACGACAACCGGCTGGACGTTGTCGATACCGAGACGCTCGAAGTGGTGCGGACGCTCGATTCCGGCCCCGATCCCGAACTGCTCGATGTCGATCCCAAGGGTGAGCGGATCTACATCGCGAACGAGGACGAAGGGTTCGTCACGGTCATCGAGCGGGTCAGCGGAAAGGTGCTTGCCGAAATCCCGGTCGGGGTGGAGCCCGAAGGCATGGCGGTTTCGCCCGACAACAAGTTCACCGTCGCCACCTCCGAGCAGACGAGCATGGCGCACTTCATAGACAACGAGACCTTCAAAGTGACGGCCAACATTCTGGTCGACACGCGGCCGCGCGTCGCCGAGTTCACGCGTGACGGCAAGCTGGTGTGGGTTTCCGCCGAGATCGGCGGCACGGTTGCCGTCATCGATCCGGTGACCCGGAAGATCATCAAGAAGTTCGGCTTCGAGATTCCGGGGGTGCGGCGGGAGCTGATCCAGCCGATGGGTATCCGCTTCACCAAAGACGGCAAGACGGCATTCGTCGCGCTCAGCACGGCCAACCGCGTTGCCGTGGTGGATGTCGCGACCTATACGCCGACGAGCTACATCCTGGTCGGGCAACGGCCGTGGCACATGGCGCTCTCGCCCGATGGCTCGAAGCTTTATGTGGCGAACGGGCTTACCAACGACATGACGATCGTCGACGTGGCAACGCTCAAGCCCGAGAAGTCGGTGCCGGTTGGTCGGCTGCCGTGGGGTGTGGTGGTCAAGCCGTAAACTGGGGCAGCCGGCAACGGGCAGCAGGCAGGCCGCACGCGGAAGAAGTGGCGGGAAACCGCCATGGGCAAGCCAACAGGGATCTACTTTGCCGGATGGGAGAAGGCGGCGCGGGGGCGATGCTGGGTCTTCTCCCAGCGGTAGGGTGCCCGAACGAGCTGGAACAAGGCCCGGTAGGCTGCCAGTGAGATCAGAAGCCAGTAGATCGGCATGATGATCGCCCAGCCGGCGAGCTCGAGGCGGCCGCGCCCGGCAACGGCTACGCAACCGAGTGCGACGCCCGACACATAGCCCAAGCTCAGATTGACGATGCCGATCCATTTGACGGCGCTCGACAGGGCGTCGTGCTCGGGGCTGATCAATGGCCCACAGGTCAGCTCCCACGCGAGCACTGCATAGAACCAAGGGTGGACCAGCGCGGAGAGGATCAAGCCGCCCATCAGCACTTGGAGACCGAAGAACGGAAACCAGCCGAGATCGCGGGCGGTTCTGAACGGCTGGCGCGTATGCACGAGGTAAGTCTGCATCCATCCCTTGAGCCAACGGGTACGTTGGTTCCGCCAGCTCGCGAAATTAGGGGGCGCTTCTTCCCAGGTCGTCGAACTCAGGACCTGCACGTCCCATCCGGCGCGGGCCAGCCGGATGCCGAGATCCGCATCCTCGGTGACGTTGAAAGGATCCCAGGCGCCAACCTCTTCGAGCACGGCGCGGGAGAAATGATTTGATGTGCCGCCCAAGGGAACGGGAAGTTTCAAGCGCTGGAGTGTCGGCAGGAGGCAATCGAACAGCACGGTGTATTCGATCGCAAACTGGCGCGTGAGAAAGGTTTCGTTCGCGTTCAATACGTTGAGGCGGGCCTGCACGCAGGCGAGACGTGGATTGGCGGAGAGCAAGCGCGCGGCCTGGCGAAGTTGGTCTGGTTCTGGCACGTCCTCTGCGTCGTAGACGACGACCAGGTCTCCGGTTGCGTGGCGCAGCGCATAGTTGAGTGCGCGGGGCTTGGTGCGGGGCTCGCCACTCGGAACCACGATTGTGCTCATGTGCGGAGGAAGGCGATGACTTTCGACGGCGCGCCGCGTCGCGGGATCGTTCTCTTCGAGGATCACGAGGATCTGAAGCCGGTCTTTCGGATAGTCGATGGATTCGAGTGCGGAAACGACATCCGCGATGACGTCGACTTCGTCGTAGAGCGGGATCAGGAGGGTGTAGCGGGGAAGCCGGCAGCTATCGATGTCGATGATTTCGGCTTTGACCCGCGTGGCGTGTCCGGTTGCCTTGTGCCACAGAGCCGCCGTCCTCAAGATCACGACACAGAAGAAAGGCAGCACAAGAACGGCAGCCAGGACGAAGACAATCTCGTCGAAAGCAACGACCGCGGTTGCGGTGCTCCCCGATATCAAAAGAAAGAGACCGCGTCGCTGCCAAGGCCATGTGGGCTCGCCGGCCGAGAGATCGGGCCGGCGGCGGCGTAGGTCGTTGACGGCGTGATCAAGGTTGAGACGCGCTTCGGCCGGGCTATCGATTGAAGAGCCATTGTGACGTCGCGCGTCAGGAGGTGCGCGCGATCTGACGCGATGCCACGGCGCTAAACGGCTCCGTCGCGGCGGTGCTGGCGAACTCCGGGGTGCCGGATCCGCGCTGCCGTCTACGTCCTGAGGCACGATCGTCCCCCAAAGCGCTCCCTCGCCGCACGGCCCCCAGCCGTTCCGGCCGGCAATCATCTTGCCATATTGCTCGCGATGTTAAATAGGGAGATTGCGAAATTGCCGACTCGCTCGTTTTCCCGAGGCTCCGCCGATGACGCCTATTCAGATCGTTCAGGCCGCGAGACATGTGGTGCCGCGCATGCGCGCTGCCGCAATGCTCGGCGCGTTGCTATCGGCGTTTCTTGTCGTGGGGGTAATGGCGGAAGCCGGCCGGAGCCAAGAGGTTACCCCCGAACAGGCCGCTCCCGCAGAGCCGCGCCGCTTCGTCATTCGCTTCCTGACCGAGGGTGAGTTTCCTCCCTTCAACTATTACGACGACGAGGGTGTGCTTTCGGGCTTCAACGTTGATCTGGCTCGCGCGATCTGCCTCGAGGTTGGGGCCGCCTGCGATATCAAGGTGCGGCCCTGGGAGGAGCTGTTGATTGCGCTCCGGCGCGGGGACGCAGACGCCGTAATTGCAGCGCATACTGTCACGGCGGGTACGTTGGCCGAGGTTGATTTTTCAGATCGCTATTTCTACACGCCGGGCCGGTTTGCCAGCCGGACGGGCGAAACGGTCGGCGAGATCACCCCGGAAGGGCTGGATGGGGTGACCGTCGGCGTGGCCAAGGGAACGGCGCACGAAGCCTTCATCAAGGCGTTTTTCCGCGACAGCCGGATCGTGCTTTTCGAAAATCCGGAGCTCGCGCGGGAGGCCTTGCAGCAGAGCAAGGTGGATCTCATTTTCGACGATGCGATCAGCCTAGCATTCTGGATCAACGGTTCGCTGTCGCGCCAGTGCTGCGAGTTCAAGGGCGGCGCGTTCCTGGAGCCCAAGTATTTCGGCGACGGGCTGGCGGTCGCGCTCCCGCGAAACGATCCGCAGATCAAGGTGTTGATTAACGACGCGCTGAAGAAGATCCGCCATAGCGGTCGATTTCAGGAGCTTGTCGAGCGCTACTTTCCGGTTCGCATTTACTAAGACCTGCGCTTTCGTTGCGCTGGGGCCACGCGTTGGTGTCGCGGTTGTCCGGTTGTCATACTCCTGAAATGCAAATCCCGTTCTAAGAAGCCCAGGATACCCGCAAAACAATGCGGATTCGGAGGCTCGCCGTATGGGAACAGAACGCTCATTCCGGACGCTGTTCATTTCTGACGTGCATCTCGGCACTCGCGCTTCGCAGGCCGATATGCTGCTGGATTTTCTGAAGTATAACGAGGCGGACACGATCTATCTGGTCGGTGACATCCTCGACTTCTGGCGCATCAAGCGCGGCGCCGTCTGGCCGCAGACCCACAACGACGTTCTGCAGAAAATCCTGCGCAAGGTGCGCAAGGGAACACGTGTCATCTACATCCCAGGCAATCACGACGAAGGAATTCGTGACTACGCCGGGATGCACTTCGGTGGCATCGAAATCGAGCGCCAAGCCATACACACCACAGCGGATGGCCGGCGTTTCATCGTGATGCACGGCGACGAGTACGATGTCGTCGTGCGGTATGCTCGCTGGTTGGCCTTCCTGGGCGATCGTGGCTACGAACTCGCCTTGTGGTCCAACTGGCCGCTGAACTTCATCCGCCGTCGCCTCGGGCTCGGGTACTGGTCGCTCTCGGCCTACCTCAAGCACCGCGTCAAGACGGCGGTGAGCTTCATCGGCGAGTTCGAGAAGAACCTTGCCGAGGAGGCCAGGCGCCACGACGTGGATGGCGTCATCTGCGGGCACATCCACCACGCCGCGAACCGGGATATCGCCGGCATCCGCTACATCAACACCGGTGACTGGGTGGAAAGCTGCACGGCGGTCGGCGAGACCGAAACCGGTGAGCTCGAGCTGATCCGGTGGCTGGATGTCGTCCGCGAAAGAGCGTCGGTGCCGGTCACGAATGCGGCGCTTCAGGCGGCGTAATGCGGATCCTGCTCGCAACCGATGCGTGGGCTCCTCAGATCAACGGCGTCGTGCGGACCTATCAGAGGCTCGCCGTGGAGCTGCAGGCCATCGGCTCCGAGCTGGTAGTGCTGGGGCCCGAGAATTTTCGCTGCATTCCCTGCCCCAGCTATCCGGAGATCGGGCTTGCGATTCCGGATCAGAAGCATTGCTCGCGGCTGATCGACGAGGCGAAGGTGGATGCCATCCATATCGCGACGGAAGGTCCCGTCGGCTGGATGGCGCGATCACATTGTCTGCGCCGCCGCCTGCCGTTCACGAGCAGCTTTCACACGCGTTTCGCCGACTACGTGAGCGCGCGCTGGCCGGTTCCGGAATCCTGGGTCTATGCCTTTCAGCGTCGCTTCCATGCCAAGAGTGCCGGCGTGATGGTGGCGACCGAGAGTCTTGCCTCCGATTTGAGGAGGCGCGGGTTTGATCGGTTGCTGCCGTGGACGCGCGGCGTGGATACGGAGCTGTTCCGTCCGGATACCGTGCGCCTGTTCGGCCAGGGCCCGGTGTTTCTTTATGCCGGCCGGGTGGCGGTCGAGAAAAACATCGAGGCCTTTCTCAGCCTTGATCTTCCGGGTGTGAAAGTTGTTGTGGGAGATGGCCCGCAGCTCGCGGAGCTCGAGGCGCGCTACCCGACGGCAATCTTCACGGGCGTACGCGAGGGACGCGACCTTGCGCAGTGCTATGCCTCCGCCGACGTCTTCGTGTTTCCGAGCCGCACCGATACGTTCGGCATGGTGATGCTTGAAGCGATGGCCAGCGGCGTGCCTGTGGCGGCGTTTCCGGCCATCGGGCCGAAGGATCTCGTCACGCCGAATATCTCCGGTGTTCTGAGCGAGGATCTGCGCGGTGCGGTGCTCGCTGCCTTGAGCCTCAATCGCGAGCGCGTGCGCGAGCAGGCGATGGCGTTCACGTGGCAGACGGCCGCCGGGATTTTTCTTTCGAACATCGAAAGCGCGCTCGCCCAAGCGCGGCAGCGCGGTGATGTCGTCGCGCGCGATTTCCCGATCGCGCGCGCACGATCCGCCTGAGAGAAGAAAAGCTTACGAAACAGCAAGGTTTCCGCGGAGCTTGTGGGCTTCGTGCGCGGGCTTGTACGTATTTGCAGCGTGGACTGAAAATGCTCTGGTCAGCGAGTTCGAATTGTCTATGCTCGGCCCTTCTCGGGAAGGAATGCTACGCCGCACGGCGGGTGCCGCCGGCCCGCATAGGCAAATATGCCCACTCGTAAGATTGCGCGGCGGGGGACCGGGCCTTCATGTCGTCTTACACGAGGTTCGCTGCTTTTTTTCTGTGCGCGCTGGGACTCTCACTTCCGGCGCCGTCCGAGGCCAAGTGCCGGATCAAAGGGCCGGATCTGGAAATCGCGGGCGTGAAGCTGACGGACAGCGATAGTGCGGTCGCGGTCGTCGGAGCGTCTCCCAAGCTCGTCGAGAGCGAGGACGATCTTCCGCACGCGCGCTTCGTTTCAACCAACGGTTCGCAGGAGCTGGTTCTTTTCGCTCATTATGGTGCGGTCGAGGACGAGTATGCCGAAGCGGAAGTCCGCTATGCGGGACCCGAAGCGCTCGCGCTCAAGGACTTGCCGATCGAGAGCTTCAAGACCGCGCGCGGCGTCGAGCTTGGGATGAGCGTTGCGCAGGTGCAGGCGTTGTTTGGGACTTGCTTCAAGTCTCGACAGAAGACCGGGCAAGAACTCTTTTTCGAGTATGAGGTTGCCGACGCGGATCGCGATCGCGAACTCATGGCGTTCGGCTACCCGATCTACTACGCGGAGTACGAGTTCAAGAAAGACAAACTGGTGCGGTTCCGTTTCGGGTTCGCATACCCCTGATCGAAGCCGGCTGACAGCCGATGCCGTTTGTCCGGCTTACCTGCTGGTAAGCCGGATCCGAAGCGTCTGGATGTTTTTCGTGAGGATCGGCTGCCTGAAAGGCGCTCGCCGATCAGCGGGGGCGACGCGGACCGCCGCCAGGGCCGACGGACGAGGGCGGAGGCCCAGAGCGCGCGTCCTTGTGGCGGAAATTGATGCGACCCTTGGTAAGATCGTATGGCGTCATCTCGACCGTGACTTTGTCGCCGGCAAGAATGCGGATGCGGTTCTTCTTCATGCGCCCGGACGTGTAGGCGATCACTTCGTGTCCATTGTCGAGTTTAACGCGGCAGCGGGCGTCGGGAAGCACCTCCTCCACCACACCTTCGAACTCGAGCATTTCTTCTTTCGCCATTCAATCCCTCAAGCGATCCCGATCGCAGTAACTCAACTAGGTAATAGGAAATGCAAAAGCAACGGGGAGCAGACATCTCCGCTCCCCGTGCTCAACTGTATTTTCGCGACTTAGAGCGGACGCAGGTTGACGGCAGCGATCTTGCCGTTGCGGCCACGTTCGGTCTCGTAAGCGATCTTCTGTCCCTCGCGGAGAGTCTGAAGCCCGGCGCGCTCTACGGCCGAGATATGCACGAACACATCAGCGCCGCCTTCTTCGGGCTGAATGAATCCGTACCCCTTTTGACCGTTGAACCACTTAACAGTGCCGTTCGACATTATAGTGCCTCCAAAGCAGATCGTCATAGTCTCCGGACCCGATGACCGGAGATGCCATCAAATCGCGCGATGGAGACTTCTAGTTTCAGCGTGGGGCGCTGTCGCAGAGTGAACCCAAGGCGTGTTCGATGGCCTTATATGAACCGGCTTTTCTATAAAGGCAAGATGTTGCACAGAACGCTGACGGCATGATCTCTGAAGCACTGTCAGCATCTCAAAATTGAACAACATGAGTAAATAAGGATACTTCTCCAGCAAGTCTCCAGGGCGGGGGCGGTCCTGGATATTAATGCTGACCCAGCTGAGATGTTGTCATACTGCAGGGAAGTCTCTGGTCTGGATTGGTCTAGGAAATCCCAGTAAAGTTCTATTGGAGCTGACAAATTCTTCGATGCTCGCGGTGGCCGAGTTTGTGCTACATGGCATCAGGCGCGCGCCGCTGCTCCAAGGTTCTGAACTCCTTGTTGCAAATGCAGGGGCGCACCCGTATAAGTCCCGGCTGAGCCGCCCGGCGGGGCATGCCGTGGCGGCTTTTCATGCTTTTAAATCTGCGGATCCCGCAAGAAAGCATCCCTCGACGCGCTGCCTAAGGGCTTGGCGACGTGGAGGGTTTGTCCACCGCTTTTGCGGCCGGACTGCGGGTCGCTTCGTATTCTAAGGAGAGCAAAATGCCCAAGATGAAGACCAAGAGCGGCGCCAAAAAGCGCTTCAAAGTGACTGGGACCGGTAAGGTCAAGGCGGCTGCCCAGGGCAAACGCCACGGCATGATCAAACGTCACGCGAAGTTCATTCGCGATGCGCGCGGCACCATGGTGCTGAACGACAGCGACGCGAAGATCGTCAAGAAATACATGCCGTACGCCCGCTGAGCTTTCCAAAGCTCGCCGTTATCTCATTCCAGTCATAAGGACGTAAACCATGGCTCGCGTAAAACGCGGTGTTACCGCCCACGCCAAGCACAAAAAGGTTCTGAAGGCCGCCAAGGGCTACTATGGCCGCCGCAAGAGCACCATCCGCGTCGCCAAGCAGGCTGTCGAAAAGGCACTGCAGTATGGCTATCGCGATCGCAAGCGCCGCAAGCGCACGTTCCGCGCGCTCTGGATTCAGCGCATCAATGCCGCGACCCGCGAGCATGGCCTGACCTATGGCCGCTTTATCTTCGGCCTCTCGAAGGCGGGCATCGACATCGACCGCAAGGTGCTGGCCGATCTCGCCGTTCGCGATGCGGCTGCTTTCAAGGCGCTTGTCGACCAAGCGGCTGCAGCTGCAGGCAAGGCGGCCTGATCCTTCTTTCCTTGCTCGGAAGTCTTGGCCGCGCGATGACTGGGATGATCCCGGCGTCGGCGGCCTTTTCCTACGTGGCTCGTCCGAAGCCCGCGCAATGGTAGGCATGGAATGACTGGTACGACCGGAACTGGCACGATCGAACTCGATACACTCAAGAGCGAGCTCTTGGCCCAGATTGCGGCTGCGAAAGATCTCACGCAGCTCGAGGCCGTGCGCGTGACCGCGCTCGGCAAGAAGGGCGCGATCGCGGCGCAGATGTCGAAGCTCGCGACCTTGCCTCCCGAGGAGCGCAAAGCGTTCGGCGCCGCCAACAACGCGGTGAAAGAAGCGGTCACGCAGTCGCTCGACTTGCGCAAGGCGGATCTCGAAGGCGCAGCCCTCGAAGCTCGCCTCGAAAGCGAACGGGCCGACGTGACGCTGCCGGTGCGCCTCGGGCCGGAGGCGCTGGGGCGCATCCACCCGGTGAGCCAAGTCTTCGACGAGTGCGTCGAGATCTTCGCCGATCTCGGTTTCGACGTGGCCGAAGGGCCGGATATCGAAACCGACGAGATGAACTTCGACAAGCTCAACATTCCGGCCGAGCATCCCGCGCGGCAGGAGCACGACACGTTCTATTTTCCGGCCAAGCCCGACGGCTCGCGGCTGCTTCTGCGGACGCATACGAGCCCGGTGCAGATCCGCACCATGGTGAGCCGCAAGCCGCCGATCCGCATCATCGCGCCGGGGCGCGTCTATCGCAGCGACAGCGATCAGACGCACACGCCGATGTTCCATCAGATCGAAGGCCTCGTCATCGACGAGACGACCCACATGGGTCATCTCAAGTGGGTGCTCGAAGAGTTCTGCAAGGCGTTCTTTGAAGTGTCGGACGTGAAGATGCGCTTTCGCGCATCGCACTTTCCGTTCACCGAGCCGTCGATGGAAGTCGACATCGGTGCGGAAGCCATCGGCAAGCCGGGGCAGTGGCTCGAAATTCTCGGCTGCGGGATGGTGCATCCGAACGTGCTTCGGAATTGCGGGCTCGATCCCGACAAGTACCAGGGCTTCGCGTTCGGCATGGGGCTCGACCGGCTGACGATGCTGAAGTACGGCGTGCCGGATCTGCGCGCGTTTTTCGCGGCCGATCTCAGGTGGCTGCGCCACTACGGCTTTTCCGTGCTCGACGTTCCGACGCTCGGCGGCGGGTTGTCGAGCTGATTTTTCTCCCTCGCCCTCTGCCTGAAAGACCGGGAAGAGGGGATCACGGAGCACCCCATGAAGTTCACGCTCTCCTGGCTCAAGGACCATCTCAAGACCAAGGCGACGGTCGACGAGATCTCGACCAAGCTTTCGGCAATCGGGCTCGAGGTGGAAAGCGTCGAGGACCCGGCGGCCAAGCTCGGCGCGTTCCGCGTCGCGCGGATCGTGGAAGCCAAGCGCCATCCGAATGCCGACAAGCTGCAGGTGGTGCAGGTCGAGGTCGAGAAGGGGCAGCCGCTGCTGGAAGTGGTGTGCGGAGCGCCGAATGCGCGCGCCGGCATGATCAGCGTGTTCGCGCCGCTCGGCACCTACATTCCCGGCTCCAAGATCACGCTCGAGAAGAAGCCGGTACGCGGCGTCGTCTCGAACGGCATGATGTGCTCGGCGGCGGAGCTCGAGCTTGCCGCCGACAGCGAGGGCATTCTCGATCTTCCGGCCGAAATGGCCGAGCATGTGGGCGCCCGCTACATCGATGCGGCAGGTCTCAACGACCCGGTGTTCGAGGTGAAACTCACGCCGAACCGGCCGGACTGCACGGGCGTGCGCGGCATCGCGCGCGATCTCGCGGCGGCGGGGCTCGGGACGCTCAAGGACGAAAAGACGATCGCCGGCGTCGAGGGTGGCTTCGACAATCCGATCGCGATCGAGCTCGAATTCCCGAAGGGCGCGGAAAGCGCATGTCCGGTGTTTGCCGCCCGCCTCGTCAAAGGCGTTACCAATGGGCCTTCGCCCGAGTGGCTGCAGACGCGGCTGCGCGCCGTGGGGCTGCGGCCGATCAATGCGCTGGTCGATGTCACGAACTACATCAGCCAGGATCGCGGGCGGCCGTTGCACGTCTATGACGCCGACAAGCTCAAGGGCGCGGTGCGGGCACGACTCGGCAAGGCCGGCGAGACGTTCACCGGGCTCGACGGAAAAGAGCATACGGTCGACGAGACGATGTGCGTGATCGCCGACGACAGCGGCCCGCTCGCGCTTGGCGGCATCATCGGCGGAGAAGCTTCGGGTTCCACCGAGCAAACCACCAACGTGCTGATCGAGAGCGCGTATTTCGATCCGCTGCGCACGGCCGCGACGGGCCGCAAGACCGGTCTTGTGACGGATGCGCGTTATCGCTTCGAGCGCGGCGTCGATCCAGAGAGCGTGCTGGCGGGGCTCGATCTCGCGACGCAGATGATTCACAAGCTCTGCGGCGGCAAGCCGTCCAAGGCGACCGTTGCCGGTCATGTGCCGGACAACAAGCGCGCCATCGTGTTCGATATCGGCCGCGTGGAAAAGCTCTCGGGTCTTTCGCTGCCGGGCGCCGAAATCAAGACCATTCTCGAAACGCTTGGCTGTGTGCTGGTCGGCGAAGGGGATGTGGTGGAAGTCACGGCACCCTCGTGGCGGCCGGATATTCATGGTGCGGCGGATCTCGTGGAAGAGGTCGTGCGCATCGCCGGCATCGACCGCATTCCGGCGACGCCGTTGCCCCGCACTAGCGGCGTGTCGCGGGCGGTGCTCACCGACAAGCAGAAGCGTGCGCGCCGCGCCCGCCGTCTGCTGGCGGCCCGAGGCTTCGTGGAAGCCGTGACGTGGTCTTTCCTGCCCAAGCCGCAGGCCGAGACGTTCGGCGCGGGCAGCACGCTCGTAGAGCTTGCCAATCCGATTTCGGTGGATCTCGCGGTCATGCGGCCGAGCCTGCTGCCGGGCCTGGTGACGGCCGTCGAGCGCAACCGCAATCGCGGGTTCGCCGATGTGGCGCTGTTCGAGCTGGGCCAGGCCTATCGCGGAGAGACACCGCAGGATCAGTATCTGGCCGCGGCCGGCGTACGGGCCGGAACGGCAGGTGCTTCCGGTGGCGGACGCCATTGGGACGGCAAGGCGCAGGCGGTTTCGGTGTTCGACGCGAAGGCCGATGCGGTGGCCATCCTCACGGCGCTGGGTGTCGACCCCGCCAAGGCGCAGGTCACGCGCGATGCGCCGGCCTGGTATCACCCTGGGCGCTCCGGCACATTGCGGCTCGGTCCCAAGACCGTGCTCGCCTACTTCGGCGAGATCAATCCGAAGACGCTCGCCGTGCTCGACGTGGCGGGGCCGGTGGTCGGCTTCGAAGTGTTCATCGATGCGCTTCCGCCGGAGAAGCGGAAGAGCCGGGCCAAGGCGCCGCTCGATCAATCGGATCTGCTGGCGGTCAAGCGCGACTTCGCGTTCATCCTGGATCGCGGCGTTCATGCCGGTGATGTGGTGCGGGCCGCGCTCGGCGCCGACAAGGCGCTGATCGACAGCGTCACCGTGTTCGACGTGTTCGAGGGCGGCGCGCTCGCGGCCGAGGGCAAGAAATCCGTCGCGATCGAGGTCACGCTGCAACCCAAGACCGAGACGCTGACCGACAAGGCCATCGACGCGATCGCGCAGAAGGTCATCGCCGACGTGAAGAAGGCGACCGGCGGCGAAATCCGGAGCTAGGACGTTTCGTTTGTGCGGCGGGGGGCTGCCACGCTTCCGGTTCGCTCCGGGGCAGGCTCGCGGCTACGCTCCTCCTATCGATATTCTGTCGCCGTCCTTTAACGATTTCTGGTAATAGACTGCGCGGCTGGATAGGGCGCGATTGCTTCGCTTTGAAGCGAAATCTCGCTCTAAACTTTTGATGAGCCCAATGATTCACGCTTCGGACTGATGGGTCCGAAGCGATCATGGGCTGGGTGCGGGAGACACGAGATGGTTGCCGACGTCAGCGCGAGTGGTTCTGCTCCTCTGGTGATACCGAGGCCGGATTTGCATCACATCATCGTGGTTGGAGGCGGCGCAGGCGGGCTTGAGCTTGCGACGGCGCTGGGCGACAAGCTCGGCCGCGATACTTGGTTTCGCAAAAAGCGGGCTGCGATCACGCTCGTCGATCGTTCTCGCACGCACATCTGGAAGCCGCTGCTGCACGAAATCGCCGCCGGCAGCATGGATGTCGACCGGCACGAAGTCGAATACATGGCGCAGGGCCATTGGCACGGCTTCAAGTATCGCTACGGCGAGATGATCGGTCTCGATCGGGCGAAGAAGCTCGTGCATCTGGCGCGTACCGTCGATGAGGACGGGCGCGAAGTGACCCCCGATCGCTGGCTGCCTTACGATACGCTGGTTATTGCCGTCGGTAGCGTCTCGAATGATTTCGGCGTGACGGGTGTCAAGCAGCACGCTCTGATGCTCGATACGCCCGAGCAAGCCGAGCGCTTCAACCGCCGCCTCATCAATGCCTGCGTGCGCGCCAATACCCAGGCTACGCCGATCCGGCCCGAGCAGCTTCATGTCTCGATCATCGGGGCGGGTGCGACGGGTACGGAGTTGTCGGCGGAGCTGCACGGCACCGCGCGTGGCGTGGTGGCGTTCGGGCTCGACAAGATCAATCCTGAGAAAGATATCAAGATCACGCTGATTGAAGCTGCCGATCGGATCGTGCCGGCGCTGCCGCCGCGTATTTCTCAGGCTACAAAGGACATTCTGACGAACCTCAACGTGGACGTGCGCACCAATGCGCGCGTGACGGAAGTGACGGATACCGGCGTCAAGCTCGCCTCCGGCGATTTCATTCCGTCCGAACTCGTGGTCTGGGCCGCCGGCGTCAAGGGACCGGACGTTCTCAAGAACTTGGATGGCCTCGAGATCAGCCGCTCTACGCAGCTCGTCGTCAAACAGACGCTCGAGACCACACTCGATCCGGACATCTTCGCGATGGGCGATTGCGCCTATCTGGTTCCGCCCGGCGAGACGCTCCCTATTGCGCCGCGTGCGCAGGCGGCCCACCAGGAAGCCTCGCATCTCGTCAAGCAGATCGTGGCCCGACTGAACGGGCAGCCGCTCAAGCCTTTCAAGTATCGCGACTTCGGCTCGCTGGTGTCGCTCGGTCATTATTCGACCGTCGGAAGCCTCATGGGCTTCGTGACCGGACGGAACATGTTGATCGAGGGGTTCGTCGCCAAGCTCATGTATCGCTCGCTTTACAAGATGCACGAGACGGCGCTGCACGGATACTGGAAGGTGGCGCTGGATTCTGTTTCGCGCCTCCTGACGCGCCGGACGGAGCCGCACGTCAAGCTGCACTGAGAGGCAGCGGGCAACAGGCAGGCGGCAGGGAGCAGGCATCGGCAACATGGCGCAGGACGTACATGCGACCGGGCAATGCCTGTGTGGGGCCGTGCACTTCAGAGTCGCCGGGCCGCCGATCTGGATGGCGCAATGCCATTGCCGGGATTGCCAGCGCGCTTCCGGAACCGGGCACATGTCGAACGCCATCTTCAAGCTGGCGGATGTTGAGATCGTCGGCGAGACCGCGAGCTATGCGAGCGAGGCCGACAGCGGCGCTACTCTGGCGCGCCATTTCTGCCCGACGTGCGGGTCACGCCTGTTCAGCGTCAACTCGGCGCGGCCGTGGCTGATCATCATGGCGGTGGGTGCCTTCGACGACACGCGCTGGTTCAAGCCGCAGATGGTGCTCTACACCAAGAGCCGGGCGGCGTGGGACCACACCACCGATCAGGTTCCCAATTTCGAAGGCATGCCGCCGCCTCCGCCACCCAAGTCGTAGCTGCTCTGTCGTTCCAGGCCTTGTGCCCCGGACGTGAATCCTCGGCCTAAAGCCGAGGAGGGGCAGGCGTGCCGGCTGTTGCCTGGCTGCTTTCATACCGCTTTGGCGTCAGATCCATCCAATTTTACGAAACCCTTCAACTAGGAATTGACGGGGAGCTGTTAGGGTTTCTGCCACGGGTCAGAGGGCCTGCAGGAGGACGCTCCCGTGTGTGAGCTGAGCGCAGTCTTTATGTTCGTGATGGCGCACTTGGTGGCCTGGCATGCGCTGGGCGGCGGCTGGCGCGGTGCGGCGCGGGCGCCGTTCGCGGTGATGGTGCCGGCGGTCGCGCTCTTGGTGCTCAACGCCGTCTTCTACGATTCCTACCAGGGCCTGCTGCTTCGGCTCTGGGCGTTGATCAGCTGGGAATTTTTGTATCTGTTCGGCTATGTCACGCTACGGATGATGATGCGCTCTACCCCGGTTCGCTCGTAGCGAGTTCACAGCCTAGGGTTTGCCCTGCAGGTAACCGATCCGCCCGCCGGATTCCTCGCGCAGCCGTTCGAGATGCTTCAGAAGCTCGGCGGGATGCAGCGGGAGCCCCGTCGCTTTGACGCTGTCCTCCTCGAGATTGGCGAGGATCGGCATCAGCTGCTCGGCGGATTTGTGCAGCATCACGATGGTCGCCACGCAGTTGCGAGTCATGTTGCGCGGGACTTTCGGGATGACGCCCGAGAGCAGGTTTTTCGCGCGGTCCGAGAGATAGCTCGACAGTCGCCCGAAGACGGCAATCAGGCTCACGAAGAAGTCTTCGCGGAAGCGGTAGTCCCGCGTCTCCATCCATTCGAAGAACTTCGTCATGATCATATCCTGCCGGCGCAGGACGGGCGTGATGCGGTAGTCCTGCCATTCGGCCACGAGATCGAAGCGCGGATCGATGTCGATGTCGCCCGGCGCATAAGTCTCCCTGGCCTTGACGCCGATGCTCTTGAAGAACTCCCGGTTCTTGTTCTGGTCGAGCCGGGTCTTGAACGCCGGCACATCGATCGCGCCACCGCTGGCGTCGGCATAGGCCTGCGAGACGAGCTTGGCGCAGAACAGAGTTTTCCGGCCCTTGAGGCGCATCGTGAAATCATAAGGGATGTGCGGCGCCTTGCCGGTCTTGGTGGCTTCGATGCGCTCATAGGCGAGCTGGGCCGCCTTGGCTGCTATCTCGGCGTCCTTGAAGCGATAGAGAACCGCGCGGCCGAGGCCGTGGTCGAGAACATGGGCAAGCGAATTGATGACCGAGCCATCCTCGATCAGCGCTTCCACGACCCAGTGCTGGCCCTGTGGGTCGATGTAGATGATCGCGGTGTGGCTGAACTGCGTGTCGACATCGCCGATGCGCGCGATCGCTGCACTGTTGTGGGCGCTGCCACGAACGAGGATGACGTCGCCCGAGCGGAACGGGATGTTGTGGCCGTTGTAGAAGGCCGGGTTGACGAGGGTGTTGTGGGCGCTGCCCGAGAAACCGCGCTTGGTTTTTTCGTCGGCGACGAGGCGCGGATTTCCGGCGGCGATTTCGCCCAGGATGTCGCTTGCGTAACGGGCGAGGCGAAGTACGTCTCTCAGCGCCGTTTCGGCCGCGCGATCGAGCAAGCCGTTGGATTGCCAGGAGGCGATGCGGTCGCGCAGGCGGATGCGGGCGGCGAACAGGCTGTTCAGCAGATGCGGGGCAGCGCTTGCAATCTCGTAGCGGTCCGTGGCCACCACATCGGGGTCGTGAAGCGTCTGATAAAGCGTTTGCAGCGCGGCCGTGAGCTCGGCGGATGTTTCATAGCGCCCGTCTGCAACGGCGCTGATTTGTGAAAGCCGCTGTTCGATTCCGCTGATCACCGATCGCTGCACGGTATTCCCCCCGGTCCTGGTTCCGCCCCACTGGACATGTCGCAGTTTTTTACGACAGCAATCCGGGCCGGAAAATGCTCAGGCCCACATTATATCGCTGGGGCCGGGTGTTCCGGCCCCAGATCATCTTACGATCCCAATCGGCAGAGTGCGCAATATTGCGAGGCTTCGGCGGCGCATCGCGTTCGATCGTGGTAAAAACGCGCCGGAAGCTTTGCGTTCAGCCGCCCCTCAGTGCGGCCAGAAGGTCGGGGGTGGGGTAGGAATCCGCCGGCAGTTTGTATTTTAACTGCATGGCCTTGATGGCCTGGCGGCTTTTGAGGCCGATCAGCCCGTCGATCTCGCCGACGTCGAAACCGCGCTGGGTCAGGAGCCGTTGCAGCTCCTTGGCCTCCTCGATGTTCAGGACCGGGATGCCTTCACGGCCGCGACGCATCACGGGGGCGCCGTCAATACGGGTCGCGAGATAGGCGGCCGTCGTCGCGTAGTTGAGCGACTGGTTCCATTGCAGATAGACGTCGAAGTTAGGCAGGGCGAGGAAGGCCGGTCCGAAGCGGCCCATCGGCAATAGCAGAGATGCCTGCAGCGCATCGTTCTGGAGCGGCTCGCCGTTGGTCTGCTTCACCCCCCAGGCGGCCCATTTCGAGCGCGGATGCTTGATGGTGAGATCGGACTGATCCCATGGCAGATTTTCAGGAACGATGACCTCCTGCAGCCACGGCTCGTTTGGCCGCCAGCCGAGATGGTGCATGTAGTTCGCGGTGGTGCCGATGATGTCGGTTGCGTTGTCGAAGAGGTCTGGGCGGCCGTCGCCGTCATAGTCGATGGCGTGCTCAAGATAGCGCGTGGGCAGGAACTGGGTCTGGCCGATTTCGCCGGCCCAGGAGCCGATCATCGTGTCGGGGGTCATGTCGCCGCGATCGATGATCTGCAGGGCGGCTTTAAGCTCATCGCGGAACATCGGGCCGCGGCGGCAATCGTAGGCCAGTGTCACCAGCGAGCGCATGATCGGCAGCTTGCCCATGCCGGCGCCGAAGTCGCTTTCGAGCGCCCAGAAGCCGGTGATTACGGCTGGGTGGACGCCATATTCCTTGACGGCACGATCGAACGCAGCGCGGTTCTTCTGGATCTGCGCCCGCCCATTGGTCACGCGGTTGGGGGTCGCGAGCTTCGCTGAAAAGTCGAGGAAGCTCTGGGCGAAGAAGCCCTGGCGGCGATCGCGGGCGATGACGCCCTGGTCCGGCGTCATGCCGTCGAGGGCGAGCGAGATTGCGCGCTGGCTGATGCCTTCGGCGGCCGCCTCGCGCCGGAAGTCGCGCATCCAGGAGTCGAACGACCAGGAGGTTTTGCAATTGCGTGGCGCAGGGGGCGGCGGCAGACCCTTGGTCGAGACGCGGCCCGTTGCAGCGGGTACCGCCGGTGTCTGGACGGCCGCGGGCGTGGCGGCAGGGGGAGCGACTTCTGCGCTCGGTGCGGGGGCTTCTGCCGGTGCGGCGGCGGGCGCTGCGGCTGCGGCGGGAGCCGGCTGCTTTTTCTGCGGCTTTGCCTTGGGGGCGTCACGCGTGGGGCCGAACTCGATGCCCTGCGCCAGCGACGGTCCGTTTGCGACGGAGACCGAGAGAAGAGAGACGGCGGCGGCGGTTAGAACAGGAGCAAGGCGCATTTCGGTCCTTCCGAAGCTCAGTTTCGCCGCCACTCATGCCGACCGATATGGCGGCGTCAAGACGCCAGGACGTCTTGGAAGCCCGAAAAATGAAGGCGCAGGCTGGTGATGCCTGCGCCTTTGTAACCGTATGAGAGGGGTGTCTCAGCAGCGATCGCGGCAGGCTTGGCGGGCCGCCTCGGCCGCGGCGATGCAGACGGCGGTTGCGGCGCCGCCGGTATTTGCCGTGCACCATGCGACGGCTGCTGCGGCTACGGTGTCGCAAGCGGCTTTGCAAAGGTCTTTCAGCGGGTTCCACTGAGGCTCCAGCAGCGTTTCCGCCGTGAATTCAGGCACGCCGGGATCGCCGATGATCCGATCCGTTGCTCTCAATGCGCCGGTGGCCCTCAGGCCGGAGACAATCTTCTCCTTTTCGGCTTCCGAAACGTTATCCCATTGATGTTTATTGACTTTAATATCCGTCATGACGTCCTCACTCTAAGGATGCAGAGACGGCTTTAGTTAAATCTTAAATTGTATTTTTCATCAATCACAATTAGAGGCTGTCTCCCTTCGAGTCTGATCGTTTTGGGCGGCAATTCGTGTCCGCTCGGTGCTGCGATCTCCCTTTTTCCTCGGCGTGCGAGGTGATAAGCACGCGCGCATGACCGACATCTCATTGATCCGAAATTTCTCCATCATCGCGCACATCGATCACGGCAAGTCGACGCTGTCGGACCGGCTGATCCAAATCTGCGGCAACGTCTCGAACCGCGAGATGAAAGAGCAGATCCTCGATTCCATGGATATCGAGCGCGAGCGGGGCATCACCATCAAGGCGCAGACCGTGCGCCTCGACTACAAGCACTCGGACGGAAAAATCTATCAGCTCAATCTGATGGATACGCCCGGGCACGTGGACTTCGCCTACGAGGTGTCGCGCTCATTGGCGGCCTGCGAAGGCGCAATCCTGGTCGTGGACGCAAGCCAGGGCGTGGAAGCGCAGACGCTCGCCAACGTGTACCAGGCGCTCGACAACGACCTCGAGATCCTGCCGGTCCTGAACAAGGTCGACCTGCCGTCGGCGGACGAAGACCGCGTGAAGCAGCAGATCGAAGACGTCATCGGCATCGACGCTTCGGAAGCGATCGGCGTTTCGGCGAAGACCGGCCTCAACGTGGAAGCCGTGCTCGGGGCGATCGTGGAGCGTCTTCCGCCGCCCAAGGGCGATCCGGACAAGCCGCTCAAGGCCATGCTGGTCGATAGCTGGTACGACGCGTACCTCGGCGTCGTGGTTCTGGTCCGCATCATCGACGGCACGCTCAAGCGTGGCCAGAAGGTGCAGATGATGGCGACGGGCGGCCACTATCAGGTGGAGCGCATCGGCATTTTCCGGCCCAAGCAGGAAATGCTCACGGAGCTGGGGCCGGGCGAGGTCGGCTTCTTCACGGCCGCGATCAAGGAAGTGGCCGATACGCGTGTCGGCGACACCGTCACCGACGAGAAGAACCCGACGCCGGAGCCGCTGCCGGGCTTCAAGCCGGCGCAGCCGGTGGTGTTCTGCGGTCTGTTTCCGGTCGATGCGGCCGACTTCGAGGATCTGCGCGATGCGATGGGGCGGTTGCGCCTCAACGACGCGAGCTTCTCGTTCGAGACCGAGACTTCGGCGGCGCTGGGCTTCGGCTTCCGTTGCGGTTTCCTCGGGCTCCTGCATCTCGAGATCATCACCGAGCGCTTGGAGCGCGAGTTCAATCTCGATCTCATTACGACCGCGCCGTCGGTCATCTATCACCTGCACATGACCGATGGATCGATGGTCGAGCTGCACAATCCGGCCGACATGCCGGATACGGTGCGCATCGATCATATCGAAGAGCCCTGGATCGAGGCGACGATCCTCGTGCCGGACGAATATCTCGGCGCGGTGCTGAAGCTTTGCCAGGACCGCCGGGGCCGCCAGAAGCAGCTCACCTACGTCGGCACGCGCGCCATGCTGATCTACGAACTGCCGCTCAACGAAGTGGTGTTCGACTTCTACGACCGGCTGAAGTCGGTCTCGCGCGGCTATGCGTCGTTCGACTATCACATCAAGGGCTACGAGGAGAACGAGCTCGTCAAGCTGTCTATCCTCGTCAACGACGAGCCGGTGGATGCGCTTTCTATGATCGTGCACCGGACGCGGGCGGAGAGCCGGGGACGCGCGATGTGCGAGAAGCTCAAGGAGCTGATCCGCCCGCACCTGTTCAAGATTCCGATCCAGGCGGCGATCGGCGGCAAGGTCATTGCGCGCGAGACCATCAGCGCGCTTCGCAAGGACGTGATCGCCAAGTGCTATGGCGGCGACATTACCCGCAAGCGCAAGCTGCTCGACAAGCAGAAGGCCGGCAAGAAGAAGATGCGCGAGTTCGGCAAGGTCGAGATCCCGCAGGAAGCCTTCATTGCCGCGCTCAAGATGGACGAGAACTAGAGCTAGGCGGGCGGCGCCTCATTCGTCCATTCAGGCAACGGCTAACCACTATCGGCGCAGAGCTAGAGGCAAACGTTCGCAGGTCTCGTTGTTCGGCTGCTTTTTCTGATCGTCACACTCATTGTTCTACAAACACACATCAACGGAGGATATCCCATGCCCACGCTTTCCGATCGTCGCCGCAAGCAAATTCAGGCTCGCCAGCGCAAGGCCAAGAACGCGCTGAAGCGCGAAGCGAAGGCTGCAAAGCGCGAGCGCAACAAGGCGAAGTGAGACCTTGCGGTTCGGTTCAAAATGAAGGCCCTCCGGAAGGAGGGCCTTTTTTCGTGTCGGTTGGGATAGATGGAGGCTAGACCGGGGTCCGGGGCTACCGGTTTTGTCATCCTCGGTCAGCTCTGGAGCATGATTGCCTTTGTTTGACTGGCAATCACGCTCCAGCTTTTTTGGTGAGACCGATGATTCACGCTTCAGACTTTTCCTGCGCTGCCGATTCACGTCGCGCCCGATAGGGGCCGCGACGATCGGAGCGCGTGGGCCCGAAGCGATCATGGTCTGGGCGTCGCTACTCCGCGGCGGTGTCGAAGGCGTCGCTCTCGATCATCGGGAGCGTGAGGGCGTCGATCTCGTCGAGAGCCTTGCCGGCGATGCCCTGCACGTCGCCGTACATGCCGACAGTCGCTTCGATCACACCCTTGATCTGTGCTTCGCGCTTGGCCCAAAGCCGCGTCATCGCCTTTCGCTCGCGATCGAGATCGGCCTGCATGTCGGTGAACTTCTCGACAATCGCCTCGACGCGATGGCGGAAACGCGGCCCCGTGAGATAGTCGTAGACCATCTCCATCTTGGTCTCTTGGCCTACCCTGGCGTGACGGGCGGACGCGAGTTCAATCAGGGACTGGCGCAGCGCGATGGCAACCGGAATTGCGATGCGCGATTCCACCACCCAAACGCCGTCGATGAGATCGAAGCCCACGACATCCTTCGGAAGCGCATTGGAGACCAGAAGCGCCATGTCGGCTTTCGCCGCGCGCTGATCCCCGCGCAGTTTTGCGAGCCAGCCGTCGCTCCAGTTCTTGGTGCGTTTCGATTCCCAAAGGATCGTGCCGCACGGCTGATCGAGCGGCCCCATCACCCTTTGCAGCACGTCGCCGCCGAATTCGCCCTTCGGCACCGGCTCGATGAGATCGCGCGGGAACTTTCCGCGCAAAGTTTTCTCAAGCTCCAGCTCCAACGCTTCGCCCTGAAGCTGCTGCGAGCCCTGCTCGGCCTTGCGCTTCAGATCCTCGATCTGGCGCTGCATCGAGGAAATCTGCTCTTCCTTTTCGAGCACCTTGAGCTTGAGGCCGTCCTCGGCTTCCTGCCGGGCTTTCTGGCGCACGTCGCCGAGCGATTCCTGCACGCGCTTCTCGATGGTGAGGTCCATCTCGCGCTTGGCGTCGTCGAGCTCGCGCTGCTTGCGGATCAGATCCGCCTGCGCCTTCTGCGCTTCGGCGAGTTTGCCGTCGCGCTCGCGTAGCACGTCCTGCAGATCCGCGAGCTGCTTGTTCTTTTGCTCGATGTCGGATGCGGCCAGCAGTTTGGCCTTCTTGGTTTCTTCGGCGGAGATGCGCTCGCGCTCGGCGGCCACGCGGGCCGCGATCTCGTCGCCTAACGATGCCTTTTCCTTATCGAGTGCCGCTTTCTGACCGCGTATCTCGGCTTCGCGCTTGGCGACCTCGGCATCCTTCGCCGACAACGCCTGTTCGAACTTTTTGCGCGTCACCGCGATGAGGGGCGCGGCGAGCTGCTCCGTCAGGTGAATTTCGGTGCTGCAGTTCGGACATTTGATTGTGGGTTCGGTCATGCCGTCCTTCCAAGCGCATTTTGATAAGACCAATCACGGTCTTTAGTGAGACCGATGATTCACGCTTCGGATTGTTAGGATCCGAAGCGATCATGGTCTCGGGATGCAGAAGCGCGAATCCATTACGTGCCCCGAGCGTTCCCTGCGGCGCGCTTGGGGTGCAACCAGTGCTGTGATGTCGCGAGTCTATGTTCTCTAAATGTTCTCACTCTTTCCCCGCTCCGTCAACAGCAATCTCGCCACCGCGTGGGCGATGCAAGTTGAGGGCGGGGAGGCCCGAGTTCCGGGAGGCGTGTCACTTGCCGCGTTTGGCGAGCCACTCCTTCATGAAGGCAATCTCTCCGGCCTGGGCTTTGATGACCTCCTCGGCGAGCTTTCGCACTTCAGGGTCTTTCCCGTACTTCAGCGCGACCTCGGCCATGGCGACGGCGCCTTCGTGGTGGGGGATCATGCCGCGCATGAAATCGACATCGGCATCTCCCGTGAGCGGGATCGACATGTCGGCGTGCATCTTCGCGTTTGCAGCCTCGTAGGCCTTCACGACATCGCTTGCGGGCTGCGTGGTTGCTTGCGCGGGCTGCTCATGGCCATGGTGCGCGTGGGGATCGTCAGCCAGGGCCGACCAGGCGAGGGCGCCAGCGAGCGAGAGCGTTGCGAGGGAAAGAGCAGTCGAGCGTATCATGGAGTCTCCGAGGGTGATGATGTCGGTTGCGCCGATGACGATGATGAGCAGTCTTCGGCTCAGCCGTTGACGACGTTCATCATCGCTTCTGGGTAGCGGGTGCCGGATGCAGCGCCGGCAGGGAATGCGGCTTCGATGTCCGCCAACTCTTTGGCCGAAAGCGCGACGTTCACCGCATTGGCGTTCTGGTCGAGATAGGTCCGGCGCTTGGTGCCGAACAGCGGCACGATGTCGTCGCCTTGGGCGAGTAGCCAGGCGAGTGCGAGTTCGGATGGCGTGACGCCCTTGGCGGCCGCAATCTCGCGCACCTTGTCGACGAGCAGCAGGTTCTTCGCGAAGTTCTCGCCCTGGAAGCGGGGGCTGGTGCGGCGGTAGTCGTTTGGTTCGAAATCGTCTGGGCTCTTGATCGCGCCAGTGAGAAAGCCGCGGCCGAGCGGGCTGTAGGCAACAAATCCGATGCCGAGCTTGCGGCAGGTCTGCAAGACGTCGTCCTCAGGATCACGCGTCCAGAGCGAGTATTCGGTTTGCACCGCGGTAATGGGATGAACCCTGTGGGCGCGGGCGATGGTCTCGGCGGAGGCTTCGCTCAAGCCGAGGTGGCGAACCTTGCCGGATTTCACCAGCTCCGCCATGGCGCCGACGGTTTCCTCGATCGGCGTCGTGGGATCGACGCGGTGCTGATAGTAGAGATCGATGTAATCGACGCCGAGGCGTTTGAGGCTCCCGTCTATGGATTGGCGCACGTATTCGGGACGGCCGCTGATGCCGCGCGCGGCAGGATTGCTCGGATCGCGCACGATGCCGAATTTGGTCGCGAGAAACGCCTGGTCGCGCTTGCCCTTCAGCGCGCGGCCGATCAGCTCCTCGTTGGTGTGGGGGCCGTACATGTCGGCGGTGTCCAGAAACGTGATGCCGAGATCGAGTGCGTGATGAATTGTGGCAATGGATTCGGCATCGTCGCGGCGCCCGTAGAAATCGGTCATGCCCATGCAGCCGAGAGCGAGGGCCGAGACTTCTGGGCCGGTAGGGCCAAGAGTGCGCGTTTTCATGGACTGCTCCGTATTTCGTGAAGAGGGGTGATCTGGCCGATATGGGTCCGCACAAGCCCGTAACCAAGGCGTTCAGACCAGGCCTTGCCGTTTGGTCTCGGGATATGTGCAAAAACGTCCCGCGCAGTATTGCCGGACGTGACCTTGCGAAATTGTCGCACGCAGCTCCTCATTCGTCCTGCTGCGGAAGATGAGGGATGAAGCCGTTTCATGGCTGGTCATTCCTCGTTTCCAAGGCGCGAACGTCTGCAACGGGCGTCGCAACGATAACTTTGGGAGTTGAAACGATGAGGAAAGTACTGATCGCCGCCGTTGCGGCCATGATCCCCGCTTCTGCCGCGCTCGCGGATTGGGCCAGCGACTTCAAGACGCTCGACACCGATGGCAACGGCCGGATCAGCCGCACGGAATACGAAGCGAACGTGTCGAAGCTGAAGCTCGATCCGGCGCCGACCTTTACGGCAATGGACGCCGACGTGAACAACGGCGTCGATGAGGATGAATGGGCGACGGCGGAGAAAATGGCGAAAGCCTTCCCCGTGTCATGCAAGTCGTCCGGCGAATCCTGGTGTCCGAAGGGGTACTGAGCCTCGGGATACCTTTGATTCGGCTCGAGACCCGGAGGGAGACTTCCGGGTTTCGGGTGCCGCGGCCGGCAAGCGGGGCCGGCAGCGGCGCTCTTTGTGGATGTGATTGCCGCCGGGATCATTGCAACTCGATGCGGTTCAAGCGCAGCGCGTTGGCAACAACGCTGAACGATGACAGGGACATCGCGAGGGCCGCGATCATCGGCGAGAGCAGAAGGCCGAAGACCGGATAGAGAACGCCCGCCGCGATCGGTACGCCCGCCGCATTGTAGAAAAAGGCGAAGAACAGGTTCTGGCGGATGTTGGCCATGGTCGCGGCGGATAGCGCCCGGGCGCGCACGATACCGGTCAGATCCCCCTTGAGCAGCGTCACGCCGGCGCTTTCCATCGCGACGTCAGTGCCGGTGCCCATGGCGATGCCGACATCGGCCGCGGCGAGGGCCGGAGCATCGTTGGTGCCATCGCCGGCCATGGCGACGACGCGTCCTTCACGGCGGAAGCGTTCGACGATCTTGCTCTTGTCCTCCGGCAAGACTTCGGCTTCGACGTCGTCGATACCGAGCTTGCGCGCAACGGCGAGCGCCGTCGTGCGTTGATCGCCGGTGAGCATGACCACGCGAATGCCGGCTTTCTTGAGAGCCGAGATGGCGGATGGCGTGGAGGCTTTGATCGGATCGGCGATGGCAATGATGCCGGCGGCTTTGCCATCGATGGCGACGTAAATCGCAGTCGCGCCTTCGCTGCGGAGTGCGTCGGCGGCTTGGTCGAGGCTTGCGTTCCCGATGCCAGCGTCGGCCATGATCTTGACGTTGCCGATCACGAGCTTGCGGCCTTCCACCGTTCCGACAACGCCTTTTCCTACGGGCTGATCGAAGCCTTGCGGCTCGGTGAGCACGAGGCCGCGTTCCTGGGCAGCCTGGACGATGGCGGCGGCAAGGGGATGCTCGCTGCCGCGCTCGAGACTGGCTGCCAGGCGGAGAAGGTCTGCCTCTGTAATTCCCTCCGCCGGGCGGATCTCGACGACACGCGGTTTGCCTTCGGTCAGCGTGCCGGTCTTGTCGACGAGCAGCGTGTCGATCTTCTCCATGTGCTCCAAGGCTTCGGCATTCTTGATCAGCACGCCGGACTTGGCGCCGCGGCCGACGCCGACCATGATCGACATCGGCGTTGCCAGGCCCAACGCGCAGGGGCACGCGATAATGAGCACGGAAACGGCTGCGATCAGACCGTAAGTGAAGCGGGGCTCGGGCCCCCAGATCGACCAGGCGGCAAACGCGATGAGGGCGACGGCGATGATGGTGGGAACGAACCAGGCCGCGACCTGATCGACGAGGCGCTGGATCGGCGCGCGGCTGCGCTGGGCTTCGGCCACCATCTGCACGATGCGGGCGAGTACGGTATCGCGCCCGATCTTGTCGGCGCGCATGATAAAGCCGCCGGACTGGTTGGTGGTGCCGCCGATGACGTTGTCGCCTGCGGTTTTGGTTGTGGGCATGGACTCGCCCGTCACCATAGATTCGTCGATGGCGCTGCGACCTTCGAGAATCTCGCCGTCGACAGGAACGTGCTCGCCGGGACGCACGCGCAGCCGATCTCCAACAGCGATCTGGTCGAGATCGACATCCTCGTCAGTGCCGTCTGCGCGAATGCGGCGGGCGCGCTTCGGCGTGAGGTTTAATAGCGCGCGGATGGCGCTGCTGGTGCGTTCGCGGGCGCGCAGCTCCAAAACCTGGCCGACAAGCACGAGCACGGTGATGACGGCGGCGGCCTCGAAGTAAACGGCGACCGATCCGTCGTGCCCGCGCATCGAAGCAGGGAACAGGCCAGGCCAGAGCGTGCCGACGATGCTGTAGATCCACGCGACGCCGGTGCCCATGGCGATCAGCGTGAACATGTTGAGGTTCATTGTCTTGATCGACGACCAGCCGCGTTCGAAGAACGGCCATCCGGCCCAGAGAACCACTGGTGTCGCGAGAAGCAACTGTATCCAGTTGGATGTCTGGCCGCCGAGCGAATGCTGAAGGCCGGTGAGATGGCCACCCATTTCGAGGACGAAAACGGGGAGGGTCAGGACGAGTGCGATCCAGAGGCGGCGCGTCATGTCTGCGAGTTCGGGATTTGGCGCGGCGTCTGCCGTCGCGACCTCAGGCTCGAGCGCCATGCCGCAGATCGGGCACGAGCCCGGGCCAACTTGCCGGATCTCAGGATGCATCGGGCAGGTGTAGATCGTGCCGGGCGGAGACGCGTCCGGCTCTTTCGCGACTGGAGCGAGATACTGCTCCGGATTGGCGATGAACTTCTCGCGGCAGCGCGCGGCGCAGAAGTAATAGGTGTGGCCCGCATGGGTGTGCTGGTGCTTGGCGGTCGCCGGATTGACCGTCATGCCGCAGACCGGATCTTTCACGCCAGATGTGTTTTCACCCGAAGAAGCGCCTGGCCCATGGGCATGCTGATGCGTGTGCGTGTGACGGGCGCCGTGGCCGGTACCACCCCCGTGCTGGCAGCAAGACGACCCTTGCCTTGCGGGATCCTGCTGGTCGGCCATGGCATGTGCTCCAATCGAACTTGAGACTTCCGATATACCCTGTGGGGGTATTGATTGACAGGTATACCCCCGCAGGGTATTCGTCAAGGCATGATAAAAGCTTCGAAAACCTCTCGCCTCAAGCGCCTCTCCCGCATCGAAGGTCAGGTGCGGGGGCTCAGCCGTATGGTCGAGGAGGATCGCTATTGCATCGAAATCGTGACGCAGATCGCGGCCGTACGGGCCGCTTTGAGGCGCGTGGAAGAAGATGTGCTGCGGGACCATATCTCCCATTGCGTCGCGCATGCGATGGCAAGCGGGGACGCGGCTGAGCAGACGAAGAAGATCGATGAATTGATGGACGTGTTGGCGCGCAGTGCGCGTTGATCTCGATCAGAAGTCGGGTCGATTAAGCGGGAGGTGTGACATGGGTACTAAGCCGTTGTTGCTTGATCGTCGTCATGTGCTGGGCCTGATGGCCGCTGGGCCGATAGTGCTCGCCGGCCGCGCACGCGCAGACGCACTGCCGGCGATGGCAGTGCATCATGATCCGACCTGTGGCTGCTGCCACAAATGGGTCGACCATCTCAGAGCCAATGGATTTTCGGTGACCTTGACCGACGAGCCGAGCATGAAGGCGGTCAAAGCCCGGCTCGGGGTGCCGGCTGCGCTCGCGTCCTGCCATACCGGCGAGGTGGGCGGCTACGTCATCGAAGGCCACGTTCCTGCGGATGCGATCAAGCGGCTGCTCGCAGAGCGGCCGAGCGCGCGCGGGCTAGCGGTGCCAGGAATGCCGATCGGATCGCCGGGCATGGAGGTGGAAGGCAGCGCGCCGGAAACCTACGACGTCATGTTGTTCGGCGCGGAAGAGCCCAAGGTGTTCGGCCGCTACCGCGAATCCAAGGCGGCGTGAGGCGGAGCGGCTTCCCACTTGCTTCAGAAGCGCTGTGACAGTCCGACGAAGACGTTGAGGTCGTCGGCGGCTTCGGTCACGCCGACGTTTGCGCCGGCATCGAGCTGCAGATTGTCTGTCACGGCGTAAGTGAAGCCGCCGTCGAGCGTGACGACCGTTTCTGCGCCGCTCTCGGTGCTGCGCTCGACGAAGGCTTCCACGTACATGCCGAGACGCTGCGTCAACTCGAAGCTCACGGTTGCGGAGTTGACGAAGGTCGGCTCGTAGCCGCTTCCGCTTTCGCTTCTCAGGATGTCGATCTCGGTCATGAGGCCGAAGCCCATGCCATTGCCGAGGTCGATCGCGAGCGGCACGATCACGCCGCCTTCCACATCGTTATTTAGGCTTGCCATGTCGTTGGTTGGAAGCTTGACGAACGGCATGACGCCGAGCGCGGTGGTGCCGCCGTCGTTGCCCCAGATGTTGTGCTTCAGGCGGACGACGAGATCTCCGAAGCCGTTTTCCGTTTCGCTCGTGCCACCGCCTGATGTGCGGATATGGCTGAAGGCGCCGTAGACGAACTGGATATCGGTGCTGTTCGTGAGGCCGATCTTGAAGTTGAACGGCGCGACATCGTAGGCGCGGGTGGTGATGCCGTCGCGACGGTCGTGTGTGTAGGCGACGAGATCGGTCTCGAGCTGAAAGCGCCCGGCGTCGACCGTGTAGGGGCTTTCGGTCTTGTCGGGGCGGTCGGTCGACATATCGCGAAGCTGGCTCGTGGGCGTCGGGTTTCGCAGCGAATACTGGCGCTTGTCGGCAGCTATAGCCGCGGTGCATGCGATCAGCATCACGGCCGTGCCTCCGATGTGTCCTGCGGCTATTCCCAAACCCCGGCGTCCCATCTCGCTCCCCTTGTTGCGAACTATTTGCAACAGAGAAATTGCACGGATGAGCGACGGACACAATACTTATTCGGAATAATTCGCATTTGCATTTTGGGGTGTGGCTTTCGCGGCCGGGTCTAAAGCAGACGTGGGTGTGAAGCTCTCTTGGCGTTGCCACGGGTGCTTCCCGTGCGAAGGCCCGCGTCGGAACTGCGAGACGGTGAAGGCTCGATGGTGAGGCATTGTGCGAGCCCGCAATTACGCTGCGTGTACGCAGCGTATCCCGCTCGCGGTGCTTTTCTTATGAGAACTCACGATTCGTCTTGGGGCGGGCGCGCTGCGTAGGATTGTCGCATCACGATTCAATAACGACAATCATCGGGGAAACGCACATGTCGATTGCCAGTACGGAGGTCGCGTCAGAGCGCCAGGCGGGTATTACCAAGGACGAGCGGCGCGTCATCTTCGCGTCGTCGCTCGGCACCGTGTTTGAGTGGTACGATTTCTATCTCTATGCAACGCTCGCGCCGTTCTTCGCGGCGCTGTTCTTTCCACCCGGAAACGACACGGCGGCGCTGTTGTCCGCATTCGCGACCTATGCGGCGGGCTTTCTAGTGCGTCCGTTCGGCGCCATCATTTTCGGTCGCGTCGGCGATCTCGTGGGGCGCAAATATACCTTCCTCGTCACCATCGTGGTGATGGGCCTTTCGACCTTCGCGGTCGGTTTGCTGCCAACTTTCTCGGATTCGACGATCCTCGGCTTTTCGGTGCCGGGCATCGGCTGGGCCGCTCCCGTGCTTCTGGTGACGCTTCGCCTGCTGCAAGGCCTCGCGCTCGGCGGCGAATACGGGGGAGCCGCGACCTATGTGGCCGAGCACGCGCGGCCCGGTAAGCGCGGGTTTGCAACGTCGTGGATTCAGACGACGGCGACGCTGGGCTTCTTCCTCGCGCTGCTCGTCATCGGTCTCTGCCGCTTCTACTTCTTCGACGCGAAGACGTTCGCGGAGTGGGGCTGGCGCGTCGCGTTCCTCGTGTCGCTCGTCCTTTTGGTGTTCTCGATCTACATCCGGCTCAAGCTCAACGAGAGCCCGCTGTTTGAGAAGATGAAATCGGAAGGCAAGGGCTCAAAGGCGCCGATCACCGATAGCTTCCTGCGTTATCCGAACAACAAGTACGTGTTGCTCGCGCTGCTCGGTGCGACCGCAGGCCAAGGCGTCGTCTGGTATACGGGGCAGTTCTATGCGCTGTTCTTCCTGACCATCACGGCCAAAGTCGATCCGCTCAACGCTTACATCCTGATCGCCGCTTCGCTGTTGATCGGTACGCCGTTCTTCATCTTCTTCGGCTGGCTCAGCGACAAGATCGGACGCTTGAAGATCATTCTTGCGGGCTGCCTGATCGCGGCACTCACTTACTTCCCGCTGTTTGATCTGTTGGCGAAAGCGGCCAATCCGGATCTCGCCGCGTTCCAGGCAAAGACGCAGATTTCGCTCAGCGTCGACCCGGCGGAGTGCAATTTCCATATCTTCGTCGGGCCGTGGTCGAAGTTCACCGAATGCGACAAGGCGAAGGACCACATCATCAAGCAGGGTCTTTCGTTCGAGACGCTCGAAGGGGCGGCCGGTTCGCCCGTCGTCCTCAAGATCAACGGAACAGAGGTGAAGCCCTTCACGCCCGAGGCCTACAACGAAGCCCTGGTCGCGGCGGGATATCCGAATCTTGCAAAGGGCGAGAAGGACGGCAAGACGGTCTACACAGCCGTTCCGGCGGATGTTTCCAAGATCAACTGGGGGCTAGCGCTCGGTATTCTGGTGATCTTCCTGATCTACGTGGCGGCGGTCTACGGCCCGATCGCGGCGTTCCTGGTGGAGCTGTTCCCGACCAAGATCCGCTACACGTCGATGTCGCTTCCCTATCACATCGGGAACGGCTGGTTTGGCGGCATGCTGCCCCTTCTGGCGACAGCGATCGTGGCCTGGGCCGGCAACATCTACGCGGGCCTCTGGTATCCAATCATCGTTGCACTCGCGACGTTTGTCATCGGACTGTTGTTCCTGCGGGAAACCAAGGACAGGGATCTCACCGAGATCTAGGCAGCGGGCGTTCGTTTGTCCGATCTTCGACCAGAGCAAACGTGGGGAGGCTGTGCGGCGTGGTGCTGCACAGCCTTTCTCGTTGCCAAATCGCAACGACGTTCGTGTTTCGTGGGTGAAGACGCGGAGAATGGTGCTGGCACTTCGACCATTCTCTCTCCGCACGCAAACCCAACGATTCCAATGCTTAAACTCTACTATTTTGGTATGGTTTTTACAGTTGCGGGAGAAGTCACTTAGACTCGATCTAATTCATTGGTGTTGCGGGATTTTTCTTGTCGAGCTAGCAGAGGTGTCATGAGCTCTGCTGTGTCGCTGCGGAGTGCCTTGGTCACAGATCGCTTGCCGTATCGCATTCATGACGATGGTTTCGACAGAGGTTTCCGATGATCTCACCGCATTCTACCTGCGGCATTGGAAGCTGCTGCGCGGGCTCTTGAAGAGGCGGACCGGCTCGCTCGATCTAGCCGAGGACGCGCTGCAGGAAACGTGGCTGCGTCTCGCGAGCATGACCGCGCCCGATACCGAAATTCGCGATAGGCAGGCGTTTATTCTGCGGCTGGCCGGTAACATCGCCACCGATCTCGTCCGCCGTGAACGGCGCCACAGCTCGCGTGCGATCAGCGACGAAGCTGTGCTGGAGGCGGTTGCGGACAGCACGCCCTCGCCAGAAACCTTCGTCATCGACCGGGATCAGCTTCGCCAGCTCGTGTTGGCGTTGGCGCAACTCCCAGCCAAGCCGCGAGCGGCACTCTTAATGAGCCGTTGCGACGGGCTTTCGCATGCGGAAATCTCTACCAGGCTCAAAGTCTCGGAAAGCATGGTTGCGAAGTATCTCGTTCGGGCGCTCTGCCACTGCCGGGATCATTTTCGCCGCATTGGCTGATTTTCGAGGGTGTTTCGCTGCAACTTGGCTCGCTTCGTTTCGTCTTAGCAGGTAAGGGGCGTGCTCACCGGCGCGGCTCGTGCGGAGCGATGCGGAAATTTCAAGTGAACGTGGGACGGCTCGACCGATGACGCCCGACTATCCCGGCAAGGCGGATGTTGCGCTCAGCGACGAAGCGGTCGGCTGGCTCGTGAAGCTCAAGTCCGGGCGGGCGACTGCGGCAGATGAGGACGCATTTGCACTCTGGCGCGGCCAGAGCCCGGCGCATGAGGCTGCCGCGCGCGAGGCCGAAGCGGTCTGGCAAGGGCTGGGCCTCGCTGGCGCTGAGGTGCGGGATGCAGAGCGCAAGGAGAAGCGGTCCAAGCTGACGCGACGGACGGTGCTTGGGGGTGGTGCTGCGGCACTCGCCGGAGCGGGCCTCTATCAATCCGGCGTGATCGGGCCGCATCTTTTCGCCGACTACACGACGGCCGTTGCCGAGCAGCGGAGCATTTCCCTGCCGGATGGCTCGTCTGTATTCCTGAATGGCGATACGGCGCTCTCCGCCGATTTCGATGGGCCCGCGCGCGAGCTTATCCTGTACAAGGGGCAAGCGACGTTTTCGGTCGCGCGCGATCCTAACCGGCCCTTCATCGTGGAAGCCAACAACGGGCGCGCGCAGGCGCTCGGGACGTTGTTCGATGTCGATATTCGGCCCGTTGATACCGTTGTGACGGTTGTGGAAGGCAAGGTTGCGGTGGCGTCCGGGACGATAGGATCCAGCGCCGTGGACGTGGTTGCCGACCAGCGCGTTCGCTACGGGGCCCGCAAACTTCCTTCGCTGCCGGAGCGGGTTGACGCGAACGCCGAGACGGCGTGGCGCAGGGGCAAGTTGATCTTCAACGGTCGGGCGCTGGGCGATGTGGTCGCGGAAATCGAGCGGCATCGGCGCGGGCGCATCGTGATCGTCAATTCTAGCCTCAGCTCTCTTGAAGTGACCGGCGTGTTCGATATTTCGGACCCGGAGTCGATCCTCGGCATGATCGAGGAGACGCTACCCGTTCAGGTTACGCGGCTGCCGATGCTTACCGTCATTCGCTAGAGGCGCAGTGTGTGGGCTGGCCGATCGCCGCTTTGCCGCGGATGGAGGAGCGCATTTGCGCCCTTGATCAGGGCTAGCAAAAAATATCTGTACTTTTTACTGCAAGAATCCAGACGCCATTTCGTCCTCGCTGATGACGGACATCGAATGTCTCGGGGGACGAGATCTCGATGTCCTTTTTTGGGGTTGGCGTGTAGGGATTGGTGAGTTTGATGAGTAACGGGATATTGCGGGGGGCGTCCGCCTTCAATGGTTCGATCAAGGCTGCTTTGCTGGGATCGGCGGCCGTCTATCTGGTGCTTGGCCTTGCGGGACGCGGGTTTGACGAAGCGCAGGCGCAAAGCGCGGTTGGGCAGAGCGCGGCGCAAGGGATCACCTACAATATCCCGGCGCAAAGCCTTGGTTCGGCACTGACTACCTTTGCCGATCGCGCCGGATTGAAACTGCTGTTCCCTTCAAGCCTTGTCGCCGGGAAGTCGAGCCCGGGGCTTTCCGGAAAGCTCTCGCGCCAGCAAGCGCTCTCTCGCCTGCTGGCCGGAACGGGTTTGAGCTATCAGTTCACGAGCGGGAATACGGTGACGATCATCGGTCCGGGTGTGGGCGCAAACGATGCCGCTGCGACCCTTCCAGGCGCGATCGCGCTCGATACGATCGACGTGGGGGACGGTGGCACGGAATCCTCCGCGGATGTTCCGTACCAAACGCCGGGTTCGAACGCTTTCATCTCTCAGGAAAATATCGAGCGTTTTCGCGGCAATTCGGCCGGCGATATGTTCAAGGGAACTCCCGGCGTCATCTCGGGTAGCAACACGAACGGCGCTGCCATCAATCCGAACATCCGCGGATTGCAGGGCATGAACCGCGTGGCGACGTCTGTCGACGGTGCGGAGCAGGCGACCTCGACTTATCGAGGATACTACGGCGTGGACAATCGCACGTATGTGGATCCGGATCTGCTCGGCGGCGTGAGCATCACGAAGGGACCGAGCGATGGGGCGCAGGGCGCTTCGGCAATCGGCGGGTCCGTCATCATGGAGACGCTGAACGCCAGCGATATCCTGACGGACGGCAAGAGCTACGGCGTGCGCATTAAGGGAAGCGTCTCGGACAACAGCATCGCGCCGCTCGACGGGCTGGCAACGCTCCCATTCCCCTACCAGAGCATTCCCGGCCAGACGGATGGGCGAACCGGAGATACGTCCCTTCTGGATTTCGAAACGAAGTCGGGCAGCTTTGCCGCTGCGTTCGCGGGTGAAAACATCGAGGTGGTGGGTGCCATCGCGCGCCGGAAATCTGGTAACTATTTCGCCGGAACCGATGGGCCTACGACTTACAAGACGCCTACGGGGCTGGAGCTTAATCTGTCGCCAGCGGGCTTCGGAGAGGAGGTGCTCAACACCTCGGAGGATTCACTCTCTGCTCTGTTCAAGACAACGCTGAGGTTCGGTGATGGGCATCGCCTCAGGCTTGGCTACGTTCATTATGAGAACGATTTCGGCGAAATCCTGCCGAACACGATCCGCGGCGGATATCGACAACTGCCGCTCAGCACCGTCGAAACCGACAGCTATACGGCCCGCTACAGCTGGAAGCCTTCTTTCAGTGACTTGATCGATCTCAAGGTGAATTCGTGGTTCACGAACACGGACGAGAATTCCCTGCAATCCGATCTGATCCAGGTTATCGACCGCAAGACGAATTCGGAGACGTTTGGCCTCAACGGCTCCAACACATCTCGGATAGAGACGGGGGTTGGCAAGTTCGCCTTCAACTATGGCGGTTCCTACGTGCTGGAAGACGTGGAGCCGCGCGAACCCAGCACCAACAACAGCTACTATATCATGTCGGGTACGCGCGAAACGTCGAGCGCGTTTGCCAAAGCAGAGTGGGAACCATGGCAGTGGCTCAAACTCGATGGCGGTCTGCAATACCTCAACTATGAGGTCGAGGACACCAGCGGCTATGCGGGAACGTTCTACGGCCGGCCGGCTTTCGAAGGCTATCATGGCGACGAGGTCAGCCCCAGCTACGGACTCACAATTACGCCGGTTCCGGGATTGCAGCTGTTTGCCAAGTACATGAGCGGTTTTCGCCCGCCCAGCATTCGCGAGTCGACCTGGAACAGTTCGGGACTTACCTACAATCCAAATCTGAAACCGGAGCATGCCTCCAACTGGGAATATGGCGCGAACTATCTTGCATCGGATGTGTTCAAGGCGGCCGACAAGCTGCGGCTCAAGCTCGCCTACTTCGATAACGACTACGAAGATTATCTGGGCCGGATGTACGGGTTCACTCCGACCTGGACGCTTGTCACTCAGATCGTCAACTACGATCGGGTGACGATGAAGGGTGTGGAGTTCTCGGCGAGCTACGACGCGGGGTTGTTCTTCGCCGAAACGGCCATGAACTATTATACGGATTTCAGCTATTGCCGTACGGCTACGACCTGCGCGTCAGGTGCCTATCAATCCGACTACATGGTCAATCAGGTGCCGCCGGAGTTCACCGCGACAACCACCCTCGGCGTGCGGCTGCTGGAGGAAAAGCTGACGCTCGGAGCCCGCCATACCTTTGTCAGCGCGAGCATCGGCGACTTTCTCTATGATCCGACCAGCTTCGCCTCGCTCGTTACGGTGCCTTGGCCCGAGTATCACCTGTTCGACCTATTCGCCGAATGGAAATACACGGACGAGGTCCAATTCGGCTTCTCCGCAAACAACATAACAGACCGATACTACGTGGATCCGCTCTCGAATGCGCTCTTGCCATCGCCCGGACGTACGCTGCGAGCGGATTTGACGATGAAGTTCTGATCGATTGGCAGGCGGGAGAGCCCCCGCCTGCCAACCTGCGTCGCGCTATCCATACGGGGCTGGCGGATATGATTTTTTCGTTTAAAATCATAGGCCAGCCGACGCTTGCGGCACTCCACGACAGACGGGATCGAAAATTTTTTGGCTAAGCTGGGTGTAAAAATCCAGTTCTGAATCGTCTTATGGGTAGTGGGCGCAGAGGGCGCCGGTCGAGCGGGTCGGCTGAGGCCATGCTTGGATGGGGACAGAATGAATATTGCAGTAGATGCCGGCGGGCGGGCGAAGCGGCTCAAAGCCGCGACGAACACGACGCACGACCGGTTGGACAAGCGGATCATGGCGGCGGATCCGTTCGCCGAACGCGCGCGTTACGGCCAGTTCGTCGTGGTGCAGCACGCGTTTCACCGGGAGATCGACGCGCTCTACGACAACGCGGTGCTGGATCGGCTGTTGCCGGACCTCGCTGGTCGCAGGCGGTTTCCGCAAATCACACAGGACCTCGCCGATCTCGGTATCGTCGCGCCGGGATACGATTCCGCGCCGCAGTTCGCAGCTGACACTGCCGACATTCCGACGGCGCTCGGATGGCTCTATGTGGCCGAGGGGTCGAACCTCGGTGCTGCGTTTCTGCTCAAGGAAGCCTTGAAGCTCGGTCTTTCCGAAACCTTTGGCGCTCGGCATCTCGCCGGCGCACCTGAGGGGCGCGGTTTGCATTGGCGCACATTCACAGCCGCGCTCGATGCGGTCACGCTCTCCGAGGCGGAGGAGGCTCGTGTCATCGCGGGCGCTGAAGCCGCCTTCAAGCGCGTTCTGGGTCTCGTCGAGGTGCTGTTGCCGGTCGCGGCCGAGCGGGGCGTCGCGGGCTGATCCCGTCGCCGTTCGTGCGACGACAAAAGAATTCCGGTTGCCGTGCTCGTCAGGCGGCAAGCGGTGCGCTCTCCCTTTACGGGGGCGACCAAACGCAAGCCAGTCAGGGCCGGGGCAAACCGGCCGATAGCCAGCCAGCGTTCGTTTCGATCGATACGAACATTCAGCGCAAAAGTGGGGCGTGCGCTGCTCCGAGCATTGCAAGGTTGGGCCAGGCATGACGCGGATTCCTTATTTCTGTCTCGGCTGCCTCATGCTCGCGCTCGGTTTTATCGGGGCGTTGCTTCCGCTGATGCCGACGACGATCTTCCTGATCCTTGCCGCCTGGTTCTTTGCGCGCTCGTCGCCGCGTGCCGAAAACTGGCTGCTTTCGCACCGGCAGTTTGGCGCGACGTTGCGGGCCTGGCAGGAGAGCGGCGCGATATCGCGCTCCGCGAAGCTGATGGCGTGCACGGGCATGACGACAGGCTTCGTGCTGTTCTGGATCGGCGCTCATCCCCAGCCGTGGCTTGCCGCGGGCGTGGCCGCGATGCTCGTGGCTTCCGCCTTCTATGTGCTTTCGCGCCCGAGCCCTTCGCGCTCTTGAGGCCGACACCCAAAAGGAACAATTTCGGAATGCGATCGTATCGACCTGTTTCGTTCCTGAAGAAGGACTTGAGCTTGCGCCTTTGCGCTGCCGTGCTGGCCGCCACCTTGGCAGGCGCGGCGGTGCTGTCTAGTCCGCTTGCCGCGCAGGAAATACAAGGGCAAGAGACAGGTGCGCCACAAACGCCTGGAGCAAGCGAGCCGGCGCCGAATGCTGCAGCTCCTTCGCCCGAGGCGGCTGGTCCGAGCGCACCGCTCGCTTCCGAACCTGGTTCGCCGTCGGACGCTGCGCCCTCGCAGTCCTCTCCCTCAGAGGCTACCGTTCCTTCATCTGGCGCGGATGCTTCATCGGCAGAGCCGCCTGTTGCCGCGGACGGCGGAGATGCCGCGATAGCTCCTGTCTCTCCGCCTTCGGCCGCAGCGTCTTCAAGCGAGGCATCTCCCACAGCCATGCCGGCGGCTGCGCCCGCTGACGGGCCGTCCGATACGCAGGGCGTAGCGACCCCTCAATCCGCAACCGGGCCCTCCGACCAGGGCGTCGCCGAGGCGCCCTCTGCGAAGCCGGGCGCGTCTCCCGGAGCGCTACCGCATGACCTGTCACCGTGGGGCATGTTCCAGGCAGCCGACATCGTCGTCAAAGTGGTGATGATCGGTCTTGCCGTGGCGTCCTTCATTACCTGGACGGTTTGGCTCGCGAAGGCGTTCGAGCTTGCGGGTGCGAAACGGCGCCTGCGTGGCGCGATCCGCCGGTTCGCCGCGGCAGAGAACCTGGCCGATGCGGTCGAGAGTGCTTCGCGGTCGCGAGGAGCGGCTCGCGCGCTCGTGCGCGAGGCAGCAGAGGAAGTGCAGCGATCGGCTCCGGCGCTCGACTACGGAGATCCGGATGGCGCGCACGCCGGCGTTAAGGAGCGGGTCACTTCGCGCTTGTCGCGGGTGGAGGCGAACGCGGGGCGGCGCATGACGCTCGGCACCGGCGTGCTGGCGACGATCGGTGCAACGGCTCCGTTCGTCGGTCTGTTCGGCACGGTTTGGGGTATCATGAATTCGTTCATCGGAATCAGCCAGTCGCAGACAACCAATCTTGCCGTCGTTGCGCCGGGCATCGCCGAAGCGTTGTTGGCTACGGCGCTGGGCCTTGTCGCCGCAATTCCGGCGGTGATCATCTACAACGTATTTGCGCGCGGCATCGCGGGCTATCGGGTGCTGCTCGCCGATGCTTCGGCCGAGGTCGAGCGTCTGGTCAGCCGCGAGCTCGACTTCCGGCGCATTCCCGCAAGTGCGCCGTTCGCGCAGGCTGCGGAGTAGCGTCATGGCCGGCAGTCTCAAATCCCGCAACGACAGCGATGATCTCGACGAAAATCACGAGATCAACGTCACGCCCTTCATCGACGTGATGCTGGTGCTGCTGATCATCTTCATGGTGGCGGCGCCGCTCTCGACGGTGGACGTCGCGGTGGACCTGCCGGCATCGAATGCCAATCCGACGCCTCGCCCTAACGAGCCGATCTTTCTCACCGTCAAAAGCGACCTGACGCTGGCTTTCGGCAACGATCCGGTGACGCGGGAAGGGCTCAAGAGCGCGCTCGACGGCAAGACGAAATCCAATACCGACGAGCGCGTGTTCGTGCGCGCGGACAAGACTGTCGACTACGGCGATCTGATGGAGGTGATGAACCTCCTTCGCAACGCGGGCTATCTGAAGATCGGTCTCGTCGGGCTCGAGGGGCTGCCGACGCCGGCGCCTGGCGCGGCTGGCGCCTTGCCGGTTGACGGTGCGATGCCGTCGGCTGCGCCCGTGGCGCCTCCTTCCGCGGAGGGCCGCTGAGCGTGATGGCGCTTCATCTCGACGTTGAAAGCGAAACGCTGCGCCGGCTGCTGCTGCGCTGGGGCGGCGCGGGGCTCTGCGTGGTGCTGGCGCATGCGACGGCGGCATTCGCCGTGCTCTATTGGCCGCAGCCGAACGTCGCCGCCGGTGAGCCGCCGGCCGCAGTCATGATCGAGCTGGCGCCGCTCCCTGCCGCGCCCGACGTTCCTGAGCAGGAGCTTGCGGTCGGTCCGCAATCCGTGATGTCGGACACGAGTACGCCCAGCGAGAAAAAGGACGATCCGGTCGAGAAGGTCGAGCCCGAGCAGCCGAAGCCTGCGCCTTCGGAAGCCAAGGTCGAGCCAGTCGAGGAGCAAGTCAAAACGGAGATCGAGACGGCCGAGCTGCCGCAGATCGATACGGCCGAAGCGGTGCTCGAAGCGCCTAAGCAGCCGGAGGCTGCGCCGGAAAAGGTCGAGGACGAAAAGCCGCCCGAGCCGCCCAAGAAGACCGAACAGAAGAAGCAAAAGCCTCAGGACAAGTCGCAGAAGGCCGCGCAGGTGACGGCCGCGCCGAAGCCGATCAAGGCGCAAACGGCCAAGACCAATGCCGCGCCTTCGTCGGGCGTTTCGTCGTCGATGTCGATTGCGACCTGGCGCGGCACGGTCATGGCGCACATCAATCGCCAAAAGCGTTCTCCTGGCGGATCCAAGGGGAGGGCGTTTGTTGGCTTCAGGATCGATCGCGGCGGCCGGGTAACGACCGCGTGGCTAGTCGGTTCGTCGGGCAATCCGGCGCTCGACAAGGAGGCTGTTGCTCTTGTCCGCCGGGCGAGCCCGGTGCCGCCGCCGCCCGCCAATGTCAAAGGCGGGTCGATCCTGCTTTCCGTTCCGTTGCGGGTGAGATGATCCGGGCGAAGGCATAGTCGACGGCCGGCTGCGAACTGAACCTCGATACAACGAGTAGGCGCCATTCCCGAGCAATCTCTGGATCGCGCAGGATGCTCAGTCGCCCGGAGATCCGACGGTGCGGATGCCGTACCGACGCTTCAGCAGTGCGAGCGCCGCCCCTCGGTCGTACTCCCCGCTCCGCAAAATATAGTAGTGCTGGGAAACGGCGCCGAAGCCCTCGGTCTGGCCGATCTCGCCGGCGACTGCGGAAATGTCTTCGAGGATGTTAGCAGCGCTTTCCTCCACATTGAGCTTTGCCAGCATCTGCTCGAGCTGAACGGCGCGATTGGCGATCATTCGTTCGCTTTCCCGGTAGATGTTGTGCGCAGCCGTGAGATGCTTTTGCACGCGCTGCATCTCCTCGTCCGAAGCCGATCGCTCTTTCGGTTTCCTCCAGTCCAAAACCCACTGTGCGGGTTTGATTGAGCTGTTGAGTTCCAACCATTGCCGCTGCAGCCCCGTGCCGGGCGGGGTCTCCATTACTGTCTTCTTGCTTTGAACCACCGGTTCGTCAGTGCAGGCGGGTAGAACAAGCGCGAGCACGATGGCGATGAATGACGCCACGTTGAATGGCGCATAACTTCTTTTGTCGTTCGGTGAGGCGCGCCAGCTTGGCATGTTCTCTCCTCCGCTTGCCCGTACCCCGGAAACGTTGCCGCCGCGGGGTTGGATCTGATCCGCCGGTAGGGAAATGAGGCAAGAACTCGGAGGCAAAAGTCCCGGCCTAGCATGAACCGTTGCCCGTTGTTCGCCGACAAAAGAACTCTAACCTGGAGATCCGAACAGAACCGGGCTTCGTTGGACGAAGAGGTCGATGTTCCGTCGCAAACAGCTGGCTTGGCATCAAGAAGGCAATGGCAACAACAATAACGACGCTCCTTTTGAGCGCAGCAACGGTGCTGGTCTTGGTCAGCGCATTCGCGCCATCCAGCAGCTACGCCGCGCAGCCTGGGGCATGCGACGGAAGTAGTCTCATCGCCGAACTTGCCCTAAAGCGTCCGGCAGGGCTTACATCCTTGCTCGAAAATGCCTCCAAGGCAGAAAACAGTCAGGCCGTACTCTGGCGCATCGAAAGGAACGGCACATCGCCGTCGTTCGTTCTCGGTACTCTCCATATCGCTCATTCGAGCCTCCAGGAACTTAGTCCGGCTATAAAATCCGCTATCGCCGCTTCGCGCGTGGTGGCCCTTGAGCAAGAGCAACTGTCGCGCGGGGCTTACGGTCAGGTGATGGCGCAGGCTGGAAAGCTGATGAGCGCCCGCGACAAGCCTTTGCAACGCATGCTGGACGAGAGCGAGCTGAAAGTGGTCGAGAAGGCGATTTCCGCCGCTGGCTATCCGGAAGATCTCGCGCTCGGCGTCCGGCCATGGGTAGCCACACTCTTTCTGGCAGGCGGATGCCCGCATGAGACGCACGAACCGATGGATTTGATTGTCGCTAATTTTGCCAAGTCGCATGGCAAGCAAATCTTGGGGCTCGAAACTCTCCTCGAACAGTTCGAAACGCTGGCTGCCATACCAGACGAAGCCCAAGCTGCCTGGTTACGCGCCAGCATCGAGATGAATGATCGGGCCGACGATGTCACGGTCACGATGCTGGAATTATACAGAGATCGTCAGATCGCGGCTTCGCTCGATATTATGCGGGAGCTCGCACCGAACGCCGGGTTGACCGATGCACGGATGCAGGACATCCGACACGGCTTGATCACGGATCGAAACATGCGAATGGCCCAGAGGGGAATGCCGCTGTTCGAGGCAGGTGGAGCATTTGTTGCCGTCGGTGCGACCCACCTTCCCGGATCGGACGGTTTGATCTCGATCCTGAAATCGAACGGCTTCACCGTGACGCCTGTCGAATAGCGCAGTTCTCTGACCCGAGCGAGGAATGGAAAGCATGAGGTTTGCTCTCGTGGTTGTCGCGAGTCTTGTCTCGCATTGCGCGGCACTCGCCGGAGATCATCCCTATGCTGGTCTCTGGTCTGAGGCGGGGGCAGACGATCTGAAGGGAAATCCCGAATTGTCAGGTCCGCAAGGGTGCTACAATCGGTTCACCGAGCAATTTCCCGACGGCCGCTTCCGATATTATCTGGTCGATCATGCAAAGTGGCTCGGCGAGCGGAAAGTCGAGTATCTGCTGGCTCAAGAAGGCCAGTGCACCATGAACGTCGACGGCAGAGGCGAGAAGTGCGTCGGTCATGTCATGGGGGAGAAGCAAAGCGAGTGGTTCATCGCCTACCAGGACGCAGCCTCGGATGAAGTTCGCGCGACCTATTACGAGAACGTGTTCTTCTTCGAGAAGCGCTTCGGCGGCGAGCCGATCATCCGCAACAAGTGCCCATTCGATATGCCGGCGATCAAACATTACATCTCGGGGAAGACCATCGCCGACTGCGCAACGCGGTGCAGGGCTTTCGGGCGCTCCGAAAGCGAGGAGTTCAAAGGCATGCTGAAGGAACTTGGGGTGACCAAGTAGATGCCAATTCCGCACGCGCCGACAACTGAGATTTCTCGATGACCGCGCGCGTGGCCAGCCGGGCCGTGATCCTGATCATGTCCGGGATCGCGACTGCAATTTTGATCGGCTTCGTGACCCTTCAGCTGTTCGAGCCGCCCTCTGTGCCGTCCAAACAGGCCGCGGAGAAGTCTCGGCAGCCACCCGTGGAGGGCTTGCCTCCGTCGCTCGATTGTGGGTTCAACGCCTTCATGCACAGCACCACGGCCATCTTCTTTTATTTCGACGTCGCGGTTTCCGAGGGCGAGACACCACGCTTCTATGAACGGGCTTTCGTCTCGGCAGACGGCGCCCGCCAGGCCTACGAGGGCGGTGATCGTCCGGTGTGGGTGTACAGCCTCGATGCCGATAGCCAGCCGACGATTGCCTCGCCGGACGGCGCGACCCATATTGTTCTCTACGGTTTGAAACTCGGTGTTCCTGGAATCAGCGAGGTCGAGGCTGGCGTCAGGAGCAATGTGTTCCGGAATCTCGGCGGCAAATGCCGGCAGACAAACCTCGACGGCAAACAAAGATAAGAGCGCTCAAAATTTCTCTCTGCGCGCGATGAGATGTCCGCGTACGGCCGTAGGGGAGCGGTGCGGTCTCTGACCGGAGTCGATGTTTTCCGGTCGACAGACTTCGATGCCAGCTTTCCCCCAGATCGAAATCTGGTCCCTGCTGCGCTCGGCCTGTCAGGACGTGGTGGAGCCGATCGGGATCGAACCGACTACCTCCGCAGTGCGATTGCGGCGCTCTCCCAGATGAGCTACGGCCCCTAAGGGTATGGGATCGAGGCGATTAACCCTCGCGCTCGATGGCTGGTCCGATCGGGACGGCAGCCCGAAGTCCGCGCATTTACCGTCCGCTTTCCAGCATTGTCAAGAAACGCCCGGCCTCCCCGAGCTGCCGGGGGCTGTGGCCGATCGGCCGAAAGCGCCGTGGAAGAACGGGTTTGCCGGGGCGCCGGAGCGCCACATCGGCTTGCCGGGTTCTCTCCCAGCGGTTACACGTCGAAAAGATATTTCCGCGGTTTTTGAGGATCTCGCGCCCCATGATCGAGCTGCTCGGCTTCATCAGCTATCTCATCACGCTTTACACCTACGTCATCATCGCCTCGGTCATCCTGAGCTGGCTGATGGCATTCGGAGTCGTCAATCCCTACAACCGGTTCGTGAGTTCCCTCGCGCATGCCTTCCATGCCGTGACCGAACCGGTGCTGCGTCCGATCCGCAATTCGCTGCCCGACCTCGGCGGTATCGATATCTCGCCCATCGTTCTGCTGCTTGGCCTGTTCTTCATCCAGAGCGTGGTGCTTCCCAACATCGCCAAAGTCTTCTTGTGACGCAGGCGGGTGGACAACGCGCCCGGTCCGCCTTCTCCTGCAACGGGAGCGGGTGCGTCATCGTGCGCGTGCGTCTCACGCCAAAATCGTCCAAAGATACAATTGACGGCGTCGAAACAACGGCTGAGGGCCCCGCCCTCAAAGCCCGCGTTCGCGCGGTGCCGGCCGACGGCGAAGCAAATGCGGCGCTTATCCGGCTCCTGGCCGATTGGCTCGGGGTTGCGAAAAGCGGCTTGCGGCTCGTCCAAGGCGGGAAATCGCGTGTGAAGTCGGTCGAAATCACAGGCAATTCACAAGAGATCGAGGCGCGCTTGGCCGAGCGTCTGGCTGCTCTCGTTTCACGGAACCAAGAAGCGTAAGGCAAAAAAGAGGAGAGGGAGCCCATGGCAGCCCAGATCATCGACGGCAAGGCCGTCGCTGCGGAAGTTCGCAAGCAGGTGGCAGAGGATGTGAAGGCGATCGTGGCCAGCCATGGCTCGGCGCCGGGCCTCGCGGTGGTGCTCGTCGGCGAAGATCCGGCCAGCAAGGTGTACGTCAAGAACAAGGCCGCGCAGACCGTCGAGGTCGGCATGCAGTCGTTCGAGTACAAGCTGCCGGCGGAGACCTCCGAACACGAGATCCTGACGCTGGTGCAGCGCCTCAATGCCAACCCCAACGTCAACGGCATCCTCGTGCAGCTGCCGCTGCCGAAGCACGTCAACGCCGAGAAGATTTTGAACACGATCGATCCCGACAAGGACGTCGACGGGTTCCATCCGACCAATGTCGGCCGTCTCTGGATCGGCGAGCGCACGCTGGTGCCTTGCACGCCGACGGGTTCGGCCATTCTGGCCAAGAAGGCGGTGCCGAGCCTGCAGGGCCTCAACGCCGTCGTGATCGGCCGCTCGAACATCGTGGGCAAGCCGATGGCGGCGCTCTTGCTCCGCGAAAGCTGCACGGTGACGGTTGCGCACTCCAAGACCAAGGATCTGCCCGGCGTTTGCCGTACCGCGGACCTTCTCGTTGCGGCGGTCGGCATCCCGGAGCTGGTCAAGAAGGATTGGATCAAGCCGGGCGCGATCGTGATCGACGTCGGCATCAATCGCGTGCCGGGCGAGAATGGCAAGACCAAGCTGGTCGGCGACGTGGCTTACGACGAGTGCGCGGAAGTCGCTGGCGCGATCACGCCGGTCCCGGGCGGCGTCGGCCCGATGACGATCGCCTGCCTTCTGCAGAACACCGTGACGGCGTTCAAGATTCAGAAGGGTATCAAGGACTAGGCAGTAGATATGCCGGCATTCGGCATCCGGCACTAGGCATTCGGAGGGGGCGGCCGCGCGAGCGGCGCCCCCTTTTTTTGGTCTGTCACCGCTTGGTGATCACGCCACGCGCTCTTGTCTCAGCGTTTCACCGCGATAAGACAGCGCTTCGGCGACGTGGATGCGGCCGACGGTGTCAGCGCCGTCGAGATCGGCGAGGGTGCGGGCGACGCGCAGCGTGCGATGATAGCCGCGGGCCGAGAGCTTCAATGTCTCTGCTGCCTGGCGAATGAGCGCGACACCCGCGTCGTCGGGCTGCGCGACGGTTTCCAGCATGTGTCCCGAACAGTCGGCGTTGGTGCGCAGCTTCGATATGCCATGATCGATGAAGCGCTGGCGTTGGCGTTCCCGCGCGGCCGTCACGCGGGCGCGCACCTCGACGCTGCCTTCGTTCGGCGGCGGCAGAACGAGGTCGGCCGCGGAGACCGCCGGCACTTCGATCTGGATGTCGATGCGGTCGAGAAGCGGGCCCGAAATCCGCGCCTGGTAGTCGGCCGCGCAACGCGGGCCGCGCTTGCAAGCCTGCCCCGGCCCGCCGCCGCAGCGGCAGGGGTTCATGGCAGCGACAAGCTGCAGGCGCGACGGATACGCAATGCGATGGTTGGCGCGGGCAATAATCAGCTCACCGGTTTCGAGGGGCTGGCGCAACGCGTCGAGCACGGCAGGCTGGAACTCGGGTAGCTCGTCGAGAAACAGGACGCCCAGATGCGCGAGGCTCGCTTCGCCAGGACGCGGGCGCGTGCCGCCGCCAACAAGCGCGGCCATGCTCGCCGAATGGTGCGGAGAGCGGAACGGGCGCTCGGTGCAGAGCTTACCGCCCAACAGCTCACCGGCCAAGCTGTGCACCATCGAGACATCGAGCATCTCTTCCGGCGTGAGGGGCGGCAGGATCGAAGGAAGGCGGGCCGCCAGCATGGATTTGCCTGAGCCGGGCGGGCCGATCATCAAGAGATTGTGGCCTCCGGCTGCCGCCACCTCCAATGCGCGCTTGGCGTTTTCCTGGCCGCGGACGTCGCGGAGATCCGGAAGGGCGGTGCGGTCGCGATCCAGTGCAGGCTTGGGGCGTGCAAGCGTTTGCAGCCCCTTGAAATGGTTGACCAGCGACAGGAGATGCGGCGCGGCCAGGATGTCGGCGTCCTCGCCGGCCCAGGCGGCCTCGGGCCCGCACTCGGCGGGGCAGATCAGGCCTTTGTCCATGGCGTTGGCGCCGATAGCGGCTGGAAGCGCGCCGGGGATCGGACGGATCGAACCATCGAGAGCCAGCTCGCCGACGGCCGCATATCGTTCGATGGCATCGGGCGCGATGGCTTCCATCGCGGTCATGAGCGCAAGCACGATGGCGAGATCAAAGTGGCTGCCTTCCTTCGGCAAATCGGCGGGAGCCAGGTTGACCGTGATGTGTTTGTAGGGGAGGCCGAGGCCGACGGCGTGCAACGCATTGCGGACGCGTTCGCGGCTTTCGGCGACTGCCTTGTCCGGCAGGCCCACGATCATGAACGCCTGCGCACCTGGGGTGATGCGGACCTGGACCTCGACGGCGCGCGCTTCGACGCCCACGAATGCGACTGTCGCGATGGTTCCGTACATCGGTGTGCGCCCCGGTCCCGCTGTGATCCGTAGGGTGAACGTTCGCAGGGCCGGCGTTCCGTCGCGTGAAGCTGTGCGCAAGGGTGGCCGTGTTGTCGAACCTGGGCGGCATCAGGGCGTTTCGAGATCTGCCATTATCGCGCGGTAGCGTACGTAAGTTATGGTTTGCCAATGTTTTCTGCAGGGGAGATGTCGAAATGACCGAATCCGAGCCGCGAAGCTCGCTCGTTTCCTGCCTGGGCTACAAGGATGCCGATGCGGCCGTCATCTGGTTATGCCGAGCATTCGGGTTCGAGGAACATGCCGTCTACCGCGACGAGGCGGGCAAGGTCGTTCATGCCGAGCTTACGTTCGGGAATGGCATGATCATGCTGGGACCTGACCAGGGCGGTGATTTCGGTAAGCGGGTCATGACGATGCCGGAGCGCGCGGGTGGGCGCTGCACGCAGACGATTTACGTCATCGTTGCGGACGTCGATGCGCATCATGCGCGTGCGGAGGCGGCGGGTGCCGAGATCCTCATTGCTCCGCGCGGCGAGAGCTATGGCGGGCGCAGCTATTCCGCGCGTGATCCCGAAGGACATGCCTGGAGTTTCGGAAGCTACGATCCCTGGGTCCGCTAGGCTTTGAACTCACTGTGGATGGCTCATCACTGCACCAGCAGCAATGAGCTCACAGCCTCGTGCTTGTGCTCGCTTTGTCGATCGTTCAGGTTCGGTGTCCTAGCCTCTTGGCGGTGGAGTTTTCTATGAGCTTGTGGAGATGTTTGATCGGATTGTCGGTGGTTTTGACGGCGGCGTCGGGTGTGCGCGCTGAAGATGAAGCGGGACTCGTCGGTGCGACGTGGCTCGCGGAGGATATCGGCGGGGCGGGTGTCGTCGACAACGTACAGTCCAAGATCACGATCGATAGCGCCGGAAAGGTGAGCGGATCGGGTGGATGCAACCGGTTGATCGGATCGGTGGAGGTGGATGGCGACAAGATCACCTTCGCGCCGCCCGCGACGACGCGGATGATGTGCCCTCCCGCCGTGATGGATCAGGAAGGGAAGTTCATCGACGCGCTTCAGAAGGCACGCGGCTTCACGCTCGAAGAGCCGTTTCTGAGGCTTCTCGGCGAGGACCGCGCGGAACTCGTTCGCCTCATCAGGTCAGAGCCGTGAGCGTGGAGTTGGGGAAAGCAGAAGTGGCTTTGACGATACGCGCTTTTCGCCCGGACGATGCCTATGCCGTATGGGAGCTTCTCGAGCCCGTGATCCGAGCGGGCGAAACTTACGCGCTTGCGCGGACGCTGACCCGGGCTGAGGCCCTTGGCTATTGGACAGGGGCGGATCGCGAGGCGTTTGTTGCGGAGGCGGGCGGGCGCGTGGTCGGCACTTACTATCTCAAGGCAAATCAAGCAGGCGGCGGTTCACACGTTGCCAACTGCGGTTATGTCTCGGCTCAAGATCAAACCGGGAAGGGCATTGCGCGCGCGATGTGCTCGCACTCTCTCGCGGCGGCGCGCGAGAGAGGTTTTCGCGCCATGCAGTTTAATCTGGTCGTCAGCACGAATACGCGCGCGGTCGAGCTTTGGAAAAGCCTCGGCTTCGAGATCGTGGGCCAGCTTACGCGCGCGTTTCAGCATCCGGTTCACGGCGAAGTCGATGCCTTCGTCATGTATCGTCTGCTGTGACGACGCTTGATGTGCGACTGATCAGATCTTTGCGAAGTGACCCGCAGGGCGGCACGACCATTTCTTGACGTACCAGTTCGGGTGCTCGCCGGTCCATTTCGCGACCTCGGGGATCGCGCGCATCATGCATTGCTGCGGAGTTACGCTCTCGCTCGCGTAGGTGAGGCCGACATCCTTGCACTTCGCGGGGTCGGCGGAGAGGCAGACCACTAAAGCAAGCTCGATCATCTTATGGACCCTTTTTATTGGCGTTGAGCCGTTCCTCAAGGCCGGGCGTTTCGGGTCCCCATTGTCGTTTGTTGTTATTGGGAATGCGGTCATTGCCGCCTTCCGAAGCATTGGGAGAAAGCTAAATTTGGATTCGTCCACCGCCTACCAACAAAACCAGATTTGCATTTCCATTTCGGAATTCCATGGCTGGGAATGTCGCAGGTCCGGTCGATGCATGGTGTGTTTCCGTTGATTTTACGGGCGTGCCGAAGCGCCGGGGATTAGTTGTCGCGGGCTTTTGCGCGTGACGTTGCGTCAACGCGCCTCGCGTCCGGCGATATCAAACATCATTCAAATTCGACGGTGGGGACAAAGCGCGAGAGAAATTGACGCAAACCGCTATGCGAAAAATCGGACGAGCAGGCCGAGCCCGATCGTCGCGATCAACGTCAAATCGACGGGACCGAAACGATTGTCCACCCAGGCCGAAAGATGCTGGTAGCGCGGCATGAGGCGCGCGAGCCAAAGGGCTCCCAAGAAGATCCATCCAAGAAGGAAAGCGATCAAAGCGAAGACGAGGACGGTGTGTCGGGATCCGGGAGGCGTGGGGTCCGGCACGAGCGCAAGCAGGATCACGATGCCGATGGCGGAATAGACCAGGAAGCCGGCGAACACCTTCGCCGATTTGAGGAAGCCGGCGGGGTCGGTTTGCCACTGGCGGCGGAGGGCCGGGACCGCCGTGGCGAAGACCGCCAGGAGGAGGATGACTTTCGAAAGACTGGTGAGGTCCAAAGCTGTTGTCTCCGTCGCGCCATCGACAGGCATTTTCTTGCATCGAACCGGTGGTGACATCGCCGGGTCAAGCTCCAGCACCCGTATCACTACGCCCGTGCCGGGTTTGATGGAGCGTACACTGTTATTATTTTGCAACAGACGGAGCACAAGGGAAGGGTAATTACTGAGGTAGGGAACTCTTCCCATTTTCAAAGCCAGACTATCCGTTCACTGTTCTGGCGTGAAACGTTATTGCGTTTTGTGTTCTCCGCCTCCGCGGTACCCAAAATCGACAAATAACGGCTGAGATCGGGTGTCATCGGCACGGCGGGTAGGAAGCCTCTCCGTTGTCGGTGTCCAAATGCCCGGCGGGAGGAGCATATGTATCGCGTTCGACTGGGCTCATTCTGCCCGCAGTCCTCTTGGTATTTCGGCCAGAAATTCCGTCCGCCTTGGGACTAGCCCATCGCGCGTCATAGGACGCTGACGCGCTCAAGCGCACGCCATCTCGAAACATCACGATTTGCGCACCACCATCGCTCGATGGGGGACGGCATCACTTGTGCCGCGTTCTGCGCGGACGTCACCAGATTCAAGATCTCAGAGAATTCGATCGCGCAGAGCGGGCCTCGAAGCCCGACTGCGTGAACGGGTGGGTAATGCATAACAATGGGAGGAAGTGGAATGCTCAAGAAGACGATCTATTTGGCATGGGGATGTGTGCCGCTCATTCTCGGCGCCGCATCTCAGGCTGAAGCAGGAGACGCGGCCCGTTTCTCCGGCTTCTATGCCGGCGGACATGCAGCCTATGCCTACGGTGCGCCAGGTATCCAGATCTCCGGGTCAGAAGACGGGGCTGCGGAAATCGAAAAGGTGTTCGACATCACACCCGATCAGCGTAACAACGCGGGCGATTCGTGCACCAGCTCGTCATGCCGCTATGCGCGAGACGGCGTTTTCGGCGGAAAAATAGGCTCGGATGCCGACGGTTTTACGGGCGGTGCTCACATCGGCTACAACACTCAGTTCCAGAATGTCGTGCTCGGCGTTGAAGGCAGCTACGATTTCGGCGAACTCACCGGCAGCGGCAAGGGAGAGATCGAGGCCAAAAGCGGCAGCCTCTATTCCGGTCAAACGCTGGTCGATACGCCGACCTATCTGACCGCGCGATCCAGCCTTGAAAATCTGGCGAGCTTGCGCGGCCGCATCGGTTTCACGTCCGGATCGTTCATGCTCTACGGCACGGGCGGCGTTGCGTGGGTGGACTTCGAAGGAAGCGTGACGTCGCCGGATGGCTTCCCGCATCCCGTGAACACGGCGGTTTCCAACGAAAGCGCGACGCTGAAATTCGGCGAGAGCATGGTCGGTTGGGTGGCCGGCGGCGGCATCGAGTACATGGTTAGCGATGCGATCTCGATCCGGCTGGAGGCGATGCACTACGATTTCGGCGATGTTAAATTCGACGCCGAAGACGAAGGGAACATCGAGCAGATGGTCGGCAAGCAAGCCGTAACCGTCAATCAGGCGCGGGTTGGCGTCTCCTATCATCTGAACTGAAACGCGGATTTCTTCTCCCGCGATGGGGCCGTCCGCGAAAGCGGGCGGCTTTGTTGTTGGGCGCGGTGTTCCGCGTGTCAGGCGCTGGCCGCGGCGCGCGCAAAATGTGGGCGCAGAGCGGAAACCACGAACGCCACGCCGGTTGCCGCGAAGGTGGCGGCGATCACAAGCGCGACCTCATCCGTCATGCTTCCTGACCATTTGGAAGCGTGTAGGCCAACCGCCGCGAGGATGGCCGTGCCGGTCAACAAGCGAATGAGGCGGCCGGCGATGCGCGCTTCGGATGCGAAGAGCGCGCCCGCGATGCAGGCCACGAGTGTCACGATATAGGTTGGGATGGCGTAGGCTTCGCCAACCGTGAACACCGCGAGCGCGGTTGTCGCGAAGGCGAACGGCTGGCTCCACGTCACCCCGCTCCACACCTTTTCCCAGTGTGGCGCAGGACGTCCCGCGTCGCGGCGGCGCGAGAGCCAGATCGTGATGCCGGTGTGGGTGACGATGGTGAGGGCGAGGCCGAGTATTCCGTAGGCGACTTTCACCAGGAAACCGCCGAACCAACCGAAGTGCAAGGGTTGGAGGGCGCCCAGGATCTGCTTGCCGATCGAGCCGGTCTCGAGGCCCCCGTCTCCGAGCGGCTTGGCGTTGCCGTCGAAATAGTAAGTGTTGGACATCGCGAGATGGCCGGGCGTTCTCATGCCGAGATGGATGATCTGGCCGGCGTGAGCAACGTGACTCAGGTTGGCAGACACAAACTCGGCGTCCGGTGTCTTGGCTTGGATCTGGCGGATCATCGCCGCGATATCCGGAAGGGGTGCGGCCGTCTCGTCCTCGGAGGCGTGCGGCCCCAGGATGGTGGCGAAAGCTTTCTCGGAATCGCCATCGTAGGCTGCGAGCGCCAGCACGCCGACGATCAGCGTCGAGAGCCCAAGCAGTGCGCCGGTCGTCGAGACGACGACGTGAAACGGCAGCCCCCAGACGCCGAGACGATTGTGCAGGTCAGCTTCCTGCAGTCGGCGCGAGCCGCCCCATCTCAAATAGAACGCATCCTTGAACAGGCGCGGGTGGGACAAGAGGCCGGAAACGAGCGACGAGAGCAGGGCGACGCCGGTCAGCCCCACCAGAAACATGCCCCAGGTGCGCGGTAAATGAAGGTGCATGTGGAGATCACCAAGGAACTCCGACCACGGCGCCTTGTTCTCGGCGACGAGGGTGCCGGTCTGATCGGCGATCCAATTTCCTTCTCCGCCGGTCTCGTGATCGTGGAAGCTCACGAGAAAGCGTTTCTGGATCGGGCCCGGACCCATCAGGAACATGTCGTGCACGGCGTTGGCGGCGAGCGCTTTCTGATAGGCATTTTTGAGAGCCGTCGCCACGGCTTCGGGTGAGAGCGGTTGCTCAACGACGGGCGCGTTAGGTTGCTCCCAACGCTGCAGCTCATGGAGGAAGACGACCACGGTGCCGGAAAGGCAGACGATGTAGATGAGAGCGGCAAAGGCGATGCCGAGCGCGGAGTGGCCAGCGAGCATCGCGCGCACGAACTGCGGCGGCAGGAAGGGCTTCTTGCGTGCCTTCTGTGGTGTTGTGTCCTGCATATCAAAGCACCTTGGGCAGGAAGGCGATCCCGTATCCGAGCGCGGAGACAGATAGCAGAATGATCGTCGCGCGAACAAGGCGCGGATCGCAAAGCGTCCACGCCATGCCGCCTCCCCAAAGTATGGGAACGAGCAGGCCGCCGATCACGGCGCGATCTGCCGGCGGTAAGGGAAGATAGATCGCGAGGGCGACGCCGACGCCGATGGCCGCTATCCCAGACAGGACGATCGCGAGCAGGCTCTTGGCGATGCCGCGGCGCCAGTTGGTCGGGCGATCCTCGGGATCAAATGCGCTTTCGCGCGGGCCTCGCTGCTTGCTCACACGACGCTCATAGGTCGAGCCGATCAGCGCGTAGGCGGCGGTCGACACCGCACCGAGTGCGTAGGTCGTGCCCATTTCGGCACCCCATGCGCGCGCGAAGACATAGAAGCCGGAGATAACGGCCAGCCAGCCGCCAATGAGAAAGGCAAGGCCGCCAGAGCGTTTTTGCAGCCAGCGTCGGCGCAACAGCACGACGCCGGCGGTCAGAAGAAGACCGCCGGCGAGCGCGAGTGGCAGGGTTTGGTCGAGCGTATCAAGGCTCAATGCGGGGATGCCCTTTCGTCAGAATTTGTAGGTGAAGCCGGTGATGATGGTGCGGGCTTGGCCGATGAAGCAGTCGCCGCGATAGGCTGCGCAAGACGTCACGAAGAATTTGTCTTCCAGGTTCTGAGCCGTCAGCTGCCACCGCCAATCCTCGGTTTCGTAGGCGATCATGGCGTCGAACAGCGTGTAGGAAGGAGTTTTGATGTGCAGTTCCTGTTGGGTTGCGATGTCTCGTCCCCAGCTCTCCGCTTCGCCGACGTAACGCACGCCACCGCCAAACGATAAGCCTTTGAAGAGGCCGTCCTGGACACTGTAGATGGCCCATAGAGACGCGAGATGCTGCGGGATGCCGTCGACGCGTTTGCCTTCCATGAACTCCGGGATGCCGGATGCGACGGGATAGAGCTCGGGGTATTTCTCGTAGGTCGCGTCCGTGAAGGAGTACGAGCCGATGACTTTGAGTTCCGGCGTCACACGCCCAATGGCCTCAATTTCAAAGCCGCGAACCTTGACGTCGGCGCCCTGTACAGCCTGGAAGAGGATATCGGGCTGTACTATCTGGTTCTTGTCCGTCAGTTCATAGGCCGCGGCGTTGATCACGAAAGGCGCACCGTTCGGCTGATATTTGAAGCCGATCTCGACCTGTTCGCCTTCGACTGCTTTTGCAGCACGGGTTTGGGTGAAGGGGACAAAGATGTTGTCGCCGACGGGATTTCCGGGCTGTGGGGTAAACGACGTCGAGTAACTCACATAGGGCGTCAGTCCGAAGTCGAAATTATACATGAGGGCTGCGCGGCCAGTTGTGGCCGTATCGTCTTCGTCAGGTTGACCCTCTTGCTCGACCTTTAGCCAGTCTTGCCGCAACCCGAGGACTGCCGACCAAGGCCCCATCTTGAGCTGATCTTGAATGTACAGCCCGGTTTGGGTTTGCTCTTCGTGCGGACGGGCATAGAGGGGGATGGCGTTTGCCGGAATGAGGCCGCCCGAAAACGAAAGGAGGCTGGTCGATCGGCCGTAGATAGGATTGTAGATGTCGAAAATCGGCTGCGCTGCGAAGGGGCCGTAGTTCGTTTCCGTCAATAGGTTGTCGATTAGCGTGCCAGCATTCATCTGATCGGTGGAGTAGTTCATATAGTCGAATCCACCGGTCACTTTGTGATCAATCCAGCCGGTTCTGAACTTGCCCGTCAAATTTGTGTCCGAGTTGAAGACGTCGGTTTCCTGGTAAGTGATCGTGCGGGCGCGAGCGATTTCCGACTGCCCTTGATTGAGGAACGGTGCATGGCTTGTATCTAACGGCGGCAAAGAGATAGATCCCAAGAGACCATTGATGAACGAGAAACGAGAGGGTGTCAGGATCGCGGCATAGGTCGAGTCGTAGTCGTTCTCGGTGTGCGCATAGCGTGATGCGTGGTGAAGCTTCAAATACTCGCCGAACTTGTGGTCGACGAACACCGAGACGGACTGTGCATCGGTATCGTAGTGGTCTGTGGGCTCGCCGGCGAAGGTGCTGTGCTTAACGCGATTTCCGAAGTCGTTTGGTGTCAACGTGCCCAATGCGGGGAGGAATTGCTGTGTCGATCCGCTTTGATCCTTGCGGAAGTTTCCGAGCACGGTGATGCTCGTATCGTTCGTGGGCCGGTAGGTGAGTGACGGCGCCAGCATCAAGCGATCATTGTCGACGTAGTCGACCTGCGTGTCCGCCTCTCGACCGAGGCCCACGATGCGATAGAGCCACTTTCCGTCTTCGGTGAGCTTTCCAGTTGCGTCGAACTTCACCTGCTTGAAGTCGAACGACCCGTATTCGACGCCGATCTCACGGTAGGGGATTTCGCTTGGAAGCTTGGAAGCTCCGTTGATGATGCCGCCAGTCGGTGCCTGGCCGTAGAGCATGGAAGCCGGTCCGCGGAGAACTTCGGCACGCTCGAGCGCATATGGCTCGATGGGCGCCGTCGTCTGGCTGTAGCCGTATGTGGTGCGCAATCCATCGATAAAATATGAGCCGGCGATACCCCGTATGATGGCGGAATCGCCCCGGCTGTCTGGGCCGTACGGGTCGGCGAATACACCAGGAACATAGCGGAATGCTTCCTGGATACTCTGTACGCCCTGATCACGCATCTGCTCCTTGCCGACGACAGTGATCGACTGCGGCGTTTCTTTCAGCGGCGTGTCGGTCTTGGTGCCGGCTGTGGAGCTGGTCGCCACGTAATCCTTCACCGGAGACGCACCGTTGGTGACGCCTGAGGGGCGACCACCGGGAGGGGCGGCGATCTCGGCAGGCTGCGCCTGAGATGCGGCCTTGGGTGCGGCTTTGGCCTGAGCCTTTTTGGCGGGGGCCTTTTTCTGGGCGGCCTTGGCGGTCACTTCGAGAGGCGGCAATTCTGCGGGAGTCGCTGCGGGTTCGGCGGCTTGCTGGGCGTTGGCCGCGAACGGCGCCGTGCAAAATGCCAATGTGCATGCCGCGATGCGCGCGGTCGTGCGCGGATTGCGCGAGTTGAACTTCATCCCTAGCCCCCAAAGCCGTCTACGCAAGTACGAAGTCAGATGGGTTTGGCTGGCGTCGATCCGAGCTACGCAAAGGATCGGGGATGGCTGGCTAATACGCGAACTGACTGTAAGGGACGATATACCGGCACGCTGTTTTGTCTACCGTCGTAATCAACTTTACGAGCAGGCGTTGCTGCGATGCATCGCGGGAGCGGCTATCCGCGGAGCGTCAAAGCGCGTGAGTGGATCGGTTCGCGGTCAGCGGGCCGCAACCTTGGCCTCGACGACATCCCAGATCAAAGCCGCAATGTCGGCTCCGCCGAAGGCTTTTACCTGGCGAATGCCGGTCGGTGAGGTGACGTTGATCTCGGTGAGGAAGCCGCCGATCACGTCGATGCCGGTGAAGATTAGTCCGCGGCGCTTCAGCTCGGGTCCAAGGCGTGCGCAGATTTCGCGTTCGCGATCGGTCAGCTCGGTTTTGGCTGCGGTGCCGCCGACGTGCAGGTTCGAGCGGGTCTCGCCTTCGGCGGGCACCCGATTGACGGCACCTGCGACCTCGCCGTCGACCAGAATTATGCGTTTATCGCCGACGCGCACCTCGGGCCTGTATTCCTGCACCATGAACGGCTCACGGAACACGGTCTGGAACAGTTCGACGAGCGATCCGAGGTTGGTGTCCTCGGGGCGGAGGCGGAACACGCTGGCGCCGCCGTTGCCGTAAAGCGGCTTCAGGATGATGTCCTTGTGGGCGCGACGAAACGCGAGCACGTCTTCCAGCGAGCGGGTGACCAGCGTCGCCGGCATCAGGTCGAGAAAGTCGAGGACGAAGATCTTCTCGGGCGCGTTGCGGACGTGCGCAGGGTCATTGACCACCAGCGTTTTCGGATGAATGCGTTCGAGCAGGTGAGTGGTGGTGATGTAGGCCATGTCAAAGGGCGGGTCCTGGCGGAGCAGAACCACGTCCCAGTCGGCAAGATTTTCACGCCGCTGCTCGCCGCTGAGCTTGAAGTGGGCGCCGAGCTTGTCGGCGACATTCAAAGTGTGTCCGCGTGCGAGCAGGCGGTCGCCTTCGAGGGCCAGATTGGGCGGAGTGTAATAGAAAATCTCGTGCCCGCGCCGCTCGGCCTCGAGCAGGATCGCGAACGTGCTGTCGCCGCGGATATCGATCCGCTCGATCGGGTCCATCTGGCAGGCGACGCGGAGTGTCATGCAGGTGCTCTCGTCAGTGTCTCAAAGCCGAAGCGCAGGATTAGCACGGCATGCGCGCGTGCGCGCAAGTCCGTCGGTTTCGTTCCGGACGCCTGAGATGGGGTTACCGGGCCGCTGCTTCTACCAACGTGGGCCGATGTAGGGCGGATCATAACGCGCATCGGCGCAGCGTTCGCCGTTCCAATAGCGATACTTGCCGCAGCTCGACGGTGCCGGTGGGAGAGCCAGCCAACCGTAGACCGGAGGCTCGTAGACGGCAGGCGGCGGCGGTGGCACGGCGCGATAGATGCGGGCAGGCGGCGGAGGTGGGGGTGGCAGGTAGTATTCAGGCGGATAATAGAAGTCGTCGTCCTCGGCGTCGCGATACCAACGCTCTCCAACCTCTATCCGCGCCGGATCTTCTCGAGAGAGGCTCGCCGCTCCGGACAACGGACCTGCGGTTGCGTTATCTGTGGTCCAGAGAAGGTTGGCGGCCAGAAGGCCGTACAATGGGACGTGGACGAGCGTACGCATAACGAACTCCATGGCTCCCGGCCCTGGAGAGTTTAGCGAATTCGGTCTGGAGAGTCCTTGCCCGCGCAACTCGGGCGGCTGGTCAAGTGTCGTTAATCTTGACGTCCGGTGACACGCGCCCCAATCCCGGAAAGGGCGCGTGCGTACCGGGCGGGCTCAGGCTTTCTCGTCGCCGCTAATGACACGGCCCATCCATTCATCGATCGAGATATGTCCGGCTTTCTCTACGGCGGTGGTCTCGTGCGGACGCAGGATATCCTGCAGGCCGTCGATGCGTTTCCACTCGCAAAGCGGAGTTTCGGTGCCGGCGCGCGGCACATAGCGCGAAGCGGCTTCCTTTTTGTAGCGGTGGACGTAGCGCGGGCAGTTCTGCCAGATTTCCGAGACGGTCACCTTGACGACGAGCTCCGCTTCTTTGAAGAGGCCCAGAAGTGGGCCTTCCTTCACCAGCTCCGCGCGGCCCTGAAGGCGCAGGCGGTGCGGCTTTTCGAAATCGATGAAGAGGCAGCCTATCTCGGGATGGGCGGTGATGTTGCCCGTGGAGTAGTACATCCCGTTGCCGTCGTAGCTCGGGAAGGCGAGAGTTTGGGCGTCCAGTACGCGGACGAAGCCGGGATCGCCGCCTTTGTACGACACGGTGGGGCGCCCGTTGTGATCGACGGACGAGAGAAAGAACATGTCGCGGCTTTCGATGAAGGCGCGCGCCATGTCGTCGATCTCGGTCTTGGCCGCGATCGCCTCGATGCGATCAGCCATCGGCCGGCTTTCGAAGCGATCCTGAAGCTCGCGATGCTGCGGCCCATACAACCTGCTCATGTTCCTCTCCCTGGACTTTCTTCTTGTCCTTGTTTCCTGCCTTGGTCAGCGCCCTGCGACGCTTAGACATTTTTAGTGTTCGTTAATGAGATGTTAACCGCTTGGCATCGATTTACCAGCGTCACCCGCGGGACAGCGCCCGGTGGGATTTCCCGATAGTTTCTGCGTCATGTAAGGCCAATGGAGATTACCATGACGCCCAATTCATCGATTGCCACAGCCGGAATTTTCTCGCCGCTTCGCATCGCGCTCGCCGCATTCGCGCTGACCGGCGCGCTGGCCACCGAGGCCGGTGCCGTCAGCCTCACCGTCAAGCTCGCCTGCGCCAACGACTACTACGCCTATTGCAGCCAGCATTCGCCCGGTAGCCCCGGCGTTCGCCAGTGCATGCGCGCCCACGGCTCGCAGCTGTCGCAGCGTTGCGTGAGCGCGCTGATTTCGGCGGGCGAGGTTTCGCAGACCGAGGTCGAGCGGCGCAAGGCCGTCGCGTCGGCGCGGCGCTCCAAGACGGCTTCCGCCGACTGATCTTTTTTCCTCCGGAGCGAGGAGACGAATAAGGGCGCGAGACCTCGGGTTTCGCGCCCTTTCCATTTTGCTGGAAGCCAAGCGGCCGCGCTTACTTCTTGTCGTCGTCCTTGTCGGGCGTGCCGTGCTTGGCCTTGATGCTGTCGATGCCGGCCTTGAAGATGCCGTCCATGGTGCTGCGCGCTTCCTTGGCGTCCTTGCCGTCAGCCGGATCGTAGGTCGCGCTCCAGCTCACGTTGATCTCGTCGAGATCGTCGTCATCCGGGGTCACCGAGAACTGCGCTTCGTAGTTCTTGACCGGCAGCGGGCTTTCGATGATCTCGTAGCGATAGCTCGTGGCCCCGGTGTCGACGAGCTTTTCCTTGATCTTGCCGCCGTCCTTCAGGGTAAGCGTGCGGAAGGTGTCATTGCCTTCCTTGCTCTCCTCGCAGGAGGCGATGGCGGGGTGCCACTCCTGGATCGCGCACCAGCCGCCAATCTTGGCCCACAGCGCTTGGCGCTCCTGCTCGGTCTTGGTCTCGTCGACATTAAGCTCGAGCTTCTTGGCCGAGACGAGGCTCGCGGCGGTGGCGGACACAGTTCCTGCAACCAAAGCGCCTGTGGCCAGCATCAGCGCGACAATCGATCTTCTCATAAGGCGTTCTCCCGTGGCGGGCCGTCGAGGCCTCGGTTTGATGAGGTTGTTACTCTGTAGCGTATAAAACATCAGGGTGGGGTCAGGAAGACCTGGCAATCACACATGTTCGTGTGGTCCTAAATGCTGCCGTCAGAGGGCATTTTCGAGGTGCTGGGGCCAGCGCCAGCCGACCAGAAATACGATGTCGAAACCGAGGTCGTGAGCCTGGAAGGCCGGGTTCCGGCTGAGCCAGAGGCTCGCTGCGCGGCGAATTCGGGCGCGCTGGGCCGGGGTTATGGCCGCTTCGGCCGCTTCCAGCGTCGCGCGTTGCTTCACTTCGACGAAGGCCACGCGGTGTCCGCGGACGGCGATCAGGTCGATTTCGCCAAGCGGGCTTTTTTCCCGTTTTGCGAGGATGCGGTACCCGTGCAGCCGGAGAGCCAGGGCGGCCAACCATTCGGCGCGCCGGCCTCGCCTGTCGCGGGCGCGGCGCTCGTCGCGCCACTTTTCGTCGGGTGCCTTTCCGCTCCCGACCACGGCGCTCAGCTCCGGTCGCGGCGTTTGAGGGCGAGGGCAACGTCATAGACCCGGGCTTTGGGCACCTTGAGCGTATCGGCGACGACGCGGGAGGCGTCTCGGAGGCTCAGGCTTTCCAACACCGGGGCCAGGCTCTCCTCGATCATCGCGTCCGAGATGTCCCGCTGCTCGGGCGGGCCGACGACGATTACGACCTCGCCTTTGGGCGCTTCCGCAGCAAAACCTTGGGCGAGATCCGAGAGGGTGCCGCGGCGTACGTCCTCGTGCAGCTTGGTCAGCTCGCGCGCGACGGCCGCCTCGCGGTTGCCGAGCTCTTGCGCGAGGTCAGCGAGCGTTGCGGCGGTGCGGGTGGGGGCTTCAAAGAAGACCAGCGTTGCGGGAATGGCGGCAAGCTCGGCGAGGCGGGATTTTCTTGCGCCCTCCTTGGCCGGGAGGAAGCCCGCGAAAAAGAAAGCGTCAGTCGGCTGACCGGAGACGGTGAGGGCGGCTAAAGCAGCAGAGGGCCCGGGAACCGCGATCACCTGATGCCCGGCCGCCGCGGCATCTCGCACCAGCTTGAAGCCGGGATCGGAGATCAGTGGGGTGCCGGCATCGCTGATCAGCGCCACGACACGGTCGTCCGCCAGCTCGCGGAGAACGCGCGGCCGTTGCTCCTCGGCGTTATGCTCATGATAGGGCCGAAGGGGTGTGCGAATGGCATAGTGAGCAAGCAGCGTGCGGCTGTGCCGCGTGTCTTCGCAGTAGACGACATCGGCGCGGGCCAATGTCGCGACGGCGCGCAAGCTCATGTCGGCGAGATGGCCGATCGGGGTCGAGACGAGATAGAGGCCCGGTGCCAGCGGCAAGGCAAGCTGGCGTTCGATTTCGAACGTCACGCGTCCCACCGTCGCGGTGGTGGATCCCTTCGGGGTTTCGGGAGGCTCGTCGCTCATCTTTCCGCCCCTAAGCCGGACTAGCGTTCTGACGTTTTCTAACGTTCGCCTGCGGTTATCACTTTCGACGGCGCGGGTGCGCCTTGGCGGGTGGTGGTCTCAAACTCCTCGCGGCCCCCTGTTTCAACCATCCGCCGTGGAAAAACCAAGACATATTTGGGTTGCCGTGAGAAAATTCACTTCACCCTGCAAGACTGGACCTGTAACCAAGGGCGCTCGAAAGCGAGTGAGACTGGCAGCCGGTCTACGCGTTTTCCGTGTGTTCACTCGAATAGGTCATGGTACTCCCAGCGTGACGATTGTGTTTCCCGGCTGCAGAGGACCGCATCCATGACCGGCGCCAACTCGGCTGTCCGTCTTGTGAATTGGGTCCGGTGTCTGCGCGTTCGCGTTCACTCCGTCCTTTGCGTTGCGGGGCTCGTCGTGCTGGCGGGGCTAGCCGCGGGATGCGCGACGAACTTCGGCGGCTCGTCCGACATGACGGCTGCGCTCGGCGATTCAAAAGGTGGCGTGCCGCTTGCCGACGGAAAGCCGCAGAAGCCGGTGCGGATCGGTATGCTGCTGCCGCTTTCCGGGTTTGGCCAACAAGCGGCCACGGCCAAGGGCCTCAAGCAAGCCGGCGAGCTTGCGCTCTTCGAACTCGACAATCCGCTGGTGCAGCTCATCGTCAAGGATGACAAAGGCACGCCGCAGGGCGCTGCCCGCGCCGCCGAGGAAGCGATCAGCGAGGGCGCCGAAATCATCCTGGGGCCGTTGACGGCGCAGGCAACCACGGCCGTCGCGCCGATCGCGAGCAAGGCCAACGTTGCCGTGATCTCGTTCTCGAACGACCGGCGTGTTGCCGGCAATGGCGTCTATCTGATGAGCTTCCTTCCGGAGCAGGAGATCGAACGTATCGTCGGTTATGCGGCGGGCAAGGGGAAACGCCGCTTCGCGGCGCTGCTGCCGGATGATGGCTATGGGGCGGTGATCGAGCCGGTGCTGCGTCGTGCCGTCGAAAAGAACGGCGGCACGTTGGCCGCGGCCAGCCGCTACCCGCAGGACACCAATGCGATGCTCGCGCCAGTTCGGGCGATGGCAGACGAATTGAAACAGAGCATGGATACGGGGGCGCCGATCGATGCGTTGTTGATCGCGGCGGGGCCGGATGTGCTGCCGCAGATCGATCCCATCCTGACCTACTCGGGCATCAGCAGCGATCGCGTGCAGCTGCTCGGCACCGGGGGCTGGGATTTCCCGAACGCGGGACGCAGCCCGGCGTTCGTGCGTGGATGGTATCCGGGGCCGGATCCGCATGGATGGGCCGACTTCGCGCAGCGGTTTTCGCGCTCGTTCGGGCAGGCGCCGCCGCGCCTCGCGAGCCTAGCGTATGACGCCGTCAGTATTGCCATTACGCTGTCTTCGGCTGAGCCGGGGCAGCGCTACACGCCGCAGATGATGGCGCGGCCTTCCGGGTTCACGGGCGTGGATGGCAGTATCCGGTTCGCAACCAACGGGCTGCCGGAGCGCTCTCTGGCCGTGCTCGAACTGCAGACGTTCGGCGGCAATATTCTCGATCCGGCGATGCCGGTCGCGCCGTCCGATGCGCGGATGACGGCGGTCGGCGCGCGGTAACGCCGTCCGCGCGAGCCATTTTGCGCAGTGTTTCTTGAGTTCGATTTGTTGGATCAGGCGGCGGCCGTCAGCATCCGGCCTTTGGGGCGCGTGGCGGCATTCTTGCGCGATAGCTCAAGCAGCGCTTCGATCGATGTTTCGAGTTCAGCTGCCTGCGGGAACAGCGGGATCGGGCCGTGCTCGAGCTGCTCGTAGCTCATCAGCGGACGCAGCTCGTCGCGCATGCGGTCCAGAACGTAGGTCAGGGCGTCCAATTGCTCGGCAGCGGCGTTGTGATACGCGATGGCGGCTTCGGTGCCGGTGCCGACGGCAGCCAGCGGTTCGGTGGCGAGCGACCAAGCCAACGGCTCGTTCAACAGCTCGGCTTCAACGTGCCGGATCTTGATTTCGGGTTCGGCTTTTTCGGCGGCGCTAAATTTCTCGCGGATCGCCGCAATCGGTGCCGATCGAAGAGTTTCGCTTGCCTGCCACGTCGTTCTCGCGAAGCTGTTCACGCGGATTGCGAAATCCTTCGCGCGGCCGGGCAGACGGCGCCCTTCGTCCAGAACGAAGAAAACGAGATCCTCGAACCAGAATGGGCGGGGCGGTGACAGGCGTAGGCCGAGCATTCGCAATTTCCGTGCGCTGTAGCGTCAACGCGAAAATCGTCGCCACGCATAGCGGCGCGGCCGGTCTTTCGCAGCATTTCGGTGGGCAGTCGAAAGCTGAGCTTATTCGCGTATTTAGGCAATCGAATTCGTTTCGTAAGGTTTTCGACCGCCGCAAATTCGCAACTTCATTATTGAAATTGCATGGCTAATATTTCGTAAATGGAAAAGCTGCCTAGGCAACGAGACGCAGTTTTCGCGGCTGTTTGGGCGAAAGCGGGGATCAATGCCGCCCAGTGGCCGGAGCCGTTTCGGGACCGTCGATCTTCAGTGCCGCAGGGACGACATGAGAGGCCGGCATCAGCAACCCGGCTGGGCCTGCTGCGCGGTGCGCCGCCTTTGACTGTCCGCTCTGGCCTTCGTCGTGCGCAGCGTTGCGGATGGCGGCCGGTCCGCGATAGCGATAGTGCCCCGTGACCTGATCGACGAAGAGCGCGTCCTCGAGCTGGGGACCCCAGCCGCGATTGTGGACGATCATCAGCCGGCCGGATGGCGCCATGACTGACGACACCATCGCGATGTGGGCGCGGGCGCCCCGGTTCTGCGGCCGGTGGTAGGTGACGATGTCGCCGGGCCGGTAGTCCTCAGGGAACGAGGTGATCGGCAAGCTTTCGCCGTGGGTCGCGAAGAATTTGCGCAGGATCTCGGTACGGCGATGATCGATGTTGGCGTCGCCACGTCCGGAGCGGGCTTCATGGACCAGCGTTTGCAGGTCGAGGCCGATGGCGCGGTAGGCGCGGACGATCACGTCGGTGCAGACGCCGAACAGGCTCGGAACGTCGCCCATCGGATAGGAGATGCTCCGATAAGCGTCGTTATAGATGACGAGCTTGCCGACCTGGGATTCGGCAGCGGCGGCGAGGCGCAGGCCAAAGGCATCGGCGGTCAGCGTCATGTGGTCGTTGGCCGGAGCCGCGACCGCTGTCGCGAGGGACGCGGCCTGATCGGCCGAGCAAATGCCGGCGAATATAGGGTTGCCGTTGCTGTCGGCTTCATAACTTTCGAGAAGCGGAGGGGCCGCGGAGCGTTCCGGGCCGCCCATTTCCCGGGCAGGAACCGGCGGAAGCATCAGCGCGAGCGTGGTTACTGGCGCGGTCGTCTGCTCGGCCGCTGTCGCCGGAACCGACGCGAGTTCGCTTTCGGTCGTTGAAGGCGCGCCCAAAGGTTCGGGAGCGCCGAGCGCCAGAGCCTCTTGCCCGAGAGGGGCGGTATTCAATGCCAGCCCGGCGTCCTGAATTTCGCGAACGAATGCGGAGCCTGCTACCGGTGCCAACAACGCGGTGGGGCTTAGCTGGACCTCGCGCGCGACGGAGCGGGGAAGCGCCGAGAACGGCAGTCCGGCGGTGGCGTCCGGGCGAACGGGAGCGATTTCAAGCTCCGGGGCGCTGACGACCGAGATGTAGGAGTGCAGCGTGCGGACCGACTGATGAACCACCACGGCGGAGGCCACGAGCAGGAACGGCAGGAAGAGAAGCGCCAGGGCTTCACGTTCGTCCGAGGAATAGGGCAGCGTCGCCGCCCGCGCGCGGGATTGGAGGTGGCGGAAGCGCGCCTGAAGTTTGTGCGGGGAGAGAGCGTCGGAGAGGTTCCGCGGGTCTGGTAGATCCGCGAGGCTGCGTCGGGCGAAGGCGATCCCCGACGCGGCGAAATCAGAGACACGCCGTTCAGCGGTCGCGAAGAAGGCGGCCGGGTTGCGAGGTTTGCTCTGGGGCTTCAGCGCACGCAAAGGCGCAGCCGCGGGCCTGGGTGCGCGGTGCTTTGCCTTCGGCTTTGGTTTGCGCGGCTTTTTCACCTCGAGGGCCCGATATCCCGGGGAAAGTCTCTGCGTGAATTCTAGTTTACAACCCGATGTTTCACCATCGTAAAAATCGGTTACGGATGATTTTCCTGGGCAGGCGTTGCAGGTATTGGCAACCCCAGGCGGTGTCGGATCTGCAACGCGTCGATGCCGGCCGCACGCAGCTCCCGCAGCCCCGTGTCACGAGCGCTTTTTGAGAGCTTGCGTCCATCGGTGTCGGTCAGCAACCGGTGGTGATGATAGACCGGCTCGGGCAGCCCGAGGATTGTTTGCAGCAAACGATGCAGGCTCGTTGCGGCGTAGAGGTCTCGCCCGCGGGTGACGTGGGTCACGCCTTGGCGGCCGTCGTCGACGACGACGGCCAGATGGTAGCTCGTCGGCGTGTCCTTGCGCACAATCACCGCGTCGCCCCAGTCGGCGGGGTTTATCTCGATGCGCTGCGGGTTGCCGTGTTCATCGAGCTCGGTGAACGTGACGTGGCGCGTGCCGGTTATGCCTTCGAGCGCATCGATGGCGCGATCCATGTGGAGGCGCAGCGCGAACGGCTCGTTGCGGGCGAGGCGCACGGCGATCTCCTCCTTCGGCAGGTGCTTGTGCAGACCCGGATAAAGGGGAGCGCCATCCGGATCGACGGCGTCCGGGAAAAGCTCCGTGGCTTCGCCGATCTCGGCGCGGGTTGCGAAGCAGGGATAGAGCAGGCCGAGCTTCAGAAGCCAGTCGGATGCGGCGCTGTAGGTCGTGAAGTGAAGGCTCTGGCGCAGCACCGGCTCTTCCCAGGTGATGCCGAGCCAGGCGAGATCCTCGTAGATGTGCGTGATGTATTCCTCGCGGCAGCGCGTGGTGTCGATGTCCTCGATGCGGAGCAGGAAGCGTCCGCCGAGTTTCTCCGCCATGTCGAAGCCTATGAGTGCCGACAGTGCGTGGCCGAGATGGAGCTCGCCGTTCGGGCTCGGCGCGAAACGCAAGACGGGGCGCGCGCTCATAGGATGAGACCGGGGACGCTATGGGGGATGTGGAGGTTCATTCGCATCAATCGCATTGGCCGGATTTTCCGGCGCCGGGCGAGTAGGTCGGCGCGATGGCTTCGATGATACGATCGTAGATGTGCCGCTCGGAGACCGGATAGAGCAAGGCCCAGCTGTTGATGATCCGCCCGCCGCACGTGAAGCTCACGCGTTCGTAGAAATGCATGCTGCCGCGGGTTCCGGAGATGATGAACCACCTATTCTTGACCGGCGCGTAGTCGATATCCGCTCCGTTGTAATTTTCGGAGAGCAGCTGGTCGCGATACTCAGCGAGCGTTGCGGCGGTCTCGTTTGCAAACGCACCAACGACCAGCCTTGCTCCGCCATCGCGCGAGACGAGCACGAGGCCGTCATCAGAGGGGATTTCGTTCTGTATGGTGAAGACCGAGCCCGGATAGGCAATCATGAAGCCGTGCCGCTCGCTCTCGATCTTTTCCCAGTCTTTGAGCTTGGCGCGTGCGGCCAACGCATCGGCCGCGCAGACACCTGTTCCGGCTGCCACGACCAGGGCCAGCAAACCCGCGTACCAGCGCCGCTTCAGGTTGTGCCGCATTACACCACCTCCACACGCGAGACTTTTCAATGTCAGTTCGGCTAGCCTACTTTGCAAGGTGAGCGGCGAAAAGCGCGGAGCGTGTCACACCCGGTGCCGAGAAAGGTCGTCCACAAAAAAGCGCAGCGTGGTGCGGTCGCGACGATCGAGACCGTCGATGACATTCGGGCTGCTGCGCGTGCGCTGCGCAAGCTCTGTCCGGTGATGCGGCGCGTGCACGATCTCGTCGGGGATCCGCCGTTGCGCCGCAACGTATCGGGGTTCGTCGGGCTGGCGCAGGTCGTGGTCAGCCAGCAGCTTTCGATTGCGAGCGCAGGGGCGATCTGGAAACGCACGGCCGCCGCCGTCGATCCGTTCGACGCCGAGACGCTGCTTCTTTCGGAAGATGCCACATTGCGCGCCGCGGGACTTTCGCGCGGAAAGATCAAGACGCTTCGGGCGATGGCCGCGGCGCAGGTCTCCGGCGCGCTTCGCTTCGATCAGACGGTCAGTGCGGAGGAGTTGCGCGAAGCGCTGCTCGCGATCAGCGGCATCGGTCCTTGGACGGCGGACATCTACACCATGTTCTGTCTCGGCGACGTCGATGGTTTTGCAGCCGGGGATCTCGCGCTGCAGATCGCAGTGCAGCGCGCATTTGGCCTCGCTGAGCGCCCCACCGCGCGAGCGCTCGAGGAGATTGCGGAGCGGTGGCGGCCCTGGCGCGGTGTTGCCGCTCGGTTGCTCTGGGCCTTTTACGCCCATCGCGATCCGTTGCCGTGACTCAGATCCAATCGGGGTTTTTTCCCGTATTAACATCGTCATCCTGCGAAATCGGCGTCTAAAATTTCTAATATCGGCGAGGAGCTTCACAGAGCTGACATGCGTCGCTAGTATCCGCTCCCGAAAGCGGGGGTGACGCCCCGATTCGACGAACCGACTGGAAGCAAGCTCGTGAATGCTCATGCTGCCACGCCGGAAGCGTTTCCGGCACTGGTTCTCAACGCCGACTTCCGACCCCTGAGCTACTATCCTTTGTCGCTCTGGAGCTGGCAGGAGTCGGTGAAGGCCGTCTTTTTGGACCGCGTCAACATCGTCTCCGAATATGACCGTACGGTCCGGAGCACGAGCTTCGAGATGCGGCTGCCGTCCGTCGTCTCGCTCAAAACCTACGTCAAGCCAGCGCTTTATCCGGCCTTCACGCGGTTCAACGTGTTTCTGCGCGATCGCTTCTCGTGCCAGTATTGCGGGTGCCGGGACGATCTCACGTTCGATCATCTGATCCCGCGCTCGCGCGGTGGGCAAACGCGCTGGGACAACGTCGTGACGGCGTGCGCGCCGTGCAATCTCCGGAAGGGCGGCGAGATGCCGTGGGATGCCGGGATGCGGCCCTATCAGCATCCGTATCGGCCGACGGTGTTCGAATTGCACCGCAACGGGCGTTTGTTCCCACCCAACTACCTGCACGATAGCTGGCTCGACTATCTCTACTGGGATACCGAGCTCGAGCCTTAGGCTCCCGGCATCGGCGCGAATGCGGCGGGCGAGCTAGCGGCGCGAAGTCACGCGCCGTTGACTTTGCGGCCATACGCGGTTCTGGTGGACTTCTGTCCTTTTCCCGAGCGTGAGCCATGAACAGCGTGTCCTGGGGTGAATATCGTCCGCCATTCCCCGAACGCCTGGCGTTCGGGGCCGTGAAGCGCCGCTTGGCGCGCGGCGACTTGAAACGAGCCATCCGTCGCTATCTCGCACGCAATGGGTTCGTTGCGGATGTCCTGATCGACGGCATCAAGATGCGCTGTCACGTCGGCGACAATTACACCGAGCGGCTTCTGGCCGAAGGGACCTATCAGGGAAACCTTGAGAGCATCAGCCTGATCACTTCTTCTCTGAAGCAAGGCGATGTTTTCGTGGATGTCGGCGCCAATTGCGGTTTGTTCACGCTATTCAGCGCTCGGGTCGTGGGACCGGCCGGGTTGGTGGTTGCAATCGAGCCGGTGCCGGCCATGCGCGATCGTCTCAGCTTCAATGTTGCGTCCAATGACTTCGGCAACGTGCGTATCGTCGGCAATGCTGTCGGCGATGCGCCCGGCGAGCTGGTCATTCATTCGAATCCAACGCAGTTCGGACGGTCTAGTCTGCTGCCGGCCGAAGACAGCGTCCCGATCAAGGTCGAGGTCACGACGCTGCACGATATCGTCGTTCGCGCGGGGGCTTCACGCGTCGACGCGCTGAAGATCGATATCGAAGGGTACGAAGATAGGGCTCTGGCGCCGTTTTTCGCCACCGCGCCGCGCGAACTTTGGCCCCGCCGCGTTCTGATCGAGGACCGTCACAAACACTGCTGGGAGCGTGATGTTATCGGTCTCATGCAGTCGCTCGGCTACGAGACGGAATGGAGAGGGCGACACGATGCGCTCCTCTCCTTAACGGGTCATCCTGCGGCGGCCTGAAGCCTGCAAAAAAATGACCCCGTTTCCGGGGCCAGTTTTGGAAGGTCTAACAGGGATCGCTGCACGCGTGGCCTAGGCCGCGCGTTTGACGGGTTTGGCGCAGAGCACGAAGGCGATGGCTTCGACGGCCTTGCTCCAATCGCCCGCGTCCGCAGCCGTGCTCTCGGCGCCGAATGCACGCATCGCGTCTTTGGCGGAGCCGCCGTCGCGGAAGAAGCGCGCGCAGGACTGGCGCGCAATGCCGACGGCCTGATGCCACTGCATGGGGTTGATGTGCTCGGGGATCATCGGATCGCTCCTTATTCCTACTTGCGACGCAAATGGATCGGCAAGCACACCTGAGTTCTTCAGTGCCACTACGCGAGACCGGTTCATGTGGCACCAACTAAGACTGATGTCAGGTTCCAGGTATGCTTGCCTACTCGTTGAAGGCGGGACTGCCTTCGAATCTCACAGCCGAGAAACGCACTACTCGGGGCTCGGCCATTCCCGATTTATCTTTCGCTTTCCGTCTGCGACGCAGGGTGACCTGCACCGCTTGCATCGGGATGGGATGCCGCCAGGATTACGCCAACAACATCACGCAACGAACGCCACGTACTCTCTTCCATCGTACTCACTCACGTTAGGCGCCACTTTCACGCTTTGCTTGGCACGCGGATACGAATGATCTCGCTTGGACGCATACGACTGGACGCGGACCATGGTGCGGGCTCGAACAAAAACGCGGGACGCTGACACTCTGAACTCTGCTTTTCGTGTGCGAGCCGTCCGGACATACGCACGAACTTTGTTGTCCGGGCGGCTCGCTTCATTCTTTCAAACACGCCCGCAAGCGTGTTTTTGGGGGATGCAGGGGGGTACGCGAACTCGGTTTTACGCATTACGCCTACGCTTTTACGCAACTCACACGGACGCATTACTGGGGTACGCGGTACTAGGGGGTACGCACTACAGAGGCAGCTTGTTGGCCGATACGCAGGCCGGGTACGCTTACGCAACGCAACGACACTCTGTACGCAACTGACGCAACGCTCACTCACTCGGTTCCGGACAGCGGAACGAAACTCTGTTGATAACGTTCGGGTCGAGTGGGGGACGCTCGACCTTGTCACAGCTTTGGAGTGCTTCTGCTGTTTCGAGAGAGACATCGGGGAGCGGCTTATACTCAAGACCGCTTCGCTGCTTCTCTCGCCTCAACTTTGACTCCATCGCGGTCCGCATCACTCGAAGGTTCATTTTGTGTTCCGCGAATGATGACAATTAACCGTGACACTATGGCCACGCGAAGGCGCAAAATTGACTGGCTCAGGAAATCATCTTGATGTGATGCGACGCAGCCATACGCGGCGTGCGCAAGCGCTTCATCGTGCTCGCATTTCACGCGGCACGGGCTGCTTGTTGATAACTTGCGTGGGACTTACGTCGGTATTTTCAGCCGATTTTTCGATGAGATCGACGGTTCGCGCTTAGGCGTTATCTGCTTCACGCCGCGCTCGATAGGGAGCGCGACGATCGGAGCGGCTTCTCCTGCGCTGCCGATTCACGCCGTGCCTGGTAGGTGGCACGGCGATCGGAGCGCCTAGGTCTGAAGCGATCTGTGTGAGACCGATGATTCACGCTTCAGGCTGATAAGGCCTGAAGCGATTATGGTCTCGAAGCCGCGAGGAAGGCGGCTTTGATGGCGCCGGTGAACGCCAGCAGCGACGCGATCACGTTCCAGCCCGCCATAGAAAGCCCCGCGAACGTCCAGGCTGCCTCATCGCAGCGGACGACGCGGGTCGCTTCGAGGCCGCTCAAGAGATCGGCAGCCGAGGTCGGTAGCGTCTGGGCGGTGCCGCAGGTGTCCGGGCCGGGCCAGAATTTCCATTCGACGCCGGCGTGGTAGGCCGCAAGCCCCGCGTTTGCGAGGAACGCCAGTGCCACCACGAAGAAGAGAACGCCTGCAAGGCGCGGCTTCTCGGATACGAGCGCCATGGCAACGAAGAGAAGAGGGATCGCCGCGTAGTAGGCGTAGCGCTGGAGCAGGCAGAGCGGGCAGGGTGCGTAGCCGCCGAGGTGCTCGAAGCCGAGGGCCGTCAGGATTACGCCAGCCGCCAGGAACAGCGTGAGGCCGCCATAGCGATAGGCAGCGGTCCGTTCCGGCAATTCGGGCGTCAACATGGGACTCAACTCCTTGCGCGGGTTGGGCTTCCCGCGCTTCTAGAATACGTACTTGATGGCGACGAAACCCGCTACCAAGAGTACGACGAACACCGTCGTCACCAGTGTCAGGCGCTTCTCGATGAATTCGCGGATCGGTTCGCCGAAGAAATAGAGCAGCCCGGCTACGAGATAGAACCTCATGGCGCGTGCGATGACGCTCGCAGCCATGAACTCGATGAGCGGCATGTGGGTGACGCCGGCGGTGATCGTCAGCACCTTGTAGGGGAACGGCGTCATGCCCTTGATGATCAGGATCCAGACGCCCCATTCGTTGAACCAGCTCGTGAACTCGCCGAAGCTTTCGGACTTGCCGTAGAATTCGAGGATGGGGCGGCCGATCTGCTCGAAGAAGAAGTAGCCGATGGCATATCCGGCCACGCCGCCGATGACCGACCCGATGGTGGCAACGGTGGCGTACCACCATGCCTTCACACGGTTCGCGATCACCATGGGGACCAACATCACGTCGGGCGGGATCGGGAAGAACGAACTTTCGATGAAGGATACCCAGAAGAGAGCCTGGGGAGCGCGCCCGTCGCGCGCCAAGCCCATCATCCAATCGTACAGTCGCCGCATCATGCTGGGTCTTTCCCCCCGGGGTGTGCTTTTGGCTGATTAGTGTGCGCGGGAGAGATTGTCCATGGTGTGTGACGCCTGAGCGGCAATCGGCTCAAAGGCGGCGGACAATTCGAGCACGACCTGATTCAGGATGAAGCGGCCGGACGCCGTTGCGCGGATACGGCCCAGCGGCAGGGGGGGCTTGATCGCGGTCGGGGCCAGGCCGGGGCCGATGCAGGCGCGGATCTCATCGAACGCGTCGTCGAGATCTTCGGCGGGCGCAGGCATCCGCTCGATGAGACCCTGACGCACCAGGTTGTCGATGACGGCGCGGCGCGGCGTCACGCCGCCGATGTCTGCAAGCCTTTCGAGATCGACGCCTTCCGCCAGCCGCAGGCCCATCAGGAGCATTTCGTCGGCGCGGTGTTCGGCTTTGAGGTGTTCCGTATCGGCAATGCCGTGGCCGCTGCTCTCCACCTGATCGAGCCAGCGCTCGGGGTTGCGCTCGGTCGAGGTCGCGAGGTGGGCATTCTCGGTGCCGATGCGTCCGTGGGCGCCGGGGCCAATCCCTGCGTATTCGCCGTAACGCCAATAGACGAGGTTGTGGCGGCTTTCTTCGCCGGGGCGTGCGTGGTTGGAAATCTCGTACTGCGCGAAACCGGCTTTGCTGGTCAGCTCCTGTGTCAGCTCGTAAAGATCGTGGGCAGCTTCCGCTGCGGGAATGATGAGCTTGCCCTTGGCGTAGAGATCGGCGAAGCGCGTCTCCGGCTCGATGGTGAGCTGATAGAGCGAGAGGTGACCGCCGGCCATCGCGAGCGCCTCGGCGAGCTCGGTGCGCCAGTCTGCGAGCGTTTGATCGGGGCGGGCGTAGATGAGGTCGAACGAGAAGCGGTCGAAGGTCTTGCGGGCGATTTCGACGGCGGCTTTCGCTTCCGAAACGGAGTGAATGCGGCCGAGCCGTTTCAAGTCCGCATCGCGCAAGGATTGCACGCCGATCGAGACGCGATTGACGCCAGCGGCGTGGTAACCTGCAAAACGAGCGGCCTCGACGCTGCCGGGGTTGGCTTCGAGCGTGATCTCGGCGCTGGGATCGACCGGCCACAGCGCGGCGATGTGATCGAGGATGGCGCCCACGGTTTCGGGCTTCATCAGGGACGGCGTGCCGCCTCCGAAAAAGATCGAGGAGACGGTGCGCGAATTTGCAGACGTGGCGATCAGCGCCGCGACGTGGTCCAGCTCGCGCTTGTAGGCGGCGAGATAGCGCGGCTCATCCCAGCCGCCGAAACGCACATGGCTGTTGAAGTCGCAGTAGGGGCACTTCTGGGCGCAGAATGGCCAATGGATATAGACGCCGAAGCCCGGGTCGCTGTTGGTCTCGGTGATGGTGGTCTGGCGCGTCATCGGCTGGCCGCAAGGAGCGCGCGGGCGAGGGTTCGCCAGCGAGGCTCTGCATCCGGGACATCGGCTGCGGCGGCCGTCTTTTCAAGGGCGGCGAGAAAGGCGGCGAGATCGGCCGTCTTCCAAGCGGATGCGTTGCGGGCAAAGTCGTCGCGAAGACCGGAGATGAAGCGGGCGAGTTCGGCTTGCGTCGATAGATTGCGAGCGGCGGCTTCGAGGGCTTCGAGGTCACGTCCGGATTTCGCGGCGGCGTGAGCGGGCTTCACCTCTTCCAGGCAATCGCGCTTGAAAGCTGCGAAGGCGCGCGTGCGATGTGAGATCGCGTATTTCGACGCCGGCTCCATCTCGCCGAAGGTCAGGGTTTCTCCGTCGGCGACGAACATCGGATCGTAGCCGAAGCCGTTGCCGCCGCGTGGCGGCCAGACCAGCGTGCCGTACACTCGGCCTTCGAACAGGCGATGCTCTCCCGTCGGCCAGGCGAGGCAGAGCACGGAGATGAAGTTCGCGCGCGGCGGTGGACCGTTCCACGCGCCTTTTTCTTCCAGCGCGTCGTGGACACGGCGCATGGCGAGGGCGAAATCCTTGCCGGGGCCCGCCCAGCGGGCGGAATAGATGCCGGGGGCGCCATCGAGGGCTTCGACTTCGAGGCCGGAGTCGTCGGCGAGGGCGGGAAGGCCCGAGGCCTCGGCCGCCGCGAGCGCCTTCAGGCGGGCGTTGCCGTCGAATGTCGGCTCGGTTTCCTCGGGCTCGGCGAGGCCGAGATCGCCGGCAGAAACCGCGTCGAACCCATACGGCGCGATGAGCTGTTTGATTTCCCAGGTCTTGCCGGGGTTGTGGCTGGCGACGACGAGACGGCTTCCGGGTGCGAGCTGCTTCATTGTGCGAATCCCCAAATGCGCGGCTCGGCAAATTCAACGGAGTTGCCGGCAGGATCGCGGAAGTAGATCGAGCGGCCGCCGTTCGGCCATTCGAAATCGGCTTCGATGGCGATGCCGAGACGGCTCAGACGATCGCGCCAGCCCGCGATGGCGATCGCGTCGGCGGCAAAGCAGACGTGTCCATGACCTTCCGCGCCATGCGTCGGTACCGGCAGGGCGCCGCCCATGGGCTTGCGGGTCGCTTCGGGATTGAAGATCAGCAGCATCTGGTGCTCGAGCTTATAGAAGACGTGGCGGCCTTCGATCTTGGCGTAGGGGGTGAGCCCGAGCACGCGCCCGTAAAATTCCTCCGCGGCGTCGAGGTCGCGGGCGTAAAGGACCGTTTCGAGAACTGCTGTCGGGGTCATGGTCGAATGGCAGCAGGCAGCTGGCAACAGGCAGGACATCATCTTGCCGGCTGGCCGTTGCCTGCTGCCTCCCTTAGGCGACTGTCAGCTTCTGCAACTCGACCAACTCGGCGATGCCCTTGCGGGCGAGCACCATCAGCTGGTCGAAGCTTTCCTGGCTGAACGCGACCGTCTCGGCCGTGCCCTGCACCTCGACGATGCCGCCGGCGCCGGTCATGACGAAATTCGAATCTGCGTCAGCCGCGGAGTCCTCGGCGTAATCGAGGTCCAAAACCGGTGAGCCCTTGTAAAGACCGCAGGAGACGGCGGCGACGTGATCGCGCAGGACGCCGTCCTTCACCATGTCGCGCAGCTTCATCCACTGGATGCAATCGTGGAGCGCCACCCAAGCGCCGGTGATGGCAGCGGTGCGCGTGCCGCCGTCGGCCTGGATCACGTCGCAGTCGATCGAGATCTGGCGCTCGCCGAGCTTCGGAAGATCGACGACGGCGCGGAGTGCGCGGCCGATCAGGCGCTGAATTTCCTGGGTGCGGCCAGACTGGTTACCGACGGAGGCTTCGCGGCGCGTGCGCTCGCTCGTGGCACGCGGCAGCATGCCGTATTCGGCGGTCACCCAACCGCGGCCCTGGCCTTTGAGCCACGGCGGAATGCGCTCTTCCAGGCTCGCCGTGCAGAGCACGTGCGTGTTGCCGAACTTGATGAAGCAGGAGCCTTCGGCGTGCATGGAGACCGCGCGTTCGAGAGAGACGCGGCGAAGCTCGCCTGGCTGGCGTTTGGACGGGCGCATATGGGCTCGATTCGTTGTGTGGGACGTCGTGGTGCCGGGCGGGGCTGATGGACATTCTCGCCCCCCTATCCGGTCGTTGGCGCGACCCTACGGGAGCGCTCTTTCGGGATCAACCTCAATTCCGTGCCGTTTTGGCGGCGGTTGCGGAGCAGGCGCAACTCCGTTCCGCTCGCTTTCCGGCCGTCTCTCAAGGTTATCCGTGGGTGGCCGGGGTCTTGCATTGACGAGCAGGCCCGCCATTTTTTAGGGTCGTTGGTGGCGCCTTCGTCGCAGACCTGAGAACTCGATGTCCGAACCCCAGTCCGAAATCAAAAGGCTCAGCGAGCGTTCGCGCACCATTCTGCGCGAGATCGTGGACAGTTATCTGGCGACCGGCGAGCCCGTCGGCTCGCGCAATCTGGCGCGCGTGCTGCCGATGGCTTTGTCGCCTGCCTCGATCCGCAATGTCATGAGCGATCTCGAGCACGCAGGGCTGATCTATGCGCCGCACACGTCGGCCGGACGTCTGCCGACGCAGTCGGGCCTCAGGATGTTCGTCGATGGACTCCTCGAGGTCGGGGATCTCAGCGAGGACGAGCGGCGCAAGATCGAAGCGCAACTCGCGGTGAAGCGCACGAAGTCGCTCGATCAGGTTCTGACGGAAGCCGGAGAGATGATCTCGGGGCTTTCCCACTGCGCCGGCGTGGTGCTGACCGAAAAGCAGGTCGCGCGGCTGAAGCACATCGATTTCGTTCCGATCGAGCCGACGAAGGCACTGGTGGTGCTCGTCGACGAGGACCGGAACATCGAGAACCGGCTGATCGAGATTCCGGCCGGGCTTCCGCCTTCGGCGCTCACGGAAGCGGCGAACTATCTCAATGCGCACATCCGCGGGCTCACCATCGCGGAGGCGCGGGCAGCCGTGGAGGCGGAGCTCGGAAAAGCGCGGGCGGAGCTCGACAAGCTCACCCAGAAGGTGATCACGGCGGGGCTCGCGGAATGGTCCGGCACGCTCGACGATCGCAAGAGCCTGATCGTGCGCGGGCAGGCCAACCTGCTCAAGGATCTGACCGCGATCGAGGATCTGGAACGGATCCGGCAATTGTTCGACGATCTCGAGACCAAGCGGGATCTTTCTCAGATTCTCGGGCTCGCGGAGCATGCGGATGGCGTGCGCATTTTTATCGGCTCTGAGAACAAGCTGTTTTCGCTCTCCGGCTCGTCGCTGATCGTGGCGCCCTTCCGCGACGAAGAGAGAAAGGTTGTCGGCGTGCTCGGCGTGATCGGGCCGACGCGCCTCAACTATGCAAGAATCATCCCTATGGTCGACTACACGGCCCGGCTGGTCAGCCGCGTGTTGACTTGATTTTTCTCTCCTGGCGGCTGATATCGGGCGCACGTTTGCGCTGTCGCCCTCGGCTGGATCCACCCAGGGCCGCACGGCGTTCAATGCCTTTCGCATATTCCTTTCGCACCGAGGCGGAGATTTCATGACTGACGAGACGTCGAAACCCAATGCAGCCGGCGGGGCAAACCCAGCTGACGCTTCGTCCGATCCCGCGGTAAACGCGGCCGATGAGGTGCTGCGGCTCGGGGCCGAAGTCGATACCCTCAAGGGGCAGATCGCGGATCTGACCGACCGCTTGCTGCGGGCGCATGCGGAGATGGACAACATCCGCAAGCGTGGCGAGCGCGAACGCGAGGAAACAGCGAAGTACGCGATCACGAAGTTCGCGCGCGACGTGGTGAATGTGGCCGACAATTTCGAGCGCGCCATTCAGGCCGTTCCGGCAGGGGCCGCCGAGCAGGACGCGGCGCTTCAAAGCCTGGTCGAGGGCGTGAGCATGACGGAACGCGAGTTCCTAAACGTGCTCGATCGCAACGGCGTCAAGCGCATCAATCCGAAGGGCGAGGTGTTCAACCCGCATCAGCATCAAGCCATGATGGAGATGCAAAACGCCGAGGTGCCGTCGGGTACGATCCTCGAAGTGTTTCAGCCGGGCTACGTGATCGAGGATCGCGTGTTGCGTCCGGCGATGGTGGTGGTTGCCAAGGGCGGGGCGAAGCCGGGCAGCAAGCCGGCCAAGACCGAGGATGCTGCCGAGGCCGCCACGGAAGCGCCGAAGGAGACGTCCGGGTCTTCGGATGCACCCCGGTCCGGAGAGGACGACGCCGCCTAAAGCTTGCTTAAGCATAGGGAGGCGGGACCGATCGGTAACATCGCGTTGGTCGTGGTTTCGTGAAGCCGAGCGGATGGCAGGCTTATCGGATGCGGCGCTTGGTAGCGGGATAGTACCGCGTCGATCGTTTGATGGCGGCTGTTGATGCACACGATGCGAGATGTGCCGCAAACCTTAGCGTTTGGACTTCCTTTTGCATCGGCATGGAGCACGTTTTTACCGCAAAGGACTTGCGCTGTGCCCTCGGAGGAGTGTTAAAGCAATGGCCCCAAAATTGATGGCGCGACGGTGAGCCCGGCCCGTTGTGCGCCGAAATGGCCTCCCTATATAAGTCCGCATCATCAATTGTTCTCCTTGGGGACCGTATCCCTGCCTCCCTCCGGAGGCTGAAGGAAATAACCGGGCGCCGGCCTTTCTTGGGTCCGGACGGTCTGCCGCAACGAAGAGGAATTTTGGAGACATGGCAAAAGTCATCGGTATCGACCTCGGCACAACCAATTCGTGTGTCGCCGTTATGGAAGGGGGCAAGCCCCGGGTGCTCGAGAATGCCGAAGGTGTGAACACGACGCCGTCTATTGTCGCCTTCGCGGACGACGGCGAGCGTCTCGTCGGTCTTCCCGCCAAGCGCCAGGCCGTCACCAATCCGACCAACACCCTATTCGCGATCAAGCGCCTCATCGGACGGCGCTACGACGATCCGATGGTCGAGAAGGACAAGAAGCTCGTTCCCTATAACATCGTGAAGGGCCCGGGCGGCGACGCGTGGGTCGAGGCCAACGGCAAGCAGTATTCGCCGCAGCAGGTCTCGGCTTTCATTCTTCAGAAGATGAAGGAGACCGCCGAAGCCAAGCTCGGCGAGCCCGTCACGCAGGCCGTGATCACGGTTCCCGCCTACTTCAACGACGCCCAGCGTCAGGCGACGAAGGATGCCGGCAAGATCGCCGGGCTCGAGGTGCTCCGCATCATCAATGAGCCGACGGCTGCTGCGCTCGCGTATGGCCTCGACAAGAAGAAAGAAGCCAAGACCATCGCCGTGTACGACCTCGGCGGCGGTACGTTCGACATCTCGATTCTCGAGATCGGCGACGGCGTGTTCGAGGTGAAGAGCACGAACGGCGACACCTTCCTCGGCGGCGAAGACTTCGACATGAAGCTCGTCACCTATCTCGCCGACGAGTTCAAGAAGGAGCAGGGCATCGATCTTCGGAACGACAAGCTCGCGCTGCAGCGCCTCAAGGAGGCAGCTGAAAAGGCCAAGATTGAGCTGTCGTCCTCGGCGCAGACCGAAATCAACCTGCCGTTCATCACGGCCGACCAGTCGGGTCCCAAGCATCTGACGATGAAGCTCACGCGCGCTAAGCTCGAGAGCCTTGTCGACGATCTGATCCAGAAGACGCGCGGTCCGTGCGAGCAGGCCATCAAGGATGCCGGCCTCAAGGCAGCCGAGATCGACGAAGTCGTTCTCGTCGGCGGCATGACGCGCATGCCGAAGGTGCAGCAGGTCGTCAAGGAGCTGTTCGGCAAGGAGCCTCATAAGGGTGTGAACCCGGACGAGGTGGTGGCCGTTGGCGCGGCGATCCAGGGCGGCGTCCTCAAGGGCGAAGTCAAGGACGTGCTGTTGCTCGACGTGACGCCGCTTTCGCTCGGCATCGAGACGCTCGGCGGCGTGTTTACGCGCCTGATCGATCGCAACACGACGATCCCGACCAAGAAGGGCCAGGTGTTCTCTACGGCTGAGGATGGTCAGAATGCGGTGACGATCCGCGTCAGCCAGGGCGAGCGCGAGATGGCGGCCGACAACAAGCTGCTCGGCCAGTTCGATCTCGTCGGCATTCCGCCGGCGCCGCGCGGCGTACCGCAGGTCGAGGTCACCTTCGATATCGACGCCAACGGCATCGTGCACGTGTCGGCGAAGGACAAGGCGACCAACAAGGAGCAGTCGATCCGCATCCAGGCGTCCGGCGGTCTCTCCGACGACGAGATCCAGCGCATGGTGAAGGACGCGGAAGCTCACGCGGCCGAGGACAAGAAGAAGCGCGATCAGGTCGAGGCCAAGAACCAGGCCGAAGCCCTGATTCACACGACCGAGAAGGAGCTTGTCGACAACGGGTCCAACCCGGCGGTGGCGGCGGTCAAGGCCGATGTCGAAAAGGCGATCGAGGCGGCGAAGGAGGCAATTGCTTCCGACGACGTCGAGCGGATCAAGTCCGCGACGACGGCACTGGCTCAGGTCGCGATGAAGATCGGCGAAGCCATCTACAGCGCCAAGGGCGGAGACGCCGGCGCGGGCGAAGCCTCTTCCGACAAGGACAGCGCCGACGACAACGTCGTCGATGCCGACTTCGAAGAGGTCAAGGACGACAAGAAGAAGGCGGGCTAAATCCTCCGCCTTTCACGCTCTCCCTCTCCCCGGCGTGCGCCCGCATGTTCGGGGAGAGTGGTATTCAGGGCGTGGCAGGATTTCCTCATCAGCGCTTCAGGGCGGCAGCCGGGTTGTTCGGCAATAGTTCTTGCTTCCCGCCTCGACCCGCCGGATAGAATGCCTCCCCATGGCCAAACGCGACTACTACGACATTCTTGGTGTCCAACGCAGTGCAAGCGAGCAGGATCTCAAATCCGCTTTCCGCAAGCTCGCCAAGGAATGCCACCCCGATCGCAATCCCGGCGACAAAGACGCCGAGCAGCGTTTCAAGGATCTCAACGAGGCCTATGAAGCGCTGAAGGACCCGCAGAAGCGCGCCGCGTATGACAAGTTTGGCCATGCCGCCTTCGATCAGGGCATGGGCCGTGGCCATGGCGGCGGGTTCGGACCCGATTTCGCGTCGTCGATGTCGGATATCTTCGACGATCTGTTCGGCGAGTTCATGGGTGGGCGGCGCGGAGGTGGCGGCGGAGGCGGCCAGCGCGGGCGCTCCTCTCGCGAGCGCGGCGCGGACCTGCGCTACAACATGGAAATCAGCCTCGAAGAGGCTTACGCCGGCAAGGCCGCCGAAATCCGCGTTCCGACCAGCGTTGCCTGCGAGACGTGCGACGGCTCGGGCGCGAAGGCCGGCACCAAACCAGTCCAATGCCCGACCTGCGGCGGTATGGGCAAGGTGCGTGCGAGCCAGGGCTTCTTCACCATCGAGAGAACCTGCCCGACGTGTGTCGGCCGCGGTGAGGTGATCGACGATCCATGTCCGGCGTGCTCGGGCGCGGGCCGCGTCATGCGGGAGCGGACGCTGCAGGTCAACATCCCGGCCGGCGTCGAGGACGGCACCAAGGTGCGGCTCGTCGGCGACGGCGAAGCAGGACTTCGCGGCGGTCCGCCCGGCGATCTCTACATTTTCCTTTCGCTGAAGCCGCATTCGTTCTTTCAGCGCGATGGCGCGGACCTCTTCTGCAAGGTGCCGATCGCCATGACGACCGCGGCTCTCGGCGGGCAAATCGAGGTGCCGACACTCGACGGAACGGCGAGCCGGGTGAAGATCCCCGAAGGCACCGAGAGCGGAAAGCAGTTCCGGCTCAAAGGCAAAGGCATGCCGGTGCTGCGCTCGAAGGTGATCGGCGACATGTACATCCAGGTGGATGTCGAGACGCCGAAGAACCTCACGCGGCGCCAGCGCGAGCTGCTCGAGGAATTCGAGAGCGAAAGCCACAAGGGGACCAGCCCCGAAAGCGCCGGCTTTTTCGCGCGCGTCAAAGACTTTTTCGAAGGCAAGGGTGGCGCCTGACGGCGGCGCTAAGCCTCGCTCGCACGGAGGGTAAATGAGCCTGTCATCAACCAAGCTCTTGTTCTTTGCCGGCAGCGCACGGGAGGCTTCGTTCAACAAGCGCCTCGCGCGGCTTGGCGCTGAAATCGCAGAGGCAAACGGGCTTGCCGCAACGTTTGCCGACCTCGGCGACTATCCGATGCCGCTCTATGATGCCGATCTCCAGGCGATCGACGGCATCCCGGAAAATGCGCTGAAGTTCGAGGCGCTGATGCGGGTGCATACCGGCATTTTCATCGCCTGCCCCGAATACAACGCCTCGATCACACCGCTGCTCAAGAATACGCTGGATTGGGTGAGCCGCGTGCGCGTCGAAGGGGAAGAGCCGCTTGCTGTCTTCAAGACGCGGGTGTTCGCACTGGGCTCGGCTTCGCCGGGCGGTATGGGCGGATTGCGCGGCGTGAATACGGTTCGCGTGGTGCTCGAACTCGGCGTCGGCGCGCTCGTGCTGCCGGATCAGTTCGCGGTTCCGAAAGCGGGCGAGGCCTTCGAAGACAACGGGCATCTCAAGAACAAAGAGAGCCAGGAAAAATTCAAGCAGCTGGTTCAGAAGCTGGCTCGCGCGGCCCACGTGCTACATGGTTGATCGATGACAGATGCCTCGGCAAAAGACCACTTGATCGTTGCCCTCGACATGCCGACGGCCGAGGAGGCGCGCCGGCTCGTCAGCACTCTTGGCGACACGGTCTCCTTTTACAAGGTTGGTCTCGAGCTGCTGTTTGCCGGAGGGCTGGATCTTGCCCGCGACTTGAGACGCCAGGGCAAGCGCGTGTTTCTCGACATGAAGCTGCTCGACATCGGCAATACGGTAGAACGCGCCGTCGCCAACGCGACGGAGCTGGATATCACCTTCCTCACCGTGCATGGCCACGATTCCAAGACGCTCAAGGCGGCGGTCTCCGGGCGCGGGGATAGCCGGGTGAAGCTGCTGGCCGTAACGGTTCTCACGAACTTGTCGGCGGACGATCTCGCCGAGCAGGGGTCTAGCTTCGCACCTGCCGACCTCGTGCTCAAGCGCGCGCAACTCGCGTATGCCGCTGGTTTCGACGGGGTTATCGCATCAGGGCAGGAAGCCGCGCGCATTCGCGCCGCGACGGGTCCGAATTTTCTGATCGTGACCCCCGGTATCCGCCTGCCCGGCAGCACCACCGACGATCAGGAGCGTGTCATGACGCCGGATCACGCGATTTCGGCCGGTGCGAACCACGTTGTCGTCGGGCGGCCGATTACGCAGGCCGACGATCCGAAGGCCGCGGCCGAGATGTTCCTCCACCACATTCGTGAGGCTCTCGCGCGGTCGTTGCCCGCGTCGGGCCTTCACTGACGAATTCCACAGAGCAAGATCGAACAGGAAAACAAGCCATGCCGAAGGGTTATGTCATTGCGCACGCGGTCGTGACCGATGCCGAAAAGTGGGGGCAGTACGTCGCCAAATCCAAGGTCGCGCTCGACAAGTTCGAAGGCAAGCCGATCGTGCGCGGCGGCAAGTGCGAGATCATCGAGGGCAACGGAACGCAGCGCAACGTCGTGCTCGAGTTTCCGAGCTACGAGCATGCTCTCGGCTACGCCAAGAGCCCGGAGTACGCCGAGGCCAAGGCGCTTCGGCAGGGCGCCGGCACCATCGACATCACTGTCGTCGAAGGCGTCTGAAATTTTCGGAACCGCGCGAGAACGCTTCGGGCTCGATAGGCCCGGAGCTTTTCATCGCCCAAATTCTGCCCGTACGTGGCCAGAATCATCGTTCAAACTTCCTTAACTCGCCCGATTTTAGGGTGGACGTAGGGAGTATGACGATGGTTCGCTTGCTCTACAGGTTGGAAGATCATTTCGATGCCCTCGCCGATCGGCGCAGTGGGCATTTCTCTGGCTGGGTGAGCCGTTGTCTTTCGAACGCGTTCGCCGTGGCGGGCGATGTTGGCCAGGTCAATGTCGACATGCGCCGCTCCCAGCAGGCGTATCGGCGCGGGGCGCCTACGGCTTTCAATCCGTGATCTGATCTCTTGCAACGACGGCAGGCTGATTTGTCGGCTTTCGTTGCTGGTTTGACCTCCGCCTTTTTCCTTGTACGCTGTTTTTGTCCGCTGTATTCTTACTACAGAAGACGGGATTTCGTGGTTGGGTTGTGTAATGCGTAAGTTTCTGTATGCGCTCGAAGATCACTTCGACGCTCTTGCCGACGACAGGCAGGGTTATGTGTCCGGCTCGCTGAGCCGCTGGATCGGCAAAATTTTCGCTGTCGCCGGCGACGTTTTGCAGGTGGGTCTCCGCTCCGGGAAATCTTGATAGGCCAATACTTCATCTTCCGCCCCGGTGGGGTTGGCCGAGTGCCGATGTCTTCCTCTCAGTTTCGTTTCCCTCCTCACGATCGTCTCGGCTATTGTCTCGGCGCTGCTTGCCTGAGAGCTGGCGTTTCCGTGCTTCGATACCGAGACTAACTCCGACATGGCTCATTTTCCGACCGGCACTGGCCGCCGCCCATGGCGCGCGTCCGTTCTCACGTTGTTTCCGGAGATGTTTCCCGGGCCGCTCGGCTTTTCGCTCGTCGGGCAGGCGCTCGAGGCGGGGATCTGGTCGCTAACGCTACAGCAGATCCGAGAGAGCGGGATCGGCCGTCACCGCGCGGTCGACGATACGCCGGCAGGTGGGGGCGCCGGCATGGTGATGCGGGCCGACGTGCTTGCCGATGCGATCGACCGTGCTCGCGTTCCAAATCCGGATCTGCCGTTGATCTATCTGTCGCCGCGTGGAGCTCCTTTTTCGCAAGCGCGCGCACACGCACTTTCCGAGGGCCCGGGCGTGATGCTGCTGGCGGGGCGCTTCGAAGGTATCGACGAGCGTCTGATCGAAGCGCGCGGCATTACGGAGATCTCGATCGGGGACTATGTGCTGTCCGGCGGTGAACTGGCGGCGATGACGCTGCTCGATGCCTGCGTGCGGTTGATTCCAGGTGTGCTTGGCGCCGAGGAGAGTCTCAGCCAGGAGAGCTTCGAGGGTGGGCTGCTCGAATATCCGCAGTATACAAAGCCCCGCGAATGGGAAGGCCGTCCGACGCCGGATGTTCTGCTCTCGGGCGATCATCAGAAAATCGCGGCGTGGCGGCGCGCGGAAGCGGAGCGCATTACGCGCGAGCGACGGCCGGATTTGTTGCGGTCCAAGCCGACACGCTAGCCTTTTATTCGTCTCCTTCGAAATGTTGCACACTTGAAAGGTGCCGGGCCGCTCAGCTGCTGCGCCTGTCGTCTGTCGACGGTCTTTTGCGTCTTTTGTCCAGAGGCCGAAAGACGCTCTCCGTCTCAACAAGCGCTTAACACCTGAGCCGTAATGATCGGCTCATTCGAGGGGTTTCGCTTCAAGGTGGGGAATGACGCGGCACGTTTCTTTGCAGCTAAGGCTCGCATTCAATCAAATCGACGACAGAACGAGCGCGGTCATTCGTCAGCACAAAGATTTTATCATGGGTGAGCTGCCCGCGATTCTCGATACGTTCTATGATCATGTCGCGAATTACTCCGAGACGCGCGCGTTCTTCGGCTCGCGGGAGCACATGAAAGCCGCGCAGGCGGCTCAGCTCCGCCACTGGTCCACCATCATGGACGGTCGTTTCGATGCAACCTACGAAACGTCAATCCGCAGAATCGGCGAGACGCATCACCGGATCGGGCTTGATCCCTGCTGGTACATTGGCGGCTACAACGCCCTGATCAGTGGATTGCTGAAGGTTATCTCCGATAAATTTTCTGTTCCCCAGAAGGGCCTCTTCAATCGCGGGGCGGGCGCAACCGACGACGCCAAGACCGAGCTTCTGATCGCGATCAACCGGGTGGCGCTTCTCGATATGGATTACGCAATCAGCGTCTATATCGACGCGGGCCGGCGCGATCTCGGGAAACTCGCGTCCACCGTCGTGGATATGGCGACGACCGTCGTCGATACGACGCACCTGCTCGAAGGCGCGGCCGATCAGCTGTCGTCGACGGCCCAGAGCGCGACCGATCGCACAGCCGCGGTAGCCGCGGCGGCGGAGCAGGCCTCGGCCAACGTGCGCGCGGTGGCTGCTGCCGCCAATCAGCTTTCGGCTTCGGTGCAGGAAATCGGCCAGCAGGTTCAGACGTCGAGCCATGTTGCTGGGAAGGCCGTGACGGCGGTCCAAGAGACCTCGAACAAGGTTCGGGATCTCTCTGTGGCGGCAACACAGATCGGCACCGTCGTGGAGCTGATCAGCAACATCGCGCGGCAAACGAACCTGCTCGCTCTCAATGCCACGATCGAAGCTGCGCGCGCGGGCGAAGCCGGCAAAGGGTTTGCCGTCGTCGCGCAGGAAGTGAAGATGTTGGCCGCGCAGACCGGCAAGGCCACAGCCGAGATCGGCGGGCAGATCAGCGCCATCCAATCGGCGACGTCGGAGGCGGTCTCGTCCATCGAGGCGATCACGGAATTGATCTCCAACATGAGCGGGGTCACCACGACCATTGCATCAGCCGTCGAGCAACAAGGTGTGGCGACCACCGGGATCGCGCGCAATGTCGAGGATGCCGCCCAGGGCGCGGACGAGGTGGCGTCCAACACCACCGGGCTTACGGACGCCGCGTCCTCGACGAAATCGGCGGCTGAGCAGGTGGCTGGCTCCGCCAAGGATATCGCGGCGAAGGCTCACGAGCTTCGCGAGTTGGCAACGGGGTTCGTCGACAAGGCGAAAGCGGCCTAGCCGCCCGCTGCGTAGAACGGCGTTCCGCCCCTCGTTTTACCGCGAGAAATTGGCGCAGCGCGGTCACACGACCGCCGCTAAGGGCCATATGCGGCCCGCCCATCTGTTCCCGAGCTTGCGCACTCCTGCCAGAACCCTTTATCGAGGTGATGCAACCCGTTCATAGATCGTCTCTATGAGTGGGCCGGTGCCCCCTCACACCCAGGAGATGATGGCGACGATGGCAGCAGACGCAACGGCGGTAAACCTCGGTCATGCGGTGGCGCTGCTCACCGCGAGCGTCGTGGCGGTGCCATTATTCCGGAAACTCGGGCTCGGCTCGGTGCTCGGCTATCTGACGGCAGGCCTCGTGGTCGGGCCGTTCGGGTTCGCGCTTTTCAGCGATCCCGTCGCCATTCTTCACGTGGCGGAGCTGGGTGTCGTGATGTTCCTGTTCATCATCGGCCTCGAAATGAGACCGGCGAAGCTGTGGGCGTTGCGCAAGGACATATTCGGTCTGGGGCTCGTGCAGGTGCTGACCTGCGGCGCGCTGCTTTCGGGTGTCGGCGTCATGGGCGGCCTTACTGTGCCGGTCGCGGTGATCGGAGCCATGGGCTTCGTTCTGTCCTCGACGGCCGTCATCATGAAAATGCTCGACGAGCGGGGAGAGACGGCGACGCCTGCCGGGCAAAGGGCAGTTTCGATCCTGCTGCTCGAAGATCTCGCCATCGTACCGTTGCTTGCGCTCGTCGCGATTTTTGCGGCGATCGGCGGCACGAACGTGGATACCGCTTCGCAATCGGTTTGGATGTCCATTCTCATCGGGGGCGCATCGCTGCTGGCGGTCGTTGCGGCAGGGCGCTGGCTGCTCAATCCGCTGTTCGGGCTGGTCGCGACGCTCGGCGGACGCGAGATCATGCTGGCCGCTTCGCTGATGGTCGTGCTGGGGGCTGCGCTGTTCATGCAGTGGGGCGGGCTCTCGCAGGCGATGGGTGCGTTCCTCGCTGGCGTGCTGCTCTCGGAGTCGACGTTCCGCAATCAGCTCGAGGTCGATATCGATCCCTTCAAGGGGCTGCTGCTCGGCCTCTTCTTTCTCAGTGTAGGCATGTCGCTCGATCTCGCGCTGGTACTTCGCGAATGGGCGGTCATTCTCGGCGGCGTCGTGGCTTTCATGATCACGAAGGCGATCGGCATTTTCCTGATCGGGATGCTGTTTGGGTGCAATTGGCGCGAGGCGTTGCTCCGCGCAACGCTGTTCGCGCAGGGTGGCGAGTTCGCGTTTGTCCTCTACTCGGCGGCTTTGACAGCCGGGGTATTTGACCCGCGCTCGGCCGCCATCTTCAGCGCGATCGTTATTCTGTCGATGGCGTTGACGCCGCTGATGCTGCTGGTGTTCGACAAGTACATGCCGAAAGAGAAGGAGTCGTTCGACGGCGTGGAGCTTGCCAACGGCCTCAAGAACCGCGTGCTCGTCATCGGGTTCGGCCGCTTCGGACAGCTCGCCAGCCAGCCGTTGCTGTTGCGGGACGTGGACGTGTCGCTGATCGAGATCGACGTTGACATGATCCGGGCCGCCGGAAACTTCGGCTTCAAGGTCTACTACGGCGACGGTACGCGGCTCGACGTGCTTCGCGCTTCGGGCGCGGACAGCGCCGAAGCCATTCTCGTCTGCATCAACAATCCGGAAGCCACCGACAAGATCGTGGAACTCGTGAAAGCGGAGTTCCCGGTCGCGAAGCTTTATGTGCGCTCCTTCGATCGCGGCCATACGCTGCGGCTGATCGAGGCGCGGGTCGATTACCAGATCCGCGAGACGTTCGAATCCGCGCTCTCCTTCGGCAAGCAGGTTCTGATCGGTCTCGGCTTCGATCCGGCAGTGGCTGAAGATACGGCGCGCGACGTGCGCAAGCGCGACGAGGAACGCCTTGCGATGCAGGTCGTGGGCGGGTTCACAGCAGGGCGTCAGCTTTTACGCGGCAACATGACGACGCCGGAACCCACGCCGCTCGCTGCACCGAAGAACAAGGGCAAGGCGCTGAGTCCGTCGACGGCCGAGGTGATGGACGAGGCGGCCAAGGCGGATCAAGCCAAGCCTTAGGGCCGTAATTCTTGCGGGCTAAGATTGCGCGATCAGGTGCGATAGGCCGCGAGAAAAACGCCGACGGCAGAGGTGACCGTATTCCGGATCTCCTCTTCTGATGGGGGCTCCGCCGCCACGGCATAGAGGCGCGGACGGAATAGCGTCGCTTGGGCCAGCTCCATGAACTGGGCGGCGGCGAGAAAGGTGTTTTCGATTTTGAGGGTGCCGCGGGCGACGTGATGGTCGAGAAATTCGGTCATCGCGCCGACGAGCCGTTTGGCTCCGGCTTCGAAGAATTCCCGGCCGATTTCGGGCATGCGCTCCGCAACGCCGATGACGATGCGCTGGGCTGCGATCACCTGCGGCTGCGAGATCCGGCGTACCATGTCGGTTCCGAAGGCCGTCAACATCTCCTCGAGGGGCTTTGCAGTGTCGAGCAACGCGATCAGCTCGCCGATGTTGCGGTCGCGACGCTCGGCGCAGATCGCCGTGAAGAGATGCTCCTTGTCCTGGAAGTAGACGTAGAGGGTGGCCTTCGAGACCTGGGCTTCGCGGGCGACGTCGCTCATGCTGGCGGCATCGAATCCGAGGTTCGTGAACACTCGGCCGGCGCCCTCCATGATCTGGCGGCGCTTCTGCGGATCGGTTCCGGCCGGAGGTCGTCCGCCCCTGCGGGCTTCTGACGCCTCGCTCGGCGGCTCCTCTTTCTCCAATGAAATCAGTTCCTTCATCGCAGTCCTACGAAAGTTTAAGCGGAAAACGAACCGAACGGTTCAGTTTGATATTGATATCGGCTTCCTTCGGGTCTATGTCAATGGCGAATTGAACCAAACGGTTCAGATTGCTCCGCGATGCCTAGGATGACCGCTATGTCGATGTCCGCTCCGCTCCGTTTCAAATCTGTGTCCGATCCAAATTCCGTCGAAAACCGCCTTCCGCTGCGGTCGAAGCCGGGCACCTATCCGCCGCTGCCGGAGTTCGAAGATGCCCGACCGGCGATGGATCGGGAAGCGCGGGTGCCGTCCGGAGATCCGGGTTCGCCGGCTCAGACGGAGCCGCCGGGTTCGGAGACTGCCAACAAGAGCGGTGAGAAGTCCGAGCCGCGCTCCCGGAAGAAGCTGATGCTCGGCGGCGTCGGTGCCATCGCGCTGCTCGCCGCGTCGTGGTTCGCTTACGATTATATCACGGTCGGGCGGTTTCTGGTTTCGACCGATGACGCTTACGTCGGCGCCGACATGGCGCTGATCGCGCCGAAGATCGCCGCCAACGTCGCCGAAGTGCCGATCGTCGAGAACCAGGCGGTTAAGGAAGGCGACGTGCTGATCCGCCTCGATGACGGGGACTACAAGCTCGCGGTCGACCAGGCGACGGCCAAGCTCGCGACGCAGCGCGCCGCGATCCAGACATTCGATGCCCAGATCCGCGCGGCCCAGGCGGCGGAAACGCAGTCGCGTGCGCAGCTCGATGCGGCGCAAGCTTCCGTGCTCAAGGCAGAAGCCGACTATCTCCGTACCAAGCCGCTCGCCGATCGCGACTTCACTTCGAAAGCAACGCTCGACGCGGCCATTGCCGCGCGCGATACGGCGCGGGCGCAGGTCAAGTCCGGCGAGGCGGCGATCGAGAGCGCTGTCGCCAACGTTGCGCTGCTCGGTTCGCAGAAGCAGCAGGCCGAGCAGGTCGCGAAGGAGCTCGAGGTTGCGCTGGCCAAGGCCCAACGCGATCTCTCCTTTGCGGTTATTCGCGCGCCCTTCAACGGCGTCGTCGGCAACAGAAGCGTGCAGGTCGGTGACTACGTGACGCCGGGGAAGCGGCTGCTCGCGGTGGTTCCGCTCGATCACGTGTTCGTCGATGCCAACGTGAAGGAAACGCAGCTCGCCGATATCAAGGTCGGCGATGTGGCGGAGGTTCGGGTCGACGCGCTCGGCGGAGAGGCGTTCAAGGGCGTTGTCGAGAGCGTTGCGCCGGCCTCCGGCTCGCAGTTCTCGCTGCTGCCTCCCGAAAATGCCACCGGCAACTTCACCAAGATCGTACAGCGCGTTCCGGTCCGCATCGTCGTCAATGCACCTGAAGCCGACGGCAAGCTACGTCCGGGGCTCTCGGTCGTGGTCAGCATCGATACGCGTACGGCATCGAAGAGCGGCACGCAGCAGGCCGCGGCTCGCACCGAGTAAGCCGGAGCCGTAAGCCATGGCCCAGAGCACGACATTCGACGGCGCCGCACCCGAGGCGCCCGCATCCGGTGACGGAAAGCTTGCGTGGATCGGCGTTACGCCGCGCGAGCTTGCGGGCTTTCTCGCCATGGTGTTCGGCATGTTTATGGCGATCCTGGACATCCAGATCGTCTCGGCGTCGCTATCGGAAATCCAGGCTGGTCTGTCTGCGAGTGCGGACGAGATCCCTTGGGTGCAGACCTCTTATCTCATCGCCGAAGTGGTGATGATTCCCCTTTCTGGCTTGCTTGCGCGTGCGCTTTCGACGCGTGTTCTGTTCACCGCATCCGCCATCGGCTTTACGATTGCGAGCGCGCTTTGCGCGACGGCGACGACAATCGACCAAATGATCGTCTATCGGGCGCTGCAGGGCTTCATCGGCGGCGGCATGATCCCGAGCGTGTTCGCGGTGGCGTTCACGCTGTTTCCGCCGTCCAAGCGCGGGATCGTTTCGCCGATGATCGGCCTCGTTGCGACGCTCGCGCCCACCATCGGCCCGACGGTCGGCGGCTATCTCAGTAACGCGTTCTCCTGGCACTGGCTGTTTCTCGTCAATGTCGGCCCGGGCATTCTCGTCGCGCTCGCGGTGTTCTTTCTTGTCGATTTCGACAAGCCGGATCATTCGCTGTTCCGCCGGTTCGACGTGCTCGGTTTCGCGGCGATGGCGCTGTTTCTCGGCTCGATGGAGTACGTGCTCGAGGAAGGGCCGCGTTACGACTGGTTCGACGATTCGACCATCACCACGTTCGCGATCCTTTGCGTCGCGGGCGGCATCCTGTTCTTCTGGCGCGCATTTACCGCGGTTCAGCCGATCGTCGAGTTCCGGGCGTTCCGAAACGCGAATTTCGCGTTCGGATGCGCCTTTAGCTTCATCATGGGTATAGGCCTCTATGGCCTCACCTATCTCTATCCGGTGTATCTCGCGCAGATCCGAGGCTATGACGCGCTGATGATCGGCGAGACGATGTTCGTCACGGGTGTCGCGATGTTTCTGACCGCGCCGCTCGTCGGCCGTCTTTCGCAGATTCTCGATCCGCGCTTCATGATGTTCACGGGATTCATGGGATTTGCGCTCGGCACCTATGTTGCGTCGGGCATCACCGTCGATTGGGATTTCCATGAGCTGTTGGTTCCGCAGATCCTGCGCGGCTGCTCGCTGATGCTGTGCATGGTGCCGATCAACAATCTGTCGCTCGGAACGCTGCCGCCCGATCAGCTCAAGAACGCATCCGGCCTTTACAACCTGACGCGCAACCTCGGCGGCGCGGTCGGTCTCGCGGTGATCAACACCGTGCTCAACAACCGGCTCGACCTGCATCTCGCGCGCCTGCACGAGAGCGTGTCCTGGGGGCGTGCGAAGGCGGAAGAGATGCTCGCCGGGCTTACGCAGCAGATGGCGGAGAAGATTCCCGATGGCGATCTCGCGGCGTTGAAGCAACTTGCCTTGGTCGTTCGGCGGCAGGCGAGCGTGCTCGCGTTCTCGGACGTTTTCATCGTATTGACGGCACTGTTTGCGGGCATGGCGTTGATGGCCGTGTTCATGAGCAAGCCGGTTGAAGGCGTGCAAGCCTCCGGGCATTGATCTCCAGGCTTAATTATCCTTCCCGTGCGATCTGTCATTTGACGCGCGATCCCGTTGGCCTAACATGGTTCCGTTACGGATCGAGGGATGCATCGCACGGCAGGTGCGGAGAAGCGCTGCCTCTCGCGAGGCGCGTGTCTGTTCCCTGGGGAACAGACACTTGATAACGGCTGAGTTTGTCTCGCAGGCTGGAGATCTATCCATGCAGACGCTCGCTATGCAGGATGCACCGCGTGTCCTCGAAGGCTTTGGGCCGGATCCGGGGCGCGCTGTCGAAGTGCTATCCGTCGCGACGGCAAACCCGCCGATCAAGCTGCGGCAGGAAGATGCGCTTGCGGCGGCCAGATCCATTTTTCCGCAGTTCGCACGTCTCGAAGCGCTGTTCGCCAATACCGGCATCGACTACCGCTACAATTGCCAGCCCGTCGAATGGTATCAGACGCCGCACAGCTGGGAGGAGCGGACCGAGGTTTTTCAGAAGCACGCGCTGGATCTGATCGAGAAGATCGCCGTTGATGCAACGGAGCGTGCGGGTCTTCAGCTTTCCGACATCGATGCGCTCGTCACCAACACGATCACCGGGCTCGCTATTCCGAGCCTCGACGCGCTGCTGATGAACCGGGTCGCCTTCGCGCCGAACGTGGAGCGGATGCCGATCTTCGGGCTTGGATGCGGCGGCGGCGTTGCTGGGCTCGCGCGGGCGGCGCGCATGGCGCAGGGGCGCCCCGGCTCCAACGTTCTCTTCATCACCGTCGATCTGTGCAGCCTGTGTGCCCGGCCCAACGATCCCAGCATGGCGATGTTCGTTTCGGCGGCGCTGTTCGGCGATGGTGCGGCGGGTGTCGTGCTGAGAACGGCCGAGCCCGGCGGGTCTTCTGCCCGGAAAGACCTCGCAAAGGCGCGTATCCTCGCGTTCGGCGAACATCTTTGGCCGAAGACGCGCCACATCATGGGATGGGACATCAAGAGCGACGGCTTCGGTGTGGTGCTCAGCCCCGAGCTGCCCGCACTGATGCGCGACAACCTGCGTCCGGCGCTGCAGGGCTTTCTCGAGCGCAACGGGATGGCGCTCAGTGACTTCTCCGGGTTTCTCGTTCACCCGGGCGGACGCAAGGTGCTGGAGACCGCCGAAGAGGTGCTCGGCATCGAGAGACGGCAGATCGTCCATTCGTGGGACGTGCTACGCGACTTCGGCAACATGTCGTCGGCGACCGCGCTGTTCGTTCTCGAGCGAGCGGTGCAGGCGGGTGCAAAGGGCCGCCACCTGCTGGCGGCGTTCGGCCCGGGGTTCTCAGCTTATTTCGCCGCGCTCGATCTCTAGATTTCAAGAGTGTTTAGCCGTGTCGCGCCGGCGAGCCTGGTCACGATGTTGGGCGCATACCTCGCGAGCGTGATCGCCGCGCGCCGGAGCAGTGGTCTTGCAATCACGCGGTCGAGCGCGCGGACCAGACGGAATTGTCCGCGATGCCGCGCGACGAGCCGGTGCTGAAATGCGCGCGCGTCTTCGTTATTCAGCATGGCCTGGGCGGCCGCGATACCGGAGGCGAGCGCGAGCGACGTGCCGTCTCCGGCGAACGATGGGATCACCGCAAGCTGGTCTCCGATCGGATAGATGGCGGGGGAAATGGTTGCGGTGCGCAAGAAGCCGTATGGCAGGCCGGAGATCGCGAGCGGTTTCGTCCAAAGCGGATCGGCATCGCGGGCGAGCTCTCCGAACAGGGGTGACGCGCGAGCGATGTGGGCGCTTTGCTCGCGCCAGCTGGTCCCGACCGCATTCAAAACCTTGCTTTCGATGTTCCAGGCGATGGAGAGGGTGCCGTTTTCAACGAGGCAGGCACCCGCATATCCGCCGGGGAAGGCGATCAGCCGAACCAATCCTTGGAGCGATGCGCGGGCTGTGTTGGTGGGGGCGAGGTGCAGCTTGAATCCGACCATTGGGCCGGACGGCCGCGCGATTCCGCGGATGTTGTGCTTGCCGCTGGCCAGCGCCGCAGCCTTCGCTCGATACGTGGAGTGCGTGGTGCGCACGACGACCTCGCCGCCGAGATCTTCGAGGGCTTCGACGGTTGCGCCTCTGACGACGACGATGCCGCGTTGGGCGGCGGCTTCGAGAAGGGTTTCATCCAGGCGAAACCGCGAAAGGCCGATGGCTTCGAACGGAAGCGGCGCCTTCACTTCGGCGGCGCGATCGGACAGGCCAAGAGTTCGGATCGGATTGCCGCCAAGCGGGGCCAAATCGATATCCAGATGCTGCAGGAGTGCTCGCGCCTCGCCGCTCAGGAAATCGCCGCAGACTTTGTGATGGGGGCCGGGCGTGCGCTCGATGATCATGACCTTGGCGCCGGTGCCGGCGAGCTTCAGTGCGAAAGCCGTGCCTGCCAGTCCTCCCCCGACGGCAATGGCATCCATGGCGGTCAGGCTCCCCGTTCCGAAACCTGGCGGCGGGTCGCCAACGCTTCGTCCTCGAGCTTGATCTTGTAGACGAGCACGCTCAGCCACACCGCGCCCATGATGGCGCCAAGCGCCCAGGCGCCGAACACCGCCGGGAGCAGGAAAGTCTCGGTGATGGTCACGGCGTAGTTGGGATGACGGAGGAATTTGTAGGGTCCCCGTTGGACGATGGGCGCATTCGGGAGCGTGATGATGCGGTGGGTCCAGAACCGCCCGAGCGTGGCGATGACCCAGTAACGCACGCCTTGAAGCGCGAGGTAGGCGAGGCCCAGGATGAGGGACGCTTCGGCCGTGGGCGGAATGAGAAAGAAAAGGCTCGCGATCCAGGCGAGGTGCGTGGTGGCGACAACGGGATAGAAGTTGGAGCCGGCTTCGGCCCCGCCGGCTGCGAGAAGGGCGCGGGTGTTCCGGGCCGAGAGCAGCTCCTCGGCGCCCCGTTGCAGCAGCACCAGCACGGCGGCCAGCTGAGGCAGGCCGATGGCCTCGGACAACATAGGACTACCCCGTCTCCCGGCGAATCCGCGTGCAGTCTAGCCGAGGGCGGCGAGGCGCGATGGAGGGGGCGCGGCAAAGTGTTAATTTCCTTGCCGACCCGTGGCGGGTAAACGACATGTCGAAAGCATGGGCCGGTCTCAACAGCACTCGGCCTTTCTGCTCGCGCTACCTCTCGACAGGGGCTCGCTTTTCGGCTATAGCGCGGCCAACAATTCCCCAAAGAGGGTTTGCTCCATAAGGAGCCGCACGAGCCGTGCACGCCGGGCCAGACCCGCGGCGCAGCTCCTCTGCTATTGATATACAAGCAAAAAGGAATGAAAATGAATATCATTCAGCAGATCGAGCGCGAGCAGATGGATGCCGTGCTCCGCACCCGTTCGGTGCCTGAGTTTGCTCCCGGCGACACCGTCAAGGTGATGGTGAAGGTCATCGAAGGTGAGGGTGCGAAGCAGAGCATCCGTCTTCAGGCGTATGAAGGCGTCGTGATCGCGCGCTCCGGCGGCGGCATCAACGAGAGCTTCACGGTTCGCAAGATTTCCTACGGCGAGGGCGTGGAGCGCGTGTTCCCGGTCTACTCGCCTTACATCGCAGAAATTGAAGTTCTGCGCCGCGGCAAGGTCCGCCGCGCCAAGCTCTACTATCTCCGTGGCCGCCGTGGCCGCGCCGCTCGCATCTTCGAGCGTACGGACGTTCGCGCCCGCCGCCTGAATGCCGCCTGGAAGGGCTTCAAGAAGCCGAAGGGCGAGGTCGAGGATCTGACGCGCATCAAGGGCATCGACGCGGATCTCGCGGCACGCCTGAAGACGCTCAACTGCTACAAGTACGAGCAGGTCGCGAACTTCTCGGACGAGGACATCGCGAACGTCGACGAGGCTCTGAAGCTCAACGGCCAGATCGAGCGCGACAACTGGGTGGGCGAGGCACAGAAGCTGCTGGCCGAGACCGCCGCAGCAGAAGTTCCCGCCGAAGAGGCCAACTCGTAAGAGCGGTTCGACGCCCGACGCGGCCTAGAGCCTCGGCGGATTGTCGGAAGTAAAGGATAGCAACGGCGGCGCGCAGCATGGCGGCCGCCGTTTTGCTTTCAAGGGTCTGGAGCCACAGCGGCAAGTTGCGCAAAGGCGCAATTGCATTACATTCCGGTTTGATCGCGCGCTGATGCGCGATGTTCCATAGCCGGGCAAGGGATCGCACAGCACCATGTCCAACGTCGAAGTTACCCGCGGCGCGCGTGAATCGAACACCATCAAGCTGCATGGGCCCGAAGCGTTTGCCGCCATGCGCAAGGCCGGACAGCTGGCGGCCGCTGCGCTCGACATGATCGGGCCCTTCGTTCAGCCCGGCGTGGCGACGGATGAGCTCGACGATCGCGTGCTCGAATTCGCGCTCGATCATGGCGCGGTGCCGGCCCCGCTCAACTATCGTGGATTCCCGAAGTCGATCTGCACCTCAATCAATCATGTGGTTTGCCACGGCATTCCGGGGCCTAAGCCGCTGCGCGAAGGTGATATCGTCAATATCGACGTGACGCTGATCGTCGACGGGTGGCACGGCGATACCAGCCGGATGTATGCGGTCGGCCAGATCAGCCGCCGCGCGGAGCGCCTGATCGAAGTGACCTACGAAGCGCTGCGACTGGGCGTCGAGCAGGTCAAACCGGGCAACACGATCGGCCACATCGGCGCTGCGATCCAGGAGTTCGCCGAAAAAGAACGCTGCAGCATCGTCAGGGATTTCTGCGGGCACGGCCTCGGGCGGGTGTTCCACGATCGTCCGAACATCTTGCACTACGGCGAGCGGGGCGAGGGTGTCGTCATGGAGCCCGGCATGCTGTTCACCATCGAGCCGATGATCAACCTCGGCAAAGCGCACGTGAAGGTGCTGGCCGACGGATGGACGGCGGTGACGCGAGACCGCGAGCTTTCCGCTCAGTTCGAACACTCGGTCGGCGTTACGGAAACCGGCGTCGAGGTGTTTACGCATTCGCCGGCAGGCCTCGAGTGGCCGTCGGTTCCTAAAGGCTAGAGCGTGATTGCTTTTCTTTGAATCGCAATCCCGCTCTAGGTTTTTGATGAGACCAATGATTCACGCTTCGGACTGATAGGGTCCGAAGCGATCATGGTCTATCGGGATCGGGAGACCCCATGCAGGACCCGGGTGAGCGAGATCCGAAGGAGCCTGCTCCCGCTGCATCGCCCGCTCCCGGGGCTGCCGAGCAAGGCTCGTTTCTCGAAGCGCCCCAGCCGCTTTACTCCGGACACCGGCAACGGCTTCGCGACAGGTTTCGCCAGGCGGGAGCGGACGCGCTGCCCGACTACGAGCTGCTCGAAATGGTGCTGTTTCGCGCCCTTCCACGCCGGGACACCAAGGCGCTCGCCAAGCAACTGCTCTCCCGTTTCGGCTCGTTCGCCGACGTCATCAACGCGCCCGATGCCCGTCTCAAGGAGATTTCCGGCGTGGGGGACGCGGTCATCACCGAGCTTCGGCTGATCCGGGCGGCTGCGCTTCGGCTGATGAAAGGCGAGATCGCGACCACGCCTCTGCTCACGTCCTGGAACCAAGTGCTCGACTATCTCAGGGTGGCGCAAGGTTTCGAGCAGCGGGAGCAGTTTCGCATCCTGTTCCTGGACAAGAAGAACCGGCTGATTGCCGACGAAGTGCAGGGGCAGGGAACCGTCGATCATACGCCCGTCTATATTCGCGAGGTGGTGAAGCGGGCGCTCGAGCTATCCGCGACGGCGATCATTCTCGTGCACAACCATCCGTCCGGCGATCCGACCCCCTCGCGCGCGGACATCGACATGACACGCATGATCATGGAGGCCGGAAAGCCGCTCGGCGTCGTCGTGCACGACCACGTGATCGTCGGGCGCGGCGGCTGCGCAAGTTTTCGCGCGTTACGGCTGATCTAATTCGTCGCCTATGGTTTCGCTACCTCGCGTGCCGTCGCTATTTTCGCGGCCACTTAACGTTCGGTAAGTGTCCGGGATTATCGTGCTGTTAGAAACCACACACCGACCTGCGGTCGGTGCACAAGCCGTCCTAGTGGAGCCTGGACGATGTCGACGTTCTTCGATCGGAGAGAGAGGTCGCGCCCGGTTCGTCTCGATGGGCTGCCGCCGGGATTGGCCGGCGATATCGCCTACCGGCGCTTCTGCCTGCCGCGTTTTTCCACCCGCCGGACCGCCGATCATGCGGTGCTGGTGGAGCGGGCGCGGTTTCATCTCCGCAATGCGCGCTGGGTCGACGTCGCGACCAGCGGGGGCCGCGTGCAGGCCTATATTTTCGAACCCGACAGCGGTGCGCCCGATCGCGGCAGCGTGCTGGTCGCGCACGGTTGGACGAGCGAAGCTTCGTTCATGGCGGTGATTGCCGAGCAGCTTCGCCGCGCCGGATTCCGGGTGGTGGCTTTCGACCAGCCCGGCCACGGCAAAAGCGAGCGCGAGCGCGCCAGTCTGATCGATTGCTCGCGCGCGCTGCTGCAAGTGGCGGAGGCGCTTGGGCCGATGCGATTTGCGGTTACGCATTCGATGGGCGGGCTTGCGGCACTGCTCGCGGGGGAAGGCCAGGCGCCGCTCGGCCACGCCTATCCGTTCGAGCGGTATGTGCTGATCTCCTCGCCCAACGCGTTCGGCCGGATTACGCGGGAGTTTGGCGACGAGGTGGGGCTCAGTCCGGCCGGATTGCGCGTCTACGAACGGCATCTCCAGCGGATCGCGCACCGGCCAATCGCCTCGTTCACGGCGGCGAACATGCTCGCGGCGACCGGCCGGCCGGCGCTCGTCGTTCATGCCCGCGACGACTTCGAGGTCGGCTTCGAGAATGCCGAGGAAATCGCGGCAGCTTGCCCCAAGGCCGAGCTCAAGGCCGTCGATGGATTCGGGCACAGGAATATTTTGTTCGCGCCGCCAGTGATTCGTGTGGCCGTTTCCTATCTGACTGACGAGTAACAGCTATTTCCTTGCTTTTGGTGGGGCTCGCGCTCTGGCTCCCGCTTGATTATATGGAGGCAGCATCGCGGTCAGGTTCGCGAGTCGTAGAGACCGGATCGTTCCTGTCGGGAGATCCCTGGTCCAGAAGGGTCGGTTATGAGCAAAGCCAAGCACGCAAGGGTCATTATTCTCGGGTCGGGACCAGCCGGATATACGGCGGCCATCTACGCGGCCCGCGCCATGCTGAAACCGGTGATGATCCAGGGCAACCAACCGGGCGGTCAGCTCACCATCACGACCGATGTCGAGAACTACCCGGGCTTCGCCGACGTGATCCAGGGGCCGTGGCTCATGGAGCAGATGCGTGCCCAGGCCGAGCATGTCGGCACCGAGATCGTCATGGACTATATCGTCAAGGTGGATCTCAAGCAGCGGCCGTTCCGGCTCGAAGGTGATTCCGGCGACGTCTACACCTGCGACGCGCTTATCATCGCGACGGGCGCCCAGGCGCGCTGGCTCGGCATTCCGAGTGAGCAGACGTTCCAGGGGCACGGCGTTTCCGCATGCGCAACCTGCGACGGCTTCTTCTACAGGGGCAAAGAGGTGGTCGTGGTCGGCGGCGGCAATACGGCCGTCGAGGAAGCGATCTTCCTCACCAACTTCGCGAAGAAGGTGATTGTCGTGCATCGCCGCGATCACTTCCGCGCCGAGAAGATCCTGCAGGAGCGCCTATTCAAGAACGACAAGATCGAGGTGGTCTGGGACAGCGCGCTCGAAGAGATCGTCGGCACGGACGAGCCGCGGTCGGTCACGGGCGTGCGGCTCAAGAACGTCAAGACCGGCAAGATCACGGAGCGCAAGGTCGACGGCGTGTTCGTCGCGATTGGTCATGCGCCGGCGACGGAGCTGTTCAAGGGGCAGCTCGAAATCAAGCCGTCGGGTTACCTGATCACGGCACCGGATTCGACCGCGACCTCCATCCCCGGCGCGTTCGCGGCCGGCGACGTGAAGGACGACGTGTACCGGCAGGCCGTGACGGCAGCCGGCATGGGCTGCATGGCCGCGCTCGAAACCGAGCGCTTTCTGGCTCACGCCGAAGAGACGGCCGCCGCCGCGGCGGAGTAGAGAAACTCACCTCTCCCCATTGACAGGACTGCAATGGGGAGAGGGAGAAAACTCTCAGAACTTGTAGGCGGCGACCTTGCCGTCGACCATCAGCGGGATGATGAGCGTGCGGGTGGCGGGGATGAAGCCGATGTCGGCGGTGCCCTGGCTCAGCGTGAGGAGTTCTGTGGCCTTCCCCGAGCGGGCAATCCGGAACACCTTTCCGGCAACCCAATCGCTGACGAGATAGCTTTCGGCGTCGAACGGCTCGAGACCGTCGAGGTTGCCGACAGGCTTGCCGTCGCCAAGGTTGGCGATGGTTTTGTCGGCCAGCGAGACAGTGAGCAGATTGCCGGGGCTTTTGGTCGAGAAGTCGGCGCCGATGCCTTCACCCCAGGCCGCGACGATCAGGTTGCCATTTTCTACGAGCAGTCCGTTCGGCGCTTTGAGCTGGTCGCTCTCCAGCCACTTCTCGAACTTGCCACCGGACAGCTTCCAGATGGCGTTGCCCGGCCAATCGGAGACATAGATGCTGCCGTCGGGGCCGGCGGCGACGTCGTTCAGGATCTTGGCGCCTGCGGCTTCATGTTTGGCGGCGATGGCGCCGGCCGCGACGTCGATTTCCACGAGCTTGTCGATATCGGCCACGAACAGCCGACCGCCAACAAGCGCAAGGCCCTTTGGCGAATCGAGGCCGGTGATCCATTTGGCGTCGGTTACCTTGCCATCGATCGAGACTTTCGAGATGTAGCCGTTGCCGTCCTTGCCGTTGGGCGTGCCGTTCACGTTGCTGACGTAGATCACCCCCGCAGCGGTGTCCGGCAACGTCGATTCCGGGGTTTCGAAGCCGGTGGCCTCCCAGACTTTAGTCGGGGCATCGGCGGCGGCGCAGACGGAAGCGGAGGCAGCCAGTGCAAGAGCGACGATGATCGAATGGCGCATAATGGAGTTGGCCTCTTAGGTTGGCCGGGGCGCGAGGCCCGGTCGGCTGGTTTTGCTGGGGTTCCGGCTTGTCGCGCCGGGGCGGGCATTTCGTTGCTTGCCATATAGGCAATTCGGTCCGGGGCTGCCACCCTGGCCGGATTTCCCCTGCGGTGGAACGGCGCTGGTATGCATTTTTCGATGGCTTGACCGCTTCTGATATCAAATAATCGCAATGCTAAGTTTTGATGGTGCGTGTGCGTATCGGTGGCGAGCCCGCCGGCTCCGCATTTGCGGATCGATTGCGCTCGCGAGGGCATTTTGATGGACTGGGACAAACTCAGAATTTTTCACGCGGCTGCCGCGGCCGGCAGCTTTACGCATGCGGGCGATGCGCTGCACATGAGCCAGTCGGCTGTGAGCCGGCAGGTTTCGGCGCTCGAGCGGGATCTCAAGGTCTCGCTGTTTCACAGACATGCGCGCGGGTTGGTGCTGACCGAGCAGGGCGAGCTTTTGTACGGCACCGTGGCCGAGGTGATGAGCAAGCTGCAGACGGCGGAAACGCTGCTGGCGGACACCACGACGAAGCCATCGGGCCTCTTGAGCGTGGCGGCGCCGGTGGGGCTCGGCACGGTGTGGGTGTCGCAGCGGCTTCGGGAATTCATGGATCTCTATCCCGATGTGCGCATCGAGTTGATCCTCGACGACGACCAGATCGATATCGCCATGCGGGCGGCAGACGTGGCGATCTGGACGCGCGAGCCGGAGCAGCCGGATCTCATCCGCCGGCCGTTGTTCACGGCGAGCGTGCGGCCGATGGCGTCTACCAAATACACCCGCCGCTACGGCGTGCCGGAAACCTTCGCTGACCTCGAAACGGGCAATCATCGCGTGGTGTCTTACAGCGGCCAGACGGCGCAGCTTTTGCCGGCGATCAGCTGGCTCGAGACGGCGGGACGCGAAGGAAAAGAACGGCGAGAGCCGGTGCTACGCACCAACAGCGTGGTGGCCATCAAACAGGCTGTGCTGGCCGGGATCGGGATCGGCATGATCCCCGACTACATGAGCGAGCAGGACAGCGATCTCGTGCCGGTGCTCATGAAGTGTGAAGTGGAAAAGCCGAGTTTGCCGGTTTTGTTTGTCTATCCGGAAGAGCTCAAGAGCTCGAAGAAAGTCCAGGTTTTGCGCGATTTTCTGGTGGCCAAGGCCCGGCACTGGCGCGAATAGCCAGGCTGTAAACTCACTATGGCTGGTGCAGTGATGAGCCAAAGCGAGCCAATGGCGTTGTCAAACCGCTTGTCCGATACGACGGGCATCGACCGTCGTGCTGGAAGCACGCCTTCGGCATGACGCGCTTTTCCTAGCCCTTGGCTCGCTTTGGCTCACCCCGCAGGGGCGCCGTCCTTTTCCGCCTCCGGTTCGTCGCGAGACCTTGCAAACCATGGAGGTTTGCGGCGGCCTCGCTCCTGCCAGCGACGCAAAAGTCCTCGCGTCAATGCGCCAGCCATAGTGAGTTCACAGCCTAGCTTTCGCGAATTTAATGCTTTGCCCATGATCCAAAGACCGGTTTGGGATGTAATAATGTTATCCAGACTGCCGTAGGCTTCAGGGTTATTTGCCACCACCCGAGAGTCCTTGGCGTCGGTTGTCTTGGGTCGGGCGCCTGGATTCATTTCGGGAGTCCGGCCCATTTCCGTTGAAATCTCCGGTCAAAACGTCGCGCGGGCGGGCTTATGGCCCTTTCGAGCCCGGCTGATTTGCAACCTCTCACGCGAAACGCTATCTGATGGTTTCATTTGATAGTCGTGCTTCGTGCCGGAAGCCGGTACCCGATCAAAATCGCGGTCCCGGAGAGGTTTTCCCCGAAGCACTTTGCCTCTGAACATCGAGCCCGCTACCCATGGCCAAGACGCTTTACGACAAGATATTCGACGACCACGTCGTTGACAGGCAAGCCGACGGAACCTGCCTGCTCTATATCGATCGTCATCTGGTTCACGAGGTGACAAGTCCCCAGGCTTTCGAGGGACTTAGGATGTCCGGCCGCAAGGTGCGCGCGCCCGAGAAGACGCTGGCCGTGGTCGATCACAACGTGCCGACGACCGATCGGCGCAAGGGTATCGCCGACGAAGACAGCCGCGTGCAGGTGGAAACGCTTGCCAAGAACGCGCGCGATTTCGGCGTGGAATATTACAACGAGCTCGACAAGCGGCAGGGCATCGTCCACGTCGTCGGACCGGAGCAGGGCTTCACGCTTCCCGGCACGACGATCGTCTGCGGTGACAGCCATACCTCGACGCACGGCGCGTTCGGCGCGCTTGCCCACGGCATCGGCACGAGCGAGGTCGAGCACGTTCTCGCCACGCAGACTTTGGTGCAGAAGAAAGCCAAGAACATGCGCGTGTCGGTGGACGGCAAGCTGCCCGCCCATGTGACCGCCAAGGACATCATCCTCGCCATCATCGGCGAGATCGGAACGGCCGGCGGCACCGGTTCGGTGATCGAGTATGCGGGCGAAGCGATCCGCGACCTTTCCATGGAAGGCCGGATGACGGTCTGCAACATGTCGATCGAGGGTGGCGCGCGTGCGGGCATGATCGCGCCCGACGAAAAGACCTACGCGTTCATCAAGGGTCGTCCGAAGGCGCCCAAGGGTGCTGCGTGGGACATGGCGCTCAAATACTGGGATACGCTTTACACCGAAGAGGGCGCGCATTTCGATCGCGAAGTGAAGCTCAACGCGGCGGAGTTGCCGCCGATCGTCTCCTGGGGCACGAGTCCCGAGGACGTGGTGTCGATTGCAGGTCTGGTGCCCAATCCGGCCGAGATCGCCGACGAGCACAAGCGGGCCTCGATGGTGCGCGCGCTCGACTACATGGGGCTCACTCCCGGCACCAAGATCACCGACATTCCGCTCGACGTGATCTGGATCGGCTCCTGCACCAATGGGCGCATGGAGGATCTGCGCGAAGTCGCCAAGATCGTCGAAGGCAAGAAGATCTCGGAGCGTCTCGCCTACGCGATGATCGTGCCGGGTTCGGGGCTCGTGAAAGAGCAGGCCGAGGCGGAAGGTCTCGACAAGATCTTCACGGCGGCCGGTTTCGAGTGGCGCGAGCCCGGGTGCTCGATGTGTCTCGGCATGAATCCGGACCAGCTGAAGCCCGGCCAGCGCTGCGCGTCGACCTCGAATCGCAATTTCGAGGGGCGGCAGGGCTACAAGGGCCGGACGCACCTCGTCTCGCCGGCCATGGCGGCGGTGGCTGCGCTCGAAGGCCATTTCGTCGATATCCGGCGCTGGCAGGCCTGAGCGGTCGGCCGGTTCAACGGCTTCTAGCCGTTGCGACGTTCGTCTCGCTCTTGCGGTCGGAGGCCCGAAGCGCCTATCTCTCCCGTTCGAAAGACGAGTGGGAGAGCATCGGCATGACGGGCAGGATCGACTGGAAGGGCGCTACGGCTCCGACACTTGCCGATTTCGAGATCATAGCGGCCTCGGCGTGGGAGCGCATTCAGCCGGAATTCCGGGAAGTATGCGGAGATCTCGTCATTCGCATCGAGGACTTCGCGCTTGACGAGGTGCTCGATGAACTCGACATCGACAGCCCGTTCGATCTGATGGGGCTCTACCAGGGCCTCAGCCTCGACCAGAAAAGCGTGCTCGACGTGCCGCGCGAGCCCGACATGGTGTTTCTCTACCGCCGTGCGATCCTCGACTACTGGACCGAGAACGGCGACGAGACGCTGGACGACATCATCACCCACGTGCTGATCCACGAGATCGGCCATCATTTCGGCTTTTCCGACGACGATATGGAAGAGATCGAGACGCAAGCGACGCACTGAACGCGTGGTTTTTCGCGTTCGTGTGAACGCGTGCCGCCGCGCGACAGAGAACGCGCAGACTCTGAGCGGAAAGAAATTCCGCTGCTCGATCAGGCGCGCGCGACAATTCAGCCACAACCTGATTTTGTCGACGCGCCTTTGAACAGCCTCTCTGAATGTTAACTTTTGCAGCCGATGTTGGAGCTGATAGGGTATTTCCATATTTTGTTGAAATACTCGAACAGCTTCGGGCTCCGTCTCTCAGGCTGTGTCACGGGGTAGACGGATCCGGTTCCTTTTTTCGGGGCGCGTGCGGGTGTCACGTAGAGGTGCTCAGTTGGAGACGGCTTTCCGTCTGGTTTCGCGTGTGTGGGCTTTGCTTGCGCTGGGTATCGGCCTGATGGCGTTCGTACCCGGCCACGCAATTGCGGATGACGTGCCTACTCCAGAAGAATATGCCGAGCATGTGGGCGGAGATGCTCACGTGCTGCAGCCCGGCGAGTTGAAGCTCGACGGACGCCAGCAGGTGTGCGGCCAGCGGCCCACGGTGATCGATAGCCAGCTCGACGACTACGGTGCTGCCTATCCGGGGTTTCTGATCCTCAATCCCAAGCTGCTCGCCAAGGTTTCGACACCGGTCAAGCTTTGGATCTTCGCGCACGAGTGCGGCCATCAGTTCCGCGGACCCGACGAGGAGACGGCGGACTGCTTCGCCGTGCAGCGTGGACGGAGGCAGGGCTGGCTCGACGAGAATGGGATCGAGGAGATCTGCCAGTTCATCGCGCCGGCCAAGGGCGACAGCATGCATTTCGCGGGCTCCCACCGCTGCGCCTATATGCGCCAGTGCTTCGCCGACCCGTCCATTCGCTGAAATCGGCCGCCCGGCCGCGACGGCCCGAGTCCAGTTGTCCCCGGTGACGGCGGTTCGCCTAGGATCAGTCAGGCTGATTGTGGCCTGGCAGGTCGGCGCCGATGAATTTCCTCGAATATCCGAAGCGGTTGTTGGTGATCGCCGAGACGCTCAACCGGTGGGCGGGAGCCATCGGTGCGCTCGACCGGAAGCAGCGGATCAAGGTTGCCCGCTATGCGGAGACGATCGCCGAAACGCTTGGCCGGGCGGCCAACTATTCGGCAAGATTAACGGCGGCGCCGGACGACCGCGCCGCGCAACGGGGGCTTGTCCGGGAGCTTGGCCGGATTACCGGCTATCTCGAGACCCTGGTGGGCGTGCTCCGACACCATCTTGACGGACGAAAGCTTGCTGGCGTTAAAAGGCGGCTGGAACAGCTAGGGCCCCGGCGGATCGGCGGGCGGCCCTTGGTTTCGTCGGCTAAAATGCGAGTCGACCGGCTGCTTGCGGCCGAAGGCTATTTCCGGGCACTGGCTGACAGCCTACGTGTTTAGGGTTCGATTTCGATGTGCTTCCTTGTTGTCGGGAAGCGCTCCAGGGACATGGATACATGCAGAAGTTCATCAAGCTCACGGGTGTCGCGGCTCCGTTTCCACTCCGGAACGTGGATACCGACATGATCATCCCGAAGCAGTTCCTGAAGACGATCAAGCGGACTGGGCTTGGAAAGGCGCTGTTTTACGAACTGCGCTACGACCAGGAGGGCCGCGAGAACGCCGATTTCGTGCTGAACAAGCCGGCCTATCGGAATGCCGAAATCCTGATCGCGGGCGAGAACTTCGGTTGTGGCTCCTCGCGCGAGCACGCGCCGTGGGCGCTGCTGGACTTCGGGTTCCGTTGTGTCATCGCGCCGGATTTCGCAGACATTTTCTTCAACAACTGCTTCCAGAACGGCATTCTCGCGATCAAGCTGCCGCAGGAGCAGGTCGACAAGCTGCTCGATGATGCGAGCCGCGGGGCCAATGCGACGCTCTCAGTAGACCTCGAAGCGCAGGAAATCCGTGGCCCCGATGGCGGCGTGATCTCTTTCGAGATCGATCCGTTCCGTAAGCATTGCCTGCTTAACGGCTTGGACAACATCGGCCTCACGCTCGAAAAAGAAAAAGCGATCAAAGACTTCGAAGGACGCGATGCGGCCGCGAGGCCGTGGGCGTAACGCGCTTCGGCGCGTGCTGCGGTCGTCCGATCACATGCAGTCGGAATACGGTGTGTGGCGGATTGCGGCGGTTCGTTCGAATATGCTAGAGCATGGGTTGCTTTTGTGCGCAACGTGACCACGCTCTAACTATTTGATTAGGCCGCTGATTCAGGCTTCGATTTGTTAGGATTCGAAGCGATCATGGTCTCGCTGCTCCGATCGTCCCGGCATCCTGCAGGAAGGCCATGAGAGCCACATGGATCTCCGCCGCATTGTCGGCGCTCACATTGACTTTCGGCGGGGCCGTGCTGTTTGCCGGTAGTGCCGCCTGGGCCGGCGGTCCCGCACTGGTTTTTGAAGCGACCGACGGCAAGGTGCTTTACGCCGAGGATCTCGACGATCACTGGCATCCGGCCTCGCTCACCAAGATCATGACGGCCTACCTCACGTTCGAGGCAGTCAAGAGCGGCAAGCTTACGCTCGAACAGCGCCTTCCCTATACCGAGCGCGCCCAGATACAGCCGCCGAGCAAGCTCGGTCTGCACATCGGTGCAACTCTCACGGTGGATCAGGCGCTGAAAGCGCTGATCATCAAATCCGCGAACGATGTGGCCATCATGCTGGCCGAGGCGATCGACGGTTCGCCGGCGGCGTTCGTGGCGCGGATGAACACGACATCGCAGGCGCTCGGTATGACGCGCACGACGTTCGTCAACCCGAACGGGCTGCCGGCACCCGAGCAGGTGACGACGGCGCGCGATCTCGGCAAGCTCGCGCGCGCCGTCATCAAGAATTACCCCGAATATCTCCCCTACTGGTCGATGTTCGACGCCCGGATCGGCAAGATCCATATCGGTACGCACAACGGGCTGTTGCGCTCGTTCGATGGGGCGGACGGCATGAAGACCGGCTTCATCTGCGATTCCGGGTTCAACGTGGTGGCAAGCGCGACCCGCGACGGGCGCCAGCTAATGGCCGTGGTGCTGGGCGAGTCGACGAGCGCACTGCGTACGGTTCGCGCCGCAAACCTGCTCGAGCACGGGTTCCAGAGCTACGATTGGAAGCTTCTGTTCAATCACACTGCGAGCCTCGACACGCTGCCGATCGCGGACGGGGCCAAGAATGTCATCAGTGTGCGTCGGGATGTGCGCTCCTACGAATGCGGGAACGCGCCGCTCAAGAAGCCGCGCAAGAAGAAGGTGATCAAGAAGAAGGTTCAGGCTGCCGAGGATGCGCCCAAGCTTCAGGAGCAGGCTCCCGCGGTCGACGCCGGCAGCGTTGAGGACGTGCCGGAGGCCGCCGTCGTCGAGGGCAAGTGACGGCTTCGGCCGTCACGGAACTTCAAGCCGCTATGCCAAGTCTGCCGCGGAATTGTTAACGCGGTTCTCTTCCGTATCCTTTTGAACCGATACCAAGCTGGGACAGGACGGTCCGGCGTGCCTCTCGTTGCCAAAAATGGGACGTTTCAGGCGCTGAAACGGCCGGATCGGCGTGGGAACGCCTGAAAATAATCACCGTTTACCGTTCGTGGAGATGTCCGTTCAGTTGGCGTCGATCTTGCTCCTCTCAGCGCAAAATTCGATTTCGAGGACAAGATGCCAAGCTCCCCGTCGCATAATGATTCCCTTTCCACGCTCCAGGATGCCGAGCTGATGGCCGTCGTGCTGGAAGGCCGCCATGGTGCCTTTGCCGCCGAGGTGGCGGAGTTCTTCTCGCTTTTGCATCGCCAGATCGGAGACGCGTCCCGGTCGAAGGCTTGGGGCGGGGTGGCACGCCAGGTTCGCAGACGCGAATACGATCGGATCTACATGGCTTGACGTTTGTGGGGGCCCGTTGCGCGAAGGGATCAGTGGGGCACTTGGGGCGTAGTAATGGGGCAAAGTGACGGACCGCAGGGCGGTGGGGCCACGGTCGCGTTCGACAATCCTTCTTCGATACCGCCCAACCCGGGATGGGCCTGAAACGCGACTAGAGCATGATTGCTTTTCTTTGAATCGCAATCACCCTCTAGTCTTTTGATGAGACCTATGATTCACGCTTCGGACTTTTCCTGCGCTGCCGATTCACGCCGCGCCCGATAGGGGGCGCGACGATCGGAGCGCGGGGGTCCGAAGCGATCATGGTCTAGCGGGTGCGCCGCACATCTTTCCGGCCGTTGGCTCGGAGCCACGCATCGCGCCCGGGTGATCGCGCTCCCAATTTTCTGTTCCCCCTGTAAATTCAGCGCGGCGGTTCCCAGTTCATGGACGAATCGCCTTGGGATTGGCGGTCATTGCGCGCGCCGGAATGTTGCTGCTTTTCCCTCAGCATGCGAGACTCGCATTCGCTTTGCTCCCGATTGCCGGACGGACTGTCGGCGCTGCCTTTTTTCGGTTCGCGCCCGCGTCTTCCGAGAGGAATGAAAAGATGACCTCGATCGTGCTGCCGCTACCCGATCCGTCCATCGTCGGGCGACGGGATGCGATTGCGCGCGATCTCGTCGCGCTCTGCGGTGCCGATGCCGTGATCTGGGACGAGGACGGACGCCGCGCGTTCGAAACCGATGCGCTGACCGCCTACAAGCGTATGCCGCTCGCCGTCGTCCTGCCGACTTCAACCGAAGCGGTTTCAGCCATTCTCAAATATGCGAAAGCCAACCGCATCCGGGTGGTTCCGCGCGGCGCAGGGACGTCACTGTGTGGAGGTGCGCTGCCGCTCGAAGATGCCATCGTGCTCGGCGTCTCGCGCATGAACCGGGTCATCGAGGTGGATTTTCACAATCGGTTTGCCCGGGTGGAAGCCGGAATTACCAATCTTGCGATTTCGGCGGCGGTGTCCGAGGAAGGGTTCTTTTACGCGCCGGATCCATCGAGCCAGCTTGCCTGCACGCTCGCCGGCAATCTCGCCATGAACTCGGGCGGGGCGCATTGCCTCAAATACGGCGTGACGACCAACAACGTGCTCGGCATCAAGATGGTGACGATGGACGGCGAGATCGTCGAGATCGGCGGATCGCATCTCGAGGCCGAGGGGTACGATCTTCTGGCGCTCATCGTCGGCTCCGAGGGGCAGTTCGGCATCGTCACGGAAGCAACCGTGCGCATTCTGCGTTCGGCCGAAGGCGCACGACCGATGATGATCGGGTTCGAATCCTCGGCCAAGGCCGGCATCTGCGTTTCCCGCATCATCGCCTCGGGAATCATTCCGGTCGCCATCGAGTTCATGGACAAGCCGGCGATCGAGGTGTGCGAAGCCTTCGCGAAGGCGGGATACCCGAAAGACGTCGAAGCGCTGCTCATCATTGAGGTTGAGGGTTCCGAGCAGGAGATTGCCGATCGGCTGGCCTATATCGCCAGCATCGCGCATGAACTCAATCCGGTGGCGATGGTTGTCAGCGGCTCGCCGGAGCAAAGCGCGAAAATCTGGAAGGGCCGGAAAGCGGCATTCGGTGCGATCGGCCGCATCTCCGACTACTACTGCATGGACGGCACCATTCCGCTGGGGCATCTGCCGCATGTCTTGGAACAGATTTCCGAGATCTGCCGGCGATATGGGCTGCGCGTGGCGAACATTTTTCATGCCGGAGACGGCAATCTGCATCCGCTCGTCATGTATGACGCCAACGCACCGGGCGAGATGGAAAAGGCCGAGCTTGCGGGTGCAGAGATCCTCAAGCTTTGCGTGTCGGTCGGCGGATGCCTGACCGGCGAGCACGGGGTCGGTATCGAAAAGCGCGATCTCATGCGCGTGCAGTTCACCGAAGAGGATCTGGCGGTCCAGCTCAGAATTAAATCGGTGTTCGATCCGGATTGGCTGCTCAATTGCGGGAAGGTTTTTCCGCTTGATGCCGTCGAGGCGGCAATGGCGGCCGCACAGTTCGAGGCGTCTCGTTCGGCCGAGCCCGGCCCTGCTGAAGCAGCTTGAGAGGGCGGGTATCATGGACGACATCATGAGGCCCGCGACCGAGTGGGAGCTCAAGAGCATGATGACCGTGCTCGCCGAGCGCGGCATCCCCGTCGAAATCCTGGGTGCGGGATCGAAGCGCGGCATTGGACGGCCGGTGGTGGCGCCGGTCGCGCTGACGACGGGCGCCATGCGCGGCATCTCCCTCTACGAGCCGTCCGAGCTTGTCATGTCGGCGCGGGCGGGCACCCCGCTTTCACAGATCGAGGTGGAGCTGGCCTCTCGTGGGCAAATGCTTCCGTTCGAGCCGATCGATCTCGGACCGGCGCTCGGCACCGATGCGGGGTTGCAGACCATCGGCGCCATCTTCGCAGCCAACATATCCGGCTCGCGCCGTATTTCAGCCGGGGCGGCCCGCGATTATCTGCTCGGCGCGCGCGGCGTCAACGGGCGCGCGGAAATCTTCAAGTCCGGCGGACGCGTCATGAAGAACGTGACCGGTTACGACGTGGCGCGCGGGCTCGCCGGTAGCTGGGGAACGCTCGCGGTGCTTTCGGAGGTAACATTCAAGGTGCTGCCGCTTCCCGATGATGTGGCAACCCTCGTCTACCCGGATCTCACCGACGATCTCGCGGTAGAGCTGATGAGCCTCGCGCTGACGCAGCCTTACGAGGTTTCCGGAACCGTGCACCTTTCGCCGACGCTCGCGTCGCGGCTTCGCCACAAGGGCCTTTCGAAGGAGCACCGTTCGCTGACCGCGATCCGGATCGAAAACTTCACGCGTTCGGTCAGCTATCGGAAGCAGAAGCTTCGGGAAATTCTCTCGGCCTACGGGGCGCCACTCGAACTCGAGCTTGAAAGCTCACTCGAATTCTGGGGCGAGGTGCGCCGCCTGTCGTTCCTGCCGCCGAACGGTACACATCTGTGGCGGATCTCGACGACGCCGAGCGTGGCCGCCTCTCTCGTGTCCTCGATCCGCCGGCATATGCGGGTGGAGGCATTCTACGATTGGTCGGGCGGGTTGATCTGGCTCGAAACGCCGGCTTCTGCCGACGCGGGGAGCGCGGATATCCGCCGGGCTGTTGCCACCCACGGCGGACATGCCACGTTGATACGGGCCGACGAAACCGTGCGCCGCACGGTCGAGGTTTTTCACCCGCTTGCGCCCGCGACCGATAAACTGACGCGCGGCATCAAGCACGCCTTCGATCCGTTCCGTCTGCTCAATCCTGGCCGCATGTACGCGACCATGTAGACTGCCGACCTTGTCAACGACGCCTTCCAGCTCTCCTTGGAGCGAAGACCCTAGATGCAGACAAACTTTTCGGCCGAGCAGCTTGCCGATCCGCGCGTGGCCGAGGCCGACCGGATCCTGAGACGCTGCGTGCATTGTGGGCTGTGTACGGCGGTTTGCTCGACCTACGTGGTGCTCGGTGACGAGCGCGATTCTCCGCGTGGGCGCATCTATCTCATCAAGGACATGCTGGAGCGCGGCCGCGAGCGTGCCCCCACGCAGCAGGTGCAACATCACCTGGACCGTTGCCTGTCGTGCCTTTCCTGCATGACGACCTGCCCAAGCGGCGTCGACTACATGCACCTTGCCGATGTGGCGCGCGCCGAGATCGAGGAGCGGGGCACACGCAGCTTCAAGGAGCAGACGATCCGCAGGCTGCTCGCGGCCATCATTCCCTATCCCGCGCGCTTCCGGCTTGCGCTCAAGGCCGCGCCGCTTGCCCGCCCCTTTATCCCGTTTCTCGAACGGATCGGCTTCAAGGAGGTCGCGGCGATGCTGCGGCTCGCGCCCACATCGATCGTAACGCGGGAGGGCCGGTTTACGGGGCCCGGCACGGCGGTCACGCACAGCGAGCGGCGCGCGCGCGTGATCCTGGCTACCGGTTGCGCGCAGCAGGTGCTGAGACCCGACATCAACGACGCCACCATCCGGCTGCTCGCGAGACGCGGCGTGGACGTGGTGGTTGTCAACGGGTCGGGCTGCTGCGGCGCGGTCGTGCAGCACATGGGGCGCGAGGAGGAGGCGAAGAAGTTCATTCGCCGCAATGTCGATGTCTGGTCGAAGGAGATCTGGCGCGGCGAGATCGATGCAATCATCGTCAACGCCTCGGGATGCGGCACGACGGTGAAGGACTACGGCCATTTGATGCGGAACGACCCGGCCTACGCGGAAAAGGCGGCGAAGGTTTCGAGCCTCACAAAGGACATCTCCGAGTTTCTCTACGAGTACCAGCTCGGCGCGCCGGAGCGCTGGTCGTCGCTGCGCGTCGCCTATCATTCGGCGTGTTCGCTGCAACACGGACAGCGTGTCCACGACGAGCCGCGCGCGCTCCTGAAGCAGGCGGGTTTCGCGGTCGTGGATGTGCCGGAAGGTCACATTTGCTGCGGTTCGGCCGGCACCTACAACATCCTCCAGCCGGAGATCGCGGGCCAGCTCAAGAAGCGCAAGCAAGACAATATCCGCTCGACTCGGGCGGACGTGGTGGCTGCCGGGAACATCGGCTGTATCACGCAGCTCGATAGCGATGGGCTCGATACCCCGCTCGTGCATACCGTCGAGCTGCTCGATTGGGCCTACGGCGGACCCGTTCCGGCAGGGCTCTCGCATCTGTCGGATTTCGTGACGGACGTGCCTCGGCCCCGTCGCCAAGTCGAAGATTTTATTGAGACTTAAGCGTCACGCGTTCGACATTGTGCGCTCCTAGGGTCGCCCCCGATTCAAGAAGAATCGCGGATCGCTTCAATCTCCGGGCGCAGTATCGTATTGGATCATCGTGCCGGTGAGCTTGTTGTCGCCGCCCCACCTGGAAAGACTTGAACGAACCCGGCCATGACCGAGATTGCTCCTAAAGCCATCGGGATAGAAAACGTAGATCAAAGAGACGTCTGGGGTCCGTTCGATATCATCGGCGATGTGCACGGATGCGCGGGTGAACTCGAAACGCTGCTCGCGCGCCTCGGCTACGATGTGCGCTGGAGCGGAACGCCGGGTGCCGTCTCGGTGCGCGTCACGCCGCCGATTGGACGGCGCGCGATTTTGGTCGGCGATCTCGTCGACCGTGGCCCGCGCTCGCCGGATGTGCTGCGCATCGTCATGAGCATGGTGGAGAGCGGTGCGGCTTTGGCCGTGCCGGGGAACCACGACGCGAAATTTTCCCGCTGGCTGGACGGCAAGGACGTTGCGGCGACGCACGGACTGGACCGCACAATCGCGCAGTTCGAGGCAGAGACGAAGGCGTTTTGCAAGAGCGTGCGAGAGTTCTTCGGAAGCCTACCCAACTATCTCTGGCTCGAGGGCGGACGACTGGCCGTTGCGCACGCCGGCATCAAGGACAGCATGCTCGGGCGCAATTCGGGGGAAGTGCGCCGCTTCTGCCTTTACGGCGAGACCGATGGCGAGACCGACGAGTTCGGATTGCCGATCCGCTATCACTGGGCAGCGGAGTATCGGGGGCAGACTGCGATCGTCTACGGACATACGCCAGTGCCGACGGCGGGCTGGGTCAATAATACGCTCTGTATCGATACCGGCTGCGTTTTCGGCGGGAAGCTCTCCGCGTTGCGCTGGCCGGAGCGAGAGATCGTCGCGGTGGCGGCAGAGCGGGTTTACACCGTGCCGGTGCGGCCGTTCGGGCATCCGCCGCTGAGACCTGGCGCGCAAGCCTGATCACGTCTCGAACGTTTAGCTTATTGGAGCGGAAGCAGGTTCGCGCCCGCTTTGCGCATCATTGCGCGGCTTTTTTCGCGGGCACCTTATCCGAAACGGCAGCGGCCGGCGCGGCGTCGGTCGAAGCGAAATCCTTCTCCGGCGGAGGCGCTGCGTTCTTGCTCGTGTCGACGATCTCGGCGGGTACGGTCGGCGGGACGTTGCCGCCGGCGGTCAGCACGGCTTTGCAGTCGGCCGGGAGATCGGCGAGCGTCATTTCGGGCTTCGGCGGCGCGGGCTTTGCCGGCTTCACGGGCGGCTTGGCAGCTTCGACCGGCGGCTTCGGTTTCGGCGCGACCTTCTTCAGCCAGTCCTTCAATTCGGCATCGCAGCCGTCGTCGCCCGGAACCGGAGGCTGGTGCTGGCAGTTCGCCGAGCCTTTCGGACAGCCGATGCGCATATGGAAGTGATAGTAGTGCCCGAAGTAGGGACGGACCTTGCTCAGCCAAGCGCGGTCGTTCTTGTCGGTCGCCTCGCACAACGCCTTCTTGATCGCGGGATGGACGAGGATGCGCTCGACGGCGGAGTAGGACGCTGCGCGCTTGATCAGCTTGACCTGACCTTCGCCCCACACCTTGGGGTTTACGGCGTTATAGCTCGATAGCATCGAGGTGGCGGAGAGATCCTCGCGCTCGCGGCGGGTGAGCTTGCGGTCGGGCATTGGCGTCAGCCAAATGTCGGCGTCGAGCCCCACTTGGTGACTCGCGTGGCCGGAGATCATCGGGCCTCCGCGCGGCTGGGAAATGTCGCCAACCAGAAGACCGCTCCATTCCTTTTGGGCGGTGGTTTCGCGCGCCAGGCGCTCGACGATCGCAATCAAATCCGGGTGGCCCCACATGCGGTTGCGCGAAAGGCGCATGACCTGCCAGCCCGGACCATCGACGGGAAGCGGCTTGGCGCCGGCAAGGCAGCCCTTGGCGTACCAGCCGACGGCGCGGGCCGCGAGCGGTGCACCGGTCTTGACTGTGCCGAACAGCTGCTTGGCGGTGACGACGGGCTTCTTGGGCTTGTCCTTGTCTTTCTCAGAGGGATTGTCTTTTGCTGTCTTGGCGTCGCCTTTGGCGGAGGGAGCCTTTTCAGCCGGAGCGGCTGCTTTCGCAGGCGCCGGGCTTGCGTCCTTGGTGATGGCTTTCTTTTGAGGAGCGGGTGCCTCGGAGGCTGGTCGCTCCGCGGGCTTGGGAGCGGGCGGGACGACAGCATCTTTGGTGGTTTGCGGGTTGGTGTTGGCGGCTTGCGTCGCGGCGGCTTCCGCGGTCGCGGCGGCGGGGCCGTGCCAAGTGCGGCTGGCTGGCTCGTCCGCGCCATCGCTGTCCTGGCCCATGGCGGGGCCGGACAGAATGGCGAGCGCCATCAGGAGCCAGATCGCTGTTCGTTGGCGGAAGGCCATAGAACCCCGCAGCAAATCACGTTGCGGCATCCTAGCCCAAGGGAGGGCCAAATTGCGACACCGGTGTCGAATCGCGTGGAAATTGTCCTGACGCGGCGAAAAACTTGCCCCCTCTGTGGGGTGGTGCCAGGCTTCGCTCGCCCAAGGAAAGGTCTCTCATGCCGGCTTTTTTGACTGATGGTCCAGCCGATTCCGACACACTGCTCGTGCTTGCGCCCGGTGCGGGCGCGCCGATGACGAGCGACTGGATGAACGCCGTGTCGGATTCGCTGGCGGCCGTTGGGCTCAGGGTTGCGCGATTCGATTTTGCCTACATGGCCGCTCGTGTCGAAACGGGTTCGCGAAAGCCGCCGCCGAAAGCGGAGGCGCTTGTGGGAGAGTACGAAACGGCGCTCGACCAGATCGCGGGCAAGGAGCGTGCGCGACGCATCCTGATCGGTGGCAAGTCTCTGGGCGGGCGTGTGGCTAGCCTCGCGGCGGCGTCGCTCTTCGATCGCGGCAGGATATCTGGGCTCGCTTGCCTCAGTTATCCGTTTCATCCGCCGAAGCAACCCGCGTCTCTCAGGACCGCGCATCTGTTGGCGCTCGCATGCCCAACACTGATCGTACAAGGCGAACGCGATCCGTTCGGCGTGCGATCCGAGGTCGAGAGCTACGGACTGCCGCCGAGCATCACGGTTCATTGGGCCGTCGACGGCAATCACGATCTCTCGCCGCGCAAAGCTTCAGGCGCGACGCTTGCCGGCAATCTCGACGCCGCCGTGCAGGCGATTACGCGTTTCGCGAAGGGCCTGCCTCACACGCGCTGATGACGGGCGCGGGCGGCACGCCGCAACGCTGCGCAGGTCAGCTCGTCGAGTTCCAATGCGGAAGCGAGGAGCTCCAGGAATTTCTCCTCTTCGGTGTGGACCGACAAGTCAGAGGCTGCGACCTCGGCGCACAGCACATAGGCGGTCTCGTAAAGGCGCGGCGGAAGGCTTTTCTTCACGAGCGTGAGCACGCTGTCGACGCCATTCGGCTTCTTCAGGATCTTGCCGCACTCCTGCGCGGCGTCGGCCAACCAGTCGTCGGTGTAGTCTCGGAACGGTGGCAGCTCGCGCACGATAGAGCCGATGCGAGCCAGCTCGTCGGTGTTGATGGTGCGGTCGGCGGCCGAGAGCGTCGTCATGGCGAAGATCAGGGCGACGGGCGGTGAGAGTTTGTCGGTCATGGGACTTCCGGTTGCGAAGGAAGAGGGCTTTGTAACTATGGAGTGCCGAGTTTGGCGAGTGCGTCCAAGAGGGCCGCGTTGAATTCCGCTGGTTCTTCGACCTGAGGTGAATGGCCGAGCTTCGGGAACGTGATGAGGCGAGCGCCCTTGATCCGCGCTTCGGCTTCGCGCGCGAGATCGGCGTAGCGGCCGAGTTTCTCCGCAACCTCGGGCGAGGCGCGGTTCTTGCCAATGGCGGTGGTGTCGCGCTCGCCGATCAAAAGTACGACGGGGAGCGCGAGGCGCGGGAACTCGTGGACGACGGGCTGCGAAAAGATCATGTCGGATGCGCGAGCCTGCGAGAGCATGACAGCCTCGCTACCTTCGCCTTTGTACATAGAAGCCAGCATATCGACCCAGCGGTCGAACTCCGGCCGCCAGCGGCCATCGTAGTAAGTTTTCTGCTGATAGGCCTTGATGCGCGTGGCGTCGGTCTTGCGCTCCTCTTCCAGAAGCTCGTCGATGGTGCGTGTGGGAACGCCCTTGGCGCTCCAATCCTCGAGGCCGATTGGGTTGACGAGCACGAGGGCGGTCGTCTCGGCGGGGAAGCTCAACGCATAGCGTGTCGCCAGCATGCCGCCCATCGAGTGGCCGACGACGATGGGTTGGGCAACGCCGATGTTCTCAAGGAGCGCGTGAGTATTGGCGGCGAGCTGATGAAAGCTCATCTGATAGGTTGCGGGCTTGGTGGATTTGCAGAAGCCGATCTGATCCGGCACGACGACGCGATAGCCGGCCTTGGTGAGGGGGGCGATGACACCCTCCCAGGTGGCGCCGCAGAAATTCTTGCCGTGGAAGAGGACGACCGTCTTGCCGTTTGCCGGTGAGGCCGCGGGCACATCCATGTAGGCCATGGTGAGGGGCTGGCCCTGAGAGGTAAAGGCATACTCCTTGGCCGGATGGGGATAGGCGAAATCCCGGAGCATGGCGTCGGCGCGGGCCTCGCCGCAGGCGGCCGAGGTCGCCACTCCAAATGCCAAAGCCAGTCCGAAACCGCGGATCATGCCGCCCCTCCTGTCTGCTGCTGTCCCCACGGCCGGGATATGGCGCCGGATGCTGCGCCGCACAAGGTTGCGGCGTGGTGCCGCGATCGGCCATTAAGCATGCCCCAGAGGCCGGGTTCAGCATCCGAAGCGCAACTTCTTTCTGTTTCCCAACGCGGTCCCTATGTTATGGGGGGCCCGGACTTGCTGCGTTGCCACTCGGGGCTGGCCGCAGCTTCCTCGCCCTTTCGCTGCCGATGATTGATCCGGGACGGCGCCGGGCTCGTAGACGTTCGCATGTGAGTTGTAATTTTCCGAAAGTCCCCGCGATGAGGCAATCGCCGTCCCCCATGAAAAGCAAAATCATCGAAGCTTCGGCTGCCGATCTTCCCGTTCGTCCCACCCGCGCAGAGGCAGAAGATGCCGTGCGCACACTGTTGCGCTGGGCGGGTGAAAATCCGACGCGCGACGGGCTTATCGAAACGCCTTCGCGTGTCGTGAAGGCCTATGACGAGTATTTCCGCGGTTACAACGACGATCCCGAAGCGATCCTGCAAAAGACTTTCGAGGAGATCGAGGGCTATGACGAAATGATCGTGCTGCGCGCGATCCGTTTCGAAAGCCACTGCGAACACCACATGGCGCCGATCGTTGGGCGTGCGTGGGTCGGCTACATCCCGAACGGGCGCGTGGTCGGCATCTCGAAGCTCGCGCGCGTCGTCGAGACCTACGCGAAGCGGCTTCAGATCCAGGAGAAGATGACCTCGCAGATCGCCAACACGATCGAGCAGGTGCTCAATCCGCAGGGCGTGGCGGTCGTGATCAAGGCCGAGCATCACTGCATGACGACGCGCGGCGTGCACAAGCCGGGCACGGACCTGGTCACGAGCCGTATGCTGGGCGTGTTCCGCGAGAATGCGATCACGCGACAGGAATTCCTGTCGATGATCGACTGACGGAGCGAGCGAAGTCGAATCCCGCAGCGTTAACTCGCTGATTAACCCTGGATTTCATCCGGAATGCCGGTTCGGCCCGCCACGATGCTAAGCATGCGGCGGGCCGAATTTTTTCAAACAAGAAACGGAGTGTCAGCGTGAGCGCCGGCAAGACAGTGCTTATCACCGGAGCCTCGACCGGGATCGGACGGGTGACCGCTCAGATGTTCGCGGAACGCGGCTGGAACGTCGCTGCAACCATGCGCACGCCGGAGAAGAGCGATCTTGCGGCCAAGTCGGATCGCATTCGTCTGTTCAAGCTTGACGTGACGGATCAAGCCTCGGTGGACGCGGCGGTGCGGGATGTGATCGCCCAATTCGGCGCGATCGATGTCGTCGTCAATAATGCAGGTTATGGGCTGCTGGGGCCGTTCGAAGCGCAGACGGACGAGCAGATCCGGCGTCAGTTCGAAACGAATTTGTTTGGCGTACTCAACGTTACGCGTGCGGTGCTCCCGCACATGCGCGAACGCAAGCAGGGACGCATCGTCAATGTCGGCTCGGCTGCGGGGCGAATGACGATCCCGCTCTATTCGATGTACTCGGCGACCAAGTGGGCGCTGGAGGGCTTTTCGGAAGGTCTGTGGCTCGAGCTTCGCCAGCACAACATCAAGGTCAAGATCATCGAGCCGGGCATGATCAAGACCGATTTCTTCGAGCGCGGACGCGAGGTCGCGACCAAGCCGGGTCTTACGGCCTACGACGATTTCACGGCACTCGTGATGCCGAACCTGACGGCCTGGGAAGAAGCGGGCGCGGAGCCCGAGGTGGTGGCGCGCAGCATCTGGCGCGCTTCGACGAGCATCTGGCCGCGCTTGCGCTATCAGCCGAATGCGACCTTCACCGTGTGGGGGCGCGGCTGGGTTCCCGGGCATCTTTACGTGCGGCTCATCCGCCGCATCTTCAACGCCTGGTGATATTTCGGCGCTGTCTTGGTCGTTCCGTTTTCTGTTGCAACGCAGAACGCCTTGAGACCGCTTGTTTTGTTGTGCTCCGTTAACGCAAAATCTGAGTTCGTATTTTCCAAGCGCGCTAGGGGCTAGTCCCTGGGGTTGATCACTCTCAAATACACATTGGCCACGAGATGCGATCCTGGGATCGCTCAAAAAGCCAATAAGAGAAAGGTGCCCCATGACAAAGATCCTTTGTGCAGTGGACGACAACGAGCATAGCAAGGCCGCGCTCGACCTTGCCGGCAAGCTCAGCGATGCCCTCAAGGCCGATCTTACGATCCTCGCGGTGAACCAGGTGGTCGGTGGATATGGCCGGTCAGGGCCGCCCGCGTCGCTGTGGTCGGACAAGGAAGCAGAGAACGTGCTTGCCGCTGCAGCCAAAGAGGCAAAAAGCGCAGGCGCGTCGAACGTCAAGACCGTTTGCGTCGAGAGCCGCGATCTGCCGCTCGCGATCACGCACTATGCCGAGCACAACGGCATCGATCACATCGTCGTCGGAAACGGCGGCAAGGGCGCGATCTCGCGGATGATGCTCGGATCAGTTTCGCGAGACGTGATGTCTCGCGCGCATTGCCCGGTGACGGTGGCGCGGTAAGCCGCGTTATTCAGAAGATCCTGATCCGTAGTCGACGGACATCAGGTAGAGACCCGACGCCGGAGCGACGGGGCCGCAAGCCGTGCGGTCTCGCGCTTCGAGGGCGCGACGGAGATCGTCGCGCGTCCACTTTCCATCGCCGACAAGCTTCAGGCTTCCGACCATCGAGCGTACCTGATTGTGCAGGAACGATCGGGCGGATGCCTGAATGCGGATTTCGTCGCCGTGGGATGTGACATCCAGGCGATCGAGGGTGCGGATGGGCGATTTAGCCTGGCACTGAGCGGCGCGGAAGGTCGTGAAATCGTGGCGGCCGACAAGCACGGCCGCAGCCTCGCGCATGGCTTTAGCGTCGATCGTGCGCGGGATCCACCAGACGCGATGGCGTTCGAGCGCGGGCGGAGCCCGGCGCGGTAGGATGCGATATTCGTAGTGGCGTGCCGTTGCGCTGAAGCGCGCATCGAAGTCGTCCGGCACTCGATCGCACGCGAGTACAATGACCGGTAGTGGCTTCAGGTAGAAGTTCATGCCGTCGCGGATCTTGTCGGCGGGCCAATCCTTCTCGATGACGAAGTGGGCCACCTGGCCGCGTGCGTGAACGCCGGCGTCGGTCCGGCCCGCGCCTCGGATTCCGGCCTTGCTTCCGGTGAGCTTCGAAATGGCGGTTTCGAGAGCGCCTTGCACGGAGATGCCCTCGGACTGGATCTGCCAGCCGACAAAGGGCGTGCCGTCGTATTCGATGAAAAGGCGATAGCGGGGCATCGGGCTCAAATGGTTTTGCGGGATGGCCCTTGCCTACTCCGCCCGGCGCAGCATCTCAAGGGCGCCGCGCGGTTCGGCTCGCTCAGCGGCGCGCCTGGCCGTAAGCAGGAACGCCGGTAATCGGATCGTAGTAGTTGAGGCTCAAAGGCGTGCGGCCGGCGGGATTGACGATGACGTGGCGCTCCGAGGGGAGCGGGCGGAATACGCGAACGCCTTCCTCGATGGTGACGGTGGCGCCGTAGGCGTTCGACGGTTCGATGCGGGTGGTGTGGGCGTCCTGGGCCTGCGCGGCAGGGATCATGAGAAGAGCTGCGGCGCAGCTGGCGAAAAAGCGGGTCATCATCGTCTCCGGCAAGGTCTCTGACGGGCGTTGGTTTGGCGCGAGTTTAGGAGACATTGCGGGTTGGCGGCGCTGGGTTCGCTCGCCATGCTTAATGGGCGAGAGGCCTGTCAAATACGCGTGCCGCGCGGCAGGGCAAACCCGCGCTGGAACTCTTCGGCCGACATGGCGCGCTTGCCGGCGCGCTGGACTTCGACCAGGCGGATCGCACCTTCGCCGCAGGCGATTGCAAGCTTGTTGTCGATCAGCTCTCCTGGTGCGCCCTGACCCTTGGCAATCTCGCTGCGAAGCACCTTGATGCGCTCCGGCTTGCCGCCTTGCGGCGTCGCCTCGAACCAGGCACCAGGGAACGGCGACAGGCCGCGGATGTGATTGTGGACCTCGCGCGCGGGTTTCGCGAAGTCGATCTGGCTTTCCTTCTTGTCGATCTTGGCGGCGTAGGTGATGCCATCCGCGGGCTGGGGCACGGTTTCAAGCGGGCCGTGTTCGAGCTTCGCGAGCGCTTCGACGATGAGGCGGGCGCCATGCTCGGACAGGGTATCGTGCAGCTCGCCGGCCGTGGTGTTCGGAGTGATCGGCACCAGATCGGTCAGTGCGACGGGGCCGGTATCCAGGCCCTCCTCCATGCGCATGACCATGACGGCGGTTCGCTCGTCTCCTGCCATGATGGCGCGCTGGATCGGTGCGGCGCCACGCCAGCGGGGCAGTTCCGAAGCGTGAACGTTGAAGCATCCGAGCTTCGTCGCGTCGAGGACGGCGCGCGGCAGCAGCAACCCATAGGCGATGACGACGGCTGCGTCGGCGCCGAGATCGGCAAAGGCGGCTTGGTCTTCCGGGGCTTTGAGCGTGCGCGGGGTGCGGACCGGAATGCCGAGTGCGGCGGCTTTTGCGTGCACGGGAGAGGGGCGTTCCGCCATCCCGCGTCCGGCCGGGCGCGGGGGCTGGGAGTAGACCGCCACAACCTCATGGCCCGCGGCCACGATGGCTTCGAGGGCGGGCACCGAGAAGTCCGGCGTTCCCATGAAAACGAGCTTAAGCGGCATGAACGGAGCCTTCGGGCGGGCGACCTTGATCAGATGAAGGTCAGACGGACGCTTCGCCGCGAGCGGCCTTCTTGAACTTGCGGACGACGATATCGCGCTTCAGCCGCGACAGGAAATCGATGATCAGCTTGCCGTTCAAGTGATCGACCTCGTGCTGGATGGCGGTGGCCAGCAGGCCCTCGGCGACCAGCTCGCGGGGTTTACCTTCGCGGTCGAGATAACCCAGGGTGAGGCTCGAGGGGCGCTCGATATCGAGGCGGAAATCCGGGATCGAGAGGCAGCCTTCCTCGTGCACGCGGCCGACCGGGCCAAGCTTGAGGATTTCCGGGTTGATCAAGGTCAGCGGCTGCGGATCGTTCTCGTCCTCGGAAACATCAAGCACAATCAAGCGTTTCAGAACGCCGACCTGGACGGCCGCCAAGCCGATGCCCGGCGCGTCGTACATGGTTTCGAGCATATCGTCGGCAAGCTTCAGCAGCTCGGCGTCGACCCGTTCGATGGGTTCCGACGTCTTGCGGAGGAGCGGGTCGGGCAAGGTTATGATCGGCAGCATTGACATGAGCATGAAATAGGAAAGTCCAGCGCATCGGTCAATCTGGTCGAAGAGGGGCGTGCTGGAGGTGCGGCAGATCGTTAACGGCTAAGTACTATTACCAACACTTCACAAACACTCTGCATTCGGAGACGAGACTAATGTAGGATTGTCACGTGTTCTCTACAGAGACACCTGCAGAGAGGCAGACGCATGAAGCCTGGGCTCAAGCCTCTGATCCTTGGACGCCGCGAGTGGGTGGCGCTGCCGGACCTTGGGATTTTCGCTATCAAGGCCAAGGTCGATACCGGCGCGCGCACGTCTGCGCTGCATGCAGAAGCCATCGAGGTTTTTGGTCCGGCCACGGCGCCGCGCGTGCGGTTTCTCATCCATCCCCTGCCGGAGCAGCCGGATCTTTCAGTGTGGTGCGAGGCGGAATTGCTCGGCACGCGGGAAGTGACTTGCTCCAACGGTGAGCGGGATACCCGCCATGTCATTTCCACGCGCCTCAGCGTCGGCGATCGCGAATGGCCGATCGAGCTCGGGCTCACCGACCGGGGTGGCCTTGCTAACCGCATGCTGCTCGGCCGACAGGCTATCCGTCCCGGCATGCTGGTGGATCCGGCGCATTCCTTCCTGCTGCCCAGGCTCAGCACGCGGCTCTATCGCGCGCCGGCTTAGAAAGTTTCTCCGGAATATTCACGCTAGATCGAGGACGCGCAGAAGCGCGGCATTGACGTCGTCGACGTTGAAGCGGCGTTGGGCCTTGAGGCGGGCCGCGCGCGATCCGGCCGGCAGCAGATCGGGATTGCGCAGGTAGCTTTCCATTGCGATCGCGAGGGCGTCTGTGTCCGCAGGAGGCACGAGGCAGCCGCTCACCTTCTCATCGACAGTGTCGGCGCAGCCGGATGTGCGTGTCGTGATGACGGGCCGTCCGGTGGCGAGCGCTTCGAGCACTGAACGCGGCATGCCTTCGCGATAAGATGGATAGACATAGACGTGGGCGGCGGCGAGGGCGGGATAGACGTCGTCGAGGTGGCCGAGATATTCGACGGCGCCGCCTTCGGTCAGAACGTCGGGCGAAACAAAATCGGGTTGGCCACTGGCTGGTCCGGCAAAACGGAAGATCGCATCGGGCCACGTTTTCTTGAGGCGCTGGGCGGCGGCCTTGTATTCCAGAACGCCGCGGCGGCGTTCGAGCCGCGCGAGCATCAGGAACACGAGACCCTTATCGCGTGACGGCAAGGGTGCGGCGGGAAACGCCACGAGATCGATGCCGGTGCCGGGCACGATGACAGAGGGAATATTGGCCGGAAGCAGACCCTGCTCGGACAAGAACCGCTGATCGTCGCGGTTGTGAAAGACGAGCGCATCGCTGGCACGGATGGCGTGCGCAAAACGCCGGCGGCCGACGCTTTCGACGCCATCACTCGGCAGGCCGTTGATCATGGTCACGACGCGGCGGACATCGGCTCGGCGCGCAGCCATTGCCGCGAGCACGAGCGTACGCAGGCCGAAGCTCATGACGATGTTCGGTTGCCAGTCCTTGAACTGGGCGATCAGGCTCATGATCGTCTGCCAGTCGCTGATCATCCGAAGCGAGGGCGGCGGGGTTTCGATGACGCGGTGCATGGCGCCGATGCCACGCAGGATGCGGATGTGTTTTCCGGCGCCAGGCGGCGTCAGGCACAGAACGCGATGCCCACGGCTGATCAACGCCTCGATCAAGTCACGCCGCAGGATGGCGGCGGCCTCTGCCGATGGAGCGACGAGGGCGATCCGTTCCGAGATTGGTTGGGTCACTGCGCGAGGCCGATCATGTCGATTCGTGCCAGAATTTAGCCTACGCTTGCGTCAGGCAACAGCGAGATAGGCCGCCGCGACCGTGACATGCACAGCTTCGGACGGCGCTCAGCGGGGCTCAGTCCTGGGCGGCTTCGAGTTTGATCGTGCTGGGGCCGACGGGCTCGAGGCGGGCAAGCAACTTGTCCAGAAGATGCGAGCCTATCCACACCGAGAGAACCCCGAACAGCACCCCGCCCACCATGTGCCCGGCGAGCACGCCTTCGGCGCCGGCCATCAGGCCGCCGACGTACACAAAAGGAATGGTGCCAAGCGTGGCGCGGCCCCAGTTCAGAAGCGTCGCGTAGTGGGGGTGATCGAGTGTGTTGAAGACGGCATTGGCGACGAATAGCGCCCCCATGAATGCGAACAACGGTGCGAGCCAGTAGTTGAAGAGGGCGATCAAGGCGGCTGCGTCACCGGTGGCGCCGAACAGGCGCACGAGCCAAGAGGAGATAAGCGCGAGGATGACCCAGGCCACCAGTGTGAATGCGACATTGACTCCGAGACCGAGCTTGAAGGTTTGTTTGACGCGCGCGGCTTCGCCGGCGCCGTAGTTCTGTCCGATGATCGGGCCGATCGAGGACGAGAGCGCGTAGATGGCGCCGAATGCCACCGGCAAAATGCGTCCGATGATGGCCCATCCGGCAACCGCGCCGTCGCCGTGGACCGCAATCGCGGCCGTGACGTAAGCGTTGGATGCGGGTGTCGCGACGTTGGTCAGGATGGCCGGAACGGCGACTTTGGCGAAGGCGGGCACGTCGGCGATGAAAGCGGGAAGGCGCGGGCGGGCGATGAGGCCGTGCACCACAATGACCCCGTAGAGGCCGACGATCATGAAGACGATGCGTGCGACGACGGTCGCCCACGCGGCGCCTTCGATGCCGAGGCCCATGGCGAGAATGAAGATGGGGTCGAGGATGGTGTTGACGATGGCGCCATACAACGTGACGTTCATGGCGCGCCGCGCGTCGCCCACGGAGCGGAGAACGGATGCCGAGGTCATGGCGAGCGTCAACGCCGGCATCGCGGGCGTGAGGATGAAGAGATAGCGCGCGGCAAGGTCGTGGGTTCGACCGGCAGCGCCGAGCGCGGTCAACAGCCAGGGAATGCTGACGTAAACCACGGCAGCAGCGAGTATGCCCGCGGCGAGATTGGCAAGATGGGCGTTTACCGAGTAGCGCGCCGCCCGCAATCGGCGCCCTTCGCCAAGCGCGCGCGACACCAGCGTGGTGGCGGCAATCGCGAGGCCGATACCGATCGACGTCGTCAGGAACAGGATCGAGCTGGCGTAGCCGACCGCGGCGAGCACGGCCTGGTCGTCGAGCCAGGAGAGAAAGACGATGTTGGCGAGATCGCTGAGGAAGATCGCGCCAAGGCCGATGCCTCCGGCTCCGCTCATGATCAGGATGTGACGCAGCAGCGATCCGGTGACGAACTTGGCAGGAGGACGTGGGGGTGCTTCTGCCCCTGCTCGGACGGTCATTGTTGTTCCTTGCGGGCAGGAGGGTGGGCCGCTGCCAAGGCCGAGTTCAACCCTGCGCCAATCCGCAGCCGCCTTCGGCGCGGTCTACAGTCTTTTGTCGTCTCTATATTCTTTTCCGGGCCTTGATGGCGGCAGCCAGCGTGCCTTCGTCGAGGTAATCCAACTCACCCCCGATCGGGACACCCTGGGCGAGGCGAGAAACGGCGACGCCGGCGGGCGCCAGCTGCTCGGTCAGATAGTGCGCGGTCGACTGGCCTTCAACCGTTGCGTTGAGGGCAAGGATGACCTCTTTGACATCGCCGGTTGCGGTGCGTTCGACGAGCTTGGCGATGTTCAAGCGTTCGGGGCCAATTCCGTCCAACGGCGACAGATGCCCGCCGAGCACGTGGTAGGACGCGTTGATCACGGCGGCGCGTTCGAGCGCCCAAAGGTCGCCCATCTCCTCGACAACGACGATCACGGATTTGTCGCGGCGATCGTCGCGGCAGATGGTGCAGGGTGAGACGGTATCGAGGCTGCCGCAAACGGGGCATTCGACGATGCTGCTCACGGCCACGGCCAGCGCATCGGCCAGGGGCACCAGCAGCTCTTCGCGCCGTTTAAGAAGAGCGAGCGCCGCTTTCCGGGCGGACCGAGGTCCAAGGCCTGGAAGTCGCGACAAGAGCTGGACGAGCCGCTCGATCTCCGGGCCGGCAATTTTCTTAGACATTCACGTTTTCTGCTGGCGTGACGGTGCGATCGAATGGGGATCGATCACGCGCTAGCTGTTTGATTTGACCGATGTTTCGCGCTTCGGACTTTTCCTGCGCTGCCGATTCACGCCGCGCCCGATAGAGGCCGCGACGATCGGAGCGCGTGGGTCCGAAGCGATCATGGTCTAAGCACGTCGGGTGGGGCTTGTCACCCTCGCCGTTGGGGTTCCGGGACTGGTGTCAGGCCAGCTCGCGGATCAGCCGGTGCTCGATGGCCATCAGGCCTTTCAGATCCGTTCCCGTTTGCTCCAACGCCAGCCGCTGGCTGTTTCTCTGTCTGAAATCGGTTGGGCTCATGCCATAACGCGCCTTGAAGCGGCGGCCGAAGTGAGACAGATCCGAGAAGCCCCATTTGAACGCGATTTCGCCAATGCTGCGATGGGCTTGGGTGGTGTCGGCCAAGGCGCTGCGGCAGCGTGCCAGGCGGCGCTCGTTGAGATAACGCTCGATCGACCAGTTTTCCTCTGCCAGCAAGGAGTTGGCGTAGCGGATGGAGATGCCTGCCTCGGATGCGATGCGTTCCGGCTTCAAGCCCGGCTCGATCATCAGCCGTTCAACGATGGCTTTGAGGCGGAGGAGGGCTACGGCACGCGGCGACGACATGGCGGCGTCCTTACCGTAGTGCGTGGTGAATGTGAGCGCCATGAGGTCGACCAGCTGATTTGCAACCTGGAGGCCGGCGGCGGCGTCGAGCGTTTCAGCCTGCTCGGGCAGAAGCTCGAGAAATCCCATGGTCAGCGCGCCGATGCCGGTGACGGACGTGATCGGGCGCGCAGTCAGCCCCGCCGAGCTGCCGATCCGCGCTTCGAGCATGGTGCGGGGAATCTTGACGACGATGTTCCGGCTTTGGGAGTTCAGAATGGTGTCGAAGGGGCGGATCGGATCGAGCAGATAGAGGCCTCGCCCTTCGAGCGTGGAATCGTTGCCGTCCTGCGAGACGGTCAATTTTCCGGCGATCTGCATGCAGACCAGGAGATCGTTGGAATCCGCCCGGGCGGCGCTGCGCTCGGACCGGCTCACGTGAGCGGGTTCGACATCGAAGGTCGCCAAGCTCAACCCCGGGAGAGTGGCGGTCTGCACCCATCCCTTGAACGTTGCGCTGTCAGCGGGAAGGAAGTCGTGCTCGACGTAACCGCGCGTGGCGACCTCATGCCAGTAGCTGAGCCGTTCTCGCGGGTGAACGCCTTGGGTCGAATAGATCATCCCGATCCCCGTCTCGTGCTCTGATTGCCGGCTCAGTCGATAAGTAGTGCCGCCTCGTGCGAGCGCGGGCTTCCCCTTTGCATTTCAATACAATTTCTCCACTGAGGTGTCGACTGACGATTCCGGGTGCTGGCTGCGAGATTCCGTCCACATCCGGCTTTCTTCAGCTACTCCTGCGAGCAAAGGAAAGTTAAAGCAGCTATGACGCGAAAAACTTCCGTGCCGGATCTTGGGCAGTCACCGTTGCATATGTTTCATCGGGCCGTTCAGGTGGTGACGGAAATCTATCAGGCAGAGATGGCGAGCCATGATCTTACGGCTCGCCAGTATGCCGTGCTGTTTGCCCTCGCCCATTCCGAGGGCCTCAGCCAGAGCAAGCTGGTCGATGCGACCGGTATCGACCGCTCGACGATGGCGGATATCGTGCGGCGGATGCTCAAAAAGGGCATCATCCAGCGCAAGCGCGACAAGGAAGATGCGCGCGCTTACGACGTCAAGATTACGGAAGAGGGCGTGCGCCTGTTCAAGGCCGTAACCCCGATCGTGAACCGTATCGAGGAAAAGCTGCTGTCTTCCCTCAAGGGGAAGCGTGTGGACGAGTTCCTGGAAGATCTCGGCGCGATCGTGGGAGGTGCACCCGCGCCTTCCGCCGGCGCCATCAGCAATGGGCACTTTGTGGAAGCCGTGAAGTAACGCACCGCGCCGTGCCGAACAAAAATACGGGGCAGCGCCGCTATCGGCCTGCCCCGTAGTGCTTTGTAAGTTCTTGTTTCTTCCCGAATTTCCTGAGTCCGTTCCGGCCGGATTAGGCGGGCAGGCCCGCATAAGCTCCTCGCGGCAAAGTGCCGACACGTCGTCGCCCGGCTGATTCGCGGCGCGTGGCCGATGCGCCGTGTCCGTCCGGCTTGCCAATCGCCATGCCGCAAGAGCCGATCGCGGCGCGGTTCGACCAGATGGCGTGATCGGAAAGCCGGCGATGGTTTCCACCTACCTCTCCTACCGAATGTACGCGGCCGACATGGCCAAGAGCACCGCGCGCACGCTCTCCGATCCGCAGGTCTCGCGCGAGGCGACGTACTACAAGGAGAACATCGGCAAGATCACTTCGGTCGACGAGCTGCTCAAGGATCAGCGGCTCTATGCCTATGCGATGAAGGCGCATGGAATCGAGGACATGACCTACGCCAAGGCCTTCATGAAGAAGGTATTGGAAAGCGATCTGACCGACAGCGCGAGCTTTGCGCGCAAGCTTTCAGATCAGCGCTACGTGACGTTCGCGAGATCGTTCAATTTCACCCCGACAGGCGGCGTGACGGCGGGCGCGACGATGGCGCAGGACGCCGGCGACGAAACCGAGACGGTGGGCCTCTATACGGAGCAGCGCGTGCGCAAGGGCACGGCGGTTGCGACAGATGTCGACTACTACGAGAGCCGGATCGGTTCGATCACGACGGTGGATCAACTCGTCTCGGATGCGCGGCTGTTCTCGTTTGCGCTCAAGTCGTATGGAATTGACCCCGATATTGCGTCGGTGGCTGCCATCAAGAAGGTGCTGACCAGCGATCTCTCCGATTCTTCGAGCTACGCGAATTCGCTCAACGACGACCGTTACAAAAATCTCGCGGCGGCATTCTCGTTCGAGACAGATGGAAAAATTCCGGAAGACGGGCAGGCGCAAACCGCGACGCAGCTTTTTGAAACGATAAACGCCCACTACGAGGCGACCGGCAATGGGATCTCGCCGGCGGCGGCCGCGTTCAAGACCGACATGTATCGCAGCCTGATGGCCGACATCACGACGGTCGACGATTTCCTGGCCAATTCCTTCCTGCGGGACTTTGCGGTGTCTGCGGCTGGGCTCGACCCGGTGCTGACCTCGAACACGACGCTGCGCTCTGCGCTGACGAGTGATCTTTCAGATCCCGACAGCTTCGTGAACGGACTCGATGACGAGGGCTACCGTACGCTGGCCTCCGCATTCAACTTCAATGCGGAGGGTGGTCTCGACGATGGGCAGCTGGCGCAGACCAGCACGCAGATCACCGGCCTTACGGATCGCTACCTTTCCGTCTACGATTCCAAGGCGGAGACGACGGAAACCCAGCAGACGGACTACTACAAATCCGTAATCGCAACGATCAAAAGCGTCGACGAGCTGCTGGCCGATACACGGCTCTACAACTATGTGCTCGCGGCGTTCGATCTCAATCCGGCGGAGGAGTCCAAGTCCAGTATCAAGAAGGTGCTGCAGAGCGATCTCTCGAATTCGTCGAGCTACGCCAACAGTCTGCGCGATTCGCGCTACACCGCGCTCGCTGCGGCGTTTAATTTCGGGACGGACGGCGCGGCGCAGGGGGCGATCCGGGCGCAGATCGCGTCGTCCAAATCGGACGCGATTTCACGCTACACCGCAGCGCTGGGCTCGGACGAGACGGCGCAAGCGCAAGGGAAGATCGAGAGCGAATACTACGCCACCAAGATCGATGCGATCGGTACGGTGGACGATCTCATTAGCGACACTCGTCTCGTGAGCTACATCAAGAAGGCGTATGGGCTCGAGAACCGGAAGCTCACGAACGAAGAGCTGAAGCAGGCTCTGACCAGCGATCCGTTCGATACCAAGAGCTTCGTCAATACGGCTCCCAATACGGACCTGCGAGAGATTGCTGCAGCGTTCAACTTCTCGGCTGAGGGTGCCGCGGAACGCGTTTCCGCGGGGCAAGCGCAAGATCAAGACGATCTCATGCGCACGCAGGATCTCTACATCCGCCAGACGATGGAGGAGACAGCGGGCGAGCAGCAGAGCGAGGGTGTTCGCCTTGCCCTCTATTTTGAGCGCAAGGCTTCCAGCATCACGTCGGCGTATTCGATCCTGGCCGACAAGGCTTTACTCGAGGTCGTGCTGACAGCACTCAATCTTCCGGACAGCGTTGCGCAGGCCGATGTCGATACGCAGGCCAAGATGCTCGAGAAGCGTCTCGATTTCGCGGACTTCAAGGATCCGAAGAAGCTCGACAAGTTCCTCACCCGCTTCGCTGCGCTTTATGACATGGCCAATCCCAGCACCACGTCTTCCGTTCCCTCGATCCTGCTCGGTCAGCAGCAAAGCGCTCTCATTGGGGAAGATCTTCTGACCAGCATCCAGTCGTTGAAACGACGCCTCTAGCACAGGTTGCATTCTGCGGCGGAGCGGATGCACGTCCGTCGACACCTCGCGTGGTGGCTTGGTGATTTATGACGTTCATCAAGTGCCGATCTACATTGAATTAATTACATCCTGTAACTGACAACTTTCGAAAGTTGTCAAACGTCCTGCTTTTTAATTTCCCCAGAAGCTCGTCTTATAATGGCTCAGTTATACAATTTATAGTTGCATAATGATTTTCTCACCCCTACAATTTTTATGAGCTCAACAGAGGGCAATTGTCGGCCGGTCTACGTGAGCTCGTCCGGTGCGCGAGGGTTTGGTCGCGCCGTCATGGATCACACGTTTGATACGTCGTCATTTTAGCGGGGGAAATGGCATGCCCGATCTCGAGACGCGTCTTGCGGCGCGGCCGCTCTATCTGCAGGTGCGTGATGTGCTCGTGCAAAGGATCGTCGTCGGCCACTGGAAGCCTGGTGCGACGCTTCCGAATGAAACCCAGCTTGCCCAGCAACTGGGGATTAGCATCGGCACGGTGCGCAAGGCGCTGGACCTCATGGAGTTGGAGCGTATCGTCACGCGCCGGCAAGGGCGGGGAACGTTCGTCAACGACTACGCGTCGGCCGAGAATACATTCCCGTTTTCAATGTTCCACGATCTCGAAGGACAGCGCATTTCCGGCCGGAAGCGGGGACGCGCGCTCTCGCGTGGACCAGCGGGTGCCGAGGAAGCGGCGCGTCTCGGCCTGAGGCGGGGTGACGAGGTCATCAAGATCGAGCGGGTTCGCGAAAATCAGGGGCAGACCTTCATGACCGAAACCTGTTTCCTGCCTGGAAAGCTCTTCACGCGGTTTCCGGATGATTTCGGTAGCTATCGTCTCTCCGCGCTCGCACAGCTCAATTCCATTCTCGTCGGCCGGGCCGATGAGCGGGTGGAAATCGTACCCGCGAATGAAGCGTCCGCGCGGGATCTGGATGTGGCCGAGGGAACGCCGCTGTTGAGCTTGGATCGAGTCATCTTTTCCGATCACGAGGATCCGCTCGAATGGCGTGTTGCCCAGTGCTACATGCGCCATGAGCGTTATCTCGTCCGGTTCAATTGAGCGGCTCATTCGCGTTTCTGTCGCCCAGACTGGATGGGCTTTTCATTGGATCGGCGCTTCTGTCTTCGGATGGGGTTCTCTATCGGATGAAGAATGCATGTTGGTTCTGTTTGGACTGCACGATGACTTTTGTCTGTTTAGCAGCAAAATAATCGTGCCGCGAAATAGCGCGCTTTCAAGGGTGCGCTATTAATCGCTCTTCATCATCGCACACCTAGGCTCAGCCTCATGTCAAAGTGAGGTCCTTGCGATGAAGTCGTTCCCTCTCTCCGAAGAACCTGCATTCTCCGCAACAGAGGTCCAGCGTGCGATACGCGCTGAGACGGGTTCGGTTGCCGTCGAGTTCGCGATGATATTTCCGGTCGCGCTGGTCTTCTTCTGCGGCCTTCTCGCGTACGGCATCTATTTCGGAGCTGCCCATTCCGTTCAGCAGCTCGCCGCTGACGCGGCGCGGGCCTCGGTGGCGGGGCTCGACGATACGGAGCGTGCCTCGATCGCCATGGCGCACGTCTCGTCAAGCAGCGCCGCCTATCCGCTTCTGAGATCCGATCGCATCGCTGTGACGGCTCGCCCGCTTGCAGCCGATTCGTCGCAGTTCGAGGTGCGGGTGGCCTTCAATTCCGTGGACCTCCCGATCTGGTCGCTCAGTGGTCTCGTGCCGTTGCCGTCGCGGCTGATCGAGCGCGCGGCCGTCATCAAGCGCGGCGGTTACTAAGGGGCTCGCTCATGAAATTTGCGCAGGCTCTCTCCGTCTTCCGCGATCGCAGTGGTGCGATCGGTATCGTCATGGCGCTGTTCTTTTCGGTCTGCGTCGGCTTGTCGGCCCTCGCAGTCGATGTCGGCTCGCTCTATCTCGAGCGGCGTACGGTGCAGGGCGTTGCGGATCTTGCGGCGCTCGCGGCCGCGAGCGAACTCGCGCGGGCGGACGCTGCGGCGCGGGCGACCCTTGCGGTCAACGGCTTCGGCGATATCCGCTCTCTCGCGGTGATCAAGGGCCGATACGAGATGGATCGCTCCGTCGCGCATGGATTGCGCTTCACTGGCGGCAAGCAACCCTACAACGCCGTGCAGCTCGACGTAGGGCTTCAGGGAAAACTTTATTTTGCCAAGTCTTTCATGAGGGCGCCGGATATTTCCGTCTCGGCCATCGGCACCACAGATGCCCAGGCGATGTTCTCGATCGGCAGCCGTTTGGTGTCCGTGCGCGGCGGGCTGACCAATGCGATCCTGGGCGCACTGCTCGGCGGTAGTGTCAATCTGTCGGTCATGGACTACAGGGCCCTGCTCGATGCGAACGTGACGCTGCTGAGCTTTCTCTCCGCATTGGCGACGGAAGTCGGAGTTAGCGCTGGAACCTACAGCGAGGTGATCGCCGCGAATGCGACCGTTGGCAATGTGCTCAGCGCGCTCGTACGTGCCGGCCAAGCGACCGGACAGCAGCAGGCGGCGCAAGTCCTCACGACGCTTCTTTCTCAGGCAAACCTCAGCGCAACGGTGTCGCTGTCGGGTCTGGTGAATCTCGGTCCACTGGCGCACGCCGAAGTTGGGCAGCCGCATTCCGGGCTCGGTTCCGAGGTCAACGTGATGTCGCTCGTTTCGGCCGTTGCGTCGCTGGCCAATGGCGACAACCAAGTTGCGGTCAATCTCGGCGCCGCTGTTCCCGGGCTGCTCAGCTTGAAGATGGATCTTGCGATCGGAGAGCCGTCGCAGCATTCGACGTGGGTGACGGTGGGACAAGCAGGCGCAACGGTTCAGACCGCGCAGACCAGGCTTCGTCTGCTTGCGGAAGTCGGTGGCACAGGGCTCCTGAGCGGAGTTCGCGTCCGGCTGCCGATCTACGTCGAGGTTGGGCAAGCAGAAGCCCGTTTGGCGGCTCTAACGTGCCAGGGTGGCCAGAGCGGCGAGGCTGTGATCGAAGCGAAACCCGCCGTCGTCAGGGCGTGGGTCGGCGATGTCGCGCCCGGTGGGTTGTCATCATTCAGGACCGGCGTTCCCGTTTCCGCCGGCAAGATTGTGGACACGCCTTTGCTCAGCGTAAAGGCCGCGGCTTATGTCGAGATGGGCAACGGGTCGTCTCGAGAACTTCGCTTCACGCAGAGCGACGTTGCGGGGCGTGTGGTCAAGACCGCCGAGGTTCATGACTATCTGTCTTCGCTTACGACCAGCCTTCTCCAGAACGCGGAGCTTCGCGTTGATATTTTGGGGCTTGGGATCGGGCTCGGCTCCGTCTCGGCGATCAAGTCCCTTGTTCTGGCCTTGCTCGCGCCGGTGACGTCGCTGCTTGACGGTTTGCTCGCGCCGCTGCTCGAAACCGTTGGCGTGCATCTCGGGGAGGTCGATGTGCAAGTCAATGGCATGCGGTGCGGAAGTGCGGTTCTTGCGGGTTAGACCTTGTCTGCAGTTTCCGGGACGCGCGCGAGCACCCGGTTTATGGCAGCGGCGAGATCTTCCTGCCGATAGGGTTTCGAGAGGCGCGGCACCTCCGGCACGGGATTGTTGGGCAATTCCGCCCAGCCGGTCGCGAGAATGATTGGAAGCGCCGGGCGCTGCTCGCGGATTTTTTTGATGAGTTCGGTGCCCGTCATGACCGGCATGGCCTGGTCGGTGATCACGAGATCGACGTTCGAATCCGTTTCCAAAACCTTGAGCGCCTGGGTGCCAGACGAAGCCTCTATTACAGAGTGGCCAAGATCCTCGAGCATTGCCGACGTGCCCATTGCGACGAGTGGATCGTCATCGACGATGAGAACGCGGCATCCCTGGATCGGATCGGCGGTGGGGGTCGATTTCTGGACAGCGGGAGAAGCCGCCTGATCGGAAGCCGGAATCCATATGCTGATCGTGGTGCCCCGGCCAACCTTGCTCTCGATTTTCATCGCGCCGCCCGATTGGGCGACCAAGCCCTGGACCATCGAAAGGCCGAGGCCGGTTCCCTTGCCGATACCCTTGGTGGTGAAAAAAGGTTCGATGGCGCGGCGAAGGGTCTCTTCGTCCATGCCGACGCCCGTATCGCGCACGCTGATGCGGACATAACGGCCGGGCTTCAGATCGATATCGGCGGGTGCGTTGGCCACGATTTCGTCCGATATACGGATCGTCAGCGCGCCGCCGTTCGGCATGGCGTCTCTCGCGTTGATCGCGAGATTGAAGATTGCAAGCTCGAGCTGGGTGGGATCGATGCGCGCCGTGGTCGGCCCGCCGGACGACGTTATGTCGATCGCGATCGTAGAGAGCCCCACGGAGCGGCTCAAAAGCTCGGTCATGTCGGCTACGAGCTTCGAAACGTCGACGATCTCGGGCTTCAAATCCTGGCGGCGGGCGAATGTCAAAAGACGCTGCGTGAGGGAGGCGCCCCGTTCTGCTGCGCTCACCGCGTTTTCGAGAAGCCGAACGGATTGTGGGTCGTTCGGCAGCCGCTTTTCGAGAAGGCGGAGGCTGGAAATGATGGCGGCAAGCAGGTTGTTGAAGTCGTGCGCGACGCCGCCTGTCAGTTGCCCGATGGTCTCCATTTTCTGGGCTTGCGCGAGTTCGTCCCGTGTCTGCTCTAACGCGAGCATCGCCTCTCGCTTCTCGGTGACGTCACGCGTGATCTTGCCGAATCCGACAAGTTTGCCGTCGATATCGTAAATGGCGTCGATGACGACGTTGGCCCAGAACCGGGAGCCGTCCTTGCGCACGCGCCAGCCTTCTCCCTCGTAACGGCCTTCGAGAGCCGCCGTCTTGAGCGCGTGGCCGGGGAGATCCGTGGCCCGGTCTTCGGGTGTGTAAAAGGTGCTGACGTGCCGTCCGAGGATCTCCTCGCGGCTGTAGCGCTTGATCCGGGCCGCACCCGCGTTCCAGCTCACGATCCGGCCGTTCGGGTCGAGCATGAAGATCGCATAGTCATGGATGCCGTTGACGAGGCGCCGAAGCTGCTCCTCGCTTTCGCGGAGCGCGATGTCCGCAGCCTTCTGGGTCGTGATGTCCTGACAAATCCCCATAAGCTCGACGACGTTGCCGTCGCCGTCTTTTACGACCTCGCCGTGGCTTTCCAGGTGGCGGATCTCGCCATCGGGGCGGACAATCCGTTCGCGGGAGCGAAAGCCGGTGCCAGCCTGGTAGGCGGCGGTGATGGTCTTGACGACCTCGTCGCGATCGTCCGGGTGGATGCGGGCCAGAAAATCCTCGCGCGTTCCGGCAAATGTCTCGGGCGCGAGGCCATAGATCTCATAGAGCTGAGGCGACCAGGTTACGGTATCGGTCGCGACGTTCCACGACCAGCTTCCGAGGTTCGCGAGCCGTTGCGCTTCGACGAGCTGGTGGCGCTGTTGCTCGTTCGCGGCTTCCAGATCCTTTCTTTGCTCGATCATTCGGCGCAATTCGGTGTTGGTACGCACCAGCGCGGCGGTTCGGGATTGGACCCTCTCTTCCAGCTCTTCCTGGGCATGCTGAAGCCTTTCGCCGGAGCGGCTTCGTTTGGCGATCTCTGCGCTTAGCGCCAGGCTCGGAAGCGACGTGCTGACCAAAAAAACCAAGGTTGCGAGCAGGGCGGTATTCAGCTCGGCGTCGGCCGATCCTCCGGCAGAGGCAAGCGTTCCCCAGACGGCAATGGCGGAGAGAAGCAACGAGACGGTGGCGGTGTCCCGCTGGCTGCGGCTCAAAGCCGTCACCATCAGGGGAATGAGGGCTGCGAAGCCGACAAATCCGCGGTTTATCCAATCAGCGAGCGCCGGGCCGAAGGCGATCAGGCCGATGAGGGTCGTGAGGGCCAGAATTGGCAAGAGTGCACGAAGTTCGCCACGGGTTGGCGGGCGGCGAAACCACAACACGACGGCGGGGGTGACGACGAGCACGCCTGTGATGTTTCCGAGCCACCAAGTTAGCCAAAGCGACGAAATCGGGACCGGGGTTCCGAAAAGCCAGAGGGCGAGGGTGCCGATGGTCGCGCTGAGCGGCGTCGAGACGAGCGCTGCGACGAGGGCGAAGGTTGCGATGTTGGCCGGCGTATCGAACGCACGGAGACCGCCCGCGTAGCGTTTAAGGAGATAGCTGCCAGCCAGGGCTTCCAGCGTGTTGCCCGCGGCAATGATCAAAGCGGGCGCTACGGCGTCCAGCGTTGTCGCGTTGGCGAGAAACGATCCGATAAAAATCGCGGGAGAAATTCGAGGGCCCCACAGCAGAACCGCCGCCAAAGCCAGGCCGGCAGCCGGCCATATGGCGCTCGCGCCCGGATGCACGATCGCCAACATCAATCCGCCCTTCGCCAGGGTGAAGTAGGTGAGCCCTACCGCAAACTGTCGAAGCGCAAGGGTAGGCCGGGACGTCAGCGCCATTGTACTTGGATTCATTCGGATGCCTCAGGGGCGAGACATCAGCATAAAACTCCGAGCCGTGAAATGGGTTCCCCGCCCGCCGGAAATTTTGTGTGTCGGCTTTCGTCCGTGTTCGCTCCTGCGGCGAGGTTGGCCTTTTTAGTTCGGAGATGATGAGCGGGCGGCGACGGCCCGGGGGGTATCGCCGAGGTTTTGGGGGAGCTGTGGGACAGGTTCGAGGCCGTCGAAAATACCGAGGCGGCGCAACAGGATCTTTTCGGTTTCCAGGATGGCCATCAGGAGGACACCGGCTGCCAGGATCACGAGGCCGTCGGCCAGCGCCACGGGGCGCGTGTCGAACAGCTGATGCATGACCGGGGCGTAGGTAAACGCGAGCTGGGCTCCGATCACGACGGCAAGGGCCGTCAGAACCGCGGGCGTGCCGACGACACCCCTCAGGGTGAATGACGTCATATGCAGATAGCGCACGTTGAACAGATAGAAAATTTCAAACACGACGATGACGTTGACGACCATCGTGCGGGCCATCTCCAAACCGAGGCCGTTTTGGAGGGCGTAGAAGTAGATCGCCAAGGCGCCCGCGGTGAACAGGGCGGAGACGAAGAAAATCCTCCAGACCAGAAATTGCGAGAGAAGCGGCGCGTCGGCGCGCCTCGGCGGGCGCTGCATCACGCCCGGCTCCGGCGGCTCGAAGGCGAGCACGAGGCCGAGCGTGACGGTCAGGATCAGGTTGATCCAGAGAATTTGCGCCGGGGTCATCGGCATGGTGAAGCCGAAGAGGATGGCCGCGATCACCGTCAGGGCTTCGCCGCCATTGGTGGGGATGGTCCAGGCGATTACCTTGCGAATGTTGTCGTAGACGGTGCGACCTTCGTGCACCGCCGAGACGATCGAGACGAAGTTGTCGTCCAGCAGCACCATCTCGGAGGCTTCTTTTGCAGCCTCCGTGCCTTTGCGGCCCATGGCGATGCCGACGTCGGCCTGCTTCAAGGCAGGCGCGTCGTTCACGCCGTCGCCCGTCATGGCGACAATGGCGCCGGTGGATTGCAGCGCGCGCACGATGCGCAGCTTGTGCTCCGGATTGGTGCGCGCAAACACCTCGGTGCGCGCGGCGATCGATTTCAGCTCTTCGTCGGTGGCTTTGTCGAGATCGGCTCCGGTCACGACGTCGGTGCCGTTTGTAAGGCCGAGCTGGCGCGCGATGGCCGATGCGGTCGCGGCGTGATCGCCGGTGATCATCTTGACGCCGATGCCGGCAGACCGGCATTCGGCGATGGCGCGCACGACTTCGTCACGCGGCGGATCGATGAAGCCGACGATGCCAAGGAAGACCATGCCGTGCTCGACATCCGAGAATGTCACGTTGGATTGCTGGGAAGACGGCACCTTCATCGCGAAGCCGAGAACGCGTTCGCCTTCGGCGGCGGCGCGGGCGATCCGGTTCGACCAGTAGGCGGTGTCGAGCGGGCTCGATGCGCCGGAGGCGTGGGCCTGCTCGGCGCACATCGCAAGCAAGGCTTCCGGCGCCCCCTTGACGAAAATCGCGTTGCCGTGCGGATGCGGTGCGCCGTGTGTGCCGGTCGCCGCAGTGTGACGAGTTGCCATGAAGCGATGCTGAGCATCGAACGGAATTTCGTCGGTGCGCGGCCACTCGCCGCGGACATGCTCCGGGTTCAACCCGGCCTTCATGGCGAGGGCGACGAGCGCGCCTTCCATGGGGTCGCCATCGACGATCCATTGACCACCGGCCTTGCGCAGGTGTGCGTCGTTGCAGAGCAGCCCCGAGCGGATGAGGGAGGCCGAGGCTTCGAGGGCGGCGACATCGTCTTCGCCATCGTCCTGAGCCGTCAGCTCTCCCTCGGGTTCGTATCCGGAGCCGCCGACGAGAAGCGTGTGATCGGCGGTGACGATCCGGCGGGCCGTCATTTCATTTCTGGTCAAGGTGCCGGTTTTGTCGGAGCAGATGACGGACGTGGCGCCGAGCGTCTCTACGGCCGGAAGACGCCGGATAACGGCGTTGCGCGTCGCCATGCGCTGGACGCCGATCGCGAGCGTGATGGTGATGACCGCGGGCAGGCCTTCGGGCACCACGCCGACGGCGAGGGCGACGACGGCGATCAGCGCGTCAGGCCAGGGATAGCCGCGGAAAAAGGTGGCGAAGAGAAACAATACGACGGCCGCCGACAGCGCTATCCAGGTGAAGCGCTCGCCGAAGCGGTTGATCTGACGCAGAAGCGGTGTCGTCAGCAGTTCGACGCCTTGAATGAGTGCGCTGATGTGCCCGATCTCGGTTTCGCCGCCGGTGGCGATGACGACGCCAGTGCCTTGGCCTGCGGCCACGAGCGTGCCGGAATAGGCCATGCCGACGCGGTCGCCCAGCGGGGCATCGGTGGGTGCGGTGCTCTCCTGCTTTTCGGCGGTGACAGATTCGCCGGTGAGCATCGCTTCGTCGATCAGCAGGCCGCGCACGCGCGTCAGGCGGAGATCGGCGGGGACGCGGTCGCCGGCTTCGATCAGCACGATGTCGCCGGGGACGATTTCGGCGACGGGAAGGCTCAGTCGACGCGCGTCGCGCCAGACGCTGGCGCGGGGAGAGATCATTTTCCGGATCGCGCTCAGCGCTTTCTCGGCCTTGTCCTCCTGGATGAAGCCGACGATGGCGTTGATGGTGACGACCGCAACGATGACGGATGCGTCGATGATGTGACCGAGCGACCAGGCCGCCACGGCGGCCATCAGCAAGAAGTAGATCAGGATATTGTTGAACTGCGCCAGGAAGCGCAGAAATGGGTTGCGGCGCGCCGTCTCGGGCAGAACGTTGGGTCCGTATTGGGTGAGCCGGCGGGCAGCTTCATCGGTGGTGAGACCGCCGGGTGCGGTCGAGAGAATGCCGAACAGCTCGTCAGCCGGTATCGAATGCCAGGGCCGCTCTTGCGATGTGGTCCGCTGGTTGTTCGTGTTCGCTACCGTCTGACCACCCATTCGGATTTCTTCTCCGTGCGTTTGACGTTGGCGGGGGAGGTGTGCGCGACATTACGACGGCGCATAGCGCGCGTGCGTCGCTGTTGTCCCCTCAGGAACTTCCGTATGCGTTGGCTTTGCCGATTTTCGCGAGTGACGGAACATTCGCTTTCCTAGCTTGGGTGATAGGTGCCGGGCGCCTCGCGATCCTTGATCTCCATCAACCTGACGTAGGAAATCTCCTTGCGGCCAAGGACATCGCATACGCGCTGCGGGCCATTCCGCTTTCCATCTGTCTCTCGTGCGTCGCGTCGCGATCTCGGATAAGGCGCGATGTGATTGTGCGGTGATGGTTACGGTTTGGACCGGCGTTGGTTTTTTGGAGTTCGCATGGGGTCGGTAACCGGCGCGCATGCTTCGTGCGCGCGCTTTGGTTTCACGGCAATTCGGAGGCAATTGCGTGCGGTCCCTTCCGACAACTTCGCCCTCTCTCGATCGTCTCTTTCCCGCTTTCCTATCGCTTCTGCGTGTCGGAGCTGCTTGACGGATGTTATAATATCCGCTTTAGTTATTAGGCAGCAGGCAGGGCCGACTGATGTCCTGTCCGAGCGCTCGACGCATCGAGCACGGTTTCGAAGGCATTTGAGCCGCTCGCGAGCGGCCTGTTGCGAGCGATCAGGTGTGATCGGTCAGTCGTGAGAGATCAGTTTTTGTAAGGCGGCCCAAGCGGTGGTCCGGCGTGTATCGCGGGCTGTTTTCCGTCATGGGCAAACCACGAGCGGGAGACGTGCGGGAATGGACAAGAAACTTGCGGATCATTTGGAAGGCGCCGCATCACGCGTGGATCGGCGTTTGCCCGTCACCGTGCTTTCGGGCTTTCTTGGCGCGGGCAAGACAACGCTGCTCAACCACGTGTTGAACAATCGCGATGGTCTCAAGGTCGCGGTGATCGTCAACGACATGAGCGAAGTGAACATCGATGCCGATCTCGTCGAAAAGGGCGGCGCCAATCTCTCGCGCACGGACGAGATGCTGGTCGAGATGTCGAACGGCTGCATCTGCTGCACACTGCGCGACGATCTTCTGAAGGAAGTGCGCCGGCTCGCCGCGGAACGGCGCTTCGATTACCTGCTGATCGAATCGACGGGTATCGCCGAGCCGTTGCCGGTCGCCACGACTTTCGAATTCCGCGACGAGGACGGCCACAGTCTTTCTGACGTTGCGCGCCTCGACACGATGGTGACGGTGGTCGATGCGGCGCACCTTCTCAGGGATTACTCCTCGCAAGATTTCCTCAAGGATCGCGGAGAGGTGGCCGGCGACGAGGACGAGCGGCCGCTGGTGCAGCTTCTCGTCGATCAGATCGAGTTCGCGGATGTCATCGTGCTGAACAAGATCGACGTGGCGGCGCCGCAGGACGTCGAGGCCGCGCGCGCTATCATCCGGTCGCTCAACGCCGATGCCCGCGTGATCGAGACGAGCCATGCCCGTGTCGATGGCCGCGATATTCTCGACACGGGGCTTTTCAATTTCGAGACCGCGCACCGTCATCCGACCTGGTTCAAGGAGCTGAACGGCTTCAAGGATCACAAGCCCGAGACCGAGGAGTACGGAATCTCGAGCTTCGTCTATCGGGCCCGCGGTCCGTTCGAGCCCGCGAAGCTGCATTCATTCTTGAACCAATCCTGGCCGGGCGTCGTTCGCGCCAAGGGCTTCTTCTGGCTTGCGACGCGTCCGCAGTGGGTGGGAGAGCTGGCGCAAGCGGGTGCGCTCGTGCGGCACGAGGCAATCGGCTACTGGTGGGCGGCCGTGCCGAAGAAGAACTGGCCGCAGGATGACGATCTCGTCGGGCGTATCAACAAGACCTGGCATAAACTGTGGGGCGACCGGCGCCAGGAGATCGTTTTCATCGGAACGCGGGACATGGACAAGGCGGCGATGCTGGCCGCGCTGGATGCGTGTCTCCTGAAGCTTCCTGAGGATGGCGCCGTCGATACGGCGCAATGGGCGAAGCTGCCCGATCCGTTCCCGGAATGGGAACGCGATGCGGCATAAACAAAATGCGCCAGGGCAATGTGTTTGACCTGGCGCATCTCTTTCAAAGACGCTGAACGCGCCGGTAGAGCACCACGAGATAGAAGAAGATAAACATATAGTAGAAGGTTTCGGTCACTTCGCTCGGGCGTGCGACCAAGTCGGGTACGAGATCGTTTTTCTGCAGCCGGTCTATGACCTTGAAAACGACCGCGCACAGCGAGACCGGAAGCAGAGCGATCGGTGGCGTCAAAATCGCGATCAAGTCGCCGCCGATGGGGCCGCGTGCTTGCACGACGAAAGGCGCAACGATGCCACCCAGTACGATCGCAAGCTCAAGGACAAGCTGGGGCCCTTGGTTGAAGTAGTACGACGTGTTGTGCAGGTTGGTCTCGTCCTGCCGATTGATGTTCGACCACGCTTCCGGCGTGCTCCATTGAAAGAAATGCTGCCCCCAGCTTTCTTCCTCTCCGGCGATGTAAAAGCACGCGACGGCGAACGCGATGACGGCACCGCGAAGGTAGGCAATTCGCCGGGTTTGCTCCATGCGGAGGATCCGGAGACAAATGAGAACTCCGATTGCCGGAAGCAGGAAATGAGAGCGCTCCAGATATCCGGAGTGCTCCGGCAGGAAGTGGCTGATGTAGTAGTCGGGCGCCAGCGCGTACGTGACAAGCGCGATGACGGCCACCGCAGGCGGAATGGCCCACCACCAAACCTCGCGGGGCGAGGGGCCCCACAATGCCGCGGGCGGATAGTCATGGGCGGCGCGTTGGTGAAACTCCTTCGTCATTCCGCCCTCCGCTTGATCACGAGCGGCGGGCGAGGAGCGGCTGGCGTGGTTTTCGGAAGCAGATAGAGCACACCGACGAGCGGGGGGAGCAGCAAGCACCAGGCTGCCCATGACGACACATTTCTGTTTCTGCTTTTGGCGAGGATGGCGCCAGCGATTGCGGATGTGAGTGCGATGGCACCCCAAACAACGATTTCAATCATGCACGAGTTCTTTCAACGGATGATCCGAACGTTTCGAAGCAAGACCCCATGTCACGGCAACGTCGCTCGGCGTCTCGAACCGAGCGACGGGGCGAGATGCGGCTGACGGGCCATGAAGGGTGAGAAAACGGTCAGGCGGACGGTGGGCCGCGTGGTGTGTTGGCCGGATCGCGGACTTGATGCGTGATTGAAAGGAAAGGCGTCGCACGCGGCTGAGATGAGTGCCGATCCGGTTTCGGAAACTCCGCGCGCGCAACGTCGGCCGGAGCGCTTTCGAACTTGATCGTGCTGAGGCGCTGGCAGAAGGCTTTCGGCGCTTCTTCGTCGAACTGGTCTTCGCCCTGTGGGCGCGTGTTGGCGAATGCGCCGTCTGCGTCAGTGGCGCCGATCAGGACCTGAAGATGCGGAGCGGCTTCAGCCGGAGGCGAAGCTGCAGCGGCAACTGCGGCCAGGAAAATCGCCAGCAATGTTCGTAAGATCGACAGCCGAGTGTCCCCAGGTTCGAGAGCGGTTCGCTTGTGCCAACGACAAGGTGCCTAAATTAAGGAAATTGCGATCAAATGATTGCTGGAGGCAGGCCGGCGCCTGTCTTTTCGAGCGGATTCGCCTTGCGCCGATTGGCCGATTGCGTGCTTCGGGCGCCTTCTTGGAGATGACGTGCGTTGATCTCGTTCCGGCCGGCCATGCATCTCCTCAAGAAAGCGTGTGGCTGGCAAGAGCCGGATCTCGAGGCGACGGCGCCTGAGCGCTGGGTTATTGCTCCGAGCGACAAGCGGTATATTCAACCCGCGAAGTTCCTGCCGGGGCAGCTCGAACGTATTCGTGCGGCAGAGTTCGGCAGCGTCGAAGAGGTCGTGCGCGACCTGCGCGGTGGCTTCGAGGCTAGCCAGGGGCCGACCCTGGGCTTCAGGCTCAAGCATGTCGATTTCGTCGATGGGGTGCTCTATGCGCCAGGAGCGTTCAAGCACCTGCGGCGGCGCCAGCACAAGTATCCGGCCTATGTGATCCCGACCGAACGGGTCAGCGGGGCGCTCTACGAGAGCTGGATCGGCAACACCTGGTTCGGCACCTGGCTTTGCGAGGATTGCCTGACCTATCCGCTCGCCGAGCAGTATGGGGCGCCGGTGACGACCGCGCCGACGCCGAAAGGGCATGTCGCGACCTACGAGGTGAAGCTCGGGCACCGTCCGCGCCGGATCGAGCGGGCTCATTTCGACGAGCTCATTCTGTTCAGTGACGGGGCGCACAACGCGCACCGCAAGGCGCGGGCCGACCAGCTGCGCGCCCGCCTCGTCGCCGGGGTACCGATTGAGCCGAACCCGGGGGTGTTTCTGCTCCGCGGACAATCGGGCATGCGCCGTCTGCTGCTCAACGAGCGGGAGATTGCCGACAAGGTTGCGGCCACAAAAGGATTCCGGGTCCTCGATCCGATGAACAGCACGGTTGACGAGATCATCGCGGCTTGCGCGGGGGCCAGCGTGGTCATGGGCGTGGAGGGGAGCCAGCTGGTGCACGGGCTCATGGTGATGCCGCAGGATGCCACCCTTTTCGTGATCCAGCCGCCGGATCGAGCCGTCTCCGCCCTCAAGGTGATTACGGATCGCCAGGGGCAGGGCTATTCATTCGTGGTGGGGACGGGAAGCCAGGACGGGTTTACGGCAAGCTGGGACGAAATTGAACGTACATTCGATTTGATTTTAAACTGATTTTTTCCTCTTCATAACGCGTTAGGCGATATCGCCATTTTCGTTTGATCGGACCCCTCGGTAGGGTGCATTTTGCAACCTGGGCTTGCTCTCCGTATTTACTTAGTTGCGCGATGACGCGGCGAAAACACAGGTTTTTCCGTACGCGAACTGAAAATTATTCTATTATACCGAAGTCTATATCTCTGCGTTAACATGCGGAGGTGTAGCTACCTATGTAAGCGTACGCCCATTGGGGAGAGATACTGGGCGAATGACGGATACGTTGTTTAATCTTGTCCGCGGCGACTACGAACGACACGGCGGGTCTCTTGCAAGCACCGCTTTCTTGTCGTTGTGCGTCTACCGCTTTGGTCGGTGGGGTCTTGCACTTCCCAGCCCGATCGCGCGCAACGTGGTCAGTAAGGTTTACGGCGTCATCAATTTCGTGGTCGCGAACGTGACAAAGATCTGGATCCCGCCACAGGTGCAGATCGGCAAGGACTTCCACATTATCCACGCGGAAGGTTCTCTCTCCATCCATCCCGATGTCGTCATCGGCGACAGGCTCGGCGTAATGCATAACGTGACGATCGGGACGAACATGGATACTGCGTGCCCGGTTATCGGGAACGATGTTTTTATCGGGGTGAATTCGACCGTGCTCGGCGGCATAACGGTCGGCGATCGCGTGCGTATTGCCGCCAACACAGCGGTGACGACCGACGTACCTTCGGATTCGATCGTCGTCGGCTCACCGGCCAAGATCTATCCGCGTCTTGCTCCGATCATGAGCAAAAGCGCCGCAACCCAAGCGGCTTGAGGCGATTCCAACGGCACTTGTGACGAATACCGGAGAAACGGCCGTGAACGCGCTGACGACAAATTTCTATCAGCTGCTCGCGGACAATCTCAGCCTGCGTCCGAACAAGACGGCGTTGGTGGATGCCGACCGTTCCGTGACCTTCGCGGAAGTGGCCGCCGAGGTCGATCGGATCGCTGGCTATCTTCAGGCGCAGGGCATCCGGCCAGGCGATCGTGTCATCGTTCATCTTCGCAAGCGCATCGCCGAGGTCACGACGATGTTCGCCGCCTCCAAGGTCGGCGCGGTGGTGGTCAACGTCAACGTCCAATGGACGCTCGAACAGCTTGCCTACATCGCCGACGACTGCGGGGCGCGCCTCGCGATCGTGGAGCCGAGGACGGCCAACGCGCTTGCGGGCAGCTCGCTGCCCCGGACCGTCTCACGCGTGCTGGTGGCGGGGGAGGCTCCCGATGCCGCTGGCTTCGACGGCTGGGCGGTTGCGATGGGCAGCTCTGGAGGCTCGGAAGTCTCGCGCCTCGATAGCGAGCTCGCGATGATCATCTACACGTCTGGCTCGACCGGTAAGCCCAAGGGCGTGATGCTGAGCCACCGCAACATCGTGGCCGGCGCGCGCTCCGTGGCGCGTTATCTCAAGCTCGGCGAGGACGATCGGCTCTTGAGCGTGCTCCCGTACAGTTTCGACTACGGGCTCAACCAGCTCACGACGATGATGTTGGTCGGCGGCTTGGTGGTGCATCAGCCCGTCGTCATGGCGGCCGAGATTGTGAACGCGCTCGAAAAGCATGCGATTACGGGTCTCGCGGCGGTTCCTCCGCTCTGGGGCCAGATCGTTCGGTTGCTCGACGAGAGCCCGCGATCGCTTCCGGCGCTCCGGCGGATCACGAATTCCGGCGGCAAGGTGCCGTCGAACGTTCTCGAGCGTATGCCTGCGGTGTTTCCGAACGTCGATGTCGTGCTGATGTATGGGCTGACGGAAGCTTTTCGTTCCACCTATCTCGCGCCGGAGAAATTTGCGCGGAAGAAGGGCTCTATCGGACGGGCCATTCCCGGCGCGGAAGTTTACGTCATCAAGCACGGTGAAGGCGTCGCCAAGCCCGGCGAGCAGGGTGAGCTGGTTCATCGCGGACCGCTCGTCAGCCTGGGCTATTGGGGAAAGCCGGAGGTGACGGCGGAAAAAATTCGGCCCTGTCCCGAGCTTTCCTCGTTGATCGGAGACGAGCCGGTCGTCTACAGCGGCGATACCGTGAAGATCGACGCGGATGGGGACCTCTGGTTTGTCTCGCGCAACGACGCCATGATCAAGACGAGCGGATTCCGGTTGAGCCCCGAAGAGGTGGAGGATCTAATCCACCGCAGTGGCATGGTGGGAGACGCGGTCGCTTTCGGCGTCGCCGACGACGAGCTTGGCGAGGTCGTTCATGTCGCCGTTACGCCGCTCGATGGCTACGACGAGCGCGCGCTGACCAAGCACTGCCGGCTGGTGATGCCGCATTACATGATTCCGCGGGAGGTTCATGTTTGGCGTGGAAGCATGCCGCGCACGTCGAGCGGAAAGCTTGCGCGGCCGGATATTGTCGCAAGGTGCCGCGAAAGGCTGTCGCGGGGGGCACCATGTGACGCGGACGCGGGGATGAGCCAGCCACTGGCTGGTTGAAGGAAAGGGGTAGAGGGAACGCCGTGAAACTGACCGAAATGAAATTGATCACGTTTCTCAATGGAACGCTGAAGATCGATGGGGAGCTGGTTGCCGATACCGAGCTCTTCTCTTCGGGTGCGCTCGATTCAGTTGCGATGCTGCAGCTCATCACGTTCGTCGAGGAAGAGGCGGGAATTCGCGTACGGCCGGAAGACGTCACGCTCGACAACTTCGATTCAGCAACCCGGATCGTGCGTTTTGCAGAAAGCCAATTGTGACATGGCCGGTGGCATTGCCACCATCGATCAGCAACTCGAGAATGCCGCGCGTGCTTTCGGCACGCCCACGTATGTCTATTTCGCCGATGCCATCGAGACGCGCGCGCAACGGCTGCAGGCTGCGTTCGGGGGAAGGTTTGCGCTGAGCTATGCGGCCAAGAGCAATCCCAATCCGGGGGTGCTTTCCTGGCTGAAGGCGCATGTCGCGTTTCTGGACGTCTCATCGATCGGCGAGCTTCGGCTCGGAATCGGGGCCGGATGGGATGCCAAACGGGCAAGCTTCACCGGGCCGGGCAAGCGCGAATTCGAGCTTCGTGAGGCCATTGAAAACGGTGTCGGAGAGCTGGTGGTCGAATCCGTGCGCGAGGCAATCGCGGCGGACCGGATCGCGGCGTTACTCGGGCGGGTGCAGGATGTGATGATCCGCATTGCCCCCGCACGGGTGCCGAAAGGCTTCGGAGACCAGATGGCGGGGCGCCCGGTTGCATTCGGGATCGATGTCGAATGCATGCACGACGAGCTGCCGAAGATCTTTGCACTGGCGAACCTTCGCGTCATGGGCCTCCACATCTATTCGGGAACCCAGTGCCTCAAGCCGGATGCGATCTCGGAAAACTATCGAACCTTCATCGCCGTGTTTCGTGAAGTCTCAGAGCGCTATGGGTTCAGTCCCGAAAAGCTCGTGTTCGGATCCGGTCTCGGCATCCCTTATCACAATGGCGACGCACCGCTCGATCTCGACGCGGTCGCGAGCGGAATTGTCGACGAGCTCGATGCGCTCAAGAGCGAGCCGCGCTTTTCGGGTACGCAGCTCGTGCTGGAACTCGGCCGGTATCTGGTCGGCGAGGCCGGATATTTCCTGACCCGCGTGATCTCGGTGAAGGACTCGCGCGGGAGCCGGATTGCGATCTGCGACGGGGGTATGAACAATCACCTGCCCGCATCCGGGCATTTCGGAATGGTCATCCACCGCAACTATCTCATGCACAAAGTGGGCGGCAGCGATGCAGGGCTCGAGAAGGTCGATCTCGTCGGGCCGCTCTGCACCTCGATCGACCGGCTGGCCAGCGGTGTCATGCTGCCGCGGGTGGAGGAGGGGGATCTCATTGCCGTGCACGGCAGCGGGGCCTACGGCCTGACGGCAAGCCCTATTCATTTCATTAGCCACGCCGCCCCGCGCGAGGTGCTCGTCGATCAATATGGGCAGCATGACGTGACGCGGGCGTTCGGCGCGCTCTGATCGCGCAGCATTGCGCGCGGAGATCTAGTGATCTCGGGGCGCGAAGCCACCTGCGCGATGCAGGCACCCATCATAATTTATTGATTTTGTTTTGAAATTGGTTGCGGGAGTAGGATTTGAACCTACGACCTTCAGGTTATGAGCCTGACGAGCTACCGGGCTGCTCCATCCCGCGATACCGACGTGTATTCAGCCCGACGCGCTCCCTTTTGGAAACCGTGTCGCGCCGCTCGAATGATCTGGCCAGCTTTTGATCTTGGCGCTGATCTGGGCCTGAAGACCCCGCACTGCGGGACGGCCCGTTCGAAGGAGCCGCAGCAGCGCGGCTCGGGAGGGTCTATAGCACGATTTTTGGCTTTGTGAACCCCACTCGCGCGGGTGTTGTGCATGACCGTGGATAGCCCGAACGGCCGCCCAGGAAAGCCGGGGCCAAAACGGGGATTCCGGCTTCGAATAGTCTCGGCTGCGGGGCTGTTCTTTCGTATAAGGTGGCCATCGATACGGCGGTCAGTATCCATGGCGTCGCCGCTTCCGTTGCATCGCTACGATGCCCATCGACCGAGCTTTCCTTTTCGAGGGCCGGTTCCTGGAGAACTCTAGGCGAGACTTCCCACGTATGACATCAGCCGACCCCAAACGCTCCCGCCAGCCTGCCGACAAGAACACGATGCGCGCGGGGCTCGAGGAAACGTTCGTCCTTCTCGACAACAGCTCCGGCCGGGGGGCGCCCTCTCTGCTGTTTACCGAGCCCACGGAGATCGTCTCGGCCGTCACGCCGGAAGAGGTTCCGGCTGCGCTCGCGCGCCTCGAAGCGGGAACGACGGCTGGGCTCTATGCGGCTGGCTTCTTCGCCTATGAGCTCGGGTACGTGCTGGAGCCCAAGATCCGCGATCTGCTTCCGGAAGGGCGGAACGTGCCGCTGTTGTGGTTCGGGCTTTATCGCGCCCCGCGCGAGATGAGCGAGCGCGAGGTCGATCATTGGCTTTCGACGCATACCCGCAGCGGTTCCTACCAGTTCACGTCGGTCGCGTGTGCCTGGGATGGGGCCGAGTACGAACAGCGCTTTTCGGCCGTCCAGGACAAGATCCGCGCCGGCGACATCTATCAGTTGAACCTCACTTTCAAGGCCCGGTTCCGCCTCGAGGGTTCGCCGCTCACCTTCTATCGCGACATGCGCCAGCGCCAGCGTGTGGCCTATGCGGGGATCGTCGATACGGGTGAGGTGACGGTGCTGTCCGCCAGCCCGGAGCTGTTCATCGAAAAGCACGGGCGTGTGGTGTCCACGCGGCCGATGAAGGGAACCGCGCCCAGGGCCGGAACGCCGGAAGCGGACGCGGATCAGCGCCGCGTGCTTTCGAGCGACGTCAAGCAGCGCGCCGAAAACCTCATGATCGTCGATCTGATGCGCAATGATCTCGGTCGTATCGCCGAGGTCGGCAGCGTCAGCGTCACGGATCTATTCACGGTCGAGACCTATCGCACCTTGCATCAGCTGACTTCGGGCGTGAAGGCGACGCTCAAGAAGGAGGTCGGTCTTGCTGATCTCGTGCGCGCGATCTTTCCGCCGGGCTCCGTGATCGGTGCGCCGAAGATCCGCGCGATGGAACTGATCCGGGACTACGAAACCGAGCCGCGCGGCGTTTATTGCGGTGCGATCGGCCACATCAGCCCAAAAGGCGAAGCGCTGTTCAACGTGGCTATTCGCACGCCGGTCATCTTCCGCGACGGGCGTGGCGAGATGGGGATCGGATCGGGCGTGGTGTACGATTCCGTGGGTGCGAAGGAATACGCCGAGTGCCTGCTCAAGATGAAGTTCCTAACCGATCCGCCGAAGAGCTTCGAACTGATCGAAACGCTGCTGCATGACGCCGGCTCCGGCTATTGGCTTCTTGAAAGGCACGTGAAGCGGCTCGAGGCTTCTGCCGCCTATTTCGGATACGCGTTCGACGAAAGCGCCGTTCGCGCGGCGCTGGCCGATGCCGTCAAGGGGCGTGCCGACGAACGCTTGAGGGTGCGCCTGCTCCTGGCCGAGGACGGCAAGCTCACGATCACGGTTACGGAGCAGCCGGCACAGAAGCCCGATGCCGTCATGCGCTACGTCATCTCGGAGACGCGGCTCGACAGCACGAACGCTTTCCTGTTCCACAAGACGACGCGGCGAGAACTCTACGATCGCGAGTGGCAGCACTATGCCGATACGAAGAAAGCCGACGAGGTGCTCTATCTCAATGAGCGCGGGGAGCTGGCGGAAGGCAGCCGGACCAACATCTTCGTTGAGCGGGGCGGCAAGCTCGTCACGCCGCCGCTTTCGTCCGGGTTGCTACCGGGGGTGCTTCGCAGCGAATTGCTCGCAAATGGCAAAGCCGTCGAAGCCGCGTTAACGCCCAACGATCTCAAGGGCGGCAATGTCGTCTATGTAGGAAATTCGGTTCGGGGATTGGTGCGGGCCGAGCCGTTGGCCGGATAAGCCCTTCTCAGTAGGCCACTGGCTTCTAAAGCACTTGCTCGTGTCGGGTCGGCGGGACGCGAAGCGATCAGGATATGGTGAAGGCGATTTAAAGGCTTGGTTGCGTCCAGGCCAAGGCCTCGGACGCATTGGCTCGCTCGTTGCGACAGTTAATTGGAACTGTTCTGAGCGGCGTCTTCAGCGGGCGAAATCGCGGCTGTTTCCGAGCCATGGCCGTGAAGTGCGGCCACAACAAACACTAGGGCAGCAAGCGTCAGGACGACGGCCAACGTGATTTCACGTACGGACCGGCGCGCTCGCTCGGCGAAGGGGCCAGACTGGAGTTTTCTGATCATCATGAGCGCCAATTTGTGCATTCAAACACGACAGATCCAGAGTTTCGAACGCCGCGCGACAGAAGGGCACAGCGATTGGGTGCAAGCCTTTTACGTTTGCTGCGTTGAACCCCGGATCGGGCAGCCATCCCCCCGGAACGGCAAAGCCCGTCACGCTCGAAGGCCGCCTCACAGACCGCGCATGATGCAGCCGAACACGAGTACGAACTGAGCCAGCAGAATAACCCAGAATTCTTGACCCGTAATGTATGGAATTGTCGCGCCGAAGACGTATGTGACCAGTGCGAGCACTGTGAGGATGACTGACAACATAAACGTAAGGATGCCAGGGGCTTTCAGTGCCATTGGTCGCGCTCTCCCTCGAGGCTTTGTTTCTATGGACACTTCGACAGATGCGTTTGCGCGCAATCCTGTTCGACTCGCCCAACTGCCGGCTTATAGCAGGCAGCCCCGTAGTCTGACACGAGCAGGGCGGCAACACCCCGCGGCGACATGGCGCGGGGGCGAGATCGAATCTCGCCTTTGATCGCAGGCTGTGCTATTATCATATTGATTTTTATGCAATTTGTTGCCTGCTTTATTGACGTGCTTCGCGATGAACCGTTACCGCTCGTGTGCGTTTCGTGGTGGAGTACTCGTTATCGCCTGGTCCCGGATCAGCAGACCGAGATGGAGACGAGATGCTGCGTACCTGCGTATTGGCTTTCGTCACGGCGCTCTTGGCGTTTCCGGCAGGAGCGCTCGCCTATAGCGACGACGTGCGGAAAAATTGCCGTTCCGACTATCTGACGCATTGCAGTCAGCATCAGCTGGGCAGCGAGGGGCTATCTGCTTGCATGCGCAATGTCGGGCCCAATCTGCAGCCGGCCTGTATCGATGCGCTGGTGAAGTCCGGTGCAGCTTCGGGCGCGAAGTCCGCTTCGCCGGTGCCTGCCAGCGCTGGGCCGATCAACAAGCCGCTCAAGGGTGAGCCGGGTACGTTGACCGCTCAGGGCTCTAAGCAGACAGCGAAGTCAAAGCAGGCCGCAACGCCGGAGCAGACCGCGAAGGCGAAGAAGGTGGTGAAGGTTAGCCAGCCTGGGACGTCGCAGCAGGCGGTGGTGCCAAAGCAGACGTTAAAGTCGAAACAGGTGGTGAAAGCGACCCAGGCAGGGACGTTGCAGCAGGTTCCGACGCAGAAGAACGCTACGAAGCAGGCCGCGAAGGCCAAGCAGGTGGTCAAGGTCAGTCAGCCGGGAACGTCTCAGCAGGCTGTCGTGCCGAAGCAGGCCACGAAGACGAAGCAGGTGGTGAAGGCCGGCCAGACGGGCACGTCCCAACAGGCTGCGGTGCCGAAGCAAACCGCGAAGGCCAAGCAGGTGGTGAAGGCCAGCCAGACAGGCACGTCCCAGCAGGCTGTGGTGCCGAAGCAGGCCACGAAGGCGAAGCAGGTGGTGAAGGCCGGCCAGATGGGCACGTCCCAACAGGCTGCGGTGCCGAAGCAAACCGCGAAGGCCAAGCAGGTGGTCAAGGTCAGTCAGCCGGGAACGTCTCAGCAGGCGGCTGTGCCGAAGCAAACCGCGAAGGCGAAGCAGGTGGTGAAGGCTAGCCAGACGGGGACGGCTCAGCAGGCTGTGGTGCCGAAGCAGGCCACGAAGTCGAAGCAAGTGGTGAAGGCCAGCCAGACGGGAACGTCTCAGCAAGCTGCCACACAGAAGAAAGCTACGAAGCAGACCGTCAAGGCGAACGCATCTGGTGTTGCCAAGCAAACGGCGAAGACGGGCCAAGGCGGCAAGCCGAAAAAGGCTGCTGCCTTGAAGCACACGACCAAGGCAAATGCCGATTCCGCCGCGAACAATTAGAAATTCGCTGCCCTGAAACCGCAGGCGGCATCAGGTTCCGCGCGGCTTGGCCCGGCTTGTCGGCGCCGCATTGGCGGGATCATCGGGCCAGGGGTGACGCGGATAGCGCCCCTTCATTTCAGCCTTCACCGCCGCCCACGATCCGCTCCAGAACCCCGGCAGGTCGCGCGTAATCTGAATCGGGCGATGGGCCGGCGACAACAGGTGCAAGGTCAGCGGTAGCCGGCCGCCGGCGATGGCCGGGTGTGCTTTGAGACCAAACAGCTCCTGGACGCGGATATGCAAGGCTGGTGCGCCGGCGCCTTCGTATTCGATGGCGTGACGGTTTCCGGTCGGCGCTTCGAAATGAGTTGGCGCCTCCTCGTCGAGGCGGCGCTTCAGAGCCCAGGGGATCAGCGCGTCCAACGCTTGACCCAGGTCGTCGGCTGCGACATCTGCGAGGCGGGTTTTTCCCGAGAGATAAGGGCCGAGCCATTCCGGCAGTGTGGCGGTGAGGGTTGCGTCCGTCAGGTCGGGCCAATCGTCTTCACCGGCTGCGCGGAGGAATGCGATGCGGTCGCGGAGCTGAAGCTGCGCTTTGCTCCAGGGCAGGCGCGCTGCACCGAGAGATGCGAGACCGGCAGCGAGTGCGGCTTCGACTTCGGGGCTTTGCTCGGCAGGCCGCGGCTCGCTCGCGAGCTCGATGGCGTCGAGACGGCGGACGCGGCGGGCACGCACGGCAGCAGCTTCCCGATCGAACGTGATCTCGTCGCGGGCGGCGATGCGGTGTCCGGCAAAGCTCAGGATGTCCGCTTCGCTGGTTTCGACGGCGAGCAGAATGCGTGTCGCGGCGGCCGTCCCCTGCATTTCGCCAACGACCAGGAAGGGCGCGCGGGCCAACGCGTCGGCAGCGTCTAGGATTGCGCCGCGCCCGTTGGCGAGGAGGAACTGGCCGCGTGCGCCGCGGGCCTTGGCGATGCGGTCAGGATAGGCGAGGGCGAGGAGAGCGGCGGTCGAGTGTTCGCCCCCATCGGTTTTGGTCTTGCCGTCTCGTTGGCGATCTCCGCGAGACGTTCGGGCCCAGCCTTCGGCGAGACGGCGCATCTCGGTGGCGCGGTGGGAGCGGTCGCGGCGGAAGTTATCCAGACGATGATCGAGCGATGTATCGTTTCCGCCGAGGCCGCGCTCGACGAGAAGGGCCGCGATATCGGCTGCTCGCGCTTCGGTTCCCACTTTCGCGGATGCGATCAGCATGGCCGCGAGGCGCGGCGGCAAAGGAAGCGCGCGGAGGGCACGGCCGGTTTCCGTCATTCGTCCGGAAGCATCCAGCGCGCCGAGCGTTTCGAGTTCCTCGTGAGCAGCTTCGATTGCGGCGGGTGTCGGTGGGTCCAGCCAGGCGAGCGTACGCGGGTCGGTGACGCCCCATTCGGCGCAATCGAGCAAAAGGGGGGCGAGATCGGCTGAGCGGATCTCCGGCTCGCCGAACGCCGGCAGGCTCGAAGTTTCGGCTTCGTCCCAGAGGCGATAGCAGACGCCGGGCTCGGTGCGGCCGGCGCGTCCGCGGCGCTGATCGGCGGAGGCGCGGGAGACGCGGACGGTTTGGAGGCGGGTGACACCAACATCAGGGTCGAAGCGAGGAACGCGGGCAGTGCCGCAGTCGACGACGACGCGAACGCCTTCGATGGTGAGTGAGGTTTCGGCAATCGACGTTGCGAGCACGACCTTGCGTTTGCCCGGTGGGGCGGGCTCGATGGCCTGATCCTGCTCGCGCCGGTCGAGCGCGCCGTAGAGTGGCGCCAGGATGGTGGTGGCGGGATCTATCCGTTCGCGCAAGCGCTCCTCGGTGCGGTGGATTTCGCCTTGCCCCGGCAGAAACGCCAGGATGGAACCGCCTTCGGCCCGCAACGCGCGGTCAATGGCGTCGGCCATGCGATCTTCGAGACGCAATGCGGGGTTCTTACCGACGTAACGGGTCTCGACTGGAAACGAGCGGCCCGCGCTTTCGATGATGGGGGCGTTGTCGAGAAGCTCCGCAACGCGATCGCCCGCGAGCGTTGCCGACATGACGAGGAGCCGCAAATCGGTGCGCAGGCTTTTCTGCGCGTCGAGGGCGAGCGCGAGTCCGAGATCGGCGTCGAGCGAGCGTTCGTGGAATTCGTCGAACAGCACGGCGCCGATGCCTTCGAGCGTCGGATCGTCGAGGATCATGCGCGTGAAGACGCCCTCGGTCAGAACCTCGATGCGGGTTTTGCGCGAAACGCGGGTTTCCAGGCGAGCGCGCAGTCCGACGGATTCGCCGACCTCTTCGCCGAGGGAGGCGGCCATCCGGCGTGCGGCGCCGCGAGCGGCCAGGCGGCGCGGCTCGAGAACGAGGATCTTGCGGCCTTCCAGCCAAGAAGCGCCGTCGAGCGCGAGCGGAACACGCGTTGTCTTGCCGGCGCCGGGTGGGGCGATCAGAACGGCTTTGGCACCGTTTTCTAGCGCAGCGGCAAGCGGTTCCAGCACTTCGTCGATCGGAAGCGGCGGCGCGAATCGCTTTGCAAACGGTGGGGCTGGTTTCGTCATCGTGGCGGGCTTAGCACGCTCTATCCCGGATAAAGAAGGGGGCATGCTGCTTCGCCTTTACAACATCACGGTGCTGGCCGATACGGGGTGCTCGGATGGCGCGCCTTCCGCTCTGTATTGTGGAGCGGATATGCCGTGATGCGGGACAAAGGAAACAACATGCATCGCTTCGCATACTTTCTGGCCCTGCTGATGCTGGCGGGCTTCGGAAGCCTCGCAACGTCGCGTCCTGCGCTTGCGACCGAGCTCGACGGATTCTGGATGGATTCGCACGGCGAAGTGGTGCTGGAGGTAGGGCCGTGCGGGGACGGCATGTGCGCCAAGGTCGTGTGGCTGCGGCTGCCGTATGGGCCCGATCGTCTTCCGCTCAAGGACTACCGCAATCCCGATAGCCAGCGGCAGAACCGGCAGGTGTGCGGCTTGCGTGTCATCGAAGGCTTCACGAAGCAGCCGGACGGCACTTGGGGCGGCGGCGACGTCTACGTTCCCGATCTCGGCATGAGCTTCAAAGGCTACGCCACGGTCTTGAGCCCGACGCAGATCGACGTGCGGGGCTACGTGCTGCTGCCGCTGTTCGGCTCGTCGGAAGTGTGGAGCAAGGTGGCAAAGCCCGCCTACCACTGCGAGAAGGACGGCGTGCCGCCCGCGCCGGATCGGCCGAAGGCGCCTTAAGGCGGCCCTTCCTTTAGCGCGCGTGGACCCCGGCCTTCGCCGGGGTGACGTTTGCGGGTGAACAGTCGAGACCCACCATATGGACAACACCCCGACGCAGGTCGGGGTGTTAAGGCGTGTCACCCTTTCACGACGTTCTAGCCGTTCGGAAAGATGCCCTTTCCGGGCTCGAGCTGAAGGAAGGCGCGCTGGGTGTCGGTGATGTAGTCGCGCACGATCGGCACGGCATCGCGCTTCTTCGCAAGCTGCATGTGGAAGACGAGCTGGCTGCCGGTGCGGAACATCATTTCACAGCTGATCAGGTAGAACTCCCACATCCTGCAGAAGCGCTCGTCGTACATCTCCGCAACCTTGGCGCGGTTCGCTTCGAAGCGGCTGACCCAGTGCGCGAGCGTCTTGGCATAGTGCACGCGCAGGAATTCGAGATCCGTCACCCACAGGCTGTTCTGCTCGACTGCGGTGAACACTTCCGAGAGCGCGGGCGAATAGGCGCCGGGGAAGATGTACTTCCGGAGCCAGGGGCTAGCGGTGCCGGGCGGGCTCATGTGTCCGATGGAATGCAAAAGCATGACGCCGGTGTCGGTCAAAAGCTCGTTCACCTTGGCGAAATATTCGCCGTAGTGATGGACGCCGACGTGCTCGAACATGCCGACCGAGACGATGCGGTCGAAGCGTTCGGTCAGGTCGCGGTAATCGCGAAGCTCGAAGCGGACACGATCGGCAAGGCCGAGGTTCTTGGCTTTTTCGTTGGCGAGCTTGCACTGCTCCTTCGAGAGCGTGACGCCGACGACCTGTACGTCCGCCATGCGCCCGAGATAGAGCGCCATGTCACCCCAACCGCACCCGATGTCGAGCACCTTCTGCCCGGGCTTCAGATCGAGCTTGGAGGCGATCAGGCGCAGCTTGTTCTGCTGGGCTTCTTCCAGCGTGTTGTCGTCGTTGGTGAAGTAGGCGCAGGAGTACTGCATGCCGCGATCAAGGAAGAGGCGGTAGAAGTCGTTACCGATGTCGTAGTGGTGGGCGACGTTCTTCTGCGCCTTGCCGATCGGGTTTGCCTGCTGAAAGCGCTTGAGGCCGCGAGAAACGGTGCGCAGAACCTTCTGCAGCGGATAGGAGCCGAGTGACAGGCGGTTCACCGAGAACAGGGTCAGGAAGTCGCGGAGCGTCGAGTTCTCGAAGCTCATGCGGCCGTCCATATAGGCTTCGCCGGCGGCGAGCTCCGGATTGAAGAACAGGCTGCGGTAGAGCGTCGGATCGGTGAGACGCATGGTGACGTCGGGACCGGGAGCCCGGCCGCCGAAAATATGTGTGCGGCCTTCCGCGTCGATGACCTTCAAGGTGCCGACGCGAATGAACGACTTCAGCATGTGTGAAAGCGGAAACATGTGACCTCGTTGGATTGAGGGGCCGAGCAAATCGCTCTTCAGGCGGCCGATTTCGATGCGCGCGCCTTCTCGGCGGATGCGCGGATTGCGGCGATGTTGGCGGCGTAGCTTTCCTTGGTGCCGCCCTTGAAGACGGCAGAGCCGGCGACGAGCGCATTGGCGCCGGCCGCCACGACGAGGCCCGCCGTTTCCGGCGTGACGCCGCCGTCGACCTCGATGTCGATCGGGCGGTTGCCGACCATCTCGCGCACGCGGCGGATCTTCTCGAGCTGAGCGGGAATGAAGGCCTGGCCACCGAAGCCGGGGTTGACCGTCATGAGCAGAATGAGATCCACCCGATCGAGCACGTGCTCGATCACGCTCTCATGCGTCGAGGGATTGAGCGAGACGCCCGCGCGGCAGCCGAGGGCGCGGATCGCCTGCAGAGAGCGGTCAAGATGGGGGCCTGCTTCCGCGTGCACAGTGATGATCTCGGCGCCGGCCTTAGCGAACGCTTCGAGATAGGGATCGGCCGGCGCGATCATCAGATGGCAATCGAAGGTTTTCTTGGAGCTTCCGCGGATGGCGTTGATCACCGGCGGCCCGAAGGTGATGTTGGGAACGAAATGTCCGTCCATCACATCCAAGTGGATCCAGTCCGCACCCGCAGCGTCAACGGCGGCGACTTCAGCGCCGAGCCGCGAGAAATCCGCCGACAGGATCGAGGGGGCGATGATGAGTGGCCGCGGCATCGGGTGTCCGTGCTCCCGTTCGAGGATCGGTCTCTCGTGAGAGACTCCTGGCCCTTGCCCTACACGCGGGCCTGCCGCTCGACAAGGGCGGACGGCGACGTTTTTGTTGAGACCCCGGTTCCCACGCTTTCTATCAGCAGGCGGGCGCTTTGTCAGACATGGTGAATATACTACTTGTGCCTCGTCAGGCCATCGCTTTCCCGGAAAACAGACTGCTGACAACAGGTTGCCTCGAAATTCAGCGTGTGCGGCGTGTGGCGCACGATTGGGCAATGGCGGGTATGTCCGGAAGGGGGCGACGGGCCTCTACGACGGTGATCAAACCGTCGGTGCGGTATTTCTTGACCAGGAGGACATTCGCCACGTCCGGCCAAAGATCCGACCGCGGCTGTGCGTTATCCCTCTCCCGTACGATGGCGAGGCCATCCGGGTGCGCCAGTATCCAGCACGCCAACTGCGGTGGCGGAACATATTCCGGTGGCCGGGTGAGGCGCGCGAGGAAGCCGAACTCGCCACGCGATTCCTGCGTCATCGCAATCGGCCGATCCCGCGACTGGGCAATGATATCCGCGACGGGCGCGAGATCAAAAAGTTGGGTGAGGGGCGCGCGGGACTGGGTCGCAAGGCTGGTCAGGACGACGAGGTTTGCGAGCACGAGGCCGATCAACGAGCGGCGCAGGGAAGGTCCAACGATTGCGATCGCGGCCAAAGCCAATGCCCCGGCTAGCAGCAGTGGCGGAAAGCTCAGAGACAAAGAGATCGCCGTCACCATCGTGTCGTCCGAGATCCCCCTCAATCCGGTGACGGAAAGAATGGAGAGTGCGATCAGAATAAATCCGGCAAAAGCGAGAGGCGCAATGCGATCGGACTTGCGGAGTTCGATACGTTCGAGCCCGAGCGCGGCCAGGAGTGCGACGGCGGGGAGCAGCGGGATCAGATAGTGAAGCTGCTTGCCGCTGACGAGGCTGAGGCCAATGAAGGCGGGCGCTGCCCAGGCCAGAAGGAAGTTCCTGGCGGGGCTTGCCTCGCCCAAGACATTGCGAAGACTGCTCAGGGCGGGACGCCAGAGCAGGATTGGCGTCAGGAGCATCAGGATGATCGGTAGATAGAACCAGATCGGGCGCGCATGCGCGAATGAGGAGGTGATGCGTCCGGCAGACTGCTTCCAGAACAGCATTTCCGCAAACTCCGGTCCGCCGAGGTAGGCGGCGCGGAGGGCCCAAGCCAATGCGATCGCCACGCCGAAGCTGACGGAGAGCGCGATGCGCCAAGTCCAGCCCCGCTTTTGCGTGGCATCGATCCACACCGGGCCGAGTAATGCAGCAGGCAGCGTGAACAACAGAGCGACCGGACCTTTTGCGAGCAAACCCAGGCCGACGCAAATCGCATACCCTACGAACGCGCGACGCGAGCCGGTGCGCCCGGCAATCCAGAGTGCGAGCATCGCTCCGGTCACGGTCGCGGTCAGCAGCATGTCGAACATGATCGAGAAGCCGAGCGCGACGAACAACGGCAGAGCGAGCAGCATTAGAGCGCTGGCCGCTGGCCCCGCGGCCGAGCGGGGGAGGAGCCGCTTTTCGAGCATGTGGGTTAGTACCAGAACGGCTGCCATCGACAGCGCGCCGATCAAGCGGGCGGGCCAGACCGCGAGACCGAAGATGGACCAGCTTGTATTGATCAGCCAGAACAACAGCGGCGGTTTGTGGGAATAGGGCTCGAAGTTGAGGGTCGGAAGGCTCCAGTTTCCCGTCGCGCGCATTTCCCACGCGACCGTAAGGTATCGGGTTTCGTCGATCGGCACGGCAGGGAGCAACGCAACGGCGACGCAGAGCGCCGCGAACAGGATAACGACGGCTGCGCATGTCGCGCGCGCTAGGACGGCCGGATCGCGTGCGAGCAAGGGACGGCTCAAGGGATCAGCCTGTCGCGGCGACTGTCGGTTGGGACTGCCGCCCGGCACCGGAAACGAAATAGAGATTGCGGCTATAGATGCCTATTCCGGAAGCTTGGCCGAGGATGAAGATCGGATCGGCGCGCCACACCGCGTAGGCCAAGAGAACCAATCCACCGGCGAGGCTGAAATACCAGAACGCCGGCGGGATCACGGATTGGCGCTTTCGCTCCGATGCAAGCCATTGCACGAAGAAGCGCATGAAGAACAGGCTCTGGCCGACAAGACCGATGCAGAGCCAGATGGTTTCGGACGATGGTTTCATAGCACGTCCTCCAGCTCCACATTGGCGATCTGTCTCCTGATCAGCCATTGCACGCCGATCAGATCGTGAATTCCGACCCACAGACGGTCCCACAGACCATACTTCGAACGCCCCGCCTTGCGGGGTCTGTGGCTGACCTCGACCAGCGCGACGGCGACGCCGGATGCCTTCATCATCGCTGGGATAAAGCGATGGATGTGATCGAAGAACGGGAGCGCGAGGAAGTCTTCGCGGCGGAACAGCTTCAGGCTGCAGCCGGTGTCGCGGACATTGTCGTTCAGGATGCTGGCGCGCACGCCGTTAGCAATGCGCGAGGAGAGGCGACGGACGAAACTGTCTTCACGCCTGGCGCGCTGACCGGCGACGAGAAGTCGGGGATAGCGTGCCTGACGGGCGCTGTAGGTTGCGAACAGCTTGCCGAAATCGGCGGGATCGTTCTGTCCGTCAGCGTCGAGCGTGACGATGAGGTCTTGAGAGGCGGCTTGGATGCCCGTGAGAAGCGCTCGGCTCTGGCCGAGGCGGCGGACATGGCGAATGATGCGTAAGGTCGAGTTGACGCCCTTCCATTCGGCGATGGCGCGCGCAGCTGTGGCGTCGGAGCTGCCATCGTCGACGAGGATGATCTCACGCACGGGAAGCTGATCGAGCGCGTTGCGGATTTCGCGCAAAAGAGCGCCGATGCTCTCTTCCTCGTTGTAGGCGGGCAAAACGACGGTCGCGTACATGTCTTCCCCCCGGACAGGCTTTTGCCTAATCGGGTTATCGAGTGTGAAGCTGAAAACAACCTGACAACGCGGACGCGCCGGTCTGTTCGCGTTGGAAAACCAGAAGCGCTCAGATTGCGCCTGGAAATGTCAGAGAAATCTCAAAGCCGTCGTCACGGTTCTCGGCCGGAGACCGCAGCGTCACGGTACCGCCGGCCTGCCGCATGATGGTGTCGATGATGGCGAGCCCAAGGCCACTGCCGGGCCCGTTCGGAAGAGCGCCGCGGCGAAAGCGGCCTTTGAGATCGGCGAGCATATCGGGCGCGATTGCGGGACAGGCGTTGACGACCTTGACCGTACAATTGCTCGCAATGTGCACTTCTATGAGTTCGGTTGCTGCTCCGTGGTTAACAGCGTTTTCGATGGCGTTGCGCAAAACAATCGCGAGCGCGTCCTGATCCATGGCCACCCAGCAGCTTTCGTCGCTTGCCGTTTCCAACCTCAGGCGTGGGCCGACATCCGAACGCCGCCGGTAGTCTTCGACCAGCAGAGTCGCGATGGCGAACAGATCGCTGCGATCGCGAGATTGACCGAGGCCAGCTTCGGCGCGCGACATTTGCAGCAGCTTCTCGATGCGGCGCCCAAGCTGGCCCAGCTGTGAAGCGATGTTGTCGGCGCGGGCCTGCTCGGGTGTGCCGAGGAGATTGTCGGCGAGAACCTGGATCTGCGCGCGCGCCGACGCGATGGGATTTCGCAATTCATGCGCCGCGTTGGCAGCAAAGGCCCGTTCGTTGTCGAGTGCGGCCTTGAGCCGGCTCATCAGCGTGTTGATGGCATCGGCGACAGGAGACAGCTCACCCGGCAACCCGGTTCCGTCGATCGGTTCCAGATAATCTCCGCCGCGCGTTTCGAGCTCGTGCGATACGCTGTTGATCGGGTCGGTCGCACGGCCGACCGTGCGCCAGATCGCGAAGGCGGCGATCGGCAGGAGGGCCAAAAGGGGTGAGGCGAGCGCGAGCCAAAGCCCGAACGCGGTTTCACGGCGCTCGTGCAACTCCTGTGCGACCTCGATCCACTTGCTCTCGGTGGGCAAGAAGCGTGCGTAGTAGCGAAAATTTCCGCGATTATCGAAGCCGTTCCGCGTGGGTGGGGGTAGTTGGTCTTTCGGCGCGCCGGTGGAGGCGACGAGGATCGTGCCGTCCTTGTCGCGCAGCAGGAAATGCATGTGCCCCCTGCTGAATGACAGGGATTGCTTGGCGTCGCCGAAAATGGCGGCCTCGCTGGATCTGCCGATCCGGTACTCGTGAAGTGCGATGGGAACGACCTGCCCGGTTGTTTCCCTCAACGCGCTGTCGAAGACTTCGTCGACCTCGTGGCGGACGACGAGGCCGGCGATGACGACGCCCGCAATCCAGAATATGGCGACGAAAGCGATGAGCGACTTGAGCAGGCGTCGCTTGATGGTCCATTGGGCCATGATCTAGCGATCCATCCGGTAGCCCAATCCGCGAAGGGTGCGGATCACGTCGCTGCCGAGCTTCTTTCTCAGGCGGCTGACGTAAACTTCGACTGCGTTGCTTTCGATGTCTGAGCCGAAATCGTAAAGCGCTTCTTCGAGCTTGGCCTTGGAGACGATGGTGTCGAGGCGATGGACGAAGCACTCGAGCAAGGCCCACTCGCGCGCGGTGAGAGTGACTTCCTCGCCGTCGCGCCAGACCTGGCGGGTGGTCTGGTCGATCTCGAGCCCGCGGATGGTCTGGCGGGGGTTCGGCATGGCGGTTGCGCGCCGCTGCACGGCCTGGATGCGGGCGGACAATTCGTCGAGGTCGAAGGGCTTCACGATGTAGTCGTCGGCACCGGCATTGAGGCCGTCGATGCGATCGCGAACCTGGTCGCGTGCGGTGATGACGATGACGGGGAGCGATTGCCCTAGCTTGCGGACCGCGCGCAGGAGGTCGAGGCCATGGCCGTCCGGCAGGTTGAGATCGAGAAGCAGAAGATCGTAGGCGACCGTGCGCATGGCTTCAGCGCCGTCATCCAGCGATTCCAGCCAGTCGACCGCATGTTGCCGCTTCAGATGGGTGGCCACCGCTTCGCCCAGCAGCGGCTCGTCTTCGATCAGGAGAATTCTCATCCGGAAAGCCGGTTGGAGGATTTTGGTCGCCGGGGACCTATTCAGCCCAAGCTTACAACCAGCTGAATGATCCTCCGATAGGGCCAAAAGGGGGCAAGTCGGGTCTCCCGGGGAATTTGCAAGTCTGACAGGGCCGCTGATGCCCGGGCGGGCGATCCGCTCGATCGCCCGCCCGCGCTTTTGTCAGGCCGTCATGTGTTGGGGCGTGCGCCGGGCCTGGTCTGGCGTGGCCGCCTCCGGCGCCTTGACTCTCGGCGCCTCGCGCGGAACGCGAATGTTCCACCACTGCCACTGCTCGGGATGCTCGCGAATCCAGGCCTCAAACTGGCTGAAGATCATCTGCGTTGCGTGGCAGGCGTCCTCGCGCTTGTCATCGCTGGTTGGGAGATCGAGCTTCCTGGCGTCGATCCGGAAGCGGCTCTCCGTTCCGATGCGTATGGTTCGTGCCACCCAGACTTGCGCATTGGTGTGACGCGCGATGAGGGCGGGGACATGGGTGACGCGAATGTCCTGGCCGAGGAAATCGACGGGAATACCGCGCCGGTCGACATGGTCCGCGACAAAGCCAAGCCAGCCTCCGTTGCGCACGAAATCGATCATCACCTTCGCGGCGCGCGGCCCTTCTTCGGGGCCTTTCGCAAACAGGCCGCCGCTGAACAGCGCCGATCTGCGGGTCCGAACCAGGCGATCGATAAGGGGGTTCGAGAGGGGGCGATAGACCCCAGCCGGATCGCCACCCAGCTTCTTCACCGGCCAGATCGCAAGCTCCCAGTTTCCGGCGTGCAAGGTCACGCCGACCTGCGGCTCACGGTTTCTCACCGCGGTTTCGAGTTCTTCCGTGCCCGTAATTGCAACGCGTGCAGGATCGGCAAGGATACGATCGAGCAGGATCAACTCGGCGGCGACCCGCCCCATGTTGTCCCACATCGCAAGAGCAATACGCGCACGTTCGGTGGCGCTCTTGTGGGGGAATGCGATCGCAAGGTTTCTCAGGCTCTGCTGGTGTCTTCTGGTGCGTGGTCCGATCTTGCGGCCGAGCCAGGCGAATGCATGGGCGGAAGCGTCGATGCCCGCCATCCGCATGACCCCGATGGCTAGTCTCGACAGGGCATATTCGACCCAATGCCTTAGGGTTTTGAGTGGCACGTCACATCCTTTCGCGACCTGATGAGGTCTGCGTCACGTTTGATGGTCTCCTCCCGGTTCGACGCGCACGTCGGCATGCGCTCACTGCCCCCAGAAAAGGGGCAAGCGTAACGGCGAGAGGAACTGAACTGACTAGGCGCTCAGGGTGCGAGAGGGCGGCGCGCGCGGTGCGCACGAGTGAAGAAACACGACAGGTTTCAATAAAGCCCGCCGCGGCGGGGCTATCGTGATCGCGAGTGATGCGCTGTGATGGTGCTGTGGCGCGGCTGCGCCAAGGTCGAGAGCTGCTTTGCCACCGCCACTCCGGGCGCTGACGCAGGGCTGGCGTTCGACGTCTTCAGTATCCTGGCCCTGATGGGCGGGCGCTGGTTTGAAAACCTTGGCGGCTTGCGCAACGTGTTGGGCCAGCGCCATGCGCTCCGCGCCGGAAACCGCCGCGGATGACACGAGGACTGCTAAGATCAAGGCGAGCAACGCTCGCAACATCGGCCTGATCCTTCGAAGCTGGCGTCGCGGAGATCTTAGCAACAATCCAGCGAGTCCAACGAGCAAAAGGACAGATGTTTCCACAGTGGACTGAAAGAGCGCGGCGATATGATCGCTGTTCGGCTTTCCGTTCTCCGGCGAGCGAGTACTCGGGCGCGAGGGAGGCCTGTCTTGCCAGCAGGCGTGTTAGTGCGCGTAGCCGGGCAGACGCGCTGCCATCCGCGACTTGCACAGCTTCAGTGCTTGCCTCACGGCTTCCTTCGGATCGCGGCGGATCGTCGACTGCGCGATGTGATCGCGGAAGAAGTTTGCCCAGCGGAATTCGGCATAGGGCTCAGAAACTTTGTGAAAGCCTTCCGCCTCGCGCACCTCCCAGGCGAGATCGCGATAGGGATCGTGTCGCAGCGCGTGGAGAGAGGGCGGCAGCAACGCGGGTTGGATGCGCCGGCCGAATTCGTCGTACAGATAAAGGCGGCCAGCGTCTTCCATGCGCCGCCAGAACGCCGCGCGCGAGAGGCTGGAAATATCCTCGATGACGCGGACATAGGCGGTCTCGACTTCGGCCAGACACAAGGCCATTCCGAAATGGTGGTGGTCGACGATGAAGAAGTCGCCGCCGGGACCGCAAACTGCCGGGATCGGCCGATTGAGAAGCAGCTTCTCGAACTTTCGGCGTTTGCCGACGCGCCGCTCGACCTTGCGCATCTTACGCGTTACCGAGCGCATGCCGACGGTCATTTGGGTCGGCCGCAGGGAAGCCAGGGGAGCTTCGATAAGGATGGCATTGCGACTGCTGCGATGAGATCCACGATCATCTCGCGCTTCCGCATCGCGCATGTGCATCCCCCGTCTCGCGCCGATTGTTGTGGCAACTCCCTAAAAACTAGCGAGACTTTGGTAAACGCGAGGTAAATTTTGCGGTGATGTCCAGGGCTGAGCAGAGCAGGGGTGCGTGTCTCGGTCGTTCCGCTCGGGTTACCTGCGGATCGGCTATTCGGACTCCACGGTGGCGGCAATCGGTACCCGCAAGACTTCCGTGTTGTTCGTGCCGACAACCAACAACGACCAGCCTTTCCATTTTTCGAGCTTGCTAAGCTCACGCGCTGCTGCGGTGGCGTGATCTTTCATGCTTTTGGCATCCGGAAATTCTTGGCCCATGTGATCCAGGTGGACACTGGTCGCGTGTTCCAAATGAAAATAGTAGCGCATGATCTATCTCGATCTTGGTTGTTGTGTTGATGATCCCAACGGCAGCGCTCGCCCTCACTTGCACGGAAATTTGCAAGGTGATGTTCAATGCGCGGACGCTGGGGAAACTCGGCCCTTCGGGACGGCGCTCAAGGACGCGATTTCGCGTCCGGCGCTTTTGGATGCGTTTGCATCCGGAGGTCGTGCTTTGCCGGAAACTCGCCGACTGCGAAAGTTTGCGGAAAGTAGGCCAACTGATCGTAAGCCGGGTAGTATGACACCGTTAAATACCGTTACATCCGTCGTTACGTCGCGATGGGCGGTTCGATAAAATCTCTATACGTCAATAGCTTGTCCGGCCTGCTCCTATCGGGTGGCCGGCACAGTGTATTTTGCCCGTGGTGGGTTGGGTTTCGATCGGATCAAAGGGGAAATGGCTCCAGAGCGCGCCGCCATCGAAGAGCAGCTTGAGGCGATTTTCGCGTCGGAGGCCTTTTCCTCGGCGCCGAAAATGAGATCTCTTCTGCGCTATCTGGTCGATGCAACGCTCGCCGGCGATGTGGATCGTCTCAAGGGGTATGCCATCGGGGTTGATGTGTTCGAGCGCGGCGAGGCGTTCGATCCGGGAACGGATCCGATCGTGCGCGTGCAGGCCGGCCGCCTGCGCAAGCTGCTCGAGGCCTACTACCACGCACATGGCGGAACCGATTCCATCCGGATCGAGATTCCGAAGGGTGGCTATGCCGTCGAATTCCTGACCTCAGGGGCGGAGCCCGCGACGGCTGCAGTGTCCGCTTCCGAAGGCCCTATCCAGCCCAAGACAAGTCGTTGGAACGTGTGGAGTAGGGCTGGGCATTTGCCGCTCGCCGCTCCGATCGGCGTATCAGCGCTCGTCCTGCTTGTTTTCTTGTCTGTTTTCTTCGGCAACAAGGATGCCGCCGAGCGCGGCTCGCCAAGCAAAATGCCGGCCGACTACACCGCCAATACGGACGCCATTACGTTCGCGGTTCTGCCCTTCGCGAACATGTCCGAGGACGCGTCGAAGACTGGTTTCGCCGATGGTTTGACAGATGCGCTCACGACCGCATTCGCGCGGGTCAAATCCATATCGCTCGCGTCGCGGACATCCGCGTTCCAGTATCGCGCGGCCGCCGATCTTCGCCAGGTCGGGCGGGAGCTTGGGGTGAGGTATATTCTCGAGGGCGGCTTGCAGCACGACGGCGAGCGGATGAGCGTGAACGTTCAGCTGATCGACGCTCTGACAGGCGCGCATCTCTGGGCGCAGAAATTCGATCGGCCGGCAGGAGACGATCTGATCAATCAGGGCGAACTTGTCGCGATGATTGCGGCCGAGGTTCGCCCACAGCTGTTTGGCGCTGCGAAGAGGGCGATACGGGCAAATGCCGGTCCACAGGCGACAGCCTGGCAGCTCTATATGCAATCGACCTGGATGCCGGGCGAGGCGCGAAACAGCCTCGCTTGGGAGAAGGAGCGCGTGGCGCTTGCGACGCGGGCTCTGGAGATCGATCCGGATCTCGGGGCGGCCAATTCGGTTCTTGCCGACAAGCTTTCCTACCTGGCGAATGTCGATCCGCCGTCGGATACGGAGGAAGCTCGTAACAAGGCGACCGAGCATGCGCGCCGTGCGCTGGAGCGGGCACCCGCTGACGCCGACGTGATGTTCAATCTCTCTGTCCATCATTGGCACGCAGGTCGTATCAAGGAGTCGTTCGAGGCGACGCAACGGACGCTCGAACTCGATCCTAATCACGTGCTTGCGCGTTTTCTCGTCAAGGCCATCCCGTTCACGTGCTCGGATGCGCCCCAGGGCGTCATCGACGAACTCGTCGCTTTCGATGCGGCGATCTCATCCGACAATCCGGTGCGTTGGGTTACGCTGACCTGGATTAGTCTCCTCTATTTGAATAATGGAGATTTCGCCCGTGCAGCCGACGCAGCCCGGCGCTCGGATCAGGTTTTCCGCACTCCCAATACGTTTTACCGGCTCGCCGCCATTCTCGTGCAGCTCGGCGAGGTCAAGGCGGCCGTCGAGCAGATCAAGCAGCAGCAGGACAACTGGCCCAATCTCAGTCCGCGCCATTACGCCGACGTCGTCATTCCGAGGCGCTGCGGGGATGCGCCGAAGGCTGCGTTTCTCCGGCGCGTTTATGGCGATCTTGCAGATGCGTTCGAGGCGGCTCGGCGCGGAGGGTAGGGCGTATGGCGCAAATGCTCAGAAGAATGTTCGGCGCTTGCGCTCGATGAGCTGAAGGATCATCGGCGTCAGGATGAGCTGCATCGCGAGATCCAGGCTTCCGCCGGGGATTACGATCGAGTTGGCGCGGGACATGAAGCTGTTCTTGATCATCGACAGCAGATAGGAAAAGTCGATGCCGCGCGGGTTTTTGAAACGGATGACGACCATCGATTCTTCCGGCGTCGGAATCCAACGGGCAACGAACGGATTGGACGTGTCGACGGTCGGGATGCGCTGGAAGTTGATGTCGGTCTCGGTGAACTGCGGGCAGATGTACTTCACGTAGTCCGGCATCCGGCTGAGGATGACGTCGGTGATGGCTTCCGGTGAATAGCCGCGTTCGTCCTTGTCGCGATGGATCTTCTGGATCCATTCGAGGTTGATGACCGGCACGACGCCGATGCGCAGGTCCGCGTGGCGGGCGATGTTGACCTTGTTGGTGATGGCTGCGCCGTGCAGGCCTTCGTAAATCATCAGGTCGGTGCCGTACGGAATTTCTTCCCAGGGCGTGAACGTGCCGGGAGGGACATTGTAGATGTCCGCTTCCGCCTGGTCGTGGACGTAGTGGCGCGCGCGGCCGGTGCCGATCTCGCCGTAGGTTTTGAAAAGCTGCTCGAGCTCGGGAAGAAGGTTTGCTTCCTCGCCGAAGTGGCTCAGCCTTTGGTCGCCTTCGGCAGTTGCGGCGGCGGACGCGGCGATCATCTCGGCGCGGTTGTAACGATGAAACGCGTCGCCCTCGATGAAGACGGCGGTGACCTTCTCGCGCCGGAAAATCTGTTCGAACGTGCGGCGAACGCTCGTCGTTCCTGCGCCGGAGGAGCCGGTAACGGAGATGATGGGGTGCTTGGCGGACATTTAATTAATTTGGCCTGGTTCGCGTTCTGATTGTTGAGTGCGGGCGCTTTCGGATCAGGTTCTGAAGAGGCCACGGCGCCCGAACAGAGGCGAACGCTCGCCCAAGCCATGCGGATCGTGGTGGAGACGCGCAAGATACTCCACCTCGGTCTTCGATCCGCCAATGAAAGGCGTGCGTTGGTGAAGAGCGGTGGGCTCGTGGTCGAGAATGCGCTCGAAGCCTGAGGTGGCTGCGCCGCCAGCCTGCTCGATGATCCAGGCGAGCGGATTGGCCTCGTAGACGAGGCGCAAGCGGCCCATCGTGTAGTTGTCGCGGAGATCTCCCGGATAAAGGAAAATGCCGCCGCGAGTCAGGATGCGATAGATGTCGGCCACCGGGGAGGCGGTCCATCGCATGTTGAAGTTCTTGCCGCGTGGGCCCTCGCGGCCGCGCAGGCAGTCGTCGATGTAGGTGCGGATGGCCTCGTCCCAATAGCGATAGTTCGAGGCGTTAATCGCATACTCGCGCGTGGAGGTGGGAATCTCGACGTTGGGGGCGGTGAGAATGAATTGCCCGGCTGTCCGTTGCAGCGTGAAAATGTGCGTGCCGTTGCCGACGGTAAGAACGAGTGTCGTGTACGGCCCGTAAAGCACGAAGCCAGCCGCAAGCTGGGCGCTGCCCTTTTGCAGGAAGCTCGACGTGTCCACGCCGTTGGCGCGGGCGGGAAGCACCGTGAAGATGGTGCCAATCGAGACGTTGCAGTCGATGTTGGACGAGCCATCGATCGGATCGACGGCCACGGCCAGGGGTGCGCCCGGATTGATCGGCAGGGCCCACTCGAGTTCCTCGGACCCGAGCGACGCGACCGGAGCCTCTTTAAGGGCGGCGATGATCAGATCGTTGGCGCGAACGTCGATCTCTTTCTGGGCGTCGACACCGCTCTGGCGGCCGGTTTCCGAGCCAAGCGCGCCCGCGAGCGATCCAAGGTTTATCAGGCTGCCGATGCGGCAGCACGCTTCCGACAGGCGAACGACTGTAACGGCAACATCGGCTCGGGCTGGATCTGCCTGTGCCCAGCGATCAAGAAAGGCCCCTAAATCAATGGGGTCAGTCATTCGTCTTAATCCTCCCATGGCACCGCCCGGTCGTTGCGTGGGTCGTGAAGACCGCCGCGCGTTGTGCCTGTCGACATTCGAGGGGTAGCCGGACCTTCGCGCAAGGTTGAACTTTAGTCTGCCCCCTCCATAGCCTCCATCTGATGAACATTTCTTAGCAAATGCGCGCTTATATCCTTTGGCGTGTATATTTATTTCTTATGCAATTAAAGGATGTATATCTATGGAGAGCGCCAGACAGACCGGGTCGATGGGCGGTGTCCCGGGTTGGATGCCGAGCAAAGATGCGGGCGGGTATGAGCCTTTGGTGCGGGGAGACAGCGACGGGCTTGGCGTTTGGACTTCACTGCTCTGGCCGATGCTGGGGCTGTCGGGGATGCTCAACGGGCTTCAGCTCTCCGTTTCTCTCTATGTGATCGGTATCTACGATCACGTGCTGCCGACGCGGAGCCTTACTGCGCTCGCTCTCCTGACCGGCGCGGTGCTCGCGCTCCACGTCTTGTTCGCGCTGCTGGACTGGTTGCGGTCGCTCGCGCTGTTTCAGGCGAGCGCTTGCTTCCTACGGGTGCTCGATGGATATGCGCTTGGCGTGATCTGCACAGGTGCGCCGCGCCGAGGTCTCGCGGCGGTTCGCGATGTGGAACGAGTGGGGCGCTTTCTGATTGGCGGCGGTCCGGCTGCGTTTCTCGATGTTCTCTGGACGCCCATTTTCCTTGGTGCGGTGTTTTGGCTGAACCCGGCGCTCGGGAGTTTCGCCGGTGCGGGGTTTCTCCTCGTCGCGGGGCTCGGCATCGCGGCGGAGCGCCGATCGCGGGGTACGGCGCGAAGGATCTCCCGAAAACACTATCTGCGTTTTGCAGTGGCGCGCGATGCAGAGGCCGCGAAAGCGTCACGCAGCCGCGTGCCTGTGTCCCAGGTCTCGTCTCGCTGGAGCGCCGCGTCTCGATCCTACTACGTTCACAGATCGCGCGGCGCTCTTCGGGCGATGCAGTCCGCAGCGCTGGGAAAGGCCCTGCGCTTGATGTTTCTGTCGGGCGGGCTTGCGCTCGGTGCGTTGCTCTTCATCGAGGGGGCGATGAGCGCGGGCGGATTGGTGGCGTCGTCCGTCCTCATGGGACGGCTATTCATGTCGCTCGACGCCGCTCTCATGCATTGGCGCTCGTTCGTTGGGGCGCGGACGAGCTACACCCGGCTCGTGACAAAAACTAGATCTTGAACTCTTCGATGTTGGCGAACGCTCCGCGCAGAGCGTCGGACCACGACGAGGACAGCTTCTTGAAATACTCGTCGTCCTGGTAGATGCGCTTTTCGCGCCGGACGTCGAGGCTATCGCGATCGTAGATCAGGATGTCGATCGGCATGCCGACCGAGAGGTTCGAGCGCAACGTGGAATCGAATGAGAGCAGCACCAGCTTCGCGGCCTCTCCGAGCCGCATCTCCGGACGCGCAACGCGATCGAGGATCGGCTTGCCATACTTGTGCTCGCCGATCTGAAGGAAGGGCGTATCGTCGGTTGCCTCGATGAAGTTGCCTTCGGCGTAGATCTGATAGAGACGGGGGCGCTCGGCGCCGATCTGTCCGCCGAGAATGAAAGACGCCGCAAAGCCCGCCTTGCTCATCTCCAGCGCGGGGCCATCCTGACGGCGCACATCGCGCACGGCATCGCCGACGAGGCGCGCGGCGCGGTACATGGATGGGACGTTGAACAACGTCGTCCCGGTGTAGTCGGGCGTGGCGAGCTGTTCGTTCAAGTTGCTCACGACCGACTGGGTGACAGCCAGATTGCCCGCCGACAGCAGCACGATCACTCTGTCGCCGGGCTGGCGCCAGAAGTGGAGCTTGCGGTACTGGGCGATATTGTCGACACCGGCGTTGGTGCGGGTGTCGGCGGCAAACACGAGGCCGCCGTCCAGTCTCAGCGCGACGCAATAGGTCATCGCGAGCATTCCTTCTTTTGGGGCCGCAGGGCGCTTAAGCCCCCAGGAGCTTCGGTACCCCGATTTTTCTTTTTTGGCGGTCTTTCGTCGGAGGGCCGATATTTACCCTTCGCGGCACTCATTGCTGTTGCTGAGCGCCTTGCTGCTCAACTTCGACCTTTACGTCAAGGGCTTCGTTCTCGCCGCCGCGCTGGGTGCCTCGAATGGGGGAGGCCGATCCGGCGTCGAAACCGCAGGCGAGGCGCACGTAACGCTCGGTCGGGCACATGCCGTTGGCAGGATCGAAGCCGACCCAGCCAAGCCCGTCGACCCAGGCTTCCGCCCAGGCATGGTGGGCTTCCGACGGGGCGAGGGTGCCGGACAGGAAGTAGCCGTTGACGTAGCGCGCCGGGATGCCGATCACGCGGGCCGCCGAAATGAACACATGAGCGTGGTCCTGGCAGACGCCTTTTCCCTCGGCCAGCGCCTCGGCGGCGCTGGTGTGCTCGTGGGTGGCGCCGATCTCGTAATCGACGGCGTCGCGAACGGTGCGCATCAGGGCATGCAGGCAATCGAGGCTATCGGTCGGGATCTTGCCGTTGCTGACGCTGCGGGCAAGCTCGCGGATGGCCTTGTCGGGTGCGGTCCTCGGGGTCTCGCGGAGAAAGACGCGGCGGGGTGCCATTTCGCTCAGGCCGTGGATGATGCCGCAGGTGTCCTCGGTGTCGACTATCCCCGATGCCTCGATGGTGATGCCGTCGTGCAGCGCCCCTAACGAGGCGAGGTGGACGATGTTGCCGAAGCCGTCGCGATATTCGATGTGCTTATCGAAGCCCGGTGCGGAGATCGCCCAGCTCAAGACGTTCTGTCCCTCGAACGACGGCGGCGTCAGGCGCAGGCTTTGAATCGAATAGCGCGCCGGCGTGTCGTAGCTGTAGGTCGTTATATGGCGAATTTCGATCAGCATCCGCCCCTCACGAATTGAAGTGGTAAGCCTCTGAGATCTCGTGCGCGACCCTGTTGTTGCGTGCGATGAACTCGAGCAGGAATTCGTGTAGGCCCGACTGGAAAATTGTGTCGATGTCTCCCTTTTCGAGCAGGGCGAGGGTCGATCTCGCGGTCTCGGCGCAGGGCTCCTGCTCGCCGTAGAGACCCGAAAGATCGTCCAGCGTGTTGTCGATCTCGGTGTAGCAGGCGCGCAGCGAGCGCGGCATGGCGCGGTTGAGGATCAGATAGTCCGCGATCCGCCAGGAGCGATAACTGTCCTTGTAAACCCAGCGATAGCTACGGTGGGCGGATACCGAGCGCAGAATGGCCTCCCACTGCGCGTTGTCGACGCCGCTCCCGATCATGCTCGTGGAGGGCAGCAGCACGTAATATTTCACGTCGAGAATGCGCGCGGTGTTGTCGGCGCGCTCGAGGAAGGTGCCGAGCTGGCTGAAGAAGAAGGTGTCGTTGCGCAGGATGGTGTTGAGAAGCGCGCCGCGATATCCGGCCGAACGCTCCTTGATCCAGTCGAGGATGCGGGGCAAGGCATCTGGCCTGAGCGTCTCCGGGCGAATGGTCTGGAACTCGAGCCAAGAACCGTTGAGGCTTTCCCACATCTCGCGCGTCAATGCCGTGCGCTGGGCGCGCGCGTTGCGGCGCGCGGTTGCGAGGCACGTGTGGATGCTGGAAGGGTTGCTGGCGTCGAACAGCAGGAAATCAACGACGTTGCGTGTGTCGAGGACGCCGTGTTTGGCCTTGTACTGCTGCGTGCAGCCGGCGCTCTCCAACGTCGACGCCCATTCCTGATTGCGATCGTCTCCGGCTCTCGGCAGGAGCGCGATGCGATACCCCGCTTCGATCAGGCGGGCCATGTTCTCGGCTCGCTCGATGTAGCGCGATAGCCAGAAGAGATCGTTTGCCGTGCGCCCTAGCATGTGTTTCGTGCGACCTGTCTTGTTCTCGGACTTTTGATCTTTTGTCGGCCGTGCGTGTTGGTTGAAAGCGCCCCTAGTCTTGGAGCACCCACGTGTCTTTGGTTCCGCCTCCCTGGCTGGAGTTGACGACGAGAGATCCTTTTTTGAGCGCGACGCGCGTCAAGCCGCCGGGGACGAGGCGGACCTCGTCGCCGATCAGCACGAACGGCCGCAAATCGAGATGGCGGGGCGCAATGCCTTCGTCGACGAGCGTCGGGCATGTCGAGAGGGCCAGCGTCGGCTGTGCGATGTAGTTATCGGGCTTGGCTCTGACGAGTGCCCGGAATGTCTCGACCTGCTCTTTCGTCGAGGTCGGGCCTACCAGCATTCCGTAGCCACCCGAGCCGTGGACTTCCTTGACGACAAGCTCGGCCATGTTCTCGAGCACGTACTTCAAGGCGTCGGGCTTGCGGCAATTGTAGGTGGGCACGTTCTTCAGGATCGGCGGGCGACCCATGTAGAACTCGATGATCTCTGGGATGTAGGTGTAGATCGCCTTGTCGTCGGCGATGCCGGCGCCTGGGGCGTTGACGATGGTGACATTGCCGGCGCGATAGACGTCGAACAGACCCGGCACGCCGAGAACGGAACTCGGATCGAAGGTCAGCGGATCGAGGAAGGCGTCATCGACACGGCGATAAAGAACATCGACGCGGCAGAGCCCCTGCGTCGTCTTCATGTTCAGGTAGCCGTCCATGACGACGAGATCCGATCCCTCGACCAGCTCGACACCCATCTGGTCGGCGAGGAACGCGTGCTCGTAATAGGCGCTGTTGTAAATTCCCGGCGTCAGCACCGCGATGACCGGATCCCCGTCGAGCTTGTGAGGCGCGACGCTTTCCAGCGTCTTCAAGAGATTGTCCGGATAGGTTTCGACCGGAGCGACGCGGTTCTCCGCGAACAGGTGCGGGAACATGTGCATCATCGTTTCGCGGTTCTCCAGCATGTAGGAGACGCCGGACGGCGTGCGCGTGTTGTCCTCGAGAACGTAGAACTCGTTCTCCGCGGTTCGCACGATGTCGATGCCGATAATGTGGGAGTAGATGCCGAGCTCCGGCTCGACGCCGATCATCTCGGGCACGAAGGCGCTGTTCTGGATGACCAGCTCTGCCGGGATGCGCCCGGCTTTGATGATCTCCTGCCGGTGGTAGATGTCGTACATGAAGGCGTTCAAGGCTTTCACGCGCTGCTCGATGCCGGCGGAAAGGCGCCGCCATTCGGCGGCGGCGATGATGCGGGGCACGACGTCGAACGGGATCAGCCGCTCGGATGCCTCCGCGTCTCCATAGACGTTAAAAGTGATGCCGGTTCTCCGAAACAGGAGTTCGGCTTCGGCGCTCTTTTTTCGAAGATCCTCGACCCGGACCGAGTCGAGCCATCCTGAAACTGCAGAGTACGGCTCGCGGACGCCCTGTCCGAAGCCGTTCATTTCGTCAAACGCTGGCTTCAATTCGGCGGCCCTGATTTGCTCCATGCTTCACTTATGGCAAGAGACGGGCCAATCGGGAGGCACGAGAAAAACCAAGCATTGCCGTGCTTTTCTCCAAGAGGTCCTGCCTATCCGATGATCATGTGCCCGGTGGCTGAGCGCGACGTGATCAATCTGTGGTCAATCGTATCGGCTCAACGCGGCTTGCCTCGCGCGGAGCATTGAATCACGAAACCCGGCTGTGAGCCACTGGCCGCGTTCCGTCGGTGCGGAATTTGTTGCGGGCAACCGGGGCGGGCGTCGAGCGTCTTTCACAACGGGGCTTTGGCGGCGCGTCGGTGCACCTGCTCGTGCGGGTTGCACCTTTCTGTCCGTGGCGGGAGCATCCTGGCGGGTGCCTCTTGACGCGGGCGGGTTTCTGTTCTTTTATTTCTGTCATGACAGAAATAACAGTAAGACAAGAACCGCTGCCTCCCGCGATCGAGCGGTTCGTGGTGGCTTGGGGCGAGATGGGCGAGGTGTGGGGCGTCAACCGCTCGGTCTCGCAAATCCATGCGCTCCTCTATGTTTCCGACCGGCCGCTTTCGGCCGAGGAAATCGCGGAGCGGCTCCGCCTTGCGCGCTCGAACGTGTCGACGTCGCTGCGCGAGCTGATGTCCTGGTCGCTGATCCGGCGCGTCTCGGCGCTCGGCGACAGGCGCGATTTCTACGAGGCCGAGGCGGACGTGTTCGAGATGGTCCGGCGGATCGCGGCCAACCGCAAGACGCGGGAGATCGATCCGGCCATTGCCGCGCTGCGCCAGTGCGTGGCGTCGGCCGAGGGAGATGCGCGCGTCTCCGCCGAAGTGCGCAAGCGGTTCCAGTCGATGCTGGACTTCACGGAGGGTGTGGCGCGGAGCTTCGATGAGATTCTGCAACTTCCCACCCCTGTGCTCCAGAGGCTGATCAAGATGGGGGGAGCGATCGCGCGGTTCGCGGGGCTCACCACGGGGCGGAAATCGAAACGGGGGCCGGCCGCCGATCCGTGATCGCTCCGCGCAGAAAGTTCAGCACGTCGCGTCGAGGAGTTTTCGATGGTCCCGCTCAAAGCCGGTACTGCTGTTCAACTGGGGATGCGTCCAGAAGGTGCGATCCTTCCGGCTGAGGACGGCGTGGTCGACCTCCGCTTTAGGGCGCTGGTGGGTGAAGCGGGCTGGAGCCGGTTGCCGGTGGCAGTCCAGCGCCGCTTTTCCAAGCGGCTCGGGCCGGGGGATGTCACGGTCTACGCGGGGGAGGTTCTGGAGACGCGGCTTTCGCGCGTGGGCAGGCTGCTCTCGTTCCTGGCGCGTGCCATCGGCGCGCCGCTGCCGCTCGACGACGGCATGACGGGTGGCGCCAGCGTGGTGGTGATGGAGAACGCAGGGCTCGGCGGGCAAAGCTGGACGCGGACCTATGCGCGGGCCGGCAAGTTTCCTCAGGTGATCCACTCGGCCAAGCGATTTTCCGGGCGCACGGGGCTCGAGGAGTATGTCGGGCGTGGCATCGGCATGACGCTTTCCGTCTCGGAAGAGAGAGGCACGCTGGTGTTTCGCTCGGCCGGCTACTTTCTGGATTTGCGGCGCGTGCGCCTGCCGATACCGGATGTGCTGGCGCCGGGCGCCATGGAGATTGTGCACGAGGACGAGGGAGACGGCAGGTTTCTGTTCAAGCTTTCGCTCGTGCATCGCGTGTTCGGAACAGTCGTGCGTCAGACGGCGCGATTCCGGGATGCGTGAGTGTGGAGCTGCTGGCCAGCAGTCTTGCGATATCCACTGCGGTTTCTGGACGCCCTTCGGCTGCCTTGATTTGGATTTGTTCTTGCTTTCCACGGGGGATAAGGTCCGCGCCTTCGGTGCGCGGTGGTTTTTGGTATGAGCGACGCCCGGCGGAAAGTTTCACGACAGAGGACGCCACGATGATTGGATCTCCGAAGGAATGGGCTTCGTTGCTGGGGTTCGATCGGGATACCGACGAGAAGACGATGGCCGCCCGCGCGCGTGTGCTCGGCAAGACGCTCGCCTATCTGGAGACGCATTTTTCCGATCCTGACGGAGCACGGCCATCGGAAGAACTCGTGATCGAACTGGGTCAGTTTCTGATCCTTGCCGAGGGCATGGAGTCCAAAGGGCGAAGCGTCAAATTCAAGGAACTCTACGAGACGATCGGCGAGCTGCACTTGCATTGGGATGAGATCGATCGCGACGCGGCGTTTCGGGCCATCGCCAAGAAGGTTGCTGTGATCAAGGGGATCGTGGCGTTCTCGGATGCCTGGCTGGGAACGGCTTCTGCGGTCGCCGCCGCGCCGCCGGCGGAGCTGCCGCAGGTGAGTCCGCCGTTCGTATTCGCGGAGATCGACGAGGCCGACGTCAAGACGCGCCTCGTGCGTCCCTCTCATTTGCGGTAGCACCGCGTCGGATCAGGGCTTCGGCTTTGATCAAGATTTGCACTCGCCGTCGTGATCCTTGCGGGCGGCCGCAGCGATGCGTTCGCAGTCGTTGCCGTAGGTTTTGCCGTCGCAGCCGCAAACGGGCTTGTAGATCTTGGTGCACATTTCCGTGCGCACGATGCAGGAGCCTTCGGGCTTATCCTCGCGGCATTGTCCGGCGGGGGCTTCGCAAAGAAACCCGTGATCGCAGGACGGGCCGGCTTGTCCTCCGCACGCCTGATCGAGGCCGGCCTGGGCGGCGGCTTGTGGGGTCCATGCATACAAACTGCAGAGCAGAACGGCGGAAACTGTCGCGATGCGGCGGCGCGTGAGCATTTGAACTCCCATCGTTGGGTCTTGGGATCTTTGCGGCTCGCGCACTCCGCTTCGCCGCTATTTCTTTTCGAGAAGGACCTGTCCCTTCGATTGGATCGCGCCCTGGATCATCTCGGCGAACCGCTGGAGCAGCCAGGGCAGAGTGATCTCGATGCGCACGTCCTTGTCGGCGACATCCACGTTCCCGAACGCCTCCTGGCCCATGGCGCGAAGCTTGAAGGTCATCCTGTCACCGGTCCAGACCTCCTCTTCGAAGCTGAGCATGGGAAGGGTGGACGTGGCGCGGGCGAGCCCGTTCTTGAGGCGGTTGGTGGCCTCCTCTTTGCCGAGGCTGTGCGGGACGGTTACGATCAGCGGCTTCGACATGACTTTCCTCTCGGCCCGTGTCGCCTGCCCTGACGGTGTGATGCAGGCCTAGCGGGCATGGTTCGAATTCAACGCGAATGCCGTTCGGGGCGTTCCGCGCGTCGGCGGGGTGGAGCGGCCGGCGGGTTCAAGCCGGCTAATCCTGCGCCGTTGCTTATTCTGATCGAATTGGCCTGCAAAGCCCGTCGGAAAATCCCGAGGTACGGGAAATTTTTTCCTGAGCGTATTCAACGGCCCGGCGTTTCGCAGGGGGCGTTCAAGCGGGCTTGGTGGGGAGGGGTGCGCCCTGTTTGGGGGGACGCGCTCAGCGCACTTGCGCCCGGGGCGATCACCGGCTATTCAGCTGCGCTCGGTTCGCAAATACCCGATGATTTGACCACGGTCATCCGGCGCGAAGCGAGACAAGGCCGGAGAGGTGGCAGAGTGGTCGATCGCGCCGCACTCGAAATGCGGAGTACGGGCAACCGTACCGGGGGTTCGAATCCCTCCCTCTCCGCCACTTTATTGCTCACGCGCCCATGGGCGCTCCGCATGGGCGGCGCTCGCGCCGGGTCGCCTTGCTTCCGAGCCCTTCGGGCTTAAGCAGAGTTCGAATTCGCTCCCTTCCTACCGGGCATGTGATCGCTGACGCGTCTATCGGCACTTCGCATTGGCGACAGATCTCCGCTAATATTCAGATATCGCTAGCAATATTCTGGTGTGCGTCGTCGCGAAATTGCCGTGGACGCTGTCACGACGGTACGCGTCTAGTTTACAGCCAGAACTGTGCGGCGGTGAGGCTGGTGACGTTCAGGATCCAGACGCCAAAGTCCGATGCCCCGTCGCCGTTGACGTCGGCGCTCAGAAACCCGTTTGAAAAGCTGAGCTGACCGGCGACGCCGGAGAAACTCGATGCGCCGATGAACGCGAAGGCCTGATTTCCCCGAGAGCCGGCATTGGCGTCGAGCTGGGAGAGATCGATCTTGTCCGACTCGGCTGCATTGAAGTCGGTAATCGTGTCGTACGACAGGGTGTTGCTGTCGCTAAGGGCGCTGAAGCGGAAGACATCGGCGCCGGCTCCGCCGGTCAGCGTATCGGCGCCCGCTCCGCCAATGAGGATGTCGGCTCCGTCTCCGCCGATCAGGTGATCGTTGCCGCCGTTTCCTGACAGTACGTCCTTGCCGGCGCCGCCCGTGATGACGTTATCGAGGGCGTTGCCGCTGGCTTTGAAGGCTCCGGAGCCGATGAACGTCAGGTTCTCGACATCGGCGCCGAGCGTGTAAGAGCGAAGCGTGGTCAGGATCGTGTCGGTGCCGGCGTTGGCGCCTTCAGTTACGAGGTCGCGTGCGTTGTCGACGACATAGGTGTCGTCTCCGGCTCCGCCGAACATCTTGTCGGTTCCGGCTCCGCCGTCGAGCACGTCATTACCGCCCGCGCCATAGAGGATGTCGTTGCCGGCCAATCCCTTCAGCGTGTCGTTCTGATCGCCACCGGTCAGCGTGTTGACGAGGGCATTGCCGATGCCATCGAAAGAGCCCGTGCCGATGTAGACGAGGTTCTCGAGGTTGTTTGCGAGCGTGAAGGTGGAGACGTTGGCGTGGACCGTATCGGTTCCGGCTTTCGCGGATTCGACAATTGTGTCGGACGCGTTGTCGACGACGTAGGTGTCATTGCCGAGGCCACCTTGCAGGAGGTCGGTGCCCGATCCGCCATCGAGCAAATCGTTGCCGGCGCCCCCGATCAAAGTGTCGTTGCCGTTTCCGCCGAAAAGCTGATCGTGAGACGCGCCGCCTTTGAGGACGTTGTCCTGCGCGCTGCCGAAGCCGACAAACGATCCGTTGCCGATGTAGGTCAGGTTCTCGACGTTGTTGGCGAGCGTGAAGGTGGCGAGCGCCGTCTGCACGGTATCCGACCCGCCGTTGGCGCCTTCGATGATGGCGTCTCCTGCGTTGTCGACGGTGTAGAGGTCGTTGCCGGCTCCGCCGAGAAGCGTGTCAGCGCCCGTACCGCCATCAAGCGTGTCGTTGCCCTCGCCACCGTAGAGCGTATCGCTTCCGTCGCCGCCGATCAGCGTGTCGTTACCATCGAGGCCCGACAGCACGTTGTCGATGGCGTTTCCGCGCAGGATGTCGTTCTGCGCCGTGCCGATGGCATCCTCGATCCATGTGCCGAACGCGATCGAGATGTTCGAGGTCATCATGTCCGAATTCGAGAACGAGCCCGGATCGAGATTGATGACGCAGGCGTAGCTGGAGCCCGACAGATCGAGCGTGTCGATCCCGTAGCTGTCGTAAATGCAGAGCACCGGATGCAGGTTCTGGGTGAAGTCAAAGACCGCATCGCTCGCCGTCGAATTGTAGCCGTAGGTGGTGTTGCCGTCGCGGGTTTCGGTGTCCTCGCCGTAGATGTTCTGGATGGTCAGGATGTCATAAAGCATCGGCGTCTGGGCGTAGTACCGCTTGCCGTCGCTGGCGATCCAGTCCGCGCCGGTCTTGTCGGCGGTGAAGTACGACATCACCGTGTATTGCTGCGAATCCTGCTGGAAGAGCGCGTGTTTCTGGTAGGTCGGCGAGCCGCCGTTGTAATTTCCGGGATGCTCGAGCCCAAGGGCGTGGCCGATTTCATGAACATAGGCCTGGTAGCCCCACTGGCCGACTTGGGGATCGACGAGGTTGTTGGTTCCGGAGTTGGCGCCGTAGTTCGGGTTTAGCCACACGCTTCCCGAGGTGAGGGACTGCCCGGGAAAGTAGGCATGGGCATAGCCGATGCTGGTGGTCGTGTTGGCGAACTTGATGTCGGCCGTGTCGGACGCTGTGAGCGTGAATTTCGGGGCGATGAGGCTGTCCCACATGCCTATCGCCGAAGTGGCGGCGGTTTGCTGGGCGGAGTTTAGCGCCGAGAACCCCGCTTTTTCTCCGTAGGCAGCCCAGCTGGCGTTGGTCGGAAAGCTGTAGGTGAGGTTGCCGCCTGACCAGTGAGCACCGGAATCGAGCTGAGCGACGATTTTGTCGCTGGTCCAAACTGGTTTGGCCATGTGTTCGCGTGCGTCCCCTGTTCCCCTGCGAGGAGACTACGGACACGCTTTTAAATTTGCGGCCGGCAATTCGTTCGAATTTTATGGAATGGGGGCGTCGTCGCGCGTTTTAAGGATCTGTTAAGCTGGCGAATCAGCGAGCGAGGGCGGTGCGGATGGCGTCGAGGCCATCGGTCAAAGCCGCAGGGCCTGGCTGCAGGATGAGCGGAGACTTTATCTCGAAGATCCGGCCGGATGCGACGGCAGGTACGACGCTCCAGCCGTCACGCGTCTTGAAGCTTTCGGTCTTGACCTTTTTTCCGCACCAGGACGCGAGGATGACATCGGGGGCGCCGGCGATGACCTGCTCCGAGGTGACGATCCGGTCCTTGGCTTCGGCCCGGTTGCCAAGGTCCGCAAAGATATCGATGCCGCCGGCGATCTCGATCAGCTCGGAAACCCAGCCGATGCCGGAAATCATCGGGCTGTCCCATTCCTCGAAATAGACCCGCGGCTTTACAACTCTCGCTTTCGAGGCTTCGGCGATCTCTCCAATGCCAGCTTCGAGCCTGCGGGCGAGCGCTTCGGCTTTCTCGGTGCAGCCGATCAAAGCTCCGACAGTGCGGATCATCGCGAAGATGCCGGCGATGCTGCGCTGATTGAAGAGATAGACGGGGAGGCCCTTCTTCGCGAGATCGGCGACGATCGGGCCTTGGATATCGGAGAAGGCGAGGATCAGGTCGGGCTCGAGCGCGGCGATGCGGTCGATGTCGGCCGACAAGAAGGACGAGATGCGCGGCTTTTCCTTGCGCACTTCAGGCGGGCGTACCGCATAGCCCGAAACGCCGACAATGCGATGTTGCTCACCGAGGAGGTAGAGCGTTTCGACGGTTTCCTCGGTGAGGCAGATCAGGCGTTCGGCGGGGTAGCGCCGCAACGGGGCGTCCTGCTCAGGCCGCCGCTTGCGCGGACGGCTGAGCCGGCTTCACCAGCGACAGTGCAACCGCCGCGCGGTGGATCAGCACGAAGCCGACGTAGGCGACGAGGTTGATGGTCAGCACTTCGGTCACGATGGCGGTCGAGAACGCATCGCCTTCATAGCCGAAAGCAACTCCGGCTGCGTAAAGGCCGATCTGATAGACGACGAACGCCACAGCGAAGGCGACAACGAGAGCGACCGGCTCGGAGAGGCTCGCCTGTGTTGCGGCGCGAGCAGCGAGGTAGCCGAGGACGGCCGAAACGCCGATGGCCGCGCCCCAGGCGTAGCTGTCGGCAGTGTGCGGGTAGCTCAGCAGCACGAAGCCGACGAACTGGTTGGCCAGCCAGGAGACGATGACAAGGGCGAGGCCTTCGCCGCGTCCCATCTTGAGGGCGGCGAGAGCTGCGACGGCGGCCAGTGGCGCCGCGCAGGCGTAGGCGAAGCTGCCGACGACCGTCAGTCCCGCGATAAGAGCAATCCAGATGGCCGATCCCGTCTGGGAGGTGGTGAGGCTGCCGGTGGTTGCGGTCCTGTCGGTCACGGGTGCGGTCCTTTTGTAAATTCGGTTTTCGCGTCGCTTTCGCCGGTTATCGGGCTTTCGGCCGATTGGCGCAAGCTGGCGCGCTGTCATTTCGTTTTCTACCGATACGACGCCGAGAAGCGCTGTCAATCACGAAAGGGTGCGACAGGCCGTTCCCGCCGGATCCGGCGGGCAATTTAACCGGCGAAAATGGGGGCGTGTTCCGCCCGCCCTCTCAGGCGGCGAGGGCGGTTCGGGCGGCCGTCAGCCAACGCTTGATCCGCTCGATGTCTGGCACGGCGCCGTCGCGTAGCAGACGCTGGCCGGCGGGGGTCGCGGCGAAAGCGAGCACGTCGGCGCACAGTTTGGCTTCGTCTGCCTCGGCGAGGCGATCCTTGGTGCGATAGCCGGCCTGGGCAAGCAGCTCGGCGTGGGTGCCGCGAAGCTCGGGAATTTCAAGCATCAGCCGGCACTGGTCCTGCCAGAGCTGGATCGTGTCTGCCTTGACGTTGCGCGAGCGCAGCGCGTCGGCGGTCAAATAGGCCGATGCGGCGAGGAAGTCCGCGACGGTCTTGATGCCAAGAGGCGCCAAGCGCTCGGCCATTTTGGGGCCGATGGACGGCGCGCGCTCGATGTTGTCGCTCGTCGTGAGGCGGAATTTCGATGCTGCTTGACTGGGTGCGGGCGTATCCATCGTCGTGCTGGCGATGGCGATTTGGGGCTTCGAAACCGGGCTCGCCGCCTTCTTCGGGGTGGCGGAAATGGCGGCGGCGCGCTTCTCGGCTTGCGCCGCCCGGCGCGGGGCTTCGATTTCGGCTTCGTAGAGCTTGCGGACGACGCGGTCATCCTCGGGGAGGGTTGCCTCGACGCGGCCGGTGGCGTTGAGCTCGTCGTACATGGCGGTGACGATGCGGCGGTCCTCGGCATCGGCGAGGCGTTTCGCGAGCATCTTGGCCGGGATTTTCACGGCGGCGAGCACCGTATCGAGCGTGAGGTCCACGTCGGGCGGGGTCACGGCGGCCTTCGCGAAGGCGCGATCCAGAACAGTGGCGAACGCGCCTGCGGCGTAGACAATCAGTTCGGCCAGGATCTTGCGGCTCAGCGCGTCGAGGCCGGCGGGCGGGTCGGAGACACCGGCGTTCAGATCGTAATGCGCGATGAGGGATTCGTAGTGCGGGTTGGCCTTCTCGGCCCCCCGGCAGACGAGATCGCGCAGCCAGGTTTCGCTGGTGTCCGCCGCGACGGCGATCTGGCCATGGGCGGCGACGCCTTGCTCCCGGAGGGCGTCGTAGCTCCGCGAGATCGACCATTCGGCGGCGCGATGAATGCTGTTCTCGGCGTCCGACTGGCCGGTGTGAAAAGGCTGGATCGGGTCGGTGACATAGTGAGAGAGCACGCCGGCGTTCCAGACCGCCTGCTCCCAGTCCTGACGCGCGAGGGCTTCCGTCAGCTCGCCGAACCACTTCTCGGCCTTGTCGAGCGCGCCACCCCAATAGCCGTCGCGGACGTGAAGAACGTGATTCTTGAAGTCCTTGAACTGGTCGTCGGGGGCTTTCGAGCCCTCCATGTAGAGGCTTGCGTGCTTCAGGAATAGCCGTTGCCAGCCTTCGGCATCGGGGCCCTGCAACTGGCGCAGCGCGTCGAGCGCCAACTTGTGATGCGTGCCCTTGGCATGGGCGGCATAAACGATGCGAAACAGCAATGACATGCGGGCGTCCCCGGCGGTGATCTCGGTCACGGGAAATTGGGCCGAGTCGGCTTTGGGGAGAAGGCGCTGGGCGATAATCGCTGTGTATGAGACGGTACGCGGACCTTACAGAAAGCCCAGGAGCGCTTTCAGTGTGGCTTCGGGGGCTTCCTCGGGGAGGAAATGGCCGCAGTCGATGGCGTGCCCTTCCACCGAGGCCGCCGATTTTTCGCGCCAGGTGGCGAGCACGTTGAATTTCCGGGCGACGATCCCGCGTGCGCCCCACAGCGCCAGTAGTGGCATCGCGAGCTTGAGGCCTGCGGCATCGCTTTCCGCATCGTGCGCGAGATCGATGGTGGCGGCGGCACGGTAGTCCTCGCAGGCGCCGTGGATCGCTGCCGGGTCGAACAGGGCTTCCTCGTAGTGGCGTAGGATCGCTTCGTCGAACGCACCTTCGGTACGACACCAAGAGGCGATGGTGTGGCGCAGATAGTGGCGCGTGTTGTTGGCGATCATGCGCTCGGGGAAATCCGCGGGCTGGATCAGGAAGAACCAGTGGTAGTAGGCCTCGGCGAAGACGCGGTCGGTCGCGGCGTACATGGTCGCGGTCGGCGCGATGTCGAGGAGGGCTACGCGCTCGACTGCATCTGGATGATCGAGGGCTAGCCGATGCGCGACACGGCCGCCGCGGTCGTGGCCAATCAGGCGGAAGCGGTCGAAGCCGAAGGCTTTCATGAGTGCGACCTGATCCGCGGCCATCGCGCGCTTGCTGTAGGCGGCATGATCGCCGCCGCCGGGCGGCTTGCTCGAACGGCCGTAGCCGCGCAGATCGGAGGCGATCACCGTAAAGCGTTCAGCCAGTTGTGGCGCGATCTTGCGCCAGCAGGCGCTGGTCTCGGGAAAGCCGTGCAACAGAAGCAGCGGCGGGCCGGAGCCGCCTTTCCAGGCTGCGATCTCTATGCCGTTGCCGACGGGAACAGTGTGTGATGTAAAGCTCTCGAACTTTTCAAACATCGGGGCGGCCTGCGTTAACTTTTGCGCCGATCCTACGACAGCTCGTCTCAGATCAGGGGGACTTTATCCATGAAGCTTGTGCGGTTCGGCTCCAAGGGCTCGGAGAAGCCCGGTCTCGTCGACAAGGACGGGAAGATCCGCGATCTCTCGCAGCATGTCGCCGACATCACCGGCGAGACGCTGTCGCCGGAGAGCCTGGCCAAGCTTAAGGCGATCGACCCTGCCTCGCTGCCGCTCGCTCCGGAAGGCGTGCGGATCGGGCAGCCGGTTGCGCGCCCGTGGAGCTTCATCGCGATCGGTCTCAACTATGCCGACCACGCCAAGGAAGCGGGCCTCGAGATCCCGTCCGAGCCGATCATTTTCAACAAGCTCGGCAACACGGTTTCCGGGCCGTTCGACGACGTGATCTACCCCAAGAATTCCGACCGCATGGATTGGGAACTCGAGCTGGCGTTCGTCATCGGCAAGCGTGCGCGCTATGTCGAAGAAAAGGACGCGATGGATTACGTCGCAGGTTATGCGATCTGCAACGACGTGTCGGAGCGGCGCTTCCAGATGAAGCGCAACGGCCAGTGGTTCAAGGGCAAGGCCGCGGAAACCTTCGGACCGCTCGGGCCGTGGCTCGTCACCACGGACGAGGTGCCTGATCCCTCGAACCTCGCGATGTCGCTCGCGGTGAACGGGGATGTCAAGCAGCAGGGCTCGACCGCGACGATGATCTTCTCAATCCCGTATCTCGTCGCCTACATCACGCAGTTCTGCGTGCTGGAGCCGGGCGACGTGGTGACGACGGGTACGCCGCCGGGTGTCGGCTCGGTGATGAAGCCGCCTCAGTATCTCAAGGCGGGCGACGTGATGGAGCTCACCATCGAAGGGCTCGGTGTGCAGCGCCAGACCGTGGTGCCGTTTACGGGGTGAGGGCGTTCGCAGCCCCTATCTTTCGTCTTCGAGCGGGCGCACCGAAAAAGGTGTCGATCCGGGCGCGGCTTCCCGATATGCAGGCGGGATGACGACAGACGGCCATTTCGAGATCTTCCTGGCAACCTCCCCGGGTCTGGAATCCGCGCTTTGTGCAGAGGCGCGGGCGAACGGATTCAAGGGCGCGAAGACGATCAGCGGCGGCGTGACGTTCAAGGGCGGCTGGCCCGACGTCTGGCGCGCGAACCTCGACGTGCGGGGCGCCAACCGCGTGATCGCCAGCATCGGCGCGTTCCGGGTTTTGCATCTGGCGCAGCTCGACAAGCGTGCGCGCCGTTTCGCGTGGGGCGATATCCTGCGCAAGGATGTGCCGTTCCGCGTAGAAGCCACCTGCAAGAGTTCTCGCATCTATCACTCGGGAGCTGCGGCGCAGCGGATCGAAACGGCGATCCGCGAAGAACTCGGCGCGGCGGTTTCGCCGGATGCAGACGTTTGCGTCAGAGCGCGTATCGAGGACGATCTCTGCACGCTCGGCGTCGATACGTCGGGCGAGCTTCTGCACAAGCGCGGCTACAAGGAAGCCGTCAACAAAGCGCCGATGCGGGAGACCATGGCGTCGCTGTTCCTGCGCCAATGCGGATATGACGGGAGCGAGCCGGTTGTCGATCCGATGTGCGGGTCGGGGACGTTCGTCATCGAGGCGGCGGAAATCGCGGCTGGTCTCAAGCCGGGCCGTGCGCGGCACTTCGCATTCGAGCAATTCGCCAACTTCGATGCGGAAGCTTGGCAGCGGATGCGGGACGCAACCAGCGCCGCGACGCCTTCGATCCGGTTTTTCGGGAGCGATCGCGATGCCGGGGCGATCGAGATGAGCCGGGCTAATGCGGAGCGTGCGGGCGTCGCCGAACTGACCGAGTTTCGGCAACACGCGATCAGCGCGCTGGTTGCGCCCGCCGGGCCGCCGGGTCTCGTCATCGTCAACCCGCCCTACGGTACGCGCATCGGCGAGAAGGCGCGCCTGCAATCGCTCTACCGCTCGCTCGGGCAAACGCTGCGGGAGCGGTTTGCCGGCTGGCGCGTCGGCCTGATCACGAGCGAGGCCTCACTCGCCAAGGCGTGCGGCTTGCCGTTCAAGCCGCCGGGGCCGCCGGTCTCGCATGGCGGGCTGCGCGTGACGCTGTTCCTGACCGGTCCGCTCCCCTGAGGAGCAGCCGGTTGTCGCGCAATCAGCGCACCGAGAACTTGAAGGGGATGGAGACGACCAGCGGGCCGGCGTGGTTTGCTTCCGAAGGCATGGCCGGGAACGGCGCGGCGCGGTCGATCGAGGCGACAGCCGCGTCATCCAGCAGCTTCGAGCCTGAGCTGGTCGCGATCTCGCGTGAGATCAATTCACCCTGGGGGCCGACCGTGAAGCGCACCACGACGGTTCCCACCTCGCGCGAGCGCGGGTTCAACTTCTTCTTGGTGATGTGCGTGAAAAGCCGTCCGCGATAGGCGGACAGGGCGGTTGCGCTACCGCCGGATTGCTTTGCGCCGGCAGCTTGCTGCTCTTCGATCGGGACTTCGAGCTGCTCGACGGCCGCGACCTTTTCCTCGGGCTGGGGCTCCTTGAGCTCTTCCGGCTCCGGCTCGCGGACGATCTTTTCCTGCTCGGGGCCGGTTTCGGAGCCGATGACGTGCTGGACGTCTTCCTCGATCGGCTTCACCTCCTCGACGGGAGGTGCGGCCTGGAGCACAGGAGGCGGGGCTTCGACGGCCGTGACGTTGACCTCGGCCTCGCCCGTCTTGTCCAGCCCCTCGATCGAGATGCCCTGCTCGACGACGAAGGTGTCGTCACCCGACCCTTCGTCCAGCGCCGCGCCGCCAGGCGAGATCATGAAAAAGCCGGCGACGGCGCCATGCACCGCGAAAGAGACCAGCCATGTGACAGCCCGTAGTGACATCGAACGAGGCGGCTCCGTACCGATTTACTGTGCGCCTTTGGGTTTCGGCTGTGAGAGCAGCGACACGCGTCCGTAGCCGCTTTCGCCGACCCGACCCAGGACGTCCATCACATCGCCGTAGTTGCTCTTCTTGTCGGCGCGAACATAGACGACGGTATCGCCTTCGGCGGCGCGCAAGTCCCGCAGCCTCGACACCAGCGTGTCGTTGGTGACCTGCTCGTCGCGAATGTAGAGCCCGCCGTCGCCGGCGAGCGAAACGACCATGGCCTTCTTGGACTGGCTGACGCGGGCCGCTGACGTATTGGGAAGCTCGAGCGGAACCCCGGCGACCATCAAAGGTGCGGCGACCATGAAAATGATCAGCAACACCAGCATCACGTCCACCATCGGCGTAATGTTTATTTCGGCCATCGGCCGGTAGCTGACGTCATCGTCGTCGCCGCCCGGGGGCGCGGTATTTCCAGCCGCCATTCCCATCAGAGAGACTTTCCTGCGGCGCGCAAAGTATCCGTGCCGGTTGCGGCCCGACCGAAGCCTTCGGACTGCGGACGCGAGAGGCGCTTGGCGAGCTCGGCAATGGTGGTGCTGCCGCGATTGGCCCCGCGTCCGAGCGACACCGAGATCATGTTGTAAGCCATGACGGCGGGGATGGCGGCGGCGAGGCCGAGGGCTGTCGCGAACAGTGCTTCAGCGATGCCGGGCGCAACGACCGCCAGCGAGGTGTCCTTCTGCTGGGCGATCGACGTGAAGCTGTTCATGATGCCCCAGACGGTTCCAAACAGGCCGATGAACGGGGCTGCGGAGCCGACGGTCGCCAAGAACGGTAAGCCGACCTCAAGCCGCTGCAACTCACCCTTGAGGGCCGAGCGCATAGCGCGTTCGAGGCGGGCGCGCAGATCGCTGCGGCTTTCATTGCGGCTGGCGCCGTCGTCGGCCTCGTTATGGGCGGCCGAGAGCAGCGTGCGCACGAGACCGCGCGGAGCCTCGGCGAGGTTCTCGTCGCTCACTGTATGTTCGAGGCGCTTCAGGTCCCGGCCGAGCCGCATGAGGCGGATCGACTTTTCGAGAATGATCGCCCAGCATGCGACGGAAGCGATGACCAGCAGCGCCATCACCGTCTTTACGACGGGGTCGGCTTGCAGGATGAGGCCGTAAATCGAAAAATCGTGACCGGCTGCGGCAGTAATCTGCTCCACGGCGATACCCTTTACCTACTTCGACAACTGGACGCTGGTGAGCGACTTGACGGTCATTCCGGCGAGGCAATTCTCGATCGGACCTGCCTCGGCTTTGCACTCGACGATATCGTTGATCAGGAAGCTTCCGATCTTGTCGCAGGGGATGTTGTCGAGATCGAAAAGTTTCACGGTGCGCTTTTGCGGCTTGAGCGGGGCCAAATCCATGGCGAAACGCCGGCCGATCACGCCGTCCTGCTGAAACAGCACGATGTCGAGCTTGTAGGACTGGTAGGAAGTCGCTTCGTCGTTCTGGACGACGACGTAAGCGCGGCAGCCGGCCCCTTGCGGCTCCAGCTTGTTCAGCTCGACGGTGAGTTTGGGCGGCTCTGCCGATGCGGGGGCGGCGCACAAGGAGAGGAATGCGAGCGCTACAAAGCCGAGGGCAGTGCCTCTGGCACAAATGGGCCGGTTCAAGAAGTCCTCCTAAGACTTGGGAAACTTGGGCTCGCTTTTTCCGCCGTGCGCCTTGCGGTGCGCAGCGAACTGCTTGCTCTCACGTGCTTCATTATAACCTGACACAAGCCCGGCGTCGCCCAGAGTTCGGAGCGGTTCGAGCGCCCCGATGTCTTCCCGGCCTTTCAACGAGTTCCCGCAGGTTTGGTGTCGAATTCGCAGGTCACTATCTCCAAATTTTGACCGGAATCAACACGGGCGGTGACAGACATCCCGACCAGCTTAGCTGTTGAACTCGTTCGGTCCGTGTCGGAGGCCTGAGAGAAAGTGCGAAAAGTTCCTGACAGAGACGGGGCAAAATTCACGTGAGTCGATTGCGCAACCCTCGGGTGTTTTGAATGACACCGCCGCGTGAAATACCGAGTGTTCACTGCTCATAGAATGTAGGGAATAATTCCCTGTTCCAATAAGGATTTTGCCCGAAATACCGAGTTTTGCAAAAATCGGGAAAAATTCCCGGTGCAGGCCCGCCACATCAGCCTGCGAATCAAGTCAAATACGGCCAAAGCGAGACGTAACATTGTTGACCCTTTCCGGTCGTGGCTCATAGTCGCGCGGATGGGGAGGAGCTGCTGATCACGGTATCGGCAACGGGGGCGGCTCTCAGTCGACAAAGCAACGCGTAAAATTGCACTGGGGAGGTTTGGGGCGATGAATCTTGGTCGGATCGCATTGTGCGCCGGGGCGCTGATGATCGCGCCGCAATTGGCGAGCGCACAGCAGACAGGCGGCGCTGCGGCGCAGGGTGCGGCTCCGGCCGACACTGAGCTTCCTGCCGTCGATGTCGTCCAGGAGACGCCTGTTCAAAAGGCCGCTCGCGCGAAGAAGAAGGCCGTCGCCGTGTCGCCGCTCTCAACTGCGCCGGCGGCGCCGACACCAGACGCTCCTACGCAGGCGCCTCCGGTCACCGTGCCGAGCGCCGTGACGAACGTCACGGACACCGAAATCGAGCGTGAGGGTACTGGTTCGGTTCAACAGACCCTGCAGCAGCAGGTGCCGGGCATCATCATTTCCGATGCGGCAGGCAACCCGATGCGCGCGGAAGTTTCGTTCCGCGGTTTCGATGCCTCGCCGGTTAGCGGGCGCTCGCAGGGTGTTGCCGTCTATCAGAACGGTGTGCGCATCAACGAAGCCTTCGGCGATACGGTGCAGTGGGATGTGCTCCCGAGCAATGCCATCGCGTCGATGTCTGTCGTCAGCAACAACCCGTCGTTCGGTCTGAATGCGCTGGGTGGCGCGATCAGCATCCAGATGAAGGATGGCTTCAGTTACCAAGGTGCCGAGGTCGACATCATGGGCGGCTCGTTCGGGCGTCGTCAGATCGGCGTCCAGGCCGGTGGCTCAAGCGGCAACGCTAGCGTCTATGTCGCCGCAGAAGGCATCAAGGAAGACGGCTTCCGCGACTTCTCGGAAAGCGAGATCAAGCGCTTCTATGGTGACATCGGTCTCAAAGGCAGCCTGGCAGAGGTGCATTTCAGCCTGACGGCGGCCAAGAATGAATTCGGCGCTTCTGCCGCTGCTCCCGTCGAGCTGCTCGAGCAGAGCTGGAGCAATACGTTCACGACGCCGCAGACTACGAACCTCGAAGTGTTCATGCCGACGCTCTCGGCGACGGTGAAGGCGACCGACACGCTGACGGTTTCCAGCGCGGCCTATTATCGGAGTTATAAAAACCGCGTGCTCGACGGTAACGTGACCGAGCTTGAGGAGTGTGGTGTCAACCTCTGCCCAGAGGACAGCACAAACGTGATCCGCAACGCCGCCACGGGTGTGGCACTTCTCGCGGCTGACTTCGAGGAGCCCCTCGGTACGCTTGATCGGTTGCACACCGACAGCCAGAGCTGGGGCGCTGCGTTGGAAGGCCAAGAAAAGGCCAAGTTGTTCGGAAGACCCAACCTTTTTATTGCGGGTGTTTCCTATGATCACGGTAGCTCCAAGTACAAGACTTCGAGCGAGATTGGGACGATTGGCAACAAGTACGTCGTCGAGGGATCCGGCATCATCATCACGGACGACGACGGCAATCCTGCTACCGACGATGATATCGAAGTCGGTCCGCGCAATCTTAGCTCTACCAATACCTATTGGGGTCTCTATTTCTCTAACGCGCTCGAAGTTACCGACCGTCTGACCGTGACCGTCGGCGGTCGCTACAATAACGCGACGATCAAGCTTGAGGACAATACTGGCTTGTTTCCTGGTCTCAACGCGACCAACGGTTATGAGCGGTTCAATCCGATGGCAGGCGCCGACTACAAGCTGACGAAGGGCGTCTCTGTTTATGGCGGGTACTCGGAATCAAACCGTGCTCCGACGCCGGCAGAACTCGGTTGCGCTGAACCCGAAGCGCCGTGTCTCGTCGAGGGCTTCCTGACGGACGACCCGCCGCTTGATCAAGTCGTCGGACGTACCGCTGAAGTCGGCTTGCGCGGACAGGGGTTCTACAACGGTGGGCAGTACACCTGGGGTGCCGGCTTGTTCCGCACGCTCGCTTCCGATGACATCCTGCCGATCACGGACACTCAGGGCCGAGTTTATTTCATCAATGCGGGCGATACGCTGCGCCAGGGCGTCGAGCTTTCGGGCTCGTATCAGACGAGCAAGTGGAACGTGTATGCCACGTACGCATTCGTCGATGCGACCCTCGATACCTGCGATGATCCGAGCGGAGAGTGCGCTTTCCTCGAGGCTGGGGATCGTCTTCCCGGCATTCCGCGCCATCGCTTCAAAGCAGGCTTCGAGTATTGGCTGACGGGCAAGTGGAAGTTCGGCGCGGATCTCGTGGCGGCCAGCAACCAGCAGCTGTATCCCAACGAGGCGACCGAGGAGGCGGAAGACGACGGAATTTCTTCCATCCTCAAAGGCTACACCCGTGTGGATCTGCACACGTCCTACGACATTACCGACAACATCCAGGTGTATGGTCTCGTCAAGAACCTCTTCAATCAGAAGTACGGTCTCTACGGCACTTACTTCGAGGCTGATGAAGTGCCGTTCCTGGGAACGGGCGGAAACTTCGACGACCCGCGCACCATCTCTCCGTCGCAGCCTTTTGCGGCCTACGGCGGCGTGAAGTTCAAGTTCTAGGCCTCTCTTTCATTCAATAGCGCCGGGCCCCTAGAGTTCAGCGCTTCAATCAGACGGCCGGCTGTTCGACAGCCGGCCGTTTTGTTTTGCTCGAATCTCAAGCTGCTCGCGCGGGCGTGTCTGAAGGGCGGCTCTTGTCGGAGTGCAAGAGAGGCGGGCGGAGCGCCGCAATTCCGCAATTGAGGGCTGGTCGCTTTCAGGCGACGCGTGAATGCAAAGGTTCGAATCCGATCCAGGTAATCTCGGCACGGCATCGCGCGAAGAAAATACGTCGGTATAAATACTGATGAAGCAAGCGTAACAATACGGAGGTGTAATTACGCGAAAAGGGGAAGTTCTACCGTAGAAATCACGAGTTAAAGATGCGGACGTGCAACATCCTAAGAGATTTGATGTTCCCGAGAAGGATCGGGAAATAGTGCCATTGTCCGTGCTCCCACAGTTCGACATTCCTGAATTTAGCGAAAAAGAGGCCCGCCGGCCTCAGGTGTTGCCGGTAGGGACCAATCAGGGTGTATCGGGAGTGGGACGGGATGCAGACACGGACGCTTAAGGCAACACGCGTACTACTTTTGGCAGGTGTTTCCTGTCTGGCAGCTACCACAGCGCGCGCGCAGCAGGCGGCACAGCCTGCGGGCCAGGGTGCGCTTCCGGAAGTGGAAGTCATCCAGAAGAAGGCTCCTCAGGCTGCTCCGAAAGCCGCCAAGAAGGCACCGGCCAAGAAGGCTCCCGCCGCTCAGCCGGCCGTAGAGCCGGAGTTTACTCAAGAGGCGCCTGCCCAGGGCAACTCGCCCTATGGGGCGGCGAACAGCGGCGGCGCCAGGGCACGCGCAGAGAACGGCGCGACCGGTCCCGTCAACCCGTCGAACATCCTTCCCGGCAACCTCGAACAGTTCTCGTCGGCGGGCAGCCGGGTCGATACGGCTCAAATCGAGGAGTTCCAGCCGCGGCAGATCAACGACGCGTTCGCGCGCGTGCCGGGCGTGAACGTCATCAACGATGACGGCTTTGGTCGTCATGGCGGTATCGGTGTGCGCGGCTCGCCTCCGCGTCGCGGCCGCAAGGTGCTGCACCTCGAAGACGGCCAGCCGATCAACATGAGTGTCTGGATCGACCCCTCGGTCCACTACGTGCCGCCGCTCGATCGTCTCGAGAGCATCGAGGTTCTGAAGGGCGCCGTGTTCAACCAGGGGCCGCTCAACAACCACGGCATCGTCAACTTCCGCAACCTGTCGCCGTTCGGCGCAAATGAAACGGTGGTCGGCGCCTCGATCGGATTTACCGAAGACGGCGACAAAGGCGTTTCAAACACGCGGCACGTTCACACCCGGCAGGGCATCGGCAACGTCGGCGTCGTGTTCTCATACAGCGGCGCGGAAGCGGATGGCGCCTGGGATCTGGAGCGCTTGCGCTACAATGATTTCTACGGCGCGATCGGCTGGAAGGGCATCAACTCGGATCTCACGTTCTCGGCTGTGCATTTCCGCCAGCGCGACAACTACGACGAAGCCAACCTGGAGGGCGACGAGGAGGGGCCGAATGGCAACGCCGAGCAGTTGTTCTTCGAGACCGGGCATAAGAAATCGCTCGAAAACCCAGGCGCGCGCTTCAACACCTACAACGCCGACGTGACCAAGCTCCAGTTGCTGCACAACTACTATCTGGACGACACGACGACGATCACCTCACGGGTTTACGGCTTCGATCACCGTCGCGATCGCTACCAGAATTTCGAAGGCGATCCTTCCGAGGAAGATGATGGCTTCTCGCCAGTTATCGGCGTCTACGAAGGTGAGGAAGCTGTATTCGTTCCCGAAGGCACGATGCTTGGGCGCTTGAGGACATACCGACAGCTTGGTGCCGAAGTACGCGCGGAGTTTGCGGATCGTCCGTTCATCGGCGGTTTAAGACAGGATATTCAGGCGGGTATCCGCTACGAGTACAACGACTTCACAAACCGGAACTTCTTTGGCGATCAGGGCGAAATCCTGAAGGACGGCGACAAGGAAGGGACGTACATCTTCAATACGGACAGCGATGCAAGCGCCTATTCCGCGTTCCTGCAGACGACGATCCATTTGACGAAGACCTTCACGGCGACGCCCGGGCTTCGGCTCGAGCATTACAAGGTATCGCGCCTCACCACGGCATCGACGGAAGAGGAAGGCGAGGGCGAGGAGCTATCTGAAGCCGAGTGCGACGCCGCTACCGGAGGATTGATCGACGACGAATGCGTCGTTATCGAAGGCTTCAGCAGTGAGCGTTCCACGGATTCGTTCGACAAGACTCACGTACTTCCGGGCGTGGCGTTTGCCTACACCGGCTTCAATAGGTCGACTATCTACGGCGGCTACCACCGGGGTCTGACGACGCAGGTGCTGCGCGAGGCGATCGCCGGTTTCCCGCCGGATGATGAGATCGGCGACAACTTCCAGATCGGTCTACGCTCGACGGCAATCCGCGGCGTGACCTTCGACATCGCGGCGTTCTACAGCAACATCGACAATTATCAGGTGAAGGGTGCCGGAACCGACGGTAGTGGCAACAACGTCTATCACACGATGGACGAGGTGGAGATCAAGGGCTTCGAGGTCTATGGCCGCGTCGACAGCCGGCCCTTCACCGGCAACCCGTTCAACTTCTTCTTCGAAGGTAACTACACGCTCTCGGATGCGAAGATCAAAAAGGGCACGCTATTCAGCTGCGATGAAGATGACGATTGCCCGCCGGATCCGCTTGAGGTGGATGACGTTTCGGGCAACCGGTTGCCCGAATCCTACAAGCACTTCGCAAATCTTACCGTCGGCGTCGAACATCCGTCGGGCTGGGACGCAAGCGTGACGTGGACCTATCGCGGCAACTTCTACACGGACGAAGAGAACACGCCTTACGGAGGTGATCCCGAGGGTGAAGATGGTCTCGTGCCGGATGTTTGGCTGCTTTCGGCTCGCGCCAACTATCATATCCCGAACAGCGGCCTCAGCCTGTTCGTTGCCGGCGACAACCTGCTCGACAAGCTCTACATCGCCGACCGCGAGGATGGCATCAAGGCAGGACAGGGCCGAACCATCTGGACCGGCTTCAAATACAAGTTCTAGAGCGCGGTTCGCGCTCTAGCTCGTTTGCTAAACCGATGATTCACGCTTCAGGCTGATAGGGCCTGAAGCGATCATGGTCTAATCGCGACCTTCTCCCGAACGTGCGATTTGGCTCGGCGCGGCATCTCGAAAGGGTGCCGCGCTGTTGCGTTTGAGGGGCGATGTCGCGTCTACGAGCGAGTGATTTCAGCCGTCTGGCTCAGGAGGTCGTAGGCGCAGGATAGCTTCGCGCGCTCGACCGACAGGATCAGATACGGCTGGCGAAAGCGGGCATTCCATTGCTCGTGCTCGAGCTGCCAGACGCGGACGGGAATTGCGGGATTGCCGACCGCGACGTGCGGCTCGGCTTCCGACGACCAATCCACTGCCTTGTCCTGGTTCGGCGCCGGGGGCATCACGGAAGCACTTTTCGCGCACGCATCGGCCGCGAGAGCGCGATAGGCCGCAACGAGGGCTTCCTCGGTCCCGGCCCGATAGATGCTGTCCTGGAACCAGATCTTTCCGGCGGCCAGCAGCGCCAATGCGAGGATGAGGGCCCTCATGACGATTTCATACTCTCGCAGGTCCGGTCCGCGCGCCGGGAGGCTAGCCGGTCGCAAGCGGGCGGCCTGCTGCGGCTTTTAATCTCAGAAGCTGCTCAAAGAGTGCGACGAACTTGGTGAACAAAGGGTTACACGGCCGGTCGGGCGGCCTGAGGGTGGGGAGGGCACTTTTTCGCACTGCGGCAAGCAATTAGAACGGCCGGAATTTCCCTGAAAGGCTTGTCAGAGCGCGCGCCATGCGGCATGGATCGCGGCCAGTCGCACCACCAAAGTCTAATCCCGGGGAGAACACACGACCCATGGCAAAGAAAAAGATCCTGATCACCTGGCCCCTGCCGGAGGCCGTCATGGCCCGTGCGCGCGAGACCTATGACGTCATTGCGCATGGCGACAACCCGAAGATTACGGTCGACGAGATGCTGGAGACGGCAAAGTCGGTCGACGCAGTCTTGCTGACGCTGAACGAGAAGTGCCCGAAGGCGGTCATCGACCGCGTTCCCGAGAACATCAAGTGCATCTCGACGTTCTCGATCGGCTTCGACCACATCGATCTCGAGGCGTGCAAGGCGCGCGGCATCAAGGTCGGCAACGCGCCGCATGGCGTTACGGTCGCAACTGCTGAGATTGCGATGCTGCTGTTGCTCGGGTCCGCGCGTCGCGCGTCGGAAGGCGAGCACATGATCCGCACGCGCTCATGGCCCGGCTGGCAGCCGCTGCAACTCGTCGGTCAGCGGCTCGACAACAAGAAGCTCGGCATCTACGGCTTCGGCAAGATCGGCCAGGCGCTGGCGCAGCGCGCGCGCGGCTTCGACATGGAAATCCATTACTACGATATCTACCGGGCCAAGCCCGAGGTCGAGGCGAAGTACAACGCCACCTATCACGACAGCCTCGACAGCCTGCTCAAGGTCTCGCAGTTCTTCTCGATCAACGCGCCTTCGACGCCGGAGACGCGCGGCTTCTTCAACAAGGCAACGATCGAGAAGCTGCCGCAGGGCGCGATCGTCGTGAACACGGCACGCGGCGATCTCGTCAACGACGAGGACACGATCGCAGCGCTCAAGTCGGGCCGTCTCGCTTATGCCGGCCTCGACGTGTTCGCGGGCGAGCCCAAGATCAACGAGGGCTATTACGACCTGCCGAACACATTCCTGTTCCCGCATCTCGGCTCTGCCGCCATCGAGGCGCGCAACCAGATGGGCTTCGAGGCGCTCGACAATATCGATGCGTTCTTCGCCGGTAAGGATATGCCGTTCAAGCTGGCGTAATCTTCTGAAATGAAAACGGGCCGGGAAGCGATCATCCGATCCGCTTCCCGGCCCGTTTTTTTTTGTAAGACCGTTGAGGCGCTACTGCTTGAGTTCGGCCTGCTTCTTCAGCTCGGCCTGGTCGGCGCGAACGCGGGTGAGCATGTCGCGCACCATGTCGCGGGCCGCGAAATCGCAGGCCTCGGGGCTCGAGTAGCTTTTATTGTAGTCGCGTGCGAGCTGCGGAAAGAGCGTTTCGCCGAGGCGCTGATTGGCCTTGCTCGCCGTCATGAACGCGGTCTGGCGCTCGTCGATATAGGTGTCGAGCTCGGTGATTTCCGCCGGTGTCAGAGGGCCCGAGCACTTCACCGCAATGATGCGTGCCGCGATGGCCCCGCCGATGGATGCATTCGTGCCCGGCCAGCGTTCCGTATTTGCGGACGCTCCGGTGGCAGCGAAAACCGAGAGGCCGAGCGCCAAGGTCGAGGCGCGAACCCATTTGGTCGTCATGATCGTCTCCGTCGTTGAATGGCCGACTGAGCTTGCGATTTCCGCATTCCGCCTGGCGAGGGAGCCGAGGCACGCTCTTCGATCGGTCATAGAACTTTCAGGCGGTCCGTTTTGAGGGAAACGGATTTTGTCCGGGCTTCGGACCCGCCTATGATGCGCAGAGAAGATATCTCTGAGGCCTGATCATGGCAGACGGCAAAGCGCGGCGCATTGCGGCAAATCGCGGCCAACCTCCGGTGAGTGTGGATGGGACTGTGCCGTCGATCGGCCTTGTTCTCGGCGGCGGAGGCGCGCGTGGTCTTGCTCATATTCTTATGCTCGAAGTTTTCGACGAGCTTGGAATCAAACCGAAAATCATTGCGGGAACTTCCATCGGCGCGATCTACGGCGCGGCCTATGCTGCGGGTCTTTCGGCCCGCGACATTCGCGCGCACACCGAAGAGACGTTAACCAAGCGCTTCAGCCTGGTGCGGGATCTTTTCGCGGCGCGCGTGCAGAGTTCAGGCCGCTTCTGGAATTTCTTCTCGGATCGCGCGGCCATTCTGGCGCCGGAAGCACTGCTCGAACTTGTGCTGCCACCGGGTGTGCCGTTCGCATTCGAAGATCTCGCAATTCCGTTGCGCGTCGTTGCGAGCGATTTCTACGCGATCGAGCCCACGATTTTTTCGAACGGACCGTTGAGGCCGGCAGTCGCGGCAAGTATGGCGCTGCCGGTGATCTTCGAACCCGTGCTGATCGGCGGGCGTAGCCTGATCGATGGCGGTCTCACCAACCCGCTGCCGTTCGACATTCTCGCGGGCGAAGCCGACCTGCTGGTTGCGGTCGATGTATCGGGAACGACAGTGCCGTCTCCCTCGCGATCGCGGCCGACGGCGCTCGAAGCGCTGTTTGCGTCGTCGTTCCTGTTCGAGCATTCGATCGTGCGCGAGAAGCTGAAGTGGAGCCGTCCCGACATCTATATCGAAGCGGGAACGGGACATTTTCAGGCGCTGGAGTTTCTGAAAGTGCGGGAAATTCTTGCGGCGGCGGAGCCCGCTAAGGAGCAGCTGCGTACGAAGCTTCTGCGTGTGCTTGACGCTCCGCGCCTCAAGGAGATCGCGGGACCGGAGAAGCGGGCGGCCTTGCAATCACCCGACGAGCTGTGAGCGCGGCTTGCAGTCGACGCTCTACTCGGGGCGGCGTGAGGCGAAGAAAGATTTGAGAAGGACCGCTGCCTCTTCCTCGCCGAGGCCGGGGTAAAGTTCGGGCCGGTGATGGCAGGTCGGATGGCTGAACACGCGGGGTCCGTGCTCGACACCGCCGCCTTTCGGATCGGGAGCGGCGTAGTAAAGGCGGCGGATGCGGGCAAAGGATATGACGCCCGCGCACATCGGGCACGGCTCGAGCGTGACGTAGAGATCGTGGTCGATCAGGCGCTCGCTGCCGAGCTTCTGGGCTGCTTCGCGAATGACCAGCATCTCCGCATGGGCGGAGGGATCCGATAGCTCGCGGGTGCGGTTGCCGGCGGTGGCGACGACGGTGCCAAAGGGATCGGTCAGGACGGCGCCAACCGGCACTTCGCCGCGGGCTGCGGCGGCCTTGGCTTCGGAAAGAGCCAGTTCCATGTGGCCGAGGCGGGCCGGTGGTGCCATAAGGTCGTCTTCCATTTCAGAGCTAGAGCCTAAGCCCATGCGCAAATCATTCTTCGGCCATCGTCCGCTCAGGGGCAAGTCTCAAGGCAGCAAGCGTGGAGATCGGCCTGGCTCCAGGGGGCCACGCAGCGAAGGTAAGGGCGATCACGAAAAGCGCGAGGGGCGCGGTGCGTCTGGGGGAGCGCGGTTCCGGGAGCGTCCAGCGGGCGGCGGTTCGCGCGACGAGCGCAAGGGCGGGCAGGCCACTCGCGGCGGCGGCGGCGAATCCGCTTCGAGGATGCGGTTCAAGAAGCGCATGGCTCACAGCGGCGCACGCAGCGAGCACACACGAAACGAGCACGGAGGCGAAGTCCGCGGAGAACGTAGGGGTGAAGGTCGCGACGAACGCAAGGCGGGGCACGCTTCGCGTGGCAGCCGAAAAGTACCTTACGGCAGCCAATTCCGCGCGCGCCCTGCATCCGGTGCACCACGAGGCGAACGCGAAGATCAAGATAAGGCCCGTCGTGGGCGCGGCTCGCCTTCGGGCACGCGGTTCGGCCAGCGGTTGACCGGTCGCGGATCGCGTGGCGAGCGTAACAAAGATCGCAACGAGACGCGCGAAGGGCGCGGATCTCCGTCGGGCACGAGGTTCCCGAAGCGTCCGGCCGGTGGTGCTGCGCGAGGCGCACGCGAGCATGGGCCTGACGCTTATGCCGGACGCGGCGGACCGCCGCCGGGGGTTCGGTTTCGGGAACGTCCGGCCGCCAAAGGATCGCGATACGATCGTATGGACCGGCCGGAGCGGCAGCAGGCGCTCGCAGACGCTCGGGTTCGTCGCCGGGGTTCTGCCGGAAAACATGCGCAGCAGAAGGTGCCGTCGGTCTCGGAGCCGATGCGGATCGCGAAAGCGATGGCGCGCGCCGGGCTCTGCTCGCGGCGCGAAGCCGAGCGCTGGATCGCGGATGGGCGCGTCAGCATCAACGGCCAGGTGCTGAAGACGCCGGGTGTCGAGGTGAAGCCGAAGGATCGTGTGCTGGTCGACGGGCAGCCGTTACCGATTGCCGAGCCGTCGCAGCTCTGGCGCTACAACAAACCCAAAGGCCTCGTGACGACGCATGACGATCCGCAGGGGCGGCCGACGGTATTCGACAATCTGCCGGCGGGGCTGCCGCGGGTGATTTCGGTCGGGCGGCTCGATTTCAACACCGAAGGTCTCATTCTGCTGACCAACGACGGAGAGCTTGCGCGCCATCTGGAATTGCCGGCGACCGGCTGGCTGCGTCGCTACCGCGTGCGCGCGAAGGGGCGCGTCACACAGGCCGATCTCGACAAGCTCAAGGAGGGCATCGAGATCGAAGGCGTGCGTTACGGCGGCGTGGAAGCCGCCATCGATACCGTGCAGGGCGCCAACATGTGGCTGACGGTCGGCATTCGCGAAGGCAAAAACCGCGAAGTGCGCAAGGTGCTGACCCACCTCGGGCTCGACGTCAACCGGCTGATCCGCATCTCGTTCGGGCCGTTCCAGCTTTTGGAGCTGGAGCCGGGTGAAGCGGAAGTGATCAAGCGGCGCGTGCTTGCCGACCAGCTCGGCCCGCAGCTCGCGCAGGAATTCGGGCTAGCCGAAAAGGCAGAAGAGAAGTCCGGCAAGAAGAAGGCTGGTGGTGGACGTCCGCATCCGCGCGGCGACACGCGCAAAAACGACCACGAGGACGACTGATGCGCGTGGTCGGCGGTACGTTCCGAGGGCGTGCGCTCGCCGCCCCGCAGCACGACGGCTTGCGCCCGACATCGGACCGGGTGCGCGAAGCGGTGTTCAACATTCTTCTGCACGGCGTGCCGGACTTCGCGCTCGAAGGCGCGCGGGTGATCGATCTCTTTGCCGGCACCGGCGCGCTTGGCGTCGAGGCGCTGTCGCGCGGCGCAGGATACTGCCTATTCGTGGAAGAGGCGCCCGAAGCGCGTGCGCTTATCCGCACCAATGTGGAAGCGATGGGGCTGACCGGCACCACGCGCATCTTCCGGCGCGACGCGACGGACCTTGGTCCGGCGGGCAACATGGAGCCCTATCGAATTGCGTTTCTCGATCCGCCTTACGGCAAGGGGCTTGGCGAGAAGGGGCTGATCGCGTTGCGTGATGGCGGTTGGCTGGTGCAAGGGGCCGTGGTTGTGCTCGAGGAGCGCGAGAGCGCGGACGTGAAACTGCCCGAGGGCTTCACGGAGTTCGACCGGCGCAGCTGGGGCGACACGCAGGCGGTGTTCGGTATTTTCAACGGATCCGCTAGCTGAAGGGCGCTCGCGGTCGCGCCCACTCAGGCGCATCAGGCTCCCGGCCCGCGCAGCGATGACGTTAAAGGCTACTTACGGCCGAAGAGGCGCTCGATATCGGAGAGCTTCAGCTCGACGTAGGTCGGGCGGCCATGATTGCACTGGCCGGAAAAGGGTGTCGCTTCCATCTCTCTCAGAAGCGCGTTCATCTCCTGGCCGGTGAGGCGGCGGCCGGCGCGCACGCTGCCGTGACAGGCCATGCGGGAGGCAACCGCCTCCAGACGCTCCCGCAGCGGCTCGGCCGTGCCTTCCGCCATCAGATCGGCGGCGAGGTCCTTGATAAGGCCATCGACCGAGGAGGTGCCGAGGAGGGCGGGAACCTCGCGAACTGCGACGGCGTCGGGACCGAACTTCTCGACCACGAGCCCAAGCTCGGCCAGCTCGGCGGACTTCTCATCGAGGGCTAAGGCTTCCTCCTCGCCGACCTCGATGATGGCGGGGATGAGAAGTGATTGGCGCGCAACGCCGCCGTTCGACAAGCCCTTCTTCAGTCGCTCATAGACGAGGCGTTCGTGCGCGGCGTGCTGGTCGACGATGATGACGGAAGTTTCCGTTTGCGCCACGATGTAGGTTTCGTGAAGTTGTGCGCGTGCGGCACCGAGCGGGCGATGCTCACTCTCGGCGGCTGGGATTTCTTCAGGGGCAACGGTGGCGGCGGTCGGGGTCGCGAAATCGGCGAACGGAACCTGCTGTTGCTCGGTGAAAGCGGGGGCGGCTCTTTCGGGCCACGCGAATGATCGATCAGGAGCGCGGCTGTCCTCTGTGCGCGCCATCGTTTCCAGCGTTCGTGCGCCGCCCTGCGCGCTGGCCCGGAAGCCCGCGGTTTCAAGCGTGTGACGCAGGGCGCCAATGAGCAGGCTGCGGACGGCGCCGCCGTCGCGGAACCGCACCTCGACCTTGGCCGGATGGACGTTGACGTCGACCTCTGTCGTGGGAAGCTCGACGAACAGCGCAAGCAAAGGATGGCGGCCCTTGGGAACGAGGTCGCCATAGGCGGCGCGTACGGAGCCGACGACGAGCTTGTCGCGAACCGGGCGGCCGTTGACGAACAGGAACTGCAGCGTTGCATCCGGGCGATGGAGCGTCGGCAGGCCGGCAAAGCCTTTGACCGTGATGCCGTCTCGCCCGCCGGCAACGGGAACGGCATCTTCCATGAACTCGCGGCCCATGATGCGGCCGAGGCGCTGCAGCATGCCGTCCGCAGTTCTATCGAGGCGCGGCAGCCGCAGCCCGGTGCGTTCACCCATGGTGAGGGAGAACCCCACATGTGGGTGCGCCATGGCGAGGCGCTTCACGGTTTCCGAGACGGCGAGGTTTTCGGCGCGTTCGGATTTCAGGAACTTGAGCCGCGCCGGCGTCGCGGAGAACAGGTCGCGCACCTCGATGCGGGTTCCGGGATTGAGAGCGGCCGGTTTCAGCGGCTGCTTCGCGCCGCGATCGACGGCGACCTCCAACGCGTCGCGCGCGCCACGCGGGCGGGAGGCGATGGAGAGATGCGCGATGGAGCCGATCGAGGGCAATGCCTCACCGCGGAAGCCCAGCGTATGGATGGCGAGCAGATCCTCGCTGTCGAGCTTGGACGTGGCATGACGCTCGACGCAGAGCGCCAGATCGTTCGCGTCCATGCCGATGCCGTCGTCCGTTACGCGGATGAGAGACAGGCCGCCCGACACGGTGACGACCTCGATCTCGCTCGCGCCCGCGTCGAGTGCGTTTTCGACCAGCTCCTTGACCACGCTGGCTGGACGCTCGACGACCTCGCCCGCCGCGATGCGGTTGATGGTTTCGGGGCTGAGCTGGCGGATAGCCATCGGGAGCGGAGACCTGTTCGACTGGTTTTTGGCAGGAGGCGACCGGTAGGCGATGCCAAGCGTACCGACTCGTTTGCGATGGGCGAGGATAGCGCCTGCAACAGGCAGCAAAAAGGGGGCGAGACCGCCGGTCCCGCCCCCTTTGCGTTCAAACGGTTGCTTTGCTCAGTTCAGTCCCCAGACTTCGACGATGCCTTCGCCCTTGAGGCCTAATTTCGAGCGATATTTCAGCTCGATGCGATCGATACGACGGCCGCGGCCCTTGAGATCGATCGCGTCGGTATACTGGCCGTCCTTGAGCTTGCGCGCGAATGGCAGGTTCTCGGCCTCGCCGTTTTCGTAGACGATGCGCGCGCTGTAGAAGGTGATGTCCGAACGGCGGGCCGCGAAGCGAATGGCCTTGATGCGGCCCACGCGGGGATCGACGCGGATGGCATCGCGTTCCTTCGAGAACATCGAAACGCGCTCGGCGCCGAGCATCAGCCAGCCCTTGTTCCGGCCCTGATCGCCGATCCAGTTATTGGCGATGTCGCCGTAGACCTCGACGACGGCCGGCGTGCGGAAGTTCGGATTGGAGCGGTAGACGAGTTCGATTTCGCGGATGAAGCGATCTCCGCGCAGATCGATCGGGCGCGTCTGGCTACCGGCGGGGATCTGTGTCTCGATGACCTTGCGATCACGTTCGCCGTTCCCGTAAACGATCGTCAGCTCGCGCAGGTAGATGTCGTTTTCGGAAATGCGTAGCGCGAGGCGTTGGAAGCGGCCCTGCTGCTCGCCGACGCGGATGGTGTCGCGGTCGGTGCGGAAGCCCACTTCCTGCGCGCCGAACAGCACCCAGCCCGGCGGGATCTTGGGGCCAACGCCACTCCACTGTCCGGGCGGGGGGCCAGGAGGGGGACCGCCGGCATCGACCACGCCGATCAACTGGACGTTGGTGACGCCGGGGCGGAAGCCCGGACGTTTGGTAACGGATACTTCGCGGATCGGGCGGCGGCGATCGGTTTCGATGGAACGGCTCTGCTCGCCGGGTGCGATGCGGTCGAGGATCTGCGCCCGCTGGCGGCCGCCGTCTGCGTAAAGGATTTCGGCGGTCTCGATGAGCAAGGGAAGCTCACCGGAGCGGAAGCGGATTTCGGACACGCGCGATTGACGCGGGTCGATGCGGAAAGTGACGATCTGCTCGCGGTTGTTGACGCGAACGTCGCCGAGAATTTCGAGGTTGCGGTTGCCGGGCGGAGGGCCAGGAGGAGGTCCGGGCTGATAGCCGCCGCGGTCGCGTTCGCGGAGCTGCGCCATCTGCTGGGCGGGATCTGCGGCTTGGACGCTGGTGAGGGTGGTGATCGCAATCAATGCGGTGGCGAAAAATGCAATTCGATTGGAAATGTTGGGTCGGGCCACGGCGTATTCCCCTGTTGGGCCTGGTTCTTCGTCGGCAAATGCGTCCGGCCAGAGACGCCTTTGATCCGTTATGAGCCTATGCAGCGACCGGGCCTAAAAAAAGACGGAAGTCGGACCGGCGGCGCCTTAATCGTGCGCTGGAGCACGGGATTAGCTCCCGGTCAGTGCTGTCCCCAGATCTGGACAACGGCCGGGTGTCCGTCGAGCGCGTTCTTGAGACCCTTGCCGAGGTCGAAGCGCGAACGATAGCTGGCCTCGATGCTCTTGATCGGGGCCTTGCCACCCTTGAACTCCAGAGGCCCGTACGGTTTGCCGGGGTCCACACGCTCGCGCATGGTGAACACCTCGTCGGGCCCGCTCAGGTATTTGACACGGATTTCTTTAAGCGTGATGGCACGGTCCACGGCCTCGATACGAAGGCGCGTGAAGCCGCCCTCGTTTTCGCCGATGTTGATAACGTCTCGGTCGAAGCCGGTGAAGCCGGCGGTCTGGGCGCCGAGCAGCACCCATCCCTGGTGATAGTTGCGGCCTTCGCCCGTGACGCCGAGCCAGCCCTTCGCGTATTCGCCCGTCACCTCGACGCGGGCCTGGCCCTGCAAGTTCGGGTGCGAGCGGTAGGTCATCTGGATTTCGCGGATGAAGCGGTCGCCGTTGATCTCGAACCACTGCGAGCGGGAGTTGGCCTTGAGGTCGGCATCGACGGCAAGGTTCTGTTCCTGGCCGTCGACGAAAACGACCCGCAGCGCGTTGACGTGGACGTCGTTGCCGAGCACGCGCAGGCGAATGCGGTTGAACTTGCCGAGGTCGCCGCCGACCTTGATCACGTCGCGATCGATGCCGAAACCGACATTCTGGTAGCCGAACATCACGTCGCGGCCGTCCTTGAGGGTGCCGGGTGCGGCAGGATCGGGGACGGTGCCGGCAGGCTCGGCCGAAACGTCTCCCGACGCAGGTGCCGGGCGCTCCTTGGCGGCGCCTTCCTGGGATTGGATCCCGAGCACTTCCACGATGGCTTTGCCGCTGCCGATTTTGTTGACGATATTGACGGTGTCGATGAACGTGTCGGTGGAAGTTTCTGGAATGGCGCGCGTGCGCTCGCCTTTCGAAAGCGCGATCGGGCGCTGTTCGTTGTACACCTTGCCGTCGCGGTAGATGATCTGGATGCGGTCGAGTTGGGGTGCGCCGGATTTCGCGCGGATGCGGATGCCGCGATAGGCGCCCGGTGCAGCGCTGACGTCGATCGATACACCGCTGCCGGACAGATCGATGGTGTGGGTGCCGATGACGACGAGCTTTTCCGAAGGCGCGGCGAGCGAAAGGGTGCCGGGGACCGCCACAAACAATCCTGCCGCGACAGCCACCACTCTCAGCCTCGGAAACATGACGTGCTCTCCAATGTCAGGACGTAAACTCTGCGGCGCGTGCTAATCTCATAGTCGTGCGAAATGAAATTGTCTGGCAGGCGTTCGCGTCTCATTTGTGACGTTTCGCGCGAAGACGCAACGGGGTCGGGCAGTCCGATCTCCGGCGGGCGGCGCAAAGGTTTCGAGGCTTCAAGGATGCGGACCGATCCGACGGCGGCGATCGCCGAGCTCAAATCCCGGTTCGGGGACCGGGTCGAGACCGGCGAAGCCGTTCGCTGTGCGCATGCGAATACGCTCACCTGGATCGCGGCCGAGCCGCCCGATGCCGTGGTGTGGCCGCTCACGACCGACGAAGTCGCGGAGATCGTTGTCATTGCAGCGCGGCATCGCGTTCCCGTCATCCCCTTCGGGGCGGGGACGTCGCTCGAGGGGCATGTCAACGCGCCGTTCGGCGGCATTTCGGTCGATCTCGGGCGTATGACGCGGATCGTTCAGGTCGAGGCGCGCGATCTCGATTGTGTGGTGGAGGCGGGCGTCACGCGGCCCCAGCTCAATGCGTATGTGCGTGATCTCGGCTTGTTTTTCCCGGTCGATCCGGGTGCAGCCGATGCAACGCTCGGCGGCATGGCGGCCACGCGGGCGTCCGGCACGAACGCCATGCGCTACGGGACGATGCGCGACAACGTGCTGTCGCTCAAGGCTGTGCTGGCGAACGGGGAGGTGGTGACGACGGGTGGGCGAGCGCGCAAGTCGGCGGCGGGGCTCGATCTCACCCGGCTTCTGATCGGATCGGAAGGGACACTTGGGATCATCACCGAGCTTGCGCTCAAGCTTCACCCCATTCCGGAACGCGTTATCGCGGTGGCTTGCCCTTTCGCGTCGGTTGCGGGTGCGTGCGATGCGACCATCGAGGCCAACGAAACCGGGCTCGGGCTTTCAAAGGTCGAGTTGCTCGATGCCCTGCAGATCCGAGCGGTGAATTTTCATTCGAAGCTCGAGCTCACCGAACAGCCCCACCTTTTTGTCGAGATCGCGGGGGGCGAGGCTGCCACCGAGGAACAGCTTCGGCAGTTTCGCGAGATCGCAATTCGCTGTGGTGCAACGCGGTTCGAATGGGCGGCCGACGAAAGCGCCCGCCGCAGGCTCTGGCAGGCTAGGCATGACGCGTTCTGGTCGGTCAAGACGATGTGGCCGGGGAAGTCCGTGATCGTGACGGACGTATGTGTGCCGGTTTCGCAATTGGCCCGATGCGTTGACGAAACGGTGACCGATATCAAGGCAACGGGAATTCCGGCCCCGCTGGTGGGGCATGTGGGGGATGGAAACTTCCACGTCCTTCCCGTCTTCGATGCGGGAGACGCGGACAGCGTCGCGAAGGTCGAGGGTTTTCTCGATCGGCTGGTGGAGCGTGCATTGCGGCTCGGTGGCACTTCGACGGGTGAGCATGGGGTGGGACAGGGCAAAATGGCCTATCTCGAACGTGAACTTGGCGCTCCGGCGGTTGGCGCCATGCGGGCTATAAAGGCGGCCCTCGATCCCCTTGGGATCCTAAATCCCGGTAAAATGTTGACTGGTAGGAATACGAATTAATCGATGATTTATAATTGGGTATGTAATTGAAGGTCCTCAGAATTTATTCATACAGTTCTTTACATTTGTTAGCCTAAATTTTAATCACGCCATCCAAACTTTTGTCACATCGCTTGCAAATCCATTTCGTTTGATGTGAAATAAAAACTGCGAACGTGGCGCCGTCCCACCTATCCCCCCTAGGGGCGTCACAGTTCTTCAAGCCCGCGACCTCCCCCCGGTCGCGGGCTTTCCATTTCTGGGGTTGCCCTCACTCAGCGCATCCCGTCAGGAAGCCCGGCTCCAGCCGGCGGCCTTAGCTTCGGTCTCGCTGCAGAACCAACGCTCGCCCTTGGCTTTGCTTGGCTTGATGCTGTCGTAGGAGGTCGACCACGGCAGTACGTAGGTGCGCGAGCCGGAGCGAATGCGGCCCTTGATCGGGCAGCCGTCCGGGGCCGTCCTGGTGGCTTCTTCCCAGCGTTTGTCGCGATAGTCCTGGGGCCGGTCCGCATCGCCAGACCAAAGCCCGACTTTCTGTGCTTGCGCTTCGCTTTCGTCGCCCGCGTAGCGGCTCAGAAAGCCGCCGTTCGAGAAGACGCTGCCACCGCGCACCAGCTCTTTCGCGATATCGCTGCCGCGGCTGTAACAGCGCGCACGCTTTATATCTTCGCCGTCGCCGACGATGTCACACGAGATGCGCCGGCCGCGGACGATGTTAGCGAGCGCGTCTTTGGCGGCTGCTCCGCAGCGCCATTTGCCAGCTTTGCGCTGGCAGGACTGGGTGGCCTCGGGAGCTTCGATGCCGTCGAGCGTGACGAGCGTGCCGGCAATACGCAGGCTGTCGCCGGAGAGGGCGACAGCGCGCCCTTCGAGCTTCGAAGCATCGGCAGTGGGGAGCGCCCCGGTGGTGGCGGGCGCCGACATGACACCCGCGACCCGGCTGGGGGCACCAGAATAGAAGGCCGCGCCTGCAAGTGTGACGGCCGCGACGGTAGCCAGGAGACCTGCGCCGGCCGCGGTACCGGAGATGCGCCGGTCACCCGGGAGGGTGATCTCGGTTTCCCTGAGCTTCGCGAGCAGGCCGTCCCAAGCACGTCCTCCGGCGCGTCGGCCGCGATAGGGATCGGTCAGGTAAGCGAGTGCGAGTACGACGGAGGCGATTGCGGCGATGATGGCTGCGATCATCGCGTCGGTGTCGAAGCCGAATGACCAGGATCGGTAAAGCGCGCCAAGGGCCGTGAGGCCGGCCACGATCTTCAAAGCGAGGTTTGGTCTGGGCTCGCGGGCGACGGAGAGCACAGGCTCGAAAACGGGGCCGAGCGGTTGGCCGATGCGCGCCGCCAAAGCGGATAAGCCGCTTGCCAAGCCTCGCGCGCCGGTTGCGATCGCGGAGGCGGCGACAGCAGCGGCCTGTCGAACCGCAGACGCCGATGCCGCGGCAAATTTCTTGGCGTAGTACGCGGTGCCGGATCCGGCATCGCGCGCGCCTGCGACGCCAGCGTCGAGCCCGCGCCGTCCGGCGTCTTTGACATGGGCGGCTGCGGCGGCGTGAATGTCTTTTACGCGTTGGCGGCGCTGCTCGCGGCGCACCAGAATGGTGGTGCGCACGTAATCGCGCCACTCGAAGCCTTCATTGCGTTTTCGCCACCAGAACAATGATCTTCCTCGCGTCGTCACATCGGGGTGTTTGGAACGGGAACGGCCGGCGTGCGAGCCGGGTCATCGGCACTCTGGCAGTTTCGGCGATTCCCAATCCCGAAGCCCATGCGCTTCAATGATGGCAGGGCTTTGGCCGATAGAGATAATATGCCCATAATCCCCAGGTTCGGTGACGCATCCAATGCATGGACAGCGGGAGGCGCGAGGGATAAAATTCCCAACAAGCTGGGGTCGTTTGTTGGAGTGATTTCCATGGTCGTAACCGGTTCAAAAGTATTCGGGCGCGTGCTTTCAGGGGTTTGCGTCGCCGCATTCCTCGGTGGGACGGTTTCGGTGGTGGTGGCCGACGACGGGCCGGCCAAGCCGCGCATCGATTGCACAAAGCCCGAGAACAAGAAGAAGGCCGCCTGCAAACCGCATCGGGCGGCGGACGACGCGATCATCAACGGGGCGTACTGGCTCGCCCACGTGGGCAAGCTCACCGATTCCCTGGCGCTGCTCGCGACCGTCTCGGATCATGAAAATCCGCGTTATCTCAATGCGATGGGCTTTGCGACCCGCAAGCTCGGAAACGTCGATGCCGCGCTGCCCTACTACACGCGTGCACTCGAGATCGAACCCGATTATGTTCAGGCCCGCGAGTACATGGGCGAGGCTTTCCTGGCCAAGGGTGATTTGGCTCGCGCTGGCGTGCAGCTTCAGGAAATCGAGCGCCGGTGCGGATCGGGTTGCGTCTCGTTCGTTGCGCTCAAGCAGCAGATTGCCGCGTTCGAGGCTGCGCATCCCGTGCGTGGCTGAGCCGGACCGCTGCAAATCAAATCGAAGGTTGGAGTCGGGGAAAGGCCCGCGCTCTCTAAGGGGGATTTTATGACGAGACTTGCGTCCGGGACCGTGCGGCTCCTCATCGCGTCGTGTGTTGGTGCGGTGCTTGTGAGCTCGCCGCTGCTGGCCGATGGGCGGACGGTGTCAAAGGATGTCGGGCCGAGCAGCGCGCTCTGCGATTCGCTTGCCAAGGGCACGGCGGCGTGGATGGCGTGCGTCGGTCAGGCCAGCACTGGCATGGCGGACGAAGAGTTGTTCTATGCCGGCTATTGGCTGGCGAAGAACGGCCAGTACGACAAGGCGCTGGGCTATCTCACGCTCGCGCAGAAGAAGGATGAGCGGGTGCTCACCTACATCGGGTTTGCGACGCGCAAGCTCGGTCTGGTGGACGAAGCGATGCCGATCTACGAGCGCGCGCTTGCGCTCAACCCGGATTACGCGGTGGCGCGGGCTTATCTCGGCGAGGCGTTCCTGACCAAGGGCCAGCCGGAGCAGGCACGCATTCAGCTCTCCGAGATCGCGCGCCGCTGTGGCGCGACGTGCGCGCCCTATGCGGATCTCAAGGGACATATCGAGGACTACGAGGCGCGGGCTTCGAAGGGCTGATCGGAAGCCACACTTGTTATTGTCAGGGAAAGCCGGTGCGGGCAGTGCTCGCGCCGGCTTTCTTATATGCGGTGCTTCAGTTGGTGGCGGGGCGGATGACCGGATTCGCCCAAAGCCTGACAACGCCGTCCGCGCCGGCCGAGGCGAGGTGAGTTCCGTCGGGTGAGAAGCTCACGGCGTTGATGCCGCCGTTGTGGCCGGTGATGGTCCGCAGCGTCCGCCCGCGTGCGACATCCCAAATACGGAGCTGGCCATCGGCGCCGCTGGAGGCGAGCGTGGTACCATCGGGCGAGAACGAGAGGCTGCCGACGCGGCCGCGATGACCATAGAGGCGGCGCTGCAAACGGCCCGAGTTCGTCGACCACAGGCGAATGCCGCCGTCGAGGCTGGCGGAGGCGAGCATCTTGCCACTCGGTGCGAATGCGAGCGCGGAAATGAAATCCTGGTGTCCGCGGTAGGTGCGGATGCGATCGAGCGTGTCGAGGTTCCACAGCTTGACGGTCTTGTCGGCGCCGCCGGACGCGAGGCGGGGGCCCTTCTCAGTCGTGACGTAGGCGACGGCCTGCGCAGCGCTGGAATGGGCGTCGATGACCTGGACGGGGCCTGACGGCGTCGCGGTGTCCCACAGCGTCACTTTCCAGTCGTGGCTCGAAGCCGCGAAACGATCGGCGCGACCGGCGAATACGAGCGACCAGATCTCCGCTTCGTTGCGCTTGAAGGAGCCGAGCTTTTCGGCGCGCTGCCAATCCCACAAAACGATGTCGCCGCTGGCATGGCCGGTGAGGGCATGGGTGCCGAAGAGCGCGAAGGCGGTGGCCGGGCCGTTGTCCAGCTCGATGGTGCGGACGAGCGAGCCGGAACTCGGGTTCCAGATCTTGAGCCGTGCGTCGGCGCCGACGGTGGCGATCGCCGCGCCGTCGTTGGAGTAGGCTACGGCCGTCACTGAACCGACATGGCCCGACAGCTCGGCGACCGGACGGATGACGGGGGCTTCCTGAAGCGAAGCGGTTCGGATCGCTGCGTTGGTCGAGGTGGTCGTGGTGCCGGCGGTGGTTTCGCCACTGCCGCGACTTTCGAACTGGGGGAAACGGTCCTGCATGGCGACGGCGCCGCTCGCGACACCGACGCCGACCAGCAGCTTGAACAGGATCGGACGCCAACCGCCGGACCGCCGGTTGCGGATCGGGCGTGGGCGGCTCGCCGGTTTACGCTTCTCCTTCGCGTCGGCTTTGGGCGTCTCCTTGACGATGATCGCCGTGCCCGGTTGCTCTTTCTTGCGGAGCAAGCGGGGCAACTTGATCGGCTCGGGCGATTGGGCGAGCTTTTTGGTTCCGGCAGGGGCGGGTTCAGCCGGTGCAGGGGCCGCTGCCGCGGCCGGCTTTGCAGCTGCCTTCCCGGCCGCCTTCTCCTTTTCTTCTGTCGCCGGCTTCTTCTTCAGCCCCTCGAGGAAATCGAGCATGCTGCCCTTTGGGGCCGGTACGTCCGGGGGGGGCGGCGCGGTGGCCATGGCCGGCTTACGGACCGCGTTCGGCTCGGGGGCAACGGCGTTCGGATCTTCGCCGGCCGCGCCGCGCGCGGGAGATTTGGCGAACCAGCCGGCCTTGGCAGGCTGGGGCGCAAGCAGGGCGCCGCGCCAGGCCGCGATCGACTGGGGCCGGGCCTCGGTTTGCAACGCGAGCGCGTGGTCGATGGCCTGGAGAAAGCCCGGGCGATAAGCGGCGAGCGCGGTCTCGCGCGCTGGGACCAGCTCATCCTTGACCATGCGCGAGGGGCTGTCGGACGGACGCTTGCCGGCGACCGCGTGATAGAGCGTGGCGCCGAGTGCGTAGATGTCGGTCCAAGGGCCCTGCTGGCGGCTCGTTTCCGCGTATTGCTCGTAGGGCGAATAGCCGGGCTTCACCAGCGCGGAAACGGTCTTGGAATGGGCGGCGATCTCGCCGCGGGCCGATCCGAAGTCGATCAGGACCGGTGAGCCGTCCTTGCGGATGATGATGTTGTCGGGGGCGATGTCACGGTGCAGGAAGTCCTGCTTGTGGATGAGCTCGAGCGCATCGAGAAGCGGGGCGACGATTGCGTCCAGCTCTTTCTGGCGGGGCGCGCGGTTGAGACCCTTGAGCCATGCCTTGAGGCTCTGGCCCTCTTCGAAGTGGAGCACCATGTAGGCCGTGTTGTTGGCCTTGAAGTAGCGGTACACGCGGACGATGTTCGGGTGCGAGAACTTGGCAAGCGTCTGCGCTTCCTCGATGAATCGATCGAGGCCCCAGCGGTAGTCGGTGGCGCAATCCTGTGAGCGGGGGGCGGCGTCCGACGTCGACGTGCGGGCCGCGAAGTCCGACGGGAAATATTCTTTGATGGTGACGTTGCGGTCGAGCGCGATTTCCTTGGCGAGATACGTGATCCCGAAACCGCCCGCGCCGAGCACGCGATCGATACGGAAGTCACCGACAAGCTCCGTGCCGCTTTTTAGCGCGATCAGGTTCGTCATCAGCTCTCGGGCTCTGGGTTGGCTCGCGGCGGCAATAATGCGGGCACTCGTGAGACTCTATCCCGGAAACACTCTCTAGGTGCAAATCACCTCCGCCGCCTCTTGTGAAGCAGGAATGTGGCGGCGCCATGCGCTTCGCGGTCAAAGTTGTTCCAAATTGCGGGAGGGGCGATTATCGGCCATGTTGCTGCCGCAGAACACGAGGAAACACTAGGGTAGATTCGAGACCGAGCATATCTCATGCAACTTGCGACACTGGAGCCTGCCGGGCTACGCAGCTATCGAGCGCCGACGGTTGTGATGCTGGTTTGTGGATTGGCGCTTGCCGCGCTGGCTTTCCCTGCGTGCGCTGCGCCGGATGCTGCGTCCGTGGGTGATGGTTTGTCAGCGGTCGATTCGGGTGGCTCCTCCTTGTCGGTTTTCACGGACTGGGTCGCAGCGAGCTACGCGCGTGCGCCAGCTCTCGTGCTGGGGCTTGCGGCGCTGATCGCGGTTCCGCCGCTCGCCGTGCTCGGATGGCTGGTGCGGCGTCGCGGGGACAGTGAGCCGCTCGAGGTTTCGCAACAGCGTACGCAGGTGCGCCGCGTGCGACGTGAAGCGGCGGCCGAGCCGCGAGATGGCGTCCGCACCGGGCATATTCCGTTGCGGCCGCTGGAAGCTTGGATCGAAGTCGTCAACCGCGGCGACGTGGCGCCGTCCTATTCGGACCAGCGCTACAATCTCGGACGTACGCTTCTCAGAATAGGGCGCGAGACCGACAACGACGTGTGCCTCGAAGACAAGACCGTCCATCGTTATCACGCCGCCATCCATCGGACGGAAGATGCCGAGTTCGTCATCACCGATCTTTCGAGCGCAAACGGCAACGGCGTGGTGATCAACGGGCGGGCGGTCGCGGAAGCGCGGCTCGCGAGCGGAGATTTGATCGAGCTCGGTAATGCGCGGCTGAAGTTTTCGGCAGCACCTTCGGGTTGAGTGTCGCGAGAGAATGCAGGGTCTCGGCCCTGGAGGTCCACTTCGGTTTCGGAGCGTTGCGACTGTCGCGCTTTCGGAAGCCGCATAACAGATGAAGGAGGACACGATCATGTCTGGGAGCGCAGGCGGGCCGCAGGGCCAACGTTCGGGTTTTCTCGGGTCGCTCAAGGACGCGCTGGTGGCGGCGAGCCGCGAGGACACGGCGCGCCAGCAGGCTGAGGTCGCGCGGGTTGCCGCTGCGGCAAGCGAGGGCGTGATCGCCGTGTCCGGTCCGGATGCGGCCGCGCAATTGCCTCCGCCGCGCAGCGATGCCGCGCCGCCGAGCGCCGCCGAGGCCGCGCGCGAAGCACGTTCCCCGCGGGTGACGGCGGAAGCCCGCCATGTGGAATCCGATGCGCCTCCCACGACGCGCGTCGTGCGGGCCGCGCCGAAGCAGGCGGAGCCGGCTTCGCGGACCACACTCGTGCGCGGCAAGATGCAGGTGACGCGCGGGGCGTTCGACCAGGATCCGGTGGTGGGATGGTTGGTCGTCGTCGGAGGTCCCGGCATCGGCCAGTTCCGGCCGATCTTCGAGGGCAACAACTCGCTCGGACGCGCAGCCAGCAACCGTATTCCGATCGATTTCGGCGATGACGCGATCTCTTCGGAGGAGCAGGCCTATATCCGCTACGATTCGGCTGAGCGCTCGTTTCTGTTCGTGCCGAACCTTGCCAAGACCAATGTCGTTTCCCTAAATGAGAAACGGCCCACGGGCGCCGTCGAGCTTGCGCAGATGGACGTCATCACCATGGGCCGGACGCAACTTGTGTTCGTGCCGTTCTGCGGTGCCGATTTCGATTGGTCGGCGCTGCAAGAGCAGAGCTGAGGGTTTGGCGGGTTTGATTTCGGCCCGATCCTGCTCTCTCATTTTACGAGCTTGATGTTTCGCGCTTCGGACAATCAGGGTTCGAAGCGACTATGGTCCAAGGACGAATGCTAGATTTCGATCACGCAAGCCGCACCACGAAGGGTGCGCGAAATTATCAGGAAGACACGGCTCTTTTCTGGACCGGCGGGGAGGCTCGTCCTTCCGTTTCCGATACGTCGGCGTCGAATGGAGCGGCCGTAGTCGCCGTGCTTGCCGACGGCATGGGCGGGCATGCGGGCGGCGCGTTGGCCAGTCGCATGGCCTGCGAGAGCTTCATCAAAGCCTATGTCGATCAGCACGGACCGAACAAGGAGCGCCTGATCGAGGCGCTGACGGCGGCCAATCAGGCGATCGCAGACACGGTCGACGCCAATCCGATGCTCGCGGGCATGGGGTCGACCCTCGTCGGGGTGACGTTCGGCTCCGAGGGTATCGAGTGGGTCAGTGTCGGCGATAGTCCGCTGATGCTCTATCGGCGCGGCGAGATTGCGCTGCTCAACGAAGATCATTCTCTGGCGCCGGAGCTGGATCGCCTGGCGGCGGCCGGAGCGATCTCCGAGGACGAGGCGCGGCGCGATCCCCGCAGGCATATGCTGCGCTCGGCGGTGACGGGAGATGACATCGACCTTGTCGATCTGTCGCGTCGGCCGCTCAAGGTCGAGCCGGGTGATTACATCATCCTGGCCAGCGATGGTCTGCAGACGCTGGAAGCAGTCGAGATCGAGCGGATCGTGGCGGCTTATGCCGACGATGGCGCGGTTGCCGTCGCCAATGCGCTGATCCGCGCCGTCGAAGCGCTCAAGGATCCGCATCAGGACAATGCCACCGTGGTGGCCGTCCGTCTGGCGCCGCATTCGGCGGTCCAATCCTCAAACGACTCCTGACGCGCAGCGCAAGGCCCATACAAGGCATCGAATTCAGGATGTTCCCGGGGCAACCGTGCCTCGGGGAGAACCGATCTTGGTTTGGCCAACGCGCGTTCGACGCCGTGCCGACAAGCATGCCTTCGAGCAGGCTCTCGACGAGGCGCGTCTCGATCCGCACGGCGAGCCCATATTGTTCGACGATTCGAGTTCGGCCAGTTCGGCGACTGGCCCTGCCATCGGAAGCCTGGGCGACATCACAACGGCGTCTGGTTATGTCGCGCGCGAGTCGCTGGTGCGCGCTTACGATCTGGAAGGCGATCCGGGCGAGCAAGAGGCGGAGCAAGAAGAAGAGGTCACGGCGGTCCCGGTCGAGCGGCCGAGCGAGGCGGCCCGAAAGCTCAAGGAGACCCTCGTGGGCAAGGAGCACGCGCCGGGCGATCTCAGGAGGCTACGGCGCAGGTTTGCCTCTCAGAACCATCCGGATCGCGTGACACCGGAGTGGCGTGCAGAAGCGGTAAGCGCGATGGCGGAGATCAATGCCGAGATTGATCGGGCGCTGAAGCGGGCGAAGCCAGCGTAGGGGCTGTGCAACTTACTTGATGCGATAGCCGCTCTCGGCCGTATACATCCCGTCGATCGCATCCTCCCAACTGAAGGCGGCGAGGTAGTCGTTGCAGCTTCCCATGACGCGGGTCGGGTAGGCCCGCATGTGCTCGACGCGACCGCTGTTGAACCAGACCGTCACATAGAGCGGGTCTTCACCGTCTCGGCGGAGGATCTCGTTGACGCGGAACACGTCGTCGATGAAGCGCATGAACGAGCGGCGCGGGCAGTACTGCCAAGCTTGCCGCAGGCCTTTGACCTGGATGTAGTCGGGCGGTCCGAGGACCGATTGCAACTCGGTCTGGTTCATGCCCGGGGCGACGCGGGCGATTGCTTCGACGCGGAAATCGTACCGGTAGGCTTGGGCGTTGCCGGTGGTGCAGCCGGCGGCGAGGAACAACAGCATGGCCAACCCAAGCGTTTTCACCTGAGGCCGCTCGCGAACGTGAATCTGCATTGTCGCTCCCACTCAGAGACCGGGCACGCCAGCGATTAGAGCGGGGTCTGCTTGTGCCAGGCTTGAGCTTGGTCTTTCCCCCTCCGTATACGCAATATCGCAGTGAGTCTCAGTGCCGCAGGTGATCTCTTTGCGCAACACTTCAAGAGTGATTCGAGTCGGATACGGAGAAATCCTCAACAAATCGTTGATCGAAATGGCGACGCACTGCATCCCGGTTAAGTGGGGTTGCGTTTTGTGATTCGGGGGGTGCCGATGGGCGGGGGAACATCATATGATCGTCGTCGTGGACGAGCGGGCGACCGTTACGGAAGGGTATGTATCCTGGTTCAGTAGAGAGGGAATCTCGGCGTGCGGGCTCACGTCGGGCGAGTTCGAGAGCTGGGTCAGCGCCGTGTCCGAATCGGACATGAGGTCGGTCGAGGCGGTCCTTCTCGGTGAGTGCGGGAATCGGAGTGTGCTGGCGAAGACCATCCGCCGCCGTTCGACAGTCGCAGCCATCATCGCCATGAACGAGAATCGGTCGCTCGAGGAAACGCTCGATCTGTTTTCCGTCGGCGTCGACGATGTGGTGCGCAAACCCATCCACGTTCGCGAGATCATCGCACGTGTCAAAGCCATTCGCCGCCGTGCGAGCGGGGCTGCCGATTTCACGGATGTCGGCGAGATGCGCGTGTTCTTCGACGGGCGCGATCCGGAAGTGAAGGGCGAGGTTCTACAACTTCCGAGGCGCGAGCGGCGCATTCTGGAGTATCTCGTCAGCAACCGCGGTTGCCGGATCAACAAGACGCAGATCTTCAACTCGGTCTACGGCCTGTTCAGCGAGGACATCGACGAGAACGTCGTCGAAAGCCACATCAGCAAGCTCCGCAAGCGGCTTCGTCACCGGCTTGGCTACGATCCGATCGATTCGAAGCGCTATCTCGGCTACCGGCTCGTCGTCGATGCAGCCTCGGACAAAAGGGTTGAAGCTGGTGAATCCTCCAGCTTCGCGCAAGATGGTGATGATCTAATCGATAGGTCAGAGCTATTCGCAAAGGACTTGGTCGGATGAGCATTTCGGGGATGATGCGGACGAGTGCGTCGGGTATGGCTGCACAGTCCAGCCGGCTCGGCACAGTGTCCGACAACATCGCCAATGCGAGTACGCATGGTTACAAGCGGGCATTCACCGAGTTTTCGACGGTGGTGCTCGAGTCGGGCTCCGGGTCCTACGTGCCCGGCAGCGTGGACACGCAGGTCCGTTACGGCATCACCCAGCAGGGCGGCTTCGACTACACGACATCGTCGACCGACCTTGCCGTCAGCGGCAACGGGTTCTTCCTGGTCAATGACGCAGCCGGAAAGACCTTCCTGACGCGCGCGGGTTCGTTCGTGAAGATCGCCAATGGCGATCTCGTCAACGCCGCAGGCTTCACGCTTCAGGGTTACCCCCTGAATGGCGGCGTGGCCGCTGTTTCGGCCAACGGCACGACCGGCTTGCAGAACGTCAATATCAGCGGAATGGCGCTGACGGCGACGCCGTCGACGAGCGGCACGTTCTACGTGAACGTTCCGGAAGATGCCGAAATCGAAACGGATCTGCCGTCAGGCAATGCTGCAACGGCAAGTTATTCCGCCAAGACGTCGATGACCGTGGTCGACAACGTCGGTCGCGAAGTGACGATGGATATCTATTACACGAAGACCGCCGACAACACTTGGGAAGTCAGCTTCTTCGACGCATCCGAAGCCGATGCCACCACCAAAGGCTTCCCATATGGCAGCGGTCCGCTCGCGTCCGAGACGTTGACCTTCGATCCCTCGACCGGTCAGCTCGACACGGCGTTGCCGAGCCCGACGTACATGGATATTCCCGTCCCGAACGGTCAGACCTTGCGCCTCGATATGGCCGAGACGAGCGAACTCGCGGACGATTTCCAGATCGGTACTTCCGAGGTCAACGGCAACGAGCCGAGTTCGGTTGAGAGCGTGGAGTTCGCTGACGATGGGACGCTCTATGCGGTTTACGGCAATGGCGCGCGCGTCGGAATTTACAAGATTCCGCTCGCCACGGTGGCCAGCCCCGACAATCTGACGCCAGAAGCCGGAAACACCTATTCTGTCAGCGCGGACTCCGGAAACCTGCAGCTTGGTTTTGCCGGCACGGGCACTTTCGGAACCATCAAATCTTCGCAGCTCGAGAAATCGACTGTCGATACCGCGACCGAGCTTACGACCATGATCGAGTCACAGTTCGCGTTCACCGCGAACTCGAAGGTGTTCCAGACGGGTGGTGAGCTGATGGAGGTCCTTGTCAACCTCAAGCGCTAAGGCGTTTGGGATGAGCTAGGGGGGATGCGCGCGCGATGAGCCTATCGGCTAGTTTGTCCACCGCAAGTTCGTCCCTTTTCGTATCTGGCGATCAGACCTCGGTCGTTTCGAGGAACATCGCCAACGCGGACAAGGCATACTATACGCGCAAGTCCGTCGAGGTCGTCACGATCCCCGGATCGGGCGTTCGCACGTCCGGCATCACGCGCGCCGAACAGCCTGTGCTGTTCCGCCAGATTCTCTCTTCCACCTCCGCCGCAGCAACGCATTCGGCCATCGTCGACTCGCTCGATCTCCTGAACGCGACGGTCAACGACGTCGAGCTCGATGCGTCGCCGGCCGCGCTGATCAACAAGCTCCTGAACTCCCTGCAGAGCTATTCGGCCCAGCCGCAAAGCAAGCTTGCGGCCGAAGCGGCGGTTCGCGATGCGCGCAATCTCGCCGATGGCCTCAACGGTGCGGCGGCCACCGTGCAGCAGGTGCGCAACGACGCGGATACCGGAATTCAAGCGTCCGTCGATCGTATGAACACGCTGTTGGCGCAGTTCCAGACGGTGAACGATCAGATCGTCAAGGGAACGGTCAGCGGCAGCGACGTTACGGACTTCCAGGATCAACGCGATCAAATCCTTGCCAGCCTCTCGAACGAGCTAGGCATCAGGACGGTTCCGCGCGAAAACAACGACATGGCGATCTACTCCGACAGTGGAGTGACGCTGTTCGACAGGTCACCGCGCAGCGTAACGTTTGCTCGCACTTCCAACGTGTCGCCTGGCCTTCCCGGCAATGCCGTCTTTATCGACGGTGTTCCCGTTACGGGCGCCAATGCGACGATGCCTTTGCAGTCGGGGCGCATTGTCGGCCTCGTTCAGGCGCGCGACGACCTATCGCTCTCCTACGAAGCGCAGCTCGATGAAATGGCTCGCGTGCTCGTTACGGCTTTCGCCGAGTCCGATCAGGTCGGTGGCGGTCCGGACGTGCCGGGCCTCTTTACTTATGCAGGTGCGACCGGCATTCCGGCCGACGGCGTGCTGGTTAGCGGGCTCGCGAAGGCCATTCGCGTCAACGCCAACGTCGATCCCGATCAGGGCGGAACGGCGACGCTGCTGCGAGACGGCGCCATTTCCGATCCGCTGGATACGAACTACGTCTACAACACGAACGGATCTGCGAGCTATACAGATCGCATCGATCAGCTCATCGAAAAGATGAGCGCCGACTATACGTTCGACGGCGCGGCCAAGCTGGCGACGGGCGGAAAGCTCGCCGATTATTCGTCCACGTCCGTCGCCTGGCTCCAGGAGGCGCGTAAAGTCTCGGACGATGCCTATCAATACCAGAATACGCTGAATCAGCGGTCGTTCGAATCCTACAGCAAGCTCACGGGCGTCAATCTCGACGAGGAGCTTTCGCTGATGCTCGAACTCGAACGTTCGTTCCAGACCTCGTCGAAGCTGATAAGTGTCGTCGATGAAATGTACAGAGCGCTTATCGGAGCCATCTAGGTAGAGCGCCATGAAAACAACCACAGTCTCAACGGCAGCTCTGACCAACGCGACGCGGGAAACGCGTACGAACCTGCAGGTCAAGTTGGCCGAGGGCCAGAAGGAAGCGACCACCGGACGTCTCGCCGACGTGGGGCTGAGCCTCGGCTATCTCACGCAGCGCACGGTTTCGCTCCGGCAGGATCTCGACCGGCTCAACACCTTCAAGGATACAAACGCCGTCGCTTCGTCCCGATTGGAGCTTACGCAGACGACGCTCGAAGGCGTGGGAGAGGCGGCGCAAGAGTTTCTGCAGACGCTGGTCGCGGCGCGCGCGTCGCGGTCGAGCGACAATGTCGCTATCACGGACGCCAAGCAGAAACTCACCTCCTTTAACGCGGCGATGAATACCGCCGTCAACGGCGCTCATATCTTTGCTGGCGTCAATACAGACGTGAAGCCTCTCACCGACTACTACGGAACGCCGACGTCTGCCGCCCGGACGGCGATGGCCGATGCGTTTGTCAACGAGTTCGGGGTGGCGCAGTCGCAGTCCGGCGTGGAGAGCATTTCAGGGGCGCAAATGTCGGCGTTCCTCGACGGTGCTTTCAACGATCTTTTCGACACTGCGAACTGGACGGCAAACTGGTCGGCGGCTTCGGAGCAAAACATCACGAGCCGGATCAATAGTAACGAGCGAATTGCAACTTCGACAAACGCCAACGAGGCGGCGTTTCGCTCGATCGCCGCGGCCTACACCATGATCTCCGACATCGGCCTCGAGGAACTGAACGAGGAGGCCTATCAAACGGTTCTCGACAAGGCCATCGCTGTGGTCGGTCAGGCCGTTGGAGACCTGACCCAGGTTCGTGCAGGTCTCGGCACGTCCGAAGAGCGTATCGCGGCCGCGAACGAGCGCATTGAAATTCAGGTGACGATTATGAACGAGCACATCACGACGCTCGAGGGTGTCGACCCCTATGAGGCGACTGCCAACGTGAATGCCCTGCTGACGCAAATCGAAACGGCCTACGCACTGACTGCCCGCCTGCAGAATTTGAGCCTGATCAACCATATCTGAGGACCAATGCAACCGTCCGGAGACTTGGGAACATAAATGTACAAGTTCTACTACAACGAGGTTCTTGACGAGAACCCCAGAGAAGCGCGTGAGAACGAGCGGACGGCGCTCGAACGCTCGATCGAACTCCTGCAGCTCGCCGAGAAGGCGGGGCCGCAATCTCGCGAGGCGGTCGATGCGATCTACTTCGTGCGCAAGCTATGGGGGATTTTTATCGAGGATTTGGCAAAAGCCGAGAATGGCTTGCCGCCGAAGCTCAGGGCGGACCTCGTTTCCGTGGGTCTATGGGTGATGCGTGAGGCGGAGGAGATCCGGCAAGGGCGTTCTTCTAATTTTGTCGGATTGATCGATGTGTCGAGAACAATTTCAGAGGGATTGAGATGAGCGATACGACACGCGTCACGCTTCGCGCCGGCGAAAGGATTTTCCTCAACGGCGCCGTCTTGAAGTTCGAAAGCAGGACGTCTTTCGAGATCCTCAATGACGTTCCGTATCTGCTCGAAAGCGAGATCATTCACGCGCAGCAGACGGTGACGCCGCTGCGCCAGCTCTATTATATCCTTCAGACGATGGTGATGGAGCCGGCGGGCATCGAGATGGCGCGAGGCGTCTACATCGATACCATGCGCTGGTTGATGCAGACGTTCGCGAATCCCATCGTTCTGGCCGGTCTCGAAAAGATCAGCAAGCAGGTGGATGACGGTTCGCCGTTCCAGGCGCTGAAGACGCTGCGCACGTTGGTTCCGATCGAAGACGCGATCATGGGCAGCAATCGCAGTGCCGAACTTAGAGTGGTGGGAGCGGGTGCATGACAACGGTTGGTACTTCGACATCGACGACCACCACTACCAATACGAGCACGACGACCGGTACGTCGACCGGAACGTCCACGCTCGGCTATGACGCGTTCCTGAAGCTGCTGACGGCGCAGATGCAGTACCAGGATCCGACCAAGCCGATGGATTCCACGCAATTCGTCTCTCAGCTGGCGTCGTTCTCCAACGTCGAGCAGTCGGTGAAGATGAATGCGAAGCTTGACGCGATCGTCACCCAGAATGCTCTCGGTCAGGCAGACGGGCTCATCGGCAAGGTCGTGACGTCCGCCGACGAAAAGGTGAGCGGCAAGGTGGTCGCAGTGCGGATCTTCTCGGACGGTGCGCAGGCTGTGCTCGAAAATGGCAAGACGGTGCTGATGGAAGCCGGTGTGAAAATCAGCAATCCGACGGAAGAGGCTGCTGCAACATGAATCCAGCCGACGCACTCGACATCGGGCAAGCCGCCATCTGGACCGTCGTGATTGCGGCCTCTCCTGCCGTCGTCGCTGCCATGCTCGTCGGCATTTTGATCGCGCTCCTGCAGGCGCTGACGCAAATCCAGGAAATGACGCTCACGTTCGTGCCGAAGATTATCGCCATTCTGGTCGTGACCTCGTTCACGGCTCCGTTCGTCGGCTCGGTGATCTTCGCTTTCGCCGAGCAGACCTACGCACGGATCCCCAACGGGTTCTGACGTAGGGTCGCTAAAGTATCGCGGGGCTTTGCTTTTTAAGCCTCGATCCGGCTGCGGAGACCTTCGCGCAAGGTTGGTCGATCAGACTCCCCCTCTGACGAGGAATTTTTGCGAGACCGTTGAATCGCGCATAGGCCCGGCGGGGGCTTAGGCGATCTCGGTCTAGCTCGGGGGTAGTATGGCCACGACCGTTGCTGTTCCAGGCGCAGCGTCCAGGGGCAGCACACGCGACATCGGGTTTGCGGTCGGCATCGTCATTATCTTGACGGTGCTGTTCCTGCCGCTGCCGGCGATCATGATCGACATCGGCCTGGCCTTCTCCATCGCCTTTGCCGTGCTGATCCTGATGGTCTCGCTGTGGATTCACCGGCCACTCGAGTTCTCTGCCTTTCCGACGGTTCTGCTGATCGCGACGATGCTGCGATTGTCGCTCAACGTGGCGACGACGCGCCTCATTCTGTCGAACGGCGCCGAGGGACATGCGGCGGCCGGGCACGTCATCGCCGGCTTCGCCAACTTCGTGATGGGCGGCGACTTCGTCATCGGCGTCGTCGTGTTCGTCATCCTGATCACTGTGAACTTCCTCGTCATCACCAAGGGCGCCACGCGTATCGCGGAAGTGGGCGCCAGGTTCACCCTCGACGCGATCCCTGGCAAGCAGATGGCTATCGATGCCGATCTCAATGCGGGTAACATCGACGAGAAGGAGGCGATGAGGCGCCGCCGCGAGCTGGAAGAGGAAAGCGCCTTCTTCGGCTCGATGGACGGTGCTTCGAAGTTCGTGCGCGGCGACGCGATCGCGGGCCTCATCATCACCGCCGTCAACGTGTTCGGCGGAATCATCATCGGCGTGACGCGTCACGAGATGGATCTCGCGCACGCCGCCGACGTGTTCGTGCGGCTGTCGGTCGGCGACGGTCTCGTCACCCAGATTCCGGCGCTTATCATCTCGCTGGCGGCCGGCCTTCTGGTGTCGAAGGGCGGCGTACGCGGCTCTGCCGAAATGGCGGTGTTCAGCCAGCTCGGCAACTATCCGCGCGCACTTGCCGTCGCAGGCACGGTTCTGCTCGCGCTTGCCATTGCGCCAGGCCTTCCGTTCCTTCCGTTCGCACTGCTGGCGGGCGGGCTCATCTTCGTCTCGATTTCAATTCCGAAGAAACTCGCCGAAGCCAAGGCCGCCGAGGACGCGGTCAAGGCGGAAGCAGAACGGGTATCCAAGGAGGAAGCGCGGCAGTCGGTCAAGGAGCAGCTCAAGACGGCCGAAATCGAGATCTCGCTCGGCAAGCAGCTCTCGACGGCCTTGCTTTCCTCGCAAGGGGAACTCGCTCATCGCGTTGGCCGCATGCGCCGCGCCTTCGCCAAGCAGTACGGCTTCGTGGTGCCGGATATCCGCATCACCGACGATCTCGCTATTCCGAGCAAGACCTACCAGATCAAGATCCACGGCACGGTGGTGGCTTCGGAGGAACTGCGCATCGGCGACGTTCTGGTCATTACCGGCGACGGGCCGGTTCCGGACGTTCCGGGCGACGAGGCACGCGAGCCGGCGTTCGGCATGAAGGCGCTCTGGGTTTCAGAGATGTTCGCCAACACCGTCAAGCGTGAAGGCTTTAATCCGGTCGATCCGATGTCGGTGATGCTGACGCATCTGCGCGAGGTGATCCGCGGAAACCTGTCGCAGCTCCTGTCGTACAAGGACATGCGGTCTCTCATCGACCGGCTGGAACCCGAGTATCGCAGGCTGGTCGACGAGATCATACCGTCACAGCTTTCCTATTCGGGGCTTCAGGCCGTTCTCAAACTCCTGCTCGCCGAGCGTATTTCGATCCGAAATCTGCATCTCATTCTGGAGAGCATCGCGGAAATCGCGCCACACGTGCGGCGCGCGGAGCAGCTGGCCGAGCACGTTCGCATGCGCATGGCCCAGCAGATCTGCGGCGATCTTTCGGATGCGGGCGTCCTCAAGGTTCTGAGGCTCGGCAATCGATGGGATCTGGCGTTCCATCAGAGCCTCAAGCGCGACGTCAAGGGCGATGTGGTGGAGTTCGACATCGATCCGCGCCTCATCGAGCAGTTCGGAGCGGAAGCTTCCAAGGTGATCCGCGGACTTCTGGACCAGGGGCATCAGTTCGTGCTCGTCTCGGCCCCGGATGCGCGGCCCTATGTTCGCATGGTCACCGAGCGCCTGTTCCCGACGTTGCCGGTGCTATCTCACCTCGAAATTGCGCGCGGCGTGCAGGTCAAGGCTCTGGGTACGATCTCGTGATCCCGATCAACGCAGGAACGGTGCTGCTGACGTTCCTGATGTTTTGCCGGATTGGCGGCTGCCTGATGATCATGCCGGGCTTCGGAAGTCCGCGCGTGCCGGTGCAGGTGCGCGTGTTTCTGGCGGTATCCGTCACGCTGGCTCTGGCTCCGCTGGTCATCCCGGTGGTGCAGGGAGATCTCGCGAAGGCCACGCCGCCGACTGTTGTGCAACTCATTCTGTCGGAGACGCTGATCGGTGCTTCGATCGGCGTGATGGCGCGCATTTTCTTTCTTGCGCTGCAGTTCATGGGAACGGCTGCCGCGATGCTGATGGGCTTCAGCGGCATGGCCGATCCTCCGGTCGAAGAAGGCGAACCGGCGCCGGCGGTCGCGACGCTGCTCACGCTCACCGCGACGGTTCTGCTGTTCGTCACGGGTTTGCACATCGAGGTGATGCGCGCGCTGATCGCTTCGTATTCCGTGATCTCGATAACGGATCTTTTCGATCCGCAGTTCGCGCTCGCGAAAGTGACGGATGCGGCCTCGGATTCGTTCACGCTTATTGCGCAGCTGACGAGCCCATTTCTCGTCTACTCGCTGATCATCAACTTTCTGTTCGGCATCATGAACAAGATGACGCCGCTCATTCCGGTTTACTTCATCTCGGCGCCGTTCGTACTGGCGGGTGGGCTGCTGCTGCTCTACTTCACGTTCAGCGAAGCGTTGACATTGTTCATAAGCGGGTTCCAGACGTTTCTTGCCAACGGGTAAGCCTCTATGCGCGACCGGGTCCGAAGTCTCAAACGTATCGTCGAGGTCCAGAGGCATCTGCACAGCCTGGAGGAACTCAAGTACGCTCGTCTCAAGCAATCGCTCGACCAGTGCCAATCGGAGCAACGCGAGTTGGCGAACGCGCTCTCCGGCGAGGACGCTCTGCATGGGCTGTTCACGGACGTGACGGTTCGGCGCCTCAAGTCGCTTCAACAAGAGGAAACCAAGCTGCTCCCGGTCATGGAGGCGCAGGCGCGGGTTCTGCTCGCGCACAGCGGGCGGCTGCGCAATTCGGAGCGGCTTTCGGAGGAATTGGCGGTCGAACTGCGTCGGGTGGAGGAGCGCGAAGAGCTCGAGGAGCTGCTGGAAGCGCGATTCGCACTGAGCGGCGCAAGCTCCAAGCAAGACGCCTGAGTCATGGTGAGGGGAAGAAGTGTCCCCTGCGAGAGGGCCGTAATTTGGCCGCTGAACTTACAGTTCGACCGGTTGGAGACGCGAAGGCCGCGAGCGAGCCGGCGCTTTCGTCACGTGCAGGACACGTGCGCAAGACGCCCGACGCGGCCCAGAAGTTCGAGTCCTTCGTGCTCCAGAGCTTCATTCAGGAGATGATGCCGGATAGCTCGGAAAGCGTTTACGGCTCGGGGATTTCCGGCGACTTCTGGAAATCCATGATGTCCGAAAAAATCGCCGAGCAGGTTGCCGAGCGCGGAAGTCTCGGGATCGCCGACTATGTAAGGGCCGGGCACGTGGTGCCGGTTCGACCGGGCGGCTTCTCCTCGCATGAGGTCCTGAGCCACCTATCCACTTTGAACGGTTCGGTCGGAGGGCCGTTCGAGACGAAGATCAATTCCGGAGACTAAGCCATGTTTCAGCGTAATTCCCAGCCCTCACACCCCGCGCAAGGCAAGCCCGCAAATGGCGGCCCGGCTTTTGTGCCTCCAGCGGCTAGTGCCGCTGCGGCGCCAGCTGCGGCTCGTGGTCCCCTTTTGCCGATGGTCGAGATCTCGATCCAGAGGCTGGAGGAGATCGTCGAGCAGGAGACGTGGGCGTTGAAGAACCGGCAAGCTATCAACCTCAAAGACTTTAACGACCGCAAGAGCCAGGCTTTGCTCGAACTGACGCGGACGCTGCGTAACTTCCAGAGCGTGGGCACGAGTCCGGCACTGGTGGAGCGTGTCGGGTCGCTCAAAGCGAAGCTTGCGGCCAACCAAGCCATGCTCAAACTCCATCTGGAGGCGGTGCGCGAGATCTCGACCTCGCTTGCGGATGCGATCCGCCATTCCGAGTCCGACGGGACCTATACGCAAGCGATTTCGCTCGCCTACAGACGCTCATGATCAAGCTTTTGGCCATAGGTATCTGGGTTTCGATGGTGACGGTGGGCGCCGTCTTCGGCGTGCTCCAATTGCAGAAGAACAGCGGAACGGGTGAAACGGCCGCTTCTGACAAAAAACTCGAGGAACTCAGGACGAAGGCGATCAACGTGCCGATCATCGGCGGCGGCATCATTCAGGGCTACATGGTGGCGCAGTTCGTGCTGACCGTGGACAAGAACGTGCTGGTGCAGGTTCCCATCAACCCCGAGGTCTACGTTCTCGACGAGGCGTTCAAGACGATTTACGCCGGCGAGCAGGTCAACTTCCAGAACATGAAGAAGCAGGATCTTCCGCTGCTCGCAAAGCGGATCGGTGAGAACGTCAACAAGCGTCTCGGGGTCGAGATGGTTCACGACGTCCTGATCGACCAGCTTTCCTACATCCCCAAGAAAGACGTTCGCGGGCCGCCGAAGCTGTAAGATTTGGCAGCGGGCAGCGGGCAAAAGGAAGGGTGGCGCGCGGCTTATCGCGTCGCGACTTTCTGCCCGTCGTCCTTGGGATCGGGAGCGAGGGCGCGGGCGATCTCCTGGAACGGATCGACGCTCGGCTGATCGCCCAAAGACTGCTTCATGGCCTCGTATAGCTTCGGAACGATGTCGATGGCTTTGTCCAGCTCGGCGTCGGCGCCCTTCTGATAACCGCCCATGAGACGTAGATCTCGCGTGTCCTCGAAGTGGGAGATCATCGCGCGCAGCATCATCACGAGCTTTCTCTGCTCGGCCGACCATACGGTATTGGCGAGACGCGAAACGGACGTCAGCACGTTGACGGCCGGATAACGACCCTGGTCGGCGATCTTGCGATCGAGAACGATGTGGCCGTCGAGGGTGCCGCGGATGCTGTCGGCGATCGGATCGTTGTGGTCGTCGCCATCGACGAGCACCGAGAAGACACCGGTGATCGAGCCGGTTCCTTCGGCGCCGGGACCGGCCCGCTCCAGGAGCTTCGGAAGCTCGCTGAATACCGAAGGCGTATAGCCGCGTGCGACAGGGGCTTCGCCGGCGGCGAGGGCGACCTCGCGGGCGGCGTGAGCGAAGCGGGTCACGGAATCGATGATCAGCAGCACGCTGTCTCCCGCATCCCGGAAGGATTCCGCGATGGCAAGGGCCGTCTTGGGAGCAAGGCGGCGCATCATCGGGCTTTCGTCTCCGGTCGAGACGACGGTGATGGCGCGGCTGCGGTTCTGCGCGAGCGCGTCTTCCAGGAACTCGCGTACCTCACGGCCGCGCTCGCCGACGAGGGCGAGAACGACGGTATCGAAACCGCGTGAGCGCGCGAGCATCGACAGCAACGTCGATTTGCCGACGCCGGAGCCGGCGAAAATGCCGATGCGCTGTCCGGCGCAAAGGGGGGTGAACAGGTCCATCACCCGCACGCCAGATTTCAGAGGAGAGCGAACGCGCTCGCGGCTCATGGCGGCCGGCGGCTCGGCGTCGAAGGGATAGGAGCGGGGGCCTTCGAGCAAAGGCCCTTGTCCGTCGATCGCGGCGCCGAGGGCATTCAGAACGCGGCCCTTCCACGAGGCGTGGGGCCGGAGGGATTGACTTCCATGCTGCCAGGCGATCTCGCCGGGCCCGATCTTGAGATTGGCATCGAAGGGTTTGACGGTCGCGCCTTCGCCATCGATGCGGACAACCTCGCCGAGCTGCGGCGTGGGACCGGATCCGAAACTCAGGCAATCGCCCAGCTTCAATTGACGCGAGAGGCCGGAAATCTGCACGTAGGCGGGGGTGACTTGCGTAACGATACCGCCCATCCGCGTCAGCGGGATCGAGGTGGAGGCATGGGTCATCCGCAGCGCGAGCCGATCAAGGAGATTTGGCTGGCGCGGCGGGGACGCGGTTTTGTCGTCCGGTGCCTTGGTGCTTGCGGCGGCGTCAGTCATTGTGGAGTCTCGGCGCTTCAGGGGCCATACGGATTACGTCAGCTCGTCTCGCCGAGTGTTTTGACGGCCGAGGAGAGAACCTGCTCGGTCTGGCTCATGGCGTTGCTGATCGAGTCGAACGACCGCTGGATCTGGATCAGGCGCGAGATTTCGGAAACCGGATTGACGTTGGCCTGTTCCATGAAGCCCTGAACCACGCGCGTCTTGTTGAAGTCGAGCGCGGGTTCGGCTGCCATGTCCGGAATGACGCCCGAGTTCTCGAAGCGCACCAGATTGGCCTGCTCGGGAATCGTGAACAGGCCGATGACGCCGACGCGAGCCTGCCCCTGGGTTATGGTTCCGTCGCTCGAGATGCTCGGTGCCCCTCCGTTCGGGTTGAGCTGGATGGGCGCGCCGCCGACATCGAGGACGGGATAGCCGTTGAGTGTCCTGAGCTCGCCTTCGGGGTTCATCATCATGCGGCCGTCGCGTGTGTAGACGGGGCCGTTGGGGCCTTGAATGCCTAGCCAGCCATCTCCCGAGACCGCGACATCGAAAGGATTTTCAGTGCGCACGAGCTCGCCGGATTGCCGGTTGATATAGGTTTCGCGGGCGGTCACGAAGGCCGTGGGTGAATCGGTTTTGGGTGAGACGAGCTGCTCGAACTTGATTTCCTCGGAGCGGAAGCCTGCCGTGTTCACGTTGGCCACGTTGTGCGCGAGCGTGTCGAGACGACGCATCAGCGACATCTGGCCGGAAAGCGAAACGTACAGGCTGGGCTGCATTTCAGCGGCCTCCGAGTTTGAGGGTTTGCAGGCTGGCGAGGATATCGGCGGAGATGCCGATAGTGGTGGGGCTTGAAATCAGGGGCATCGCAAGCGACGACGAGAGCGACGAGGCGGCGGAACCGTTTTCCAGCTCCCACATGGACGTGAAGCGCGAGATGAACGTCTCCAGCTTCTTCGGATCTTTGAAATCGCTGACGTCGATGCGTTTGCCATACATTTCCGCCTGCTTGTCGATGTCCATCAACGACGTCTGGGCGGGAATGTTGAATGCTGTCTGCACAACCTTGAGCAGGGCTTTGTCGGCCAGGATGCCCATGGTGCTCGATATGGTAGGGGCCTTGCGGGCGAAGTAGAGGGCGAGACGGACGCCTTCGTTCTGCTCGCCGGATTTCTGCTCGAGCGATTGGCGGACAAAGCGGTCGACGGTGCCTTGCTGGGCTTCGGCGGTTGTGGTGGCGTTCTCGCCTTTGGCGGCAAAGTTGAACGTCGCCGCCAACTCCTTGAAGCGCTGATCTGCCAATGTGTTGGCGAAGGCTTTCGGGTCGGATGTGCCTTCGTTCAGCACCTTTTTGACGAACGCCTTGGCGTAGGTCATGTCCTCGAGGCCGAGGGCCTTCATAGCAAACCGAAAAACGCGGTCGTTGTTGACGAAATCGTCGACCGTTTTGATTTGCCCGATATGCTCCAGATAATATTTCGATTCGCGGGCGATCTGAGGATCCTTCGCGAGCGTCGATAGAGATCTCGTGAGGTCCTTTGCGATCAGTTTGTAGCTGTCGGATGTCGTGAGCACGGTATTCGAGCCTCGCGTGTCTCGGGTTGCCAGATTGGTCAAACCGCCTTGCCTCAGGCTGACGTCAATTCGTGCTGCAACTAGCCGGGGCCAATCTCTACGGTTCGATGTCGGTTTCGGGGAGTTCAGGGGACGCGACTGCGCTTTCGACGTGACTTGCGGAGGCTGCTCGGAGGCAGGGGATGGCCGGGGATATGCACCGCGTGGCCACAGGCCTGATCAGGCTCGCACAAGGAGGTACCCGCTAGTAATGCGTTAACAACCTTTAAAGCGAGGTTAGCTCGTGACGATCGTCCTCGGTCTTGTGGTTATGCTGGTGTGCATGCTCGGTGGCTTCATGGCCATGGGCGGGCATGTCGACGTGCTCTGGCAGCCTTGGGAATTCGTCATCATTCTAGGCACTTCGCTCGGCACCTTCATCGTTGCCAACCCCATGAAGGTGATCAAGGATACCGGCAAGGCGTTTGGCGAGGCGTTCGGCAATGCGGCGCCCACGGGGCGGCAGTATCTCGATATCATGGGGCTGCTCTATTCGCTGATGCGGGAATTGCGCAGCAAGCCTCGCAACGAGGTCGAGAAGCACATCGACATGCCGGCGGAATCCCCGATCTTTCAGAAGTTCTCGTCCGTACTGAAGAACAAGGATCTCACGATCTTCATCTGCGATTATTGCCGCCTCATCATCATCGGCAATGCGCGTACCCACGAGGTCGAAGCGCTGATGGATGAGGAAATCCAGACGCTTCGCAGTGACAAGCTCAAGGCTTATCAAGCCATCACAAATATTGCCGACGGGCTTCCCGCCGTCGGCATCATCGCGGCGGTGCTGGGCGTCGTCAAAGCGATGGGTGCCATTTCGGAGCCGCCAGAGGTTCTTGGCCATCTGATTGGTGCGGCGCTGGTCGGCACCTTCGCTGGCATCTTCTTTTCTTACGGCGTGTTCGGGCCGATCGCGACGAAAGTGAAGGGTGGTCGCGAGAAGCAGATGCGTCTCTACATCGTGACCAAACAGACACTTCTTGCATTCATGAACGGGGCCATGCCGCAGGTTGCGGTGGAGTATGGCCGCAAGACCATCTCCGCCTACGAGCGTCCGACGATCGACGAGGTCGAGGCCGAAACGGTCGGCGGCGGTGGCGGAGAAGCGAAGAAGGCGGCGTAGTCCGTGTTGCCGTGCGGTTGTCCCGCCTCTGCGGGTGAATGAAAACTAGCAACAGTCGAACTCAACTCAGGTAGATCGCGATGAGCCAAGAGGGTTCCGAATATCGTCCCGCCGCAGCCGAGCTGCAGTCGATTGCTGATTCGGCGCAAGATCCGGCCGGAGAGGCCGCGGCAAAGCCGGTCGCGGGCCAAAAGCCCCGCCATCTCGAAACGGTTTTGCAGATTCCCGTCTCGGTGAAGATCGTGCTCGGGTCGGCCACGATGCCGGTGGCCAACGTTCTGAAGCTTGGCCGTGGCGCGGTGGTGCCGCTCGACCGGAAGGTCGGAGAGCCGGTCGACGTCGTCGTCAACGGTCGCGTCATTGCACGCGGCGAGGTGGTGGTGCTCGACGAAGACAATTCCCGCTTCGGCGTGTCTCTTACCGAAGTGATCGGAAGCGCCGCGCCGACGCGCGTCGCCTGATTTCGGTTTTTGAGCCCGCCTCGCGCGGCCGTCTCTCGCTAGCTCTCGTCATCTTCTGAGCAGGTCATACCTCGATGTCAGAGGCACCAGACAAAGAGAGTAAAACAGAAGAGGCAACAGAGAAGAAGGTTCGCGACTCACTCGAGAAGGGCCAAGTCCCTCACTCGCGCGAGGCGACCACGCTGGCCTCGATGCTCGCCATTCTGATCGCCGTCTACTTTTTGCTTGCCGACAACGTCGTCAAACTTCGCTTCTCGCTCGAGAGCTTCATCGACAATCCCGGCGGGTTCGTAATCAATAGCGGGGCGGATGCCTCTGCCATTCTCTACGTGGCCGCGTTCGAAGCCGCCAAGGTGGTCGGGCCGGTCGTGCTCGTGATTATGGTTGCCGGCATTGCGGCCTCTTTCCTGCAGAACCAACCCCAGCTCGTGGTCGATCGCATCGAACCTAAGTTCGAGCGCATCTCCATCAAGAAGGGGTGGAGCAGAATCTTTGGTGTTCAAGGCCAGGTCGAATTCCTGAAGAGCTTGTTCAAGCTCTCGATCGTCGCGGTGGCCGGCTACATCGCGCTCGGAGGATCGTACCGGGAGATTTTCAACGCGCTCTTCATGGAGCCTTCTGCGATCCCGAGCCTTATGCAGGATCTCAGCATTCAGTTCCTTTTCGCGGTGGTGGTGACGACGTCGGTGCTGGTCGGAGCGGACCTCGCCTGGTCGCACTTCTCGTGGCGCAAAGAGCTCATGATGACCAAGCAGGAGGTCAAGGATGAGCATAAGCAGGCGGAAGGCGACCCGCTGATCAAGATGCGTCTCAGGTCGCTGCAGAGAGACCGTTCACGCCGCCGGATGATGGCGGAGGTGCCGAGAGCGACGCTGATCGTCGCCAACCCGACGCATTATTCCGTCGCTTTGCGGTATGTGAGGGAAGAAGGAGGCGCGCCAATCGTTCTAGCTAAAGGCAAGGACCTCATTGCGCTCAAGATTCGTTTCATTGCCGAGCAAAACGGCATTCCAATTTACGAGGATCGTGCTCTGGCACGCTCGCTCTACGCAAGCGTCGAGGTGGATAAGATGATTCCACCGGAGTTCTACAAGGCCGTGGCCGGCGTCATCCTGTTCCTGCAGCAGCGGGGACAGCAGCCTCGACGGACCATGTGAGGATCGAGATATGCTGAAACAAGGCAAAGACTATTCGCGCGAGCGTGAGAAGGCACTGGCCGATGGCATGAGAGATGTTGCCTCGGAGCTGAGGCTCGTCGATCCCGCCGATTTCATCGCCTACATCCGGACCGAGCAGTTCGGCAATATTCGCAATCTCGTGAATTCTTCGACGGAGATGTTCTTCAAGCCCGGCACGATTTGTTTTGGGCTTTCCGGTGAGGTCGATCTGCCCTGGGGATGCACGCCGTGCGTCTCGCTCGATATGGAGTTCCACCACCTCAACGTTTCCGCCTACTTCCGCCTTGTGCTGCAATCTCTGCAGGCGGGAATCGAATTGAGCTACGTCTCGTTCGAGGGAGGATCGGAAGACCCGGACCGGAATACCGAACGCCTGATCGAGGCCATCGACGACGCCCGGCTCGTTCCGCACGGGCGTAGCCGCCGGCCACAGGCCGAAGCCGCGGCGGAACGGCATTAAGCTCTCGACCCACCGCCTCAGAGAAGAGCCTGATCGCGAGAGCATGATTGCTCTTCTTCGAATAGCAATCCCGCTCTCGTCTCTTGATGAGATCGATGATTCACGCTTCGGACATTTCCCGGCGCTGCCGATTCACGCCGCGCCAGCGTCGCGACGATCGGAGCGCGTAGGTCCGAAACGATCATGGTCTAGTTGAGTCTGAACTCGGCCCCGATCAGCTTCAGCTCGCGAGGTTTGATCAGACCAGCGTGAGCGACGAGCACCTGGTGCAGCTTTCCTTCGAGATTGTTCGTCCAGAAATCGAGGAAGCTCTTGAGCTTCGGAAAGCGTGGATGGAGGTCGTACTCCTGCCAGATGTAGCTCTGCATCAATGAAGGATGATCGGGCAGGCGGTAGATGATTTCGGCGGTGGTCAAGCTATAGCCCGCAAGCATGCGGACAAAATCAGTGTCGGCGGTGCTCAAGGTCGGCTCCCGGGTTGCCAGGTTCACCGGAATAGTGTACGGCAAGCGCGGAAATTTTCAATATTCATATGTTTATTCAATTACTTAGCAGCAGTCATGACGTATTGCTAACAAGCTGCCTAGTGCAATTGCATCGCTCGGGTAGACTTGCCCGATCCGTAATCGGACTCCCGAGATGCTTGCCGCGGCGCTGACCAGCTTCACGACCTTTTTCGCGACCATCGGGCCGATCGAGGCCGCGGTGCTGTTTGCGACACTGACGCCTCAGATGGCGGAAGCGGAGCGGCGGCGGATCGCGGTGCGTGCCACCCTCATCGCGGCGGTGATTCTCTTCTCTTCGACTCTCGCTGGCGGTCCGCTGCTGAGGCAACTCGGCGTTTCCATTCCGGCGCTGCAGACGGCCGGGGGAATCATTCTGCTCATGATCGGGCTCGACATGGTGTTTGCGCGTCCCACGAGTGCGTTCAAGTTGACCCCTTCGGAAGGGGTGGAGGCGCAACGCAAAGATGACGTAGCCGTGTTTCCGCTGGCCACGCCTCTGCTCGCCGGTCCTGGCGCGATGAGTGCCGGCATTCTGCTGGCCGCCAACGCACATGGCGATGCCGTCGCGCTTTCCATGACACTTGTGGCCCTGACAACGGTCATGGCGCTTACGTTCGTCCTTCTGCTTGTTGCGCATGATCTCTCACGCTTTATCGGCGTGACGGCGCAGAGGGTTCTGATGCGGGTGTTCGGTATCCTGCTGGCGGCGATCGCGGTGCAGGCGCTGTTCAACGGCATCGGTGCAAGCGGGCTGATCGCCTCCCGCGCCTAGAGATCAAACGCTCCCCTAGGTGTTAACACTTTCTGCGGCCGAGTCTTTCTCGGCCGGGTCCGAGGTCGTGCGCAAGGCGATCACAAGGTTCGGACAAGATTGTCGCCCTACAACCGATGGAGGGTCAGGCGAGGCGCGCGCTCATGGATTCCATCAATTTCTTCTCGGTCGCATCTCAGCAAAACCGCTGGCTGTCCGTGCGTCAGTCCGTGGTTGCGCAAAACATCGCGAACGCGAATACGCCCGGCTACAAGGCGCTCGACGTCGAGCCGTTCGAGGCGGTGCTGAATTCCTCCGGTATCGAGATGCGCAAGACGCAGTCGAACCATATGACCCCCACCAGCGGCACCGGAAGCGATGCCGAGACGGAAGAAGCCGCAAAGTGGCAAGTGGTTCACTCGGGAAACAGCGTCAGCCTCGAAGAGCAGATGCTGAAGTCCGGTGAGGTTGCCGGCTCTTATGCGCGCAACACCAGCGTCATGAAGACTCTTCATCGCATGCTGCTGGCTGCTTCGCGGGGATAAGCCATGGCCGATCCGATGCAAGTTGCGATCAAGGTGGCCGCCTCGGGGCTCGAGGCGCAGTCGCGTCGCATGCTCGTGGTTTCGGAGAACCTTGCCAACGCTTCGTCGACCGGCAGCACGCCCGGCGCAAATCCCTATACGCGCCAGACCGTCAGCTTCGAATCGGCGCTCGACGATGTTTCGGGCGCAAACCTGGTTCAGGTCGACCGCGTCGATACGGACAAGAAGCCCTATCGCATCGAATACGATCCGAGCCATCCGGCTGCCGACGAGCAAGGCAATGTCAAGCTGCCGAACGTCGACATGCTCGTCGAGCTGGCCGACATGCGGGAAACGAACCGCTCTTATGAGGCCAACCTCCAGGTGGTCAAGCAGGCGCGGTCTCTGATCTCGATGACCATCGATCTTCTCAGGAGCTCATGATGCTGGACGGCGTCGGTAAGCTTTCTCCGTTTGGAACGCCGGGCACCGGCACTGCGCAGGGGCTCGCGCAGCCGACGCCCGTCACGGGTACGCCGAATGCGGTCAAGACCGAGGCGCTGCCCACGGATTTCGGAACCGTGCTCGGGCAGATGACGCTCGATGCCATCAGCACACTCAAGACCGGCGAGCAGACCGCGATCGCGGGCGTGCGCGGGCAAGCTACGACGCAGCAGGTGGTCGAGGCCGTGATGGCTTCCGAGCAGACGCTGCAGGCCGGCATCGCGATCCGCGACAAGGTCGTTTCCGCCTATCTCGAAATCAGCCGCATGACGATCTAGCGACGCAAAACAGGGCAAGTTCATGAGAGCGCTTTCCATTGCTGCGACGGGTATGAATGCGCAGCAGACAAACCTGGAGGTGATCGCGAACAATATCGCGAACATCAACACCACCGGTTTCAAACGGGCGCGAGCCGAATTCACGGACCTCCTCTACCAGGCAGAGCGGGCGGTGGGTGCGCCGGCGCGCGGAGGCGGGGCAAACGTGCCGGAAGGCGCCTATGTCGGCCTCGGTGTTCGGACGGCCGCGGTTCGAAATCTGCATGAGCAAGGCTCGCTCGTGCAGACGGGCAACAAGCTGGACGTTGCTATCAACGGACGCGGCTGGTTTCAGATTACGGGCGGGGACGGCGAGACGTTCTATACGCGCGACGGTGCCTTCAACAAGAACGACCAGGGCCAGATCGTAACCCTCGACGGTTACGAGGTGCAGCCCACGATGACGGTTCCGCAGGACGCGACCGATATCACGATCAACGAAAGCGGCGAGATCTACGTCACGGTCCCCGGACAGAACGAGCCGCAGCTGCTTGGCCAGCTGACGCTTGCCTCGTTCGTGAATGACGCGGGTCTCGAGCCGATGGGCGGCAATCTTTACAAGCAGACGCAAGCATCCGGCGATCCCGTTACCGGTGTGCCGACGGATCCCGGCTTCGGAAAAATCCATCAGCAGTATCTTGAGAACTCGAACGTTGATGCTGTGAAGGAAATCACCAACCTGATTGCCGCGCAGCGCGCTTACGAGATGAACTCGAAGGTCATTCAGACCGTCGATGCGATGTACGGCACTGTCGCCAACAACATGCGTTGAGTCGCGAGAGGAGCGGTGACGATCATGGCTGAGGCAATCCGCTCCGTTTATCGCCGGTTCGCGGCGATGACGGGCACGGCTCTGGTGGCCGCGGGTGTCCTCGCGGCATCGCTCGGTTCCTCAGCTGTTGCAGCCGATTTCGTGCTGCCGGTTCCGCGCGTCACGATCTATCCGGGCGACGCGATCAACGACGCCATGCTTATCGAGCAGGAATTCCGCGGTGCGGATGTGAAAGGTTACGCGGTTTCGCGCGACATGCTGGTCGGAAAGGTTTCGCGCCAGACGTTGCTGCCGAACCGCCCTATCGCGCAGACCGCGATCCGCGAGCCGTTCGCCATCAAGCAGGGCGAGCCGGCCGTCGTGGTGTTCATTTCGGGTGGGCTCGTGATTTCGGGAACAGCCATCCCCCTTCAGGCGGGTGCCGCTGGTGAAATCATCAGCCTGCGCAACACGGAGAGCGGCACGACGATCCGCGGCAAGGTGCAGGCCGACGGTACGGTGCGGGTAGGGATGCAATGATGAGAGCGCTCGCGCTTATCGCTCTCGCTCTTCTGGCCAGCCTGCCCGCGAATGCGGGCGGAAGCTCGGGTGTGCGCATCAAGGACATCACCGCGATCCAGGGTGTGCGCGCCAATCAGCTCATCGGATACGGTCTCGTCGTGGGTCTCAACGGTACCGGCGACAGCTTGCGCAATTCGCCGTTCACCGCGCAGTCCCTGCAGTCGATGCTCGATCAGATGGGCGTCAATATCCGAAACGCCAATTCACGCACACGCAATATCGCCGCCGTTCTGGTGACCGCCGATCTGCCTCCGTTCGCGGGGGCGGGATCGCGGATCGACGTTACGGTGTCTTCGCTCGGTGATGCGACGTCTCTCGCCGGCGGTTCGCTGGTCATGACGCCACTTAACGGCGCGGATCAGGCGATCTATGCGGTTGCGCAGGGTCCGGTTGCCGTCAGCGGCTTCTCGGCGCAGGGGCGGGCCGAGTCCGTCAGCCAGAACGTGCCGACGACGGGGCGAATTCCCAACGGCGCATTGGTCGAGCGCGAAGTCTCGGGCTCGCTCGACGACGAGGCGACGCTGGTTCTGGAGCTGCGCAACCCGGATTTCAGCACCTCTGTGCGCATCGCGGATGCGATCAATACCTATACGTCGCAGAAGTACGGGCAGCGTACGGCGCGCGAGCAGGATTTGCGCAGTGTCGTGCTGCAGCGGCCCCCACGCGTTGGTGCGGCGCGCTTCCTGGCTGAGATCGGCGAACTCGTGACGGAGGCGGATGGCCCCGCCCGCGTCGTGATCGACGAACGGACCGGAACTGTGGTGATCGGGCGCGAGGTTCAGATCGCAACGGTTGCCGTCTCGCATGGCAGCCTCACGGTTCGTATCACAGAAAGCGCGAAGGTCTCGCAGCCGGAGCCGTTCTCAGACGGGCAGACGGTGGTGGTTCCGGAGAGCTTCGTCTCCGTCAACCAGGAAGGCGCAAACCTCGCCATCATGGGTGGAACAAATCTCGAAACGCTGGTTCGGGGACTCAACATGATGGGTCTGAAGCCAACAGGGATCATCGCCATTCTGCAGGCGATCAAGACGTCGGGGGCTCTGCAAGCGGAGCTGGTCGTGCAATGACGTGGGCGCGCGAAATCGTCGAAAACCTTGAACGCGGTGGCGGGCCGAGATTTGCTGTTTGCCTAGCTGTGGCGGGACTCATGCTTGGGTTTTCTACGCCAAGTGCCGCGCAGCAGGGGTGGGTGCCGACCGTCGCGACGGCGCCCGGCGGCAGTTTCCATACGCCGCCCGCGGCCGGAAACCGGATGTCGTCGCAGATCGACCCGCGCTACTTCCCCTCCCGCACTTCTCCGCCCGCGCAAGTTCGCAATCCACTGCCGCAAGGCGCCTGGTCGCCAATCATAACGGGCGGAATCCCCGAGCCGATGCCGGCGGAGCCCAAAGTCATCACAACGCCGACTGAAGTGACGCAGGACCGCGTCGTGCCTCCGCTTCAGCCGTTGACGCCGATCCGTCCGCTTACGGCTCCGAAAGCGGTGGCTTCTGCGGAAGGCATGCAGAATTCCAAGGCCGCACAGGGCGCCAATCCAGCCCCGGTTCAGTCGGATGCTGCTGCGCCGGCGGCAGAAGACGACAGCAACGCATTGTTCAAAAAGCCCGGTCCGCTCGATACGCCGCCGCCGAATGCGACCGCAGCGCAACAGTACTGTTTCAATACCGTCGATACCGCGGCCGATGCGCGTTTCGCGTGGCAGGCCAAGAAAATCAAGGAAATGGAGGCGGCTCTCGACAAGCGGGCCCAGCAACTCGAAGCCAAGACCGAGGAATACAAACTGTGGCTTCAGCGGCGGGATGAATTCTCACGTAAGGCCCACGAAAAGCTGGTGGGGTTTTATTCGCGGATGCGTCCTGATGCGGCGGCGGTGCAACTTGCGACGCTCGACGAGGAAATGGCCGCTGCCGTGGTGACCAAGCTCGAGACGAAAGTGGCAAGCCAGATCATGGGTGAAATGAACCCGGAGCGTGCCGCCAAGATCGCGACGATCATCTCGGGTGCCGCGAAAATTCCGCCCGATCGGAGGCGTGCCACCGGTCAGTCCGAAGGCGCACCGCCCGGTCCTCCAGATGGGGCAACCCAGCCGGAGCAGCCACGATCATGACGAGGTGAGCCATGACGACGACTTGTCTTTGGCCTAAGCCGGTGCCGTCGAGGCTACCGGCCTTCGTCATTGTTGCGTTGACGCTTGCGGCGGGCGGGTGCGCCAACAAGATTGAAGATTTCGGACGGCAACCGGAGCTAAGCGCGGTCGGTGCGGGCTTGCTCGCGGACAGGGTTCCGCTTCCGGCCGAGCCTGTGCCGCAGCCTTCCTATCGCCCCGGCAATTCGATCTGGCAGGACGCGAGCGCGGATCTGTTCCGGGATCCGCGCGCGCGCAAGATCGGCGATGTCGTTACGGTCAAGATCGCGATCAAGGACAAGGCCAGGCTCGACAACAACTCCAAACGCTCGCGGGATTCCAAGAGCTCGCTCAAGCCCAAGATCGGCTACGATCTACAGACCTCCGGTGGTCTCAATCATTCGGGCGATATGAGCGTCGACGTCGAGGCGGAAGGCGAGACCTCGACCGATAGCAAGGGCGGCATCACCCGCTCGGAGAGCATCGAGCTGCTTATCGCCGCCGTCGTGACCGGCGTGCTTCCGAACGGGAACCTCATCATCAGCGGCAGCCAGGAGGTTCGCGTCAACTTCGAGGTTCGCGAGCTCAGTGTTGCCGGTATCGTCAGGCCGCGCGACATCTCGACGGAGAACGCGGTCGAGTACGACAAGATCGCGGAAGCGCGGATCTCCTATGGCGGGCGCGGCCGGATCACCGAGGTGCAGCAGCCCGCGGTCGGCCAGCAGCTGTTCGACCTTCTCACGCCGTTCTGAGGAGCGCTTCAGTGGCGAAGGACGACGGTAAGGACAAAAAGGGTGGAGGCGGTCTGGTTGGGCTGATCGTCGTGACCTTGGTCGCCCTTGGCTTCGGTGCCGGCTTCGGTTTTTTTCTGGACGGGCAGATCAAGGGCTCGGCCGAGACCAAATCGGCGGGTAAGGAGAAGGATGCTCCAGCGCCGGAAGCGGCGAGCCCGACTGTTTCGGCATCGAGCAAGATCGTCGCAATGGCGCCTATCGTCACCAACCTTGCACAGCCGAACGATATCTGGATCCGGATCGAAGCCTCGATCCTGGTGGACGGCATGGTGCAAGGAGGAGACGCGCTGGCGGCTCAACTTTCCGAGGACATCGTCGCTTATCTCAGAACCGCGGCGCTTGCCCAATTCGAAGGGCCGAGCGGCTTTCAGAATCTTCGCGAGGATCTGATGGATCGGGCGACCATTCGTGACCGCCAGCACATCAAGGACATCATCATTCACGGGGTCGTTCTGGAATGAGACGAGTCGTCCTGCTTTCCCTGTTCCTGGTGCTCATTCCCGGCGTAGCCATGGCTCAGGCGCTGAATTTCGAAGGGCTGCTGCCGGCGGGCGAGCAGACAGTTACCGGTCGCATGGTGCAGATCATTCTGATGATCACCATGCTTTCGGTGGCGCCGGGTCTCCTGATGATGGTGACATGCTTTACCCGGTTCGTAATCGTGCTGTCTCTGCTGCGTACGGGGCTCGGCCTTCAGACGACGCCGGCCAACATGATCCTCGTCAGTCTTGCGCTGTTCATGACGTTCTATGTCATGGCGCCTACCTTCGATCGGGCCTGGCAGAATGGGCTCAAGCCGTTTGCGGAGAACAAGATCACCGAGGAGGAGGCGTACGTTCAGATCACGCAGCCGCTGCGTGAGTTCATGCGTGCCAACGTCAGGCCAAAAGACCTGGAGCTTTTCGAGGATCTCGCGCAGGAGAGGTTCGGCGCCCGGCCGGCGGATGCGGAGGTCGAGCTTCGCGTGCTGATCCCGGCTTTCATGATTTCAGAGCTCAGGCGCGGCTTCGAGATGGGCTTCCTGGTGGTGTTGCCGTTTCTCGTCATCGACCTCATCGTGGCGACGCTGACCATGTCGATGGGCATGATGATGCTGCCACCGACGGTCATGAGTCTTCCCTTTAAAGTGCTGTTCTTCGTGCTGATCGACGGATGGAATCTCTTGATCGGTGGGCTTGTCAGATCGTTCCCGTGAGGCAACGGCGAGAATTTTACGTAGGGAGGCAAGTCCCCATTAACCGTGGATCAATACCTCCGCGCTATATCTATCTTCAGTGGCAGATTGGGTTCGGGGGAAAGGCCCTAAGCACGGTGCCGCGTGTAAAACGGCCGTAGTCGCGGTCTGAGTGGTGAGCGTAAGGGTAGTAACATGAGTAGCATCAATACGAACATCGCGGCGATGACCGCGTTGCAGGCGTTGAATAAAACTAACGCCGATGTGCTGAACACACAGAACCGGATTTCCACAGGTCTGCGCGTTGCGAGCGCGTCCGACAACGCCGCGTATTGGTCGATTGCTACCACTATGCGTTCCGACCGCGAGTCGATTTCCACGGTTTCCGACGCTCTCGGTCTCGGCGCCGCAACGGTTGATATCGCGTCGAAGGCGCTCGAAACATCGGTTGATGTTGCAAGCCAGATCAAATCGAAGCTCCTTGCTGCACGCTCGCCCGGCGTCGATCGCGGAAAGATCCAGGCCGAGATCGAACAGCTTCAGTCCTCGCTGCAGGACACCGTCAATGGCGCTACTTTCTCAGGCCAGAATTGGCTCGCCGTCGACTCGACCGGCACGACAAGCCGCACCCTCGTCTCCTCATTTTCACGGGATGCAGCTGGTGATATTTCGATCGGCACCATCTCGGTGGATGTCGGCGCGACAGGCTCGATGATGATCGATACGTCGGGTGGCGGCGCCGGTGTGCTCGATTCCGATCGCACGGTCACGAGCGGCGGTACATATACCATTCTGACCCTCGACATCAGCACGCTCACGGATGACACCGCTGATCTGGCGGATCTCGAGGACTATATCGCTGGCGTCGATGATGCGATCAGCTCGATTACCGGTGCGGCGACCGATCTTGGTGCCGTCAAGACGCGAATCAATCTGCAGAAGGATTTCGCCGACAGCTTGATGGATGCCATCGATACGGGTATCGGCACGCTCGTCGATGCGGATATGAACGAGGAATCGACGCGCCTCCAGGCTCTCCAGGTTCGCCAGCAGCTCGGTGTCCAGGCTCTCAGCCTGGCCAACCAGTCGGCTCAGTCGATCCTGTCGCTGTTCCGGTAAACGCGAGCGTCTTCGCGCCCCGTACGCCGCCGTTTCCTTACAGTCCCCTTCCGGAAAGCCGCACCTCAACGAGGTGCGGCTTTTCTTTTTTGCATTTTTCATCCGGCAGGCCGAGCCTTTGCGCTCCCAAAGGGGTCTCGGGATCCGGCTTAATATTCAAAATCTTACATCTTGATTCGTGTCCCCCGACCTAGCTTGCGCGGGGCTGTTCCTGTGGGCTCTTTGTGCCAGTTTGGGCCGATCTGGTGATTTTGAGGCACGATTTAACGGTTCAGTAAGCACCCCTGAGTATTTTCGATTGGGAAAGCCCGACTTGGAAGCGGGACCATACGAGTCGGAAGAGGGACAGATATGAGCAGCATCAATACGAACATCGCGGCAATGACCGCATTGCAGGCGTTGAACCAGACCAACAAGGAAACGCTGGTCACGCAGAATCGCGTTGCGACCGGCTATCGGGTCGCAAATGCCTCGGACAACGCCGCCTACTGGTCGATCGCGACGACGATGCGTTCGGATCGCCTCGCTCTTTCCACGGTTGCCGACGCACTAGGTCTCGGCGCCGCAACGGTCGATGTTGCAAACCAGGGCATCACCTCGGCGATCGATACCGCGAGCAAGATCAAATCCAAGCTTGTCGCCGCCCGCCAGCCGGGTGTTGATCGCGCCAAGATCCAGGCCGAAATCGAGCAGCTCCAGAGCTCTCTGCAGAGCTCGGTCGATACCGCGACATTCTCCGGCCAGAACTGGTTGTCGGTTGACAGCACCGGAACCACGACTCGCAGCCTCGTCGCTTCGTTCTCGCGCGATGGTGCGGGGGCGATCACGATCGGCACGATCAGCGTCGACGTCGGCGCGACGGGCTCGATGCTGGTCGACTCTTCGGGCGGTGGCCAGGGTATTCTCGACTCGGACAAGACGGTCACGAGCGGTGGCACCTACACCATTTTGAGCCTCGACATCAGCACTCTGACCGATGACTCGGCAGATCTCGACGATCTTGAGGACTACATCTCGGGCGTCGACGAGGCGATCACGGCGATGACCAATGCGGCAACCGATCTCGGTGCCGTCAAAACGCGTATCGACCTCCAGAAAGAATTCGCAAAGAGCTTGATGGATGCCATTGATAAGGGCGTCGGCCAGCTTGTCGATGCGGACATGAACGAGGAATCGACCCGTCTGCAGGCTCTGCAGGTTCGTTCGCAGCTCGGCGTTCAGTCGCTCAGCATGGCGAATCAGTCAGCGCAGTCGATCCTCCAGCTCTTCCAGTAAGCTCTACACGCTTACTCCCGCTTCCACGTTTAAGCCGCGCTCCTCTCCCGGGAGCGCGGTTTTTGCGTTTCAAAGGGCCTTCAGAACGCCTTCCCTCCGTATCGCAATCCCCACGCAAGGTTCACATTAAACAATGAGTCACGAATCGGGAATGGGGCGCTGGAATGAGCAGCTTAAATACCAATATCGCGGCTATGACCGCCCTGCAGACCCTGAGTTCGACCAACAGGGAAATGTTGGTCACTCAGAACCGAGTCTCTACCGGTCTTCGCGTCAAGGATGCTTCGGACAACGCCGCGTATTGGTCCATCGCCACGACGATGCGCTCCGACAATATGGCGGTCTCGACGGTCGCCGATGCTCTCGGGCTTGGTGGCGCAACCACGGACGTCGCTGTTACAGCGATGAACAACGCGATCGAAGCCGCCAGCAAGATCAAGGCTAAGCTGGTCGCCGCGCGCGAGCCCGGTCTCGACCGCGGTAAGATTCAGAGCGAAATTTCCGCCCTTCAAACGGAACTGCAAAGCACGGCCGAATCAGCGGTTTTCTCCGGCGAGAACTGGCTCAACGTCGATTCGACAGGGCCTACGGTCAAGACGATCGTGGCTTCGTTCTCGCGCGACAGCACGGGGGCGATCTCGATTGGAACGATCGAGGTCGATGTTGGTGCAACTGGCACGATGTTGTTCGATACGTCGGGCGGTGGCGCTGGCATTTTGGATTCGGACAAGACCGTAACGAGCGGCGGCACCTACACGGTAGCGAACCTCGATATCACGGCCATCACTGATGATCCGGCTGATTTGCAGGATCTCGAGGATATGATTTCAGGGGTGGACGACGCGCTCAGTGCGATGACAGATGCGGCGACGGTGCTCGGCGCGGCAAAATCGCGGATCAGCTTGCAAAAAGAATTCGTCGCCAAGCTCATGGACACGATCGATACCGGTATCGGCCAGCTGGTCGACGCCGATATGAACGAGGAATCGACGCGACTGCAGGCCTTGCAGGTACGCCAGCAGTTGGGCGTGCAGGCGCTCGGCATCGCGAATCAGTCCGCTCAGCAAATTCTCAAGCTGTTCCAGGGTTAGAGCGCTATCCCTTCGGTTCCGACATGAATTGAACCGAGATCGCCATTCGCCGCGACCTCGCTTTCTGTCGTTTAGGCGTATCTGTTCGACAGTATTGATTTCGGGCCCGGATCCCATCACCCGCGCGCCCTCAGAAGGCCACGCCATTCCGCCCCGGCGTGGCCTTCGCGTTTTTATCTCGTTTGATCGCCGGAACCTGAGAGCGGCAATTCCCGCGCAAGCTTCTTTGCCCAGAATCCTTTCGGCGTCATTCCAATAATCCGCGCAAAGGGTTGGGTCGGCATGCTCGGACTCGAACAACTGGACAGACTTTGGGCCAACCTGCTGGCGCTCGGTACGAAGCGCCTGGCGGCGCTCGGCCTTGTCGGTCTTGCCGTGTTCGCATCGGTCGGGTTCGGCAGTTTCTATCTCAGCCGCTCCGACTATGACACGCTCTATTCGGGCCTCAGTGCGCAGGATGTCAGCCGTATGGGCGCGGTGCTCAAGGAGGCCGGCATCAACTTCGACGTCAACTCGGAAGGGACCAAGATGATGGTCCGGCGCGAGGAGACGGCACAGGCGCGCATGCTGCTGGCCGAGAAGGGGTTGCCGTCCAGCTCCAACGCCGGCTACGAGCTGTTCGACAAGCTCGGCCCCATCGGCCTCACCTCGTTCATGCAGGAAGTCACACGTGTCCGTGCGATCGAGGGCGAGCTTGCGCGCACGATACAGGCCATGAAGGGCATCAAGGCGGCGCGCGTTCACATCGTGCTGCCGGAAACGGGATCTTTCCGGCGCGGGCGGCAACCGGCGTCGGCTTCGGTCGTGATCCGCACCGAGATGTCCGCCGACTCCTCGACGGCGCAAGCCATTCGCCATCTGGTTGCGGCGGCGGTTCCGGGCCTCACCTTGGACGACATCAGCGTGCTCAACACCGACGGCACGGTGCTGGCTTCTGCGGGCGATTCCAGTTCGTCCTCGTCGGCGCGTAAAATCGAGCTCGAAAAGACCGTAAGCAAAGATCTTGTCGACAACGTGCGCAAGACGCTTACGCCATATCTCGGGCTAGATAACTTCGAAGTGAGCGTCGCGGCGCGCATCAACACCGACAAGCGCCAGACCAACGAGACCTCGTTCGATCCGGATTCGAAGGTCGAGCGCTCGCTGCGGGTGGTCAAGGAGAGCGGCAGCCAGCAGGATTCGACCAGCAAGCAGCCGGTGGGCGTTGAGCAGAACGTACCCGATCAAGGCGCGGCAGGATCGGGCGGCGATCAGTCCAAGCGGACGAACGACCGGCGTGAGGATCTCACGAACTATGAGCTCTCCTCCAAAACCGTATCCACTACCAGCGAGGGGTATCGCATCGATGCCCTGACCATTGCCGTCGTGCTCAATCGCAAGCGGCTTCTGGCTTCTCTCGGCGAGTCCGCCACCCCAGAGGCGGTTCAGGCACAGGTGAAGGAAGTCGAGCGGCTGGTCGGAACGTCTGCGGGTGTGGACACGAAGCGCGGCGATCAAATCAGCGTTGTGGCCGTCGAGTTTGCCGAAGACACGCGCATGGCGGACGCCTTCAACAGCGCAAACCTCATGGGCCCGCTGATCGGTTTGGCTACGGGCTTGATCAAGGCGGCGACGGTCCTTGGGCTGGTCCTGATCGTGGTCATGTTCGGTTTGCGGCCTGTCACGCGTATTCTTCTCGATCAGAAGGAAGCGCAGCTCGCGGGTGGTGCGCTCGCGGCGGCCGGGGCCGGCGGGATCGACGATGGTTCTCTCTTGATGTCGGGCGACGATGCGGAGGCGGCTGCACTGGCCGCGGATTCTGCCGCGACGGCCGAGCTTCTCGGAATCAAGACCGATCAGAATCTCATCGAGGATATCACCTCCGACGTCATGCGGCTCTCGCAACGGCGGCTTGAGCAGATGGTCGCGCTCGATGAAGAGCAGGCCGCAAACATCCTCAAGCAGTGGATGCGGGAGCGGGCCGCATGACGAATGCGCTTCCCGTTGCCTTCTATTTGAAAGATCTGAGCGGAGATCCTGGCGGGCGGGGGATGCGAGGCGCGCTCGGCGCCGCGGCAGATGGCGCCTCGGAAGTCGAAAAGCGCATCAGCGACGCTCACGCCTTGGGAATTCTCGAAGGCCGGGCGGCCGCGCAGGTCGAGACCGAAAAAGCCCTCGCCAACCAGGCCGCCCAATTCGAGCGCAAGCTCGCAGCCGAGCGCCAGAAATGGACCGCGGATCAGGGCGCGCGTCTCGGGGATGCGGTTTCCAAGGCTATGCAGGATATCGAGCAGGGAATTGCCGATCAGGTCGGGCGGGTGTTGGGCCCCATCGTCGCCGAGCGGATCCGCATCAAGGCGGTGGAGGAGCTTTCCCTCTCGCTCAATGCCATGCTGGCCAAGGGCGACTACGCGAAGATTACGATCACGGGGCCTAATGACCTCCTGTCGGTGATCGAGTCTCGATTGAACCAGCATGATGGGGTTTCGTTTGTCGACGCAGAGGGCGTCGACGTTACCGTTCACGCCGACGAGACGATCGTTGAAACGCGGATCGGGGTCTGGGCCGAAGCGATCGAAGAGGACAACTCATGAGCGCTGATGGCGATGTGTCGACGCCGCACGAAGTCGTTATCGTACGGCGACGCGGCGGAGACGGCGAGGACGGACATCACGGCGGTGCCTGGAAGATCGCGTTTGCCGATCTGATGACGGCGATGATGGCGTTCTTTCTCGTGATGTGGCTTCTCAATGTCTCGGACAAGGAGAAGATCCAGCAGATTGCGACGTATTTCAATCCGTTGAAGCTCAACGCGAAACGCCCGACGACGAAGGGTGTCGAGAACGAAGTCGAAGTCGACAAGTCGGCGCCGACCACGGTGGGACCGGAACCGAAAGGCGCCAACGTCAGCACCGTCGACGACAAGGACAAGATGCAGGGCGCGTCCAAGCCCGGCGGCGACGGCGAGCTGGCGGACGGCGTGGCTCACAAGGCCGAAGAAGAGCTTTTCAACGATCCTTACGGCGTGTTGGCGCGGCTCGCTCTCAAGGCGTCCGAAGAAGAGGATCAGGCCAGCGCGAAGAGCGAAAGCGCGACGTCGGGTGGTGGCGATGCCTATTCCAACCCGTTCGAACCTTTTGCCGACCGGCCGGCAATTCCCGAAAAGAAAGAGGCTTTGAACGAGCCTTCGCCGATGACGCTGAACGAGGGGACAGCCTTTCCGGGGACCCCCGGCCTCGAGGAGCCGCTCGAGGTGAAGCCGGAGGAGACCGAAGCAGGCAATCCTCCGAAGCAAGCAGCCACGGAACCGCCGAAGCAATCAGATGCGCCGCCCGAAGCGCAAACCGAGCAGAGCAAGGCTGAGGTTCGAGCACTCGAAGGTGAGATCAGGGAGGCGCTTCGCGGACTTTCGCCCGAGAAGAAGCCGTCTATCGACGTGAAGATGATCGACGAGGGGCTTCTCATCAGCCTGACCGACGATTTCCGCTTCGGTATGTTCGCAAGCGCTTCCGCAGAGCCGCGGCCAGAACTCGTCGTGGTGATGGAGAAGCTCGCCAAGGTTCTGGCGACGCGCGACGGCAAGATCGTCGTGCGAGGTCATACGGACGCGCGCAAGTTCCGAAACGAGAAGAACAACAATTGGCGTCTCTCGATGGATCGGGCCCAGATCGCCTACTACATGCTGGCGCGGGGCGGAATAGTCGAGGGACGCTTCGATAGCATCGAAGGACACGCCGATCGCAATCCGAAAATTCCGTCTGATCCGAATGCGGCGGAGAACCGCCGCATCGAGATCCTGCTGAGGACACCCCGGTCGTGATCGTTCGCGCTGTTCCAACTTTGCTGTTTTCTCTGGCCTGCCTGTCGGCAGGCTTGGGTCTTGCCTATGCGGCCGAAGATCACGGAAGCGGCTCGCACGAGGCTCACAAAGAGGCTCCGAAAGACGCGAGCGGATCTCCTCCGGCGGGCGAAGGTGAGGCGGCGGGCGAGGAAGCTGCGGAGGTTCTTCCGCCGCTGTGGCCCGAGACGCCGGTCGTCGAAAACGATAAGCAACCCTTTATATTGCTCCGCAAGCTGCGTTCCGTGCAGGACAAGGTGGCGGCAGGAAGCGTTTCGGCGCACGAGGAGCAGCGGCTGCTGCTGCGCGACTACGGCGAAGAGATGCGGTCGCTTCCGGTTGGTGTGTGGGACGATGTCCGCAACGTGCGCGCCGCCATTTTCTTCGTTCTGAGCGGTGGCGATCCGGCCGTGCTCAAGACCGTCATCGGCCGGGAACGGACTCCGTTCGTCGAGCGCCGGCTGCTCAAGGGCGCGCTGGCCTATGGAGAAGGCCGACTGGTGGATGCGCTCAGCATGATCCACAAAATCGAAGCGCGGAAGCTCGATCCTCTGCTTGGCGGCATGGTCGCTCTCATTCAAGGAACGCTCGTCAGCAAGAAGGATGGCGTCAAGGCCATCGCCTATTTCGACGAAGCACGGCTTCTTTCTCCGGGAACGCTTATCGAGGAATCGGCGCTCAGGCAGCAAATTCTTCTGCTTGCCCGCAATGGAGATCTGAAGCGCTACGATACGCTCGTAGACCAGTATTCGCGGCGGTTCCCGAATTCACTGTTCGCACGCAATTTCCGCAGGCAGTTGTTTGCCGGCGTTGCGCGGGAGACTTTCAAGCCGGCCTCCGAGTGGGTCACACGCACGGAGACCGAGTTGATGAAAGTTCCGGCTTCGGAACGCGTCGGCCTTTATCTGTCGATCGCGGAAGAGGCAACGAAAGTCGGCAATACCGGTATCGCGGGCTTTGCTGCAGGAAAAGCGCGCGGGCTGGCGCAGGCCGGTAGCCTATCAATGCAGCGCGCCAAGCTGTTCGAGGGCGCGGCTCTCGTGACGACCGCGGATTTCGAGGCGGGCGTGAAGCTTCTTGGCGAGATCAACGTCGAACGACTCCGGACGTCCGACCGCGAAATTTATGATGCAGCCATGGCAATTGCCCGGTCTGTCGGAAAATGGCCGCAGGTCAGCCAAGTGCCGGATGACGCGCCTTTGGAGGCTGTCGACCGGGCGCAGACATTGCTTTCAAAAGTCGATTCGTTGTTGGGAGGATCACCGCAGTGAGTGCTGCACAGGCCTTGACGTCGGGTATGCTCGCTCTCTCCGGAAGCGTGCGGTCGAATGATGCGGTGCGCACGGAAAAGGGCGCGACGTCGTTCCGTGACGAGCTCGAATCCGCTTCGCGATCCTCTGCGGAGCCGCCGCGGGACAGTGCTTCTGCGTCTGAGCCGTCGCGCGCCTCGGCTGCGAAGGATCGCTCGAATACGCGTGAAGACCGCACCTCCAACGAGCGTGAGGACGACGAGCAGGGCTCCCGCCGCGAGAGCGATGCGACGTCCACTCCGGATCAGACGGCGGCCAAGGATCTTTCGCTGGTGCTGGCTGCGCTCGGGGGAACGGCCCAAAGCCAAGAGAATGGTGCCCCGTTCGATGACGCTCTCGTGGCTTTGAAGAGTGTCGTCGCGGATCCGGCGCTGGTTGCTGAGAACGGCGCGCAACTGGAACAAGGCCCCGTGCTTCCAGGCGAGCCGGGTGAGGTGAAGGATGCGTTCGATGCGGCCAAGCTGCTCGCACTCCTAAAAACTGCGCCCGACGTTTCTCGTGCACCTGGCGCAGAGGTTGCGGTCGAGGGCGGTGAGTTTACGGCGACGGTTCTTGGGCAGGAGACGCATCTCGCGGTCGAGATGCCGGCTGAGTCCGGTGGACAGAAGACGCAGGAAGCGGGTCCGGTCAGTGTTGCGCAGTTGCAGGCTAGCGCGGCAGAAGGATCGCCGGATACGGAGCGGGCAGCCGGCAAGCTTGCGAACGAAGCGGCGTCCGAGGACGGCGAGCCCGGATCGACCCGGCGTGGCGGCGCGCCGACGCAGGACACGCGCAGCTCCGTCGTTCGAGGTTTTGCTGAGCAGGGCGTCGGTGGCCAGGATGGGCGTCAACAGGAGGGCAGCGGCTCTTCGAATGGAAATTCTCAACAATCATCGACAGGCGTGTTCGCGACGATGGTGAGCGGGGCGCGCAGCCAGAGCGTGCAGCCGGCAGATGAGGGAGAGGTTACTCTCTTCGATCCTTTGAGCGAGCAGATCGCGGCAGAAGTGCGCGCGGAGTTGCGCGCCGATGGATTGGGTGAAACCTCTTCCGACGGCGTCGTGAAGGTTCTTCACCTGCAGCTGAAGCCGGCCAATCTCGGGGCCGTGACGGTGCGGCTCGCGCTCAAGGACAACGCGATCTCGATCCATATGGAAACCCAGCACCGCGATACGCTCGCGGTCATCGAACGGGAGCGTGAGGCGCTGGCCGGGGCGTTGTCGTCGGCCGGGTATACGGTCGATGGCATTACGGCCGCGCCGCAGAGCGATATCCTGCGTTCGAGCGGGGTGCAGACCGGCTTCGGCGATCAGGGCGCTTCGGGTTCGCAGGGCCAGGTCAATCAGGGCCAGGGGCTCGCCAGCTCGTCCGGGGAACAGGGACGCCAGGGGCGGGGTTCTTTTGGCGGCAACACCTATTCCAACCCGTCCGACGGTAAGGCTACCGGCGATGCCGGTGCACGGGGGAATGGAGTTGGGCTATATGTTTAAGGGTGCGTAGACACCCCGTTCGTTGTGCGAGTTCAGTATGAGCGTCATTCCATTCACGTCTGGTCGAAGAGCGACACGAGCGATGACAACCACAGGACTTCTCGGGCCATTCCGGCTCGCCTACGACGATATCACCGACACCATTCCGCGGGTGGCGCCCGGCGCTTTCGTGCTCGGCCACAAGGGGCCGGATGGGCGGTTCTATGCCGACTACGTCGGCCGGGCCGATCAGGATGTACGCGATAAGCTTCTGCAGCTCATCGGATCAGGCAATCTGTTCAAGTACAGATGCCTGACCTCAAGCGAAGCTGCGTTCCATGCGGAATGCGAGCTCTTCCATGACTTCCAGCCACCCGGAAACCGTATGCATCCGGACAGGCCGGCGGGCACTAATTGGGAATGTCCGAGGTGCCGCTTCTTTCGCCTTCAAGGGCGAGCATAGCCATGATGTCGCTCAGCGCGGCCTGATAGCCGTGGTGCCAATAGGCGCGCTCGGGCGTATGGGCATCGAGATGGCGCTGGTCGACGTCGGTATAGGGCGCTTCTTCCTCCAGCCACTCGCGAATGTTGTCGCGGCGCTGGCGAAGCATTGTCACACTCGTTTTCTGATACATGTTTGATCCGACCCTGACCCAAGTTTTTTCTGCTCACCGCTTGGAGCGGCAGCGTTCCTGTTTGTAACCCAGGCCCCATTGCAACCGGCTTAGGCTCGGCGCGAAAAGTTGGCTCAAATTTTACAGGGTTTTTGTGCCAGTTCGGGACGGTCGGAAAGGTTTGAGTCAGGATTTGCGAGCTGGAGCGTCCCAAAGTGGGTTTGCTCAGTGGATCTCGGGTAGCACGTCGCCGATGCGGCGCGTTCCCTTCGGCCGGTGGGAAGCGGCTTCCTTGGCCTCAGCCGGTTTCTTTGCAACGATCTCGGCGGCAAGACGGTGAATCCACGCGTCTATCGTTGCGTCCGGGCTGCGGCCCTCGGCGACGTCGCTGGCAACGGCATTGGCAAGCGCGCGAGCCAGTGTTGCGGCGCGCGTTTCCCCCAGCGGGCGGGACAGCTCGCCAAGAGCAGAAATTCGGGCGCGAAGGTTAGCTGAAAGCTGCATGGTTGCACCAAACGAAGACATATCCGTTCTACGCAACTGCCGTGCCAATACGTGGCCGGATCGAAGGGCGTGATTGCCAGGCCCCAAAGGCGCCCGGCCGAAAGTCAGCTTTGCGCAAGGGCCTCGGGTTAACAAGACTGGTCGGAGGCCACAGATCCCTGCCATGCACAGCTTTTATCTGGATGCGATCCGCAACTTTGAGGGCTTTACGCCCAAGGCGAGCTGGGACTATGCGCAGCACACAAATGGTTTCGGGACCAAGGCGCAGTTCGCCGGCGAAGTAATCGATCGCACGGAAGCCGAGCGCCGTTTCCAGGCAGAGGTTTCGTCGGCGCGCTCCATCGTCGAGAGGGCGGCGCCGAACGTCGACGACGGCACCAAGGCGGCTCTGACCTCTCTTACCTACAACGCGGGAACGGCGTGGATCGACAGCGGTCTTGGCGATGCCGTACGGCGTGGCGATCTCGACGCGGCGCGCGACATCTTTCAGAAATACAACAAGGCTGGCGGAGAGGTGCTCCCCGGTCTCGTCAATCGCCGTGCGCAAGAGGCGCTTTGGATCGGAAATCCGGACGGGGTTACGCTTGCGAGCGCGTCCGGGAGCTCTGCTCAGAGTGCCACCAGCACGGACGTGCTGCCGCCGATCGTTGTCGACCGCGACGAGAGCGCCATCCGGGTCGCGGAGATGCTACAGACGCGTACGCAGCCGGATCAAACCGCAGCGTCCGCAACACAAAGCAAGACCGAAGGATCGGTGTTCGACCGGGCGCCCAGAACGGAGCGCATCGAGGTCCGCAGGGTTCTTTCGAATGTCGCGAATGATGCCCTGGCGGCTCTCGTCGACGCCGAGCGTCTCGGGCCGGGCGGTGTTGCCGACGTGGCTCGGCTCGCACAGCTCGGCAGGGGGAGTGAGCTTGCCGGCTTCTCCGATCGAGACGCCCGTGAAAAGGAAACGCGGCGGATTTGACCGCCGCGCGTGATGTTTCCCAGAGAATGAAGCCCGCTTCGGATCGATAGGATCCGAAGCGTTTTTTGTTTTAACCGGCGGTGCGGAAGCGGTTTGCAGCCGACAACGCCGTCGCGCCGAAGCCTGGGGGCAAAGCGCTGGCGGGGGGTGTTGCGAAGCGCGTCGCGTGATCCGACTGGATGGGCGCTCCTGCGCCGTTGCGTTGGAAAATGCCGCGGTGCTCCGGATGAGCGACCAAGTCGGTCTTGAGGCCGATCAAGCTTTCCGATGCGCCGAGCGTCAGGAAGCCATCGGGGGCAAGAATACGCGACATACGTCCCAGAATGTCCATCTTGCGAGCGGCATCGAAGTAGATCAGCACGTTGCGGCAGAAGATGATGTCGAAGCGGCCGAGAGAGGTGTAGTCGGCGAGGAGGTTCATCTGGCGGAAGGTGGCTTTCGAGCGCATCGCGTCGGAAATCTGCCAGCTATCGCCGATCTGGTTGAAGTGGCGCAGGAGCATCGGCGTCGGGAGACCGCGCTGAACTTCGAACTGCGAGTAGATACCCTTGCGGGCCTTGTCGAGCACTTGGTCGGAGAGGTCGGTGCCGAGAATTTCGATCTTCCAGCCGGCCAGCTTTGCAGCCTGTTCCTCGATGATCATAGCCAGCGAGTAGGCTTCCTGACCGGTCGATGCGGCCGCGGACCAGATGCGGAGGCGCCGCTCGCTCTGACGCGCGGCGATCATCGCAGGGAGCATGACGCTGCGGAACTGATCGAAGGGGCCCTTGTCGCGGAAGAAGTAAGTCTCGTTGATCGTCATCGCCTCGATGACGTCTTTCGCGAGCTTCGGCGATTGCCCTTTCTGGAGGATGAGCACGAGCTCTTCCAGGCCTGAAAGCTTTTCGCGCCGGACGATCGGCATTACGCGGCTCTCAACCAGGTATTTCTTGCTCTGTTCCATCACGAGGCCGGATGACCGGCGGAGGAACTCGCAAAGTGCGTCGAATGCTTGGGACATGTTACGCTTCGCTTATTGTATTGGTTGGGCCGATCGCGGCGAACTCGACATCGCTATGTCTCGTGCGCGAGCGCAAAGACTTCACACCATGCCGATCTGTTCGAGCTTGGTGCGGATGATTTCCTGATCGAACGGCTTCATGATGTATTCGGTGGCGCCGGCTTCGAGGGCAGCGATGATCTTGTCGCGGGTGTTCTCGGTGGTGCAGAAAACAACCTGAGGCTGGTCGCCCTGCGGCATCTTGCGAAGCTTGTGCAAGAACTCAAGGCCGCTCATGACCGGCATGTTCCAGTCGAGCAGGATGAGATCAGGAAGGGCTATCTCGCATTGCTCAAGGGCGTGGGCGCCATCGCGCGCCTCAGTCACCTCGAAGCCGATGTTGTCGAGAATCTGCTTTGCGATCTTACGGATGAATGCCGAGTCATCCACCACGAGCGCTTTCTTCATTTTACTCACCCTGTTACGCAAGTTTACGCTTCCGTGCGGCCATGATGCACACTTCAGGTTTGTAAAGCCTGAAGAAATCGCGGTCGCTTTAGTGAAATCGATGTTTCCCGCTTCGGGCTGATAAGGCCCGAAGCGATCATGGTGATCTTTAGTGAGACCGATGATTCACGCTTCAGGCTGGTAGGGCCTGAAGCGATCATGGTCTAGTTCGCAAAGTCGAACAGAGCCCCGATGTTGAGAGCGGGGATCAGGAGGTTGCCGACCTTGTACAGGCCGGCCATGAAGCGAGAACGAGCCGGATCGAAGTGGGCAGGGATCTGCACCTTCATCGAGGCGTCGAGCGTCAGCACATCGCCGACTTCATCGACGATGAGCGCGAAGTTTTCGCCTTTGTGCTCGATGCCGATGGCGAGAGAGTTCTGGAACTCGTCCACCGGGATTCCGAGGCGGCGACGCAAGCTCACCGCCGTCACGATCTTGCCGCGCAGATTGACGAGGCCGACGATGTCGATCGGTCCGAGCGGAATGGGCGTGACGCTGGTGATGCGGAAGATGGTCTGGGTGTGCAGCACGGAGAGACCGAAGGCCTCGCCGCCCGCAAACACCGTGAAATAACTTTCCTCGCCCGCGGTCGGAACGTCGGAGACCGACTGAACTGCTAAAGCGGCGCTGGTATTGCTCATGCTGCAAGCTCCACGCTCATGGCCTTGGCGTCGGCGGCTGCATCCAGTGCGTATGCGAGCGTTTCGAGAAGGGCATGACGGTCATGTTTGCTCAGAAGCGCGATCATGCCGTTTTCGGTGGCCGATCGCGACGAGCGGTTGGTCGGGTTGCGGCTCAGCCCGATCGCAGGAGTGCGGGCCGCATCCTTGCGATCCTTGAGAGCGCGCAGGAAATAAGGTGCCGACAGAGCCGGTGCATCACCGTCGAGGATGACGGCATCGAACGAAGACATCTGGTTCAGAAGTTCGTTGATGTCCGCCGGGATCGTGACGGCGACAAGGTTATAGCCTGCTGCCGAGATGGCGGGGCAGAGCATGTCGCGAACGAGCTGATCGTCGGCAGCGAACAGGATGCGCTGAGGCGCCGTGCTCGACTTGCCGGGCGGGTCAGCCATTCGGATGAAGTGTGATACGTCAACCAACTCGACAGCCTCGCCGCGAATTTCGGCGGAGCCGACCAGCTCGGAATTGGCGCTCGCGAGTTGGATCTCGAGCTTTTCTTCCAGAATGTCGACGATCTCGTCGGCCATGAGGCCGATTGAGCGGTTCTCGGTCGCGACGACAAGCACCGGATACGACGGCTTCGACATGTCGATCTCGGGAGAAATCGGAACGATCGGCATCAGGCGGCCCTGGAGCAGCACCATGAGGCGGCCGTCCGAGCTTTCGATGCGGCTGGTCTCGACCATCTCGATGCGCGAGACGAGCGACAGCGGCAGAACTTTCGAAGCCCCGGCGCCGGCGCGGAACATGACAAGGCGACGGCGTTCGGCCGCGCTCTGGTCGCGAGCCTGATCGCGCTTCTTCTCGGTCGACTTCTCGATGCCGAGATTGCCGGCGATACCGGCGGGATCGAGAATGAGAACGACCGAGCCGTCACCGAGGATCGTGTGGCCGCTGAACACCTTGAGGTGGGCCAGCGAAGCGCTGAGCGGCTTGACGACGATTTCCTGGATGTCGGCAACGCTGTCGACGATGATACAGAACGAATCCGTGCCGACGCGCATGACGACGGCGAGCTTGTCGCTCTCCTCCTTGGCGGCGTCAGCTCCGAGGCCAACGACCTCGCGAAGCTCTACGGCAGGAATAACCTCCTCGCGCAGCTTCAGAACAAGGGCGTTCTGGACGTCTTGGATGAGATCCTTGTAGTTTTTGCCGAGGCTGACGGCCTCGACGACCGAAGTCTGGGGAAGCGCGAAACGCTGGCCGGCGACTTCGATGATCAGAGCGGGCGCGATTGCGAGCGTCAGCGGGATGCGCAGCGAGAAGCGGCTGCCCTTGCCTTCGACCGACGATAGCGTAACCGATCCACCGATGGCTTCGATGTTCGAGCGGACGACGTCCATGCCGACGCCGCGGCCGGAAACGTTGGAAACGACCTGCGCCGTCGAGAAGCCAGGCTCGAAGATGAAGCGGTAGATCTCCTCGTTGCTCATGTTACGGAGATCCTGCTCCGTAGTGAGGCCCTGCGAGAGGATCTTCTTCTTGATACGCTCGGTATCGAGGCCTTTGCCGTCGTCCGAGATGTCGATGGTGATCTGGCCGGCTTCGTGGGCGGCCGAAACGCGGATCTCGCCGCGCTCGGGCTTGCCCTTTGCCAGGCGCTCTTCCGGCCGTTCGATGCCATGATCGGCGCAGTTGCGGATCAGGTGAGTCAACGGGTCGCGGATGACTTCGATGAGCTGACGATCGAGCTCGGTGTCGGCACCCTCGGTGATGAGATCGATGCTCTTGCCGAGACTGGTCGAAAGCTCGCGCACGAGGCGCGGAAGGTTCGCGTAGATGCGGCCGACGGGCTGCATGCGCGCCCGCATCACGGCATCCTGAAGATCGCTCGTGAGCGTCGAGAGGTGCTGCAGCGGTGTTTTGATGGAGTCGTCTTCGCGGTGGCGCGCAAGCTCAAGGAGCTGATTGCGGCTGAGGACGAGCTCGGACACGAGCTGCATCATGCGCTCGATCGTGTCGACGGAGACGCGGATGGATTCCTGGTTTGCGGTCGATCCGCCTTGGGCGCGGTTTTCCTTCGGCTGTGCGGCCGACGAAGCCTCGGACTTCGGGGCTTCCTTGGAAACGGCGACGGGTTCCGGAGCCGGTGCGGCGGCAACGGGATGGGCGGGTGCGGCTTCAACGACGGGAGCAGCGGTCACGACCGGGGCGGCCGCGACGGAAGGCTTCGTATCCGCTTCGGCCGACGCGGCAGCGGCGGCGGCTTCCGAGCCCGCAGCGTAGTAGGCTTCGAGCGCATCGATGATCGCGGCGTCGTCGCCTGGCGGCTCAGAGCCGTGAGCGCCGATTTCCTCGATGATCGTCTTGATGCGGTCGATGGCAGCAAGAATGAGCGTCACGGAGTGCTGCGTCGGCGGAACGCCGTCGCGCAGCATGCCCATCACGGATTCGGCGGCGTGGCCGACGCGCTCTAAGCGCTCGAGGCCAAGGAAGCTCGACGTACCCTTGATGGTGTGAACAAGGCGGAAAATGCTGGTGATCAGAGATGCGTCGGAGGGGTTGCGCTCGAAATGCACGAGCTGTGTTTCCGCCCCTTCAATATGCTCCGTCGTTTCCGTCAGAAAATCTCGTAGTAGCTCGTCCATTAGAAGTCCCCCTCGGCGTGTTACTTGCTCCCCAGCTTATTTAGGCCACACACGGGATGAGACGATCAGCCATGCCCTGCGGAGATTCGGCCGGCATCTCTTTGCCATTGTTTACGAGGTCGGAGGCGCGGTTGAGGGCACTCCGGATCGCACACGATGCGTTCTCACAGAAATCGGAAACGCGCGAGGGATCGAGCTCGCCGTCGGGGCTGCGATGGGCGCGGATGACATCGATGCTGGCCATCGCCATGGCGTTGATGCCGTCGATGATGCCTTCGAATTCGCGACGGAAAGATTCGTCGAGACCTTCATAGATCTCGAGCGCGCGGGCGCTGCCGGGAAGCTGCGACTTCGCGAAGTACTCGCGATATGTGACCGGGTTCCATTCGAGCAGCTCATCGAGCATTTCGGGAAGGAGGGTCGGCAGGTTCTCGATCAGGAGGAGAATTTCGTTGAAATGATTGAGGTAGTCGTTGGCGATCCCGGAGGCGGGATTCACGAGGCAAGCGGCGCGCTGTTCCAACGAGTCAACGTGTGCAGTTTCATTCTCAGCCATATTTTTTGCCGCCCGCTTTGAAGTTTCGTCCATCCGTAAGCGACGATACTCCACGGCGATGACTAAAAATCAGTTACGAGACCCGCAAAAGGGCGCAATCTGATGAACATCGTGTCAATCTGGACGAGAGTGTTGTCCCTGCCGGAGAGGGCACAGCGCGGCCGTTAAAGCGAGTTTGCTTTTCTTTGAAACGCAATCCCGCTCTAGGTTTTTGATGAGACCGATGATTCACGCGATCTGCCCGATAAGGACAGAGGCGATCTTGGTCCAGGAGAGCCCCGTCTGCCGTGACACGTAAATCGCTTGCGCCGACTCGCGCTTCGGGCGCGTGGCGTCGTTCGTTAAAAATGCGTAAACTCAGCGCGCCGGGGAGCCGGAAATCAGATCCGACACAAGCTCTTTCTGGCGATCGATGGGCTGCTCGACAACGAGGGCGAACTGGCTCTTTGATTGTGCAAGTCGGCACCAGAAGATGCGTTCGTCCTGGCATTCGAGAGCGATCAGGCTCTTGGTGTCGGCATCGAGCCGCAGGATCTGGCCAGGCTCGAGGGCGGCGATCTCGTTTAGAGTCATTTCGGGGCCTTCGAGTACGCCGGTGAGCAGCATGGTGGACGAGGCGAGCCCATCCTGCATCTTCTTCTGCCATTCCGGATCGACGCTGGTGCCGTCCAGGGCGCGGGTGCGCTCCAGCAACTTGCGGATCGGGTAGAGCGCAGATTGCGGGATGATCATGAACATGCGCCCGCCGTTGTCGAGGATCTGGAACAAGATCTGGACGGAGATGACAGGAACGTCGGTCTGGCCGAGAATCTGGAAGTCGAGCTTTGTCTCGAGCTTTTCGATGTCGAGGTTCACGGGCGTGATCGGATTGAGAAGGTCCTCAAGCTCCGGTACCACGAGGCTGAACACGCTGCGGGCCAGGCGCGCTTCGAGCGACGTAAACGGACGATCGGCCTCGAAGGCCGGCATGCTTCCGTCGCCGCCGAATGCCGCGTCGATCAGAGAGAAAATGAAGCGACGGTCGAGACCAATGACGATCTTGCTGTCCCATTGGCGGCAGTAATAGATACCGGCGATGCTGTCTTCGTAGGATTCGAGCACGTCCCACGAATTGCCGCTTTCGACCTGGTTGACGAAAAACGACGACGGGACGTTGCAGTAATCGCGGAACCGCTCCGAGAGCGTGGTGACCAAGCGTTCGAGCACGCCCTTCAGAACGTGCAGGCGTTCGACCTCGAGCTTCGGCGGCTCGAGCAGTCTGTCGGTGCCGGGCTGGCCGCCAGATTCTCGGATCTCTGCGTATTCTTCCCGCATTACTCGTCCTCCTCCGTCGTGCCGATTTCAATGATGCCTTTTTCGATCATTTCCATGGCGGCATCGGCAATGGCGCGGCGTGCCTTCTGAATTTCCTTCGCACTCGGCTTCTTGCCGGTTGCGATTTCCTGCTCGATCATACGGCGGGCGCGTGCGGGTGTGGCTTCCAGAATGAGATCGATCATGCGCGGTTCGGCGCCGAAGAGCGCTGCGATCGTGCGATCGGCGGGTACGACGTCGAACAGCGTGACGAGCGCCGGCTGAGACAGGCGGAGCAGGTCGTCGAACGTGAAGAGCAGGCCGCGCACGACTTCCGCCTCCTTGGGGCGGTGCTCATCGAGATCGGTCAGGATCTCGTCCATCTGCTTGCGATCCATCTTGTTGATGATATCGGCGAGACGCGCGTGGATGGTCGGGCCGGTGTTCTTGGCGCTCTTGTAAAGCAGCTCTTCCTTCACGGCGCCTTCGAGCAGAAGGATCGGTTTTTCGAGCACGATCTTGAGCGCCAGCATGCGCCGCATGATCTCGTTGCGCAGCGGCGTCGGCAGCATCTTGAGGGTGGCGGCGGCGTAAGCAGGCGGCGTGCGCGACAGCACGAGGGCCGAGACCTGCGGATGCTCCTTGGCAAGGTATTGGGCGGTGCTGAGCTCGGGCACTTCGCCGAGCTTGATCCAGATCGACTGCAGCGACTTCGAGCGCACCTGAGACATGATCTCGGCGATCTGCTCGGGCGGCACCACGCCGGACAAGAGCTGCTCGACCTCGTTGGCGGTGGCGACGAGATCGCCGCCGGTCCGCAAGCTCATGGCAAATTCCTCGATCAGCGTATCGAGGGTTTGCTTGGTGACGGCGCCGAGGTCGGTGGCCGTCTGCGCGATGAGTTTGATGTCGTCTTCGTCGAAATGCTTCAGGAGGCGCGAGGCCACCTTCTTATCCATGCAGAGCAGGAGAGCGGCGACCTTCTTGGGGCCGGTCAGCTCCTGCTCGGATGGCTCATCGCCTCTGCCTGATCGTCTTTCGGCGTTCGCCTGGCTCATCGGTCGCTCAAGGGCCATCGTTGAAGGCGCCGTTTGCCCACGTACCGCGGCGGCTGCTCTGTTGCTACAACCCCTTGCGGCACAACGCGTCGGACGTCTTTGTGCCAGACGGAAGCCTAAGCTAAAGACTTCGTCGATTTGCCTTGAGCGAAGCTTGTGCTTTGGGGTGCGCTACAACTCTGGTGAGCCTTTCTTACGCGGGCTGTGGCCCGGCAACCTCCACCTGTGCAGGGCTCAGCTAAAGCGCTGCCAGGTTACGGTGACTTTCGTTCCCACCGGCACGCGCGGATAGAGGTCCAACACGTCCTCGTTGTACATGCGAATGCAGCCCTTGGAGGCGGCGGTGCCGATGGTCCAGGGTGCGTCGGTTCCGTGGATGCGGTAGGCCGACGAGCCGAGATACAGCGCGCGCACGCCGAGCGGGTTCATCGGATGGCCGCCCGGAACCCAGCTCGGAAGGCGCGGGTTCTCGCGCAGCATGGTCGGGGTCGGCGTCCATGAGGGGTTTACGCGCTTGTCGGAAACGCTCGTCACGCCCGCCCAGCGGCTCTGTTCTCGCGGAACGGCGATCGGGTAGCTGATCGCCTCGCCGGGCTTGTGAATCCAGTAAAGCCTTTTATCGCCGAAGGAGACGATGATTTGGCGCGGCTGATATTTCGAGCTGAAGCCGACGACGGAGCGCGATCCGCCGTCCCACAGAAACGAGAACAGGTCTTGCGCCGAAGCGCGCGACGGCGCGAGCGTGACAAGGGCCAGCGCCATTGCGGCCAGCATCGTGAAGTTCAAGTGGCGCGACGCGCGGATGGCTTGGCCTCTGGAACACGCGATCGTCATGCGAAAGGTCTCCCCCGTCGGTGTTTCGATGAAATGTCTGCCCGTCTTGTCTGGCGGGGATGGCGTGCGCAAAGCTCCCCGCATCCGACGCGATTTGCAAGATAGGGTGGCTTTGAGGCCATTTACGTGCAAGCTCGGGCTATTCCGTATTTGGCGTTAACAGCCGTCCCCGTCGTTGCATATTTGCATCTTTCGGGCGGTCTGTCAGCTTGGCGCCTGCACTCGAGCGTGTTTGCTTTTCTTCGGATCGCAACCCCGCTCTAGGTTCTTGATGAGACCGATGATTCACGCTTCGGTCTAGAGCAGGCGCGGCTCCTGCGGCTCGTGACCGGCGTTGGTTTGCCGGGTGAGCCAGCGTTCGATTACCGCAACGGTATAGTCTACTTCAGTATTTTCCATAGCCCGATCGTTCGGGATGCCGTGCCATTTGGTGAGGCAGCCGCGGCAGCACGTAGCGGTTGCGTGCTGGGCGATGAACACCGGATGTCCCCGAAACGGCGTCTGTTTTCCATCGTTGGGCGGTTTCGCCGGCGCTAAGCGCTTGCCGATGAAGTGGCGTGCATGATCGCGCACGGCATCGACACCCTTGCTTGCGAGGTAGTCGCGTTCGCGAGGCCCCAGCACGAACCGCTGCCGGAACGGCGATTTCGCGAGGCGGGCCAGGATGTCGTCGATGTCGTTCATGATGGACCGTGCATCTCGCACTCGCGGCCAGGGTTGGATGATGTGTCCGCAGTCGGCTCGGAACTCACGCGCTTTGCGCGGCGCACCAAGCCTGCCACGATCTTCGATACGCCTGCTCCATGGCACGCGTCAGGCTCTCGATATCGCGAAGCTGTGATTGCTCGCATCTCAAACGCAGACCGGCTCGAACTTCTGCGAGGCCTTGCAGATCGCTCGCTGCTTTCTTTGCTTTGGCGATGTAGGCGGCATCGGATTCGGTGATCCAATCGTGAAGGCCGAGGGCGCCGAGCAGGCTTGCGCCGAGGCGGCCGACCGGCGGGCGATCGACAAGGGTCAGAACCGGGGCGCCCATCCAAAGCGCTTCGAGCGACGTGGTTCCGGCATTATGCGGAAAGGGATCGAGCGCGATGTCGATCTCGTTGTAGCCCGCGAGAACCGCTGCGTGGTTCGGGGTGTCGCGCAGGTCGAGTCGCTCCGAGCCGATGCCGTGGGCGAGGAAGCGCTGTCTCACGTCCTCCTGGGTGCTGGCCGCTCCGAAAGGCTTGTTGTCGAGGCGCAAGCGGCTTCCGGGACAGGCCTGAAGGATTTCGGACCAGACCCGGACGACGCGATCGTTAAGGCGGATTGGGCGCCCGAAATAGCCGAATGTGAGGTGGCCGTTCTCAAGGGCGGGGAGTGGGCCGACGGGCGGCATGGTCCGCGGCGGCTCGTAAGCCACGAACGGGCGTCCCAAGGAAACCGGCCGCTCGCTGATATGCTGCTCCGTGCCCGGCGGCAGCAGGATATCGTCGGCGATCAGTCCGTCCATGGCGCGGAGGCCGGTGGTGGTTCCGGTTCCGATGACGTACGAGAGCTGCACGGGTGCGGGCTTTCGCGCGAAGACAAGCTGGCGATTTCCGGGCGAATGACCGGCGAGATCGATCAGCACGTCAATCTCGTCGTCCTGGATCAGCTGCGCAACGCGATCGTCGGGCAGGCCGGTCGTCTGCACCCATTTCGAAAGCGCCTGGAATTTCCGGCTGGTTTCGTCGACGTGGCGGACATCGGCGTAGCAGGTAATATCGAACGCGTTGCGGTCGTGGCGGGCCATCAGCGGCAGCATGAAGACAGCGACCACGTGATTGCAGAGATCGGGCGAAACATAGCCGATCTTGAGTGGGCGATCTGGGTTCGGTGCGTTGGTGTGTTTTACGCGCGGGGCGAAGGATTTTGCGTAGGTGGCGTCGTAGGCACCGGACGCTGCGCGCAAATCGGCCGCGGACATGTCCGGATCATAGGTCAGGCAGATCAGGAAGCTCGAATGAAGCTCCGGGTTCGGGTCTCGCGCGAGTGCTGAGCCATAGACCTGTTTTGCGTCCTTGAAGCGCCCGAGATTGGCGAGCGCGCTGCCGAGATTGCGCACGGCGCCGGCGTGATATCCGCGCTCCAATGCTTTACGGAACGAGATGGCTGCGGCCATGAGGTCGCCCTGCCGGAATTGAGCGTTGCCAAGCGTGACGTAAACCTGGAGCGTATCAGCGCCATCGGCGATGGCCCGCAGAGCCATGGCGTGCGCTGCGTCGTGGTTTCCGAGATCGACGAGAACGTTCGCATAGTTTGCGGCGGCATCTGCAAACTTGGGGTCGAGCGCAAGCGCGCTTTCGTAGGCGGCGGCGGCTTCGGTGAGTTTCGCGGTGGCCCGATAGGACGCGCCAAGATTGGTCCAGGCTGATGGCGTAGGATTTATGGCGATCGAACGCTTCAGCGCATCGACCGCGCCGTCAAAGTCGTGCCGCTGGTAGAACAGGATCCCAAGTCCGAACAGGGCGACATCGGCATGCCGACCTTCGGCCAGGCATTTGCGCGCCAGCGTCTCCGCTTCGTTTTGTTTTCCTGCTCTCAGTAGGGAGGTGAGAAGGACCGCATCATTGTCCGTCATGGGCAGCAGCGTTGGTCCCTTCCGGTGAGTGAACGAGACGGGGAATCACTTTTAATTCCTTAGCATTCTTCACATTGTGACCCAGAGGTTTTTCTTCGACAGCGGAGCTGTCGAAGAGCTGCCGACACGCCTTTCATGAGCGCTGGGGAAACGTGATCGAGACCTTGAGGCCGGGCCCGTTGTCGGTCAGATCGACGGTGGCGCCGTGCAGATCGGTGATCGCCCGGACGAGGCTCAAGCCAAGGCCGTGACCCGGCGTCGTGCGCTCGCGTTCAAGGCGGTAAAACCTGCGGAATACGTTTTCGTGCTCGTCGCCGGGGATGCCGGGGCCGTTGTCGGCCACTGTGAGTATCGGCCTGCGTTGAGAGCCCGAAAGTGCGAGTTGGATGGAGGTTCCAGGCGGGCAATGCTGAATGACGTTCTCGATCAGATTGGCCACGAGCTGAACCAGCAGCTCGTGATCGCCCCGGATCGTCAGCGCGGAAGCCTGTGCCTCGTCCCAGACGAGCTTGAAACCACTGTCTTCGATGACGGGGGCGTAGGCTTCGCTGGCGTCACCGAGCACGCGCCGCAAGTCGATGTCGACGAAGCGTGCGCGTCTGTCGCCTGCTTCGAGCTGGCCGATGTTCAACAGCGCTTCGAAGGTCGAGACGATACTATCCACCTCCTCGATGGCATGTTCCAAGACTTGCCGGATGCCTGGATTTTCGGCTTCTGCCTCGCAGGCACTTTCGAGCTGCTGGCGCAGGCGCGTCATCGGCCGCTTGAGATCGTGGGCGATATCGGTCGAGGACTGGTTGGCGTTCAGGACCAAGCGTTCGAGCTGGGTCAGCATGGCGTTGATGCGTTCGCTGACCTCATCGAGATCATGCTGCGGGAGCTTGATCGGGACCCGCTTGTCGAGGGCGCCGGCGGATACGGCGGAGAGCGTCTGAGCGATGGAATCGATGCGTTTCTGGGCGCCGCGCGCAAGATAGATACCGGAGCCGACGCCGAGCACGACGGTGGCGAGCAGGCCCCAGCCGAGGCTGCGCATCAGAATGAGGCGAGCCTGCCGGACTTCCCGGTCGCTGCGGCCGATCAGCAGCATGCCCTTGGAGACCGGCGTCCAGAGCGCGAAGAAGCGGTCGCGCCCGGTTCCATTGCCGGCAATGTCAGGAAGGTGGGAGCGCTCCAAGGCGCGCCAGCCTTCGAACGGGCGTTCGGTGCGGATGTTTCCGGCCACGACCGTGCCGTTGGCGTCCTCGACGGCAAAGATGCTGTCGGTATCGCGGACGGATTCGGCTTCGTCGGTGACGACGCTGACCAACTCGTCGAACCCGTAGCGGCGGTCGATGGCGAGGAGCGCATCTCGTGTATGGACGATGCGGGCGCGGACGCCTTCCTCCAGCCCGTCGGCAAGATTGGCGATCAAAACCGCGAACAGCACCGTGACGCTGACCGTAATGATCAACGTGAAGGCGACGGCAGAGCGGACTTGCGTACGCCGGAAAAGATCACGGATTGTCATTGATTGAATAACCGCTGCCGCGAACGGTATGGATCAGCGGCTTTGCAAAGGGCCGGTCTATTTTTGCGCGCAGGCGCGAGATGTGCGTTTCGACGACGCTGGTGCGCGGGTCGAAGTGGAAGCCCCAGACGCGCTCGAGCAGCATGGTGCGCGTGACGACGCGTCCTTTGTTGCGCATAAGCGTTTCGAGCAGAACGAACTCCTTGGGTTGGAGATCTATGCGTTCCTGTCCGCGTTTTACCGTGCGGCTCGCGATATCGAGTTCCAAGTCTCCGGCGCGAAGGACGTCGCCGTCGGAGCGCATCGGCGCGCGCCGTCCGAGCGCGTTGACGCGAGCAAGAAGCTCGGCGAAGGCAAACGGTTTGACGAGGTAGTCGTCACCGCCGACGTCCAACCCCTGGACCCGGTCGTTGACGCCACCGAGCGAGGTCAGGAACAGGATGGATACGCGGCTGCCAGCAGTTCGCAGCGTGCGCGCGAGGGAGAGCCCGTCGATGCCGGGAAGCATGCGGTCCAGGATGACCAGGTCGTAGTTTTCGCGGATGGCAAGCGCGAGACCGTCTTTACCGTCCGATACGACATCGATGGTGTGTCCCGCCTGGACCAGTCCATTCGACACGTATCGGGCAGTCTCCTTGTCATCCTCGACCAGAAGTAGCCGCATGCGCACTCCCTCTCCCCTGTTTTTACGACCTTAGAGCGTGTTTGCTTTTCTTTGAATCGCAATCCCCGCTCTAGGTTCATGAAGAGGCCGATGATTCACGCTTCGGCCTTTTCCGGCGCTGCCGATTCACGCCGCGCCCGATAGGGGCCGCGACGATCGGAGCGGCGCGTGGGTCCGAAGCGATCATGGTTTAGCAGCGTTTTGAGAAGCTGGCCTAGATGTTTGATTTGGAGCGCAAATCTAGGTGGGACATGCTTCGATTTTGAATGCGGGGCCGGTCGCAGATAAAATTAGAGCCCGAACACCGCATTGGCGCTCGGGCTCCGGATACCCAGCAAGGGTGGGGTACCGTTCAGGGCAGCACGCGAGGGGGGACCATTGTTCAGGAGCTGGCTGTGGCACACCCAAGTGGGTGCCCACACTCTGTGACGCCCTGAAAATGATCTTAGGCAGGCATTCTTACCCGCGCATGTCGGATACCTTACAATTCCCGTAAGCTCGCAATTGATCCCATGTTCGACTTTGGCGCTCCGTTAGGTTGCCTCGGGTTTTGCTCGGGGGTGGAGTTGCGGGTCCGGCCTCCACACCGCGGCCAACCTCCCTCGGGCAAGACCTAGTGCTGCTAAGCGGCAGGCGGAGCAGCTGCCATATCGGCCGGCATCTCGACTTCTCCGGCGCCTGCCGCCGTTGCGGCCGTGTCGTCGGAGGTTTCCGCAAAGCGCGAGATTACGAAGCCAATCAACGCAAGGATCAGGATCAACGGCAGGTTGCGGCCAACGCCACGTGCGATGCCGGGCAGCGCCATCGGTGCAGCCGATGACAGAAAAGCTCGAACCTCCGGTGTCAGGAGGTCGGATGCAAGGAGATCCGCGCTTTCGTCGGCCGTTTGGCCTGCATCTCCTGATGCTGCGGCAGCTGACGGCTCGGCTGAGGTTGCGCTCTCGGCGGGGCGGGCTTCCGTATCGACGGCTGCCATGGTTACGAGCCCGATCACTCCGAACAGCGCGGCCATGATGGAGTAACCGGCGACCGCGCCGTACATGTCGACGAGCTTCACAGTCAGTGCGGCGGTGGCGAAGCCGCCGGCGATCAGAAGGGGGATCGCAACGGTGACGCGGCCGACGTATTTGGCGACGACCGAGTCGATCTTGTTTTCGGCGCGCTTAAAAAGGCCTTGTAACATGCCGCGCTTCTCCCGTTGTCGCTTCCTGACTGTGCTTCAGCTTCGCGTGCCAGTCGTTAGGACTTCCAAAGCGCGCCGATCACAAAGCCCAAACCCGCGGCAACAGCCAGTGTCGTCAGCGGCTGATCCTTGACCGATTTATCGAGCGCGGTTTTGAAGTTGTCGGCGACGACCTGAACCTGCTCGGTCGCTTGGCGACCCTGATCCGCGACATTCTGAACGACGCGTTCAATATGCTCGCCTGTTTTCTCGGCCAGGTTGGCGGCCTTTTCGGAAAGCTCATCGGCGGTGCGGGCGTACTCGCCGGACGTGCGTTGGTTCGTGGTCGATGTTGACTGTGCCATTGGTACGTCGCTCCTGTTGAGGTGGGATCAGCCTTCCGGCCGCTCCCCTAACGCAATTGGGCGGCTGTTGGTTTCATCCGGGAAGTTCGGGCGTGTCTTTGGGAAACAGATGACGAAACGTGACGATGGTGGTCATCAGGATCGGAACCGCCACGAAGGCTCCGATCGGTCCCCACATCCAGGCCCAGAAGCCGATGGCAAGAAACACCGCAAATGGGTTGAGTGTCATCTGGCGGCCCATGAGCGTTGGCGTCAGGAAATGTCCTTCGATCGTCGTCATGACGATGAAGACAAGGGGGGCAGCCAGGGCTTCGGAGATGGTTGGAAACGTAAACAGGCCAATGAGAAACAGCACCAAAACCATGATCGCCGGGCCGATGTAGGGAATGTAGTTCAGAACAGCCGCAAGCACGCCCCACAGGAGTGGATTGGGCAAGCCGACCACGTAGGCGAGAATGGTCGTCAGGGTGCCGAGGCAGATATTCACGACCGTGAACGTGCCGAAATAGATGGTCGTGTTGCGTTCGATGTCGGACAGGATCCTGAGAGCCGTGAGGCGGTCTTCCCGGTTTGGAAGAATGAGCACGGAGCGCGCTTTGATTTTCTTCTGGTAGATCATGTAAAATATGAGGGCGCCAAGGAATAGGATGCCCTGCGTTACCGCTGGCGTGAGGATGCCTACGATACCGCGCACGATGTTGGTATTCTCTTCGACATGGAGCCCGCTGCCGCCTTGTCCGGTGGCTTGACCGATTGCACCCAGAACTTCCTTCAGAAATTCGAGCGGCTGGCTCATCGACTGCAGCTTCTGCTTGATCATGGCGCCGAGTTCGCTGGCACGGCCGAGCCAATAGGTCAGCGGCAGCGACAGGAGCGTGACGACCGACAGGATCACCAACACGATCGCAAGCGTGAGCAGCAGCACGGATACGCCTCGCGGGAGGCCTTGGCGCTCCATCCAGGCGACGACAGGAAGCAGGATGTTGGCGACAACCCAGGCGAGGATGACCGGTACGGCCACGTCTCGCATCAGATAAAGCGCGGCAAGGAGAGCGAGCGCAAAGATACCGGTCACCGAAACGTTGGCGACCATCTGCCAGTTTTCGGCTGTCGTTCGTTTTTCCACCTCGGGCGAGATTTCGGCAGGCGTCCGTTCAATTCCGGCTTCGGCAACCACAGCCATGGCGTTCTCCCGTGTTTGCCGGCATTCGTGTTCGCCGGTTCATGTTCTATTTCGAGCGCGCAGGATTTCTTCTGAGTGAGCCTGCGATTGCGCGTCTCGCACCGCTTGCCTGGGACCACACCGATTTCCACGTCCACGCGTCCTTGAGATCGTGCAGACAGCGCAGAAGCTGGGCGCGCATGGCTTCGGGCAGAGCTTCGGCAATCTGTTGCCAGACCTGCTCAACGTTGTAGGGCGCCGCTGGGTCCACCAAACTCACGGGGACGACTTCCGCGGCATCGAAACCGAGGTCGTGGGCAGCTGCTTCAAGAGCGGAGCGGATGTTGCGGGCCTTTTCCTGCTCACCGCTGCCGATGTCGTAGGGAGGCGACCATTCGCTGAACGGACGTAGGCGATCGATGTGGGTCGCGACCAGGATCACGGGTGGGCGGCGGCGATTGAGGCGCGCGGCGAAATTGAGCCGCAACGTTTCGAGGGCTTTGCGATCGGGCTCCCGGTCGGCGCGGTGGGCGCCGATCACCCAGAGCACGAGATCGCTATCGGTCGCTTCCTCCATCAAATCTCCAAGCGCGCTGGCATCGTTGCCGATGCCGGGGCTGTCGATGACGAGGGCCGCGGGAAAGCCTTCGCGCGCAAGCAAATACGGCGTGAAGGCCGAGGTGGTGGGAAGGGTGTCGGTCGCGGCCTTTGCCTCGCGGGCAAGCGCATTGACGAGGCTGGACTTGCCGGCGCTGGTCTGGCCCGCCACCAGAATGCGCAGCGGTTCGGCTCGATGCTGGCTCAAGGCGTCCTGATCGGCGGCGGTTTCCGGCGATACGTAGCTCGCAAGCGCATCCGATCTGACGCGGAGCCTGCCGCCATAGAGATCGATGGCCGCTCGTCCGATCTCTGAGACATAGGCTTCCGTGAGACGCCGAGTGACGGCATCGCGGCCCCATTGCATCATGGCTTTCGACAACTGCTCGCGCGCTTCCTGAGCGGCGGCTGTTGCGGGATTTATGAGCCGGATGACACGCCAGACATCGTAGGCGCGCTCGGCCATCCCGATGGCATCGCGCCAGCGGTAGAGGGCAAGTGCCTGGGCAACCGTCAGCCGATCTCCGAACGGCACGCTGTCGAGCACGAAAGCTCTAAGCCTGCGGCTGACCCGCTCGATGATGGCGAGGGCTTCCGGCGTGGTGAATTGCCAGAGCGGGTCAGTGCGGCCGGGATGAAGGCGATGGGCGACCGTCTCGATTGCCTCCTGGCCGAGTTTCAGCAAACCATCGGTGCTGGCAATGCGCGTTGGGTCGGTGCGCCCGGCCAGGGCCAAGACATCGCGCCAGGCTTGCTCTTCGATCGGCGACCAGCCGAGCTTGCTGGCCATGTCGGTATCTATCGACGTTGGCGCTTGCTCTGTTTGCGGGGCTGCCGGTTCCGGGAGGAGCTTGCGCTGGGTCACGTAAACCGCCAGGACGGCGGCGAGCGCAAATCCGGTCCAGTAAATCAGGTAGCCGTTCTGCCACAGCCAGATGCTGCCGAGCGGTATCAGTGACAACGCCGGAACGAGAAGTCCGAAGGCGATCAGGATGAGGGAAGCCGTGCGCCGGGCTCTCGGTTGACGTGGAGGGCTCTCGGTCACGGCTGCGCCTCGCGATCCTGGTCTGAGCGTCGGCGCTCTTTCGCCATGCGGAAGGCTTCACGCAGGGCTTGCTGGTAAGTGTCGGCTATGCCTTTTCGATCGGTGGTGCCGAGGCGACGACCGTGCAGATAGAAGACGGCTGCCTTGCCGAGCGCATAGGTGACGGCGAAGCTTGCAGCTGCGGATGCGGCGGCTCCGGCCGTTTGCCCGTAGACCGGCAGCATCTTCGCGAGTTGGCGCAAGCCGATGCTCGTTGCGACCTTGGCCAGCGTTCCGGCGCCGAGGGCTGCGGATAGCTCGGCGTATGCGCGGCGGTCCCAGTCGATGCCGTAGAGGCTTCCCAATTGCCCCAGCATGCGAGCTTGGATCGTGGACGACGCAATCGTGCCGGCAACGGGAAACGGAACGAGGTCGCTACCGCCCGCTGCTACGGCGTGGCCCATGACGATCGGATCGGCGGAGCGAGCCTTGGGGTCGGCGTGAAATCCCGGCATGGCCGAGAGGGCGGACCGCATTCCGGCCGGCGCGACGGTTGCGAGCGCTTCCGTCAAGGCTTCGAGCCCGTAGTCGCTCGGCGGAAGCCTGTCGTCGGCTTTGGTGAGATCCACCGGAACGAACAAAAGTGCGCCGCGGCCCGGAATTTTATCCAGCAACGTCCGCTGGTAGGCGAGGCTGCGCATGAGATCTATCGGAATGCGCTCGATCGCCCGGCGCTGTTCAGGCTGGCTCGCGGATGCGTCGGCAAATGGATAGGGGAGGATATGGCCTGCGCCGGAGGGATAGCCGTCGTGTAGGCTGGTTTGCGCGATGACGATCGGCCAGTCCGGGTGGCGGGTCCGAACTTTGCGGAGGGCGTCGATCAATGCGTCTTGCGCAGGATCCATGGCGCGCATTGTCGCGAGCACGAGGTGCGCATTCGATTCGGCAAACGCCAAATCCTCCGCAGGGTCGTAGTCCGCTTCGCCTAACCCGCGCGTATCGAGGAATCTCAATACCGGCATTTCTCCCGGAAACGCATAGATGCGGGCGGTACGCGTGCAGGGACGAAAGCCGTCGCCGATATCGGCGTCGGTGCTTTGCGTGATCGCGCGAATAACAGATGTTTTTCCGCTTTGGACTTTGCCGAGGAGCCAAACGACAGGGGCGTGCTCGTTGGCGTGCTTCGACCAGCTTTCGCTTTGCGCTCGTGAGGATGCGGGTGCTTCGCTCGCGGGCACATCGGCGGAAGCCCTCCCGCTCGACAGGCTGGGCAGCACGCCCCTCAGCGCAGCAGCCCATTTCGCCATGGCAGCCTCTCGATTCGAAGAAGGTGACGTCGATGTCTCTGCGCCGCAGGACTTTCATGAGGCGCACAGGACAACGCTCGAAGAACACGTAAGTTCCCCGAGCGTCATCATCAATACCGAGTTCAAGAGTTGGATTGCGTCTTCAGAAAGTCGATGATGAGCTTCCGCTGCTCGGCTTCAGGTACGCCCGCGAACGGCGTCATGGTGGTGCTGGATGCGAGCGACTTCGGATCTGCCAGGAACTTGTCGAGCGTGGCTTCATCCCAGGTGATATCGGCTGTCAGGCTGCCGGAATAGTTTCCGAAGTCCTTAACCTGGCCGGCTTTCGCTCCGAAAATGTTATGAAGCGTCGGGCCAAGGCGGTTGTCATCCGGCTTCGTCGAATGGCAGTTGCGGCAATGGGTGTTGAACGCAACCTGGCCTGCGTCGCCTTCCCCCGCGGCGATGGTCGAAAGAAATGGAACGGCGAGGGCAGCAAGACATCCAAGCGTCAGGAGTGTGTTTTTCATTGTTTTAGCCTCCTCTTTTTTGTTGGAGGCGTAACGCGTGGGGGAGAGTTCTAGTTTCCTGGGGCGAATACGGACGTATTCAGGTGTGTGCATACGTTTTCGCGGGCTGGCAGGTGTAGCGCGCGACGTAAAAATTCGGGTGTGCTTCGACCCACTTTGCGCCCTCGATCTGGGACGCAATCAAGCATCCGATCGCTCCGACATGTTCGTCGAGCTGGATCGGATTGGCCTCCCGGCAGGAGGCACCGATAACGACTGAGCACACGGTGAATATCAGCTCATACATGATGCTCTCCGGCATTTTTTGTTCTTCTTGAAGCGGTAATTCCGCGGCGCTCGATGCGGTTCCATACGCTTCTTACACACCGCCTCTGCCGGCTGATGTGTGGAACAGATGAATGCCGGTTCCCGTTTCTTTCGAGAGATGCAGATGAACTTGGAGGTGCAAGCCATGGTTCTGCGCCGGAAAACTACTTTTGTGGTTCCGCACGGAGCGCTTGTTGCGGCCGCGATCGGCGCGGTGGCGTTTTTGGGCTCTGTTTCCGCCCAAACACCTTCGCCCGGCGCTCCGGATGTTCCACCGGAAGTCATGGAGCCGCCGCAGGAAAGCACGTCGCCGCCTGCCGACCCCAGCACGGATGGACCGGCTCCCGAGGAGCCGTTGTCGAAGGAGCTTGAAAAGCGGCAAGGCGTGATCGAGCCTCCGCGCGGAGTCGATCCGAAAATCGAGAAGCCGGTTCCTGAGGACTTCAAGAGCAAGACGCCCGTTCTGCCACCGCCCGGTGAGGGTGGAACGCCTGATGCTCCGGCGAAATAAAAGGCGGCTAGTGCATGGCACCGGCCGCCTAACTATTCGTAGTGGCGAAGGTGGGCGGAACGGTAGGTTCCACTCACCTCTTTCCTATCGTGCCGGCAAGGCCTGCTCGGGTGTAGCCGATGCCGGCCGTCCCCCGCGCAGGTATTTTTCGCCGATGTTGAGAAGGATCGGCGCCGCGATGAAGATGGAGGAGCTCGTCGCGAGGACGAGGCCGAACAGCAGCGTCAACGCGAACTCCCGCAACGCCGGTCCGCCGAACATCGCGAGCGGGGCGATCGACAGGAACAAGGCCACGGACGTTCCGATCGTGCGCGACAGCGTTTCGTTGATGCTGCGATCGACGATCTCGCGGAGTGGCGTCTTCTTGTAGCGCACGAGATTCTCGCGCACCCGGTCATAGACGACGACCTTGTCGTTGATCGAGAAGCCCATGATGGTGAGGATGGCCGCGATCGACGTCAGATTGAACTCGAAGCCGGTGAGTGCGAGGAAGCCCACCGTCTTCGTGAGATCGAGGAACATCGTCACGATCGCGCCGACGGCGAACGGCCATTCGAAGCGGAACGAGATGTAGCCGAACATCGCGATGGCCGCGAGGCCGAGCGCCCAGAGGCCGTCACTCAACAACTCTGCGCCGACCGAAGGACCGACAACTTCAACGCGGCGGATTTCCGACCCAGGTGCAGCCTGCTGGACAGCTTCGCGTGCCTTTTGCAAGGCTGCCTGCTGCTCGGCGGGGGCGCCGTGCGGGTGCTCGAAGCGCAGCATCACGTCGTCGTCGCTGCCGAAGCGCTGGACCTGAACGGGGCCGAGGCCCGCATTCATAAGTGCGCTTTGCAGCGCGGATGCATCGGCCGGGCCTTGCGTTTTTGCTTCTATGGCGACGCCGCCCGCAAAGTCCACGCCCATCTTGAGGCCGGGGTGGAAGGCGAGGGCCAGCGACGCCAAGCTGATCGCCGCAGAGATGATCAGGCCGGAATAGCGCGCCCGCATGAACTGGATCGTCGTGTGATCCGGAAAGAAGCGGAAGCGTGTTCCGATGGTCAGAGACTTAGGACGATTACGCTTGATCCATGCAGCCGTCAGCAGCCGCACGAGAACGATGGCCGTGAAGATCGAAACCACGATGCCAAGGCTGATGGTGACGGCGAAGCCGCGGATGGCGCCGACGCCGACGATGAACAGGATCAGCATCTTGATCAGCGTGGTGATGTTGGCGTCCATGATCGTGGTGTAAGCGCGGCGGAAGCCGGTCTCGATCGACGAGATGACGCCGTTGCGCTTGCCGAGCTCTTCGCGCGTTCGCTCGTTGATCAGGATGTTGGCGTCCACGGCCATGCCGAGGGCGAGCAGGATGCCGGCCATACCGGGCAAGGTCAGGGTCGCGCCCATCATCGACAGGCCGGCGATGGTGAGAGCCAAGTTGACGAGCAGGGCTGCCGCGGCGAACAGGCCGAAGCGGCCATAGGTCAGGATCATGAATCCGACGACGAGCGTGAAGCCGGCGATGATCGAGTAAAGGCCTGCGCGAATGGCATCGGCGCCGAGGCTCGGCCCAATGGTGCGCTCCTCGACGATGGTCAGCGGCGCGGGCAGGGCGCCGGCGCGCAGCAGAACAGCGAGATCGTTGGCTTCCTCGACCGTGAAGTTGCCGCTGATCTGGCCTTGTCCGCCAAGAATGGGCTCGCGGATCACGGGCGCGCTGATCACCTTATTGTCGAGCACGATGGCGAACGGCTGCCCCACATGCTTGGTGCTGACATCGGCGAAGCGCCGGGTGCCGATCGAATCGAGGCCAAAGTCCACGACCCATCCGCCAGCATTGCGATCCATGGCGGCGGTTGCGCGCGTTAAGTTCATGCCATCGACCTCGACATGCCGGCGCACCGGAAGCTTTGCTGCGCCTTCGGACCTGTTGGCCATCGGCAGCAGCTCGACTTCGGGGCCTGCAGCGGTGCCGTCCGGGGCAACGAGGCGGAACGTCATTTTCGCGGTAGAGCCGAGCAGGCGCTTGATGCGGTCGGGATCGGAGACGCCCGGCAACTCGACGAGCACGCGGTTTTGACCCTGACGGGCCACCACGGGTTCGTTGACGCCAGTCTCGTCGATGCGGCGCCGGACAATCGAGATCGACTGCTGGACGGCTTTTGTCGAGAGGTCGGTGACGGCCTGCGGGTTCAGCGTCAGCGTGAGTGTCTGTCCGCTTTCAGAGGTCGTGAACACCTGCGTACGATTGGGGCCGTCGACGCGCTCGGCGAGAATGTCGCTCAAGGCCTGACGCGCGGATGCAGGCGTCGCGGTATCTGCAAGCGTGACCGACACGCTGTCCTTGCCGGCCACGATCGACGTGAAGGGGACCTTTGCCTTGCGCAAGGCTTCCGCGGTCGAGGAGCGGGCGCTCGCGATGCGCTCCTTGACGACCGAATTCATATCCACTTCGAGCAGCAGATACGATCCGCCCTGAAGATCGAGGCCGAGATTGACGCGGGGTTGTGGAACCCAGGCGGGGAGCGTTCCGTGTGTCAGGAGGTTGGGGATGCTCAGCAAAATGCCGAGCAGGCAGACACCCAGGATCAGGGATGTCTTGAAACGTGAAAAATGGAGCATGGTCGCATTCCGATATGGCCGAAGCCGCCGGCGCGAAGCGCGCGGCGGTCGACGAGAATTTTCATTTTTTGAAAGGGCTTGAGAGGCGGCCTAGGCGGCCAATCAGGCGAGAGGAGGCGCGCGGCTCAAACCGTTGCGGATGCGCGCAACGTCGATCGGCAAGCCGAAAGCATGCGGACGGATCGGACTTGTAAGAAATAGGGCAGGCGAGAACGTGTCATCGCCGCCAAACGCGACCGAGGAGTCGCCGCCTCCGAAGCCCAAGGAAGGATCGTAGGCATCGAGCCGCACCGAAACGGGTTTTCCGGTGGAGCGAGCATCGGTAGACGCTTCGGAGACCGACGGGCCACCCGGCAGGCTCGTGCTGACGCCGAGCGCAGACGCAGCGCCGGCCAGCATGCCGAGCACGACCGCCAGAAAGGCAGCCAAGGGGCTACGTCGCGTTTGCCGAATGTCCGGCCTGATCGTCACGGGTGCGGTTCCAATGTCTGACGCCCTCAACATAGGGGACCCGCTGGAAATAGCTAGGGCGCATTCCGCCGCCCCGGCGCGGAGCAGAATGCGCCCTAGTTAATTGTTCGAGCTACCTTTTATCGGCAAGATTTTGGCTGAACGCTGGAGCTAATTTGCAAGCTCGATAGCGATCGCGGTCGCTTCGCCGCCGCCGATACAGGCCGAGGCCACGCCTTTTTCCGCGCCCCGCGCGCGCAAGGCGTGGAGGAGCGTTACAATCAGGCGTGCGCCGGTCGCACCGATCGGGTGGCCGATGGCGCAGGCGCCGCCGTTGACGTTCAGGCGGTCACGCGGAATGCCGAGATCCTTCTGGGCTGCCATCGCGACGGCGGCGAAGGCTTCGTTGATCTCGTAAAGATCGACATCGTCCGTGCTCCAGCCAGCCTTGGCCAGAACTTTGCGGATCGCGGGAATGGGCGCTGTCGTGAACCAGGCGGGCTCCTGGCTGTGGGTGGCGTGCGCGCGGATGTAGGCCATGACCGGCAGTCCTTCCCGTTCCGCCACGGACCGCCGCGTGAGTACGAGAGCGGCCGCGCCGTCGGCGTTGGCCGACGCGCTTGCTGCCGTGATCGTGCCGTTGGGCCGGAACGCGGGGCGTAGCTTTGCGATTTTTTCCGGGGAGACCTTGAGCGGGTTCTCGTCCGTCGTGACGGTTCTGGTCTCACCCTTTGCCTCGATCGCGACGGGCGCGATCTCGGCTTCGAAGGCACCAGACTTGATGGCGGTTTGGGCGCGCGTCAGGGTTTCGATGGCGAACGCATCCTGATCGGCACGCGTCAACTGATAGGCTTCGGCGGTGGCTTCGCCAAAATCGCCCATGCTGCGGCCCTTCTCGTAAGCGTCCTCGAGGCCATCGAGCAGCATATGATCGATGATGCGATCGTGACCGGCCCGATAGCCGCTGCGGGCTTTGGCGAGAAGGTATGGCGCGTTCGACATCGATTCCATGCCGCCCGCGACGATGATGTCGGCGGAACCCGCCGCAAGAAGGTCGTGCGCGAGCATCGTCGCCTTCATGCCCGAGCCGCACACCTTGTTAATCGTCGATGCGGCGACTGCGTCGGGGAGTCCGGCCCCGCGCGCGGCCTGACGTGCGGGAGCCTGGCCTTGCCCGGCGGAAAGCACGTTTCCGAACAGAACCTCGTCGACCTTTCCGGGTGCCAGATTAGCCCGTTCGAGCGCGGCGCGAATGGCGTGGGCGCCGAGCGCCGAAGCGGAAAGCGAGGCGAGATCGCCTTGAAACCGGCCAAGCGGCGTGCGCACGGCCGAGGCAATGACAATCGGATCTTGCAGGGTCATCGTGTTTTCCTCCGAACACTGGCGAACCGGCTATTCGTCGCGGGGAAATTATTATATGATGGCCATAATGCAAGATCGGTCGCATCATTGTGATGCTGTGTCGCGGTGTCGATCGGCTTCAGGGTCGTTGTGGGCCGGCGAAGGTTTCGAGGGGTGCCGTTGCCCGGCGCGGAAGACAAGACAGAGGGGTTCCAGTGATATCTGGGTCGGTTTCACAAGCTCTGCAGCGGCGCGGCATTCACTACGGATGGGTAGTCGTCGCCGTCACGTTTCTCACCATGCTGGTGACGGCTGGAGCCGTCGGTGCGCCCGGCGTTTTTATTGAGCCGCTGGAGAAAGAGTTCGGATGGCGGCGCGACGAGATTTCGTCGGCGCTTGCGATCCGCTTTCTGTTGTTCGGCTTGATGGGGCCGTTCGCGGCGGCGTTCATGAACCGGTTTGGCGTGCGGCGCGTGGTGGTTTTCGCGCTGTCTCTGATTGCGGTTGCGTTGACGCTCTCGCTCTGGATGACCCAGATTTGGCAGCTCATTCTGCTGTGGGGCGTCGTTGTCGGGATCGGCACCGGATTGATGGCGATGGTGCTGGGTGCGACCGTCGCCGTGCGCTGGTTTTCGGAGCGGCGTGGATTGGTGATGGGCTTGCTGGCGGCCAGCTCAGCGTCGGGGCAGCTGGTGTTTCTGCCGTTGCTGGCGCGCCTGACCGAGACCGTCGGGTGGCGTTCGGCTCTAGGGCTGGTCTGCGGCGTTCTCATTCTCACCGCGCTCGTTGTTCTCGCGCTGATGCGGGAGCGGCCGTCCGATATCGGGATGCCGGTGTTCGGGGAGCGTGAGGTCTCTTCTCCGGCTGTGAGTTCGGCGAGCCTCGGCCAATCTCTGCTGGTTCCGCTTCGGGTGCTCGGCGAGGCGGCGCGCGTGCCCGTGTTCTGGGTGCTGTTCGGCACGTTCTTTGTTTGCGGGGCGAGCACCGCGGGCCTTATCCAGACGCACTTCATCCCGTTCTGCGGAGACTATGGCTACACGGCCGTCGGTGCGGCCGGCATTCTCGCGATGATGGGTATCTTCGACTTCTTCGGGACGCTCGGGTCGGGTTGGTTGTCGGATCGTTTCGACAATAGGTGGCTGTTGTTCTGGTATTACGGCCTTAGGGGGCTCTCGCTGATCTACCTTCCATTCAGCGATTTTACGCTCCTCGCTCTCACGATCTTTGCGCTGTTCTATGGGCTCGATTGGATCGCGACGGTGCCTCCGACGGTGAAGCTTACGGCCGAGCGTTTCGGCGATGGCAAGGCGAACATCGTATTCGGCTGGATCTTCGCGGGGCATCAACTCGGATCGGCGACGGCGGCTTACGGCGCCGGGCTGTCACGCACGGTCTATCTCTCCTATCTTCCGGCATTTTTTGCGGCGGGGCTGCTTTGCCTCATAGCCGCGCTTGCTTTCGTCGTGCTTCGGCAAACAGAGGGGCCGAGGCGGGTTGCGTTGGCTCAAAGCCAGTAATGAATTGAAACACGATTGTCTTGGCGCGGGCGGAAGCTCTCAATATATGAAGATGGAAATATAAACGCTGCAATTGAAGCGCCTCGCGACGCGAGGAAGAAGAAAAGTTCGAGGAGGAAGCCATCATGCCGCGGGTTTCGCGCAAGGAAGCGGATCAGCATAGGGTCGATATCATTCAAGCTGCGTCGCGCCTCATTCCGCAATTCGGCATCGATGGCGTCAGCGTGCCCGCCCTGATGGCAGAAGCGGGACTGACGCACGGCGCGTTTTATGGACATTTTGCGTCGAAGGAAGCGCTGGTGATCGCGGCGTGTGACGAGGCCTTCGAGAAAAAGCGGAAGTACTACGACGATATTTCCGTGCGCCACGCGAACGAGCCCGACGCCACGCGCGCCGCCTACATCAAGCGCTATACGCGTGCGACGCATCGCGAAGAGGTCGCCGACGGTTGTCCGATTGCGGCGCTGTGTGGGGACGTGGCGCGAAAGGAAAGAAAGGGGCCGATCCGCGCGGCGTTCGTTGCCGGGGTCAACTCGCTGATTGAACGGATGTCGCTTTTGCTCTCGCGGCGAAAGAAGAAGGCCTCACGCGAGGAAGTGATCGCGACACTGAGCCTGCTGGTCGGCGCGCTGCAGCTTTCTCGCGCAACCGAAGGGCATGCCGTCTCCGACGAATTTTTGGCCGCGGCGCGCAAGCATCTGTTGGATGCCTAATCTTCGCTAACTACGTGGCTTATGGTGTCACACTATTTTACGGGTTGCGGTTTTAAATGACGCCGATAATGTAGCAATTCCAAACTACAGCGTGAGTGAGGCATCCTATGGTAGACCTCAAGGTAAACGGGGCCGCGGTTTCCGTCGATGCTCCCGACGATATGCCGCTGCTTTGGGTGATCCGCGACATTCTCGGAATGACAGGCACGAAGTTCGGCTGCGGTATTGCGCAGTGTGGCGCCTGCACGGTGCATGTGGACGGCGAGGCGACGCGATCGTGCGTGCTGCCCGTTTCCGATGTGGCGGGAAAATCCATCACGACAATCGAAGGCATCGGAAGCACGCCCGAGGGCAAGGCCGTTCAGCAGGCGTGGTTGAAGATGGAAGTCGTGCAATGCGGCTACTGCCAATCGGGTCAAATCATGTCTGCCTCCGCGCTGATTGCAGCGATGCCCAACCCGTCGGACGGCGACATCGATGGGGCCATGAGCGGAAACATCTGCCGATGCGGAACGTATGTCCGTATCCGTGAGGCGATCAAAGACGCCGGTAAGTCTCTCTAGATCTCTTCGGAGGACGCCATGCTCGACACCCTCGATGTTCGCGAGCCGTCGTTCTCGCGGCGCACCTTTCTCAAGGCGACCGCGGCTGTTGGCGGTGGCCTCATCATCGGCTGGATCCCCGAGGCTGGAGCCGATCAGGCTTCGCTGTTTGCGCCCAATGCCTTTATCCGGATTGATCCGGCCGGCAAGGTGACCGTTGTTTCTCCGGCGATCGAGATGGGACAGGGCACCTATACCTCGTTGCCGATGCTGGTTGCGGAGGAGCTCGATATCGATCTCGCCAACGTGACGGTCGATCATGCGCCGCCGGATGCGAAGCACTACGGCAATCCGTTGGTGTTTGGCGTGCAGATGACGGGCGGATCGACATCGGTCCGGGCCTTCTTCCTGCCGCTGCGACAGGCCGGAGCGGCGGCACGGCAAATGTTGATCCAGGCCGCGGCTGCATCGCTCAAGGTCGAGGCTGCTTCGCTTTCAAGCGAGCCGGGTTTTGTCGTCCATGCCGCGAGCGGGCGTCGTGTAGCCTATGGCGATCTGGTGGACGCGGCTGCAAAATTGCCCGTGCCGGCAGACGTGAAGCTCAAGGATCCCTCGCAGTTCCGGATTATCGGCACCCCGGCCAAGCGCCTGGATGTCTCGGGCAAGGTCGATGGGACCGCGACATACGGCATCGATACCAAGCTGCCCGGCATGAAGATCGCGACTGTGGCGGCGTCCCCGGTGTTCGGCGGGAAGGTCAAGGGGTTCGACGAGGCTGCCGCTCTCAAGGTGCCCGGTGTGCACCAGGTGGCGAAGATCGACAATGCGGTCGCCGTGTTTGCCGATCACTATTGGGCGGCGAAGACGGGCCTCGAAGCTGCGGCCGTCGAATTCGACGACGGGCCGCACGCCAAACTGACTACGGCCGATATCGTCGCGGACATGGCGAAGGCGGCGGAAAAGGACGGCGCGGTCGCGCGCAAGGACGGCGATGCGGCCGGGGCTTTCGCAAAAGCGGTCATCAAGGTTGAAGCAACGTACGAAGCCCCATTCCTCGCGCACGCGACCATGGAGCCGATCAACTGCACCGTTCACGCAACGGCTGATGGTTGCGATGTCTGGGTTGGCACGCAAGTTCCGGCAATTGCGCAGACGGTTGTTGCCAAGACGCTCAATCTTCCGCTTGAGAAGGTGCGCATTCACAATCATCTGCTCGGCGGCGGTTTCGGTCGCAGGCTCGAGGTCGACTTCATCGAGCAGGCTGCGCAGTTCGCGGCTCAGGCGAAGTTTCCGATCAAGGTGGTCTGGAGCCGTGAGGAAGACATCCAGCACGACATGTACCGGCCTTACTACTACGACCGGCTGAGCGCTGGCCTCGACGATCAAGGCCTGCCTGTTTCCTGGCAGCATCGTATCGTCGGCTCGTCGATCATCGCCCGTTATTTCAACATTGAACTCAAGGACGGCATCGATGTAGATGCCGTCGACGGGGCGATCGAGCTGCCCTATGCGATCCCGAACGTGCTGGTCGAATACGTTCGCCACGAGCCGCCCGGCATTCCGACGGCGTTCTGGCGCGGCGTCGGGCCGACGCACAACATCTACGTCATCGAGAGCTTCATCGACGAGCTTGCCGCGAAAGCCGGAAAGGACCCTGTCGAGTACCGGCGCGCGCTGCTTCAGAAGAATCCCCGTGCGCTCGGCGTGCTGGATAAGGTCGCCGAGATGTCGAAGTGGGGTACATCCCTTGGTCCACGGAAGGGGCGCGGCGTTTCGGTTCAGTTCGCGTTCGGCTCCTACTTTGCCGAGGTGGCGGAGGTCACGGTTTCGGACAAGGGCGTCGTGCATGTCGACAAGGTCTATGCGGCCGTCGACTGCGGCGTGGTGGTCAATCCCGACACTGTCGTTGCCCAGGTTGAGAGCGGCATCATATTCGGCATCACGGCCGTTCTGCATGGCGAGATTACGCTGAAGGACGGCCGGGTCGAGCAGAGCAACTTTCATGACTACGAGATGCTTCGGATCGATCAGGCTCCGGAGATCGAGGTGGCGATCATCAAGAGCAGCGAAGCGCCGGGCGGAATTGGCGAGCCGGGAACGTCGGCTTTGACCCCTGCCGTGCTCAACGCGGTGCATACCGCTACTGGCGTGCGTCTTCGCAAGACGCCGATCAAGTCGGCAGACCTCGCCGTTTCGAAAAAGGAGTGATTCCGAACGCGCCGGAACGCACGCGCTCTGGTCAGTTATTCCTTATTGTGATCATATGTATTCACAAGACGGTGGCGTTTGGGGCAAACGGGGGGCGGAGATGGTTTTCGGTCTGGATGGTTTCACACTTTTTCATATTTTGCTCAGCCTGATCGGAATTTGCGCTGGCTTCGTTGTCCTCGGCGGGTTTCTGGCGAACGCCAAGCTCGATGGTGCCACGCATGTGTTTCTCGCCGCGACAGTGGCTACGAATGTCACGGCGTTCGGATTTCCGATCTCGCAGATCCTGCCTTCCCACATTGTCGCCGGTATTTCCCTGGTCGTTCTCGCTGTGGCGCTCTATGCGCGCTATGGCGCTCAGCTCGCGGGGGCGTGGCGCTGGATCTACGTGGTCACGGCGACGGCGGCGCTCTATCTCAATGTGTTCGTGCTGATCGTTCAGACGTTCATCAAAAATCCCGCGCTTGTCGCCATCGCTCCGACGCAGTCGGAGCTTCCTTTCGCGGCAACGCAAGGTGCAACGCTGGTGGCGTTCGTCGTGCTCGGCTGGTTGGCGGTGCGCCGCTTCAGCGCTCTGCGCGCGTAGGCTTTCTCGAACGCCGAGTAAGGCCGGCGTCTCAGGTCTCGCCGGTGAGGCGCGGAGCCCAGTCCTCGGTGGCGCGCGTTTCGATGCGCCGCGTCGCGAGCTTCCTCCAGCCTTCCGCAAGTTCAGGAATTTGCGCCATTTCCCGCAGTTCGTCGTAGTGGCGCGTATCGACATAGAGCAACCGGGTCAGGCGTGACAGGGGCCAGCTCTCCTGCCGCCGCTCTACGAGCTCCAGCGGAGTGTGTTCTTTGGCGTCGCCTTCCTCGAGAACGCGGTAGTACCAGCCAGTACGGCCACGGGCTTGCGTCAACGCAGACATGTCACGCCGATCGAAGCGAGCATTCAGTTTCCAGCAGGGCTGGCGGCCCTGGCTCACCTGCAGCAGCGCTGAGCCGAAGCGCACGATATCTCCGATGTGGACGTTGTGCTCGGTCCAGCCCGAGGTCGACAGGTTCTCGCCGAAAGCTCCCTTTGCCCCGAGCAGCGGATGCGGACCTATTTCGTCTGCCCAATCGGAATAGTGATCGAACGGGTATTGGTGGATCGCCTTCTCGCGGCCGCCGTGGTTCTTGAGGTCGGCCTGCTCGTCGCCAACGAGGCCCGTGTACGTCAAGTGCCAGGGGCCGGCAAGCGGCGCTTTGGCAATGGCGCTCAGTCGTCCTCTCTGATCGATTGGGGCGGGCTTGCCAGCGAGGACGATGGGGCGGGCGGCTTCAAGCATCGGCATCCTTTCGTGGTTGTTCCTCACAACAGGACCAGTTGGGAAAGCTGGAAGGCTTTGTCAGCATACAGGCGCGACGCGCACCCGCGATCTCAGTCACTTCGACGCGCCTCCGCCAATATTGTTTAGTGGGAACCATATTCCTATTGTAGGACAGTCGCGATCCGGGCGTTCCGCTGGTGCGCTCGCCACAAGGACGTTCACGTCATGACGAGCGATACGCCTGACCTCACCGTCTCCGCCCTGGCGCGGGGGCAACATTCTCAGGCGCGCGGGCTTGTCTATCGTCCATACTGGTGGGACGCCGCGCCACGCGCGACTTCGACCCAGAGTCCTCGCGCTGTGTGTGATGTCGCGATCGTGGGGTCCGGGTTCACGGGGTTGTCCGCTGCGCTGACACTTGTTCGGAACGGCCGCTCGGTCGTGGTGCTCGAGCGCAACGAGCCGGGCTTCGGCGCGAGCACGCGCAACGGCGGACAGATCGGAAGCGGAAATCAGAAATTCCGGGTCAAACGCCTGATCGATCTGAGAGGCCGCAAGAAGGCGGAGGCGATGCTGCGCGAAGGCGTGCAGATGCTCGACTACATCGCGCATCTCGTTGCCGCCGAAAACATCGACTGCCACTTCGTGCGTTGCGGCCGTTTTCGTGCGGCGGTCCGGCCCGAGCACTACGACGCCATGGCGCGCGATATGGACGATCTCCGTAAGCTCATTGGGGTCGAAAGCCACATGGTGCAGCGTGCCGAGCAGCATTCGGAAATCGGATCGGATGCGTTCTTCGGCGGGTCCGTTCTGCCGGGAGATGCCTCGCTGCATCCCGGCCTCTACCACGCCGGTCTGATGCGGCGGATCGAGGAAGCCGGCGGCCAGATCGTCGGTGGTGCGGCTGTGCAGGCTATTCACGTGGACGGGGCGGGGTTTTCCGTCAAAACCGCGCGCGGGGATGTCGTCTGCAGGAACGTCATCATCGCCACCAACGGCTACACGGACGGTCTCGTTCCGGAGTTGGGGCGGCGCATCGTTCCGATCGGCTCGGGGCTCATTGCGACTGGCGAGATTCCGGAGCAGACCTTTGCGCGACTGATGCCGAAGAACCGGGTCTACGGAAATACCAATCGGGTTTTCTATTATTTTCGTGCGGCGCCGGACGCGCGGCGGGTGATCTGGGGCGGGCGCGTGGGCCGCTTCGCGTCCAATACATCGCCGGCAGCGTTCCGGCATCTGGCGCGCGACCTGCTGCATGTGTTCCCGGATCTCGCGGACGTTCCCGTTACGCACGCGTGGGATGGCATGATCGGCTACACCTACGACGAGGTACCGCATCTCGGGCGAACGGCGCGTGGTATTCACTACGCGATCGGGTATTGCGGTACGGGTGTTTCGCGAGCCACCTATTTTGGAAACAAGATCGCGCTTCAGTTGATCGGCGACAGCGCGGGAACGACCGCGTTCGACGATCTCGCATTTCCGAGTTTCCCCGCGCATCCCGTGGCGAAACAAGCCGTCCCGTTCTTCGAAGCGTGGTATCGGGTCCGGGACGCAACGAATTTGTAACGGCGACGTCGCGACAGGTTGCTTTGTCAGTATCTCTCGATGCCGCCCGGTCGATTGGGTGTCGCGGGGCTCGGCAAGCGGCGGAATCCTTTCTATACTGTTGTGGTCGATTTAGGGGCTGGTCCGTGCGGAGGCCTGCCGACAACTCAAGCGGGGGAACATTCGCGTGCGACGGCTCGCCTATATTGCGGTTGGAGTTCTCGCGACGCTTCTCGCCATCGCCGGTGCCATTCTACCCGGCTTGCCCGCGACGCCATTCCTGCTCGTCGCGTTGTGGGCGTTCTCCCGATCCAGCGACAGATTGCTGGCATGGCTCGATCGCGTGCCGCTGCTCCGGGCCGCGCTCGCCGAGGCACGGCGCTTCGAGGAGCGGGGGCGCATTCGCCGTGAGGTGAAATTTACGGCCGTCGCCGTCGCGTGGGGCTCGGTGGTGTTCACCGCCGTGGCGTCGGATTTCTCGCGTCCGGTTCTTCTCGGCGTCGTCACGGCGGCAGCTTTGGCCGGGTCGATCGCGATGTGGTGGATTCCGACCGATCGGTGATCGCCCGCGCTCAGGGAGAGAAGCGCTAACTCTGAGCGAAGGCGTTTGCGAGCTCGCCTGCCGTGATCCGATAGTCGAATGCGCGAAGCGCTTGTTCGCGTGCGCCCTGTGCCAGCCGAGTGCGAAGCTCAGGATCTCGGGAAAGACTCTCGATGGCTTCGGTCAATCCGTCGACATCTTTCTGGTGGACCAGAATACCGGACTCGCCGTTTGCGATCATGTCCTCGGTGCCGCCGATGCGGGAACAGATGACGGGAACGCCCGATGACATCGCTTCCATGACGCTGACAGGGGCTGCTTCTCCGAGGCCGACGCTTGACAGCACGAAAGCGTTCGCGCGGTTCAGCAGTGCGATGACGTCTTGCTCGGAGCAGTTTCCGGGGAGATCGACGGCCTGTTCAAGACCCAGCTCCGAAATTGTGCGCTCGATTTCCGCCCGATGGGGGCCTTCGCCGGCGATCGTATAACGGGCATCCAGCCCCTTGTCGCGAACGCGCTTCAACGCAGCGAGCGCGAATTCGTGCCCTTTGGCTGCATTGAGTCGCGCGACCGTGACCATCAAGAAAGGCGCGTTTGCGGGCTTGCTGTTGGCGCTTGGCTTGAAGCGTTCAGTGTCGACGCCCATCCAGATGACCGGCACGCGGTCCTCGGTCAGATCCGTCGCGGAGAGCACCTGCTTCTGCAGCGGGCGCGTTACAGTCGAGACGAAGCCGGCGCGTTGCATCTTTTGGCGATGGTCCGTCCCATACACGGGGAGGTCGCCATGAAGCGTGAGGCTGTATTTGGGGCCGCCCAATAGGTTTGCCATCGCGGCAATGTGGGCGGCGTTCGCACAAGAGTGGACATGGAGGTGCTCGATCGCGAATTCTTCGCATTTCGCGGTCAAATCAGCCGCGCAGCCGAGAAGAGCGGCGACCTTGAGGCGGCCCGATGTGGAGCTTTCCGGCAACGAGGCTGCATAGGACAATGCGGCGGCGGCCGCTCGCGGGCGAGACGCCAGAATGCGTGCGGTCTCTCCAGGGCGCGGGGGATAGACATAGTGGGTCGTATCGCGCGCTTCCTGCGCAAACGCGTGCAGGCAGGCGTTTTCGGGCGGTCGCCGTGTCGAAAACGGCTGAACCGTGTGCCCAAGCTCTCGCAGGGCGGTCATTTCCCGCCAAAAGAACGCGTGTGTCTGGCCAGGCCACTCAGGCACTAGGTAGCCAATTCTCATTCCGTTACCTGGTTCTCGTCGATTCGTCGGGTCTTGGGTTTCGGCTCTTTCCGGCGAGCTTAGCCGCGCTTCAACCGGCGCGTATCTTTTTCGGACCTATGGTCAATGGCGAAGGGATTTGATCTTGCCGATGCAAGCTATCGGCGCGTGATATGCAACTCGCATTGCTTCGAGGTGGCGGGTCTCCGGTCTTGAACCGTTCTGTGGTCTTCCTTGCCGGCTGTTAACCAGGTTCCGTGGCCCTTGTTCTCCGGGCATTTCATCGAATTTATTCTTTGGTCGTGAAGGTTTCCTATCATGGAGCGTCGTATCTTCCGTGTCGGAACACTTTCCGGATTTGGGTTGCCCTCCCGGGAGACGGGTTCGTCTCCATGTTTTCGGCTGCGCAGCGCACCACCTTAGGGACTTGTGAAGGAGCAGACGCTTGACTGAGGGCAGCGGGAAAATACATGCGCTGCTCGTTGTCGAGCAATGCAATCCGGAATGGCCTTCGGTTCCGTTGGTCGGCTACAAATTCTACCGTCATATTTCCGAACTCGTGCGCGTTACCCTGGTGACGCACGTCCGCAACGAGCAAGCGCTTCGCGCTCAGCATCCGGATGCGGATATCGTCGTCATTCCAGAAAGCGCGTGGACCGCCGGGTGGCACAGGATCGCAACGCGGCTCAGCACGATCCGCGGCAGCACGATCTGGCCGCTCTATCATACGCTCACCTATCCGACCTATGCGGAGTTCGATCGCAAGGTTCTGCGTGCGGTGGGGCAGCGCATCACGCGCGGCGAGTTCGATGTCGTGCATGCGATTACGCCGATGATGCCGCGCTACCCCTACAGCGTGCGAAAAGTCTGCGGGCAGACGCCGCTCGTTATCGGACCAGTCAACGGCGGCGTGCCCTATCCCGCAAGCTTCGGGACGGTCGCGAAATCCGAGTTCTCGTTCCTGAACTGGCTACGAACGGCGGGACGATATCTGCTTTCGGGGTACCGCCAGACCTACGAAAACGCCGCCTACGTGTTCTCCGGCTCCCAATTCACCAAGGGTCTCCTGGAAGATCTTTTCCGCCTGAAGCGCAGGGTCGAGGTGCTGGCGGAGAACGGATTGGACGCTTCCTTTTTCGCAACGCCGGCAGGCGACAGCGCTCGACAGGAGAGCGATAAACTCGAAATTCTGTTTGTCGGTAGGCTGGTACCTTATAAGGGCGCCGATATTGCCATCGACGCTCTTGCGGCACTTCCGTCCGCGTCACGCGAGCGGGCGCGGTTGACGATTGTCGGCGATGGGCCTGAGCGGGCCTCGCTCGAGGCGCAGGCAAAAGGGGCGCAGATCGATCATCTGGTCCGGTTTGCCGGCTGGGTGCCGCAGCAGGAAACGCTAGCTTACTACCGATCGGCTGATGTGTTCTGCTTCCCGTCCGTCCGCGAGTTCGGCGGGGCGGTGGTGCTCGAAGCGATGGCGAACAAGCTGCCGTGCATCGTCGTGAACAACGGTGGTGTGGCCGAGTATGTGACCGAGGCGGCGGGCTTCAAGGTCGAGCCGCTTTCGAGGGAGCATGTCGTGGCGGATGTCGCGCGTGCCTTGCAGAAGATGATCGAGGCGCCTGGCCTTCGACAGGCTATGGGCGTTGCCGCGGGGCAGCGGGCGCGGGACTACGCGTGGTCCGGCAAGGCGCAGCGTATCGTTGAGATCTATCAGTCTCTGCTGCGCGAGCAACCAAGACAGGGCGTTTCGCAAGGATCGGTCGCATGAGCGCAAGCCTGTCCGGTGCGGTTTACGCCATCGTCGGATTTTCGGCGCCTTTTGGGCTGGCGCCGCGCATCGCGCCGCCATTGTTCCTGGCACGTTGCTTGGCCGTTTGGCTTTTCACAGCGCTGATCCTGTTCTTTCTCGACGACCCGCTTGCCGTGTTGGCGCTTTCCGGACTGGTGCTGTTGGTCCTTGCGCCGTCCGATTCATTGCAGAGGCTGGGTTTCTTCTTTATCGCGGTGCCATGCCTGCCGGCCTACTTGCAGGTGTACCTGCCGTTTCCGGGCATAAACTGGCTGATCATGCTGACCTACTACAAGGTCGTCGTGTTCTTCGTGCTGGTTCCGATCCTGTTTCGATCGTCTCCTCAAGGCAATCACCGAGGCGACTTTTCTGTCGCTGACGCAAGTGTCGTGATTTACATCATCCTCACGGTTGCGTTGGTTACGGTGTCGATGGGGCCGACAGCCGGGCCGAGATTTCTCATCGATCAGTTGCTCGTGCTCGGGATCCCGTATTTCGTTTTGAGCCGGACCATTCGCAGCCAAGAGGATTTCGATTTCTGCTTTCGGGCGATCCTCTTCGTTTCTCTTATTCTGGCTTCCATCGCGATCATCGCCACGCTGAAGCAGTGGGATTTCTATCGGCTCAAGGAACCGCCTTCGGTTTTCTCGATCCCGGATATCCGCTCAGGTCTCATCCGTATCGCCGTGACCGCGAACACGCATTCCCTCGGCTATCACCTGGCGCTCGGCTTTCTTTTTCTCGAGTATCTGAAGGGCGCGCTTACTCTCGGGACGCTGCGGTTGTGGCTGTTCCGCGGCATGCTGCTGGCTGGTCTCGTCTCAACCGACTCGCGCGGCGCCATGCTGGCACTTGCGGTGGCGATTTTCGTCTATGTCGTCATCATGGTCCGGAAAGCCTTCATCCGCTGGGGTCTGCTGCTTTCGCTCGCGACGGCAATCATTGCCGGCGGGTTGTGGCTCATCACTACCGAGGATGCGTCCGGTGTGGATGCCTACAACAGCGTCGGATATCGGCAGCTGCTTCTTCAGATCTCCATCCAGCACATTCTGGAGAACCCCGTTTTCGGTGACCTCCATTTTCTGCTGGATCCGAAATTCGGTGTGCTGCTGCAGGGGCAGGGCATCATCGATATCACCAATTTCTATCTTCAGGTCGCTCTTTGCTTCGGGTTGGTGGGCTTGGCACTCTTCGGCGCGATCTTCGCTCCCACTTTGCTGGGGCTGACGCGTACGATTGCCAGATCGGCCGCGGCGCGTTCCGATGATCGCGATCGTATTCGCAAAATCAGCGCTCTCCTGTTGTCGGCGACTGCCGGCTGGTTCGTGCTCGTCGTGACAACCAGCGACGTGGCTCTAACCCTGCATTTGGGTCTTATCCTCATCGCAATGTCGCGGGCGATGTTGCGTCTCGAGGCATCGCAGCCCGTGGCGAAGGTGAAGCGCGACGATCGAACGCCTTCGCTGCGGGGTTTTGCCTATCGCGTCATTCGCCCTGAAGGCAGTGCGGGTGGGACTGGCTAGAGCTTCGCCCAGCGGGGTGGCCGTTCAGCGTTGTGGGATCACGGCGACTATTTTGTCGGATTGGCCTTTATGAAGGTCTCAAGCGCGTCTGCCTTCGGCGCGTCCGCCAGTGGCTGGTTCAAATATTCGCGGGCGCCCCAATTGCCCCACTTCGAATAGCCGGACGTGTTGACGAACTGCATGAACATGCCGCCGCCAGCCTTTTGCCACTGCGTGAGGTAGGCGAGGTAGAGATCCTTCATGGCGGGATGCCGGTTCGCCGCGGCGAACAAGGCATTGATGCGCTCGTTGTTGACGACATTTCCCACGCCCACCAAGTGCTGACCGCCCTCATATGCGATAAGGCTTACGCCGAAGCGGTCCGCGACTTCCTTTTGCCGCGTGAGCCAATCCTGGACCTCAGAAAGTCCGCGGCCGTGCAACTCGGCTATAAGAGCTTCGGGCGTCATCCCCTGCACGCGGGCTTCTTCGGCCTGATCGCCTGCATAGCCGCCGAGGTATGGAGCGATCGCGAGGGCGTCCGTCGAACGGTAGGCGTCGTTGAAACCGAGTACGGTCTCGGAGACCCAGTAGTTCGCAGCCTGAGAGGCCATGACACGCACGAGACGAGATGTTCCGGAGAACACCTTCTCCCAGATCTGGAAAATCTCGACTGAGCGGCGGGAGTAGAACCTGAGCTGGGCTTCGAAGGCGTTGCTGGAAAGGCCGAGCTTGGCGCCTTGCTCCCCCGCATAGCGTGATTGATCGAAAATGGAGTTCCACACTTCGTTGGAATACTCGATGTAGACGAGCCGATCGGGGTCGAGGTGATCGCGCACGTACTCGGCGAACTTTTCGACGTAGTTGTCATCGGCGAGATGAGGAATCGTGAACCACGGATCCGCCTTCAGCGTGTTGGCCAGCTCGACCATGATCTCCACGGGCACGCCCTTCATCGTGTAGTGGGCGTCGGTCACCTTGGGGCGCTGGTCGAACGTCGTGATCTTGGAGTTGTTGGTGTCCATCCAATCCATGAAGCGCAAGGCGCGATAGGATTTGATGCTGTCGAGGAACTCCGGGAGAAACAGCGATTTTTTTGGGTCGGCGTCGCCGGCTTTCGGCGGGCAGGGTTTGTCGGGTGCGCCGTCGCATGTGCTGTCCGGGGCGATGATCCGAATGTTGCGGATGTAGTTGTCCGGATTGGTCGCTTCCAGCGTGAGGGAAATGCCGCCTGCCTTAGGGTTCGCCCACAGAGTCAGTTTTCCGGGCTCGACCGCGGTTATGCGCTGGGGGAACGACGTCAGTTTTCCTTCGCCGTCGTACAGGACTTCGTATTTTCCCGCCGGATAATGCTTCTCGCCATCGTGCCAGTACATGACGGTGCGGGCGATCTGCCCCGGCAGCAGCGATTTCACCCAGCCGTGCTCGTCGAGATTCAGCTTTCGCCCGTCGTCCCAGGTGTTGCCGGAGGAGGATACCCAGGGGCGCGATTGCTTGAATGGATCGGTGAAGGTCCACTCCGCGCTCCAATCGACGACGCCGGTCAGATTGGTTCCGATGGGCGAAGTGGCGTTCTGCTCGGAGCCGACGCTTTTGATTTTGGGTTCGGCAGCGGCGACATCCTGAAAAGGAAAAGCCAGCGCGAGGGCGAGACCGCATGCGAGGGATATTGTGCGGGACAAGAGGTTCTGGAACATCAATCCTCCGCGGCGCGATCAATCGCGATGAGACCGTTATCTGTTCCACAACTTAAAGCATTGAGGTCTGCCGGCCTGCCGATGCTTGAGGACATGACTAACGATTGCTCGTTCAGCATGTCGTCGCGGATGTGGGCGTCATCCGGCAATCAGGCGAACGACCTCGATAAAGGCCAACCCCGCCAGATAGCCCGCGGGCCAAGCCGGAAGAACGAGCAATTCGTACTTGAGATCGAGGAGGCCGAGCTTCCTGATCAGCCAATAGTGAAGCGGCAGGGCTGCGATCGGATGCAACGCAACGGCGTAGATCGCGCCCTCCAAACCGTAGGCATTGAAGAGGATCGGCAGCAGGATCGCCACAGCGACGAGCCGGATGATATTGATGGCGGCCTGGTACTCGGGCTTTCCGATGGCGACGTAGGTGGTCGTGAAAACGTTGTACCTTGCGAAGATGAGCGCGAACGAGAGGATCTGCAGAAGCGGGCCGGCACTTTCGTAACGGTCGTCGTACAGAACGTGAATGATGCCTGGCCCGAGCGCGAAGAGAAGCCCGGCGGTGCCGAGATACCAGATGTCGAAAGGCGGCCTCAGGCGCGCCAACTGCTCGCGCAGCCGGGCGCTGCTGGTGCGGGATGCTTCGCTCAAAACCGGAAGAACAACGCTCTCGAAGAGGCGGGAAATCAGTCCGTCGACCGCGGTGTAGAGGTTTAGTGCGATGGCGTAGATGCCGAGCGACGCCGCGCTGATCACGGCGCCGAGATAGGCGCGGTCCATGTTGACCGCCAGCACGAACGCGATCGAAGAAACCAGTATCCAGATTCCGAACTTGTAGACCTCGGCAAGGGCCTCGCGGTTCAGCATGAGGCGGTTTGAGATGCCCGGCAAATACATGTGGCTGAGCACGGTCGAGATCGCGGCCGCAAACAGGCCGCCGGCGACAAGCGACCAGATCGATCTCGTCAGGAAGCCGAGCGCGATCATGACCAGCAGGCCGACAACTTGCGCGATGAGATCGATGATGATGATGCCGCGCAGGTTCAGATTGCGGCTGGCGGTGATGTAATTCGACGATTGAAAGCCGCCGATGACACCGGCTAGGGACGCCACGACGAGCACGAGAGGAAGCTCCGGCGAACCGAGCGCGGTGTCGGCTGCGAAGATATTGTAGCTTGCGGCGATGTGAAGACCGGCTGCGATCAGGATGCATGTAACCAGCATGGCCACGCCGCGCAGCACCTGGATGGTCCAGACCGTGTTCAGGAATATGGGGTCGTCGCCGCGCCGGCTCTGGATGATGGCCGGCCGGAGCCCGATGTCGGAAAGCAGGCCGAGAATCATCTGGATCGTAAAGACGATGCTCATGAGCCCGAACATCTCGGGGGCGAGCAGTCTCGTCATGATCAGGTTGCCGCCCAGACGGATGATCTGGCTCAGGATCTGAGCGACCATGCTGAGGCTTGCGGCCTGGAATATGCGGCCGTGAACGAATCTGTCGCGTAGAGAGGAAAGCCCCGCCCATGAGAGCGCATCGAATCGCACGAGATGCACTCCTCGCATCACTTCTAGAGTCTGAAGTCGGTCAAGCGACTGCTAGACATCATCGCCGGGGCGGCATGGCAAGGGGTTCCGGCAGCGCGAGATTAATATGTGCTGGAATTGGCCTTGCGGTCCCTAAGTTTCAACCGCGGCGGATGCGGACGTAAGGGGTCGTTCAGTATGGAGCGTGAAAGCGCGCAAAAAAGCGGCGGTGCAGCAACTCATGTTGCTGCACCGCCGCCTTGCTATTCTTAGTAGTTCGGCCGGCTAATGAAGTCGGTCGTCGACGAAGACGTACGACGGAAGATGGCGGGCGGATCGATCGCCGCATCCTCGATCATGCGCTGGGCCTTTTCAGCGGCGTTCGCGTCCTTGCCGCCGTTGACGGGCGCGCGTCCGCTGTCGACCACCGCTCCGCTGGTTTCCTGGCCCTCGGAGACGATCACGACGTCGCCGGGCAGGACTTCAGTAAATACCGTGGCGGGGATGGTCTGGACGCCAGCGCGGCTTTCGCGGGCGATATGATATTGAAGCTTCAGCACATCTTGATCATCGGCGTTCGCGCGAATGCCTGTCGCGAGCTCCAGCTGCGCAACCTCGCGCTCCAGCGTATCGATACGCTCGCTCAGGGCGGCGCGGCGCTGCTGGGGCACCATGACGAGCTGCTGTTCGACGTTGCTCAGGCGGGCGCGGGCGCGCTCGACCATCGCATGGGTTTCAGCGTAGCGGACTTCGCCGGTCATAAGCTGAGATTTCTGCTCGAAGAAGCGTGCGTTGGAGATCAGCTGCTTCTCCCTTAGGCCCTCGACGCTCGCGAGCTGGGAGCGGGTCATGTCGAGCTGGCCGAGAACGATGCGTTCCTGCTTCTCGGCGGCTTCGAACTCGCGCTGGGCGGCTTCACGGTCACGCCGCAGACCCACGAGCTGCGTTTCCATCATGTCGCGCTGTTCGCTCAGCATATCGTTCTGGCGCGAGACGAGCGCGGTAAGCGCGGTCCGCTCGGTTTCCGGCGAGTTCTTGATCAGCTGCGAGATGCGCTCGGTCGTAAGGCCGATATCGGTGCCTTCCCGCTCGGCCTTCAGGCGAGCGAGCTGGGCAAGCGCGAAGGTGAGCTGAGTCTTGGACTGACGATTGGCAACGGTGTGGAGCCCGCCGCCGCCGGCAGCCGCGGCATCAGACGAACGCGTGACGCCGCGTGCAAGCGAGATCGCCTGTATCACTTTGAGACCCGGACGCCATTCCATGGCGCCGGCTTCCGTAACCTGTCCCATAATGAAATAGGGGCGGAATTTCGCGATCTCGACGGCGACCGTTACGTCGCTACGCGCCAGGCTGCTCAGCTTCGATGCGAGCATCTGCTCGAGATCGGCGGGCGTCATGTTGCCGATTTCGATGCGGCCAATGCGCGGAAATGACAGGGAAAAATCAGGATCAATGGCGTAGTCGCCGCTAAGCTCCTGGTTGCCCCAGACGCGAACGCGGATGCGTTCAACCTGGGACATGTCGAATTGGGGCCGCTTGTTCAGCGGGGTGGCGAGCGAGCCTGTCGGCTCCTTGAACTCGACCTCTCTGATGCCCGATGCCTTGGAAGACAGGTCATGAGACGGGGCAACGGAGGCAATGTCGACGCTGGCAGACCTGAGCGTTTCGCTCACGTGCGAGCCGTCTCCGAAGCTGTCGGCCAAAATGGCGCCCGGCAAGATGCTTGCTGCAATGCACGCACCGACGATTACAGGTACACGAATACCCCGCCCGGCAGGGCGGCAAATGGTTTTACTCTTCACGGACTCCACCCTTCCGCTACGATGTCCGCCCACTGAAGAAAAGGGCGTACGTCGTGCTCCTTATGTTGATAAAAGCCAGGAGCGGATCGTGCCAAATTTGCACGACTACTTACCGAAAAGTATGACCTGTTACAGTCATGTGCAACATAAATATTATGACTTTGTTTACGGTGGTTAACTTGTGAGCCCATTGCGCATCTCGGTGTTGCAAAAATCGAATTCGGGGGTCTCGCACCCCTTTGCAATCCAGTGAGAATTTGGGTTGCATCTTGCGTGCCAGTCCAACGCCCGCGATGGCGCTAACCCAAACACAGAGGCCGTTCTTCCGATGGCTGTTTGTTGTGATAAAGATTGTTGGGTGTGTGCGGTGCACAACGCACCCCTATTTTGAGTGGAATTCATGCCTTCCGAGCCGGTCAGCAACGTTTCCGTCGCCATTGCGCTCGTTAACTATTGTACCCGCGATCTCACGGTGGATTGTCTGCGTTCGCTCGAAGCGGAAATCGCGGACTGGCCGGATTGCGAGGTCGTCGTCGCCGATAATGCGTCGCCTGACGGTTCGGGTGCCGAGATCGCGCAAGCGATCGAACAGAACGGCTGGTCGCGTTGGGCGCGCATGCTGCCGATGCCGAAGAACGGCGGGTTCAGCTACGGCAACAACGGCGTGATCCGCGAGCAGCTCGCACGCACTACACGGCCTCGCTACATCTGGCTGTTGAATACGGACACGATCGTCAGGCCGGGTGCGCTCAAGACGCTGGTCTCCTTCATGGAGGCAAACCCGAAGGCAGGTTTTGCCGGCAGCCGACTCGAGCATCGGGACGGTACGCGCCAATGCTCGGCGTTCCGTTTCCACTCGATCGGAGGAGAGTTTGAGTCGAGCGTGAATGTCGGTCCGGTGAGCCGACTCTTGAAGTCGTCGGTCATTGCCCCGCCGCTGACCGACGAGACGACGCGCTACGACTGGCTATCTGGGGCGAGCATGCTCATCCGCACCACCGTGTTCGACGACATCGGGCTCATGGATGAAGACTATTTTCTCTACTACGAGGAAACGGATTTCTGCCGCCAGGCGCTCAATCACGGCTGGACCTGCTGGTACGTGCCGCAGAGCCGCGTGGTGCATCTGGTCGGGGCCAGCACGGGTGTCACGTCCGCGGCCGGCAGGATCAAGCGGCGCGCGCCGTACTGGTTCCAATCGCGGCGTCGCTATTTCATCAAGCATCACGGCGTGGTCTACGCCACGCTGGCCGATGCGGCGCTCGGCGCCGGCACCGCGCTCTCGATGCTGCGTAATGCGATTCAGGGTCGAGGCTCATCGAGCCCTGAATATTTCCTGTCGGATCTCGCGCGTCAAAGCGCGCTTTTCAACCGCTCACTCGGCGAAAAGCAGTAACGCGCGGCGCGCCGGTCGCTGGCCGATCAGCGCATGAAGTGATCGACGGACGCGTTGATGCCCTCGACCAGCCGCTCGTAGCTGCCCGCCGGCTTCCAGCCGAGAGCCTTCTGCGTTGCGCTGCTGTCATAGCGCGCCCGGTGGGTTCGCGCGGCCCAATCGTTGAAGCTCACTGCGCGCCGGTTGGGATGGCGGATCGCGTGCTTGGCGGTTTCCTTCGCGGCGTCGATCGCAAACAGCTTCCAGACGGGTCCCTCCCGCGCGTCGAGCTTCACGCCGGCGCGGTCTTCGATAGCCGCCACATAATCTCTAGCTGTCATGAGAGGGGCGTCAGTTAGAAGGAAGGTGTGGCCTTCGATGCCTGGCGCATCGAGTGCGCGGTCGAGCGCGTCGGCAACATCCTCGACCAGGACCAACGGAATGGGATTGCGGCCATCGCCCCAGTAGGTGACGTCGGTGTCGGAGTTGAAGAGGCCGACGCCCCAGTGCGCGGGGGGGCTGCCCTGGCCGATGACGATGCCCGGGCGCAAGACGACAAGCGGCAGGCCGCGCGTGCGATGCATCTCGTTCAGCATCGCTTCGCAAGCCGCCTTGGAGCGCGCGTAGTGATTGCGCGTCTCGATATTGCCGTCGAGCGGGGTGTTCTCGGTGATCACGTCACTGGCGTCGCCCGACGCGTAGGAGTCGATCGTGCCGGTGTAGATGAAGCGTTTGACGCCGTGCTTGAGGGCTGCTTCGGCAAGGGTGCGGGTCGGGTTGATGTCGTTTTCGATGTAGTCCTGCCAGCGTTTTCCTTCGGCCTTGGCAAGGTGATAGACGCTGTCGATCCCGGCGAGCGCCTTTTCGAGCGTCGCCGGATTGCCATGCGATCCTTTCAGAATATCGACGCCAAGCCCCGCAAGATTGATCTCCGCAGAGGCGGGATTGCGGGTGAGGACGCGTACGCCAAGGCCTCTTTTCGTCAGGCGTTCGACAAGGCGCCGCCCGATAAAGCCGCTGCCGCCGACGACGAGAACGCTCGGCTCCCGTTCGGATGGCAACGTTGTGCTCTTGGGCTGGGGCGCATGGGCGTCGGGCGGGAGGTTTGCGGTCGCGACGACGCTTTCGCACAGCTCCATGACCTGGGCGCCGAAGATGCCGTCGTGGCGAGAATCCAGGGTGCCGGATCTGACACCGGCATAGAAGCTTTGGACACTGCCGGCGATGCTTTCCCCGAAAGGATCGGAGGTCGGTTGTTTGCGGAGTGTCGCCAGAGCATGACGAAGGAAGCTGCGTCCGGCGTCGCGAGACAGGGCGTGGCCGGCGGCGCGCGCGGTCATGACGTTGTCGAAGATGGGATTGGCGCTTCTGGTCCGCTCGATGCGGCCTACGCCGCGCTCGAAATCAAAATGAGCGATGCCGCCGCTGCCGCGCACCTTGAGGCTGCGATCCTTTTGCCCGGGCGTAACCGACAGGTTCAACACCACTGAGGAGCGGCCGGCCTCTCCAATAAGATTCCAGTGGCGATAGACGCGCCGGCCTCCCGGCAGATCGATAGGGGATCCGGCGTGGCCGGCGGTTGCCCTGACCGGGCCGACCAGGTCGATCACGAAGGCGGCGAGGTGCGGACCAAGCTCGAAGACGAGATTTTCGGGCGCGGCGAGAATCCAATTGTCGAACGGCCCGAACTGGATCAGCGGCAGCTGATAGAGCCAATCGACGGCGAGGTGATCGACAGTGCCCAGCGTGCCGCCGCGGATCGCATCGCGAAGCGTCTCGTAAGCCGGCATGAAAAGGAAGTTGTGGTTGACGCCGAGTTTGACGCCGCGGGCCGCCGCTTCTTCGCTGAGGGCGCGGCAAGCCGCGGATCCGAGCCCCATGGGTTTTTCCAGGAAGACATGCTTGCCTGCTTTAATCATGCGGCTCGCGGTGTCGATATGCAATTCCGGCGGAAGAAGGATATGCACGGCGTCGCAGTCGGAGGCTGCGACCTCGTCGAGGGATTGGAAGACTTTCGGAATGCCGAACAGGTCGGCTGCATCTTGCGCGCGTGAGATCGTTTGATCGCAAACCGCGTGGAGTACGACGCCGTCCGTCGCCTTGAGCGCCTTAGCGTGTGATTGAAGGATGTAACCGGCGCCGATAAGGCCGATCTTGAGCGGTTGCGTCATTGAGTGTTCCGAATTGGGGGCGAAGGAGCAGTGTAAATCATGCGGATGTGACGGCGTATGCGGTGGTGAAGCGCGCCGGCTGCAATTCTAGATCATGCCGGACGCGGACCTTTGTATTCGATGATGGGCGAAGCACGATTGCGCCAGCGGCCATAATGAAAGGTTGCCAGCCCGTGGAACTGGGCGATTTTTCCGAGCATCAGCAGCACGGCACCGGCGGCAGCGACTTTCGGGCTCAGGCCGCGCTTGAGCTGGCGGAAAAAAAGTTGCCCAATCTTAACCGGCCAAGGCAGGAGGACGATGGCCGCGGCCACCCACCAAAGTGGGTGATGCAAGATAGCCAACACCACAAAGACCGCGAGCGCCAGGGGCATGATCGCGCCCCAGACAATAATGCTGCGGCAGGCACGCGGCCAATCGGGCCAGCGGGCGTCCGGGTGTAAATGGGCCATCTCGGCGTAGGCATGTCCGGAGCGTCGGATGCGGGTCCAGAACTGCGAAAAATGGATAATGTCGACGTCGTGGAGGGTCATCTCGGCGTCGATGCGCTCCAAGTGCCATCCCTTCTTTCTCAGGCGCATGGACAACTCTGAATCCTCGCCGGCAATCATGGTCTCGTTGTAGCCGTCCACTGATTTCAGGGCCGCGACGCGGAATAGGGCATCGCCGCCGCAGCCCGCCGCCTCGCCGATCGGCAGATCCCACTCGTCGTCGCAGAGCGCATTGTAAACGGATCGATCAGGATGGCGTTCGCGGCGCCGGCCGAACACGAGGGCAAGGTTGGGGTTGGCCTGCAACGCTGCAACGGCGCTTTCGATCCAGCCCTTCCGTAGTTCGCAGTCGCCGTCGGTCATCTGGAGAAATTCGAGATCCGGGTGGGCCTCGAGAATGACACGCATGCCCGCATTGCGCGCGCGGGCGGCCGAGAAGTTCGGTGGGGTGGACAACTGAACGATCGTGGCCCCGGCATTGCGTGCGTTCGCGACGCTCTCGTCGCTCGAACCGGAGTCGACATAGACCACGGGCGAAACAGACTGCGACCTAAGGCAGGACACCAGTCTTTCGCCTTCGTTGCGGCCAATGATCACGCTTCCGATACGGGGCGTCGTATCCGACCCCCGCTCAGTCCCCACTCTTTCCATTCCTTCCCGCGCCCTCTGCAGAATGGTCCCACGTCCACATACGCAGCTCGGTGTCGTGCAGATGCACTGCAAGCCGGTTTGGAAGAAGCCTAGTTAGGGACATGATCAGCATAAGTTGTCGCTATTTTGAATTAACACTGGCGATCTAAGTAAATTCCTCTTTCGCGATCGAGGGTGTAAAATTTTAAGATAACTTCTTTTCTTCTTCGGGTTTGAAAGTTGAGCGCTACAATCTGTGGCGCGTGTCGGTCGTCGATCAAGTAGTGGCTGCGCGATAACGTGACTCATATCAAACTTTGGAGTGGAGCAATTTCTTCCTCCATTCAGCCGATGGATGTGCGGGTGGTTGAGTCCGCCGTCGCTGAACCGCGCGACCTGCGCGCACTCTTTTTCCGGCAGTGCGCGCGCTTCGGCGCAGCGGTCGCCTACACGGTGCTTGCCGACGACCTGAGTGTCGCAAACGCGATTACGTTCTCGGCTCTCGAAGGTCGGGTTCTGTCTCTCGCGTGTGGGCTCGCGGCGCGATGCCAAACCGGCGATCGCGTTCTGCTCGCACTCGATAACGGGCTCGATAGCGTCGAGCTGTTCTGGGCCTGCATCGTTGCGGGGCTCGTTCCGGTGCCGGCGCCGGCGCCGCGGCAGTTTGCCGATGCCGGTTCCAGGCGTCTCAACGGCATTGTCGAGGATTCGGGGGCTGCGCTCGTCATTTCCGCGGCGGAGCATCGAGACGAGTTCGCGCATTTGTCGGTGCCGTGGATTTCGCGTGACGCCCTCGACTCGGCTGGTCTGCGCCTTCCCGATGTGGCGATCTCTGGCGATGATCTCGCTTATCTCCAATACACGTCCGGTTCGACTAGCGATCCGCGCGGGGTGGAACTCACCCATGCCAACGTGATGTGTCATTGCGCCGAACTGAGCCGTGCGGTGGAGGCGAGCGAGGCTCCGACCAGTAGTTTGAGCTGGCTTCCGTGGTTCCACGATTTCGGCCTTGTGCAAGGCGTTCTCTCTCCGGTCTACCTCGGCATCACGTCCTATCTGATGCCAACTGCGACCTTCATGCGCCGTCCGCTGAGCTGGCTGGACGCGATCGGGAAGTTCAAGATCTCCTACAGCGGCGCGCCGGATACGGGGTTCCTCGCTTGCGTGAAGGCGCTGTCGCGAAAATCCGGTTGGACGGGCGATCTTTCATCGTGGTCGCTCGCGACGAGCGGAGGCGAGCCCGTGCGCGCAGAGACCGTCGAGAGTTTCTCGCGGGCGTTCGCGCCGCACGGCTTTCGTCCGCGGAGCCTGGCGCCGGCATACGGGATGGCCGAAGCCGTGCTTGCGCTCACCATCAAGCCTGGCGATGAGCTGCCGCTGGTGGTGGTGCTCGATGCTGCTGCTCTCGACCACAATCAGGTACAAGACGCGACGGCCGAGACCTCTCGATCGCGGCGGAGCCTCGTCGGGTGTGGGCAGCTTCTCGACGGCGTCGAGGTTCGCGTCGTCGATCCGGAGCAGGCTGAGGAGTGCGCGCCGGGCACGGTCGGGGAAATTTGGGTCAGCGGAGCGAGCATCGGACGCGGCTACTGGGGCAAGCCAGCTCTCAGCGAGGAGACGTTCGGCGCCCGGCTTGCTTCCCAAGGCAGAACGGGACCGCGCTACCTGCGCACGGGAGATCTCGGCTTCGTGCGCGACGGGCAGCTCTTCATTTCGGGCCGGCTCAAGGACATCATTGTCGTGCATGGCCGGAATCTCTATCCGCACGACATCGAGCTGACTGCGCAGAATGCGCATCCTTCCATTCGCGCGTCTGGGGTCATTGCTTTCGGCATCGAGCGTCCGGAAGGAGAAGCGGTCGTCGTTTTGGCCGAGCGCGCTGGCCACCGCGATCCCGATGGCGCGCGCGATCTCGTGGATCGCATTCGGCGCGAGGTGAGTGCGGAGCACGGCGTCGAGGTGCATGACGTCGTGCTGTTGAAGCGCGGAACCTTGCCGCATACATCCAGCGGGAAACCGCAGCGTTCGGCGGCAAAGCGAGCGTATCTGGGCGGCGAATACAGCGACGGCTCGAGCCTTCCCAAGGGCGTTGGAGAGCTGGCGCGGGGGCCGAACGATGCGCTTGAACGGATCGTCGCCGACGCTTGGATATCGGTGCTCAATCTGGATCGTGCCGATGTCGATGCCGACTTCTTTTTGATGGGCGGAAACTCGCTGATCGCCACGCAGCTCGTTTCGCGCCTCAATGCGGCCTGTGGCGCCGATCTTCCAGTGCGTGCGGTGTTTGAAGCGCCAACCATCTCCGGTCTCGCGCAAAAGTTGCGCGACGCGCCCGGGCGTGGCGGCGCGAAGCCGTTGCTCACGGCGCCTGTCGAGCACAGCGGCAAGGCAGCGGGGTATCCGCTGTCGTTTTCGCAAGAACGTTTCTGGTTCGTCTCGCAGCAGGTTCCGGAGAGCACCGCCTACCACATGCCGCTCGCCTTGCGGTTCAAGGGCGTTCTGGATGTGCCGGCGCTCGAAGCTGCCTTCACGCGCATCATAGATCGCCACGAGATCTTGCGGACCACGTTCAAGGGAACTTCGACGGGTGTCGAAGCCCGCGTGCATCCGGCGACGCCGTTCCGGATTCGATGCAGCAAGCTCGAAGCTTCGGGCGCGAGTGCGCGCGTATCCGACGAGGCGTTGGAACGCCACCTTGCGCGTCTTGCGCAGGAGCCGTTCGATCTGGAGCAAGGCCCCCTCATTCGGGCATACCTCGCCGAGCTCGGCCCCGATGAGGCGGTCTTGCTCATCGTCATGCACCACATCATCGGCGATCAGTGGTCGTTTGCCGTTCTCGCGCGGGAACTCGCGCATTTCTATCGCGCCGGGCGTGGGCGCGCGTCTGGCGAGGCTGGGACGTTGCCGCCGCTCGCTCTGCAGTATGGGGATTTCGCGGCCTGGCAGCGCCAGACATTCGAGGGAGACCGTCGCGAGCTGGAAGAGCACCATTGGCGTGCGCTGCTTGAGGGCATGGAGCCTCTGCAGATTGCGTCCGACTTTCCGCGTCCACATCAGCAGCTCTATCGTGGCGCGCAGGTGCGTGTGCCGTTCGATCCCAAGCTCATCTCCGAGCTGACCGCGCTTGGCGCCCGTCATTCCGCCAGCCTCTCGATGGTGATGATGGCGGCGCTCAATGTGCTGATGCAGCGCGTGACGGGGCAGAGCGATGTTTCCTTCGGCGTTTCCGTGGCCGGGCGCAATCAAGCGTGGTCGGAGGCGCTGATCGGAACGTTCGTGAACGTTCTGCTCTTCCGTACGGAGGTCGACAAGTCGCAGGATTTTTCGGCGCTTCTCGGACGGGTGCGCGAAACGGCGCTCGACGCGTTCGCGCATCAGGACATGCCGTTTGATCAGTTGGTCAAAGTGCTCAAGCACCAGCGGGACGCGAGCCGCGCCCCGCTGTTTCAGGTGCTGTTCAACATGATCAATGTTCCGGTTGGAAAGCTCGACTTTGCCGATCTCGATGTCTCGCGCGTGAATTTCGATGCCCGGTCGTCGCAATTCGATCTGGCGGTCATGATCGATGCCGAGCACGATTTTTCGATCTCTTTCGAATATGCCGTCCAGGTGTTTCAGCGGGAAACGATCGAGCGTTTCGCGGCGCATTATCTGAAGCTGCTCGAGGCCGTCGTCCGCGCGCCCCAGAATACAGCCGTCGTGCAGCTTTCCGTGATGGATAGCGCGGAAACAGCGAAGGTTCTGGCACTCGGCCGTGGGCCTGATCTGGAGCTGCCAGTCGAAACCGTTACCGATTGGTTGCGGCCGGCCTTTGCGAAGTGGAAAGATGAGGCCGCCGTCCTTTTCGAGGACGAGAGCGTGTCGTATCGGACGCTCGATCGCGCAGCTTCGGCAGTGGCGCGTATGCTGCGCCAACGCGGGATCGGCCGCGGACACAAGGTCGGTCTCTACGTGTCGCGCACGCCGGCGATGCTAGCGGCGCAGCTTGGCGTTCTGAAATCGGGGGCGGCTTATGTTCCGCTCGATCCGATCAATCCGGCGCAGCGGCTCGAATATATCGTTCGCGATGCTGAGCTGAGCCTCATTCTGGTGGATGGCGAAGGCAGTGCGTCGCGGGCTTGGATGGAGCGTGTTCCAGCTCTCGACGTGGCGGCGTGCATGGCCGACGCGGAGTTCGACGGGGGCTCAGTCGACGCCGATGCTCCGAACGATCTCGATGCGCGCGGTGACGACCCTGCCTATGTCCTCTATACCTCGGGATCGACCGGCGAACCCAAGGGCGTGCTGGTGTCCCATCGCTCGCTCGTCAATCTGCTTCAGAGCGTAACCCTCGAGCCCGGTCTTTCGAGTTCCGATCGCGTTCTTGCGATTACGACGCTGAGCTTCGACATTTCCGTGGTCGAGACGCTGCTTCCGCTCGGTGTCGGTGCTTCCATCGTTCTGGCGGGCCGCGATGATATCGTTGATGGCTCGGCGCTCCTGCGCTTGATCGACGCTCACAAGGTGTCGTTCGTGCAGGCGACGCCTTCGACATGGCATCTGCTGTTGAACGCGGGCTGGAAGGGTTCGCCGAGCGTCAAGAAGGTGGTGGTCACGGGAGAAGCGCTTCCGCAGAGTCTGGCCGTGGATCTCGTCGCACGCTGCGGCGAGGTCTGGAACATGTACGGGCCGACGGAAACCACGGTTTGGTCGACGGGCGGCAGGGTGGAAGATCCCGAAGGGCGAGGCATATCGATTGGCCGGCCGCTCGCGAATACGCAGACCTATGTTCTCGATACCGATTTCCAACTGTGTCCGATCGGGGTCGAAGGTGACCTGTTCATCGGTGGCGTCGGGGTGAGCCAGGGCTATGTGAACCTCCCGGATCTTACGGCCGAGCGGTTCCTGCCCGATGCTTTGGGGCCGCAAAATGCAAACGCCCGGATTTATCGAACCGGCGACCGAGCCCGTTGGCTGAATGACGGAACACTGGCGCATCTCGGCAGGTCGGATTCGCAGGTCAAGCTGCGGGGCTACCGCATCGAGCTTTCTGAAATAGAGGCCCATCTCGCGCGCCACCCGCAGGTTGCGCGCGCGGCGGTCTCGGTTCGGGAGGTCGTGGCCGGCGATCCGCGGCTGGTCGCCCATGTCGTGCCGCGCGGCAAGGGCCTGACGGCGGATACGCTCCGGCAGCATCTCTCCCGCTTCCTGCCGGACTACATGCTGCCCCAGCACATTTCGCTGATCGATGCTCTGCCGCTGCTGGCGAGTGGCAAGATCGATAGCAAACGCCTCGCGAGCCTGCCGCTTCAGGCGCTTTCGTCTCGCACGATCACGGCGCCGCGCACATCGGAGGAGCTTGCCGTCTGGGAGATCTGGCGGGACGTTCTCGGCATCGACGATTTCGGCGTGCACGACAACTTCTTCGATCTTGGCGGCCATTCGATGCTTGCCGTGAGGGTGGTCAACCGGGTGCGGGCCGAGTTCGATCGGACTTGCACGATTCCGATGCTGTTCCAGCATCCGACGGTTGCCGATCTCGTTGCCGGGATGCACGCGCGCGCCGATGCCGAGACGCCGCTTGTGGTCGCTTTACAGGAGCTTGGCGAAACGCCGCCGCTGTTCTGCATTTGCGGCATTCATCTCTATCAGGATCTCGCCAATCACCTTGCGCCGCACCGGCGGGTATATGCGCTGTTCGTGCCGAGCGAGATCAGCATCCTCAACGGTGATGCCGATCACGGGGCGCTGTCCGTCGAAGCCATCGCGGCGGACTACATCAAGGAAATCCGAAAGAAGCAGCCGAATGGGCCCTATTACCTGGCAGGACTCTCGTTCGGAGGACTGCTGGCGTTCGAGGTTGCTCAACAGCTCCGGCGCAGGGGTGAGGAGGTGGCCTTCCTCGCCATGTTCGATACGATCATGCCGATGGGGCGACTTGAGGTTGTCGCGTTCAAGGCGCTGCATCATATCCGTAGGCTGCCCGAGGTTGGCTTTTCGCGGGTCTTTGCGCGAGGGAAATCGCTGATATCGGAAAGCGTCTCCGCGGCCCGGTACCATAGAGTTGTCAGCGTCGCGTCTTTGGATGCTGCGGTTGCCGAGGAAGCACGCCAGATGGCTTTGCGTAACGAGGTCTATCTTCGCGCGGCAAGGCGCTACAAGGCCCGTCCTTACGATGGCGAAGCCATTCTGATGCGCGCGGAGGACAGTAAGATACCGGACACGACAAATCTCTGGCGGCGTGTCATCAACAAGCTTGATGTGCTGAGCGTGCCCGGCGATCACCTGGGCATCCTGAAGTCTCCGTACGTCAGTGTCGTTGCCCGGCATCTTCTAGCGAAGCTCGGAAGCGACACGTCCGAGGAGCGGTCTTCTATCGGCTAGAGAGGCAACGATGTCTGTGAGCTGCTGGACGTTCTTTCCCGTCGGGCAGCGTCGTGGTGCGCTCTCGGGGTGTTTGCGGAGGTTGTTCGCACTCTTCGTTGCCTCGATCGCGAGCGCATCTGCAGCCTGGCATATGGCGAGCGCTGAAGACCGAGAGGGGCCGGCAATCGTGAACCCGGGATTTCAAAGGCTTGGACCGACGTCGACGCTGTCGGTGGTTTGGGTCGGCCACAGTCTCATGGAGCACAAGGCCGAGTCGAGCTGGGGGCAGGTCGATTTGATGTCGCTCGTCGGCAAGTTTGCCGAGAGCCGCAAGCTTTCCTACGCAATGACGGATCACACGCTGTTCGGCTCGCCGCTTTCGGCCCTATGGCGGGGGAAGCCGCATTCCTTCTCGCGGGACGCCAGCGAAATGATCGCCAAGCGTGAGACCCTCGAGCGCGATGCGGCCCGATACGATGCGATCGTTCTCACGGAGGCGGTGCCGCTCGCCGGGACGATGAGGAACGAATTCAGCCCCTACTATCTGCGTCGTTTTTCTTGCGCCGTGCTCAAGGCCAACCCGCGTGCGCGTGTCTACCTCTATCAGACATGGGTGCACTTCCAGGGATCGCATCGGGACAACGCGAATGCGTCGTCGGGCGCTTTCGATTGGCGGGCCGAAATGAAGGCGGAGCGCGTGCTATGGGACGAACTGGCGGATGCGGCGCGTAAGCCCGCCGTTGCGGCCCCGCATTGGTTGAGCCGTCTTGGCTGGTCGTCGATGTCCGACGGGGGGTGCGCGAACGAAGATCCGATCTATTCGGTTCCGGTCGGAAATGCGCTCTTGGCTTTGGATGAGCGGTTGTCAGCGCTCACGACGGGCAATCCGTTTCAGTGGCCCGACGGCCGGCCGTTCCAGATGACGGATATGGTCGCAAATCCAAAGGTCATCTCGCAGGCTGGGGCTTCGGCTTTGCGTGATCCCGCGAAACCGATGGACGACATCCACGCGAGCTTTGCCGGAATCTATTTCTCGGCGCTGGTGCACTTCGCGACGCTCTACCGGCAAACGCCGGTGGATTTGCCGTATCCGTCTGAGCTGGGCGAAGGACTCGCCAAGTCGCTGCAGTGTGTTGCGTGGGAAACGGTTATAAGCGATCCGCGCGCTGGCGTGTCGGGTGAGGCGGGCTGCTGACGCGAGCTTGCTCCGCCCCGTCGAAGGGCGCGGACGTTGCCCGTAAGTTCAATCTTCTAAGCTGCTTTGGCGGCCGGGATCTTGCCAATCCGTGCGACGACCGGGAGGCCCGCGACGTTCTCGTGATCCTTGCGCGTTCTCAGGCGGCCGTCGAATAGCTCGACGAGGAACACGAGCCCGCAGGCCGTGAGGATGCTGAGCAGGATGCCGGCGATCGCTGGTTTCTTGGCGATGCTTTCTCCGAAAATCGGATCTTTCGGGCGACCAATCACCAACAGATTGTCCGGTGAATCGAAGATGCTCACGTAATTGCTGCGGGCCGGGTTTGCCTGTTTCCTGAGGCTTTCCTGCCGATCGAGCGCCATCTGGTAGGACGCATAGAGCCGCTCTAGCTCCTGAACCAGCCTTGGGTCCGTGCTGATCGCAGTCCGAAGGCGTTCGGCCGCGTCGGCTCCCTTGCCGTTTTCAGGAGTGTTGCCAGGGACAGCCGGGCGGCTGATCCAGTCGCCGGCCGAAGGACCCGCAGTGCGCCGTTGGTCCATCGCCCATAGCTGCTGAAGCTCAGCCCGGACCTGGAGCGGGGTCTGGAAGCCGGCTCGCTCGATGGCGCTCATCAGAGCGTTTTCCGTGAGGGCGACGTCTTCGCTTCTGCGCATCAGCATGAATTGCGGCGCGCTGAGCACGTTCTGCTCCGGTCCCGTCAGACCTTCCATCAGGCGGGAAATCACGACTTCGAGGCTTCGGCCGAGGCCTTGCGGACGGCGGCCCTGCAAGCTGATCTCGAGTACGGAGGTGCCGACGAGCTGAAGCGACAAGGAGGCCGCGAGAATGCGCGTCTGAATCAGCAGCTCGGCGGCCGAGCTCGGCGGCTTGTAGTCGGTCATTTGCGGCAAGAGGTCGGTCAGAACCTGATCGCTCTTGAGCCAGGCTTCCAACGCCCGGACTTGCTCGGCCGTATTCATTTGCTGGATGGGGCCGGCGCCGCCGGCCGTGCGGTTTGCACCCTGAAGCAACAGGAGGGACGTGGCGGTATACTTCGTCGGAGCGAGCTTTACCGCGACCACGCCGAGAATTCCGGCAACAAGCACGGGCAGGCACAGCAGGAGCCACCGGCGCCGGATGACGTCGATGACGAAGACGATGTGCTCGCGAAGCGTTTCGGTCGGGATGCCCATTTCTGGGGTAACTCCAGTTCGTGCTGCCGTGTCGTTTCTTTAATCTCGGAAGCTGGCCCCGCACGCCAGAATACCGTCTGTTGTTCCTTAACGGTTCAGTAAACCGCTGGCCGGAAGTTTCCAGTCGTTGAGGATCAGTCCGTTGAGCGTCAGGCCGACAACCTTACAGGTCTCGACGCATTCGCTGAGCTCGTTGCGCCGTAAGGCTCCGGTGAGGCAGACGAGGAAGACGAGATCACAGACGCTGCCTAGAACGCTGACGGAGGTATCGGGTAGTCCGGTTTTATGAACGATGGGCGGAAGATCCACGATGATCATCTGCCCGGGCCGGCTCGTCGCTTTTAGCGCTTTCGAAAGCTCGCTAGCAGGCAGTGGCGTATCAATTCCCGCGCTCGCCAGATCGACGAAGGAGATCGAGGGGCGAACCTCTTCGGCGAGATCCGATATGGAAGGAAGGGCGGCGGAAGACGACGCGCCTGAGGCCGAAAAATTCACGCGGCTCGCATCCACCAGCATGGCCTTCCGGTCAAAGCTTGCAAATGCGCCGGCGAGTTGGCGGCTCGTAACGCTCGCACCTGCTCCCCGGTGAGCACCAACGATACCGATGATGCTTGCGGCTTGTGAGTCAGACTCGGCGATAATACTCATCAGGTTTCGCGCACTCGTATGGTCTCCAAAGGAGAGCGTTGGGTTTTCCTTCGCAGAGGCCGCGTTCTGCGTTTCTCTTTGCGCTTCCTCTGTTTCGGACACGTCTCTTTGCTCAGAGATCGCGCTGTGATCAGCGGTCCGTCTCATGAGAAAATTGCTCAGGCTTCTAGATGCGAAGGCAGGATTGGGCGTGCGTTCTAAGAGCGTCATTCTGGCCTAATCTCTTTTCGACCTAATCCAGGATATCCGTTTCCCCCGGAGTATCTGAGCATATAGCGGTATCTTTAAAATGACATAAGCAGGTGCGCGCGCCAATTCCGTTAATGTAATGTTATCCCTACCTACGCTTTTCCAGGCTAGAAAAATGGAAATGCCGAAAAAGGCGGCGGCAAGTGCGCTCACAGCGAGGGCGGCGTGACCGCCCCAGGCGATGGCAAGAAGAGATGCGAAAAGCACGGCCATCAGCGCCATCGCTTGTAGCGCTAGAGGTGGCACGGCGGCATCCAGTGCGAGAGCGAAAAGTGGAACGTTTCCAGTGCGTAAGGCCTCGAAAAGAAGGCCTGGGACCCGACGCCTGATCGTCGTCAGATGGCCAGTCTCCCAGCGTGCGCGCTGCGTCTTGGTTCCTTCGGCGCTGGTCGGGAAATGGCTCGTGACGCGGGCGGTCGGGCTGAATTCCGTAGCAAATCCGACGCGCGCGAGATCCAATCCCAGCACCAAATCTTCGGTCAACTCTCCGGATTTGAGGTCGACTTTAGAAAAGGCTTTCCAAGGAAATGCCATGCCGGTTCCGGCCAGTTGGCAAGGTAGGCCAAGGCGGTAAAGCCCAAGCGGGCGGAGGTAGTTTTTGGTTTTGGCGGCAAATACGGCGATGGCGCGGCCCGGAGACGAGCTTCCGGCTGGAGAAAGCAGCTCGTAGTGGGCTTGCACGGGGCGGCCGATTTCGTGGGCCCTTGCGCCGATGGTGCGCAGGCATCCGGGGTCGAGGCGGCAATCGGCGTCCACGATGACGACGACGTCGGGGGGCGCGTCGGCGAGGTGGCGGATACCGAAGTCGAGGGCGTAGCTCTTGCCTCTCAGGTGTGTGTCGGAGCGTCGGATGACCTCGGCGCCGTGCGCTTCAGCGATCTCCGCGGTGGCATCGGTGCAGTTGTCGGCGACGACTAGCAGCCGATCTCCCGGCGACAGCTCATTCGAAATGTTGCGTAGCGTATCGGCGATGACGAGAGCTTCGTCGTGGGCTGGGACGAGGACGGCGAGGCTGGGACGGGCGTCGCTCGGGCCACGAAAGGTTCTACCCGGGAGAACGGCGGCAACAATCTCGATCAGCAGCACCGCAGCCGGGATGAGCAGCAGGATGCCGGCGCAAGTCAGAACAAACGTGACGATCTCTAGGATTGCCATTCTTCGATCTCGTCCGGTACGGTCTTGCTTTCAAAGAGACGAACCAGCTTCGCGGCCTCGACATCGATATCGTGGCGCTCAATGACGCGCCGGTAAGCCGTCTCTCCCATACGCTGCAACGTATCGGCCGGGGTGCTCAGGCATTCCTCCATGGCCTGGACCAGCGGTGTGATGGCCGCGGCTGGAACCAGCCAGCCCGTTTCGCCCGGCGTGATGAGCTCAGGAATGCCGGCCACATATGTCGAAATGACGGGGCGGCGCAGCGCCATGGCTTCCATGATCACGACGGGAAGGCTTTCCTGGAAGCTCGGCAGCACGAGGGCTTCGGCGGCGAGAATTTCCTCGCGCACGGCGGCGCTGCTGATCCAGCCCGTGATGGTGACGGATTTTTTGAGGCCAAGCGCGGCAATGCGGCTTTCGATTTCTGCACGCATTTCGCCGTCTCCGGCGAGCACGAGGTGGCATTCACCGATCTTCGATTGCAGGCGGGCGAATGCCTCGAGCAGGATCAGCTGTCCCTTCTGCTCGCAAAGACGGCCGACGCAGACCAGCCTGCGCTTGGTCGGGGGAGGTTCTTCCGCGGCGGCGCGGAAATCCTCTTCCAACCCGCAGTGGATCACCTTGATCTTGCTCCAATCGGCGAGGCACGCTCTCCGGAAGAGTTGCGCGCGGCAGTAGGAGTTGACGGCAGCCACGAATTTGGCGCGGCCGATCTTCTTGTCGAGATGCAGGGCGTGGGCTTTGTCGAACTCGTCCGGTCCGTGCACCGTGAAGCTGTATGCGGGCCCGCCCAGCATGTGGACGAGCATAGCGACCTCGGCGGAGTTGGTTCCGAAATGGGCATGGACGTGAGAGACGCCGGCAGCGCGGATCCACTCGAGGATGAGGCAAGCCTCGGCAAGATACATCAAGTGATACGGCGCGGAGCGTTCCGCGCCGCGTGACAGGCGCAGCGCCTCACGTAGCGCCTTGGCGAATTGCCCGGGGTTGGCGAGCAGAGCTCGCCATGTCGCCTTCAGAATGGGGGGCAGGCCGTCTTTTAGGGCATGGCGCGTGCGGGCGCGTTCGGAGATGTCGTCGGCGTCTACAACCTCGGCATCCCAGCCGCGGATCGCGATCCGTTCGACCGGCACCCCCTGCCGCTCAATGGCCAGGATTTCGCGGCGGATGAAGCTGTGGCTCACCTTTGGATACTGATTGACGAGGTAAGCCACCTTGAACGGGTGGGGTGCGGCTTCCTTGCGCGCCGTTTCGCTTTCAACTCCAAGGTGCGGCGGAGACAAAGAACTAGTGCTCGACACCTCGCGATCCATGGTCAGGCTTTCCAAGCTGTCTCTTCCCGACACAGGCGGTGTCCTATTTTGTCTTAGCCGCCGCGAGGAATGCCTCTTCGCGCTCGGGCGCTTCCAATCCGATGTAGCTGCCACGATGATAGAGAAGAGGGTTCGCGTCGGCCGAAGCGGATCCTGCAATAACCTGGCCAAAGAACACGGTGTGCGAAGACGCTTCCCGATATTCGGAGAGGCGGCATTCGAGATGGCAGACCGCAGAGGCGAGAACGGGCGCGCCGGTTACGCCGACAGACCACTCTCCGGTTTCGAAGCGCTGCTCTCCGGAGGCTCCCGCCATTCCCGAGAACACGCGCGCGATGGTTTCCTGACCGGTGGCGAGCGCATTTACACTAAAGAAACCGTGTTCGATGATGAGGTCATGGGCGGCGGCCGCACGATTGACGCAGACGATCACGGTCGGTGGCAAGTCGGTCAACGAGCACACGGCACTGGCCGTGAGGCCTTTCCGGTGTCCCGGCGTACCGGTCGCGACAACGGAGACCTGTCCAGCAATGTTTCGCATGAGGTTGCGAAACTCATGACGGTCAATCGGTTCGGCGTTCATCGAGGTTCCGGAAAGCCAGGGCCTGAAGCAGGGCTGCCATTAGCCTGTCCCAAGGCGGTTTGTCTTTTCGATCTCGCCATCACGGACCGTGCCAAGTATGCCAAGCCATACCGGGTGCTTATATCCGAAACCGTCAATAGAGTTAAGGACTTCCGGGAGCAGTGCTTTCCGGCGTGTGTTCGCCGCTCTTTTCCATCTCGTAATAAACCGAATTCCGCGGCAGTTCTTGCGCCAGTCATGGAGAGGAGCATAAGGCTAGCGCTGGGTAAGCAAGTGTAGAGGAAGGCGCCGCAGGTGGTCTTCGAGCAGTGTCTCATTCCGGACGTGATCAAGATCACGCCGAAACGTCATGGCGACGCCAGAGGGCATTTCGTCGAGCTTTTCCGCGAGGACCTTTTCAGGTCCAACATCGGGAATGCTTCGTTTGTCCAGCACAATCAGTCGTTGTCGCGGCCGGCCGGTACGGTGAGGGGGCTGCATTATCAAGTAGCGCCTGCCGCCCAAGGCAAACTCGTGCGCTGTGTTCGCGGCGCCATACTCGATGTTGCGGTGGATCTGCGCCGGTCGTCGCCGACGTTCGGGCGGCACGTTGCGGTCGAGCTTTCGTCGGATACCGATGTACAGCTCTGGATCCCGGAAGGATTTGCCCACGGGTTCTGCACGCTCACGCCCGATGCGGAGGTTTGGTACGCCGTGACGCATGTCTACAGCCCGGCACACGAACGGGGCGTCTTGTGGAACGATCCCGAACTCGGGATCGAGTGGCCGGTTGCCGCGGAGGCTGCCACAGTGGGGCCGCGCGATCTCGTGCAGCCGAAGCTCCGCGAATGCGCGGCCGATTTCGCCTAAGACTCGTTTCCTCAGCCCTGATTGACAGTTTGGAGATGCGATAATGCGGGTGATGGTGACGGGCGGGGCGGGATTCATCGGATCCGCTTTGGTTCGCTATCTCGTGGGGGAGGTCGGGGCCGAGGTTCTGACTTTCGACAAGCTGACCTACGCGGGCAATCTCACGAGCCTGCGGTCGATCGAGAACGCGCCCAATCATCGTTTCGTTCGCGCCGACATCTGCGACCGTCGCGCGGTCGCCGCCGCGCTCGAGGATTTTCAGCCGGACCGGATCTATCATCTGGCTGCCGAGAGCCATGTCGATCGATCGATCGACGGGTCGGCAGATTTCATCCAGACCAACATTGTCGGCACTTACACCCTGATCGAGGCTGCGCGGCATTATTGGCTCGGCCTCGACGCGGACAGGAAGGCGCGCTTTCGCTTCCTGCATGTCTCGACCGACGAAGTTTACGGCTCGCTCGAAGATGGAAGCGGGCTCTTTACCGAAGAGACGCCCTACGATCCCAGCTCTCCCTATTCGGCATCGAAAGCGGCTTCCGACCACCTTGCGCTTGCCTGGTTCCGAACGTACGGGTTCCCGGCGCTGATCTCGAACTGCTCCAACAACTATGGGCCCTATCATTTCCCGGAAAAGCTCATCCCGCTGGCGATTCTGAATGCGCTTCATGGCAAGCCGCTGCCGGTCTACGGCAACGGCACGAACGTGAGGGACTGGCTTTACGTGGAGGATCACGCGCGCGCACTGCATCTCATCGGCAGCGAGGGGCAGCTTGGGCAGAAGTACAATGTCGGCGGCAGGAACGAGCGGCGAAACATCGATGTCGTGACCACGATCTGCCGCATCCTGGACCGAGTACGTCCGGCGGAGGAGCCGCACGAAAAGCTGATCCGTTTCGTGACCGATCGCCCTGGGCACGACTTCCGCTATGCCATCGATGCCTCGCGGCTCGAGAACGAGCTCGGCTGGCGGGCGCGGGAGAATTTCGAGACGGGCATCGAGAAAACCGTGCTCTGGTACATCGAAAACGAGTGGTGGTGGCGTCCGCTTCGCGACAAGGTCTACGCGGGTGAGCGGCTCGGCACCACGGCTCAGGCCGTGTAGCGTCTCATGCGCATCCTCGTCACCGGCAAGACAGGTCAGCTGGTTCAGTCGCTCCAGGAACGCGGTCCCGCTTTCGGTGCGGAGATCGTGGCTCTCGGCCGGCCCGAATTCGACCTTGCGGATGCAGGGCGTATCCAAGATCTGTTGAGCGCGGCGCGGCCGGACCTCATCGTATCAGCCGCGGCCTATACGGCCGTCGACAAGGCCGAGAGCGAGCCTGAGCTGGCTTTTGCCGTCAACGCAGAAGGGCCGCGCGCCCTCTCGATCGCCGCTGCTGCCCTCGGGGTACCGGTGATCCAGATTTCAACCGATTATGTGTTCGACGGCTCGAAGACCGAGCCGTGGACGGAAGCCGATGCGCCGGCGCCAGCCAGCGTCTATGGCGCCTCCAAGCTCGCGGGAGAACAGGCGGTTCTTGCGGTTTCGCCGCGAAATGTCGTGGTTCGCGTGGGGTGGGTTTACAGCCCGTTCGGCGGCAACTTCGCCAAGACAATTCTTCGCCTGGCTGGTGAACGCGATGTGTTGCGAGTTGTCGCCGATCAAGTCGGTGGACCAAGCTCGGCGCTCGACATCGCCGATGGCGTGCTCACGATGGCACGCAACGTGCTTTCCCAGCCAGAACGGGACGATCTCAGAGGATTGTTCCATATGGGAGCAGGTGGCGAGGCAACTTGGGCCGAATTCGCGGGCGAGATCTGCGATTGGCTCGGGGCACGAACGGGGCGGACGATCGTTGTCGAAAAGATCACCACCGCAGACTATCCGACCAAAGCGCGGCGTCCGGCCAACTCCCGGCTCGACAGCAACCGGCTCGAGAACGTTCACGGCTTCCGCATGCCGCCCTGGCGCAACTCCGTCGCGCCGGTTCTGCAGCGGCTGGTTTGAGGCGGAAACTCAGGTCTTCAAGTCATCGAGGGTATCATGAAGGGCATCATTCTGGCTGGCGGAAGCGGTACGCGCCTGCACCCGATGACGCATGTCACGTCGAAGCAGCTGCTGCCGGTCTACGACAAGCCGATGATCTATTATCCGCTCACCACGCTGATGCTGGCAGGTGTGCGGGAGATCCTCGTAATCTCGACGCCGCACGATCTGCCGCACTTCCAGCGGCTCATGGGCGACGGTTCGCAGTGGGGGCTTTCGCTTAGCTATGCCGAGCAGCCGAATCCCGGCGGGCTTGCGCAGGCCTATATCATCGGCGCGGACTTCGTGGCCGGACAGCGCTCCTGCTTGATCCTGGGCGACAACATCTATTACGGCCACGGGCTGCCGGAGCTTCTGAAGGTGGCAGTGGGCCGCGAGCAGGGCGCAACCGTTTTCGCCTATCACGTGACCGACCCCGAGCGTTACGGCGTGGTTCAATTCGATGGTTCCATGAAGGCGCTCTCGATCGAGGAGAAGCCTGCGAAGCCGAAATCGAATTGGGCGGTGACCGGGCTCTACTTCTATGACGAGGGTGTCGTCGATATCGCCGCCAATCTAAAGCCTTCGCCGCGCGGAGAACTGGAAATCACCGACGTCAACAAGGCGTATCTCGAAAAGGGCGCGCTTTCCGTCGAACTGATGGGGCGCGGCTACGCGTGGCTCGACACCGGCACACCGGACAGTCTCATCGAGGCTGCGGAATTCGTGCGGACGCTCGAAAAGCGGCAGGGCTTCAAGATCGCATGCCCGGAGGAAGTGGCGTGGCGCATGCGCTTCATTGATGACGCGCGGCTCGAGGCGGCAGCCGTCAAGCACGGCAAAAGTGCGTATGGGCAGTATCTCTCAAGCCTGCTGACTTCAGCCTGCTGACTTCCGGTCTCTAGAGGCCCTTCGAACGACAGGTGAGCGACAGAACAGTGCGCCGCAGCAATGTTGGCGCACTTTTTGTGCGTGGACGGCCATTTTTGGCGGGCTGTCTGATTAATTATCGGCCGTTTTGTTTTTGTCACAATCGAGCACTACGCTCTCCCACGTTAACCAATCTCTCCAAATATCCTTTCGAAAACGTTGAAGTAACGGAATATTATCCAAACGTGTCAGTACCGGCGCGCGACGGAAGGTTTGTATGTTGCGGCGCGGTGAACTCGGCATGGAACCTGCATTTGATGTATGACGTGAGATTTTTGCGGCACAGCAAGTTGTCAGTATCGTATTGCGTGGTCCATTTCCGATGGCTGAAAGTAATGTACATGTAGACTCAGACTTGGCCGGTATTCGTAAGCTTTCTCCGGTCAGCGCGTCTCGGTCCCACTCGTCGTTAAAGTTTGATATCTTCATCAGGTCTCTCGCTCTTGCGGAGGCTGGCTCTGTTATATTTGCAGCCGTTGTCTCGAAATACCTCTACATTGATCTTTTCCTCGCGCAGGATCAGGCCGTTTGGCTTTATCTGCTGCCGGCGCCGCTTTTGGCCGTCACGCTCTATCTCTTTATGAAACAGGCGGGACTCTATGAGGCCGGTGCGTTGACCGAGCCGGCTGTTGCCTACGGAAAGCTGTGGGGCGCGCTGACGATGTCGCTCCTGGTCCTGCTCGGCACCCTCTACGTCTTCAAAAGCGCCGAAGGGTACTCGCGTGGTTGGTTCCTCACCTGGTTCGCCTTGAGCGCGGTCATGCTTGTCGCCGTACGGGTGGCGGCCAAGAAGCGCCTGCGGCGCATGGTCGGAGCCGGGCGGCTGATCCGGCGTGTGGCCATTTTTGGGACGCTCGACTTCATCGCGAAGATGAAGGAGGACATCGAAAGCTCCGATCCCTCGATCGTGGTCGACGGTCTTTATCTCGCGAAGCCGGCGGTGATCGCTTCCTCGGAGGTGTCGTTCGAGGGCGGGCTCGCCGAGCTCAAGACGGCACTCGCCGAAAAGACCTACGATTCCGTTTTCATCGGTCTCCCTGCCCAGGATACCGCGCGCATCCAGGCGGCCGTTAGTGGCTTGGCCTCCTACTCGACCGAACTCTTGCTCTGCACGGAGCTCGATCCCTATCCCGTCGTGGTTCATGGATCGCGGAACTTCGGGCAGCTTCGGACCAACGTGGTCAATCTCGTGCCGCTGTCCGAGAACCATGGGTTCATCAAGGCGTCGCTCGACTATGTCGTTGCTGCGGTGGGGCTCATTTGCCTTGCGCCGCTTTTCTTGCTGGTTGCGCTCGCGATCAAGCTCGATAGCCCTGGTCCGGTGTTTTTCCGCCAGCGCCGGTATGGGCAGAACAACCAGGTCTTCCGGATTTTCAAGTTCCGCACGATGGCGGTCACGGAAGACGGCAAGCACGTAAAGCAGGCCGAGCGCAACGATCCGCGCGTGACGCGTGTTGGGCGTTTCCTTCGTCGCAGCAGTATCGACGAGCTTCCGCAGCTTCTCAACGTTCTGACCGGCGACATGTCGATCGTTGGGCCGCGCCCACACGCACTCGCGCATGATCAGATTTTTGAGGAAAAACTCGATCTCTTCTCGCGCCGGCGTCGCGTTCGTCCGGGCTTGACCGGATGGGCGCAGGTTCACGGATTCCGCGGTGAGACGAAGACGACCGAGGACATCCGCAGCCGTATGCAGCACGATCTCTACTATATCGACAACTGGTCGATCTGGCTCGATATGGAGATCATTACGCGCACCGTTTTCGTGCTATTCCGCGGAGCGTACTAAGGCCTGTCCTTTTCAGGGGCGAAGTCGCGGCGCTGTGATCGTTTCAAGCTTGTGAGGTGAGACGCGAAAACCGCAGGATCAGCGGCGCGCCAATCCGTCGAGCAGGACGCCCGGGAAAACAAACAAGCACTCGAGATAGCGACGGGCGAGACGGCGCGGATTGTTTAGAACGCGCCACAGCCATTCGAGGCCCGTTTTCTGAAAGAACTCCGGTGCGCGGCGCTGTTGACCGGCGAGGAAATCCAAGCCGGCGCCGATGCAGATGAACGAAATTCCTTCCATCTCCTGCGCGCAGCGATCCGAAAAAATCTCCTGCTTGGGAGCGCCGAGCGCGACGAAGCAAATACCTGCGCCGGAATTTCTGATGAAATCCATTCCCTCGGCGGCTTGATCGGACAAAACGTCGAGTCCGTGCTCTGGTGCGTAGACGCCTGCGATGGTGAGATTGGGTTCGCGCGCCTTCAAGTATCGCGCGGCAGCGGTGAGTGTATCGAACGTGGATCCGAACAGCAGGATCGGCAGGTCGCGACGGCTCGCCTCGGCGCAGAGAGGTTCGATCAGATCGGCGCCGGTCGTGCGCTGGACGCGTCGTCTTTGAAGAAGGCCGGACAGAACGATCGGGAAGCCGTCGGCAAGTACAATGCGTGCGCGTTCGTAAGCGGCGCGGAAGGCTCCGTCACGGCGCAACTTCACGATGTGATCGAGGTTGAGGGTAAAGACGGAGAAAGCCTTGCCGGAGCTTACGTCGTCGCAAATGCGGGCCGACGCCTCCGGTAAGGAGAATGTCTGGACGCTTACGCCTTCAACGAGAAATGGTTCGGTATGCACGCCCTGATATGCCCGCTATTGCAGACCGTTTTGCGTAACGGACGTGTCCCATAACACGCGCCGTCGCTCGGACTTTAGGTGGAAGATAAATCGTGGTTTATGCATATGGTTAAGAATTCTGATCAAAGAGGAGGCCGTCCGGCGCTTATTTGCGCGATTTTCCGGAGCTTGCGCCCGTTATAATATCTCATGATTTCAATATAATGAGTACGGGTATCAAATTTTTGACGGCGATCGTGTGGTACTTTCATCACTCGCGCTTTTCGACCCTTAATCCGTCGACTGTGTTTTGCAGTTAAGGTCTTTTTCGGATAGGATATCTATTGCTTGAGGTGATCAACTGGGCGGGTGGTGCCGCCTAAGGGGTAATTTCTTAATTTTTGCTTCCATGTCGGTTTTCGCGGCCGCTTTAGGCAGGTGGAATTGGCGTGTTTCCTGCAGCCGTTGGCTCGCTCAGCTGATTGACCGGAGACGTGATTAGTATGTCTGACACCGAGAACGGCGTGTCCCAAAGCGATATCGCCATCGTCGGGATGGCGTTGCGCGTTCCTGGCGCCCGGTCGGTCGACGAGTTTTGGAGCAATCTCCGGGCCGGTGTGGAGTCGATCGAGACAAGGTCGCCGGAGCAACTATTGGCCGCGGGCGAGAGCCCCGACAACATCCGCCGCAAGAACTACGTCCCGCGCACAGCCGAGCTGCCGGGCCTCGAACACTTCGATGCCGAATTCTTCGGATTCAGCCCGAAGGAAGCTGCGATCATGGATCCGCAGCATCGCCAGTTTCTCGAATGTGCCTGGGAGGCGCTGGAGGATTCGACCCGAACGCCCGAGCGCGTGGCCGGTCCGGTCGGCGTGTTCGCGGGTTGCGGCATGGGCAGCTATTTCTATTTCAACGTCTGCAGCCACCGCGCGCTGGTCGAGAAGACCGGCATGTTTCTTTTGCGCCATACCGGAAACGACAAGGACTTCCTGTCGACGCGCGCGTCCTATGTGTTCGATTTGCATGGGCCGAGCGTCAACGTGCAGACGGCGTGTTCCACGTCGCTCGTCGCCATTCACTACGCGTGCCAGAGCCTGCTCAACGGCGAGTGCGAGATGGCGCTTGCGGGCGGCGTGACGATCGAGCTTCCGCATCGGCGCGGCTATCTGTTCCAGGATGGCGAGATCCTTTCGACGGACGGACATTGCCGCGCGTTCGATCATCGTGCCTCGGGCACGGTGTTCGGAAGCGGAACCGGCGTCGTGGTGTTGCGGCGGCTTGCGGATGCGCTTGCGGACGGGGATCCGATCCACGCGGTGATCAAGGCGACCGCTATCAACAACGACGGCGCGAGCAAGGCGGGCTATCTGGCGCCGAGCGTCACCGGGCAGGCGGAAGCCATCGTGGAAGCTCAGACACTGGCGGGTGTCGAAGCGGACTCGATCGGCTATGTCGAATGCCACGGCACCGGCACCTATCTCGGCGATCCCATCGAAATCGAGGCGCTGACGCAGGCGTTTCGCCAGACAACCGAGAAGCGCGCGTTCTGCCGCGTCGGATCGGTTAAATCCAACATCGGGCATCTGGATACGGCGGCGGGTGTCGTCAGCCTCATCAAGGCGGTGCTCGCAGTCAAGCATGGCGAGATGCCGCCGACCTTGGGGTTCGAGAAGCCGAACCCGGCGATCAATTTTGCGAGCAGCCCGTTCGTCGTGAACGATAAGCTGACGCCGTGGCCGGCGAGCGCCGCGCCGCGCCGCGCGGGCGTCAATTCGCTCGGTGTGGGCGGCACCAACGCGCATGCGGTCATCGAGCAGGCGCCAGCGCGCAACGTTGTTGCCAAAGCGGTCGCCGATGTTGGTCCGCAAATTCTCGTGCTGTCGGCAAAGAGCCGCAAGGCGCTCGACGATGCAGGCCGCAGGCTGGCGAGGCACATCGAAGCCAATCCAGATCTCGCGCTGCAGGATGTCGCGCATACGCTGTTCGACGGGCGACGTCATTTCGAGCATCGCCGCGTGGCAGCGGTCGCCAACCGCGCCGATGCAATCGCGTTGCTGGATCAGCCCGACATGCATCGCGTGTTCACGCACACGCCTGTCGAGGGCAAGGCCGAAGCCGTTTTCCTGTTTCCGGGTGGCGGCGCGCAGTATCCGCACATGGCGCGGGCACTCTATCGGGACGAGCCGGCTTTCCGGCGCGTGGTTGATGAAGGGCTTGGCTACCTTCCGGCACCCGTCGCGCAGGAGATCCGCGACATCTGGCTGCCCGCTGGCGGCGTTTCGGCGGAAGGCGCGGCAGAGCTCTTCCTGCGTCCCTCGCTTCAGCTTCCCGCCATTCTCATTGTCGAGGTTGCGCTCGCCCGTCTTTGGATCGGCTGGGGTGTGAAGCCGACGGCGCTGATCGGCCATTCGATGGGCGAAAACGCGGCCGCGTGTATCGCCGGTGTATTGAGCTTCGAACGCGCGGTAAACCTCGTGCGTCTCAGGGGCGAGCTGTTCGAGGAAATTCCGCCGGGCGGCATGCTTAGCGTCGCGCTTGCGCCGGATGCCCTGAGGGCGCGTCTGCCTGAAGCGCTCGATGTCGCGTCCATCAACGCGCCGGAGCTTTGTGTCGTGTCGGGCTCAAACGAAGCGCTCGACGCGTTCAAGCAGGAACTGGTCAGGGACGGGATCGAAGCCAGCCGCATTCCGATCGATATCGCCGCGCATTCGCGGATGCTGGCGCCGATCCTCGAACGCTTCGAAGCCTTCCTCAAGGCGACGCCGCTCTCCGCACCGAACATTCCCATCGTCTCGAACCTGACCGGCACCTGGCTCAACGCTGCGGAAGCGCGCGATGCCGCCTACTGGACGAAGCATTTGCGCTCGACGGTGCGGTTCGGCGACGGCATGGCGCTGCTCGCCACGAACCCGAACCGGATTTACGTGGAGGTCGGTCCGGGGCGAGTACTGGGATCGCTGTCGAAGGCACAGGGCATCCCCGCCAATCAGGTGATCAACAGTCTGCCGCACGCCGACGAGGCGATCGACGACAATCTGCACGTCCTGACCGCGCTTGGCCGGGCGTGGGCGACAGGGCTCGCGGTTCCGATCGAAAGGCTCTGGGCTTCGGCAGATCCGCGTCGCGTGAATCTGCCGACCTATGCGTTCCAGCATCAGAGCTATTTCCTCGAACGTGTGGCGAGCGCAAGCGCCGCCGACGAGGAAGCGTCTCCGGTCAAGATTCCGGATATGACTGGATGGGGCTGGCAACCTGTGTGGAAGCAGTCTGCGGCCAACGTGGAGTTGGAAGCGGAGACAGAGCCGACGTCCTGGCTCGTGTTTCTCGACGACGGCCCGCTTGGAAAGCAGTTCGTTTCCCGCCTGCGCCTCGAAGGGCATTCGGTTGCGACGGTTGGAATCGGCGATGCGTTCGGCGTACGCGGTGAAGGCGACTATGTCCTTTGTCCGGAGCATGGACGCGAAGACTACGACGCGCTGTTGAAACATCTCGCCAGCAATGGCGGTCTGCCGGAGCGGATCGTTCATCTGTGGCTAGCCACCAGCGACGAAAGCTTCCGGCCTGGATCTAGCTTCTTTCATCGCAACCAGGAGCGGGGTTTCTACAGCCTGTTCTTCCTGGGGCAGGCGCTCTCGGAAGCGGGTATCGCGACGCCTTTGCAGATTTCTGTGATCACCAACGGCATGTTGCGTGTCGGCGACGAGGCCTTGACCTATCCCGACAAGGCAACGGTCCTCGGGCCTGCCCAGGTTCTGCCCCGTGAAATGCCGAACGTCTCGGTACGCGTGATCGATGTTCCGCGCAGCGAAACGGGTGCATCTAGCTTCGTGCAGCGCCAGCGGGATCTCATCGTCAAGAGCCTGCTCAGTCCTCAGGGTGCGGCGGACGATACGATCATCGATCGGATCCGGGACGATGTGCTGGCGGAGAACGGCAGCGAGATCGTCGCCTATCGCAAGGGTCGGCGCTGGACGCAAAGTCATGGGGCGGTCACGCTCGACAAGCTTTCTGAGGGCGCCGAAGCGTTCCGCGAGCGTGGCGTCTATCTGATCACCGGCGGTCTTGGCGAGCTGGCGACGGCCTGCGCCGAGGATCTCGCGCGACGCTTCAAGGCGCGCCTCGTGCTGATCGGCCGTACGGCGCTGCCGGATCGTTCGGAATGGCCGAGCTATCTCGCGGCTTATGGGGAGAAGGATCGGATCGGCCGCGCGATCGCAGCCATCCTCAGGATCGAGCAAGCCGGCGGCGAAGTGCGCGTGGCTCGCGCTGACATCACCAATTCCGAGGCCATGCAGGCCGTCATTGCGGAGACGAAAGCGCATTGGGGCGCGATCAACGGCGTGCTTCACACGGCCGGCTTGGTCAAGGACGACCTGATCGCGCTCAAGGCGCCCGCCGATATCGAGGATGTGTTCGCGCCCAAGATTCTCGGCACGCTTGTGCTCGCCGAGCTTCTCGATCCCGAGGCGCTCGACGTCATGGTGCTGTTCTCGTCCACGAGCACGGACACGGCGCCGGCCGGTCAGGTGGACTATGTCGCCGCCAATGCTTTCCTCAATGCGTTTGCAGAGAGCCGGGTGGGTTCGCGGACCAAGACGATTGCGATCCATTGGGGTGTCTGGAAGGACGTCGGTTTGGCTGCCCGCGCGATTGCGCGCGCCGAGCACGAGGATGTGCCGTCGAGCGTGGAGGCCGCTCACGCACCGCTGTTCGATCGCCGCGTGCTTGGCGAAGCGGGTAAGGATGACTGGCTAGAGGCGCGTCTCGACAGCTCGCGCCATTGGGTTTTGAACGAGCACCGTCTCAAGAGCGGGCAAGCGATCTGGCCCGGAACCGGATACATCGAACTTATCGCCGAGGCGATGGCGGAATACCGCATCGACGGGTCGTTCGAGGTTGAGGATCTGACGTTCCTGCGTCCGCTGCACGTGCCGGACGACGAGCCGCGCACGGTGCGTATCGGGCTTCGCGCAGATGACGGCGTCTATCAATTCTCAGTGGATAGCGAGCAGGGAGAGAGCGGGGCGGTTGGGCTCCAGCGGCACGCCGAAGCGCAGATCAAGGTTCTGCGCGCAAAGCCTGCAGTATTCGATCTCGAGCGTGTTCTGAAGTCGTGCACCGAGAAAGCGGTGACAGCGCAGGATCGGGCGCTCCGCTCGGCACAGGAAGATCATCTTCGGTTCGGGCCGCGCTGGCAGGTTCTGCGCTCAATCGCGTTCGGGCGCGGAGAGGCGCTGGCCAAGCTCAAGCTCGGCGACGATTTCGCGAGCGACATCGATCACGGTTTTCTTGTTCATCCCGCACTCCTCGATATCGCGACCGGCTATGCGATGGATCTGATCGACGGCTATTCGCCGACGGCTGGCCTGTGGGTACCGATGACCTACGGGAAGATCCGCTTCCATGGCGCGCTGCCGGCTGCGGTTTGGAGCCATGTGCGGCTCAACACCTCAAAGGATCTCGGGCCGGGCTACGCAACGTTCGACGTTACGATTGCGGATGAGACGGGCCGGGTGCTGCTCGAGGTCGAGGGTTTCACGATCAAGCAACTGGGTGCGGGCGTAGATCTTGCCGCGGCGCTCAATGAGGATAACGCGAAGGCGCTCCACGGGGCTAAGGCGCATACTGAAGCCGAGCTGTCTCCGGCGCTCGCGCGGCTCGCCGCGCAGGTCGATCAGGGCATTCTGCCGGAGGAAGGCTTCGAGGCTCTACTGCGTGCGGTTGGCAGCGGCAAGCCGCAAGTGATCGTGAGCTCGATGGATCTTGGCGCGCTCAAGCGCGCGGCTTCTCGCGCCGAGGTTCAGCAGGCGGCGTCTGCAACATTCGAGCGGCCGGATCTCGGCGTCGATTTTGTGGAGCCGAGCACTGAAATCGAACAGGCGCTGGCCGGCTTCTGGACGGAGCTGCTTGGCGTCAAGAAGATCGGTATCAACGACAGCTTCTTCGATCTCGGAGGGCATTCGCTCATCGCCGTGCGTCTGTTCCGCATGATCAAGGCTGCGTTCGCGGTGGATTTCCCGATCTCGGTTCTGTTTGAGGCGCCGACGATTGCTCAATGCGCGGCCTTGATCGAGAAGGCTGGCGGCAAGAGTGCGGGTGGGGCCGACGCCGGCAGCGGAGGGACGGTCACGGCGCTCGAGCAGCCACGTCATCTGCATCTGGTGCGCATGGACAGCGGGAAGGATCCGCGACGCACGCCGTTCTTCCTTTGTGCAGGCATGTTCGGCAACATCCTGAACCTGCGTCATCTCGCCGTGCAGATTGGTTCCGATCGGCCGGTCTATGGCCTGCAGGCGCGCGGCATCTATGGCGGTCAAGCGCCGCATGAAACGTTCGAGGAGATGGCGCGAGACTATCTGGCCGAGATTCGCTCGGTGCAGCCGCAGGGGCCTTATCTGATCGGCGGCTTCTCGGGTGGCGGTCTCGTCGCCTACGAGATTGCGCAACAGCTTCTCGCGCAAGGCGAGGAGACGGCGCTCGTCGTGTTGCTGGATACTCCCTATCCGGATGTGCCGGTCCTATCGATCCAGGACCGCATCCTGATGAAGTTGCAGGATATCAAACGCGACGGCGTCTCGTTTGTTGGAAAGTGGATTCGCCACCACATTGAAGGCCGGCAGCGGCGGGCTCAAATGCGGAATGCCGGTCAGGGCAAATCGGTCGAGCAGTTCCACAACGAAGAGATCGAATCCGCATTCCGCCGCGCGCTGGGGCGGTATCAGGGCACAGCCTACGGTGGCTCCGTGCTGCTGATGCGGCCGAAGCTCGTCGTCGGCTATCAGATCACCGGTGGCCGCGCGCTCAATATCGAGCGCAGCCTGCTGCGCGATGACAACGGCTGGCGGCGGTTCGTTGCGAACCTCACCATCCAGGAGGTTCCGGGCGATCACGACGGTATGGTGCTGGAGCCGAGCGTGCGCGTGCTGGCAGGACGTCTCCGCGAAGAGCTGATGCGTGCCGATCGTAGCCGGTCGGTGCAGCAGATCGCGGCGGAGTAGATCGGCCGCCGCGTTCGTGTGTATGCTCCGAGGCCTGGGTGCTCTCATCTCTTGATGAGACCGATGATTCACGCTTCAGGCTGATAGGGCCTGAAGCGATCATGGTCTGGCTCACAGCGCGATGGCGCAGGCCAAGAGGCCGTTCGCGATGCGGATGCCGCCCTGAGCCGAAGCTTGCGGCGCGCCGCTCAGGAACGATGCCGTGAACAGGCCGCGATAGAGATCGACGGTGACGCCGATCTCCTCGAATTCCAGCATCGCGCGCGTCAGTGGGAATTGGGCTTTGAAGGCGCATCCCCCGCGCTTCAGCCGGCATGGCTTCAAGCCAGGTGCGCTCCTCTGATCGACAGACCGTTTCCCAGAGATCCAAGGGAAGCGGCTCGGCCGGTTCTAGGTCGATGCCGATCGACCGGATTGCACTATCTGATCGCGCCACCGCGGCCGCGGCATAGCCGTCGGTGTGGGTGATGCTGCCGATGAAGCCTTGCGGCCAAATCGGCGTGCGATCGTGGCTCGCGAGGATCGGCGCAGGCGCAACGCCCAGCTTTGCCAAGGCCTCGTGGGCGCAGACCCGGCCGGCGAGAAATTCGCGCCGGCGCTTTTCGACAGCGCCGGCAACACATTGGGCTTCTTCCGGGAACTTCGCAGCCGGTGTTTCCGCGATCGGCTTCTCGCTTATCGCGACGCGCGCATCGAGGAGGCCTGCAAAGATGCTCACGATGCTCGTGTCCGCTCCGGTGCTGCGCGTCGCCCGAGCATCGCCTGCCGACGCGCGGCTGCGCGATCTGCAACCTGGCCGAGATGCTTGCTCGCCTGACCGCGGTCCTGAATGTGTCCGGCGAGACCGGCGACGGTCGGGAAGCGGTAGATGTCGGTGATCGTAAGTTCCGGCGCGACATTCGCCTTCAGATCGCGATGGAGCTGTACCGCCAGCAGCGAATGTCCGCCAAGCGTGAAGAAGTTGTCGAAGGCACCGACACGCTCGACACCGAGCAGCTTCTTGAAGGCGTCGGACAGGCGCACCTGAAGATCGTTCTCGGGCGCAATGTACTCGACCGTGGGCTTGGCGCGGCTTGCTTCCTCAGGACGCGGCAGGGCCTTGCGATCGACCTTGGCGTTCGGCGTCAGCGGGAACGACTGCATGGTCACGAAGTGCGCGGGAACCATGAAATCCGGAAGTGCACTGCGCACGTGGGATTTCAGCTCGGTCTCCGGAATGGGATCGCGCTCGTAGCGCACGTAGGCCACGATGCGGACGTCGTTCGGCTCGTCCTCGCGGGCGACGACGACCGATTCCGCCACCGCGGGATGCAGCCCGATGCGAGCTTCGATCTCGCCGAGCTCGATGCGGTAGCCGCGGACTTTGACCTGATGATCGGCGCGGCCGAGGAAGTTGATTTCGCCGTCGTCGCCGATGCGGACGAGGTCGCCGGTTCGATAGATGCGTCCGCCTGCCAGGAATGGGTTTGCCGTGAAGCGCTCCTGGGTGAGGTCGTCGCGGCCGAAGTAGCCGCGGGTCACGCCGTCGCCGCCGATATACAGCTCGCCAGCCACGCCTTTCGGAACGAGGCGGCGGGCTTCATCGAGGATGTAAAGCTGCGTGTTGGCGATCGGCGTTCCAAGCGGTACGGCGCCTTCGCGGCCAGGCAATGCCGGTCCTGTCGAAGACCAGATGGTGGTTTCGGTGGGCCCATACATGTTTTCGACCGTCGCGTCGGTGGCCTTGCGCAGATCGTTCAACAGTGCGGGCTGGAGTGCTTCGCCGCCGATGAAGAGATGCTTGACGGCGTGGAGAGCTTCCCGGTCCTCGTCGCTCATCAGGATCATGGCGGCCATCGACGGCGTGCACTGCATATGCGTCACGCCGTGGTTGCGGATGAGGGTGGCGAGATTGCTGTCTTCGCCAAGGTTGAAGGGCTGCTCAGAGCTTTGCGTGCGCACGGCCGCGACCACTTCGGCCAGCGGTTCGAGGGCGTGAAGAGCGGTTTCGGTCGGGACGCCGAAATCGATGAGGCAGGCGATCTCATCGACGCCGATGGCCTTAAGCTGGTTGGCACGCGCGAGGGCGTCGTCGACGGTTCCGAACAGGCCGCTGTCGTCGAAGTAGCGCAGGAACGCGAATTCGATGATCGCGTCGAATTCTTCCGGATCGAGCGACTGCAAGTCGATATCCATCGGCTTGGTGACGCCCTGCGGCTTCTTGAAGGCCGGGAACGCCCAGGCGTACTCCTTGATCAGCGCGGCGGCGCTCCGGAGATAGGCCTTCATCGGCTCGCGAGCCGCAGCACGCACCTCTTCGCGATCGCTGCCGATTAGCGTGTGGAGCATCAGCGTTACGGTGTAGTCGGCCGGGTTGCGGCCGGTCTCGCGCAACGTTTCGCGGTAAATTTTGATCTTGTCGGCAACCTCGTCAATCGACTGGCCGAGCAAGTGCGTTAGCACGTTGGCTCCGGCGCGGGCGGCGTCGCGATAGGTGTCGGGGTTACCAGCGGTCGTCACCCATACCGGCAGCTCCTTGCTGACGGGGCGCGGCTGAGTCAGTACGTCGACTTTCTTTCCGCCCGGCGCATCGAATTGCACGGCTTCGCCGCGCCACAGGCGGCGCACCACGTCGATGTCGCGGAGGAGCGCTGTCTTGTTGTTCGGCGGCGCGTTTTCCGGGCGCAGCAGGAAGTCCTCGGGCATCCAACCGGAGGCGAAAGCAATTCCCGCGCGGCCGTTGCTGATGTTGTCGATGACGGCCCATTCCTCGGCGACGCGAGCCGGGTGGTGCAGCGGCAGAACGCAGCTTCCGGCGCGGATGTCGAGGTTGCGCGTAATCGAGGCAACTGCTGCGCCGGTCACCGACGGGTTCGGATAGGGGCCGCCGAACGCATGGAAATGGCGTTCCGGTGTCCACACGGCGCGGAAGCCGTGAGCGTCAGCGTAACGTGCGCCTTCGAGCAGTAACTGATACTTGCGCGGCCCGGCCCCGTCGTCGTTGCCCCAGAAATAGAGGCTGAAATCGATCGGGGATCTTCCGCCGCTCGCCGGCTTTCCGGCCGCAGCTGCGCGATGCTGGTTCGCGTGAACGACGACTGCGAAGCCGTTGGCGAGTGTCCAGAAGAGTTCCAGCACCGAGATATCGAACGACAAGCTGGTGACAGCGAGCCACACCGGCTGCTGGCCGGGCGCAGGACGCGGGATGCGGTCATCCATGCCGGCGAAGAAGTTGACGACGTTGCGATGTTCGACCATCACGCCCTTCGGACGTCCGGTCGAACCCGACGTATAGATGACGTAGGCGAGATTAGCCGAATTAAGCGGCGTTGACGGAGAGGCGGGCGCTGCGGGCGAGGATGCCGCCTGCTGGACAGAGAGAACGCGGATGTTGGCGGACTTGACCGGCGGATCACGGCCTTCGTCGCTGAGGATGATCGAAAGGCCGCTGTCCTCGATCATGAGCGCGACGCGATCTTTCGGATAGGTCGGATCGAGTGGAACGTAGGCCCCGCCCGCCTTCAAGATCGCGAGCGCGCCGACGACGAGGTCGCAGGACCGGGAGACATGCAGACCCACCAACGTATCGGGTTTCACGCCGAGCGAGGCCAGCGTGGCGGCGACACGGTTTGCGCGGTCGTCCAGCTCGCGATACGTCAGCGTTTCGCCGTTGCAGATTAGGGCGGTTGCACCCGGCGTCTCAGCAGTCTGGCGCTCGATGAGCTGATGCACCAGTGTGCTGCGATCGTAGGCCCGCTCGGTTTTGTTGCGTTCGATCGTCAGCTCCTGGATTTCGTCGGAGGTGAGGATCGGGAGGTTGGCAACGGGCAAAGCCGCATCGGCCGTCTCCAAGGCCGCGAGAACGGCGCGGAGTTCGCGCGTGATGGTTTCGACACTGGGGCGTGCCAAGCGCAGCGTATCGGCGTGGATGAGGAGCTCGCTACCGTTCGCCGGGACTACGAAGGTCAGAACGCTGCCGTCCACTGCGCCGGTGGTCGTGGTGTCGGCCGTTTCGCGCACGGCAACGAGGGCACGCGGGGCTGCCGCGAGTTTCGGCGTGCAGCTGACGAGGTCAGCCGGGTATCCCGGCCTGCGGCGAGCTTCTGAAAGCTCGGCTTCCACCATCGCAGCCAGGGCTGCGATGGTTGTGTGTTGATCGACGTCGAAGGCGAGAGGTACGGCGGGCGCCAGATAGCCTGCGTTGGCGCGGCTTTCAGTTGCGAGGCGGTCGTCGGTGTAGGCGATCCGGAAGCGCGTGGCATTGCCGGTGCGCGCAAAGAAGGCCGCGAGGGCGGCGATGGTGCGATCAGAAGTCCAGCCGGCAGGGAGAGGAAGACGGAGCGTTTCAAAGCTCGTGCTGCCGCACGCCGGTTGCGGTGCGAGCCCTTGGATCTCGGGATTGGCGGCGCCACTCAAGCGATCGCGGAAATAGCCTTCATGCTTAGCCAGCGTAGCCGCCAGCTCCGTCAGCCGGTCGGCTTCGGCGGTGGACAGCACTTCGAGCTGGTGACCAGCTTGTAAAATGCTGCCGAGCGGAATCGATGCTCCGGCAGCATCCCGAAGGCTCTTGATGCGAACGAGGCCATCGGCGGCGGCAATGGTGGCGCCGTTGCTGTCTATAGAGACAACCGTTCCGGGCTGCGCGCCTGAGGTTCCCGCAGTTTCGATTTCAAGCTCGGTGACGGCAAAGGCGCCGTTGCGCGTCTTGATCTTCGGCAGGCAGAGCGGATTGGCGTAGCGCTCGCCGAACGTCAACGCGCGCACGAGGCGGCTGATGTCGTTCGTCGATTGGCTGAAGTCGATGGTCGCGGCGGCCTTGGGTCGGGCGTTCTTGGCGTAATAGGTCCGCTCGCCGAACGTCTGCGGCTGGCCGACAAGCGTGCCGGCTTCGATCTTGTCGATCAGCTCCGTAAAGGAAGCGATGCCGGCTTCGAAGCATTTGGTGTTGAGGGTGAGGGCGGTGTCGTCATCGCTGATGTCGATGGCGCCCTCGGCGTAGATGTCGCCTTCGTCGATCCCGTCCGACAGCGCGTGCCAGGTGACGCCGTAGCTCGTCTCGCCGGCGAGAATTGCCCAGGCCGGCGTGTTGAGGCCGGCATAGCGTGGCAGCGGGCCGTCGTGGAAGTTCGCGGCTCCGGCACCGGCCTTTCGCCAGACGCCACCGGGAATGATCCGCAGGTTGGCGATGCTGAAGAACCAGTCATAGGCATAAGGTGCCAATGCAAGTTCAAGGTCTTTGTCGGGTGCCAAAGTGGGAAGGCCGTGAGACTTCGCCCAGGCGGCGATCTGGTCGTTCGCGGTCACGACCGCCGCAATGGCGTGGCCGCGGTCGCGCAGGGCTTCACTACACTGGATCAAGAGCGACTCGTCGCCCATCACCACACACGCAATCTTCTTGCCCGCGCTTTCAGTCATTTATACCCTGCAAAATCAAATAGATACTTATGCCGCCTGGGCGGTCCGGCCGAAGCAAGACGCGTCGCGCTCAAGGCGCTCAGCCGGTGCTTCTCGTGTCGCCGATCCCGCGAAATCCCGTCCGTTCACACACCATACTCTGCATTTTTGCATTGCGGCAGGTGAGCCGAGCGATTGGTGAAAGCATGCAATTTTCGCATTATTCCCGGATGATTTCGCGCAAGCACGCGGAGGAAATGCGCAAACATAGTTAACGCGGGGTGCACGACCAAAATTGGAGATCCGGATCGCGCTGAGGATGGACTGCGGATCGGGTTTAGCTGCCCGCCGGCTCTTTCCGCAGACGGGTGTCGGCAGGCATGCGAATCCACGTCGCCCATTCGTCGAGCTTGTCGCGATAGGCGGCGCACAGGTTCTCACGAGCGGCGGGGGATTTGCCCGTCGCGGCCAGCTCGAGCCCGATGTCGAAGTACTCGTTCATGTTCGCGAAGTCGGGTTTCGGCAGTCTGCCTTCGACAGCATCGGCCCACATCACGCGGAACAGTGCTTCGAGCTCGCGCACGAGCCGGGGCGTATCGAAGAGCGTGGATGAGGTGCGGGTCGCGAGAAGGCGCTTCTTCAACTCGTCGACTTGGGCGCGGTCGCGTCCCAATGCGATTGCGCGCGCGACATAGCTGGCTTCGCTGTCGCAGACGAAATCGCCGAGACCGGCCGCATGCACGAGGCTTGCGCAGACGCGCGAAGCGAATGTGCGCCCCGGATAGGTCAGCACGGGGACACCCATCCACATCGCATCGGAGGCGGTAGTGTGGGCGCCGTAAGGCGTGTTGTCGAGGAACAGATCCGCGAGCTGATAGCGGGCGAGATGCTGCGGGTTCGGCATCTTGTCGGCAAAGATCAGCCGCTCGGGGGCGAGGCCGCTCGCGGTTGCGACTTCGCGGAGGCGTGCGTCGGCGCTGCTGCCGCCGCTCAGGAGCCAGAGCACGCTATCAGGCACTTGCTGCAGGATGGCCAGCCAGCTGCGGAACACCTCCGGAGTGAGCTTCTGGCATCCATTGAGGCAGCAATAGACGAAGCGGTCGGCCGGCAATCCGGCTTCCTCGCGGGTCGGCGGCTCGCTCGCGACGACGCGCTTCCTGTCGTTGGGCTGATAGCACGGCAGGCGGAGTACCTTCTCCGAGTAGAAGATCTCGTCTCCTTCGGGAAGCACGATCGGATCGGCGATGACGTAGTGGTGATGCGGGCTTCCCATGGTGCCGGGGAATCCGAACCAGTTCACGGTGACGGGTGCCGGACGGTACGAGAAGATGCGGGACCGGGCGTCCTTCGTGTAGCCGTTCAGGTCGATCAGGATGTCGATGCCGTCCTCGCGGATGCGCTGGGCGGCCTGCTCGTCGGTCATGCGCGTGATGTCGATCCACTTGTCGACACTCTCTTGCGCCCTGCGCTGGGTCGGGTCGGGCCGATCGATACCGCAATAGTAAGCGGTGATCTCGAAGGCCTCCTTGTCGTGCGTTTCGAGCACGTCGGCCATCGCGAAGCCGACTGCGTGCTCTCGCAGATCCGACGAGACATAGCCGATGCGCAGCTTCTTCCTCAAAGAAGCGCGTTCCTTTGCGACGCTCGGCGCGCAAAGTGGTGCGCGAGAGGCGCCGGTCAGTTCGCGGCTGTACTTGAAGGCGCGGGCAAGCTGGAACATGGGATCGTTGCTCAGCACCGCCAGGGATAGCGGTGAGATCGATGAAAGCAACGTTCGCACGGAAACATGCTCGGATCCGGCGATCACCGGCCATTTACACTGCCGTTGCCGCAAGGCGATCCAATGCTGGACGACTTCCGGCTGATCGTCGTCGATGTCGAGGGATTGGCGCAGAGCGTCTTCGGCCGGTTCGTCCTGCTGAAACGTTTCGAGGACGCGGCCCAACTGCTGCAGGGCGATGAGCTTGTGCTTGACCGCGTTGCCTTCGATCAGGCCGGTTTGCGAGACGAGCTGCAGCCATTGGGTGACGGCCGCACCGACCTGGCCGTCATCCTCCAGCAGCCGGCCGAGATTGATATGGGCCGGCAGGAAGTCGGCCTTCAGGCTGAGGCTGGCGCGCAGCGCGTTCATCGCGCCATAGCGGTCGCCGGATTTGTTCAGGACGACGCCGTAGTTGAAGTAGGCGGCGTGCAGTAGCGGGTTGGTGGGATTGCGCGCGATCCAATCGCGATAGAGGTTCGCGGCGCCGGCGATATCGCCGTGGGCTTCGCGAACTTCGGCAAGCCCGAAGAGATCACCGATGTTCGCGGTGTTGGCGTCGGGCGCAACGCTTACAACGGGGATGCCATCCTTGTCGGGGGTGTGCGCAATGAAGTTCATGTTCGTAACTCACTATGGACGCGAATGCTGGTGCTGAGATTCTGATGGTTCGTATCGCTCACCGTGGCGCCTATGACGCCGCGGCTTCGAGCGCTGTGCGTTGCTCGGGCGTCATGCTGCCGATCTGCGTGGTCGTGAATGCTGCGATCTGGTTTCCGTTGAGGGATCCGATCGTGGTGGTGGTCAATCCGCTGATCGCGGTGGCCGTCAGCAAAGAAATCTGCGTGGTCGTCAGGCCTGCCACCTGGTTGGTGGTGAACGAGGCAAAGACGCTCGGTGACAATGTGTTGAGCTGTTGCGAGGACAGCGCGCCAATCTGGACCGATGTCAAGGCGCCGAGCTGCGATGTGTTGAGTTGAGACAGCGTCGTTGTCGACAGGTTCACGACCTGTGACGTGTCGAGGGCGGCGATCTGCGTCTGGGTCAGCGCGCCGACCTGGGTTTCGGTCAATGCGCGGATCTGGACGCGCAACAGGCCCTGAATCTGCGTTGCGGTGAGTGAAGCAATCTCCGTGGTGCTCATCGCGCGGATCTGGGTGGCGTCCATGGCGGCGATCTGAGTGGATCGGAGGCCCGCGAACTGCGTCGCTTCCATGGTGCCGATCTGGGTCTCGGTAAGGCCCAGGATGCCGGTGGTCGAGATCGCGCCGATCTGTGTCGAGTTGAGCGCGTCGAATTGGGTTGCGGTCAGGCTCGCGATCTGGGACGCGGTAAAGCCGCTGATGCCGGTGCGTGACAGCAGGCCGATCTGCGTCGTCGTCAGGCTCGAGAGCTGGTCCGGTGTCAGAGACGAAATTCCGGTCGCGGACAGGCTCGAGAACTGCGTACTGGTGAGTTCGCGCAATTGCGTGGAAGTGAGACCCGCGATTGCAGTCGTCGACAAACTTGCGATCTGGGTCGGTAGAATATTCGCGACCTGCTCGCTGGTCAGTGACGAAATCTGAGCCGTGGTCAGGCCGGCAATGGCGGTGGTCGAAATGGAGCCGATCTGCGACGTCGTCAGCGCGCGCAGCTGAGCCGTGCTCAATGCCGCGATGGCGGTCGAGGTCATGCCGTCGAATTCGCTCGGCGAGAGCGCCTGAAGTTGCCGTGTCGAGAGGCTTACGACCTGGTCGACGCTCAAGGCCGCGATCTGTTTCGAGGTCAAGCCACCGAGCTGCGTGGTGGTGAGAGACGACAGCCGCGTCGTCGAGAGGGCGTTGATGGCGGTCGTCGAGAGACCCGCGATCTGCGCCGCGCCGAGAGCGGAGAATTGCGAAGCAGACAGCTGCTCGATCTGGGTTGCGCTGAGGCCGGCGAGGCCTGTCGCGGAGAGAGCCCTGACCTGGGTTGTCGTGAACGCGGAAAGCTGTGTGGTGGTCAGGCTTGCGGTCTGCGTCGAGGTCAGTCCGTTGATGGCGGTGGCGCTCAAGACGCGGATCTGGTCCGTCGTCAGGCTTGCGAGCTGGGTCACGGACAGTGCAGCGATGCCGGTCGTCGAGAGCGCGGCGAACTGCGTCGTGGTCAGCGCGGCGAGCTCTGCTGCGGAGAGGCCGGAGATCGCGGTTGTCGACAGGGCGCCCATCTGGGCCGCCGTCAGGCTAACGAGCTGCGACGTCGAAAGGCTCGTCAATTGGGTGCCGGTCAGGCCGGCGATCGAGGTGGCGGTGAGAGACCGAAGCGCGGTGGTCGACAACGCGGCAAGCTGCGTCGTCGCGAGGGCGGAGACCTGATCGGATGTCAGGCCTGCCATCTGCGTCGTGCTGAGGAGCGCGATCTGCCCGGTGCTCAGCGCCGTGATCTGGTCTTCGGTCAGCCCCTTCATCTGGGTGGCGGTGAGGGCCGAGAACTGCGTCGAGGCTAGTCCGGCGAGCTGCGTCGCGGTCAAGCCGGAGATGGCGGTTTGCGAGAGAACCGCGATCTGCGTCGCGGTGAAGGCTGCGAGCTGGTCGCCCGTCAAAACGGGAATCTGGGTCTCGGTCAATCCTGCCAAGGCCACGGTCGTCAAGGCGGTCAGGCGGGTCGCGGATTGGCTCGCGATCTGCGTCGTCGTCAGTGCCGCAACCTGTGCGGAGGTAAGTCCACGCAGCTGCGACGTGGTGAGGCTCGACACCTGATCGACGCTCAAAGCTGCGACGGCGGCGGTCGAAAGCCCCGCGATCTGGGTCGAACTCAAAGCGCCGAGCTGGGTCGAAGTGATGGTGCCGACCTGGCTTTCGGTCAGGCTTTTGAGCTGTGTTGCCGTCAGTCCCTTGAGCTGGGTTGTGGTCAGAGCGCTCAACGTGGTCGTGGAAAGCCCGCCGATCGCCGACGTGGAAAGCCCGGCTACCTGCCTCGAAGTGAGGGTTGCCAGCTGGCTCGGGCTCAAGCTCGATGCCTGCGTTGCGCTGAGGCCTGCGAGCTGCTCGGGCGAGAGCAAGGCGAGTTGCGTGGTGCTCAGGTAGCTAAGCTGGGTGGTGGTCAGTGCGCCAAGCTGGGCCGCAGTCAGGCCACGAATAAGCTTTGCGTCGAGGGCTTCGATGCCGGACGCGGTGAGAGCTGCAACGGACGCTGTCGAAAGCCCTGCGAGCTGCGTCGAGGTAAGGCTTGCCAGCAGTGTCGTCGTCAGCTGTCCGACCTGGGTTTCGTTCAGTGCTGCGAGCTGGGTCGCGGTGAAGCCGTCGGCCTGCCACGTGGTGAGAAGTCCCAGCTGCTCGTCGGAAAGACCGGCGATGGCCGATGTCGACAGCGCGCCAATCTGCGTCGATTGCAGAGCGGCGAAATGGCTGGTGGAAAGCCCTGCGAGCTGGGTCTCCGTGAAGCCGCGCATCTGGGTCGTGGACAAGGCCGCGAGCTGCGTCGTTGAAAGGGCGGCGAGCTGCGTGCTTTCGAGCGCAGCGACTTGCACGGATCTAAGTCCGCGCATTTGCGTGGCGGTGAGCGAATTCAGCTGCGTCGTGCTCAACGTTCCGATGACGTCCGGCGAAATACCGACGATCTGTGTCGATGACCAGCGGGCCAACTGGTCCGGTGTCAGGCCGGCAATATGGCTGGCGTCGAGGGCGCCGATCTGCGCCGCGGTCAGGCCGCTGAGCTGTGTCGATGAAAGAGACTGCAGCGCCGTGACCGACAGGCCGCTGATGGCTGCTGTCGAGAGGCCGGATATCTGCGTGGCGGTGAGGGCCGCGAGCTGCTCGGGGCTCAGCGAGACGACCTGATACTCCGACAAGGCTCTTATCTGGGTCTGTGTCAGGCCGCTGAAGAAATTCAGCGACAGCGTCATGATGTCTTCGACGGCAAGGCCGCTGATGCCGTCCGCCGAGAGCGCGCCGATCTGCGTTACCGACATGCTGGCGAGCTGTGTCGAGGTGAGGTTGGCGATCTGCGAATTGGTGAAACCGGCAATCGCGCCAGTCGAGAGCGCGGAAATTTGTGTTTCGGACAACGCCCGGATTTGTGTGTCGACAAAGGCCGAGGCTTGGACTGCGCCGAGCGCGCTGATCTGCGTCGTCGTCAAATAGCCGATGTTCTCGGCCGAAAGGCCGGGGATCGCAGTTTTCGACAGCAGAGCGATCTGCGTCGGCGTCAAGGCGGCGACCTGGGACGAGGTGAGGGCTGCAAGCTGCTCTTCGGTGAGCGCCTTGACCTGATAGTTCGCGAGCTCGCCGATTTGCTGCGGGCTCAACGAGGCGATCGAGGTGGGCGGGAGGCCACTGATCCCGGAGCTCGAAAGTGCTGCGATCTGGCTTGGACGGAGGCTTGCAAGTTGATCCGGCGACAACGCCGCGACCTGCGTCGCACTCAGGCTGAACAGCCCGGTTGTGGTAAGCGCGGCGATCTGCGTCGTCGAGAAGGCGGCGATCTGGCTTTCGGTCAGGCCGCGGATCTGGGCCGTCTTCATGGCGGCGATCTGGGTCGTCGTCAGTGCGGAAATGTCTTCGATTTCGAGGCCGCTGACCGCCGTTGACGTCAAGCTCGCGACTTGAGCGACCGAGAGAGCACTCAACTGGTCGGGAGAGAGAGCTGCGATCTGGGTATCGCGCAGCCCGCTGAGCGCCGTGCCGGTGAGCGCCGCTATCTGGGTCGTCGTCAGCGCGGCGACCTGAGCGGGATCGAGCGCGGACATCTTGGCGGCTGTCAGGCCGCCGATTTGCGTGGTGGTAAGGGACCGTACCTCGGTCGCCGACATCGCATTGATAAGCGTCGTGCTGAAACTGGCGGCTTGGGTGGACGTGAGCGACGCGATCTGCGTCGTCGTCAGGCCGCGGAAATCGGTGATGGTCAGGCGCCCGATCTGTGCGGCGGACATGTCGGAGATTTTGAGCGCTTGAAGTGCGGTTGACGACAAAGCGCCAACCTGGGTCGAGGTCAGCGCCTTGACCTGAGCCGACGTCAGCGACGCAATTTGCGTCGGCGTCAACGTTGCCAGCACGGTCGTCGTCATGCCGGGGATCTGGCCGGTCTTCAAGCCGCGGACTTGGGTGGACGTGAATGCCTGAAGCTCGGTGTCCGTCAGCCGGTTGATCGACGTTGTCGATAGCGATCCGATCTGGGTCGAGGTGAATGCAAGAATCTGCGTTGACGACAAGTTGTCGAACGCTGTCGTCGTGAGCTTCGCGAGTTGCGCGGCCGAGAATGCCGATGACTGAAATGCCTGGATAGATTGAGCGGGCAGCGCGTTCAGCTGAGTCGTGGTGAGACCAGCGGCCTGGGCCGAGGTCAGCACGCTGAGCTGTTGCGACGTCAGGTTTGCCAACGTGGTTTCGGTTGCGCCGGTCATCTGGCGCGCGGTCAACCCGCCGATCTGCGTGGTCGAGAAGGATTGCAGAACCGACGAGGGTAGGCGGTTGATCGATGTCGTCGAAAGCGCGGAAATCTGCTTGGCGCTAAGGGATGCCAGCTGCGTCGTGGTGAGATTGTCGAAGGCGGTCGTTGTGAGCGTTGCGAGCTGAGTGGTGGTGAAGCTCGAGGCATTCAGCGCTTGAATCGAAGCGGGTGACAGCCCCGTGAGTTGGGTCGATCTCAATCCGCCGACTTGAGTGGATGTCCAGGAGGCCAACTGGTCGGGCGTGAACTTGGCGAGGGTATCGGCCGAAGCGCCCACGATCTGCTTCGCCGTCAGACCGGCGATCTGCGTCGATGTCAGCCCCTCGACCTCGGCGGTGGACAGCAGGCTGAGCGATGTCGTGGAAAGACCGGCAATTTGTGAAGAGGTGAAGGCCGCGATCTGCTCCGGAGACAGGTTGTCGAAGGCAGTAGCGGAAAGGCGAGAGACCTGGCTCACTGTCAACCCTGCGACGTCCAGAGCCTGGATCGATTCCGGTGACATCGCGTTGAGCTGGGCCGACGAGAAGCCGCCGACCTGGGTCGTGCTGAAAGACCCGATCTGAGTTGCCGTGAACTTCGCGATGGTCGTCGAGGTCAGGCCCGCGATCTGGGTCGCGGTGATGCCGTCGAGCTGGGTCTGTGTGAGCGCCTGGATCTCGGTTGTCGTCAGCGTATTGATCTGGGTGGCGGTGAGGGCTGCGAGCTGCGAGGACGTGAGGGCTTCCAGATCGTCCCCGACGAGAACCTCGAACAGGGCGAGACTGAGCTTGTTCAAGCTGACCGGAGACAGCGACGAAACTGCCGTTGCCGTCATTGCTTCGATGTTGGTGGTGCTGAGTGCGTTGAGCTGCGTCGACTTCAGGGCAGCAGCCTGCGTCGAGGTTAGCGCCTCCATGTCCGACGTCGTCAGGTCGCGGAAGGTCGTTTGCGAAAGCTTCGCGATCAATGAGGCCGACAGACCGGAGAAAATGGATGTCATGGCTCTCTACCGCCGCTCGCCCCACAGGCGGGATTGATCTAACTCTTTCATCTCGCTTTCGCCCCGCCGATGATCGCTCTGCCCGTGTCTCTCCGAATCAGCCGTGTCAGCCTAAACTTCTACCGTCGCGCTGTCTGCGTTCGCGAGTACGCGATCAAAATAGGAAATCGTTCTCTTTAGTCCCTCGCGCAGCTCCACTGTCGGAGACCAATTGAGCGCGGCTTTGGCTTGGGAGATGTCCGGCCGGCGTCGCTCGGGATCGTCGGCGGGCTTGTCGCGGAAGCTCAGCTTCGATCGCGATCCCGTAAGTGCGATGATCTGCTCGGCGAGCGTTCGGATCGAAATTTCACCGGGGTTGCCGAGATTGATCGGGCCCGTAAGCGTTCGGTCGCTGTTCATCAGGCGGATCATTCCGTTGACGAGGTCGTCGACGTAACAGAATGATCGCGTTTGATTTCCGTCGCCGTAGATGGTGATCGGCTCGCCCTTCAGCGCCTGCACGATCAGGTTCGATACGACGCGTCCGTCATGGAGCTGCATGCGCGGCCCGTAGGTATTGAAAATGCGCGCGACCTTGATCTCGAGGGCGTGTTGGCGGTGGTAATCGAAAAAGAGTGTCTCGGCGCAGCGCTTGCCTTCGTCGTAACAGGAGCGCGGTCCGATCGGATTGACGTTGCCCCAGTAGTCCTCCGTCTGCGGATGGACGGAGGGGTCGCCGTACACTTCGGAGGTCGAGGCTTGAAAGATCCGGCAACGCAAACGCTTGGCGATGCCAAGCATATTGATTGCTCCGTGGACGCTGGTTTTCGTGGTCTGGACGGGATCGCGCTGGTAGTGCACCGGCGACGCGGGGCACGCGAGATTGTAGATCTCGTCGACCTCGATGTAGAGCGGGAACGTCACGTCGTGACGCAGAAGCTCGAAGCGGGGATTGCCGAGCAGGTGCTCGATGTTACGCTTGGAGCCGGTGAAGAAGTTGTCCACGCAGACGACATCGTGCCCCCCGGCGATGAGCTGGTCGATGAGGTGCGAACCGATAAAGCCTGCGCCGCCCGTGACTAGGACAGTTCTTCTCACGTGAGCAATCCCCTCCAACTGCGCACGAGATCTCACGGCATCAGAAAGCGCAGGTGAGTGCGTCGCCGCACTTGCTAATCTTTTGAACTCTCGAATGGAAACATGCTGATGTCAAACCGGCTTTCCGCATCGAAACGGTTCAGAAACAAATACGATGGGGATAACTCGGGGAGGTGCTGCTTTGCTCGTTCGCTTGCGCAGTTTGGGGTGATCCCACGCGGTCGGATCTCGGCGGCGCGGCCTCGATTTTGTGACTCGTGTTTTATGTGTTTAATCCGTGGGATGGCTCATCTGTCTTGCGCGACTGGACAAAGCCTCGTGCTCCCACTAAGCGGCGGTTCGTCAAGGCCAAGGAAAAACGCCTTTCCGCCGGTCAGAACTGCCCGGCCTGTAAATGGATTTCCGCATGCGAACTCTCAGTGTCATCGGTATCGGCTCGGGCGACCCTGAGCACCTGACGGTGCAAGCCATCAAGGCAATGAACAGGGCGCGGGTTTTCTTCATCGTCGACAAGGGGAGCGAGAAATCGGCTCTCGTCGATGTCCGCACCGATATCTGCAGCCGGTTTATGGAGCATTCGGACTATCGGTTCGTCACGATCGACGAGGCGACGCGGGATCGCCGCCCGCAGGACTACAAAGCCGAAGTGGGGAAGTGGCATCGCGAGCGTGCGGACCGCTATGCGGATGCGATCCTCGAAAACCTCGGCGAGGACGAGTGCGGAGCGTTTCTCGTGTGGGGCGATCCCTGCTGGTACGACAGCACCATCCGCATCTTACAGCTGATTTTGGAGACGGGCCGGGTCGCGTTCGACTACGAGGTCATTCCGGGCATCGCGAGTTTTCAGGTGCTCGCGGCGAAGCATCGTGTGCCCCTCAACGAGATCGGCGAGGCCGTCAAGATCACGACCGGGCGCAAGCTTGCTGACGAAGGAGAGGCGCGCAGCGCGGAAAGCCTCGTGGTGATGCTCGACGGGCAGTGTGCGTTCAACACGGTGCCTGCCGCAGAGTATGAAATTTTCTGGGGCGCGTATCTTGGCATGCAAACCGAGGTTTTGCGCGCCGGGCCGCTCGAGGATGTTGCCGACGAGATCGCGCGCGTTCGCGAGGAGCGGCGGGTCGCGAACGGATGGATCATGGATACCTATCTGCTGAGGCGCATCCGCGATGCGTAGCGGTGAAGACGCGTTTCTGTCGCGACACTTCCGCGCCTGACACGCGCGTTTCAGAATTTCCGTTGACACCGTGGCTCAAGTCATCTGCAATAGGAACTGTGACGGTGATGTCATGCGCGCAAGCGTGTGATGTCTAAGAGGGAACACGGTGAGATGCGAACCGCATCGATCCCGTGGCTGCGCCCGCAACTGTAGACGGCGAGTTTCTTCCACATATGCCACTGGCGATCCGCGTTGGATCCCGGGAAGGCCGGAAAGAAACGCTCGAGCCGTGAGCCAGGAGACCTGCCGGCACAAGTCGCCCATCCTTCGTGCGGGACGCGCGGTGGAACGGTTACCCGTAGTGGCGACTGATGTGCAACCGATTGGGAGCAACGTCAGGCATGCCTAGGGTCGATCAGATGTTAAGTCTCTGATGAATTTAGAACTGGCTTGAAATTCTTGCGTGTCGCGCGTGCGCGACATCGCGACGGATTTCGTTTGAGCCAGTGCATTGGCACGTTTTGCGCGGCTCCCGTCATCAATCGCGACGGGACCTCTATGTCTGTTCAGAAAAGACGATCACCAGTCAAAACCTCTCGTTCGAGCCTGCTTGCGCTTGCTGCCGCCGCTTCGGCGTTTGCGGGTGAAGCGAGTGCGCAAACCACCTCCGCTGCGCCAGCGAGTGAGCCGACCGCGCTTCCGCCTTTGGAGGTGACGACGGCCAACAAACAGAAGAAGAAGGCCAAGGCTTCCGCCAAGAAGGTGACTGCCGGCGCCACGCAGAGTGCCGCAGCTGACGCAAGCGCGGGAGGTGGAGCCTCGGCCCAGGGCGAGACCAAGCCCGGTCTCAATCTCGATGCGCCGGCCGGCACCGGCAGCCGTCTCGGTCTCTCTCCGCTCGAAACGCCAGCCAGCGTCGAGGTCATCCCGGGCGACACGGTTCGCGACCGCGGGCAGACAAGCGTCAATCAGGCGGTGACGCAAAATGCGGCGGGGTTTACGTCAACCGCGGCACCAGGAAACGGGGGTAGCGGATTGGCGGCGCGCGGGTTCGCCGGCCACGGTTCGGTGATGCAGCTTTATGATGGTACGCGGCTTTATGTCGGTTCGGGGACGGTAACGTTCCCGTTCGATACCTGGTCGGCCGAGCGCATCGAAGTGTTGCGTGGGCCTGCGTCAGTGCTCTACGGCGAAGGCGCTGTCGGAGGCGTGATCAACGTCGTACCGAAGAAGCCGACCGACTATTTCACGCACGAGGCGGAGGTTGCTGTGGGAACGGACGCGACGCGCCGGTTTGGCGTCGGATCGGGTGGGCCGATCAACGACAAGCTGTTCTATCGCTTCGATGCGAGCGGCATTCAATCGGATGGCTGGCTCGAGCGAGAAAGCGATTTCAGCTCGCTCGCGCTTTCAGGGGCGCTCACCTATCGCCCGACCAGCGATCTCAACTTCACGATCTCTCATGATCATGGCGACCAGTCGCCGCTGCGCTATTGGGGTACGCCGCTAATCAACGGCACTATTCCGGAAAGGCTGCGCGACAAGAACTTCAACGTACGCGATAGCGACGTGAGTTATGTCGACAACTGGACCCAATTCAAAACCGAGTGGAGCCCGACCGACTGGCTCGAGATGCGCAACGTGGCCTATCGGCTGACCAGCAACCGGCATTGGCGCAACGTCGAATCCTATGCCTACCAAACGTCAGGTCCGTTCGCGGGGCGGGTGCTGCGGTCCGATTACATCGAGATCTTTCATGATCAGGAGCAGATTGGAAATCGCTTCGACGCGACTGTCCGTACACCTATTGGCGGTGGCGTCAAGAACGAATTGGTTGTCGGCTTCGACGTCAACAGCATCGATTTCCTGAACAGAAGCAACTCGCCGTTTGCAGGAACTTCTTCGGTCGATCCCTTCAATCCCGATCCAGGTTGGTTCGGCGATAAGAACAATGTTCCCGCTGTCGCGCGCGTGGATTCCGAGACGTTCCAGCATGCGTTTTTTGCCGAGGACCGTTTGACGCTCTCGAAAGAACTGACTGTCGTCGCCGGTATCCGTCTCGACAAAGTCTCGCTTGAGCGCGCCGATCCAAATGCAACTCCAGCGCCCACCTACTTTGAGAAAGACTTTTCGGAAACCTCGTGGCGGGTCGGCGCGGTCTATACACCTGTGCCGGGTCTTGCGTTTTATGGGCAGTATGCAACAGCCGTCGATCCGATCGGCGGCGCTCTGCTCAGCTTGAGTCTTACGAACTCGCAGTATCAGCTTGCGACAAGCCGGCAGTATGAAGTCGGCGTCAAACAGTCGTTCTGGGGCGGGCGCGGAGAATGGACGCTTGCCGCATACGACATCGAGAAGAACAATATCCTGTCGCGAGATCCCGACAACCCGACGCTGACCAGGCAGATCGGGCAGCAATCGTCGCGAGGTGTCGAGGCGTCTCTGGGGCTCCAGCTCACGGATACTCTGCGTTATGACGGCAACGTGGCCGTGCTCGAAGCTCGGTTCGACGAGATGATCGCTGCCGGTGGCGTCGACTACACTGGCAACCGGCCGCCCAACGTGCCGGAGCAGGTGGTCAACAGCTGGCTGACGTGGGCTTTCCTTCCAAAGTGGGAAGCTTACGCAGGCGTGCAGTGGATCGGTTCCGTTTACAACAACGATGCAAATACGCTAAAGCGCCCCGCGTCGACTGTCGTGAATATGGGCCTGAGCTACGACGTCACCGACAAGAGTGAGATTGCGCTGCGCGTGTTCAACGTGTTCGACGAGAAGTACGCGACTGGCGGCAGTTCCACCGAGTGGCAACTTGCGCCGCCGCGCTCGGCCGAGCTCAGCTATCGTATCAAGTACTGACATGGGACGTTTTGAAACCAATATCGCCGCGTCGTCCGGAGCCTCGCGGGGTTCCGGGCGGTCGTGGGCGAAGACCGCGAAGCGGTGGCTCTACTGGGGCCACCGCTGGCTCGGTGTCATCACCTGCGTGCTGTGCGTGATGTGGTTCCTGTCGGGGCTCGTCATGCTGTACGTGCCGTTCCCGTCCTGGACGGATCAGGAGCGGCTGACGAATCTGCCGGTCATCGATGCCGGGCGCGTCGCTGTTAGGCCAGACGACGCGATGGCGACGGCTGGCGTCAAAACGTTGCCAACGATCTTTCGGCTCGAGATGCTCGCCGACGAACCGGTCTATCGCATCGTCGCGGCGGGCGGTCCTGCGACGATCTCGGCCGTGACAGGACTTCCGGTCTCGCAGGTCGATGCCGAGCAGGCCCGGCGGCATGTGTCAGCGGTGTTCCCGAATGCTGCTCCGCGGCTTTTGGAAACGCTCGACTATGACCAGTGGACGGTGACGCGCCGGTTCGATCCGCACCGGCCGCTCTACAAGTTTGTGCTCGACGACGGGCTCGGCACGACCGTCTACGTCTCCTCGAAAACCGGCGAGATCGTGCAGAACGCGACGGGCAACGAGCGCTTCTGGAACTGGCTCGGCGCGGTGCCGCACTGGATTTATTTTTCGCCGATCCGCAAGGACCAGCAGCTGTGGCGCCAATCGGTCATGTGGCTTTCGGGGCCCTTGATCATCGGGGCGATCACGGGGCTGTGGATCGGTATTCTGCGGCTTCGCGTGCGGCGGCCCTACAAGGGCGGTCGTGGGACGCCCTATCGCGGCTGGATGAAGTGGCATCACGTCGGCGGTCTGATCGGCGGCGTATTCCTGACGACTTGGATCGCGAGCGGGTGGCTATCGGTCAATCCCTTCAGTCTCTTCGCGCGCACGCAGTTTTCCGACGTGCAACGCGTCGCGTATGCGGGTTGGAGCGAAGGCCATGTCTATGGCGTCATGCCGGCTGCTATCGCGGAAGCAGGTCGCCGCGTGCCGACTGAGGTTTCCTTCGTCTGGGTCGGCGGGCAGGCCCGCATGATCGTCCGCAACGACGCAAGTGTTCTGCTTGCCGATCCGAAATCCGGCGAACCCGCTCCGATTGCCGATGACATGCTCGTTAAGGCTGCGCGACAGGCGTTTCCGTCCGCGTCCGTGGTCGCGGGAGAGCGCCTGACCGAGGAGGAGATCTACTGGTATTCCCATCACCACAAGCGGCCGCTGCCGGTCGTCAAGGTGGTGTTCGACGATCCCGATGCATCATGGCTGTTTCTCGATCCGGCGACGGGCGCCATCGCCGGGCTGAGCGATAGCGATGCACGCACCTATCGGTGGCTGTTCAACTTCCTACACGATTACGACTTGCCGATTCTGCTCAGGAACCAGCCGGCGCGAGATATCCTGGTGTGGCTGTTGTCGATCGCAGGGCTTGTGGTGTCGGTGTCTGGCGTGGTGATCGGATGGCGAACTTTGGTCCGCCAATGCGGCTGAAATCACTGACATTCAGCGGTTCGCGAGTTCGAGTAGGCGGTCGCAGGCGACGTGCAGTTCGATGTGGGTGGCGAACTGGTCGAGCACGTCGTCGATATCCGCGTCGTAGTTGAGCGACGAGGTTTCGGCGCCGATCGAAGTCAGCAGGGCGGCGCGGAATGCATCGTCGGCAAAGAGGCCGTGCACATAGCAACCGGAGACGTGGCCTAACGCGCTGATCGCGCCTTCGGTGCGGCTATCCGCAAAGCGCAGCATCGGCTTCGCGCAGCCGGCGCCCGTCGTGCGGCCGATGTGCATTTCGTAGCCGCGGAATGGCGCGCCGCCTAGCTCGGAGGTTCCGCTGACCTCGACAAGAACTTTGTCGCCGTCGAGCACGGTTTCGATGTCGAGGAGGCCGAGGCCATCGACCGATCCGGGCTCGCCTTCGATGCCGTTGGGGTCCGATACGCGTTTGCCGAGCATCTGGTAGCCGCCGCAGATGCCGAGCACGCGGCCGCCGCGGCGAACGTGAGCGGCGAGATCGATATCCCAGCCGGTGTCTCTCAGCGTTGCGAGGTCGGCCATCGTCGCTTTCGATCCGGGCAGGATCACGAGTGTCGCGTTGCCGGGAATGGGAGAACCTGGATGGAGGAACTTGAGGTCGACACCGGGCTCGAGGCGTAACGGATCGAAATCGTCGAAATTCGATATGCGCGGATAGGCGAGAACGACAATTTGGATGGGGCCGTTTCGGGGTGCGATTTGCGGCGCGGCCAACGCGAGCGCGTCTTCGGCGGGCAGCCGGTTGGCGTTCGAGAAATACGGCACGAGGCCGAACGAGGACCATCCCGTCAGGCGCTCGATTTCGGACATGCCCGCTGCGAAAAGCGTGGGGTCACCGCGGAATTTGTTGACGATGAAGCCGGCGATCCTCGCGGCATCGTCGGGCGCGATGACGGCCTTGGTGCCGACCAGGCTTGCGATGACGCCGCCGCGGTCGATGTCGCCGACCAGGATCACCGGCACGTTTGCCGCTTGCGCGAACCCCATGTTGGCAATGTCGCCGGCGCGTAGATTGATCTCGGATGCCGATCCGGCGCCCTCGACGACGACGATGTCGGCTTCTTCTCCGAGCTTACGAAAGCTTTCGAGCACGGAAGCCATGAGACGGGGCTTCATGGACTGGAAATCGCGGGCTTTGGAGGTTCCCACGACGCGCCCTTGAACGACAACCTGGGCGCCAATGTTGCTTTGCGGTTTCAAGAGCACCGGGTTCATGTGAACCGTCGGTGCGACCCGAGCTGCGCGCGCCTGCAGGGCTTGCGCACGCCCGATCTCGCCGCCGTCAGCGGTCACGGCGGCGTTGTTCGACATGTTCTGCGGCTTGAACGGCCGTACCTTGAGGCCGCGATTGGAAAACGCGCGACACAGTCCTGCGACCAGCAGCGATTTTCCGACATCCGAGCCGGTGCCTTGAAGCATGATCGCTTTCATGCGCGTCAGAACTCGATGCCCTCCTGGGCCTTTACGCCAGCGGCGAAGTGGTGCTTCACCAAACTCATCTCGGTCACGAGATCGGCGGCTTCGATCAATTCGGGTTTGGCGTTGCGGCCGGTCACGACGACGTGGAGGTCGCCGCGGCGTTTCTTGAGGGCGGCCACTACCTCCGACAGATCGAGGTGGTCGTAGCGGAGCGAGATGTTAAGCTCGTCGAGGATCACGAGCCGAATGGCGGGGTCGTTCATCAGGTTTTGAGCAATCTGCCAAGCTTCACGGGCGGCCGCGACGTCACGCTCTCTGTCTTGCGTTTCCCAGGTGAAGCCTTCTCCGAGCGTGTGCCAAACCACCTGGTCGCCGAAGGCTTCGACGGCCTTGCGCTCGCCGGTTTCCCAGGCTCCCTTGCCGAATTGCACGACGCCCACTTTGAGCCCACGGCCGAGTGCGCGCAGAAGAAGACCCCATGCCGCCGTGGATTTTCCCTTGCCCTTGCCGGTGTGAACGATGAGCAGGCCCTTCTCGATGGTCTTCGAAGCGACCTCGGCATCCTGCACCGCCTTGCGGTTCGCCATTTTTTCCCTGTGGCGAGCTGTGTCGTCGGTTGCGGTGGCTGTCATTGGGCGCTCCTCGTGTTTGTTGTCGCCTCTTATGCAACAGGGCGCGGTGCGGCGTGAAGGGTGGTGTGACGCCTCGTCAGGCTTAGGCTTCCGAAATGCCATTGACGCCAGCGTGCGGATACCCCTTTACTGTCCGGGTGACGGTTCCCCTTAGGGGATTGAACGGGAATGCGGTTACTCCGTAACGGAGGCCTCCGCAGCTGCCCCCGCAACTGTAGTCGGCGAGCGAACGGCATAAGTAACCACTGGGAAACCGGGAAGGTTGCCGGACGCGCAAGAGCCGTAAGCCAGGAGACCGGCCGTCGCAATCCAGATGCTCAACGGCCCCGGTGGGGTGGCCAAGGAGAGGTTTCCATGAATTCGCAAGCGAATACCGCCGTTCTCGCACCCGTCGCCGACAAGGCCGAACGCCTCCGCGTTGCCCTGATGGCGTTTGCAATCGGTGCAGGTCTTGTTTTGACTGCGGGGTTTGCCCACTCCGACACCATTCACAACGCCGGCCACGACACGCGTCACGCTCTCAGCTTTCCCTGCCACTGAGCGAGTTCACCCGTGATAACCCGCGTTCTGTCGGTCGGCCTTCTGGCCGGCTTTGCTGCTGGGCTGCTCGTAGCCCTGGTTCAGCATTTCACAACGACGCCGTTGATCCTTGCGGCGGAGAAATTCGAAACAGCGTCAAACCCCGCTGCGATGTCACGTGACCGGCTGGCGTCCGAAAGCGGCGTTGCGCGTCTCGTTCTCGTGCATTCCACCCATGACGATGCAGCGGCCGGCGGGCATGAGCACGACGGTTGGCAGCCTGCCGACGGCTTCGAACGCACGTTCTTTACAACCACCGCGACTGTCGCGACGGCCATCGGGTTTGCCTTGCTGATGCTGGGCGGGTTGTTGTTTGCGGATGGCCGTATCGACACGCCCAAAGCTTTGAGCTGGGCGGCGGCGGGCTTTGTCGTGACCGGGCTCGCACCCGCGCTCGGCCTTGCGCCGGAATTGCCGGGCATGCAGGCGGCCGGGCTCGTGGAGCGGCAGATCTGGTGGCTTGGGACGGCGGCTGCGACGGCGCTGGCGCTTTGGCTTTTCTTCCAGACGAGCGCCGCGTGGCTGAAGGTTGTGGCTGTCGTTTTGCTGGTTGCACCTCACGTTATCGGCGCGCCGCATCCTCATCACTTCGAGACGAGCCGCGTGCCGGCTGAGCTGGCCGCTCGTTTCGCCTCTGCCTCTCTCGTCACGCACGCGATCCTGTGGGCGCTTACGGGATTGGCTGTGGGATGGCTTTGGCAGCGCGGAGAAAATTCGCGCCGGGCGGGTTAGGCCGGTGCAGGAGCGCGCGATGGATCAGTCCGCGATGACGATTTTTGTCTGCGTCTCCTGCCGCGGGCAGGGTGAAGGCGAGGGCGGCTCGGGCCTCGCGCTTGTCAATGCGCTGCGGGACAAGTTTGCTGCCGCCTCGGCCGAGGGCGTCGCTGTAAAGCCGGTCGAGTGTCTGGCCGTCTGCAAGCGTCCGGCTACGGTTGCGATGGTGGGTGCCGGGAAGTGGACCTATCTCGTCGGCGATCTCACGGCCGCGGATCACCTCGACGAGATCGTCGAGGCGGCGCTGTCGTATCAGCGCTCCGAAAATGGAATTGTGCCCTGGAAGGAGCGACCGGCTTCGTTCCGCAAGGGCGTCGTCGCGCGGATTCCTCCGCTTGGCTTCGAAATTCAGGAACAGCAAACGACATGAAGACCTTGGCAAAAGTGCCGTGCAGCGTGATCACCGGCTTTCTCGGTGCGGGCAAGACGACGCTGGTGCGGCACATCCTTCAGAATTCGTCCGGGCGCCGGCTCGCCGTTATCGTCAACGAGTTCGGCGACGTCGGCATCGATGGCGAGATCCTGAAAGGATGCGGTGCGGCGGACTGCACCGAAGATCGCATCGTCGAGCTTTCGAATGGATGCATCTGCTGCACGGTCGCCGACGATTTCGTGCCGGCCATCGAGCAGCTTTTGAACCTGCCGGAGCCGCCGGAGCACATCCTGATCGAAACCTCCGGCCTCGCGTTGCCGAAGCCGCTGGTGCAGGCGTTCAACTGGCCGGCGATCGCGTCGCGGGTGACAGTCGATGGCGTAATTGCCGTTGTCGATGGAGCGGCAGTCGCGGCCGGACGCTTTGCCGACGATCCGGAAGCGCTTTTAAGCCAGCGCCGGGAAGATGCCTCGATCGATCACGACAATCCGCTCGAGGAGGTCTACGAGGACCAGCTGCTCTGTGCCGATCTCATCGTTCTCAACAAGACCGATCTGATGACGGGCGACGATCGCGGCCGCGTTGCGGGCGAGATCAAAGCCGTAGTGCCGCGTGCGGTCAAGATCGTCGAGGCCAAGGGCGGCGAGATCGATAGCGCGGTTCTGCTCGGGCTCGGTGCTGCGGCAGAAACGGATCTCGCTCAGCGGCCGTCGCATCACGATCAGGAAGAAGGTCACGACCACGACGACTTCGAGACGTTCATCATCGACATCCCGCAGCTCGACCAGCCGGGCGATTTGATCGAACGCGTCAAGAAGACCGCCGATGCGCACGACATTCTGCGCGTCAAAGGATTTGCGGAAGTGAAGGGCAAGCCGATGCGGCTCCTTATCCAGGGCGTCGGCTCGCGCTTGCAACATCAGTTCGACAGGGCGTGGCATGCCGGTGAGAGCCGTCAGGGCCGCCTCGTCGTCATCGGGCAAAAAGGCCTCGACCGCGAAGCCATTGCGCAGTCGATTGCCGGAACCTAGGCGCATCGCCGATGCATTTGCTCGCTATCGATTCAGGAACGCTCGATGAAGCGGAAGCTGCGATCGATCTCGGGCAAACGCCGGCCGACGTGGTCTGTCTTTCGTTCAGCGATAGCGATCTCTCGGCGATGGCTGCGGCTTGGCGCGCGGGACAAGGTGCCCATCCGACGTTGAGGCTCGCGAGCCTCAAGAAGCTTCGCCACCCGATGTCTGTCGATCTCTATGTCGACAGCGTTGTGGCGCACGCGAAGATCGTCATAGTGCGGAGCCTCGGCGGGCTCGACTATTGGCGTTACGGCTTCGAGCGCCTTGCCGCGCTGGCGGCGCGTCGCGGCGTGCTGCTTGTGGCGCTGCCGGGAGATGACCGGCCCGATCCCCGTCTCGTCGCGCTTTCGACCGTGGATGAAGAGTTCCGCGCGCAGTTTGAGCACTACTTCCGCGAGGGTGGTGCGCAGAACGCAGCCGGCATCTTGCGCCTTGCCGCGCGGTTGATGGGGCGTGATGTCGTCAACGACAGTCCGGTTCAGCTCGGGCCGATCATGGCGCTTTCGGAAAGCGGCGATGCCGTTCCGCTTGCGCATTATGCGGTCGGCGCATCCGGCCGGCCGGCGGCATTCGTTTTGTTCTACAAGTCGAGCTTGCTTGCGGCCGATATTGCGCCGATCACGCGGTTGCTCGCCGTGTTGCGCGACAAAGGCTTGGATGCCATCGGGATCGCGGTCACCAGTCTCAAGGATCCTGAGGTTGCCGCCGGTCTGTCCGCGTTCATCGCGCGGGCGCAACCTGCCGTCATTCTCAATGCAACCGCGTTCTCCGCGATGCGTGCGGACGATACGACGGTGCTGGATCAGGCCGATTGCGCCGTTTTGCAAGTCGCGCTCGCCGGCCACAAAAGCGCAGCGTGGGACGCTTCGCCTCGCGGACTTTCGGCAACCGACCTCGCGATGAATGTCGTGCTGCCGGAGCTGGACGGCCGGGTGTTCACGCGCGCCGTGTCGTTCAAGGCCGAGCTGCCGTTCGACGCCGATCTCGAATACGCGGTGCAGGTTCATGCCCCGCAGGAAGATCGCATTGCCTACGTGGCCGATCTCGCCGCAGCCTGGGCCAGGCTTCGGAGAACGCCTGCCGCATCTCGCCGCCTCGCGATCATGCTGTCGGACTATCCGGGGCGCGGGGGGCGCACGGGATATGCCTGCGGTCTCGATACGCCGCAAAGCGCGAATGCAATCCTCGATGCCTTGAGGAGTGCCGGCTACCACGTCGGCGCAGAGCTTCCTTCGGGGGAGGCGATCATTGCGTCGCTGTCGGGGCTCGCGGCGTCGGATACCGTCGACGTTTCCATCTCCGACTATCGGCGGTGGTTGGTGGCGTTGCCGATGCGTGTGGGAGAGGCCATCACCGCCACGTGGGGCGAGCCGGAGCAGGATCCACTCTGTTCGAACGGTTGCTTCCGATTTCGTTGTATTCGGGCCGGCAACGTCGTCGTCGTGTTGCAGCCGGATCGTGGTTCGAGCGGTGACCGGAAGTCCGGCTATCACGATACATCGGTCCCGCCGCGGCATGCCTATGTCGCGCTCTATGCCTGGCTCAGGGAGCAGGAGAAGATCGACGCGCTCGTGCATCTCGGTACGCACGGCACGCTCGAATGGCTGCCCGGCAAGGCGATTGCGCTTTCTCAGAGCTGTTTCCCCGAGGCCGTGCTCGGCCCCGTGCCGGTCATCTACCCCTTCATCGTCAATAATCCGGCGGAAGCGGTGCAGGCCAAGCGGCGGATCGCGGCCGTTACGATCGGCCATCTCACTCCCCCGCTTTGCGAAGCCGGTTTGCATGGACCGCTCGGAGAGCTTGAAGGTCTGATCGAGGAATACGCGGATGCCGATGGCGTGGATGCGCGGCGTCAGGCGCTTCTCGAACGGGAAATCCTGGAGCGGGCGTGGCGCTCCGGTTTGGCGGAAGATTGCGGTCTCGTGCGCAGCGAGACGCCGCGAGAGCAGATCGCGAAACTTGATGCGCAGCTTTGCGACATCAAGGATCTCGCGATCCGCGACAGCCTGCATGTTTTCGGTTGCCGGCCTTCGGACGAAGCCTCACGCAACCTCTCCGACGCGATTTCGGCGTCGCTAGGTGGATCGCAGGACGCGGCGAGTAAGGATGCGATCGAGGATCTGATAGAGGCGTGCGCAAAGCGTGAGCGAGATGGGCTGCTCGCCGCTCTCGACGGCCGGCGTGTCGCGCCGGGACCGTCCGGAGCGCCGACGCGCGGACGCCGCGACGTTCTGCCGACAGGCCGTAACCTCACCGCGACCGATCCGCGCGCGATCCCGACGCGGGTTGCGACGATCGTGGGTGCGCGCGCGGCCGAAGAGGTGGTGCGCCGCTACATGCAGGATCACGGCGAGTATCCGCGCTCGGTCATGGTCGACCTATGGGCGTCGGCCTCTCTCAGGACGGGTGGCGACGACATCGCGCAGGCGCTCGCTTATCTCGGCGTTCGCCCGCAGTGGGATCCGGCCTCCAACCGGGTGACCGGGATCGAGGTCATTCCGCTTGCCAAAATGGACCGGCCGCGGATCGACGTCACGCTCAGGATCTCGGGCTCGTTCCGCGACATCTTCCCGGCCCAGATCGCGCTTCTGGAACTCGCGGTTCGCCGCGTTGGCGCACAGGACGAGCCGGATGACTGGAACCCTCTTGCAGCCGAACGACGCGCAGGGCGCGATCTCGTCCGCATCTTCGGCAATGCGCCGGGCGCTTATGGCGCGGGTGCGGCAGAAGCTATTCTCGACCGGGAGGGGTCGACGCGCGCGGATATCGCGCAGGCCTATCTCGCGGCTTCGACCCATGCCTACGGCGGCGATGAACAGCCGCAACCGGCGGCGCAGCAGTTCGCGGAACGGCTGGCAGCGATCGATGCGCTTGTGCATCCGCAGGACGACAGGGAGCGCGATCTCCTGGATGGTGACGGAGTTGCCGATTTCGTCGGCGGCTTTGCCGCAGCGGCGGCGGAGATCGGCCGGTCCCCCAGTCTTTACCATCTCGACACCAGCAAGCCGGATACGCCGGTGGTGCGGACGGTTGAGGTCGAGATCGCGCGGATCGTTCGAGGGCGGTTGACCAATCCGCGGTGGATTGCCGGCATGCTTAACCACGGCCATCGCGGTGTGTCCGAGGTCGCGCAGGCGGTCGATGCGCTCTATGCTTTTGCCGTGTCTGCGCCGCTTGTTTCAAATCACCTGTTCGAAAGCGTGCATGAGGCGTATATCGCTGATGAAAGCGTTCTGGCGGCGCTTCTCGAAGCCAATCCGGCGGCAGTGCATGCGATCGTTCTGAGGCTGGAAGACGCAATCGCCAGACGTTTGTGGACGCCGCATCGTAACGCCGTGCATGGCGAACTTGCGGGGGCTCTGCAACATACCATGAGATCTGCGGCGGGCGAGGCTCGGATTGTCCCATGAGGGCCCAGCGTCAAAACTATAAAAAGGGGTGGTGCCCCGGCGTGCGGCGCCCGATGGAAACGGGTGACGGGCAGATCGTGCGCATTCGCCCGCGCGGTGGTTGCCTGCGTGCAACCGATCTTACGGAGATCGCTTCGCTCTCGCGGCTGCACGGAAATGGCCTCATCGATCTGACGCGGCGCGCCAACGTCCAGATGCGCGGCCTGACGCCTGAGAGCTTTCCGGCTTTGGTGTCGGAACTCGATCGTCTGGGGCTGGCGGATGAAACCGAGGCTGCCGAAGCCGCCCGTAACGTGATGGTCAATCCGCTCGCGGGGCTTGATCCTGCGGAAGTGATGGATGTTCGTCCGCTTGCACGCGCTGTGGAAGAGATGCTGTCGCGCAAGGTGGGCGGTTTCCGGTTTTCCGGAAAGTTTGGTTTCGTCGTGGACGGCGGTGGGCGCTTCTCGCTGGATGACGAACGAGCTGACATCCGCATTCGTGCCGTTGGCTCTGCGGAGCGGCCGCGGGTTGCGATCGGGATCGATGGTGCCGAGGGCGTGCTGTGGCTGCGGCTGCTTGAGCCGGGGCAGGTGCTTTCGGCGGTGGAGCGGCTCATCCACGCGTTCGTCGCGTTGACCGAAGAGGTCGGCGACGTGCGTATGGTGGATGTGCCTGGGCAAGTCGTGCTTGCGATTGTGCGGGCAGTCGAAAGGTTCGGTGAGCCGGCGGGTGCGCTCGAATTCGCGCGGACGAGCACCCAAAAAACGCTCGGCGCGATCGTGCTCGACGATGGACCGGTGGTGGTCGGACTCGCGGCGCCATTCGGTCGTGTCGAAGCGGAAGATCTGCTGGCGGTGGCGGAACGTGCAATCGCGGTCGGGGCTTCCGAGTTTCGCGTCTCGCCGTGGCGCTCGTTCTACATACCCGTTCCCGATGAGCAGGCCGCGCAGCATCTCAGCGATTATGCGCGTTCTCATGGTTTTCTGCTGAATGCAGATGAACCACTGTTGTCCATCGACGCCTGCCCTGGTTCTCCAGCGTGTGCGTCGTCGACTGTGGACACACGGGCCGCCGCACGCGCCCTGGCGCCGCTGCTCGGGCAAATCGGATGTGTCTCCGCTCATGTGTCGGGATGCAACAAAGGCTGTGCGCGCTCGAAGCCTGCGGATCTTGTGCTGATCGGCGAGGGCGAGCAATTCCGCGTCGTTCGCAACGGCACCATCAACGGCCCGACCGTGGGCTATCTCCCGCCCGACAACATTCAGAATTTGGTCGCGCTCGCGCGCGTCTTCTAGGAACACCAGCACCATGCTTACGAAGCGCTCCTATATCAGCGATGGAGCCGAGATCTATCGGAAGTCGTTCGCGATGATCCGCGAAGAGGCGGACCTTCGCAATTTCAACGGACACGCCGAGAAGATCGCTGTCCGCATGATCCATGCCTCGGGGATGGTCGAGATCGCGTCCGACATTGTCATGTCCGACGATTTCGTCGCCAAGGGGCACGCTGCGCTTCGCGCCGGAGCGCCGATCTTCTGCGACGCCAAGATGATCGCGCAGGGGATCACGCGCAGCCGCCTTCCTGCGAACAACGAGATCGTGTGCACGCTCGACGATCCCTCCGTTCCGGGGCTCGCTGAAAAACTCGGGACGACCCGCTCGGCGGCGGCTCTGGAGCTGTGGCGGCCGCGCCTCGGCGGCTCGATCGTCGCCATCGGGAACGCTCCGACGGCGCTGTTCCGGTTGCTCGAAATGCTCGACGAAGGCGCGCCGCTTCCGGCGGCCATCATTGGCATTCCGGTCGGGTTCGTGGGTGCGGTGGAATCCAAGGAGGCGCTCGCCGAGGATGGACGCGGGGCGTATCTCATCGTCAAGGGACGCAAGGGCGGAAGTGCGATGACAGTGGCGGCGATCAACGCACTGGCAAGCGAGGCCGAATGAGCGATCTCGATCATCTTGCCGGCTCGGCCGTCGGCGGCACGCTCTATGGGATCGGTGTCGGGCCCGGCGACGTCCGGTTGTTGACGCTCAGGGCCGCGGGGCTCGTGCGGAGCGTCGATGTGCTCGCCTATTTCGCGAAGCGTGGCCGCAAGGGAAATGCGCGCAGCATCGTGAGTGCGCTCATTGCGGATGGGCGCGAGGAGCTGCGGCTCGAATATCCCGTGACGGACGAGATTCCCGTCGAGCACGACGACTACCAATCGCAGATCGCCGAATTCTACGCCGCTACTGCGGCCACGATCGAAGCGCATCTCAGCAGCAAGCGCTCGGTCGGGCTGCTCGCCGAGGGCGATCCGTTCTTCTATGGCTCGTTCATGCACATGTGGCGGCGGCTGGACGGGCGCTATCCGGTTGAGGTGGTTCCCGGTGTCACCGGCATGTCGGGATGCTGGACGCGCGCCAATGCGCCGATCACGTGGGGTGACGACATCTTGACGGTGCTGCCCGGAACGCTGGATGAGCATGTGTTGACCGAGCGTCTCAAGACATCGAACGCCGCGGTGATCATGAAGGTGGGGCGGAATCTCGCGAAAGTTCGGCGCGCGATCTCGGCCGCCGGGCTTCTTGCGCGGGCGATCTATGTGGAGCGCGGCACGATGCCGGAGGAGCGTATCCTTCCGCTTGCGGATCTCTCGGCAGACGTTGGACCCTATTTCGCGATGATCATCGTGCCGGGCGAGGGGCGTAAGATATGACCGGTACGTTGACAGTTGTCGGATTGGGCCCATCGGGCACCGATTTTACGACGCCCTCGGTGCTGAAGGCACTGGAAGAGGCGACGGACGTCGTCGGCTACTTTACGTACGTCGATCGCCTGCCGCCGGCCGGGCCGCATCAGCGGCGTCATGCGTCGGACAATCGTGTCGAGATCGAACGGGCGCGTGTGGCTTTGTCGCTCGCGGCGGAAGGGCGGCGCGTGGTTGTCGTGTCCGGTGGCGATCCCGGCGTATTCGCGATGGCGGCGGCTGTTTTCGAAGCGCTCGAATACGGGGAGCCTGGTTGGCGTGCGCTTGATGTGCGTGTCGAGCCGGGCATCACCGCGATGCTGGCGGCTGCCGCGCTGGCGGGAGCGCCGCTCGGCGGTGACTTCTGTGCGATTTCTTTGTCCGACAATCTCAAATCGTGGGCGACGATCGAACGGCGGCTCACGGCTGCGGCCGAAGGCGATTTCGCCATCGCCATCTACAATCCGGCCTCGCGCGCGCGGCCGGAGCAGTTGGGACGGGCCTTCGATCTTCTGCGGCGCTGCAAGCCGGCGGAAACCGTCGTGTTGTTCGTGCGAGCGGCCGGCAGCAGCGAGGCGGCGCTCGACATCACGACGCTAGGTGCGGCCGATCACACGAAGGCCGATATGCGCACGCTCATCATCGTCGGGTCGAGCCAGACCCGGCTGATCGAGCGGGCCGACCAAACTCCGTGGGTTTACACGCCCCGCTCCGAGCAGGTGCGCGCGTCATGATGCGCGATCAACCACGCATGGGCTTCGGCGGCCGTCGTGACGGCAGTTCCGCATGCCTTATGTGGGCGGTTGATCATGATCACGGGAAGTCCCAAGTCGCGTGCCGCTTCGATTTTTGGATAGGTCGCCGTGCCTCCGGAATTCTTGGAGACAAGAACGTCGATCCTGTTGTCGCGCAGCAGAGCCGCTTCGCTCGCGCGGTCGAACGGGCCACGGGCCGCAATGAGATCAACCTTCGGCGGAAGGCTCGCGCTGTCGGGCGCTTCGATGCTGCGGATCAGGTAGGTGTGCTGCGGCGCCGCGGCAAATGCCGCGAGGCTTTGGCGGCCGATGCTGAGGAACACGCGGCGCGGTTGGGGGCCGAGCTCCCGAGCGGCGGCGTCGGCATCGGGGACATTGGTCCAGCGGTCGCTCGCGGTGGCTTCCCATTCAGGGCGCAGGACGGTGCAAAGCGAAAGGCCGAGGCGCGTCGTTGCGGCCTGAGCGTTGGCGGAGATCCTAGCCGCGAAAGGATGCGTCGCGTCGATCACGGCTTGCGTTTTGTTGTGCTGGAGCCAGTCTACGAGCGCGTCTACGCCGCCGAAGCCGCCGACGCGGGTTTCGATGCCGCTCGGGAGCGCGTTTGCCGTGCGGCCGGCGAGAGACAGGATCGGATGAAGCCTTCCGTCGCCCGCGATGTGGCGGACAAGCTCGGATGCTTCCGACGTGCCTCCGAGGATCAAGATGCGCATTGACGACAAACCTGAAAGCGAACAGGCCGCAACTTGCACGCCTCGGCGCTGGTTGTCCATCATCGGTCTCGGCGAAGATGGGCTCGACGCGCTTTCTCCAACGGCACGGCTTCTCATCGAGCGCGCCGAGGTCGTGATCGGCGGGAGCCGGCATCTCGAACTCGTGCGGGGGGCCATTCGCGGAAAGGCCTGGCCGTGGCCAAGCCCGATCAGCGAGGCGTGGCGGCAACTCGAAAAGATGCGGGGGCGCTCCGTCGTCGTGCTCGCGAGCGGCGATCCGTTCTTCTATGGCATCGGCACGCAGATCGCGGCGCTGTTTCCCGACGACGAGACGCTGTGCCTGCCGCAGCCTTCCTCGTTCAGCCTCGCCGCGGCGCGGCTCAGGTGGTCGCTGCAGGATACGGCGCTCGTTACGCTGCATGGGCGCCCGCTCGAAGGTGTTGTGCGCTATCTGCAGCCCGGTGCTCGTATTCTCGCGCTGTCGTGGGACGGGGAAACGCCCGGCAAGCTTGCGGCCCTGCTCAGCGCGCGGGGCATGGGCGCTTCCGAGATCGCGGTGCTCGAAGCGCTGGGCGGACCACGTGAGCGCATTCGGCGCACGCGTGCGGCCGACTTCTCGCTTTCGCATATCGATCCGCTCAATCTCGTGGCCATCGAGGTGTCGGCAGAGGCTGGTGCGAAGGCGATCGGTTTGGCGTCGGGATTGGACGACGCTCTCTTCGAGCATGATGGCCAGCTGACGAAACGCGAAATCCGCGCTGTCACGCTTTCCTCGCTTGCGCCGAGGCAAGGTGAGTTGTTGTGGGATATCGGGCTTGGTGCCGGATCGGTTGCGATCGAATGGCTGCTTCGGCATCGCTCGATGCGTGCGATCGGTATCGAAGAGCGCGGCGACCGGGCCGAGCGGGCGGCGCGGAATGCGGCTGCGCTCGGTGCGCCGGATCTCCGGATCGTGACGGGCAAGGCTCCAGCCGCATTCGAGGATCTGGATTCTCCGGATGTCGTGTTTATCGGTGGCGGCTTGAACGATCCCGGCGTGTTCGAGGCGGCCTGGGCGGCGCTCAAATCCGGCGGCCGCCTGGTCGCCAATGCGGTCTCGCTCGAATCCGAGGCGATGCTGATCGGGCTTGCGGGCAAGTTCGGCGGCGATCTCGTGCGCCTCGGCATCGAACGAGCCGAGCCGCTCGGCGGCATGACGGCCTGGAAGCCAGCGCTGCCTATCGTTCACTGGCGTGTGAGCAAACCATGATTGCGGCAGGCATCGGTTGCCGGCGTGGGACGCCGGTGGAAGAGATCGAGCAGGCGCTCACGCTCGCGCAAGACACATTCGGCGTTTCTGGAGCGAACATCGCTGTGCTCGCGACCGTTTCGTCGAAAGCCGAGGAGCCGTCGCTTCGTGCCTTTGCGTTGCAGCGCGGTGTGCCGCTTCGGTCGTATTCGAAGGAGAATCTCGAGAGCATGATGGGAGAAGTGGTGTCCCCCTCCGAGCGTGTGCTTCGCCTTGCCGGGATTGCTTCGGTCGCCGAGGCGTCGGCCTTGATTGCTGCCGGGCGCAATGCGCGGTTGCTCGGCGCGCGGATCTCGACCGCCACCGTTACATGCGCGCTTGCGGAAGGGGATGGGCCTCTTCAAGAGCAAGAGGAACAGCCATGACCATTCACTTCATCGGCGCCGGTCCTGGGGCCGCGGATCTGATCACCGTCCGCGGGCGCGATCTGATTGCGCGTTGCTCCGTGTGTCTCTACGCGGGCTCGCTGGTGCCCAAGGCGCTGCTCGATCATTGTCCGGCAGGCGCGCGCATCGTCGATACGGCGCCGATGGCCCTCGACGAGATCGTGGGAGAGATGCAAAGAGCGACCGAGGCGGGAGAGGACGTCGCGCGGCTGCATTCGGGCGATCTCTCGATCTGGAGCGCGCTTGGCGAGCAATTGCGCCGTCTCGATGAGCTTGGCATTCCGTATACGTTGACACCGGGCGTACCTGCGTTTGCAGCGGCGGCAGCTGCGCTGGGGCAGGAGCTGACGCTTCCTGAGGTGGCGCAGACGGTCGTGCTTACGCGGACGGGTGGCGGACGGGCATCTGCGATGCCGGATTCCGAGACGCTTGCGGCGCTGGGAACGGCCAGGGCGACGATGGCCATCCATCTTTCCATCCATGTCATCGGCAAAGTGGTAGACGAACTGGTTCCTTTTTACGGGGCGGATTGTCCGGCGGCGGTCGTGGTGCGGGCTTCGTGGCCGGAAGAGAAAATCATTGTCGGGACGCTGGCGACGATCGCGGGGCAGGTTCAGGAAGCAGCCTTGGATCGGACCGCGCTGATCGTGGTCGGGCGTGTGCTCGGACATCGCGAGTTCCGCAACAGCGCGCTTTACAGCCCCGACTATCGCCGCCGGTTTCGAGAGCCCGCTGCGCAAAGTGAGCGCGATGGCGTGGTGCCTGAGAGCAAGACCTAGAACATGCAGGATCTACCTGACAGTTTTCCGTCGTTTCCAGTATTCGCGCCGGGTGAAGTCTGGCTTGCGGGCGCAGGCCCCGGCGATCCGCGCCTTTTGACGCTGCTCGCGCTTCATGCGCTCCGCAATGCGGACGACGTCGTTCACGATGCGCTGGTCGATCCGCGCATTCTGGAGCTTGCGTCTAAGCGCGCGACGATCACGAACGCCGGTAAGCGGGGAGGCAAGCCGTCGCCGCACCAGACCGACATCAACGAGGTTCTGATCGCGCGGGCGCGGGATGGCCGTCGCGTGCTGCGTCTCAAGGGTGGCGATCCGTTCGTGTTCGGGCGCGGCGGGGAGGAAGCACTTGCACTCGCTGAAGCCGGCATTCGCTATCGCATCGTTCCGGGTTTGACCGCCGGGCTGGCTGGCGCGGCACATGCCGGCGTTCCCGCCACCACGCGCCTCAGCAATCACGCCGTCATTCTGATGACGGGGCACCGCGCCTTCGACACGGAGACGATGCGAGAGTTCGAGATCATGGCGGCCACCGGCCAGCCGATCATGCTCTATATGGCGATGTCGCGCCTTGCGGAGATCGCAGAGGCGTTCATCAGGGGCGGGCTCGCGCCGGATACGCCGGTCGCGATTGTCGAGCATGCGACGCTCGAGAGCGAAAGGGTCATCGACAGCCGGCTCGATACCGTCGCGGCAGACGCCATCGCGCATGGCTTCGGGCCACCTGCAATTGTCGTCGTGGGCTCGATTGCCGGATTGCGGCCAAGGATCGCTGCGGGGATGGCGACCGCATGACGTTGCAATTTCCGCCCGGCTTTATCGTTGCGGCCACGCATTCGGGCGCCGGCAAATCGACGGTGACGCTTGGCCTGCTCGCGGCCTTGAAGCGCCGTGGCCTGATCCCTCAGCCGTTCAAGACGGGGCCGGATTACATCGATCCCGGGCATCATCAGCTCGCGGCAGAGCGCCCTTGCTTCAATCTCGATACCTGGGCGATGCCGGCTCCCGCGCTTCGAACGTTGGTTGCCGACGCGTCCGTCGGTGCCGATGTCGCGGTTGCGGAAGGCGTCATGGGGTTGTTCGACGGCGTGGACGACGACGGCAAATCGGGCCGCGCTTCCACCGCCGATCTTGCGGCCCTGACCGGATGGCCGGTGGTGCTTGTCATCGACGTGCAAGGCCAGACGGAGACTGCGGCGGCGCTTGCGGCAGGATGCGCAAATTATCGCTCCGATGTTCGCGTTGCAGGTGTCATTCTCAATCGCGTGGCGGGCGCGCGGCATGCAGCGCTGATCCTGCCGGCGTTCGAGCGCCTCGGCATCAATGTGGTGGGGGCCATTCCGCGTCATAAGGGATTTGAGATTCCCGAGCGCCATCTCGGTCTGGTTCAGGCGGTCGAGATGGGGGAGACGGAGCGGCTGTCCGTATTGGCCGACGTGTTCTCGGACGCGATCGACATCGACGCTCTGCTTTCACTTGCGGCAAAGCCTTCGTTTTCCGATGCCGCTTCAACGCCTTTGGGGACGTCTCCTGGCCCTCCGGGTTCACGCATCGCGGTTGCTCAGGACGAGGCGTTTTCCTTCACCTACAATCATCTGCTTCTAAGCTGGCGCCGGCGCGGGGCCGAGATCATTCCGTTCTCGCCGCTTGCAGACGAGGCGCCCGATCCGGCGGCCGATGCCGTCTGGCTGCCAGGCGGCTATCCCGAGTTGCACGCCGGCAGGCTTGCGAACGCGTTTCGTTTCAAGGAGGGGGTCGCGCGTCTCGCCGCCAAATCCGTTCCCATTCATGGCGAGTGCGGAGGATACATGGTTCTGGGCGAGGGGCTCGTCGATGCGAACGGCGAGCGGCATCAAATGCTAGGATTGCTCAAGGCTGAGACGTCGTTTGCGGACCGGCGGCTGCATCTCGGCTATCGCGATGTCCGACTGCTCAGCGACTGCGTGCTGGGTGCGCAGGGGACGCAATGGGCTGGACATGAGTTCCACTATGCGACGCTTGTCTCCGATACAGGACCGGCGTTGTTCGACTGCCGCAATGCGGGCCAACAGGCGCGCCGTCCCTTGGGGTCGCGCATTGGCTCGGTGACCGGAAGCTTCGTACATCTGATCTGGGCCTGAAGATCCTGTGGCCGTTCTGCATCCCGGCCGGTGATGTCCTCGAGTCGAGACATTTCACTGTTGAACCTTCCACATTCCTGAGTGCACAGTGAAGGCGTGATGGTTCCGGCGCTTGATCATTCAAACGCCGGATTAATAGGGAACACGGTCAGACATCTGTCGAATCCGTGGCTGCGCCCGCAACTGTAGACGGCAAGCTTCTTTCGCAATGCCACTGGCGGCTTATGCTGCTGGGAAGGCCGACTGAAGTGCTTGAGCCGTGAGCCAGGAGACCTGCCGCCACAAGTCGCCCACCTGATGTGCGGGACGCGCAAAGGGACGGTCACTCGTAGTGGCGACTGATGTGCAACCGGATGGAAGCAGCTTCAGGTCGCCTCATGGGCAAAGTCTCGCGCAATTCAGAAAACCCGATTGTGGGTCAAGCTATCTGTATTTCGATACAGCGAGCGTTATTGCGTTCGGCTCGCCCACGTCAGTACGATTCCAAGCCGCTTCCCGTCCAAGGACCGCCGACGGGGACCTTCTGTGGAAACAACATTTCATCTTTCAAAACGCTTCTTTGATGCTTCTCTGAGATTGACCGCGTCCGTTTTCGTGCTGTCCGCAACTGCGGGCGGGGCGCAGGCGCAATCGTCGGATCCGCTGCCGCCTGTCGTTGTCGAAGGCGCCGCGCCGAAGAAGAAAGCCGCAAGCAAAAAGCCGGTAACACAGCCGGTGTCCGTGCAGGCTGTCGAAGCGCCTGCGGCAGTAAAGCCAGTCGATACAGGCACCGGCGGCGCGCCGAACGAGAGTTCTCCGGGGCCCAATCTCTCCACGAAGGGGACGAGTGGAAGCCGTCTCGGGCTGACGCCACTCGAGACGCCGGCCAGCGTGGATATCATTTCCGGAGAGACGGCACGCGAGCGCGGACAGTTTTCGACCGTGGACGCCGTGACGCAGAATGCGCCGGGGTTCAGCAGCGTCGCCATGCCCGTGCTCGGCAGCGCATTTGCCGCGCGCGGCTTCCAGGGCAACAACTCGGTCATGCAGCTTTATGACGGAACGCGGTTGTTTCCGGGAAGAGGCAGCATTTCGTTTCCATTCAACATGTGGTCGGTCGAGCGGATCGAGGTTCTGCACGGCCCAGCATCGGTGCTGTATGGAGATGGCGCTATCGGCGGCATCATCAACGTCATTCCGAAGAAGCCGATCACCGAGGGCATGTTCAACGAGGCGCAGATTTTCTTCGACAGCAACATGACGCGTCGCGCGTCCCTCGATAGCGGTGGTGCGATTTCCAAGGCTGTTTCCTATCGGTTCAACGTGAGCGCGGATGCGTCTGATGGGTGGGTCGATCGTGGCGAGTCCGATAACCTCGGGATTTCGGGAGCTCTGCGCTGGCAGGCGACATCGGATCTCGTGTTCACGCTTTCGCACGACTATGGCGATCAGGAACCGATGAAGTACTTCGGAACGCCCTACCGCAATGGTGTGTTCGACAAGCGGACGAAGGACAACAACTACAACGTGGCCAACGCCATGACCGAGTTTCGCGACAGCTGGGCCCAGTTCAAGACCGAGTGGAAGGCGAGCGATGCTCTGTCGTTCCGCAACGTGGCCTACATGCTCGATAGCCGGCGTGAGTTTCGCAACGCTGAGGATTACCTTTGGGGATACTCTGCTCCGAATCTCGTCGATCGAGAAGGTATCCATATTCGCCAGAAGCAGGAGCAAATCGGTAATCGCTCGGATGCGACTTTGCGGACCGGCTTTGGAGGAATTGGCAACGAGACCGTCGTCGGTTTTGACGTGAACCGGGCAAAGTTCGGCTACGCGAGCTATTTCGACATGGCCGCTCCTGTCGATCCTTACGATCCCATCCCCGGTACGTTCCCCGATCCCAATCGGCTCGTCCCGGGCTTCGCATCCGAGCTCGATCAGAAGTCGGTATTCGCGGAGAATAGGATCATCTTCAACGAGCATGTTTCTGTGGTCGGAGGCGTTCGCTGGGATTCGAGCACGTTGACCAGGGACGATCTGCAGGTTTCCGCCAACGGCTTCGAGAAAGAATTCAACTCGTTCAATTGGCGGGTCGGCGCAGTCATTACGCCGGTACGAAATCTTGCGTTTTTTGGTCAGTATTCGGTTGCGACGGACCCTCTCGACGTTCCGCTGCTCGACTACGCGAAAGATATTTCGAATCTCAAGCAGACCAGTGGTCGTCAATATGAAATCGGCGTAAAGCAATCTCTGTTCAACGGAGCGTTCGAGTGGTCGCTTGCGGCCTATGACATCGTCAAAACCGATCTGCTTGTCCGCGACTACAGCACGTTCCCCGCGGGTCTCCTTCAGATTGGGCAGCAGTCTTCGCGGGGCGTCGAAGCGACGGTGGGTCTCGAGCTTGGGCGCGGTTGGCGTGTGGATGCGAACGGCGCTTTGCTGAAAGCTCAGTACGACGAGTTTTCGTACATCGATTTCAGCACGTTCGAGATGGTCGACCACTCAGGAAATGTTCCGCTCTTGGTGCCTGAGAAAACGGCCAACATTTGGTTGACGTGGGATTTTGCGGCAGGCTGGCGGGCGAGTGCTGGCTTGCAGTACGTCGGAGAGGCGTTCGCAAACCACGCGAATACAATCGAGCGGCCGGCCTATACCGTCACGAACGTTGGCCTTCAATGGAAGCCGACGGACAGGGCAACCCTCGACTTCAGGATCAAGAACGTGTTCGACGAAGTCTATGCGCCTTACGTTCGTTCGTATCCCTATGACGACAATATGGTTCAAGGCTGGATTGCGCCGCCGCGCACGTTCGAAGCTGCGCTAGGCGTCAAATTCTAAGTCTGGTGGAATGGTAGCGTGTTCACGCCCTGACCTCCTGCCGAGGTCAGGGCGTGATGCGTTCGATTTCGTCGGCTTCGATGCTGTAGCCCGCATCGGCGAGGCCCGTGAAAGCGGTTTCGGTCTTGAGTGTTCCAGTGACCTTCACAGGGTCGAACGAGCCCGAGATCTCGATGCCGCGTGCGGATTTCACGTAAATGATCTGGTTTGCGGGTGGTGGCGGGACGTGAATGCATGCGCCCACGAACGGGACAAGCAAAAACTCCTTGATGCTCGTCGCCTCGAAATCCAGCGGCACCACGTAGCCGCCGATCTGCACGTTTTTGCCGTTGAGCTCGGCCACGACGGCCGGCGGCGTGCCTGCTCCGGGCTGTCGCCGCTTCATCGACATGAACTTGCCTTCCGGTAGTGGCGGCGGCGCAGGTTCGCCGTTGTCGCTTTTGCTCGGTACGCCAGAGAAGAAGGTTCGCGAACTCGGCGCCGCGGGGGCTTTCGCGGGAACGAGCTGAGCCCACTTGAGCGCGAGTGGCGCGTCCGCCGCGCCGGCTCCTCCGCAGACGAGGAAGAGGGCCGCGAGACCCGCGGCGAAGGTCATTGAAGTAGATCGCGTCACGTCTCTCGGTTCCCTTTGGTTCTCTAGACCATGATTTCTTTTCTTTGCGATCATGGTCTAGGTGCGGATCATCATGCCGTCCGCGACTGACAGGCGGTAGGCCCTGAGAGCGGGCAGCACGGACGCCACGACGCCAGCGAGGACGATCGCGGCCAGGATGGTCAGATCCGACGTGGAAGGCAGGCCGATGTTCACATCCAGACCATAGGCGCGATCGATCACGGGGCGAAGAGCGTACAGAGATATGTAAAGAAGAAGAGTCCCCAGGATCACGCCCGCGAGCGTCAGCAGCGTGCCTTCTACGACGAGCAGGCCAAGAATGGTCGTGGGCCGGGCTCCGACGGACCGCAGGATCGCCATTTCGCGGCGCCGCTCGTTGAGGGACGTCAGGATCGTCGTGACCATGCCGAGCAACGCGGTTGCGACCACCATGGCGGAAATGATCGAGAGAGCTGTTTCGGCCGTCGAAACCAAGCCCCACAGCTCCTGCAGGGCGGCTCCGGGAATGATCGCCGACAACGGTTCCTCGCTGTAGTCGTTGATGGCGCGTTGCATGCGGAATGTCGCGAGCTTCGACTTCAGGCCCACGAACGCGGCAGTTATTGCTTTCGGTGCGAGCTGCATCTTGCGCACGTCGTCGGCTGAAACGCTTTCTCCCGGCGCGGGCATGCCGTTCTGCCAGTCGACGTGGATCGCCTCGATCGCCTCGAGGCTCACGTGCAACGTCTTGTCGACTGGCGTTCCTGTTTTGGCGAGGATGCCGGACACGCGGAACGGCTTGTCCTCATGCTCGACGAACGACACGCTACCGACGCCATGGGCGACGACAACGCGATCGCCGACCTTATAGCCGAGCGCGGTCGCGACATCGGCGCCGATCACGACGTCGAACAGATCGTTGAATTGTGCACCGGCGGCGAACGCGAGTGGCTGGCCGCGGCGGTATTTATAGCGGGCGAAGTATTCGGGCGTGGTGCCGAGAACGCGGAAACCGCGATGGCTGTCCCCTAGCGAGATTGGCACGATCCAATCGACATCGGGTTGCTCGGCGATGTCCTGATAGCTTTTCCAGGTGACGTTGTTGGTGGCGTTGCCGATCCGGAATACGGAGTAGAGTAGCAGTTGGAGAGAGCCGCTGCGCGCTCCGACGATGAGATCCGTGCCGGAGATGGTGTCGGCGAAGCTCTGACGGGCGCCGGTTCGAACCTTCTCAACGCCGAGCAGCAGCATGACGCTGATGGCGATCCCGAGCACGGTCAGCACGGCGGTGAGGGAGCGATTGCGCAAGGATTGAAGGGCGAGACGCGGAATGATCATGCGGTCGCCCTTTCCGCCACGGCGATATCATCGAACCGAACGACGCTATCGAAGCGGCTGCCGAGGGTCTCGTCGTGGCTGACCATGATGAGAGCCGATCCCGCGGCGGAAACCTCTGAAAATAGCAGGTCCAGGAACGCGATCTGTCGGTCCCGGTCGAGAGCCGAGGTCGGCTCGTCAGCGATGATGATCTCGGGGCGGCCAATCAGGGCGCGTGCGGCTGCAACGCGCTGCTGCTGGCCGACGCTCAAGCGGGAGGCGGGAACGTCCCGGTAATTCGCTTCGCCGAGCCCGAGGCTCGTCAGAAGACGTTGTGCCTCGGCTTCGACGCTTCCCTTCTCCTCGGCTCGCGCTCGCCGCTTTGCCGAGAAGCTCAGAGGCAGCACGACGTTGTCGATAACGGAGCCATAGGGCAGCAGGTTGAACATCTGGAAAATGATGCCGAAGTGCTCGGCGCGAAAGCGATCTCGCGCGGCGGAGGATAGCGTCGACGTGTCGGTGCCGAGGATTTCGACGCGGCCTTCATTGGGAGTGACGATTCCGGCGAGCAGGCTCAGGAACGTCGATTTGCCGGAGCCGGAGGGCCCGACGATCAGCATTCTCTTTGCGGGCGGAAGCACGAAATCCTGGATCGCAAGGGAAAAGGCGCTCGGCCCTTTCCACGTAAAGCGAAGGTCCGCCATCTTTACGATGGCGGGGTCCGATCCAATGTGTGCGTGCGACTGCTCGGCGCGCCGAGGCTCAACGGTTGGCAACGAACTCATATGGCGCCTGCGAGATCCAGTACTGGCTTCTCACGTGTGACCTCAAACTTGTTCTGGGCTTTCTCGGTCACGACGCTGACGTCCAGTTCCTTGGCTCCTGCGAATGCCTTGAAATAGTCGAACGCGATCGAGGTGATGTTCTCGGGCTTGGCGCATTCGAGGGCGTACGTCACGTGGAAGGCGTTGTGAGCGCTTTTGCCGTCGTGATCATGGCCGTCCTTGTCGCCGTGGTCGTGATCATGGGCGTCGGCTTTTTCGTCTTTGCCGTGCGCGTGCTCACCTCCGGATTCCAGTTCGACCTTGGCATCCGAGAGCTTGCATTCGGCGGCAGCGGGAATCTTGAACAGAGCCAGCGGATCGGTGAGCTGCGCTTTTGCTTTCGCGAGGGCTGCCTTCTGCTCGGCGCTTTCGGCGCTGTGCTCGAAGCCGACGATATCCATGCCGGGGGCTTCCAACTCGATCGACACACGCGTCTTCTCGACGGCAATGTTCAACGTGCCGTGGCCGTGGACATGGGCGCCAAGCTCGCGATGTTCTTCGTGGGCAAACGACGGCGCAGCAGCGGCAACGCTGAGGACAACAACAAGAGTGCTTGCTTTCATTGGTTTCACCATGGGTCGCAATTCGATTGATCGCGGCGTTCGCATCCGTCCTGGAGCGGTAGCCGTACGGAAACTGGAGAGGACAGCCAATACCCCCTGCGCATCATGCCATGGGGGTATTTCCGGCTGTGTCAGGCAAAGCGATCGTGCGGGGGACCGCGGGCGTCAAAGGAGGACGTGGCGAGATCGGGCATGGCATCGACGTCGTGGCCGATCAGCACGTCTGAGAGATGCAAGGCCATGCTCGGCATGGATACCGGTTGCGGGAGATCCGATGCGCCGAGAAGATTTATTGCGGCACAGATGACGCAATCTGAATGCTCGGGCAATCCCGGCAGGCAAGTCTTGGAGGCGGGCGCGAAGAATGTGTGAGCTTGAAGGCCGACGCGCGCGTGAGAGACGGGGCCGGCGTGCACATGGCCGAATACGGCGGTGAACTGAACCGCCAGCGCGAGCAGAGCCAAATATCTGAGACCTTGGCGACGCCTCAAGAGGCGCATTCCCGGAACTCCCGAATCCTCGAGCCGATATGAACGGTGAAGAAGGCCCGTGCGTGGCGGAGCGGCAGAGCGCGCTTCGCCGAGACCCGCGCGCCCGCACCTTGCCGCATGCCCTCGGCGAAACAAAGCGGCCAGCGCGTCTCGGATATTATAACATGTAGAGTGGTTCGATTGAGGCGAACAAGTGTGTTCTGAAATATTTATATTTTTCAGATATTTACGTGGCGCCCCGGGGTTGGCGCGTCAGGCTGACGATCCCGGTAGCCAGCGCCGATGTAGGGCACGGGCGGCAGCGTCGAGCAGAAAGCCCAGGAAGCCGATCACGATCACCATCGCCATCAGCTCGGAATAGGCGAGGCGGTCTCGGGTATCGAGGACCATGTAACCGAGGCCGGCCGAGACACCCAGCATCTCGCACGGCACCAGCACGATCCAAAGGATGCCGATGGCAAGCCGCACGCCGGTGAGGACATGCCCGACCACGCCGGGGATCACCACGTGGATCAGATTCTCCCAGGGCGTGGCGCAGAGGCTTTTCGACAGCGTGAGCCAGGCCGGATCGAGATGACGGACGCCGGCAGCGGTGTTGAGCAGGATCGGCCAGACGGCGGCGAACGTCAGCAGGAAGTAAATCGGATAGTCGCCGACGCCGAGCAGCATGACCGCGATCGGCATCCACGACAGAGGCGAGATCATGCGCAGGAATTGAAAGGCCGGGGAGGTCGCGGCTTCGACTGTCTTGTTAAGGCCAACGATAAGGCCGAGTGGAACGCCGATCGCCAGCGCGAGCGCGAGGCCGACCAGGATGCGCTTCAAGCTGACGCCGATATGGAGCGGCAGGTCGGAGCTTGCCAGAAGAACGAGCAAGCTCTCGAACGTCGCTCCGGGAGCAAAGCGTGCGGCAAGTCCGCCCTCCGGCGCCAGGAGGGCGGTTGCGATCCACCAAACGAGCACGATGGCGCCGATGCCGGCAAAGCCCTGCACGAAGCGAGCCGTCAAGAGGCGGCCGAGCAGAGTTCCGCGCTCTGCCGGCTGCCTCCGATGGGTTGCGTTCGTTGTCGCGATGCCGCCGGCCACTTCGCTCACGTGACGATCACTTCCTTTCGCTCGAAGCCGTCCGGAAGGCCGAACGCGGCGAGGCCGCCGTTGGCCAGCACGGCCTTCTTGACGAAGCTGTCATCGACGAGATCCTTGGCGGCGAACGCGGGATCGAGCGCTTCGAGGAAGCCCTTGTCGCCTTCGATTAGCGTGCGCTTCAGGAGCTTCACCAGCTCTTCGGTGTAGCTCGGGTAGGGATAGGGCTGGAAGTCGATGCGGCTTTCGTTCCAGTCCTTGTGGACGATCGCGCCGGAAGCCAGGTAGTCGGTGAGGTCGGTCTTCTCGGGCGCAAGCACTTTCTTCAGGACTTCGACGGTATGCGGCGTGTACTTGTTGGCACCGTCCTTCGAGAGCAGCTTCGCGGTTTCGACGCGGTTGGCGCGAGTCCAGACCTGGGCCTTCACTACCGCATTGACGATCTTCTGCGACCACTCGGCACGCTGGCTCAAGTCGCGCTCATGCAGCAGCACCACACAGCAGGCGTGATCCTTCCAGACGTCTCCGGTAAAGCGCAGAACCTTGCCGACTCCGAGCGCTTCGCCCGCGGCGTTGAACGGCTCGGCGACGATGTAGCCAGCGATGGTCTTGGCGGCGAGGGCCGGTACCATGTCCGGCGGCGCCAGGATGACGAGGTTGACCTCGTTCGGAGCCGGGTTGTCCTTCTTGGAAACAGGTGTCAGTCCGTTGGCGCGCAGGAGCTCCTGCAGCACGACGTTGTGGATCGAGTACCAGAACGGAATGGCGACGGTCTTGCCGCCCAGGTCCTTCACCGAGTTGATGTCCTTGGCAACGGTGAGCGCGGAGCCTGCGGTGTGGTTCCAAGCCACGATCTTGGCCGGAACCTTGCTGCTGTAGCGAGCCCAGACGGCGATCGGCGACAGGACGTGGACGACGTTGACCTGACCGGAGATGAAGGCTTCGACCAGCTGCGCCCAGCTCCTGAGCAGAACGGGCTTCTCGGCCTTGATGCCTTCGGCTTCGAAATAGCCGTTGGCGTGGGCGACGAGCAGCGGCGTCGCATCGGTGATCGGGAGATAACCGATCTTCACCGGCTCGTCCGGCGCCTGGGCGCGGGCTTCGAAGCTTTTCAGAAACGGCAGCGCGCCGCCTGCGGTGAGCAGGGCGGAGAGCTTCATGAGGTCGCGTCGCGAGAAGAATTCGTCGTTCATGTTGGGTCCCCTAGATGCGTTTTTAGTGATGACGAACTACGGCCTTGTGCAACGCCTGGACGATGTCGATGCGGATCCGACCCAACTCGGCCACGCTATCGTCTCGGGGTTGCGGAAGTTCGATTTTCCATTGGGCAAGCTGACGCGCCGGAGCGCCGCCGAGCAGCACGATGCGATCGGACAGGAGAAGCGCCTCGTCGATGTCGTGGGTGACGAGCACCGTGGCGGTGCGGAAGTCGCGGACGACCGTCAACAACAGGCGCTGCATGTCGGCGCGCGTGATTTCGTCGAGCGCGCCGAATGGCTCGTCAAGGAGAAGAACCTGCGGTTGGCGCGCGAGGCAGCGTGCGAGGGCGGCCCGTTGCGCCATGCCACCCGACAACTCCGCCGGTAGACGGTGGCGGGCGTGCTCGAGGCCGACGCGGCGGATTGCGGTTTCTATGCGCACGCGCCGGTCATCGGCTGCGAGGCGGGGTTGACGCTTGAAGCTCAAGCCGAAGCCGACGTTGCGCTCGAGCGTGAGCCAGGGCAGAAGCCCGGGGTTCTGGAAGGCGATCGCGACGCGTGGATGTACGCCTTCGATCGCGCTGCCTGCGACGGCGACGCGGCCTGCGCTGGGGCGCTGCAGGCCGGCAAGAACGCGGATCAAGCTCGATTTTCCGACGCCGCTCGGCCCGAGAATAGTGACGATCTCGCCGGCGTTGAGGGCAAGCCCGAAGTCAGCGAGAACCGGGCCGGAATTTCCGTACCCGAGCGTGATGCTATCGGCTTCAAGAAGCGGCGTCGCAAGAGTCATGCAAGCGCGCTTTCGATTGCCGGCGCGGATGTCTTGGCCGCTGCCAGAGCGGTCTTGAGCTGGACGAGGCTAGGCGTGACCACCGGTATGAACGCGGCTTCGCGCCATCTCCGGGCGAAGCTTTTGCCTGGACCGGCGAGATAGGCACGGCCGCCGGATGCCTGCAACTCGAGACCGACGGCGGCTTCGGTGATTTCGGCCAGCACAATGCGGATACGGAACAGGGATGCCGGGTCCGCCAGGAAGCGGTGGTTCTTCAATCCCTCGAACAGGGCACGCTCCTCGACTGCGAGGGATGCTGTCAGCTCCGCAATCGGATGGGCTAGCACGTGGCGACCCGCGCCTGCGGCGGCGCTGGCTTCGTGAAGCGCGCGACGCGCCAAGCCGATGGACATGCCGCATTGCATGCCGAGAAAGGCCGGGCGCACCTGTTTCAGCCAAGCATGCGCTTCATTGCTGATCACGTCATCGGCGGTGAGCCGCGTATTCGAGATCGTGATTGCCGCCGTGTTGGAAGCGCGCAGCGCGAACAAGTCGAGATCGGGCGAGCGCGCGACGCCTGGCGCATTCGAGGGAAGCGACACGATCAACGCACTGCCATTCTCATGAGAAACGGCAGCGGCTACGTGAAAGCCTTCGGGGCGGAGGTTGGTGACCCAGGGCAGTTTTCCATCGAGGACGAGATCCGCCTCTTCCGCGCGCGCCGTGATCTGCAGCTCCTCGAGCCCAGCCAGGAACTTCATTGCGTTCGAGAGGCCCGTGGCTCCGGCGATCCGGCCCGCCACAAGCTCAGGCAGCAGGCGCTCGCGGAGCCCCACGTTGTCGCTCTGGAGCAGATATTCGGTGTAAGTGCGATGCCCCCACAGCACGAAGCCGGCTGCGAGCGACAGGGACGAAACTTCGGCAATGGCCGTGACGGCGTCGGTGAGATCGCCGCCGGTCCCGCCGATAGATTGCGGGATTCCAACACGTGTGAGGCCGCCTTGAGCGAGGGCGGGTAGAATCGCCGCTGGAGGCTCTGTGCCGGTATCGAGCCCGTGAGCGGCCTCCTCCAGCCACTCCGCGGTGGCGGGATCGAGGTGTTGTCTGCCAGGATGTGCGGGGCTCGCGCTCATTCCGCAACGGCGGCGAGCGTGCCGTTCCAGCGATAGGGTTCGAGCTGCGGATTGAGAGACGGCTGGCCGAGGTTGTTGGCGAAGTTGCACAGTGTTGCGAGGCTGACACCCAGCACGACTTCAAGCGCGGCTTGGTCGTTGAAGCCGGCGCTCTTGAAGCTCGCAAGCGCTTCGTCACTGACGGCGCCGCGGCTTGCAATTACTGCGGATGTGAAGGCGGCGACGGCCGCGAGCTTCGGGTCCGATGGGGGCGCCAGCGAACGGAACGCTTCGACGGTTTCTTCGTCGAGGCGGGCCTTCTTGTAGGCGATGGCGGTGTGACCGGCGACGCAGAACCCGCAGCCGTGAGTCGCTGCTGCTGTGATCTGCACAGCTTCGCGTTCGGCGAGAGTCAGAGAGCTTTTCGCGTTGATGCCCGAAACAGTCAGATAGGTTTCGAGCGCGACTGGGGCGTTGGCTAGAACGCCCAGCAGGTTCGGCAAATAGCCGTTGTTTTTCTCGGCTGCCGCGAGCGCGTCCTTGGCTTCTACGGGAGCACTTTCGACTGTTTGAAGAGGAAGGCGCGACATCGGTCCCCACGTTTTGCGGTGATTTTCCGATCACATGTATTAGGGGCGTGAATGTCGCGCAAGGTGTTATAAGTATTGCATTTTTTGTGATTTAGAACCGGGATCTCCAAGGTGCGTCCGACGCCGTTGTTCCAATCCTCCGGCGCTCGGTTTCGTAGTTGTCGCGCGCGGTGACGGAGCGGGTTCAGGAAATTTTTCAATCAATTTTTTCCGGGTCGCGTGGGTTGGCCAGGACAGCACCGGAAGCGTTGCGGGTTCCGGCGCGCTGCGTGTCTCATGCGATCGGGGAGAGGATAGCTGCGAACACGCGTGCGCCTGCTGCTCCTCGTGTGACTTGAACGGTCCAATCTCCGGCGCCTTCCAGACATGCGGCGTCGCCTTCGTCGAGTTCGATCGTCTGCGTTTCCATGCCGACAGAAGCGGACCCTTCGAGAGCAAAGAGCAACGCGACGTCACCATCGGCGGAAAGCGAGCGTTTTTGGCGGTCCCCAATCACCGAAACGTCGGCACGAAGCGCGACGCGGGAAAAAAGCAAATTGAGGACCCGGCTCGGTCCGGACTTCACAGTGCAATCCGTTGCGGCGTCTCCAGGAAACGAGGTGGGAACGAACGGTCGCTCTATGAGCAGATCCTTCTGTCCCGCAACGGAAAGGTGGAACCCAGGACCCTCGAGCAGGGTGAGCACGCGATCGATGCCCGGCAGAAAGGAGAAGGGAACAGATCGCTCGATCAGAGCGGTCGAAAATTGCCATTGGCAGTGAGGCGGAGCAGAGCCTGCGGGCGCGTTTGCAATCGTCCATGAGATGCCAGCCGCGTTCGGCCAGCGCCCTGGCACAAAGGCAGATTTCCGTATTTTCGTTCCGTCCGTCATTTCCCCTCCGCACGGCTTGCGACCCGCCGCAGCGCCTTATCTTTGGTCAACCTATTTTCTCGCGATCCGTCCAGATAAAAAATAACTCCATTTTTCTGAATAAGAATATTCCCGAAATGCATCGGCCGGCTGATGGAATATTCAAATATCGAATGCACTATTTATTATTTCGTGTCGCGCCTCCCATTTCATAAAAGCACCCCACACTGAGAAGCGTGTCGGGGGACACATGACATTAGAGATGTTCGCGACCGTGGCGCTCAACGGCCTGACGGTCGCGGCGCTCTATTTCATTGTCGCCATTGGCTTCTCGCTGATCTTCGGTCTGATGCGCACCGTCAACATGGCGCATGGCACTTTGTTTCTGGTCGGCGCCTATGCCGGTGTGGCGGTGTTCTACCCTCTCTACGATCAGGGATTTTCGTACGCCTGGATTGTAGCTCTCGCTGCCGGTATCGCCGGCGCAGCCGTGTTCGGCGTTCTGCTCCAGGTGACGTTGCTTGGATGGATGCAGGGGCAAGAGCTGCGCCAGACCCTGGTCACCATCGGCATCTCCATCATCGCTGCCGACCAGTTGCTTGCGATCTTCGGCGGAAACAGCCAGCAGTTCTTTCCGCCCGATGCGCTGTTCGGATCGGTTTCGGTCCCGCTGGTTCAGACCGGGCATTATTCGACCTTCCGTCTGTTCCAGATCGCGGTAGCGGCGGCCGTCGGCGTCGGGCTGTGGCTCATTTTGCACAAGACGAAGCTCGGCATCATCGTGCGGGCCGGCGTTGACGATCGCGCCATGCTGTCGGCGTGTGGTGTCAATGTCGCACTGGTGTCTGTTCTCGTGTTCGCGATCGGCGCAGCACTCGCCGGCCTGGCTGGTGTCGTCGGCGGAACCGCTCAGCCGTTCGGGCAGGAGAAGGATGTCCAGTTCCTGCTGACATCGCTCGTCGTCGTCATCGTCGGCGGAATGGGGTCGCTGCCAGGGACTGCGCTCGGTGCGTTGCTGGTCGGGATGGCGGAGCAGTTCGGTCAATCGCTGTTTCCGACCTATTCGGTGATGTTCACCCTGCTGTTGATGGTGATCGTTCTGGCGATCAGGCCCCAGGGGCTTCTGGGCAAGAGGCTCACATGAGTACCGGAAACGCCCTTCGCTCTTCGAGCGCGCTGGTAACGGTCTCTGTTCTCGCGGTGTTGGTCGCGCTGCCGTTCGTGCTCACGGAGTTCTGGACGACGAACATCCTCGTGCGCGCGATGGTGTATGGGATCGTCGCCTTGTCGCTGACATTTCTGGCCTACTACGGCGGACTGCTGTCGCTTGCACAGATGGTCGTGGCTGGCGTCGCGGGCTATACCATCGCCGTGTCGGTTCCCGGCGCCATCCCCGAAAACTCGCTTCAGATCCCTTATTCGCTGGCCATTCCGCTTGCCGTTGTACTTGCGACGGTCAGCGGGTTGCTGATCGGGGCCATCGCGGTGCGTACGCGGGAGATCTATCTCCTGATGATCACGCTCGCGATCGCGGTCAGTTTCTACTTCTTCGTCCAAGCCAACGTCGAATACCTGAACGGCTACGAGGGTATCCGCAATGTTCTGGGCCCGGATATCTTCGGCGTTCCGCTGAGAACGCCGTACGTCTTTTACTTCGTGGCGCTGGCGACCTCTTTTGCGCTCTACGCGTTGGTTCTCTACGTCAGTGGGTCGCAGTTTGGGCTCGTCTTGCAGGGTATCCGGGACAATCCGCGGCGACTTTCGGCGCTTGGATACAATGTCGCCCATCACCGGATCGCAGCTTTCGGCGTTGCCGGTTTCATCGCCGGGATCGGCGGCGTTCTGATCACGATCTACAACATCGGGATCTCTCCCGGAACTGTCTCGACCCACTCGACGATCAGCATCTTGATCATGTCCGTCATTGGCGGATTGGGACATCCGATCGGTGCGTTCATCGGAGCGGTGATCTTTACGATCATCGATACGTTTGCCGCAGACCTCTACGACCGCGACCGCTTCAACACGCTTATCGGCGTCGTGTTTCTCGCCATCGTCGTGGCCTCCCCGGACGGTGTGACCGGACTTGCAAAACGTGCGGGAGACCTCCTGCGCGGCCTGCGTCTCATCGCACCCGGAGCGGTTGCTGCCGACCCAACTCTTCAAGCCAACGTACCTTCAAAGGATTGAGACCATGACCATCAAGCCCAACAGACGACAAGTTCTGCAAGGCGCCGCTGCTGTCGCAGGAACGGCAGTTTTTGCGCCCGCCATTCACGCCAACCCGGCCCCGATCAAGCTCGGTACGCTCGCTTCGCTCGAGGGGCCGCTCGCTATCAACGGGCAGGATGCGTACCGCGTCGTCGAACTTCTGCTCGAGGAAGCCAACTACACGGCAGGCGGCCGCAAGATCGAGTGGATCCGCGAATCTTCGAATGCGAAGCCGGACGTGGCGCTCGCCCGTACGCGCAAGCTCGTCGAGCAGGATGGCTCCGACATCGTTCTTGGGCCGCTGTCGGGAGCCGAGGGTATCGCGGTGCGCGACTATTCGCGCACCGTTCCCACGAAGACCTTCATCAACGGTTCGTCTGCGTCGCAGGATAACACGCTGCGCAATTCGTCGGAAAATTACTTCCGCTTCAGCACAGACGGCACCCAGTGGACCGCCGGGCTCGGCGAGTATGCCAAGAATACGCTCAAGATCGACGAGGTTACCGTCGTCGCGTCCGACTACGCATTCCCCTACTCTCAGGTGTTCGGCTTCAGCCTGGAGTACACGCGCGCTGGCGGCAAACTCAACTATCTGTGGACCCCGTTCGGAACCTCCGACTACACCTCGCTGATTGCGCAGATCCCAAAATCGTCGGGCGCGCTCTACGTCGTGTACGGCGGATCCGACGGTCTGGCCTTCCTGACCCAGTACGCCCAGGCTGGCGGTTCGCTGCCGCTTCTCGGCGGCACGCTGCTGGCGGATCAGACGCTGTTTGCCGCGCGTGGCCCGCATCGGAAGGTTCTCGAAGGGACCGTTTCGGCCGGTCCGATCGGCGATTACTACGAGAACGACGTGTGGAAGGATTTCCTGGCCCGCTACACCAAGCGGTGGAGCAAGGATATCGGCCAGCAAACGCCGGGCACACTTGCTTTTGCCTACTCGGTCAACCTCCAGGCCACGCTGCTGGCGCTGAAGGCCGTCGACGGCGATCTCAGCAACGACCAGGCTGCGTTCCGCGAGGCGCTGAAGAAGCTCGAGTTCAAGAACTACATCGACGCCCACGTGAAGCTCGACCACAACCGGCAGGCCATCTCCGACAACTTCCTCAACAAGGTCGAGGTGCGTGACGGTCGTCTGCAGACCGTGGTGTTCAAGAAAATTCCGAGCGTGAATCAGACGCTCGGCTTCCCCGAGGACAAGTACATCGCGCTTGGCGCGCCCTCCCGGAACAACCCCGGCAACGTGCAGATCTAACGCAAGCCGAAGCATCCTTGTCGCGAAGGGGCCAACCCGTTGGCCCCTTCGTTTTTGGAGTGTCCCGTGACATCACGTCTTCCCGCGATAGAACTGAGCAAGGTCAGCCGCCGGTTCGGTGCATTGAAAGCTGTCGACGATGTCACGCTTTCGGTGGCCGAGGGTGAGAGGCGGGTGATCCTCGGGCCTAACGGTGCCGGCAAGACGACGCTGTTCAACGTCGTATGCGGGGACTATGCGCCGACTTCCGGCCGCATTGCCTTCTTCGGGCAGGACATCACGGCGCTTCCTCCCTATGCGCGAGCCCGCCGGGGGATCGGCCGTACCTATCAGAACTCGCTGCTGTTCAACGGCCTCGATGTTCTCGAGAACCTCTATCTCGCGGTGCGGGGTGTGAAACCGAGACGTTTTTCCTTCTTGCGTCCTTCGCGGGATGATCCGCACGTCAAGGCTGCCCGCGACATCGCGGATCGCATGCGGCTCAGCCACAAGCTTCACGTGACCGTCGACGATCTTTCGCATGGTCAGCGCCGCCAGCTGGAAGTCGGCATGGCGCTCGCGTCCGATCCGAAGCTTTTGATGCTCGACGAGCCGGCAGCCGGCCTTTCGCCGGGAGATAGGCCGGAGCTTCTTCGGCTGCTGAGGGAGCTGCCGCGAAGCCTCACCCTCATACTCATCGAGCACGACATGGATATCGCGCTGCCGGTCGCCGATCTCGTCACGCTCATGAAAGACGGTTCCGTGGTGATCGAGAGCACGCCCGACAAGGTCGAGCACGATCCGGCGGTCCAGGCTATTTATCTCGGAGAGGCGGTCTGATGCTTTCGGTTCGTGATCTCCGGGTCAGTTTCGGTCATGCCGAAATCCTGCAGGGTGTTTCGCTCGATGTCGGCGACGAACCTTTCGCCGTCGCGGGGCGCAACGGGATGGGCAAGACCACCCTCTGCTACGCCATCATGGGCATGGTCCCGGTTCAAAGCGGCGGTGTGGTCTTCGACGGAGCATCGATCGAGGGCAAGAGCCCGACCCGCGTCTCGCGCAGCGGCATTGCCATCGTTCCCCAGGGGCGGCGCGTGTTTCCCTCGCTGACGGTGGATGAACATTTGCGCCTCGTCAGCCGTGGCAAGAACGCCGCCTGGAGTATCGAGCGCGTCTACGACACATTCCCGCGCCTCGCAGAGCGCAAGGGCAACGGAGGCTCGCAGCTCTCGGGCGGCGAGCAGCAGATGCTCGCGATCTCGCGCGCTCTTCTGCTCAATCCCAAGCTGATTATCATGGACGAGCCGTCGGAAGGTTTGGCCCCGGTTCTGGTCGATCATCTGATCGAGGTTTTGAAGAAGCTCGCCAACGAGAAGATCGGGCTCTTGCTCGTCGAGCAGAACTTGCGAGTCGCTACGTCGGTTGCTTCCAATGTGGCGATCATGTTGAGCGGGCGTATTGCGGCGACGGTTCCCGCTTCCCAGCTCAGCGCAGACGAAGCTCTGCAGCGCAGATATCTCGGCGTCAGCACTGGCTCGCACTGATGTACTGACGCCCTTAGGCTACGCCACCAACACGGAGATCCGCGACATGTCGCTCGATTGGAAGCGCCACCTGACCGAAGCCTTCGACAACATCAAAAAGCTCGGCTTGCTGAGCCCGCAGACACTCTCCGGCTACAAGGCGCTGCACGCGGCCGGCGCCGAGACCAATCACCTGTCGACCAAGACACGCGAGCTCATCTGTATTGCCGTGGCCGTCACCACGCGCTGCGACACCTGTATCGCCAATCACGTCGAGAAAGCCATCGCGGCCGGTGCGACGCAGGAGGAGATCGCGGAAGCGCTGGGCGTGGCGGTTGCCATGAACGCCGGTGCGGCACTTGCCTATTCCGCCCGCGCGATCGAGGCCTACACTTCGTTCTCGGAAAAGTTATAAAGGGCGAGGACGGGGGATGCCCGCGCGGGTGCTGAAAGGGTTTGATGTCTTTTGCATCCAGCGGGTGAACGGTCACGCGGCTAGGGCCGAAGTAGTCATCCCAACGGGAGCCACAGCGGGCTCTTCCAGGCCTGCAACTCTTCGAGGAAGACCTGCAGCTTGGCCGGCACAAAACGACGCGTCGGATAGACCGCGTGAATGAAGATCTCCGGCGAGGCCCACTCCGGGAGAACGCGGACAATCTCTCGGCGCTTGATCGGCTCGTCGCAGTAGGTCGACGGCAGTAGACCGATGCCGTGCCCTTTGTAGGTGAACGCGCTTACGGACTGGAAATCACGACTTGAGAGCGGACCCGATACCTGCAGCTTCACGGATTTTCGACCGCTGACGAGGTGCCATTCGGCCTCGTTGTTGCGTCCGTTAAGCAGAACGCAATGGTGATCGATCAGATCCTCTGGTTTGGCCGGCAGAGTCCGTTTCTTGAGGTAGGCGGGCGAGGCAACAAGGTAGCGAACACTCCGCCCGATCCGCTTGGCGATGATCGAAGAATCCTTGAGGTCCCCGAAGCGGATCGCGACATCGACGTTCTCCGCGATCAAATCGACGAACTGGTTGCTGATTGAAAGGTCGAGGCGGAGCCCCGGATACTTCTTCAGAAACTGGGACAGAAACTCGTAGAACGGTTCCTGCCCGAAGATCACTGGCACGGAGACCCGCATGAGGCCCTCCGGCATTTTCTGCGTGCGAGTGAGCGCGCCTTCGGCTTCGGAAAGCTGAGACAGCGGCTCGCTGCACTGATCGAAGTAAGCGCGTCCCTGCGCCGTCAGGCTGAGCTTGCGCGTGGTGCGCTGAAGCAACGTGACGCCAAGCTGATCCTCGAGCGAAGTAACTCTGCGACTGACCGTCGACACCGGCATGGCGAGCGCGCGTGCGGCGCGCGTGAAGCTCTCGAGCTGCGCCACCTTCACGAAGACAGCAATGTCATTCAGATCCGCCATGATCAGATTTTTGCATAAATGGAAAATAGAATACAGATATTTTCGTATTATCGATAAATCGGTTCCGGCGTACTTCCTTGGGCACAGACAAATCAACTCAGCCAAGGGAGGCGAACATGGAACGGAACAAGACAATCCTGATCACCGGCGCGTCGCAGGGCATTGGGGCAGGGCTGGTCAATGCCTTTATCCAGCGGGGCTACAATGTGGTTGCCACATCACGCAGCGTCAGCCGTTCGGCGGAAATCAAGGCATCGAGCCGGCTTGCGCTGGTCGACGGCGACATCGGCGATCGGGCCACTACTCAACAGGTGGCGGACACCGCCATCAAGACCTTCGGATCCATCGATGCCGTGGTTAACAATGCGGGCATTTTCGTCGCCAAAGCCTTCGTCGACTACACTGCTGAGGATTTCAGGACGGTTACAGCGACCAATGTGGACGGCTTTATCCATCTGACGCAGCTTGCGGTTCGCCAAATGCTCGCTCAGAAATCCGGCGGCAGCATCGTCAGTATAACGACATCGCTTGTCGATCATCCGATTGCGGGCTTTAATGCGTCGGTATCAATGATCACCAAGGGCGGCATCGATGCCGCCTCTCGAAGCCTTGCGATGGAATACGCCAAGGACGGCATTCGGTTTAATACCGTTGCTCCTGGCATCGTCGATACGCCGCTTCACAAAGATAATCCGAAGGACTTTCTCAAGACCCTTTCACCCATGGCGAGCATCTCCACTGTTCAGGAGATCGTCGATGCGGTCGTTTTCCTCATCGAAGCTCCGCACATTACCGGGGAGGTGCTGCACGTCGATGGCGGCGCACATCTGGGCAAATGGTAGCGATCGATAGAGCGCCGGCTGGCGCACAACAGCGACTTGAGCAACTCGGTATCGTGCTGCCTTCGCCGCCGACGCCATTGGGCGCCTATGTCGAAGCGGTTCAGAGCGGCAACCTGGTTTTCTTCAGTGGAATGCTGCCGGTTGTCGCCGGAGTGCCGCAGTTTCTCGGACGCGTCGGCGGCGACCTAACCGTCGCGGCCGGCCGGCAGGCTGCCGTGACGGCCTGCCTCAATGCGCTTGCGGCAGCAAAGGAGTTCCTAGGCTCGCTCGACAGAGTGGCACGCATTCCCAAGCTCGGCGTGTACATCGCGACCGATGGCGACTTTCGCGACCACCCGAAAGTTGCGGACGGTGCGTCGGAATTGCTCGAGCAGGTTTTTGGCGCGGACAAACTCTCGACGCGGATCGTGCTCGGCGTCTCTAGCTTGCCTCTTGGCGTGCCGATCGAACTCGAACTCGTTCTCGAAGCCCAACACTGAGCCACTTCCCGTCTGTGTCCTTGTTTTTTTGTCAGGGAGTATTTCGATGAGGAAAATTCCGCACTGGCTTCTGGTTATTACGCCTGTCGTGCTGGCCGTTCTCGGTGGCAGAGCCATTTCCGCGCAAGACAAATACACGGTGCAAGTGCCCAACGGGCTCGCGTTCTCCGAGTTCAGGGGATACGAGACTTGGGAAGTCGTTGCTCTCAGTCACGCTGGCGATTTGATGGCAGTCATCGTTGCCAATCCCGCGATGATCGACGCCTACAAGGCCGGCATTCCCGGCAACGGCAAGCCTTTCCCGGACGGCGCCAAGATGGCCAAAATACATTGGAAGGCGAAAACGAACGAGGAGGCGCCTTCCCAACCGCAGGTGACGGGCGACCTGCACGATGTCGACTTCATGGTGAAGGATAGCAAGAGGTTCGCGGACAGCGGTGGATGGGGCTATGGGGCGTTCATGTATGACACCGTATCGGACGCTTTCAGGCCCTACACGTTGAATGACGAGCCGCCGCAGGATCAAGACGCGAAGTGCGGGTTCGCGTGCCACACGATCGTGGAAAAGAAGGACTACGTTTTCACGGCCTATGCTCGGAGATGACAGGAACGCCCTACGATCGCTGTCCGCGCTAGATTAACTGTCTCGGCTTCATGTTCGAGCCTAGTGGGCAGATGCGAACTTTGCGGCCTCGCTCACTTTCGCTTGTGGGACTTTCCGGTGATCGGCAGGGCGTGTTCGCGACACTGATCCGGCATTCGGTCAGGATTTGACGCGGGCGAATGACTTGGCGCCGATCGCCAGCAGGCCCGCGAGCAGGCCCCAGAACGTCGAACCGAGCCCGTACAAGGCCAAGCCCGATGCCGTGGCGAGGAAGGTTATGATGGCTGCGTCGCGTTGCTCCTTCTCCTGAAGCATGGCCTCAATCGCACCGAGCAAGGCGGGAATAAGCGCGATGCCTGTCAATGCCGCTATCAAAGGCGGAGGCAGCGCAAGAAAAACGCGAACAAGTAGCGGAGCGAGGGCCGCCAGCAGCAGATAGAAGCCGGCGTAGAGAGCCGCGACGAGCCATCTTTTATCGGCGTCGGGGTGGGCGTCATCGTTTATGCAGATCGCCGCAGTGATGGCCGCGAGGTTGATTCCGTGGGCGCCAAATGGCGCCGCCGCCAGGCTTGCAACTCCTGTCCCGAGCAGGAGCGGTCTCAATGCTGGCGCGTAGCCAGAAGTGCGAAGCACCGCCAGGCCGGGGAGGTTTTGCGAAACGAGGGTAACAAGAAATAGCGGGATCCCCAGGCCAAGTATCGATTGCAAGTCGAATACTGGCAGCGCTGGATCGAGGCGCCCAAACGTTGGGCCCGCCGGCATCGATGCGAGATCGCCCCGAGCAAGCGCGAGCAACAAGCCCGCGACTAGAACGAGCAGGAGTGCATAGATAGGCGCGCGTTGTCGCGCGATAAGGAAAACGGCGACCAGCGCCAGGACGAGACTGGGATCGACCGTTCCCAACGCGAATAAGCCAAGGCAAAACGGCAGCAGAACGCCCGCCAGCATCGCTGAAGCAATCGCGGTGGGAATTAGCTGCGCCAACCGCCCCAGGGCTGGGATGAGACCAAGCGCGATCATCATGAGCGCGGCTGCAATGAACACGCCGACAACGGCCGGCCAGGCTAGCCCTGGCGCTGTTGCAGCGAGCAAGGCCGCGCCCGGCGTCGACCATGCCAACACAATGGGTATACGCAGCGTGAAGGATAAGGCCGCTCCCGCCAACGCGATCCCGAGGCAAAGTGCGGTAACGGCGGATGTGGTTTGTTCGACATCGGCACCGAGGGTTCGCATCGCCTGCACGACAAGAGCAATTGTGCCGCCGAAGCCGACAAGCGTCGCGATCAGGGCAGAAGACCACGCCGTCGGAGGCGGGAGTTTCGCAAGCATGGTCGTTGTCCTGAAGTTCGGGCCGCTAACGCGAGAGAGGGGTTAGTTCACGGCGGGCCGAGAAGCACCGAGCGGGGATCAGTTGAACTTACGGCCAGTTGTGGACATTTGTCCGTGCAGACGGTTGGGCCAACTGCGGCTGGTTCAAATGCCCACCTGATGGGGTTGACCAGACGCTATGGCGACGAGGACGACGGTCGAGTGCGCAATCCTAAGCTCATGCGCGGGCGTCTGAAGAAAGTGATTACGAAAGGAGTAGGGACAGCAAGATGACTGCGCTGCGGCTTCTGCAGCTTACTCGTCTTGCTGACTTTCCCGCCACTTTCTGACATGCGGGATGCGCGGGACAACCACAGCATAGGCTGATGCAATGACTGCAATCACGTACCAGCCAACGCCAATCGCCATGCCGATGGCTGCAGCGAACCAGATCGCGGCTGCTGTGGTTAGATTTTTTACACTGTTGTTGTCACTTTTCAGGATCATACCAGCGCCAAGAAAGCCAACTCCGGAGACCACTTGGGCTGCAATTCGAGCGGGGCTGTTCGGGTCGGCGACGGTCGATATGAATGTGAACAAGCAGGCACCAGCCATAACGAAGCAGTGTGTGCTGATGCCAGCGGGCTTGTTGCGAAGCTCCCTCTCAACTCCGATCAAGGTGCCGAGCACCAAGCACAGCGTGAGCTTGACAGCGAACACGCCTTCGAATCCAGTCAGCCAACTTCCCATTAATATCCTTGGATGATGCTTGAGCGTCGCTCTCGGTGCCAAACTGAGCAAACGCATATCTCACAGTTAGAGCGGGCCGATTGCTCGACCCGCCGCTGTTCTTCGTTATGAACGGAATGAACGGATGAACCGGATGTGATTTATCCGAGGCCGCATGCGACAGCTTTAGTCTCTGGTGATTGCGAACACCGAGAAATCTTTGTCGAGTCGGAAGTCATACTGACCACTCTTGCATTTGACGTCTTCGGCCTCCAGAACGCCGGATCCTTCGCTTTCCTTCTCGTAAGTTCCCCCCTCGCATCCCCACTGCGCGATGGCGTCCCTAATTTTAGCGATTTCTGCATCTGTGGGCTTGTCGTCTGCGAATGCAGGCGAGACGAAGATGGCAGCTATTGCAACAAACAAGAGTGCTTTCATGGTGTTCTCGTTGGTTCGGTTGATGCCGCCCCTTCTTGGGAATTCCTCGCGCGCAGGGTATGGCTCGATGCCTGACAGGCGGCTGACAGCTTGCTCGGTTCGAACGGCCGAACTTTCCGACGAGCCCACGGGATTGGCCTTGGTGCTTCTATTTTTTCCACGAGGCCCACACTGTCCGAGACAGACCTGACATCACATCCTAACCCGCGGATATGCCGGCACGATTTCGCGTCGTCGCGAAATTCAACGATATCAATGAGATTGTTGGCTGTGGTGGCAGTCAGGAGCGAACTCGTCTCCGCGAATTCCCTGATATCGAGCGATTTACAGGGAATTTCGTCGATTTTTCTTCTTCGATGGGCTTGTGCGTTATCTCAAAAGCCCGCTGGCACGGCGATTCTCTAGGCAATTCCCTAGCAGCTTGAACAGGGAATTCTATGGATGAAGCAATGATCGCCCGCGCTAGGAACAGGGAATTCAGCGGGGGAAGCAGGCAATTTGTGAGCAATGTGTCTGAGAGACTTCAAAGCTAGGTGCGGGCAATCATCTTGCGACGGCCGGCTTGTTGTCGTGCCGGAATCTTACCGTTGCGCTCCCACTCGGAAACCCATTTCGAGACCGTTCCCTTGTTGACGTTCCAAGTTGCCGCCAGGTCCTCTTGCGAGGCAACCGTTGCGCCGGTTGCGAGTCGGGCGATGAGGTCCTGTTCAGCCCTATCCTTTGAGATGGTCGATACCTGCCAACCGTTGCCGACGTTGCGTCGGTTGCGTGGTCTGTGCTTGGCCAGCGCACTCAGGCGCGTGGCTGAGCGTTCGGGCAACCGTTGACCGCCCAGTCCGTATCCCAGTGAAATTATCGATCCCAGCTCGAAGAAGAGCGTGTAGGCGAATGGCTCGATTAACATGAGTAAAGCTTTGGCCCGTGTCTTATCGGCTCCGAAAACCGCTGCCACCGCCGCCATTTTCTCCGCCTTTGGAGCGACGGGTTTGGGGGGACCTAGCTTGAAGAGGTCGGAGTTGTTTCCTTTGACTGCATCTTCATAGACGCGGATTGTTGCTGCTATGCCGTCACAGCGCTTGCCTCGACCCGTGGCGCACTCTCTCGCGTGCCGTTCGCGCGCTTCAGTGAGCATGGCGGTATTGGCCGATAGCGCTCTCTTCGTTGCGACGATTTGTTCGTTACGAGCTTCCACATCGAGGAGCCGAGCGTCACTCGACTCGGCTTGGCGACCGACTGAGTTGTAAACCGTCAAAGCGGTGCCGGCGACAAACAGGAGGCAAAATCCTAGGGCCGGGAGTCTGTGCCGTATTCTTGCGGCCTCGACCGCAAGGTGCCCCACGGCAATGGTCCCTACGACAGTAAACACGGTCAGGACATGTTCCATCGACCAATGGTGGCCTGCCGCTATGTCCTCGAGCAGAATGTACAAAGCGCCTGCGGTGAATGACATCCCGGCGGCAATGGCCAGTGATCGCTGTCCTGTTTTGATGGTCGAATGGCTAGGGGCGTAGGCCATTGTTGCTCCGATGCTCATGACGACTCGCGTCGGAACGACAATGCTCGACTTTGGCGCGGTATCAACTCGTAGTTCGTTGTTTCGTCTTGGAAATTTGACTTTCTTCGTCGCTGGGACCGCGGCGCATTGCCGCAAAATGTTTAACTAAATCAATGACTTGTGTCGCTATTTCGATGTTGCTATGGCTTTGTGTCTGTAAGTCTCTCGCATGATTGGCTCTATCTGTCGCGAAGACGCGTCATCTTTTCGCAAGCTTAGGGAGACGCGTGAGCTACGCGTTAATAATATGGCCAGTCGCTCGCCTACCAACATCAGATCTTTCCAGCATCCAAGAATTGAGCAGCGAAGTGTTGGGTCGCTAAAAGCAGCGGATCGCAACGCGCGTACGCATTCGGTCAAGCAGATAGGGCAGATCGCCGAAAGCATCCGTTCATTCGGCTTCGTTAATCCCGTGTTGGTCGATCAAGCTGGTCGGATCGTTGCGGGGCATGGTCGCGTCGAGGCGGCACGCAAGTTGGGAATTGCCACCGTCCCGGTCCTCTGTCTGACGCATTTGTCCGACGCAGAGTTGCGCGCTTATGCCCTCGCTGACAATCGCCTCGCCGAACTATCGGGATGGGACAAGGAGACCTTGTCAGTCGAACTGGCTGAGCTCGCCACGATTAACTGCAATTTCGACATGTCAGTCACGGGCTTCGATCATGCTGAGATCGATCTCGTTATTCAGACGCGAGAGAAGACGTGCGACCCCCAAGATGAGGTTCCGGAAGTTCCTGCGGCAGATGAGATCGTTTCTCGCATTGGGGATCTTTGGGTCCTAGGGCAGCATCGCGTCATTTGTGGTGACGCCCGTGATGTAGCTGTTGTGCGGCGCTTGATGGGCCGCGATAGGGCCCGGATGGTTTTCACCGATCCACCCTATAACGTTCCGATTGACGGGCATGTCTCGGGACTTGGTCGGGAGCGACACCGCGACTTTGCTTGTGCCAGCGGTGAAATGAGCGCCGGCGAGTTCACAAAATTTCTTGAGACAGTTCTCGGAAATCTGGCTTCGTTGAGCGGCAATGGATCGCTGCACTACGTATGCATGGACTGGCGGCATCTCAGTGAAATGACGAATGCCGGTGCGTCTGTGTACACGGAACTCAAGAACATGTGCGTCTGGAACAAGACCAATGGCGGAATGGGATCGTTCTATCGATCAAAACACGAACTCGTTTTTGTCTACAAGCATGGGAAGGCCAGTCACACGAACAACGTTGAGCTGGGTCGGTTCGGTCGATATCGATCGAATGTCTGGGAATACGCCGGCGTCAATACGTGGCGGAAGGGCCGTGACAAGGATTTGAAGGATCATCCGACGGTCAAGCCGGTCCTGCTTGTGGCTGACGCAATTCAAGATGCCAGCAATCGCGGTGATCTAGTTCTGGATGGCTTCGGAGGATCTGGCACGACACTGATTGCTGCTGAGCGCGTTGGGCGAAGGGCACGCTTGGTCGAACTCGAGCCGAAGTATGTCGATGTCACGATCCGGCGCTGGGAGAAGTCAACGGGCCAGAAGGCAGTACACGCAGAGACAGGCTTACTCTTCGGAGCGAAGGTGAACGGTGCGCGTCGGAGGTCTCAACGCGAGGCGGATCGGAGGTCGCGCGGATGAAGAGTTACGACGTTGGCTACGGAAAGCCACCTAAACATTCCCGTTTTAAGCGGGGACAGTCGGGGAATCCCAAGGGTCGTCCAAAGGGGGCCCGTAACCTCGATGTCGCGGTGCAAGAAGAGCTGAAGCAGCTCGTAACGGTGAGAGAAAATGGCCGTGCACGAAGGCTTTCGAAGCGGGACGTCATCGCCAAGAGTTTGGTCAACAAGGCCGTTCAAGGTGATCTGAAAGCACTGCAGCTCATCCTGAGCAAGGCGGATCGACAGGGCATTGATCCACCGCCGCTAAGTGAGCTGGAAACCATCGACAAGTCGATCCTTGAGCATTTTCAGCGACGACTGAAGCGGGGGCCAAACGATGCAGGATAGACTTCTCGTTGAGGCGCTTGTTCGCAACGACTTTCTGTCCTTCATCATGCGTACTTTCGATACCCTCGAAGGGGGCAAACCGTTTTTTCCTAACTGGCATATCGAACTCATCGCGGATCGTCTTCAACAAGCGTTTGATCGAAAAATCAAACGACTGATCATCAACGTACCTCCTCGCAGCCTGAAGTCTATTTGTGCTTCTGTGGCGCTTCCTGCTTGGGCCCTCGGGCGCGATCCGACCCTTCGGATTGTCTGCGCGAGCTACTCTCAGGACCTGGCCGGCAAGCTGGCGCGAGACTGCAGAACAGTCATGGACGCCGATTGGTACCGGCGGGCATTTCCGCACACGCGTCTCAATCGCGACAAACGGGCGGAGGGGGAATTCGAAACTACAAAGGGAGGCTACCGACTTTCCACGTCGGTCGGGGGCACGCTTACCGGCCGAGGTGGAAACTTCGTGATTATCGACGACCCCATTAAGCCACAGGATGCGTACTCCGATGCGAGGCGCCAGTCGGCGAATGAGTGGTTTGACTCGACGCTCTTGTCGCGGCTCAACGATCAGAAGACCGACGTCATCATTATTATTATGCAGCGCGTTCACATCGACGATTTGACTGCGCATGTGATGGAAAAGGGAGGCTGGGAGGTCCTCTGCTTGCCACTAATTGCAGAACAAGATGAGAGCTTCAGGCTTTCGGACGGCAACGCGGTCGGCCGCAAATCAGGAGAGTTACTTCACGCTGAGAGAGTGCCTCGTGAGGTTGCGCAGCAATTGCGCATTTCCATGGGGGAACTAGCGTTCTCGGCGCAGTATCAGCAGGCACCCGTTCCCGTCGCAGGCAATCTCATCAAGAGGCATTGGTTGCGAACGTATGATTGCCTTCCCAAAGGCAATATCATTCAGAGCTGGGACGTCGCGATGACCACAAGTGGCAACTCGGACTGGTCCGTCTGTACGACGTGGTGCGCCGACCGGAGTCGGAAGCAATTCTGTTTGGTAGATGTCCTGCGGGACCGCTTCGAGTTTCCGGCTCTGAAGCGCGCAGTGGTGCGGCAGGCTCAGCGCTTTGATGCGAAGACGGTTCTGATCGAAAAGTCTGGCGTTGGAATAGGATTGGTCCAGCAACTTCGTGACGAAGGGCAAGTGCTGCCGATCGGTCTGGCACCAGAGAACTCAAAGGTGGCTCGGATGGAGGCGCAATCGACACGTTTTGAATCGGGCTCCGTTCTTCTACCTACATCCGCTTCCTGGCTGGACGTCTATAAGACAGAGCTTTTGTCATTTCCGGGCGGACGCCATGACGACCAGGTCGACAGCACGTCCCAATTTCTGAATTGGATTGAGTCTCGCCGCCCTCGTGCCGGAGTGCTGTTTTGAGGTTCGAACATGGCGCAGTAAGCTTCAGGTCAGTCGAATTGCGAACGAGGGGTGTTCTCCGCGAGAGCATGCAAGACCGCATTGGCGAGATCGACGGCGGTGTTTACCCGAAAACTCTGGTAGCGATCTCGAGACCCTACAAGGATGTTGGGCGACAACGTGTACTTGTCTCGCTTCTCTTGTGAAAGGTCTCTGATCCGAGACATGGGGATCAACCAAGATGCGGTCAGAGCAATGGTCTCCGGGTCGAAGAGGACGCAAAGGAGAAGTCGATTGCCGAGCTCGCCGACTGAAGCCTTCCGGATATTGAACTGGACAGTGTTGCGCGCCGGGTTTGCGATTCGGGACTTAATCTGAATCGGCAGTTTGCCTTGTGTTTGTTTGTCGAGAACGATCAGATCTATACCGCAGTCGTCTGAGATCGGCACAAACGGCGACAATCGTCCAATTGATCCGAGGACGAGCATTGAAGCAACCAGCGCTTCCGTAACTTTGCCCTTTTGGACGGTGCTCAGGTCAAGATTGTTGGTCATGGCCTGTCTCCTTTTTCGCGACATGGGCGAAGCTGTTCCGCATTGAAAGCGACGCGGTGCCGATTTTGAGACTCATCGTCATCATAGTGACTTCGACCATTGGCTGAGCGGCCGTTAGAAGTCTAGAAAAATGAGACTCATCGTCTGTAGATTGATCGTCACTAACGCCGTTCCCTTCCGCCATGGATGTGCGGCGGCGGCTCGGCCTCAATTTGAAGAGACTCAGGGAGGAGCAAGGCTTCTCCCAGGAGGCGTTTGCCGATCACTGCGGTCTGCACCGCACGTATATCAGCGGCATTGAGCGCGGCGTGCGCAATCCAACCGTTCTAATTTTGGAAAGAATCGCCAAAGCTTTGAAGGTGTCAGCTGGTTCGCTGTTGGAGCCGATCAAGGGTCGCTGAACCGCGTGAAACTGTTTTCGCGGTTCCATCCGTACACAGGTCTTAACTGGGGCTATCTGCAGGAGCTGACGCGTTTCGCCGAATTTAGTTGCCCCCTTGTTGGGGACAACGGCGCGCGTCCGGAGGCAAGCACGCCTGTTTCGGAGCGCATCGGCTACAGGTTCGATCCAGGCCCCATCATTGTGAGGCTCGACGCTTTCAATCTTTTCGACGAGGAAGGCCAGATCGACGTCTATCGCGAGTCGCAACTCTCCGGGGAAGCAACTCTAGTAACCTGAGGGAAGTTGCGGCAAATAGCTGCCCAGGATTCAGACCCGCGCGTTTGGGGATGCCGCCAACGCGAGTTCTGCTTGAGGTGCTAGTACGATCAACGATGGCCGTCGTAGGAAGTCACCTACGGGCCAGAAGCAACCCATATGTGACTTCGGGTGCTGGTGCACCGCACAGAGGCGCATCGTCCCACTTGCTGACATACGAGTTGAAAACTTGTCGCAGCGCAGAGCGTAAGATCGATGTCTGCTTTTCCTCGAAGTTCGGCCGCCACGTTGATCGCGACGCTCCAATAGGCACTCGCTGCTTAGTGAGCAGCGTCGCGACTTAATCCGTGTACGCCACCTAAGGGTTTAACGCCCTGATCTCAATCAGAAGAGTGTGATTTTATTGTTGACTCAAATAATACGGTTTTTTACGACTGCAATGTGGCGGCCCTTGGGGAGCTGCTGTTAAGCCAGCCAGTGGATTTTTTGCGTTCGCAGTCGAGTCCCAGCCAGGCAGAGTTCGAGTACTGGGGGATTTGATGAAGAAGTCTGCCGTGACAGGCCTGCCTGTCGCATTGATGATTTGTGCGCTCTCCGTTGGGCACAGTTCTTTGGCTCAGCAAAACGATCCTACGCCGAACGAAGCGACCGCTGGGCAATCTAGTTCGGGGCCCTCAGACACAAGCTCAACCACGGCCATCCCGGACGTTGTCGTCACGACGACCATCAAGAAAAAAACTGGACCTAAGAAGAAAGTTGAGGGCACATCCGCGGGCGGCGGATCGTCCGATGCGGATCAGTCAAATCAATCAGCTGGGACAGATACTGGCAGCCTCTCAGACGCTTCCGAAGCGGAAACCACCGAAGGTGGCGTGATCCTGAGTGGGCCAGCCATTGCCGACACCGGCACCACAGTGTTCGACGCTAACAGCGTTCGCATGCGCACAGACGGCAGCGGCGACGCCAACACCTTTCTCCGCAATCTTCCGAACGTGCAGTATCAGAATGATACATCGACGGACGCAGGCGTGGGCAATCAATCGATCATCGATACTCGCCCGTTGCTGCTGTCTATCAATGGCGGACGTACTTACGAAAACAACCTCATCCTCAACGGTGTATCAATCAACAATATCACCGGACCGATCGAGCGGAGCACGACGACGCTCAACGATACGACACTCACCCCGAACATCGATGTGATCTTCGGTCTTCATCCGCAGCAGATTTACGTGCCGTCCGAATTTCTGGCCGAAGCGACGGTCATTGATAGCAATGCTTCTGCCGAGTACGGCGAGTTTCTGGGAGGCGTCGTCATTTATGATTTGGCGAGACCTCCGACGGACCGCTATCGCGCTAGCATCAACTACAGCCGCCAAACCGATGATATGGTGAGCTACATCCTTGGCACCGCGACGGGGACCAATCCGCTCGATCGTAAAGCTCCGACGTTCGAAAAGGACAACCTCGCGGTGTCGATCGGAGCGCCGATTACCAACCAATTCGGATTCATCGCCCAGGCCAGCCACAAGACCGCTGAGACCATCAAGCAAAAGGATTATACGCTTTACGACGGCTTTGTAACCGAAGACTCAGAGAACAATTTTTTCCGTGGTGCGGTGAGTCTCAGGACGGACATCGGAAAGTTCAACCTCGAAAGCTCGTTGACTGATTATACCCAGTACTGGGAGAGCTATGCGTATCGGGACCTGAGCATCGAAGTGCAAGGCAAGTCGTCTTCAACCCAACTCGAATATCTAACAGATCTACCGGGAATTCAGCTCGCGGGCCTTGGTCTTGGCCATGTCAAACTCGAGAGCCGCGCGTATTACAACTCGAGTGACACCGAGAACGCATCGCCTGGAGACACTGTTTGGAACTGGCGAGGAAACACGCGGTCCAAGGTCGGCGGAGTTTGGACGGAAACGTTCAATTCCGTGCTCCTGAGCGATTGGTGTCGCGCAGTGCCGATCGACACCTTGCCGACAAACACATCGGCCACGTCTTCCAACACCACCTGTCGAGAGGGTGGTTATGCCGACATGCTGCAAGGCCAGGACGACCTTGGCCTCAAGGCGCGACTGACCGGTGACTTGCTGTTCGGAAGCTTCAATATCGGCGGCGAGGCCAAGTCTATCGAAGGCCGCAGGGCGCGGCTCGAAGACTATACCCTCTACGGCGCTACCACATTTCTCACGGCGGCTCAGGTTGCCGCAGGGCAGGTTATCGTTTGTCCACCCGGCGACGACGCCTGCACTTCTGAGCAATTCGCGAGCAGCCGCAACATCAACCGCGCTTTCGATGTCGACGAGACCGTCAACGCCATCCATGGCTATGCCGAGGTCGATCAGACCTTGGGATGGTTCAACTTGCGGGCAGGTGTGCGTGTTGACTATGAAGACTACTTCGAGAATCTGAACGTGGCGCCGCGCCTTGCGGGAACAGTAACTCCGCTCAGGGGCCTCAGCTTCACCGGTGGTTTCAATCGCTACTACCAGGGCGAGTCGCTTTATTATGCGCTTCGCGACCAACAGCCACGCTCTTTGCCGAACTACTCCCGTACGCGCCGCGCTGACGGCACTCTCACCGATTGGACGACAACCCAGAGCAGCGCCTACTACGGCTACAAGGATTCTGATGTCGATACGCCCTATACAGACGAGTACACTGGAGCGGTCCGTATCAAGGAGCCGTTTCTCGGCGGCAACATTCGACTGCGCTACCTTGAGCGCTATTCGGAGGATCGCTTCTCTTCCAACCCGTGTCCCGGCGTATCAAACTGCATCGAGCTGAACAACGACGCCAATGCGTTCTATCGCTCAGCCATCGCCGAATACACGAAGTACTGGCACGAACTCAACACGCCGTTCCTAAGCGCAGCTGCGATTACCACGAACGTCACGTGGTCCGAGCAGACGACGTCGCGGAACACTTATCACGACGACTACGATGGCGATCAGTACATTCTCTACAACGGGCAGTCCTATACGCCTCTAACCTTCACCAACGTAACCGGGAACCTGGATATTCCGATCCGCATTGGCGCAACCCTCTCGACGAACTGGTTCGATGACCTGTTACTCGTCAACCTGAGCGCCGGATACAATTTGGGCTATCAGGGCGTCTACGATACCGGCATCAACCAGACCTTCGAAGGTCGGTCCCACGACGTTTGGGAAGACAAGGATTTTGGATCGCTGCTGATGCTGGACGTTTCTGGCCAGGTCAACGTTTCGGAAAACGCAGCGATCGAGTTTCAGGTCAACAACCTGCTCAACAACGCCGGCAATGGCGTGACGACCAACAACAATCCGTGGCTACTCGGCCGAAGCTACTGGGTTGGATCGACGGTAAGGTTCTGATGACTTTACTTGGGGCTAAGGCGTGGCATTTTCTGAACTCCAAATGGACGGCGGGTGCGATCGCGCTCGCCGTCTTCTGCATCGCGATGGCGACGATCGCGATGTTGAGCGCCATCCGGTCGCCTCGGCTTGACGCCGGCTTTCCATCAGCGGCCAGCGACGCGGATCTTCGTTCGCTACGCAAAGCATACTCCGGACCGCCCGCAACTTGGCCGCAACCGCAATTGCTTGCCGATGCCAGGTTTACCGAGATGGGTTCGCTCACACTCCACGCGCCGTCCGCAGGCAAAGCGCGCCTGCTCGCACGGCTTGGTTCGGAACTCTTCGAGGATCCGCGCCTCTCAGCGTCTGGACACGTCGCCTGCCAAAGCTGTCACAACCGAAGGCTCGGCTGGGGGGATGCACTCCCAACACCTTTCGGGCACGGGCGCGCAAAAGGTAAGCGCAATGCTCAATCGTTGTTTTCGGTTGGCTACAAATCATCGTTTTTCTGGGACGGCCGCAGCAATTCGCTCGAGGATCAAGCTCTCGGCCCGCTAACAGATCATAGCGAAATGGCCAACCACGACATCTCGGCACTACTAACGCGTATAAATGCTGTCGATAGGTATCGCAGTTCTTTCGCAGAGGTGACCGGTAAAGACACAATCGATCTCGATGCACTTACATCGGCTCTCGCCGCCTTTCAGCGCACGCTCGATCGTCGGACCCGTTTCGATCGTTTCGCCGACGGTGAGACAAGGGTCATGACCGATGTCGAAATCTGGGGACTGCATTTATTCCGTTCCAAGGCGAAATGCGCCAATTGCCATAGCGGGCCTACGCTGAGCGACGGCAGATTTCACAACCTAGGCCTTAGCTTTTTCAATCGGACGCTCGAGGATCTCGGACGGTACGGCGTGACGGGAGCGCCAAGCGACACCGGAAGATTTCTAACGCCATCTCTGCGGCATATTTCGAAAACTGGCCCCTACATGCACAACGGGATTTTTCCGTCGTTGTCCGGGCTCATCCGCTTTTATGAGGCGGGGGGTGGTCGCATCCGAGCCGATCTGCACGTTAACTCTGAACGGAAAGCACTTCTGGACGCCGCCGTAAAAAAATCTCCCCAACTCGAGGGTTTCGAGCTGACGCCATCTGAGCGTGCGGCACTCCTCGCCTTTCTTAACACGCTCTAAGACATTCAAGGACGAACTTACCGGGTGGTGCGGGTCGTGAGGGCAATATCTCGAACGATGTATTGGGCGATCGACGACACCATCGTCCTCATGGTGAAGAAGTACGCTGAGGATAAAAGGGGAAACGACTACCATCTTGACCGAGCCGTTGAACGTGTGGTCACAGAGAACAGGCCTGTTCCGGACTGGCCGTCAGCCTACAACGTACATCCTGTGGCAGCAGCCGATCTCAGGAAGAGACTCTTTGCATTGACAGCTGGCGAAGGTGCCGAGGCCGCGATCGGCACGGTTTTGCCTAACTCAGACACCGAGGGCGCGACAGAAATTCGCGAAGCCGGAAGCAAGATTGCCGATCTCCCGTCTTTGCCTTTCAACCATCACTGGACGAAGAGCCTTTTCGCTTCCCCAGATGGCACCAAGCTTTATGTGACCATCGGCTCAAACAGCAACGTCGCCGAAAACGGAATGGAGGCGGAAAAAGACCGCGCAGCTATTCTCGAAGTCGAGCCCGCGAGCGGGGCGAAGCGGCTGTTAGCTTCGGGATTGCGCAACCCGAACGGAATGGGCTGGGAGCCAACGACCGGCGTACTTTGGACGGTCGTCAATGAGCGAGACGAGATTGGCAACGATCTTGTTCCGGACTACCTAACGTCGGTCAAGGACGGCGGCTTCTATGGATGGCCGTACAGTTACTTCGGCCAGCATGTGGACGCACGTGTCACACCTCAGAAACCATATCTCGTCGCCAAGGCAATCGCGCCTGATTACGCACTTGGCGCTCATACTGCCTCGCTCGGCCTCGCGTTCTCGGGCGGCAGCTTGCTACCGGCGGAGTTACGGCAGGGTGCATTCATAGGGCAGCATGGATCTTGGAACCGCAAGCCACAGAGTGGCTATCAGGTTGTCTTCGTGCCGTTCCGCGACGGCAAGCCTGATGGACAACCAGAGCCTGCCGGCCCGTAGGTGTCGCCATCGACCGCGCTAGCGCGCTGCTAGTCGCGGACGACGTTGGCAATATCGTCTGGCGCTTGACGCCGGACAGCTCGCCCGCAAGCACCGGACACGTACCCGCAGGTGCAGACTAAACCGCGCCTTCTCAACAGCATATGGCAGAAGTATACGGCTGGAGGCAAAGACTCTCTTCCATAGACACTTACGAATATGAACGTCACAGCACGCCTGCAACGTGGCCGTAATTTCGTCGACGCATTTGCCATGAAGGTTGGCATCAAGGATCATCTTGCTCACCTGTCGTTGGTTGAGCGCAGGAGCGGATGTGAGCGATAGCGTCGGGCGCCGACTTCCATCCTTCGATCCTGGGCTCAGCACCAGCAAAGTAACCGGCAATCGCAAAAAAGCTTTCGATCTCCTGCTGAAACTGGCCGCTCAGTTCGCTCACCTCGCCTTCCGGAGCTTGATACCAGATGGGCACAACAATCAGGCGCGGATTGGAAATTCGGCCGAATGGCTTTTTCTGGGTAACCTCGACAATTCCGAGCGCCCTGCAATTCATGATCACTCCAGGATAGGTTCCTGTGCTGTGGAGGACCATAGCGTCAACCGGATCCCCATCCGCCCCCTGGGTTCCGGGAATGAAACCCCAGTCGAAGGGATATGCCAATCCCTGAGGCAACGCACGCTTGACGCGGAAGGCATTCAGATCCGGCTCAAACTTCAGCTTCACGGTTGCCCCGCGCGGGCTCTCAACGACCGTCCTGAGGAAACCGTCAGCATCAAAGGCAGCGAGTTGGTCGAGCCGCATTGCACAAATCCAGCATTTGGGCTGGCGGGCGTAACCTGGTTTCGACCGACCGCAAGCCAGCCAGAAAGATGAGGCCGGCAAAGCAGTCGCCGTCCCATGATCTAACTACCATTGCCAGTCTCATCGCTTGTGCGGATATGCCGAGGCCTGCTCCAAATGCAACAAGCTAAGATGGATGCGGAATGGCAAGCGCTTGTCCACTTTGAACTCGTTTCGGAGACGGGCCTTAAGCCGATCGCTTGGTGAAGGGATTGGCCAATGCCGATCAATCGTTGTCGCTCGACGCAAGGCGCCGATGCTCTGCATGAACAGGCGGCTCATTGTCTCCTCCAATCTTTGCAATTTTAACGCCGACCGGCCGCGAGTGTTCCTATGATCAATTCACTGATCGTACCGGGCGCTATTTATGGTGATACCTTGCGAAAATGATATCCGGCGTTTGTCAAAGAATTGCGTAATGTTCATTACTGACAAGCGGGTAATTCGTTTGTGATGGTGTCCGGTCAATCAGAGAACAAAAAATGGAAGCTTTATTAAAGCTACTGCCGCCCCCTCAGCCGCTACTGGTTCGCTATGGCATTACCGTTTTGATGGTAGCGCTGATGTTCGCTGTGAAATTGGGGATGCAGAATGCGACGGGACTGTACGGCTTTATAGTGTACGTACCGGCCGTTGTGGCGGCGGCGCTACTTTTTGATCGAGGCAGCGGCTATCTCGCGGTTGTCGTGAGTGCTGCATTCGTCGCGTCGAGCGTGCCGTGGACAGCGGACGGGTCAGATGCTCACCTATCGGCGCTCGCCAGTTTCATCATCGTAGGAAGCGGATTGGTGTTCATCAGCGAGGGACTTCATCGGGCGTTGGAGCGCGCAGAAGCAGCCACTCGTGAGCGAGATCTCTTGTTGGAGGAGATGAGCCACAGAGTGAAGAACAAATTCTCCATGATCAATTCGATCATTGGATTGCAGGCCAAAAATGCGCCGCCTGAAGCAAGAGTGGCTCTCGATGCGGTTGCCAGCCGCGTCCTCATAATTGCCAACGTTCACGACTTCTTGCAGCTCTCGCGTCATCAGGGGCTGGTGGCGATGTCCGGATATCTCACCAAACTTTGCGGAGCTCTTGCTGCGGCTGGCGCCCACATGCGGCCGATCGTGTTGGCGGTTGATGCCGTCGATGTGGAGTTTCCCCCACAGAAGGCTCTATCGATTGGGCTTATCGTCAACGAGCTGGTGACAAATGCCTTTAAGTATGCGTTCCCGGAGGATCGCGCGGGGACAATTCGGGTTCAGCTGCGTCGGATTGACGGCATTGTTGAGTTGATGGTGCGCGATGACGGCATTGGTTCCACTGGTGATGCTCACCCGGGGTTGGGTACCAGGCTAGTTAATGTGCTGGCAGCACAAATTGGCGCGTCCGTTCGGTGGGAAAATCAGGAATCGGGCTGCTGCGTGATCGTATCTGGCTTTTAGCGGCGTCAATCGGAACTCTGACGCCTCTCGCGTTCGGCCGGGATGTCGACACTTTTGCCTAGCGTCTCCCGCACATACAAGCGGCGCACAGCCACATCCCCGACAATGCTGAGTGGGTAGCCTAATAGGAGACCCAGCGGACCAAAAACAATTCCCATAGCCACCGTCGCGAACAGACCGACTGCTGCCGGCAACTCAACCACCCGACCTACAAGCAACGGCATGATGATGTTGTTCTCAAACTGCTGGATGATGACCGCAACGATCAGCGCCGCCACAGTCACATCCCAACTCACGGCTGATGCGAGCAGGAGCGCCGGTATCGCGCCGATGATCGGGCCGATGTAGGGGATAAACTCGAAGGCTCCCGCGATCAGGCCTAGTGCGAGCGGGGAAGGCACACCGACAAGCCACATGCCGACACCCGTCATCACTCCGATCAGACACATCGCGATCAGCTGCGCCCGTAACCACTGGCTCAGCGCGAACCCGCAATCCTCAAGTGTCGACGACATTACAGACTGCCAATGCTTGGGAACGAGGGCAACGAAACCGCGCCGATAGGTGTCCGGGGCGGCCGCAAGATAAATGCCGCCGACGATGATGAGGACCGAACTCGCCAAGGCGCTCAGCACACTAGAGCCCAAGGCCACCGCCTGAGACGCAAACTCTCCCAAGGCTGACCCGCCAACGCTTTGAGACAGCGCTTCGAGATTGAGATCTTGCGTAAGTGTGCGCAGCGCAGCCGGAGCTGCATCTAGGAGATACTCAGTCTGCTCCGCAAGGCGGCCACCGAACTGAAAGACAATGCCGGTCAAAAAAAAGACGATCAGCGACAGCGCTACAGCAATTGCAACGGGTTCGGGCATTCCGGTCGCGCCCGTAAGCGGCTTCATCATGGCGCGTAGCGCGATCGCACAAAGTGCTGAAGCGAAAATCAAGAGCAAAAGGTTGGATAGTTTCCACAACAGCAATGCGAGCACGCCGATAGCGAAGACAGTTAGAGCGCGTTGAACGAACATCCAATCTGTCATGGCCAGGCCCCGACACTTTTAAGGCGCGGAACCTGGCCACGACTTGGTATTCTCACTTCTAGGATCCCCAATAAACCGGGGCTCCGTAGTGTTCATGCGTCTTCTTTTCCCAACTGCGATCGGACCAGGAATCGTCGCTAAATTCTGGCGCATTACGAAGTTGGTCTTCGGTGATTCCAGTGCGATAGCCGGCAACTGTCGGGTCGTACGTTAAAGCTGACCAGGGGATCGGATAGTGGCTATGTGCTAGTCCTAGCACGCCGCCAAAACTCATGACGACGTAGACGACGCGGCCGGTCACTTTCTCGATAAGGAGATGATCGATCTCCCCGATAACATCGTCACCCGCTCCAAGAACGTCGGTGCCATGAATGTCCTCACTGGAAATCAATCGATGGTCTGGATGGGCTGTTGCACGAGCCATTGTTGCCTCCTTTGGGCTTGGTTGAGTCTGGAGGCGTAGGAAACGCCTTTCATCATAACAGCGCATGATCGAAAATCGTTGCGTATGCGGGCTCACATGACCCATCTGGCGTGCCGTGTAAGTGCGTGCCGCCAAAATCCGACGTGCCGAAGATCCGGACACTTAAGGAGCCCCGGAAAAGCTAGCTTCGAGTTTGTCCGTGAGACTGCTGGCGTGTTCTTGGGCACGTTCAACGATCGGGCATCTTGACGGCCACGCCGGCCGATCTGACTGCGGTTGCCTTTAGGCGCTATAGCCGCAGCGGCAATCCGTCATATTAGTCAAGGCCAGGCGATCAGCCGCGAGATGATTTAGTCAGTCGACGAGCCGCGTCTGTGCGAGTTGAACGAAACTCTCAGTTCAAGATGCCCAGGAGGTGCATCGCGATGATGGCGATGAGGGGAACACCCAAGAGCCAGAGGACTAAATCGCGAATCATGAAGTGTTCCTTTGATGTGTTAGGCGTCTTTTCGAAGAACAACGATCGAGAAGCGCGCCGGAATGCTGTGATCGCGGTGGTGTCCACCTCTCTGCGCCGCGTACCATGCGGCGGCCAACCCAAGCAGCAAGGCTGTTGCCGTCGCTAGGCCAGCCGCTATTGCTGTCTTTCTGGCCGTCTCGATGGCTTCGAGTGCCTTGGCGAAGACTTCGTCAACGCGCTTTTCTGCGGCTTCAGGCGGAAGGCCTGTGCGGGTGGCGACGATCTGGGTAAGGTAGGCCCTGTCGTCGGCCTCAATTGATCCATTAGCCGTCGATGCAATCAAGATACGGGTTAGCTCAGTTTCATTTAAGGGCTGAACTGGCCCGGAAGGCTGATTTGGAGGAAGGGCGCCGGGTGTCGGGCGAACGAGCGCGTCGACGGATGAAGCCACAAGCGCACCCCTGTCGCTTATTGCGGCCTTTCCAAGCTGGCCTCCGACCTGAGCAGCTGTGCCAGCTGCGAAAAATGCCAATACGACGCCAATGAACAGCGCGGTCGACCACACCAAGAGACCGTGGACGCCATCGCGAAACTCAACCTCGTCAGGATATGTGCTCCATGCTCCGCGCATGCGTCCGGCGATATAACCGCCAATCAGCAGTGAGAAGATGGGCACGAAAATGGCCCAAAACGCCGACAGCGTTGCGGCCCACTTACCATAAGATTGGGAAGGATACGGCGACAATAGAGACAACCCTATGGCTGCTCCAGCGGTGAAAAGCACAAAGGAGATGGCTGACGCGGCCACCGCTCCGGCTAGGATTGGGGCCCAATCGACAAAGTTTGTGCGAACGTCTGACGGAGGCGCTTCTGCCATTGTTGTTCTCCTTAACGCAAACCGAGTGCGCCAAGGACGAACATCACCACGACGACCAAACCAATGAGATAGATGATTTCATGCATGGGCTCACACTCGACGGCAACTGCACGCCATCAACACCCCCATCGATCTCTTTGTTCCGTTTTCGCATGACATGTTCATTTTGCATCTCAAGTTCGCCGCTCATTTTGGCGTTGCGGTACTGAATGCTTCGCTGCGAAGACGCGTTTCCCGGGAACTATACCTCCTAACACCGATTTAGATTCACCAAGGCGTCAGCGCTCCGCGAGCTCACGAGCTCAGCCGCGGACCAAGTGGTCCGGTCGGCTTACGCCCGACCTCAACTCAAATGCTGGCGTTCAACAACCCAGGAAGGAACCGCAGATGAAAAAGATAGTGTGTGCGTTTACGGCCTTGTTGCTATCCGCGTCGGTAGCGGTGGCAGGAGCCGAATCTGAAAAGTCGACCAACGATGCCGCCACCCCGGGCACTGAAGCCGGCCAGCCGACCTCTGATCGGAGTCCCGGTAAGAACACATCTGTTCCGCTCTCCCAGGCGACCAAGAAGGACGGCGAAACGTCTGATCGTACGCCATCCAAACATGAGGGACAGGACACGCCACCGCAGCAGCCCAAGTAACACTCATGCTGACCAGCTGTCGTCGCGAGCGGGGTATCCCATCGGGACCGAGAACTTGGCGGGGACAGAAGTCAAGCTGGATGAGTATTGAATGACGTCGGGGCAAAAGGATTAGGAGAGTGGCATGAGAAGAATAAAAGCAAGGATGCTAATGGTTGCCCTCGCGGGAGTGAGCTTCTCGTCGTTCGCAACGCTCTCGACCGCGGCGCCCGATGGAGACGGTCGTCCCGCCATTCGTGGAGATCGAGGGGGGAGCGGCGAAAAAGCCTTTCGCGGCGCCCCGCCGGATCGCGTTAATCGCGGCCCAAGCGACAGAGATTTTAAGGGCGTTGACGTCCGACGGAAAAGCGGCGTTAGGGTCGAAGGAGATCGGCGTCGCGATTGGAATGGCCCGGGTTATAGAGACCGTATTCGCAGAGGCCATCGCTATGCGTGGGGGCCTGGAATTTCGTTCTATCTGAGCGATGGATATTATTACGGAGATTGCGGGTGGTTGAAACGCCGCGCAATCGAAACCGGTTCTCGAGTGTGGTGGCGCCGCTATGAACGGTGTCGAATTTTTGATTAGCGGCGTTTTTGCCCGATCGCGAGCAAATGAATGGACCTCGGAGACACAGTGTCTTCGAGGTCCAGCGATTTATATGACGCGCGCGTTAGTCAGAACTCTTGATGGCAGCAACGACACCGCCGAAAATTGCTAGGCCCGCCAGGATGCAAATTGCGTCACGATCGGCGCAAATGCTTGCGATCGAACTCATTCTCGGGTGTTCGTCCGACACACTTCTAACGTGCTGGCCGTCAGCAGCGACCAATACGGGTGTTTGATGCGCGCAACCTGCGGGAAACGAGGAAATCAGCACCACGACAGCCAATCGGCAAAGTCTGGATAGCGCCAAGGTAGCCTCCTATCGAACAGCGGCCGCCCAAAAGCACACCTGAGTCGTCACGCTTTTACGCGATGAAATTTTGGTGGCCGATAAACGTCACGTTGGGCGAGTTGCGGTTCGGCAACAACCGTTACAGGAGCGAGGCAATGTGCAGTATGTGGGAACGGCTTTCCATGCCCACATGTTTAGCGGAGCCTGCACAAATAACTATCCCTCAAAACACTGAAGCCGGTTTAAGTGAAAACTCCCAAGAAAAATCTCCGAGGCGGTAGGCCTCTCTGGGCGGATTCACCTCGCATTGCCATCCGGTGCCGTTCTCGTCTTGCGCAGGAGCGATGTGACGTCGTCGTTGTCGGCGCTGGCATCAGCGGTGCGCTTGTCGCGCTCAAGCTCGCTGAGCAGGGCCACGACGTCGTCGTTGTCGATCGCCGAGCGCCCTGCCGCGGAAGTACGCTGGCAAGTACCGCGATGATTCAGTTTGAGCTCGACACGACGCTTTCGGATCTTGCCGACAAGATCGGCGCGGCTCGAGCTGAGCGTGCATACTCCCGATCATTCCGGTCTGTACGCGCGCTTGGGGATCTGATCGCGCGACTGGGTGTGAGTTGCGGCTGGAAAGAACGCAACGCTCTGTATCTCGCTGGGACCGAGAATGGATGGAGAGCGCTCGAAGCTGAGGCAGATTACCGGGCAAAGATTGGCCTGCCGTCCACGTTCCTCGACGGAAGCTCGCTCAAATCAGGCTTTGGCATCGCTCGAACGGGCGCAATTCTTTCCGAAGGCGCCGCCGAGGCCAATCCGGTTCAGCTCGCGACGGCCTGCTTGCGAGCGGCGCGACGGCTTGGAGCGAGAGTTTATGCGCCACACAACATTAGGCAGGCGTATCCGCACGCCCAAGGCGTCGACCTGGAAACGGAAGAAGGCGCAACGATTTCCGCACGCCGCGCAATATTCACCACCGGTTATGAGGTCGTCTCTGGAGTGCCACGAGCCAAGTTCGATATCACGTCGACCTGGGCTATCGCGACGCGCCCGCTCGCAGCAGCAAGTCTTTGGCCGGCTCGTTGCTTGATATGGGAAGCCTCCGACCCTTACCTTTACCTGCGCACAACCTATGACAACCGAATTCTCGCTGGTGGAGAAGATTCGGGGTTGCAAGACAACGAGCGGCGCGACGCGGCAATCTCGAACAAAGCACACCGGCTCCTTCACAAAATCGAAGATCTTCTTCCAGGTCGCAGACTCCAAATCGACTACGCATGGGCAGGTGCCTTTGCCGACAGCCCTACTGGCCTTCCTCACATGTCACCCGTAGAGGGTCTGGCGAACTGCTTCGCAGTTCTGGGATGCGGCGGAAACGGCATTACCTTCAGCGTGATCGCTGCAGACGTCGTTGCAGCGTGGGTGGCCGGGAGAACCGATAGAGACGCTGACCTGTTTTGCTAGCGATCGCTGCAGGCTACTTCCCTGCCCCGTTTAGCACCAATTGGCCTTAACGTTTGCTCAAGAGAGCCAGTACGGCGAGACGCAGAGCTTTAACTTGGCGAAATTTCTCCTCATCGATGCACCGACGGCCTATGCCGCGTCCTCTCGGCAAGCCAAATGGTGGAACCCGAACTCGACAGCGGAATTGATCGTAATAGCCGTTGTAAAAAGGCTTTTAGGCAATGATCAAACCTCAATACCGTACCGCGCAAAAAAAGCGGGATGAACCCGTTGGCAAAGGCAACGTCGTCGGACGCAACGTTACGCCGGACAGTGCCGATGCCCAAGAACGCCTTCGGGCTGACGATGACGCCGTTCGCGAGGCAGTCACGGCCAAGCACCACGGCGCCGGTCAGAATTCGGCTCTGCCAGGCCCTCCGATCTCGCCAGAAGTGCAAAAACAGATTCGGGATAAATCGCAGAAAAGCTGAATTTCAGCGGAGGATCACAATTGTGAGTGATCGCAACAGCGCCAATCGCGCAAAGCAAACTGCAGATGAAGGTCGCAAGATTCAGGCCGCGATCGATCGCAAGGGCAAGTCCAAGTCTCCGGCAAAGCAGCAGGGGGCCGTGCAAGCGGGCCAAAGGGACTACCCTGTGGACCTCGATGAGGTCCATCTGGTAAAGCCGGGAAACGAGGCCGATCTTGCAACTTCGCCCATGTATGAAGCCCCCCTGTATGTGGGATCCGCCAAGCTCGAGGGCATGAATGCCCTGATAAGCGGCGGCGACTCCGGAATTGGGCGTGCTGTAGCCGTGCTATTCGCTCGGGAAGGCGCAAACGTTGCGATCGCGTACCTTGAAGAGGAAGGTGATGCAAACGAAACAAAGCGCGCCGTCGAGGCCGAAGGGGCGCGTTGCATCCTTCTTGCGGGCGACGTGTCGGATCCCACCTTTTGCGAACAGGCCGTGGAGCAAACAGTGCGGTCGCTCGGATCGCTCGATATCCTCGTCAACAATGCTGCGTTTCAGGAGCATGCTCACGATATCGCCGATATCACTAATGAGCATTTTGACCGCACCCTCAAAACAAATATCTATGGCTACTTCTACCTTGCGCGAGCCGCGATCCCGCACATGAGAAACGGCAGCTCGATCATCATGACGGGCTCAGTGACCGGCTTTCAAGGGAGCAAAGAGCTGCTTGATTATTCAATGACCAAGGGCGGCATTCATGCATTCACGCGATCGCTATCGGCAAGCCTTCTCCCGCGCGGAATTCGCGTCAACGCGGTGGCCCCAGGTCCGGTGTGGACGCCGCTGAATCCGGCAGATCGTCCAGCGAAGGACGTTAAGAAGTTTGGGACTTCGACGCCGATGAAGCGTGCGGCGCAGCCTGAAGAAATCGCGCCGGCTTACGTGTTCTTGGCGGCTCCGACCTGCTCCAGTTACATCACGGGCGAGCTCATTCCCATCATCGGCGGCTATGACTGATCCTGTATGGAACAGACAACCTCATGGCGAGTTCGAGTTTCATGCTGGTTTTAAACCGGTCAAGCCAAGGAGGCACGCCAATGGGCTTTTTCACTCAAGACATTCAGACCATGGACGATCTCTTCGTACATACGCTGCGCGACATCTATTATGCCGAAAAGCAAATCGTGAAGGCGCTTCCCGATATGATCGAGAAAGCCTCGGGTACTCAACTCAAGAGCGGCTTCGAGAAGCATCTCAAAGAGACCGAGGGGCAGATCCAGCGGCTTGAGCAGGTGTTTAAGCTGCATGGCGTTGATGTGAGTGGCGTCAACTGCCCGGCGATCGACGGCATTCTTAAGGAAGCGAATGAGGTTGCAAGCGAAGTCGCTGACAAGGCGGTGCTCGACGCTGCTCTGATAGCCGCAGCTCAAGCCATCGAGCACTATGAGATCACGCGCTATGGGACCTTGGTTGCCTGGGCCAAGCAGCTTGGTCGCGACGATTGTGCTTCGCTATTGTTGCAGAACCTGGACGAAGAGAAAGCAACCGACAAAAAGCTCAGCTCGATGGCCGAGGCTCGGCTGAATCGCCGCGCGGCTTAAACGTCTGCATAGCGTGTGTCCGCCGGGCGAGAAGTGTGGTTTGCCTGGCGGAATTTCTATGAGGGGGGCAAGGGCGAGCCTGCCGCTGGCGTATGCGGCTCCCAAAGGAAAGCGTCAAGCGCGAACGAGTTTGGGCCTTCGCCCGCCTGATCGTGACTGCTTTTGGGTGCGACAGCCCTTCGAACAAAGCAGCTTCTTCAAACAAAAAAGGGCGGCATGATTGCCACCCATTCTACCTTTTCCTAGCGCCGCTGTTTGTCCTGGTCGTGCTCACGCCCTTGTTGACGCTGTCCATCTTGCTGCTGGTTGCGCTGCTTCTCAGCCGAGCCCGGACCACCTGTCTCGTCTTGCGGAAGGCCGCCTTGCTGTTGCTTCTTCGGGTTTTCATCTTTCCGGCGCTTCTGCTCGACATCCTGGTTCTTGTTCGTCATCTTGGGTCTCCTCTCATTCACTGAAAATGTTCAACTCAACCAAAGTCGGACTCGTTCCGATGAGCATTCTTACTTGTGCCTATTGCACAGCTCGATCACTCCAATGGGAGGTGCTTTGTCACAAGCACCGAACCAAGTTTGCTCCGGATCTGTCGCGGCGATGTTGGCTTCTGGGTATCAGTGGAGGGGGGCGTTGTCTGCAAAGGGCGGCCGAGCGGACTTAGCCGGCGTTCTCACTTTATTCAACCTGACGATGACCGCTTTCTCGGCAAAGCGACGGCCAGCGCTTGATTTTTCAATCTGTAGCGCGGTCTGCCATTCCGCGGCTTTGTGGACGTATCCTACCACCAATTAGGTCGCAGACACTTTTGTTGTGCGTGCGCGTTGGGCGGCGGCGACCATATTTCTGAGAGCGGGCACGACCTCGTCCCACGTTCGCGTTTTGAGTCCGCAATCGGGATTGACCCAGATTTGATCGGGCGCCAGGCGTTGGCCCGCCTTAGCGAGAAGCTTGCTCATATCCTCGACACAGGGGCAGCGAGGTGAGTGGATGTCATAGACGCCAGGCCCTATCTCGTTCGGGTATTTGAAATCGGAGAAGCTTTCGAGAAGCTCCATGTCCGATCGAGAGGTCTCGATCGAGATGACGTCAGCATCAAGCGCCGCGATCGACGGCATGATGTCGTTGAATTCGCAATAGCACATGTGGGTATGGATCTGTGTGTCGGGTCCGGCGCCAGCAGCGGCGAGGCGGAAGCAATCCACCGCCCAGTTGAGATAAGTCTCCCGCTCGGCGCGCTTCAACGGCACCCCCTCGCGCAAGGCTGGCTCGTCGATCTGAATGATTGGAATGCCGGCATTCTCGAGATCTGTCACCTCGTCTCGAATGGCGAGTGCAATCTGACGGCAGGTTTCCGCGCGGGGCTGGTCGTCACGCACGAAGGACCATTGCAGGATCGTAACTGGGCCCGTCAACATACCCTTCATGGGCTTTTGCGTTAATGACTGAGCGTAGCTCGACCATGTAACCGTCATCGGGTTAGGGCGGGCAACGTCGCCGAAGATAATTGGCGGCTTGACGTAGCGAGATCCATAGGACTGTACCCATCCGTTCTGCGTGAAAGCAAAGCCGTCGAGCTGCTCCCCAAAATATTCGACCATGTCGTTGCGTTCGAACTCACCATGGACGAGGACATCTATGCCGAGCTCTTCCTGCTTGCGGACGGCATCTTGGGTCGCGCTTTTGAGAAACGCGTCATAGGTATTGACATCGATTTCGCCGCGCTTGAATGCGGCACGCGCCTTTCGCACGGATTCGGTTTGCGGGAACGAACCTATGGTGGTCGTCGGAAAGGCAGGGAGAGCAAGGCAGGCCTGTTGGCGGGTTCGTCTCTCGGCGAACGGCGCGCCGCGATTCAGATCATTTTCCGTCACGGCCGCCGCGCGGTTCTTGACCGAAGTATTGTTGATTCGCTTTGAGCTGCTGCGCGATGCAACTGCCGATGCGCTCTCGGAGAATGCTTGAGATGCAGCGCCCCTGCATTGTGTAACTGCGGTCTTGAGTGCCGAAACCTCGCCAAGCTTCTGCTTGGCATAGGCGAGCCACGACTTGAGCTCGGCATCGATCTTCGTTTCGGATTCGAGATCGACGGGCGAATGGATCAACGAGCAGGACGGAGCGATTTGGATCGTTTCGCGCCCGCGGGTTGCGGTCGCGACCTCGATGACGCTCAAAGCCTTGGCGAGGTCGGCACGCCAAATATTGCGCCCGTCAATGATGCCGAGCGATAGAACCCGATCAAGTGGCCAGTGCTTCAGTACAGTTTCGAGCTGTTGGGGGGCCCGAACGAGATCGATGTGCAGGCCTTGGACGGGCAAATCTGCAATCGTTGCAAGGTTGTCGTCGAGACCGCTGAAATACGTTGCGATCAGGATTCAACGTGGTTTCGTTCGTTGCATTGGTGGCGGTGCATAGAATTGCTAGGGCGCTTCACTGGCTTCGCGCGAAGCAAGAGCCAGCTCACGGCGGCTTTGCGTCTTGAGACCCGGGAGTTCGCGGGCACATTGTGCTTTTTTACGCCCCCGAACGAGAGCTCCATCAACGAACGGGTGCGCTCAGCCGTCGTGGGGCAATGCCCTTGGCGTTGAAGAAGGCTTTGCTGAAGTAGCTAAGGTTTCCATACCCACATGCCAGCGCCGCTTCCGTGACGGACTTTCCTTCGCCGAGTAGTCGTTCGGCTTGATCCATCCGTACGTCGCGCAGATAGGCGCGGACCGAGGTTCCGATTAGCTCTCGGAATCCGGTTTTGAGCTTTGTTTCGCTCAATCCCACGCGCGAGGCCAATGCCTGGATCGTCCAGGGCTCGGCGAACGATCCGTCGAGAATCTTTCGGGCGGTGTCAATTTTCTCTCTCTCGCGGGCATTCAGGCGAACAGCATCGGGTCCGGCGCTGTGCAACACCGACAGTGTGAGGGCTAACGCCTCGAGCGCCTTTCCGCGCATGAAGACATCGCGAAGGCTTTGCTCGTGAATGTCACAGCCGAGAATGGTGCGCGCTACGTCGAACAGCTCTCCCGACATTGGAATTGATACGAGATAGGCGTTCTGGCTCGGGTTGCTGCGATCGATCGCCAGCGAGTTGCGAATAACGTCGACCATCGGTCCGAGAGTGCGCTGCAGATAGTCCGGCTGAAAGCGGATCTCGACGGCTTCAACAGGCTCGCCGGCTGCCAAGTGATCCTGTCCGCTGACCGGTCCTCCGCTCCAGAAAATAACGGCCGATCCGCTCAAGATATCTAATGGCTCCACGCCATCAATCTGTGCGCGCCCAATGCCGCTCAGGACGAGCGTGATCGAGAAGGTGGCGGGGCCGGAGGCTGGAAAGGATATGGCTTCAGATAGCGTACCGACAATGTTTGTCACGCTGATATCCGAAGAGCGCAGTTGAGGATGAATGAGCTGCGCTAACGCCTTCGTGAATTGTGTCGGCGGCAGCTCGAGAGATTGAGCAGCGAAGTCATGGTCCATCGCTGCGTGCAGTATGGGACATTCGACTGTGTTCATTTGGGCTCTCCACCGCCGCAAAAACGGATTGCGTCAATTGTATACCCGCTAGCGTTAGACGCGATCTTGACGGGAACAGTAAACATTTCCGGTTCGATATCAATCGCCCTGGAACCTTAGAAATGTTCTCAAGATATGCGGTCGCGGCAGTTGGAGCCTTCGTAACGCTTGGAGGCATGTCTGCACAAGCTCAACAAGCTGCCACACAGACCTCTGACACGGTCGAGCTTCCTCCGATAGAGGTTACAACAGCCAACAAACGACCTCAGAAAGCTCGTTCTGCTCCCAAGGCGGGAGGAACTGCGCCTACCTCAAATGTGGCCGCGTCGTCGGCCGAGACGGGCGTTGGCGGCGGAACGGGTCAGGGGAATGGCGCGCCTACCGAGACGGCCGATGCCAACGTATCCGTTCGCAATGCGGCAGAACTCAAGAGTGCTGGCGTCACGACGGTTGCCGATCTCGAGAAGGTGTTCCCGGGGCTCACCATCCGTTCGAGAGGCAACCGCGCCTACGCGAACATCACGGTGCGCGGCGTGACCTCTCCGGATTTCTACAATCCATCGGTGCAAGTCTTGATCGACGGAGTTCCCCAGGCGGCGTCTGCGTTCGCGCAGGACCTCGTGGATGTGGAGCGTGTCGAATTCCTGAGGGGACCTCAGGGCGTACTGTATGGCGCCAACGCGTTCGGCGGCGTCATCAACATTATTTCCCGCAAGTCGCGGGAAAACACCGCGCAGGTCGTCGGAACGGTCGGCAACCTCGAAAGATCGGTTGTTGCTACTGGCACAGCGGTGCTCGCAAAGAATTCGCTGTTCCTCGATCTCGGCGCCAAGCGGTCCCACGATCCGGGCGAGATCGATAATGCGATCACAGGGCAGAACGACATCGATACGTCCGACGTATGGAGCGGACGCGCCAGCCTTCGGTACGCGCCGACGCAAGGTCCGTTCGACATGGCTCTCACCTATGCGCGTGAAGAGGCGGACTCTAAGGAGGAAACCTATATCCGCGACGCCCTCCTCAAAGAGCGCACCTTTGATTTGCCAATTCCTCAGGGCCTACTGAAGCGTGAGGTCGATACGGCCTCGGCCGCATGGAACTATCGCTTCGCAAGTGGGTTCGCGCTAACCGGCATCTCAGCGTACCAAGACGTGAGTTACGATCGCGACACTTTCGGATACGCATTCCCGGAAAGCGAGGAGGCCTTCACGCAGGAGGTGCGTCTAGCGTACACGGGGCCTGGACCGCTCACGGGCGTAGCCGGCTTCTACTATCGAGACAGCGACTTCAAGCGCACATTTGAGGCAATTGGCTCCGAAAACAATATCGGTACCGAGAGCGTTGCCGGCTTCGGCGAGTTGACCTGGCACGTGACGAGCAAGCTCGACCTGATCGGTGGCGTGCGGGTGTCGCAGGACACGTCCACACTCGATTTTTCGCTTCCGGCCTTTGCCATCGAGCGTCACGGAGAGGAAACCTATTCGGCTGTGCAGCCGAAAATTTCTCTGGCCTATCAGATCAACGAGGCGACCCGTGTCTATGCGCTCGTTTCTGAAGGCTACAAGCCCGGCGGCTTCCAGCACGCCATCAGTAACCCAGGCAATCCCGCCGAATTCGAGCCCTACGATCCGGAAACGGCGTGGAACTACGAGGTTGGTCTAAGCACCCGCGTGTTCCGGAGCCTCGATTTCTCGGCAGCGGTCTATCACATCGTGTCTGAGGACAAGCAGATCTATGTTGGTCCGGTTGGGCTTCAAACGATAAAGAATGCGGGTGAGGCCGAGAGCACTGGCGTTGAGCTTGAAGCGACTTGGCGGCCCAATCGCAATTTGACCATTCTGACGACTGCCGCGTTCGGCCGTTCCGAGTTCACCGACTTCGTCGATGGCGCAAATAACTACAACGGAAACCGTGTTCCCTACGCGCCGGACGTCACAGCGACGCTCAACGCGCGCTATGTCTTAGACCAGCGCGTGCTGTCCGCCGAGCTAGCCTTCACGGGCAACATCCGCTACGCCAGCACGACCTATTTCGATGAGGCAAATGCATTGTCGCAGGAGCCCTTCGCAATCTACGACGCTGGCGTCGAGCTGAACTGGGACAACGGAGTTGGTGTCAAAGTGTTCGTCGATAACATCTCGGACGAGATCTATCGGGAATACAGCTTCATGTCCGGTCCCACGCAGCTCAGTATTCCGAGCGAGGGACGCTTTGTCGGTGTGACGCTGACGGCGAAGTACTGAATATGTCCATTGCTGACACCATGACGCGGACGCGCGGCGAACAGTTGCCGTTCCTCCGCGTCTTCGTTGCCATTGCGGGCATCTATATTGCTCAAAGCCTTGTCTCAGGGCTGGCTCTGCAATCCGTTCCGGCTGTTATGCGTAGCACCGGTGCAGCGCTCGATCAGATCGGCCTGCTCTACCTGGTGCTTATTCCGTGGTCCCTCAAATTTCTCTGGGCGCCGTGGTTGGAGACATTCCGGCTGGGCAAGGGAAGAAACCGATCCCGCGAGGTTATTATCTGGGGTCAGTGGTCGGTCGCGGTTCTGGTTGCCGCTGTGGCTCTAATCGGAACTGCCGACTTCCCGCTTCTTCTGACGGCTCTGTCTCTGGCAACGCTGGCTGCGGCGACGATCGACATTGCATGCGATGGTTTCGCCGTCGAACAACTCGCGGCGCATCACAGAGGTTGGGGTAACACCGCTCAGGTCGGCGGCTCCTATGTCGGCTTTATGCTAGGCGGCGGAGTCTACTTATGGCTCGTTGCCCACTCCGATTTTAGAACCGCGACGCTGCTGCTTGCCGCGATGATTGTGGTGCTGAGTCTTCCCTTTGTCTTCGTGAGGTTAGGACGCGATCCTGCTCCTCGTGATGAATTCGTTCCGCACACGCCATCGCTTGGTTTCGCACTGAAGCGGCGAGAGGTGCGTCTAGGTATCGTGCTCGTGATACTTGCCGGCTTAGGACCTAGGGCAAGCTCTAGCCTGCTTGGCCCCTATTTGATCGACAAAGGGTTGGATCTCGGAACTCTCGGTATTCTCAATGGCGCGGCCGCCGTGGGGGCGGGCGTAGCTGGGACTTTTCTCGGCGCACTTCTCGTACAAGCGTTCGGCGCCAGCCGCGCGACGGTCGTGGCCATCTTCCTTCAGCTTACTGTTCTCATATCGCTCACAGCGCTCATTCGCTTCGGAGCCGCCACGATTCCGGCGTTGATCGGCATTCAGGTTGCGCTCACGATCACCATGGCCGTGGGGTTCGTCGCATTCTATTCGCTTCTTATGGGGGCGTCATCTCTGCGGCAGGCCGGCGTGGACTTCACATTGTTTCAATGTGCGGATGCCGCGTGCGCGACCGCGAGTGGTCTGGCGGCGGGTGTGACAGCCCATTCGATCGGCTACGCGAATGTATTCGCATTGACAGTTGGCTCGTCGCTTATCGCGGCGATCGCGTCGCTTTATCTCGCGCGCCGCATTGAGAAGCCTGGAGGGCTCACAGAATGACTCAGAGGACGGCTCTCATTGTTGGGGCGGGTGTTGCGGGCCTAGCCGCGGCTTGGTGGCTCAAGAAGGTTGGGTGGAGCGCGGTGGTGATCGAGCGTGCGCCCGATCTCCGGACCGCGGGTCACATGCTTGGTCTTTCGGGGCCGGGCCTCGAGGTTGCCAAGCGCATGGGCATCGAGCCGCAGCTTCAGGCCAAAGCCTGTGTCATCAATGAGAACATTTATCGTGATCGGAAAGGGCGTGAACTTCTGCGTATGAAGTATCGGGAGTTTCTCAAAGAGCTGCCCTACATTGCTCTCCGCCGCACTGATCTAGTGCAAGCGCTGCATGACGCGCTGCCGCCAGATGTGGACATTCGCTTTGGTGCCACGGCGGAGAAGATCGTTGATCATGGCGATCGCGTTTCCGTGCAGCTCGCGGATGGAACTGAGCTAACGGGAGATCTTCTGATCGGAGCTGATGGGCTGCGCTCCTGGGTGCGTCGCGAAGTCTTCGGATCGGATGAGCGATTTTTCAAGGAGCTGGGCTATCGGTTCGCAACCTACGATCTGGAAGATACCCTTAATCTCGGCATTGATTTTCTTTCTTACACAGAGCCTGGACATATTGTCGAATACTACACGCTACGCGACGGGCGGATCGCGGCGCTTCACGCCTGGGTTACCTCCGAAACGGGCATCGTACCTGATGAGGCTCGATGGGCAGCGATCCGGCGCGCCGCGCGGACTGCGCACCCGCAAGTGCATGAGATCGTGGACGCGGCTCAACGCGGACCCCTGCCGCTGATCGACAACCTGACGCTTGTCGACATGCCGTCGTGGTCGGAGGGCCGCGTTGTGCTCCTGGGAGATGCGGCGCACTGCCTGACGCTGATCTCCGGACAAGGTGCGGGAATGTCCATAGCCTCGGCGGCCATGCTGGCCGAGGAACTCGGCAGCAAGCCGATTGATGAGGCACTGAGAAGGCATGACGAGCGACTGCGTCCCGCAATTGTGAAGCTGCAAGAAAGAAGCCGCAAGATGGGCGCGTTGTTCGTTCCAGCGAGCTCGCTGTCATTCCATCTCAGAAACTTTGCGTTGCGCCACATGCCGCGCGCTTGGCTCGGTCAGTATTTCATCAACGCCATCCGGTCCGAGATACTTGCCACGGCGGATGCAAGCTAGAGGATTTCGCGGCATGCACACCCAGTCTCTTGGCGTCTGGCAACACTCCCACGTGTTTCTCGGTGAGAGGCATGCACGCAATGAGCGGCGCGTGTGGCTTGTCGTTGGTTTAACGACTGTGATGATGGTCGCGGAGATTGTCGGCGGTGCGCTGTTCGGCAGTGTGGCATTGTCGGCGGATGGTTGGCACATGGCGACCCATGCGGCGGCTCTGACCATAAGTGGGCTTGCCTATGTTTTCGCCAGGCGGCATGCGCATAACCCGCGCTATACTTTCGGTACAGGTAAGTTTGGAGAGCTTGCCGGTTATACGAGTGCAATCGTCTTGGGTCTCGTTTCGATTGGGATTGTCTACGAGGCTATCGCGCGGATCTTCGATCCTGTGGCTATTCAGTTCAATGAAGCGCTCGCCATTGCCGGGATTGGACTTGGGGTCAATTTGCTCAGCGCGTGGCTGTTGGGTGCGCATGATCACAGTCACGGCGGTCATGATCATGATGACGAGCACGATCACCACGATCATGTCCATGGGCATGCGTCAGACGGAAACCTGCGCGCAGCCTTTGTCCATGTGATCGCGGATGCTGTTACATCCGGGCTCGCTATTGGTGCGTTGCTCGCAGCTAGCGTATTTGGATGGAATTGGATCGATCCGCTTGTGGGTATCATTGGTGCGGTTTTGATCGCGACATGGGCGATCGCGCTCATGCGCTCCACATCATCGGTTTTGCTCGATGTCTTGCCGAGTGCAGACATTGCTGCAGACATTCGCGGAAGGCTTGAGGTAAACGGTGATCGTGTCTCGGATCTGCACCTATGGCAGCTAGGGCCAGGGCACATTGGGGCTATCATTTCAATTGTTACCGACGATCCGAGACCGCCAGAACACTACAAGAAATTTCTTAGTCCTGTTCGCGGACTTTCCCATGTGACTGTCGAAGTGCTGCGATGCCACTCTCACGACTAGTCTTAAGGTGTCTGTCATCCTAGGCTATGTGACTGGACTTCTGTCGAAAAGCACGCATTTCTGGGTACACAGGCTGATGATCCGAAGTTCGTTGCCGATTGCGACTGCCTCGCGATTTGCGGGGTTCTGGGTCGTGCGAGCGCCAATTTTGGTGCTGCAAGACACGGAGCCGACAGATGCAAACCCCTCGATCTGAGTCCAAAGCGAAATCCGTACGCAAGACAGTGCCAAGTAAGCAGCCGCGGAAAGTGGTGGTGGCCAAGCCGAAGCCTCAACCCATTGCGGACGCCGCTCCCGCCACATTGACTTCTCGTACAACGAAGCAGGAACTCGTTCTATCGCTGCTCAACCGCAAAGAGGGTGCGAGCGTCGAAGACATCATGAAAGCCACGAGTTGGCAGGGGCACAGCGTGCGCGGCTTCTTTGCGGGAACGGTGAAGAAGAAGCTGGGTTTCACGCTGACCTCGTCGAGAGCCGAAGGAGAGGTTCGTCGCTATCGCATCGAGCTGCGCGGAGCGCGGTGACATGGCTCTGTCGGACGCTCGGCTTGCGAGTAAGCTTGAGACGCTCGCAGACCTTACGATCTTCGAACTCAGGATTGAGTGGCGGCGGCATCACAAGATGCCGCCGCCCAAGCGGCTGAGTCGCGATCTGTTGATCCGTGGGATCGCTTTTAAGCTCCAAGAGCGAGTGCTGGGGGGATTGTCGCGATCTACGCTCAGGAAGCTCGAGGGGCTGCGATCCTCTGAAGCGACAGCGCCTGCGGCCGCGTCACCGTCTCTTCGTCCTGGCACCAAGCTTATTCGGGATTGGGGCGGAGAAACGCATTCCGTTCTTGTTCTGAACTCCGGATTCGAGTGGCGCGGGAAGACCTATCGTTCCCTATCCACGATTGCGAGGGCCATCACCGGTGCGCATTGGTCCGGGCCGCGCTTCTTCGGCCTCAAGCGTCAATCGCGTTCACCCCGCCAATCCGCGGATGTCGAAAATGTCCAAGATTGATCGCGCGTCGACGCACCTTGCCGTCCCTTGCGCGATCTATACCCGCAAATCCTCCGAGGAAGGGCTGGAGCAAGAGTTCAACTCGCTCGATGCTCAGAGAGAAGCTTGCGAAGCCTATGCTCTCAGCCAAAAGCATGCGGGTTGGAGCGTCTTACCTGAAATGTATGATGATGGCGGCCTCTCAGGTGGCACCATGGAACGGCCCGCACTGCAGCGCCTTCTCGACGAGGTGCGCGCCGGTCGGGTCAAGGTGATCGTCGTCTACAAGGTGGATCGTCTCACGCGCTCGCTCGCTGATTTTGCGAAGATCGTCGAGGTGCTTGACGCGTATGGGGCGTCATTCGTCTCGGTGACCCAGCATTTTAATACGACGACCTCCATGGGTCGGCTGACGTTAAATGTTCTGCTTTCCTTCGCTCAGTTCGAGCGCGAGATCGCGGGCGAGCGCATTCGCGATAAGATCGCGGCCTCCAAGAAGAAGGGCATGTGGATGGGCGGCAATGTTCCGCTCGGGTATGATGTTCGCGACCGGAAGCTTATTGTCAATCCGGCGGAGGCGGACACCGTCCGGCACATCTTTCAACGCTACGCCGAGATCGGCAGCGTTTCGGCGTTGAAGCTCGAGCTTGATCGTGATGGCATTGTCAGTAAGCAACGCAGGGATGCGAGCGGGCGTTGCGCTGGGGGGTCCGCATTCACGCGTGGCGCATTATACCTGCTCCTACAGAACCGAATTTACCGCGGTGAGATCGTCCACAAGGGTGATGTCTTTGCGGGCGAGCACGAAGCGCTTGTCGAAAATGGCCTCTGGAATGCCGTCGCCGCGCAACTGAATCGGCACCGCCATGATCGAAGGATTGGAGCCGGTTCGGATGAACCCAGTCTGTTGGCCGGCTTGCTGTTTGATGGCAAAGGTCAGCGGCTCATGGCTTCGCACGCCGTCAAGTCGGGGAAGCGCTATCGGTACTACGTCTCTCAGGCGCTCGTGGTGGGCGCGCGCGCGAAGTCGCCAGACGGGATGCGCCTTCCTGCCGGAGACATCGAGGCGCTTGCGCTCGATCGCCTTCGGCAGTTTTTCGCCACACCCGCAAAGGTCAGTGATGCAGTGTCTGAGTTTAATCTTTCTGCTGCAACTCAACGGGTTCTGCTGAGCAAGGCGAACGAGCTTGCGAAGAGATGGGGTGAACGCTCGTACGCAGAACAACGTGGTCTGCTCATGAGAATTGCCGAAGCCGTCATCGTGCATGATGATGGTGTCGAGCTTAGGCTCAAGTGCGATCGGATCGCGACGGAGCTGGGCGCAGAGCTTGGCCAGCAGAGTGGTCAACAGAACGAGGGCAAGTCGCGTCTAAAACTCTGCTTCGAAGCGCAGTTGAAGCGGGTCGGAAACGGTTCCCGGTTGATTGTCGGAGCGGGGACAACCACAAACCGGGACGATAGGCTTGTCCGGCTCATAGCGCAGGCTTTCGAGTTTCGGGATCAGTTGTTCTCGGGCCGGTACGACAGTGTCGAGGATATGGCGGCTGAGTTGGGAACAAGCGGGACCTACGTGACGACGCTCGTACGTCTCGCGTTCCTGTCACCGAACATCGTCCGGGCGATACTGGATGGCCGTCAGCCTCCCGATCTGACGCTGACGCGTTTGATGACGGTTTCGAAAGAGCTGCCACTTGCCTGGTCGGCGCAGGGGCAATACCTCGGGTTCGCCGATTTCTGAGGCCGGTGGTGTCTTGTGGCACGAATTGTTGATCCGTCCCAGAAGCGGGCATCGAAATTGTCCCCGTCGATCCCCCTAGGCCGTCGTCGAAGAAGTCCGCTGTGAAGGGTAGAGCGGTACTAACGTCAAGCCAACAGCAGGAGGATCGATCGAGACCATGCCCCGTCCTCTGCGAAGTGAATATGCAGACGGCAGTCTCGCAGCAACGAATGGCCGAGGAGGATCTTCGGAAGCCCATGGCGGTGGCGGGGGAATATGGTCATCACCGACCGGTCACACCCATCGCGCCATTGCCAACATCGCCGCCGTGTACCTCGTCCCCTAGGGCACCCTCACACTCAGTAGGGCTTCCACTGCCAACTTGATCGGTAGATGCTCATATTGTTGCGTGCGGTCCACGTCCGCGCTTCCCACATGGGTTGTCCGTTAGCGCCGACTTTTGCGTCATTTTCCAGAGCACCATATACGGCAGCGGTAATCCACGAGGTATAGGCGCCATCCCTCAGAGTGCAGAGCTTTGCGGCATAATTGGCTGCGCGTCCGACCCACACCAGATCGTTGTCATTGCGCACGCCGATCCGCGCAATGAACAGTTCACTCGTGTCGACGCTGACGGAGTGCGCTGGCACGTAGGTCGTATTTGGATACTGGGCTTTCAATTTTGGTCGGATGATTTCGTTCATCGCGTAGTTGATCTGCAGAGCGCATTTTGCAGCTTTGGTGTTCTTCATGCTGCCGATGAAAACGGCCATGACGCGGTCGCCGTCATAGGCGGTAATAGCCCCACCGCGTGCTTTGATGATCCGCGCGCAGCACGTGAGGAACGCCTTGTAAACTTCCGCGGCGAACGCCGCCTGATACGTATCGACCAAGCCGGTCGAGTCCGCCATGTCGGCATTGAGCACGGTGCCGGCCAGCTTCACGGCATTGTTGCCAAGCCGCAAGTCAGCTGGCGCGGGAATTACTGTCCCATCGCGCACGCTCCACGGCGCGCGGAATATTGTCGCCACCTCTGTCGTGAGATCTTCCGCAAGTCCCATGGCTAGCGTACGATGAGTTCAGCGTGATGCGCACTCGCTGCGGCGAGCGCGGCGAACCACGTGGGCAGCGCGAGCGCGGTGGAGATGAATGCCCACTTCACCGCATCGAACTTGAGCGTGAGAATCTCGGCGTTGCGCCATACCTGTCCGAGTAGGTCATCGGTAAAGGTCGTGTCGGAGCAGGCGCACATTTCTTTCAGATACGTCGCCTCCGTACGGCGCGCGATTTCGCGAAAGTATACGAGTGACTGTTGGCCGCCATCAAGAACGGGGTAGCTCGCCCGGTAAAGGAACCAGACGCTCGTGCCGAGCGCGGCCACACTCAAAATGTACGCCAGTACGAGATACCAGACCTGCAGATCGGTAAGCCGTGCGTTTAGGGCAAGCAGCGCGAGCATCGCCACGTCGACGGCGAATAGCGCGGAGATCTTTGTGTCGACCCGCGGGAAGAAGGCGAGGACGCGATCGAGCTGATCGGTCGCGGCTTCACGAAGGGGCTCATCTTTCATCGCGCCAGTATACAGCGCAGAGGCTCTAGCGCGACGGTTGCGCGCTATTCATCCACATAACCGTCTAAAGCGTCGAGGCCGCTCGACCCTCATTTTCCGCCAAATCAGCGACAACAACGCCTGCAAGATCATGGAGCGCCCACCGCTGGGTTGAGCACGAGGGGACCTGCGCGCCTCGCGTGATCGCGGTCATTTCATGCGGGATTCGACTCCACTCCAGAATCATGTTCTTGGTACGTTCCAATGGCAAATTCGGCCGGATTGAACGCGCTGCCAAGGGGAAACCGTCCATGGCAAAAAACTGGAATCGTGACCGCGCCGCCGAGCAGATCGACAAGCGGCTGGACGAGGTCGAGACCGTGACTGTCGTCGATTTCAAGCGCGACATGTCGCTTGAGAACATTCCGACCAACAAAGCCTATCGTATGGACGCTGCTCACCTTTACGCGGACATACTTAATCTATTCGACATGCTCTGCGTTACTGAAGATGAAGGCGTCACCTGCCACCGCCGGACGCTTCGCTTCCTCAACCTGCACTACCGTGCCGTCAACCGGATCCTTTCGGAGTGCGATGCGCGGCGAGTCGACTTCCACAACCAACGTCTGCACGCCGTAGTGTCCAAGCCTTACAACGCGGAGGATGGCGCCGAGCGAAGCCGGTTGGAAAGGGCCGTCGCCATCGGGCAAATGATCATCGACGTGCTAAAACAGACCGGAGACGACGACGAGCAGGTCCCGAACGCTAAAATGCGGATCGGTATCGACACTGGACTGGCCCTTGCCGTCAACAACGGCCGGCGGGGAGGGCGGGAGCCGCTTTTCCTGGGCGAACCCGCCAACAGGGCCGCTAAGCTCTCGGCTGCCGGGCGGCAGCAGGGAATTTACCTCACCAACAAGGCACGCAAGGCAATCGGCCTGGAAGAGGTAGACCAACCCGCTGCCACCGCCTTGACGGACGATGAAATCGCCAAATGCAAGTCGGCGGCCGCCCTTCCTGTCACTGTCGACGAGATCGTGCAGGGCTGGCGCGATGATTTGAAGGCGAACCCGATCGGTACGTTCGAGTTCACTCGCCATACGCCGCCGCTTCGTACGCTCGATATCACTGCGATGACGCCCGGAAATTCGCGGCGGCAGGAGGCGGTCTCGCTCTACGCAGATATCGACAACTTCACCGCTTACGTCTCCGCTCACGTAAATGGCAACCCTGAAGATGTCGTCAGAGTTTTCCACGTGCTCCGCTCTGAGATGGATCGGGTGTCGACGGTCGAGTTCTACGGGCGCCGCGTGCGTTTTATCGGTGACTGCATTCATGGACTCATCTGCGAGGGCACGTCGCGCGAGACCGACGAGGAGGCGAGCGTCAGTACCGCTACACTCTGCGCCGGAGCATTGCGGTCCAGCTTCGGGCTGGCGCTCGAAAAGCTGAAGGATCGTGGGATCGATATCGCAGATCTTGCACTGGCGATCGGATTCGAGCTCGGCCCGATGACCGTAACGAGACTTGGGCTGAAAGGTGATCGCGTGCGCTGCTCGGTGAGCAGGGGCGTTCTTGCAAGCGAGGCGGAACAACAGCGCTGCGATGGCACCGAGACGGCGATCGGCCCACTGGCATATGAGGCGGGAACTGAAGGGGTAAAGAATCTCTTCGGCAAGACGCGCAAAGCGCCCAATCTGGATTACAACGAGGTCGTCGAGGCCCTCTCCGAGGATGGCGATGCGTCGGCCAAAGCCGCCCAGGAGGCAGCCTATGTGGCCGCCGCGCCTGCCATTGTGGAGGCCGCCCGCGTCATCGTCCGTCCTCACGCTTCTTAGACATGAGCGCGGTTGATCTTCTGGCGGCGAAGGCGCCCGAGTTCGGCGTTAGCGTCCGGAGCCGATCCGGCGCGCGGATGGAGGTGGATGTTCCGGTCCCGCTGCCCGATGGGACTGCGCCGTCTTACTGCGTTGCCGTGCAAGCCTCCGGGGCCATGGTCGGAGCCCGTGAAAGGGTTCCAGCCCGTCTTCCTGCGTTCTGTCCCGAGAGGCATATCAACAGCGACAGCAGTTTTTGCCTGGGATGGGCGGAGGTCGATCCGCTGGCGGTCAACAATGAAGGCGATGCCTGGAACTGGTGGGCGCGCCTTGTAAAGTTCTTGCGGCTGCAGGAGCGCGCTGCGCGACGGCGGCGGTGGCCCGATAGCCGGGCCTGGGCCCATGGAGCCGCGGCGGCCGAACAACTTCGCGCCGAGCGCGCCGCGGACCGGTTGGGCGAGCCATTTATCGACGATGTAGCGCGAAACCGGCTCACGATCGCCCGACACGGCTCGAGTTCGAACGGCCCCGCGCTCCGGGTCTACCGCAACGGCGTCTGGATTTTCTCTATATGGGAGCTCGCGAAGCGTCCGGTTAATCTGCGCCGCCGCTGTGTCTGCAAGAAAGGCGAGGGACGGCCTCTGGCCGTTCTGCGCAACTGCGGGACCCATAGCCAGGATGCTGCCGAACTCGCCTTTTCGCTGCGCGACCGGGAACGGGAGGAGGCCAAGTTCTGGAAAGCTCTTGAAGGTCGCATCTGCTGCGGGACCATGGACGGGTGCCCGCTCGCTTTAGGGGATCAGCATGGGAATTTCAGAAAGATTCAAGGATAAGTCGGACCTGATCGCGGCGCTGCTCCGCCAGCAGGTGATCGGGAACAATCGCGAAATCGCCGACGACGTGGCGCAGATTGGCGAGCTACTCGAATTTGAACCCGGTCAACAGCTGATCGAACAGGGCTGCGTAGACAGAGAGATCTATTTTTTGCTCGCGGGTGAGGCACGCGTCATTGTCAACGGCGTTCGCATGCACACACGGGGCTCCGGCGTTACGGTCGGCGAGATGTCGGCCCTCAATTCCACCATAGCTCGCTCAGCCACCATCGAGGCGGAGAAGGAGACGGCCGCATGGCGTATCACGCACGCGCGGCTTGAAGAGGTTGCTGACCGGCGCCCGGAACTGTGGAAACGGCTGGCCGTGGATCTGGCGGGGCGCCTGGAACAAAGAAACAGTTACGTGAACCGGGCAAATGTTGAGCCGAGACTGTTCATGATCTGCTCCGCAGAGGCTCTAGATATCGCTAAGTGCATTCGCATCGGCCTGAAACAGGTGACACGGCAGATTGTCATCTGGAGCGATGAGCAGATATTCGAGAGCGGATCATACCCGCTTGAGGCTCTGGAGAAGGAAGTCAATCAGGCCGACTTCGCGATCGCCCTCGCTGAGCCTGATGATATCATCCGCTCCAGAGATCGAGCTCAGGCGACTGTGAGAGACAATGTCATTTTCGAGCTTGGGTTCTTCATGTCGCGGCTGGGCAGGGCGCGCTCCCTGCTTCTCGTGCCGCGTGGTACCGACGTGAAGCTCCCGTCGGACTTCAAGGGACTGACACCTGTAGGATACTCCAAGGTCGGCCCAGGCGGCGACATGCCTGTGATACTGGGACCCACAATCGACGAGATAGGCAACATCGTCAAGAAGAAGGGTGTGCGTGCGTCCCTTGTAGAGGTTTCTTGAGCATCGAGTTTTTAGTGCGAGTATCGTCTAAGGGCAGCGTTGGGCGGCTCTGATTGGAACTCCCTCGGCAGCAGCCTTCATCGAAAGCAGGCGCGCATCGTCGGGTCCGTTGGAAGATTGTACGATGTGTATGCGAGCGCTGATTCCACGAATGGGAGCGCGGTTACTTTTGAACGCCCGCTTACGGTTCACGGCCAGAGCAGAACTGAATGTCCGCTTTGTTGGAAGCCGCGCTGAGGAATTTTGACGTGCTCGAGGTGTTTGCGCGGCGTCCTGAGATTACCGCCTTCTCGCGTTGATGTCCGATCGTACCCCGTCGGACTTGCCTGCCAATGCAGCAAGGCACGATTGGCAAATGTGCCGCGACGTCGGCTTGTGGAACGAACTTGCCATCCCCGCTTTGACCGGAAAGTCCCATTAGCCGACAATTCCGGCGTTCACTATTGCTCCATGCCGTATCAGCGGGTCAGGTCCGCTCACGGGTGACGAGCGGGCATCATGAGCTGGCGGACCGTCGCTGGTGACCCATAGCAAACATTCCTGACGCGTAGAAAAACAGCCGCAGCGAGAGATGCGGCTGTCGGGTGCCTTACGGCTGCCCTAGCGGCCCAGAGGACCGCATTCGTCTCACCCTTTGGGCGAATGAGTGGATGCTTCGAATGCATCGCGGTAACCCCGCGCCACGGACCTGACGCCGCGACCGATGTCTTCGTAGGCTTCGTCTGGGAGGTTCGCTAGCGACACGCGCAGAGACCAATCTGGCGCTGAAAACCCACCGCCGTTCAGGAGAACGACACCATGGGACTCAGCTAGTCTAAACGCCAAATCAAGCGGGTGAACGTTCTTCTTCAGATACTCTACCGCATCCTCTCCAATGTTCTTGCGAGCCCAAAATTCGAAGTCGATCAGGCCGTAGTAGGCATCGAAATTCTCGTTGGGGTTAACTTTGAGACCCAAGGTTTCGATCATTAGCCAGGCGCGATGATTGACGATCTCCTTGCAGGCCTTCTGATATGCCTTTTCCACGTCCATCATCTCGAAGAGTGAGAACAAACTCATCATGACTTGCTGCGGGAGTGAAAGCCCGGCGGTGTGATTCAGTGCCACGTCCCGGCTGTCGGCCACTATGCGATCGATGAATTTGACCTTGCGCGGCTCAAGCGTAAGCGCGCCATAGCGCTTATCCAGCGTCTTAAGAACAGCGTCAGGCAAATTGCCAAGAGCCTTATCGAAGATGTTGTCTTCGTGAACGGCGATGACGCCTAGCCGCCAGCCCGTGCATCCGAAGTACTTGGAATAGGAGTACACGCCGATGGTGTTGTGAGGTAGTTCGCCCAATAGAGAGCGGAAATCGTCGACGAATGTGCCGTAGACGTCATCCGTCAGGAGCATCAGGTCTGGCCGCTTCGTCTTGACGAGGTTAGTAAGCTTCCCAATCGTCTCTTTGCTCAATGCCATCCCGGTCGGGTTGCCTGGGTTGACGATAAAGAAGGCCTTGATCTTCGGATCTTCGAGTTTCTTGATTTCCTCGTCCGTGAACTGGAAGCGGTTTTCCTGCGGAGCCTTGATGTGCACGGTCTTGAGATCGTAGTCCTCAAGATGTGTCATCTCCAGATATGGCGTGAAGATCGGCGTTCCGAGCGCAATCGTGTCACCGGGCAGCAGTAGCCGATTGGCCTTTAGCGTTTTGAAGATGTAGCACATCGCCGCCGTGCCTCCCTCGACGGCGTACAAATCGAATTTGCCGGGCGGCCGCGGATTGCCGCACATCGCCCACATTAAATACTCATGCACGATCCGCTCATTGTGCACCAGCATGCGGTCGGGGACCGGGTAGTTGTCGCCGATGATCGAGTCGACCAATTCATGGAGGAAGGCGTCTCGATCAAAGTCGAATTTGTCTGTCGCAAAATCGACCATCGAGCCAAGAAACGCAGCGCCTGGTGCGTCTTCATGCTTCGCTAGCCAGTCATCGAAACGTTGGGCGATACCATCTTTCTGGGGCATTCCGCCGACACCGGCAGGATGGTTCATCACTCGCTTACTTTCGGTGATCGCGAACTGACCAAGCAGAAAGAAACCCTCGCGGGGTGTGGTTGCAATCCAGTTAGGATTGCCCCGACCGGCATTCAAAAACGCGGACTGGGTCGTGCGAGAAGCTTCTTTGGCGAGTTTGATCAACTCGTCTTTGATTTCGAAGGGGCTCAACGCTTCAAACTTCTTCAGGGTGGGAAGATCGGCCATTGTTTACTCCTAGCGCACAATTTGAGACGCAGAATTTCGACTAGGTGAGCAGCATAACCAGAACCATCCCCCACAGCGTCAGAAGCGTGTTCCCCACCGCATAGGTTACGGTGTAGCCAAGCCCCGGAATTTGGCTCTTCGCGTTCTCGTTGATCATTCCAAGCGCGGCAGTGGTTGTGCGCGCTCCAGCGCAGCAGCCGAGCAAAATGGCGTCATCGAATTTGAAGAGGTATTTGCCGACGTACATCGCAAAGATGAGCGGCACTGTCGTCACTGCTACGCCCCATAGGAACAAGCTGAACCCAAGTTGCTGAAGCCCGGCGACGAAGCCCGGTCCTGAGGAGATGCCGACGACTGCAATGAATACGTTCAACCCCACCGAGTTCATGAACCAAACCGTGGAGGACGGAATGCGCCCAAACGTCGGGTGCACCGAGCGAAGCCAGCCAAAGAAAAGGCCGGCTATTAGCGTTCCACCGGAAGTGGATAGAGTGAGAGGGACGCTGCCAACCTTGTAGACCATCGCTCCGAGTAGCGCGCCTATGGTGATGGCAGCCCCAATAAAGGCGACATCGGCCACGTCTGTCGCACGATCCGGATAGCCCAACATTTTTGTAGCGACGGCGACGTCTGGGGTTCGTCCAACCAGATTTACGATGTCGCCGCGCTGCAGCTGCGTGTTCGGCAAAATCGGGATGTCGGTCGCTGTTGCGCCGCGGGTAATTTTTCGGAGAAAGACGCCGCGCGCCCAAGGAAGTTGCGCCAGCTCCGCCAAGGACTTTCCGTCAACGTCCTTGGCGGTCACGTAGACGTCCAGGCCCTCTACAGGTACCGCGAGCAGTTCGCGGTCATCTATCTCTTCGGCAGCGGCGCCGATCAAGCTGACCAGGGCATCTCGGCGGCCAGCAACAGCGACCACGTCTCCAGGTCGGAGGATCTCGTCCGATGTAGCTTCCAGAATAGAGTCGCCCCGTCGTATGCGTTCGACGAACACCCGCTGTCCTGGCAGCAGCGCTTCTGCATCTCGAACGGACTTGCCAGCTGCCTGCCCGCCTTCAGAGACACGGAAGGCTCGCAATTCAAACTTGTGCCACGCCGTGACACCGCCGGTCGATTTTTTCCCGCCGCTCTTCTCCTCGTAACGCCTGCAAGCAGCCGGAAGGTCGATGCCCAACAGCGCTGGCCCGATCAATGCCAGAATGATCGCTGATCCAATCGTCCCGAAGATATATGTTACCGCGTAAGCGACGGGCATACCGTCGAGCAGTCTCTTTGTTTCCTCGGGCGGCAGGTTCAAGCGATTGATCGCGTCGGTTGCGAGCCCCATCGAGGCCGAGATGGTTTGGGAGCCCGCGTAAAGCCCCGCCGAGGAGCCGACGTCGTAACCGGCCATCCTCGCGCCGACATAAGCCGCAAGCAGACTAGCTAAGGCGACAATGGCGGCAAAAAGAGCCTGGGGTAGTCCGTCGGATGCAATTCCCCGGACAAATTGAGGTCCGACCCCATACCCAATGGCGAACAGGAAAAGAAGAAAGAAGGTCGGTTTAAGGGGACCGGAAACCGTTATGCCGATCTGGCCAATTATGACTGCCGATATGAGAGTTGCAGTTACTGCACCAAGTCCTAATCCCTTATATGTGAAGGAGCCAAAATAGTAACCGAGTGCCAGGGACAGGAAGACTGCGATTTCAGGGTAACTACGCAGTGTGTTTGCGAACCACTCGAACATGACGTCAGCCTCGAAAAAAGGTGAAATCAATTGCGTCCGCGCGGAAGCGCCGCGCAGAATAGCGTGTCGGATAATTCGAATTTTGCACAAGCGCCAACGGAGTTAAGCGCCGGAACGTCCGCAAGCTGCTCTTAAAATTTTTCTTTGGCAAGTGTGTGAATAAGGAGAAAAAGGCAAGTTGGATAATGATTTGCGGGACGCGACGATTTTTTACAGCGCTTCGCAATCGCAAAAAAGAAAAATAATGTCGATGCATTTCAGTTGGGTGCTCCGCAACAAACATCGAGAGCGCATTTGATCTAAGCTATCGCTAACCGTAGCCGACTTTTTTTGGCGTTGGTTCTTAGGCAGCGTCCCGTATCCAATGTAGATCGGTCAATGGCACTTATGCCTCTTGCACGTCCGTGAACGGATCAGGCACAATTCGGGCGATTCGAGTGCGTCAGTTTCCCACTCAGCAGCGTGGAGGTTGACATGGCACCAGCCTTGTTCCGGCGAGGCTCACGCGAAAGATCCTCTATACAAATTGCCGATTTCAGCGCTGTGTTGGCGGTTGCAATCTTTGCCTCGACTGGAACGACGCAACAAACGCTCGCCCAAGAGTATCTCTCGACCGTAGGCGCGGCGCTGAACAAAACACCTCCGGCAACAAGCTTCACTGGCCTTGACGATAACAAGCTCAACGAAAACGCGATTTCCACCGAGGTCCAACGCGTACCCACACCTGACTTGGCTGTGCCGGTGACACCTCCTCAGCGCTACATGCGCGAGGTGCTCTGGAGCGAGGTGCTTGGTCGAGAAATTCCGGACGACACACCGGCATTCTTCCGAGATACGCTGGTGCAGGTCGTGCCTCGCACCTACTACCTGTCGCGGGACAATTTCGACGGTACGACGTCGCAGGCAATGGCGGGCGGCGGATGGATTGCCTATCGATCTGGCCTGATAGGTGGCGTCCTCGGCGTCCAGGCGGCCTTCTATACCTCGCAGAAAATTTCCGGGGAGCCGGACGAGTCCGGGACGGCTTTGTTGACGCCGGGCCAGAACCCAATCAATACACTGGGGCAGGCTCTCGTTCGCGCGCGTCTCGACGGACAGGAATTCCGGGGTGGACGTCAGCTTATCGATACCCCGCTGATCAATCCACGCGACAACCGAATGGTCCCGCAGACATTCGAGGCGGTGACTGCGAATTCAACGCCAAGCAAAAGCCGAGCCTTCGATTATTCCGCCGGCTACATATGGCAAATAAAGCCGCGCGACTCTAACGACTTCGTACCTATGTCGGAGGCTCTCACCAACCCCGATGCGGAAGATGAGGGCTCGCCATTCGTGATGTTCAAGTACCGACCATTCGATGGGCTATCGACGATTTTCATGGATTACTTCATCGACGACTACATCAACTCGGGGTTCGCTCAGGTCGAGTTCATCCCACCGGGTCAAAAGGAAAAATTCTTCGGCTGGGGCATGGGCGCGAATGTCATCCCGCAGCAAAGCACGGGAGATGATTTGATCACCGGCGACTCGTTTTCAACATACCAGGGGTCTGCAAAGGTGCAGACGCGATTTGGCGGGTTGAACGTGTTCGTTGCGGGGTCAGCCACAGGAGACGAGTCCGAGATCCGTTCGCCCTTCGGAAGCAAACCCAACTATACCGACATGCAGCAGGTGTCGTTTGATCGAGCGGGCGAAAAGGCAATCGGAGGCGCCCTCATCTATGACTTTGCCTGGGATTTTGAGAGGCTCGCCGGTTTAACCGTTGGCGCTTGGTACTCAAGCGGGTGGGACGCGATCAACCCCACCACTGGCGCAAGCCTAGCGGATCGCGAGGAGTTCGATTTGTGGATGCAGTACCGACCGACGCAAGGGCCTTATAAAGGGCTGCGAACGAAGGTGCAGTACTCAGACGTCTGGCAAGACGGGAACGTTCGGGATACGCAGCCCGAAATTCGGATGGTAGTAGATTACACCCTGCTCTTCAAAAACCAGTGATGCCTCGACGTCGCCCGTTTCATTGCGAGCAGCGGCGCTGGCCGCCTGCCCCTTAGTAGATTGATACGCGGGGCGCTCAGTCGACGCCGGAGGCGAGAGGCCCCGGGGTCGCAGGCAACAATCTGTTCGGCGCGTCGCAAGCGCCGCGAAACAAATCGCTCGTCAAAAGCCGATTGCTGTTTACATGTCCGGCTCATGGCGACTGAAGGTCTGCTTTCGACTGACTTCCTGACACGCCATCTTCGAGCGCAGCGGGTCCGAGGAGAACCTTCGCGACGGCCGCTTTCTCGGCAGGGCAGTCATGATGCTTTGACCGCAAGGTCCCAATTGCTGACATCGCCACCAACAAGATCGCGCGTCGAGGCATCCGCCGATACATCAACGGTTCCAGGTCAAGAGCGGACATCCGACAGCGTTACCGAGAGACCGCGACGTTGAGGACGAAGACGATGAGGATGGCTCTCGTCGCAAGAGCCGGCGCTCGCGCTGAGTGTTATTTGCCTTCGAGCGCGGCCAAGTCATTTATCCGGTACACCTCTTTGAACGCGGCCATCCATTCGGGTCGGGAGTTGGCCTCCATCCCTTTGAGATTTTTGTCCATGAGTTCTTTGAAGGGACCTTCCTTGATTAGCTCTGGGTGGGAGAACAACATGTAGTTTACGAAGAGGGCCTGATGTTTGCTCCATTCTTTGAAGCAGTCGTGGTGCATCTTGGCGACCCAGAGAAGAAACACGTCGTTTATGGCTTCTAGGTTGGAGATGTCGAGCTCGGCGTCGGCGTCACGGTCGGCGTGTTTCAAGAAATTGTACGGCTTCTTGAAGTAGTTTTTCATCGCGTCTGCGAAGTGCTCTTCCTTGATGAAGTCGCGAAGGTCCCACTCAAGTTGGATTTTCTTGGCGTCGGCGTGGCCGCGCAGCAAGTCGTAGGCAGCCATCGTGTTGAGGTGAACGGCAAGGATGTCATCTTGGGCGAACGAGCCTTTCACGGCACTTGCAATAAGGCGTCTCGAGGCCGATTGTTTGTTGATGTTGGTCATAATGTCCTTGCTGGATAAAAATCGTTTGTCGATTGGAACGACGTCGCGTGCGAGTGTCACGACGTCTGAACGCCAAAACGGAACAATCCTCCTCGGCGCGTTCTCAACATCCTTGACGCCATGACCGGAGAAAGGATGCCCATGGCGGTTACAGCCCGGCCCCAAACACCTGACCGATGCCCTCGGTCTTATCATGCATGAGGGACAGCAGCGTTCTGCCGGTTTCACCCGGCTGATTGAGGGGAAGCCGCATCGCTGGTCCAAGCATGACGCCACTTGCGTCGCGCTCGCCCGACCAACTCTTACTGATGACGCCCCTGATGATGGCGCCTTCTCCGCCGAAGACGGGCGCTCCGCTCATCTTGCCCGGAATTTTTGCCTCGAACGTGAAGCACGGCCCCGGCACGGAAGACGCTTTCTCGATATGGTTTTGTGGGAAGAGGTTGGTGACTTCTCCGATTGAAACAAACAGTTTGGCAGCATGCTTTGCGATCCGTAACTTACCATCCTTGTACTCGATCGGGATGTCGCTCATCTCGGCGTAGCCGATAGAATAGGCGGCTTCTCCGATCGAAAAGGGATTGAGTGACATGTTGAGCGGCTGATGCGCGAGGCCGTTTGGCAGCTCATCGATCTTGCAAACCGCGACGTCGGTCCGATACTCCAATCGGTCGGGCTCAAACAGGAGAGGGCTCTTCTTCCAGTGGGCCCAAACCCAATATTCGCGGATCGGAAAGTATCCGAGGCCTTGACGGCCGAGTGGATCGACAAAGGGAATGAACACGCCAAAATTGAGCTCGTCATGGATACGGGGCTCGTTGTTCTTGTAAGCGACGCCATATCCCGCTTCGATAGGATCCATCAGAACGTGGCCGGCCGTGACGATAAGGCCCGAGCAACTGATGAGCGAGCCCGTCCCGATGCAACGGATCGCATCGTCACCCTGCCTCCACGCGACCACGGGAACGATGCTTTGCCTCAACAGAAATTCTGTCGGGCCGACCGACGCCATGACCTGTTCGAGGTTGTTGAACTGGCCTTGGGATAGCAACTCGATCCTGCTCTCGATCGAAAAATAGTCGGGGTCACAGTTTGCCTTCGGATGCAGTTCAAGGGCTCTCATTCCCGAAATCGCCCAAGTGCCCTTTTCGCGTGACCACATTGTTTTGAGAATCGATATTTGCGGTGCGATCATGGCGGCGTCGGCCATGCTGCTGGCATCGGACGTCTGTGTCATCTTCGGGCCGCTCCTCTGTGTGGAACGCGGGATGTGGCCGCCCATGGACGCAGACTAAAATCCCGGCGTCTGTTTCAGCCACTCGACTAAGTCTTCTAAAATAAAGATGCGCGTTTCTGGCTTAGCTTTTTGACGTTTGCGTGCAGGTGCTGCTTCGGGGCGTTTGGGGAGGGGTGAAGAGACATTCTCCTGCAGCGTCGCGGGCCGCGGTGCGGGAGGATCGGGGCGCACTTGCTCGGCCAATGGTTGCGAACGAGTTTCGGCAGGCGTGAGGTCTTGGGCGGGCTTTACGGCGACCTGAGACGGCGGCGGAGCTAGCGCACGCTCAGGCAGCGCGCCGGTTTCCAATCGTGACGGAGGGAGGGGAAGCTTCGCGTTATCTTGTGGCGGACCTCCCGCGAAGAAGAAGCAGAAATAACCCACGCCGCCTGTAACAGCCGTACCGATTGCAAATTTGAGGGCATCCCTCACCCCACCGAGGGCCACCTCTCGCGCGCCGTCTTTGACAATGTCGCTGGTCACAGAAATTCCTGACGACATGGCGCGTCGCAGGGTGGTGGGCTCTTCTTGCAAATTAGCCTCGACCGGGATTGCCGGTGGCGGGGCGGAACTCTCGGCTGCGACATGTTTTCTGGCGCGTCGGCCGCTTTTCCCTCCGGTCAACCGCCCGACGAAACTTAGTTGGTTGGGGTGGTCGTCGTACGACGAACGACGCATTCTCGCCATTGAGGCCTTACCGTTGTTCGGAACGCTCACTATCAGTGCGCGTGGAATGGCCCATCATCTACGAGCCGCAGCGCCAATAAAATTTGGAGAATAGCTCTCTTTAGCCGAGTCGCGAGTGATGGGAAAGGCGGTAAACCCTTTCGGCGTGTAGAAATAGTCGTGTTCGTCTTGAAGCAGGGAGGGTGATTGGCGTCCTGCGGTTGCATTATTGTCGAGTAACCACGGCTTTCCGCCGCTTTAAATTTGCGCCGTGCGCCTGCGCAGCAATCAATCGGCGGAGTGCGGAACGCGTTCGCTGAGGACCGAAGTTGATAGTGCCGTGATCGACGCGATCGACGGCTTCGCGATCAAGAAGCTTGGCAGTGGCTGCATCTTCGAGCGGACACGCGCTTGTGCCTTTCCGTCGGGGCCGCGCTACATCGACATCGCACCTGGCACCGGCCGGAGCACAATTTCTACTCAGGGAACACGGTGCTACATGATGCCGAAGCCGCGGCAAGCGCGTGCGCGACAGCTGGCAGGGCCGCAAGGCCCGCCCGCACCGCTCTCCAGAATGGTTAGTTGATTTCTCCTGGTGCCCGCCGGCAGGTCACGCCGGGCGGGCGAAACGTTTCAACTTTACGAGGCGAAGTATTTCGCCTCGCGATTGTCGAAGGCCGGCCGCGTCCCTTCCAACACGTCCACCAGATAACGGTTGATCGCCGGGGACTCGATCGCGCCCATCGTGTAGATCACCTCATTGCCGGCCGCGCGATCAATATGTGCGTGGATGATTTGCTCGGCATCACACACCACGGCGATGTTGGGGCTGTGCGTCACCATGATTATTTGCCGCCGCTTCTTCACGTCCTTGATCACCGGAATAAGCAGTTTGTACACGGTCTGGCTGTCCAGATTCTCTTCTGGTTGGTCCACGATGATGGGCTTGTGGCTCTTGTCGACCAGCAGATAGAAAACGAGCAGCAGGGTGCCGCGCTCGCCCGGAGAAAGATGGCTTAGTTCTTTCCCGTCGAGCTTGAGTGAGTATTCGGGCTCCAGATACCCAAGTCCCCACAGGAAGTCGTACAACGCCTTCACGTCGACATTCTTGCGCAGTTGGCTTGCGATGCTCATAGGCGATTGCTGCGCCGTCCGCATGTCATGTTCAAGGTGCGACACGATCTTGTCGATGTAACTGAGTGCCTCTTCATCGGTGTTGACGTCGAATTCACCGCCGATATCGTCGAGCGCGGTCCCCTTTTCCTTCCGGTAGAAGGAGCCGCCCACGTTCGCTGAAATGTACTTGTCGAAGAGCTCGCCTGCCAGATTCCGGACGATGATGCTGCTCTCAAACGTGAGCTTGAACCCCTCCTTGATGACCACACTCGAGCTGATGAGCTCCTGCACGGCGGCGAACATCGCCTTGTAGACGTCGCGTATCGCGGCGATGCTTTGGTGGATTCCCTTTGCGATCTCGCGGCGCTGCAAACGCAGCTTGTCGATATCTGCCGGCAGCCCGGTCCGTAGATAGGCAAGTTGGGCCTCGTAGCCCTTCAGCGTATCGCCCTTCTCCGGCGAGCCCTCGATGAGCGCGGCCCTCTCGTTCCACGCCCGAAGAGCCTCGTTGTATTCCTGGAACCGTTTATTCGGTGCATCGAGCTGGCCCTGCAGCGCCGTGATCCGCTCGAGGCACGCCGTTTTCTGCGAAGGCAGGCTGTCTGGCGCACCGCCATCTAGCACCGCGTCGACCGTGGTCTTCTCTTCCGTAAGTTTCTTGCGCGCGGCAACCAACATCGACTTATCAATCATGACGGTAACGAGTTTACCCAGCTCCAGGCCCAGGCGCTGCAGATCATCTGATGTTTCGCGACCGAGCCGCGCGTACTCGCTTCCGAAGGTATCGATCTTACCCTCGATCTTTCCGGCGAGCGCGATCTTTTCGGCGAGCGTCTTCTGTAGCTCTCGCTTCTCGGACGTCTCACTGTCGATCCGGTTGAGGGTGGCGCGCTCCTCGCCGAGCTTCAATGCGATCGCATCGAAAGCAACCTTTTGCTCCGCGCCGACTTCACTCGGCTGCTCCACCTTTGTAGGCGCGATGTCTTTGTGAGCTTTGAGCTCCTGCTGCTTTTCCGCGAGCAGCGCCTCGATCCGCGCCCGATAGTCGGGCGTGGACTTGTCTTCTAAGCGAACCAGATCCGTGTTTACGCGCGAGATCTCCCGCCGCGCGTTGGCGATCTGGCCTTTGAGCTCCTCGGTCTTGTATTCAATCAGCTCATCCAGCGTGTGCTTGCCCAGGCGATCGGCCTCATTGATGTGCGAGAAGATGACTTTGCGAAGTTCAGCCTGGAATTCGCTCTGCTGCCCGGGCTCTGTCTCGGTGCACACTTTCTCGAGATAGGTCTGCGGTATGTAGCGCACGCGCTCGACGCCGTTGGGATCAGGCTTCGCGTTCAAGCGAAGCGTGGTCTCCGTGCCGTCGGCCCACAATGCCCGCACCTCGAATTGCTTGGCGAGTTTACCGCTGCGTTCGCAGAATCGGTTTTTCACAAGGAAAGAGAAGTGCTCGGGATCGCAATGCGTGTTGCCCGCCAACGCCAGAATATCTGCGAGGGCGCTCTTGCCGCTGCCTTTATTGCCGATGATGGCCACCATGTCCGCATTCAACGGAACATCGCACGCGAACCACTTATCCGGCGTGTCGGCATCCGTACTACGAGTGATCTGTAGCCGGTCGATAAAGCGGGTCGCGTTGCTCCGCACCTCCTCCAACTTTGGTGGACACGCTCCGATGAAGATCCGGTCCTCCGGCTCGTGCAGGATCTGACGAAGCCCGGCGAACGTCGGATCGGCCTTGATCCAGCAGTATTTATCGGTCGGTTGGGATTTATGATCTTTCAGCCGTCCGAGCTCGTCGTTGACATTGTGCGAGTCGCTGCCCTTCACGCAGGGCTTCCTCACGCCGAACCATTCCCGGAACTGCTGTTCGGTGTATGTCGGGTGCTTCCACAAAAAGAAGTCCGTCTGGTTCTTGTTGGAAGAGCCTAGCATGTCCGCATCGCGGATCAGATTTAGTTTGAGCAGCTGATCCGTCTTTGGGTCGATGCCATCGATGCCGCCATACTCATCATAAGGCAACCAGACGAGAAAGCGGTCACGGAAGCTGCCATCCGCCTTCAGCCTCTTGAGGATGTCGTTGAAGTCAACCTGGACGCTGTTGAGTAAGAACGCGCTGTCCGCATAGCGGCCACCGATTGAGCTGCCGTCCACCTGTTGCGTCTTTAGGAAATTCTCGATGTCCTCCGGCGACAACTCCGGATCGAAGATGAGATGAAAGTTCAGACGCTGTCCGGACTTCCCGTGCTTGTTCATAAGCACATTGGTCATGCGGCACTCCACGACCGGGAGCAGCGCCTTTGATCTCAACTTTTCGAGCGCGTCGCGATAGGCCGCGTTACCTTCGGTGTCGCCGGCCGGATCAGAAAGACGACGAACGACTTCACGGTAACCCGCGACCGAAAAATAGTCGTTGATACCGATTACGTCGCAGTCGGCATTTCCGAGTTGGATGATGAACTGATTATAGTCGCCCTTGAAGCCATCGGAGGCAGGGCTATGAACATGAATGTCCCACTTGCGCCAAACGGCGCCTCGGGGCCAACTTTTATCGGGCACGGCGCGTCCCCCAAATGGATTGTCGAGCGGCGCCGTATTTCCCTGCAATTGGGTCTCAACATTCTGTGCGGCGACCGTATCTCCCTATAACCTGATGCGCTTGTGACTACCCTGTTCGACACCTTTTTTCCAGCCAATTTTACTCGGCGCGATCGTCCTCCATGCGCGATGACGCTGAATCAATGGCTTTAGCCGATGCACTTGTCCCCAAGCCGCAACCCACTACGGATCGCTCGTGAGTTGCAACACCAATCCTGCGGCACCGCCTCGTCTGCGCGTGGGTCTGTTGGCGCGCAATCCGCGCTTTCGTTAGCACATGCAGGAGATCGGCGTCGTGAGCCTGGACGAGCAGTCATTCCCTTTGGTAGAGGCCTGCTGGCAGCGGTAAATCCTGTTCTGTAGTGTTCAGCGACTGGGCTCGCGGAGCGGCAACTTGCGCCAGTGATGGAAGCCCGAAGGGCTGCAACGCAGTGCGGCGTGCAAGAGCGCAGTCGACGCAAGACGGGCGATGTGGACGTGAACGACAACGATCTCAAAATCCTAGGCCTAATTGTCGGCGTTTGGCTCGTTTACTGCCTTGGCGTGTTCGTGGCGGTCTTGTCGGGTGTTGATATCGGCACTGACGCGTTGGAGCTGTTGAAGGACGGCATCCCGAACTGGTTGCAAGCTCTGGGGACAGTCTTTGCTGCATACTTTGCAGCGAGAGCCTTGAGGGCATGGCGGGCGCAGGAAGAGTATCGGCGTAAGGTAACTCTCGCTGATAGGTTGATTGTCGACGTTGATGCGTACATGCGCGATGTGAGGAAACAGGTTGAGCTACGCCTGTATGATGACCCGCTCACAATCGCAGAGGCAGAGCACTTAGTGCAGACAATGGAGGAGCTTGCAATACGCGCCGACGAGAGAAGCGGTCAGGTGCGTGCGCATCTTGTGCTGGTTAAGGCTGTGCTGGGCGAAGAGGCTGGGGCTCAAGTGAGCAAGATTGTAGGCATATCAGTGATTCACGCAGCGCATATCAAACGGCTGAAGCGGCTCATCAAAGAATACAAACAAATCCTGGCGCCCGGCGCACAGACGGCAATGCTGAACGAGATAAAGAGCAAGCTTGAACGAGCCGGAGCGTATTCGCTCCACGGGTTCGGCAAACTTCCACCCGGAGGCGACAGGCTTAGCAGCGCTAACGAGCGCGAGCTAAGTAAGGCCTACACGACGCTGGATGATATGCTCGTGAAAATTCTCAGAGCCTAGACGATCCATCACTGATTGATGCAGACAGCCGCTTCGAAGCCAATAGCAGAAATGGTTCCGACATCTGGTCCGAGTGTCAAGACTGCCGTCCACAAGTCCGCTTGCTCGGCGGAACAGACGTGCCATCAGGATATAGGGCCTGGGCTTCGTGAGTTCGGTCAGTTTTGGGAGCCACTTCGCGCCCAGAGGATCTACAAGTGGTCAGGCGAAAAGTAGCCGTCGGAGACGGACGGGCCGGTTACGCGCGATTTTCGCCAAGACCGCGTCTCTGTTGGGCAGGCATTCGGTCCAGGGCCGGCTAACCCGCGGACATGTTGACACGATTTCGCGTCGTCGCGAGAGACGCGAAACACAACAATATCAATGAGATTGTTGGCTGGGGGACTAGGATTCGAACCTAGACAGGCAGAGTCAGAGTCTCATGCGGACCGCCCTGAGCGTCTATCACTAGCCATCAGCAGTATGCAATATCAGAAACTTACGCCTTCACATCGCCTCACCGACACCTTGCTAGTTTCACGGTTGTGGTCGCTAATTGGTCGCTAGAACGTGCCCTCAATTTCTTCCGTAGACTGGCTAGCGACCACATGCAAAAACCCTCGACAAACCGCAAGCGTATCGGCCTTGCAGCCGTAAACGCGCTGCCCGTGAACTCCATCGTTTGGGATGCTGATCTGAAAGGTTTCTGCATCCGGCGCCAGAGATCCGACGTCAGCTACATGCTCAAAACGCGAGTGAAGGGCCGCATCCGGTGGTTCACCATCGGCCGGCATGGGCAGCCCTGGACACCGGACACAGCCCGCAAACGCGCGCTTCAAATCCTCGCCGATCCATTAGTGGCTGACAAACCACCGTTGGAGACGACGCAGACCTTCTCGGCCGTCGCCGAGCAGTTCCTCGAGAACCACGGTACAAAAATCAAAGACAGCACCCTCCAGGAATATCGGTCGCTGGTGAACAACTACCTGCTGCCGGCATTCGGTCGCCTCTCACTGGATTCTATCACGCGGGCTGATATCAGCGAAGCTCACGCCCGGTGGAAAGCCAAGCCACGGGCGGCCAACCACGCGCTGTCCGTGCTGTCGAAACTCATGACCTGGGCCGAGGACCAAGGCTACCGCGCAGAAGGCACGAACCCCTGCCGCCGCGTCCAGCGGTACAAGGAGAACAAGCGCGAGCGCTTCCTGCAGCTCGAAGAGATCCGCCGTCTAGGCAAGGCGCTGGATGAAGCGGCCGACCGCGACCTCGTGGGGCCATTTGCCCTCGCCGCAATCCGGCTGCTCGTTCTGACCGGCGCACGCCTGAGCGAAATCCTTACCCTCGAATGGTCATTCGTGGACTTCGAGCGCAAGCTGCTCCTGCTTCCGGACTCGAAAACCGGCAAGAAGCCCATCGTGCTCAACGACGCGGCAATCGTCGTCCTCAAAGCTCTGCCGAGATTTGAACGCAACCCATACGTCATCGTCGGCAATCGCCATCGGCGGCACCTGATCAACCTCCACAAGCCGTTCCAGATTGTTTGCGGACTCGCCCGTTTGGATGGCCTGCGAATGCATGACCTGCGGCATACCTGGGCATCACTAGCGATTGCTGCAGGTGGTTCGCTGCCGGTCCTCGGCCGGCACCTGGGTCACATGCTTCCCCAGACAACCGCACGCTACGCACATCTCACCGATGACCCCGTTCGCGTTCTCGCGCAGTCGACGGGGAAAACGATCGACAGAGCGTTGAGAGGTCAGGACAGTAAGAAGCCTCCTAAGGCTGCTGGCAAGAAGCGGCCCCAAGTGTGATGTCAACGATCGAGGTATTCCCATTCCGAATGTCGAAGGCGCAGCTGGCGGCTATGCCCGACCGCGAGCGCACTTTGCTGATTCTAGTCGCCCACGCTTCCAATGAAATCAACGTGCTCGAGAAGTTGATCCTCATGACGAGCGCGGGGACTCCGCCCGAAAAATTCGTTGACCACGTTGAGGCCGCTCAAACTCTGATCGTATTGCGGTTGCTGATCGGCAAACTCAACGAGACGTGGCGGCTATTCAGCACTCGATTTCAAAGTGTCGCCGGGCTTCCGCAGACCTATCTCCCGCGGCTCACATCGAAAGCTCAGGATGACCTTGCCTGGCTTCGCAGATATTTCGGAAGAGAGAACAGGATTTCCGGCATACGAAACCAGTTCGCTTTTCACACGCCGGATGACGATGTTATCGAGGCTGCATTCCAGGACCTTGGCGAGACCGAGCCTTGGACCTTTTATCTGTCTGATCTTAGTGGGAACACATTCTACTACGCGGCGGAGATGGTGATCACGAGGGCTATCGCGCAATCCGCAGGGCCGGCCAGCGATGACATCCTTGCGAGCGAGCTTGCAGCGGTATTTGACGACACCATCGCCGTTTCTCGAAAAATCAAGGATCTCTTTAGCGAACTTATTGCGCTGATATGTGAGCAACACCTTGCATCCGGCGAACCTATCGAAGGCGTGCAATTGGAAGTTCCGAGGCTCCCCTACGTTCCGTTTTTTCTGGATGAGGATTCCTTGAAAGGGAAGTGAGACACCGGATTGGAGCCGACGTGCCTGGCACGCCGGCTCTGCGGAACGGTTGATACGCCCAACTTGAAAGCCCCGTTCCGGAATTCTCTACAAGCCGGTTGCGAACGGACGTTCGGTTGGCCAACTAACGCCGCGGCGCCGGCTGAACTCACCGAACGGACCTTCAAGGACGGCTATTCGTTCCTGCAGCGCACGCACCTTGCGACCGGCTTGGAGCGCTTCGTCTTGAGCGTCCCGCAAGGCTTCGAGGCATCCGCGATCCGGGTCGTCGGCGTGCATGCCAAGCATCTCGTCCACGACCATCAATGCATCCAGCCAATAGCTCTTGGCCTGCTGCTCCCACCCTCTAAGCTCCTGTAATGTCGCCAATATCACCTCCACGCTCAACATATGTTCTTGATTTGTTCTATACGGCTGAGAGGAGAATGTCGAGGCCTGGGCACCTGCTATCCACTGCTTCACCTAGCCCCCGCGCCATCTTCGCTTTTCCGGTGCCGACGGGTCACGTAACGCTCGGATAACTTACGGCTTGGAGGTTCATATGCCGACCGCAGCGCAACGGCTCGAGGTCGAGAACGCACTCAGACATTGGGATCGATACTGGGCGGGCAACAGCGTGTTGGATGCCTTCGATATCGATGAACTCGAGGGCCCGCGTGACCAACGCTTTCGGGCACGCCTTGCCCTCGTCAATGACCAGCAAATGGCGGAATTGCAGGATTTCTTCGACCTGCGCCGAGAGCGACACCGCATTTGGGGCCTAGGCTTTCGCCTCTTCGTAAGCCACATCGCACAGTCTGTTCAACAACTCCTCCCGCTCACCGAAGCCCTGAAGCGGTATGGCATCGTGCCGTTTCTTGCCCACGAGCACATAGCGCCTGGACAGCTTTGGCATCGTGAGCTCACCACTGCCCTCAGTTCCATGGATGCGTTGCTGTCGTTTCATAGTGCGGGCTTTGCACAAAGCCCCTGGTGTGGCCAAGAGGTGGGGTACGCATTGGGTCGCGGAGTGTTGGTGTTGCCCGTCAGAGGAGGTGAAGACCCCGGCGGTTTTGTCGGCGAGATCCAGGGCATTCCTTGGAACCCGCAAAACGTCCCGCGTACCGTCGGTCTGGTGATTGCGAACCTTAGGGAGAACCCTCAAACCCGCGTTGCGTTGGGCGACACCCTAGCAAGAGAGCTGAAATACTCGGGCAGCTTCGACCGGTCTGATTTTCTGGTGGAACAGCTGCAGCAGCTGGGTCCCCTAACCGAAGGTGCCCATCACTCCATCGGATTGGCGCTGAAATTCAATGACCAGGTCCGTGGTCGAAACAACGCGGAAGATTTGATCAACCCGGAAGAGGATGCCGCCTAGGCGTCGATGCCACACACCTGCGTAGGAAGTGGGCGACTGCACTAACTGTATACGTAGACGCGTCCTAACATGCGTGCATGAACGCCCGTGCGCTGCGCTTTGCGATGACGATGGCCTGCGCCGCCGTCGCGGCGTCGGCCCAAGCGCAGGACTGGGGCAACATCGCTGTCATCTCGAGCACGCTCGGCAATAACGCTGGGCGGCTGTGCGTCGGTGAGGGCTTGCGCGTCACCGATATCGGATGCCCGTCCTACGCCCCTTCCCTTACGACAGCTGGCGACATCTCCGTTACGGGTAACCTCTCCGCCAACAAATTTATCGGCGACGGCTCTCTGCTGACCGGCGTTGGGCAGAGTGACCGCATCACCTCGGGCACCACCAACGTCATCGCCACTCAAGACCGCAGCGTGACCATCTCCACCGCTGGCTCGCAGCGGATTGTGGTTGGCGAGAATGGGTATGTGGGTCTGGGTACAAGCTTCCCTTCAGGCCTGCTGTCACTGGCACAAGCCGGCGGTGGAGTAAGGCCGACTCTCGATATCACCGCATATAACAATACCGCAGGCCAAAATTACTATTCACAACTCAACCTAATGCGGAGCAAAGGCTCTTCCATGGGCGCGTTAACCGCACTGGCAGATGGCGATGCAATAGGTTTGCTCGAGTTCAAAGGACCAAACGGTCCGGCAACAATTTTCCAAAGCGCTGCGAGGCTAAGAGTTCTGCAGAAAGGCGCCGCAGCCTCATATGTACCTGGCCAAATGTACCTTGAAACATTCAGTGCGGGCGGCGGCGCGAATAACGGTCAGCTTGTTTTGAACCCAGACGGTAACGTCGGCATAGCCACCACAACGCCCGCCGCCACCCTCCAAGTCTCCGGCAGTTTCATTGTCTCCACCAGCGCGCAGACCACTACGCCGAGCCTTTATGTGGGGACGAATGGAAATGTGGGGGTTGGGACGAGTGCGCCAGGCAGCAAGCTTGAGATTAGAGGCTCGACTGCGGGCACCGTTTTTGACAACTTAATTCTTGCCAATGCCGGAGCTGGCATCGGCACTGGCGCGAACTTGCTTTTCAATCTGGGAGGGGCCACCACATACTCGCAAATTCAGTCCAACGCTGACGTTAATAACGGTGCAAGTTTGCGTTTCTCAACACGGAGCGGGGCAACAAGCACTCTTTCCGAGAAACTGAGAATCTCCAACGATGGCCTTATCGGCATCGGCACAACAACCCCAAGCGCAACCCTGACTGTCTCGGGCAGCGCAATTATCAGTGGAACGGTGCAGGTCGCCGGAACAGGCAATGAAGCCTGTACGCCCGGCACGCTTGGCACCATCCGCTTCAACCCCGTGACCGGCGCGCCGCAGATTTGCGTGCAGCGGTAATTTCGCTGCCTCTATTTCAGGAAATGGGAGAGATCCGTCTCAGAAGCGATTAAATGAGGCTGCGCACGTAGCGTCTCGGCTAGCGTCTCAGAATTCCGAACGGCAAATCGGGTGACGTCTCGCGGCGAGAGAAGCCCGGTCGTCGATAGATGCCGGAGCACCATGCGAGCTACGGCCATCCGCCCCTGCTGACCGATCGGCTTGTTAAGGTCAAGCAGCAGAAGCTCGACGGCTGCTATCACGGCCGATCGAAGGTCACCTTCAGTCGCAAGTGCTGCAAGAGATGGCTCTGATGAGGTGGCCACGACGGCATCGACCGCTTGGGTCGCAAGGAGCTGAAAGGGCAAGCCTTCATCCGTCATTGTCGAGAGTATTGGGCGGTCGGCTCAGTCTTGCAAGTCCGATTAGTCGATTTTGCGGCCCCTTCTCTTCCTCGCTCCCAACTTATCTCCCCGTGTCAGTCCGGCCACAGCTGTATCCCCTCGTCTGAGATTTCTGTCGAACACTCTCCCCCCGACATTTATCGAACCATTTTCATTTCGATCCTTAGCGCCGTGATCGGGAGGACTGTGTGCGTGAAGAAGGTTCGCAAGGGGACCAGACAACGGCTGGCTCTCCTGAAAAAGTTCGATGGCCGTTGCTTCTACTGCGATCACGGCATGTCGCTTCCCGGTTCTGGGCAGCCAGCAACAACCAACGTTACGCGGGAGCACCTCACGCCGAAATCGCAAGGAGGAAAGCAGGGTGGAGCGAACCTCGTTGCCGCTTGCTCCCGCTGCAACAACGCGCGAGGCACGCAGCCGTGGTGGGAGTTCTTACAGATGATGCGGTCGCATCATGACGTATTTGAGCAAACTGTATGCACGCAGGTTGCCCTCTTCTGGCCCCCGATCGAAAGTGTCGTTACGAAGGAAAGCGACCTCGATCTCCCTCTTGTGGCCCTTGTTGCGCGATGGGCAAGACCCAGAGGAACTAGCGGCGCGCGTCGCCTATCACCTCCACCGAACCAATAACCGAACCACCGCCCTCACCCGTGCCGGCATAACCACCGACCGTTCGTATGCCAGCGATCTCGTCCAGGGTCGTTCGGGCCTCAGCGAAAGTGATGTTAAGTTTCTCGCCGATCGATTGGCCCTGCCCGTCTCCGACTTGGTTCGCCCTTTGACGGAACAGGAGAATGAGGCTTGGTCGTTCTATCGAATCAGCGGACGAAACAGGCTTGCGGTATGGGAACGTGCGCGGGCCGCTTGGCGCAAGCACGGTCTGAGTGACAGTTCGGCAGCCAAGGCCATAGGTCTCTCTAGGGCTGCACTATCGAACATCTTCACCGGCGAAAACTTGCCAGTGATGCGACACGATCAAGCCAGCAAGCTTGGGGATGCGCTAGGCAGCGCCGAGTTTGCCCAACAGCTCCTTGCTGGTCTCGAGGAGACGACCCCTCCCCGTTAGCCGGCCAATGTTGCGGCGGCGCCTCAACTGTATACCCACGTCCGAAAAAGAAATCGCTTGGCTTCGATAAAGGCAAGCTTCCGCCACAGCCACGAACAACCCTTTGTCCGCACATCTCATCGCATTCGAGGCTGCAGGCCATGGCATCTCTCATGTCGCGTACAAATAACCTACCGAATGGACTCCTTCTCGGCTGGTCCGAAGAAACAGCAAGCGCAACACCAATCTGGGACACGTCGCGCGAGGGGCACCTCATAACGATCGCTCCCACAGGCGCAGGCAAGGGTGTTTCGTGTGCCATCCCTGCCCTACTGACTTGGCAGGGCCCGGCCATCGTTATCGATCCAAAGGGCGAAAACTACGCCGTCACGGCAAGGCGGCGACGGGCTATGGGCCATCTCGTCCACCGGCTCGACCCGTTCCGCATAGTGGGGGATAGGCGGGGAGACACCCTTAATCCCTTAGACCTGATCGACCCGAACGCCGACGATTTTCAAGACAATGCGGCCGTCGTCGCGAAGCTCTGCATGCAGGACAACTCCACCTTAGCCGACCCGTTCTGGGATGAACGCGCGACCGCAATGATCGTGGCGGTGATTTGCGAGCTGTTCCGGGTCATGAAGCGGCAACCGACATTGAAGGACGTGCAGGAAGCGATTAGAGGCGCGCCAATCAACGATCTCCCGGAAAACCCCCTCTTGCCGCGCGGCAGTGAAGCACCCAAGCCGAAGTGCATTAGCGTCAGGAACGTCATCACAACAGCGGAATTCTCTAGCGAGCGCACCCGCGCAAGCATCATGGCCACAGCTCAAGCCCACATGGGTTTCTTGCGCTCACCTGCGGTCCACACCTGCCTCACCGATAGCACCATCACCTTGGATGACATCACGGCAGGCGCTATGCAGACCATCTATATCATCTTGCCGCCTGAAAAACTCATTACCCACGCAAAGCTTCTGCGCCTGTGGGTTGGCGTCATGCTTGCCGCCATTTCAAGGCGCAGGCGTGCTCCCCCTCAACCCACCTTGTTCCTGCTCGATGAAGCGGCCCAATTGGGTCCGCTTTCTGAACTCAAAGTGGCTCTCACGCTCATGCGGTCGTACGGGGTGCGCGTCTGGACGTTTTGGCAGGATCTTTCGCAGATCAAAGCAACATATCCGAACGAATGGGAGTCCATCGTCAACAACTGTAGCGTCCAGCAATACTTCGGAGCGAAGTCCCCTCCTTCGAAGGCTTCGCTTCGCTCCTATCTTGGCGACGCCTTACCGAAGGACGATTTGACGGACATGCAGCAGCTCATCTTCGATGGCGGCGCGACAAAAGTACTGAAGCGTGCAAGCTACCTGCTCGATCCCATATTCGCTGGGGTCGCGGCTCCTAACCCATTCCACGCGCCTCTTCGCCAGACGGGACAACGGTAATCGGAAGCGCGCGGCACCGACACCAATCGCTCCCGCCTATCCATCGGGGGCGTTCGTGCGTTCGTCCGAACGTCTCCGTTGCACGCTGTTTAAATTGAGATACTGCACCGCTCGCCCGCATCGGCGCTGTTCCGTTCTTCCGTTCGTGAGTTCGGGCGCTCGCCCGTTCGTGCGTTCGTCCGTTCGCTCGGTGCCGGCGGCTTTCCAGGGTTTCATACACAGGGTCAAGCCGTTCGTCCGTTCGCCCGTTCTTCCGCCCGGGCGAACGGGCGTTCTTGCGTTCGTTCGTTCGCTACTACTTGTTCTCGTCGTGAAGCAGCTAAAATTCATGGCGTGGCGGCGCCGTTCGGGCGAACGCCCGTTCGTGCGTTCGGAAATATTCTTGCAACACCCCGACGCATCTCTGCCCAACAATCAAGCGTGTGTGCTTGACGGTCTTAATCCGTTTACGCATCGTTTGCCCATGAGCAATCACACCGGCGCAAAATTCATTTCCTTCGCATCACCCAAAGGTGGTGTGGGCAAATCGACCTCGTGTCTCGCCATCGCCGGCGCACTTCTGGCTGCAGGCGAAAAAGTCCGCATCATCGATTTCGACCAGACCGAAAGCATTTGGCGTTGGTACTCGAACAGTCCAATCGCACAGGCAACACCGCACCTAGCAGTAGAGAAGGGGCCTACCGCAAACCTAGATGCCTATATTAAGCAGCTGTGGCAGTCCGCCACCGACTACGTGCTGCTCGATCTTGCGGGATCGTTGTCAGATCTCACGCTTATGGTGGCTGCGTTCGCAACGCTGACCATCACGCCCGCGAAGGTCAGCGAACCGGACATCATTGAAGCAAACAAGATGGCGCGCAGTCTGCACGCGGTGGCGAAACGCATCGGGAAGCCGGTGAACCACCGCATCCTTCTGAATGAAGTTCCCAGTAGCATTTCAAATGATGAGGTAGATCTCATCAACCAGATCGACCGAAGCAATCTCCGGCGCTTCTCCACGCTCATCCATCGCCGGTCGGCGTACAGCAAATCCTTCTCTCGGGGCACACTGCCTCATTTTGCGGATGCGCCCGACCGAAAGGCGCTCGCGGAGATAGACGCGATGATGGCCGAGATACGCGACATCTTCGAACCTCGCCTAGAGAAAGCCGCAGCATGAGCGCCCACAAGATCTTACCCAAACGGATGGACCTTGGTGTCGATGACGTCGAGATTGAAAACAAACTTGCGGCAGCACGCGAGGTTGCTGTGATGACAAACACACCGACCGTCAGCTTTCCGAATGACAAGGCACTCAACCACGCTGATGCCGCACCACAGAGTGTAAAGGTCACCCCTTTGCCTGCGCAAGAACGGGAGAAGAAGAGGGGGCCAAGGCCATCAGCCGTACGCCGCTACTCAGTTGATCTGCCCGTTTATCTCATCGACGAAATCCACAAGCGCTCGTTTCATACCAGCCGCACCAAAAAGCTCGTCATCCTCGAAGCCCTCAACGCCGGGGGCCTCAAAGTCAAGGACGTGGATCTCGAGCACGAGGACAACAACGATGACTAGCGAACGCCCGTTCGTCCGTTCGTCCGAACGTCCTTTGGGCAGTTTCGTGTACCGAACAAGGCTTGGCACTATGGCCAAGATAAAACTTGATCTCATTTCACCGGACGAGTTTTCCGCGAAATCTCTCCACGAGAAGAACGACTACCTTCAAGATGTCGCAAAGCAGGCGGCGATAGCGCGAGGTCTGTCCGAGCCGGTTCCGCTTGATCGAGACTCCCTTTCACGCCTTCGAAGGTTCTATGTGCGGCGTCGCGCCAACGAGCTTGAACTCGACAAAACGCCAGATCCCGAACTCAGAAATGCCATCAAAGGCCTCGCGAACGCCATTCACCTTGGTGAGGTGAGCAAGCTCATCGCGCACGAGACCCCTAGTGGCGGCGGTATAGACAAGACACTGAGAGACGCACCGCCGGACGATGCACAACTCATGTTCTTTGTTCCTACGGTTCACGACGCGCCGCTCAAGGACGACGTGAACCTCATGGACGTGGCGCCGTTTTCCCTTTCTAAAACGGTGCGCCAAGGTCTCATCCGATACGAGTTGCCTGATTGCGTCATTACCATCGAAGGCGGCGCGGCTGTGGGCCTCGTCACAGCCTACGACTACGACATCTTCATCCACATGGTTTCGCACTTGGCCTCGGAGATGCGCCAATACCGCCACGACATGGAGAAGGGGCTGCGTCCGTCTTTGCCGCCGCGCACGTTTCGCCCAAGCGCGGCGGACATCCTTCGCTATTGTCGGAGAGAGCAGGGGGGTAAACAATATCTCGAACTCGAGAAGGCTTTGGATCGTTTACAGGCCACCCGCTACAAGATCACCAACCTCACCACGGGCAACAAGCGACGTGCCTCGGAATCATTTCCGCTGATCGGCCGCTACAAAGTCGTGAGCCGCACGCGAATGGACCGCATCGATGAGATCGAGATCGACATTCCCGAGTGGGTCTACAATGGCGTGGTGACCACCCAAGCGACGCCCAGCATCCTGACCCTAAACCGAGATTACTTCCTGATCAGTCGTCCGCTCGCAAAATTCATCTACAGGCTCGCCAGGAAGGCCTGCGGCGCGCACGGTTATGCAGAGTACGGTCTGCAGACGCTTTACGAGCGCTCGGGGTCCGCCATGCCATTCCGAAAGTTTCGCGATGCAATCAGAGACCTGGTGGCAGCGACCAAGAGCGACCCCTTACCGGATTTCGACATCGACGTCGTGCCGGGGAAGGGGGGTGACAAGCTCAGGATGATGGATCGAAGGAAGCAAATTGCCATGAGTTCAGCAGCCTAACCCCTTTTGGCCCGACCCGTACATCGTTCCGGCCCGATGCCGTATTTCAATCCGCCTTCATTGGCCAAAATTGGTTTTGGCCATCTGCCCGTACATCAATCCGGCCCGCTCTGTTTCTTTAGGTGCTCCGGAATGCTTTTGGCCAACCCCGTACTTCATTCCGGCCCTGACATCCATGTCGTCCCCGATAGCATTTTCGTCAATTTCACCCGAATGGCCGTACATCATTCTCGGCTTGCGGTAGCCGCTTTTCTTAGCAATACGTCTTATGGGCTAGGGGAGGGGCCAAAAATCGCTTGGATGAAAATGGCCAAACCCCGTACATCGTTCCGGCCAATTTCCATCCACAGAGTTATCCCCAAGCGATTGGCCAAACCGTACATCAGATTACATTTGCCGTATAATGTTCCGGCCAAGCCGTTGATCAATCCGGCCAATCCGTATTTCCTTCCGGCCGCTGCCGTACATCAAAGACAAAAAGCAGAGCCAACTTGTTGAGGCGATGGAAGAAGAGCAACAAGAAACCTTTCTTTCTAAAACCTCTTATAAAAACCAATCAAACTACGAAAATGCCTTCGGCAATCTCAAATTGCGATTTTGATGGTAGTTCGCTGAATAGCTACATGCTCAAGGGTCGGATTCGTGGTGCACCATCGGTCGGCATGGGCAGCCCCGGACACACCTGTCGCAGCCCGCAAACGGGCGCTTCCAACGGCTTTTTGTTGGAGGAGGGGAGGGAAGGTAGTGGCCATAGCTACCCATCGCGGTGCCTAGCAGCGCGGACACTTGCCAATTCATCGCCAGCCCGGACTTGACGTATGCTGATTACTCAAGCACGATTCAAACATGACAACGCTAATCACCACATCACGGTCTCTCAAGCGCAAGTTTACGATGGGAGACCCTTTGGTTGCCGCCTTTCGTGCAATTGAGGCGAGCGCTGTCTCCGCTACTGCCGACCTTGATAAGCTCATCGACGCTACTAGCGGGAAAGTCCGCGAGTTCCTCGTCGCGGCGCGTGACGTTCGATTCACCTGTGGAGCCGCTGCAAGAGAAGCAGCTGATGCGGTTGAGCGCGCCGAAGCCATGGTCCAATCCCGGCATCAATGATCGATGCTGCGACGCTCGAGGCGATATGGTTGGCGTTAGGCCGCCAAGAGCGCCAGATTCACGAAACGATGCAGACGCTCAAGGCGCGCGGCAAGCAATTGAGAGCGGATGGACATCAAGAGGCCGCCGATCAAGTCGCCGACGCCGTCGTGGCATTAGGACTCCGCATGAAACAGGTCAACGTCGCGCTCAGTCAGGTGGAACCCTTATACTTTGCCGCGCTAAGGGCAGGGCGACGGAAGCGCTCTGAAAACTGAACATGAATCTAACATAATATACATTATGCGGGCTCGCGGACGAATCGCGACAAGCGCATCGAGTGACGGAAGCAATACTCCTCAGCCTCCGGGTTTATTTTGCCCCCTCGAAGCGTTGGGAAGGAGTTTCAATCTCTGGATCTCCGCCACCAGCCGGCCAAGATCGTGACCCAAGCGCAGCTTGAGCTCGTAGTAAGTCGACAGGCTCTTCTGGTAGCATCCGATCGTTCGGAAAAGCTCGTAGGCAAGTTCCTCGAGATAGCAGTAGCACTCTTGAGGTACCTCAGCATCAATGCGGACGCTCGAAGCCGCATCCGGCACCTTGCAGGTGCCCGGGGCACTGATTGGAGCCTCCTCAGCGAGGCTCGTCGAAATCTCTGGCATGGTGGACCTGCGTTCGTTGAACCGAACAAGGCGTCGGCAATAGATCAGAACACAGTGCTCGCTCTGTGAGGATCGCCGACCCACAACCACACCAGAGAATCTGGCCACTCTCTCCTCAGCTCCACAGCAGCCGACAACACGGAATCTGCGCTCTGCTTGAATCTAGCAGTTTGCGAGTCTCGCAGACTGGGGCAGAGCAAGGCGCTTTTCTAACTTTCTCGCGTCAACCGTGGCGAGGCCATTTGATAAGCTAGATGAGGCTGAGTGATCACCGGTGCACCAGCTAGGCTACCACAAGAAAGGACGAACAATGAGCAAGTTGACCGAGATTACCCCTCATGAGCTTCGCTGCGGCATCGGTGCGTGCCCGAGCGTATACGAGTTTGAAGATGGATCACTTTTAATCGTCGGAACGAGAGCTTCCGAAGCGGACCTTGCGATGCTGCCTGATGGAAAAGTCGGAGCAGACGAATTCGCGGTGAAACTTTCGCGCCAGTATTTTTCTAGCCTAAAAAAATAAATTCCATTATTATTTAATGGGAGGGGGATGGAACTCAATGGAATTGATAGGCCCAGTCGCGCTGGTAGCTAGTCTCGTAACTTATGTGGCCATTGGCTTCTATGGGAGCGCTCAAAACCATCGTTCCTCATTTTTTCACATAGCTGGAGTCAGGAAGGGCGTAATAGCACTTGTCGTCGCAAATGTGACGCTTGGTACTGGCCTGGCTTATCTCCTCACGGCGGGTTCAATGAACGGCCTGCTTGTGCTCTCGATAGCTTTCGGGGTCTTCACAGGATATTGGCTTCTCAGTATTTTCCTTGCTTCACTTCCGGACTCCCTGACTGGCGCTGGTGGGAACCTGCTAATGTGCTTCCGGAACGCCATTGAGTCGCAGAGGCCTGCTTCAAAAACTCATGGTAGATCAGTTTTCGATGCAGCCATCTTGATCCCGCTGGTCGCTGCCTTCATTATGTTTTTTGCGTATGAAATTTTTGTGTCATCTAAGATAATCGCGGCAGTCGCCTTTCCCGAATCGGGCGCTTACACGACGCAGTTGGTGGCTGTTTTGATATTTGTTGCGGCTCTTGCTTATTGTCTGGTCGGAGGAATGGCAGCCGTTTACACTACGGCCATCATTCAGTTGATTGGGATACTATTGTTCCTCGGATTAATCACCTACGCTTCCGTTGCAACCATAACCGCATCTCAATTTCCGATCGCGCAGCAATTTCTTTATCGCGGCGACAAGCAAGCGCTCATTAATTGTTTAACTGGATTTACGGATGCCGTGGCAACTCAGTTTTATAGTCTGATAAACGCGTTTGGTGCGTCCCATCTTCGGGCCACGAAACAGAAAGCGCGCTTGATGCGAATAAATGGAGCAATTCTTGCTGCCATTTTTTCTTTGATCATCCTCATCGGCACAAGCACACCGCACGAAATTGCGGCCGATATTGGTGCGTACGTGAGTCGAATCTCCTCCTCGTTAAGTTCAATACCGTTCGGCTCAGCAGTATTGATTACTCTTTTAGTGTTTGGAATGGTTTCTGTTGTTATAAGTACCGCGGATACGCTCATTGTGGCGTTAACATATTTCATTTATGAGAATGTCGGCAGAAGAGAGGGTGCCGAAACTTCGCAAGACATAAGTTCTATTAGAAAATTGATGGCCACGCTTTTTTTAATTTCGTTTTTCGCGCTTCTGGCTTTGTTCTCGCTTCAGCCAAACATTTTCTACCTTCTCCTATCAATCGCTAGCGGACCGGTAGTTATGGCGCCGTTGATGGTAGCTCTCGGAGCGATTTCTCGAACTCCGGGCGCGCTTGGATCGGTATCCGATCCCTGGCTTGCTGCGTTCGGTGGACTTTTTGTGATCGCGTCTACAGCGAGCTTCACGAGCCTAGCCTTAGCGCCGAGCTTGGTCCCCTACGCTTCGCTCTTCCACCTGTCACTTTCAACGGTGCTCGCCCTTGCGTTATACTTGTTCGTTAGAACACGGAGGGTCGGGGGGGGGAGTGACGGTCGCACCTTATAAGTCGAGCATTCAAGATCTTTTTCGATCTTTCGACATCGCTGCTTCTGCTGATGACTTTGATCCAGGTGCTCGGCGCGGCGGGTTCGTCGTCTACAGGTATTCCCCTATCGAGACGAGGTGTCTGCTTGACGACTGCTTCGACCCCTTTCTGGAAGTTTGGCGCATGCACCCGGGAAGGCAGTTTGGCCCGGAAGTGACCGTAGCACTGGAAAAGCTTTGCCGAGTGCTTCTATCGTCTGCCGATGACGGATCTTTAAAATTCGATTTGGAAGCTACAATAAGCCAGCCGTACAGACGCAGGATGGATGAAGCTGGAAATTCGACCAAAACTTTGCCGGATATTTTGCTACGAAGCTTGATGCTAAACCTATCGGTCGGTCAATTTGATCCAACAGCTGATTGGCTACCGTTTGCGCCGCCTCGGTCTGTGGTCACTAAATTCGAGAGATTGGGCGTCGCAGTCGACGTCGCCTGCTTTGCGGCGCCCTTGGGCGCACCTCCGGAACATATCGTGTCGGCGATAAATGCCATCGCCAGCAAGTCACCGGTACTAACACCAGAGTATTTATCGATCCTGCAAAATGGCGAACGCCTCGTGTTGCCCGTGATTTCCGGCGGTTTCCAAGGGATACTGTATGCTTGGTACGGCTGGGGACACATTCCAAATGTCGGGCGGCTCAAGGACGTAAGCAAGAGAAGGTTTCGTGAACTTTTAATAGCTCAATCTCGACAGATAGGCGACGCATGGCACGACGACCGTGTTAAAAGCTCCGCAGAGCTGCTTTCTCGTGCGAAAACTGATGCCGCCTTATTGCACGCGGTGCTGGAGGCCACCTCGCCTGTAAAGAAGGCTGTCGTCTCGAAATCGGATGCCAAGGCCGGAGCGGATAGCTGGCTAGGCAGAGAAATTGTTTATGACTCCAATATCCAGTGCTTCTCTGGTTATAGGGATGTTTTGGATGGTATTCCGAAGCGTGGCCGGAGCAAGGACGCTGAGGAAATTGAGGTGGCATTTTACAGCCGAGAAGAGCCGATTTTTGTTCGCGTATGGCCGCTGAATGAAACGACTGGATGCGGCTTATGCGGAGACTCGATCAAATCTCGGTTGCTCACCCTCAGGGCGCTTTCAGATCCCTTTGACCGGCAAGTAGATTTTGCGGTGATGTCTCGTCAAACAGTTCGAGACCGTTTGGCGAACGCGCTTAAAGAGCTAGAACGTCCTGATGCGCAGGGAAAAAGCAAGGAACTTAATGCCTTAATACTGATTCTCTATAAATGGCTGAATACACGCCCATCAAACGGCTCGGTGACGTTTTCGCTTGTTAAGGCAGACGCCCTCAACGAATTTCGCGATATCGCGAACAATGAGAAAGTCAGCATCTCTGAAGATGTTGATTTGGAGTCCATGAGCATCCGGGGAATAGGGCCGATACTTAAAGATCCGGTGTTCGATGGGAAAGCATGCATCGAACAGGGGAAGCGTCAACGTTCGCCGCTAGTCTTCAAGTTGCCGGAGCTAGCATGAGATGTGCGACCCTTCACTTGATACAAGTACGCCGTAACGTCACATCGACAGCCCGGCGAGAGACGACGACGGCCGAGGACGTAGCGGCCCCGAAGGGCCGCGAGGACGAGGGCGGCGGCGGAGCGAGCCGCTAGATGTGGACGTGAACCCGTCACGGAATAAGGCGCGGTGGTTCGCGGATTCGCGCGCCCCAAACGCATGCGAATACCGCGCCACCGGGCCGTGAACGAGCAGGCTATGCAGCCCGCTTATGCCGCTTTCGATAGCCCCAGAGAGCCCACCTGAGCCTGTTGAGGGCATCGGCTGCATACCTGTAGCTGCGCCAAGCCACAAAAGCCCAGGCAAGCACTCCGCTTGCTGCCAGAAAATCCACCATCGTCATGCGTCCATCTTTCGTTCGCGGCCTGGGACCGCTCAAACCAGCATGCCACAAGCCTTCACTTGAGACGGCAACTCCGCACTCATCGCCTCCCCGACAACGACACCGGTTCCTCGCGAAGGAACCATTGCAGCTCCATGTCATCGGGACCCTTGCCTGGAGGCGGCTTGCGCTTTCGGCGGGACGCGGCCTTCAGCACGCCGGCCTCAAAGTGCTGCTCCGCCGACTTATTCCCCGCCCGCCGCTGCAGCTTCCGGACGCTGTTCAGCGCATAGTCGCAAAGGGTCGGTTGACCCCGTTCCTGCATGTAGGCGTCACACGTCGTATAGAAATCGCTCCACGCGAGATGAACGCTGCAGTCGCTCAAGGTTTGCTTCGCGCGTTGCAGCCAGGTGTAGCTGTTGCTTAAATCGATGACGTCGTGGTGCAGCCAGACCTTGGCGCCAACAACGGCAAGCGCTACGTCGTTCCAGCCTGTGGTGCTGGCTTCCTTTGCTTCGATGGCTGCCCATTCATCCTCGATCAGCTGGTGAGGCTCCGCCATGAATGCCAGGGTCGCCTTCACTAGGCCGGGCTGTTCGTCGGCCCCGAGCGCGGTGGACAACTGCGTGCGCGCCCTTTCCGTGAATTCCGGTACCTGACGCATCCGCCCGTAAAGTCCGAACGCACGCAGCCAGTCTGCCCGGAGGTTCACCGCTTCGGACAGCAAGAGCGTGATGGTCGTGCTGTCGACCGGCGCCCGCGTTTCAGTCGCCACGCCTGCGCGAATGCCCAGATGGAAGCTCAAGTACCCGAGCATGTTGTAAATCGCGACCAGCGAGGCCTGACCAGCGTCCGGGTTGTCGAAGCGCCTGCAGGCTGCCTTCAACACCGTGGCGATGGTCGCGAACCGTCCGAGATCGTGCGGTGCGGGACCGGTCAGCATCGCAGGCTTGATGCGCCGACGAGCGACATCGTCGAGGTGTGTGAGGAAGCCGGCCGGTTCGTCCGCCCAGCAGTTCAGCCGCACCATCGTTGCCACTGAGGCGGCTTCCTGTACAGCGCACAAGCCCAACACGACGTCGTTATCGTCGAAATCACGCGCAACCTGACTTGCGGCTTCCATCACCACCGCCTCGGCGACCTGCAAGGCCCGCTGGTAGTCGTTGGCGTAGTAGGCTTCGGTGATGACGTTTTGGCTCCAAGTGTAAAAGGATTGGACGTCTGTCTTGATGGCGGCAACGGCACGCGGTCCGCCGATGTCTGCAAAGAGCTTGCTCCGGGCGTCTTCCTCGCGCCTTCCTTGCAGCCATGCCTCTTCAATGGGCCAGTACTGCTGCTCGAAGAACCTTTTTAGGTCGTCCACTTCCTCTGCCCGGAAGTAAGCCGGCAAGCGCTGCGCTCGCACAACAAACTGGTCAAAGACCAAGCGAGACTTGAGGGCAACATCCCTCTTGCTATTTGCCCCTCTGCGCAGATCTCCGCGAAACCTGTAGGCCGCCTCACCGCATTCTTCTCTGACAAACCGATTGATCAGGAGTTCGCCGGCCGCCACACCCGCAGGAAGCTCGTCGGCTGAAAGCCAACCAAATTCCTTCCGCTGCCATCGCTGGCATCCCCGCGCAAAGAAGTCGTCGAGCACCGATAGAAACTGCAGCCGTGCTCCGTAGTGTGGCGCTACCGACATTGGCCCCCGCTCGCCCGCCCCGACTGTCAAGGGAAGATCTCGCGGATGATGGCGCCGGGCAAGTTCCCTCGTGGGGAAATCCCCGTTCGCCTAGCGTAGCTAAATTCTGCCTCCCCGGAGGTCCACGCGCAGCGAGCGAGACGCCAGTGAATCCCACCACCAGCCCCGAGGGCGTAGGGCCCGACCTTCTCACCACCCGTGAAGCAGCGGCTCTGCTTCGCCTGTCGGTGCCGACACTGGAGCGATTTCGCCTCGCCGGAAACGGTCCCATCTTCATCAAGCTTGGAGCTGGAAAGCGTGCCCGTGTCGTCTATCGACGCACTGATCTTGAGACATGGCTAGACGGGCGTAGCCGAAACAGCACGAGCGAGGGCCAGTGATGAATGGCTCTTTCGCCCGTCACGCGCCGTTACCGACGCTACAAGATGCAACGAGCCGCCTCTGCCGCCGTCGCGCAAGCCTTGCAACGCGCGCCGAACATTCTCGGTATGGCCAAACATCGCAGAATTCAGGTGGTCGCTCGGCGCATCGCGGCCTGTGCCGCCTCGACGACGATCAAGCTGCTGACACCACCGGGCGACGCCTCACGGATTGTCTATCGCAACAAACGCAGATGCCGCGTGGGCCTCTGCATGCCATGCGCCCGCGTTCGGGCCAAGGAAGCCAATCAACGGATTGCGGTTCGCCTCGATGCCATCCTCGCCGAGGCTCCTCAAAATCGCTTCATTTTTCTCACCGTCACCTCCCGGAACCGATCGGTCGCGGAGGTCGCCAATATGCTTGCTGACCATGAGCGAGCCCTCAACCGTTTCTGGCGCAGCAACGAAATCGCACGCGCCATCACTGGCCATGTGACCGGCATAGAGATCGCGTTACGCGGAAGCAACGACGCAAGGGAAGCCGGCGTCCACAGCCACACCGTGGCAGCTGTCCATCCGGACTACTTTGATCGCAAGGCCGACCTGTACCTCTCACAGCGCCGCTTGGTGCATCTCTGGCGCCGCGCATTGCGCGCTGACTACAATCCAATCTGCCACGTGACGGCAGTTCCTGCTGGCGACAACGTTCGCGCCTCCCTCCGCGAGTGCGTGAAATACGCCGTGGCACCCCACAAGCTTTTCGAGCGCGGTAACGCCAAAACCGTCGACCCGCTCGTAGCCCTCTACCTCGCTGACGCTCTCTACAAGCGTCGCCTCATTCGCTTCGGCGGGGTCTTTGCAACAACGCGACGCTACCGAGCGGCCAAAGCCATGGCCGCAAAGCCTTCCAACCCCTGAAAGGATCCCCCCATGTCTAAACTTGAAGGACCCGTTCTCTTCGCGCGCTTCGAGAAGCTCGACACCTACAACTGGACCGATCCGGCTAGTGGCCTCCTCAAGCCACTCGCCTCGATGAAGGTGCTGCTTGCCCACGGTGATGGAACAGTCACGCGCGAGTCGATCGCCCTTCCCAACGCGTTCAAGGCGCCGACCCTCATCCCCGGTGAGATGTACGGCTTTCCCGTGACGGTTCGGCTCAACAAAAAGCGCCAGCAAATCAGCTGGGACGCACGGGCTGACCTCATGCCGTTCCAAATCTCCGCGATCCAGGACGACCTCGGATTGGGAGCTTGAGATGAGCAAAAATCACGCACCCGCCGACAAGCCATCCTCTGAGCCCGAGCAGGACATCACGCCTGCTGAGCGGCGGACGCTGTTCCAGGACACTCTCAAAGGCCTTCAGGATGCGTTTTCGCAAACAGATGAGGACGACACCGACACCACAACGGAACTGCACCAAAACGCGGCTGAAGCGGTCTCAACGCCACTGGAGGGTTCAGAATGACAAGTCGGCCTAGCATTCTTCCGCCTTACCGCCCGGGGGTCACACCCCGGGCGGAGAAGCCAGCGTTGCGACGACCCGGCGCGCTGCTCTGCCCGCACGGCATCATCTTTAAGGGGCTCGAGCGCGCCGTACAACGCCATCTCTTTCAGACGCGCATGTTTGGCGACGAACACCCCAAGCCACCACGGTTCTTGGTCATCGCCGGTAAGCCAGGTACGGGCAAGACCGTAGCCGCTACCGATGCGGCGCTGCGCATGAACTACGCAGTCCTGCATTTGCCGTCAGCGAAACTAGCCAGCGAGAACGAGGGCGGCGCCACCGCTGTTCTTGATGACTATTTGCTCGAGGCAGAAAGCCACACGCAAAGCTTCGGCGAGCCAGTTGTCATTGTCGCCGATGACTTCGACCTTGGCATCATTTCGGCCGACGCTGACACCGGGCGCACCGTGAACTCAAACCTCATGGCACAACGGTTTCAGGGACTGGGTGATACGGACGAGGGCCAAAACCCCGGCGGAACCCGCATTCCTTTCATCATCACTGGTAACGACTTTAGCCAGGTGCGGTCTTCGCTGTTCCGCGATGGGCGGGCGACTTGGTACGAGCATGCGCCAAGTTCGGATGACGTGGGCGCGATCGTCGTCAACCTGTTCAAGCCGGCTACGGCGGATGACCGCAAGTTCTTGCTCAAACTCGCGCACCGCTACCGCCAGGAGAGCGTCGCGTTCTGGACAGCGGTCCATATGAGCCTGCGCGACGACCTTGTCGATGCGTTGATCGCTTCAGGGGTGAGCGACGCAACTGCGCTCAAAGTGGAACTTCACCGTCAACGCCCGCTGGAGCCGGGAAAGATGCTTGGCCTTGCCCGCAAACATGCGGCGCGCCGTCGCCTCTCGTTTCTTTGAGTGAGGATTGCTAATGAAACCCGTTCCTAAACTCGTGCCCAGTGTGTTCCCACGCAGTGTGATGCGCGCCACCGTTTTCGGCGACGTCCTCAAAAACTACGGCATCCCCGACGAGATCATTCACATCGCCCAGACAGGTCTCATGGCCGGAGAATTCACGGGCATGACGTTGACGGGCATCGCTCCTAGCGGTGCTGCGCGAGAACGCTCATCCATCTCGTTCGATAAGCTCAACGAGGACGACAACATGACGATGGATGTCAAGGACGGCCGCAGCATGGCTGAAGCACTCAGCCGCAAATTCGCGCACGCCGTGGCAGCAAGCGTCCACCTGATGCGCCAGCAGCGCCTGCGCATCACTTACACCTTCCATTTTTCGGAGCACGTCAACGTCGCCATGGCCTGCCAAAAATACGGCCTTACGTTCGAGAGTGGAGAGATCGAAGCACCGGGCCTGAGGCTGCTCTACCGCGTGTCGCCTGGTCGCGATCGCGGCATTGTCTTTGACCATTACACCTCAGGCTAAAAGCAATGATACGGACCTTGCTCAAATGGGTGCGAAGACCTTGGCTTGAATTCCCTACGCAACCTGACAAGTCCCCTCAATCGTCGAAACCGTTCATGCGGCGTCGACCGGACAGGCTTGTGGCCAGCCAACCGTTCGACGGCAAGTCTTCGCCGCCCCCCGCCGTCACTGAGTACAACGCGATGCTCGAGCGGCAGGCGGCGATTTGGAATGGCAGGGGTCTGGACGGGGTGATCGAAGCGTACCGGTCTATGACGGTTGAGAAGAATCGCGCGAGCCTGCACGAAACCTATCTGCATCTCTTGCGCCGACAGGCAGAACCCAATCCCCTCCCCCGCATTGACTTTCACGAGTTTCCGAAGGGCGCGCGGCCGCATCTCCTCGGTCTCTATCTCGGCACGCTTGTGGGTGGGGTTTACCCGCGCTTGTGCTGGCAATCGTCCGATATCGCGCGAGGCACGCTCACCTACATCTTCCCAGGAGGACCAGCCGACACAACTACTTGGCGTCAAAAACTGCCAGTGATCAGTGCCTGGCTTGGCGACCATTGGACCATTGCGAACGAGACATCAAACACGATCACGCTTGTCCGACGCACGCCGCTGCCTGAAACGCTTCTGTTTTCGCCTTCGCAGTTGAAGGATGGTGCCCTCTTCCTTGGCGTGGATGCCGACACCCAAAAACCCGTGATGCTCCCGTTTGCGGACATGACGTCTGGCACATTCATTCCAGGGGCATCCGGCACGGGCAAAAGCAACGCGCTTCACATCATTATTCAAAGCTTGCTCGCCAATGCCCGATACTTCCAGGCGATCTACCTTGTCGACGGTAAGGATGGCGTCGCCTTCAATCGCTATCGCAACGCCGCGCCCGGCAGGGTGCATGTCCTCTGGCAGGATGCGGAGGTATGGAAGTTGGCAACGGACCTCACGGCCGTTCTGCGCCACCGCAACGAACTTCAGCGCAACCAGGGTATCGACAACGCCACCCGTGATTTTATTGCTGTGGTCATCGATGAAATGGCCACGTTCACCGCCAGGCCGTCGGTGGATTCCAAGAACCCCGACAACAAGCTTCACGCCAAGTTTATTGACGATCTCACCTTGCTGGCTCGGCGCGGCCGATCCGGGGGACTGCGTCTCATCGTCTCCGCGCAAGAGCCGGTCGTGGAACAAATACCAGCCAGCGTGCGCGCCAATTGTCTGACCAGCATTGCGTTTCGCTTGCCGGTCGACGCCCATGCCACCGCCATGTTCGGCCAGCTTGACGGATTGCCAACTGACCCGCGTCGCCTCCCGCGCGGACAAGCACTCTTTAAGAATGGCCTCTCGGGCGATGTTCGCCGCGTGCAATTCCCTGTTATGCGGCGAACCTGATGGACGAGTACTCACCGTTCCGCGTCCCGTTCGATTTCTACCCTACGCCGCCGGAAGGGACACGGGCGCTGCTGTCTGTCGAACGGTTTAAAGGCTCTATCTGGGAGCCCGCTTGCGGCGATGGCGCTATCAGCAAGGTGCTGGCTGCCCACGGCTGCACCGTCGTGTCGACAGACCTCATCGACCGTGGGTTTGGAACGGGTGGCGTGAATTTCCTCGAACAGACCACTTTGCGAGCCACAAATATCGTGACCAACCCGCCTTATGGCCACGGATTAGCGGATGCATTTGTCCAGCACGCGCTACGACTCGTACAGCCGACTGGCGGCTCGGTCGCAATGCTCCTCGATCTGGCCTCGCTTGCGCATCCGATGCGCCACGCGCGATGGGTCCGGAATCCACCTGCCGTCGTGTACATTCTGGATCAACTCAACTTTCTATCTTCCGGCACGCACGTGCCCGATCAGACGATGCGCCGTTATTATTGGGCAGTCTGGAGACCAAGGCACACAGGTCGCCCGGCGGTATGGTGGCTGTCGACGCAGCGCCATCGATACAGCGATTAGCGCCTCCGCTCTAGCTCCCACCAAAGAAACACCCCTTCGGGGCTGCAATCCCTCGCCGTTCCCTCGCGGGGGCCGCGCTGACGCGCCCCTGAGGGTAAGGCCCCCGCGACGGCTCGGCTCCGAAGAAACAGCCCGAAACCCCCTGGGTGTCGTGTACGACGTGCAGCCGCGCCACACTCCCTCCCGCGAAGTGACTCGCCTGTTCGCGCCACGCTCAATGCTTCATCATCACAGTTGCGTGCAGGATATATTCACGCCCACGCTCAGACATGATCGTCACCCACACCGCCAATGCTGCAGGACACCGCCGCGTCTATCTCGGCGGCAAAGCAAGCATGGAGTGCTGGATCCAGCCCAAGGCTGATGGCATTGCTTGGACCTTCCATGCCGCAACCGCGCCAGGCCGCTATCCACTCACCGAGGACGAACGGCGCACGTGGGCCGCACACATTCTGCTAGCATTGGCAACGATGCTTAGCGTCGACAATGCGGATCTCACAACCGTTCCCTTCGAGCGCATCGCAGCGCTTCATCTTGCCGACCCATCGGTCTATCGCCGCATGGCCGTGCCGCGCCGGCAGCGGATTGACCAGGGATATGTTTCCACCGTGCCGGATGTCGGACGACCGTCAGAGCTACCAAATGCGCGTGATGTCTTCAGTTCTCGCAGATCCTAAATGCCGCGCCGTATGGCGCACCTCACCTAGTCGCAATAGTCGAAGTGGCAAGGCTCCCCATTCCAAGCGCTATAAAGCCGCTCGCCGTCCCAATACGTCACTCGTCCGTTTTCCTCGCTTCGCTTTGCCCGCCAAACATTGTCGGCACCGAAAAGAGCGAGAGTGCTGCCGTCGAGTTTCGGCACGTGGGTTCCCCTTTGCCCATAGCCATCATGGGAAAGTACTTCCTTCGGCACCTTCATCAGGAGCGCCGCGTGTTTGGTCTCTTTGAGCACCAGCGCAAACCAATTGTCGGTGATGTTCCATCCCCCGCTCGCATGCACCAAGCGGTAGTCCAGCCGAGTTGAGACCTCGCGAACGATTTTTTCGACGCTGCCGAGCGACACAAGCGATGACTTGTCAGCGATTATCCCGTGGGCAGCGCGCGAGCACCAATTGACCACGTCTGCAGCTTCGGCCAGCTCGACATAGCCTCCTGTACGGGCCGCCCATCGTTTTGAGACCGGCGCATAGCTCGACGATGTCACGAAGAGCGTTCGATCGGCGTTCTCGACCTTTCCCACCCCGTAGAGAGCCGCGACGTCGGTTTGCCCGATCTTTCGGTGACTTGCGTAACGCTTGGCCTGAACAATCGTCAAAATGTCGCCAAGCGGTGCGCGCTGGATCAACCGGAGGTCAATTCCCCCGTCATTCCGTCCAGGTCCTATGAGCGCTTCAAAGCCTTGATTTTGAAAAACCCTGTACAAGAGGGTCTCGAACTCACGCCAGCTCAGCTGCTCTAGGCGCAATGGGTTTTTGGAGAACTCTTGGTACAGCTCTTCGTAGACGTCGCCGGTGTCCTCGTTGATGAGGCTGCATACCCATTTCCAGTGGAGGTAAGTCTTTAACGCTTCGGCATGGGCCGTGTCGTTCGGGTAAAGATGGATTGACGTTCCATCTACATTCTCGAACCAATAGCCCAGCTCCTCAAGGTGAGCGTGGAATTCATCATACAGTCCATCATAGTCGTCGCCATTGAGTATGCGATGCATAGGTCCTTCAAACCAAAACACCGTCGAGACTGCGTCGGTCGGCTCGGCCTCCCTGCGTGTGATTGGATCGGAAAACCCGCAGTCGTACCAAAGCGCCCTCTTGGTCATCCAATTCTTGAGGCAAGATTCTAGGCGCTGATTTTCCTTTTCAAGGTCAGCATCCGACCACGCTGACGGTGAAGTAGCGCCCGCGTCTCGTATTGTTTTCGCCACGTGGCGGCCTCGTCGTCGTTGCAGCAAACGTCAATGAAACAATCCAGGCACAGAACGGACGCCCTGGCAGGTATCCAGGGCGCCTCACCCGCGCGGTCATCGCCATCCCTGGCTGTACCGCCGCAATATCCTACTGCTCCGGCAGAGCGAGTCTCTGTTGGTGCCCTGAATGTGGGCTGTATACATTTTCTCCCTCACCCGCCTCAAGTATCCCACGGGGGGTTCGGGGGGCGTGAAGCCACCCGTGTCGATAGTTCTGCACGCCATGTCGGCAAATCAGTTTCGCGGAAGAGAGAGTGTTGCTCACGCCGGAAGCAGCGAGCTTGTATGCAGCGCGTATTTTCGGAGAGGGTAGAAGGGACGGGGCGAGGTATGCCTTTGACCACAAAATGAGGTCAAAGGCGCGGCGCTAACGCGCGTGCTCGCAGGGCCACGGGCCCCGCTCCACCCCCGTCCCGAAGGAAAGCGAACGCATGCCGACACGGGGATACCGCAAGGGTCAATCCGATAGCAAAGAGCCGTTGCCGCGTTTTGTGCGAACCCGGCTCTCCGACCAGGACTATGCCGCGCTCAACGCGGAAGCGGTGTCTCGCAGCGTCAAGATTGCCAATCTCACTCGTGCAGTGCTGGCAGCCCACCTCAAGAGACAACGCGCCGAGCTCCCCCATCCGCGCGGACTCGAGTCCGGACTCCTGCGTGAGTTTTCTCGCATCGGCAACAACCTCAATCAACTCGCCCGCCAAGCCAACGTGGGACTCGTGGCGGTGCCGGCAGACGAGGTGCGGGCCTGCATCGACCGCATCAACGCATTGGCGCGCACGATGTGACCGATGTTGGCTAAGGTCGCGCCGCCATCCAATGATTTCCATGCCTTGGCCCGCTACCTCGTTCGCGGCAAACCAGGCACAACCGCAGACCCGCGTCGCGTGGCTTGGGTGTTCTCGCAGAACCTGCCGACCGACGATCCGGAACTCGCCGCAACCTACATGGCCGCCTCTGCGCAACTCTCACAACGCACAAAAAACGCCGCCTACCACCTGATGATCGCCTGGCATGAGCGGGAACGCCCGACACCAGAACTAATGCAACTGATTGCACGACAAACTTTAGTACTTGCCGGCGTCGCCGAGCACCAAGCGCTCATCATGGGCCACGGCGACAAGCCACACCCACACCTGCACATCCTGCTCAACCGGGTTCATCCCGATACTGGTCGCGCGTGGAAAACCACCCACGACTTCGCACGTTTAGACCGCATCATGAAGCAGCTCGCGGCTGATCACGGCTGCGAACACCTGCCAGCCCATGCCTACAATCCTGAACTGACCGACGAGTTGCCCAAGCGACCGAAATCCCGAGCGGTCTATGCGGCCAAACGTGGCGCGCGCACAAACCGTTTCCAGTGGAGCCGCAAAGATTCACGGAAGCTGGGGAAAGACATCTCGGAAGACCTGACGCAGGTCTCAACACCTGAGGATGTCGAGGACGCGCTCGCCGATCGGGGTCTGGCGCTCGAACAAAAAGGAAAAGGCTTCGTGGTTGGCAATGCCGACGGTTATGCGAAGGTTTCGAGCCTCGGCCTAAAGGGTTCAGCGCAAGGTGACAGGTTCATTGAATTCGCCTCCCACCGCGTCGACCAACCCAGCCGTTCGCGCCGCTCAATCTTCCACGTGGACGCGATCGATATCGCCAAGGCCTTCCATACGATCGGGCTGGTCGGTAAGCAGGAGGTGCGGGACACCATTGCCGAAGTGGTGGCAGAACGACAAACACTGTTCGAGGCCAAGCCCATTCCCCAGCAACTGGTGGCTGATCTTCGTCAGCATCTAAAAGTTGCGACGGCACTCACCCCTGCCCGCAAGACCATTACAAACGGACAGACTAAACACCCACGCGCATCCGCTCGAGCAAAAGCTCCATCTGGTCGCTGAGCCGCATGTGCTGTCGCAGTCGAGCCTTTTCCCACCTCGCGTAATGGGGGTCGAGTTCGCCGAAGGTCCCTGGGCTCGTCTTAAACGCCGCTACCGCTGCGCGTGGCGTTTCTGCGAAGATCTCCCAGAACCTGTCACCGTGGTCACGATAAAACTCGGTGAGGCCGTTGCGCACATCGTCCTTGATCGTTGTGGAGTACATACGTCGAGGGTACCACAGGATTTGTGATTACACAGTATGCAGAGTGTATGGACTTTGCATCCACCCTCCCGCAGCCTTTTCGCGATAACCAACGAAAAGGATGCACATCATGACCCCTGACGCCCAACCCCACGGTAATTTCGTCGCCTTCCTCGTGCGCGACAAAGAACCGGGCGACAAGAAACCAACCTTCGACGGCCGCCTCAGACTTCCCACCGTGGAAGGCGAACTGACCTTTGCACTGTGGGGCCACGAGTACGCCGATCCCAAGACGGGTGAAGTCCAGATCATGTTCAACGGCCGCACCGATGCCGTATCACCGAGCGATGCGCCGATGGTCCAGGTCGCGGCGCTTCTGAAGAACGACGGCGCAGCCGGTCCGGTGTCGGTCGGCAACCTGCAGATTCAATCACGCCAGCTCGTGCTGTTTCCGAACCGCTTCAAGGCCGAGGATCCCGCAAAGCAGCGTCCGGACTATTGGGGCGCCTATAATCCCGGCAACGGCCAGCCAATGGTGCGCATCAGCGCTTGGCTGCGGAAGGATCGCTATCAAAACGCGATGATGGCGGGTGCGACCAGCTATCCGCTTCCGGGCAAGAGCGAGGTGGAGCAGCAGGAGGTCACGCCGACCATCGACGAGCTTGAGGCGAAGGGCCAAGTCTCGCGCGGTATGCCTGAGAAGACGAAGAAGCGCAGCGGCGGTCGCGGAGAGTGATGGCTGCACCCGCGCGTACGCGCGGGCCGGGCTGTCGCGCGCCGAGTCGCTGCAAGCGTCTCGGCCCTTCGGGCTTCCATCCCTTGCAGGAGGTCATCCGACGTAGCTGATAAGTGTTGGCGCCACCGACCAAACCGATATAAGGGCAATCGCGATGTAGGCAGCGATGACCATTGCAAGCGCGATGAGGCCTCGCCATCCTTGCCCCTTCAGGTGTCTCCGCCCGAGCCGGAAGTCGAAATCATTTGCCACATCAGCCATCCGATACTGTCGTTGTGCGCTTGCGCTTGCGCTGGCCGACCGTCGAAGATCTTTTTTGCTCTCGTTTTGTTAGGTCTATTCCGACAACCTCAAGACCCAAAAGATCAGGGTGTTGTCTCCGAAGCGAGGATGCCTCGGAGCGAAGCCAAGCAATAAGCTCTTCAAAAGTCGCCTTGCCATTGTTGGGCAGTGACCACGCCTTAGTTCCCGAAGGATTATTGCATCCGACCACAAGCAAGATCCCGTGTTTGCTTTCGCGGAGGTACTGATGGACCAGTTGGTTCTGAAGACGTTCGCGAAGAGAGGCTGCCGACCACTTTTCTGCGATCTTCAGCTCGATCGGTATGCGGTGAACGACGCGAGGATTGTGAAGCCGGATGTCTGTCCGACTTTCGTCTGCAAGCTCTTCTTCAGAAGCCGTTGCGTACCTTCCCCGTGCCATCTGTCTGAGGCGCCTGGCGACGACGCGCCGAAGCTCAAGCTCGTTTGCAACCTTCCGAAGCAAAGAGGCTTCGCTCTCATCACCCTCCTCGAGTTCGAGCTTCAGATCGTCCAGGCGCGCCAACGCAATGCCAAACAGCGCTTCCTCGGTGACCGGCATCCTTTCCGCCGCTTCTTGGAAAGCGGCCACATCAGAACCGCTCCACCGTGGTGGTTCAGCGTCGGCCTCGGCACGTTCTTCCGCTAGCTGAATTAGGCGATCACGGAGGAAGCCCGTGCCGAAATCTTTGGCGAGCGACAACAACGCATCGAACGTATTTCTTCCGGGCTGTTCGCAGAGGAGCTTAAGAAGAAGAGAGCGTGCGCTCTGAGCATGGTCGCGTGTTCCCGGCGTATAAGCGCCGGTGTGCTCTATATCATCGGCTCGGCGCACATGCGCGTGCGCCAGCCTAATCAAGGCTACGAGGTGACTGGGCGATTTGTAATCACGATGCTCACTTTGAAACCCTCCATGACTGTCCCCCCAAATGTGCGTGAGCACTGCGCTCGTCCGCTTTTCGCCAAGTTGGGGATCGACTCCGCGCAGCCAACTGGCGAGATTGTTGACGCCCCGCTTGGCATCGATGCAGATTTGAGCTGCGATCCATAGCGATCTTCGTGCCTCATCCTGTTCACTGCTCGCGCGACTACGCACCAGTTCTAGGAATCCCATCGGAAGGGGTGACGGGTCCCGGAGTATCACAGTGAATGCGTCGGACAGTGCGCGCGCAGGGAATGGTGCCTTCGCCTCCAACAGGCTGGCGATTTGCGCACGGAGAACTGCGCCAAGTTCCTTTCCGGTCCACCGTAGTCGTGACAGGACGTAGCCGTTATCAGCGCCATCGGTCAGCGCAAGTTCCCACCTCACTTCGTTCAGCAGAATGTCCGAAACGACATCGGGTTGCTCGCGGTATAGAGTCCACAGCCAGGATGGGAAGCTATTGAGTTCGAGCAACGCCAGCCGAACGGCGTTTTCAGCTTCAGTCTTGCTGATCCGCGATGCCCAATTGGTATTTTCATTTGCCTCCATCGCGAGTCCGCTGAGGCTGATGATTACGGCCCAGGGCGTCGAGTTCCTCTCGGCACCCGCCTCCGACCGGAGCTCGGCCCGATACTGTCTCCAATAAGCTCGGCACACATCCCTATAATTCTGCGCGACCGCGACGCCGAAATCCTCGATGAGATCCTGCCAAGCGGTAACCGTCCAACTTGAATTGTTCTTTTGGCGTCGACGAATTTCGTCATGAAGCCAGATGGTGTTGTTCCAGACCTGGCCGACCCTGGCCAGGGTCGCGTCTCCTACGCGCGACGGGTCCGCTTTGAGCGTCTCAATCCAAGATCTCCGGTTGGCTTCATTGGCGGCCACTCTCTTCCGATTCCGGCTCTCGGCAACCCGCATACGATTCATGGAGGCCCGTAGCTCTGCATTCGGCTTGGGTCTGCTCAGTTGTTCGCTGACGGTCTGCAGTAGCACGGGATCGCTGGACGCTGCTTTCTTGATTGCCTTGAGCCTCTCCTTCGGCCGCCCCTGATGAAGGTAGATTCTTACGAGGGCTTTGATGGCAATTATCTTGTCATCCATCAGCGAACGTTCGGAAACACTGGCCAACAGCCGGTCGAAGTCGTCGCTGTTGATCATCAGCAGCTCATGGCTGATCAAGGCGTTCCAAAAGTCCTGCACGGGTTCCGCCGATGCGGCGCGCTTCTCCGCTATTTCAAACCAGAAGAGCGCGTGCTTAAGGTCGGTGTCCGCCAGGACCAACTCGACGGCGCCCTTATATGTGTCGCCGGTGTATCGATGCAGATGGTTTGCCTGAAGCGCCTTGGAGAATACGGAGAGGACGGTGCCGTTAACCTGGTCCTCGCTGTAGAATTGTGCGGCCAGTTCAAAGGCCGGCGCGAGCAGCCAGCTGTGGCGGTCAGACACTCGGCCGCAATAGGAGTCAACGAAAGGTTCACGAGAGAGCAGCTCGTCGAGCGCGCGCAGAAGGGCTTCGCGATGGGCCCGGTTGCCCGGCGCCTCAACGACCTCCTCGATTTGTGAGCTTAGGGTGTCCGACGCAAACTCGTCGATCTCTTGTGCCTGCTCCAACAAGATCACCAGCTGGCTCGTAGCCATACGGCGGGGAAAGAACGCTGCGATGGCGGCTGCTAGTACGCTGCGGTCGGTGCTACTCGCATTGCGGCAGATTTGGGCGATCAGATCCGCATTATTTTCATCGCCGCAAATCACCGAACACGCTCTGACGGCGCATGAACGCGTGTAGGCATCCATGGTGTGATCTGCGGCGAAAGACATGGCTTGTTCAGCACACTCGCTATACCCATAGCGAGCGCCGCCATGGCGTATGATCCTGAGCAATAACTGACGCATGTCGTCGTGCTGGCGGTACTGCGTGAGCAGTTCACGGAGAGCCGGTCCCAAGCCCGGCGCCGCTAGACGCCTCACCTCTTGATCGGAAGCGCGCAGCGGAGTATTCGGCCGGTCCTCATATTGCGCGGCAAACCGCCGGAGCACCTGTTCCCTCGTGTTGCGATCAAATTGAGCAGCGTCGCCGTATTCAATGAGTGTCCTTGGCTCCAGGCGGATCACCTTGTCTCGCATGTCCTGATCCCATGCGGAAAGCCAAGCTGCGATGGGCTTCATCGACGCGACCATCACGTGGACTTCGTCGTTGTAGGGTGTAGCGAACAGCAATTTCTCGACTGCGCGTCGCGGGGCGCCTTCCTCGAGCAGGCGCTTCAACCAGTGTGCAGCGAGGTATTCGACAAATGTTCGGTGGTGAAAACGGACGCAGCCGTACTGCGAAGGATCGAAAAGCGGGCGCCCAAGGAGTTCGCTGATTTCCAGAGCAGTCCACCCCTTTAGCACCTGTTGTGGTGACAGCGAGTTCAACCTTTGAGAGCCCGTGACCGAACCCTCGCTGATACGGATTGAACTGATCCGCGTGAAGACGACTGCGGCTGCAAGTAATTCAGCTCCTTGCCATGCCCGGTCCGCACTGAGCGCGGCCCGAGGTTCCGTCGCGTCGAGGAGCTTGGAGCGCAAGTTTGTCCCAATAACATCCGTGTAACTGCCGATGGCGCCGTTCTTGCCCCAAAGCTCGATCAAGCCGCCCAGGTCGTCAGGTCTTGTCGCAAAAGCAAGAGCATCGTCGTCCTCGAGCTCGGAGAGAAATCCGTCCGCGTTTTGGGGAGCCTGTGCATGAGCAAACTTTTGGATTTGATCCCGATCAAGCGGCCCCAACTGGAAGATAGCGAGCGGAGGTCTCGACTCCGTTGTGTCACATTCTGAGGTCGAGTCTTCGGCCGGATCGCCCCCTTCGATCGGATTGGGAAGAGCCGCAGATCCGGCCTCCGCAGCTGGCTGATCGAGGCGCAAACGCACGCACAACATGTCGGAATCGATTGGTCCACGCCATGCTCCCGGACGTGAAGAAATTACGATGGTGGAGCGGTCAAGTTGTCCATCGATGCCGCGCACAAAACCGATGATCGCCCGCTCGAAATCGCCAGCCCTGCTGAGGACCGCCTCGTCAACTGAGTCTAGAAAGAAGTACCCGTGCGCGTCGCCGCGTAACCACTGATCGAAACCGCTCCCACCGATCTCAAGACACAGTGCTAAGGGGGTGGACGTTAGCAGTTCTAGCCTGGCGAAGAACGCTTGCTTCCCTTGAAGGCGCAGTCGGTTTGCCTGAGCGCGGAGTTCTGTGGTCTTGCCGCTTCCCGCCTCCGCGATAATGACCGAGCACGGGTTTTTCAGCAGATCATCCCACGTCGACGACCCGTGAATGCGCCACGCCGACAAATCCGCATCCTCGGCAGACCTATCCGGCGGAATGGCGATCTGGAAAAAGCGCCGATCAAGGTCGACGTAAGTGGCCGCCATATTCGACGGGCGCTCGGCCGTTGGTTTTCGATAGGCGGCAGCGCTCGGGCCGGATTCAACGACGCGATATCGTGTTGCCCGCGTATGTCCGGAAACGACGAGAAGACCAGCGCCAACCATTTGTTGAAGGCGCCGTTGAAGCGTGCGACGGGGAATGCCCAGCTGCAGCCGTTCGACCTCGTCGACGGTCATCCCGCCGTTGCTTGTCGATAAGAGGTCGACGATCCGAAAGTCTTTGTCGTCCATTTCGCGCCACAAATCCAAATTTGCGCCATTGATGGCGCAAAACTGGCCCTCGGTCAAGGGTCCGTCGGACAACGGCATCGCGAGCCGTAGGCGATGCCACGCAAACGAGGTCGCTAATTGGTCGCTAGCCTGGTCGCTGAAATGTGGCGGTGGCTGCTATGTGGCTGATTTGATTGGCTGGGGGACTAGGATTCGAACCTAGACAGGCAGAGTCAGAGTCTGCAGTCCTACCATTAGACGATCCCCCAAAGCCGGGATCGCGGCGAGCTTTTGCTCGGCCTCTCATCTTGGTGTCAGATTGGTAGGATCCGACGCCGTCAAGGCCCAGGCTTGCCGAGTGGGGCCGTATAACAGCTCATCCCCGGTCGCGCAAGAACAGGTCGCATCCCTGCGACCGATGCGACGCTGGGCTTCGCGGACTCCTCCCCATCAACCGAAACGGGGAGCTGTTCCGCGTAGGCGGAAGAGCCGCTAGTTGCGCGCCCCCGATGGCGGTGGCGGAAGCAACTCGGGGCGGTACTCGAAGTGCATGGTGTCGTAGTGATACCAGCGCCCACCCCAGATGAAGCCGTGGCGTTCAAAAATGCGGACGATTTGGTCGGGAATGCGGTTGCGGAAAGCGACCTTCCCGGCCGCGGCTCCGGACGCCCATCGCCAGTAATCGCTTTGTGCGACGGCGATGTCGATGGCGATACCGTATCCGTGTGCGGATACCCGATTGGTCCCGGCGATCGGCCGGCAATTGTAGGTGCCTCCGGCCGGAACCAAGTATTTGTCGAATTCAGCGGGTAGTGCGTCTAGCTCCCGCGATATTGCTTCCAGCCGATCGGCCACGCCGTTCACGGTCGTTACCTGCAGCCGCTGTTTGGCCTTGCTCGGCAGCCAGACGATGGTCTTGAGTTTCGCCCTCACATCGCCCTTGCGGCAATCGCCGTACATCTTCTCGAAAAACACCGCGTTGCGGGCGCGGCCAGGATCGATCTCCGGCGCGGGTGCGTCGGCTGGTGCGCCTGCGGGGTACGGCACGCGCAGCATGTCTTCGATATCGGGATTTTCGATCCAATCGGCGAATGCCTTCACGCCGTGACCGTCATCGAGCGGCATGCGGGTTCCGTCACGCCAGACCAGTTCGTTGCCTTCGATTTTGCCGAGTGCATCGGGGTAGGCCTCGATGATGCGGGCAACATTCGGCGCGTCCGATCCGGCTCGCGCCTCCAGCGGATGGGCGGCGAATGCGAAGACCAACGAAAAAGTCAGCAATTCCCTGATGAACGACTTCTTGATGGGCGGCTGGGGGCTGCTGGTTCGCGACGACAAGGGAGGCTCCGGACCGAAAGGGAATTTCGAGGCTGCGCGGGTGAGTACGGGACTGCACTTTCTACGGTTGTATACCACGAGCGCGCTTTTCCTTTACGCGCCGCCTTCTCCTGCTACATTGGTGCCAGATGCAGCCAGATGTTGGCCTGATGCGAGGTGAACCGGCGGGCGAAATGCTCGCGAGGGGGTTCCCGGAACCAGGCTCTGGGGAAAAGACGTGCCGGAACTTACGGATGACGAGCGCGCCAGCGCTCCCCCTTTCGATGCGCGGCGGACTCCGGATGTGACGGGGGGGGCGAAGCTCGCGCCGTCCGACAAGCCTGCATTCAACAAATCTTCTGACGGTTCTGGACGGAACGGCGCTCATCGCCCTTCGCAGGGCGAGCGTGGTCAGGTTTACGGCGCCCTCGATCTCGGAACCAACAACTGCCGCCTCTTGCTCGCGCGCCCGTCGCGTCGCGGATTCCGGGTTGTCGATGCCTTTTCCCGAATCATCCGTCTCGGCGAGGGCGTTTCGCAGTCGGGGCGGTTGTCCGATGCGGCGATGAAGCGGACCCTCGACGCGCTTCGTGTGTGCGCGTCAAAGCTTGCCAGAAACGACGTCGACCGAGTCCGGTGCGTGGCGACGGAAGCCTGCCGGATTGCGAGCAACGGACGCGACTTCCTGCGCCAAGTCGAGCGGGATGTCGGCATCAAGATCGAAGTGCTCGACCGCGAGACGGAAGCCAATCTCGCCGTGTCCGGTTGCGCCTCGCTGATTGATTATCGCGCCGACTACGTTCTGGTATTCGATATCGGCGGCGGGTCGTCGGAGCTGATTTGGCTCGATCTCGCGAAGGCGGGACGGGAGGGTAGCGCGCCGGACGGCGGAAAGCGTGTCGGGGCCAAGCCACAGATGAAGGCGTGGACGTCCCTGCCGGTTGGCGTCGTGACGTTGGCGGAGCGCTTTGGCGGCCATCAGGTTACGCCTGACAGCTTCGAGGAAATGGTCGCGTATGTCTCGGGCTTGATCCGGCCTTTCGAGACGCTGCACGGGTTCAGGGAGCTGGCGAGCGGGAAGGACATCCATCTGCTCGGCACGTCAGGCACGGTGACGACGGTTGCCGGCATCCACCTGGGGCTCAAGCGCTACGATCGGGCTCGCGTCGACGGGTGCTGGCTTTCTATCGATGAAATTCAAACGGTCACGTACGGGCTGCTCGGGCGGTCTTACGAGGAACGCGTGGCCGAACCCTGTATTGGACACGAACGGGCGGATCTCGTGCTTGCGGGGTGTGCGATCCTCGAAGCCATACTGCGCACGTGGCCGTCGGAGCGGCTCAGGGTTGCGGATCGCGGTCTGCGCGAGGGCATTCTGGCGACCCTCATGAGCGAAGATGGCGTCTATCGGGCGGGCCGCAGGCGCCGCCGTCAGAGATCAGGTTGAAACGATGCGAATGAAGGGCAAGTCGGGGCGCGGCACCGGCGGCAAGAAAAGTGCGAGCGGGAGCGCGATCAGCGGCGCGGGCGGGCAGCGCGATTTCGGCGTTCGGCTGAAGAACGCGCGAAGCCGCACGGCTTCTTCGCAACGTTGGCTCGAGCGGCAGCTCAACGATCCTTACGTGGCGGCGGCCAAACGCGCCGGCTTCCGGTCTCGCGCTGCCTACAAGCTGATCGAAATCGACGACAAGTATCGTTTCCTCAAGCCGGGGCAGAGCGTCGTGGACCTCGGCGCGGCGCCGGGGGGTTGGAGCCAGATCGCGGCTGAGCGCACGCAGTCGATCGGCGGACGCGGGCAGGTGATCGCAATCGATATTCTCGACATGGAGCCGCTGGCGGGCGTCGATTCGGCGAAGCTCGATTTCATGGACGAGAGTGCCGAAGATTGGCTCAAGAGCAAACTCAGGGATGGGGCCGCTAACGTCGTGTTCTCGGATATGGCGGCGCCCACGGTCGGGCATACCAAGACCGATCACTTGAGAATCATGATGCTCGCGGAGGCGGCCGCGCAATTCGCCTGCGACGTGCTCGCGCCGGGTGGCGCGTTTCTGTGCAAGGTTTTTCAGGGCGGGACGGAACGCGATCTGCTCGATCTCTTGAAGCAGCGGTTCCATACGGTTCGGCATGTGAAGCCGCCGGCAAGCCGGTCAGACAGTGCGGAACTCTATGTGCTGGCAACGGGCTTCAAGGACAACGCCTAGCGTTGCGATCCAAGCGGAGAGCGCAGCGCTCTCGACGCGATGGCGGACACTTCGAATCGTCCCCTAAAAACAGCAACGGCGGTCGCTTGCTCGACCGCCGTGCCTTTCGGCTCGCCAGTGCGCGAGCCTGTCTTCATCATCACTTAGATGATGTCGATCTCTGCCGGGAGGTAGCTGGTGACCTCGAGGCCGACTTCCTGCTCGCGCACGGCGGGCTTGGACCAAATCTTCATTTTTTGTTTCCTCCTTAAAACGCTCTAGAGCACTTTAGACCGGCTTTCCTAACGCGATAAGCGCCCGAGGTCTAATTGATTTTTCAATACCCGTCATAAGCGGCGCTAATGTGCAGTTGCGAGAGCGTTGGTGCACCGATCAATCGGCCGCGGCGCCGGGTGGGGCTTGGGCGCGGGGGAGGGGCCTGGGGCCGATAGGCACCCGTTTCGGCAGGCTGCTCGGCCGCAGGGAGGGTCCCTTCCCCTGCCTCGCTCCCGGTGCTATACGGCATCCGACATTCGAGCCGGGCCGCCCCGTTTTGCGGCCGCCTTTGTCACACCCGCCCAAGGAGAGAGCCATGGCAAAACGCCCAATCGATAGCGATTTGGGTCTCGCTTTGACATTCGATGACGTGCTCCTGGTGCCGGCGGCCTCCGAGGTGCTGCCCAACCAAGTCAACGTGACGAGCCGGGTCACTCGAACCATCTCGCTCAATATTCCGATCCTGTCCTCCGCGATGGACACGGTCACGGAAAGCCGGCTTGCGATTGCCGTGGCGCAGGAAGGCGGCATCGGTGTGCTGCACCGCAATCTCCTTCCGGAAGAGCAGGGACGTCATGCTGCCTCCGTTAAGAAGTATGAATCCGGAATTGTTCTCAACCCCGTAACCATTCAGCCGACAGAGACGCTCGAGCGTGCTCTCGAGCTGATGTCAGCCCATTCGATCTCCGGCATCCCGGTCGTCGAGGAGCCCAAGAAGGGCGAAAGCAAGGGGCGCCTGGTCGGCATTCTGACCAACCGCGACGTGCGCTTCGCGACCAATCCCAAAACTCCCGTCGCCGAGCTGATGACGAAAGAGCGCCTGATCACGGTCAAGCGCGACGTCAGCCAGGACGAAGCCAAGCGGCTGCTTCATCAGAACCGCATCGAGAAGCTGCTGGTCGTCGACGACAGCTATCACTGCATCGGGCTGATCACGGTCAAGGATATCGAGAAGGCTCAGAAGCACCCCAACGCCTGCAAGGATCCCGAGGGGCGTCTGCGCGTCGCCGCTGCGACCACCGTCGGCAACGACGGCTGGGAGCGCACGGAGAGGCTTCTGGAAGCGGGTTGCGATCTGATCGTGGTCGACACTGCGCACGGGCATTCGAAAAGCGTTCTCGATGCCGTGACGCGGATCAAGAAGATCTCGAACTCGGTGCAGGTCGTGGCTGGAAACGTGGCGACGGCGGAAGCGACGCGCGCGTTGATCGAGGCGGGTGCCGACTCGGTGAAGGTGGGCATTGGCCCGGGTTCGATCTGCACGACGCGGATCGTGGCCGGTGTCGGTGTGCCTCAGCTCACCGCGGTGATGGATTGCGCCAACGAAGCCCATAAGCACGACGTTCCGGTGATCGCCGACGGTGGCATCCGTTTCTCGGGCGATATCGTGAAGGCGCTGGCGGCGGGAGCGGATTGCGTGATGATCGGCTCGCTGCTCGCCGGTACGGACGAGGCTCCGGGCGAGACCTATCTGTACCAGGGCCGGACCTACAAGGCGTATCGCGGCATGGGCTCGCTCGGCGCCATGGCGCGAGGCTCGGCGGACCGCTACTTCCAGCAGGAAGTGAAGGATCAGCTCAAGCTCGTCCCGGAAGGCATCGAAGGACAGGTGCCGTACAAGGGGCCCGTCGAAGGCGTGCTCAACCAGCTCGTCGGCGGCCTTCGCGCGGGCATGGGCTACACCGGCGCGAAGACGCTGGAAGATCTTCGCAACACCGCGAAGTTCGTCCGTATCTCGCCGGCCAGCATGCGCGAAAGCCACCCGCATGGTGTTCTGATCACGCGGGAAAGCCCGAACTATCCGGGGAACGCGTAGTTTTACGCTTTCCCTTCGACAGGTGCCGCCATGACCCAGACCGCCATTCTCTATCCGGTGTTCGTCCAAGTCTTCCTGACGTTCTTCTTGCAGGGCTGGATGCGGAAGGAGCGTGTCGGTGCGGTCAAGCGTGGCGAGGTGACGTTCGGGGACATTTCGCTCAGGCAGGCGAAATGGCCGGCACGTGCGACGCAGATTTCGAATGCGTTTCACAACCAGCTCGAGACGCCGATCCTGTTCTATGCGGTGGTCGCGTTTCTCATGATCACCAGCCAGGTGGACCTCGTGTTCGTGATCCTGGCTTGGGTGTTCGTGCTGGCGCGCCTGTTCCACGCGTACATCCACACGACGGTGAACCGGCAACCGTACCGCTTTTATGGATACGTGCTGGCGTCCATCACGCTGTTCGTCATGTGGGTGCTGTTTGCCATCCGCATTCTGTTTTATTCGGCGGGCGGGGCGTAAGCCCGGCTAACCCAGACTAAGGATCGCGATCGTGAGACCGGGTGGGCGCATTCAGGCCGCAGCCGAGGTGCTGGAGGATGTTTTCTCGCGCCATCAGCCGGCGGCAACGGCACTGCAGGACTGGGGCAAGCGGCATCGCTTTGCGGGCTCCGGCGACCGGGCGGCCATCGGTACATTGGTCTATGATGTGCTGAGGCGGAAGTTGTCGCTTGCGGCGCAGATGGGAAGTGCGGAACCGAGGTTGCTCGCGATCGCCGCCGCTCCCAAGGCGCTCGGCCTTTCTGCCGACGAGGTGGCCAAGTTTTGCGATGGCAGCCAACATGCGCCCCAGCCTTTGAGCGACGAGGAGCTGGCTCGTCTTGCGGGCGGGCTGCCGGGGGATGTGGCCCCGCACGTGGCCGCCGATGTTCCCGAGTGGCTGATGCCGGCGTTCGAGCGAGTGTTCGGCGCGCGCGCCGTCGCCGAAGGCCAGGCCATGGGCGAGCGGGCGCCGATCGATCTCCGCGCCAACACGATCAAGGCCGATCGGGGCAAGGTGCTTTCGGCGTTGGAGAAGCTCGGCGCCAAGCCGACGCGTTTCGCGCCGTTCGGCGTGCGCGTTCCGGCGCCGGAAGGCCCGGCCAAGAGCCCGCATGTGGAGGCCGAGGCCGCTCACGGCAAAGGCTGGTTCGAGGTCCAGGACGAAGGCAGCCAGATCGCCGCCGCGCTTTCGGGTGCAGAGGCGCGGCTGCAGGTGCTCGATCTTTGCGCCGGCGCCGGCGGCAAGACGCTGGCGCTGGCGGCGGCGATGCATAATTCCGGACAGATCTATGCTTATGACGCGGACAAGGGTCAGCTGCGCCCGATCTTCGAGCGACTGCAGCGGGCCGGTGTGCGGAACGCCCAGGTGCTCGACGGCGGAGATCGCTCTGGCCTCGAAGCGCTGGGTGCGCGGTTCGACGTCGTGCTGGTGGACGCGCCCTGCTCGGGCTCGGGAACCTGGCGGCGCAAACCCGACGCCAAGTGGCGACTGAAGCCCGAGGCGCTCGGTATCCGTCAGGAGGAGCAGCGCCAAGTGCTCTCGCTTGCGAGCGGTCTGGTCAAGCCGGGCGGGCGGCTGGTTTACGTGACATGCTCTGTTCTGCCTCAGGAAAATGTCGAACAGGCCGCCTGGTTCCGCACGTCCTTCGCTGGCTTCGAGCCCATACCTTACGAAGAATTATGGCGGACGACGATTGGCGGGGACGCCCCTCCTTCCGCCGATGGTTCGCAGGATACTTTGCTGCTGACGCCCGCTTCGCACGGGACCGATGGCTTCTTCGTGGCGGCTTTCAAGCGGACCGCTTGAGCCCCGAAATGGGGTGGGGGATCACCCCAGATGCTGCTTGCTTTGTCACAATCCTTGACTAATTTGCGCGCGCGTCGACGACGACGAGCGGTCTGTCGCGCGCCCGCGCAAGTCCTGGCGATCACGAGTTCAGATATTGCCTGATCTCCCATCGCTGAAATGGACGGCCTCAGGCTTGATGCTGCTCGTAAGGACGATCGTCCATCATGGCCACCGTGCCAAAGGCGAAGAAGCCGAAGCGTACTCCGCCGCGCTCTTGTCTTGGTCCCGTTGCGGACCTCGAACAGCATCTGCCCGCCGAATGGTGGCGCAAACTTTTCAATGCGCTTTACGTGAAGACCGACGGCGACGTCGTCGAGAACAACGAAAACACGCGGCGCGAGGTGGACTTCATCATCGCGGCCGCCGCGATCCAGCCGCACAGCTCTATTCTCGATCTCTGCTGCGGGCAGGGCCGGCATTGCCTCGAGCTCGCGAGGCGCGGTTTCAAAAACGTGTCGGGCGTGGACCGCTCCCGTTATCTGATCCGCCTCGCCAAGAAGCGCGCGCAGACGGAGGGCCTGCAGGTCATCTTCAAGGAAGGCGACGCCCGTAACCCGCGTCTGCAAGAGACGAGCTTCGATTGCGTCGCCATCATGGGCAACTCGTTCGGCTATTTCTCGAACAAGCAAGACGACGAAAAGGTCCTGAACACGGTCGGCAAGCTGTTGCGCCCGTCCGGTCAGCTCGTACTCGACATCACCGATGGCGCTTACATGGCCGATCATTTCGACCGGCGCTCCTGGGAGTGGATCGACGAGCATCACTTCGTCTGCCGCGAGCGTTCGCTTTCGGCGGATCGGGAACGTCTGATCTCGCGCGAGGTGATCGTGCATGACGAGATCGGCGTGATCGCCGACCAGTTCTATGCCGAGCGACTTTACACCAAGGAGAGCATCGGGAAGCTGCTCGAAAGGTGTGGGTTCCGCAACGTGCGCCATCACGGAAGCGCGGAATCGGTTTCCGACCGCGATCAGGATCTCGGCATGATGGCACGCCGGCTTTTGCTGTCGGCGGATGCGCCGCAGCTCCCGGCGAAGAAGCCGCGCGGGAAGCTGCAGCGGCTCGACGTGACGGTGCTGCTCGGCGATCCGCGGCTTCCCGATCAGGTAAAGCGTGGCGGAGCATTCCAGGACGAGGACATGGAAACGGTGCGCCGGCTCAAGGACGCGCTGGCGGAGTTGACCCAGTATAAGTTCCGTTATCTCGACAACCACGCGACGCTCGATCGGGATCTCACAGATCTCAGGACCGATCTCGTCTTCAACCTCTGCGACGAAGGCTTCAACAACGATCCGTTCAAGGAGCTGCACGTTCCGGCGATGCTCGACGCGCTGGAGCTTCCCTACACGGGCGGCGCTCCAGCGGCGCTGGCGGCCTGCTACGACAAAGGCCTGGTGCGGGCCGTCGCGATGACGCTCGATGTTCCGGTTCCGCTCGAAACCTATGTGCGCCCGGGCGACCAGGGCGCGACGCTGCCGTCGGTATTTCCGGCGCTTCTGAAGCCCAACACGGGCGACAGCTCGCAGGGCATCACCATGGATGCGGTCGTGAGCAACGAGAAGGCGCTGCTCGACTATCTCGAACGGCTCAGGGTCGAGTTTCCGAAGCGCTCGGTGCTGGTGCAGGAGTTCCTGACGGGGGCCGAATATTCGGTATCGCTGATCGGCAATCCGGACCAGGGCTTACGTGCGCTCCCGATCCTCGAGGTCGACTATTCGAAGCTCGATCCGGATCTGCCGAAGATCCTCGGCTACGAAAGCAAGTGGGAGCCCGAAAGCCCCTATTGGACGCAGATCCGCTATCGGGAGGCCTCGCTTTCGGAAATCGCGCAGCAGCAGCTCGTCGAGCATTCGACGCGGCTGTTCGAACGGCTCGGGTGCCGGGACTATGCGCGCTTCGATTTCAGGGCGGATGCGCGGGGTGAGCTCAAGCTGCTCGAGGTCAATCCCAATCCCGGCTGGTGCTGGGACGGCAAGCTCAATCTCATGGCGGGCTTCCAGGGGATGAGGTATTCAGAGCTGCTGGCTCAAATCCTTCAGGCAGCGGTCGAGCGGTTGGGTGTCGTGGCGAAGCCGCAGGCGCAGTCCGCAGAGGCTGCGCAATAGGTTCCCCATGAAATCGTTGCTCGCTCTTCTCGTATTTCTCGCGCTTGTCGCCGCGGCGGCGCTCACCGGCATGATGTATTTGCCGGGTCCGTGGTACGAGGCCCTCGTCAAGCCGGATTGGACTCCGCCGAACTGGCTATTTCCGCCGGTGTGGACGGTTCTCTACGTCATGATCGCTTTGGCGGGTTGGCGCGTGTGGGAGAAACAGGGCTTCAATCAGGCGCTGATTATCTGGCTGGTGTCGCTGCAGCTCAATGCGGCGTGGTCGGTGTTCATGTTCAAGGAGCACCAGATCGGCATGGCTGCCGGCGACATCAGCGTGCTCTGGATTTCAATCGTGGCCTTTATCGCGCTGACGTGGAATTCCAACCGGATCGCGAGCCTCCTGTTCGTCCCGTATCTGGTGTGGGTCAGCTACGCGGCTGCGCTCAACTTCGCGATCTGGCAGCTCAATCCGACTCCGCCCGTATAGGCACCGTTCGGATCAGGCCTCCGGCGCACTCTCCAGGACATCGAGAGCCTGGGCCGGGGAGAGAGTTGCGGTCCAGCGACCGATCGTCTGGCTGTGGCCGGCGTGCTCGCGCATCAATGTCTCGAACTCGGCGCGAGGAATGTCGCGGTAGCCCTGCTTATCGAGTACCGGCGTTCGATCACGCGCATCCACGAAAGCGAAGCCCCATTTCTTGAGGTGGGCGTAAAGCACCATGCTCGCGAGCTTGGAGGTATCCGGCTCGCGGCTGAACATCGACTCGCCGACGAAGACCTGACCGACGACGGAGCCGAAGCCGCCGGCGACGAGCTCGCCTTCCGTGTTCCACACTTCATAGGAATGGGTGTGGCCCTTGCGGTTCAGATCCGCGAAGAGCGTCCTGAAGCGGGGGGTGAGCCAGGTGAGGGAGTGCCAATTGTAGGCTCTCGGGGCGGCGCAGTTTTTGACGACCTCTTCGAACGCGGTGTCGAACGTCACCCGGTATTTGCCCGACCGCATAAGCTTACGCAGGCGCCGGGAGACGTGGAGCTCGGAGAAGAACAGGATGGAACGCTGCTTGCGGGTCCACCATTTCAGGGGGCCGCAATGGGCCCACGGGAAAAATCCGAGGCGCAAAGCCGCCATGTAGGTCTCGGCATTCAGGTGGCGCACCACGCCGCCGAATGTGTCGGGCCGGGACCGTGTGCGACTTTGATCAGGGATGTCGGTGCCCCCCCGAAGCAGATCGAGGGCGGTCCAGAACAGGAGATGGGGTAGGTTCGCAATTCGTTGCGGCTGCAAAGCGTAGGCCGTGCCGAGGAGCCATCTTTTGGCGGTCTCGGCGGCTGTCTCGCGCGCGGGAAGTCCCGGAGAATCGGCTGCTTGGTCGCTTCCGCCGGTCTCGTGGGATACGGAATGGGGCGCGGTCAGGGCTCTGCGGGACGCAAACATATCGGCACTATGCCTCCGAGAGGTGAACGAATGCCCTATGAATTGGCAAATCCCGGGCCAAAATTCGGGTTTGGAGCGGTCTCGGGGGGCTTGCTGTTCCGCAGTTTGCGGGGGCGTGGCCGGTTCAAAGGGGAAAAGCTGGCGACTGCGGCTTTGCTCCACCCCCCGGCCGTCTTGACGCTCGACTGGCCAGGTGGTCTACCCCGCACATTCCGTTTTTTGGACCAGTCCGGGTTCCAATGCTTTCGCCCGGCGTCTCAGGGAGTGAGCCCACCCTCCATGTCCGCATCCGTCCTGATCATCGATTTCGGCAGCCAGGTTACGCAGCTCATCGCGCGGCGCGTGCGCGAAGCCGGCGTCTATTGCGAAATCCACCCGTTCCAGAACGCGGACGCCGCGTTCGCCAAGCTCAAGCCGAAAGCCGTCATTCTTTCCGGCGGGCCATCGTCGGTGCCGGAGGCGGACAGTCCGCGTGCGCCGGACGCCGTGTTTACCTCCGGCGTTCCGGTGTTCGGCATTTGCTACGGACAGCAGACCATGGCCGAGCAATTGGGCGGCAAGGTCGAGAGCGGGCATCACCGGGAATTCGGGCGGGCGGTGCTTTCGGTCGATTCCGACAGTCCGCTGTTCGAGGGTGTGTGGGCCAAGGGTGACCGGCATCAGGTCTGGATGAGCCACGGCGATCGCGTGACGCGGCTGCCGGACGGGTTTCGCATCATCGCCACGAGCGAGAACGCGCCGTTCGCGGCCGTCGCGGACGAAGCGCGCGGCTTCTACGCCGTGCAGTTCCATCCCGAGGTCGTGCATACGCCGGACGGCGAGAAGCTGATCTCGAATTTCGTGCATCGCATCGCGGGCCTCAAGCCCGACTGGACGATGGCCGCCTACCGCCGCGAGATGATCGAGCGTATTCGCAAGCAGGTCGGCAAGGGCCGTGTTATCTGCGGGCTTTCGGGCGGTGTCGACAGCACGGTTGCGGCGGTTTTGATCCACGAGGCGATCGGCGATCAGCTGACCTGCGTGTTCGTCGATCATGGCCTGATGCGGCTTGGTGAAGCCGAGCAGGTCGTCGGCCTGTTCCGCGATCACTACAACATTCCGCTCGTGCACGTGGATGCCTCGAAGCAGTTCCTCGATGCGCTGGCGGGGGTTTCGGATCCCGAAACCAAGCGCAAGACCATCGGCAAGCACTTCATCGACGTGTTCGAGGCGGAAGCGAAGAAGATCGGCGGCGCGGAGTTCTTGGCGCAGGGCACGCTTTATCCGGATGTCATCGAAAGCGTCTCGTTCAGCGGCGGGCCCTCGGTCACGATCAAGTCGCACCACAATGTCGGCGGTCTCCCTGAGCGCATGAACATGAAGCTCGTGGAGCCCTTGCGCGAATTGTTCAAGGACGAGGTCAGGGCGCTGGGGCGCGAGCTTGGCTTGCCGGAGGCGTTCGTCGGGCGGCATCCGTTCCCGGGGCCGGGGCTCGCGATCCGTATTCCGGGCGACATCACGGTCGAGAAACTCGACATCCTGCGCAAGGCGGACGCGATCTATCTCGACGAGATCCGCAAAGCGGGGCTTTACGACGCGATCTGGCAGGCTTTCGCCGTGCTGCTGCCGGTGCGTACCGTCGGCGTGATGGGCGACGGGCGCACCTACGACCACGTGCTGGCGCTGCGCGCGGTGACGAGCGTCGACGGCATGACAGCCGACTTCTTCCCGTTCGACATGGGTTTCCTCGGCCGTGCGGCGACGCGCATCATCAACGAGGTGCGCGGCATCAACCGCGTCGTCTACGACGTGACGAGCAAGCCGCCGGGCACTATTGAGTGGGAGTAGCATGCCTTCGGCATGACCGAGTGGGAATAGGATGCCTTCGGCATTGACCAAGTGGGAGCAGCCGGCCTCCGGCATCACCGGGTGAGATAGACCTGCGTCGAGGGGATTCCCGTGAAACTTTCGGTGCCGACGCTTCTGAGCTTCAACGGCGGGTATGTCGATACCGCGGGCTTCCTGACGCTACACGGCTTGTTTACGGCGCATGTGACCGGCAACTTCGTGACATTCGGCGCGGCGCTCGCCTATGGAACGTCCGGCGCATTGGCGAAGCTGCTCGCTCTGCCGGTATTCTGTATCGTGGTCATGCTGGTGCGCATTCTCGGTGGAGAGTTGCCGAAGCTCGGCGTCGCACGTTTCCGGACGCTACTGGGGCTGAAAGTGCTGCTGCTCGCGGTCGGAGCGCTGCTGGCGGTGCTCTGGGGGCCGTTCCCGGATGGCGACGCGTGGCGGGCGATCCTCACCGGCATGGTGCTGGTGGCAGCGATGGCGATCCAGAATGCGGTTCATCGGGTTCATCTCGCCAAGGCACCGCCAACGACGATCATGACCGGAAATGCCACCCAGATGATGCTCGACGTTGCCGATCTGATCGCGGGGCATCTTCCGGCGGCGGATCGTGAGGCAACGGTCACGCGGGTCCGGGCCCTCGCGACCAGCATCGGCGTTTTTGCGCTTGGTTGCGCGACAGCGGCGGTGGTTTTTCTCGCGGTCCATATGTGGGTGTTCGCGTTGCCGCCGCTGGTCGCGCTCATCTCGGCGCTGTTGTCGAAACCCGCGAGCGAAGCTGCGGCGTAGGCGTTTCAACTGTCATTCGAAGAACTGCGAGGGTGAGGTCCGATGGCTGGTCCGTCCGTCACGATCTACGGCATTCCGAACTGCGACACGATGAAGAAAGCCCGCGCATGGCTTGCTGAGCACGGCATAGATGCGACGTTCCACGACTACAAGAAAGAGGGCATCGACAAGACGCGGATCGAGCACTGGTGCAAGGAGGCGGGCTGGGAAACGGTGCTCAATCGCGCCGGCACGACGTTCCGGAAGCTTTCCGATGGCGACAAGCAGGGGCTCGACCAGAAAAAGGCGATCGCGCTGATGCTCGATCAACCCTCACTCATCAAACGGCCGGTGCTCGATATCGGCGGCAAGACGTTGTTGATCGGCTTCAAGCCGGAGAGTTACGCGGCGGCGTTCGCGCGCTGAACGTCTGAAGCACGAGGGGAGACGCCTAAGCATCCGAGACGCTCTTCGACAGCGGAGACGGCGTGTTCGTCGTATCGGGGGAGGGCAATCAGGCGGCGATGAAGTTTCGGCCGGAGCTGCACCAAAGCGGGTACAAAAAACAAAGACGGGACAGGTGTGCGGGTCCTGTCCCGTCCATTGACGTGCTCATCTCGGCGCATATCCCTTCGGACGCATGCTTTTGATGAGTTCGTAAGATGCGGCTCGATTGCCAACGCGGGGACATAGGCATTCGAGACGCACTGGGGGGAAAACGGATGATCCGGGAACTTATTCTGCGAAAAATGCTCGGAGACGCAAAAAAAATAGGGCGTAAGAACAAACGCGAGAGAAGGCCTTCCCGCTCAATCTGTTAGCAAAATTCATCTTTCGGTAATTTTTAGGGACTCAGGCGACGGCCGCCTCCTTCTGGCGCTCGCGGCGGCCGAGATAGCCGCCGGTAGCCGCCCAGCCGAGCGCGATCCCCGCGCCGATCATCATGGCCAAAGCTGGGCTCTCGGCGAAAACGTCGAGCCCGCGCTTGACCCAGCCGCCGATGGCGTCGCCGCCGCGGTAGACGACGGTGTCGATGAAGTTCTTGGCCTTGTACTTCTCCTCGGGCGCGGCCACGGCGAACAGCATCTCGCGGCCGGGGCGGACGAGGGCGTATTCGCCGACACGGCGGGCGATCATGATGAGGGCGAGCACTGCGAATACCGGGGCGACCGCGAGCCACAGGAAGCCGGCGGCCATCGCCAGGGGAACCGAGACGAGTAAAACGCCTATGCCAAACCGCTCGGCGATGCGTCCGGTCAGGAACACCTGAATGACGATGGTCAGTGTTTGGACGACGGTGTCGATCAGTCCGAACACCTGGGTTTGGCGAACCTTGTCGGGAAATGTCTCTGCGACGAGCTTCGCCTGCTCGAAATAGAGGAACGTGCTGACCACGGCGAGCAGGATCACGAAGAGTGCGATGGCTGCCAGATAGCCGGACTTCACAACGGCGCTCGCACCCGCGAAAGGATGTCCGCCGAGCGGCCGGCCGCGCGGCGCGTGCTGATCGCTTGCGAACAGGGTGGATTCAGTTTGTGGGCTGCGATCTCGCCAACGATGCAGCCAGGCCGCGGCGAGCGCACTGAGAGCCAGAAGCACGGCGGCCAGCAGCAGCAGGCCCGCGTGTCCGATCGGCGCGACAAGCGTCGTGCCGAGAATGGGGCCGGTCAATCCGCCGAGACTTGCGCCGCCGGCGATCATGGCGAACAGGCGCTTGGCTTCGGAAGCCGCGAGAACGTCTGCCAGTACGCTCCAGGCCAGCGAGATCGCCAGCAGATTGAAGACCGACAGCCAGACGTAGAACGTTCGCGCCATCCAGATGTTGTCGGGATCGATCACGAAGCCCACCGCGAATGCGATGAGGTTCAGGGTGAAAAACGCGTAGGTCCAGGCCAGGACATGGCGGCGAGGGACCTTCGAGGCGATCCATCCGAACAGCGGCAACGCGATCAGCGTTGCGACGAAAGTGGCGGTGAAGAGCCACTGCAGATTGTCGATGCCGCCGGCGATCCCCATGGTCTCTCGGACGGGGCGCAGCATGAAATAGCCGGCGAACAGCAGATAGAACATGCCGACACCGGCCGCGACGGCGGGAACCTCCTCGCGCTCGACATTGAAGAGTGTCGAAAGGCGAGAGCGTTTGAACCAAGCGGCGATGCTCTCCATGTGCTGGATCACGCGAAGACGGAAATCAGCGACGCACGCTGCGCTTCGGTGAGATCCGGTCCGGTGCCGGCCTTCAGGTTATCGGCCTGCCGGTTCGGCTTGCCGGTTGCGGGAATGACGGCGGTCACGGCCGGCTGGCTCAATGCGAATTTGAGGAATGCCTGTGCCCAGGAACTGATGCCGGCCTCTGCCGCCCAATCCGGCAACGGCGTATCCTTGACGCGTGAGAACAGCTTTCCGTCCTCGAAAGCGCGGTTGATCAGAACGGCGACGCCGAGATCGCGCGCGAGTGGCAGGACGCGTTTTTCCGCGCCGCGCGTCACCACCGAATAGTTGATCTGCAGGAAGTCCGGCTTTTCCTTTTCGACGATATCAGCGAGCCGATCCTGGGCGCCCTCGACATAGTGCGTGACGCCGACGTAGCGGGTTTTTCCTTCCGCCTTTAGCTCGCGGGCCAGCGCGAGCTGGGTTTCGAGATCGCCGAGATTGTGAACCTGTAGCAGCTCGACCTTGTCGGTTTTCAGCCGCTTCAGCGTGGAGTTGAACTGTGCAAGGCCGTCTTCGCGGCCACGTACGCCCGAGAGCTTGGTTGCGAGCCAGGTTTTAGGACGGAGGTTCTGCTCGGCCAGCAGTGCGCCCAGCACGTCTTCGGCATTGCTGTACGTGGGGGCCGTATCAATGAGCGTGCCGCCGCCGGTGACGAAGATTTTCAGAACGTCTTTCAGCGCTTCGTATTCGGGCGTGTTCTCGCCGACCTCGAAGCTGCCGGACGTGCCCATGCCGATGACGGGAATTCTTTCGCCGGTCGAGGGGATCACACGGGTTGCGAGCGCGGTGGTGGATTGATCCGCTGCCGTGGCGTTGTCGGCCCTTGCAGCCGAATTCCACGGTGCCATCGCAAGGAGTGCTGCGGCCGAGCCAGTCGTGCTCAGAAACGTACGGCGTGACTGCATGACGGTCTCCTCCTTCGACGTTCGACGGGATGCGGGCAATTCAGGCCATTGGCATAAGACGTCAGCGGCTGGAGTGCCCCGGCTGTTCCGTGAAGCTCGTTTCTTAAGTGAACCTTAAAAACGAATGGCCCCCCAGTGGGGGGACTGGGGGGCCGACCGTGGGATGAACGCTGCCAGCGCGGAGGGGGGAACCCGCAGCAGCGTTCTGTCTCGCCAGAAAACGGGGGTCTTTCTGGCGGATCTGGGAACTCAACAGCCGGGAGGGGGCTTCGGTTCCCACCCCCAGACCATGAAATTTTCTAAGGCCGCGCGCTGTCACGTAGGGAACAGGAGAAAAGGCAGCGGGCGGGGCTGGGCAACAGCAAATATCATGGGCAGCAAGACGTGCTTGCTGCCGGCTGCCTGTTGCCCGCTGCCGATACTAGTCGAGGTCGGCGATCACCGCGTCGGCACCGCCCTTCATGCGCTGGGCGAGCGTCGCCTCGATGAACGGATCGATGTCGCCATCGAGAACCGCATCGGGGTTCGAGCTTTGGGCGCCGGTCCGCAGGTCCTTCACGAGCTGATAGGGCTGGAGAACGTAAGAACGGATCTGGTGGCCCCAGCCGATATCGGTTTTGGCGGCCTGGTCCGCCGAGGCCTGCTGCTCACGCCGCTTGAGCTCCATCTCATAGAGGCGAGCTTTGAGGCGCTTGTAGGCGATGTCCTTGTTCTGGTGCTGGGAGCGCTGCTCTTGAGCGAAGATCACGATGCCGGTGGGCTTGTGCACAAGGCGCACCGCAGACTCCGTGCGGTTGACGTGCTGGCCGCCGGCGCCGCTCGAACGCGCGAAGCTCATATCGACGTCGGCCGGGTTGATTTCGATGTCGATCGAGTCGTCGATCACCGGATAGACCGTGACCGACGCGAAGCTCGTGTGGCGGCGTGCGTTGGAATCGAACGGCGAGATGCGCACGAGGCGATGAACGCCGGCTTCGGTCTTGAGCCAGCCGAAGGCGTTCTCGCCCTCGATCTCGAGGGTTGCGGATTTGATGCCGGCCTCTTCGCCCGGGCTTTCGTCGATCAGCTTGACCTTGAAGCCGCGGCGCTCGCCCCACCGCATGTACATGCGGGTGAGCATCGAGGCCCAGTCCTGGCTCTCGGTGCCGCCCGCGCCGGCGTGAATTTCGATGTAGGTATCCATACCGTCGGCTTCGCCGGACAGCATGGCTTCCACGCTCTTGCGTTGAACTTCCTCGTCGAGACGCTTGAGCGCGCCTTCGCCCTCAATGACGATAGCGTCGTCGTCCTCGGCTTCGCCGAGTTCGATCAGCGTGAGGTTGTCCTCGAAATCGCGCTCGATACGCCGAAGCTCCGTCAGGGAGCGTTCGAGCTGCTGGCGCTGGCGCATGACCTTCTGGGCTTGGGCGGGATCGTTCCAGAGGGCAGGATCTTCCGCGCGCCGATTGAGATCGGCTAGGCGAGCTTCAGCTTGCTCCGGGTCAAAGAGACCTCCTCAAGAGGACCAGCGCCTCTTCGATCGAAGCCACGACTTTTTGCGCTTCAGCGCGCATTGGAGCCTCCTAGGGGCCTTGGATCGCGTGCCACGCAGTGGAGGACGCAGGCCAAAGGACAGAGTGATATGGGGAAGACTTATTGGTCTCTCATATAGTGAGGCCAATCTCTAATGTAAACGCGGCGTCGCGCTGCACCGACCAAGTGCTCAGGGAACTAACGCGCCGCCGCTTTGGGAAAAATCCTCACCACATTCCGCCGCGTCCGCCGCCGTAGCCGGGCTGCGGAGAGGCTTGCCAGGCGTCGTTCTGGGGAGCGCCGCTGGCCGAGCTTTGCGCGTAGGGATCCGAGAAGCCGATCACGGAGTAGGCATCGTCCGGCTCCTCGTTCGGCTTGAAGGCCTCCATGATGGCGGTGGTGTCTTCGGGCGCTGCGCGCATCCCGGTTTTCAGATTGATGCGCACGAGCTTGATGCCGGGCGGAACGCGGAACGGAATGGCCGGCTGATCGGCGAGCGCCTGCTTGACGAAATTGCCGAAGATCGGCGCCGTCACGTGGCCGCCGGTGTTGCCCTTGCCCATCGGACGAGGCGTGTCGAAGCCGACGAAGACGCCGACCACAAGATCCGGCGTGTAGCCGACGAACCAGGCGTCGCGCTCTTCGTTGGTGGTGCCGGTCTTGCCGGCGAGTGGGCGGTTCAACGACTTCAGCGACGTGGCCGTACCGCGCTGGATGACGCCCTCCATGATCGAGGTCATCTGATAGGCGGTATGGGGGTCTACGATCTGCTTGCGGTCGTCGGGAACCTCCGGCTCGACCTGGTTGTCCCAATGGTCAGCCACGCAATCGGTGCACTGGCGCGCGTCATGGCGCCAGACTGATTTGCCCCAGCGGTCCTGGATGCGATCGATCAAGGTGGGGCGCACGGTCTTGCCCCCATTGGCGAGCATGCAATAGGCCGTGGCCATGCGGAGAAGCGTGGTCTCGCCGGCGCCGAGCGACATCGAGAGCACGGGCAGAAGATCATCGTAGATGCCGAAGCGCTTGGCATATTCGGTGATGATCGGCATGCCCATGTCCTGGGCCAGCCGCACCGTCATCTGGTTTCTGGATTTCTCGATGCCGACGCGGAGCGTCGTCGGACCACCAGACTGGTCCTTCTCGTAGTTGTTCGGCTTCCAGATATCCTGGCCGGGGCCCTGCTCGATCTCGATCGGTGCGTCGAGCACGATGGAGGTCGGCTTGTACCCGTTGTCGAGGGCGGCGGTGTAGACGAACGGCTTGAACGACGAGCCGGGCTGGCGCTTGGCCTGCAGGGCGCGGTCGAACTGGCTCATTGAGAACGAGAAGCCGCCGACGACAGCGAGCACGCGGCCGGTATGCGGATCCATCGCGATCAAGCCGCCGCTGATTTCGGGCACCTGCATCAGCGACCAGACGCCGGCGAGGTTCTTTTCATCCTTCGGCGAGACGTAAATCACGTCGCCGGGCGCCAGAATGTCGGCGATTTGTTTCGGTTCGGTCCGCTTCTGCGGAACCTTCGCCCACTTGATCTCTTCGAGCGTGATCTCGACGGCGTGGCGCTCGTCGGTCAAAGAACCGTCCTGCTTGCGTGACGGCTTCAGGCCGACGACGGCCTTCGTCTTCTCCATCGAAAGCACGACGCCGAGACGCCAAGGGGCGATATCGGCGGGACTGTCGATGGCGCCGAGCGGAACGCCCCAGTCGCCGGTGATCGCGATCTTGCTCACGGGGCCGCGCCAGCCCTGCTTGCGATCGTAAGACACGAGACCGTCGATCAGTGACTTACGTCCGATCTGCTGAAGCCGAGGATCGAGCGTCGTGCGGACCGAGAGCCCGCCAGCATAGAGTTTCGCCTCGCCGTAGGCCGACAGAAGCGAGCGGCGAACTTCCTCGGCGAAATACTCGGCTGCGAAGATGTGTGCGCCGCCGGGGCGGATGTTCACAGTGAGCGGAATGGCCTTCGCGGCCGTCGCCTGCTCGTCGGTGATGTAGTTGTTCTCGGCCATCTGGCCGATGATCCAATTGCGCCGTTCGGTGGCGCGCGCCTTCTGGCGGAACGGATGGTAGTTGTTGGGCGCTTTCGGAAGGGCCGCGAGGTAAGCGGCTTCCTCGATGGTGAGATCCTTGAGCTCCTTGTTGAAGTAGGCGAGACCCGCGGCGGCGACGCCATAGGCGCCGATACCGAGGTAGATCTCGTTCAGGTAGAGCTCGAGAATTTTGTCCTTCGAATAGGCCCGCTCGATGCGGATCGCGAGGATCGCTTCCTTGATCTTGCGATCCATGGTGCGGTCGCTGGTCAGCAGGAAGTTCTTCGCAACCTGCTGGGTGATCGTGGACGCGCCCTCTGCGCGGCGGTCTCCGCCCTGAATCTTGGTTTCGACGATCTTCAGGACGGCGCGGGCGATGCCCTGGATGTCGAGGCCACCGTGTTCATAGAAGCGACGATCTTCGGCGGAAAGGAACGCGGCGATGATGTGCTTCGGAATGGTGTTGATCGGCACGAAGATGCGTCGCTCGCGTGCATATTCGGCGATCAGCGAGCCGTCATGGGCGTGGATGCGCGTCATGACGGGAGGCTCGTATTTGGCGAGGCTCTCGTAGTCGGGCAGATCCTTGGACGCTTGCCACAGCACGTAACCCGCGCCGGCCGAGCCAACCAGGAACAGCACGACGAAGGCCGCAAAGCTCCAGCCGAGGAAGCTCAGCAGAAAGCTTTTGCGCCGCCGGGTTCTTCGCCGGGGCTCTTGCTGGGGTGGAAGGGTCGGGGCTCGCATTCAGCCTTTGTCCGCTCGACGAAAGACGTCCGGTGGAAAATGATCGCTAAGGTGCGATCGCAAATCGCTTAATTCCGCGTGCTCGCTCCGAATCCATGGAAGCAGGCTACGCGCAACAATCCCGTATTTGGCACGCATTCTTCGACGAAGGTATGTTCAACCGACCGCGGCCGGGCGAGGCTTCGTCGGAAGCGCCCCAGTTGCTCCTGCTATTGCACCGCAGCAACCGTAGGATCAAGCTGAAACATTAACATGGATTGTGGCATCACGTCGTCCTTAAGGCCTCTGATCGTAAACCTATTCCTGTTTGTCCCGTCGCGATGCGACGGAGGCCAGGACTGCAAGCGCCGCGAAGGCAGCCTGCTCGATCAAGGAGCGGGGGATCCGGCGGTTCTTTTTGCGAAGTAGCTGTCGACGGCCCCGGTGATGGAGCCTGCCATTTTTTTCTGCCAGGCGGGCGTGTTGAGCAGTTTCTCATCCTCCGGATGGCTCAAATAGCCAAGCTCGATCAGCACGGAAGGAGCGTGCGTCTGCTTCAGCACCTTGAAGGCGGCTGCGCGCTGGGGCACGGGGGACAGTGCGGCGGATTGTTTCAGCTTGCGAATGAGGGCGTTTGAGAAGTCGCTGGAGAAATTGGCGGTCTCGCGTTTCATGAGGTCGATCAGGATGCCGGTTACTTCGTCGTCGCCGCTTTCCGCCGAGCTGAGGCCGGCCACGAGGTCGGAAGCGTTCTCTTTCTCGGCCATACGGCGCGCCTGCTCGTCTGACGCGCGCTCGGACAGCGTGTAGACGGTCGCGCCCCGTATGGTTTGCGCCACGTTGTGCTCGGGAAGCGTATCGGCGTGCAGCGAGATGAAGAGGTCGACGCCGTGCTTCAGCGAGAGGCTGAGCCTCTGGTCGAGGGAAATGAAAACGTCGGACGCGCGGGTCATGCGGACGTCGTAGCGGCCGGTCGCGGCGAGCTGGCGGCCAAGTTCTTTGGCAACTGCGAGCACCACGTCCTTTTCGAGCACTTTGCTGGTGGCGCTCACGGCGCCGCCATCGATGCCGCCGTGCCCCGGATCGATCATGATTACGGGTTTGCCGGGGCGTTTCGGCTTGGCGGCGCCTGCCGCATCGCTGGGAGGAGCATCTTTTTTGAGCTCTTCCGCAACTTTGTCCGCGCCGGTGCCCATCCCGAAGCTTTCGGGTGCGGTGGTCACCATATCGAAGCTGAACGTGACGCCGGTGCCTTTGGGGGCGGCAGTCATGGCGGCCCGCTCGATGCGCACCGGGCCGTTGGTATCGAGGACCACGCGCGCCTTGCGCTCGGCAAACAGACCGTAACGGAAGGTTCGGACCAATCCGCCGCCGTTCTGTCCGGTGCTGTCGGGCAGGCGGAAGGCGACGTCCGGAAGATCGACGATGACGCGGTAGGGGTTTGCGAGCGTGAAGATCTCGGCGGTAACGCCTGCCGTCAGCTCGAGCAAAAAGGTAGTTCGGGTCTGGTCGCCCGACAGCTCGGCGCGCGTTGCTGACGCAACGCTGGCCGCTGCCGCAGCCGCGCCCAGGCCGACGTGCATCAGCACCGCGAGGGCCGCGAAAGCCGCTCGCAGACCAACAGCTCCGGCCCTGGTTCCGATCCCCGGTTGCACGCGGTCCCTATCGCGTTCGTCAGCAAATTATCACGTAGGCGCTACAAGTTAGCTCATATTCGCCGGTTTAGTGCAAGAGCGGCCCGGTTTATGAGGTTCTGTTGCGCCTTTTCTCCATAACGCACTTGCCACACCGGCGGCGAACCCGTACAAAATTAACCCGCATCGTGTTGAGTACGCCTCTTCACGCGAGAGTTTGATCGGTTGCCGGATGCACGGTCTGGTTTAGGACCGGCTTTTTTCCCAACCGATGATCGCCGAGTCCCAGAAGGGGCGATGCGCACGGTTCGATGACAGTCCGGCGCGTGCTTTGCGATCGGCAACGTTTGAGCCAGGATTTCCCGCCTGGATGTTCCGGGGAGAAGCCCGGCCGAATGATGCGCCGAAGCGCGTCGCACCAGACGTCTCGAACCGAGAGCGGTCTTGGCTCGATGCAGCCTACCTGATCGGGTGCCAGCGAAAGGGGTGCCGCAGGTGGGCGGGACATGTGTTCTTGCCGAGCAGGCGGGTTGTTCCCGACGGCGGCTAACGCGGTCCTCACGTACAAACTTCGGCTTGTCTCCGGCGCTGATGCAGCTCGTATGCCGCGCACGCGCCAAGAGGTCAGGGCCGCTGTTCGACATCTTTCTCGATACTGGCGCAGGCTTTCGCGCCTTCTAGCTGATGAACTGTCACCTGTCTGTCATTCAAGGACACCTGTCAGACTAACGCCCATGCAGATCGAACGCGCATTTCCTTCTTTCGCCTCCGAGCCGTTTGCGGCTCAGGGCGGAGCGCACCCGGATCATCCGGCTCTGCGCGAAATGTGCGCCCGCACTTTCAACCCAACCCTTCTCATCTCAAACACAACAAAGGCGCGCGCCACGACACGGCCGCAAGTCGCCTCCGGCCGTCTGGCCGGTTCCGGTGGTTCGGCCCACCGGCGCGCAAAGGACAAAAACACATGGCACCAAACAAGATGCTTATCGATGCCACCCACCCCGAGGAAACTCGGGTGGTGGTTCTACGCAACGGACGAGTAGAGGAGTTCGATTACGAGAGCGCCGCCCGCAAGCTTCTACGCGGGAACATCTATCTGGCGAAGGTTACGCGCGTCGAGCCATCGTTGCAGGCCGCGTTCGTCGATTACGGCGGCAATCGCCACGGCTTTCTCGCATTTAACGAAATCCATCCCGACTACTACCAGATCCCGATGGCGGATCGGCAGGCGCTTCTCGACGAAGAAGCCGCTGCCGAGGCCGAGGAAGAAGCTGCCGCGGATGCGCGCGCCGAGCGGCTGGCGCGCAGGCGTCGGCCCGACAACACGAGCCGGGGTTCTGCTCCCGATTCCGACGACAGCGCCCACGCCGATGACCACGCGCACGATCACCACGATCACGGCGCGGAAGGCGAAGGCTCCGACGACGAGCACGCCGATGACGATGCGGCCGATGATGATCGTGGTCCGCAGGTTATCGCCGAGGCGAGCGTCCGCGACGACGTGATCGTCGAGGACGCACCGGAGCCGGAGAGCGCCGGTGGCTTCGAAGGCGGTGACGAACCCGCTCATGAAGGCGACGACGAGGGCGAGGGTTCGACGGTCGAGGCTTCGGCCGAAGCTGCCGATGCTGCGCCTTCGGAGGAGCAGGCCTCAAGCGAAACGCGCGAAGGCGAGGGCGTTCAGGTGGTCGCCAGCGCATCGGCCGAGCCGGAAGCACTGGAGAGCACGGGCGCCGAAGACGCACTCGAGGAATTGCCCTCGCGTCCGCGCCGCCGGCCGCGCAGCTACAAGATCCAGGAAGTCATCAAGCGCCGCCAGGTGATCCTGGTGCAGGTGGTCAAGGAAGAGCGCGGCAACAAGGGTGCCGCGCTTACGACCTACCTCTCGCTTGCCGGACGCTACACGGTGTTGATGCCCAACACTGCACGTGGCGGCGGCATCTCGCGCAAGATTACCAACCCGCAGGATCGCAAGCGTCTCAAGGCCATCGCGCAGGAGCTCGAGGTGCCGGAGGGCATGGGGCTCATCATTCGCACCGCCGGCGCTGCGCGCACCAAGCAGGAAATCAAGCGCGACTTCGAATATCTGCTCCGTCTGTGGGAGAGCGTTCGCGATCTCACGCTCGAGAGCACCGCGCCGAGCCTCGTCTACGAGGAAGGCAACCTGATCAAGCGTTCGATCCGCGACCTTTACAACAAGGACGTGGAGGAGATCATCGTTGCGGGCGAACACGCGCACAAGGATGCCAAGGACTTCATGCGCATGCTCATGCCGAGCCATGCCAAGAACGTCATTCCGCACCAGGATCCGGAGCCGCTGTTCACGAAGTATGGCATCGAGCGCCAGCTCAATGCGATGTTCAACCCGTACGTGACGCTGAAGTCGGGCGGCTATCTCGTCATCAACCAGACCGAAGCGCTGGTTGCGATCGACGTCAACTCCGGCAAGTCGACGCGTGAGTTCTCGATCGAGGAAACGGCGCTCAACACCAACCTCGAGGCGTCCGACGAGATCGCGCGCCAGGTCAAGCTGCGCGACCTCGCCGGCCTGATCGTCATCGACTTCATCGACATGGAGGAGAAGCGCAACAACCGGGCCGTCGAGCGTAGGCTCAAGGACGCGTTGCGGTTCGATCGCGCCCGCATCCAGCTCGGCCGGATCAGCCATTTCGGCCTCATGGAAATGAGCCGCCAGCGGTTGCGTTCGGGCGTGCTCGAAGGATCGACTTCGCAGTGCCCGCATTGCCAGGGCACCGGCATCATCCGCTCCACGGAGAGCGTTGCACTCGCTGTGCTGCGTGCGATCGAGGACGCGATGCTGGCTGGCGCGCGCAGTTCGCTGATCGCGACGACGACTTCGTCCGTCGCGCTCTATATCCTCAACAACAAGCGTCATTTCATCAATGAGATGGAGACGCGCAACGGCATCTTCGTCACCGTTCAGGCGAGCGACAAGCTGCAGGGCGCGAACTTCCTGATCGAGAAGGGACATGCGGCTCCGGTCGCAACGCGCCGTCCGGACCGCGCCGCAGTCAACATGGACTGGGGCTTTGCGGGTGAAGGCGTCGAGGGCGACGCGAGCGATGCCGGAGACGACGAGGACGAGGTCGTGGAGAGCCAGGGCAGTGGCGAGCAGCGGGGCGAGCCCCGTGCGCGCGACGAAGGCCGTGGTGAAGGTGGTCGCCGTCGGCGCCGCCGTCGCGGGCGTCGCGGTGGCGAAGGTGGCCGCGGCGAAGGCCGGGGCGACGGACGCCGCAACGAGGAACTCGGCGCACAGTCTTACGATGACGACAACGTCGAGACCGTCGAGGAGCGCGACGAGCCGATCGAGGCCGTTGGCGGCGATCAGTCGGTCGAGGCGGACGACGGATACGGTGACGACGAGGGCGCACCGCGGGAAGCGCGCGAGCCCGGATCGCGGGGCGGAGAACGTTCGGAGGACGGAAACGGACGCCGGCGTCGCCGTGGCCGTCGCGGTGGACGGCGGGGCCGTGAGCGCCGCCCTTCCGAGGAGGGCACTGCGCTTTCGGATGCGCAGCCGGATACCGAGGCCAGCGGTTTCGATGATGGAGCCGGCATCGGCGACGTCGGTTCGGACGATGCTGCTCCGGTGGAAGCGATCGCAACCAACGACGATGCAGCGCCGTCTGCGGCTCCTGCTCGTGAGCCGCGTCGCAGCCGGTCGGCCGAGAGAAACGGCGAGGAGCGCACGCGGTCGGCCAAGCCGGTCGAGGCGATCGGCGAACAATCGGCGATAAAGGTCGAAAGCCCCGCGCCTGTCGCGCCTGAGAAACATGCTCAGGCTCCGGAACGGGCGGATGCGCCGGAAGATACGGTTCTGGCCCGCGTGCGCGCGCGTCAGGCGACCCTTGCGGAGCCTAAGCTCGAGCGGGTCGTCGTTTCTCCCGAGCAGAGCGGTGAGACCGGCGAAGGCGGCGGCGACCAGCCGACCCGGCGCGGGTGGTGGCAGCGCCGGTTGGGCGGCTGACTGCGCGTTATCATCGGCTCGTAAGTTTGAAACATTAGCCAGGGTCGTTCTACGGAACGGCCCTGGCTTTTTGCTTGGGCGTGTTTCTCGTCGCGAAATCTGGCCCCACGACACGCCCAGTTCTCGCCTTGTTTTCACTCGCGCGTCCAAATCTCTGGGGTCGCGACAATTTTTCACGTTCCGGATTTGCAGGGCAATTCCATTGCGGAATCAAAGGCCGTGCACAGACTGGGGCGCCTTTGGCGCGCCTCGTCGGCAGGTAAAGTCACATTTTCACCATAAGCGGCTGGTGACTGCCGCCGGTCATATCGAGTAATTGGCGGGGCCGGAATGGATTATCCGGCAATGGCGTGGGACGTCACATCGCAACTCGTGTGACGTGATTTGGGGCGATCTCTCCGATCTGTTCTCAAGATCACGGGGATGCTTGAACTATATTCCGGGTGTTTTTCTCGTCATTACTTTCTTTTCTTTGGGCCCATCCGGAATTCAGCAAGAATTAAAGGGAGTTCTTCCATGAGTCAGCGCATTTTTGCTGCTTTCCTGGGCCTGGCTGCAGCCGTGTGCCTAGTGGTACCCGCCGAAGCGCGGGTCGAGAACGGGGCGAGCCGCGCGCACTATGCAAAGGATGGCCGTGCAGCCTCGAAGCGCGCTTACAAACAGCAGCGCACCTACAAGCAGCGCTCATACGCTCAGAAGGCCTATGCCAAGAAGCGCCAGGCGGCCTATCGCACGACCGGCAAGGTCGGCAAAACCGCTCAATATCGCGGTTACAAGAAGAAGTACGCTTCCAAGGGCGTGAAGGGCCGTGCGGCCCGGCTCCAGGGCCGCGCCATGACGGCTAGCCATTCGGGCGGCGGCGGCGCCAGTGCGTCGCGCGGTTGCCTCCAGGCTTCGGCTCGCGGTCTGCTCGATCGGATCGAGGCGCAGTTCGGCCCGGTCAAGGTCATCTCGACCTGCCGTCCGGGGGCGCGCATTGCCGGCAGCGGCAAGCCGTCGAAGCATGGCTTCGGTCTCGCGGTCGATTTCGATGCCGGCGCTCGCAAGGGGGCCATCGTCAGCTGGCTGCGTGCCAACCATATGGCGGGCGGCACCATGACCTACCGCAACATGAGCCACATCCACGTGGACATCGGACCGCGGTTCGTGTCGCTGGGTGCCGGCGGGCGCGGCTAAGACTAGGGGAAAAGGAGGCGTGCGCCGTTCGCAGCCTCCTTTTTCATCTCAGCCTTTCATCCGGAAGTGCGCAGCCGCGACCAGCTTAGGATGCGGTTCGCGCCCTCTCGGATGTCGGCTTCCGTTCCCGCATACGAAAAGCGCAGGAAGTGCCGGCCGCGGGCTTCGTCAAAGTCGAGGCCTGGGGTGACCGCAACGCCGATCTCGTTCAGCATCGCGGACGCGAAGGCGCGGGCATCATCGGTGAACGCCGAGACGTCGGCATAGAGGTAGAACGCGCCGTCCGCGGGGGCGATGCGCGTGAAGCCGGCTTGCGGCAGCGCTTCCAGAAGCAGCGCGCGGTTGTTTGCGTAGGTTTCCCGATTGCCCTCGAGCTCGTCTTCGGCCTCGAAAGCGCCGAGGGCTGCCACTTGCGAGACCGCGGGCGCCGAGATGAACAGGTTTTGCTGCAATCTTTCGACCACACGGACGAGGGACGGCGGTACGATCAGCCACCCGATGCGCCAGCCGGTCATGGCGTAATATTTCGAGAAGCTGTTGATGACGATGACGTCGTCGGAAACGGAAAGCGCCGTCGTGGCCGGCTTTTCGTAAGTCAGCCCGTGGTAGATCTCGTCCGAGATGAACCAGAGGCCGTGCTCGTCGCAGTAGCCCACAAGCTCGGCGAGGCGATGGGGCTCGATTATGGTGCCGGTGGGATTGGCGGGGCTTGCGATCAAAAGGCCGTCGAGCCCGGTCGCGCGATCGAGGCGTGCGAGGGCGTCGAGGGTCGGCATCCAGCGCGTTTCGGGGCCGGTTTCGATCAGTGGAGATCGGCACCCGAGCGCCGACAGGATATGGCGATAGCAAGGGTATCCGGGTGAGGGCAACGCCACTTGCGCGCCGGTATCGAAGACCGCGAGAAAAGCCAGGATGAATGCCGCCGACGAGCCGGTGCAGACGACGACGCGGCTGTCGTCGATGTCGACATTGTAACGTTCGCCGTAGCTGCGGGCGATCCGGTGTCTCAATCCATCGATGCCGAGCGCTGCGGTGTAGCCGAGCGTCTCGGTTCCGAGAGCCGATTTCGCCTTCGCGAGCGCCGCGGCGGGCGCTGGTGTTCCAGGCTGGCCGACTTCCATGTGAATGACGGACCGCCCTTCAGCTTCGAGGGCAGCTGCTTCGCGCATGACATCCATGACGATAAAGCTCGCGATGTCGCTGCGGCGCGCGGGGCCGCGCTCGGCTCGGGCGCGTTTGCGTCCCAACCCCTGCTCATCACTCATCGCGTTTTCCTTCGGGGTTCTGAAGCTTCGCCCATGGCCGCGCTTCCGCCGGTCGCAAACGCCTTCCTTTGGCCGCATTGAAGCCAGTCCATGGGGTTCGAGCGACGCGTTTTAGCCGTCAACCCACTGTAAAGCCAGCGGCTAGGCCGGTAGTCTTGTGTTGACCGGCTCTCTATGCCCATCTAGTTCGTGTCAGCGTGGTTTTCTCACTCTTTCAGCGCGATCTTTCGAGCGATCCGACGAGCATGACTAAATCGACGTCCAGGTTTTCTCTTCGCACACTCCTCTTGATCGGTCTGATGGCGGGGTTTGTTGCAAGCGCGTTTCCGGCGCCGGCTGCCCGCGCGCAGGGATTGCCGCTGATCCGCGACACCGAGATCGAGCTGCTTCTCAACGACTACTCCCAGAAAATTTTCCGTGCGGCGGGCCTCGGTACCGGGCGCGTGACGGTTCGGATCGTCAACAACGAGGCGTTCAACGCATTCGTGATCGATGGCCGGAACGTGTTCATGCACACCGGAACGCTGATGCAAGCCAATACGCCGAACGAAGTGATAGGGGTGCTCGCGCACGAAGCCGGCCACATCGCGGGCGGCCACATGGCGGCGCTGAGATCGCGCATCGCGAAAGACCAGACGCGCGCACTGCTGATCCAGTTGCTCGGCATCGGCGCGATGATCGGCGGCGCCGTTTCGGGTGGCGATTCCGGCAAGGAAATCGGCAGCGCCGGCCAGGGCGTCATGATGGGCGGCAACGAGCTGATCATGCGTGGCCTGACGGCCGAGCGGCGCTCGCAGGAATCCGCGGCTGATCAGGCCGGCCTGCAGTATCTCAATGCGACCCAGCAGTCCGGCCGCGGTATGCTCGCGACGTTCGAGCGTTTCGCCGGGCAGGAACTTTTCTCGGATGCGCACAAGGACGCGTTCGCGAGAACGCACCCCGTGGCCACCGATCGCTTGGCTCGCCTGCGCCAACTCGTCGAAAGCAGCCCCTATTTCGATGCGAAGGACCCGGCCGAGCTTCAGCTTCGCCACGATATGGTCCGCGCGAAGCTCTCCGGCTACATCGAGCCGCCGGCCGTCGTGTTCAATCGCTATCCGCCTGCGGATACGAGCTTGCCGGCGCGTTATGCACGGGCGATCGCCTCGTTCCGGCGCGGTGGTGCGGGTGGTCTCGACGACGCCGTCGCGGCGGCCGATGCGCTTATTCGCGATCGGCCGAACAACCCCTATTTCTGGGAAGTGAAGGGCGATTTCCTGCAGAAGGGCGGACGTGCCGAGGCCGCGATCGCACCGTTCCGCAAGGCGCTGCAACTTCATAACGGAGATGCGCCGCTGGTCGGCGTGCAGCTCGCGCAAGCGCTGCTCCAGACCAAGAATCCTGCGGTTGCGGACGAAGCCATCAATCTCCTGCGCAAGGCGGTCCAGCGCGAGCCGGACAACGCTTCGGCTTACAATACGCTCGGCCAGGCTTATTATGACAAAGGCATGATGCCTCAATCGGAGCTGGCGCGCGCGCAAGGGCTTTTCTATTTTGGTGCCTTGAAACAGGCGCAGGAATTTGCCAAACGCGCGCAGGGCGGCTTGAAGGCCGGATCGCCGGATTGGGTTAAGGCCGACGATATCATCAACTACAAACCTCAGACCTGATCCGACAGCTCGCCGTCGACGTTCCGGCAAGAAACTGCGTTTCGGTCCGAAGATCTACTCATGGAGCATTTATGACAAATCCCGATACCGACAAGCCGGCCGCACCCGAAACGCCGGCACGTCCTTCGGCGATCAGCCTCGGCGCGCTCGTGGCCGCTCCGCTGCTTCTCGTTGCGGGCCTTTGGATGGCGTTCGGCGGCTCTCTCGGGGACGGCCGTTCTTCCGATACGCGGATGCTGGTCGGCGCCAATGTCGCGGAATTCACGCCGGATCAGCGCAAGGCCATTGAAGGGATCGTGAAGGACTATCTGATCCAGAATCCGGAGATCTTCCTCGAGGTGCAGAGCTCGCTCGAAGCGAAGATGGCCAAGGACGAAGCCGATCGCACCAAGGCGATGGTGGCGGAGCACGGAAAAGAGATCTATCGCGCTCCGAACGCGCCGGTGGCGGGCAATCCGGACGGCGACATCACCGTGGTCGAGTTCTTCGATTACAACTGCGGCTACTGCAAGCGTGGCTTCAGCGAGATCGCAAAGCTGGTCGAGAAGGACAAGAACGTCCGCGTCGTGTTCAAGGAGTTCCCGATCCTGCGTGACGAATCCGAGCAGGCGGCGCGCGTGGCTCTCGCGGCCCGCATGCAGGGCAAATATTGGGAAGTCCATCGCGACATGATCTCGACCAAGGGCCTCGTCAACGAAGCGGTCGGTCTCAAGGTGGCTGAAGCCCACGGCCTCGACATGGCCAAGCTCAAGGCCGACATGGCGTCCCCTGAGGTCAAGGCGGAGCTGGATCGGGTCAAGGAATTGGCCCGCAAGCTCTCGATCAACGGCACCCCGCACTTCCTGGTCGGAGACCGGGCGATCGGGGGGGCGCCCGAGAACCTTTACGACGTGCTCGAGACGCACGTGACGGAGCTTCGCAAGTCGGGCTGCAGTTATTGCTGATTAGACTGGGGTGTCTGTGCAAGTTTCCGATGTGCGCCGGCACCCTAGACCTCTGATTTTCCAATATTTATCTTTAGCGCGCTGGTTTTGGCCTCCGTGGGCGCCTTTTCGACCGACGTTACGGGCAACGTTTGGCTTGGCGGCCTTTCGCGGCTGAGTTAAAGCTGCTACGGACCTTATGGGGCTTCTCCGGGACTGGGGTGGCCTGCTTTTGCGGATGGGAGCGTCCGCGAGACGGCGGTTCAGCTCCCGACACCCTCATCTCAGACCCGTGATATGGCCAAACCGGTATTCGTCCTCAACGGCCCGAACCTAAACTTGCTCGGCGTACGCGAGCCCGAGATCTACGGCCGGGACACGCTGGACGACGTGCGCAAGCGGGCCGAGGCGCGCGCCAGTGCGCTCGGGCTTACGATCGCGTTTCGCCAGACCAATCACGAAGGCGAGCTGATCGGGTGGATCCAGGAGGCGCGCGGGGCGGCATCGGGCATCATTCTCAATGCCGGATCGTTGACGCACACGTCGGTCGGTGTTCTGGATGCACTCACGGCGTCAGAGCTGCCGATCATCGAGGTGCATCTGTCGAATATCTTCCGACGCGAGAGTTTCCGTCATCATTCCTATGTGTCGCTCGCCGCGAAAGGCGTTATCTGCGGCCTGGGCGTACAGGGCTACGAGCTGGCGCTCGATGCCATGGCAAAGCTGGCGGCATGAGACAAATCCGTGAAACACAAATCCAAAGACAGCGATAAAAAGCCGAAAGGGAAAGGGCTAGCGCGCATGACGGCGAAAGACGAAGCCGAAAATTCGAGTGGCGAGCAGCAATTGATCCGGGAGCTCGCGAAGCTCCTGAACGATACGGGACTATCGGAAATCGAGATCGAAAAGAGCGGTCTCAAGGTTCGCGTCGCCCGCACCGTGACCGTTACGGCTGCCGTGCCCGCTCCCGCTCAGCTCGGCTTGGCCAGCGCGCCTGTCGCGAGCTCGCCGGCTGGTCCGGGCGCTGCACCCGCGGCGGCAGGTTCCGATCCCGCGAAGCATCCGGGCGCGGTGAAGTCGCCGATGGTCGGCACGGCGTATCGCTCGCCCGATCCCAAAGCCCCTCCGTTCGTCGAGGTCGGAACCCGCGTGCAGCAGGGCGATACCCTGCTGATCATCGAGGCGATGAAGACCATGAACCAGATCCCCGCTCCGCGTGCGGGGACCGTGACCTCCGTCCTGGTCGAAAACGGCCAACCGGTGGAGTTCGGCGAGCCGCTCGTGATCATTGAATAAGGGAGAACGGCAGGCGGCAGTCGGCAATCGGCAATCGGGACAAGACCCCCTATTGCCTGGTGCCTAGTGCCGAATGCCTAAAATAAAGAATGTTCGACAAGGTCCTTATTGCTAACCGGGGTGAGATCGCACTGCGCATCCAGCGCGCGTGCAAGGAGCTTGGTATTGCGACCGTCGCCGTTCATTCGACGGCCGATGCCGACGCGATGCACGTGCGGCTCGCAGACGAAAGCGTTTGCATCGGGTCACCGCCCGCGAGCGACAGCTATCTCAACATTCCGCGCCTGCTCGCGGCCTGCGAGATTACGGGCGCGGATGCGGTCCATCCGGGCTATGGCTTCCTCTCGGAAAACGCGCGTTTTGCCGAGATCCTCGAAGAGCATTCGATCACCTTCATCGGCCCGACCTCCGAGCATATCCGGATCATGGGCGACAAGATCACGGCCAAGGAGACGGCCAAGAAGCTCGGCATTCCGGTGGTCCCCGGCTCGGACGGCGAAGTGACAAGCGAAGCCCAGGCGTTGAAGATCGCCAAGGAGATGGGCTTTCCGGTGCTGATCAAGGCAACGGCGGGCGGCGGTGGCCGCGGCATGAAAGTCGCGCATACGGCGGCTGATCTCGGGCTCGCTCTCTCGACGGCCCGCTCGGAAGCCAAGGCCGCATTCGGCAACGATTCCGTCTACGTCGAAAAGTACCTGCAGAAGCCGCGCCATATCGAAATCCAGGTGTTCGGCGACGGCAAGGGGAATGCAGTCCACCTCGGCGAGCGCGACTGCTCGCTGCAGCGCCGACACCAGAAGATCCTGGAAGAGTCTCCTTCACCCGCGCTCAATGCGGCTTCGCGCCAGAAGATCGGCGAGGTCGTCGCCAATGCGATGCGCAAGATCAAGTATCGCGGCGCCGGCACCGTGGAGTTCCTGTTCGAGGACGGCGAATTCTACTTCATCGAGATGAATACGCGTCTGCAGGTCGAACATCCGGTCACGGAAGCCGTCACCGGCATCGATCTAGTGCTGGAGCAGATCCGCGTGGCCTCGGGCGGCAATCTGGCGTTCAAGCAGGAGGACATCACGTTCTCGGGTCACGCCATCGAATGCCGCATCAATGCGGAGAACCCGCGCACCTTCCGTCCCTCGCCCGGCCAGATCACCTATTGGCATCCGCCCGGCGGGCTCGGCGTGCGTGTCGACAGCGGCGTCTACCAGGGCTACCGTATTCCCCCGTTCTACGACAGCTTGATCGGCAAGCTTATCGTGCACGGAAAGAACCGGAACGAGTGCCTGATGCGCCTCCGTCGTGCGTTGTCGGAGTTCGTCATCGACGGAATCGAGACGACGATCCCGTTGTTTAACGAACTCATCCGGCAGCCGGACATCGCCAACGGCCTGTACGACATCCATTGGCTTGAGAAATATCTCGGGAAGCAGCCTTAGGCCGCAGTGAGGCCAAGGCGCTCGCATCCCGACCGATCCGGCTTTATTATCCGCTTCGGTGCCGGGGTGCCGACGCGAGTATATGCAGACGGGAGCACTGAGTGATGGCGTCGCGCGACGACATCATGATCGAGATTACGCCGCAGGTCCTTCTCAAGGCCTATAGTTGCGGCATCTTTCCCATGGCCGAAAGCGCTGACGATCCGGCGCTCTACTGGATCGAGCCCCAGCATCGCGGCATTCTTCCACTCGAGCACGTGCACGTTCCGCGGCGGTTGCAGCGGACGGTGCGCAGCGGCACGCTGCGGGTCGCGATCGATACCGACTATGACGGCGTGATCGAGGGATGTGCCGCGGAGCGGGCCGGGCGGCGCTCGACCTGGATCAACGGGCGTATTCGCGGCCTCTATCAGGAGCTGTTCCGGCTCGGCCATTGCCATACCGTCGAGGTATGGGACGAGGATCGGCTGGTCGGCGGCCTCTATGGCGTCGCGCTCGGTGGCGCGTTCTTTGGCGAGAGCATGTTTTCCTATGTCCGGGACGCCTCCAAGATTGCCCTGGTGCATCTGGTTGGCCGTCTCATCGGCGGGGGCTTCACGCTGCTCGATACGCAATTCGTGACCGATCACCTTCGCCAGTTCGGCACGATCGAGGTCGATCGTGACGACTTTCACGGTCTGCTCGACGGCGCGCTCAAGCACTCGGCTGACTTCTTGCGGCTGCCGCTCGACACTCCGGGCCCGGCCATTCTCGACATCATCGAACAGGCGCAGGGCGGGGCCCGCTGAGCAAGCGGCATCTCGTTCGGCTCAGGGCGCAGCATGACTTCGAACATCGGCGATATTTCCAAAGAGACGGCCAAGGGCCGCGCGCGATCGCTCGAGCGGACGGGGAGGCTCGATCTCATCCGGACCCCCGGGCCGTCCGACTATGCGCTTCTCGATAGTGGTGGTGGGCGGAAGCTCGAACGGTTCGGCACGATCGTGGTCGATCGCCCGGAACCGCAGGCGCTCTGGAGCCGTCGTCTCGGAGATGGCGCGTGGAAGAATGCGCATGCAGTGTTTTCCGCGTCTGCCGACGACGAGGAAAAGGGCAAGTGGCGCTTCGACAAGCCGGTGCCCGAAAGCTGGCCGGTCAAGGTGCGTGACGTGGTTCTGACGTGCCGCCTGCAGGGGCTGTGGCATCTGGGGCTGTTTCCGGAGCAGGCGCCGCATTGGGACTGGATGATCGATCAGATCGCGTCGGTGCGCGGTGAGCGTCCGCGCGTGCTCAATCTGTTCGCCTACACCGGCGCGGCCTCCTTGCTCGCGGCGCGGGCGGGCGCGGAAGTGACCCACGTGGACGCCTCCAAGAAGGCGATCCAGTGGGCTAAGGACAATCAGACGGCCTCGGGGCTTTCGGACGCGCCGATCCGTTGGATTCTGGATGATGCGGCCAAGTTCATCGCGCGTGAGGTGCGCCGCGGCAAGACCTATCACGTGATCCTGGTGGATCCGCCGAAGTTCGGACGCGGACCCGAGGGTGAAGTGTGGGATCTGTTCCAGGGACTGCCGGGGCTGCTCAAGAATGCCGCGCAGCTTCTCGCGCCGGATCGGGCTGCGATGATCCTCACCGTTTATGCCATTCGCGCATCCGCGCTCGCGTTCGAGCAGCTGGCGGCGGATGTGCTGTCTGAGCGGGGTGGGGCCCTTTCGGCGGGCGAGCTTGCGCTTGCCGCGGAGGGCGCCGGGGCGCAGGTGCCGACTTCGCTGTTCGTGCGGTGGACCTCATGAGCGTGCCCGGTTCCGGCGCGCATGGCCCGCGCGTCATCACCAGCCTCAGCAATGATCGCGTCAAGGCGATCCGGGCGCTCGACATGCGCAAGGAGCGCAAAGAGACCGGCCTTTTCGTGGCCGAGGGAACGTCGATCCTGGTCACGGCGCGGGATGCGGGGTTCGTGCCTACCAGTATCGTCTATCAGGCAGGCTCGGCGGGGAGTCCTGCTTCGCGCGCGCTGGTCGGATGGGCGCTCGGCGCCGGGGCGGAAGTGCTCGAGGTTTCGGAGCCGGTGCTGGCAAAACTGTCGGCAAAGGAAAATCCGCAGTCGATGCTGGGCGTGTTTCGGCAGCGCTGGGTGGGATTACCGGAGGCGGTTGCAAAGGATGACTGCTGGCTTGCGCTTGAAGAAGTGCGCGACCCCGGCAATCTCGGCACGATCATTCGCACGGTGGATGCCGTCGGTGCCAAAGGCGTGATTTTGATCGGCAACTGCTGCGATCCCTATTCGCGTGAATCCGTGCGGGCAACGATGGGCTCGGTGTTTGCGGTGCCGCTTGTGCGCACGACGCGCGAGGACTTTCTGCAGTGGCGGGCGGCATGGCGCGGCGACGTGGTCGGCACGCATCTCGACGGGCGCGAAGACTTTAGGCGCGCTGCCTACAAGGGGCCGGTGCTGTTGGTGATGGGCAGCGAGGGGCCGGGGCTTTCGGAAAGCCTCACGCGGTCGTGTTCGCGCCTCGTCAAAATTCCCATGGCCGGGAAGCTCGACAGCCTCAATCTCGCAGTCGCGACTGCGCTGACGCTCTACCAGCTCCGCGGCGGTTCGTTGAGGCTTTGATTAGAGCCGTTCCGATTTTGGTGGAGCCGTGGAACGGCTCTGGGTTTTTTGTTTTATCGTGCTTCTTGTCAGACACTTTGCCTTGCATGGCTCCGCCATGACCGGATCCCACTTTTCCGGAAGCACTCTAGATGCAACGGCCGCCGTCGACTTCGATGGCGACGCCGGTGACGAAGCTCGATGCGGGATCGGCCAGGAACAGCGCGGCGTTGGCGATGTCCGACGGCTTCGACATGCGTCCGAGCGGAATGCCGGCCAGGAAGCGTGCGCGGTTCTCCGGCGTATCCGGCGCGCCCATGAACTCTTCAAGCAATCCGGTCTCGCCGATGACCGGATTGATGGCGTTGACGCGAATGTTTTTTGGCGCAAGTTCCGCCGCCATCGATTTCGTCAGTGTGATCACCGCGCCTTTCGAGCCGTTGTACCAGGTGAGACCGGGGCGCGGGCGCAAGCCTGCCGTAGAGGCGGTGTTGATGATCGAGCCGCCGCCGCGCTTCTCAAGCGCTGGTACGGCTGCGAGCGTCGTCAGATAAATGGACTTCACGTTGACGGCGTAGATGCGATCGAACTCGTCCTCTGTCACAGTCATCAAGGACTGGTTCTTGTGCGTCGTCCCCGCGTTGTTGACGACGATGTCGAGGCCGCCGAAGGCTGCGACGGCGGCTTCAATCATGGCGTCGACGTCGGTCTTGCGGGAGACGTCAGCTGTGACGGGAACGGCCGTTGCGCCAATGCTGGCGGCCACCTCGGCGGCGCGTGCCGCATCGATGTCGGCAACGACAACCTTGGCGCCTTCCTGGCCAAATAATTCTGCGATGCCTTTACCGAAGCCGGAGCCGGCCCCGGTGACGACGGCGACTTTTCCAGCCAGTCTCATGTCGATCTCCGGGGCGTGGGCTGAGGCGCTATTTGCCGGTTGCGCCAAGGGGCGGGGCGGCGGCGCGGGCGGCTTCGGCCCGATAGGGGCTCGCGACATACGTGCCGAGTAGGCGGACCTCGGTCGAGAAGAACGACAGTTCTTCGAGCGCAAGCTGGACGGGCCGATCTGCGGGATGGCCCTCGATGTCGGCGTGGAACATGGTGGCGTTGAAGGTGCCCTCGAGCTGGTAGCTTTCGAGCTTGGTCATGTTGACGCCGTTGGTCGCGAAGCCGCCGAGCGCCTTGTAGAGCGCGGCCGGCACGTTGCGCACCCGGAATAGGAACGTGGTGACGACGGGGCCATCTTCCGGCTCGGCGTCGTCCGGGTCCTTGGAGAGAACGAGGAAGCGCGTCGTGTTGTGGGCCTCGTCCTCGATGTCGGAGCGCAGGATGTCGAGACCGTAGATTTCGGCGGCGAGTTTCGAGGCGATGGCAGCGAGCGCGGGATCGCCCTGCTCTGAGACGATGCGGGCGGAGCCGGCGGTGTCGGCTTCCGGCACCGGGGTCAGGCCCAGAGATCGCAGCGTTTTGCGGCACTGGCCGAGTGCCTGCGTGTGGCTCAGCACCTTCTTCACCGAGTCCAGCGAGGCGCCTTTGACCGACATCAGCTGATGGCGCACGCGCAGGAAGTGCTCGCCGACGATGTAGAGGTTGGCGCTGGGCAGCAGGTGATGGATGTCGGCGACACGGCCTGCAACAGAATTCTCGATTGGGATCATCGCGAAATGGACGTCGCCGGATTTTACGGCGGCCAGTGCGTCCTCGAAGGTCGGATAGGCCACGGCCTCGAAATCCGGATAGGCCTCGGTGCAGGCCAGGTGTGAGTTTGCGCCGGGCTCGCCCTGATAGCCGATCCGTGAGGCTTGCACGTGCGAAGTGTTGGACATGATGCGGGGCTCGATGTGCTGGTGAGGAAACGGCACCCGCGCGTTCACGCGAATGGTCTCGGCTGGACCGAAACCGGTGCCGCGCAAAGCGAAATGAGGCTCTTACGCCTTGCGCGCCTTTCGTACGAGCAGGCGCGCCCGTTCGAGGTCGGCGGGAGTATCGACACCGAGGGGAACAGTGTCAACGATGGCAACGTCGATGCGCATGCCATCCTCCAGCGCGCGAAGCTGCTCCAGGCGCTCGCGCTTTTCGAGGTAGGACGCCTTCAAGGATACGAAGCGTTCGAGCGCGGACCGGCGGTAAGCATAAAGGCCGATGTGGTGGTAAAGAGGCCCGTCGCCGTGGGGGGCCGTCGCGCGGGTAAAATAGAGCGCGCGCAGACGATTGGGTTCCGGCAACGGGGTACCCACCACTTTCACCACGTTGGGGTTGGTGCGCTCCTCGGGATCGTGGATCTCGGCGGCAAGCGTCGCGATGTGCGGGCCTTTCGACGAAAGAACGGCCGCGCAGTCCCGGATCAGGGCCGGCTCAATGGTCGGGAGGTCGCCCTGCACGTTCACGACGATGTCGGTTTCCGCATCCGGGTCGATCTGGTTCAGGGCCTCGAAGATGCGGTCGGAGCCCGAGGCGTGGTCCGGGCGGGTCAGCAATGCTTCACCGCCGGCGCGGCGGACAGCCGCGCAGATCGCCTCGCAATCGGCGGCGACCACGACGCGGCCCATCTCGGCCGCATGAGCCTTGCGCCAGACGTGGACGATCATCGGCTCGCCCTCGATGTCCGCCAGCGGCTTATCGGGCAGGCGGGTGGAAGCCATGCGGGCGGGGATGACGATCAGGGCTCTTGTCATGTCGGGGCTCGGGTCTTGATCGAGGTCAGGGAACGCCTCGGGAGGCGGGCGAAGCGTGTCTCTATGGCGACAAGAGCTGTAGACTGCTGTCGCACGGGCTTGCAAGGCGTGGCCGTGGTCTTTTAGATGCGTTCTAGAAATGCGCCGAAACCGGTTTGCGTCGCGAAACCCGGTTCCAAGGCGGCGGGGCGGATGGCGCCCGGTTACGGGGAGATGAGATGCTGGATTCCTTTGAATTGACCAAGATCGTCGGTGCGGTGCTGGCGGCATTGTTGCTCATCTTTGCCCCCAAGACGATCATCGATCTCACCCGCCACGGCCATCATGGTCCTGTTGCAGGCGGCTACAAGCTTCCCGAGCCCTCCGCGGCGCCGGCCGCGGCAGACGGCGCGCCTGCGGCTCCCGCAGCGTTCGATCCGGCTCAGGTGGTGGCGGCGCTCGCGACGGCCAAGCCCGAGAACGCCAGCGGAACCTTCAAGAAGTGCCTCGCGTGCCATACCGCCGACAAGGCAGCCGCCAGCAAGGCAGGTCCTAACCTTTGGGACGTCGTCGGGCGCACCCACGGCACCCGCGCCGATTTCACGGGCTACTCGGATGCCATGAAGAAGAAGGGCGGGGATTGGAACTACGCAGATCTCGCTGCTTTCCTTCATTCGCCCAAGGTCTGGTTGCCCGGTACCAAGATGATCTTCGCAGGCGTTTCGGATCCAGCCGATCTCGCGGATCTCATCGCCTATCTTCGGACGCTTTCGGACAATCCCAAGCCGTTGCCGTAAGGCGCGCCTGAGCGTCTTGCGGACGCGTTCGATGATGTTGTCTGCGGGGCCGTTCCTTCGGGATGGCCCCGTTGGTTTATCTGCCCGGTCTCGTTGAACAAATCGAGGCATCGACGAATAACTTGGGCTTCTCTGCCGTTGTATTGCCCACGGCGCCGCGCCCGACATGTCGCAAAGCGCATCTTGCCGATCTTTAATCCGAATCCCGTGGAAAGGCATGCTAGGAACAGGTCTTTCGTCAGTCCTGCGCTTTTCTCGGGCTGGCGGACCATGGGCGGCTCCGCATAGTTCCCGATGTCCTGCCGCCGGGCGTTTTTTTGCACGGAACGAAGGTGACGATGGCAGCGAAATTCATGGTTGATCCCGCCGGTTTTCATGGAGCCGCTACTCAAACCCTCAACGAGAGGGGCTCCGCTCGAGGATCCTCCTCACTTCGCAGGCGCGCCACGACTTTCCTGGCCGTGCTCGCCACCACCGCTGCAACGTTTTCCGGTTCCGTTTTCGCGCAGGCCGAAGCGTCAGCCCCTGCAACTCCGGCCCCGGCCGCCGCGCCGGACGCGAGTGCGCCCGTTCGCCATCACGCACTGTCGCTGATCGGGGAGCCGAAGTTCGGGCCTGACTTCAAGCATTTCGACTGGGTCAATCCTGATGCGCCGAAAGGCGGCGTCGTGCGAATGACAGTCGAGGGGACTTTCGATTCGTTCAATCCGTTCTCGGTGCAGGGTGTGCCTGCGGCGGGCTCCGGCAGCATCTACGATACACTGATGACGGGGAGCCCGGACGAAGAGTCGACCGAGTACGGACTTGTTGCCGAGTGGGTGTCGTACCCGCCGGATATTTCGTGGGCGAAGTTCGGGCTCAGGCCCGAAGCGCGTTTTCACGACGGCAAACCGATCACGCCCGAAGATGTGATCTTCAGCCTCGAAGCGCTGAAGAAATCGCACCCGATGTACAACCGCTACTACAAGAACGTGGTCAAAGCCGAGAAGACCGGCGACCACGAGGTGACGTTCACGTTCGACATCACTGGAAATCGCGAGCTTCCGCAGATCCTCGGTCAGCTTACCGTGCTGCCTCGGCACTACTGGGAAGCGGTCGGCAAGAACGGCGAGCCGCGCGACATCACCAAGAGCACGCTCGAAATTCCGCTCGGATCGGGGCCTTACAAGATCAAGGAGTTCAGCCCCGGCAGCCGCATCGTTCTCGAACGCGTGAAGGACTATTGGGCCAAGGATCTTCCGGTCCGCGTCGGCCAGTTCAATTTCGACGAGATGCAGTTCCAGTATTTCCGCGACCGGACGGCGGCGTTCGAGGACTTCAAGAGCGGCCGGGCCGACATGTGGCGCGAAAGAATGGCCAGCGCCTGGTCGACGCAGTTCAGCTTCGATGCCATCAAGCAGGGATGGGTGAAGAAGGAAGCTTTGCCGACCAAGGGCGTCGCGATGATGCAGGCTTTCGCGTTCAATACGCGGCGGGACATTTTCAAAGATCCGCGCGTGCGGCAGGCCTTCAACTACGCCTTCGATTTCGAGGATCTGAACAGGTCGGTCCTGTTCGGCCAATATACGCGCGTGGGCAGCTTCTTCGACAATTCGGAGCTCGCGGCCAAGGGCTTGCCGGAAGGGCGTGAACTCGAGATCCTGAAGGAGTTCGAGAAGGATCTGCCGCCGGAGGTGTTCACCACCGAATGGAAAAATCCTTCGTTCGCGACGCGGGACGATCTGCGCAAGAACCTTTCGGAAGCCATGCGGCTCTTCAAGGAAGCCGGCTGGGAAGTGCGGCAGGAGGAGGTTGAAGATCCAGATTGCGGCACGTTCTGCAAGCTGACGCGTGCCGTAGGGCTGGGATCGACGAAGACACAGGCCGTGCTGCGCAACGCCAAGGGCGAGCCGTTCAAGGTCGAATTCCTGCTCAGCGACGACGCGTTCCAAAAGCATGTCGCGCATTACATCTCCAACTTGTCGAAGATCGGTGTGCAGGCCACCATTCGTGTCGTCGATCCAGCGCAATATCAGCGGCGCGAACGCAGCTTCGATTTCGACATCGTCGTCGACAGCTTCCCGCAGTCGAACTCGCCGGGTAACGAGCAACGCGACTACTGGGGTACCGGCGCGGCCGACCAGGAAGGCAGCCGCAACACCATCGGCATCAAGAGCCCCGTCATCGACGCGATCATCGAGAAGTTGGTGGTTGCAAAAGATCGCGACGAGGTGATTGCGACCACGAAGGCGCTCGATCGCGTGCTGCTGTGGGGCCACTACGTGGTGCCGCAGTGGTACAATCCGTTCGAATGGATCGCCACGTGGGACGTGTTCGGCCGGCCCGAGAAGCTTCCGTCTCTGACCAGCGCCTTCTCTCAGGTCTGGTGGGTGGATGCCGCGAAAGAGCAGGCGCTGGCCGGTCGCAGGAAGTGATCACTATGGCGCGGTCTCTCGGAGGGCAGATGAGGCTTGGAAATGCGCGCGCGGGTATTTCGCTGCTTTGTGCGCTGGGGTTTTCGGTCGCCTTCGGCGCTCCGCTGGCGGCCGAGCCGAAGCATGGCCTCTCGATTTTCGGCGAGCTCAAGTACGCTCCCGATTTCAAGCACTTCGATTACGTCAACCCTGACGCGCCGAAGGGTGGCAAGGCCTCGCAGATCGGTCCCGCCGGGATCACCACGTTCGACAGCTTCAACGCCTTCATCCTCAAGGGTGATGCCGCGCAGGGGATGGAGCTGACCTACGACTCGCTCATGGCGCGGGCGCTCGACGAGCCGGATGCGGTTTATGGGCTCGTCGCCGAGACGGTGGACGTTGCGGCGGACGGAATGTCGGTCACGTTCAAGCTGAGGCCGGAAGCCAAGTTTGCCGACGGGTCGCCGCTTACCGCCGACGATGTCGTGTTCTCGTTCGAGACGATCAAGGCAAAGGGACATCCCCGGCTGGCGTTTCCGCTTCGCGATGTGAAGGCGGCCGAGGCGCTAGATCCGCACACCGTGCGCTATACCTTCGAAGGCACGCTAATCCGTGATCTGCCGGTGACGGTCGCGACGCTGCCGATCCTCTCCAAGGCCTACTATACCGCCCATGATTTCGACAAGACGTCGCTCGAGGCGCCGCTCGGCTCCGGCCCGTACAAGGTCGGCGGCTACAAGGCGGGAACCTATGTGAGCTACGTCCGGCGGCCGGACTATTGGGGCAAGGATCTCCCCGTCAACGTCGGGCAGCACAACTTCGACGAGGTTCGCTACGAATATTATCGCGACCGAACGCTGGAGCTCGAGGGGCTGCTCGCAGGCAATATCGATTTCCGCGAGGAGTTCACGTCCAAGGACTGGGCGACGGGCTATGATCGGCAACCGGTGAAGGACGGACGCGTCAAGCTGCTCACGATCCCCGACGAGCGGCCGTCGGGCGCGCAGGGGTTCTTCATCAATACGCGGCGCGACAAGTTCAAGGATGTTCGTGTGCGCAAGGCGCTCGAGCTGGCCATGGACTTCGAGTGGATGAACAAGAACCTGTTCTTCGGGATCTACACGCGCACGGCGAGCTACTTCGAGAATTCGGATTTGAAGGCGGTGGGGTCGCCGTCGGCCGAGGAACTCGCACTGCTTGAGCCGTTCAAGGACAAGCTGCCCCCGGAGGTGTTCGGCGAGCCGGTTTCGCCGCCGGTGACGGACGGCAGCGGCAACAATCGCACGCAGCTTCGCGAGGCGCTGAAGCTTCTGTCGGAAGCGGGATGGACGCAGCAGGGTTCGGGCGGGCTGCGCAACGCCAAGGGTGAGCCGCTGACCGTCGAGATCCTCGTCGACTCGCCGAGCTTCGAGCGGATCGCGTCGCCCTACGTCAAGACGCTGCGCTCGATCGGTATCGATGCGTCGGTCCGCATGGTCGATGATGCGCAGTACGAGCGGCGGACGAAGGATTTCGATTTCGATCTCACCACGCAGCGTTATGCGCTGCAGACGACGCCGGGGGTCGAGCTCAAGACGTTCTGGGGCTCGCAGGCCGCGGCGACAAACGGAAGTTTCAATCTGGCGGGTATCGCCGATCCGGTGCTCGACCAGCTCATCGACAAGATCGTGGCGGCGAAGTCCCGGGCCGAGCTGGTGACGGCGACGCGCGCGGCCGACCGGGTGCTCCGGGCTGGCTACTACTGGGTTCCCCAGTGGTATAAGGGAGCACACAACCTGGCATTCTGGGACAAATTCGGATGGCCGGCCGTCAAACCGAAATACGAGCGTGGCGCGCTCGATACGTGGTGGTTCGACGCCGAAAAGGCCAAGGCTTTGGCGCAGCGATGACTTGTGTGAAGCGCCGTGTGCCACAGCGTTATGGAGACATGATCTGAGATGGGTGCCTATCTCCTAAAGCGGACGCTTCTCATCATTCCGACGATGATCGGTATCATGCTGATCAGCTTCGTGATCGTGCAGTTCGCTCCGGGCGGGCCCGTCGAGCAGATGATCGCCAAGCTTACGGGCACCGACACGTCGATTTCGGATCGGCTCGGCGGCGGCGGTCGCGACACGGTGAGCGGGGGCAACCAATCCCAGCTCGGGCAAGGCGCGGGCGATAGCGTCACCTCGAAATATCGTGGCGCGCAGGGGCTCGATCCCGAATTCATCAAGAGCCTCGAAAAGCAGTTCGGCTTCGATAAGCCGGCGCACGAGCGCTTTTTCCTTATGATGAAGAACTATCTGATGTTTGACTTCGGAAAGAGCTATTTCCGCGACGTCTCGGTGATCGAGCTGATCAAGGAGAAGATGCCGGTTTCGATCTCACTCGGCCTCTGGATGACGCTGATTACCTATTTCATCTCGATCCCGCTCGGTATCCGCAAGGCGGTCAAGGACGGAGAGAAGTTCGATACCTGGACCAGTACGATCTTGGTGGTTGGCTATGCGGTGCCGGGCTTCCTGGTTGCGGTGCTGCTGTTGATCGTGTTCGCGGGTTCTTCGTTCTTCCAATGGTTCCCTTCGCGGGGGCTCACCTCCGACAATTTCGACCAGCTTTCTCTGTTCGGTCAGATCGTCGACTATTTCTGGCACCTGACGTTGCCAATCATTGCGATGTCGCTCGGCGCCTTCACGACGATGACGTTCCTGACCAAGAACAGCTTCCTCGACGAGATCCGCAAGCAGTACGTCATCACCGCGCGCTCGAAGGGGCTTAACGAGCGGGAGGTGCTTTACGGGCACGTGTTCCGGAACGCGATGCTGCTGATCATCGCCGGGTTCCCGGGGGCGTTCATCGGCGCGTTCTTCTCGGGTTCGCTTCTGATCGAGACCGTGTTCTCGCTGGATGGACTGGGGTTGCTCGGCTTTGAATCGGCGATCAAGCGCGACTACGCGGTGGTGTTCGCGACGCTCTACATCTTCGCGCTGATGGGACTGGTCGTGAACGTCGTTACGGATTTCATCTATACGATGGTCGATCCGCGCATCGACTTCGAGAGCCGGGAGATCTAAGCCGTGGACGCCCGACGCGAAGACAACGACGAGCAGGCGGTGGTGCCGGATCCGGTGCGGCCCCCGTTTTATACGCGGATCTTTCCGCAGATCGAGCTGTCGCCGATCAACGTGCGGCGCTGGGCGAATTTCAAGGCCAACCGGCGCGGCTACTGGAGCCTCATCCTGTTTCTCGTGCTGTTCGTTCTGACGCTGTTCGCGGAGCTGATCGCCAACGACCGCCCGCTGATCGCGCGCTACAAGGGCGAGACGCTGTTCCCGGCGCTGGTGGATTATCCGGAATCGAAGTTCGGTGGATTTCTGGCGGTGACCGACTATCGCGATCCGATCATCATCGATGAGATCGAAGCCAATGGCTGGATGCTGTGGCCGCCTATCCGTTACTCCTACGACACCATCAACAAGGACTATCCCAACCGCGCCGATTCCGACGGCAACTGTTTCATCGAACGCGACGGCGTAAAGCGCCAGGCCGGGCTCGGCTATCCGGCGCCGCCGCAATGGGCTGCGCGGGCCAAGCTCTGCGAGGCGCCGCCCGATCAGATGGCGCGCTATCTGGCGGTCGGAAACTGGAATTGGCTCGGTCTCGACAACCAGGGACGCGACGTGCTCGCGCGCGTGATCTATGGCTTCCGGATCTCGGTGCTGTTCGGCCTGATCCTCACCATTCTTTCGAGCGCAATCGGTATCGCGGCAGGTGCGGTGCAGGGTTTTTACGGCGGTTGGCTCGATCTCCTGCTGCAGCGCTTCCTCGAGATCTGGGGCAACATTCCGACGCTCTACGTGCTGATCATCATCGCGGCGGTTCTGGTGCCGGGGTTCTGGACGCTGCTGTTCGTGCTGCTCGCGTTCCAGTGGACGTCGCTCGTCGGGCTGGTGCGGGCTGAATTCTTGCGCGCGCGCAATTTCGAGTATGTCCGAGCGGCCCGTGCGCTTGGGCTCTCCGACTCGACGATCATGTGGAAGCACCTGTTGCCGAACGCGACGGTCGCGACGCTGACCTTCATGCCGTTCCAACTTTCGGGCGCGATCACGACGCTGACCTCGCTGGACTTCCTCGGCCTCGGCTTGCCGCCGGGCTCGCCGTCGCTCGGCGAGCTCTTGCTGCAAGGCAAGGGCGATCTCGGCGCGCCCTGGCTCGGCATGAGTGCGTTCTTCTCGATCGCGATCATGCTGTCGCTCTTGATCTTCATCTTCGAGGGGGTTCGCGATGCGCTCGATCCCCGCAAGACGTTTGCTTAAGGAGCGCCTAGGCGATGTCGAAAGAAGTGCTGATCAACGTCAAGAACCTCTCGGTGGCGTTCCGTTCGAACGGCGCGTTGACGACGGCTGTCAAAGGCGTGTCGTTTCGCATCAACAAGGGCGAGACGGTGGCGCTGGTCGGCGAATCCGGCAGCGGCAAATCGGTTTCCGCGCTCTCGATTCTGAAGCTTCTGTCCTATCCCGCCGCGTCGCATCCGACCGGGCAGATCTTCTTCGAAGGCAAGGATCTCCTGCACGCCTCCGAGGACGAGCTGAAGCGTATTCGGGGTGACCGGATCTCGATCATCTTCCAGGAGCCGATGACGTCGCTCAATCCGCTGCACACGATCGAGCGGCAGGTGGGCGAGATCCTCGAATTGCATCGTGGGCTCAAAGGCGCGGCGTTGCGCACGCGCGTTGTCGAGCTGTTGACGAAGGTCGGCATTCCTGAGCCAGAAAAGCGGCTCGGCGCATTCCCGCACCAGCTTTCCGGCGGGCAGCGCCAGCGCGTGATGATCGCAATGGCGCTCGCCAACGAGCCGGATCTCCTGATTGCAGACGAGCCGACAACCGCGCTCGACGTGACGATCCAGGCGCAGATCCTAGAGCTTTTGCGCAACCTGCGGCGCGAGATGGGTATGGCGATGCTGCTGATTACCCACGATCTCGGCATCGTGCGGCGGATGGCGGAGCGGGTCTATGTCATGCAGCAGGGCCTGATCGTCGAGGAGCAGCCGACGGACGCGTTGTTTGCGTCACCGCAGCATCCCTACACGCGCCATCTGATTGCAGCCGAGCCGAAAGGCAAGCCGCCGGTGTATGACGCCGCGGCGCCAGTGATTGCCGAGACGCAGGATCTTCGCGTGTGGTTTCCGATCAAGCGCGGATTCATGCAGAAGACGGTCGATCACGTGAAGGCTGTCGATGGGCTGTCGGTCAAGATCCTGGCTGGGCAGACCGTCGGTGTGGTGGGCGAATCCGGATCCGGTAAGACGACGCTCGGGCTCGCGATCCTGCGGCTTATCTCGTCGCAGGGGCCGATCGTCTATCTCGGCAAGCGGATCGATCAGCTCAACTCGAAGGAGATGCGCCCGCTTCGGCGCGAAATGCAGGTGGTGTTCCAGGACCCATACGGGTCGCTGTCGCCGCGCCTTTCGATCTTCGACATCATCGAGGAAGGGCTTCTGATTCAGAAGCCGGAGTGGAATGCCGACCAGCGGCGTGAGCAGGCCGCGCGTGCACTTCGCGAGGTGGGGCTCGACGCGGGGGCGCTCGATCGCTATCCGCACGAATTTTCCGGCGGGCAACGCCAGCGCATCGCCATTGCGCGCGCGATGGCGTTGGAACCCAAGTTCATCGTTCTCGACGAGCCGACGAGCGCGCTCGACATGAGCGTGCAGGCGCAGATCGTCGATCTCTTGCGGGAGCTGCAGGCGAAGCGAAATCTCGCCTATGTGTTCATCAGCCACGATCTCAAGGTGGTGCGTGCGCTCTGCAACTATGTGATCGTGATGCGGAACGGCAAAGCTGTGGAAGAAGGGCCGGCCGAGCAGATCTTTTCCTCGCCCAAAGAGGCTTATACGAAGGCGTTGCTCGCGGCGGCGTTCGATATCAAGGTTCAGAACCGGGCTGAAATCGCAGGGTAAGCTGGTGCCGACCGGCGGTCCGGTTGCTTCGGTTTTTTGCAGGCCTTGAGCCTGTCGCGATTTTTCGACATCCTGTGGCGTCTTCCGTGTGCGGCGGGGCTTTTTTCATGACCGTGACGTCCGAGGGATTTCATCCCGCTCAGGTCCAGGCGACAATCGAGGAAATCCGCTATTGGGTTCCGACGATCAAGGATGTCGCGCATGTGTTCGAGGGGAACGAAGAGGGCAGCTGGCTGCTTTCGATCGAACCCGTGATCGGCTCGGCTTGCCCGGTGGCGATCGCGCTCAAGGAGAACGGACGCTTCGACATTTCGATCGCGGGCGAGACCTACGACGATCGGGTGCTGGCGACGCTCGATCAGATCGTGTTGATGCTCGAGCGCATCGCGGACGGCCATGTGATCCAGCGTCGGTGGGTCAGCTCGGCGACGGGCGCGCACCACGCCGTCGAGACCATCGTGACACTGGGGCCTGGGCTCGATTGGCGCGGCGGGCCGGAGCCCCACGCGCATGTCGTCGAGCGACACGACCGCCATTTCCTGCCGTATCGGCGCGTTTAGATTCTTTCGCCCCGAGCCTGCACGGGCGAGGTGGCGATGCGGCGGATCGCGGTAATGGGCGAGTTGCTCTGCCTGGCGATGCGCTCGACGGCTTCGGGAAGCGTTTCGACGGCGACAGCCATGTGGTGTGCGTTCGCGTGAACCAGCATGACCCCATCGGCCATGATCCCGACGTGTCCCTTCCAGAAAATCAGATCGCCGCGCTGCAAGCCCTCGAGGTCGTCCGGTATCGGAATGGCTTCGCCGAGCTCGGCGGCCTGCATGTCGCTGTCGCGGGGGGCCGAAACGCCGGTTGCTTCCAGTGACACCTGAACCAGCCCCGAGCAGTCGATGCCGATACGGGTGCGTCCGCCCCAGAGATAGGGTGTCCCGATCAGTCGCTCGGCGATGTCAACGAAATCGCGCTCTGCGCGCTCGCGCTCGATGAGGTGGCGTGACACGATGAATCCGCCGCGCTCCAGGCGGCAGAAGCGTTCGGTCCACTCCGCCACGCGAATCTCGGCGTTGAGCGGTAAGTGCATCACGGGCGGCGATTTGATGTCGGCCGCAGTATAAACGAACGTGCCGAGCGCTTTGACGCGGTGGGTCGGGAGCTGGACATCCTTCGTCAGCGCGTTCGCGGGCATGTAGCCGACGTAGCGATCCTTCTGGAGCTGAACCCAGGCCCAGCCGTCCGCCTCGTCATAGACCTTGACCAGCTCGCCGAAGAGCGCTTCGGTTTCGAGGCCCAAGGCGGCGGAGGGTTCGCGGCGCAGGGGGACCGCCGGCTTGTTCACCTGACGCATGGTGCCTGGTGCGTATCGCGGAGAGACGATCTGGCCGCGCAACGAGAGCGCCGCGAGGTCCGGACGATAGGCATGACGGCGGGGATCGAGCACCGGCGCCGAAGGTGGGGCAGCGGTGTCGCGCGGGCTATCCTGCTTTTCTTCCGGGTTCTTCTCGGTCATGCGGAGAGTTCTTTCGTCAGCAGCGAAAACAGCGCGCGCGCGGTCTGCGGCTCGCCGCCCTTGGGGCCGAGTGGGCGCGGGGCCGGCCGCCAGCCGTAGAGATCGAAGTGCGCGAAGCGGCGCGCGTTTTTGACGAACCGCTTCAAGAACAGGGCGGCGGTGATGGCGCCTGCGAACGGCGCATCGTACACGTTATTCATGTCGGCGACTTCGCTGTCGAGGTGGCGTTCGTAACCCGGCCACAGCGGCAGGCGCCAGACTGGATCGCCGACGGCTTCGGCTTCGGCAGTCAGGGCGGATGCGAAGGCGTCATCGTTGGTGAAGAACGCGGGGAGGTCCGGGCCGAGCGCGACGCGGGCAGCGCCAGTCAAGGTCGCGAAGACCAGCACCGTGTCCGGCTGCTCCTCGTCGGCCAGAGACAGCGCGTCCGCGAGCACGAGGCGGCCTTCGGCATCGGTGTTGCCGATCTCGACCGTTTTGCCTGCTCGGCTCAGCAGCACGTCGCCGGGGCGGAAGGCATCGCCGGAGATGCTGTTCTCGGCGGCGGCAATCAGCAGCCGTAGCCGCACGTCGAGGCCGTGCGTCATGATCAACTCGGCCAAGGTGAGGGCCGCGGCGGCGCCACCCATGTCCTTCTTCATCAAGAGCATGCCGGAGGCCGGCTTGATATCGAGGCCGCCGGTGTCAAACGTGATGCCCTTGCCGACGAGGGTGAGGGTGGGCGCGTTCGGATTACCGCCGGGCTTGCGCCATCTGACGTCAATCAAACGCGGGGCGCGCGGGCTCGCGCGGCCGACCGCATGGATCATGCGGAAGCCCTTGGCGAGGAGATCGTCGCCGACTGTGACCTCGATCGTCGCGCCGTGTGTCTCTGCCAAACGGGCGGCTGCGGTCTCCAGGTCTTCGGGTGCCAGATCGGACGCCGGCGTGTTGATCAAATCGCGGCCCTTCCAGACGGCGCCGACCTGGTCGACGATGGCGCGATAGTCCAGCCCGGCGGGAACCTTCAGGCGGGGCAGGGCCTCGGCTGGCGCGCTTTTGTAGCGGCGGAACTTATAGGCGCCGAGCCCCCAGGCGACGGCGGCGAGGTGGGCGTGTGGTATCTCCTGGGCGAGATGGTAGAGCCCTTCGGGCAGACTTGCCGCGAGCTGCCCTAGAAGAAGCTCCGAGGGCCCCGAAGGATCGCCCCCGCTGCCGTTTCCTTGGCCGAGCACAACGCCTGCGAGTGCACCGGACTGACCTGGGAACAGCGCCTGCTTCTTGGCCGCGCTCGTGAAACGGGCATGTTCAAGCCAGCGCTTGGCTGCGTCGTCGATGCCCGGCTGGCGGGCCAGCGGCTGCTGGTCAGAAACGAGCCAGATCGGCGTGCTCGCGCCGGCCGCGTCGTGGGGGACCAGCACATCGGTCGGGGAGAGCGTGCTCGCCACGTTGTTTTTTTCGGTCATGATGGGTTCTTTGGTACTGGTGAGGACTGGCCCCTTTGAAGGAGCTTGGATGATCAGGCATTATCCCCAGAGCCGAAGGGAAACACAATCGCAAGAGGACGCTTGAGGATGGCGGAAGAGTACCGACTTGTCATTGGCAACAAGAACACGTCGAGCTGGAGCTTGAGGCCTTGGCTTGCCATGAAACAGGCAAATATCGGCTTTACCGAGGTCAGGATAAACCTGCGCGCGCCAGATGCGAAGCAGCAGATGCTCGCCCATTCCCCGGCAGGCAAGGTGCCGGTGCTGTGGGCGGGGGATCTCATGATCTGGGACAGCCTTGCCATCCTCGAATACGTCGCGGAGCGCCATCCCGAAAAGTCGCTGTGGCCAGCGGATGTCAAGGCACGCGCCGTAGCGCGATCTGTCAGCGCGGAGATGCATTCCGGGTTCCAGCCGCTTCGCGAACACTGCCCGATGAAAATTCTCTCGGTTGATCCGCGGGCCGAGCATCTGGAGCCGGTCGAGGCCAATATCCGCCGAATCGTCGAGCTGATGCTCGACTGCCGCAAGCGGTTCGGCGGGGACGGACCGTTCCTGTTCTCCAAGTTCTCGGTCGCGGATGCCATGTACGCGCCGGTTGCGTCGCGGTTCCGGACCTACGTGGCGGACCTCGGTGCGTTCGGAGACGACGGCACAGTGGCGCGCTATATCGATACGCTGCTCGCTCTTCCTGCCATCGAGGAATGGACCAGCGCTGCCAAGGAGGAGGTTGCTCAGCTCGCGAGCGCTGCCGCAACCGGTTAAGGCTTTATTGACCGCTGTATCGGAAAGTGACGGAAGCTGATGCCGCCAGAGCATCTTCCGTAACGAACGAGCAGTGGAGACGTGAATGCCCGACCTCGACGCGCACAGTGCGGTGGCGAAGCCGGCGCGTTCCCGTGGTTTTCTCGCTGCGCTCGCGGCAAGCCTGTTGCTCGGCGCCTGCGCGCAGGTCGGCGGAGAAGAGAGTTCGGGGCTGTTCGCGGCCCTGGCTCCAGCAGAGCAGCCGGCGGCAGCCGAGGCTCAATCGCCTTCGGATCCGCAGAAGGCTGCGGACCATTGGGGCAAGGAATACTCGAAGAATCCGCGCGATCTCGATGCTGCGCTCTCTTATGCGCAGAACCTCAAGGCCACGGGGCGCAAGCGCGAGGCGATGGCTGTGCTGCAGCAGGCCTCGCTCATCCATGGGTCCGACCGGCGGCTTGCCGGCGAGTACGGCCGCCTGGCGCTCGATCTCGATCAGGTGAGCGTCGCCAGGAAACTTTTGGAGCTGGCCGACGATCCCGCCAATCCGGATTGGCGAATCATTCTTGCGCGAGGAACTGCGCTCGCCAAGGAAGGAAACTATCGGGAAGCGATCTCGTTCTACGAGCGGGCCCAGGCTCTGAACCCCGGACACCCCTCGGTTCTGAACAATCTGGCGCTGTCCTATACGATGAGCGGCGAACCGGAGCGCGGCGAGCAGCTGCTGCGTCAGGCGAGCGCCTCCGGCAACGAAAACGCCAAGGTCCGGCAGAACCTCGCCCTCGTTCTCGGCTTGCAGGGCAAGTACGACGAGGCCACCAAACTGGCGTCAGTCGATCTCGCGCCGACGGAAGCGCAGGCGAACACGGCGCTGCTGAGGAAGATGGTGAAACTCGACGGCAAGCCGATGGCACCGGCTTCGAGCCCGTCCCAAGCGCCGGCCGGCGATGTCTGGTCTCCGGCGGTTGCGAAAGCGCCGGCCCCGGCGCGCACGCCAGTCGTCGCTCAGGCGCCGGCGTCATCAGGCCAGGCTCCGATGCTTCGTTCTTCCAAGATCGAAACCGGGTTCGGATCTCAGTCCGACAGCGATCGCGCGGCTTCTCTGTCCAGCGCAGACTAAACGCATCCAGTTTTTTATGCAGGCGTTCGTCGCGTGGGGCTTGCCTGCTCGCGCATGCGCTCCCGCCCGCCTGAAAGGTTCCGCATTTCTCAGGATCGGAGACGGGTGACCTGTTATCTGGTCTCGTTGCCCGCTACTGCAACTTCAGGATCGTGATCGCAGCCGGGCCGAGGATCACCAGGAAGAGGACCGGCAGAAAGAACACGATCATGGGCACGGTCAGCTTCGGGGGAAGTGCGGCCGCCTTTTTCTCGGCTTCCGCCATCCGCATGTCGCGGTTTTCCTTGGCCATGACGCGGAGCGATTGGCTCACGGGCGTGCCGTAACGCTCAGCCTGAATGAGTGCGGTTGTGACGGCCTTGATGCTCGGCAAGTTGGTGCGCTTGGCGAGGTTTTCAAAAGCGACCCGGCGATCCGGCAGATACGACAGCTCGGCGGTTGTCAGCGACAGCTCCTCGCCGAGCTCCAGGCACTGCGGGGTGATTTCCTTGGCGACCTTGCCAAACGACGCCTCGACCGACATGCCGGATTGCACGCAGATCAGCAGCATATCGAGCGATTCCGGGAACGCGACCTTGATCGCCTGCTGGCGTTTCTGGGTGAGGTTTTCTAGGAGCACGTTCGGCAGATAGTAGCCGGCGGCCGCTGCTATCACGGCATAGAGAAACTTCATGTTCGAGGATGCATCGATCTCGACGATGAAGAACAGATAGAACAATGCCACGACGAATGCGATCGGCGGCGCAACGAAGCGGAAGAACATGTATGTGACGAGAGGCGCTTGTCCTCTGAGCCCGGCCATTTTGAGCTTGGCGCGCAGCTCGTCGCTGTCGAACTGGGAGCGTAGATCGAACTTGTCGACGATCTGCTGCATAAAGCCTTTCGGCGTCTGGCGCAGCCTCGTCGTTCCCCGCTCCTTGTTCAGCTCGGCCAGGCGCTGCGACCGCATCTTGTCGCGCTCGAGCGCCATCACGCGCATGCGCTGGTTCATCTGATCGCGCGCGAGCATGGGCATCACCAGCGCAAGGATGGTGGCGAAGGCCGAGACAGCCGCCAGCAGCATCGCGAGGAATGCCGGTGAGATCAGCGTGTCTACGAGCTGTTGCATGAGCGCGGTCTTTGCTGGCTAGAACTTGAAGTTGATCATCTTGCGCATGACCATGATGCCGGTCACCATCCAGAGGAGGCCGCCCAGAATAAAAAAGTTGCCGGTTCTGGTATCGAACAATGGCTGCAGGTAGTGGGGCGAAGACATGTAGACCATCGTCATCACGCCCGGCGGCAGGCACCCGAGGATACCGGCCGATGCCTTGGCTTCTGACGAAAGCGCCTTGACCTTCATCGCCATCTTGAGGCGGTCGCGAAGGACGCCCGACAAGTTGGAGAGAGCTTCCGCGAGATTGCCGCCGGATTGCTGCTGAATGGCGATGACGATCGCCAGGAATTTGACCTCGGGTACCGGAACGCGGTGCGTCATGCGTTCGAGGGATTCCGATAGCGAGACGCCGATGCGCTGCTGCTCGATGGCTTCGCGGAATTCGCTCGAGATCGGCTCGGGTGCTTCCTTGGCGATGACCCCGAAACACTCGTTCAGCGGCATGCCGGATTTTACGCCGCGAACGATGACGTCGATCGAGTTGGCGAGCTCGTCGAGGAATTTCTTCTGACGGCGGGCGATGAGCTTCGCCAAGACGAAGCGGGGCACGCCAAAGCCGCCCACGAAGGCGCCGGCGATCATGAACAACGGCCTGAATACGGCCGCGGAGGCCGGCGCGAGGCCTGCTGCAATGACGGCGAACACGGAAGCGGAAGCTGCGCTTGCGATCCAGAAGTATTTCGGCTCGATGTCGAGACCCGCCTGCACGAGCTTGAGGCGCAGCGAAACCTTTTTCTGGGCCTTTTGCCGGTTCTCGATTTCCTTCAGGCTTTCGGCGACCTGCTTTTTGCGGTTTGCGGCCACCTCCGCTGCTGTTCGCGGGATGGCTTTCTTGGTTCCGGATTCTCTGACGTTTGCGACGCGCTTGTCCTTGATCCGGTCGCTCGAAATGTAAGGGTACATGATGGCATAGGCGATGGCCGCGATGGCAACCGCCGCAACGAGCGCCGTCATGAGCGGCATCATGCCAAGGTCATCCATGGGTTTCTCCCATGGGATTGCCATTGGAATCGAGAACCTCGGCGGCGGCAAGGGCTACGGCGAGGCGCGAGTCTTCCTTGTAGTATTGGGCGCGGTCCCAGAATGCGGGGCGCGCGATGCCGGTGGACCGGTGGCGCCCGGTGAGCTTGCCGTGGGCGTCCTCGCCGGTGATCTCGTAGACGATGAGGTTCTGCAGCGTGATGACGTCCTCTTCGAGGCCGGTCACCTCGGTGATGTGCGTGATCTTGCGCGAGCCGTCGCGAAGACGCGCGGCCTGGATGATCACGTCGATCGAACCGACGATCATCTCGCGGATGGTTTTGACGGGGAGCGCGAAGCCGCCCATCATGATCATGGACTCCAGGCGGCTCAGCGCCTCGCGTGGACTGTTCGAGTGAAGCGTGCCCATGGAGCCGTCGTGGCCGGTGTTCATGGCCTGCAGGAGGTCGAAAGCTTCGGGGCCGCGGACCTCGCCGACGATGATCCGCTCCGGCCGCATGCGAAGGCAGTTCTTTACGAGATCGCGCATCGTGATCTCGCCTTCGCCTTCTAGGTTCGGCGGACGGGTTTCGAGACGCACGACGTGGGGCTGCTGGAGCTGAAGTTCCGCCGAGTCTTCGCAGGTGATGATGCGCTCGTCGTTATCGATGCTCGCCGTCATGCAGTTCAGAAGTGTCGTCTTGCCCGAGCCGGTACCGCCGGAAATCAGAATGTTGCAACGAACGCGCCCGATGATTTCCAGAATGGTCTTGGCTTGCGGTGTGATTGCTCCGAACTTGCAGAGCTGATCGAGCGTGAGGCGATCCTTCTTGAACTTGCGGATGGTAAGCGCAGGGCCGTCGATGGCGAGCGGTGGGGCGATGACGTTGACACGCGATCCGTCGGGGAGGCGCGCGTCGCAGATCGGGCTGCTTTCGTCTACGCGGCGGCCGACCTGGCTCACGATGCGCTGGCAGATGTTCATCAGCTGCTGGTTGTCGGCGAAGCGCACCGAGGTTTTCTGCGTTTTGCCGGCAACTTCGATGAAGGTCGTCGTGGCGCCGTTGACCATGATATCGGCGATGTCGTCGCGCGCGAGCAGGGGTTCGAGCGGGCCATAACCCAGCACGTCGTTGCAGATGTCCTCGAGCAGCTCTTCCTGCTCGGCAATCGACATGACGACGTTCTTGACTTGGATAATCTCGCTGACGATGTCGCGGATTTCCTCGCGGGCGGCCGCCGAGTCGAGCTTGGCGAGCTGCGTGAGGTCGATGGTGTCGATCAGCGCGTTGAAGACGGTCGTCTTGACGTCGTAATACTCTTCGGAATGGTTGCGCTGAGGCTCGGCTGGTTCGACGCGCGCGGGGGCTGGCGCAGCGGCGGGCTGAGGCGTGGCTGTGACGGCAGGCGCAGCCGCTACCGGCGCGACCGGTTGGGACGGCAGCTTGCGTTGAGTTCCAGGTTCATTCGTGCGTCTGCCGAACATGTTGACCTTCAGCGCATGAGCTTCAGCTTTTCGAGAAGCGGCGCGAGCGGCGATTTCTTCTCGACCTTGATTTCCTTACGATGCGCGAGCGTCAACGCGATTTCGCGGAAAGCCTGCGCGGCCTTCGCCTTGGCGTTGAAATCCTCGACCATCTGGCCGTTGTTTGCGGCCTGGCCGAAGTTTTCACAGTCGAAATCGATGACGGCGAGGGTCTTGATGTCGAGTGCGCTCTCGAATTCCTTCGGCGTGATCTCGGGACGCTTCTGCATGTTGGCCATGTTCAGGACCAGATGCGGAGACGCGTCGTTCTTGCGGGTCGTCCGGATGAGATCCAGGATGTTCTTCGCGTTGCGGAGGTTGGCGAGGTCGGGGATCGCGGTGATGACGATCTCGTCGGCCTGGAGCAGAAGGCGCTTTGTCCACGGCGCCCAGGTGTGGGGAAGGTCGACTGCGACGAAGGGGACGTTCTGGCGCACGACGTCGATCACCGTTTCGCAGCCTTCGGGCGACATTTCGTAGTCGCGGTCGAGCACGACGGGCGCGGCGAAGATCGAAAGGTGCTTCGAGCACGTGGTGAGGAGGCGATCGAGCAGCACCTCGTCGAGGCGCTCGGGGTTCTGGAGCGCATCGGCGATGCCTTGAACGGGGTCCTGGTTGAAGTCGAGGCCTGTGGTGCCGAACGCTAGGTCCATGTCGGCGATGACTATGTTGGTCGAGATGGCTTCCGACAGGGTCCAGGCCACGTTGTGGCAGATGGTGGAAGAGCCCACGCCGCCCTTGGCGCCGACAAACGCCAACACCTGCCCAACAGGATCCGAATCGGGGTTGTTATAAAGGCCCGACAGGCACTCCATGAAATCGAACGGCGAGATCGGTGCGACGAGATATTCGGAAATGCCGCGTTTCATGAGGTCGCGGTAAAGCACAACGTCGTTGGCGGAACCGATGATCACCACCTTTGTGCCGGGATCGCAGCTCTGCGCGAGATCTTCGAGGGCGCCGATGAGTTCGGCGTGCGGCAGATGCGATTCGAGCACGATCAGGTTCGGGGTGGGGTTTTCCTGATAGTGGGCCACGGCCGCGGCCACGCCGCCCATCTGGAACGTTACGTGCGCTTTGCTCAGGCGCCTGTCCTCGGAAGCGGTTTGAATGATCTCCGCAATCGTCGGGGTCTCGCAAAAGGCTTGAATGGAAATGCGCGGGAGCGGGCGCGCGCGGTCGCTCAACGCCGGCGCATCCGGAGCGTTCAGGTCATAGGCATAGGGCTGCGGCGCTTCGTGCGCGTCCTGGCCGGATACCTTCAACGATTTTGACATGGCGGAACCTGTCGTCACTTTGCAATCTTGATCTTCTCGTCTTCCGACTTCTTGGACGCGGTCGACTCGCCCTTCACGTACTGATTCCACGCCGTATCTCTGCGCTCACCGGCACGGTCGGTTTCGGTGCGGGGACCGAGGAGGTCGCCCGGATTGGCAACCATGACGGCGAGATTGTGCTGATTGGCGCAGCCGAAGTTCGGGTAGTTGCCGTTGTCGCGCTGGTTCGCCAGGTTTGTCGGCCAATAGCCGCAGACGGGCGCTTCGGCGACGTAGCGAAGATAGGAGACGCGGATCGGCGCGTTCGAACGCTGGCCAGAATGATAGGCCTCGATGGCGATCGAGGAGTCCTGGAACCCGTTGTCGCTCAGAATCTGGCGAATCTCGCCGACGGCCTGCATCGACGACATCTCGTTGGCGCCGCCGCCCGGTGCCTGGATCACGAGACGGCTGTTTCCGGCGTCGGCTGCGCGAGAGCGATCGGAGAATTCGAGAATTTGGGCGCGCTGGCGCGGCGTCAACCCACGCGCGGACGCGGCGACGTGGACCTCCATCGTCTGCGGCTCCTGCGAGACGATGATCGGATGGCGCTGGGAAGGGTCTACCATCGACCAGCCGGCGACTTGCGGTGCGGCGATGTCGTAGTCGGGCCGGCATCCGGCGAAGCTCGTCGCCAGGATTGCGAGCGCCACGCAAGCGACCCGATGGACGCGCACCTTGGCGGGGCGGTCCGATGGCGATGCAAGTCCGTACTCCATGATTGCGTCTCCAGACTGCGCCACTATTCGACAATGAAACCGTAGTCGCCCTTGAGGTCGCCCACGGGGGCGGCGCTCTCGGTGCCATAGATGCGATTTAGATGGCCCATGAAGTTGGCCTTGCGGTCGGTGGCTTCCGCCAAGCCATCGAGGGGCTTGGCAAGATCCTTCTGAGCCACTGGCTTCACGAGGTAGGGCGTGACGATGACGACGAGTTCGGTTTCGCGCTTGATGAAGTCGCGGCTGCGGAACAGGGTTCCGAGCATCGGCAGGTCCTTGAGGCCGGGGAAGCCGTCGATGTTCTGGCGGACGTCATCGGAGATGAGGCCGGCGAGCGCGATTGATCCGCCGGACGGCAGCTCAACCGTGGAGTTGGCCTGGCGCTTCTTGAGCGCCGGAATCTGGGTGGAATCCAGAACGATGGCGCCGTTGTTGGAAAGCTCGCTGACCTCGCTTTCGATCTTGAGACTGATGCGACCCTCCGACATCACGGTCGGGGTGAAAGCGACGCCGACGCCGAACTCCTTGAAGGTGACGGAGGTCTGTCCGTTGCTGTCCTTCACGGGGATCGGGTATTCGCCGCCGGCGAGAAACTTGGCGGGTTCGCCGGAGATGGCGGTCAGGTTGGGTTCGGCCAGCGTGCGGACGAGGCCGTCGCGCTCGAGGGCGCGCATTGCTTTGGCGATGCTGCCGTTCTTGCCGGTGTAGCCGGAGATGGCGCCTGAATTTCCGAAGCTGTCAGTCGTGGGACCGCTTCCGAAGGCGCAGGTCTGGCCGGCGCCGCACGAGACTGCCGGATCGCTCGGATCGCCCTTCGTGGAAACGCCGAACATGGGCAGTGCGCCGAGGCCCGCCGCGGTCGTCAGCGGGAGTGCGTTGGCGGTCAGCAGGCTCCAGGTGAAGTTGCCGGCGTTGATATCGGCGGCGAGGTTGATGCCGAACTGCTTCAGAAGCTCGCGCTGAACCTCGGCGACGACGACCTTGAGCATGACCTGCTCTTCGCCCTCGACGCCGAGCATGTTGACGACCTTGTTCTTGGCGCGCTCGTCGGTCTCTGGGGAGGCAACGATGAAGCGTGAGGCGATGTCGCTGGCACGGTTCGAATCCACCGGCGTGCGCACCGATCCGGTCAGAATGACGGTGTCATTGAGGATTTCGGATCTGACGTTGGAGCCCGGCAGGAGGCGGTGCAGCAGCGCATCGAGTACGGCAGTGTCCTGCTCGACGCTGATCTCGAGCGTCAGGATCTGCTCGCCGTTGGCATCGAAAAAGAAGGCGTTCGACTGGCCGATCTTCTTGGCGATCAGGTGGACGCGATTGGACGACTGGACGACTGCGTCGACGATTTCCGGCGCGGACACCATCACATCACGCAGCTCAAGCGGAAGCTCGACCAGCAGTGATTTGTTGCGCCCGATCCGGACGGCGCGGGATTGAGGCAGGGCGTCGCCAGCGTTGATGCGCAGGACAGAGCTTTGCAGGGATAGCGGCGGAAAATCGCCGCCGGCAACGGCCGGCCGCCCCATGGATGCAACGAGCAATCCAAGGGCAAGCATCCCGGCGCAGGCCAGGATGCTGCGGGCCGACGGTTTAACGTAAGTGCGCATGTTATCGCCTTATGACGGACAAAAACTCAAAATTATTCAGTTTACGCCGTACGAACGCGATGGTGTTCCATAACGCAAAACGCGAATTGAAGCTGTCTCCCGAGACGACGAAGGATCGACGCCAGCGGTTGGACCTTGTGTGACGTCGAGATCGGCGATCGAGCGCAGCGATAGGCTGATGTCGCCGATCGAGTTGCCGAGCGCGAGAAGCTCGGCTTGACGGGCGGTGAGCTCCAGCGTCGCGGTGGCTGCGGAGCTGTCGGCCGTCTTCTTGCCCTCCTTGGTCTCGATCTGTTGGCCGATGGCGAGGACGCGCACGTTTCCGAACAGAAGCTCGCTGACGAAATCTTCTTGGCCTGTTCGGGCGTTTCTCAGACGGCGAATGAGGATGACGTCGACCCGGTCGTTCGGAAGGATGAGATTTCCGACCGCAGTCTCCTCTTTGATCTTGGTCGAGATGGCGCGCATGCCGGCCGGAAGGATCGCCGCGAGTACGCCGCCTTGTCCTGCCTTCACGAGCTTGGTCTGGGTGATTGGCTCGCCCGCCATGATCGGGGCGCGCGCGATCGATCCGGCGAGCTGGGTCATGGCATCGGGCTGGCCGGTGCGCGTGATGAAGCCGGGCGTGACGGTTTCTTCAGGCCAGGATTGCCACCGGAACAGGCTATCGTTGGTGATCTGGCCGAGGCCGATGTCGGTGCGGGCGACCAGCACGTCGCTCGACTTCACCTTGATTTCGACGGTTTTCTCGACCGGCGGTTTGCTCACCATGCCGCGCACCATGACGAATGCCATGAGGCCGGCAGTTGCCGCGATGGCAAGTCCGATGAGCTGGGGCCGTTTCATTGCGCGCGTTGTCCCATACGGCCTTATGGCCGAACCTTTGAGCGTGAAGCCAAAGATTGGAGGACAAACGTCAACGCGCCGTTAATTATCGTGCCGTTCTGGACAGCTTTCAGATTGCTGTGGCGACAAACAACGCGGTCTGGGGAAACACCAGCAGAGCGGAGCTGGCGATGGCCAGTCCGTAGGGGATGCCAGTGCCTTGCTTGTGGAGGTTGATGGCCCAATCGGGGGCTTTCGGGTGCACCATCGGGTTTTTTCTATAAAGCAGGATGGCGATCGCGAGGGCGCCACCGAAGAGCGTCACATAGACGAGGAACGGCACGAGCTGATCGAGACCGATCCAAAGTGCCGCGGCGGCCAGCAGTTTGGCGTCACCACCACCAAAGCCGCCGACGGCGAAGAGGATGATCCCCGCGAGAAGAATGATCGCGCCGGAGGCGATGTGAGAGAGGATGTCCTCGGTCGACAGGCCGGAGATCACGGCTACAACAAAGAAAAGCGCGACGAGAGCAATCGAGACCCGATTGGGGATCGTCATCGTCAGAAGATCATAGGCGCCGCCGAAAGCGACGAGGGCGGGAAACGCCAGCAATAACGCATAGTACAACACGACGTGCACCTCTGTCGGATGGCGGCCGGGCCGGCGGTCTATTGGTCGAGGGCGTCGGCAGCGGTGGTGAAATTCCCTTCTATCGCCGGTGCGATTTGGTGAAGAGCACCCACGATCGCGATCGAGATGATGCCGGCGATGAGCGCGTACTCGATGGCCGTTGTGCCACGATCGTCCGCACAGAATCTGAAAAGAAGAGCTTTCATTCGTAAGCCGTGTCCCCAAGCGTGTGGAGGAACTCTAGCGTGGAGAGATTAACTTCCCGTGCTCAGTCGTCGCCGATCCATGAGGTCCTTCCAAACGGGTCGGGCCACCCTAGCGATAACTGGGGTGGCCCGACTGCATTGCGATAAATTCGCTCGTGGGGAGCGGCCTGTTACTACAGGTCCTTCTCGATCGTCTCGAAGGCCGTCTTCAGCTTGTCGCCGATGCCGCCGACTGCGGTGATGATGGCGACGCTGATGAGGGCAGCGATCAGGCCGTACTCAATCGCGGTTGCGCCAGACTCGTCCTTGAGGAAACGCGAGAAAATGTTCGTCATTACTGTAACTCCCATGGTCGACTTCAAATTCGTTCGCTGCCCGGTGATTTGCCCCGTCGCTCGTGAACTGGAGACCAACCTACGCTTTACTCGTTAAAGCGCTGTAAAAGCTCTAGATGTTCAGATCAACAAATTCTAATAACTCGTTAAAAATACGAATTTATTTTGATGCTATTCGAGTTCTTCCAAGTTGTTCTCGTGTAGTTTTTGGTTACTCGTGTGTTTAAGTTAGTCCACTACATGGAAATCGTGCTTCGTTCGTCGCTAAAAATTTGTTACTCGAGATTTCTACTGCAAAGCGGGGCCGTTGAACGGTGCTCAGAACGGGCCGGCGTTTATTGGGAGAACGCGTTCGATAAATGGGGACCTCGGTAGTTCCTCCGAGGGACAAGTAAAACAGGAAGGGGTGAGTGGCGGAGTTATAGGGCAGGCTTTTGATGCCTGCCGCCGGTCCGGCGACCGGGACAGCTAAAAAGCTATCCAGGATAGCGAGCGTTCAAAGTGTTGCCCGCATTACGCGCGGCATCGACGCCGAAGCACGAGGTGCTTCGGCCGGCCATTTCAACACGTGAATGGATTTGCTGCCTCGGCTATTCGTACTTGCCGTGGCAGTGCTTGTACTTCTTGCCCGAACCGCACGGGCAAGGCGCGTTGCGCGAGATCTTCCCCCAGGTGGTGGGGTCAGCCGGATCCACGGCGTCGGCGGCCCTGCGGGTTTGCAGCGGCGCCTTCTTCTCTACCTGGCGCACGCCCCGTCCCCTGGCTGCGATCGCAGCGTCGACCATCGCGAGTTCGTCGTTGAACTCGTCGATGCCGGTTGCGGGATCAACATGATGCGCGTGCATCTCGGGCAACTCGGGGGCTTCGAGTTCCGGGTTCTCCTGGCCGGGCGGGGCCAGCTCGACGTGCATCAGCTGGCCGGTGGTGGCCTCGCGGAGGCGGGCCAACATGCTCTCGAACAGCACGAACGCTTCGCTCTTGTACTCGTTCAAGGGATCGCGCTGGCCGTAAGCGCGGAAGCCGATCACCTGGCGCAGATGCTCCAGGGTCACGAGATGCTCGCGCCAGAGATGGTCCAGCGTCTGCAGGAGAACCATCTTTTCGATCTGGCGGTAAGTATCGGAGCCGATGTCAGCAGCCTTGCGAGCTGCGCGCTCGTCGACGGCGGCGATCAGGCGCTCGCGGATCTCCTCGTCGGCGATGCCTTCCTCGGCAGCCCATTGGTCGAGCGGAAGGTCGAGGCCGAAAATGGCCTGGATCGCCTCTTTCAGCTCACCCATGTTCCACTGCTCGGCGTAAGCCCGCTCGGGAATGAAGCGCGTGACGAGGTCGTTCACGACCTGATGGCGCAGGTCGGCGACGGTTTCGGAAACGTCATCCTCGGCCATGATGTCCTTGCGCTGGTCGAAGATGACCTTGCGCTGGTCGTTCATCACGTCGTCGTACTTCAGGATCTGCTTGCGGATGTCGAAGTTGCGGGCCTCGACCTTCTTTTGAGCCATCTCGAGGCTCTTGTTCATCCACGGATGGGTGATGGCCTCGCCTTCCTGCAGGCCGAGCGTTTTCAGCACGCTGTCCATGCGGTCGGAGCCGAAGATGCGCATCAGGTCGTCGTCAAGCGCGAGATAGAACTTGGAGCGGCCGGGGTCGCCCTGGCGTCCGGAACGGCCGCGCAGCTGGTTGTCGATGCGGCGGCTTTCGTGGCGCTCGGTGGCGAGCACGTAAAGGCCGCCTGACTCGAGAGCGACCTTCTTGGCCTCGGCCACGGTTGCCTGGATCTCGGTTCTCTTCTTGTCGGTTTCGCTCTCGGAGGGGACGCGTCCGGCCGCGGTCTCCTCGGCGATCCAGTCACGGAGCTGATACTCCACGTTGCCGCCGAGCTGAATGTCGGTGCCGCGACCGGCCATGTTGGTGGCGATGGTGACGGCGCCGGGCTTGCCGGCCTGGGCGATGATGCCGGCCTCCTGCTCGTGATAGCGCGCGTTCAGAACCTGATGGGGAATCGGATCGGTGTTGCCCTTCTTGGAGCCAATCTCGACCAGGCGAGCCCCGATGTCGTTGAAATAGGCCTTCAGCTCGCTTTCGGGCGTTGTCTTGCCGTCCTTGGCGTCCTTGAACTTCTCGGCTTGCCCAAGCAGTGTTTTGCCGAGGTTCTCGATGTACTTTTTGTCTTTCAGCAACTCCGAGAGCTGCTCAGACTTTTCGATCGATGTGGTGCCGACCAGGATCGGCTGATCGCGGCGCGCGCAATCGGCGATCGTGGTCACGATTGCGGCCAGCTTTTCCTTCTGGGTCCGGTAAATCTCGTCGTCTTCGTCGGCGCGCGAGATCTTGAGGTTGGTCGGGATCTCGACAACCTCGAGGCCGTAGATGTCCATGAACTCGGAGGCTTCCGTCAGCGCCGTGCCGGTCATGCCGGCGAGCTTCTTGTAGAGACGGAAATAGTTCTGGAAGGTGATCGAAGCCAGCGTCTGGTTCTCGGGCTGGATCTCGACGCCTTCCTTGGCTTCGAGCGCCTGGTGCAAGCCTTCCGAATAACGACGGCCGGGCATCATGCGGCCGGTGAACTCGTCGATGATGACGACCTCGCCAGCCTTGACGATATAGTCTTTGTCGCGCTGGAAGAGCTTGTGGGCCTTGAGCGCCTGATTGACGTGGTGGACGAGCGTGACGTTCTCGATGTCGTAGAGCGAGCCTTTGAGCAGGCCAGCCTGCTCGAGAAGGCCTTCCATGCGCTCGTTGCCGACCTCGTTGAGCGAGACCTGGCGCTGCTTCTCGTCGAGCTCGTAGTCTTCGGCGGTCAGCGTCGGGATCAGCTTGTCGACGGCGACGTAGAGGTCAGCGCGGTCCTCAAGCGGGCCCGAGATGATGAGGGGCGTGCGCGCTTCGTCGATCAGAATGCTGTCGACCTCGTCAACGATGGCGAAGGCGTGGCCGCGCTGGGCCATGTCGTCCTTGCGCAATTTCATGTTGTCGCGCAGGTAGTCGAAGCCCAGCTCGTTGTTGGTGGCGTAAGTCACGTCGGCGGCGTAGGCGCGCTTTCTCTGCTCGTCGTCGAGGCCATGGACGATGGTGTCCACCGAGAGGCCGAGGAAGCGATAGACCTGCCCCATCCATTCGGCGTCGCGCTTGGCGAGGTAGTCGTTCACGGTGACGACGTGAACGCCTTCACCGGCGAGGGCGTTCAGATACACGGCGAGGGTCGCGACCAGCGTTTTGCCTTCGCCGGTCTTCATCTCGGCGATGTTGCCCTCATGCAGAACCATGCCGCCGATGAGCTGAACGTCGAAGTGGCGCTGGCCGAGCGAGCGCTTGGCGGCTTCGCGGACGGTGGCGAATGCGGGGATCAGCAGGTCGTCGAGCGAGGTGCCACTGCGATACTGCTCGCGGAAGGTTTCGGTTCGTGCCCGGAGCTCGGCGTCGGTCAGACTTGCGACTTCCGGCTCGAGCGCGTTGATCGCTTCGACCTTCGACCGATAGGTCTTGATTCTCCGCTCGTTAGACGAGCCGAAAATCTTGGAGGCGATCGTGCCGATAGAGAGCATCAAGATAAATCCTCAAAATCATGGACTTGGCGGAGATGCGCGGCGCGTCCGGAGGGCGAGCGGGAGGCTCGTTCGGTTGCGCCAGGCGGTCTAACATCCAAGAACCGGAGAACCGCGGGAGCGCCAGTCCGGCCAATTGGCCATACGGGGGCAGACATAAGGATTGCCGCCCGGAATTGTCAACGCGTGGCACGGTTATTCTCGTTAGGGCGTTCTTCTGCCGTCCTTATGCCAGCATCTGGGAAAAATGCGGGCAAAAATCTGCAATTGTTAACTTGGCAGGCCGACGACCCCTGGTCTATGGATGCGCCCAAATCGCGATCTCGCATCCTCCGCCTCGGCCGGAGCGCTTCCTGTGCTCCGAGACACCCCCGAGGCCTGAACCCGGCAGGAGCCGTTCCAAGTGATCCATATCCGTGTTGCCCGTCTTACCGCGTTCGCGCTTGCCGGCGCTGCGTTTCTCTCCGGGGCGGCCTTGATTGGCCCAAGCCGGGCCTTGGCCGACGACGCCGTGCTCGCCAAGCTCAACGGCAAGGAAATCCGGGAGTCGGACCTTGCACTCGCCGAAACGGAAATCGGGCCTCAGCTTGGCGAATTTTCGCCAGCCCAGCGGCGCCGGGTGCTGCTCGAGTTCCTGATCGAGATGCAACTGTTTGCCGACGCTGCGGATAGCGACAAGCTGACCAGCGGTCCCGACTACGAGAAGCGGCTGGCTTACTGGACCCTGCGGGCCAAGCGCGACGCATTCTACGAAAAGGCGGTCAAGGGATCGATCGGCGACGCGGTTATGAAGGGTATCTACGACGATAAGGTCAAGATGATCCCGCCGCAGGACGAGGTCGAGGCGCGTCATATCCTGGTCGACAGCGAGGCTAAGGCCAAGGAAGTCGTCGAGAAGGTCAACAAGGGCGACGACTTCGCGAAACTGGCGGAAGAATATTCGAACGATCCGGGCTCCAAGGCCGACGGCGGCAAACTCGGCTATTTCTCTAAAGGCCAGATGGTGAAGGAATTCGAGGACGCGGCCTTCGCGCTGCGCAAGGGCGAGGTGTCGAAGCCGGTTCAGAGCAAGTTCGGCTGGCACATCATCAAGATCGAGGATCGCCGCGCCAAGCCGGTCCCGAGCTATGACGAAGTGAAGGACCAGATCCTCAACGGCATGGTGCAGCAGAAGGGCCAGCAGGTCGCGACCGAGCTGCGCGGCAAGGCCGGCATCGAGTACGTCGACAGCGAGATCAAGCTCCAGGTCCAACAGGAGACCGCGGCGCAGGCTGCCAAGCAGAAGCAGTTCGAGCAGCAGATGGAAGAGCAGATCAAGAAGAAAGATGCGCTCGACGCCATCCAGAAGGACCAAAAGTAAGCGCACGGACGCATTCACTCTGGCTTAGGTCGGGCCGCCGGAATGGGCGGCCCGATTTTTTCTGCCCCCGGTCCAAAGCTGGGACAGGCGGCCGATGTGGAAACTGGCGCGTTTGCCTTCGGGCTGGTAAGTCCCGCGCTAGAGCGCGATGAGCCAAGCTTCGGACACTTCCCGCGCTGCCGATTCACGCCGCGCCCGATAGGGGCCGCGACGATCGGAGCGCGTGGGTCCGAAGCGATCATGGTCACCTTAGTGAGACCTATGATTCACGCTTCGGACTGGTAGGGTCCGAAGCGATCATGGTCTAGAAGGCCGTAAATCGGGAGCCGGTATGTCCAGCCAACTCGCCTTGATGATCGCCATTCTTTCTGAAGTCGCCGCGACGTCGGCTCTCAAAGCCAGCGATGGGTTCAGGAACCTCGTGCCGTCGCTTATCGTCGTGGTCGGCTACGGCACGGCGTTTTACTTCCTGTCACTCGCTTTGCGGACCATCCCAATGGGGATCGCGTACGCCATCTGGTCGGGGGTTGGCATCGTCCTTATTTCGCTGGCGGGTTGGCTTGCCTACGGCCAGAAGCTGGATCTTGCGGCGCTGGCCGGAATAGGGCTCATCATCGCCGGCGTCTTCGTGCTCAACATCTTGTCCGGCTCGTCAGGGCATTAGCGGACGACGCGTCACACCACCCCGTTATATTGCAGCCTCGTAGGTTTGCGGCCAGTGCCGCTTCGGAGTTCCACCATGGGCAAGATCACGACTCGCTCGCCATTTGCGCCGGATACCCTGGTGCGCCTCGAACCACTCGAAGGCGTTCGGTTCGCGACCGCCGAAGCGGGGATCCGCTATCAGGGCCGCACCGATCTCATGGTGGCCGTGCTCGACGCGGACACGACGGTTGCCGGTGTCTTCACCCAATCCAAGACGGCATCGGCGCCGGTGCTCGCCTGCCGCAAGCATCTGAAGAAAGGCGAGGCGCGGGTTCTGGTCGTCAATTCCGGAAACGCCAACGCGTTCACCGGAAAAAAGGGCAAGGAAGCCGTCGATCTCACGGTCGAGGCGGCGACCGAGGCTGCCGATTGTGCGCGCCATGAGGTGTTCGTCGCTTCGACGGGCGTGATCGGCGAGCCGCTGGATGCGAAGGTTTTCGCGCATCTTCTGGATGATCTGGTGAAGAAGGCCGAGCCGGATGCCTTTGAAGCGGCCGCACGCGCGATCATGACAACCGATACCTATCCGAAGATGGCGACCCGCAAGGCGTTTATCGGGGACGTGGAAGTGACGATCAACGGCTTCTGCAAGGGAGCGGGCATGATCGCGCCGGACATGGCGACGATGCTGTGCTTCATTTTCACCGATGCGCACATTGCGGCCAAGCCGCTGCAAGCGCTGCTCTCCGAACACGTCGAGACGACCTTCAACGCGATGACGGTCGATGGCGACACGTCGACCAGCGACACGCTGCTGTTGTTTGCAACCGGCGACGCCAGCGTGCGTGGGCAGGAGCCCATCACGAAAGAGGGCTCGAAGAAGCTCAAGGAGTTCTCGGCGGCGCTGCACGATTTGATGCAGGATCTTGCCATTCAGGTTGCCAAGGACGGCGAAGGGCTTTCCAAGTTCGTCACCTTCGTCGTGGAAGGGGCCGAGAGCGAGAAGGCGGCGCGCAGAATTGCTCTCTCCTGCGCCAACTCTCCGATCCTCAAGACGGCGATCGCCGGCGAAGACCCGAACTGGGGTCGCGTCGTGATGGCAGTCGGCAAATCGGGCGAGGCGGCGGATCGCGACAAGCTCTCGATCTGGTTCGGCGAGCATTGCGTGGCGCGCGACGGCGAACGGTCGGCAGACTATGACGAAGCGACGGCGGCTACCTATATGAAGGGGCGCGAGATCGTGATCCGGATCGACGTCGGTGTCGGCGATGCAACTTCGCATGTCTGGACTTGCGATCTCACGCACGACTACGTGTCGATCAACGCGGACTATCGCAGCTGATCGCATCGGTGCGTTCCACATTCTCAAACCGTGAATTGGGAGGGGGAGTTTGCCATTGACACCCGACTTCTGGATCGAGCGCTGGAAAAAAGGCGAGATCGGTTTCCACATGGGAGCCGTGCACGAGTTCCTTCCGAAGCATTGGCCCCATCTCAAGCTTGCCCCCGGCAGCGCCGTGTTCGTGCCACTCTGCGGAAAAAGCCATGACATGGTGTGGCTCGCCGCGCAGGGCCATCGGGTAATCGGGATCGAGCTTTCGCCACTCGCGGTCGACGATTTCTTCCAGGAGCAGGGTCTCGAAGCCGACACGCGCTCGACGGGTGCGCTCGTCGTGCGTTCGGCCGGGCCCTACACGATCTGGTGCGGGGATATTTTCGATCTTCCGGCCGAGGCGACGGCCGAGGTCGCGGCGGTCTACGATCGCGCGGCGCTTGTCGCGCTCCCGCCCAGCCTGCAGCCGCGCTACGCCAAGAAGCTCGTTGAAATTCTTCCGGCCTCCGCGCCCATCCTGCTCGCCGGGCTCGTCTATCCCGACGGTGAGATCTCGGGGCCGCCGTTCTCGACACCGCTCGCGCAGGTCGCGGCGTTGTTCGGAGGCAGCTACACGATCCAACTTGCGGAAGTCCGCGACGGCCTAGCGCAGAGCCAGAATTTGAAGGCTCGTGGCGTCTCTTCGCTCGAGGAGACCGCCTACATTCTGGAGCAGAAGCCCCGTAGCCTATGGGATTGAGCGGATCGCCTCGTAGACAAGCGAAAGGTCTGGCCCTGTCGCGCAATAGGGCGGCATGACGTAGATCGTGTTGCCGAGCGGGCGAAGCAGAATGCCCTGGGCCAGGAAGTGGGCACGCAGCGCTGGGCCGGCGGCCGCGAGATAACCGCCGTCCGCGACATCGAGATCAACAGCGGTAATGGTGCCGATCCGGCGCGGGTTCAGGAAGCGCGAGCTGCTCTCGACCAGCGCGGTGAGGTTCTGTTCCTGCATCTCGCTCACTTTTGCGATGCGGTCCAGCACCGGCTCGTTTTCCCAGATTTCGAGATTGGCGAGGGCCGCGGCACAGCACACCGGATTGGCCGTGAAGCTCGACGAGTGAAACAGCGTGCGTGCGCGATCTTCGGAGTAGTGCGCGTCGTAGATGCGTGACGTGGCAAGTGTCGCGGCGAGGGGCATACTGCCGCCGGTCAGACCCTTCGCGGTGCACAGGATGTCGGGCGTGACACCGGCTTGGTTGCAAGCGAAGGTCGTGCCGGTGCGGCCCCAGCCGGTCATGACCTCGTCGGCGATGAACAGCGCGCCGTAGCGCTCGCAGATGCGCTTCATCTCGGCAAGGGCAGCGGAGCTATACATCAACATGCCGCCTGCGCCTGCGATCAACGGTTCGGCGATGAAGGCGGCAACCGGAGTTTCGCGGCAGGCAGCTTCCAGGGCGTCGAATGTCTCCTGCTCGCGACCGGCATGCGGGAACGGAATGCGAATGACGTCGAACAGCAGGGGCTCGTAGGCGGCATTGAAGACGCCGCGGGCGCCTGCGGACATGGTGCCGATGGTGTCGCCGTGATAGCCGTGCTCGAGCGCCGCGATGCGGGAGCGTGGGTGTCCGATGTTGCGCCAGTAGCCGAGCGCCATCTTGATCGCGACTTCCACTGACGTGGAGCCGCTATCCGAGAAAAACACGTGTTCCAGGCCGACTGGCGTAATGGCGACCAGTTTCTCGGCGAGCTTCTCGGCGGACTCGTGGGTGAAGCCTGCGAAGATCACCTGATCCAGCTTGTCGATCTGATCTTTGACCGCGGCAACGATAGCCGGATGGCGGTGGCCATGGGTGATCACCCACCACGACGATATGGCATCGAAAATGCGCCGGTTGTCATCGGTTTCGAGCCAAGCGCCCTTGCCGCGCGTGATGGTCGGCACGTTGTCTTCCAGCGCGTGCTGGGTGAACGGATGCCAGACGGTTCGGCGGGGCATCAGCGGAAATCCTCGAGGCGGAAGGCGGCCTGAAATGCGTCGGCGAGGCTTGTGCGTGTCAGCGGCTCGATCTGCGGCAGGCGGCCGAGCCGGCGCACGTTGCCCATTTCCGCGATGGTTCGTTCCGTATCCGGGTTTTCATCGCCGACGAATGCGATGCCGAGGATCGGGATGTTGCGGCCGTTCAGGGCCTCGATGGAGAGTAAGCTGTGGTTGATGGTGCCGAGTGCGGTGCGGGCGACAAGCACAACAGGCAGGCGCCAGGATGCGAAGACGTCGATCGTCAGCGTTTGGCGATTGACCGGGACCATCAGGCCGCCGGCACCTTCCACGACGAGAGGACCTTCGATCTTCGGAAGCTCGAGTTTCGCGATGCCGATCTCGATGCCTTCGGCCTCGGCGGCGCGATGGGGCGAAGCAGCCATGTTCAATCGATAGGCTTCCGGGTGAATGCGATGCGGCGGCAAACCTGAAAGCGTGTGCACGCGTTCGCTGTCGCCGCCATCGGCGAGGCCGCATTGGATCGGCTTCCAGTACGTCGCTCCGAGCGCGCCGGCTAGGGCGGCGGCGAAGACGGTCTTGCCGACGTCGGTGTCGGTGCCGGTGACAATGAGGCCCTGGGTCATGCCGGGACCTTCCGAAGGATGGTAGCGAGGGTGTCGAGCAGCCGCGACGTTGCTTCCTCGCCGGCGTTGAGGGTGAGCGAAATCCTGAGCCGCGCGGTGCCCTCGGGTACTGTCGGCGGGCGTACGGCGCGGACGTCGAAGCCTTCGGCCACGAGGGCCTTGGCGACCGAGATCGCCTTTTCGTCGCTGCCGAGAATGACGGGCTGAATGTGGGAGCCGGACGGCGCGATTCCGCACAGGCGCTCGAGCTCACGGCCGGTAAACGCAACAAGGTTTGCGAGCCGTTCCCGTCTCTCCGGGGTGCGGTGCACGAGATCGAGGGCGGCGCGGACGGCTGCAGCCATCAGCGGGGAAGGGGCGGTGGCGTAAATGAACGGGCGCGCGCGATTGACGAGATAATCCCGTATGACGCGCGGGGCGAGCAGCAGAGCGCCGCTGGCGCCGAGTGCCTTGCCGCAGGTGTGCAGCGAGATCACGTCGGGCGCCCCTTCGAGCGCGTGGGCAAGGCCGCGTCCGCCGGGACCCAGCACGCCGGTCGCGTGGGCTTCGTCGACGACGAGGATGCCGTCGTGACGACGGGCAACCGCGATCAGATCCGCGAGGGGCGCGCAATCTCCGTCCATCGAATAGAGGCTTTCGACGGCGATCCATGGGCGGCCGGTGCCGCCGGCCGCGCGCCAGCGAACGATTGCGTCGTCGAAGCTTTGCGGCGCGTTGTGGCGGGCGGCGGCGATGGTGGCCTTTCCGGCGCGCATGCCGTCGATGACGCTGGCGTGGATCAGCGCGTCGTGGACGACGAGGTCGGCGCGGGCGGGGAGTGTCGAGAACAGCGCGTAGTTGGCGACGAAGCCGCCACCGAAGTAAAGGCAACTCTCGGCGCCGAAGAACGAGCGGGCCTCATCCTCGAGCGCTTCATGCTCGGGATCATTGCCGCGCAGCAGACGTGAGCCGCCTGCGCCAACGGCGACGCCGCGCTGCAAAGCGGCGGCGACGGCTTCGGTCAGTTGTGGCGAGCTGGCGAGGCCAAGATAGTCGTTCGAGGAGAAGTCAATGCCGCTGCGCGGGCTCAACTCGCGCAGCCGTCCGCGACGCTCGAGGGCCTTTAGCGCGCGCTCGTGGCTGTCGTCTGGCATGATGTGGTTCCGGAGCAGCCGCATCCGGCGTGCTCGGTCGATGCCTCGCCGTCTGCGCAGGTTTCGTCCGCATCACAGCCTTCAAGCGCCAACGGCTCGATGCCGAGCTTGTTGAACAGCGCCTGGTCCTTGTCCTCGCCGGGGTTGTCGGCGGTGAGCAGCGTCTCGCCGCAGAAAATCGAGTTGGCGCCGGCGAAGAAGCAGAGCGCCTGGGTTTCTTCGCTCATCTCGGTGCGGCCAGCGGAGAGGCGCACGAACGAGCTCGGCATCATGATGCGGGCGAGCGCGATGACCCGCACGAAGGCGATCGGATCGACCTTCTTGCGGTTTTCGAGCGGCGTGCCCGGAATGGGGATCAGCATGTTGATCGGCACGCTTTCCGGGTGCTGCTCCAAGTTAGCGAGCGTCACCAGCATGTCGATGCGGTCCTCGGTGGTCTCGCCGAGGCCGACGATGCCGCCGGAGCAGACCTTGATGCCGGCTTCGCGTACGCGCGCGAGCGTATCGAGACGGTCGGCGAATGTGCGCGTCTTGACGATCTCGGAGTAGTAGCGCTCAGACGTATCGATGTTGTGATTGTAGTAGTCGAGGCCGGCGTGCTTGAGCTGCCCGACGTCGTCGTCAGAAAGCATGCCGAGCGTCATGCACGTTTCCATGCCGAGCGCCTTCACGCCTTCCACCATCGCAACGACGGAAGCCATGTCGCGGCTCTTGGGCGAACGCCAGGCGGCGCCCATGCAGTAGCGCGTCGCGCCCTGGGCCTTCGCCTTCTTGGCTTCGTTGATGACGCGCTGGACCTCCATCAGCTTCGAGGCCTTGAGGCCGGATTCGTGATGGGCGGACTGGCTGCAATATCCGCAATCCTCCGCACAGCCGCCGGTCTTGATGGAGAGCAGGCGCGCGAGCTGGACTTTGTTGGGGTCGAAGTGGCGGCGTTGGACGGTGGCCGCGCGGAACAGAAGATCATTGAACGGCAGGTCGTGGATCGCTTGCGCCTCTGCACGGGTCCAGTCGTGGCGGACGGGGTCCGCTGTTGCTGCTGTCATCTGGACGACGTGGACATTCATCGAGGGCGCTCTCCTCATTCCGGTTCGCCGGGGCTCATGGCGATGTTTGTACTGTTAAGGGGCGGGACCGCAAGGATCAAATTGCTGCGGCCCACCTGGCCTCCCTCGGGGCGTAGACACCCGCTGGGTCCCGTCTTTTTGCAGGATTGTCAACCATTCCCACCCAATAGCACCTTGCGTTTACTTTAGTTATGGGGAAGGCTGACAAGTGCTCGTTCGATCAAGGTACCAAATATGGGCCCGGTCGAAATATTTATTGGGGAGAATACCATGGACCTTACTTCATTACTTATTCAGGCTGTCAGCGGTGCAGTCGGCGGTAATGCCGCTGCCGCCGCCACCAAAAACGATGCTCTTGGAACTTTAGGCAACACGATCGCGGGCGCGCTCGGCGGCGGAGTCGGCGGTCAAATCCTGGGTCCGCTTCTGGGCCTCGGTACGGCTGCAGCTACCTCCGGCCTCGACATCCAGGCGGTGTTGACCGGCTTTGCAACGGGCGGTGTCAGCGGCGCGCTGACGGCGCTGGTGCTCGGCTTCATCAAGGCCAAGCTCGCGGGCTGAGCTTTGCTCAACCCGAATACTTGGGCGCCTGATTAAGAGATCAGGCGCCTTCTTCGCTTTTCCTGCGCTGCCGATTCACGCCGCGCCCGATAGCGGCCGCGGCGATCGGAGCGCGGGGCCTGAAGCGATCGTGGTCTAGCCCGCGATCTTGCCGCCGCCTTTGCGTGTGATTGCCACGACTGCGGGGCGCGGAGGCATGCCGTCCTTGAAATCCGGCCAACGGGTGGACGGCTTTTCGAACGTCGATGCGGTTTCGGCGTCGTCCAGGGTTTCCCCCGGATGCTGAACGGCGACGAAGAAGGTTTCGAGGTCCGGCGTAAAGCACGGGCCGCACATCTCAGCTCCGATCGGGACCTGAAAGAAGCAGCGTGAGGTGGCGCGTCCTGCGCCTTCCGTCTCGACGGCCCAGATGCCGTCCGCGCGGCCGGTACGTTTCGGCTGGTTGCCGTCAGTCGCGACCCAGAGGCGGCCGTCGGCATCGACGGCGCAATTGTCGGGCATGCCGAACCAGCCGTTCGCGGTGGTTCCGGCGGCAAACGTCGCGCCGACCTCGGCCACTTCTGGCGAGCCGCACTTGAGCAGGATTTCCCAACGGAAGGTCGGCGCGGCGTGATCGCCGCCGTCGGGCACGATCTCGATGATGTGGCCGAACAGGTTCTCGGCGCGCGGGTTGGCGGCGTCGGTCTCGGTTGCCTTGCGCTTGGCGTTGTTGGTCAGCATCACGTAGACCTTGCCGGTCTTCGGATTGACGTCGATGTCTTCCGGCCGGTCCATGCGGGTGGCGCCGAGCATGTCGGCGGCGAGGCGGGTGTGGATCAGAACATCGCCCTGATCCTTGAAGCCGAACGCCTCGGAGAGCCAGACTTGGCCGTCCTTGTTGGGTTGGCTGTGGACAAGCGGGAGCCATTCGCCGGTGCCGTCGGCGTGGAAGCGGGCGACCGAGAGCGTTCCGCGATCCAGAAGATCGCGGTTGGCGGTGCGGTTCGCGATGTCGACCTTGCCCTCCGTCACGAAGCGGTAGACGTAGTCGAAACGTTCGTCGTCGCCCTGGTAGACGACGAAGCGGCCATCGCGGTTCACGATGTTGCCGGCTCCTTCGTGCTTGAAACGGCCGAGCGCGGTGCGTTTCACCGGCGTCGAGGCTGGGTCGAGCGGGTCGATCTCGACCACCCAGCCGAAACGGTTCGGTTCGTTCGGCTCCCTGCGAACGTTGAAGCGATCATGGTGCTGGCCCCAAGCGTACCATTCGCCAGGGATGCCGTAGCGGGCGAGCGCGCGCTCGTCGCGGGTCATCGGCGCGTCGGGATCCTTGCCCCAGAAGTAGCCGTTGACGTTCTCCTCGCAGGTGAGCCACGTGCCCCACGGGGTGACGCCGCCGGCGCAGTTGTTGAGCATGCCCTTGACGCGAGTGCCGGTCGGATCCGCCGACGTCTTCATGCGGTCGTGGCCGGCAGCGGGGCCAGAGATCGCCATGTCCGTTTCGGCGGTGATGCGGCGGGCGTAGCGCGAGCCGGGGACGACCTGCCATTTGCCGTTCTCGCGGCGGATCTCGATCACCGAGCCGCCGTGCGCCATCATCTCGGTATCGACGATCTCACGCGTCACGGCGGAGAAGTCGGCGTTCTTGTCGCTGCGGGGCGCGAGGCCAGGAAGCATCAGCTCGCCGTTGGTGTACTCGTGATTGACGACGAGCAGGCCGTGGCTCGCGCTGCCGTCGAGCGGAATGAAACCCAGAAAGTCGTTGTTGTAACCGAACTGCTTCATCTGGGCGGCGGGATCGGGCTTACCGGGTTCGAAAGCCGGCGCATCGGGTAGAACCGCGTCTCCCCAGCGGATGAGAATATCGGCGTCATAGCCTTCGGCCACGCGATGGGTCTCGGAATACGGCGCTACGGGCAGCTCGACGAAATCGAAGGAGGCGGCCTGGTTGTCCGGCACGGGTTTGTCGAGGGCCGGCGCGGCGGCCAGAGCTTCCGGCCAGATGAGCTCGGTCGCAACCGAGACCGCTGCCAGGCCTTTGACGAGGTCGCGGCGGGACAGGCGGGTCGCGATGAGGTCGCCGATGGTCGGTTGGCGCGTGGGATTGGAGCCTTCGTTCTCGGCAGCTTCGAAGGCGACGGCAGGCGGCAGCGCAGGGCGCATCATCAGGCACTCGTTCGGTGATGGATGCATGCTCATTAGCTGCGGAAGGTCACCGCCTCATGACGCTCTCGCTTTGTTCGTGGGCGCGATTGGATTTTCGCCAATCGCGAAAACGAGGAAAATACCTCAGTAACAAGGGGAACCTGTTGCTTCGCAAAAGCGGTGCGAATCTTATCAACATTTCGTTATTGTCTTCATCTTACCCATTTGATCTTGATCATTTGCAATCAACAGACGTCGTGCCTAGTCTTTAAAGATGCGACCATGAGGCTCCGGCCATGTAGCCGGGCCCGTGCTTAGGGAGTTGAAGCGATGGCTAATCAAGCGGGCTTTGATCCGAACGCCTTCGGTCCGTTCGGTGCGATTTTCCAGAATTACCTCTCCGCTCTCGAGAGCTTCGGTCAGGGCAAGGCTTCGCCCGTCGCAACAAGCCTGCCGGGCTTCGATCCCCAGGCCGTCGCGGCCCAGACGACTGCGCCGCTCAAGGCTGCCGGCCGTTGCCAACTGGAAGTGCTCGGCCTCGCCAACCGGCGAGCCCAGGCCTACATGCAGGTATCGACGCGTCTCGCCCAATGCCGCACGCCGCAAGATCTCATGAACGAGCAGCTGGCGTTCTGGCGGACTGCGTCCGAGCAGTACACGAGCAGCGGACGCAAGATTGCCGAGGCCTGGGTGCAAGTTCTTCCCTGGCTGGGAACGTCTTGGGTGCAGGGCGACAGCCGCACTGCGCGGCCCGAGCGCGACTACATCAGCTTCAACGGCACCGGGAAAGAAGTCGGAGCCGGGGCTAGCCGGCAGGAACCGTCCAATAAGCAGCGCCGCGTCGCCTGAAGCGAGCGCTTTCGATCGGCGGGAGCGACCGATTTCGCTCTCGCTCAATCAGTTGAGCGCCGTCAGCCCCTCGCTGAAGCCGCCGAGCGAGATCGGGATGCCGATGCCGGCTTCCTCTGTCTGGAAAATGATGAAGATCGCGGTTTTGCCGGTCGATAGCTGTTTGACCAGCTTATCCTCGACCGTCACCTGCGCGTAGCAGGCAAAGGTGTGACAGCGCAGGAATGGCGCGTGTCCGATGTCGACGCCATCCACCTTGAGCCCGACGCCGGGCGGCAACAGGATGCCGACGGGAGCGAATATCCGGAGCACCTTGGTGCCGTTCGAGAACTTCTGGAAGTAGATCGTCAGGCCGACGTTCTTGCGATCCTCGGCGGTGACGCTTTGGACCAGCGCGCAGACTTCGTTCTTGGCGCCGGCCGGGGGTGGTTTGCAGACATATTGCCAGTCGCCGTACTGGCCTTTCACGGTGCCGTCCGCGAACTGTCCCGAGAGGGCTGCCTGCTTTGGTTGATCGCTCTCGGCACCTTGGGCAAATGCCCCTCCGTACGAGTTAAATCCCGTGCCGGGAAGTCCCGTTAAGAGCGCGAATAACGCAGCGCACAAGAGCGCCGATCTGCGTTTTCCGATGGCCGCCACGCGCTGTGCCGATAGGACCCTTGGTGTTGCCATGAGAGTGAATTGCCCCCCGATGAGATCGCGAACGATTGCGCTCAATGCCCGTAAACAGCGCGCTAGCGCGTCTACCTCACTCCGTTCGTCTCGGCGAGGAAAAAGGCCAAAGTGGGACTCGCTTATCCGCTTTTGCGTTCGCGCATTTGTTTCGCTGCTCCAAAGACCGTTCGTGTCGCGCTCCGGTATTGTTGCGATGCAATAACACCGCTGCCTCAATCGCCATTATTTCGACGCGTGGTTATGACGCAGAAAACTTGACTTGAGCCGAGTTTGGCGATTGTGCTGTGTCTTGGTCGGGGGACTCTGCCAAAACCACGCGCGCTCATGATCGGAGAGTGCCGCAAGAATGGGTGGTCAGGGCGAACCTACCGGCGCGGGGTATCCCGCCGGGCGGGAATGATCTGAAAGATCAGACGACCGACATCAGGGAGATTCCGGTACACAGGTGCCGGAGCACGAACCGGGGAGCGATTAATGCTGAAATGGATTCTCAAGTGTGTGCCTCAGATGGCGCTGGCCGGGCTCGTCGCCCTGCTCGCACATCCGGGGACGGCGCTGGCCAACAACGGCCTGGGCCAGCCGCTACCCAAGCAGATGGGCTTGCAGGAAGCCGCCACTCCGATCGCGCGCGAGCTGCACAGCTTCTACGATCTGACGAACACGATCATCATCGCGATCGCGATCTTCGTGCTCATCCTGATGCTCTACGTAATGTTCCGCTTCAGCGAGAAGCGTAACCCGACCCCGAGCACCACGACCCATCACACGTTGCTCGAAGTGGCCTGGACAGTAATCCCGATCCTGGTTCTGGTCGTCATCGCGATCCCTTCGTTCAAGCTCCTGATGAACCAGTACAGCTATCCGAAGCCCGATCTCACCATCAAGGCGATCGCCAACTCGTGGTTCTGGGAATACGAGTATCCGGATAACGGCAACTTCTCGATCACCTCGAACATGCTGACCGACGACGAAGTCGCCGAGCGCGTGAAGGAAGGCATCCCGACGCCGCGCCTCCTGGCCGTCGACAACGAGATCGTCGTGCCTGTCAATAAGGTGGTGCACGTGCTGGTGACGAGCAACGACGTCATCCACAATTGGACGGTGCAATCTTTCGGCTCGAAGATCGACGCCGTGCCCGGCCGCATGACGGCAACATGGTTCCAGCCGGAGAAGGAAGGCATCTTCTACGGCCAGTGCTCGGAACTCTGCGGTCTCAATCACGCATTCATGCCGATTGGCGTGCGCGTGGTCTCGGAAGCCGTGTACAACGAGTGGGCTGGCGCCATGCAGGCCAAGGACAAGAAGAAGGCACGTGAGATTCTCAAGAAGGTGGCTCTCGAGCAGGCCGGCGTGAAGACCGCCTCTGACGCTGCCCCGGCGCCGCAATAAGCGCCGAGACGGCGGCGGTCCGATACGGGACTGCCGCCTCGCCTGAAACAGGAATGGAAACACCCAGGTCAACAAGGGTTTCATACAATGGGTAGCACGACCGCACATGCCGGCCACGATCACGACCACATCCCTACCGGGTGGCGTCGCTGGCTGTTTTCGACGAACCACAAAGACATCGGCACGATGTACCTGATCTTCGGCATGATCTCGGGTATCATCGGCGGTGCGCTTTCGATCGCCATGCGCCTCGAGCTCGCAGAGCCGGGCATGCAGTACTTCTCCAACCCGCACATGTTCAACGTGTTCGTGACCGGCCATGGTCTCATCATGGTGTTCTTCATGGTCATGCCGTCGACGATGGGCGGTTTCGGCAACTGGTTCGTACCGTTGCAGATCGGCGCGCCTGACATGGCGTTCCCGCGCATGAACAACATCTCGTTCTGGCTGTTGCCGGTGGCGCTGGCGCTGCTCCTGATCTCGATGTTCGTCGAGGGACCGTCGGGCATGCACGGCGTCGGCGGCGGCTGGACGCTCTATGCGCCGCTGTCGACCACGGGCCATCCCGGTCCGGCCGTCGACTTCGCGATCCTTGCGCTGCACGTCGCGGGCGCTTCGTCGATCCTCGGCGCTATCAACTTCATCACCACCATCTTCAACATGCGCGCACCCGGCATGACTATCCACAAGATGCCGCTGTTCGTATGGTCGGTTCTGATCACCGCGTTCCTGCTGCTTCTCTCGCTCCCGGTTCTCGCCGGCGCGATCACGATGCTGCTCACGGACCGCAACTTCGGCACGACGTTCTTCTCGCCTGCTGGCGGTGGTGATCCGATCCTTTACCAGCATCTGTTCTGGTTCTTCGGACACCCGGAAGTGTACATTCTGATCCTGCCCGGCTTCGGCATGATCAGCCACATCGTAGCGACGTTCTCGCGCAAGCCGGTGTTCGGCTACCTCGGCATGGCGTACGCAATGCTCGCCATTGGCCTCGTCGGCTTCATCGTGTGGGCGCACCACATGTATGCCGCCGGCCTCACCGTCAACACGCAGGCCTACTTCGTGTTCGCGACGATGGTCATCGCGGTTCCCACGGGTGTTAAGATCTTCTCGTGGATCGCCACCATGTGGGGCGGGTCGCTGCAGTTCCGGGTTCCCATGATCTGGGCGCTGGGCTTCATCTTCCTGTTCACGGTGGGCGGCGTCACGGGCGTGATGCTGGCCAACGCCGGTGTCGACCGCGCGCTGCATGACACCTATTACGTCGTGGCGCACTTCCACTACGTGCTGTCGCTCGGCGCCGTGTTCTCGATCTTCGCGGGCTACTACTACTGGTTCCCGAAGATGACCGGCTACATGTACTCGGAGTTCTGGGGCAAGACGCACTTCTGGATCACCTTCGTCGGTGCCAACATCCTGTTCTTCCCGCAGCACTTCCTCGGTCTCGCCGGCATGCCGCGCCGCTACGTGGACTATCCGGATGCCTACGCGTTCTGGAACCACGTTTCGTCGATCGGTTCGTATCTGACGGCGATCGGAACGCTCACGTTCTTCATCGGCATCTTCGTTGCTCTGGCCCGCAAGGTTCCGGCCGGCAACAATCCGTGGGGTCCGGGTGCAACGACGCTCGAGTGGACGTTGTCGTCGCCGCCTCCGTTCCACTGCTTCGAGACGCTGCCGCGCATTTCGGGCAGCTCGCACCACTAAGCAAGCGCGCGCACGGCGAGGTCGGAAGCCTCGTCGTGCGCCGCACGTTTCACATGCTGCGGGCGTGACGCCCGCGACACCTCGAAGCCGCAACGGAGAATTGCGAGCACTATCGGCGGGGGCAACCCGCTGCGGGAGGACGGAAAGCAAATGTCAGGATTGACTGCCGACGGCGCACTGACAGGTTCGGCGACAAGCACGGAACCTTCGGTCGGCGATTTTTTCGAGTTGATGAAGCCGCGCGTGATGTCGCTCGTGGTGTTCACCTCGCTCGCAGGGTTGATCGCGGCTCCGGGTGACCTGCATCCGGTGCTAGCGATCATTGCGGTCATCTGCATTGCGGTCGGTGCGGGCGCATCGGGCGCGCTCAACATGTGGTACGACGCGGACATCGACGCGAAGATGGCGCGCACGGCTGCGCGCCCCATTCCGCGCGGCCGGGTGACGCCCGACGAGGCGCTGGCCTTCGGCTCGGTGCTGTCGGTGATGTCGGTGGTTACGCTGGGCGTGCTGGTCAACTGGGTGGCCGGCGCTCTGCTCGCGCTCACGATCGCCTACTACGTCTTCTTCTACACGATGTGGCTCAAGCGCCGGACACCGCAGAACATCGTCATCGGCGGCGCTGCCGGTTCGTTCCCTCCGATGATCGGCTGGGCGGCCGTGACCGGGACCGTCACGATCGAAAGCGTGCTTCTGTTTCTCATCATCTTCATGTGGACGCCGCCGCACTTCTGGGCGCTGGCGCTCTACCGCTGCCGGGACTACGAGCGCGTCGGCGTGCCGATGCTGCCGGTGGTCGCCGGGCCGGACGAGACGCGCCGCCAGATCCTGCTTTACTCGCTGGTGCTGACGCCGCTCGCCGTGATGCCTTATGTGATCGGCCTCGGCGGGATCGTTTATGCCGTGGTCTCGGTGGTGCTTGGTCTCATTTTCCTCCAGCTCGCCTTCAAGGTCTGGCGGATCCGCGAGGGGCGCGAAGCAGATCACGCGGCCAAGCGGCTGTTCACGTTCTCGATCTTCTATCTTTTCCTGCTGTTCGCGGTCATCCTGGGCGAGCACCTCGCCCTCAAGCTGATGGTGTAGCGTGGGACAGATCGAACTCAATATACGCGAGGCAAACGTGACGGGATCTGCAGACGAAGAGAGCAAGCGCCTCAAGCGCCAGCGTCTGCGCTCGGTCGCGATCGCGTGCGGTCTCGGCTTCCTCGTGTTGCTGTTCTATGCGGCGACCATCGTGCGGATGGGGCACTAGATGGATGGTGACCACGTGACCAACAGCGATCGTAACGAAGCCGAAGCGGTATCCGCCGCTGCGCCCGTTCGCGCTCCGGTTCGCCAGGTTTCCCATCGCGGGGTCGTGCTGACCTGCGTCGGCGCGCTCTTGTTCATGGGGGCGGCAACCTATGCCGCCGTTCCGCTCTATCGCATGTTCTGTCAGGTGACCGGCTTCGGCGGCACGCCGATGCGCGTGGAGAATGCCTCCACGACCATCGTCGACCGGACTATCACGGTGCGTTTCGATGCGAACGTGACGCCGGGCATGCCGTGGGAATTCCAGCCGGAGCAGCGCACGATCACGCTCAAGCTCGGCGAGAACGCGCTCGCTTTCTACAAGGCGCACAACAACTCGGATAAAACGCTAACGGGCACGGCCGGCTTCAACGTCTCGCCGGACCTCGCAGGCGCTTATTTCAGCAAGATCGAGTGCTTCTGCTTCAAGGAGCAGACGCTGGCTCCCGGCGAGAGCATCGATATGCCGGTATCCTTCTACGTCGATCCCGCGATCCTCAAAGATCGGGATGCGGCGCACATCAACGAAATTACGCTCTCCTATACGTTCTATCCGGTAGCTGGGAGCGGTGCAGCGGCGGAGGTCAAGCCGCAGCAACCGCAACAGCAAAAGGGAGGGTAGTGCCGAATATCGCCACGACCGGACCTGAGGAGTTGTCGAAAGACCGGGCGTAGCGAAAGGGCATAGACGCAAGACTTCGGGCAGCTGGGCCGATCGGCTCTGGACCAAAGCCTGGAAAAAGTAAGACCCCGGGGGAAACGCACACCTCCGGGTTAAAAGACGGGCCAAGACGCGGGCTGCCTCATGACCTTTCGGGGGCGGGCAGCTCCGGACGAGGCCGGGGAACGAAAACGAACGGGGACTGTGGAGACGAATATGGCTGAAGCGCACGGCAAGCAACATGACTACCATCTGCTCGATCCGAGCCCCTGGCCGTTGACGGCTTCGCTGTCGGCGTTCGTGACGGCGGTTGGCGCCATCATCTGGATGCGCTCGACCGGTGAGGGCGCGACGGGCCTGTTCGGCATCCACGGACCGTGGGTGTTCGCTGCCGGTTTTGCCGGCCTCATCGCCACGGCCTACCTGTGGTGGCGCGACGTCATCATCGAAGCTCACCGCGGCGATCATACGCCCGTTGTGCAGCTTCACCTGCGCTACGGCATCATCCTCTTCATCGCTTCCGAAGTGATGTTCTTCGTGGCCTGGTTCTGGGCCTACTTCGACTTCGCGCTGTTCCCCGCCGACATCTACACGCCGGAGAACGTCAAGGAAGCGCTCGGCATGGTGCAGCGGAACGCGCTGTTCGGTGGACAGTGGCCGCCGGTGCCGGTCGAGTCTACGGACGCCGTCATCCCGACCACGGGCGCGCCGGTCAACGGCTACTTCAAGGGCACCTTCGATCCGTGGGGCCTGCCGCTGGTCAACACGCTGATCCTGCTGTCCTCGGGCTGCACCGTCACGTGGGCGCATCACGCGCTCCTCAAGAACGATCGCCGCGGCCTCGTGCTTGGCCTCCTTGCGACGGTTCTGCTCGGGCTGCTGTTCACCGCCACCCAGGCTTACGAGTACATGCATGCCGCGTTCACTTTCGGCGGCCATGCCTACGGCTCGGCCTTCTTCATGGCCACGGGCTTCCATGGCGCGCACGTCATCATCGGCACGATCTTCCTGTTCGTGTGCCTGCTGCGCGCGCTCAAGGGCCACTTCACGCCGAAGCAGCACTTCGGCTTCGAGGCCGCTGCCTGGTACTGGCACTTCGTCGACGTGGTCTGGCTGTTCCTGTTCGCCGCCATCTACGTCTGGGGCGCGGGTGCAAATCCGGGCGCCGGGCACTGACATCACGTCAGGCGATTTCGGTATAAGATCAGGGGCCGGGAAATTTCCCGGCCCCTTTATACATTCTCAGCTTTATGCGTTTTCGGGTGCGAGGAGTGGCGATGACCGGCAAGGATCCGACAAACGCGTCCGGACGGGGTGTGTCCCCGATCGTGGCGGGGGTGCTGGCGCGCTGCCCTAGATGCGGACGGGGCTCGCTGTTCCACAACGGGCTCATGCTGAAACCTTCGTGCGACGGCTGCGGACTCGACTACAAGTTCATCGATACCGGCGATGGGCCGGCCGTGTTCGCGATCCTGATCCTTGGCTTCGTCGTGCTCGGGGGTGCGCTGTTCGTCGAGTTTCGCTATGAGCCGCCGGTTTGGGTTCACGTGGTGCTGTGGGGGATCGTGACGCCGCTTCTGGCGTTTGGTCTTTTGCGTTTCCTCAAGGCGATCCTGATCGCGCTACAGTGGGTCAACAAGGCTGAAGAAGGCCGGTTGGCGAAAGACGACGCATGACGACTTCTCACACTCCGAACAGTCAACCGGCACGGCGCGGCGGGATCGTCGTCGCCACGGTGATGACGCTTATCGCGCTGCCGATCCTGATCGGGCTCGGCGTCTGGCAGCTCGAGCGCAAGGCGTGGAAGGAAAGCCTGCTGACTGCGATCGCAGAGCGCACGAAGCAGGAGCCCGTCGATCTGCTCGGCACCTACAGCGCCACTCACGAAAGCGACCTCGGCTTCGAATACGTTCGCGCCAAGGTCCGCGGCCGCTTCCTGAACGACAAGGAGCGCTATTTCTACGCGCCGGATCAGAAGCTCGGACCGGGCTATCACGTCTATACGCCACTCGAAATCGCCGGCACGACGGCCGTCGTGTTCGTCAATCGGGGCTTCGTGACTGAGGACCTGAAGGACCCAGCCAAGCGTCGCGAGGGGCAGCTCGACGGCGAGGTCGAGGTCGTCGGCCTTCTACGGGGGCCTGGCATCAAAGCCACCTTCACGCCGGACAACGATCCGAAAGCGAACCTTTGGTTCTGGCGCGACTATGCGGGCCTCTTCGCCTCGGCGTTTTCCGGAACCGATCGGACCGCGATTGCGGCGTTTCTCGACGCGGAGGCGCCGGCGCCAGGGGGCTGGCCCAAGGGTGGGGCGACGCTCGTCGAGCTGCCGAACCGGCACCTCGAATATGCGCTGACCTGGTTTGGCCTCGCGGTGACGCTGGTGGCTATTTTCGGGGTGTTCGCCTGGACACGGCGTCGCGCCACACCCCCGGAACGGGGTTAATCCAGGCTGCCGGGGCCGTCTCCGGCGGCCTCCGCTTGATCGAGGGCAGTGCGCCCATTACAGCGTTAGGGCGGTATCAGGCGGCCGAGCCTGTTCGAATTCGGCAACGACCGGCTTTACAACCCAGGACATCAAATCCCGTGACCTACATCTCCACCCGTGGCGAAGCGCTTCCCCTCACCTTCGAGGATGTGCTGCTCATGGGGCTCGCGCGCGACGGTGGCCTTTACGTGCCGGCGGTCTGGCCTACGCTTTCGCGTGAGACGATCCAGTCGTTTGCCGGGAAGCCGTTCGCCGAAGTCGCGGCAAGCGTGATGGCGCCGTTCGTCGGGGAGAGCATCGACAAGGCGACGCTGCTCGCGATGGCAGAGGACGCCTACGGTCACTTCGGACATCCGGCAGTGACGCCGCTGGTGCAGATCGACCGCAACCGGTGGGTGCTGGAGCTGTTCCACGGGCCGACGCTCGCGTTCAAGGACGTCGCGATGCAGCTGCTCGCGCGCCTCATGGATCATGCGCTTCAGCGCCGGGACCGTCGTGCGACCATCGTCGGCGCGACTTCGGGCGATACGGGTGGCGCTGCCATCGAGGCGTTCCGTTCGTCGAAGCGTGTGGACGTGGCGATCCTGTTTCCGGACGGGCGCGTCTCCGACGTGCAGCGGCGGATGATGACGACGCCGACGGAAGCGAACGTGCATGCAGTCGCGATCAAAGGCACGTTCGACGACTGCCAGGCCCTCGTCAAAGCGATGTTCAACGACCACGCGTTCCGCGACCGGCTTTCTCTCTCGGGTGTGAACTCGATCAACTGGGCGCGCATCGTCGCGCAGGTCACCTACTATTTCGTAGCGGCGGCGGCACTCGGCGCGCCGCATCGGGCGATGACGTTTTCGGTGCCGACGGGCAACTTCGGCGACATTCTCGCGGGATGGGTCGCGAAGAAGATGGGGTTGCCGATCGAGCGTCTCGTGATCGCATCCAACGAGAACGATATCCTGCCGCGCGCGCACGCGAGCGGCGTCTATGAGATGCGGGGCGTTGTCGAAACGTCTTCGCCGTCGATGGACATTCAGATCTCGTCGAACTTCGAGCGTTATCTGTTCGAAGCCTCCGGGCGCGATCCGGCTTTCATTCGCGGGGCTATGGGGGCCCTGAGCCAGGGTGGGCGGTTCGAGCTTGCGGCAACCGCGGCAAAGTTCGGGAGCGAATTCCACGCGGCTTCGGCCAGTGAAGCGCAGGTGGCGGATGCGATCCGGCGTACGAAGGCGGCGAGCGGCTACCTGATGGATCCGCATACGGCGTGCGGGCTCGTGGCGCTCGAAAGCGCCGGTCCGCAATCCCAGACACCGGGCATCGTGCTTTCGACCGCGCATCCGGCGAAGTTCCCGGACGCGATGGAGCGCATCACCGGTGAGCGACCCGGCTTGCCGCCGCGGCTTTCGACGCTGCTCACCGATCGCGAGCGTTTCCCGGTTCTCGACAATGACCTCGACGCCGTCAAACGTTTCGTAGAGGGCGCCGTGCGCTCGGCATCGGCGGGGGCCTCATGACGGAACAGATCTCGCGACTTTCGAATGGTCTCACGGTCGTCACCCATACGATGCCGCATCTCGAGACCACGTCGCTCGGGATCTGGGTCGGTGTGGGCTCGCGCCATGAGACGCTGGCCGAGAACGGCATCTCGCATTTCCTGGAGCACATGTCGTTCAAGGGAACGGCAAGCCGCTCGGCGCAGGCGATCGCCGAGGAGATCGAGGCGGTCGGTGGCGAGCTGAATGCGGCTACGGGCCTTGAAACGACAGCCTATTTTGCGCGTGTTCTGAAGGGCGACGAGGGTGTCGCGCTGGAGCTTCTCGCCGATATTCTGCTCAATTCGAGGTTTTCCCCGGATGAACTCGAACGCGAGCGCGAGGTGATCCTTCAGGAAATCGCTGCGACGCGCGACATGCCGGACGACATCGTCTTCGAGCTGGTGAACGAAGCGGCCTATCCCGGCCAGTCCCTCGGCCGCACCATTCTGGGGCCTGCGGCCAACGTGCGCCGCTTTTCGCCGGTCGACCTCGCGGGCTTCCTCAAATCGCATTATCGGCCGGACCAAATGGTGCTCGCGGCGGCCGGCGCGGTTGGGCATGAGCCCCTGGTTCGCCACGCGGAAGCCCTATTCGGCGGGCTTACTTCCGAGGGAATCAAGGGTGAGGAGCAGGCGCGCTATCAGGGCGGCACCCGTTGGGATCACAAGCGTTTCGAGCAGAGCCATCTCGTGCTCGCGTTCGAGGCTCCATCCTATCGTGCTCAGGAATACTTTACGGCCCAGGTTTTCTCGGGGCTCTTCGGCGGCGGGATGTCGTCCCGGCTGTTCCAGGAGGCCCGCGAGAAGCGGGGGCTTTGCTATTCGATCTACTCATCCGCCTGGGGGCTCTCTGATACGGGGCTTCTTGCGGTCCACGCGGCGACGGGAACCGAAACGATGGCGAGCCTGATTGACGTGACGGGGGCCGAGCTCGAGGATGTTGCCCGAAACGGGCCGTCGGACGCCGAGCTTCATCGCGCGAAAGCTCAGCTCAAGGCCGGCCTGCTAATGAGTCTCGAATCGTCCTCGGCTCGCGCCGAGCAGATGGCACGGCAACTCTTGGCGCACGGACGGATCGTCGGCAGCGACGAACTGATCCGGAACGTCGATGCCGTGAGCGTCCAGGATGTCGGTCGTTTTGCGCAGCGTCTTCTGGCGCACAGGCCTTCGGCGGCCGTCGTTGGAGCCGGTAAGGCTTCGGAGCGGCTCGCGGCTGCGGCCGTGCAACGGATGGGACGTGGAGCGGTGAATTCGGAGGCGAAGACTGCCTGATGGCGTTCCTGAGGGCCGGAAACTCGTCGGAGTGGGCGGTGATTCAGGGCCGCGGCCTTTGGCTGCGTCCGCCGCAGATGAGCGACTATGGCCCGTGGGCCGAGCTTCGCACGCTGAGCCGCGCGCACCTCACGCCCTGGGAGCCGGCCTGGCCGCGCGATGATCTCACCAAGAGCGCCTACCGGCGCCGCGTCAAACACTACCAGCGCGAAGCGCGCGACGACCTCGGTTACGCATTCCTGGTGTTCGAAGCCGAAACGGATCGGCTGCTCGGCGGCGTGACGCTCTCCAACGTACGGCGCGGCGTGACGCAATCGGCGATGCTCGGCTACTGGCTCGGTCTTCCGTTCGTGGGGCAAGGGCTGATGACGGCCGCGGTTCGTGCGGTGCTGCCGCATGCCTTCGAGCAGCTTCGGCTGCATCGTATCGAGGCGGCCGCGCAGCCGACCAATTTGCGCTCGGTCAGCGTGCTCCAGCGCACGGGCTTTGTCGAGGAGGGGCTTGCGCGCCGCTATCTCAAGATCAACGGCCAGTGGCAGGATCATCTCGTGTTCGCGATCTTGGCCGAGGACTGGATGGTGCAGGAGGCGCGGCCGTGATCTCCTTGCCGAAGCCGATCCTTCAGCGGATTTCGCCGGCGGTTGGTTTCGGCGGGCGCCTTGCCGCGCTTATGCTGATGGTTCTGTGCGGCCTCCTGGCGCTGCCGCGCCCGGCGCTGGCGCTCAAGTCGATCGAGATCGGGCAGGATCAGGGGCGCGTCGAGATCACGACGCTCGGCGATCTGTACGAAGCGCGCGGCGACAGCCTGCAGGTCGAGACGGCCGCAGGCGCGGACGGGCTTGCGAGCCGCATGTCGGTTTCCGCCACGACGCCGGGCACCAATCCGAACTGGGTCGTGTTCGCGCTCACCAATTCAACCGACAAGCCGGTCGAGCGCTGGCTTTCCGCAGATCGCTACAGCGTCATCGGGTCTGGCGTCGTCTGGCCGGATCTCGACGCGCGGCGCATCGAGGCGGTGACGCCCTCAATCGGTTTCGTTCCCGAGCGCATCAAGAGCGACAGGGCGGATCTCTTCCGCATCACGCTCGAGCCCGGGCAGACGATCACCTACGTCGCGGAAATGAGCTCGGAGCGCTTTGCGCGGCTGCATCTTTGGAAGCCGCTCGACTACGAAATCAAGATCTCGGATCGCCAGCTTTTCAACGGCGTGCTTCTCGGCCTCACCGGTCTGATGGCGATCTTTCTGACGGCGATCTTCGCGGCCAACCACAAGCTGGTATTTCCGGCCGCGGCGCTGGTCGCTTGGTGCACGCTCGCCTATCTCTGCGTCGACTTCGGCTTCTTCCACAAACTGTTCCAGCTGAAGCCCGAAGCGAATGCCGTCTATCGCGCGGCGGCGGAGGCGGCGCTCGCGGCCAGCCTCGTCGTGTTCCTGCACGTGTTCCTGCGGCTTGCGCTCTGGCATGGCCTGATCCGGATGCTGATCAGCGTGTGGTTGCTCGCCCAGTTTGCTCTGATCGCGGTCGCGATCATCGATCCGCGTCTCGCCGCCACCTTCGCGCGGCTGTCGTTCCTGTTCATCGGCTTCACGGGAACCGGCCTCATCCTGTTCCTCGCGGTGCGTGGGCAGGATCGCGCGCTGTCGCTGGTGCCGACGTGGATCCTGTTCCTGGTCTGGATCTTCGGCGCGGGTGTCGCGCTCACCGGCAAGCTCTCGGGCGAAGTGGTGGTGTTCGGTCTTGTGTCCGGCCTCGTGCTGATCCTGCTGTCGATCGGGTTCACGGTTACGCAGTATGCGTTCCGGTCGGTCGAGCCGGCGTACGGGGCGGCTCCTTCGGAATTGCAGGCCCGCTCGATTGCGGTCGATGCGGCGGGTGCTGCCGTGTGGGAATGGAATGCACGCCGCGACGAGGTCAAGGTGAGCCCCGCGGTCGAAGCGCTGCTCGGCCTCGCTGCGGGTGAGCTATCCACCCGAACCGACGATTTTCTGCGCCATTTGCATCCGTCTGATCGCGAGCGCTTCCGCCTTGCGCTGTTCACGGTGCAGGAGCGCCGCGACGGCAAGGTTTCGTGCGATTTCCGCCTGAGGCAGGCGGACAACAACTACCGCTGGTTCGAACTCGAAGCGGCCGGCGTTCCGGGCAGCGATCCGCGCTCGTTCAAGTGCGTCGGCCTTCTGCGCGACGTCACCGATACGAAGCGCGCGCACGAGCGCCTGCTGCACGATGCCGTCCACGACAGCCTGACCGGGCTTCCCAACCGGGAGCTGCTGCTCGACCGGCTCGATGTGGCGCTGAAGCGTGCCAAGACCGAGCAACACGTCCGGCCGACGGTGCTCATCATCGACATCGACAAGTTCACGAGCGTCAATTCCTCGCTCGGGCTCGTGCTGGGTGACAGCTTGCTGCTCACGATCGCGCGCAGGCTGCAGCGCCACATGGGTCCCAACGATACGCTGGGGCGCATTGCCGGCGATCGCTTTGCGCTGCTGCTGCTCGCCGAGCAGCCGGTTGCGGAACTCGCTCAACACGCCGAGCGCATTCGCCGTTCGCTTCGTTCGCCGATCAAGATCGCCGGGCAGGAGATCGTTCTTACCGGCTCGATCGGTATCGCCATTTTCGACGGCGAGGAAACCAGTCACGCCGACCTTCTCAAGAAGGGCGAGATCGCCATGTTCCGCGCCAAGCGCGCGGGGGCCGACCGGATCGAAGTGTTCACGCCGGAAATGCGCGGTGAGCAGGACGAGCGGAAGGGGCTCGAAGCCGAGCTCAGGCGTGCGATGGAGAAGAACCTCATCCGCGTCGTGTACCAGCCGGTGATCTACCTGCCGACCGAGGAGCTTGCGGGGTTCGAGGCCGTGGCGCGCTGGGATCATCCGCAGCGCGGCACCATCGATCCCTACGCCTTCCTGCCGTTCTCCGATGACACGGATCTCGTCGCCAAGCTCGGCGCCTATCTTCTGCAGCGCGCCTCCCGCGATGTGATCGCCTGGCAGAAGGAGTTTCCGCGCACCGAGGCGCCGCTGTTCGTCAGCATCAATATTTCCTGCCGCCATCTGTTCCGGCAGGATGTCATCCAGGAAATCCGTCACATCCTCGGCCGCACGGTGGTGCCGAAAGGATCGATCCGGCTCGAGGTATCGGAGCAGATCGCGCTCGAAAATCCGGAGCAGGCGACCGAGGTGCTCGAGTGGCTCAGAAGCGCGGGCGCCGATATCGTGCTCGACGAATTCGGCACCGGCTATTCGTCGCTTTCCTATCTCGACCGCTTGCCGTTCGACTCCATCAAGTTCGACCAGTCGGTCATGCAGGCCAGCAATGTCGTAGGCGGCAACGAAGGTCTACTTATGCGCTCGATGGTGGCGCTGGCTCACGAGCTCGGCAAAAAAGTTCTGGTCACGGGCGTCGAGGGGGCGAACGAGGTCAGCTTCCTGCGTTCGATCGAATGCGAATACGCGCAGGGGCCCTATTGCGGCGATGCCATTGCCGAGGGCGAGGTCGCGAAGGTGTTGGCTACCGTCCGCACGACCGAAAACAAGCACAAGCCAGTGGGCGTGTTCCGTCCGAAGACCAAGAAACGGCGTTCGGGCAAACCGCAAGGCGCGCCCAACAAGGCGGAGGATACGGCCGCGCAGGTGGTGGCCGCCGCTCAGCAAACCGCAAATGGGGCAACGCCTCCGCAGAAGACGAATGGGGCGGCTCATACCAACGGCGCGTCACCGCCGCCGCCGGTTGCCGCCAATGGTGCGCCCCCGCCGCGGCCACAGGCTCCTTCGGTCAATGGCGGGCCGCCGCCGCCTCCGAGATCGCGTGAAGACGACGCGACGACGGCGCGCCGGGGACGGCTGCGTCCCGAGCAGCGGCCCGGCAACGGTGTTTCGCCGGATGCCGCTGGCCTGATGCCGCCTCCGCCACCAGGGCCGCCGCCGATCACTCCAGTTCATGCCGGTCCGCAGGCTGCCGGGCCCTCGGCGTTCACGCCGCCACCTCCTGCGCCGCCGGCGCCTCAACTCATGACGCGTTTGGCTGACGTATTGCCGGATGTCGTGGCGGCCGGTCCTGGTTCGGGGGGCAAGGCGCCGCCGGGCAAGGCGCCTCCGCCGCCGGGCGGCTTCTCTCCGCAGAACGGCGCGCATCACGGCCCGAACGGAGCCAACGGGCAAAAGGGGGCTCCGGTCCCGGATTTCCCGCCGCCGTTGCGCTCGGTCGAACCGCCGGCTCCACCCCCGCCACCTTTCTCGCCGGCGCCGCCGCTGCCTTCCGCAGCGGGTGCGATGCCGGGGCGCGTGCCGCCGCCGGTCCACGTTTCGGACGTTCCGCCGACACGGCCGATCCTGGTTCAGCCTGCGCCGCCGCCGGTTCCTGGAACCAATTATGCCGCTTCGCCCCCGGCAGGTTTTCCGCCTGTGCCGCCGCAGGTGCCGGGGGGCTCCGCGCCTGCCGCTCAGCAGCGCCCGCAAGCTGGTGCTGCCAGCAAGCCGGCTACGCCGCAGCGGCCGCAACCGGACTTTTCCAACCTGCCGCCCGCCATCGCTGAGAGCTTGGCGCGGCTCGCCGGTACCTCACGCAAACCGAATTGAGAATAGCGGCAGCCGGCAACGGGCAGGCGGCAGCCGTGTAGCTGCCGTTGCCACATGCCAGTTGCCGGTTGCCTTTACTCAGGCGTGGCCGGCGTCGCTCACGAGATGAGAGGGGTCGACGCCGATCTTGGCCAACGCGCGCACGTATTTGTCCTCGATGTCGGGATCGAAGAGCAGCTCAAGATCTGGTGGGCAATGGAGCCAGCCGTTAGCCTGGATCTCGGTTTCGAGCTGGCCCGGGGACCAACCCGCATAGCCGAGCGCCAGCATGGCGTGGACCGGTCCTTCGCCTGAGGCGATGGCCTTGAGGATTTCGATCGACGCAGTGAGGCTGACGTCATGGTCGATGGGAAGCGTGGATTCCGTCGAGTAGTAGTCCGAGGAATGCAGAACGAAGCCGCGTCCGGTCTCGACAGGACCGCCGACATGGACCTGGCGCTCCAGGATGTCGTTCGAGATGCCATCTTCGGCGCCGTTCGGAATGATACCGAGACGCTCGAGCAGATCGGGGAAGCTGATATGGTCGGCACGGTGATTGATGATCAAACCCATTGCGCCGTCGTCGGAATGCGCACACATGTAGATGACGGAGCGGGCGAAGCGCTTGTCGGTCATCAACGGCATGGCAACGAGCAGCTGTCCTTTGAGGCAGGTGTCGGTGCGCTTGCGTCTTTTGGGTTTTGGCGTCGTCATGGAGAGAGACTAGCCCCCCCACCCGGCGCCTGTGAAGCTGCGATTTGCGCCCATTTGTGGGGCAATTTCTCAAGCCGGACAAACTCCGCCGATGTGATACACGTTTGGGCACGCACGCGAGGCCCGGAAGGCAACGCCCCTATGAACTCTCCGCAATCGTCGGTTTTTCGCAGCATCCTCAAATCAATATTTGTTCTGGTTGCCATGTGTTCAAGCGTGGTGCCGGAGGCTTTTGCCGGAACCTCTCCTTGGGTGGAGGGGCCTAGGGCAAAGGCTCGCCTGATCTCGGGACACACGGATGGCGCCGATCCCGCGCGGCGGCTGGTTTTCGTCGACATCACCCTGGAGCCCGGCTGGAAAACATACTGGCGTACGCCGGGCGATGCCGGCGGTTTGCCGCCGTCGTTCGATTGGTCGAAATCCCAGAACCTTGCGTCCGCCAACGTGATGTTTCCTGCGCCCGAGCGGTTTACCGACAAATCCGGAAATACGATCGGTTACCATGACGGCGTGGTGCTGCCGGTCGCGCTCGTGCCCGCGAATGCCGACAAGCCGATCTCACTTGTGGTCGGGCTTCATTACGGCATCTGTAAGGATGTGTGCATTCCGGTCGAGGCGGAGATTGATCTCGAGGTTCCAGTGAACGACGTCGAGCAGCTTCCGGCGGAGGCGATTGCGGCGCTCGATAGTGTTCCCCGGGCGCAGGATGGGCTCAGGCCGGAGGATCCGGCGCTCGTGTCGGCTTCGGCCGTGCTCGAGGGTGCGGCTCCGAAGATCCGGATCGAAGCGCGGTTCCCAGGTGACGCGGCCAATGCCGATGCCTTCCTGGAAGCGCCGGACGGGCTTTTTCTGCCGCTTCCTGAGCGGGCAGGCGAGGTTGGCGCGGATGGACTTGTGGCGTTCGAGGCCGGGCTTGCAGCTGATGTGGATCTGGCCGCCCTCAAAGGAAAGCCGGTGACGGTCACGCTCGTCGGCGAGAAGGGATCGTCGTTCGCGACGTTCATTGCCAAGTGAGACCTGGCCAAGTGACACTTACCAAATGAACCCGCTCCGCGGCGCCCCTTCGGGGTGGCGGCGGGATTGGCAGCAGTACCAAGGAGAGCATCGATGAGCATCAAGGTCGGCGACAAGCTGCCGGAAGGCAAATTCACCGTCATGGGCGAGGGCGGTCCCAAGCCGGCCACGACCGATGAGGTGTTCGGCGGCAAGAAGGTCGTGCTGTTTGCCGTGCCGGGCGCCTTCACGCCGACCTGCAGCGAGGCGCACTTGCCGGGCTTCGTCGGTCAGGCCGACGCCATCAAGGCAAAAGGCGTGGCGACGGTCGCATGTACAGCCGTCAACGATGTGTTCGTGCTAACCGCGTGGGCCAAGGCGCGCGATGCCCAAGACGATGTTGTGATGCTCGCGGACGGCAACGCCGACTTCGCCAAAGCGCTGGGATTGGAGATCGATCTTTCGCCGTTCGGGCTCGGAATTCGGTCCAAGCGGTATGCGTTGATCGCCGAAAACGGGGTGGTCAGCTACATTGCTGTGGAAGACAGTCCGCCAGAGCATAAAAACGCTACGGCCGAGAAAATCCTCGCGGCCCTCAAGTAGAATCATCTTCATCAATACTTGAATTTACTTTTGACGAGTCAAGCCAGTCTGCGGGTTGCAGGCTTGGACATATTGACGCGCTTGCGTTCCCTTTCCTTGTTTCTGCCGTCTGCTCATGCGACGGCGGCGCGGTTCAGTTAGTGAAAAGTAAAGGGGACCCAAGATGAGAAACAGCGCATTCGCCGCCTTGGCGGGTCTGTTGGTATTCGCAGGGGTGACGTCCGCAGAAGCGCGGCCTCGCGATGAAGGCTGGAATCCATTCGTTCAAAAGTCGTCTGCTGCATCGGACAATGGCCGGGCGACGACTTACAAGGCTAAGCGCCAGCGCGTAGCCAATCGCGGACGCGCCGAGCGCGTGCGCTATGCAACCCGTCAGAACAAGCGTTACGCCACCCATCGCAGCGCCACGCGCCGCGCAGTGGCGAGCCGCGGCTACGAGTCGGCGGCTTCGTACAGCGGCGGCGGCCATGGCGCCGGTCCGCGTCCGCGTGCCTGGTGCGGCTGGTGGATGCGCACGCAGCGCGGTGGCGGTTCGCACCTGAACCTCGCCTGGAACTGGAGCAAGTGGGGCAGCCCGAGCGGTCCGCAGGTCGGCGCCGTGGTCGTCTGGCGTCACCATGTCGGCGAGATCGTCGGCCGCGCTCCGAACGGGCAGTGGCTCGTGCGCTCGGGCAACGATGGCGGAGCCGTTCGCACGCGCGCCCGCTCGGTTGCGGGCGCCGTGTTCCGCGTCGGCTAATCCGAGCCGTTCAATAGAAAAGGCCGGCACATTTTGTGTGCCGGCCTTAGTCTCTTGATGAGACCGATGATTCACGCTTCGGACATTTCCTGCGCTGCCGATTCATGTCGCGCCCGATAAGGGGCGCGACGATCGGAGCGCGTGGGCCCGAAGCGATCATGGTCTGGGCTGTCCTATCCGATCAGGCGGCGAGCAGGCGCTCAAGGAAGTGGCGCAGGCTGCGGTCGAGTTCGGAGGCTTCCTGGCCGAGGCTGCGAGCCCGTTCGACCACGACATTGGCTGCCTTGTCGGTCGTGGTGATCGCTTGCGAGACCTCCTCGATGTTTTCCGACACGGTCGCGGTTTCGCCGGCTGCGCTTTGAGCCGATTTCGCGATTTCGCCCGTGGCTGCGGTCTGTTCCTCAATGGCCGAGGAGATCGCGACGACGGCGTGGCTGATGTCGGTCACGACGGTGCGGATGCTCGACACCGCGCCGACCGCATTCCTGACCTCGGCGCCGACGGCGTCGATCTGAGCCGCGATCTCGCCGGTCGCCTTGCTTGTCTGGCTGGCCAGCGCCTTGACCTCGCTTGCAACCACCGAGAACCCTTTGCCGGCCTCTCCGGCGCGTGCGGCTTCGATGGTGGCGTTGAGTGCCAGCAGGTTGGTCTGCTCGGCGATCGCCTTGATCATGTCGATGACGTTCTGGATCGTCGCTGCCTTGGTCGACAGAGATTCGACGATCTGATGGGTGTCCTGGGCATGCTTGTCGGCTTCAGAGGCGATCGAACCCGAGCGGACGGTCAGCGAGGCGACCTCGCGGATCGAGGCCGAGAGCTGTTCGGAGGCCGCGGCGACCGCTTGCACCTCGTGGTTGGCTGAATCGGTGGCGGTTGCCACCTTGAACGAGCTGGTCTTGGTCTGCTCGGCGAGGGCGGCCATCTCGAGGGCGGACTTTTCGAGATCGCCGGCTGCAGTTGCCACCGACTTCACGACCGTGCCGACGCGATCCTGGAACTCCTTGGCGAGGTTCTCGGTGATCTGGCGGCGCTGGCCTTCCTGTGCGCGACGCTCGCTCTCGGTGGCTTCCGCCCGGCGTTCGGCTTCTTGGGCCGTATAGGTGCGGATGTCGTCGACGGCGCGGGCGATCTCGCCGATTTCGTCGCTGCGGTCCTTGCCCGAAATTTCGGTCGCGAGGTCGCCGCCGGCGATGCTCTTGAGTGCCGCGGTCAGGGTGCCGATGGGGCGGACGATGCTGCGGGCCACAAGCCAGCCGATCAGGATCTGCGCGCCCGCGATCAGCAGGGCTGCCAGGCCCATCATGCGCGAGATGCCGGCGGTACCTGCGAGGGCTTCGTGGTCGGCCTGCTCGGCAATCACCTTCCATTCGGTTCCCAGGAATTCCACCTTGGCCTGGGCCGCGAAGTAGTTGGTCCCGTTGCGGCTCGAATGCGAGACGTCGGTGTCATCGGAGGTGAGGCCCATGATCGAAGCCGGCTTGCCGGCCGTCGGCTCGGACGCCAGCGGCGCGTTGGTGCGGATCATCCCGTCCTGGCCGACGGCAAAGGTCTCGCCGGTTTCGCCGAGGCCGTGGCGATCGTTTAGCACCTGATCGAGCAGGGCGGATCCCACGCGAATGACGGCGTAGCCGACGCGAACGTCGTGCTGGGCCGAATCCATGGCGACGTTCGACTTCTTGAGGATCGGCGTGCCGATGAAGGCGGACGGAGAACCAGCCGAAAGGGTAGAGGCTGCGAAATCCTGGAAGGTGACGTCGCGGTCGCCTGCCGTTTTCAGCTTCTCGAAGAACGTATCGAGACCCGAGCCGGCAGTTTGGGGCGTACCGATGGCCTGGCCGAATTCCCCACCCTTCTTTGCGGTGTACACGATGAGGCCGGCGTCATTGAGAAGCAGCACGTCGTCGTATTTGGCCTGGCTCAGCAGGCTCGTCACGAGCGGATGCACCTTCGAATGGCGCAGCCCGTACATGGTGCTGGAGGCGCTGCCGTCGTTGGTGGCGCGTTCCTCGGCGGGCAAGCTCGCGAAAAACTCTATGTTCTTCTGCAGGTTTTCCGGGATTTTGGTCAGCGTCTCGGTGAGATCGGCGATGTTGTCCAAAACCAGCTTCTGGCCGGCGACGTTTCTGGTGTCCACGCTCAGGCGATCCGCCACGAGTTCGAGGCTCGTACGGCGTGACTCGGCTGCAAGATTGAGGCGCTCGATGGCGGCTGTCTCAAGTGCGCCTCTGGCGCCTGACCAGCCGATCCAGCCCATGATCGTTGATGCTGCGAGGCCGAGACCGACGATGGCGATGGGAAGGCGAAGACGCAGTGTGGACAACATAATTGTATCCATCGGTTAGGATTGGTTTCTCACCCATATTCCCAGCCAGTGGTATTTAAATTCTTACGCAATCGAGGAAATTTTCCTTAATCATCGCCTGTTTCCTAGGCATCACTACGCCCAAACGCCTGTGCTCCGACGACCGACGAGGTCCTTGTCGGGCGAACTAGTTTTTTTGTCGCAGGAAGTCGCGCGCTCGCGGAGCGCCGGTTTTACCAGGTGAGGTCGGTTTGGCGGGAGCGCGCGAGTTAGCGCTTGAAGTCGGCCATGCCTTCGCGAGCGAGCTCGTCGGCCCGCTCGTTCTCGGGGTGTCCGGCGTGGCCCTTCACCCAATGCCACGTCACCTTGTGACGCGAGAGGGCCTGCTCCAGGCGTTGCCACAGCTCGACGTTCTTGACCGGCTTCTTGTCAGCCGTGCGCCAGCCGTTGCGTTTCCAGCCATGGATCCAGCTCATGATCCCGTTTCGCACGTAGGAGCTATCGGTATAGAGGTCAGCCTGGACGCCCGTCTTCAGGGCTTCAAGCGCCGAGATGGCGGCCATCAGCTCCATACGGTTGTTGGTCGTCTGGGCTTCGCCGCCTTTGATCTCTTTCCGATGGTCGCCCCAGATCAGGATGGCGCCCCAGCCGCCCGGGCCTGGATTTCCCGAGCAGGCGCCGTCGGTGTAGATCTCGATCGACTTGGCATCCGTGCTCATGACGTGGTCTCCAGCCCGTATTCGGCGGCCGATTTCACCTCCTGATGGAAGCGCAGGCGGCGCACGTAGGCGAGCGGGTCGTGCGGCTTTACGAGCGCGTTGGGATCGGTGTGAAGCCAGTCGTGGGCGCGCGTCAGCAGGAAGCGCAGGGCTGCGCCTCGGGCCAGTACCGGGAAGGCGGCATATTCGGCGGCGGTCAGCGGGCGCAAGCTCTGGTAGGCGGCGATCAACGCGCGGCTCTTGGTGGCGTTGAAGGAGAAGTCCGGCTCGAAGCACCAGGCGTTGAGGCAGATGGCGAGGTCGTAGGCCCAGGCGTCGTTGCAGGCGAAATAGAAGTCGATGAGCCCAGAGAGCTTGTCGCCGATGAAGAAGACGTTGTCGGGGAATAGATCGGCGTGGATCACGCCCGACGGCAAGGTCTTCGGCCAAGCCCGATCGAGATAGGCCAGTTCGTAGTTGATCAGAGTGCCAAGCCCTTTCGAGACCTCGTCGGCGCGGGGGGCGAAGCGATCGAACAGCGCATGCCAGCCTTCGAGGCTCAGCGCGTTGGGGCGCTCGGCGGTGTAGCTTTCGCCGGCCAGATGCAACTCGGCCAACGCGCGGCCAACGGCGGCACAATGGCTCGCTTGCGGACGGCGTGGCCAGACGCCTTCAAGGAAGTTCACGAAGGCGGCCGTGCGTCCCGAGATTTCGGTCAGCACCTCACCTGCGCGATTGCGCACCGGCAGTGGGCAGGAGATGCCACGCTTGTTCAAGTGCTCGAGCAGGCCGAGGAAGAACGGCAGGTCGGCGGTGTCGACGCGGCGCTCGTAAAGCGTGAGGATGAAGGTGCCCTTACTCGTATGCACCACGTAGTTGGTGTTCTCGACGCCCTCGGCGATCCCTTTGTACGACAGCAGCGCGCCTAGGTCGTAGCTCGCGATAAGCCGCGAGAGATCGTCGTCCGTCACTTCCGTATAAACGGCCATTGGGGTCTGCCGGGGTTTTGTCGGTGGCTTGATCGGTCTGGGCCTGAACGGTTCCCCGTGTATCAGGCGTCGGCGGGCTCGCGCAACTCGCGCGGGACATTGAAGGCGATGCGCTCATTTGCGGTCGTCACCTGCTCGACGGAGATCCGGAAGCGGGCGTTGAGGGCATCCAACACCTCGTCGACCAGGGTTTCCGGGGCCGAGGCGCCTGCCGTCACGCCGACGGCCTCGATGCCGTCGAAGAGGTCCCAGGGGATCTCGGAGGCGCGCTGGATGAGGATCGCCTTGGGGCAGCCGGAGCGCTCGGCAACCTCGACGAGGCGGAGCGAGTTCGACGAGTTCGGCGCGCCGACGACGATGGTGAGGCCGACCTTGTCGGCGATGGCCTTGACGGACGCCTGGCGGTTCGTGGTGGCGTAGCAGATGTCTTCCTTGTGAGGGCCGACAATGGCCGGGAAGCGCCGTTTCAGAATGGCCACGATACCGGCGGTGTCATCGACCGAGAGGGTGGTCTGCGTGACATAGGCGAGGCGGGAGGGGTCTTCGGGCTCGAAGACCTCGGCGTCGGCGGCGGTCTGGATCAAGGTTACCGTGCCCGGCGGGAGCTGACCGGTGGTGCCTTCGACCTCCGGATGGCCGGCGTGGCCGATCAGCACGATCTTTCGGCCTTCGGCGTGGTGGCGGCTGGCTTCCATATGCACCTTGAACACCAGCGGGCAGGTGGCATCGATGGCAAAGAGATTCCGGGACTTTGCCGCCAGGGGCACGGACTTAGGCACGCCATGTGCCGAAAAGATCACAGGTTGGTCCGTCTCGGGGATCTCGTTCAGCTCCTCCACAAAAACGGCACCTTTGGCCTTCAGAGACTCGACCACATATCGGTTATGGACAATCTCGTGGCGTACGTAGACCGGTGCGCCGAATTTGGCCAACGCCAGCTCTACGATCTGGATCGCCCGGTCGACGCCCGCGCAGAAGCCGCGCGGGGCCGCCAGGAGAACCTTCAGGGCCGGGCGGGTCTCGGGTACGGGCTCGGCGCTGGGAAGGGACATGGAGGCTCGTCCTTGGCAGTGGCTCGGATGATGTCGGTCAACTAAGGGCGAACGCTTTGTGGTTCAAGATAAGGATGATAGAGCTTGAGGCGTTCGTCCTGGACTAAAATGAGTGCAGCAGGCCCGGGGGGCTCTCGCGAGGCTCAAGCTCAATCTAGAGATTATGCGGATCGGAGCGGCATGACGCAATCCGTCATGACATTTGTCGGCAAAGGCCGCGGCGCTCTTGTGGCCGTATGCGTTGCCGTGTCCGTCAGTGGCTGCGGCATGTCGTCTGTCACGTCCGGGCTTGGAACCAGCATTCTTGGCGGGTCCGGATCGGCTGAGCCGACTGGGGTCAGCGAGCAGGATCTGATCGCCGCCGCCAAGGCCGGCGGAGACGGCGCTCCGGCCTTGTCGGGCGGAGACGCGCAGCCGGGTTGCCCGCGCTTCGTCACCTGGCCCCGCGACAGCCACCTCACAATCTACGAGCCGGGCCGTATCGGCGACGGCCTTGCCATCATGCATCGCGGCGAGATCACCAAGACCGCACGCGAGTGCTCGATGAACGGCTCGCAGGTCACGGTGAAGTATGGCTTCTCCGGGCGCATCTTGCTCGGGCCGCGCGGAAAGTCGGGGCCGATCTCGCTGCCGATCAACGTGTTCGTGACCGACTCGAAGCGCGATCGGCTCACGACGGACAAGCTGCGCGTCGATGCGACGGTCGCGGTGGAAAACCCGATCGGGTACTTCTCGGCGGTGCGGACGGTGACGTTCAACGTTCCCGAAGGCGCGCGTCCGGGTGAGTTCGAGGTTTATGTCGGCTTCGATCGCAATACGCCGAACGCCGGCTAGCGCTCCCTTCGCCGATCGGGCTGCTGGCGTCAGGCGCTTTCTAGCATGCGCTTTTCCGAGATCGCTGGTTCGGAGGCGCCCAGGATGCCGAGCTCGCGGATGCGGCGGGTGAACATGACGCGCAAGGCTTCGTCGATGTCCTTCATCGTATTGGTGACGATCTCGCCGAACGGCTCTGGGAATATGAACTTGTCGTAGCCGTTGCTGCCTTCGACGAAATCGAACAGCCGCCCTTTTTGGATGCGGTCGTAATAGACCGCGAACTTGCCGACATAGTCGCGATACTGCACGCGCTCGACGGCCGAGAACTGCGCTTCGTCGGTGGCAAGAAAGGCCAGACGTCGGCACACATACCGATAGACTGCAAGCTCGCGATCGGTGGTGACGATGCGCCGTGTCGCTTCGTCCTCCGAGGTCAATGTTTCGACCGGGCGCGCGTGCGTTGCGCGGAGCTTTTCGAACACGGGTAGGACGAAAGCGTCCTCGAAGGCGGATCGGATCAGGCTGCTGTAACGCGACTGGATCGAGGTGCGGCGCAGGTTCTTGAGCCCGACGCGCTGAAGGACAAGACGGCAGAACTCGTCGGAGGGCTCTCTTACCTCCTGCATGAGAACGGTGCGAAGGCGTTTGGCGACGAGGCGTTCTTCGGCCACTTCGGAAATGGTGTCAGGCTGAAAGTTGTTTTTGTGCAGCAGGAAAAGCGCGGTCAGGACGTCGGCCGGTATCGGTGCGCGAGTCGCGGCTTCGAGGTCGAGCGTGACGAACGGTTCGGGATCCATGATGTTCGAATTCTCGCAATCTACGAAAAATTCGAACCGGATGCCGTCGGTCAGAATACCGAGGCGCACGGTTTGCAGCGCCGAAAAATAGGCGCGAAGCTGGCCGCGATTGGACGTCAGATCGGCGCCGACCCTTTTGCATTCGACGGCGATGATCGGCTTTTCGTCGCGCAGGATCACGTAGTCGACGCGTTCGCTCGCCTCCTTGCGGAAGTCGGCGGGATATTCGGGCTGGACGACGAACGGATCGGTGCAGTCGTATCCAAGCGCTCCGATAACCGGCAGCACGAGGTATAACTTGGTGCTTTCCTCGCTTGCGCAAACGGCTTTGACCGATGCGGAGCGTTCAGCGATGAGCGCCAATATCGATTGAAAGTCGCCGAGCGTGTCCATGCCGTGCCTCTCCATGAGGGCTGGGTGCGCGAATCGCGATGGACTAACTACAGCATACGGATGTTGTTCGCTCCAATGCTCCGGCTACGCATTGTTGGATGTCATGCACAGCGTCTTTTGCGCTGGGTTTCGTGGCGGGCATTTTTCCCGCTTTCTCTAAATGATCAGAGAAACTCGCGCCGATAATTCGGTCACGAGCCGGTCGATAGATGACGCGACGCATGATCGCCGCGATGGATTTGAACCCGTCGCGGCGATTGTTCATCGCTTTTTTAGGCGACGGCACTTTCGCCCACTTTGTATCGCGCTGCGGGTGTGGCTCTCGAGAGATGCGTGGACATGGCGCGGCGAGCTGTTTCGTAGCTGGTCCATTCGTTCTGATCGGCCAGCGACGGAATGGTGACCACCTCACCCTGATCCAAGCCAGCAAGTGCGGCGTCGACCATGTCTTCCGCCGACATTACGATCTCCTTCGGCAGATTGCGGTGGTGATGGCCTGCGATCTCCCAGAAGTCGGTGGCGGTTGCTCCAGGCAGAACGGCCTGCACGCGAATGCCCTTATCCGACAACTCGTGCTGCAGTGACTGGCTGAATGCGAGTACGTAGGCTTTGCTTGCGCCATAGACGCCATTGAGCATCTCGGGCGCGATCCCCACAACGGAGGCGATGTTGATAATCGTGCCGTTGCCGCGCGAAACGAATGCGGGTGCGGCGGCATAGGTAAGGTGCGTCAAGGCGGTCACGTTGAGTGCGATCAGGTCGTCCATCTTGCCGACGTCGGTTGCAACGAGCGGTGTGACCGCGCCGACACCCGCATTGTTTACGAGGACGGTGATGCTCGCATCGTCGCGCAGGGTGGCTTCGATGCGACCGAGGTCGGATTTGTTGCCGAGATCGGCGACCAGCGTTTTGACCGTGCGGCCGCTTTGGGTGGCAAGGCGGTTGGCCAATTCTGTCAGGCGAGCCTGATTGCGGGCGACAAGGATGAGATCGTAGCCACGCTTGGCCAGGCGCTCGGCGTAGATCGCGCCGATGCCGGTGGACGCTCCCGTGACGAGCGCTGTGCCCTTGGATTTCGACGTGGTGGTCATTGGTTTGTTCTCCGTGTTTGCCCAGCGGGCGGGCTCCAGGAGAACCATAGGCTTGCACTGGAATGTCTCAAATGTCATATATCCGTCAGTTTAGGACATTGTGGAGGGCATCATGCGCGAGATCGGTCTCGTCGTTTTTCCCGATGTGTCAGTGATGAGCTTCGGTACCGTTGCCGCGTTCGAGCTGGCCAACGCCTTGAGTGGAAAAGAGACCTACCGGCTGCGGCTCATTTCGGAAGCTGGCGGGCCGATCAAGGCTTCGGCGGGGCTGGTGATCGAGACTGAGCGGTTTCCAGCCGAGCCGCTGGATACGTTGATCGTTGCCGGCGGTCTCGGCGTCGCGCAGCCTACGCGCGGACTGATCGGCTATCTGCAGCGTATGTCCGGCCGGACGCGGCGCGTTGCATCGATCTGCACTGGCGCGTTCGTGCTGGCAGAAGCTGGCCTACTGGATGGTCGGCGTGCGACCACGCACTGGTTCCACGCGCGGGAACTGCAATCGCGCTATCCGAAAATCAAAGTCGATGACGATCGCATCTTTATCACCGACGGTTCGATCTGGACTTCGGCCGGGATGACGGCGGGGCTCGATCTCGTGCTGGCACTGATCGAAGCCGATCTCGGCGCCGATGCCGCGAAGGCGCTGGCCAGGAAGCTTGTCGTCTACCATCGCCGGGCGGGTGGGCAATCGCAGTTTTCCGCGCTGCTCGAACTCGAACCGAAGTCGGACCGGATTCAAACCGCGCTCGATTATGCGAAGCGGAATTTGCATACGCCGCTCAGCGTGGAAATGCTGGCGGAAGCCGCACATCTGAGTCCGCGCCAGTTCAGCCGAGCTTTCCGCGCCGAAACCGGGCAATCGCCAGCCAAAGCGGTCGAAAAGCTCCGGGTCGAGGTTGCACGCGAGATGATGGAGCAGAGCCAGCATCCGATCGAGGTCGTTGCGCGGCAGACGGGCTTTGCCGATCCCGACCGCATGCGCCGCGCGTTCCTGCGCACGTTCGGCCAGCCGCCGCAGGTTTTGCGCCGTAACGCGCGCGCGGCGGAGATGTGAGGGGACATCGGTGCGGTCGTTGAGTTAGGTGTGTCGCGACCGCGGCATCAGCTGATCCAGATCAAAGCCCCGGCCGTTGCCAAAGTTCAGGATGGCGGCATGCTCGATCCATTGCTTTTCTCGCTCGCGGTTCTCGCAATCCTCGGTACTCCGGGTCCAACAAACACGCTGCTCGCGACGTCTGGCGCGCTGGTCGGCGTGCGCCGGTCGCTGTCCTTGATCGTGGGTGAGGTCGCTGGCTATCTCCTGGCGATCGGGTGTCTCCACCTGTTGCTCGGGGGCTGGCTCGAGAGTTATCCGGCGATCAAAACCGTGCTGCGGCTGCTGATTGGGGCTTACCTTCTCCGTGCCGCCTACGAGCTTTGGACGCGGCGCGCAGCGCTTGGCGGTGTCGGCGAGGGCATCCGGCTGCAAAAGGTGTTCGTCACGACGCTGCTCAATCCGAAGGCGATCGTGTTCACCTTCGGCATCATCCCGTTGTCGGCGCCGAATGCGCTTTCCTATGTTGCCGCTTTCGTCGGGTTCGTCGTGCTGGCCGCGTCGGCGTGGATCGTGATCGGTAGCGCGATCGGGCGCATGGCTGCGACGGGAGGCTCACGGCTGGTTCCTCGTCTTTCCGCGGTGGTGTTGACCTGCTTTGCCGGGTTAATCGCGATGGGTTAACGACCTCGCGGCGCGAGCGGTCTGCCTTCGCCCTTCCCCGTTTTTCAGCACTTCCCTTGCCGGCGTTAAGGAAATCGCGCTGGGCGCCGTGACGGTTCTTCCGTAGTCTGGAATAAGTGGTCAGCCGGCAAATCTTTGAGGGTGTTGCGTAATGTCTGAGTCCGCTTATCCGATCGACCCCGTCGATCTCACGATCCGTTCCAATGTCGCCAAGGAAATTGGAAAATCCTACGCCGACCGATACCAGCACGCGGCGCCCTATCCGCACATCTGCATCGATAACTTCTTGCCGCCTGTCGTGCTGGAGCATGTCGTCGGCGATCTGAAAAAGATGCCGGAAAGTGAATCGAGTTTCAGCCGCGCGCAGGAAAACAAGAAGACGGCTTACATGCCGGAGCGCCTGCCGCAGTACACGAAGAACCTTTTTTATGCCTTCAACTCCCGCCCGTTCATTCTTTTCCTGGAGGAAATGACGGGCATTCCGGGACTGATCCCCGATCCCTATTTCAGCGGCGCGGGTATTCATCAGGTTGCGAACGGCGGGCATCTCGATATCCACGCCGATTTCAATTTTCATTCGAAGATGTACCTGGAGCGCCGGCTCAACGTTCTCATCTATCTCAACAAGGAGTGGCAGGAGGACTGGGGCGGCTCGTTCGAGATCTGGGACAAGGAGATGGCCAAGAAGGAGGCGACCTTCCTGCCGCTCTTCAATCGCATGGTCGTGTTCAGCACCGGATCGGACACCTTCCACGGCAATCCGGAGCCGGTGAACAACCCCAAGGGCGATCCGCGTCTGTCGATCGCGCTCTACTACTACACCGCGACCTGGGACGAGACGCGCAAATCGCATTCGACGCTGTTCCGGCCGCGCCCGAATACGCAAGACAAGCGGGATACGACCGAGATCCGCCGCAGCGTGCTGCGCGAGATCACGCCGCCTGTTCTCTACCGGCGCCTGATCGGGCCGCTGAGCCGACTCGGGTTCTGAGGACAGTTCGCGACCAACAAAAAAGCCGGGCTCTGAGCCCGGCTTTTTTAGTTTTCGGTGCGAAGCAGCTGAGGCTTCTCAGTTCAGCTTGCCTTTGAGATCGCGGATGGCGGCGTCCGTCAGAGCGGACTCGCCTGCGATTTTGGCCTTGAGAATGCTCTCGGAGGCCTTCACGGCGAGGTCGACAGCGGCGGCGCGCACGTCGCTCACGGCCTGAGCCTCGGCGCGAGCGATCTTCTCCTCGGCTGCCTTGGTGCGACGCTCGACCTGCTCGGTCAGCGCCTTGCGGGTCTCGCTCGCGAGACGCTCGGCTTCGCGCTTCGCGGTCTCGACGATCGACTTAGCCTCGTCCTCCGCCTCGCGGCTCTTGCGCTGATAGTCGGCAAGCAGCTGCTGGGCTTCTTCGCGCAGGCGGCGTGCTTCGTCGAGCTCGGTGCGGATCGCGGCTGCGCGGCTATCGAGTGCCTTGCCGATCAGGCCGGGGACGCCCTTCCAGACGAGGAGGGCGACGAACAGCGTGAACGAGATCAGGACCCAGAATTCAGGATAGGCAGGGTTAAACATGGGAGCCTCACTTATCCGAGCCGGACGTCAGCGCGCGATCAAGCTCGTCCTTGCTGACGGAGAGGTTGGTCAATGCGCCGACGATCGAGACGACGGTATCGCCTGCGATGTCCTTGACGCTGGCGAGCGCCTTGGCCTTGGTGGCCCCGATGCTGGTTTCGGCATCGGCGAGCTTCTTGGCGAGCTGATCCTCGACCGCCTTACGCTCCTTGTCGACTTCGGCGTTCAGCGAATCACGTGTCTGGCGTGCGATGGACGTGGCGTTGGTACGCGCGTCAGCGAGCGCCTTTTCGTAGGCCTGGAGAGCCTTTTCGGTTTCGCCCTTGAGACGCTCGGCCGCCGCCAGATCGCGCTGGATACGGTCTTTGCGTTCCTCGATCACTTCGCCGATGCGCGGGAGCGCAACGCGCTTCATGATCACGTAGAGAAGCACGAACGTGAGGGCGAGCCAGAACAGCTGCGGCCCGAAGTCCGGCTGATGGAGCTGCGGCAGGCCGCCAGACTTGTGCTCGTCGAGAGCCTCGGCCACGTCGGTGGCGATACCGGGCAACTCGGCGGCGAGCACGGTCAACGCTGCGATCATTAGGAAATCTCCAGGTGGAGCCGGCAGCGGGCCTCAGATCGCGGATTGGCTCCGGATCGAAGGCCCACAGCCGAAGTCAGGGATCAACCGAAGAGGATGATCAGAGCGATCAGAAGGCCGAACAGGCCGGTCGCTTCAGCAAGCGCGAAGCCGATCAGCAGGTTGGTGAACTGGCCCGGAGCAGCCGACGGGTTGCGAAGCGCGCCCGAGAGGTAGTTGCCGAAGATGTTGCCGATGCCGATGCCGGCGCCGATGAGCGCGAAGCAGGCGAGGCCGGCGCCGATGAACTTTGCTGCCTGGGGATCCATGGTCGTCTCCATTTAGGGTTTTAAGTGGTTGTAATTGAAAACGGCACGCTTTCTTCCTGGGCCGGCCTCAAGAGCCAGCCCCGGCTTCCGGCGCTTTTTAGTGATGCATGTTGACCGCGTCGTTGAGGTAGATGCAGGTCAACACGGTGAAGATGAAGGCCTGAAGGAAGGCCACCAGAAATTCGAGGCCGGTGAACGCGGCGGTGAACAGCACCGGGAACACCTTGGCAAACACCGGCAGGCTCACGGCGAAGCTCGCGAACACCTTCAGCATGGTGTGGCCGGCCATCATGTTGGCGAACAGACGCACCGACAAGCTGACAGGACGGATCAGGTAGGACACGATCTCGATCGGCACGATCAGCGGCATCAGCCAGAGAGGCACGCCGTCCGGAACGAACAGCTTGAGATAGCCGACGCCGTGGCGAGCAAAGCCGATCAGAGTTGCGACGATCCAGACCATCGCGGCGAGCGCGAAGGTCACAATGATGTGGCTCGTGACGGTGAACGAGCCCGGGATCATGCCCAGCATGTTCAGCGTCAGAATGAAAATGAAGATCGAGAACACCCAGGGGAAGTAGCGCATGCCTTCTTCGCCCAGGTTCTCGCGGACGATGCCGGCGACGAACTCGTAGAGGCTTTCGGCAATGGACTGGATGCGTCCGGGGACCAGCGAACGACCGCTCATCGCGAGGATCAGGAAGCCGGAAATCAGAACGAGCGCCAGCACCATGAAGAGGGAGGCGTTCGTAAAGGAGATGTCGTAACCAAATAGCTCAAGCGGAACGAGACGCTTGATTTCGAATTGCGCCATGGGCCCATGGTTTTCGGCCGCATGACCCGCCACTTCTGCCGCTCCAGCCACTCTTCCGTCCCCTACTTCGCGTCGTCTTCTTCTTCGTCGTCAGGTGCCGCCTTCGCATTGCGCTGAAGCGGTTCAGCCTCGGCCTGAAGGCGCCGGGCGGTACGCACGATGTTCAGGAGGCCGGCTGCAAAGCCCAGCATCAGGAACAGAATCAATAACCAAGGCGCCGTGCCGAACTGATCGTCCAGCACCTTGCCGATGAACCCGCCGACAGCAATGCCGACAACGAGCTCGATGGCGATTTTCATCGCCTGTCCCATGGCCGCGCCGCGAGCCCTGTTGGCAGGGTCGGGCGCTTTTGCCCGGGTTTCGGCCTTGACCTTGTCCAGCCGCGCGCCCAGATCGGAAGCACGTTTTTTGAACGCCTCCCGCTCTTCAGGAGAAATCTCGCCGCGAGCCGGATTTTCGTCATCGCTCGACGTCGACATAGCGTCCCCTGTCCGCGCAGACCTATGGGCTGAAACGGCCGGATTACCAACGCCGCGCACCATAGCCAGAGCCCGCGCGGTGTCAAGCAAAGGCCACATTTTTGCAAAGTTCACAGGGGTACGGCGAAACGGCGCAGGGCCAGTGATTTCCAAGGCCAATACTTACGGGTTTTAGCCGCGCCCCTGAGAGAATGGGTTGTGAGGCGTGTTCAGCCGGCCTCGCGGAACGACCGGGCGGTCTCGAGGTCGACCGAAACGAGCTGGGAGACGCCCTTTTCCGCCATCGTGACCCCGAACAGCCGGTTCATGCGCATCATCGTCATCGGATGATGGGTGATGACCAGGAAGCGGGTGGCGGTTTCCTCGGACATTTTCTCCATCAGCGTGCAGAAGCGGTCGACGTTCGCGTCGTCGAGGGGAGCGTCGACTTCGTCTAGGACGCAGATCGGCGACGGGTTGGTCAGGAAGACTGCGAAAATCAGTGAAAGCGCCGTCAGCGTCTGCTCGCCGCCGGACAGCAGCGAAAGGGTCGCCGGTTTCTTGCCTGGCGGCTTGGCGATGATTTCGAGGCCGCTTTCCAGGGGATCCTCGCCTGCAATCATCTCGAGGCGCGCTTCGCCGCCGCCGAACAGGGTTGTGAACAGGCGCTGGAAATGGCCGTTCACCGTCTCGAAGGCCTCGTCCAGGCGCTTCTTGCCTTCGCGATTCAGCTGTTGAATGGCGCCGCGGAGCTTGGCGATTGCCTGCTCGACGTCGTCGCGCTCGGTTTCCATCGTGCTCATTTGCTCGAGGAAGGTCGTGAGTTCGTCGTCGGCCTGCAGGTTGACGCCGCCAAGGCGTTCGCGGTCAGCCTTCAGGCGCTGCAGGCTGCGGTCGGCGTCGGCCAAGGCGGGGAGCGTGTCGGATGCGGCGAGGCCGGCGAGGCCCAAGCAGTCATCGGGGCTGACGTTCAAGGCTTCGCGAATGCGGCGGGCCTCGTCCTGGCGGCGGGTGCGGGCGCCTTCGAGGCGGGTTTCGATGCGGGCGCGCGCTTCGCGGGCGGCTGAGACCGCTCCCTGGGAGTCGCGCATCGCCTGCGCGGCGGCACGGAGCGCGCTGTCGGCGCGGGCCAGATCGTCGGCGGCTTTGTTGCGGGCCTGCTCGGCGTCCGACAAAGCGCCCAAGAGACTTTGACGGCGATCCTCCAGGGCCGGAATGACCTCTTCCAGCTGGCTGATGTCGTTCCGGGTTTTGGCGAGTCGCTCTTCAAGGGCGGCGATATGCTGAGTGGCGCCTTCGCTGCGCGAGGCCCAGCGGGTGCGCTCGGCGACGATGGCTTCGGCGCGGCGTTTCCTCGTCTCGCGCTCGCGGGCATGCGACGCGACACGGGCCTGTGCGACCGATAGCGCGGTGCGGCGGTCCTGGGCTGCCTTCTGCACTTCGGGCAGGCGGGCAGCGGGATCGTCTTCGGCGTCGAGCTTGGCCAGCTCATCCTCGATGTGATCGAGGGCGGCCTGCGCTTCGCGGCGGTCTGTCTCTGCACGCTCGCGGGCTTCGGTGATCGAGGTCAGCTTGGCTTCGGTCTCGCGCGCCTGCTTTTCGATGGCGCTCAGCGCGTCGCGGGTGGCGACGTGATTGGCCTGCGTGTCGCGCCACAGCGCTCGCAATCTTTTTTCTTCGGCGGCCGCGGCGGTGTGGGCGGCGGCGGCGGCCTGATCGAGCGAGGTCAGGCGCTGGACTTCGACGCGGGTCACCTTCTCGCGCTCGAACATGTCGGCGAGACGGTTGCGCTCGGCCAGGCGCTGGGCGGCGGGCGTCATGCCGCCAGCGACGGCAATGAAGCCGTCCCAACGCCAGAGATCGCCTTCGCGGCTGACGAGGCGCTGGCCTTGCTTCAAATGCGGCTGCAGGCGCGCGCCCAGTTCGCGCGAGACGACGCCGATCTGGCGCAGGCGGCGCGTCAACTCCGGTGGCGCGCCGACATGGAGGCTCAGCGGTTCGGCATCGGCGGGGAGGGCTTCGTCGCCGGGGTTCACCTCGATCATGCGCCAGCGGACGGGAGCATCCTCGTGGACCGGCGCGTCGAGATCGTCGCCCAAGGCGGCGACGAGGGCTGCTTCATAGCCCGGCGCGACGCGCAGGTTCTCGACGACCGGCGGCATGCCTTCCTCGTAGGTCGGCATCACCAGCTTCGATAACGTTTCACGCTCGGTGACGAGGGTCGAGAGCGTCATGCGGGCCTGCTGCGCTTCTTCGGCGCGCACGCGGGCGGTTTCGGCGAGGTCGGACAGCTTGTCCTCGGCATCGAGGGTCGCGGCCTCGATGGCGGAAATTTCGCGGGCGAGGCGCTGGCCCTGCTCGGTGATGGCGGCGAGCTTCAGGGAATCCGGTGCGCCGGCCGCGGCGGCTTCCGTATCGCGCACGAGGGCGGCAAGCTTCGCATCGAGTTTGTCGATGGCGGAGCGGCGTTCGGATTCTGCAGTGTCGAGCGTCTTCCTGCGGGCGCGGGCTTCGGCGGCGCGCTCGGTGACGATTGCGAGGTTCTTTTCGGCAGCTGCGAGTGCGGCGGTGGCCTCTTCCTCGGCGCCGTGGATGTGATCCTCCTCGGCGTCCGCTTCGGCTTCGGCCTTTTCAAGGGCAGTGGCCTCGACGTCGAAGCCGGCGAGGATTTCCTTGGCTTCGGAAATCAGAACGGATTCACGCGCGAGATCCTTTTCGATCTCGACGGAAGTTTTTTGAAGCTCCTGGCGCCGCTCGGTGCAGCGGGTCGCCTCGCGCGCGAGGCCCTCGGTTTCGATCTTGATGCGACTCAGCGCGGCGCCGCGAGCGGCTTCCTCATCGCGCAGCGGTTGGATCGTCTCGGCCAGCTCGGCTTCCTCGCGTAGCGCCTTGGCTTCGTCCTCGGTTGCGCGTGCGAGCACGCTCAGCTGTTCGGAAAAATTGTGTTCCTCGGTGGCGACGAGCGCCTGCGCTTCGATCCACGACAGATGCGCGAGGAGCGCTTCGGAACGACGGATCTCCTCCGAGAGGTCCTTGTAGCGGCGTGCCTGACGCGCCTGGCGCTTCAAGCTTTCGATCTGCGAGCCGAGCTGGCCCATGATGTCGGCTAGGCGAGCCAGGTTCTGCTCGGCGCCTTTGAGACGCAACTCGGCCTCGTGGCGGCGGCTGTGCAATCCGGCGACGCCGGCGGCATCCTCCAACACGCGGCGGCGCTGCTCGGGCTTTGCGTTGACGATCTCGGAGATCTGGCCCTGGCGCACGAGGGCCGGCGAGCGGGCGCCGGTGGCAGCATCCTCGAACAGGATCTTCACGTCGCGGGCGCGGGCTTCACGTCCGTTGATGCGATAAGCGGAGCCCGCTTCGCGTTCGATGCGGCGCGTGATCTCGATCTGGTCGCTGTCGTTGAACTCGGTGGGGGCCTGGCGTTCGCTGTTGTCCAGGAACAGCGTCACCTCGGCGACGTTGCGGGCGGGGCGCGATGTCGTGCCGGAGAAGATCACGTCGTCCATGGCGGCGGCGCGCATGGATTTGTGTGAGGTCTCGCCCATGACCCAGCGGAGCGCTTCGAGGAGATTGGATTTGCCGCAGCCGTTCGGGCCGACGACACCAGTCAGACCCGATTCGACGATCAGCTCCGTCGGCTCGACGAAGGATTTGAAACCCAGAAGCCTGAGACGGCTGATCTTCATTGCACGCGTCTATCCCAGCGATCGATCGTTCGAGGCCGCGGCGTCCTGGCTATCGGCTTAGTTGGCGACGGCGGCCTGAGGCGCTGCGAGCAGCGGATCGATCAGCTCGCGCATCTCGGCCATGGTCAGCGTCTTCTTGACCAGCTTGCCGCCTATGAAAAACATCGGGGTTCCGATGATGCCGAGTGTCCGTCCACGCTCCTTGACCCACTTCAAGCCATCGATCATGGCCTGATTCTTAAGGCAGGAATCGAACTGGCTTTGTGTCATCCCCACCTGCTTGGCGACCGCGAAAATCGGCTCCAGGCGGACCTCCTGCGAGACCCAGGCGTTCTGCTGGTCCATGAATTTCCCGTAGAGTTCGAAATACTTATTCGGCGGTGCGCAGCGCAGCGCGATGGTGGCGTTGCCGGACTGCTTGCCGATCGGGAATTCCCGCATGACGAAGCGCACCTTGCCGGTTTTTATGTAGGCGCGCTCGAATTCCGGGAACGTGCTCTTATGGAAGGCGCGGCAGTGCGGGCAGGTGAGCGAGGCGTACTGGACCACCGTGACCGGCGCGTCCGGCCGTCCGAGCGTCATTTCGGGCAACGGACCCGGCGCCATGATTTCGGCGGTGGTGGGGTTCTGGATCACCTCGCGGCCGCCGGTCGACGAGGCGGGCGTGGTCGAGAACGGGTTGAACGGCTCTTCGCTCGTCTTGGCGGGGGGGGCGGCATCGGGGAACGGGCTCCCCGATGCGGAGTCGGTCGAGGTGGCGGCGACGCCTGCGGCCGGGACGGCCGCCAGATCGTTGTTATTGGCGGAGCAGGCGGACAGCAGAACGGCGGCCATCAGGATGGCCGCCGAGGCACTGCGGGCTGTTCGTCTCGAAAGCTCGCCCATTCGCAGATCCGCTCCTTGAAGCTCCCTTAGCCCTGGGCCAGAAGCGGCTCGAGAACCTTGTCGAACTCTTCAATGTTCGGGGCGGCCTGCAGGCGCTTGCCGTTGATGAAGAAGGTCGGCGTGGCGTTGACGCCGAAGGTCTCGTTGGCGCGGCTGTGAATGGCCGTCAGCTGGTCGAGCAGCTTCTGATCCGTCAGGCACTTGTCGAAGCTTTCCTGCGTGAAGCCCGCCTGCTTGGCGATCTCGAACAGCTTCGGCGTGGGATTGGTTTTGACGAAGGCCCAATCGGCCTGGGTGTGGAAGAGGGCGTCGATCAGCGAAAGGGCCTTTTCCGGGCCGGCGCAACGGGCCAGCATGGAGGCCGCGAAGGCGCGTGCATCGAGCGGGAACTCGCGGAAAATGAAGCGCACCTTGCCGGTGTCGACGTACTTCTTCTTGATCTCGGGGAACACCGTAGTGTGGAAATGCATGCAGTGGCCGCACGTCATCGAGGCATATTCGACGATCGTCACCTTGGCGTTGTCGGGGCCGATGGCGAGATCCGGGAGATCGCCGGCTTTCATCAGCTCGTCGACGGGGACTTCGGCGGGGCCCTGCGCGCGCTGGGCAAAGGCCGGGAAGGATGCGCCCAACATCGCAAGACCGGCAATGGCGGTTCCGGCCTTGATGACCTGACGGCGGTCGAGCCGGCTAATCACGTCCATTGTTCAACTCCTCATAGCAGCGCGCGGGATCTGGTCTCGGGCGCAATAGATTTCACGGCCCGGCTGATAACATGGGGCCGGTGCCCGATTAAGGCAAATCCAGGCTGAATGCCATTTGAATGCGCAGGGTTTGCACCGCGGGAAGGGTGCGAAAAGGCTAGGGACGGCGTGCGGCAGCGGCCTTGTCCCGCAGGATGCCCTGTTCCAGGCGGGCCAGAGCGGCCCGCAGCTGCTCGTCCTCCGTGGCCGGTGCCTGGGGAGGGGGCGTGCTCGCGCGGGGGGCGGCGTGCAAGCTGGCGTCGGCCGGAGTGCGCGCGTTTTTGGTATCTTGGACAGGGGCTTGGACCAGGCGAAGCGTCTCGACGGCCCGGTAGCCGAAATAGGCGTTGATGCGGTCGGTGATCTGGCGGGCGCGATATTCCACGTCCAACGCCCGGGCCGGGTCCACCCGGAGAATGAGGGTTGCGCCTGGGCGCTCGCCGCCGTCCTCGTCGCCGTAGTCGCCCTCGCGACCGCGGGGCCACTTGAGGCGCTCCGGCACGGTGTATCCGGAGATCTCGGCGCCGACGATCCGCGTCCAGTCGGTCAGCAGGGTGGCGGTTGAAAACCCGAACTTCTCGAACGCTTTTTTGGTGAGTGTCGGCACGAAGCTGCCGACCGTCTTGGAGGGCACGAAGCGTGCGACTTGAGGCGCGGCGAATCGCGAGACGCTCGGCGTGAGCGCCAGCGCCCGTCTTGCCGGGTGCGGAAGCTGAGATTTTCTCAGTTTTTCTGTGCGCTTCGGAGGCATGTGACTATGGAATCGTATGCACTGCTGTTGCAGATCCCTAGCATGATAGAAATCGATTCGCGGCGACTTCGGCGGCTGACACTGCTTCGAAGGGGGACAACGTGAGAGTTGTTGCGCGCAAGCAACTGCCTCTGCGGCCGGCCGGACCGGACACGGTCGCGGCTCTGCTCGACTGGTATGACCGCGAGCGGCGTGATCTTCCGTGGCGCAGCAAGCGGGGCAGGCGATCCGATCCCTATCGCGTCTGGCTCAGCGAAATCATGCTGCAGCAGACGACCGTGAAGGCGGTCATTCCCTTTTACGAGCGATTTCTCGCGCGGTGGCCGACTGTCGAGAAGCTCGCGGCCGCGGATCTCGAAGAGGTGCTCGCGGCGTGGGCGGGGCTCGGCTACTACTCGCGTGCGCGCAACCTGCACAAATGCGCCCAGGCGGTCGTTGCCGATCACGGTGGGCAATTTCCGCGCTCGGAGGCTGGCTTGCTCGGGCTGCCGGGGATCGGCCCTTATACGGCGGCTGCGATCGCAGCGATTGCGTTCGGTGAGGCGGCGACGCCAGTTGACGGCAACATCGAGCGCGTGGTCTCGCGGCTGTTTTCGTTCAAGCAACCACTGCCCTCGGCGAAACGCGAACTCAAGCGTCTCGCGGCCAGTCTCACGCCGCAGCGGCGCGCCGGAGACTTCGCGCAAGCGATGATGGATCTCGGCGCCACGGTGTGCTCGCCGAAGCGGCCCTCGTGTCTGATGTGTCCGCTGCAGCAGGATTGCCATGCGCACGCGCTCGGCATCGAAGAGCAGCTGCCGGTCAAGCTCGCGAAGCAGGATCGGCCGGTGCGTTACGGTACGGCGTTTCTGGCGCTCCGCGAGGATGGGCACGTGCTCTTGCGCAAGCGGCCGGAGGCCGGGCTGCTCGGCGGGATGCTGGAGATCCCATCAACGGATTGGGGCGACGACTGGCTGCCGGTGGATCTTGCGCTCACTGCGCAACCGGTGAAGGCCGACTGGTGGCAAGTGCCGGGTGTCGTGAGCCACACGTTCACGCACTTCAAGCTCGAGATGATGGTGCTGCGCGCGATCGTGCCGACGGATGCGAGCCTGACGTTCTGGGCCGACGCGGAGCGTTGCCGCTGGGTGCCGCGCCGGGAGCTTCACAATGCGGCGGTGCCTTCGGTGATGGCGAAGGCGATCCAGCACGCGCTGAAGGAGCATTAGAGGGAGGCAGCGGGCAACGGGCAGGAGGCAGGGGTGTGCGGCCAGGAGATGGCCGGGACCCAGAGCAAAAACCCGACCGCTGCGAATTTGCTCTGAGTCCCGGAGATCGCGCCTGAGGGCGTCCGCGTGCTTGCGCCGGAAAATCGGATCGAAACCCGCGCTATTCTTCCGGAAGCACGCGCGCTCTACTCGGCGGCGATGATGTGAGGCCTATGTGTTTTCGTGAGCCCGAGCTCGACCTTTGCGCGTTCGCGCAAATTGTCGATCGGGTGCAGGACACCGCCGCGCTCGTAGTGCCAGAAGGTCCAGCCGTTGCAAGCGGTCTTGCCCTGCACGGCGGCACCAAGCCTGTGGATCGAGCCGCGGCTGCCGGGTACGGCGAGGGTGCCGTCGGCCTTGACCTCGGCGCGTACGCTGCGGCGCTCGTCGTAGAGCTTCGAGCCGGCGCGCAGAATTCCAAGCTCGACGATGGTGCCGAATGGAACGCGAGGCTCGGTGCGCTTCGAGGGCGTCGTTTCGAGCGCGGAGTCGGACAACGCCGTCACCTTGGCGATGCGCTCGTGCGCGGCCTTGGCGTAATCGGTATCGCGCTCGATGCCGATCCAGCGGCGACCGAGGCGTTGAGCCACGGCGCCAGTGGTACCGGTGCCGAAGAAGGGATCGAGCACGGTATCGCCGGGGTTGGTCGTGGCCAGCAGCACGCGGTGAAGCAACGCTTCGGGCTTCTGCGTCGGATGCGCCTTGCGGCCGCCGTCGTCCTTGAGGCGCTCGGGGCCTGAGCAGATCGGGAACAGCCAGTCGGAGCGCATCTGCAGATCGTCGTTCGACGACTTCAGGCTCTCGTAGTTGAAGGTGTAGCGCGACTTCTGATCGCGCGCGGCCCAGATCAGCGTCTCGTGCGCGTTGGTGAACCTGCGGCCGCGGAAGTTCGGCATCGGGTTCACTTTGCGCCAGACGACATCGTTCAAGATCCAGAAGCCCAGATCCTGCAACGCGACGCCCAAGCGGAAGACGTTGTGATAGGAGCCGATCAGCCAGAGCGCGCCGTCCGGCTTCAGGACGCGGCGGCATTCGGCGAGCCAGGCGCGCGTGAAGCGGTCGTACTCTTCGAACGAACCGAACTTGTCCCAGGCGTCGTCGACACCGTCGACGCGCGTGTTGTTCGGACGCAGAAGCTCTGTTGAAAGCTGGAGATTGTAGGGCGGGTCGGCGAAGACGAGATCTACGCTTCGATCCGGTATTCGACGAAGCTCGTCGAGGCAATCTCCCACCAGGATTCTATTTCCGGCCAAAGCCCGATCTCTGGCCAGGCTGCCGCGATCCGCTGCAGCCGCACTCCGACGACGACGCTCACCCATTCGACGCAACTCACTAGGAAGAACCACAAATGCCAGGGATCCATGAAACGAACCCAACGCGACCAGAAAGCAGTCCCACGGTTAACGGAATGTAAACCGCAGACGTAAATTTTCGGTTAATGCGCGGGGTGTTTGCAGGTCTCGAACGCAGCCAGGACTCGCACGGGTTTACGGCGAACGGAAGGCGAACAAAAGGGTCGCGCCGACCTTGGAAGGCCGGCGCGACTGGAAGCTGTTCTAAAGACTCGATCTTTCGAGATCGATAATTTTTCAGGCTGATGAGCCTTACCTGGTTAGGCGGCGCGCACCATCGACAGGAAGCGTTCGACTTCGCCTTTGAGGGTCCGGCTGTCGGTCGACAGGGACTTTGCCGAAGCAAGCACCTGGCTCGAAGCCGAGCCGGTTTCGGATGCGCCCTGGCTCACCGCGCTGATGCTCGAAGCGACCTCGGTGGTGCCCTTGGCGGCTTCCAGAACGTTGCGGCTGATCTCTTGCGTGGTCGCACCCTGCTGCTCGACGGCGGAGGCGATGTTGCCGCTCACGGCCGAGATGCGGGTGATGGTGGTCGCGATCTCGTTGATGGCTTCGACAGCCTGGCGCGTCGAAGCCTGCATGCTCTGGATCTGCGCGCCGATCTCGCTCGTTGCCTTAGCGGTTTGGGCGGCCAGCGCCTTCACTTCCTGGGCGACGACCGCGAAGCCCTTGCCCGCATCGCCTGCGCGTGCCGCCTCGATGGTGGCGTTGAGGGCGAGAAGGTTGGTCTGGCCGGCGATCTGATTGATGAGCTCGACGACGGCTCCGATGCGCTCGGCAGCCTGCGAGAGCTCGACGACGTTTGCGTTGGTTTTCGCGGCCTGGCGAACGGCGCCGTCGGCGATCGCGGAGCTTTCATGCACCTGCCGGCTGATTTCCTGCACGGTCGACGACAGCTCCTCGGAAGCCGCGGCAACGCCCTGGACGTTGGCCGACGTCTGCTCCGAAGCGCTCGCCACGTTGCCGGACAGCTCCTGCGTAGAGGCGGCGTTCAAGGTGAGCTGGGTCGCAGCAGCCTCGAGCTGGCTCGAGGCAGCGGAGACCGTATCGACGACACGGCCGACGCTCTCCTGGAACTGGTTGGCGAGCTGCATCATCTCGGCCTTGCGCTGTGCGGCTGCGTGCTTTTCGCTCTCGGCGCGTTCGGCGCGGAGACGCTCGGCTTCGAGGATGTTCTTCTTGAAGATCAGCACTGCGCCTGCGATCTCGCCGATCTCATCCTTGCGCTCGGTGCCGTAGATGTCGCTTTCGGTGTTGCCTTCGGCGAGGTCCAGAATGGAAAGCTTCATGCTCTCGATGGGCTTGGTCAGGTTCGCGATCACCAGCCAGATGCCGGCGAAAAGCGTCAGGAGCGAGATGAGGCTCGTCATGATCGAAGTGCGGATGGTCGCGTGCTGGGCGCTATCGGCGGCGGCGGCGGTCGTCTCGACGAACTTCTCATAGTGGCCAGACAAATCGCGCAGCTTATCGTTCAGCAGCTTGCGGTTCGAACGGTTGGCGTCGTTGTCGCCGAAGGCTCTCGCTGCGGTGAGCGAGTCTTCGCGGGCCAAGCGCACCAGCTCGGTGCGGAAGCGGACGAACTCATCGATGGTCGCCTTGGTGTCGGTGAAGGCCTGACGGCCTTCGTCGAGAACGGTTTCGCCCCAAAGACCGGTGACGCTTTCGAGTTCCTTGGTGCTCTTGAGCAAGCCCTTGCCGTAGTTCTCGGCAGATGCCCAGTCGTCCGACATATAGATGCCGCGCGAGTCCATGACGATCGCGTAGACGAGACCGTTGATGCGTTCGAGATAGGTCTGGCCGGTCTTGGCGCGCATGGCCAAGTTCTGAGCGTCGTTCAGAGAAGAGAGGCTGAGGTAACCCAAACCGCCTCCTGCGACCGGAAGCAGTGCCAGAAACGCAATCAGTGCCAAGACTTTGTACTTAAGTTTCACATCACGGAGCATTGGGCGATCCACTAAATTTGGGCAAGCCGCTGAAAAACAGGAGGCTATGCGGGCAATGTTATTTAAAACTTTATCTAACGCCTCTTACCAATTGAATAACATTGACAAAATTATCTACTCTTAGTGAGTTGAATGACGACGTGTCGCGGCGGCACGCGTAAGTCGGCCGTTTGGGTGCCGAGCTACGTGCTTTATTTCCGGGATTTTATTTTCGTTTTCGCAGCGTGCTTTGGCGCGCGCTGTCAGCTCGCGTCGCTCGGCGGATTTTGCGGCGTGACCGAGGCGCGATAGCTCGCAAGCATGGCGTCGGCAAGCGTATCGGCGCTCATGACGACATGGGTCGCGCCGTAACGCTTCAGATAGTCCGCCTCGGCTTCCGTCTGCGCGCGGCCAATGATCGGCATTTTCTCGTTGGCGGCGCGTGCCTGCTCGATGGCCTGGCCGGCCTCGAAGTTGCTCGGGATGGCGACGATCATGATGGCGGCTTTGGCAGGATTGGCGGCGTGCATCAATGTGGTCGCGCTGCCGGCAATTCCCTCGATGCTGCGCGCGTGCAGGCGTTTGATCTCTTCCTCGTTTTCGTCGATCACGTAGAGCGGCAGCTTGCCCGGCGCGAGCGCGTCGATGATGCGCTTTCCGACGCGACCGATGCCCGCGATGATGACGTGCCCTTCGAGCGTGGTGACGTGGACGGGCTCCTCTTCCTGCTCGGGCTCCTCGTTCGGCGCGTGATGGCCATCCTTCTTTTCGAGCCAGGGCTTCAGGTGATCGAGGCCCACGAAAAAGAGCGGGTTGAGGACGATCGATAGCAAAGCGCCGGCGAGAATGAGGTCGCGGCCTTCGGCGGGAAGCAGATCGAGGCTCATGCCGAGTGCGGCGAGAATGAACGAGAACTCGCCGATCTGCGCAAGGCTCGCGGAAATCGTGAAGGCGGTTCCGAGCGGATGGCCGAATGCACGGACGATGGCGAAGGCCGCCAGCGATTTTCCGATCACGATAATGAGTACGGTTGCGACGACGGCGAGCGGCTGGTTGACGACGATCATCGGGTCGAACAGCATGCCGACCGACACGAAGAACAACACGGCGAAGGCGTCGCGCAGCGGGAGGCTTTCGTTGGCCGCCTGCTGGGACAGCTGCGACTCGCTCAAGATCAAGCCGGCGAAGAAGGCTCCGAGCGCAAACGAGACCCCGAACAAATTGGCAGCGATAAAGGCGACGCCGAGGGCGATCGACAGCACGGCGAGCCGGAACAGCTCGCGCGAGCCGGTGTGGGCGGTGTAGTGCAAAATCCACGGAATGACGCGGCGGCCGACGAGCATCATGATGGCAACGAAAGCGGCCACCTTGCCGATGGTGAAGGCGACCGTCGTCAACAGCTGGCCGATATCGAGAGACGCCGAGCCGTTCGGCTGACCCTCGGTATTGCCGCCGAGCAGAGGTGAGACCGCCGGTAGAAGGACCAGCGTCAGAACCATGACGAGGTCCTCGACGATCAGCCAGCCGACGGCGATTTGGCCGCGTTCCGTCGTGACCAGGCGCCTTTCCTGGAGCGCGCGCAAAAGAACGACGGTACTCGCGACGGAGAGCGCCAAGCCGAACACGAGGCCGGCGCCGGCCGTCCAGCCGAGAATATGCGCGAGACCGGCCCCGAGCAGCGTTGCGACGGCGATCTGCACCACCGCGCCGGGTACGGCGATGTTCCGCACCGCCCACAGTTCCTTCATCGAGAAGTGCAGGCCGACACCGAACATCAGCAGGATCACGCCGATCTCGGCCAGCTCGTTGGCGAGGCCCTGATCCGCGATGAAGCCGGGTGTATAAGGTCCGATGAGGACGCCGGCGACGAGATAGCCGACAAGGGGAGACACCCGAATACGATGCGCCAATGCGCCGAACACGAAAGCAAGTGCGAGGCCCGTGACAATCGTCGCGATGAGCGGCGTGTGATGCGGCATTGTGCGGGCTGTTTCCCGATCGTTTGAATTGGCGGAGGATGTCGAGGACAAACGATCTCAGGCGGGGCGCCAAAACGCAAGGTTTCTTGCGAGGCAATTTGCTGTCTTATGAGGCAAGGCGTGCCACCCGCAGTGGTTTGCAGGCAAATCGCGCAGGAGAGCCTGCTTTTCAGTGCGCTGATCCAAGCCGGCAGGCGCGGTTGATGTTTGCCGCACGGGTGCGTTCAGAGCGTGACCTTGGGCTTCACATAATTCGCGCACGTCCATTTCTTCACGAAATAGGCTTCGTGCTGCGTTTCCCAGGTTTGCACGAGATCGATCGTGAATTTCGTGCAGAGCGTCGGGGTGATGCCATAGCGAAAATCTTCCTGCGGCTCGACAGGCACGCGGAAGTCCTCGCAGAAGTTCGGATTGGAGTGCAGGCAGGCGACGATCAGAACTTGGATCAGCATGGGCGACCTCGCGGCGCTCACTCGCGTGAGCGGTTGTTGCCGTCGAGCGTACCTCCGACTGCCCGATCCGGTTTTGGATGCTGGCCGGGCTATATTCCCACTCTAAAGCGGGAATGATGAGCATTTCAACATTGGTGTTGGTTTGGAGGCTGCATTTCCGGTGGGGCGTCACCAGCCTCGATGAGGAAGAGCCGAATGCGGACCGGACCGGCAAGCTCGGTTCGGTCAGGAGGCCGAAGCCTCGGCCAAGCTGAGCGCAAGCTGGACGGGCTTGAACGAGCGGCGATGTTGCGGGGTGAGGCCAAGGCGAACCAGCGCGGCGCGGTGTTCGGGTGTGCCGTAGCCCTTGTGGCGCTCGAAGCCGTATCCGGGCATTTCGCGCGCCAGCTCAACCATAAGGCGATCGCGCGTCACCTTGGCGATGATCGAGGCGGCGGCGATGGACAGGCACTTGGCGTCGCCCTTGACGATGGTGCGGGTCTGGCAGGCGAGGCGCGGCGCCCGGTTGCCGTCGATGATGGCGAGGCGCGGGCGCGCGGAGAGTTGCCCCACTGCCTCGGACATCGCCCACATGGTGGCGGCGAGAATGTTGTCGCGGTCGATGCGGTCGACATCACCGACGCCGACGCCGATCGCCAACGCGGTGACGCTGATGCGCTCGAACAAGCGTTCGCGGTCGTCGGCGTCGAGCGCTTTCGAGTCGTCGATGCCTTGGGGAATTCGGGACGGATCGAGGATTACCGCGGCGGCGACGACAGGTCCGGCCCATGGGCCGCGACCGGCCTCGTCCACGCCGGCAATGGGACCGCCGGATAGCGCAAGCTCGGCAGCTTCCAGCTCGAAGGTCGGCACAATTCTCGAATCATCCACCCGCATGGCGTAGCGTTGCGGGGAAAGAAGGGCGTGTCAAAGGCGGATGTGGATAGAGGGGGGGACATTATACGTTACGTAACGGTGGCGGAGGTGTTGGTGTAGCGTTTGCTCTAGCGGCACATCGCGGGGGAAGCATGATACGGATCACGTTGCAGTATGTGTGGTCGTTGTCCGAGAGCATCGAAACACTGGGTCGTCTTGATGCGACCGTTGAACACAACAAAATGGATCTGGCATTAGATTTGTATGATGCAAAGGGTGCGATTGAGCTACTGCTTCAAAGTAGCGTTTTTTCTGGAACTCTCCGCAGTTCTACGCAGCTTGCTCAAGATTTACTTCGCCAGATCAACTCTTACGTTGATGCGGACAGCTGGGAAGGCGCGGTAGCTCCCTGGGAGATAGCTGCACTCAAACGGTCGTACGAAGCATTCAAAATCGCTTTCCTAGCTGAATTGGGCACTTTGCCGGCTTACTTCGTAAGTCAGAAGGGCGGTTACGATACGCTATCCCTCCTAGATGCCCCTGCCCGAATGTTCCCGGATGATCTCAGCTCAAAAGTGCCCGAAGCGATGTTCGACGTGCAGCAAGCTGGCAAATGCCTCTGCTATGAAACCGCGACGGCATGCGGGTTCCATCTGTTCCGGGCGACCGAAGCCGTCCTTCGACGCTACTATACTCACGTCACTGGCGGCGCACCCCATCCCAAGGTGCGCAACATAGCTGTCTACATAGAAGCCATGCGGCGGCAGGGCGTGGGTGATGAGGTCATCCTGTCAGTGGTCGCGCAGCTAAGCAAATTACACAGAAACCCGCTCATCCATCCCGAGGTTGCGCTCACCATCGACGAGGCAATTTCAATTCTTGGAATTGCTCGGAGCGCTGTGACAGCCATGCTGTCTCAGCTACCGGTCGTCCCTCAAACTACTGGCAGCGCGCCGACGGAGGCTGGCTTGATTGCTGAAAAGCCGAAGGCTAAGGTTTCAAAGAAGAAGTCTGGCGCTTAGCACTTTGACCATCGAACGGCGATTTTACTTTGGTCAACAATTAGGTGGCGGCATCTTTATCGCTCGCAGCGGGGCAGTGAGGCGTTGTTTTCTGCTGCCCCTAGAGCAACGGCATCTGCTGGCCTTTGCCGACAGGGCGGGTGAAGAGGTCGAGGCGGAGCGCGTGACGGCGCTCGTTGAGCCCCAAACGTTTGAGAGCCAACCTGAACCGCAACGCGATCTGCTCCGCGTAGGGGCCGTTGCCTTTCTGGCGGCGTCCGAACTCGGCGACGTAATCCTGGCCGCCGTGCATCGAGCGCAGAAGGTTGATCACGCGGTCGGCGCGATCGGGGAACTCGCTCGCCAGCCATTCGCGGAAGATGTCCTTGATCTCGAGCGGCAGGCGCAACAGCACATAGCCGGCCTCCTCGGCGCCGGCACCGCGGGCGGCTTCAAGAATGCGTTCGATCTCGCTGTCCGTCAGGCCTGGCACGATCGGCGCGACCATCACCGCGACGGGGACGCCGGCTTCGGAAAGCCCGCGGATGGCCTCGATGCGTTTGGCCGGTGTCACCGCGCGGGGTTCCATGGCGCGTGCGATCCGGCGATCCAGCGAGGTGACCGAAATCGCGACCTTGGCAAGTCCGCGTGCGGCCATGCGGGAGAGGATGTCGACATCGCGCAGCACGAGCGAGGATTTCGTCACGATCCCGACCGGATGGCCGGTACGTTCCAAAACTTCAAGGATCTGCCGCGTGATGCGCTGTTCGCGCTCGATGGGCTGGTAAGGATCGGTGTTGGTGCCGAGCGCGATTACCTTCGGCGTGTAGCTCTTGCTCGCCAGCTCTTTTTCGAGCAACTCGGCGGCGTTGGTCTTGGCGTAGAGCTTGGTTTCGAAGTCGAGACCGGCCGAGTGGCCGAGATAGCAGTGCGATGGGCGGGCATAGCAATAGACGCACCCGTGCTCGCAGCCCCGGTAGGGATTGATCGACTGGTCGAACGAGATGTCTGGGCTCTGGTTGCGGGTGATGATGGAGCGCGCGGGCTCGATAAAGATTTCGGTGCGGAGTGCTTCGAGGTCGGCGAGCCCTTCCCAGCCGTCGTCGAAGCTCGTGCGCCGCTCTGTCTCGAAGCGGCCGGAATGGTTGGAGCGGGCACCCCGGCCTCGCCTGAGGTTTTCGTCGACCATGCTCTCGGGCGCGGCCGCGGACCGGGCAGGGGCGGATTTTGCGGCAGGGGTGCGGTTCGCAGTCATGGAATGAACCTACACCGGCAGCGAGAACAAATAAAGAACAAAGGTCGGCGCTAAGATTTGTCCACAAACCATATCGTGACGTATCCGCAGCGCTCGGCGCATTTTCTGCGGCGTTACGGCGCTTATTGAACCTTCAGGAGCTGTCGCGCTTGTTGGGGGAAGTGAGTTGGTGCAAGAGAAAGCATGATTTCTGTCGTCATACCCACGCTCAACGCCGAGGTTTCTCTGGCCGAGACGATGTCTTCGCTCGTGCCGGCAGCCGTCGATGGGCTGGTGCGCGAGGTGATCGTCGTCGACGGCGGTTCGACGGACCGGACGCTCGAAATCGTGGACAGCGCCGGCGCCGAGTTGCTCAAGAGCGAAGCCGGACGGGGCGCTCAGCTCAAGGCGGGGGCGGCGCGCGCGCGTTTCCCGTGGATCCTGTTCCTCAATGCGGACACTTCCCTCGAAGCCGGGTGGGAACGGGAAGCGGGGCTCCACATCGAGCGCGTGGCGAGCGGGCGGCGCCGCGTGTCGGCGGCCAGCTTCAAGTTCGCGCTCGATGACGAAGGCTTCCTGCCGCGTACGCTCGAAACGCTGGCGTCGCTTCGGATGGGCCTCCTGAAGGTGCCCTATGGCGACCAAGGGCTGCTCATCTCTCGCGCGCTCTATGACGAGGTTGGCGGGTTTGCGCCGCTGCCGTCGATGGAAGACGTTGATCTTGTGCGCCGCATCGGACGCAGCCGCATCGTGACGCTCAATGCGCGCGCGATGACGAACGCGGAGCGTTATCGGCGGGAAAGCCTGGTTTCGAGGCTGGTCCGCAATCAGGCGCGTCTCGGCCTTTACATGCTCGGCGTGCCGGTGCCGACGATCGCGAATCTGTTCGGACGCCGTTCCGAACCCGAGGGCGAGCCGATCGCGCATCGCGGTCTGCCTTAGGCCTCTCCCGAGGCATCGTCAGACTTTTGTCCGATGCTCCTCGAAGCGGGGCATGATTTCCACGAAATTGCAGGGGCGATGGCGGTTGTCGAGCTGCCATTTCAAAATGCCGTTCCAGGCATCTTTGCAGGCGCCCGTCGATCCCGGCAGACAGAAGATCAGGGTTCCGTGCGCGATGCCGCCGCAGGCGCGGGACTGGATCGTCGATGTGCCGACCGATTGAAACGACAGCTGGTGGAAGAGGATCGCGAAGCCGTCGATCTCCTTTTCGAAGAGCGGCTTTACCGCCTCGGGCGTCACGTCGCGGCCGGTGAAGCCGGTGCCGCCAGTGGTGATCACGACATCGATTTCGGGATCGGCGATCCAGGCCGAGACCTGGGCGCGGATCGCTTCGGCGTCATCCTTCAGGAGCGCGCGGGCGGCGACAGTGTGCCCAGCCTCTGTCGTGAGCGCGGCGAGCGTGTCGCCGGATTTGTCCTCGGCGATAGTGCGCGTGTCGGACATCGTCAGGATGGCGATGCGCACCGGAATGAAGGGGCGGCTTTCGTCGATGCGGGTCATTGGGAGGGTGTGTCTCTGGCGGTTTCTCTATGCATCGGGAGATACGAAGACGCTGGCCTGCGGGATCATCAGGATGTCTTGCCAAGCGCGGCTTCGACGGCGAGGAGGTCGCGCCAGGCATGGCGTTTTGCGGCCGGCGTGCGCAACAGATAAGCCGGATGCAGCGTCGCCATGGTTTTTACGGTGCGCTGGCCGCTCTTGATCTCGCGCCACTTGCCGCGAATGCGCATGATGCCTTCGGCGACGTCCAGCACCTGCTTGGCGGCAGCGCCCCCGAGCAGCAGCACGACGTCCGGCTCGACCAGCTCCATCTGGCGTTCGAGGAACGGGCGGCAGACCTGACTTTCCTGTGGTGTCGGCGTGCGGTTTCCGGGCGGGCGCCAATAGACGACGTTGGTGATGTGGACGTCCGCTTCGCTCAACGAAAGCGCGGCCAGCATCTTGTCGAGCAGCTGGCCGGCCCGGCCGACGAAGGGTTTGCCTTCGAGATCCTCTTCGCGCCCGGGGGCTTCTCCGACGATCATCAGGCGTGCTCGGGCGGCACCGCGATAGAAGCAGAGGTTCTTGGCTGTCGCCTTGAGGCCGCATCCGTCGAATGTGCGGAGAGCGGCTTCGAGCTGCTCCAGGCTCTCCGCCTTGCCGGCGGCGGTGCGGGCCGCGATTTCGGCGGCATCGGGGGGCGTCGCCGAGAACGGGGGGCGGGCGTCAAAACGTGGCGCGGCCTGGGGGGCTTGGAATGAAGCACGCGGCGGCGCGGAGTTCTTTGGGCTGTCCACGGATTGGGATGGGCCTGCCGCCGGGCGAGCCCTGGTTTCAGGGGCTCTCGCTTCAGCTTCGGGACGTGCCCGAGCCTCTGATTCCGGCAGGCGAAAGGTGTGGCCTGGTGCCGCGTCTCCGCGCTCCAGCCAGTTGACCGTGCTCTCGGCAACGGCGGTGTCCGCTCCCATCTCTCGATACCAGTCGAGAAGGGCCGCAAGCACTTGTGTGTCGGTCTCGGTTTGCATTGCGGTGCAGTTTAGCGGTGCGGCGGCGCAAATGCACGCACAGGGCGCGGGGGAGCTACGTCGTTCACGGACTTGACGCCTCCCCCAATTGGTACCAAACGGAAAAGGCAGTGGCGGCGATAGGATCAGAAACGATGGCGAGCGAAGGCGCTGACCTCCCCGAACGGGAGGCCATGGAGTTCGATGTTGTAATCGTCGGAGCGGGGCCTTCCGGGCTTGCGGCCGCAATACGCATCAAGCAGCTCGCCGCCGAAAAGGGCGAGGATGTCTCTGTCGTCGTGCTCGAGAAGGGCAGCGAGGTTGGCGCGCATATTTTCTCCGGCGCGGTCATCGATCCCAAGGGCCTCAATCGGCTGATCCCGGATTGGCGCGAGCGCGGGGCGCCGCTCACGACCGAGGTGAAGGAAGACGTGTTCCTGTTGCTCGGTCCGGCGGGCGATATCCGGCTGCCGAACTTTCTGATGCCGCCGTTGATGAACAATCACGGCAATTACATCGGCAGCCTTGGGCTGCTGGTGCGCTGGCTCGGCGAGCAGGCGGCCGAGCTTGGCGTCGAAATCTATCCGGGCTTCGCGGCGGCGGAAGTGCTCTACGACGAGAACGGAGCGGTGGTGGGTGTCGCGACGGGCGACATGGGTGTCGGCCGAGACGGGCAGCCCAAGGACAGCTTCACGCGCGGCATGGAGCTTCGCGGCAAGTACACGCTGTTTGCCGAAGGCGCGCGCGGCTCGCTCACCAAGACCCTGGTCAAGAAGTTCGATCTTGCGCGCAACAGCGAGCCGCAGAAGTACGGCATCGGCCTCAAGGAATTGTGGGAGGTTGCGCCGGACAAGCATCGTCCGGGCCTGGTGCAGCACAGCTTCGGCTGGCCGCTCGACCGGCAAACGGGGGGCGGCTCTTTCCTTTATCACTACGGAAAGAATCTGGTGTCGGTCGGTTTCGTCGTGCACCTCAACTACAAGAACCCGTACCTTTCTCCCTACGACGAGTTCCAGCGCTTCAAGACGCATCCCAAGATCCGTAATGTGTTCGAAGGCGGACGCCGGATCGCCTATGGCGCGCGTGCGCTGACCGAAGGCGGCTGGCAGTCGATTCCGAAGCTCGCGTTCCCGGGTGGCGCGCTGATCGGTTGCGCGGCCGGCTTCATGAACGTGCCGCGCATCAAGGGCAGTCACAACGCGATCCTGTCCGGCATCGCGGCCGGCGAAGCGGCGGTCGCCGCGCTCGGGGCGGGGCGCGCTCACGACGAACTCAGCACCTACGAAAGCGACGTCAGGAGCGGCGATATTGCGCAAGATCTCAAGCGCGTCCGCAACGTCAAGCCGCTGTGGTCGAAGCTCGGGTTCATCGGTATCGCGGTCGGCGGCATCGACATGTGGCTCAGGACGCTGTTGTTCGGCTGGTCGCCGCTCGGCACGCTGCGGCACGGGAAGCCCGATAGTGCCACGCTTGAAAAGGCCAGGAACGTGAAGCCGATCGTCTATCCGAAGCCGGACGGCAAGCTCACCTTCGACAAACTGACCAACGTTTCTTTCTCAGCGACAAATCACGAGGAAGATCAGCCGGTTCATTTGAAGCTCACGGATCCGTTCATTCCGATCGAGGTCAACCTGCCGCAATATGCGGAGCCGGCGCAGCGGTATTGTCCGGCGGGCGTCTACGAGGTGGTGCGCACCGACGCGGGCGAGGCGATCTTCCAGATCAATGCCCAAAACTGCGTTCACTGCAAAACTTGCGATATCAAGGATCCGAGCCAAAATATCACTTGGGTCTGCCCGGAAGGCGGCGGCGGACCGAATTACGCCGAGATGTAGTGGTCCGCTTCCCGGCAGGGCGGACAGATTCCGGTTAATTTAAGTTCGGATCACCGTTTAAGTGGGGTCGCCAACCGGTCGAAAGGTTTGCTACTCTCCCGAGAAGTCGTGCTGGGCTTCCCTAAGAGGATCAATAGAATGAGAGCTCGCCGTGGTCGGTTAACCGTCCTCGTTCCTCTTTTGGCCGTGGGGCTCGTCGCTGCTCCTGGCCTATCCAAAGGCGAGACGGCCGATGCGGTCGAATTGTTCGACGGCACTCATTCGCTGGTCGGCAGTTATCTCGCCGGGCGCATCGCGCGGGCGCAGAACGACGCAGCCGAGGCCGCCGAGTTCTATCGCAACGCTCTCGTCCATGACCCCGACAACGAGCTTTTGCTGGAGCAGGCCTTCCAGATCGAGGCCGCTCGAGGAGACTGGACGCGCGCGTTCAAGCTCGCCGAGGATCTCGTCGGCGTGCAGAAGCAGCACCGGATGGCGCAGCTCGCGCTGGCACTGCGGGATTTCAAGGCGGGCTCCTGGCGCAAATCCGAAGAGCATTTCAAAGCGGCCGGATCGGGTCCGATCGGCGAATTGACGAGCGCGATGGCGCTGGCTTGGGTCGAACTCGCTCAGAACGATGCAGCCGGCGCGCTGACCAAGCTCGATCTTCCGAAGCAGGCCGAATGGGCGCAGTTTTTCCTGCGCTATCACAAGGGACTGATCGCCGACATCGCCGGGCGCCGCAACGACGCGCGGGCTGCCTACGAGCGTGTCTATACGCAGGATTCCCGGACGCTGCGCACGGCACTCGCCTATTCGCGCCACGCGGCCCACATCGGCGATCGCAAGCGCGCGCTTTCGATCGTCAACGAGCATATCGAGAAGTCGCAGGGCGACGGGCATCCGCTGCTGCGCAGCCTCAAGGCCGCGATCGAATCCAACAAGAAGATCGATCCGATCGTGACGACGGCGTCTCAGGGCATGTCGGAAGTGTTCTACGGTCTCGGCGAAGCCCTGATCGGCGAGGGCGCGGTTGCCGTCGGCGTGCTCTATATGCAGATGGCCTTGTTTGTCGAACCGGACCAGCAGTTCGCGCTCGCGGCGCTGGCCAGTGCCTACGAAGGCAACAAGCAATACGCCGATGCGATCAACGTTTATGAGCGCATCCCGCGGACGAGCCCGCTCGCGACCGCGGTCGAGATCCGCAAGGCGTTCAACCTCAATTCGCTCGACAAGGTGGATGAAGCGCGCGCGACGCTGACACGGTTGCTCGAAGATGGGGCGAAGTCTTCGGCGGAGCCCCAGAAGGCGGAAGCCGCGCCTGCGGTTTCGGAATCGGCATCGAGCCTTGCGACGCTGGCGGACGACGAAGTGCTGCGGCTCGGCAAGCGCGGTGACGCGGTGCAGAAGCTGCAAGAGGCGTTGACCGCGCTCGGCTACACGATCGGCACGGCGGACGGCAAGTTCGGTGACGGAACGCGTCAGGCCGTGGTGGCGTTCCAGCGCAAGAACGGCTTGAAGGCCGACGGCGTTGTTGGGCCTCAAACCTTCCGCACGATTGTCGGCGGCAGTGCGGCGCCTTCGGCCAAGACTTCGGCCGATGCCGCGGAAACCGCGATGCCGCTCACGGTTTCGGACCGGCTCGAAATTCTCGATGCGCTCGGCAATATCTTGCGGGCGCGCAAGCTCTATGCCGAAGCCATTCCCTACTACGATCAGGCACTTGCTCTGGTGCCTAAGCCCGAGCGGCGGCACTGGGTCTATTACTATGCGCGCGGCACGAGCTACGAGCGGCTCAAAAACTGGACCGCAGCTGAAGCGGATCTCGAGAAGGCGCTGGCGCTCTATCCGGATCAGCCGCTGATCCTCAACTATCTCGGCTATTCGTGGATCGACCAGGGGCGCAACCTGAAGCAGGGCATGGCGCACATCGAGAAGGCCGTCGCGCTCAAGCCGGATGACGGCTACATCGTCGATAGCCTCGGCTGGGCGCATTACATGCAGGGCAATTTTGCGGATGCCGTGCGCTACCTGGAGCGGGCCGTGGAATTGAAGCCCGACGATCCGGTGCTCAACGATCATCTCGGCGATGCGCTTTGGCGTGTGGGCCGGGAGCGCGAGGCTCGCTATCAGTGGGATCAGGCGCTGTCGCTCAAGCCCGAGCCCGATGACGAGGCGAAGATCAAGAAGAAGCTCGAAACCGGATTGACCGGGGTCGAGACGCCTCATGCAGCCGGTGGCAACGGCAAGCAAGCGGCCAAGGCGCAGGAAAACGAGCAGAAATAACGCCTTCATTTGTGATGGCTGACGGCGCGATCCTGTAGGGTCGCGCTGGCGGCCGATCTCCGCACGGATGCTGTTCGATGACGCCAAAGGGTGAGTTCGGCATCCGTGAGTTCGCTGCGGCGAAGATCAACCTCACGCTCGAAATTGCCGGCCGTCGTTCCGACGGCTTTCACGAGCTTGCAAGCCTCGTTGTGTTTGCGAGCGTCGGCGACGTGGTGACGCTCGATCCGGGGCTGCCACCGGGTTTAAGTCTTTCCGGGGTTTTCGCCGACAGGCTGGCGGGCGCCAATATTCTCGGCCGGGCGCTGGATCTGCTCGACGCGTGCAAACCGAAGCTCGAACTCGGGGCGGTTCATCTCGAAAAAAGTTTGCCGGTTGCGGCTGGTATCGGTGGCGGGTCCGCTGACGCGGGTGCGCTTCTGCGCGCCGTGAGGCGGACGAACGTCGAGGCGGGGCGCGACATCGATTGGCATGGGCTGGCGCGCGAACTCGGGGCCGACGTGCCGGTGTGCTTCGAAAGCCGCCCGCTCTGGATGACGGGGACCGGTGAGCGGCTTGCCGAGCTTGGCGGCGTTCTCCCTGCACTTCACGCCGTGCTCGTCAACCCGATGGCTGCTGTTCCCGCTGACAAAACCGCGCGCGTGTTTCGTGCGCTAGGCGCGGAGCCGCTTGCACCAGACTATGCGCCGCCGCCGGCTCCGAAGTTGGCGGATCGCGGCGCGCTCATCGATTTTGCTCGCGAGCGGGGAAATGATCTCGGAGCCGCCGCGGAGGCGGTTGTTCCGGAAATCGGGCAGGTGTTGTCCGCGCTTCGGCGCGCGCCGGGGATCGAGCACGCAGCCGTGTCCGGTGCGGGTCCGACGTGCTTCGGCATTTTTCCGGATGGCGCGTCGGCGGATGCTGCCCGGCAGCAGCTTGCTGCCGAGCATCCGAGTTGGTGGACCGCTTCGACGACGCTCGGTGGCGGTTCGCTGCGCCAGGAGGCGTAAAGCGTTACCCCGCTCGTCAGCGACTAGTGTGCGCGAGCGATGCAGAAGTCGATGACGTCCTGCATCGCGCTCTTCTCGCGGCTGTCCGGGAAGATGGCGAGGGCGTCGCGCGCGATGCCGCCGTAGTAGCGGGCGCGATCCAGCGTGGCTTCGATGGTGCCGTGCTTTTTCATCAGGCCGATGGCGTGCTCTAGGTCGCCCGACTGGATGTCGCTCGAGACGATCGTGCGGTTCCAGAACTCGCGGTCCTTGTCGCTGCCGCGGCGGAACGAGAGGATGACGGGCAGCGTGATCTTGCCTTCGCGGAAGTCGTCGCCCACGGATTTGCCGAGATTGGCGCTGTCGCCAGAGTAGTCGAGGGCGTCGTCGACAAGCTGGAAGGCGAGGCCGAGGTTACGGCCATAGGACCGGAGTGCAGCCTGCTCATCGGCCGGGCGGTTGGCGATCGCCGCGCCGACTTCGGCTGCCGCAGCAAATAGGGCGGCCGTCTTGGCGTCGATGATCGCGAGATAAGCGTCCTCGGTGGTCGAGGTGTTCTTGGCGGCGGCGAGCTGCATCACCTCGCCTTCGGCGATGGTGGCGGCCGCGTTGGACAAGATCCGAAGCACGGGAAGCGAGCCGACGTCGACCAACATGCGGAAGGCCTGGCCGAGCAGGAAGTCGCCGACCAGAACCGTCGCCTGGTTGCCCCAGATGAGGCGGGCCGTCTTGCGGCCGCGGCGGGTATCGCTTTCGTCCACCACGTCGTCGTGGAGCAGCGTTGCGGTGTGCATGAATTCGATGGCGGAGGCCGTGCGCACGTGGCCGTCACCGCGATAGGCGCAGAGCTTGGAGGCGGCGATGGCCAGCATCGGCCGCAGCCGCTTGCCGCCCGAGTTCACGAGGTGGTGAGTGAGCTTCGGAATCAACTCGACGTGGGAAACGGCCTTGTCGAGGATGATCCGATTGATCGCATTCATATCCTCGTTGACGAGTTCCAGCAGTGGCGCGAGGCTTTGCGAAGGTTCGCGCGCGTCGTTCAGGGGGACAACAACTCCCACGGGCAGATTCCTAAGTTTGTTGCGTACGTTTCTTGACTGCATAAGCTATGGCGATAGCCCGATCTGACGATTTCCTGCTGCCCCCTCATGGGTTTGCTGCATTTCTTCTGTCGATCGCACTATGTTTGTGCACCTTACCCAGAGTTTCGCGGCGACGCATCGGAAAAACGAGATTCCACGAGACATGCCATGACTGTCAGTGATGATGCATTTCTCGGGGGGAGGCTCCAAATTCTCCAACCTCGTCAAGCTTATAGGGCGGGGTTGGACGCCGTGATGCTGGCCGCCGCGGTGAGCGAACGGGTGGGCGGCCCGTTCCGTGTGCTGGATGTCGGCGCTGGCGTGGGGACGGCCGGTCTCGCGGTCGCATGGCGCTGCAGGCAGGCCGAGGTTGTGCTTATCGAGCGGGAGCCTGATCTCGTGCGGTTGGCGCGGGAGAACATTGCGCGGAACGGCCTCGGCGAACGCGTTTCAATTGTGGAAGCGGATCTTCTGCAAGTTTCGACCGCGGCGCTTGCGGCGGCTGGGGTCGGCGAAGCAACTTTCGACCAGGTGATCGCCAATCCGCCCTATCACACCGAGGGCGCGGGGACGGCCGCGCGTCATGCCCTCAAGGCAGCGGCGCACGCCATGCCGGAGGCGGCGCTCGACGACTGGTGCCGGTTTCTGGCGCGCATGGCCCGGCCGGGAGGAGAAGCGCTGATCGTTCACAAGACCGCGGCGCTGCCGGAGCTGATCCAGGCGCTCAAAGGCCGTTTCGGCGGGCTTTCGGCGCTGCCGCTTCATTCGCATGCCGGCGAGCCGGCCGGGCGCATCATCCTCAAGGGCACCAAGGGGTCGCGTGCACCATTCCGCCTCGAATCAGGGCTGTTGTTACACGAGGAGGACGAGCGCTTCACGGCGGGGGCCGAGGGCGTTCTCCGGCTTGGCCAGTCTCTCGCAGTGGCCTATGGGAGAGCCTGGGAAGCTGGCGCCGTCTCTTGAGGCAGGCGTAACGTTTCGACCGAGAAACTTCGAAAGGATGTGATCGCATGGGGCTTTTCAACCGCGGCGTCGTGGTGCCTGTCCTGAGGTTTTCCGGTGCCATCGGCATGGCCGCGCCCCTGCGCCCCGGCCTCAGTATCGCGACGCTGGCCGGGCCGATCGAAAAGGCGTTCTCGATGTCGCGTGCGAAATCGGTGGCGGTCGTCATCAATTCGCCGGGCGGCAGTCCAGTGCAGTCGAGCCTCTTATTCCGCCGTCTGCGTCAGCTCGCGGATGAAAAGGGCAAGAAGATCTACGTATTCTGCGAAGATGTGGCTGCTTCGGGCGGCTACTATCTGGCGGTGGCCGGCGACGAGATCTATGCGGATGCTTCCTCGATCGTGGGATCGATCGGCGTGATTTCGGCGAGCTTCGGGCTCGATCGGGCCATCGAAAAGCTCGGTATTTCGCGCCGCGTTTACACCGCGGGCACCAATAAGGGTGCGCTCGATCCGTTTCAGCCGGAGAAGGCCGAAGATATCGAGCGGCTGAAGGCGATCCAGCGGACCGTGCACGACGTGTTCATCGGGGTCGTGAAGGATCGCCGTCTCGGCCGCATCAAGGGGCCGGATACGGAGGTGTTCTCGGGGGCGTTCTGGTCAGCGCCGGAAGCCCTCGAATTGGGACTGATCGACGGCATCTCGGACGTGCGCACCAAGATGCGCGAGATCCATGGCCCGAACGTGCGGCTACGCGTGGTCGCCGCCGAGCGGGGGCTGTTCAGCCGGATGCGGAAGCTCCCCTCAGTGCTGGGCGGACTGGGTTCAGACGCACATCAAGGTCTTGCATTTGCTGACGATCTGGTGTCGGCTGTGGAAATTCGCGCCCTCTGGTCGCGGTTCGGGCTTTGAACCTTTCCTTGCCGGGTGCGCTTTTGGGTCTTCGATGAGACCTATGATTCACGCTTCGGACTGATAGGGTCCGAAGCGATCATGGTCTGGTGGAGCAGGTTTCGCCATGCCACACGTTTTCGCTCTGGTGATTGCCGGCGCTGGTCTATACGCCGGCTACAAATGGGTGTCGCGCCAAGTGGCGCAGATGCAAGACGCGGTGCGCCGGCAGGAAGCCGATTTGCGCGATGCTGTCGCGCGTGGGCGCGGGGCGCCGAAGGATCTCGGCACGCTCGAACTCGATCCCAAATCCGGCGTGTATCGCCCGCGCGCGAAGTAGTCGCTGCGGTTCGCAATTATCCTTCGCGTGCGAGTTCCTTGGCGAGCGCTTCGAGCAGCTCGCGGGTGCCGTGCTCGCGCTGAAGGATCTGGTCCTGTCCATCGAGATAGGCGCCCTGCTCGGTGAAAATGAGCTTGCTGCCGGAGCCTTCGGGTACGATTTCGGTGGTCGCGAGGGACGCCGATATTCTGCGACCCGCGACCGTCATGTCGTAGGCGATGATGATGCGATTGTCGGGCACGATATCGAAGTAGGTCGCGTCGAAGGTGATCAGATCTCCGCCCTGGAAGCGGAAGCAGCTCGACTCTTTGCCGCCGACGCGAAAATCGAGGTCGTAGGTTTCGATGTCCCAGCCTTCGCCTTCGGCAAACCAGCGCCGTTTGATGACCGGATCCGAATAAGCCTTGAAGACCTTTTGCGGTTTGGCGGGATAAATCTGCTCGATGGTGAAGGAGCCGTGGGCGATGCTGTTCTCACTCATGATTTCACATCCTTGCCGCTGTCGTCGTCATCGGGCTGGCTGGCGAGAAGGTCGCCGAGTTTGTCGAGCTTGCGCTCCCACATCAGGCGGCGCTGGTTGATCCAGCGCTCGGCCATGGCGAGCACCTTCGGATCGGCGCGGCAGGTTCGCACGCGGCCGAGCTTCTCCGAGCGGACGAGCCCGCTCGCTTCCAAAATCTTCAGATGCTGCACGACTGCCGAAAGGGTCATGTCGAGCGGTTCGGCGAGCTTGCTCACTGTTGCGGGGCCGCGGCTCAACTGGTCGAGCATGGCGCGGCGGCCCGCGTCGGCGAGCGCCTGGTAGATGAGATCGAGCTGGTCTGATTGGTGAAGCATTTGCTTAACTATCAAGATTTCGGCCGGCTTGGCAAGAACAGTTTAGTGATTGCTTCAGTTTTGATGGCTGAGACTGCGCGCCGGGCGCGACGCTCGGCTGTGGACGAGGCGGCGTGACAGTGGGACCCGAATGCGTATAGTGCGCCCCTCGCAGCAACCTCCTTCAAAACCATTTGGGCGAACGCGCCTCATGACCAAATCTTCCGCTCGGACAGCCGAAGCCAAGCCCGCCGCGCCAGCGCTTCGGCCGAAGGAAAGCTTTCAGGATCTGATCCTCACGCTGCAGCAATTCTGGGGCGCACAAGGCTGCGTCGTGCTGCAGCCCTACGACATGGAAGTCGGCGCGGGTACGTTTCATCCGGCAACGACCCTGCGTGCACTCGGCCCGCGCCCGTGGAGCGCCTGCTACGTGCAGCCCTCGCGGCGTCCGAAGGATGGACGCTACGGCGAGAACCCGAACCGGCTGCAGCACTACTATCAGTTCCAGGTGATCATGAAGCCGTCACCGGAGAACATCCTCGATCTCTATCTGCAGAGCCTCGACGCCATCGGCATCGACACCAAGGTCAACGACATCCGTTTCGTCGAGGACGATTGGGAGAGCCCGACGCTCGGCGCGTGGGGCCTCGGTTGGGAAGTCTGGTGCAACGGCATGGAGGTGACGCAGTTCACCTACTTCCAACAGGTCGGCGGCTTCGACTGCAATCCTGTCGCCGGGGAAATCACCTACGGTCTTGAACGTCTGGCGATGTACGTCCAGGGCGTCGATCGTGTGTTCGATCTCAACTTCAACGGACGCACCGACGCGCGCAAGCTTTCCTACGGCGACGTTTTTCTGCAGGCGGAGCAAGAATACTCGCGCTTCAATTTTGAGCACGCCGACACGGCGCTGCTGTTGCAGCACTTCCGCGATGCCGAAAAGGAATGCAAGTCGCTGCTCGCCAAGGGCGCAAGTGAGGAAAAACATCTCCTGGTGTTGCCAGCATACGACCAGTGCATAAAAGCCTCACACGTTTTTAATTTGCTCGACGCAAGGGGCGTAATTTCCGTTACAGAGCGTCAGGGATATATCCTGCGCGTGCGTGATCTCGCGAAAGCGTGCTGCGCTGCTTGGCTCGACTCTGATGGAGGCCGCTCGTGAATGAGACCATTATTGGACTGCTCGTCATCGGTATACCGGCGCTGCTGATCGGCGGAATTCTGCTCGGCCGCTACCGGCCGGTGTTCTGGATGTTCTTCGCCGCTCTTCTCATCGGCCTCGGTTATCTCACGACGACGGGAACGGTTGACGATATCGGCAAGCAAGCGATCGGCTATGTCGGCACGCCGCCGCCGGAAGCTCCGGCTGCCACGCCGACCGCCGCTCCCGAGCCGGCGCCCGCTCCTGCCGCTGCGCCTGAGCCTGCTCCGGCACCCGAGGCGGCTCCTGCGCCCGCGCCTGAAGCGGCCCCTGCGCCGGCTCCAGAAGCAACGCCCGCGCCGGAAGCAACGCCGGCTCCAGAGGCCGCACCTTCCGAGCCCGCACCGGCTCCTGCGCCCGCGCCGTAACGTCCGGCGCCGGCTTCGAAAATCTGGATCTCTTGGACGGGGGTACGCGGCAAGCGTGCCCCCGTTTCCGTGTGCTTTCAGGGCGTTTCAAGTTGCCCCGCTGCGGGCGTCCCCGTATGTCTGTGGGCGAGTGGCTCCTTGTTTTGACGTGCTTCTTATCGGAAAACCGGTTCCCACTTTTCCGGAAGCACTCTATCGCTGCTCCCGCTACCTGAAATCTCACGAGGCACGCCCCGATGGCCGAACTTCTGCTCGAGCTTTTTTCCGAGGAAATCCCCTCGCGCATGCAGGCGCGTGCGGCGGACGATCTCAAGCGGCTGGTGACGGAAGGTCTGCGGGCTGCGGGGCTCGCGGTTGGCGAAGCGCACAGCTTTGCGACGCCGCGCCGGCTCGCGCTCGCGATCGAGGATGTGCCCGCGCATTCGCCCGCGATTTCGGAAGAGAAGAAAGGGCCGCGCGTTGGTGCGCCGGAGCAGGCCGTCCAGGGCTTCCTCAAGGCGGCGGGGCTCGCTTCGCTCGGCGACGCCGAGATCGTCAAGGACGAGAAGAAGGGCGACTACTACGTCGCTCGGATCGAGAAGCCCGGACGGGCAGCGGCGGCGATCGCGGCCGAAGTCGTAACCGGCGTGCTCAACAAGTTTCCGTGGCCGAAGTCGATGCGGTGGGGCTCGGGCACGTTCCAGTGGATCCGGCCGCTGAAGTCGATCATCTGCCTGATCGACGGCAAGGTGGTGCCGATCGAGGTCGCGGGGCTCACGGCTTCGAACGCGACGCGCGGACATCGCTTCCACGGCGACGACGTGTTCGAGGTTTCGAACTTCGAGGATTACGCGGAGAAGCTTGCGGGCCATGCGGTGATGCTCAATACGGCTGAGCGCATCGAGGAAATCCGCGAGCAGGCGGAAGGCCTCGCGGACAAGGCCAAGCTCGAACTGATCGCGGACGATGCGCTGCTTGCGGAAAACGCCGGGCTCACCGAATGGCCGGTGGTGCTGATGGGCGAGTTCGAGAAAAGCTTTCTCGAGGTGCCGGCGGAGTGCCTGACGACGTCGATGAAGACGCATCAGAAGTGCTTCTCGCTGCGGGACCCGAAGACGGGCAAGCTCGCAAACCGCTTCATCCTGGTTTCGAACCTGACGGCGGCGGACGGCGGTGCGCAGATCATCTCGGGCAACGAGAAGGTGATCCGAGCGCGCCTGAGCGATGCGAAGTTCTTCTGGGACCAGGACTTGAAGCGTCCGCTCGACGAGATGGCGATCTCGCTCGAAGGCATTACGTTTCACGAGAAGCTCGGCACACAGAAGGAGCGCGTCGAGCGCATCAAGGAGCTGGCGTTCCAGATCGCCGGCGCGGTTGATGCCGATCCTCAGGACGCGCGGCGCGCAGCGGAGCTGTGCAAGGCGGATCTCGTGTCGGAGATGGTCGGCGAGTTTCCTGAGCTGCAGGGCCTGATGGGGCGCTATTACGCCGAGCGCTCCGGTGCCAAGCCCGAGATCGCGCGCGCGATCGAGCTGCATTACAAGCCGAAGGGGCCGACCGACATCGTGCCGAAGGAGGACGAGGGAGACGCAGTGGCGATTGCCGTCGCACTCGCGGACAAGCTCGATACGCTGGTCGGGTTCTGGGCGATCGACGAGAAGCCGACGGGCTCGGGCGACCCGTATCAGTTGCGGCGTGCGGCGTTGGGCGTGATCCGGATTCTTATTGAGAATGATCTCAGGGTACCTCTCGTTCCGGCCATAATCCGATCCCTGACAAATATTCTAGTGGGATCAAGTCGCGTGCGGCTGGGCCAGACGCACGCGGTAAAGCTTGGAGAGCGTGAGAAGCTCGAAACACTCGCGGAAGTTGGTAGATCAACTCAAAACTGGATTGAGAATCTGGAGTTCATGAAGACGTTGCCGGGGTGGCAAGAAGAATGGGGTGTTAGCAAAGCTCGTGAGTTGTCGGGTCCGATTGCTGATCTCCTCTCCTTCTTCGCCGACCGCTTGAAGGTCTATCTCAAGGACAAGGGTGCGCGGCACGATCTGATCGACGCGGTGTTCTCGCTCGGCGGGCAGGATGATCTCGCGTTGATCGTGAAACGCGTCGAAGCGCTGGGCGAGTTCCTCAAGACCGACGACGGCGCGAACCTACTCGCGGGCGTCAAGCGCGCGTCGAACATTCTCGCCATCGAGGAGAAGAAGGACAAGAAGAGCTACGCGGGCGGATACGACCTCAAGCTCCTCAAGGAAAAAGAGGAGCTGGCGCTGGCGGCAGCGATCGAGAGCGTGAAACAGGACACCGTTGCGGCGATCGCGGTCGAGAACTTCAAAGGCGCGATGAATGCGCTTGCTGAGCTGCGCGCGCCGGTCGATGCGTTCTTCGAGAAGGTGACGGTGAACGACGCCGATGCGGCGTTGCGCGAGAACCGCCTCAACCTGCTGTCGGAAATTCGCGCTGCAACTTTGACGGTCGCTGACTTCTCCAAGATCGCGGGCTGATTAAGCTGGTTCAGACCTTGATTGTCATCCCAGGCCTTGTGCCTGGGATCCAGCTAGCGGTCAGGAAGCGGTTCACTGTGATCGAGCCCCGCGTCTCTCTTGGCGGGCTGGATCCTCGGGACGAGCCCGCGGATGACGCCGTGTGCGTGCTGCAGCGTCTCCGGCGCAAACCGGCAAAGTCGTACGCGCACAAAAGTGCCGGCGGCCTTGAGGGGACCGCCGGCTTTTCATAACGAATGAAACGCGCGTCTCGCGGAAGACGCTTACTCCACCGTTACGATCTGTTGAACCGGGCCGCGCCCGCTCGTGGCCGGCTTATCGGCTGCGTCGAAGGCGGTGTTGTTGTCGCCCTCCTCGTGCAGCATGACGATCAGCTTCGCGCCGGCCTTCGCCTTGCGTTCGAGCGGGATCGACACCTCGGCACTTTCGCCGGCCTTCACGGGCGCGTGGCCAATCACGGTGCCCGGAATGGTGCCGGTGAAGTCGGTCGCATGAACGACGAGGTAGCCGTCCTTGTCAGCTTTCACGCTTCCAACGGAAACAGCGGTTTCCGATGCCTTGAGGCCATTCGTCGAAATCATGCTCTCGGCTTGCGCGGCGAATGCGCCCAGCGTCAGAGCTGTCGTCAACGCCAATGCCTGCTTGATCATGAGTGTTTCCTCTCATTTTTGCGGAGACGGCGCACGGGCGCTCGCAACACCTCGATGTGTGCTGCACGCCTCCTATGTGAGAGAAACGCGGGGAGCGACGATCGGGTTCCACGCTCTTTGTGGTGCGAGGGCCGTGTGAGTGGTGCTCACCCGATCGTTAGGCGCTTGCGGCTTGGGCTTCCGCTTCTTCGTAAGCCCCGGTTGCCATCAGCCAGGCTTCCTCGGCTTCCGCGAGACGCTTCGCCGTCTGGCCGCGTTCGAGCGAAACGCGGCTTGCCTTCGCGGGATCGGCGTAGAGATCGGGCGAAGCCAGTGTGGCGTCGAGCTTCGCCAATTCCGCCGTCAGCTTCTCGACGGATTTTTCCGCTGTCTGCATCGCCTTCTTCAACGGGGCCAATTCGGCGCGGCGCTCGGCGGCGGCCTTGCGCTGATCGGCGCGGCTCGCGCGCGCTTCCACGCCGTTATCGTCGGAGGTGCGTTTTTCGGCGCGTGGCGAGCGGGATTGCAGCAGTTCCGTGCGATAGCTCTCCATGTCGCCGTCGTACGACTTCACCGTTCCGTCGGCGACGAGCCAGAGCCGGTCGGCGGTTGCTTCCACGAGGTGGCGGTCGTGGCTGATCAGGATCACGGCGCCTTCGTAGTCGGATATGGCGTGAATGAGGGCTTCGCGGCTGTCGACGTCGAGATGGTTGGTCGGCTCGTCGAGAATCAGAAGATGCGGCGCGTGGAAGGCCGTGAGCGCGAGCAGCAGGCGTGCTTTCTCGCCGCCCGAGAGATTGCCGCATTTGGTATCGGCCTTGTCGGCGCCGAAACCCCAGGTGCCGAGACGCGTGCGGCGCTGGGCTTCGGTTGCCTCCGGCATCAGCTTCACGACGTAATCAAACGGGGTTGAGAGCGGGTTGAGGTCGTCGAGCTGATGCTGCGCGAAATAGCCGACGGTGACGCGGCTGGCGCCGAACACGTCGCCCGAGAGCGGCGCAAGCCTTCCGGCGACGAGCTTTGCGAAGGTTGATTTGCCGTTTCCGTTGGCGCCGAGCAGCGCGATGCGATCGTCCTGGTCGAGCCGGAGATCGAGACCGGTGAGGATAGGCTTTGCGGGATCGTATCCGGCGGTTGCCTTCTCGATGCGGAGCAACGGGCTCGCCAACGCCTTCTCTGGGCTCGGCATCGCGAACGGCGCCACGCGATCTTCCACCTGCGAGGCAATGGGCTGCATCTTGGCGAGCGCCTTGACACGGCTTTGCGCTTGCTTGGCTTTCGTCGCCTTGGCCTTGAAGCGGTCGATGAACGCCTGGATGCGGCGGCGCTCGTCGTCCTGCTTCTTCTTGAGCTTCAGTTCGAGCCGCTGCTTGGCGCGGCGCGTTTCCTCGAAGTCGTCGTAGCCACCGGCGTAGAGCGTGAGCTTGCCCTTGTCGAGATGCAGGATCGCGGCGGCGGCGCGGTTCAGAAGATCGCGGTCGTGGCTCACGATCAGAACCGTATGCGGGTACGATTTCAGATAATTCTCGAGCCACAGGGTGCCTTCGAGATCGAGGTAGTTGGTCGGCTCGTCGAGCAGCAGGATGTCGGGCTCAAGAAACAGCACGGAGCCGAGCGCGACGCGCATCCGCCAACCGCCGGAGAAATCGCGGCACGCGCGCTGCTGGGCGGCTTCATCGAAGCCGAGACCGGCGAGGATGCTGGCGGCGCGGGCAGGTGCGGCGTGGGCACCCATGTCGGCAAGGCGGATCTGGATTTCGGCAATGCGATGCGGATCGGTTGCGGTCTCGGCCTCGGCCAGGAGACCGGCGCGTTCGAGATCGGTCGAGAGAACCCAATCGATCAGGCTCTCGTCGCCGCCCGGGGCTTCCTGGGCGATGCGCCCGATGCGCGCGCCGCGCGGAATGGTGACACTGCCCTGATCGGCATGGAGATCTCCCGCGATCAGTTTCAGGAGCGTCGATTTGCCCGCGCCATTGCGCCCGACGAGGCCGACCTTGTGGCCTTCGGGAATGGCGGCAGTGGCGTCCTCGAGGATGGGCTTGCCTTCGATGCGGTAGGTGAGATCGTTGATGTGCAGCATGGCTGGTGATGCCGATACCCTCTCGCGGGGCACTTGTCACGCGGCTAGCTCTGGATGCCGAGCCATTTCAGGACCGCAAGCATCGCCGCGTAGCTGATAACGGTCACGACGATCCCGATGGCGAGGCTGGGCACAAAGGGCACTCCGCGGCGCAGCAGCAGTGGGAGCACGAGAAACAACGCCAGCGAGGGCAGGACGAGCCAGAAAATGCTGCTCGCGAGGGATGCCACACGCTCGGGATCGCGCGTGTCGGCGTAGAGCCAAATCATGGCTAATACCGACGTCAGCGGCAAGGAAGCGATGATGGCGCCGGCGATGACGCTGCGCTTGGCGGCTTCGGACGTGCCGACGACGAGCAGGCTGGTCAACAGGACCTTGGCGATCTGCTCGACCATTGCGGTCCGCCTCGGTTAGCCGGAAACGACGGGCTTGAGGGTTTCGAACAGCAGGCGCTCCTGCGTGCTCGGGTCCTGGATCGCGAGGTGGGCGGTGAACCAGTCCTTGAGCATGTTGCAAACGCGCTCGCGCGGGGCCTTGGCCAGTTCCTTGGGGTTGGCAAAGAGCTGCATGTCGGCCTGCGTCCAGCCGAGGCGTCCGAGTTCGCCGGCCAGCACGTCGTAGTCGGTCTTGACGGGCGGGGCGTGCTCGCTCGGCTGCTTGCGCCCTTCGGAGATGGCCGCAACCACCGCCACCATCTGCGCTTCGATATCGGCGCTCTTGGCCGGATCATCCATGCGCGTCACGATCGACGGACTGTTCTCGCCGCGCGAAATGAAATCGTAGCAGCCCTCGCCGCTTTCCTGGGAAAGCTGTTTCAGGTTGGCAAGGAAGGCGGCCGCGACCTCCTTGTGGCGCGTCGTGCTTGCGGCAAGTGCGTATTTGGCGTTTTCGCGCCGAAGCTTGACGAATTCGTTGATCAGGTAACGCGTGATCTCGGACTGCTCTTTGTTTTCAGCGGAGAGGCGGGCCACGTCGGCGACGAGGGTCTGATACCAGTCCGGAAATTCCTGCTTGATCGAGACCCAGGTCGTGCGGCTTTGAAGCTTGCGGTCCACGTCCTCGGCCGTGGCGGCAGCGGGCGGTGCAGGTGCGGCGGCGGCAGGCGGGGGCGTGCTTTCGGCAGCCGGCGCGGAGGGAGGAACGGCGTTCGCGACCGTGATCTCGCGGTCGACGATGCCGCCATTCTGCGCGGCGAGGAAATCGAGAATCTCGTCTTTGTGCTGGCTGCTGATCCAGGCGCCGGCACCGGTCATGGCCAGAAGCCCTAACACAACGAGGGCTTTTTTCTTGCCGCTGCTGCGTGGTGCGGTTGCCTGGTCAGGGCGCGGTGTGGCCACCATTTCCGACGGCTTGCGGCTATCGGTTGTCGTACGTTGGCCGAGCGGTGCCGGGCCGCCGGGTCCGGTAAATGGACCTTCCGTTCTCAGCGGATTGGCGGCGGCGCGCGGTGCGATCGGCTCGGGGCGGAAATCCTGAGGGCCGCGTCGGTCAGCGCCGACCGGGATGATGTTTTGAGGCGTGTAGGCGTGCGGCTTCGCTGCTGTCGGCTGGGTAGTCGGCGAAGCACTGGGTGCGGGCGAGGGTGATGTGGTGCTCTCGGGCGTCGATTGGCTGGGTGTGACAGACGTGGTTTGCGGGCCGGCAGAAGGGGTGGCCGCGGCGGCAGGCGAGGACGCTGGCGACGGTGATGGAGCGGGTTGGTCGCCGATGGTCGGGAAAACCGAGGCGGCAGTCCGCCAATCGGAGAAACCCTGGCGCCATACCAGGTCAGTTCCCTTCAGATGGGAAAGCTCGACAAGCTTCTTAAGCTCGACGTCCGAGATCGGCCCGTGCTGCTTGCCGTCGCGGGCGATGTACCACTGAATGTCTGTCTCTATTGCGCTCATGCCTGCTCATACCATGAAGTGGAAAAGTCGGTACAAGTCATCGTCGTGTTGCAAACCTGATGTCACAGGCTATTCATGCCTGAAAACCGGCTCGTCGCCCAATCGTTAACTTAGCGCTTGTGATCGCCCGGTCGTCATTATCCACCAGCCTTGATCCCGCCCGGTCTCAAAGCTTCGTCATGGACTTCAGGGATAGTCTATGCAATCTCCGCACCGTAAAGTGATCAGACATTGAATCCGGGCTTTTACAGGGCATTTTCGCTTCCGTTGGCGCAGGAACGTCAGCCTGCGTTAAGGCGCCGCCTTACTCGGGAGCAGATCAGAGCCCTATAAGCCACCCCGATGTAAGAACAATTCGAAACAATAGAGAAATCGAGAGACCAAGATGGCCATCGAGCGCACCTTCTCAATCATCAAGCCGGATGCGACGAAGCGCAACCTGACCGGCGCCGTGAATGCCGTAATCGAAAAGTCGGGCCTGCGCATCGTTGCACAGAAGCGCGTCAGGCTGACCGAGGCCCAGGCCCAGGAATTCTACGCAGAGCACAAAGAGCGCCCGTTCTTCGGCGAGCTCGTGACCTTCATGACCTCGGAGCCGATCGTGCTTCAGGTGCTCGAGGGCGAGGGCGCGATTGCGAAGTATCGTGAAGTTATGGGCGCGACCGACCCGGCGCAGGCCGCCGAGGGCACGATCCGTAAGCTGTTCGCGGTTTCGAAGGGCGAGAATTCGGTTCACGGCTCGGACAGCGCGACGTCCGCCGCACGCGAGATCGATCTTTTCTTTAAGGCTAACGAAATCGTCGGCTAACTTTTCCGGTGCTCGCGGGCCAATTCGCGACCACCGAGTTTCGCAACGAAAACGGGCCCTTTCGGGCCCGTTTTTTATTGGTTCGCCTTTGCGGAGCGAGATCAGCTCAGCTCGCGCACACGGAAGAGAAGCCCGCCGCGCGGCGTCAGCGTCACGGTCGCGTTGATGCCCGGCGGTTCGAGACCGACATACTCCGGGCGGAAGCGACGCAGCAGGATCGACAGCGCCAACGTGTTCTCGACCTGGCTCATGGCGCCGCCGATGCACGAGCGCTTGCCGGCGCCGAACGGGATGTAGCTGTACTTCACCTGCTTCTGGGTCTTGTCCATCCAGCGTTCGGGGATGAACGCCTCGGGATCCTTCCAGAACTTTGGATTGTGATGGGCGCCGTAGCCGAACAGCACGATGCGGTCGCCGGGCTTGATCTCCTTGCCAGCGATGACGTCGGCCTCGGCGGCAACGCGGATCAGGCTCCATACCGGCGGGTAGAGACGCATGGTCTCCTGAATGACCGAGCGGGTGTACTGGAGGGCGGAATAGTCGGCTGCAGTTGGTTCACGGTCGCCGCAGACGGCTTCGCCTTCGCGGCGGATGCGCTCGGCGGCTTCCGGATGGGTCGACGTGAGATACAGTGCCCAGGCGAGCGTCAGCGCCGTCGTTTCGGTGCCGGCCCACAGGTACTGCTTGATTTCGTCGACGGCCTGCTGGCGGTCGAACTCCGGAATGTTCGGATCGGCGACGGCGGCTTCGATCATGTTGAGCAGCGTCTTTTCACGCTCCTCGCGCGGATCGGCTGCGAACACGGCGGGCGGAACGCTCCACCAGGCCTCGACGGCCTTGGCGGTGTCTTCCTCGCCGACCTCGAACAGGGCGTCGGACTGACGCTTCAGGCGGATGTCCTTGTGGTTCGATACGTCGGTATAGGTCTTCACGCACTTGAACACGAAGTGCGGGTTGAACGGCATGTCGCGATCGAACAGCGCCTTGCAGATCATGTCAGCGGCGAGCGTCCAGGTCTGCTCGACCATCTCGAAGGTCTCGCCGGTCTTGGCCAGCTCGCCCCAGTTGGCCATCTTGGTTTTGATGGCCTCGATGAAATAGGGGATGTAGTCGCCGAACGCGTCGGGGTGGAACGCCGGCTGCTGGGGCATGCGGATCTTCTGCCAGAGCGCGCCGTCGTGAGTGATCATCGACTTGCCGAAGATCGGCTTCAGGCCGTCGAAGTATTTGGTGTAATTGTCGACCTTGGTGACCAGCACGTGCTTGAAGTACTCGGGATCGGTCACGAGCACGACACGCTGGTTGGCCATATTGACGGGGATCACGGGGCCATAGCGTTCCGCCATCTGCATCAGAAGGCGCATCGGATTCTCGGGATCTTTGAGCAGCGGGGTCAGGTTGAACCAGATGCTGCTCTCGTCGCCGAGGCCCATGCCAGACTGTTGTTCAGTGTTTTCTGCGGTCATACGAAGTTTTTCTCCGGGTCGATCCGGTGGGGCCAAGCCGGTCCCGATGCATGGTCATTGGTGATGCGATCGCGGCTTCGGGTCCAAGTGCGGACACGAGCGCGGCGCTCTTCTCTGCGGGTCTCTTTATTCGCTAAGCTACTGATCAACAGTGCTCTTGTCGAAAAGCGGACCCGTGCTTTTCCGAGCATTCTAGCACACGTACCCCGAACGCCTTGTGTTCCCGGGGTTACTGTCCGCGTCGTTCGATGGGCGGACTTTAGGCCCCCCAAATTCAGACTGTCCATGCGGCAGCGTTACCCGGGGTTTCCAAAAGACCAATCCGGACGGTGGATGAAGGTTCAGTATCCGCCGTTCAAAGGGAAGGCGAGTACAGTGCCTGCTCTTGGTTAATCCCAGCATTACCAGTGTCTTGCCACTGTAGCAGCTCTCCGGCCACCCGGACTTGACCTTGAACAACCAGGGCGAGCGCACGGGGATAAAGCCGGTGCTCGGCGGCCAGAACGCGTGCCGCCAGGCTCTCTGCCGTATCCGAAGCCAGAACCGGGACCGCCGCCTGCCCGATGATCGGGCCATCATCCATCTCCGCGCGCACGAAGTGGACGGTGCAACCCGAGATCCTGACGCCGGCTTCAAGCACGCGCTCATGGGTTTTGAGGCCCTTGAACGACGGCAGCAGCGACGGGTGAATGTTGATCATGCGGTCCCGCCAGCGCTCGACGAATCCTGGCGTCATCAGACGCATGAAGCCGGCGAGGGCGACGATGTCGATTTTCGACAGGTCGAGCATACCCTGCAGCTGGCCTTCGAAATGCTCGCGGCTTTCGTAGTGTTTGTGGTCGAAGCCGAGTGCGGGAATACCCTGGGCCTTGGCCCAAGCGAGGCCTGCCGCATCGGGGCGGTTTGCGATCACGAGAGCGATCTCGGCCGGATAGTCGGGAGCACGCGCGGCTTCAACAAGAGCCTGCATGTTGGAGCCGCGGCCGGAGATCAGGACGGCGACTCGCTTCTTAGGGGATGTTGTCATGGCGGGGTCCATACCACAGCAGGCCCGCGGTATGCACGGGGTGGGCGACAAGATGCTTTCCGCCGGTTGGCTAGGGCTCGCGCCGAGGCTCTTCGAGCGCTGGAGGGCATGCGATCGAAGGGATACGCGGCGTGTGGGACACGCCGCGCTCGTATGCGTCTTAAATGTGGGTCAGCGCCTCAGCGACGCTAGCCTACAGGGAGATGGCCCGTTTCGTGGTCGCGCACGGCCCAAACCGCGAGGACCAACGTCGCGACGCCGATCAGTACGTGCGTTAGCTTTGCCGCCTCGTGACCGTTGAACCCGAGCACCCATGGCGCGACGATGAGCCAAAGGCCAAGCACGGCATTGATCCATTCCTCCCAAGCCTGGAAAGCAAGAATGGTCGCGAGCGCCAGGATCGCGATGAGTGCGCCGATGATGTGCGCGTTAAATGACGGTGCGCGCTCTGTGCTGAAACCCAGCACGAAGGGAGAAAGAAAGAGCGCGACGCCGAGCAGGAAGTTTACGCCATCCTGCCAAGTGCCAAATGTCCGTTCCATATGCCAACCTCCTTTAGGTCGACAGCATAGGGGTCACGATGACCCCCTCATATGAGTGAGAACTAAGCGTGTCGTGTTGTCCTTCAAGGCCGCTACGCGCCGTCTCGCGATCGATTTTTCAGTGCAGCGTTAAATGCTACGGCGCAACATCACAGCCTGTGATCTCCCGCACTGCGACGATCAACTTTGAGCGCTGTTTGGTCGCTGACCTGTTGGCGGATCGCTGCTTTGCTTCCTATATTCCTCCCCAGGAACTCGGACGCTGGCCGGGCCTGAAGCGACACTGAAAGAGTTTGCTTCGATGTGCTCGCGAGAAGGCCTCCCGGCGGTCTCATCGATGACGATCACCGCAACGATCGGAGGCCAATCATGGGTATCGCATCAACGGTTCAGCACTTTCTCGATGGCCGAGGTGTCGCTTACGACGTGCTGACGCACGATCGGACGCTGCGCTCTTCGACAACAGCCGAAGCTTGCGGCATATCGGAGGACAATCTGGCGAAGGGCGTGCTCGTGCGGCACAGGGATGGCTATCTTCTGGCGATCCTGCCGGCTTCGCGGCACCTCGAACTGGAAGATCTCGGCGTTTGGCTCAAGCACCCGGTTGGCCTGGCGACCGAAACGGAAATCGCGAAAATATTTGGCGACTGTGAGTTGGGGGCGGTGCCGCCGGTCGCGGGGGCTTATGGCCTGCCGGGCGTCATGGACGACAGCCTCGAGGGGTTCGAGGACATTTACTTCGAAGGCGGCGACCATCGCACGCTCGTGCACCTCAACGGGCGCGAGTTCCGTCGCCTCATGGTCCAGGTGCCGCACTCTCACATCAGCAGGCCGAACCACTGATGCCGGTGTTTGCCTGCGCGCGAGTTAGTTGAATTTCAGTGCGCCTTCGTAGGTCACGGCCCAGGCTTCGCCCTTGCCTTTGGCGGAGCTTTTTTCGCCGGTGGGCGGTGTAATCTCGCCGATTACGACAGGCGCTTCACCGGCAGCCGAGAGGCTCGCGATCACGGCGTCGACGCCGTCCTTGGCGACGACGAGGATCATGCCGATACCGCAGTTGAAGGTGCGCAGCATTTCCGCGTCGGGGAGGCGCCCGGCCTTGGCCAGCCAGCCGAACACGGCGGGCGCGCGCCAGCTCGTCAGATCGATGGTGGCGGCAACCGTCGGCGGCAACACGCGCGGCAGGTTTTCGGATAAGCCGCCGCCAGTAATGTGGGAGAGTGCCTTGATGGGGCCATCCATGGCGCCGCCGGAGGCTTCGATCGCGGCGAGCACGGGCTTTACATAAATGCGCGTCGGCTCGAGCAGCGCGTCGGCGAGCGTTTTGTCCGGTGCGAAGGGGGCGGGTGCATCCCAGCCGAGCTTCTCTTCCGCGGCAAGGCGGCGGACCAGCGAATATCCATTCGAATGCACGCCGGAAGACGGCAGCCCGATGACGACGTCGCCGACTGCGACGTCGGGCCGGGGCAGGATCTCGCCACGCTCGACGGCACCTACCGCGAAGCCGGCAAGGTCGTAGTCGTCGCCCTTGTAGTGGCCGGGCATTTCGGCGGTTTCGCCGCCGATCAAGGCGCAGCCGGCTTGGCGGCAACCCTCGCCGATGCCGGAGACCACTTCGGTCGCGGTTTTCACGTCAAGTTTGCCGACAGCGAAATAATCCAGGAAAAACAGAGGCTCAGCACCCTGGACGACGAGATCGTTCACGCACATGGCGACGAGGTCGATGCCGATGGTGCTGTGGCGGCCGGTGTCGATGGCGATGCGGAGCTTGGTGCCGACGCCGTCGTTGGCGGCAACGAGCACGGGATCTCGGAAGCCGGCGCCTTTGAGGTCGAACAGGCCACCGAAGCCGCCAAGGTCGGCGTCGGCGCCGGTGCGGCGCGTCGATTTGGCGATGCCTTTGATAGCCTCGACCAGCGCGTTGCCGGCGTCGATGTCGACGCCCGCTTCACGATAGGTGATGCTCTTCTCTGATCCGTCCGCTGATTGGCTCATGAATCCTCGGAACTCAGCCGGGTTCGATTGGTCGCGCTTTGACTGTCGGTAAAATCGCTTTACGCTTTTCGGGACACAGTCTTATCCCTACTTTCGCCCGAAAGTGAACGGGAGATGGGCCTCCTACCAGCTTGAGGGCGGCGCGGCAACGGACATCGGGGCGCGCCGGGGTTAGCCGCGGCTTCTGTTTTGCCGCGGGACCGGAAGCGCGGGGGAGCCGGAAGACCGGTACTGACGACGCTGGAGGAACCGAGAGTTGGCTTTTTTGAACCGGATTTCCGGGCTTGTGCTTGGGTTTGCCTGGGCTGCCGTGATCGCGTCGGCGCCAGCTGATGCTGCGCCCGCCGACAAGGTTTACACGATCGCCAACTATCCGGTGGATGCAACCGCCAAGGATGCGGTGGCCGCCAAGGAAAAGGCTCATGCCGAGGGGCAGCAGGCCGCGTTCGGCGCGCTCTTGAAGCGGATCGTGCCGGTGACGGCCTATAATCGCATCGACCGGCTCAAGAGCTTGCCGGCCGGGAACTATATCGACGGAGTCGCGATCCGCTCGGAACAGAACTCCAACACGCAGTACATCGCGAGCCTCGACTTCTCGTTTCAGGCGAACTCGATCCGCGACCTTCTGCATCGCGAAGGTGTTCCGTTCGTCGAGGAGCAATCGCCGCGCCTGGTGGTGGTGCCGGTGACGGCGGAACCAGGTGACAACGGGAAGCTGCGCTATCGTTCGGCCAGTGGAGCGTGGAGCCAGGTCTGGAAGGGGCTCGATCTCGACAATACGCTGACGCCGCTGCGCATCGAGGCGCTGCTGCCGGCAATTCACGAGGATACGATCGTTGCCACATTGAATGGCGACGATAGCGTCGAGCGCGTGCTGACCGGCGAATACAAGGCGGATTTCGTGCTGTTCGCCGTATCGGAGGTCGATACCGCGGGCAAGCAGCTCAACGTGACGCTGGCGGGTATCGATCCGGCCGGGCTGCTTTCATGGCGGCGCAGCTATCGGCTTACGGACGGTGACGTGAACTATGCAATGGAGTTCGCCGCCGTCGTCACGCAGGGCGTGCTCGAAGGACGATGGAAGGTCGCAAAATCCGAAGAGAGCGGGCAGGGCGGCTTTGCAGGCGGCAGCTCGGCTGGTGGTGGCTTCGGCGGTTCCGGCGGCGGCGGTGGCGCAGGCGATCTGCACATGGCGGTCGAATTCTCGAGCCTCGAAGAATGGAACGATTTGCGCGGGCAACTGCTCGATGTGCCGGGTGTCGACGACGTGCGCATCGGGGCCGTGTCGGCGCGCAGCGCGGATGTCTCGCTGCGCTATCCCGGTGGGGGCACGGGGCTTGCCGCCGTGCTCGCGCGGCATGGGCTGTCACTCACCGGTGGTGGGGGGCAGTGGGTGCTGAGGTCGGGTTACTGATCTCGTCTCGCCGCAAACATTCAAAATCCTAATTGAAATCAGGTTGTTGATGTAATTTTTGTGCGCCGCGGCGTGCGAGATCGGATGCAAAATGCGGCAGGCTGGCGTATGACGCGTCAAGAGCCCTGCTGTTGCTTTCTGCCGGAAGCGCGGCAGGGGTTCGTCAGCCCGGCTGGCGGCGCTCGTGAAGCTCGTATCGAAATGAAAGGTCCGGGCCAGCAAGTTGAAAACAAAACTGCCCCGGATTTAGTGACGTATGGTCGTGTTTCGAGCTTCAGGTCCCAGCCATTTGAACATCCCAAATCTCATCACCTTGGGGCGCGTCATTCTGGTGCCCGTCGTGTTCTGGCTGCTGGTGTCCGGACAGACGCAGCTTGCCTTCTTCGCGTTCGTGCTGGCTGGCGTTTCAGACGCGGTGGATGGCTTCATCGCAAAGCGGTTCGGTCTTGCGACGGAACTCGGCGCCTATCTCGATCCGTTGGCCGACAAGCTCCTGATCGTCTCGATTTTCGTTGCGCTCGGCGTGCGTGGCGCGCTGCCGTCATGGCTCGTCATTGCGGTGGTTTCGCGCGATATCCTGATCATCGTCGGGGTCATGCTGTCGTGGCTTCTGGATCATCCGGTGCGCATCAGTCCGCTCGTGGTCAGCAAGGCGAACACGGCCGCGCAGATCGTGCTGGCCGGAACGGTGCTCGCCGATGACGGGTTCGGTCTCGGATTGGAGATCATCCGCATCGGTCTGGTGTGGATTGTGGGGGCGCTTACGGTCGCCTCGCTCTGGGCGTATCTCAGGGCTTGGCTTCGACACATGTCTGGTTAAAGTTCCGCGTTCGGCCGCCGGAGCATCCGCGGCAGTTGCTCGGCATGTGCGGATTTGAAATCCGGGTGCTTTGGCCGGGAGGCCCGCTCGTTCAGGCCACGCACTTATTCAGTCCGGGCAAATCGGAGACGGAGACACTATGCGCGCCGAACGGCAGGTTCTGTTTTGGGTCACGGCGGCGGGATTGCTCATCCTGACCATCGCGATGCTCAAGGAAATCCTGCTGCCGTTCGTTGCAGGCATTGCGGTCGCCTACTTCCTGAGCCCGCTGGCCGACCGGCTGGTGTCACTCGGGCTCAACCGGGTGATTGCCTCGCTGTTGATCGTCGCGACGCTGGCGGTAGTGGCGATTGCGGCCATCGTTCTTGTCGCGCCGATCATTCTGGCGCAGGCGCAAGAGTTTGCAGCCGCGCTGCCGGGCGAAGTCACGCGCATCAAAGGCTTGCTCGAGGTCTGGGCGCGCGAGCGGTTCGGTCCCGGGTTCGGCGGTCTCGACGGGCAGATCGACCGCGCCTCCGATGCGCTCGCGGAAAACTGGGCGAGCCTGGCTGGCTGGGCCGCGACGTCGATCTGGAGCCGCAGTCTCGCGATCGTGAACTTTCTGGCGTTGATGCTGGTGACGCCGCTGGTCGTCTTCTATCTGCTGGTCGATTGGCATCCGATGCTGGAGAAGATCGACGGCTGGCTGCCGCGTGGGCATGCGGCTTCGATCCGGACGCTGGCGTCGGATATGAACGACGCGGTTGCCGCGTTCGTGCGCGGGCAGGGCGCCGTGTGCCTTATCCTCGGCTCGTTTTATGCGGTGGCGCTGTCGGCGGTCGGGCTCGATTACGGTCTCCTCATCGGTCTTGCCACCGGATTGCTCGCCTTCATTCCTTTCGTCGGCTGGGCGCTGGGCTTCATCACGGCGACGACGGTCGCGATCATTCAGTTCTGGCCCGAGCTTCTGCCGATCCTGATCGTCGTCGGTATTTTTCTTGCCGCGCAGGCCGCAGATGCGGGCTTCCTCAGCCCGACCATCGTTGGATCCAAGATCGGGCTGCATCCGGTCTGGCTTATTTTCGCGCTCTTCGTGTTCAGCTATCTGTTCGGTCTCGTCGGCACGCTGGTTGCGGTGCCGCTCGCGGCTGCGCTCGGCGTGCTGATCCGCTTCGCGCTCGATGTCTATCTCAAGAGCCCGGTCTATCAGGGGCCACCGGTTGCGGCGCTGCCCGTCGACCCGGTTTCCGAATCCGAGATCACTCCATGACCGCACGCGCCAATTCCGGGCCTGAGCAACTCGTGCTCGCGCTCCCCCATCGTCAAGCGCAGGAAGCGCAGGACTTCCTCGTCAGCAGCTCCAATGCGGGCGCGGTGGATCTCGTGGATGGCTGGCCGAACTGGCCTCTGCACGCGGCAATCGTGGTCGGACCATCCGGCGCCGGAAAAAGCCATCTCGCAAACGTGTGGCGCATGCGCTCGCAGGCTGCGGTGCTCGCTGCAGAAACGCTCGATGAAACCGCCGTTGCCATCTTCGAGGCGCGGCGCACGCTGGTGGTCGAAGATATCGATCGCGGTATCGGCAGCGAGCAGGTGCTGTTTCACCTGCTCAACCTTGCCCGCGAAAAGTCGGGCTCGTTGCTGATGACCTCGCGCGTCGCGCCGGGGGAGATGGTGATCGGGCTGCCGGATCTCAGGTCGCGGCTGAGGGCCATTCCGCCGGTTCTGATCGAGCCGCCGGACGAAGCCCTGATCCGGTCGGTGATGGTCAAACTGTTCGCGGACCGCCAACTCGTCGTGGAACCGCATGTCGTGAGCTATCTTGCGCTCCACATGGAGCGCTCGATGGCGGCGGCGACGCGGCTGGTGGCGGATTGCGACAGGCTTTCGCTGGCGATGCAACGCAAGGTCACGCGCGCGGTGGCGGCGGCTGCCTTGGCCCGAGAATCAAGCGAAGTGGACGAGGAAAGCGACGAGTAACGTTGTCATCATACTGTTGCACTCCCGACGCTTGATGCGCTCTTCTCATCGGCGGACCGGTTGCAGGAATTGGCAAAAATGGCGTCTCAAAAAGGTAAGAACAAAGTGGATGCACGCGCACCGGCTCCGGCTCCGCAAGTTCCGGAAGGGCCAGATCGTTTCTATAACCGCGAGCTTTCCTGGCTGCAGTTCAACCGGCGTGTGCTCGAGGAAGCGCAGAACAAGCATCACCCCGTGCTCGAGCGGCTGCGCTTTCTTTCGATCTCGGCGTCGAACCTCGACGAATTCTACATGGTGCGCGCGGCCGGCATTTACGGGCAGATCGCGGCAGGCGTGACGACGCTGACCCAGGATGGACTGACGCCGAAGCAACAGCTCACCGAGATCAACCGGTTTGCGGCGAAGCTGGTGGCCGACAAGCAAGCCGTCTGGATCGACCTCAAGAAGGAAATGGCCGCGGCCGGTGTCGAGATCGTCGAACCGGTCAGCCTGACGCCTGGCGAAAAATCCTGGCTGCAGCGTCTGTTCATGTCGCACGTGTTTCCGATCCTGACGCCGATCGCCGTCGACCCCGCGCATCCGTTTCCTTTCATTCCGAACCTCGGCCTGACGATGGTCGTGTGGATGCAGCGAAAGAGCGATGCAAAGGCAATGAGCGGCCTCATTCCGATTCCGAGCCAGCTCGAACGCTTCATCCGGCTGAGGGCCGAAGAAGCCGCAAACGGGCCGCTTCGTTTCATCCAGCTCGAAGAGATGATCGGCATGTTCATCTCGGAACTGTTCCCGGGCTTCGACGTGAAAAGCCAGGGCGCGTTCCGGGTGCTGCGCGACAGCGACGTGGAGCTGCAGGAAGAAGCCGAAGATCTGGTGCGGTCGTTCGAAACGCTGCTCAAGCGCCGGCGGCGTGGGCATGTGATCCGTCTCGAACTCGATGCGCGCATGCCGGACCGGCTCAAGAAGTTCGTCATCGACGAGCTGGAGGTGGGTGAGGAGTCGGTCTTCAGCAAGGAAGGGCTGCTCGGGCTTTCCGACACGTCGCAATTGATTGTCGCCGACCGGCCGGATCTCATGTTCGGCGTATTCAATCCGCGCTTCCCGGAGCGTATCCGCGAATTCAACGGCGATTGCTTCGCGGCGATCAGCAAGAAGGATCTCGTCGTCCATCATCCGTACGAGAGCTTCGACGTGGTGGTGCAGTTCCTGCGTCAAGCCGTGGCGGACCCGAACGTGATGGCCATCAAGTGGACGCTTTACCGAACCGGGCGCGACAGCCCGATCGTGCAGGCGCTCAAGGAAGCGGTGGAAGCCGGAAAATCGGTTACGGCGGTCGTGGAGCTGAAGGCGCGCTTCGACGAAGCCGCGAACATTCGCTGGGCGCGCGATCTCGAAAAGGCGGGCGTGCACGTTGTCTACGGCTTCATCGAGCTCAAGACACACGCCAAGCTCGGGCAGATCGTGCGGCGCGAGAACTCGGAGCTCGTCACCTACTGCCACATCGGCACCGGCAACTATCATGCGCAGACGGCGCGCATCTATACGGATCTCTCGCTGTTCACGACGGACGCCGGCATCGCGCGCGATGTCACACGTATCCTAAACTTCGTCACCGGCTACGGTGAGCCGGCGGAACTCGAGCATGTGGCGGCAAGCCCGCGCGGTATCCGCAATCGCATCCTGGATCACGTCGAGCGCGAGATTGCTCACGTCAAAGCAGGTCGCCCCGGCGCGATCTGGATGAAAATGAACTCGCTCGTGGACGCGCAGATCATCGACGCGCTTTACGAGGCGAGCCAGGCTGGCGTCGAGATCGATCTCGTCGTGCGCGGCGTCTGCTGTCTCAAGCCGGGTGTGCCGGGTCTGTCCGAAAACATCCGTGTCAAGAGCATCATCGGCCGCTTCCTCGAGCATGCCCGCATCTATTGCTTCGGCGAGGGCGAGGGACTGCCGTCGCCGAACGCGGCCGTCTACATCAGCTCGGCGGACATGATGCCGCGCAACCTCGACCGGCGCGTCGAGGCGATGGTGCCGATCAAGAACGCCACGGTGCACGAGCAAGTGCTCGATCAGATCATGGTCGCCAATCTCAAGGACAACCAGCAGAGCTGGGAAGTGAAAGCGGACGGTTCGTCTTCGCGCGTTGCACCGGAGCCGGGAGAAGCTCCGTTCAATGCTCATAAGTACTTTATGACCAATCCGTCGCTGTCAGGCCGCGGACAGGCGCTCAAGAAACATTTCCCTCCCAGGTTCGATCTGCAAAAAGACTAGACCACGCACGCCGGAGACCCTATCAGTCTGTCGCGAGACGCAGGGTCCGGATGCCGGGCCTAAACTTATGATGTAGAGCGTGTTTCACGTCCTCAAACGATTTGCCGGTAAACGCTCTTAGTCGGATCGTGCTTCTAATCGGACTTGGTTACATGCATGGCTCCGCCATGACCGGGCCCCACCCCGGATCAAGTCCGGGACGGATTTTTACGGAAGCACTCTAGGCAGGACTCATCAGTGAGCTTGACGCAGGTGTTTGGCGCGCGGGGAAAAGCAGCGGAGCTCGAACCGCTCGGCGTCATTGACATCGGGTCGAACTCGGTGCGCCTCGTGGTGTACGAGGGTGCCGTGCGCGCCGCGATGCCGATCTTCAACGAAAAGGTTTTGTGCGGGCTGGGCAAGTCTCTCGCCTCGACCGGGCATCTCGGCGAAGAAGGTGTCGAGCGCGCGCTCGAGGCGCTGCGCCGGTTCCGGACCGTCGCGCGCATTCTCAAGGTCAAGAACCTGCGTGTGCTTGCCACGGCTGCCGTGCGCGAAGCAACCGACGGGCCGAGCTTCATTAAGCGCGCGGAGAAAGCAGCCGGCGTTCGTATCGAGGTGCTGTCCGGCGAGCAGGAAGCGCAGCTCGCGGCCTACGGCATCCGGATGGGGTTCGTGAACGCGGACGGCCTCGCGGGCGATCTCGGCGGCGGCAGCCTCGAGGTGATCGACATCTACAAGGACCGGCTCAACGATGCGGCGACGCTGCCGCTCGGCGGTCTTCGCCTCATCGACCAGACGGGCAACAAGATCGAGCGCGCTCTGCCGGTCGTCGACGAGGCGGTGGCGCAGGTCAACTGGTTGATCAATGGACGTGGCCGTCCCTTCTACGCCGTGGGCGGAACGTGGCGGGCGCTGGCAAAGCTCCACATGGAGCACACGAACTATCCGCTGCGCGTCATGCATGGCTATGCCATTCCAACGCGGGAAGCGATCGAGTTCTGCCAGTTCGTGAGGCGCGCGAAAAAGGCTTCGACGCTGAAGGGTATGGAAGACGTCGCGCGGGCGCGGCGTGACGTGGTGCCATTCGGCGCCCTGGTGCTCGAACGGCTGCTAGAAGCGCTGGCGCCGTCGGAGGTGGTGTTCTCGGTCTACGGTATTCGCGAAGGCCTGCTGTTCAGCCTGATGACCCCGCACGAGCAGGCGAAGGACCCGCTGCTGTGCTACTGCGAGGACTACGCGAAGCTCCGGTCGCGTTCGGTCACACATGCGCATGAGCTTTGTGCGTGGACCGATGCCCTGTTCGAGGGCGATGGGCTCAAGGAAACCGAAGAGGATCGCCGGCTGCGGTACGCCGCGTGCCTGTTGTCCGACATCGGCTGGCGCGCGCATCCCGACTATCGGGGTGAGGAGAGCCTCAACGTTGTTTCACACGCGGGGCTACCGGGCATCGATCATCCGGGGCGGATCTTCCTGGCGCTCGCGGTCTACTATCGTCACGTGGGGTCGGACGACGCGAAGGGCGACGAGCTTTCCACCCGCCTTCGGCTCTCGGTCAGCAAGCGGGCGCAGAAGCGCGCCCGCATCATCGGCGCGGCGATTCGCGCAGCCCATATGCTCTCGATCGGGATGCCGGGCGTGATCGACGAGACCAAGCTCTCGTACGAGGGCACCAAACTGGTGCTGACGCTTCCCAAGACCTATGCCTCCCTCGACGGGGAACGCCTGCGGCGGAGGTTCGCATCCCTGGCGGAACTGCTGGCGCGGGAGCCGGAGATCCGCATCCAGGGATAGGCATGCGCCATTTTAGATCTGGTGTCGGGCGCTTTACTTCCCGTATCTATCGGTGTCCGGCTGCGTTCTGCGGTCGGGATCCCAGACAAGTTTTAGGCTTTTCTTGGGAATATCGTTTGTCCCGATATTCGGGAAGCACTGGTAGGACTCCCTTCCGTCATGGCCGATGATCCGTACGATATCCTGGGCGTGCCACACAGTGCGACCGAAGATCAGATCCGGAAGGCTTATCTCAAGCTCGTGAAAGAGCTTCACCCTGACGTGAACCCGTCGAAGAAGGCGGAGGAGCGCTTCAAGCTGGTGACGGCCGCTCACGACATCATCGGCGATCCCGATCGGCGCCGGCAGTACGACAACGGCGAAATCGATGCGTCGGGCGAGCAGCGGCGGCACAGCTATCGGCCGCAAGGCGCAGGGGCCGGAGCGCGCTCGCGCGGGGCCGGTGGGCCGATCTTCGAAGATTTCGGCGACGTTTTCTCGGATCTCTTTTCAGGCGGCGGACGCGGCGGAGCGCGCGGGGCCGGCTTCTCAACCAAAGGACGGGATGTCCGCTATACGCTCGACGTCGACTTCCTGGAAGCCGTGCAAGGCGCCAAGAAGCGGGTGACGCTGCCGGACAACGGCGTGCTCGATCTGGCGGTTCCGGAAGGGGTGTCGGACGGGCAGGTGCTGCGGTTGCGCGGGCGCGGCGAGGCCGGGATTGCGGGCGGCGAAGCGGGCGACGCTTTGGTCGAGATCCGTATCCGGCCGCATCGCGAGTTCCGGCGCGAGGGCGACGACATCCTGATCGAGGTGCCGATCACGATCGATGAAGCGGTGCTCGGCGGTAAAGTCGAGGTGCCGACGGCCGGTGGCCGCGTGCAGCTCACGATCCCGAAGGGAACCAGCTCCGGACAGGTCATGCGGCTCAAGGGCAAAGGCGTGCGTAACGCCGCGACAGGGAGCGTGGGCGACGAACTGGTCACGGTGCGGATCGTGTTACCGGAGACGATCGACGACAGCCTGTCGTACTTCCTGACCGAGTGGCGTCAGAAGAACAAATACGATCCCAGGAAGTAGGCAACGGGCAACAGGCAGCCGGCAGGTGAGAGAAACTCCTGCCCGTTGCCTGCTGTCTTCGTTCAGCTATTGGGAAGGCTGAGCGCGAGAACTTCGCCTTTGGCGAGGGTCAGTGCCAGCTCGCCGCGCTTGAGCTTGAGCGCATCCTCGCCGAACAGCTGGCGACGCCAGCCTTTGAGGGCGGGGACGTCGGGCTCGGCTTCGCTTGCGATCCGCTCCAGATCCTCGGAATCGGCGATCAGCCGCGGAGCGACGCGGTGGCGGGCGGCGGAGGCCTTCAGCAGCACCTTCAGAAGCTCGATTGTCGCGGTGGCTTCCGCTGACATCGGCTGGTTGTGGGGCAGGGCCGGGACCGTTTTGGGATCGCGCTCCAGGCCGCGCTTCACGGCATCGATGATGTCCTTGGCGCGCTGCGAGCGAGCGAACCCGTCGCTCAACGTGCGCAGCTCCGAGAGCTTTTCCGGGGCCGTCGGCTGCTGGTTGGCGATGTCGTAAAGGGCTTCGTCGCGCAGGATGCGCCCGCGCGGAACGTCCTGAGCCTGGGCCTGGCGCTCACGCCAAGCCGCCAATTCGATCAATACGGCCAGCGCCTTGCGGTTCTTGACGCGCATCTTTAGGCGTTGCCACGCATTTTCAGGGTGGCTCTCGTAGGTCGATGGGGCCGTCAGCTCGGCCATCTCCTCGTCGAGCCAGGATTCGCGGCCGGTGGTTTCCAGCTCGGTCTTGAGATGGGTGTAGATGTCCCGCAGGTGGGTGACGTCGCCGATCGCGTAGACGAGCTGCTTTTCTGAGAGCGGCCGTCGGCTCCAATCGGTAAATCGCGAGCTTTTGTCGAGGTCGCGCCCGGTGATCTTCTTGACGAGATTGACGTAGCTCACGCTCTCGCCGAAGCCGCAGACCATGGCCGCGATCTGGGTGTCGAATATGGGGGTCGGGATGAGGCCCCCCGCTTCCGAAAAGACGATCTCGACGTCCTGGCGCGCGGCGTGGAACACCTTCACGACGCTCTTGTCCGCCATCAGCTCGTAGAACGGCTTGAGATCGATCCCCTCGGCGAGCGGGTCGACGATGACCTCCTCGTGGGGGCCGGCGAGCTGGATCAGGCAGAGATCGGGCCAGAACGTCTGCTCGCGCATGAACTCGGTATCGACGGCGACGTAATCGCCGGCCGCGAGTCTGGAGCAGGTTTCGGAAAGGGCAGAAGTGGAGGTAATGACGCGCATTGCGGGACGTTTATAGACAGGCCGGACGCCGCTGTCGCTAGGCTTGAGCAGGGAAAGAGCATTTTCTTGCCGCACCCGGTCCGAGGCGCCGGGGCGGCTCATCGGCCCGGCTGGCCCGGATGCCATTGGGACGGCCGCCGGGAGGGTCGGCTGAGCTTCTCTAAGGGCGGCGAGGTGGCGTGAGGCACCTCCGGCAACACCCCGCGCTTTTTCCGGGCGTTCACGATCCCCACAAAATAATCCCGTCGAAAAAGCGAATCGGGGGGTGCGACATCTAGTCAAGAAAACGCTGGTGATGTATAAAATTCCCAGGCGCGGGTTGCTGTGTTGCGTGGTTTTCAGTTCGGCGAAGATGTCGGAATTGGCCAGCTTTTAAAGTTGGTGTTCTGAATATAAATTGTCGCCTGACGATCCCTGCATTTCTAAAAAATTCAACCAGGATTTGCGCCGCGATTCCGTGCGTCGTGTCGTTGCCACGTCGTCATGTGGCGCGTGCGTGCGCATGGTGCTTTCTCTCTCTGGATCTGCGGCTCGATCTGGCGTGTCCAGATCGACGAGTTGCGTGGGAGTTTGTCGTGCAAGAGCTTGGCAGGCATAAGCCTATTATCAGTGTACGATCTCCGGTTCTGCAGCGGTATCCCTTCGAGGGACGCGCCCCCGAGCGAGCGGATCCAGGACCGGCGGTGCAGCTCATCGCCCGCGATGTCTTCGTCTCAGAGACGGCGATCAAGCTCGATCAGATGCTCGTGGAAATCAAATCTCTGGGCCGCGAGATTCAAATCATAAAAAGTGATATCGCCGAGCTTCGTGACGACGCCGCGCAAAATTTCCGATTTTCCCAAATGGTCGATCGCGAGCATAAAACGCGCACCGCCAAGCTCGACGAACTTTCGCGACGTTTCGATTATCTGAAAACCCGTTTTGACACGATCGATGGAAATTCGAAAGGCGACTATCACGCTTTTCGAAGTTTTGAGGATATCAGCCGTCGGTTGACAGAGCTTGGTTCGATCGAGCGCGATTTCCGGGGTGTCGCGGGGAAGCTCAAGCTCAGTGTGGCGTTGTTCTCGGCTTCGGTGCTGGTCTGGTTCCTGGTACTCGTCAGCGGCTAGGGCATGGTTGCTTTCGTAGGTCGCAATTACGTTCCAGGTTCTTGGTCAGACCAATGATTCAAGCGACCTGCCTGATGGGGTCCCTGCGATCACCTTAGCGAGACCAATGATTCACGCTTCGGACTTTTCCTGCGCTGCCGATTCACGCCGCGGCCGATAGGGGCCGCGACGACCGGAGCGCGTGGGCCTAAAGCGATCATGGTCTGGGCGCATCTGCCCGCCCGTTTTGTTCGCGCGATGCGGCGTTGGGGACAGTCCCGCGGCCGCGAGAATTGCCGGCTGGTGCTTTTCCCGTTCTTCTCCCGAATATTAGTCGCCAAGGGGCGTTCGCCCGCGCCTGTGCCCCTCCCGCCCCTGAGCCTTGACTTTGGGGGGGCGTCATGCGCTTTTCCGCCAGCAAAATTAGCGGGGAATTGCCCTGATTGCGCGGATCCGGAGGGCCGGCCGCGGGAATTCGGGGCCTTGAGGTATTGGGCAGATGGCAGAGGCAAAGACGGCAACAGCGGGCGGCAAAGGCGGGGCGGGTGCGAGCGGAGGGCTCCATCGCTACCGGTCGCATACGTGCGGGGCGCTGCGGAGCGGCGACATCGGCACCACGGCGCGGGTTTCCGGCTGGGTCCATCGCGTGCGCGACCACGGCGGCGTTCTGTTCATCGACCTGCGCGACCACTATGGCGTTACCCAGGTGGTGGCCGATCCGGACAGTGCCGCTTTCAAGACGGCGGAGGCGGTGCGATCGGAGTGGGTGATCCGCGTCGACGGCAAAGTGCGTCAGCGTCCGGAAGGTACGACGAATGCCGATCTGCCGACCGGCGAGATCGAGCTTTACGCCCTCGAGATCGAGGTGCTGTCGGAAGCCAAGGAACTGCCGGTGCCGGTGTTCGGCGAGCCCGACTATCCGGAGGATCTGCGCCTTACCTACCGCTTCCTCGACCTGCGCCGCGAGACACTGCACGGCATCATCATGAAGCGGCTTCAGATCACGAAGTCGCTGCGTGCGCGCATGCACGACGCGGGCTTCAACGAATTCCCGACGCCGATCCTGACGGCCTCGTCGCCTGAAGGCGCGCGCGACTTCCTGGTGCCGTCGCGTATCCATGCCGGCAAGTTCTATGCGCTGCCGCAGGCGCCGCAGCAGTACAAGCAGCTGCTGATGGTCTCTGGGTTCGATCGCTACTTCCAGATCGCGCCGTGTTTCCGCGACGAGGATCCGCGCGCCGACCGGCTGCCGGGCGAGTTCTACCAGCTCGATCTCGAAATGAGCTTCGTCGAGCAGGAAGACATCTTCCAGACGATGGAGCCGATCCTCACCGACATGTTCGAAGAGTTCAGCGAGGGCAAGCGCGTCGATCGCGGCTGGCAACGCATTCCCTACGACACGGCGATTTCGAAGTACGGCTCCGACAAGCCGGACCTGCGCAACCCGATCGAAATGCAGGATGTCACCGAGCATTTCCGCGGCTCGGGCTTCAAGGTGTTCGCGGGGATGATCGAGAAGGACCCGAAGGTCCGCGTATGGGCGATCCCGGCGCCGGGCGGGGGCTCGCGCGCGTTCTGCGATCGCATGAACGCCTGGGCGCAGAAGGAAGGCCAGCCCGGCCTCGGTTACATCTTCTGGCGCGAGGAAGAGGGTGCGGCAGGCGCCGGTCCGATCGCGAAGAACGTGGGCGCAGAGCGCGCGACTGCCATCCAGACACAGATGGGCCTCAAGACAGGTGATGCCTGCTTCTTCACGGCCGGCGATCCGGCGCGGTTCTACAAGTTCGCAGGGCTTGCGCGCGACGAAGTCGGCCGCGAGCTGAAACTGATCGACGAAGGCCGCTTCGCGTTCGCGTGGATCGTCGACTTTCCGTTCTACGAGTGGAACGAGGATGAGAAGAAGATCGACTTCTCGCACAACCCGTTCTCGATGCCGCAAGGTGGGCTCGAAACGCTGCAGGCGGCCAAGGGTCCGGAGGACTATCTCAAGATCAAGGCGTTCCAGTACGACATCGTCTGCAACGGTTACGAGATCGCGTCTGGCGGCGTGCGCAACCATCGCCCAGATGCGATGATCGCGGCCTTTGGCGTTGCTGGGCTCGGGCCGGAGGTGGTTGAAGAGCGTTTCGGCGGTATGCTGCGTGCGTTCCAGTACGGCGCACCGCCGCATGGCGGCATGGCGGCCGGTATCGAGCGCATGGTGATGCTGCTCACGGGCACCAAGACGGTGCGTGACGTCGCGCTATTCCCGATGAACCAGCAGGCCAACGACCTGCTCATGGGGGCGCCAAGCGACGTTTCGCCGAAGCAGCTGCGCGAGCTTTCGATCCGCGTCGTCGCGCCGGAGAAGAAGTAGCCTTGTGCAGGCGGGCGTGTTCAGCGCCCGCTTACGCCGAGGCCGTCGAGGTAGATGAGGACGGCGGCTTCGAGCAGCTCCTCGGCCTGCATCGGGATCGGGCGGCGGGCGTTGTCGCCGCGGGCAAAAAGCGCCGCGATGCCGTGTGACAGCGACCAGATGTGGAGTGCCATCATCAACGGCGGCGGGCGGCGCTCCTTCGGCAAAGTTCCGATCAGCGCTTCGCAGCCATCGCGCAGGACGCCGAAAGCCCGATCGCCCTCGGCGCGGACCTCGGGATAGTCCGCAAGCGACAAGCCGGATTCGAACATGGCCGAGAAGTATGCGGGCTCTCTGCTGGCGAACGCCAGGTAGGCTGCTCCCAGCCGGTTGAAGGCTTCGCGCGGGTTCGGACGGCCCTCGTTCCAGGCCGCGACAAGCGCCTGCGTGAAGGCCTCGAAGCCGCGCTTTGCGACATCGGCGATCAGGGCGTCCCGGTCGCGGAAATGGCGATAAGGTGCAGCCGGCGACACGCCCGCCGCGCGCGCGGCCTCCGCGAACGTGAACCCGGCCGGGCCCTTCTCGCGGATCAGGGTCAGGGCGGCCTCGATCAGGGCCTCGCGCAGATTTCCGTGATGATAGCGGCGGCGCTCGCCGGGACCGCGGTCTTTGTGCCAATTCATGCGCGGGAGTGTAGCTTATTCGAAGGCCGCGGGCAGTAGGCAACGGGCAGGCAGCAGGATTGCGGGGTTGGGGGGGAGAGGGTGACAGTAATCTATGTGGACGCGGATGCGTGTCCGGTTAAGGACGAGGTTCAGCGCGTGGCCGGCCGACACGATCTCGCGATCGTCTACGTGTCGAACGCCTGGATGCGGCTGCCCGAGGGACTGAAGGTCGAGCGGATCATTGTGCCGGACGGGCCGGATGCGGCGGACGACTGGATCGCGTCGCGCATCGGCAAGGGGGACATTGCGGTGACGGCCGACATTCCGCTGGCGGCGCGATGCCTCAAGGCGGGCGCGCAGGCGCTCGGTCCCACGGGAAAGCCCTTCACAGACGCGAGCATCGGGATGGCGCTCGCGATGCGCGATCTTTCCAAGCATCTGCGCGAGACGGGCGAGAGCCGCGGGTTGAATGCTTCCTTCACGCGGCAGGATCGCTCGCAGTTTCTCGAGGCGCTCGAGCTGGCCGTGCAGCGTGCGAAGCGTGGGTAGGAAAATCGGCAATCGGTGCTAGGCACCCGGCAATCGGAACAGCGAGAATGCCGAATGCCGCTCAGCGCTTGATTGCGCGCAGCTCCTCGGTGATGCGCGCCGACTGGGAGGGCCAGCTTGCCGCGAGCCAATCGTCGGTTCCGAAAAGCCAGTACCAGAAGCGGTTGCGGCGGTAGTATTTCTCGACGGTGATCCGATGCATCTTGTCGACCGTTGCCGACAGGGTCTCGAGCATTTCGACCGGCTTGGCGGCGGCCTTTTCGAGGCTGTCGATGCGGGTGGCGAGTGCGGTGAACGCGTTGGTGGCGTCGATGGCCTGCACGTCGAACGACGTCGCCAGCGTGTGCTGGTTGGTGCTGATCTTGGCGAGGCCGTCGTGCACCTCGGTTAGATCCTGCGTCAGCGCGTCGGAGAAGCGCGAGAAGCTTTCCTGGCCGGACGCGCTCTCCTGCGAGATGACTTCGGTCAGCCGGGTGATTTCTTCGCGCAGGCTCGCGCGCTCCCGGGCTGCGATCGAGACCGCGTTTTCGGTTCTCGCGACAAAGCCGTTGAGGGCTTCCTCAAGCGCTCCAAGGCGGCGGTGGGCTTCGGCGAGGCCGTCTGTCGCGGCTGAATGGTGGGCGTCGCTGTTTGCGGAAAGCGTGTTCAGATGCTCGACAAGCGGGTTCGAGACCAGGGCCGTGATCTCGCCCGGCTGGCGGCCGAGCGCTGCCGACAGCTCGCCTAGCTCGGTGGAAAGCTTCTGTGCGCTTGCCTCGGCATTCTCGCGATCGGCGGAAGCCGAGACTTCGATCACCTCGAGGCGATCGAGCAGCGGACCGAGATCCACGGCGGCGCGCGACGCCAGGGTTTCGACGGCCGAGCGCGTGATCGAGATTTCGCTCTGAAGGGCGCGTTCGAGCAGGCCAAGGCGATCCTGCAGCGGGCCGAGGTCGGTGCCGATGACGGGATTGCGTGCGGTCAGGAAGGCCTGCTCGAGGTTTTGCAGGCGATCTCCGTAGACCGATTGCAGCTTGTCCTGAGCCAAGCCGCCGTAGCGGGACGTGTCTTCACGCTGTGCCATGAGCTCTCGCTGCAGGTCTTGCAGCACTCCCGATAAGATCTGACGTTCTTTTGCGAGTTCGGTCGTCAAGGTGCGTACCGACTGCTCTATGGAGTCGATGCGCGAAGTCTGGTTCTGGCTTTCGGTCGTTGCCGGAGCGGTCCGGTCGGTGGCGCCGGTGCGCTGGGATTTGGAGTTTCCACGCGAGCGCGTCTGAACGATTTCCGTCTCTATGGTTTCCGCCGGCGGCGGAAGCGGGCGGGGCAGGCCGCCGGGAATGAGGCGTGCGAGATTTCTGAATTCCACGCCGCTGTCGAACAGCGCGTAGACGATGTCCGACACGTTTACGGGTGCCTGGCGGCGATAGGCGCGACCGGACGCCAGCCGCAGAACTTCCTCGAAGCTGTCGGAGCGGCGCGGCGTCGATTTGCCGTTGCCGTGGACCGTCGGAACTTCGGTTGCGACGAAGGTTGCCGCATCGCGTCGCAGCGCCGCCACGCGTACGCCGCGCTCGGCCAACACCTCGGCCGCATCGTCGATGCGGGTCAGGGCATAGATCAAATGCTCAAGGTAAACTTCAGGTGCGCGATGGGCGGAAGCGACGTCGAAGGCATGATTGCAGCAGTCGAGGACGGTCTCGTCGACCCAGATAGGCGCGCCCCGATGGGCTGTCGAGTTCCGCGACCTGTGCGCGACGACGAAGGGGTCGGTCGACTGCGACGCGGAAAGATCACCGGGAGTGGGATCCGGCGTTCTCAGATCGAGATCGTCACCGCGATAGGTCATTCATTCAACTCCCCTCACGCAACGAGAAAAGCAGGGCAAGCCGCCGTCTTTCATCGTCCCCCGGCGCGGTGCATGCGAGATCGGCGAGGCCTGCCGTTTTCGCCCCATCCGCCGCTTGGTTGCATCCGCGCGCTAACAGACAATAACCTCTTCCGCCGTGAGGAGCGAGTGGGGCGTTTACGATGGCGCAAACGTGGTAAACCGCACCGGCCGAACCCTGCATCAGGCCTTGTTGTGCCTAGAATTTCGCGTCATGCCGGGGCCAGAATCGATGCTAAAATCGTGGATCAAAGCTGAGAGAGCCGAGCGTGAACGTCATTGAAAATCGCTCTGCGGGGCGCAAAAGACGAGGCCCTTCGTGGGCCGCGCTTGTCGTGGGAGCCGTGGTCTCGATCGCGGGGCTTACTGTCGATGCGCGCGTTCTCGGAACCGGACCGAGCGTTGCCGTCGCGGCTCCGGGAGATGCCAAGCCCTACGACGATAAGCTCATGCGGCTCGCGGAAATTCTTGGAGCCGTTCACTATCTGCGCGAACTCTGCAGCGCCAATGACGGACAGATGTGGCGCGAGCGCATGAAAGAATTACTCGATACCGAAGGTGGAACGGCGTTGCGCCGCGCGCGTCTCACGCGTAGCTTCAATCAGGGATATCGCAGCTACCGCCGGACTTATTCGACCTGCACGCCGACCGCGCAGTCGTCGATCGAGCGATTTCTGGCCGAAGGCATTCAGATCGGCGACGGGCTCGTCAAGAGCACGCCGTAATTGCGGGTCTATGCATGGGTTCCACGCCCGTTTCTCGCGGATCGCGCGAAACAGTGGGTAGTGGGTAGTTTACTGTGAATTACCACGGCATCTGGCCGCGCGGGGAACGCGTGTTAGGTGTACCGTCAATGACGGGGCGAGACTTGTGAAGCATGGGGTGGCTTGGCTGAGCTCTCGAACCAATATCCTGGGGGAAGGACCGTGATGGCATCGCATACCGAACTCACTTCATCTGAAGACCTAAGCTTTCGTGCCCTTAGCCTTATTCTGGCTGCCTGGGACGAAGGAACCGAGAGCGGCGTTGCGCCTGAGCAGATGGCATACGCCGCCCTGTTCACAGCGTTGACGGACCTCGTCTCGCTCTATGGCGAAGACGCCGTGAAGAAGCTTGCTTGCGGGCTTGAGCGGCGGATCGACCTCGGTGAATTCACGCTCGACCGGAACGTTCAATAACCAAACAAGGCGGAGAGCCGGAGCGGCGCGGGGCCGCCTCCTGCTTGCGCTTGCCGGTGCGGCCGCGCGGCGGCTTCCTCGGAAGCGCCCTTCAGGGCAGCGATTTCCAGATCATCTCGCCCACCAAAAGGGCGCCGAAACCAAGTAGCAGCACGCCGGAAATTCGGTTGGTCTGGGCCAAGTGCGCCGGGCTGAACCGGTGGCGCAATCTGCCGATCAGGCGGGAAAGTCCGAGCCACCACAGGAAGCTGCCTCCCATGATCGAGGCGACCATGGTGAGGACATCCACGTAGCTGTGCACCTCGACGAAGGTGCTGATGCCTCCGAAAATTGCGAACAGGCCCAGCACCGCACCGGGATTGGTGATGGTGAGGAAGAACGTTTTCGGAATGTCCCAGGCGTAGTCGCGCAGAGAGGCCACGTCATCGGCTTCTGACTGTATGCTCGCGAGGCGCGGGGGAGCGAAGTAGAGCTTGAGGCCGAACGCGAACAACGCGAGCCCGCCTACAACCTGAATGCCATCGCGGTGATGTTCGATCGCGCCCGAAATGGCGCCGACGCCAAGGCCTGCGAACAGCGCGATCAGCCCATCGCCAAGGGTGGCGCCGATGCCCGCGGCCATGCCGCCCCAGAAGCCTCGCTCGATGGCGCGCTGAATGCAGAGGACGTTGACGGGGCCGACAGGAGCGGCAACAAGCACCCCGATAACTATTCCGACGGGAATGATGAGAAGGTTGGGAACTAGCTGCATGTGCGCCACCGCGGCGACAGAGCTATATCAACTTCCGGCATTGCACCTCGATCAGGACCTAGCCGCTAGGTCAGTGGAAGGAAACAGGAGCGTCATGCGTCAGGAACCGAGGGTGCTCGAATTTGGCTCTGATGGAAAGTGGCGCGCTTGCTCCCCCACAGCCAAGACCATGAAGCGGAACACTCAGGCGCGGCCCGTGCTGCCGCGGGTTTTTCGAGGCTGCTGGACGATGCCATTGGTAGCGATGGCAATTTACCTTGTCCATGCGGTTTACCCCGGTGTTGGAGCTATGGCCGGCGGTTCTGCTGCCGCTCCCTCCGGGGAAACCCCTGCGAAAACGCGTGCCGTGGCCAAGGAGCGCGCGTTTCATGGCACGCTTCCTCAAAGCGTCGCCGACATGCGCGAGCAGATCCTCGCCGCGATCGTTGCCGGGGACGTCGCGGAGCTTCGCGATGCGATCGAATGGAACGAGATCAAACCGGATTTCGGCAAGGAGGCCAGTGCGGATCCGTTCGCGTATTGGAAGACGATATCGAGCGACGGGCAGGGGCGCGAGGTGCTGGCCATCGCGGCCAATCTTCTGTCTCTCGCGCCCGCACGCCTCGCGATCGGCAAAGACCCCGAGAATACGTTGGTTTACGTATGGCCATATCTGGCAGAGCTTCCGCTCGACCAACTGACGCCCGCCGAGGAGGTCGATCTCTATCGCCTAATGCCGGCGGCGACGGCCAAGGCCATGCGGGACGCAAAAAAATGGACGTGGTGGCGGATCGCGATCGGCGCCGATGGGACTTGGCACACGTTCCGGAAATACGATTAGCCGGAGATACGACGGACCAATTGTCGGTGCGGCATGAAGGGACTTGCTCTGATACCGGTTATTTTCCATCAGTATCAACCAATTCCGGCAACGCGTGCATGCGACTGGAAGCTTGGATATAGTGCCCCCATGTAACCGGTGGCGCCCATGCTCACCGCCCGGCATTTCTTGTCGTGTGTCTCGACGGAAGCCGAATTTCACCCCGGATGTCCGTGCGTGGCGTCTGGGGCAGGCTTCCTGGAGCCATTTTGCGTAACACGAGGTTTGAATGATGTTTGGTTTGAGAGTTTCCGCGCTCGCGATGGGCGTTGCGTTCGTTGTGGCTGGTGCGGTGACGCCGGCTTCGGCCCAGAGCTTACAGTGGGGCTTATGGGGCGAGCCGCCTGAGCGGGGGGTGCGTTCGAACCTCGGCGCTTCTCCGACGATCATCAAGCCGACCGAGCTTTCGCAGGGCGGCGGGCGTCCTTCCATTTCTCCGAAGACGCCGCAGACGACCAGCTTCCAGAACGGTTTCGCGCCGGGCTCGATCGTGATCGATACGGCGGGACGCAAGCTCTATTACACGCTGTCGAAGAGTTCGGCCTATGTCTATCCGATTGCGGTCGGTAAGCAGGGCTTCGCCTGGACGGGCGTCGAGCGCGTCTCGCGTATCGAAGATTGGCCGGATTGGATCCCGCCCGCCGAGATGCGCCAGCGCAAGCCGGGGCTACCAGTGCGGATGACGGGCGGTGTCAGAAATCCGCTCGGCGCGAAGGCGATCTATCTCGGCAATACGCTTTACCGGATCCATGGCACGAACGATTCCAAGTCGATCGGATCGGCGTCGTCGTCGGGCTGCTTCCGGATGCACAACGAGCACGTCGTGCACCTTGCCGAGCACGTCAACGCGTCAACGACCGTTTACGTTATGAAGCGCCTGCCGGCGTCGGGCGTCGTGATGCCTCCGGTCGTGGCTGTAAAGAAGGCCCCCGAGCCGGCAGCGGAAGCGCCGCAGGCTCAGCCGGCCCAACCCGACGCGCAAGCGCCGGCGCCGGAAGCAACCCCGCCGAGCGAAGCCGCGCCAGCGGCTCCCAAGGATCAGGGGATCTGACGCGGGCTGACGGTTCGCGAGGCCTCTTTCAGGTGGGGCTCAGCCCCACAGCATTGCCTCAGGCCCTACGGGCCTGGGGCTGCCCGAGAAGGTGCGACTTTTAGGCCGCTGACCTGACAGAGATACTCTCTCTCGCGTATAGACGCGGGCGAGCCGCAAGCTGACGCCCCCGGACGACGTGGACGAGCACACGAACCGGGTGGTGCCGAGACGGCAACTACAATAAGGTGCGATTCTGACCACCTCGCGGATGCCCGCGAGGTTAAGACGCGCACGCGAGCGCTTATCGAAACAAACGAGGTCAGGACAATGAGCAACGCAATCTCACTTGAGCTTCTGGCCTTCAACCTGAAGCTGCTCGGCCGTCAGCGCCGCAAGAGCCTGCTGATCAGCGCAGGCCGCCCCGAAGACAAGAAGCGCATGCTTCCCGCCATTCGGCGCATTCTCACCCTCGACGTCGAGCTTTACGCGACACCCGGTACCTACCGCTTCTTCAAGGAGCATGGGATCAACAGCACCGAGATCCACAAGATCACCGACGGTCGCTCCCCCAACATCCTTTCGTTCCTCAAAGCCAACCGCTTCGATCTCGTCATCAACGTGCTGACGGGCGATGAGGACTATGACGAAGGCTCTGACGCGAAGCTGATCCGCAAGCTGTCGATCGAGAACGGCATTCCTCTGATCACGGATGCGGATGTCGGGATCGCGACACTCGAACAGATCATCATCGACGCCGAGCGCGGTACCTATCGCTACCGGCTGGCCGACGACAGCGAGCCCTGGAATTTGAGGCTGCGGTTCCTGCAGGCGGCCGAACGGCTTGGCGGTCTCGCCAACCATCACGCGCATTTCGACAAGGCTTATCTGATCACGCACGAGAACCTGCGCTTGAGCCAGGTCGATATGCAGAAGAAGTGGGAGCTCTATCGCTACCTCAAGGAGAATTACACGCACGACGACCTGGTAGAGCGCATCAGCCGCGGCCTCGAGATGATGATCCAGCAGGGCGCGACCTACTGCCGGACCATGGTGGATGCGGACAGCACGGTCGGCCTGTTGCCGATCAAGGCCGCGCTCGAGGTGAAGCAGCGCTACAAGGATCGTATCCTGTTCGAGGTTGGCGTGCAGCCGCTGCAGGGCGTGCTCGATCCGGCGACCTTCCAGCAGTATGCCGAGGCGTGCGAGCTTGCGGACTATTGCGGCGGCTTGCCTTCGCGCGACCGCCCGAAGCCCGAGAAACATCTCGACGTGGTTCTCTCGCTCGCCAAGAAGCTCGGCAAGCCGGTTGACGTCCATATCGACCAGGAAAACAATCCGCTCGAGAACGAGACGGAGCTTCTGGCCGAGAAAACCATCGAGCACGGCATGCAGGGACGCGTGTTCGGCGTGCATGCGATCTCGCTCTCGGCGAAGGACGACCGCGAGCAGGACCGTATCATCGAGAAGGTCCGGGAAGCAGACATGGGCATCATCATCTGCCCGTCTGCGGCGCTCAGCATGAAGCAGCTGCCGATGACGGCGCCGCTGCACAACTCGATCGCTCCCTACGTCAAGCTGCGGGAAGCCGGCGTGCGCTGCTATCTCGGCGTCGACAACGTCCACGATCTTTTCATGCCGATGGTGGACGGCGACATCTGGACAGAAGCACGGATGCTGATGGAATCCACGCGGTTCTACGATATCGATGCGGTGGCCGAGTGGGCCTGCCAGAAGCCGATCGCGGCGAATGCGCAAGCGGGCGCCGAGCCGGCCAAGGCCGCCAAACCCGCAGCAAAGGCAGCATCGACCGGGAGCGACGCCAGTGACGCGGCGCTTCTCAAGAAGCGTGCCGCCGGCGGCCGTCAGCCGCGGTAGCAGGGGCGCTGGTTTGCGTACCGAGAGACAGAGACCATGAGCGCCACAGGTTCGTCTTACGTGTCGGTGCTCAAGGATCGTGGTGTGGTGTCGGTCACGGGGCCGGATGCGGAGAAGCTGCTCGGTGGCCTCGTCACGAACGACATCGCGCTTCTCGAAGGCGCGCCTGCGATCTATGCGGCGCTTCTTGCGCCGCAGGGGAAGATCCTGTTCGATTTCCTGGTCGTGAAGACGGCAGATGGGTTTCTGCTCGATACGGCGCGCGACAAGGCTGCCGACCTCGTCAAGCGGCTCTCGCTCTACAAGCTGCGCGCGCAGGCCGAGATCCGCGATGTGTCGGACACGTTCTCGGTGGCTGCGCTGTGGGGCGGCACGCCGGTCTCGTACAGTGAGACGAAGGGTTCCCTTATCTATTCCGATCCTCGGCTTCCAGCGCTGGGAGCCAGAATTCTCGTAGAGACCACGCATTTCGGTGACGTGCTCGCCGCGACCAACGGCGCCGAAGTGCCGAGCGAGGCTTATCACGCGCACCGCATCGGGCTTGGCGTGCCGGAGGGCGGACGCGATTTCGCGTTCGGCGATACGTTCCCGCACGAGGCACTGCTGGATCAACTCAATGGCGTGTCGTTCTCGAAGGGCTGCTACGTGGGCCAGGAGGTGGTGTCGCGCATGCAGCATCGCACGACGGTGAGAAAGCGCGTCGTGCCCGTTGTCGCGGAGCAGGACCTTCCGGCAGGGCCGTTGCCGGTGCTTGTCGGAGAAGCGGAAATCGGGCGGCTCGGCTCGGTCGCGGGGCCGCGCGGGCTTGCGCTCTTGCGTCTCGATCGTGTGGCGGAGGCGCGCCGGGACGGCGTGGCGCTCACCGTGAACGGCGTGAAGCTTGCCGCGGAGGTTCCCGCGTTCGCGACTTTCGAGATCGGATTGCCGCATGAAACCGCATGAGCGCGACGTGCCCAAGCTGGAGCGCTGCCCGTGGGCGGGCATCGACGATCCCCTTTATGCGGGCTACCACGACGAAGAGTGGGGCGTGCCGCACGCAGACGAGCGGCGCTTGTTCGAGAAGCTCCTGCTCGAGGGCTTCCAGGCGGGCCTGTCGTGGATCACCATCCTCAGAAAGCGGGAGGCGTTCCGGCGCGCCTTTCACGACTTCGATCCCGAGCGCATGGCGCGCTATACGGAGCGCGACGTGGCGCGGCTGATGGCGGACCCCGGTATCGTGCGCAACCGGCTCAAGGTGCTGGCGGCCATCGACAACGCGAAGGCCTATCTGGCGCTCGCCGAAAAGCAGACGTTGGCCTCGTTTCTCTGGCGGCACGCCGGCGGCAAGCCGATCATCAACGCGCCTGTCAAATTCGGTGATGTGCCTGCTTCTACCGACGTGTCGCTCGGCATCTCGAAGGCGCTCAAGAAGCAAGGCTTTCGCTTCGTCGGTCCGACGACCGTTTATGCCTTCATGCAGTCAACGGGCATGGTGAACGACCATATGGTCGGCTGCCCGAGACACAAAGTGTGCGCGAAGCTGCAGCGCGCGTTCGTTCCGCCGAAGAACTGAGCCGACATGAGCACACGCAAAGTATCCGCCGAGGGTGAAGCCGCGCCGAGGGCCTGGCAACGCATGCTGTCTGGACGACGGCTCGATTTGCTCAATCCGTCACCCCAAGACGTCGAGATCGAGGACATCGCGCACGGCCTTGCGCGGGTGGCGCGCTGGAACGGGCAAACGCAAGGCGCGCATGCTTTCTCGGTCGCCCAACATGTGCTTTTGGTGGAAGAAATTGCTTCTGCGTTAAATCCTGGTTGGATTACCAAATGGCGCCTTGCGGCCCTGCTTCACGATGCCGCCGAATATGTCATTGGTGATTTAATCAGTCCGTTCAAAACGGCGATCGGGCTCGATTACAAGGCATTTGAACTCAAGCTTCTCGAAGCAATCCATCTGCGTTTCGGATTGCCCGCGCCGCTTCCCGAGGAGATTGCATTTGAAATAAAACGCGCGGATCGCGTTGCGGCGTTCTACGAGGCCACGCGCCTCGCGGGCTTCTCGCGCGAAGAAGCGCTCATTTATTTCAACCATCCAGAGGAAATTGATTCGGACCTGAAACGGCGGTTGATGAACCTTTCACCGCTACCCGCAGCTGAAGCTCAGCGGTTCTTTCTCGAACGATTTTCCATTCTCGCGAGCTCTCGTTGAGCCCAGATCGCAAGTATTTGCCGGATCTTTGATTTTATTCCGCCTTTCGCGAAGAATATCTCGCTTCCCTTGGTTCTGAAAATCGCCACGATCGACCGTTAGCGGGCAAGCAGGAGCATGCCATGGTCACAGATGCGAATTTCAAGCGACGGGTTCATGATGGTGAATCCAACGCAGCTGAGGAAACTCACCACACTGTCTCGCGCAGCGAGACAGCGGGGGTCGAGATCGGCCTCAATGCAGCAATCGTTGCCGTGATCGACGACGAGCCCGTCGTGCTCGTGATCCGCAACGAGGCGGAGCCCGTGGGAGGCATCGACGGCTTGCCGTTCGGTCCATTCTCGCCGGTGGCGCATCGGACGCTTGAAAGCGGCCTGCGTTCGTGGGTCGAGGAGCAGACCGGGCTTGGCCTCGGCTATGTCGAGCAGCTCTACACCTTCGGCGATCGCGGCCGGCACGCAGAGCCCGGCGATTCCATGCACGTCGTTTCGATCGGCTATCTCGCACTCACCGAGACCGGGCACGCGCGCGACCTCGCGCATGGCTCGTGGCGGAGCTGGTATCAGTATTTCCCGTGGGAGGACTGGCGCAAAGGCCGTCCCGAAATTCTCTCGGCTGAGATCGAGCCGAGGCTCAAGGAATGGGCTCAGCAGCCCGTTTCGCGCTCGGCGCCAGCGCGTCCGGTGCCGAGGGAAGACCGCGTTCGCATCTGCTTCGGGCTCGACGGCGGAGCCTGGGACGAAGAGAAAGTGCTCGACAGGTTCGAGCTGCTTTACGATGCGGGACTTGTCGAGGAAGCGCGGCGCGATGGCCGCGAGTCTGCTTCGGGCTGGAGTGGGCCGTTGCCGCGCTTCGGCGCGCCGATGCGCTTCGATCATCGCCGTATCCTGGCGACCGCGATCGGCCGCGTCCGCGCGAAGATCAAATACCGGCCCGTGATCTTCGAGCTGATGCCGGACGATTTCACGCTGTTCGAATTGCAGAAGACGGTGGAGGCCATTCTTGGCCCGCATCTTCACAAGCAGAACTTCCGCCGCCTCGTCGAGAGCGCGGGGCTGGTGGAGCCCACCGGCGAGGTCAAGACGCAGACCGGAGGCCGACCTGCCAAGCTGTTCCGCTTCCGGCGTGAGGTGCTGCTTGAGCGGCCGGCCCCGGGCGTGCGCGTGAAGCCCATCCGCAGTTAGCGTCGTCGGTGCGCTGCTCGCGCGCCGACCCTGCAATTTATTTCAGCATCGGCCTAGAAAATCAGCGACATCTCAATTAGATTTATCTCGAACGCTCAATGCTCCATTCGAGCATAATCGATGGAACCTTCGGGGGCGGCGAGCGTAGATAACGCGTCACGCGTTAGTTGATGCGACTTGTTTGTTGAAGTGACTGGCCACTCCGGCCGGTGTTTTTCAGGTCCCTCATATACTCAAGTCGAGTATATGATAGCTTGGAGGTCAAAATGGAGCTTGTTGGAGCCCATTCTGCTCACACCCTTTCCGCTTCTGAGGATGTCGCGTCGTGCGCGCCGCGGGCCCGGGCGAAAGAGCCGGTCACGCCGTACACCTTCACGCCTGCATTGAAGCGCGAGATGGCACCGCTCTACGAGCGTGTGAAGCATGTCGTGACGCCGATGGAGTGGGTGCACTACGCGCCCATCGTCAAGGCGATCAACGAGCTCAAGGTCAAGCGCAACGCGGTGATCCTGGCGCACAACTACATGACGCCGGAAATCTTCCACTGCGTCGGCGACTTCAAGGGCGACAGCTTGCAGCTCGCCAAGGAAGCGGCGCGCACGGAGGCCGATGTCATCGTGCAGGCCGGCGTTCACTTCATGGCCGAGACCTCGAAGCTCTTGAGCCCGGACAAGACCGTGCTGATCCCCGATCCGCTGGCGGGCTGCTCGCTGGCGTCGTCGATCACGCCCGAAGACGTGCGGGCGCTGCGGGCTGCTTATCCGGGCGTTCCGATCGTCACCTATGTCAACACGAGTGCGGCGGTGAAGGCCGAATGCGATATCACCTGCACTTCGTCCAACGCGGTCAAGATCGTCGAAAGCCTCGGCGTGCCGCGGGTGCTGCTCATCCCTGACCAGTACCTTGCGAAGTACGTGCAAACCAAGACCAAGGTCGAGATCATCGCCTGGAAGGGCGCTTGCGAGGTGCACGAGCGCTTCACGGGCGAAGAGATGAACGCGATGCGCGAGGCCGAGCCCGGTCTAAAGATCATCGCGCATCCGGAGTGCCCGCCCGACGTCATCAATGCGTCGGACTTCACCGGCTCGACGGCGGCGATGATCGATTGGGTGAAGACCAAGCGTCCGGCCAAGGTCGTGCTCGTCACCGAATGCTCGATGGCGTCCAACGTCGCCGCCGAGGCGCCGGATGTCGAGTTCGTGCGGCCCTGCAACCTTTGCCCGCACATGAAGCGCATCAGCCTCGAGAACATCTATGAGGCGCTGCTCTACAACCGCTACGAAGTGACGGTCGATCCGGTCGTCGCAGAGAAAGCGCGGCGTGCGGTCGAGCGGATGGTCGAAGCTTCGGCCTGACGAAAAAACCGGAGCGGACCGAACTGTCCGCTCCGTCTCGCCTGCGGCAACGGCCGTGGGCTGGGATCATTCATGGAGGTCCGTAGATGGACTTCAGCCGCACCAAAAATCTGACCCGGGGATTTTCCGATCCCGACCACGCACTGGGCCCTGGTGACATCGTCATCATCGGCGCCGGGCTCGCGGGGCTTTTCACGGCGCTGAGGCTCGCGCCGCTCCCGGTTACGGTGGTCGCGGCTGCGCCGCTCGGCCAAGGCGCGTCGAGCGTGTGGGCGCAGGGCGGCATTGCAGCTGCCGTGGGCGAAGGCGATACACCCGCGCAGCACGCAGCCGACACGATCGCGGCCGGCGGCGGATTGGTCGATGTGCACGTGGCGAACGTGATTGCCGCGGAAGCGCCTGAGCGCATCGCGGATCTTCTGCGCTATGGCGTGCCGTTCGATCGCGACCTTGCGGGGCACTTCGTGCTCTCGCGCGAGGCTGCGCATTCCCAGAAGCGTGTCGTGCGAGTATCCGGTGATCGCGCGGGCTCGGCGATCATGCAGGCTTTGATCGCGGCGGTGCAGGTGACGCCTTCGATCCGCGTGCTCGAGGGTTACGAAGCGCAGGATCTCATTCTCGAAGCGGGCTCCGGCAGCAAGCCCTGTGTGTCCGGTGTGCGGCTCGTGCGCACCGAAGCCAAGAACATGGGCGCTTTCGATTTCATTCCGGCGAGTGCCGTGGTGATGGCGACAGGGGGAGCCGGTGCGCTCTACTCCGTCACGACCAACCCAATCTACGCGCGGGGCGAGGCCGTTGCGTTTGCGGCGCGGGCCGGCGCGGTGATCGCAGACGCAGAGTTCGTGCAGTTCCATCCGACCGCCATCGATGCGCAGATGGATCCGGCGCCGCTCGCGTCCGAAGCGCTGCGCGGCGAGGGTGCGCTGCTCGTCAACGGTGCCGGCGAGCGCTTCATGCTCGCGATCGATCCCAAGGGCGAACTGGCGCCTCGCGACATCGTTGCGCGTGGGGTCGCGTCCGAGATCGCGGCCGGGCGCGGAGCCTTCCTCGATTGCCGCGAGGCGATCGGGGCGGAGTTTCCGACTGCGTTCCCGACCGTTTACGCGCTCTGCCGCGAGGCCGGTATCGATCCCGTCAGCGGGCTCATTCCGGTTGCGCCGGCGGCGCACTATCACATGGGTGGGGTCGCGACCGATTTGTCCGGGCGCACCTCGCTCGAAGGATTGTGGGCGGTCGGCGAGGTTGCCTCGACCGGCCTGCACGGCGCAAACCGTTTGGCGTCGAACTCGCTGCTCGAAGCGGTAGTGCTGGGGGCGCGCGTTGCGACCGATATTTCCAAGCTCGTCAGTCCGGCGCGCGCGGTTCCGGCGGCACGCACGTATCGGGCGTCAAAGGACAAGCTTCTGGACGATGTGCGGCGGGCGACGCTGATCGCGCAGCTTCGGGCAACGATGAGCGCGCATGTGGGCGTGGTTCGGAACGGGAGCGGCCTCGAACAGGCGCTCGCGATTTTCCGTGAGATCGGTGCGGAAGCCGGCGACGATGGGCTCGTCGCCAACATGGCGTTGACGTCCGAGATCATTGCTGGCTCTGCGCTTTTGCGCACCGAGAGCCGTGGCGCGCATTTTCGCTCTGACTATCCGGAGCCGGTTGCGAAGCTCGCACATCGCAGTGCCGTGACGCTTGCCGATATTCGCAGCATTGGCCGGAAGGGCCAGCGCGCGAAAGAGAAGCGCCTCGAAGCGAGGCTGCCACTGTGAGCCATTCTCTCGTCGAAGGCACGCTGCCGCGCCTCCTGATCACGCGCGCCGTCGAGCAGGCGCTGGCCGAGGATCTCGGCTCGCGCGGCGATCTCACGACCGATGCGACCGTGCCGGCCGGCAAGCAGGCCGTCGCAACGTTCGGCGCGCGGCGCGCAGGTGTGATCGCGGGGCTCGATGTGGCACGGGCCGCATTCCATGTGCTGGACGAGACGGTGGTGTTCGAGCCGCTGGTCGCGGATGGCGAGGCAATCGCGGCGGGCGCTGTGGCGGCGCGGGTATCGGGGCCTGCGCGCGTATTGCTGACAGGCGAGCGCGTGGCGCTCAACTTCCTCTGCCACATGAGCGGCATCGCAACGCTGACGCGCCGCTTTGCCGATGCCGTCGCGGGTACGCGTGCGCGCATCGCCGATACGCGCAAGACGACACCGGGGCTCAGGGCGTTCGAGAAATACGCCGTGCGTTGCGGCGGGGGGGCGAACCACAGGTCGGGCCTCTACGACGCGATCCTGATCAAGGACAATCACATCGTTGCGGCAGGCGGCGTGGAGGCCGCGATCACGGCGGCGCGTACGCATGCCGGACACATGGTCAAGATCGAGGTTGAGGTCGGCTCGCTCGACGAGCTACGCGCGGCGCTCAAGCATCCAATCGATGCCGTGCTGCTCGACAACATGGATCCGGCGACGCTCAAGGCCGCCGTCGCGATCGTGGACGGGCGTGCGCTGACGGAAGCCTCGGGTGGTGTTTCGCTCGAGACGGTCCGTGCGATTGCGGAGACGGGTGTGGATCTCATCTCGGTCGGCGCGTTGACCCATTCGGCGCCGATCCTCGACCTGGGCCTTGATTTCGTGGCGGATTGATTGGGCTTTCGTCTGTTAACCAGCATCCTGCGGCGTGGTAAGCTTACACAAACGGTAAGCTCGTTCAGCTTGATTTCGCCTCAGTTTTTTCTCATCTGTCGGCTGTGCCCGAGGCACAGCAAGGTGGAGGACGCAAAGAGATGATGGCCGGTATCGTAATCTGGGGCTTGGCGGCAATCACGGCCGCGGCACTGGCCGGATTCGTCGCCGGTTGGAAGAACCGCGACTATTCGTTCTGGATGGCGTGGTGCTTCATCGTTCCGCCGCTGCTGCTTTGGCTGTTGTTGATGCCGAAGCGCCAGGGCCCGCGTCCGCGCCGGCCGTCGCTCGACGAGATCGATCGCATCGAGAACCGCGATTTCTTGCACTAGCGTGGGCTCTTGAGGGTGGCTGTAGCAGCCGGCGCGTAATCATCGATCTTCGTTGCAAACGGCTTCGATGTGGTGTCCGTCGAGGTCGATGACAAACGCCGCGAAGTAGCGGGGGCCGTAGTGCGCACGCAAGCCAGGAGCGCCGTTGTCCGTGCCGCCGTGTCGGAGGGCCGCACGATAGAATTCCGAGACAGCGTGCGGATCGGGAGCGGCAAACGCGATATGGAAGCCCGGACCGGGCGGTCGCTGTGCTTCGGGGCGATGCTTGAGAGCCAACTTGTCTTTGCCGCCCGGAACACCGTAGCCGACTGCCTGATTGGGCTCGCCGGGCCGTATGTCCGCCCACACTCGGACGTATCCGAGTGGGGCAAGAGCCGCATCGTAAAACGCGGCTGAGCGTTCGATGTCGGAGACCCCGAGAGACAGGTGGTGAAGCATGCGCATTCCGCTCTTATCGGAGTGATGATGGCAGGTCAGCCGGTCCGGGAATTTCAAGGCTTGGAAGCTCTGCCAATCGCGGATGATCACGCGCTATCGAGCTTGGCGCGAATGGCGGCTTGGGCTGCGGCAAGGCGGGCGATGGGCACGCGGAACGGCGAGCACGAAACGTAGTCGAAGCCGAGCTTGTGGAAGAACGCGACCGAATCCGGGTCTCCGCCATGCTCGCCGCAGATGCCGATTTTCAGGTCTGGCTTTTCCGCGCGTCCGCGCGCGACGCCCGTTGCGACAAGCTCGCCCACGCCTTCCTGATCGATCGAGACGAAGGGATCGGCCTCGTAGATGCCTTGCGTCGAATAGGCCGACAGGATCGGCGAGGCGTCGTCGCGGGAGAGACCGAGCACGGTTTGCGTGAGGTCGTTGGTGCCGAAGGAGAAGAACTCGGCGCCGTCGTCGCCGCGGGCCAGTTCATCCGCCTTGAGGCACGCGCGCGGCAGTTCGATCATGGTGCCGAGCTTGTAGTCGAGATGTATGCCGGTTTCCTTTTCGACGGTCTCGGCGAGGCTGCGGATAACGCCGGCCAGGATGTCGAACTCACGGCGATAGGCGACGAGCGGGATCATGATCTCGGGGACGACGGATGCTCCGAGGCGCTTTTCGGCCTCGGCTGCCGCCTCGAAGATGGCGCGCGCCTGCATCTCGGTGATTTCCGGATAGCGGATGGCGAGGCGGGAGCCGCGCAGTCCGAGCATCGGGTTGAACTCGGAGAGCTCCGCGACGCGCGCTTTCAGTTTCTCGATCGGCATCTTGAGCTCGGCGGCGACAGCTTCCAGCTCGCGGTCGTGACGGGGAAGGAATTCGTGCAGCGGCGGATCGAGCAGGCGGATGGTGACCGGAAGCTCGCCCATGATCTCGAACAGCTCGATGAAATCGGCGCGCTGAAAGGGCAGGATTTTCGCGAGTGCCGACCTGCGGCCGGCCTCGTTCGTCGCACAGATCATCTCGCGCATGGCAAGGATGCGCTGGGCATCGAAGAACATGTGCTCGGTGCGACATAGGCCGATGCCTTGCGCGCCGAACGAGCGTGCCTGGCGCGCGTCTTTCGGCGTATCGGCGTTGGCGCGCACGGCGAGGCCACGGGCGTCGTCGGCCCAGCCGATCAGGCGAGCGAAGTCGCCGGAAAGTTGCGGCTGGCGCATAGGTACGGCGCCGACGTAGACGCGGCCGGTGGCGCCGTCGATGGTGATGATGTCCCCGGCCTTCAAAGTTTTCGGGCCGATGCTCAGGGTCTCGGCCTTTTCGTTGATGCGCAGCGCGCCGGCGCCCGAGACGCACGGCACGCCCATGCCGCGGGCGACGACAGCCGCATGGCTGGTCATGCCGCCGCGCGCGGTCAGGATGCCGGCGGAGGCATGCATGCCGTGGATGTCCTCGGGGCTCGTCTCGGTGCGCACGAGGATGACCTCGTGGCCCTGCTTCTTTTGGTGTTCGGCCTCGTCGGAGTTGAAGACGATCCGGCCGGAGGCGGCGCCTGGAGACGCTGGCAGCCCCATTGTCAGCAGCTCCTTCTCGCCCGCCGGATCGATGGTCGGGTGCAGGAGCTGGGTGAAGCTCGACGGATCGACCCGCAGCACGGCTTCGTCGTGCGAGAGAATGCCCTCGTCGGCCATGTCGACGGCGATCTTGATCGAGGCTTCCGCGGTGCGTTTGCCGGAGCGCGTCTGCAGCATCCAGACCTTGCCGTCCTGGATGGTGAATTCGATGTCCTGCATGTCGCGGTAGCGCTTCTCGAGCACGTCGAAGATCTGCCTCAGCTCGGCGAAGCTTTCCGGCATTTCCTCCTCGAGCGAGGGATTGGGATCTTCGGCCTCGCGCCGTGCGCGGGCGGTCAGGGCCTGCGGTGTGCGGATGCCGGAAACGACGTCCTCGCCCTGCGCGTTGATCAGATATTCGCCATAGATCTCGTTGGCGCCTGTCGATGGATTGCGGGTGAAGGCCACGCCGGTCGCCGACGTATTGCCCATGTTGCCGAATACCATCGCCTGCACGTTGACGGCGGTGCCCCAGTCGTCGGGGATGGCGTGAAGGCGGCGGTAGGTGACGGCGCGGGCGTTCAACCAGGATCCGAACACGGCGCCGATCGCGCCCCAAAGCTGCTCGCCGGTGTCCTGCGGGAACGGCTTGCCGAGCGCGTCTTCGATCGCGGCTTTGTAGAGCGCGATGACGGCCCGCCATTCGTCGGCGCCAAGCTCGGTATCGAACGAGTAGCCGTTGAGGTTCTTGAAGTTGTCGAGAATGTCCTCGAATGCGGTGTGATCGATGCCGAGCACGACGTCGCCGTACATCTGGATGAAGCGGCGGTAGCTGTCGTAGGCAAAGCGGTCGTCACCGGAGCGGCGGGCGAGACCCAGCACGGTGCGGTCATTGAGGCCAAGATTGAGAATGGTGTCCATCATGCCGGGCATCGAGGCGCGTGAGCCCGACCGCACGGCGACGAGCAGCGGGTTCTCTTCGTCTCCGAAGCGTGCGCCCGTTTCCTGGCCGATCTTTTCAAGGGCGCGCTCGACCTGCGGGACGAGGCCATCCGGCAACTGGCGGCCGCTGGCGTAGTAAATTCCGCAGACCTCGGTGGTGATGGTGAAACCGGGGGGGACGGGCAGGCCGAGGCTCGCCATCTCGGCGAGGTTGGCGCCCTTGCCGCCGAGCAGGTTCTTGTGGTCGGCGCCGCCCTCGGCATCGACGGCGGAAAAATAATAGACCCACTTCGGAGCTACGTCAGAGGATGGCCGCGCCACGGGAAAGTCTGCCTCTTTTTGAACGATGCGCTGATCTAGAGCGGAATGCTCTCCCGGTTTGCGCGCCGGCGCGTTTCACGCCTTTCGTGGCGGATTGATGCCGGACGCGGGACTGTGGCATAGGCATCGGTGGACGCCAACACTTCCGTTGTCGATTTGGCCCTTCGCTACGTATGCTTCCGCACTCTCTTGCCGCTTCTTGATTAATACAGGATTTCCATGACCGATCACGTGCCCAAGGTTCTCGCGCAGCTGGACCGCAACTTCGATGCAGGTCTCGAGAGACTGTTCGAGCTGCTCAGGATCGAGAGCATTTCCACGGACCCGGCCTACAAAGGGGCCTGCCGTCAGGCGGCGGATTGGTGTGCGGCACAGCTGACCGAGGTCGGCATTCCGGCCTCGGTGCGGCAGACGACGGGGCATCCGATCGTCGTCGGGCATGACCGGGCCAAGGTCGCGAAGGGCACGCCGCATGTGCTGTTCTACGGGCACTACGACGTGCAGCCGCCGGATCCGCTCGACCTCTGGGCCAAGCCGCCGTTCGAGCCGCGCATCGCAACCGACAAGGCAAACGGCAAGGTCATCGTCGCGCGCGGCGCCGAGGACAACAAGGGGCAGCTGATGACCTTCCTGGAGGCGGCGCGCGCCTACAAGGATGTCGTCGGCGAGCTGCCCGTCGCTGTTTCGGCGATGATCGAGGGCGAGGAGGAGTGCGGGTCGCCTTCTCTGCCAAGCTTCCTCAAGAAGAGCGGGAAGGAAATCACGGCGGATCTGGTGCTCGTCTGCGATACGGGGCAGTGGGACAAGGATACGCCGGCGATCACCACCATGCTGCGCGGGCTCGCGGGCATCGAGGTGATCGTGTCGGGGCCTTCGCGCGATCTTCATTCCGGCATCTACGGCGGGCCGGCGATGAACCCGATCCGTGCGCTGGTCGGCGTTCTCGGCAAGATCCACGATGCCAACCGTCGCATCAAGATCCCGGGCTTTTACGACGGCGTGACTAAGCCGACGAAGGCGCAACTCAAGCAGTGGCATGCGCTGGGGCTCGACGCGAAGCAGCTGCTGGCTCCGGTCGGGCTATCGGAGCCGGCCGGCGAAGCTTCGGTTTCTCTGATCGAGCAGCTTTGGTCGCGGCCGACGATCGAATTCAACGGCATCACGGGCGGGTATCAGGGCGCGGGCTCGAAGACGGTCATTCCGGCGCGCGCGTCGGTCAAGATCACCTGCCGCCTGGTGCCGGGGCAGGATCCGGAGCACGTGCTCGATACGATCCGGAAATTCGTCGTCGACAACCTGCCGTCCGACTGCAAAGCGGAGTTCATCGGCGGACACGGCAGCTCGGCGATCGGATTCGACACGTCGGCGCCGGCCATGCAGGCGGCCGCGGCGGCACTGCAGGAAGAGTGGGGCGCCAAGACCGTGCTGATGGGATGCGGTGCCTCGATCCCGATCGTGACCTCGTTCAAGGCCGCGCTCGGCATGGACAGCCTGCTGATCGGCTTCGGCGTCGAGGACGATCGCATCCACTCTCCGAACGAGAAATACAACTTGAAGAGCTTCAAGAAGGGTGCGCGAAGCTGGGTGCGCATCCTCGACGCACTCGCGCGGCGCGAAGCCTGATCTCTCAGGTGCGCTCATTCCCGCTTCTCTCGAATTCCGGATATTGCCGATCGTCATGTCGTCTCGCCCTCCTCAACTGACCTGGCCTGCTCTCCTGGCGCTGATTGCCGTTTTGGCGGTCGTTGCTTATTTCGAACGGCAGAGCGGGGGTGACGGCAGCATCGATTCCCCTGCGCCTGTTTCGCGAGGGGAGCGCGGGAACAGCGCAGGCGGTGACAGTGGCCGCTATGCTTCGAGCGGCAGCGGGCGCGATCAGCCGGGCAACTTCGACTACTACTCGCTGGTGCTGTCGTGGAGCCCCACGCATTGCGCGAGCCCTGAAGGCCAGGACGACGACACGCAATGCGCGCGCCGTGACGGACGGCGCTATGCGTTCATCCTGCACGGGCTGTGGCCGCAGTACGAGCGCGGCTATCCGGAGGATTGCCCGACGCGTGAGCGGCCTTACGTTCCGCAGTCGGTGATCGACCGCATGTTCGACATCATGCCGAGCAAGGGACTCATCATTCACGAGTATCGCAAGCATGGGACGTGCTCGGGACTTTCGCCTGAGGCGTACTATCAGGCCGCGCGCCAGTTCTATGGTCGCGTGAAGCTGCCCGAGCGATTCCGCAATCCGAGCGAGCCGCAATTTCTCGATCCGGGCCAAGTGGTTCGCGATTTCGTCGCGGTGAATCCGGGGCTCAAGCCCGACATGATGGCCGTTGCCTGCCGGGGGCCGGGCAGCCGGTTCCGTGAGGTTCGCATCTGCTTCACCAAGGGCGGTGAGTTCCGCAGCTGCGGCAGCAACGAGGATCAGGGCGATCTCTGCCGTTCCTCGCGTATGCATGTGCCGCCGGTGCGGTGACACCCTGCGGCCGTTACCTTGCGGTTTTCCGATCACGCACGCTTGTGGATATCTGCGCGACGCCTCGCGATCGCCACGTTGAGGCTTGCCGTCTGGCGGCTCTGACCGCAAGCTCTGAGTCGTGTTGCGTTTGGTTTTCGCTGCGCAGGCTAGAGGCATGCCGGGAATTACGAACGAACACAAGCTGACGCCCCTGTTCGAGGGGGCGCTGTCCGAAGAGCTAGGCGCGGCCAGCGGGTTTGGGCAGGCGAACGCTCTCGCTTCTTCCATCACTCTTGCGTCCCCCAACGCTCAGGGCCGTCGCCTCGATGCGGTTCGGCGTACGCTCGACGGTATCGGTGGGCTTGGATGGAGCGTCATCGGTTTCGTGGTCGGCGCCGTGTTCTGGCACTTTGTCGGCTTCTGGGGTTTCGTCGCCAACGTGGTGCTTGCGGGTGGTGGGATTGCGTCTTCCGCTTCGTCCGCTCATCCGGCTCACGTCGAGCGGCGTGCCAATTGGGTGCAGGTTGCCGAGGCTTCGACGACTGCGCCTGCCGCCTGCACCATGCTGTTTCTCGATCGCCAGACCGGCCTTACGTCGGCTCATGCTTGCGAGAGCGATCACCCGCCGCTGCCTGCGGATTCTTTCGAGGGCCGCGAGGATCGCATGGTGACGTCTGGTGGAGAGCCGGCGGCGCGAGGAGATCGCGAGCAGCCTTCGACACCCTGACAGTTCGTCGGTGCGTGTGCCCTAAAGTTATGCACAGCCAGCAGGATGCGCGCATTTTCGCCTCGGGTGTGGCAAGGCCTTCAACTTCTTTTTGAAACAAGACTCTGTGCCTGACGGCAAAGATGTTGCGTGAAGTTTGGCGCCATTGTCGCCCGAAAGCTGCCCTGTTAAATCGCTACCTGCGCTGACTTGTGGCGCAACGCCTTGGCTCATCAGAAATTTCTGTGGAGTTGTGACTATGGGATTTGCCGCTGGACAGAGCTGGACCTATCGGGCGCCGCAAGGTTTCGAGACGTCGCGGCTGCTGATCGGTGCGATCGCCTCGTTCGGGGGGCACCGGAAGATCGTGCTGGCGGCTGCGGTTCACGCGCCGAGCCGTCATGCGGACGGACATCTCGAAATGGTGACGATCCCCTTCCTGCCGATGACGGAAGCAGCCTTCCGCGCGAGCGTCATCGCGCTCGACGACGCGCCGGCGGATCTGCCCGAGGGCTTTGCAGAGAAGCTCGAGGAGTGGCGCAACGATCCCAAAGGGCTCGCGTCGTTCACGGTCGGTTTCGATGGATTTCTCGATCACCTGATCGCGGATCAGGCGGCGGACGTTGCGGGACTTTCGGCGGCTTAGTACCGCCGTTTCCTATCGCGATTTCAAAGCCGATCGCGCGAAATCTTGCGGCGCTACGTTAGGTATCCATCGCAACTTGTTTCGAAATAGAAGCAATTTATCGGTTGTTTAACCAAAGGATGTAATCGTTTCTCCTATATCCGTCCGATGGCGGAAGTAGGAGGAGTGTTATGCCGGCGTCGGCAAAATCTTATATTTTTCAAAGACTTTTTGGTTGGATCGTTCGAAAATTGCCGGCTTCCAAGGTTGCAAAGCCGGCCTCTGATCTTTCCTTTTTGCTGCCTTCGCTGTTCGTCGCACGCCCGGTGTTTCCGGCGCGCCCGACGGTCGATGCCTGGGCTTTTGCGGCTGTCAGCGGCTTGAGGCAGGGACTTTCGGCCCGCCTCACATCTGTGGCGGCTGAGACTGTTCCGAGATCGCGGAAGGGGCCGCGCCGCAAGGCGGCTCAGTCCGCTCAGAAGGCCATTCCCAAGAAAGCGCCGCGCGTTCTCAAGCGCTACAAGCAGGAGGCCTTGCCGTCGGCTGCTGCGGCTTTGCGGCGTCCGGTGATATCGCACCCGACTTCACGCGTGGGGAATATCGTGAGCTTGAATGCTGGCCTCAGGCGAATGCCGCGCGAGCTGCCCGTGCTCGCGTCGGAGCGTCTGGCGGCTTAACGTTTCGATAGCGAGCGCTCGCGTGTCTCGGGCGCTATCGTCTCGTGGTCAGCTCGCTTTGCGCAGGCGCTCGGGCCGCCAGCTTGCCGGAGCGAGCGCAATGTAGCCGAGCGCAAGCGTCGGTACGTTGGCATGGTCGAGCTCGGTCGGATCCTGGCTCCACCTGCGTGCGAGGCTCAGCACATGCTCTTCGGTGGGATAGAGAATGATCTCGCCGCCGGCATCGCCTTTGCGACCGCGCACGCCGCGAAAATCGAACAGCTTGAGGCCGAGGGCGCGCTCTTCCTTGGTCGTGCGGCCCTTGTTCCAAACGACGCCGGAATCGGTGATTGCGAAGGCCCGGACGATACGGCCTTCGAGAAGGCGCGCCCAGGCAAAGCAATCAATTGGCGGATAGGCGAAGAAGTACTGCACTTCGACGAAGCGGCGGCCGAGGCGCTGGAGGAGTGGCGTGCATTTGTCTGAAAAGGCGCGGCCAGCGGGCAAGGGGAGCGCCAGGCCGACGACGAACGTCCAGCCGTTCACCGGCGGAGAAACGAAGACATGGTCGTTGCCAAGCTGGTCGTCGTAGACGGAGCCGATCCCCGACTTCCAATTGCACGGCTCGGCGGCGAGCAAACCTAGTTCCTCAACGACGGCTTCCGTGTCGCGGGTGCGGACGGCGAGCCAGGCCATTCTGTAGCCGAAGCCTGCGGGGTGATCCGGGCTCTGCCCGTAGATCACACGGCCTTTAGCCATGCGCGGCGCAAGCGTGTGCGCCGCGACCGCGATCGTTAGGGCGACCATGATGGCAATCGTCAGAATCACGGCATCTGCTCAATTTCCCGCCTCCGAGCTTCTTAAATTGAGCGCGGGGCCATGATCAAGCGGCGGGCCGTAAGAGCTGGGGAAAATCGAGGGCAAGACCCCTGTGTATGCCGCGAAGCCGGTGTCAAACGAGGCCAGCTTGTCTTTCCTTCACCGACCGCGGGGTGGCCGGAAGTTCATCCAAGCTGGCCTCTTTTTCCGCCGCGAACCCGCAGGTCGGGCGTGGCGGTCGTAAGACGGACGCGCGATTACGAGGGCGACGCGCATCCCCCTCCTGTTCCTCTCGAACGAGCAACCTAAGCGTTGCTTCGTGCGGTTGCTCGCGCCCTGTTGCGGGAGAAGGGCGAGAGGATCAGTCCAAATGGGGCGACTTGGCGGGCAATCTAACGAGGGTGGGTGACAGCACGATGAACCGCGCGTAACGAGTACATGGCAGCATGTCAGCCGACGTTTGGCACAAAAAAACCGAGGCCAAGCAATGGCCTCGGTTCAAATCTGCAGCTCTCGAAGGCGATCCGTGAGCGAAGGCTCGTGTACTAGGGCAACGTGACCTTGGCCGAGAACACGAAGCGCTCGTCGGCGGTGCCATCAAGACCATCCTTGATGTCGGTGTCCCAGTAGCGGAAATCGAAGGTGAACTTCTCGACTGCGAGCACCAAACCGGCGTTCCAGTAGGAATACTTGTCGTCTCCGTCGATGGAGAAGCCTTCGCCGGCATCGCCGTAGAGCGTGCCGTAGGCGCCGGAGATCGAGGGCGAGAAGATGCCAACCTGCGGAAGCGCGTACGACGCGACGCTTTCGACCGTAAAGACTTCGCCAGTGTTGCCGGTGTATTCCGGCGACCAGTAGATGGTGGTTCCGCTGGTCAGACCCTTGATCCAGGGCGATACGATGCTGTAGCCGGCCTTGAGCTCGACGTAGTCGAGGTCGGCGTCGCTATCTCCGCCGGGATAGGCGTAGTAGATCACGCCGAGGTCGAAGGTGACCGGACCCCAGACCGGCTTGACGCCGGCGTAGAGGTCGATCTCGGCGCTGCCGCCGCCTGCGAAATCGATGTTCGAGCCCCAGATGCCGGCGTAGAGGATGCCGTATGAGAGATCCAACGAGCCCTGAGCGGCTGGGTTCTCGTCGGTCTGCGTGATGCCGCGGAAGACGTAGTCGCTGGTTCCGCCCAGCGTGACCGACCAGCCGAACTGGCGGCCTTCAGGCGCAGGCGCGTCCTTGACGCTTCCGCCGTAACCATCGGCCAATGCAGCTCCAGAGAGCGCGAGTAGGCCAAACCCCGTAACCAACGCACGCACTGACAGCTTCAACATCGACATAGTGATCCCCCAGCACACAACTGAAACGCCCGGCGAATGCAGGCCGAACTTTCAAATCATTCAACGACAAGAAAAGCGCACGATTGTTTACGGCACAATAACAAAGCGGGAGTTGCTACCGGTCTCCACACGCTTGTGTCCCGAGCGCAACGGAGTACGTGATGGCGCAAACGAAAACGGGACCCGCGAGGGTCCCGTTCCGTTTAGCTTTTGCTCGCTTGCCGGATTAGGGCAGCGTGATGCTGGCGGTGAAAACGAAGCGCTCGTCGGCGAGGCCGTTGTCGATCGTCGTATCCCAGTAGCGGAAGTCGAAGGTGAACTTCTCGACGCCGAGTGCCAAGCCTGCATTCCAGTAGGTGTAGTCGTCGTCGGCGCCCAGATAGAAGCCGTTGTTGGTGTCGGCTTCCTGGTAGCCCACGAGGCCGCTGATCGTCGGGGTGAAGATGCCCACCTGCGGAAGCGCATAAGCCACCGTGCCTTCGATAGCCCACTGCTCAGGTGAGTTCGCCTGGTCGGGGACCCACCAGAAGACCGGCTTGATGGTCAGGTCCTTGACCGGCGAATACGAGAAGCCAGCCTTCAACTCGTAATAGTCGAGGTCGCTAGGCTCATCGGCCCAGAAGTATGTGTAGTAGACGACGCCGAGATCGAATGTGACGGGGCCGAGCACCGGCTTGATGCCCGTGTAGAAGTCGATTTCGACGGGGTCGCCAGCCTGCTCATTCAGGATCGAGCCCCAAGCGCCGAAATACCAAATGCCGTAAGATCCATCGACCGAGGCCTGGAAAACCGGCTTCTCGTCAGACAGAGAGATACCGCGGAAGATGTAGTCGCTGGTGCCGGTTCCAGTGACCGACCATGCGAACTCGCGATCCTCTGCTGCGGCGACGCCCGTAAGAGCCAAAAGCGCGATGCCCGCTGCTCCGACCGTTTTCGTGAATGATGTTGTCATCGACATCGTACGTTTAACCCCCAAAGATCCCACACCTGAAGTCTTTGCGCCAAAACTCTGCGGGTCTGGAGCAGTTCGTTCTGAACGATGCTCGCGGGCCCAATAACCGGCACGACTTAGGCAAAGAAGACAGAAACCTCCGCTCAAGCACAAGCTTTATGAAGGTTTGGACCTGTTCTAGTCTGGGGAGTGTCGCATCTCAGCAACGTTGCGCGCCAAACGGCCACGTTTTGCATAAATTTGGTTCAATTGGTGGCCGGGAAATAGCAGATCGCGGGCGATGGCCTGCCTAACAATTGGCCTGGCACGGACTGTCGCGACTCAAATTGGTCGCGGCGAGGTGCAGATGCAGGCTTCGGGAAACGGAATCAAATTAGAAACTTAGATGGAGCGGCCTGGCGTGGGGAGCTCTCAGAATATGGCCCCTCGGCTTGGAGAGAAACGGGGCCAAACAAGGCCCCGTTTCCGAGTATCAGGCGTCGATCGAGTTGCCCCAGACTAGGGGAACGCAACCTTGGCGGTGAAGACGAAGCGCTCGTCGCTGATCTTGCTGTCCACGTCGGTATCCCAATAGCGGAAGTCGAACGTGAACTTGTCGTAGCCAAGGGCCAGACCGGCGTTCCAATAGCTGTAGTCCGAGGCATCGAAGTCGAGGTTGTCGACGTAGCCGTAGGTACCGCTGATGGTCGGAGTGAAGATCGAGACCTTCGGCAGCGCATAAGCGAGCGTGCCTTCATAGACCCAGTATTCGCCGAGATCGCCAGCAGCCTCGGGGCTCCAGTAGACGACAGCGTTGCCGCTCAACTTCGGCAGGATCTCGCCGCTCACACCAGCCTTGAGTTCGAACACTTCGGAATCGCCGTCAACCGGATCGGTTGCGCCGGGGTACGTGTAGTACAGGACGCCGAAGTCGAAAGTTGCCGGGCCGAGTGTCGGCTTGATGCCGGCGTAGTAGTCGATTTCGAGGTTGCCGCCGACGAAGTCTTCGTCGACCGACGAAGCCCAGAAACCAGCATAGACGATGCCGTAAGAGGCGTCGAAGCCAGCAGAGACGGCCGGATCGCTGTCCGACTGCGAGACGCCGCGGAACACGTAGTCCGAGGTGAGTGCTGCGTTGACCGACCAGCTGAACGTCCGACCTTCCGGCGCCGGGGTGATGTCGCTGGCGAGAGCCGGCGCTGCGAACGTGAGAAGCGCGATGCTCGCAGCTCCGATCGATTTCGTGAATGACATTGTCATTGTACCTTTAACCCCCAATTGAACCCACACCAAAGGAAAGCTCACTACGGCCCCACGCTTCCGATCGTGGTGGGCCATGCTGGTGAAACATGGCCCGGAATGAAGTGCCGCTCGGTTGGTGCAACCTGGGTGTCATAAAGCCCAAAATATCCCGATAAGGACAAGCGTTAATGCGGTGAGGTCATGTCCTCGGCTCGCTTGGTGTCGCATTGCAGCAACTTTTGGGGGTGGCTGGACACAACTTATACACAAAACGCCTGCCAGACGGGCATCCGACGTCGGAGTGATTCGCCAGAATGTCGCAGGTGTGCCTATGGGTTAGGCGAGATACCTGCCTGCTCTTGATGCATGCATTTCTCTATCTCGCATCGGCGAAAGAGACGTGGTCGGACGGTGTTCAGTTTTGAAAGGGTTTCAGCCGCTTCTGCACGTCCGCTTTCGCTCGTAACGGGGGCTCAATTCGGCTATGCGATGGGCCTTCTCGGCTTTTTGAGCGGATCGCGATCATGGCTTCCCAAACTGGTGCGGCGCCCACGGCTCTGATTACCGGAAGCGCCCGGCGGATCGGCCGCGCCATCGCGCTCGATCTCGCGCGGAACGGCTGGCAGGTTTGCGTTCATTACCGGCGTTCGGCAGGGGAGGCGGAGGCGCTTGTCGCGGAAATTCGGGCGGCTGGCGGCACAGGCGTCGCGATTGCCGGCGATCTGGCGTCGGAAGCCGATGCCGACGGGCTTATCCCGAAATGCATTGACGCGCTGGGGCCACCGGTTTGCCTGATCAACAACGCGTCGGAATTCCTCGTCGATACCGTGGCCTCGGTGACGCCCGAGACCTGGGACACGCATCTCGACATCAATCTCAAGGCGCCGGTGTTTCTCGCCAAGTCGCTGTTCCTGAACTTGCCGGAGGGAGCGGCCGGCAACGTCATCAACATCATCGATCAGCGGGTCTGGAAGCTCACGCCCGACTTCTTTTCCTATACGATTTCAAAGGCTGGTCTGTGGACGGCCACGCGCACACTGGCGCAGGCGCTTGCGCCGAGGGTCCGCGTCAACGCCATCGGGCCGGGGCCTGTCCTCAAGAGCATTCACCAGACCGACGCCGATTTCGCGCGTGAGTCGGAGTTGACACTTCTAAAGCGTGGGCCGACGCCGGAAGAGATCGCGGCGGCCGTGCGCTTCATCCTGGCCTCGCCGTCGCTCACTGGCCAAATGATCGCGCTCGACGGCGGGCAGCATCTCACTTGGTCTGAAGGGCAATAGGTCCGCGAGGCAGTCGGCCGCGGGCACGGGCCGGTCCGACGCATTATCCATGCCACAATTCTTCCCTTTGATCCCCCCACTCGCGCCCCAAACATGGGGCACCCGTAGGGCTCATCTGTAGCCCATCGATTCGCTCGTAAACCAGCTCTTAAGATTAAGGGCTTACGAACGATTGTTCGGATTGTTGGGCGCAGGATAGGCGCCGCGTAGAAAACTGGGGTGTCCCATGACCTGCCGATCTAGGTCCTTACGTTCCGGCGTAGTGGCGATTGCTTTCTTCGCTCTGCTTCCCGCCGCAGCCGGCGCTGCCGATCTTCCGGCCATCAAGGCGAGCGAAGCCAACCAAGTGGCCCAGTGCGCGACGCCGGGCCGTTTGATGAGCTATCTGCGCCAGCGCAATCCCAAGCTCAACCCACGGTACGAGACTGTCGCCAGCGAATACATGCGCCACGGCGAAGAGCTGCACGTGCGCTGGGACTATGCGTTCTTCCAGATGCTTCTCGAGACCGGATATCTCACCTACGGCGGTGACGTGAAGCCCGATCAGAACAATTTCGCGGGCCTCGGCGCAACCGGAGGCGGTGCGCGCGGCGAGAGCTTCAAGGACATTTCCACCGGCGCGCGTGCGCATCTCGAACATCTCGTGATGTATTCGGGCGAGCGCGTCGAGAACCCCGTCGCCGAGCGGACGCGTAACATCCAGGAGTGGGGCGTACTCACGTCCTGGCAGAAGGGCATCTCGGGGCCGATCACGTTCACTCAGCTCGCGAAAAAGTGGGCGCCGACCAGCCGGCGCTACGCCGTCGACATAACGGGTATCGCGGACCGCTTCTTCGAGGGGCCCTGCAAGGAGGAGGATCCGCAGCCCGAGCTGGTCGCGGAAATTCGCGGTACGCCAGTCAAGACCGCCTCGGCCGAGCAGCCAACGAAGACGCGCGGGCTCGGCGCGCAAAAGCGCGAGCCGGACGCTGCAAAGGCAGAGGACGCAAAGGCGGACGCTGGTGCGGAGCGTTCGGCGCCAGCAGCTGCTGCCAGCGAAGAAGACAAGCTTCCGACCAAGGGTGCGGCTGCGGTCGCAGCCACGCAGGAGACGAAAGCAGAGCCCCAGAAGGCCTCGACGAGCCCGCCGCTGAAGGTGCTCAATGCGAGTGCGTCCGAGGCGCTGGTCGCCGACGAGAAGTCGGTTCAGACTGACAAGGTGTTGTCGGCGAAAGCAGAAGCTCCGGCTTCCTCCAAGGCCGCCCCTGCCAAGACGACGGCTGCTGCGGCTTCCGATGCCGGCGGCGGCAAGGCGATCGAGGTCGCGGCGTTGCCGGGCGCGCTCAAGGAGGCCGGCAAGGTCGAGAAGACCGAGAAGGCGGAAAAATCCGAGAAAGCCCCCAAGGCGGACAAGAGCGAGAAAAAAGCTGCAGCCGCTTCAGGCGCCGGCAAGTGCCGGGTGTGGACCGCGAGCTACGGCGGTTCCAAGGCGATCATCATCAAGGCCGTCCAGGACAAGACCGTGAACTACACGGTGCTCGACGTGAACGACGGATCGGAGAAGCGCGAGGCCGATGCCTACATCAACGCCTATGCCAAGGGCGGGCAGTCGGTCGGTGAATTCTCGAGCCAATCGCAGGCCCTGGAAAAAGCGTTCGAGCTCTGCCCCGAGGGTTGAGCCCCGGATGACGGGATAGCGGTTGGCGTTTTCGGTGGGGTTCCATGATCACAGTCGGTTGGGGTCAGATGTCGATGACGCGTTCGCGCTCGATGGTGCTTGGGCTGGCTCTGGTCGCGGGGCTAGGGGCGAGTGCGGCCGGCGCTAGCCCGAATCTCCCGGAAATCCGGACCTCGCGCCAGAACATCGTGCCGGCGTGTGTGACACCCGAACGCCTGATGGCGTTCCTGCAACGGCGTAACGGCAACCTTTCACCGCGTTTCAGGGACATCGCCAGCCACTACAAGCGTCATGGCGAGGCGTGGGGCGTGCGCTGGGACTACGCCTTCTTCCAGATGGCGATCGAAACGAATTTTCTTACCTATCGCGCACCGAGCGGGCGGATGGGGGATGTTGATCCCAAGCAGAACAATTTCGCCGGTATCGGAACGACCGGCGGCGGCGTGCCGGGAGACAGCTTTCCGGACGTGAGCACGGGCGTGTTGGGGCAGATCCAGCATCTCGTCGTCTATTCGGGCGAGATGATCCCGAAACCTGTCGCGCCCCGCACACAGCTCAAGCAGGAGCACATTCTCGAAAAGTCGCGTGAGCTGAAGCGGCCGGTCCGCTTCTCCGATCTTGCGCGGCGCTGGGCGGCCGATCCCAAGTATGCTGGCTCGATCGAGTGGGTCGCGCAGCAATTCCGGACACAGTACTGCCCGGCCAATGGCCGACCTCAGCAGATGGCGCCGCAGGAGATCGAGGTGTTGCCGTGGCAGGATAAGCCACCTGCACATGCCAAGGGACGCGATCGGGCATCGCTTCCGGCGCCGCCGGCGCAGGATGCGGCTTCTCCGGTGCGTACGGTGTGGAGCCGCGATCAGAAGGGCGCTCCCGAAGCCACGGCGAAGACGGCGAAGGCACCGGACGTCAAGCAGCCACCTGCGAAGAAGAGCACGGTTTCCATCGCCAAGGTGCAGCCGGTCCAACGTGTCCAGCCTGTCGCGGTCGCTGCTGCAGCGGGGCCGGTGCAGGATGCACGTGCGGCGCGTGCGCCGACGGGAGCTGTCGTTGAAGGCGCGCCTGGCGAACCCGTCGCAACGCTTCCTGCGCGCGATAGTACCGAGGGCAACGTGACCGTCGATCAGCCGTCCGGTGAGCCGGAATCGTCGTTTGCGCTGTTCACGCCGCCAGCGGCGTTGGCGTCGGCAACTTTACCCTCGGCTTCGCCGCGCACGGTCGCGACGCGCCAGGCCGATGCGCATCAGACGCAGGGCGGACAAGTTCCGAGTGATCAAGCTGCGGCAAGCAACGATCAAGGTTCGGCCGAGATAGGTCGCGAGCTGGCCGGTCCTCCGGCGCCGCCTGCTACTTCTGTCGCTGCGTCAACGGCGATGGGCCCACCCGTCGCGGCGCTGACATCCGACAGGCCGGCCGCGCCGCCTGCCGAGACGGAAGCGCCGGGGCCGCTCGCATCGCTGCTCGGCGGAGGAAACGGTGCGGCTTCTAAACCAGCTTTCGATCCGCCTTCGGGGCTCGGCGTGAAGCCCGGCCGATGCGTCGTCGAAACCGCGCGCTACGGCGGCGACACCACTGTGCTCGTCAAAGCTCAGCAGGGCGCAAAGGTGCATTACATCGCGCTGTCGGTGATCGACGGCTTCGAGGACAGCATGACGAAAAGCTTCCTCTCGTCTCGCGGTGAAGGAGGCGAGGTGCTCGGAACCTTCCCCAGCCGGGATCAGGCGTTGGCACAGGCGAAGACGCTCTGCCCGGGCTGATGCTTTAGGGCTCCGGCGCAAAGTACTTGAGGGCGGCGGACGAGATGGCGCCGCCGACGACGCACGGAATTCCGGCTACGACCAGTCCTCCGGCAGCGGCGCCGACACAGCCGAGTGCCAGCGCGGTCTGTCCAACCTGACCCCACCAGGCGTAGTTGCGTGATTTCTCGGAGCCCTTGGCCTTCAGCTCGTCGATGGACGCGAGCGCTTCCTTGCGGATTTTTCCGATTTCGAACGTTTCGGCCGCCTCGATGACCTCCCGCAAAGGCTTCCGCACCACGGTGGGCTGGCGGTTCATTTCCTCGTTCAGGATATCGAGCAGTTCCTTCTCGCGCGAGGCGTTGGTGGCGAGCGTCCATTTGGCCATGGAGCCGATCGTCAGCTTTTCGACGTTGTTCTTGTCGACGGACAGGGCGAGGGCGCCGACGATGCGCTCGATCGGCTCCCGGTAGCCGGTGGCATAATAGTAGCCCCACAGCGCGTCGAGCACGTAAGCCCCGTCGTCGATCGGCATATCCGATAGGGGTTTGCCGTCGCCGTAGAGATATTTCCGCAGCAACACCATGCGAGCCGGCATGCGCTCTACGAACTTCTGCAGCAGATGCTTCCAGTCCGGCAGGCCGGAATAGGCGATGGCGCGGATCAGCACGACCTGATCCTCGGGCGACATCGGGAACATGCGCGAGATCAGGCGCTCGGCGCGCTCGGGGTTCGATCCGATCACGCCGCCGACGAAGCCGATGTAAACACCCGCGGAATCGAGATCGCGGAAGATGCCGAGGTCGCCCATCGCATGAAAGATCTCGGGCAGCCGGTTGGGCTCGGGATCCTTGCGGTAGTCGTTGATCCATTTCAGGATCTGCTCGGACTTCTTGAACTCCTGCTCAGGCGGGTCCTTGGCCAGGGCTGGGGACAGCCAGGCCGGAGAGAGGGCGATCGCCGCCAGCAGCGCGAGGGTGGTCGATATTCGCATGGGCCGTCACCTCCGGACGCGCCGGGCCTTTGTTTTTGCGGAGTAGAGGCAGATTTACCGATCACAAGGCCTGGATATCCGGGGCGATTTTGTGGCGGCCAGCCGTGAGGGTGACCCTACACCGCGTTTTGCCTGCTTTGCGGACGCACGACTTGGCTTGACGGGGCGGCTTTCGCCGCCAATGTTCCGGGCATGCCCACAAGCAACGAAAATGCCCAGGACGGACTTGCCCCGCCCCTGCCGCCCGAGCCGTCGGAACGCGGTGAAAAGCCGGTTGCGACCGGGCCCGACGTCATCGCGTCCTATCTCAAGACGCTGACCACCGGGCCTGGCGTTTACCGCATGCTCGATGTGGCGGGTGAGGTCGTCTACGTCGGCAAGGCGCGTAATCTCCGCGCACGCGTTTCGAACTATACGCGACTTGCCGGGCTGCCGAACCGTACCTTGCGGATGATCCAGTCCACCGCGTCGATGGAGTTCGTCACGGTTCGGACCGAGGCGGAAGCGCTGCTGCTAGAAGCGAACCTGATCAAGCGCTTCCGCCCGCGTTTCAACGTCACGCTGCGCGACGACAAGTCGTTTCCCTACATCCTGATCCGCCGCGATCAGGGTGCGCCACAGATCCTGAAACACCGGGGCGCGCGGACGATCAAGGGCGAGTATTTCGGCCCGTTTGCGTCGGCTGGCGCCGTCAACCGCACCATCAACATGCTGGAGCGCGCGTTTCTCTTGCGCTCGTGCTCGGATAGCGTGTTCGAAAGCCGCACGCGGCCGTGCCTGCTCTATCAGATCAAGCGATGCTCCGGCCCTTGCACCGGTGAAATCGGACTCGAAGACTACGGCGCGCTGGTCGAAGAGGCGCTGCGTTTCCTGAAGGGCGAGAGCCAGTCGGTGCGGGAAATGTACCAGCGGCTGATGCAGGAGGCGTCCGACAATCTCGAATTCGAGCGGGCCGCGAAGCTGCGTAATCGCCTTTGGGCACTGGCGCACGTCACGGCCGAGCAGGCGATCAATCCCGAGGGCGTCGAGGAAGCGGACGTGTTCGCGGCGTTCCAGGAAGGCGGACAGACCTGCATCCAGGTGTTCTTCTTCCGGGTCGGCCAGAACTGGGGAAACCGCGCCTACTATCCGAAGGCCGATCGCACGCTTTCGGTCGAAGAGGTGCTCGATAGCTTCGTTGCGCAGTTCTACGACGACAAGCCGGTGCCGCGGCTCATTCTGCTATCGCACGAGATCGCCAATCACGAGCTTCTGGCCGAAGCGCTCTCGATCAAGGCGGACCGGCGGGTCGAGATCCGCGTGCCGCAGCGGGGCGTCAAATCTGGGCTCGTAGACCATGCGCTGACCAACGCGCGGGAAGCCCTGGGGCGAAAGCTCGCGGAGGGATCGTCGCAACGCACGTTGCTGGCGGCGCTCGGCGAGCGGTTCGAACTCAAGCGTGCGCCGCGCCGCGTCGAGGTGTTCGACAACAGCCACCTCATGGGCACCAATGCAGTCGGCGGGATGATCGTCGCGGGCCCGGATGGGTTCGCGAAAGGCGCTTATCGCAAATTCAACATCCGTTCGGATACGCTGACGCCGGGCGACGACTACGGCATGATGCGGGAAGTGCTGACCCGGCGGTTCCGGCGGCTCGCGGAAGCCGAGGCGGAGGCCCCCGCGGATCAGGCGTCGGATGCCCTGTGGAACCAAGTTGCGGCGGAACAGGCGCCGCCGAGCGAAGATGCCGGCCCAGACGAGGCCGAAGCCGATGTGTTTCCCGACGATGTGTTTCCGGATCGGCCGGATCTGGTGCTCGTCGATGGTGGCGCCGGGCAACTCACGGTGGCGGTGGAGGTGCTGGCGGAACTCGGCCTCTCGGACATCAAGGTTATCGGCATCGCCAAGGGGCCGGATCGCGACGCGGGCCGCGAGCATTTCCATGTGCCGGGGCGCGGGGCGCCGTTCATGCTCGAACCGCGCGATCCGGTGCTCTATTTCGTGCAGCGGCTCCGGGACGAGGCGCACCGGTTCGCGATCGGTACACACCGGGCTAAACGCACGAAGGCGCTCGGCGCCAATCCGCTCGACGAAATTCCCGGGATCGGACCGACGCGGAAGCGCGCCCTGCTCAAACATTTCGGATCGGCGAAGGCGGTTTCGCGGGCCGGCGTCGAAGATCTCACGACCGTTGGCGGGATCTCCGAGGAGATGGCCAAGAAGATCTACGATTTCTTCCACGAGCGGAAGGTTTGACGGCGGATGTTCCGAGGGCTCGGCTGGCGACGGCCGCCCAAAAAGGAAAGAGCGGAGCGAGAGCTATTCGCTCCTGCTCCGCTCCAATGGCGCCCTGATCCCGGATACGCGGCTACATTCGAGGCGCTGACGACCGGCAGTCGACGACGAGATACATAAGTCGGCTGCTTGACGTTCCTGCGACAACAACGGAACCGGCCGAGGTTTGTTCCGGCGCGATCGGAGTTGCCTGTGGATAAGCCATAATGGGCAGGATAGCTCCGAGGGTTCAAGCGATTTCCTCAAGTCCGTCTGAGCCGCGCTTCGGAACCCCATTGACTGGCGTACGCGCGAATGGTGTTAGCTAGGCGCCATGGACCCGCCCATCTCGACCCGGCCACATGCGACGAGCCTCCCGAACGTGCTGACCTACGCACGGATCGCAGCCGTGCCCGCATTGGTGGCCTGTCTCCTGTTCATCGAGGGCGAGGCCGGCCGTTGGGCCGCCTTCTGGCTGTTCGTCGTGGCCGCCATCACCGACTGGCTCGACGGCTATCTCGCGCGCCGGCTGGCGCAGCAGTCGACGCTCGGCCGGATGCTCGATCCGATCGCCGACAAGCTGATCGTCGGAGCGGCGCTGATCATGCTGGTGCACGACCGGACCATCGACGGGATGTCGATCTGGGCGGCGGTCGTCATTCTGTGCCGCGAGATCCTGGTATCGGGCTTGCGCGAATTCCTGGCCGAACTGAATGTGAAGGTGCACGTGACTGCGCTCGCCAAATGGAAAACGGCTGTGCAGATGGTGGCGCTCGCGTTTTTGCTTGCGGGCCCGGCCGGCGACCAGATCGTGCCCGGCATCTCGACAGCCGGCATCCTGCTGTTGTGGCTAGCGGCGGTTCTTACACTCTGGACCGGCTATGACTATCTGAAGGCTGGCATTCGTCACGCCATGGAAGGATAGACCTCTTGTCGATTGCAGAGACCAGCGAAGCCCGTTCGGCGGGCGTTTCCAACAGCCAACGGCTGACGGTGCGGTATTTCGCGTGGGTCCGCGAGAAGGTCGGGCGGGCGGAAGACGTGCTCGACCTGCCGGCCGAGGTGACGACGGTCGGCGAGCTGGTGGCCTGGCTCACGACGCAGGGGCCGGAATATGCGCGCGCGTTCGAGCGTGCCAGCGTGGTTCGGGCCGCACTCGACCAGGTTCATGTCAAACCCGCGCATTCGCTCAAGGGCGCCCGCGAGATTGCTTTCTTTCCGCCTGTGACCGGCGGCTGAGAGGAGGGCACGCATGGCGGTGCGGGTCCAGCGCGAGGAATTCGATGCGGCCGCGGAGGTCCGCACGCTGGTCGACGGGCGCACCGATGTCGGCGGAGCCGTCACGTTCACCGGTTTCGTGCGCGGGGAAGCCCAGGGCAAGCAGCTTCTGACGCTGACGCTCGAGCATTATCCCGGGATGACGGAAATGGAGCTGCAGCGGATCGAAGACGAAGCCCGCGCCCGGTTCGAGCTTACCGCGTCTCTCATCGTGCATCGTTTCGGGGAGTTGAAGCCGGGCGATCCGATCGTGCTGGTCGCGACCGCGTCGGCCCATCGGGCGGCGGCGTTCCAGGCGGCCGAATTCCTGATGGACTATCTCAAGTCCCGGGCGCCGTTCTGGAAGAAGGAATCTTTCGCCGACGGCAGCGAGAGCTGGGTCGATGCACACGCGTCGGATTGTGACGCACTTGGGCGTTGGGACGGCCCTGGGTTAACTCAAAAGTAACCATAACCGTCATCCTAAATAAATTACATTTCCTGTTGATAACACTTGGAAAACCGATACTCTGTGTTCGGTCCATGGTGAACGGTTAGTAACTCCTTAACCTTTATCGATCCATAACAATGCCTGATGGTGTCCCGGAAAACGCCATTATTTACGATTACTTACTGACTGTCCCGCCAATGGACCGTGTTGCGTAGACGGGGGTCACACAACGATGAAGACTGTTTTTTCGTGGCGCTTTGCGCCGCAGCAACTTTGTGCGCTCGTCGCACTAACATTTCCGCTCGCGGCTTCCGCAGCGGAAGGACAAGCTGCGTCGACTACGAAGCCCGCGCCTCAAGCACAGAAGCTCGCCAATAAGGTCGAGACCACGGGGTCGCTCGGCACGGCCGCCACGGTCAAGTTGCCGGAAGCTTCCGCACCCGAAGCGACGCTGGGCGGAGACGCCACCCACACCCGCTTCCTGATCGGGCTGCCCAAGCAGGTCGAATTCCAGGTCTTCTCGCTCTCCAATCCCAATCGCGTCATCGTCGACGTTTCGGAAAAGGTTCTTCGGCTTCCCCCGCAGCCGGAAGAGAACATCGCCGTCGGTCTGGTGAAATCGTTCCGCGCCGGTGGATCAGGTCCCGGCAAGTCGCGCGTCGTGATCGAGGTCACGCGGCCGGTGGTCGTCGAAAGCGCCATCATCGAAGCAGCAGCGGATGGCAAGGGTCATCGTCTGGCGCTCGACATCGTGCCGGTGAACGCCGCCAAGAACACCGAAAAGAAGCCGCTCAAACTGCAGCCGTTCTCGCTCGGTGCCGTCGATGTGCAGCCTCCGCTTCCGACGCCCGCGATACGACCGGACGAAAGGGCGGCGCGGTCGTTCAAGCCGATCATCGTCATCGACCCCGGCCACGGGGGTCACGACTCTGGTGCCATGAAGAACGGTGCGGTCGAGAAGGACGTGGTGCTGGCGTTCAGCTTGATGCTCAAGGACAAGCTCGAGAAGACCGGGCGCTACAAAGTGATGATGACGCGCGACAAGGACGTGTTCGTCGAACTCGACAAGCGCGTCGATTACGCCGAGGAGCAGAAGGCGAACCTGTTCATCGCCGTCCACGCCGACTATGCGGGCGGAAACTCCAAGGCGCGCGGTGCGACCATCTATTCGCTACGTGAATCGGTCGCCAACGCGCTTCAGCGGTCGGCGAAGGGCGAGGTTTCGAGCGCGGTGTTGAGCAAGACCGAGGTCGAAAAGATGAAGCTCGCCAGCATCGACAACGATCTCTCGGCGGTCAAAAACATTCTCGCCGATCTCGCAGGGCGCGAAGTCGAGGCGACGCAGGAGCGGACCAGCGTGTTCACGCGCTCCGTCATCGAATACATGGGCGCGAGCACCGAACTGCGCGCCAAGCCCGATCAGCAGGCCGCTTTCCGGGTTCTCAAGACCGCTCAGTTTCCGTCGGTCCTGATCGAGCTCGCCTATGTCACCAACAAAGAGGACGCGCAGCTGCTTCGTTCCGATACTTGGCGCGACAAGGTTTCGGATTCGATCCTGACCGCGGTCGAAAACTATTTCGGAAATCAGATTGCGCGCCTGCCGATGTAAGGGCGCGCGTAAGAGGTTTGGGAGCGCTGATAACAAGAAGGCCGGTCCGCAAGGACCGGCCTTTAGTTTTGTAGCCGGCTTCCAGGTCGCACACCCTGCCGGCAAAGCTCAGTTAAGTTCTACTTGGAGGATGCGGAGGTTTAAGGCGCCACAGGAGTACATATTTCCATTCGAGATCGTGCCGAAGCTCATGGGTATGAGCGGCGCTCCTTGGTCGGGAGGCGTCGGTGGACCACTGACGAAGGTGCTTCAGCATAGTGCACTCCATCTTCGAGTTGGTGCCGTGAACCCGCTCCGATCAATTTGACCAATTCCAGCCGCGACACACCTCTCCCTTCGCCAGGGTTGGCAAAGCGAGACGACGACGATGCTGAAGAAGGCGGAGCGGACACGGCGGTCCTGGACGGGCTTATGGAATGGCGCGATGCGTGCCCGCGGAACGCTCCCTCTGGCAGCGCCGTCCCGGGCTGCCACGCGTTCCGCTGGACTCTCAGACCAGCTGATCGGTCATTTCGGCTCAGAGATCTCAAGGACACCTGTCCAAAAAACTCTGACGCATGCACCAGTAGCAGATGCAAAACGTGGACGAGCCACGTTCGCAGCCGGCGAGGCAAATCTCTTCCCCCACGAGAGGAAGACTAAGCGATTCGAATGACACCAAGCTTATCGCGGCACAATAATCACCGATGCGTGGCGCGGGTGACTCAGTTCGCCGGTGGGGTTGCGTGGGGTGCTTCCTGCTCCGGCGGCTTGGCATCCTCTCCGCACGAATTGAACAGCGACGTGATGCAGGTCCAGGTTTTCGTCGCAGCGTTGCCGATGGCGCTGCCGGCGTTCCCGATCTGCTCGCCGGCCTTCTTCGCGGTGCCGCCGATGGCCTCTCCCGCCTTCTCGAGACCTTCCTTCGAGGATTTGACGGTCTGGCCGGCCAGTTCCTCGACGGTGCGGGGAACGGGCGCAGGTTTCGCGGGCTCGGCCTGGTGTTCGGCGGGCTGAGTAGGCTGGGGGGCCGCCGGAGCGGCGTGAGGCTCGGGCGCGGCGGTGGTGGGCGAGGGGGCCGGTGGGGTCGACTGGTGTGGGGCGGCGGGCTGTGAGACGACGGCTGTCAGGCCGGGGCACGGGAATGGGGCGCCGCGCGAGACGGCGCAGGTTTCGTGGCGGCCCTTGGTGGCCATCTGCGATATGCAGAAAAGGGAGGCCGTCGGATCCTGGCCGGCGCCGTCGGCGGTGCCGTCTATGACGCAGCGATAGAGTGCCGGTGGGCCTTCACAGGTTACGCAATATTCGAGCGCTGCCGCCTGTCCCGTGGTGAGGCTGACGACAAGCCCGGCTGCTGCGAGCCTGGTAGCCAGTGTCTTAACGCGACCGAACATCTCTCACTCCCACCGTAATTCTATTCACGGCCTGGCTTTTTATTGTCGAGCGCGAGCGTACGGCCCCAAGCCCCCTTAGCATAGGACCTAGGGCAAACCAATGAAGGCAGAGCCACAATCGGATGTGCACGCGCGATTTTGCGCGCTGCGGCGTGCTTGCCAATCCGCGACCCCCCCTCTATACGGGTGCTTCGCGCGACCCCGGAGACGTGGCCGAGAGGCTGAAGGCGGCGGTTTGCTAAATCGTTATACCCTCTAAAGGGGTATCAGGGGTTCGAATCCCCTCGTCTCCGCCATTTTATCGCTCTCGCGCCCATAGGCGCTCCGCGGGGGGGGGGCGGCACTCGTGCCGGGTCGCCTTGCTCCGAAGCCTCCGGGCTTCGACCAGAGAGCGAATTCGCCCTCTCCAGTCTGGCAACCCCTCCTGATGGCTCGATCGCGGACGCTCAGCCCTCGGTGGACGAGGGCAGCCGGAGGGTGCGCCGCTACTTGTATTCAATGATTGTCGAGCGGCGACCGGTCCATTGGGTCCACTGAAATTTCAGCTGGCCGAAAGCCTGGGGAATTTTCGACAAGGTGACAAAGGTTGCGTAGGACGTGTTCGATCGGGCTCTGAATATGCGAAACCACAGGATAGGCCAAAGCGGCCACATGACCGGCAGCGCCCACACATAGTTGCTCAGAACATTCTGTCTGCAGAAGCGCTCAGGAAACGCACCATGCATGTGGAAGCCTTCGGCGTATGCGTGCCCTGCCCGGACGTTCCGCATCCACCATTGCTTGAACCGTGTCATGTCGGCGTTGTGAAGCGTCATGGGATGGTCGATGCGCCAGATCTCCCATCCGTTCTGGCGCAGCCGCACACTCATCTCGGGCTCTTCGCCCGCGATGAGCTGTGAATTATATCCGCCCACTTCGGCGAAAGCCGCCCGTCGGATCAAGGCGTCGCCGCCGAAGAACAGCGTCTTGCCGGTTGGGGTATCCCACTCCATGTCGCACAGAAGATTATAGGTTGATGCCTTCGGAAAGCGCTCTCTGCGACGCCCGCATACGACGGCCGCTTTTTCATTTTGAACTAAAAATTCGATCGCTGCGGAAATCCAACCTGGGTCCAACTCGCAATCCCCGTCCAGGAATTGGATGAACTCGACTTCGGGATGTTTCGCGATCAACTTCTGCGCGCCTTCGTTTCGGGCGCGTGCGGCTGAAAACGGTTTTGTGAGATCGAGGGGCAGGACTTGCACGCCGTAGGCTAACGCAAGGGCGACCGAATTGTCGGTCGAGTTGGAATCGACGTAGATGGCGGGTGCCTGCAAGGCGCTGACCGATTTGAGGCACGCGGCGAGGCGTTGGCCTTCGTTTCGGCCGATCATGACAAAGCCAATTGTTGGCCGATCAGGTTTTAGGTCCGCACTCATCTTTCGCCTTCACGAGACCGCCGCCAAGTTCGTCGCTTCCGACAGTGCGCAATGCTTAACGCTGCCGCCGATTGCATCAAAGCATGGATTAGTCTCATTCGACGCGGCGTGGACAGACTTTTTGCAGGTAACAGTTACTATAACTTTTCGTAAACAACTTATGGCTCTGTCTCGCTTTGAATTTGCGCCTCAAAAGCTGGTGTCGATTAATCTTTATATTGTTTTCCAATTGTTTTTCTTTGTGGCTATTGTTTTCTTTGGTCTCATAACCGGATCGCTGGCGCCTTTTCCCTGCAGCTCTCCGTGAACTTGCGAGGGCACTTTCGCTATGATTAGTGAAGTCTTCGAGCAGCGCGCGCGGTGGTTGCGCGATTTGCCTGCGCGCACCGCACTCAAACTCTGCAATCAACAACGAATTCGCGGCATACTTGGAAAGCGCTACGACGAGGCGCTGCGGTCGCACGTTCGCGAGCTTCCTAAGCTGAGCGAGGTCGATGCACCTATCGTAGAGGCGCTGAACCGCGACGGCATTTACATGACGTCGCTCGACAAGCTTGGGTTGCCGGGCGGCGATACGGCCTTCCAGGTTGCTGCCAAGCTGGCGCAGGGGTTCGCGACCGAGGCTCGCGCCCGAGCGGCAAGCGGCGAAACGTTCGTTTTCGTTCCGCCCGAAGAAATCGTCTCCAATCCTGACCTTTTCCTTCTTGGTCTGCAGGATCGGTTGCTCGACATTGCCGAGAACTACATTGGCCTGGCGCCCGCATACGACGGTGTCGTGCTCAACTATACGGTGGCGGACGGGCGGGAGATCTCGACACGTAAATGGCATCGCGATTGGGAAGACCGGCGGATGCTGAAGGTCGCGATCTATCTCAACGACGTCGATGCTGGCGGCGGCCCGTTCCAGATGATCCGGCGGCACGACTCGATGCAGAACGATGTCGATGGCTTCGACTACAGCCTGGCTGACGATCGGGAACTCGAGCGCCGATTGGGGACGACATTCGCGCAGGACGTCGTCAGTTGCGAAGGGCCGGCCGGTACCGTCATCTTCACCGACACGGCGCGTTTCTTCCACCGCGGCAAGCCCGCGACCGCACGGGATCGATCGGCGCTCTTCTACAGCTACTTCGCCAGCCATCCGCGTCATCCGTTCCTGTGTGAAAGAACGGGCATGAAGCGGGGCGACATTGCCCGCTTGTCGAGAGACCTGCCGCAACGGCAGCGCGACGCCGCGCTGTGGAGGCAACAACTTTCGCCGGCGCTGCGGATTATTCCGCCTGCAAGGCTCTGATCGCGTCACTCGGCGTTCAACGATCGGGCTTGCGACGACAAGAGGCGGACGTTCAGGCGAGCTCATGCACGCTGAACAGCGCCTCTGAATCTTCCCATACTCGCACCGGAGTCCATCCAGAGCAGCGGGCCAAGGTCTGAAACTGCTCGACCGAATACTTGTAGGAGTTCTCGGTGTGGATGCTCTCGCCGGCCCGCATCGTGAACCGATGTCCGCTGATTTCGAAACGCTGATCGCGACGGCTCACGAGATGCATTTCGATCCGGCCCTCGCGGGCATTATAATGGGCCGCGTGGCGAAAGGACTCGAGATCGAACACAGGTTCAATCTCGCGATTGATGTGGGCGAGCAGATTGAGATTGAAATCTGCGGTGACGCCTAGGCTGTCATTGTATGCGCTTTCGAGCGTGGCCTTGTCCTTCTTCAAGTCGATACCAATTAGCAGACGCCCTTCTGCGGAGAGAAGCGATTTGAAGCGCAACAGAAGGCGCGACGCCTCTGCCGGTGCGAGGTTTCCGATGGTCGATCCCGGAAAGAAGCCGATCTTCTGACGTGTCTTGAAGTCGTTCGGTAGACGTGACAATTCGGAGAAATCGCCGAGCATCGGGCGGATGTCGAGCCGCGGGAAACGCCGCGCTATGCGAGCGGTCGCCGCAGCCAAAGCGTCGGTCGACACGTCGATCGGGACGTAGGCCGCATGGTCCGGCAGCTCTCGCAGCAGCAACTCTGTTTTCCGGCTGGATCCGGAGCCGAACTCGACGAGCACGCTGTCTGAAGACGTACCGTCCATCATCTCCCGCGCGTAGGTGGTCAATATGCCGGTTTCGGTGCGCGTCGGATAATATTCGGCGAGCTCCGTGATCTTCTCAAAAAGCGCGCTGCCGCGTGCATCGTAGAAGTAGCGGCAAGGCAACGACTTCTGGGGGCGCGACAGGCCATCGACAACTGCGCGCACAAAAGCGTCCCTTTGGCCGGTCGCATCCGCGCGGAGCCGCTTGGTCTGTGAGTTTGAAAGCATTACGAGATATCCGAAGCTAGACGCAGGCCAGCGAATTGCCAGCGTTGTTGGGGATAGAAGAAATTGCGGTAGGTGGATCGAGAGTGACCGTGCGGCGTGGCGCAGGAGGCTCCGCGCAAAACCTGCTGACTGACCATGAACTTGCCGTTGTATTCGCCAATCGCGCCTTCCGGTGGTTTGTAGCTGGGGTAGGGCAGGTAGGCGCTTTGGGTCCATTCCCAGACGTCGCCGTACATCTGTCGTGGAACGCCCGGTGCGGGGTTGCCGGCGGGCACGGGCCGCAACGACCCTGAACCGAGATCATTTCCTTCTACCGGCAACGCCGCCGCCGCGATCTCCCACTCGAATTCGGTTGGCAGCCGCTTGCCGCTCCAGCGCGCAAAGGCGTCGGCCTCGAAATAACTGACGTTGCAAACAGGAGCGGCCGGCTCCAACGGCCGCTGCCCTTCAAGTGACATTGCCTGCCATTGGTCGTCGCGGTGCTCCCAATAGAGCGGTGCTTGCCAGCCCTCGCGCTGTACGGTCGCCCATCCGTCGGCAAGCCAGAGAGATGCGGTGCGATAGCCGCCATCCTCGATGAACGCGAGCCATTCGCCGTTTGTGACGAGACGGTCGGCGAGGCCGAACGGATGGATCAGGGCATCATGGCGGGGGGCTTCGTTGTCCCAGGCGAAGCCCGCGCCATCGTGTCCGATTTGATGGATGCCGCCCGGATATTCGATCCAGCTTACGCCTGGGGGTTCGCCGCGGCCGACCGCTGCAGGCTTTGGCTTCCGGTACGCGGGACGGAGAGGATTGGCGGCGAACAGGGCAAGAATATCCGTCAGCAAAAGCTCCTGGTGCTGCTGCTCGTGATTGATGCCGATCTCGACGAGGCGGGCGATCTCGCCTTCGGGCTCGCCGGATTGCGCAAACATGCGGGCGAGCGCGTCGTCAACATGCGCGCGATACGAGAATACGTCGTAGATGCCGGGCCGGGTCAGCACGCCGCGACGGGCGCGCGGATGACGGGAACCTTGGCTCTCGTAGTAGGAATTGAAGCAGAAATTGAAACGCTCGTCGAAAACGCGGTAGCCCGAAAGGTGCTTGGCCAGGATGAAGGTTTCGAAGAACCACGTGACATGCGCCAAGTGCCATTTCGTCGGGCTGGCATCGTCCATCGCCTGCACGACCATGTCCTCGGGACTCAACGTTTCCGTGAGGTCGATGCTCTGGCGCCGTGTTTCGAACAGTCGGGCACTGAGCGTAGGAGCTTTGGGGGCCGGATGAGGAGCGAGAGCGGGAACTCGGCTGGCCATGTTCGGGTCCTCTTCGACGCGTGTTTTCTCTCAACGCGCGAAACAGGGAAAAGGTGCAGAAATTCCTTGGGCGACGAAACCAGACATCTGGCTTTCGAATCCATGCCTGAAGGCTATTGGAACTTCGATCAGGTTGCTGTGCTTTGAACCCACAGACCTTGGAAGGCTGGATCGCGGGAGTGAACGATGTCCTCGCAATTCGATGCCGTTATCATCGGGACTGGGCAGGCCGGACCCTCACTGGCAAACCGGCTGTCACAAGCGGGCCAGAAAATCGCGGTCATCGAGCGGGCCTGTTTCGGTGGCACCTGCGTCAACACCGGATGCATGCCGACGAAAACCCTTGTGGCCAGCGCTTACGCCGCCCATCACGCGCGTCGCGCCGCCGACTATGGCGTTCTCGTTCAAGGTCAGATCGGCATCGACATGAGGGCCGTCAAGGCACGAAAGGACAAAGTCTCTGACTCGGCATCGAAAAATATCGAAGCATGGTTGCGTTCGATGCCCGGCTGTACAGTGCTGCAAGGTCATGCGCGATTTGTGTCGCCCGATGAGATCCATGTGGGCGGCGAGCATCTCAAGGCAGAGCAGATCTTCGTTAACGTCGGCGGACGGGCCGTAGTCCCACCGATCGCGGGTATCGAAGCCATCGACTTTCTCACCAACGCGACGATAATGGATCTCGACACAGTGCCGGAACATTTGATTGTTCTTGGCGGCAGCTACATCGGTCTCGAGTTCGCGCAGATCTTTCGGCGCTTCGGCAGCAAGGTAACGGTGGTCGAAGCCGCGCCTCGTTTGGTTGCGCGCGAGGATGAGGACGTGTCGGCGGCGATCAAGGACATTCTCGAGCTGGAAGGTATTTCCATTTACGTGGATACGAAGTGCTCGGGTCTCGCGAAGCACGGCTCCGGGATCGCCGCGACGTTTGAGACCGCTTCCGGGGTGGTCGAGATCACCGGCACGCACTTGCTCGTTGCGATAGGGCGGCGGCCGAACACCGATGATCTCGGGCTTGCCGAGGCGGGGGTTCGGACCGACAAGCACGGCTTCATTCCGACCGACGACAGCCTACGCACCAATGTGCCGACAATCTGGGCGCTCGGCGACTGCAACGGCCGGGGCGCCTTCACGCATACGTCCTACAACGATTTCGAAATCGTCGCGGCGCAGCTTCTCGACAATGATCCGAGACGGGCGAGCGATCGCATTCCGACCTACGGGCTGTTCATCGATCCGCCGCTCGGCCGTGTCGGGTTGACGGCGCGCGAGGCCATCGACCGAGGGCACAAGGTGCTGATCGGTACGCGCCCCATGACACGCGTTGGACGGGCGGTCGAAAAAGGTGAAACCCTCGGCTTCATGAAAATCGTGGTTGACGCTGACAGCAGGCGGATCCTGGGGGCGGCGATCCTTGGCACCGGAGGCGATGAGGCGGTGCACTGCATCACGGCGACGATGTACGCCGATGCCCCGTACACGACGCTACAACGCTCGGTGCTGATCCATCCGACCGTTTCCGAATTGATCCCCACGGTTTTGGGCGAGCTGCAGGCCGTTTAGGACGTGCTCTTCGACACTCTTGCGCTGCCTGCAAGGCGCCCATAGGCTCTCGTGGCGGCGAAACGAGGGTTGGTCGGTGCACACCAAGCACATCGTACTTTTTGGCGGCGTGGCCTGCATTCTTGCAATGCTGGCGTACCTTTTCGTGTTCGCGGAGGCGCCGATCGTCGATGAGCCGCCACCGCCGTTGGCTGCTCCCGCAGCGCAATAGCTTGAGAGCAAGGGAATGGAGCGAGCCTAGCAATGGCAACACCTCTCTTCCCACGCTCACTTAGTTCGCGCTCATCAGGCGCCGCGAACAACGCGGAGCAGATCAGCTTTCTCGCGGCCGTATCTCTCGGCATCGGGGGCATGGTCGGCGCTGGCATCTTTTCGATCCTGGGCGTTGTCGCGCAGGCGGCCGGTAACGCGATGTGGCTTGCTTTCGCCATCGGTGGCGTAGTGGCGCTGCTTTCCACCTATTCCTACGCCAAGCTCGGTGCAGCTTTTCCTTCCGCGGGCGGGGCTGTGCACTTCCTGGTTAAAAGTTTTGGCGATGGTGTGGTTGCGGGTGGGCTCAACCTGTTCATGTGGGCCGGCTACATCATCTCACTCGCGCTCTATGCAACGGCGTTCGGCAGCTACGCGGCGACCTTCATCACCGATCATCCGTCTGCTCTGTTGCTGGAGACGTTTGCCGTCGGCTCGGTCGTTGCGCTGACGATCGTCAATGCCTTTGGCGCCAAGACCATGGGACGGGGCGAAACCGTCATCGTCGCGGTGAAGGTTGCCATCCTGCTGCTGTTTGCGGGAACCGGCCTCTGGTTCGTAAAGGCGGATAACCTGTCGCCTGCGCAATGGCCCGAGGCGCAGGCGATCTTGTTTGGGGCGGGCGTGTTGTTCATCGGCTACGAGGGCTTCGGGCTGGTGACCAATGCGGCCGGAAACATGCGCGATCCGCGGACCACGTTGCCGCGTGCGCTCTATACGGCGGTGCTGCTCGTCATCGTCCTCTATCTCGTCGTCGCCGTGACGGTTACCGGAAATCTCACCAGCGCCGAGATCGAGCGCGCCCGGGACTACGCCCTTGCCGAAGCGGCCAAGCCGTTTCTGGGCGAAGCCGGATTTCGGCTGATCGCGATCGCGGCGCTGTTCTCGACGGCGTCTGCCATCAACGCGACGCTCTTCGGCTCGGCCAACGTCTGCTACATGATCGCGCGCGACGGCGAGCTGCCATCGGGCCTGGCGCGCACGATGTGGAAAGATGCAACCGGTGGACTTCTGCTGACCGCGGGGCTCGTGGTTCTGGTGATGCTCTGCTTCGATCTCTCAGGTATTGCGATGATGGGCAGCGCCGCGTTCCTGCTCGTCTACGCCGCGGTGAACGGCGGTCATTTGCGTGTGCTGAAGCAAACGGGTGCGAACGCCGCGCTCGTCTGGCTTTCGCTCATTACCTGCATCGTCATGTTCGCGATCCTGAGCGTCTACACCTATCAGCAGCAACCGGCTGCGTTGGTGGCGCTGGTCGTCATTGCGGCGGCCTCTTTTGGCGCTGAATGGAGTTATCGCCGCTTCACGGGACGACGGATCTCGACCGCCCCCTAGAGATTGAACGACGTTCTAATTGCGAGCGTACGGCAGAAATAACGCGTGCTCTCGAAATCTCAGCATACCCCACTCTCGAAGCGACCCGACTCGCAGTATGGCATTGAGGCCTTCGGGGGAGAGCTGAAATGCCGGGGAAGGTGGATAAGCGCCAAACGGGAGTTGCGCCTTCTCGCGCCGCGGTTTTTGCGCGGTCCGCAGTTGCTTGCTGGGCATTGTCGATGTCGGGATGTGCGGTCGGCCCCGATTACATTCGCCCCGATGTCGGTCTCCCCGCACAATATCTTCCCGGCGACCAGACGTTGGCTGGAAAGAGCGACGCCCAGCGTTTCGTCGAGGCGCGCAGTATCCCGGCTCAATGGTGGCGAGCATTCGGATCCGAGAAGATCAACGGCCTCGTGGACATGGCCTTCGCCGGAAATCCTTCGGTCGGTGCGGCCATTGCCGCACTGGAGGAAGCGAAGTGGAATGTGCGGGCTCAGGAAGGCGCGTTTTTCCCGCAGGTTTCCGGCGAATGGGCCTCGACGCGCCAGAAGCTGCCCGCACCTGAAGCTGCTCCCTCGCGATTCAAGGGTGAGATCTTCACGCTTCACACCCCGCAGGTGAATGTCGGTTTTCTCCCCGACGTGTGGGGCAAGAACCGGCGCGCCGTCGAGGCGCTGATGTCCGTCGCCGACGCCGAGTATTTTCAGCTCGAGGCGACTTACCTGACGCTTTCCACGAACATCGTCGTGGCCGTGATCCAGGAGGCTTCGTTTGCCGACCAGATTGCAGCCACGCGCGATATCGTGAACATCAACAAGCGCATTCTGGGACTGCTGCGGAAGGAATTCCAGGCGGGTGCTGCCTCGGGGCTCGATGTTGCCTCCCAGGAAGCCCAGCTCGCGCAGGCGCAAGCGCTGTTGCCGCCACTGGAAAAGGCCTACGAGCAGCAACGCAACCTGATCGCCGTGCTGGCCGGCCGCTATCCCGCCGCTGTCACGCAACAGCCAACGAGCATCGATGCCATCCGTCTCGTGCGGGATTTGCCGGTGATCGTGCCTTCGCAGCTCATCGATCAGCGTCCCGACGTGCGCGGGGCGGAGGCCCAGGTTCGGCAGGCCAGCGCGGAGATCGGCATCGCAACCGCAAACCTGCTGCCGCAGTTCGGCATCAGCGGAGATGTCGGCGCGTCCTCGCGAACGCTATCGGAATTGTTCACGCCGCAAACGCTGGTGTGGTCGATCACGGGCAGCGTCATGCAGCCGATCTTCAAAGGCGGAACGTTGTTGGCGCAGAAGCGCGCCGCGGAAGCGGCGTTCATGGAAACGGTGTCGCTCTATCATTCGAGCGTGCTTACGGCGGTGCAGAACGTGGCCGACGTGCTGTGTGCGATCGAAGCCGACCACAAGGCGGTGCAGGCCGCGCTCGCGTATCAGAAAGCCTCCGAAAAGGCCTTGAACATGGTCGAAACCGAGCTGAAAGCCGGGCAGGTTTCGATCTCAGTGCTTCTCACGTCGCAGCAGAACTACCAGCAGTCGCGGCTCTCGGTCATCCAGTCTCGCGCGTTGCTGCTGGCGGATACCGCCGCGTTGTTCCAGGCACTGGGTGGCGGTTGGTGGGGAGGGGACGGTCATTTGGTTGCCGTCGCTGATTGATCGCCTTCACGGTCTGCGGTTTTCTGCGGCGCAGCATCGAGTGTTTGCTCAATACCTGTTGACCATAAATGGAGTAGCCCCGTCGCGGGCAGATCCGGCCCTGTACGGAATTTCCCATATGGCCTACGCTGGGCGCTTCTCATTCCGCGATGAGGAGAAGCGGTTCACATGGAAGGCGATTTCGGATCCCTGTCTTCTCCACGAGCCCATGCGCTTTCGTTTCTTCTCGCCAACCCCCGACGTCTGACGGCCGGGTTCATCCTCTCCGCGACGCTGGCGGTCGGGGCCTGCGGGGACACCAACGTCTATGTGCCGCCACCGCCGCCGAAGGTCGACGTGGCGTTGCCGGTGAAGCAAACCGTCGAGCGGTATCTGCTCTCGACGGGAAGCACGGCCGCGGTGAACAGCACAACGCTGGTCGCGCGGGTGCCGGGGTTCATCCAGAAAATAAACTACAACGACGGTGACCTCGTCAAAGCCGGCACGGTGTTGTTCATCATCGAGCCGAAGCCTTACGAACTCGCGCTCGAGCAGGCGCAGGCGGGTCAGTCGAGCGCGATCGCCTCCACCAAACAGGCGGAGGCGGACTACCAGCGTCAGTCGGATCTCGCGGCGCAGAAAATTTCGAGCCAGGCGACGCTCGATCAGGCAACGGCATCCAAAGAATCCGCCATCGCGAAAGAGAAGCAGGCCGGCGTTGACGTCGAGCAAGCGCAGCTCAACCTCACCTATACGGAGGTGAAGGCGCCATTCGATGGCATCGTAACCTCGCGTGCGGTGTCTTTGGGGCAGTATGTCGGTGCCGGCACACCCACGACGCTCGCTACAATCGTTCAACTCGAACCGATCTACGTCAACTTCTCCGTCAGCGAAGCCGAAGTGCAGGGCATTCGCGCCAATGTGCGCGCGCGCGGTCTGACACCCGAGGACCTCAAAAAAGTTCCCATCGAAGTCGGCTTGCAGACCGAGGAGGGCTATCCGCATCGGGGAACGCTCGACTATGCGTCGCCGACGCTTACGGCTGCTACTGGCACCTTGTCGGTGCGGGGTGTTTTTCAAAACGAAAAACGGGCCCTGCTGCCTGGCTATTTCGTGCGGGTCCGGGTGCCATTGGCAAAGCGACCCGACAGTCTTCTGGTTCCGGACCAGGTGATCGGAAGTGGCCAGGGCGGGCGTTACGTTCTTGTCGCGAACAAGGATGATGTGGTCGAGCAGCGCAACGTCGAGCTCGGTCAGCAAGTCGGTGAGCTGCGCGTCATCACCAAGGGCATTCAGGCCGACGATCGCGTTCTGATTTCCGGACTGATGAGCGTTGTGCCGGGACAGAAGATCGAGCCGGTTCCGAAAGTCGTCTCCGGCGTCGAGCAGGACGCTGCGCCATGATCTCGAAATTCTTCATCGAGCGGCCAGTTCTTGCAAACGTCATCGCCATTCTGATGGTCGTGATCGGGGGCGTCTCGGCGCTTCGGCTTCCGGTCGCGCAATATCCGAACGTCGTGCCGCCGACGGTTCAGGTGACCGCGCGCTATCCCGGCGCCAGCGCGCGGACCGTCATCGACACCGTGGCGTTGCCGATCGAGCAACAGGTGAACGGCGTGGAGCGTATGCTCTACATGCAGTCGTATGCCACGTCCGACGGCACTTACGCGCTGACCGTGACGTTCGAAATCGGCACCGATCTCAATGCGGCGCAGGTTCTGGTGCAGAACCGCGTCTCATCCGCCATGGCATCGCTGCCGCAATCGGTCCAGTCACAAGGCGTGGTGGTGCAGAAGAAGTCGACGGCCATTCTGCAGATCATTACGCTGACCTCGCCGGACGAAAGATACGACAGCCTCTATCTGAGCAACTACGGCACCATCAAGCTCAAGGACGAGCTTGCGCGCCTGCCGGGCGTGGGCAACGTCAACGTGTTCGGTGCGGGCCAGTATTCGATGCGAATCTGGCTCGATCCGCAAAGCATGCAGGCGCGCAACCTCAATGCGCAGGATGTCATCCAGGCCCTGCAGCAGCAGAGCGAGCAGGTGACGGCGGGACAGTTCGGTATGCCGCCTGCTCCCAGCACGCAGAACTTCCAGTACACGATCGAAGTCGTCAGTCGATACGACGATCCCGATCAGTTTGCGAATGTGGTGGTGAAAACCGGCGCCAACGGCGATCTGACGCGTGTGCGGGACGTTGGCCGTGTCGAGTTGGGCGCCCAGACCTACAGCCAGATCTTCAACTTGAACGGCAAGCAGGCTGCGGGGCTTGCAATCTTTCAAACGCCCGGCGCCAACGCACTCGATGTGGCGCATCTCGTCTCGGAGAGGATGCAGGCGCTTTCCCGCGAATTTCCGCAAGGCATGGTGTACTCCATTCCTTTCGATACAACTTTGTTCGTTCAGGCGGCCATTTCCGAGGTCTACAAAACCCTCTTTGAAGCCGCGATCCTCGTTCTGATCGTCATCCTGGTGTTCCTGCAGGATTGGCGGGCGACGCTCGTGCCGGCGACGACGGTTCCGGTGACGATCATCGGCGCGTTCGCTGCCATGGACGCGCTCGGCTTTTCGATCAATCTGTCGACCTTATTCGCCATCGTGTTGGCTATCGGCATTGTGGTGGATGACGCGATCGTCGTCGTCGAAGGTGCGGCGCACAAGATCGAGAAGGGTTTGTCGGGGCACGACGCCGCGATCAGTGCCATGAACGAACTCATGGGGCCAATCATCGGAATTACGCTGGTTCTGATGGCGGTGTTTCTGCCGGCGTCGTTTCTGCCGGGCCTGACGGGGCAGATGTATGCGCAGTTCGCTCTTGTGATTGCGGCCACCGCTCTGATCAGCGCCATCAACGCCGCAACGCTCAAGCCGACGCAATGCGCACTCTGGTTGCGGCCGCCGGTTCCGCCCGAAAAGCGTAACTTCTTCTATCGCGGCTTCAATGCCGTCTACGCTCGCACCGAGAGCAAATACGAGCGCTTGATTGGATCGATGGTCCGGCGCAGTGGTGCGATGGTGCTCATCGCGTTGGCGATCATGGGCGCGGCGGTCTATGGCATGTCGCGCGCGGCGACGGGCTTCCTGCCCATCGAAGACCAAGGGTATATGCTTGCGGCGGTGCAGCTTCCCGATGGCGCGGCCTTGGGGCGTACGCAGAAGGCGCTCGAGGAGGTCGATGAAATCGCCAAGACGGTGCCGGGGGTCGAGCGCATCATTACGATCGCCGGCATTTCGGTACTCGACAACAGCGCGTCTCTCGCGAATGCGGGCGTCGCTTACATCATGCTCAAGGACTGGAGTGTCCGCGGCAAGGGCCAGGATCTAGCTTCTCTCTACAAGACGCTCAACGACAAGCTGTCGAATATTCAGGATGGCAGTGTGTTGGTGCTGCCGCCGCCGCCGATCCAGGGCATCGGAAATGCCGGCGGTTTCACGCTTCAGATCGAATTGCGCGACGGCAGCTTCGATCTCGCGAAGCTCGGCGGCTCGACGAACGCCGTCGTTTCCGCCGCAAGCACGCAATCGTCTATTCAGCGGATCTCAACGTCGTTTCGCGCGAGCGCGCCTCAGTACAAGGTGGAAATCAACCGCGAGAAAGTGCAGGCGCTGCTGCTGACCACCGACCAGGTGTTCTCGACGCTGGCCACCTATATGGGCTCGAGCTACGTCAGTCAGTTCAACAAGTTCGGGCGCGTTTTCCAGATCTACGTCCAGGGCGATGCGAACTTCCGCATGGATCCGCGCGATGTGCTTGGCCTCAAGGTGCGCAACCAGAATGGGGACATGATCCCGCTCGGTACGGTCCTCACCATCGAGCCGAGCTTCGGACCTTCCTTGATCAGTCTCTACAATTTGTATCCATCGGCGACGGTCATCGGCATTCCGGCGAAGGGCTTCTCGTCAGGCGATGCGATCGAGCTGATGGAACAGATCACGGCGCGAACGTTGCCGCCGGGCGTGGGGTCATCCTGGACGGCGCTGTCTTACCAGGAGAAGCTGGTCGGCGGGCAGATCCTCTACGTGTTCGGTCTGGCTTTGCTGCTCGTTTACCTCGTGCTCGCGGGGCAATATGAAAGCTGGTATGCGCCGGTCACGGTGCTGCTCGCTGTTCCGCTATCGCTCGTGGGACCGGTGCTGGTGTTCCTGTTGCTGCGCGTCGAGATCAATCTCTATGTGCAGATCGGCCTCGTGCTGCTCATCGCGCTCTCGGCCAAGAATGCCATTCTGATCGTCGAAGTTGCGCGTGAATTGCGGAAGGCGGGGAAGCCCATCATGGAGTCCGCGATCGAAGCGGCGCGGGCACGCTTCCGCCCGATCCTGATGACGTCGTTCACCTTTGCGCTCGGTGTCTTGCCGCTGGTTCTTGCCGAGGGCGCGGGTGCATCGGCTCGCAAATCCATCGGCATCACGGTCTTCAGCGGCATGCTCGCCTCGACCTGTCTGGCGGTGCTGTTCGTGCCTGCGCTGTTCGTGGTGGTTCAAAGGTTCGAGGAATGGCGCAGTTCGCGGAAGAGCGCGGCGGTCGTCGACACTGCCTCACTCACGGGTTAACCGCCGCCACCCACGTTCGGGGCGCGGCCCGTGCCTTTGTGCCGCTAGCTCCCGTTTGGACAGGATCGGTGATGATTGCGTCCGCATTCGACAGGGGCGTATTCGCAGCGGCAGTAGCTTTTTCCCTCCGCCGTGCTCCGACACACTGGCCGGGTTACTTCCATGCAGCAGAGATGGGACCCATCGGGTTTTCGGATCCAATGCCCGCAGGCTCCAACATAAAATGCCGGATCGCCGGGAATGTCGCCCGCCACGCCCAGGACAAGACCTCCATATATGATGGCGTCCGCTAAACGCATTCCGTGTTTACCAATCGGCCGTCATTCGATGCTGTAAAGCACCGTTTTGAATTTTCAAGCAACCTCGAATGGCGAAGCTCAGCTTTGCGGTTTTTCATCGCGGTTATTTCCTATCCATTTCGATGTTGTGATAGCCGGGACCGGAGTGGGTGAGGCGTCTTCAGGATGCGCGCTGGCTAAATCCGGCCTTGGTATGACTCATTCGGAAAATGGTGTGGATCCACCTGCGCCGATGGAATTGAAACAGATCAGCTCCAAGATCATCAATGGCCCTATCTGATTTCGAGTTCCCTGGACGGACAAGCAATTAGAGAGTTTTTTACCGCATTGGTGCGGTAGCTCTTTGCGTGGCCAACCGTAATCAGGATGCGCGTCGCAGCATGAAAACGTGCTGGCACAACGTGGGCCGGCACAATTTTTCTGTTACCAACAAAGTGAAATTCAATCCCGTTCGATAGGGCCTGGCGCTATTCTGATCGCGGTTGGTGAAAGGCGGAGGAATAAATGCCAACACTCGATCAATTCATCGTCTGGATCATCGTCGGACTTCTCGGCGGCAGCCTCGCCGGGCTGATCGTCAAATGGGACCGCGAAGGTTTCGGGAGGATCCGCAATCTGGGCCTTGGGCTCTTGGGCGCTTTCGTAGGCGGCCTGTTGTTCCGGCTGCTTGGATTGTTTCCCGGACTCGACACCGTCTCGATCTCGCTCCGGGATGTGGTATCGGCTTTTATTGGTTCACTGATCGTGCTGACCGGTCTGTGGTTCTGGCAACGGTCCAAACCGCCGCTCTGAGGGAGCGCCTGCGCTTGTTCGCAGCCCCATTGACACAACGCGTGCTGCTGCCCATTCTTTGTGCATGATTTCAGTGGCGGCTTTTCATCTCAAGCTTCCCCGAGAGGGAACCGAAGTCGCGGGCCTGTAGCCCCGGCTTGGTTGTGCCGTTCCATGTCCCCGAGCCGGGGGGCGTTCTGATCCTCTCCCTCATTTCGCGCCACGTTCGCTCCGGATGTGGCTTCTCGTAACAGCGCGACGCGTGACCCGCGCCTGTGCGTGCCTTTTTGCGCGCTCGGCATCGCGCCTCCTCCTTTGAGGTTTTGACATGATCTATCACCCACCCACCGATGCGCTTCCGCGCATATTCGTCGGCGAACGCGAGGAGACCCGACTCACAACGCTTGCGACCTCCGCCATGCAGGCCGGCCGATCGGTGCTTGTCGCGCGGGTTCTTCTGGCCGAGATGGAGCGCGCGGAAATCGTGCCCGACGCGGCCTTGCCGTCATCCGTGGTGCGCATGAATTCGCGCGTCGTGTTCGATGTCGACGGCGGTGATCGGCGCGAGGGCGTGGTGGTGTTTCCCGGGGAAGCCAACATCGACGAGGGAAAGATCTCGATCCTGACGCCGATCGGTGCGGCTTTGATCGGACTTTCGCCGGGGCAGATGATGATGCTGAGAGGCGCGGATGGGCGGGCCCATAAGCTTCGCGTGATCTCAGTCGAGGCGCCATTGCCTGGGGCCTGACCCGAATGTCCGGCGGCGGTTTACCACGTTACGCGTGGGGCCGCGGCCGGGCGTGCGCGTCCATAAGCTCCGGTTACTGCGAACAGTAAGTTCATTTGCTGCTCTCACCGGTTTGTGGCAGCCTTTCCGGATAGTTATGGCAAGAAACCGCTCGCGCGCGTCTAACGCGGAAGACGGGCGTCAGGGAGGAATAGCGTGGGGCGTTTTTCGGCCTCTGCCGGCTCATGCGGAATCGGCGTCGCGAGCAGTAGCGCGCCGGCGGTGAACGACGCCGTGCGCGAGCTCAAGTCTCAGCTCACAGGCGACTTTCAGCACATCATTGCGCTGTTTTCCGTCGATTACGATGGGGCCGAGGTTGCGGCCGCGCTTGCGGAAGCGTTTCCCGACATCGTGGTGAGCGGATGCTCGACCTCGGGCGGGATTGGTCCGGCGGGTCTCATGGAAAGCGGTCTGCTGCTGATCGCATTTCCGCGCCAGGGCTTTTACATCCAGACCGGCGTGATCGAAGACGTCGGAGCCTCAGGCGTCGAGCGGGCAAGCGAGCTTGTCCGAGAGCTCAAGTCCAAGATTGGTGCGAAGCAGGGCGACGGGAAGCTCGCCGAGCGCGTGTTCGGCATCATGCTGGTGGACGGGCTTTCCAATTCCGAAGAGCTGTTGGTTGCAGCCGTGCATTGGGCCTGTGGCGACATGCAGCTCATCGGCGGATCGGCCGGAGACGGGCTCACCTTCGAACGCACGTCGCTTATTCACGGCGGGCGTGCGCTCGAACGCAGTGCCGTCCTGATCATGGTCGAGAGCGAGTTTCCGTTCCGCATCTTCAAGACTTCGAACTTCGAGCCGACACAGATCAAGCTCGTGGTCACCGCGGCGGATACGGAAAATCGCACCGTGCACGAGCTCAACGCTGAGCCCGCCGCACGCGAATACGCTTCCGCAATCGGATTGATGCCCGACGAGCTGGGGCCGTTCAGCTTCGCATCCTATCCGCTCGTGGTGAAGGTCGGTGGCGATTACTACTGCCGTTCGATACGCAATATGAATCCGGACGGAAGCCTGTCGTTCTTTTGTGCCATAGACGAAGGTCTGGTGTTCACGGTGGCGCGCCCCAAGGATATGCTGAGTTCCACGGCACGCACACTCGAAGACCTCGATCAGGCGCTTGGCGGCATCGATCTCGTGTTGGGCTTCGATTGCGTGCTGAGACGTCTCGATGCGGAGAACCGGCAGGTTCGCAGGCAGATGGAAGACCTCTACAGGAATTATAGCGTCGTCGGATTTCATACCTACGGCGAACAGCTCAACGCCATGCACCTCAACCAAACGCTGACGGGCGTGGCGTTCGGATCGCGGCGAGGCGCGCGGTGACGAACGAGATCCGTTCGAGCTTCATTTCGACCGACGACGTCATCGAGGATCTCGAGCGGCGCAACGAGAAGCTCGCCAAGATCAACGCCGCGCTGATGCAGCGCGTCGAGCGGTCCATGGACTATCAGGCAAATGCCTATTCCATGTTCCAGACGGCGATCGGTCTCGAAACGCAGGTCAGGGCGCGCACGGAAGAGCTCAAGGCTGCTCTCAACCGGCTCGAGCGGGCCAACAGCCAGTTGACGTCTGCGCGCGATGGCGCCGAGCGCGCCAACCGGTTCAAGACGCGCTTTTTCACTGCTGTCGGGCATGATCTCCTGCAGCCGCTGCATGCGGCGCGCCTCTCGCTTTCGGCGCTAGGAGAGATCCACGGCGACCAGCATCACACCCGGCTCATTGGGCAAGTCGATCACGCGCTTTCGACGATCGAGGAGCTGCTTCGCACCATTCTCGATTTGTCGAAGCTCGACTCGGGCGCGATCAAGCCGTCGCTGCAGCCGGTCGAAATCCCGGACCTGTTCCGCTCGGTTCTAGTCGATATCGAGCCGATCGCGCGGGCGAAAGGGCTGCTCGTCACGATGCGGTCTCGCGATGTCGCGGTGACGTCCGATCCGCTGATGTTGCGGCGTATTCTGCAGAACCTGCTCGCCAATGCAGTGCAGTATACGGAGCGCGGCCGGGTGCTGCTCTCGTGCCGCAAGCGGGGCGCGCATTTCCGTATCGACGTGTGGGATACGGGGCCGGGTATCGCGCCCTCCGAGCAGAGCAAAATTTTCGAGGAGTTCCATCGTGGGGCCGCCGGGCAGCGGTCGCATGCGGGTGGCTTCGGTATCGGGCTTGCGATCATCTCGCGCATGGCCGAAGCGCTGGGACATAGGATCGAGCTTTGCTCGGAAACCGGTCGCGGAACTCGCTTCTCCGTGTTCGTCCCGATCGCCGGGGATGCGGTGACCCATCGTGCGAGCGGCGCCCGCGACCGGCAATCCGCCGCTTCGCGTGCGTATGGCCTTGCGGCGATGAAGGTGATCGTGATCGACAACGATGCGGGCGTGCGGGATGCGATGCGGGCGCTGTTGGACCGCTGGGGGTGCGATTCGCGTCTTATCGCGGGGCTCGCCGACGTCGAGGATCTGATCGGCAATGAGCCGGGTTTCCGCCCGGACATCATCCTTGCCGATTTTCATCTCGACAACGGCGAGCAGGGGCTCGACGCGGTCACGCGGCTGCGTGGGGAAGCGCTGATTTCTATCCCGACCGTGGTGATCACGGCCGATCATTCGGCGGAGGTTGCGGAGGCCGTCGCCAAGGCCGGATGCGAGATTCTGCGCAAGCCGGTGAAGCCTGCGGAGCTTCGCGCCCTGATCACGCATCTTGTCGGTTGAATTTTGTCGATTGAATTCGGCGACCGCCCGGACCGGCGGCTGGCGATCAGGACGACGACGAGCCGGCCGGATTTTTGTCAGCTTCCTTGGCGCTCGCGCCGAGGATGGCGTCGTAGTCGAGGCGTGCAACCTCGATCACGGCCTGTGTTCGCGAGACGACGTTGAGCTTGCGCATGATCTCCGACACGTGCGCCTTGATCGTCGTTTCGCCGACGCCGAGCTCGTGGGCGATCTGTTTGTTCAGCATGCCCAGGCGGACCATCTGCAAAACGCGAAGCTGCTGGCGCGTAAGCGAAGCGACACGGGCTGCGAGATCGGGCTCGCGCGTGGTGGCGCCTTCGGGCCGGGGCGGCTCGTAGCCCTTCGGCAGAACGACGAGGCCGGCCATGACGTCCTGGATTGCTTCGGCCAAATCGCGCTTTTTTACGGATTTCGAAATGTAACCGGCCGCGCCGCAGGTCATCGCTTCATGGACGATGCGGGGATCCTCGTGGGCGGAAACGACGAGAATGGGCTGCTTCGGCCGGGCGGCGCGGAGCTCGATCAAGCCGTCGAAGCCACGCGTTCCGGGCATTGTCAGATCGAGGAGCAGAAGGTCGAAGGGCTGGTCGCTATTCAGGGCGTCGAGCGCCGCGGCGACGGATGAGGCTTCGACGATCTCAGCCTCCGGGTAGGCGGATTCGATCGCGAGCTGAAGCGCTTCGCGGAAGAGCGGGTGATCGTCGACGATCAAGAATCTGACCGTCATTGCGAGCGTCCTCGGCTAGGGTTTGCCACATGGCCGGTCGGCAGCAACAGCTCTCTCAATCCAGTCAAAACCGGGAAATCCATCTCTCAGCCAAACTGTGTCAGTTGTGGCACGCGTGCGCCGGTTGGCAAGCAGAAAAGGCGGCAAAAGGTCAATTGGTGTGCAACGCAACGGCCGATGATCTCGCCGGGGGCCTTTGGGGCGCGCGGACTTGCTTAACATTGTCGCCGCGTGGTCATACGAAAGGCAGTTGAAATTCTAGCATCTTAGCCCGCCGGGTTTGGGACGCGCTGCAACTTGGAAACCCGGAAAGGCTTGTCTATAGTGCACCGCGTCAGGTGGGCCGGGGGGCCGGGCCGGAGGGTTTAGTGCCCGTTTTTCTGTAGGGCAATGGGGAGCTTAGGGCGGGAATGAGGTGTAATCCTTCGCGTTGGCTTTGGGGCCTCATCCCGATCGCCATGCTGAGCTGGGGCACGTATTACCGTGAGCGCCCGAATGTCGAGGCCGATCTCACGGTGCGTTCGCTGGAGGCGCTCAGCGCGGCTGGCCAGCCCTGGGCGAAGGTCGAGGTTACCGGCCGCGACGCCATTATCACAGGACGCGCAAACAAGGACGGAGAGCCGAAAGCGGCGCTCGACGCCGTGAGAGGCGTGTGGGGCATTCGCACCGTTCAGCTCAAGACGGATCTTTCTGAAACTCCGCCGCCGCCGGTTGCGATCGGACCGCAGGCCTTGCCGGCCGAGGCCCAAGCCGAAGCAGGCGCCAAGGCAAAAGCCGATGCTGAAGCGGCTGCCCTGAAGGCCAAGGAAGACGAAGCCGCCGCCGCGAAGGCCAAGGCGGAGGCAGACGCTGCTGAGGCAGAAGCTAAGGCGAAAGCAGATGCGGAAGCGGCTGCTCTGAAGGCTAAGGAAGACGAAGAGGCCGCTGCGAAGGCCAAGGCGGATGCAGACGCTGCTGAGGCTGAAGCCAAGGCGAAAGCAGATGCGGAAGCGGCTGCTCTGAAGGCCAAGGAAGATGAAGCCGCCGCTGCAAAGGCTAAGGCCGACGCAGACGCTGCTGACGCCGAAGCCAAGGCGAAAGCCGATGCAGAAGCGGCTACTCTGAAGGCCAAGGAAGACGAAGAGGCTGCCGCGAAGGCCAAGGCGGACGCTGCTGACGCCGAAGCCAAGGCGAAAGCCGATGCGGAAGCCGCCGCTGCAAAGGCCAAGGCGGAGGCGGACGCTGCTGACGCCGAAGCCAAGGCGAAAGCCGATGCAGAAGCGGCTACTCTGAAGGCCAAGGAAGACGAGGCTGCTGCTGCGAAGGCTAAGGCTGACGCAGACGCTGCTGACGCCGCAGCCAAGGCGAAAGCCGATGCGGAAGCAGCTGCCCTGAAGGCGAAGGAAGACGAAGAAGCCGCCGCGAAGGCCAAGGCCGAGGCGGAGGCTGCCGAAGCTGCAGCCAAGGCCAAGGCTGAAGCCGAAAAGGCGGCTCTCAAAGCCAAGCAGGACGCGGAAGCTGCTGCCGCTCAGAAGGCGAAGCAGGAAGCCGACATGGAGGCCGAGGCGAAAGCCGACGCCGAGCGTCAGAAGGCCGAAGCGGCCGCAAAGGCCAAGCCACGCGAGACATCCGACGAAACGCGTGCTTGTGAAAAGCGCCTTGCCGCCGCGGCCGAGCAGGGCGTGATCCTGTTCAAGCGCGCCAAGTCCGACATCGATCCCAAGAGCTCGCTCACGATCGCGCGGCTCGCCGAGATCGTCAAAAACTGCCCGGGCATGCGCGTCGAGGTGGAGGGGCACACGGATTCCGAAGGCGAGCCTGATCGCAATCAGCGGCTTTCCGAGCGGCGTGCGCGGGCTGTCGTCAGAAGCCTGATCTATGCCGGCGTGCCCGAGGACCGACTGAATTCGGTCGGCCATGGCGCGACGCAGCCGGTCGCATCGAACGACACGAAAAAGGGGATGGCACGCAACAGGCGTATCGAGTTCAAGGTCTTCAAGGACTGAGGTCGTGCGCGCTGGGGCGAAATAGGGTTTGAGCTGGGGGACGGCGAGATGGATTACCTGGTCGTAAAGCTGTTCTGGTATCTGGCGGCGGCATTTGCCATCGGGCTTGTCGTCGGGTGGATCAGCTGCGGGCGTGTCGAAGACTGAGCCTCGGCATCGACGTGCATTGTCCCGAGTAACCGGGATGCACGCGGGGCTGCGGTCTTTGAAAGGGAGTTGGTGCGAATGACGATTTTGCTCTTGCAGACGTTCCTGCTGATGCTGGGAGCCTTCCTGCTCGGCGCCTCGCTTGCCTGCTTTATCCGAAGGGGCTTCTCAGGGCATGCGGAAGAGCCCGCGGGCGTTGTGCTGGCGCCCGCCGCCGCTGCCGCAAGCGTGCCGGCCGCAGCTCCCAAAGCCGTCGACACCGACCGATTTGGCCGGGCGCTCGTCGGGGAGGCGGGATCGGGTGTGCCGCCCGTGTTCCAGGGACAGCCCGTCGTCGAGGTTCAGCCGCTGCCTCAAGCGCCGGCGCCGGTCGCCGAGCCGGCTCCGCCGGTTGTGGTGGTCGCGCCGATTGCGGAGACGCCGCCGTCCGAGCCCGAGCCTCTGCCGACACCGCCTCCGGGGCCGAGCTATACGGAACTTGCCGTTGCGGCCGCCGCTGCGGCGGCAGCAGCCGCTGCCGCCAAGGCTGAAGCCGAAGCCGTAGAAGCCGCTGCACGAGCTGAAGAAGAGGCTCTTGCCGCAGAAGCCGCGGCCAAGGCCGAGGAGGAAGCTGCCGCGGCAGAAGCTGCGCGGGCCGCCGAAGAGGCACAGGCCGTTGAGGAGGCTCGTGCGCTCGCTGAAGCCAAGGCGCTCGAAGAAGCACGGGCTCTGGAGCAGGCAAAGGCCGCCGCTGACGCGCTGGCCGCCGAGGAAGCCGCACGCGCCGCAGAGACGCAGGCTGCCGAAGAAGAAGCGGCACGCCTTGAAGCCGCTCGTCTTGCTGAAGCCGAGGCTGCGGCTGAAGAACTGGCCGCTGCCGAAGCCGCAGCAGCTGCTGCTGCAACAGTATCGGCCCCTGCACTTGCAGAAGCCGTGGACGATCTCACCCGCATCCGGGGCATCGACGGCGATCTCAAGGAGCGGCTGGTTCGCCTTGGCGTCGGCAGCTTTGCGGCGATTGCCGGCTGGAGCGCTGCTGACGTCAACCTGGTCAGCCAGACCCTCGGTTTCCAGGGCCGCATCGAACAGGAAAACTGGATCGAGCAGGCGCAGATCCTAGCCAAGGGCGGTGACACTGATTATTCGCGCAAGCTCGGCGCCGAGACCGCGTCGGATGCTCCTGCGCCGGTCGATGGCGAGCGGCTGCACCGCGTGATTGGCATCGATCCGCAATCCGAAGCTATTCTTCGCGCGAACGGCGTGACGACGCTCACCCAGATCGCTGGGTGGTCGAAAGAAGATGTCGAGCGGTTCGAATGGCTGCTTGGCGTCGGAGGCCGCATTACGCGTGAAAACTGGGTTGAGCAGGCTCGTTTTCTGGCAGGCTTCGTAGCGGCCGCTGATGATGCTGCCGATGCTTTGCAGCGCTCGGTGCCGCAGGCGGTGGAGCCGGAGGCTGAGGCGCCGGCACTCGAAGAGCCAGTGGAGTTCGCCGCGTCCGCGGAGGCCGATCCGGTCGATGAGACGCTGGAAACTTCAAGCGTTCTCGATGCGCCTCGCAGCGACTATTCCGGCTTCCGGTCTGTACGGTCCGAAGCCTTGCGCGGCGACAGCGACCTCTTGATCGGCGGAGCCGGCGAGGTCGAGGATCTCAAGCGCATCCGCGGTATCGGCGTGTTGATCGAGAAGAAGCTCAACTCGCTCGGTATCACCAGCTACGAGCAGGTCGCGAACTGGACGCTCTCGGATATCGATCGCATCAGCGAGCTTCTCGATTTCAAGGGTCGCATCGAGCGCGAGAACTGGATCGAACAGGCACGCATTCTGGCGTCCGGCGGGCAGACGGAGTTTTCACGGCGCGCTGATCGCGGCGAGGTTTGACGCGACGTTCTGCTGCGTTCGTGCGGAGTTTTTGCTACAGCTTCCAGCCGGAATGGATGGCGGCGATGCCGCCCGTGAGATTGCGATAGGAGACTCGCTCGAAACCGGCTTCGCGGATCATACCGGCGAAGGTTTCCTGGTTCGGAAAGCGGCGGATGCTTTCAACCAGGTAGCGGTAGGGGTCGGCCGATCCCGCGGTCAACTCGCCCAATCGCGGGATGACCTCGAACGAGTGGAAGTCGTAGAGGCGGTCCAAGAGCGGAACCTGGCACTCGGAGAATTCGAGGCAGAGAAAGCGGCCGCCGATCTTCAGCACGCGATGGGCTTCACGCAGCGCGGCATCGATATGGGTGACGTTGCGGATGCCGAAAGCGATCGTGTAGGCGTCGAAGGTACGATCCGGGAAGGGAAGCGCCTCGGCGTTGCCCTGGGCCAGGCTGATGCGCGACGCCAATCCCTTCGCGGCCACTTTGGTGCGGCCCTCTTCAAGCATCTCGGGGCTGATGTCCGACAGCACGGCGGTGGCGTTCGGTCCCGAGTTCTCGGCGTAGCGGATCGAGATGTCGCCCGTGCCGCCGGCGACGTCGAGGAGCTTGAACGGCTGCTGCCCCTTAGGCGCGCCGATCATCGAGACGAACTCCATCTTCCAGAGACGATGCAGCCCGCCGGACATCAGATCGTTCATCAGGTCGTAGCGGGAGGCGACCGACGAGAAGACCTGGTTGACGAGGCCTTGGCGGTCGCTCTCGCGGACGGCGCGGAAGCCGAAGCTCGTGGTGTTTTCGGCGCCGGGCGGCGTGTTGGGTTCGTTCGACATATGGGGTCCGTGAATTGAGAGGGCGACCTTAGCCGCAATGAGGGGGCGGCGCCAAGGTTTCCCGGAAAATCGTTAGCTATCGAGGGCTTGTGGGCACCCCCGCTTTCCGGAAGCACTCTAGGCGCCGGCAAGCAGAGCGTGCGGGGCCTTGGTAGCGAGATAGCCGGCTACGGCCTCGGCCAGCACGGGCGCCAGCAGGAAGCCATGGCGATAGGCGCCGTTGACCAGGATCTTCCGGCCGCCGTCCCGGATTTCGGCGTGGGGCATGTTGTCGGGGAAGGCGGGGCGGATGCCGGCGCCGGTCTCGACGATCTCGGCTTCGCCGAATGCCGGATGCAGCGCGTAGGCCGTTCCCAGCAACTCCAGGGCCGAGCGTACCGTAACCGGGCCCACGTCCTCGCTTTCGATGACGGTTGCGCCGACGAGGTACAGGCCTTCGCCCCATGGCACCACGTAGAGGGGATGGCGCGGGTGGAGCAGACGCACGGGGCGCGCCAGATGGATTTCGTCGCTCCTGATCAGAAGCCGCTCGCCGCGGACGCCGCGAAGCGTCGCGAGCTCGTCGGACGCGGCGATACCCCGGCAATCGATCACGATGCCGGATGTCTCGGCGGCCTTCCATGTGGCGCCGAGTTCGATGAGCGCACCGGCGTTACGGGCGGCTTCGAGCAGGAAGGCGAGCGCATGGGGCGTATTCATGTGCGCTTCGTCGGGGAAATAGAACGCCTGCGAGAAGCGCCCGCCGAGGTCAGGTTCGAGGCGTGCGACACCTTCGGCATCGAGCGTCTCAGGCGGGCTGGTGGCGCGTTCGAAGCGGGACAGTTCGGCTTGGTCGCGCGGGGCGGCGACGACGAGGCTGCCGGCATTGACGAGGTGCGGATAGACGGCGCGCCAGAGGGCCAACCCGTGCGGGCCGAGCGTGCGCAGCTCAGGCGCGGTTTCGCTTTCACAGCCGGGCGCGAGCATGGCACCCGCATGCCGGCTGGCGCTTTCTGCAAATGGGTTCGTGCTTCTTTCGACGAGCCGCACGCGGTGGCCCTGGCGTGCCAGCGTCAGCGCTTGCCATAGGCCCATGATGCCCGCGCCGACGACCGTGATCGTCAATGGCTTGCCGGTCGTGGGCGGCTTTCCTTCAATCCCCAAGTGCAACTCCTTCGCGGCGCGGATCGGCACCGCCCTCGAGCACACCATTGCGCCGGACGATGGCGTGCAAACCGGAATTCATAAGGTCGGGCGAGATCCGGTGACCATAGCTTCTCAACTGCAGTGCGCGCCAGATGGTCGACCAGCCGTACTCCAGTTCCACGGTGTTGCCGGAGCTGCCGAAATTCGGGAGGTCGATGGCCGCCTGCGCGTCGAGCTTCCAGTCGATCAGGCCGACCAGCGACTTCATGACGAACAGGATGATGCGGCCGCCGCCGGGCGAGCCGAGGGTGGCAAACACATCGCCTTTCTCGTCGAACACGATGGTGGGCGCCATCGTGCTGCGTGGGCGTTTGCCGCCTTCGACGCGGTTGGCGATCGGGCGGCCAGTGTCGTCTTCATAGCGGAAGGAGAAATCGGTCAGCTGGTTGTTGAGCAGAAAGCCGTTGGCGAACACACCCGATCCGAAGGCGCCTTCGATCGTGGTGGTAAGCGAAACGGTGTTGCCGTCGGCGTCGATGACCGACAGGTGGCTGGTTCCGATGTTCTCTTGCGTGGCATCGATGCCGAATGCGCGCTTGTCGGCATCGGGCGGCAGGCCCGGCTCGGCTTGGGCCATGGCTTTGGCGGGATCGATCAGCGCACTACGGGTCGCGATGTAGGCCGGGTCGAGCAGACCTTTCGGCACGGGGACGAAATCGGGATCGGCGAGGTAGCGATCGCGATCGGCGTAGGCGAGGCGCTCGGCTTCGACGATGAGATGTAACGCCTGCGTGCGCGTGGCGTCCTCGGGGCGAGAGCCGAGATCGAAAGGCTCCACGATTTTCAATGCTTGTGCGACGGCGACGCTGCCGGACGAGGGCGGCGACATTCCGCAAACGCGGTGGGCGCGATAGACGACGCAGATCGGATCGCGCTCGACCACTTTGTAACCGGCGAGATCGTCAAGGGTGAGATCGCCCGGCGCATTGGGTGCGCCCTTGGCGGCGGCGATGATGCCCTCTGCGATCGGGCCTGAATAGAACGCGCCGGCGCCGCCTTTCGCGATCGCTTCGAGGGTAGTGGCGTAGGCCGGGCTTTTCAGGAGGTGGCCGATCGGGAGCGCGCTGCCGGTGCTATCGAAGAAGTGGCGGCGGGCGGCGGGGGCGAAGCTTTCGGGGCCGAACCAGCGCAGCAGGAAATAGAGGCGGTTCGAGATTTGGAAACCGTCGTGGGCGAGTTTCAGAGCGGGCTCGAACAGACGCGCCCAGGGCAGCTTGCCATGTCGCTGATGGGCGTGCTCGAGCAGACGGACGAGGCCTGGTGTGCCGATGCTGAGGCCGGAATGAACAGCCTCTCCAAAGCCGATCGGCTTGCCGGCTTTCAGGAAGCGATCGGGCTTTGCGGCGGCCGGCGCGGTCTCGCGGCCGTCGTAGGCCTTCAAGGCTTTTTGGGCCTCATCCCAGTGCAGAAGGAAAGCGCCGCCGCCGAGGCCGGACGATTGCGGCTCGACGAGGCCGAGAACCAATTGCGCGGCGATGGCGGCGTCGGTCGCGGAGCCGCCTTCACGCAGCATCGCACGGCCGGCTTCGGAGGCCAGCGGGTTCGCCGTCGAGATCATGTATTTCTTCGCGACGGCGAGGCTTTTGCCGGACAGCCCCGTATGGCCTTCGGGTTCGAGCTGCAGGCGCGGGGTGGCCGCCGGCTCGGCGCGTGCGGTGTGGACAGCCGGTGCAACGAGCAGAAGTGCGATTGCCGCGATCGTCGTTCCAGCCGACAGTTTGCGGACGCCGATCCTGATGTCGATCATAGGGTGCCCTTGCAGCTTCGCGGCGTCATCGGCGGTCTCCGGCATCTTCGCCTGGCCTCTCCTTGTGGAGCCGAGCCGGGTCTACATGGTTTGGCGGCGTTGGCGATGCGTAGAGAGTGACTGTTGGAGACGCGAGTTCTCGATACCGTTCTATAGGGGCGAACACATGCTTGGAAACCTCCGTATTCGCGTCAGTGCCGCGGCGCTTCTGTCCGGCGCCTTGCTCTGTGCGTTCGCGATCGGGAAGGAGACCGTCGCGCGCGAACCTCCGAGCCCGGCGGCGCCGCTACTCCGAACCGGCACGACCGTCGTCGGTGAGCCCGTCGTCTATCCGACAGGGGCGCCGGCGCAAGTCACGGCGGCCGTGGTTTCGCTCGCGCCCGGAGAGGAGACCGGGTGGCACACGCACGGCATGCCGGTGGTCGGTTACATGATCGAGGGCGAGCTCACCGTCGACTACGGCGAGAAGGGGCAACGGGTGTACCGCGCGGGTGAAGCGCTGATGGAAGCCATCGCGGTGGCGCACAACGGGCGGAACACCGGAAGTGGGCCGGTGCGAATTTTGGCCGTCTTCATCGGGGCCGAAGGGCTGACGCCGACCCACCCGGTGGCGCGCTAGCGTGAGCGGATAAAAAGACGGCCGGAATGGCGGGGGCACCATTCCGGCCGCTGGGCCAGTCCATACTCTTGAGCGTGCTCCACGGCACGGAACACGCTCGACGCATCACGAACGCGGCTGGCGCCACAAGATCGTCGGTACGGGGGACGCACGGTTACTCGTCGGGGGACGTACTCACGCGATACACACTTAGGTATATGTACGAGATCTGCGAGCTGAGGGGGCCCGAGACCTTACGCGACGCAACCAACGCAACACCACTTTAGGTTACGCATACACCCCGAAACGCAACGCGGGGTTAGGCAACTTCTGGAGCGGCCGGCCTAAAACGCTTCACTGTGTTGGCCGTTACGCGACACGCGCTCCGGAGCAGCCGAACCGGTCGGCACGCGCTCACGGATACTTTTATGCCGGACGATAATGTTCTTTTTTTGTTCTCGTTTTTTTCCGGCTATTTGTCAACCGGTGGGCGAACCCGTTGCTCACGCAAGCGTCGGGATTGCCTCACAAATCGGCATGCGTTGCGATATGGCATCGGTCGAGTGGCAAGTGGGCCGAAAATGATGGAACATGACTAGAGTGTGACCGTCCTGCTCTCCCGCCAATTTTACGAGTGGTTTATACGGGGACTTCATGAAACTGGCGCAGGATGCCAGCGATGCGGCGGAGCCTTTTCGAGGGAACCGGTTCCGTTACTTGCGGCTTATGACAGCGGGAGTTTGGTAGATGGTGTTGAAGGCAAAGGTCGGTGGAGTTCTGGCAGCAGTGGCCGCGGCGGCTGTGCTGACGGCTATCCCTGGCGCGGCCAACGCTCAGGGGTTGATCGAATTCCTCTGGGGGGGCGAGCCTGAATACGGTGGCGGCAAGCGCCAAATCGTAAGCTTCAACCCGCAGTACAAGGCTGGCCAGATCATCGTCAGCTTCGGTGATCGCCGCCTCTATCACATCACCAAAGACGGCCAGGCGATGAGCTATCCGATCGCGATCCCGCGTGAGCAGAGCCGTTGGCAGGGCACGACCACCGTCTCGATGAAGCGCGAGAACCCGGATTGGCGTCCGACCCCGGAGATGCTGCGCGAAAATCCCAAGCTTCCGAGCTGGGTTCCCGGCGGCCATCCGATGAACCCGCTTGGCGTGCGCGCGCTCTATCTCGGATCGAGCACCTATCGTATTCACGGCACTGACGCGCCCTGGACCATCGGCCAGAACGTCTCGAAGGGCTGCATCCGCATGTTCAACGAGGACGTGATCGATCTTTACCCGAAGGTGCCGACGGGTACGAAGGTCGTCGTGACCTGGGAACGCTTCAAGACGGACACGATCGCTTCGGTGGATAGCGCGCCTGCGCCTGGATCTGACGCGAATTATCCGTCGTCGGGATCTTCGACGGCATCGCAGAGCGCCGCTTCGGCTGGAAGCAATTCGAACAAGGTTGTCGGCAAGACGCGCTCGGTTGCCTCCGCTCCGAAGGCTGGGTTCTTCATCGCTTCGGATAGCGAGCCGGCCGCTAACGAGAAGGCCGCGAGCCAGACGGCTTCGGACGAGCCGGCCGCGAGCGAGACGGTCAGTGCGATCGAAGCCGACGAAGGCTTGACGCAGGAAGAGGGCGCGACCGTCTACAAGCGCAATCCTGACGGCACGTACTCGCAGCAGGAATCGAATGCGGTCTCGGTCGAGGAAGAGCCCAAGAAGGTGACTCGCCTCAACGCCCGCAAGATTTCTCAGCAGGCGAACTCGGTGCAGTAGTTTTTCGAGGCGGGAAGCTTCGGAGGCTGAATTTTGGAGGCGGTCCAACGCAGTTGGGCCGCCTCTTTCGTTTGGGCGCTCGCTCCGTTTTTGGGGCTTGGCGAGGCCTGGGTTCGCTGCCGGCGGGGCGCGTTCTTAGAGCGTGATTGCTTATCTTTGAAATCGCAACCCCGTTCTCGTCTCTTGATGAGACCGATGATTCACGCTTCAGGGCATTTTCTGCCCTGCCGATTCACGCCGCGCCCGATAAGGGCCGCGACGATGGGACCGCGTGGTCTGAAGCGATCATGGTCTAGGACGTCAGCTTCCTTGGGCGAGGCAGGACTTGAGGCTCGAGACGAGGTTTTTCAGAAGCGCGGTGTAGGCATCCGGTCCAGGCTCTACGAGAGCGCCCTCGGGATCGAGCGTGCCTGATCTCGCGCTGGTCCCCTCCGTCACGGCCGTCACCAACTTCGGCTGGAACTGAGGTTCGCTGAAGACGCAGCTCGCCGACAGCGTCGCCAACTTCTTGCGGATCTCGGTCAGGCGTTTGGCCGAGGGTTGGGCATCGGGGCTTACGGTGATCGATCCTACGGCGGAAAGGCCGAAGCGGCGCTCGAAATACTGATAGGCGTCGTGAAACACGACATACGGTTTGTTCTCGATCGGCTTCAGCTCGTTGGCGAGATCGGCTTCGAGCGCGACCAGGGCTGCTTCCGCGCGGGCGGCATTGGCCTTGAACTTTTCCGCGTCGGCAGGGGAGGTCTCCGAGAGTACGCGCGCGATCTCGGCAATCATCTTGCTGGCGTTTCTCGGATCGAGCCAGACATGGCCGTCGCGGACGTTCGCTCCGTGGTGGTGATCGTCGTCGTGATCATGCCCGTGACCGTCGTGGCGATGGTGACCATGGTCGTGGTTGTCGTGTCCGTGCTGCTCGAACGTTGCGCCGGTGCGTACGTCCAGGATCTCGATACCCGGTGCATCGGCGAGCGTGACGGTGCGGACGGACGCGGGAAGCGCGGTCACGATCTTGCGCGTGAACGGTTCGACGTTTTCGGAGACACGGAAGAATATGTCCGCCTTGTTCAAGGCATTCGCATCGGAGGGCTTCAAGGCGTAGTTGTGGGGAGAGGCGGCGCCTTGCACCAACAGAGTGGGGGTGCCGACGCCGTCCATGATCTGAGCCACCAGCGCATGGATCGGCTTGATTGTCGCGACGACCTTTAAATCATGCTCTGCGGCGAGGGTCGGCCCGGCCGTCAGCTGCAACGGGAGGGTCGCGGCTGCCAGCAGAAGCGCGCGCACGCGGGCGGATGCGGCAAGAAAGGTCGTCGTCATATTTTCTCCATCGAGAGCGGTGTGGATACTATAACATCCGTCACGGTGCAACCTCGGACGCGATCAAGCCGGCGTGGTCCGCATTTGGAGCGGTACGCGTTTAAGGCGCTGGACGTACTAACGATTTGTTTTTCAGCTCCGGCGAGGCCGCTACGTTCGGATCGGCGGCGAATTGTGCCTTGCTTCCGCTCCATTTTTCCGGCTGGTGTCCAGCAAAAATGGCGCGTCGTTGAGCCCGCGCGGGGATCAGGATCGAAGGAGAGACAGGTGCGAACCATCGGCGCGACGGTGTGGGGACGGCTTCTCGCTCTCGTTTTTTCGGTGGCGGCGCTGGTGTTTGCTGCGCTCCCGGCAGCGGCGCATCCGCACGTGTGGGTGACGGTCGAAACCACGGTTGTCTACGACGGCGGAAAGATCACCGGCCTGCAGCACAAGTGGACGTTCGACGATTCCTATACGGAGATGGCGATCCAGGGGCTCGATGCCAACGGTGACGGCCAGTATTCCCGCGAAGAGCTGGCGGAGCTCGCCAAGGTCAACATCGATGGGCTCAAGGAGTTCGGCTACTTCACCGTCGCCAAGCTCGGCGAGGAGAGGGTCAAGGCCAAGGATCCGGTCGACTACTATCTCGAATACAAAGAAGGCTTCCTGTCGCTGTTCTTCACGTTGCCGTTCGAGCAGCCGGTGCTCGCGGACGCTCCCAACTTCAATTTCTCGGTGTTCGACGAGTCGTTCTTCATTGCGTTCGATTTCGGCAAGGACAATCCGGTCAAGCTGTCGGCGGGCGCGCCAGCGGGTTGCTCCGCCCAGATCGGCATTCCCGAGAGTGAGCTTGAGCAGCTCAAGTCGCTCAACGAGTCGTTCGGCGGTCAGCTGACGGCGGGCGATGCCAACGCCGGAACCGGCATGGGGTATGCGCGCACGGTGACGCTCGGCTGCAAGAAATCGTAGACGGAGCGACTAGCAGGCACGCGTGCGGGCTCGTGTTTGGGCGTGCGTCCTGCCCGAAAGCCCTTTATGGATTGGCGCGTTTCCTTCCTGAGTTTTCATCCTAGGCCGCCATGAAGCTTTATCGCGCCTTTGCAACCGTCGGCGGTCTCACGCTCGTCAGCCGCGTGCTCGGGTTCCTGCGCGATATCGCGTTCGCCTGGGGGTTCGGCTCGGGGATGGTGGCGGACGCCTTCAATGTGGCGTTCCGGTTTCCCAACCTGTTCCGGCGGCTGTTCGGCGAGGGTGCGTTCAACTCCGCGTTCATTCCGCTGTTCGCGAAGGAGCTTGAAGGCAATGGCCGCGAAGCCGCGCGGGTATTCGCCGAAGAGGCGCTGAGCGGCTTGTTCGCGGTGCTGGTGGTGCTGTCGGTCGTCGCGATCCTCACTATGCCGTGGCTCATGTACCTCTTGGCACCGGGGTTCAGCGAAGTGCCCGAGAAGTTCGATCTCGCGGTGCTGCTGACGCAGATCACCTTCCCCTATCTGCTCTGCATGTCGCTCGTCGCGCTGTTCTCGGGCGTGCTCAATACCTTCGGCAAGTTCGTCGAGAGCTCGTCGGTTTCGATCGTGCTCAATCTCACGCTTCTGGTCGCGATTTTCATCGGATTCGGGCTCGGCTATCACAGCGAGCCGGGTGGTGGCGTGATCCAGGCGATCGGTGTGTTCGTCGCGGGCGTGCTGCAGCTCTGGCTTCTGATCAGCGGGCTCAAGCGCAACAATTTCACGCTCAAGCTGCGCCGTCCACGCATGACGGATGGCGTGCGCCGCCTGATCACGCTCGGAATACCGGGCGTCATCGCAGGGGGCGTGACGCAGCTCAACATCATGATCGGGACCGTGATCGCCTCGCAGCAGCCGGGCGCGGTCTCGCAGCTTTATTATGCCGACCGGCTTTACGAGCTGCCACTTGCGATCGTCGGCATCGCCATCGGCGTCGTGTTGCTGCCCGACGTGTCGCGGCAACTCAGAGCCGGCAATCACGAGGCCGTGCTCGACAGCCAGAATCGCTCTCTCGAATTCGCCATGCTGCTGACGGTGCCGGCGGCGCTCGCGCTCGCCGTCGTGCCGGTGCCGATCATCAAGGTGCTGTTCGAGCGCGGCGCGTTCACGGCGACCGATACGGCGCAGACCGCGGCCGTGCTCTCGGTGTTTGCACTGGGGCTGCCGGCGTTCGTGATGATCAAGGTGTTTTCGCCGGCTTATTTTGCACGCGAGGATACCAAGACGCCGATGCGCTACGCGGCGTTCAGCCTGATCGCCAATACGATCGGCTCGATCGCGCTGTTCTTCTGGTTCCGCGAACTCGGGTGGTTGCCCCATCTCGGCATTGCCGTTGCCACCACGCTCGGCGGATGGCTCAATGCGGGGCTCCTCTGGTTCACGCTGGTCAGGCGCGGGCACTTCACACTCGACCGGCGGATGGCGCGGGCGTTCGCGATGATCCTGTTGTCGAGCGTCGTGATGTGCGCGGCGCTGCTCGGGGCGGCACATTTCCTCGGCGTCTATTTCGCGACCGGCCGCGGATTCGTCGTGCACGCGCTGGCGCTGGTGGCGCTGATCGGGACCGGGCTCCTGGTTTATGCAGCGGCCATTCTGGCGACCGGAACGCTCAATCTCCGGCAGTTGCGGAAGATCACGCGGCGGGGCTGATCGGGCGTGCCGCAAGGCTTGCGCATCCCATCCCGCCGCGCCATAACCCGGCCGGGTCAAATGCATCTTGGCCGGACGGACGAGGGACTATGGAACTCACACAACGCGTTTTCTCGGGCATGCAGCCCACCGGCAGCCTTCATCTCGGCAACTACCTCGGCGCCATGGTGCAGTGGATCGAGATGCAGAAGACGCACGAGTGCATCTATTGCGTCGTCGATCTGCACGCGATCACGGTCTGGCAGGATCCGGTCGAGCTCAAGACTGCGATCCGGCAGGTGACCGCCGCCTATATCGCGTCCGGTCTCGACCCCAAGAAGAGCATCCTGTTCAATCAGAGCCAGGTGTCGGCGCACGCTGAGCTGGCCTGGGTGTTCAATTGCGTGGCGCGCCTCGGCTGGCTCAACCGCATGACGCAGTTCAAGGAGAAGGCGGGCAAGGACCGCGAGGCGGCTTCGGTGGGTCTTTACGCGTATCCGAACCTGATGGCGGCGGACATTCTCGCCTATCGCGCGACGCACGTGCCGGTCGGCGAGGACCAGAAGCAGCACCTCGAGCTCGCGCGCGACATCGCGCAGAAGTTCAACAACGACTTCCGTGCTTCCATCGAAGCGAAGGGTTATGCGGACGGCGTGTTCTTCCCGCAGCCTGAGCCGGTAATCATGGGGCCGGCGACGCGCGTCATGAGCCTCCGCGACGGCACCAAGAAGATGTCGAAATCGGATCCTTCCGAGCAATCGCGCATCGCGCTGACCGACGACGCGGAAACGATCGCCAACAAGGTGAAGCGCGCCAAGACCGATCCCGATGCGCTGCCATCGGAGGTCAAGGGACTCGAGGGACGCCCGGAGGCCGAGAACCTGCTCGGCATCTATGCGGCCGTTACCGGACGGACGCTCGAAGCAGTGGTCGCGGAGGTCGGGGGATCGCAGTTCTCGTCCTTCAAGAAACTGTTGTCGGATGCGCTCGTCGCCAAGATCGCGCCGATCGGCGAGGAGATCCGCCGGCTGATGACGGAGCCCGCCGAGATCGATCGCGTGCTGGCCGACGGCTCGGCGCGGGCACGGGCGATCGCAAGCCCGATCCTAGACGAGGTCAAGGATATCGTCGGGTTCATCCGTTCGTAGTCAGAACGGCTCTGTTGTGCGGCTTCGGATCACGTGGCAGCATCGGCGTCATGACACTCACTTTTCGCAAACGCCGATCGTTCGAAGCCGGCCACGTCCGGAAGTTCCTGATTGTCATCGACGACAGTCCGGAGGTGGAGCGCGCGCTTTACTACGCTGCGGCGCGGGTGGTGCGTTCGTCGGGCCAGCTCCTGATGCTGTACGTGATCGAGCCGCAGGATTTCCAGCATTGGGCGGGCGTGCGGCAGGTGCAGATCGAGGAAGAGACCGTCAAGGCGCGGGCGATGTTCCGCCTGCTGCGTCGCAAGCTGCATCAGGTCGGCTTCGAGAACATCATCTGCGAGGAGTTGATCCGGGAAGGTCTCAAGGGCGAGGAGATCATGCGGACCATCGCCGAGGACGAGGATGTCTCGATCCTGGTGCTCGGCGCTTCGACCGATCCGAAGGGGCCGGGGCCGCTGGTCTCGACGATGGCGGCGGGGACGGCGGCCGGATCGTTCCCGATCCCGATCACGGTGGTGCCGGGGAACCTCGATTTCGACGATATCATCGCGCTGGCGTAGCGCCGCCGGTTCTGCGTTTAAGCGCCAAGCTGCCGGAAAAGTTGCGATATTTTTTGGTTTGGGCCGAGGCCGCGCTTGGAAAACTCCGATTGCGGGGCTAGACAATTGCTCTATGCTTTCCTAGGTTCTGGAACTATTCTAAAGAGTTCCCGGCGATAGCTGCAGTAGCGCGCGCCTTGAGGAGGAGACGACGACATGTTCATTCAGACCGAGGCCACTCCGAACCCTCAGACGCTGAAGTTCATCCCTGGCAAACCGGTGCTGGAAGACGGTACCGCCGATTTCCGTGCCAAGCGCGATGCGCAGGCTTCGCCGCTGGCGAGCCGCTTGTTCGACATCGAAGGCGTCTCGGGTGTTTTCCTGGGCTCGGACTTCATCTCCGTCACCAAGAACGATACCGAGTGGCAGCATCTGAAGCCGATGATCCTCGGCGCGATCATGGAGCACTATCTTTCGGGTGCTGCAGTTGTGGACCGCGACGGGGCAAACGATGCGGCCGACGGCGCCTATGATGCCGAGGACGCCGACGTGGTGGCGACGATCAAGGAGCTGCTCGAAACGCGCGTTCGCCCGGCGGTGGCGCAGGACGGCGGCGACATTACGTTCGCGGGCTTCCGCGATGGCGTGGTCTATCTTCATATGCGTGGCGCGTGCTCGGGCTGCCCCAGCTCGACGGCGACGCTCCGGCACGGCATCGAGAACCTCTTGAAGCACTTCTGCCCAGAGGTCGAGGAAGTGCAGGCCGCTTGATGAGACCGATGATTCACGCTTCGGACATTTCCTGCGCTGCCGATTCACGCCGCGCCCGATAGGGGCCGCGACGATCGGAGCGCGTGGGTCCGAAGCGATCATGGTCACCTTAGTAAGATCGATGATTCACGCTTCAGGCGGATAGGGCCTGAAGCGATCATGGTCTAAGGCCCACGATTTTCGGAACCCCCGCTCACGAAGTGGGGTTCTTTTTTTATGGGCGCACGGTTTGCGTCCGTTCTGACCCAATCAAGGATATCGATATGGCATTGGCACTCGACGAGGCTGCGCTTTCCCAACTCTTCATCTCGGCGCGGACGCACAGCGTCTGGCAGGACAGGCCGGTTGCGGATGAGCAGATCCTCGGCATCGTCGAGTTGATGAAACTCGGACCGACGAGTGCCAATTGCTCGCCGGTGCGGCTGGTGTTCGTCAAATCGGCGGAAGCGAAAGAGCGCCTGAAGCCGTTCCTGTCGGAGGGCAACCGCGACAAGACGATGAAAGCGCCGGTCACGGCCATCATCGGCTACGATCTCAAATTCTACGACGCTCTGCCGCGCCTCTTTCCTCACACCGACGCCAAAAGCTGGTTCACCGGCAAGCCCGAGCACATCCAGGAGACGGCGTTTCGCAACAGCTCTCTCCAGGGCGCCTACCTGATCCTCGCGGCGCGGTCGCTGGGGCTCGATTGCGGCCCGATGTCCGGCTTCGACCAGGCTGGTGTTACGCGCGAGTTTTTTGCCGGCACCGATATTCGGGCAAATTTCCTGTGCAATATCGGCTACGGCGATGCTTCGGCGCTCAAGCCGCGGTCGCCGCGCTTGGCCTTCGAGGAACTGGCCAAGATCGTCTGATCCGACGCAGACAGAATGCCGCCCAAAATCAATTGGTGCACTGGCAGTATCGCGGTATAGGCTCACGGCATGAATATGCTTGCCTTCGATACCTGCTTTGGAGGGTGCTCCGTCGCGGCAGGCTGGAATGCCTCCGGAACAAATGCGTCCGGAACAGGCGGGCCGTTCGCGTCCGATCATGCCGTCTCTCGTTTCGAGCGGCTCGAGAGGGGGCACGCCGAGCGTCTGCCTCCGATGATCGCGGCGGTTCTGGAAGAGGCTCCGTTCGCGGTCTCCGATCTTGATGTGATCGTCGTTACGACGGGCCCCGGAACGTTTACCGGGCAGCGCGTCGGGATCGCTGCGGCACGCGCGCTTTCGCTTGCGTCCGGCGCTCCCGTTGCCGTGCTCTCCAGCCTCGCGGTCATGGCCTATACCGCTGCGGCCGAGATCGGGCCCGAGATTGCGGGCAAGGTTTTGGCGGTCGCGGTCGATGCGCGGCGGGGCGAGATCTACTTCCAGGCTTTCGCAGGTGACGGTCTTGCGCCGCTAAACGCGCCGACGCTCACCACGCCGGAGGCGGCTGCCCAAATTCTCGAGGGGCGGGTGGCGATCTCGGTCGGCTCAGGGGCGGACATGCTGGCGAAAGCAGCGCAGGCGCTGGATAGGGCACCGGTTACGGCTCGGCTCGGCGCGCTCGAACCCGATGTGCGGTTCATTCCGTTTTCGTCGGTTGTGCCGGGCGCGGGTTTGCCGCAACCTCTCTATCTGCGGCCGCCCGACGCCAAGCCGCAGGACGGAGCTTCCCTTAAGAGAGTGTCATGACGCAAGAAACGCCCATCGATCTCAAGTACGTCTCTCTTCTGTGGGCCGGGCCCGAGCAGGCGCCCCTGATCGCCAAACTGCATGCCGAGCTGTTTTCGCCGGCGTGGTCGGAAGAGAGCATTCAGGCGCTCCTCGACCATCCCGCGTCGACCGCGTTCACCGCCATGGTAGGCGGGGCGCCCAAGGTGTGTGTCGGCTTCGTGATGGCGCAGCTTGCGGCCGATGAAGCGGAAATCCTGACTGTCGGGGTGACACCGGCCTGGCAGCGCAAGGGCGTGGGACGCAAGCTTATCGAAGGCGTGGCGCGCGCTGCCCAGCGGGCCGAGGCCAAGAAGCTGTTTCTCGAGGTTGCAGCCGACAACGATGCCGCGATGGAACTCTACCGGCGGGCAGGGTTTCTCGGCACCGGACTCAGGCGCGGTTACTACCAGCGCAGCGGCGGGACTGCCGTCGATGCCGTAACGTTAGCTCTAAGGCTTTAGACAGCCTTGCAGAATCCCATATGATGCGCGAGTAGAAGAAACTAATCCGCGGGCTTTTCGCCGAAAGGCGGCCGCGGCAACAAAAACTGCTCGGGATATGCTCCATGCCGGTCTCGAAAGACGAGGGCCTCTCGCGGCTAGAAGTTCTGTGCGCCGAGCACGGACTTCGCATGACCGGCCAGCGCAGGGTCATTGCCCGGGTGCTGTCGGAAGCGCGCGATCATCCCGACGTGGAAGAGCTCCATCGGCGGGCGCATCAGGTCGATTCCCATATCTCGCTTTCCACCGTCTACCGGACGGTCAATCTGCTCGAAAAGAAGGGCATTCTGGAACGGCATGCGTTCGGGCGAGGACGGGGGCGCTACGAGGAAGCAACACGCGATCATCATGATCACCTGATCGATATCGCCACGGGGCGCGTCATCGAGTTCCACAGCGAGGAAATCGAAAAGCTGCAGGAGAAGATCGCGCGCGAGCTCGGGTTTGTGCTCGTCGGGCATCGGCTCGAGCTTTACGGCGAGCCGATCGAAAAGAAAAAGTCTTCGCGAAAGAGCTAACTCACCGTTCGAAGCTCTCATGGCTTGGCCTGTCAGGTGCGTATGGGAACGTTCAGAGCCGCCTCCATTCTTACCGGGTTTTTCGCGCTCACCGTGCCGCTGCTGCCGGTGCAGGCGGCGCTGCTCAGGGTTTCGCCGAAGGCCGCCCGGCGATTTCCGCATTGGTACCATCGCCAGGTCTGCCGACTAATGGGGGTGAGGCTTTCGATCGAAGGCGCGGTTGCCGGAGACAAGCCGGTGCTGCTCATTTCGAACCATACGTCGTGGCTCGACATTCCGGTTCTTTCGGCGGTGGCGCCGCTGTCGTTCGTTGCGAAGAAGGACGTTTCTCGCTGGCCGTTCGTCTCGACGCTCGCAAGGCTGCAACGCTCGGTGTTCGTGGATCGCGAACGGCGCAGTGCGGTCGGCGAGACGACGAACGAGATTATGGGACGCCTCGCGGAAGGCGATACGGTCGTGCTGTTTGCCGAGGGGACATCGAGCGACGGCAATCGCGTACTTCCGTTCAAGACCTCGCTGTTTGCCGCGGCCAAGCCTCCGGTCAAGGCGGGGGTGGCACAGGCGCCGGTGCCCGACGTCGTCGTGCAGACGCTGTCGCTGGTGTACACACGTCTTCACGGCGTGCCGATCAACCGGAGCGCGCGCCCGATCGTCGGCTGGTTCGGCGACATGGAAATGCAGAGCCATGCCTGGTCGCTGCTGAAGGCGGGGCCGCTCGATGTTCGCATCCGCATCGGGGCGCCGATCCCGCTCGAGAGTTTCACCGACCGAAAGGATCTCGCGCGGCGGAGCGAGAACGAGATCCGTGAGAATGTGGTGAAGCTCCTGCGCGGCTATCCGGCAGATGTGCCGATCGCGGTGACGGCCCCTGCGGCGGAGACGCGCACATCGGTCCGGCCACAGCCGGGAGGGGCGCTCTTCCGGTGACGCCCGCTTTCGATTCCCGGCGCTTTTACTCGGCTCAACAAGCCGCGATTGCTGCTGATTTGCGATAGGAGGCAGGCCGGCTACGTGGCTCGCCGTGCTGGACAAAGCGGCCGCGCAATGCTGCAATGCAGTAAGACGGGGTGCGGGGACGCGTGAATTGTGTTACCGCGGCGCACGGCTTTGCTTCAGGAAATTCGATCTAATCTTCCGGAAGCTGTTGGAAGCTTGAAGAGTGGGACTCGGAACGCCCCTTGGACGATTTTGAACCATTGCTGTCCGACGATATGACAGCGCATCCGCGTCCGTCTGACGTCGAGCCTGCGCCCGAAACCAAGCGGGTGTTCATCAAGACGTTCGGCTGCCAGATGAACGTCTACGATTCCGAACGCATGAGCGAAGCGCTCGCGGCGGAAGGCTATGTCGAGACCGCCGATGTCGCGGAAGCGGACCTCGCGATCCTCAATACTTGCCATATTCGCGAGAAAGCGGCCGAGAAGGTCTACTCGGACCTTGGACGTCTGCGGGATCTCAAATCCCTGCGTGCGAAGAGTGGCAAGGAAACCTTCATCACCGTTGCCGGCTGCGTAGCGCAGGCCGAGGGCGACGAGATCGTCCGGCGCGCGCCGGCCGTCGATCTCGTGCTCGGGCCGCAGAACTATCACCGGCTGCCGGAGTTTCTTTCGCGGCTGCGTGGCGGCGAAGCGGCCCTGGTCGAGACTGCGTTTCCCGACGAGGACAAGTTCAAGGCGCTGCCAGCGCGAAGTCCCGCGAAATCCGCGTCGGCGTTTCTGACTGTTCAGGAAGGCTGCGACAAGTTCTGTACGTTCTGCGTCGTGCCTTATACGCGCGGCATGGAGTTTTCGCGTCCGGTTGCCGCGCTTGTCGAAGAGGCGCGCGCCCTCGTTGCGCGGGGCGTGCGGGAAGTCACGCTGCTCGGACAGAACGTCAACGGCTATCACGGTGAGGGCGCGGAAGGTCATGCGACCACGCTCGCCGGTCTCATCCGGCAACTTGCGTCCGTCGATGGGCTTCAGCGCATCCGCTACACGACCAGCCATCCGCGCGACATGACCGACGATCTCATCGCAGCGCACGCGGAAGAGGAAAAGCTGATGCCCTATCTGCATCTCCCTTTCCAATCCGGCTCCGATCGTGTGCTCGCGGCGATGAACCGGAAGCACACGGCCGACGACTATCTTCGACTTATCGAGCGCGTCCGCGCGGTGCGGCCGGACATTGCGATGTCGACGGATATCATCGTCGGCTTTCCCGGCGAAACGGACGCGGATTTCGAGGCGACTGTCGATCTCGTCAAGACGGTGGGCTTCGCCTACGCCTATTCCTTCAAATACAGCGCACGGCCGGGGACGCCAGCCTCGTCCATGGACGGGCAGGTGAGCGAAGCCGTGAAGCGCGAGCGCTTGGAACGGCTGCAGGCCGTGCTCGAGGATGGGCATCGCCAGTTCAACGTTGCGACTGTCGGCAAAACCATGCCGGTGCTGTTCGAAAAGGCCGGCCGGCAAGACGGCCAGCTGGTAGGCCGATCGCCCTATCTTCAGCTCGTCCAGGCGGACGCGGGGCCCGAATTCATTGGCGAAATCGTCGATGTGGAGGTTCGGGCGGCCGGCGCAAACAGTCTTTCGGGCGTCATACGCGGGTCAATGTGAGCCTGGTAACCTTCTTCGGACTGGGCGGGGGCGTTGATTCGACTGCGCTCTTGCCTATTCTAGGAAAGGTTCCTGTTCGAAAGTCCGGTTTCGGTGTTCGACGGAAGGGTGTCCGCTCGCATCTCGGACGAACAGGACTTAAGCTCGATCCCATGGGGCCGCGATTCGGCCCTGCCAAGTCAGTTACCGCTCTTCGTTTAATCGCTCCAATAGCACTCTAGCCTCAGGAGACGAAACGATTGACAGCAATTCGCGGCCAGACGGCGACAGGTCAAAGGCGAGTGGCAAAACCCTCAACTCCCAACAAGAGAGTCGTTGTTCCCTTCGAGGACAACCGGCTTCTTACCCAGGTTCTCGGCGAATTCGACAGCCATCTGGCGCTCATCGAGGATCGTCTCGGTATCGAGGCGCATGCGCATGGTAACGTCGTCGTCTTGAGCGGGTCGGAGACTTCCTGCGATATCGCGCGGGGTGTTCTCGAACAGCTCTACGATCGCGTCTCGAAGGGAGACCATGTGGGACCTGGAGATTTCGACGGACTGATCCGCCACTCCCGGCAGCAGGATTCACCCTCCGAGGGAGGCCAAGCGCAAATTGCGACGCGGCGGCGCGTCGTGAAGGCGCGAACGCAATCACAGAGCACGTATATTCGCGCGCTCGAGAAAACCGATCTCGTGTTCGGGATCGGCCCGGCGGGTACCGGTAAAACCTATCTCGCCGTGGCGTTTGCCGCACAATGCCTCGAGCGTGGCCTCGTCGAGCGGATCATTCTTTCGCGCCCCGCGGTCGAGGCCGGCGAACGGCTCGGCTTCCTGCCGGGCGACATGCGCGAGAAAGTCGATCCCTATCTGCGGCCGCTCTATGATGCGCTTTACGACGTGTTGCCGCCGGAAAAGGTCGAACGGGATCTCGAGCAGGGCGTGATTGAAATTGCGCCGCTCGCGTTCATGCGCGGCCGGACGCTCGCCAATGCGTTCGTCATTCTCGACGAAGCGCAGAATACGACGAGCATGCAGATGAAGATGTTTCTGACGCGTCTCGGTGAAGGCTCGAAGATGGTCATCACGGGAGACCCCTCCCAGATCGACCTTCCGCCGGGCATGACCTCGGGCCTCGAGGAAGCGGTGCGGCTGTTGGGCGACGTGCCCGACATCACGGCGGTGCGCTTCACGAATTCCGACGTCGTGCGGCGCGATCTCGTGGCGAAGATCGTGGAAGCCTACGATCGCGCAGGGCCGAGGAAGTCCTGAGATGCCAGACGAAACGGACAGTCGAAGTCGTAGCGAGGGACGCCCCGGGGCGTCCCTCTGGCTCAGCCTCGACATCCTTCACGAAGCGGGAGACTGGTCGCGGATCGGTGATCGCGACGCTCTGATCTCGACTGCGGCGCGCGCGCTTGCCGGTCATCCCAGGTTCGCCTCGAACCCTGCCGCTGAAGCTTGTGTCGCGCTCAGCGACGATGCGACGGTGCGCGAGCTCAACGCGCGGTTCCGCGGCAAGGACAAACCAACCAACGTGCTGTCGTTTCCCGCCCTCCAGGGTGGACCGCCCGAAGCAGCTGAGGATGGCGCGCTGGGCGATGTTATCCTGGCGCAGGAGACGGTCATGCGCGAGGCGGATGAGCAAGGCGTATCGCCGGCGCATCATCTGCAACACCTCGTCGTGCATGGCTTGCTCCACCTTCTCGGATTCGATCACGAAACCGACGCGGAAGCCCAAGAGATGGAAGGGCTCGAGGTGGAGATTCTCGCCTCGCTCGGGATCGCCAATCCCTACGCCGTGGACGAAACGGCCCTGTAACGCTCATGACCAGTGACGATGATCAAATGGACGATGTAACGCTTGCCAACGAGCGCCCGACGATGCGCGAGAGCGCAAGCGGGTGGCTCGCGCATCTGTGGACCCGGCTCGGTCTCGCCGAGCAGCCGACGCTGCGCGACAAGCTCGAAGTGCTGCTCAAGGAAGAGGCCAAGGCCACCGGCGGTTTTTCGCCGGAAGAACGCAAGATGCTGTCGGGCCTCTTGCGCTTCGGGGCCTCGCGCGTCGATGAAATCATGGTGCCGAGGGCCGACATCATCGCGATCGAGGAGATGGAGCCTCTCGGCGAGCTCGTGCGGCTGTTCGAGGAAGCAGGCGTCTCGCGCATTCCGATCTATCACGAGACGCTCGACGATCCGCGCGGCATGCTGCACATCAAGGACCTGTTCCGCTGGATCTCGGCCGAGGTCGCGGGGCGTGCTCTGAGGGAGCCCAGCAAGCAGCGTCCAGGATATTTCGAGGCCGCCAAGCCTGAAGGCGATAAACCCGCCGGAACCGGTGCAAAGCCGGATCTCAGCCGCATCGATCTCACGCGGCCGATCGCGGTGCTGAAGCTCCGCAAACCGGTGCTCTACGTGCCGCCGTCGATGCCCGCCATGAACCTTCTGGTGCGCATGCAGGCGACGCATATCCACATGGCGCTGATCGTCGACGAGTACGGCGGAACGGACGGCCTCGTGACCATCGAGGATCTCGTCGAGCAGATCGTGGGCGACATCGAGGACGAGCACGACGAGGAAGAGGCTGATCTGATCGCGGTCGATCCGAAGCTCGGTCTCGTTGCCTCGGGCCGTGCGCCGGTCAAGGATCTCGAAACCCGGCTCGGCCAGAAGCTGCTCAAGCCCGAGGAGGAGGCCGACATCGACACGCTCGGCGGGCTTGTGTTCGCGATCGTCGGACGCGTGCCGGCACGCGGTGAGTTGATCCGGCACAGCTCGGGTGTGGAGTTCGAGGTGCTCGACGCCGATCCGCGCCGCGTGAAGCGGCTCAAGATCCATCTGCCGCGCTCCCAGCAGGCCGATAGCGGCGAACCAGGCTAACCATGAGCGCGCGCGACCGGCTTGGCGAGTGCTGCCATGCGACCAGGACTGCGCGCGGATGGCGGCGGTGGGCAATCGCATTTGTGGCCGGTGCGGTCGCGAACCTCGCGATGGCACCGTTCTTCATCGCACCCATTCTGTTTCTATCGTTGCCGGTGCTGGTGTGGCTCATCGACGATGCGGTCCGTAAGCCGGGTGGTGCTCGGGCGGTGGCGATGTGCGCGGCCAGCGCTGGGTGGTGGTTCGGCTTCGGCTATTTCCTGTTCGGGCTGTTCTGGATCGGCGAGGCGTTCCTGGTCGAGGCCGACAAGTTCGGCTGGCTGTTGCCGTTCGCGGTGACGCTGATGCCTGCCGGGCTCGCGCTGTTCTGGGCGGCGGCGGCGGCGGTCGCGGCGCTATTGTGGCGTGCGGGCGTGCTGCGGCTCGTCGTGCTGGCCCTCGCGCTCGCGAGTGCGGAATGGCTTCGCGGTCATATCCTGACGGGATTTCCCTGGAACGTGCTCGGCTATGCGCTGACTTGGCCGGTGGTTCTGATGCAGAGCGCAGGGCTGCTCGGCATATATGGGCTGACGCTGATCGCTGTTCCGATATTTGCAGCGCCCTTGGTGCTTGCGGCGGATGCGCCGGCGGGTGCGTTGCGGCGGCGTGCCGGGGGCTCCGCGCTGTTGATTACCGGCGTGCCGCTACTGCTGCTCTCTGGGTATGGCGCCCTCAGGCTCGCGACCGCGCCGGACGGCGTGATCGATGGCGTCAAAATCCGCATCGTTCAGCCCAGCATTCCACAGCGCGAGAAGTGGATGCCGGAAAAGCAGGGTGCCATCTTCCAGGAACATCTGGCGCTCTCGAAGCGCGATGCGTCCGGCGTCGCGGACGATCTCGCCGGGATAACGCACGTGGTGTGGCCGGAGGCGGCGATGCCGTTTCTGCCGCTCGAGCATCCGGAGGCGCTGGAGGCGATCGGCGCCTTGCTGCCGGATACGACGATGCTGCTCACAGGTGCGCTGAGGCGCGAGACGGATGCTGCGCGCGCGGAGGCGGGCGACGCCGATCCGCGGCCGGTCCGTGCCTACAACAGCCTCATGGTGCTCGACGGCAGCGGGGCTCTGCACAGCGTCTACGACAAGACGCACCTGGTTCCGTTCGGCGAATATCTGCCCTGGCAATCCGCGCTCGAAGCGATCGGTCTCGAGCAGCTGACGCGTCTGCGAGGAGGGTTCTCCGAAGGCATTACGCCGCGTCCGACGCTCGCGCTTCCGGGGCTGCCGCCGGTCGGTGGGCTCATCTGTTACGAGGCGATCTTCCCGGGTGTCGGGGCCGCAAGCCGCGAGCGGCCGGGGGTGCTGATCAATGTCACGAACGATGGATGGTTCGGGAACACGACCGGTCCAAGGCAGCACTTCCATCAAGCTCGCGTGCGAGCAGTAGAAGAAGGGCTGACCTTGGTCAGAGCTGCAAATAATGGAGTTTCAGCAGTAATCGATGGAAATGGCCGAGTTGTAGTCATGCTAGGCATAAATGTGAAGGGAAGTATAGATTCTTCTGTGCCTGTTCAACGCTCGACGCCTCTCTACGCAGTTTTTGGTGATAGCGTTTTTCTTCTCGCGGCTCTGATATTCGCTGTTATACTTGTTTTTGTTAGCAGAACTCGAGACGTCGACTCTTATGTCTGATGTTCAGCATCCGAAGTTTTGATAGACGTCGTTTCAAATTGCCGCTCGATTGACTCAAGATTGCTTTATCAGAAATATTCAACCAAAGATGCCGAAGGCAAAAATCTTTCATGTTGGTCAATATTGGTCCAGCAGCCTGATTTAGGCAGTTGCAATCCGGCACGATCACGCAGGGTACGGAGCACAGATTGATGTCCAAGGAAGAAGCGATCGACGAAGACGTCGATATCGAACGCAGTTCGCGCAAGCCGAATCCGATCGATGCTCACGTCGGCACGCGGGTGCGTTTGCGCCGGATGCTGCTTGGTATGAGCCAGGAAAAACTCGGTGAACACCTTGGGCTGACTTTCCAGCAGGTTCAGAAGTACGAAAAGGGTGTCAATCGCATCGGGGCGAGCCGGCTTTTCGATCTGTCGCGGGTGCTCGGGGTGCCTGTTCAATTCTTTTATGACGAAGCCCCGTCAGAACTCGTCGATGCTTCATTGGCGCCCGGTTTTTCTGAACGGCCTGCCGAAAGCTACGTCATCGAGTTTCTTTCGACGCGCGAAGGTCTTGAGCTGAACAAAGCGTTCGTCAAAATCTCGGATCCGAGGGTGCGTCGGTCGATTGTCGAGCTGGTGCGTTCGCTCGGCGGAGAAGACGGGATCGACTAAGGCCGGTCCGTCGCGTTCTGCGCGGCGGTCTCCGCCTGGCCGGTCCGGCCGCAGGGCATCCAGCCCCGAAGGCTTCGGCATCCCCTGGTGCCGAGGCGTCGCACTTGACCGCACTCCGCAAAACCGGCAAGACACCCGCGCATTCTCTGGGGCGGTTCGCGTTCCAGGTTCTATGTTTGTCACATTTTCTACGATGCAGATGTGGTTGCTTCGTTGGAAAATGTGACTGCGTCGTTGGAAAGTGTTCCGGCCGCAGCGCGAGATCAAGGGGATCAGGGTGGCACGCCAGTCGTTTCTATTTACGAGCGAATCCGTTTCCGAAGGACATCCGGACAAGGTTTGTGACCGGATCTCCGACGAAATCGTCGATCTGTTCTATCGCGAGGGTGCAAACGCAGGCGTAGATCCGTGGATCATCCGCGCCGCTTGCGAGACGCTGGCTACGACCAATCAGGTCGTCATCGCCGGCGAGACGCGCGGCCCCGAGACAGTGACGAAAGACTGGATCGCCCACACCGCTCGCATGGCCATTCGCGATATCGGCTACGAGCAGGACGGGTTCCACTGGGACAAGGCCGACATCAAGGTTCTGCTGCATCCGCAGTCCGCGGACATCGCGCAGGGCGTCGATGCCCAGCAGCCGACCAATCAGGAAGAAGGCGCGGGCGACCAGGGCATCATGTTCGGTTATGCCTGCCGCGAGACGCCCGAGCTGATGCCGGCGCCGATCTACTACAGCCACAAAATTCTCGAAGACCTCGCCAAGGCCCGCAAGGCCAAGAGCGGAGATGCGGCCAAGCTCGGCCCCGACTCCAAGAGCCAGGTGACAGTGCGTTACGAGGGCGGCAAGCCCGTCGGCGTCACGCAGATCGTCGTCTCTCACCAGCACGTCGTCGAGGATCTGTCCTCGCGGCAGGTGCGCGAGATCATCGAGCCGTACGTCCGGGCGGCGCTGCCCGACGGCTGGATCGGCAAGGATACGGTCTGGCACATCAATCCGACCGGTAAGTTCTACATCGGCGGTCCGGACGGAGACAGCGGTCTCACGGGACGCAAGATCATCGTCGACACCTACGGCGGCGCGGCTCCGCATGGCGGCGGCGCGTTCTCGGGCAAGGATTCCACCAAGGTCGATCGCTCGGCAGCCTATGCCGCACGCTATCTGGCCAAGAACGTCGTCGCAGCCGGACTTGCGGATCGTTGCACGATCCAGCTTTCCTACGCGATCGGCGTCGCGCGTCCGCTGTCGATCTACGTCGACACGCACGGTACGGGCAAGGTCGACGAGGCCGCGATCGAGACCGCTCTGGCGAAGTCCATGGACCTTACGCCGCGCGGTATCCGCAGCCATCTGGAACTCAACAAGCCGATCTTCGCGCGGACGGCTGCTTATGGTCACTTCGGGCGCAAGCCTGACAATGACGGCGGCTTCTCGTGGGAGAAGGACGACCTGGCCGAGACGATCAAGAAGGCCGTTTAAGCTTTCATTCCGCGCATGTGTTACGGGCGGCCGCATTCGTTGCGGCCGTTTGTTTTGAGGATGGGCCCAAGTTTGGACAGGGATGAAGCCAAGAGCGCGCATTCGGCGGAGCTGAGGTCGTTCGGCCGCCGGCGAGGGCGCAAGCCCAGCCCTCGGCAGGTCCACCTTTTCACCGAGCTTCTGCCGCGCCTGACGTTCGACCTGGCGGAGCCTGCGCCCAAGGCGCTTGAATCCGCGTTTGCGCCGGCCGTCTCCAACGTGTGGCTCGAGATCGGCTTCGGTGGTGCGGAGCATCTCGTCTGGCAGGCGCGACACCATCCCGATACGGGGCTCATCGGCTGCGAGCCGTTCGAGGACGGCGTGGTCAAGGCGCTGACGGCCATCGACGAGGACGCGCTCGGCAACATGCGTCTTTGGGCGGACGACGTGCGACCGCTGCTCAGGTGGCTGCCCGAGGCGTCCATCTCCCGCGTGTTCATGCTGTTTCCCGATCCGTGGCCGAAGAAGCGCCACCACAAGCGGCGTCTGTTCTCACCGGAGCTCTTGCGCCTGCTTGCCCGCGTGATGAAGCCAGGGGCCGAGCTCAGGCTCGCGACCGATATCGGCGACTATGCGCGGACGGCGCTGATGGCGGTGTCGCAGGTGCCGGAATTTCGTTGGACGGCCGAGAGCCCACAAGACTGGCGCCAGCGGCTCGAAGATTGGCCGGGTACGCGCTACGAAGCCAAGGCGGGGCGGGAAGGGCGGCGCTGCTATTTCTTCCGATTTCTCCGCGTGTGATTCCAAGTATTACCCAAGGTTTTCTTAAGGGATTAAGCAGGTTCCCGGGCACGTGGGCGCAGAGGCCCTCGTTTCGGATTGTTCTGGGTGCTATTAAAAATCCTTTCTAAAACAAAGCTTTGTTTTCTTCTTCTCGATTTCTCACGGCTGGATTTGGCGGCATCAGCATCTCGGAAACGCCCTTGCGTGGGGTGTCATAGTCACGTATTATTCGCTTGCTCATGATCATCTCAACTTTGAGAGTGGGCCCCTCAAGGGTCCGCTCTTTTTGTTTTGGCAGCCCCCGTTGCCGCGGCGGCCGGAATTCACTAGGTATGCACAGTTCGAACGAGGTCGCATCGAGCGATCGTTTCATCCAAGAGACCGGTCTTGCGTCGGATCTCGCAGCGCTTGTCGAGCCGGTGCTCGTCAGCCTCGGGTTCCGTCTTGTGCGCATCGAGGTCTCCGGGCGAGACGGCAAAACCGTGCAGATCATGGCCGAGCGGCCGGACGGCTCGATCACGATCGACGATTGCGAGGCGATTTCGCGGGCGGTTTCGCCGCTGCTCGACGTGCAGGATATCGTCAGCGACGCCTATCGCCTCGAGATCTCGTCGCCGGGGATCGATCGCCCTCTGGTGCGGCCGTCCGATTTCGTGGACTGGGCGGGCTCCGAAGCCAAGATCGAGCTCAACGCGCCGATCGACGGGCGGAAGCGTTTTCGCGGACGGATCGAAGGGTTCGAGAACGGCGAGGCGCTGATCGAGGTCGATCTCGGCGAGGAAGGCCTCAAGGTGATCGGGCTTACCGTGGAACTCATTGCAAGCGCCCGGTTGGTGCTGACGGACGAACTCATTCGTGAAGCCCTGAGCCGGGCCAAGGCCCAGGGCAAAGGACAACTCGGAGACGGCGCAGAAGCCGATCCGGACGATTTAAAGACCGACGACGTGGAGGGTCTCTAATATGGCAGGCGTTGCAGGCATTAGCGCCAACAGGCTCGAGCTTTTGCAGATCGCGGAAGCTGTCGCCCGGGAAAAGACGATCGATCGGAAGATCGTGATCCAGGCCATGGAAGACGCCATCCAGAAGGCCGCCAAATCGCGCTACGGCGCGGAAAACGACATTCGCTGCGAGATCGACCCGAAAACCGGCGAGACGCGGCTTTCGCGCGTGCTGGCCGTTGTCGAGGATGTCGAGAACGAGGCGACGCAGATCACGCTCGCCGACGCCAAGCGCCGCAACCCGGAAGCCAAGCTCGGTGATCTCATCGCGGAAAGCCTGCCGCCGCTCGATTTCGGACGCGTGGCCGCACAGAACGCAAAGCAAGTCATCGTCCAGAAGGTGCGCGAAGCCGAGCGCGACCGGCAGTTCGGCGAATACAAGGACCGCATCGGCGAGATCGTGAACGGCACCGTCAAGCGCGCCGAGTACGGCAACGTGATCGTCGACCTCGGACGTGCGGAAGGCATCATTCGCCGCGACGAGATGATCCCGCGCGAGAACGTGCGCTACGGCGATCGCATTCGCGCCTACATCTACGACGTGCGCCGCGAGCAGCGCGGCCCGCAGATCTTCCTGTCGCGCGCACGGCCCGAATTCATGTCGAAGCTGTTCGCGCAGGAAGTGCCGGAAATTTACGACGGCACCGTCGAGATCAAGTCGGTTGCGCGTGATCCGGGCTCGCGCGCCAAGATTGCGGTCATCAGCCGTGACAGCTCGATCGATCCTGTGGGTGCTTGCGTCGGTATGCGCGGTGCGCGCGTGCAGGCGGTCGTCAACGAGCTGCAGGGCGAGAAGGTCGACATCATCCAGTGGAACCCGGATGCGGCGAGCTTCATCGTCAACGCGCTTGCGCCGGCCGAAGTTTCGAAGGTCGTGCTCGACGAAGACAGCAACCGCATCGAGGTCGTTGTGCCCGAGAGCCAGCTGTCGCTGGCGATCGGCCGCCGCGGCCAGAACGTGCGCCTCGCCTCGCAGCTCACGGGATGGGACATCGACATCCTGACCGAGCAGGAAGAGAGCGAGCGGCGTCAGAAGGAATTCGCCGAGCGGTCGCAGGCCTTCATGGATGCGCTCGACGTGGACGAGGTGATCGCGCAGCTGCTCGTCACCGAAGGCTTCGCCTCGGTCGAGGAAGTGGCCTACGTGGATCTCGCGGAAATCGCCCACATTGAGGGCTTCGACGAGAACACGGCGGGCGAAATCCAGACCCGCGCCCGCGAGTACCTCGAGAAGCAGGAAGCCGAGCGCGATGCGCGCCGCCGCGAGCTTGGCGTTTCCGACGACCTCGGAAAGGTCGAGGGCGTCACGTCGGCCATGCTGGTTGCTTTCGGCGAAAACGGCATCAAGACGCTCGAGGATCTTGCCGATTGCGCCACCGACGATCTCATCGGGTGGACCGAGCGTTCGAAGGAAAAGGATGTCGAGCCTGTCCGTCACAAGGGCGTGCTCGATGGGTTCGAGGTCGATCGCAAGGACGCCGAAGGCTTGATCCTGGCTGCGCGCATTCTTGCCGGCTGGATTACGGCTGACGAAACCGCGGAAGAAGAAGCCGGCGCAGACGAAGAAGGTTCGGACGTGTCCGAACCGGCTTCGGAAGCTTAAGGCCGTGCTACGCCGCGGACCACAACTGGAGGACTTTGAGCATTGGCTGACCGCCGTCGCCAGCACGATGACGCCGAGCCTGCCGTCAATGATGACGGCGGGACGCAGCGTCTGTGCGCGGCAACACGGGAAGCGCTCAATCCCGACGAACTGATCCGTTTCGTCGCCGACCCCTCGGGCGAGATCGTTCCGGATCTCGCGCGGCGGCTGCCCGGGCGGGGCGTCTGGATCAAGGCGTCGAAGCCGGTCGTCGAGCGGGCCATCAAGGCCAACGTTTTTGCCAAGAGCCTCAAACGGAATGTCCGCGCTGCTCCGGAACTGCCGGAACGGCTCGATCAGCTTATGGAAAAGCGGGTGATCGAAGCGCTGGCGCTCGCCAACAAGGCGGGGCTGGTGACGGGCGGTTTTCAGCAGGTCGACGAATTGATCGAGAGTGGCGGTGTCACGGTGCTGGTCCAGGCCGCCGATGCCGCAGACGGAGGGCGGGACAGGCTTGCCCGCAAATTTGCTGCGGTTGCTGCCGCCAGAGGCCGAAATGCACCTTTGGTAACCAGTCTATCGACAGAACAAATGAGCTTGGCCATGGGGCGGTCAAATGTGGTACATGCTGCCCTCATACATGGCGGAGCCGCCGAGCGGTTTTTATACGAGGCCGAGCGGCTCAAGCGCTACCGGTCCGGCATCGGTGCATCCGATGAGCCGGAAAATGCCCCAGATTTAGAGGTTTGAACGGATATCGAATGAGCGAAACCAAGGACACTGCCGACAAGACGCTGGGTGGCGGCCGCAAACCGCTGTCGCTGCAGCGTACCGTTGAGTCGGGCCACGTCCGTCAGAGCTTCAGCCATGGACGCTCGAAGTCGGTAGTTGTGGAAAAGCGCAAGACGCGCAAGCTCGCGACCCCCGGTGGGCCGGGCGATGCTGCGCCGGCCGTTGCTCCGCCCGCTCCTACGGTCGAGGCGAAGGTGGCGCCCAAGCCGCCGGTTCGGACAGAGACGCGTGGGGATGCCGGCAAGGCGGATCTGCTTCGGCCCGAGGAGCGCGACGCCCGCGCCCGCGCCCTTGCAGAAGCTCGCAAGCAAGCCGTCGAGGATGCACAGCGCGCCGAGGAGCAGCGCGTGGCCGATGCCGCGCGCGCCGCAGAGGCGCCCGAACC
>NZ_JAVIFT010000003.1 GCF_031157355.1 Hyphomicrobium sp. LHD-15
CAAGGGCCCCGGCCGTGGCGGCCCCGGCGCTGGTCGTTCGGCTGGCGGCAGCAGCGGCGGCGGTTTCGGCGGTGGCGCTGGCGGTGGTGGCGGCGGCTACGGCAGCCGCTAAGCGCTCGGCCTTTCGGCCTGACGCCTTCAATTCGATTTGAGAGCAGCCGCTGGCAGTTTGCCGGCGGTTGTTTTTTTTGAGCAGCGCCACATCGACGTGCCAATCCCGCCTAACTCCGTACACGGACCTCGACTATTGCTCGGGAATCGGCGCGACTGACGCTCGACCGGCAAGTTGAGCTTCGATCGAAGCAGGAATGGACGTGCTCTGATGGCCAAACTCTATTTCGCTTCCCTCGTCACGCTCTCGCTGTTGACCGCCATGGTCGCGGGCGTCGTGATCGCAGCCCTCGTCGCCATGGGCTCTCTCGACGTCGGCATGGCGCTCCTGATGGTGCTGGCGATCAACACGCTGATCTTCTTCATCAGCCCCTGGCTCACCGACCTGATGCTGAAATGGGTGAACCAGGTCGCCTTCATCGACGACAAGATGCTCGCGGCCCGATACCCGCACATCCACGCCATCATTCACGACGTGGCACGCGAGTACGGCTTCACGGCGCCGTCCGTCGGCATCATCCCGGATCGCAACCCGACCGCCTTCACCTACGGCCTCTTCCGCTCAAATGCCCGCATCATCCTGACCGACGGCATTTTCGAGTTCCTCAACGAGGAGGAAGCCCGCGCCGTCACCGCCCACGAGCTTGGCCACATCGTCAACCGCGACTTCCTCGTGATGACCGTCGCCGGCACCCTCGTGCAGATGCTTTACGTGATCTATTCGAGCCTCACCCGCAGGCCTTCGGGCGGCGGCAACTCCAAAAGCAAGAACAACCTCTTCATCGTCGGCATCGTCGCCTATGTGATGTATCTGCTCGGCACCTACATCCTGCTCTACCTCAGCCGCACCCGCGAATATCTAGCCGACAGCTTCTCGGCCGAACGCGTCGAGGCGCGCCATCTCGCCAACGCGCTGGTGAAAATTGCCTACGGCATCGCCGAAGCCGCCGACACGGAGCAATCCCGCGAGCTTCTCGCCTCCACCCGCCACATGGGCTCGGTCGACTTCAAGGGTGCGCGCCACCTCGGCCTTGTCGTCGAAGCGTCGAAGACCCATCCCGAGGCGACCGCCAATGCCATGCTGTTCGACATCTACAATCCCTGGGCCAAGCTGATCGAACTCAGCTCCACCCATCCGCTGACCGGCAAACGCATCCAGGCATTGGCAACGATCGCAAACCACAAACGCCAGGCGTTCCCCGACATCGACGTCGAAGCAGCGGCCAAGCGCGCCAACGTCAATCCGTCCGCGCTCTGGACCAAATTCTGGCGCGAGGTCGGCGTCCTCGTGCTTCCTGTCGTCGTCGCGGCGATCGTTGGACTTTGGGGCCTTGCCAGCGAGACGCCAGCCCTTGCCCTGCTCGCGGTGCCGGCCGGCATCTTCGCCTGGCTCGCCTTCATTCCGATCATCTATCCATCGTCAGCCCCCGCCAACGAAACCGTCGTCGATCTGATGGGCGACGTTGCCGCGTCTCCAGTCATCGGCCGCCCGGTGCGCCTCGAAGGAGAGGTGATCGGCCGCGTCGATGCCGGCTCCGTATTCGGCGAGGACACCGTCTTCGCGGACCCCTCCGGCCGCATCAACGTCGATTTCCGCTCGCTTCTAGGACCGCTCGGCGACCTTTGGACCGGCTGGCGGCGGATCAAACCGCACATCAATCAAAAAGGCAGCGTAACGGGCTGGTTCCGCCGAGGCATGGGCGGCTTCGTGATCATGAAGGAACTCGACACCACGGCCGGCCGCGTGCGCGCCTATCCGTATTTCGCCGGCATCGGCACCGCCGTGTTCGTGCTGCTGCTCGTTGGCGTCATCGCCCTCTTCACCACTTGATCGCAAAGAGCTTCGCTTGCGCTATCCCGGCTGCCGTGCGCCCTCGGCACGGCGTAGCGCTGCGATCCACGCGTAAAGCGCATCGTAGGATCCGAACAGGTAATGGTCGGCGTGCCCGGCCCCCTGAAACGTCCGGATCGTCTTCGGAGCGTTCGCCAAGTTGAAAATCTCGCGCCCCATGGCGACCGGAACGATGTCGTCGATCTCGCCATGCAGGATCAGCAGCGGCGCGGCGACGGCTTTGATGTGCCGGCGCGTTTCGTAGCGATCGGTCATGAACCATCGCCCGGGAACCCACGGATAATGCAGCGCCGCCAGATCGACCATCGACGTGTACGGCGCATCGAGCACGATACCGGCGACCTCGCGCGCTTCCGCAACCTGCACCGCAACGCTGGTGCCGAGCGACTCCCCGTACAAGATGATGTCGGCGGGCGCGATGCCGAAGCGCTCCGTCAGCGTGTCGTAGGCAAGCCTGGCATCCGCGACATTCGCCGCTTCCGACGGCTCCCCGCTGCTGCCGCCGAAGCCGCGATACGTCATCATGAACACGCCGAGCCCGCGCGCCATGTATTTCCGGATCCTCTCGATGCGTGTCTCGAGCGAACCGGCATTGCCGTGAAAATAGAGAAGCGTCGGCTGCCCGGCCTTGGCAGGCGCATACCACGCCAGCACGCGCGCGCCGTCCGGCGTCTCCAGCACCTCTTCCGAAACGCCCGTGAGTCCGGCTGATTTCGGCGTGAAGTAGGTGGTGTCCGGAAAGTACATGAGATGACGCTGCAGGGTGGGAACGATTGCAGCCAACAGACCCATCACCAACGCCACTCCGACTGCCGTTCCGAGCACCAGCTTCAAGGACGCACTCCCTCGCCGACAACGCGCCTGAACGCGCTCGAGCCTCCGTACAAACCCTACCACGCCCTTATGCTTAAGGCTCGATTAACCAAAAGCTGCGCTTGTTGTGTGGGTATGCGTCTCGCGGAGTTTTTGGTCATGCGTTCCCGTCCCCGCTCGATCTGCGCCAGCGCGCTGATCCTCTCCGGCCTTGCGGCCACCCTAGCCGGTTGCAGCTCCGGCGGCTCCCAGGAATCCTTCACGACGAGCAACCTCGGCCCGCGCCCGCAAGAGGGCATGTCGCGCACCTATCCCGACGGCTCGACCGCAGGGCGCCCCTACTCCAACGGATCCTACTCGGACGGCACCTACGGTCGCCCCTATGCGGAAGCTCCGCGCCGCTATGTCGATCCCGGTCAGCCGACACCGCGCCAGGTCGCAACGGCCACGCCTTACTACGGCGGCCAGGCGGGATACGGGCAGCAGCCGACCATCCAGACGGGCAGCGTTGGAAATTCCGGCAACACCGCGCCGAACGGCTACGACAATAACGGACGCTGGCAGCAGACACCGCCGTCGCGCTGGTCGCAACCGGCCCCCGTCACAGCCACAGGTCCGGTCGACAGAGGTCCGGCCGCTGGCTATGCGCCGAGCAATCCGCAGGTCGTCGAAGTCCGCGAGGGCGATACCCTCTACGGTCTCTCGCGCCGCTACAATATCCCGGTGAGCGATCTGATTGCCGCCAACCGCCTCCCGAATGAGCGCATCGCCATAGGCCAGCGTCTCGTCATACCTACGCGCTATCGCTGACGGGTTTGTCTCGTTCGGAAGCAAACTTTCCCCGCGTGAAACGCCTGCCCACCGTCGTGTCGTTACCGGCGCCAAGCGGCGTTGACCGGCGTGCACGAACGCGCCACTGTTTTTTGCGTCCGTAGATTTAGAACGCAAAAAACAGAGATAAGCAGGGGAATCCGAAATATGGCAGCACGCAGCGGCGTCATCTCGACAAGTATCATTGTCCTCGTTCTGATCGCGACAGCGATCGGGGCATTGATCGGCTTAGCACTCGACGGCGTTTTGCCGGGCACGCGCTCGCTCGCCATCACGGCCGGTCTCACCGCTACGATCATTGCCTCCATCGCACGCTACAAGATCGTATTCCTCGGCGCAGGCAAAGGCGTCGACGAGTCGAAGGTGCCGGGCGTGCTCGTCGTCAACGCCGCGATCGCATCGATTGCCGGTAGCCTCGCCGCGCACGACCTCGCCGGTCTCGTTGCGAGCCCGCCCTCGTCGGTCCTCGTCGGCACGTTCGCCGGTCTCTTGTCTGCCGTGCTGATGGCACTCTTGATGATCACGTACCACACCAACGCGACCCCGGCGCGCTGACGCGAGCACGCTTGAAGCTGAGAAGGCCGCGCGGCGAACCGAGACGGAGCGCTGCGCGGCCTTTTACTTTGCAGGCTCGTCGTATGTCTCGGCTCAACGAGACAGCCCAAGCGCGTGATAGTTTTTGATCGAGCGGAACCGCCGCAGCACGCACCCAAAAACGCGCTATCGGCTGAAGGCGGCTTGCGTACCCTCGGTGCGCGGCTCGTCGAAGCATTTGAGCAGGTAGGCTTGCCGCTCAGGCCCCGGAAGATGCCCATACTTCGAGCCGCGGCTGCTCGCGAAATGCGGAGCGAACCCCTCGATGTCGGCGCGCGTGAACAATCCCGCCCAGCGGCCGTAATCGATCGCCCAGCAGTCGGCTTCGCGCTCGCTTTCGAGCGTCGGCCGGATCACGTGCCCCAGCACGTGGTGGGCACATTCGTGCATGTAGAAGAACACCTGCATCTTCGCGGGCAATGTCGCCAGCCGATCGGTATCGAGCGAGATGATGGGCATCCGCGCGATGATCGAGGCGCGCCCCACGTCGCCGAGCTCGGACGTGCGCAGCGTCCGCACCACCGCGCCCCGGTAGTCGTAGCACCGCATCGGATTGCCGCCGATCACCGGCTGCACCACCAGCTCGTCGGCCGCGCGCGCGCGTTCGCTCGAAGCGAACGTCGTGAGACAGATGACGAGTGCCAGTACTCCAGTGAGTGCCCGCATGCGGCTAGCCTCTTGGATTGGTCCGAATGTCCCTCTCACATACGAAGGCTAGAGGCTGACCGATCCCCGCCGCAAGGGGATAACATTGACGCACCGGCCGGCCTGTGCACACGCAGCGCACAACATCCTGAAACCGAACGTCAATCCCGAGATTGACGCGGCCATGCCCGAGACACGGCCTCGACCGGATAGCCGCCATCTCGCCACGCGACAAACCCACCACCGAACTAAGCGACGGGCGCAAGTCCCATATTTTGCACGGCCTGAGTCGCCAGCGCCGAGCAGTGATCTCGGCATTGGCTATGTCGAGGAGCTATCGATAGCTGATTTTGATGTCGTCACGGCGCACGGCGGCAAAAAGACGACCGCCATATCGGGCCCTAGTGCGCCATCGCCTTGGCGATCTCCTCGGTCATCTTCTTGGCATCGCCGAGCACCATGACCGTGTTGTCGCGATAGAACACGGGATTGTCGATGCCGGCATAACCGGACGCGAGCGAGCGCTTGTTGAAGAACACGGTCGCGGCCTTCCAGACCTGAAGCACCGGCATGCCGTAGATCGGCGAGGTCTTGTCATCCTCGGCGGCCGGGTTCACGACGTCGTTGGCGCCTATGACATAGACGGCGTCGGCCTGCGCGAACTCCGAGTTGATGTCCTCGAGTTCGAACACCTCGTCGTAGGGAACGTTGGCTTCCGCAAGCAGCACGTTCATGTGCCCCGGCATGCGTCCGGCGACGGGATGGATCGCGTACTTCACCTCGACGCCGGCTTTCTTCATGGCGTCCGCCATCTCGCGCAGCGCATGCTGAGCCTGGGCGACGGCCATGCCGTAGCCGGGTACGATGATGACCTTGGAAGCGTTCTTCAGCACATAGGCAGCGTCCTCGGCGGAGCCAAGTTTCACCGGCTTCTGCTCGCCGCCACCCGAAGGTCCTGCCGTCTCGCCGCCGAACCCGCCGGCGATCACCGACAGGAAGCTGCGGTTCATGCCCTTGCACATGATGTAGGACAGGATCGCGCCCGACGAGCCGACCAGCGCGCCGGTGATGATCAGCGCGATATTGCCGAGCGTGAAGCCGATACCGGCCGCGGCCCAGCCCGAATAGGAGTTCAGCATCGACACGACGACCGGCATGTCCGCGCCGCCGATCGGAATGATGATGAGCCCGCCGAACACCAGCGCGATCAGCGTGATCGTCCAGAACAGCGTCGGATCGCCGCCCGAATTGCAGAACTGATAGACGAGCACGATCAACGCCGCGAGCAGGCCGAGATTCACAAAATGGCGGAATGGCAGGATGATCGGCGCGCCCGACATGCGTCCCGAAAGCTTCGCGAACGCGATGACCGAGCCCGTGAACGTGATGGCGCCGATCGCAAGGCCGATACCCATCTCGATGAGGCTCGCCGCGCCGATCGAACCGGGATGCCCGATACCGAAGGCTTCCGGCGCATAGAGGGCAGCAGCCGCGACGAACACCGCCGCAAGGCCGACCAGCGAATGGAATGCCGCCACCAGCTCCGGCATCTGCGTCATCGGGATCTTTTTCGCGATGACGGCGCCGATCGCAGCACCGAGACCGAGGCCGCCGAGGATCAAGACCCAGCTCAGCACGTCCTTCGGCGCCGATACGGCCAGCGTCGTCGCCACCGCGATCGTCATGCCGATCATACCGTAGAGATTGCCTTTACGGCTTGTCACCGGATGCGAAAGCCCGCGCAGCGCGAGAATAAACAACACGCCCGAGACGAGATAAAGGAACGAAGCGGCATTTGCGGTCATGACGAATTAGTCCTTCATGGCTTCGACCGAGCCAGCGGGGAACACCACGCCGGCGAACTCGGGATAGACCTTCCTCAGAATTTCGATCTGCTGCGCTTCGCTCACGCGCAGCAGATACCAAGTGCCGTTGTCGATCAGCGCGAGCGTATGGGAGTTCACCGAGATCTTGCCGTTTCCGGCATCCATCACGGTGAGGGTCGGGATCAGCGCGAACGGTGTTCCATCGGCAAGCTGCTTCTGGTCCAGCTTGTCGGTATCCATCCCGAAAGAGACGAGCTTCACTGCCGCAAGCGTCTGCTTCATCGTCGCGATGACGAAGGTGCGTAGCTTGGCTCTTTCGAACCCGGACTGTTCGGCGATGTGGGCCAGCACGCGCGGCGGAATGGTGTCGACAACGACCTCGTAGTTGCTGCCGTGCATCGCCGCGTCGAACCGCGTGACGGTCTCCTTGAGCGAGCTGACTTCGGCGCTGCTGAGATCACGCGCCGCGGCAGCCCTGTCCCACCCGTGAACGAGCACGAGCGCCAGCGCCAACACAGCCGAAAGCCGCAGCGTTTCTCCCAACGGACGAAGCATCAGTGACGCCCGCCCTTGCCGCCGGAGCTGTCCTTTTTCTTGTACATGGCAAGCATGCGGCTGGTGACGAGGAAGCCGCCGAAAATGTTGACGGAGGCCATCACCAGCGCGAGGAAGCCGAAGATCCGCGCGAGCGTCGTGCCCTCGGCCACCAGCTCGAGCCCGACAGCTAGAAGCGCGCCGACCACGATCACCGAGCTGATGGCGTTGGTAACGCTCATCAGCGGCGTATGCAGCGCGGGCGTGACGCTCCACACCACGTAGTAGCCGACGAAGATCGCCATCACGAACACCATGAGGCGGTAGATGAACGGATCGACCGCGCCGCCGATGCCTTCGCTCGCCATTGCCGCCGACGGCAGCAACGCGAGAGCGACAACCGCGCCAAGGCCACCAACGATCAGTGAGTGGAAGTGCGAAGCCTTCTTCATGGCTGAAAACCCTCAGGCGGCGGATTGCGGGACGAGGTTGGGATGCACGATGCGGCCGTCCTTGGCCACCAGCGTGCCCTTTATGATCTCGTCGTCCCAGTTGACCTTGAACGACTTGTCTTTCTTGTCGAAAAACAGCTCCAGAAACGCATAAAGGTTTTTCGCGTAAAGACTGGAGGCGTTCACCGGCACCGTTCCCGCGAGGTTGAGCGGCCCGACGATCTTTACGCCGCCAACCTCAACCGTCTGGCCCGGCACGGTCGCTTCGCAGTTACCGCCCCGCTCCGCCGCGAGATCGACGATCACCGATCCCGGCTTCATGCTCTCGACCATCGCCCGCGTGATAAGGCGCGGCGCTGGACGGCCCGGAATGAGCGCCGTCGTGATGACGATGTCCTGCGCCTTGATGTGATTGGCGACCAGCTCGGCTTGCTTGGCCTGATATTCCGGCGACATCGGCTTCGCGTATCCGGCGGCCGTCTGTGCCTGCTTGAATTCCTCGTCCTCGACGGCGACGAACTTCGCGCCGAGCGACTGCACCTGCTCCTTCGTAGCGGGTCGAACGTCGGTCGCCGAGACCACGGCGCCGAGACGGCGCGCGGTTGCGATGGCCTGCAGGCCCGCAACGCCGACGCCCATGATGAAGGTCTTCGCGGCAGGTACCGTACCGGCCGCCGTCATCATCATCGGCAGCGCCTGGCCGAACAGCGACGCGGCATCCACGACGGCCTTGTAGCCGGCGAGATTCGCCTGGCTCGACAGCACGTCCATCGACTGCGCGCGACTGATGCGCGGCACGAATTCCATGGAGAAAAGACTGGCACCCGTCCCGGCCAGCGGCTCGAGAGCGGCCTTGTCGAAGGGATCGAGGAGCGCCGCAACGAAAGCGCCAGGCTTCAGCTGCTTAACTTCATCGGACGACGGCCGGCGCACCTTGAGCAGGATGTCCGCGCCCGCGAGGGCCTCAGCGGCAGACGCCGCGATCTCCGCACCCTGTGCTTTCAGGGTGTCGTCGGAAAACCGCGAGCGAAGCCCCGCCCCGCTCTGGACGCGAACCTTGGCGCCGAGAGCTAAGAGCTTCTTCACCGTCTCGGGCGAAACGGCGACGCGCGGCTCATCTGGCCCCTCGGCCGTGACAGCAATGGTAACCATCAAACTATCCCCAGACATGCGTTCCCCGACAGGAGACACGCTCTCGATGAGACCGGCCGTGCCCGTCGGGCCAAGCCCGGCAGGCGCAGCGCAACCAGCATCCCAGTAGGACAGGCGGCACTAAATTCAGAACGTCGGCGCGCCGTCGTGGTCCCGGAACACGCGAAGTCGAATTGGTGAATTAGACGAGGAAGAAGGCCATGCCGGCAAGCAGCAGAACCAGAAACACGACGGCGACCTTGGTCCAGCCGAGGAAGTTGGCGTACGTGCGGTTATGCTCGGCATAGTCCATGGCAGGATGACCGCCCGACGTGTTGACCCCCATAAAAGCCTCCCTGATTTGCTTTGGCTGATTTGCTTACTTGTGTTGCTTGGTAGCTCAAGGCTTTCCTGGCATCAAGTCCGCCAAAAGACCAGACAATCCGTTCGGGGGAGGAACGCACGGGCGCGAAGGGCCTAAATCTCGGCAAATTCGAGTGTCAGTACCGGCAGGCTGCAAGGATCCCGACCAAAGGCCAAGGCACCGCCGATGTTCAGACGCCCGACTGCAAGCCCCGAAAAAGGCTGGCGCGCCCGTTGGTTCGGCCTCGGCGCCGGCATCTTCGCCTTGGTCGCCGCAGCCGGCACCGGCCAAGCGCTCGAGGAGCCCCCCGGCGAAGCCGCCGAGCTCAAGGCCTGCGAAAAGCGCGTCTGCACGATGATCCTCGAAAAGAACCCCAAGGGCGACGACCTCAAATGCGACGTCCAGAAGACCTGGGCAAAATCGACCCTCGAGGAAGGCAAAAGCAAGGGCGTCTCGTGGGGCTTCGGCGACGCGCGCTGCAAGGCCAACATCAAGCTTGAACGCGCCGATATCATCGCGGCCCTCACCCAGCCGAAGCACACCATCCGCATTCCCGCCCAGCAGGTGAATTGCGTGATCGAGCGCGAAGGCGAGATCAAGCCGCTCACCATCAAGCTCGCGCCCAAGCTCACCTTCAAGAACGGCAAGGCCGACAAGGTCTGGATCAATCTCGAAAGCATCGAAGGCCCGTCGGATGTGAAATCGACGATCTGGACCGCCGCCAAGCTCGAGGACACCATCGGGATTTTCCATCGCCCGATGCTGAAATCCATCGACAAGTTCGTGCACAAGCAATGCGCGAAACGCTACGGCCCCAACGCCAAGCCGGAAATCGCCGACAAGAAAGACGCCAAGGACGGCAAGACCAAAGTCGCCAGCCCCGCCGTAAAACCGCCGGTTGCTAAGCCCGCAGCACCCAAGACCGAAAAGGCAGCTCCCGCCGCCGCGGAAACACCAGCGAAAGCGTCCACGTCGACGCCCTGATCGAGCCCTTTATCCGGCCTCCGGCAGCGGAAAGAACGTGCCGTCGCTCCAGAGGCCGAGACCCGCGCCGTCTGGACCTCGATCGGCAAGCTCGACGAGATCGTAGACCAGCGCCCGCGCCACCAGCGCCTCGAGTCGCCCGCGCACATGAACATAGGGTTTGAGCCCGTGATCCGGCTCGCCCGCGACGAACCTCAACGGATGCTCCGCTCCGCATTTGATGACGTCGTCGACATTGGTCCGAAACAACAGCGATTGCGAGCGGCCCCGGCCAGATGCCTGCATCTCGACCGCAATGAACGGCGCGTCGGCGACCGCGACATCCACCTTCTCTGCAGGCGTTACCAGGAAGAAGCGGCCATCTTCGTCGCGCCGCAGCACGCGCGCGAACAGCTTGACCAGCGCAGGCCGCGGAATCGCGCTTCCCTGATAGTGCCACTGCCCATCGCGCAGAATGCTGAGCCCGATGTCGCCGCAATAGGGGGGATCCCACCGCTCGACCGGTGCCGGACTGTCGCCCTGGGCTTGCTTGAGAAGGTCTTCGAGCTTGTTCATGTCGCCGAAGCGATCACCTTTGTTCAAAAACGTGAATATCGCGGCACATCAAAACGCTGATGCTGTCCGCACCGCCAGGCGCCAGCAACGCCGGTGCCAGGAACTTCTGGCAACGCCAGGCTCATAGTCCCCAAACGCTCCGATGAGGCAAAGGTCGCCGAGAGGCCCCATATTGTGTGAAAATAAAACTTGCGCGATGCGGCCGGTCTTTCAACGGCTAACTTTCAACGGCTAAGTAGCCCACCGCACGGCGACTTACCGAGTATTAACTTGACCTCGGCCCCCGCCAGCCGGTCACATCGCCTGTAATGCGCGTCAGGCCTGCCCGACGTTGCGCCCTTCAACATGAGAACCGGGCCCTTTCGATCCATGAGCACCGTTATCCAGACTGAAGAAGCCATCGTCCCCCGTCTCGAAGCCGCAGCCGAACGCATCAAGCGGGCGCACAAGGCAGCGGCCTCGGTGATTTTCGGCCAGGATGTGGTGATCGAGCGTACGCTCATCACGATCCTGTCCGGCGGCCACGCGCTGTTGATCGGCGTGCCCGGCCTTGCCAAGACGCTGCTGGTCGAGACGCTCGGCCGCGTGCTCGGCCTCGACGCCAAGCGCATCCAGTTCACGCCGGACCTCATGCCCTCCGACATCATCGGTTCGGAAGTGCTGGAAGAGGCGCCCGGCCAGCGCCGCTCGTTCCGCTTCATCAAGGGGCCGATCTTCACCCAGCTGTTGATGGCCGACGAGATCAACCGCGCCTCACCCAAGACGCAGTCGGCTCTGCTGCAGGCCATGCAGGAGCATCACGTCACCGTCGCCGGCACCCGCCACGACGTCCCGGCGCCGTTCCATGTGCTCGCGACCCAGAACCCGCTCGAGCAGGAGGGAACCTATCCGCTGCCCGAAGCCCAGCTCGACCGCTTCCTGCTCGAGATCGACGTGACGTATCCGGATCTCGCCGCCGAGCGCCGCATGCTCTATGCCACCACCGGCAACGAGGAACGCATCGTCGAAAGCGTGCTGTCGGCCGGCGACCTCATGACCATTCAGCGTCTCGTCCGCCAGATCCCTGTGCCGGACAAGGTCGTGGAATCGATTCTGAAGCTCGTGCGCTCAGCCCGTCCCGGCACCGGCGCCAATGCCGAAACCGACCGCTTCGTCGCCTGGGGCCCCGGCCCGCGCGCGAGCCAGGCCCTGATGCTGGCCGTCCGCGCCAAGGCGCTGATTGATGGCCGCCTCGCCCCCTCGATTGACGACGTGATCGAGCTGGCCGAGCCGGTCCTGAAGCACCGCATGGCGCTGTCGTTCGCTGCACGTGCCGAAGGCGAGGAGCTGGGTCCGTTGATCGCGCGTCTCGCCCACGCGGTGGAGTAAGCAGGATGGCGGCATCCCGCGGCCGTGAAACTGGACAGTCGGCCGTCAGCCACGACGCAAGCATCTTCGCGGTCGAGCGCGATGCCCATGGCGTGGCCGACCGCCTGCCGGATCTGTTGCTGGAAGCCGATCGCATCGCCCAGACCGTCGCGCACGGCATTCACGGCCGGCGCCGCTCGGGTCCGGGCGAAACCTTCTGGCAGTTCCGCACCTATGAGCCGCAGGATTCCGCGCAACTGATCGACTGGCGCCGCTCCGCCAGCTCCGACCACCTTTACGTGCGCGAGCGTGAATGGGAGGCCGCCCACACCCTGTGGCTCTGGCCGGATCTCTCGCCATCGATGAATTTCCAGAGCCACCTCGCGCCGGTGACGAAGCGCGACCGTGCGCTCGTGTTGACCCTTGCTGCTGCCGAGCTCCTCGTCCGCAGCGGCGAGCGCGTCGGCCTCCTGGGGCTCACGCTTCCCACGTCCAGCCGCCGCGCAGCCACGCGCCTCGCCGAAACCATCGCCTCCCATGCGGACGCGCCGCAGCTCGCGTCCGGTAAGCCATCGAACGCTCGCGTCAGCCGCTTTTCCGGCCTCATCCTCGTCAGCGACTTCCTGGATCCGATCGAGAACCTGCGCGAGAGCATCGAGGTTCTGGCCGCCAATGGCGCCACCGGCCACCTCATCCAGGTGCTCGACCCGGCCGAGGAAACGCTCCCCTACGAAGGCCGCACCGAATTTCTCGGGTCCGAAGGCGGCGAGAGCTGGATCGCGGATCGCGCCGAAAGCCTGCGTACTCGCTATCAGGCGCGCCTCAAGGCCCATCGCGACGAATTGCAGGCCCTCGCCGTACGTCTCGGCTGGTCGTTCCTGGTCCATCACACCGATCGCCCGCCGACTGAGCCGCTTCTGAACCTGATCATGCGCCTCGAAGGCCGCGATTCCGGCTACCGTTGGCAGGGCCCGGCCACCGGAGCGACGCCGGGCGCTCAAGGCACGGAAGGAAGTTCATGAGCCTCGGCGCTTTGACATTCCTCAATCCCTGGCTGCTGGCGGGGCTCGCCACGCTTCCGCTCATCTATTGGCTGCTCAAAACCGTTCCGCCCCGCCCGAAGCAGGTGGCGTTTCCGGCCACGCGCATTCTCGTCGGCCTCGAGAACGAGGAAAAGACACCCGCCAAGACACCCTGGTGGCTGCTGCTGATCCGCTTGTTGGCGGCCGCCCTCGTGATCCTTGCGCTCTCCGAGCCAGTGCTGAACCCCGCCCGCGAGCGCGCGTTGACTGGAACCGGCCCCGTCGTGCTCGTCGTCGACAATGGCTGGGCGGCAGCCTCCGGCTGGGCGCGCCGCACCGCGCTGGCACAAGAAATTCTCGCCGATGCCCAGCGCCAGAACCGCGCCGTGGTGATCGCCGACACGGCACCGGCCACGAAATCGCGCACGTTCAAGCTCGAAGCCCCAGGCGAAGCGCGTGCCACGCTGGCTGCGCTCGAACCACGTCCGTATGCGCCGGATCGCAAGGCGACCCTCGCGACCCTCAATGAAACGCTGAAGGCCACCAACGTAACGGCGGCCAGCATTCTTTGGCTCGCTGATGGCATCGATCACAAGGCCGATGCGTCGGCCTTCGCAGACGGCCTCCAGCAGGCTGCAGGCAGCGGCACCTTCGCGGTCGTCGAGGACACCGGCGGCGAGGAGCCGCTTGGCTTGACCGCAGGCCTCGGCCCTGACGGCAAGCTCGTTGCCACCGTCCTGCGCACCGGCGGCCCCGCAAGAACCGGCCGTATCGACGCGTTTTCGGCACGCGGCCAGCGCATGGGCGAAGCGATCTTCACACTGTCGTCCGGCACCCGTTCGGCCGAAGTGACGTTCGATCTGCCGCTCGAGTTGCGCAACCAGGTGACGCGCCTCGAAATTGCATCCGACCGCTCCGCCGGCTCCGTGAGCCTGCTCGATGGCCGTTCCCAGTGGCAACGCGTCGGCATGATCTCGGGCGAAAGCCAGGAGCAGTCCCAGCCATTGCTCGCCCCCCTCTACTATCTCGAAAAGGCGGTTCAGCCTTACGCCGAGATCATTCGCCCCAAGGATCACAACCTCGCCCAGGGCATCGACGCGGTTTTGAAGCAGAAGGCGAGCGTTCTGATGCTCGCCGATATCGGCACACTGTCGGGCGAGGTGAAGGACCGCGTGAAGGCGTGGGTCGAGAGCGGCGGCGTGCTTGTCCGCTTTGCCGGGCCCCGCCTCGAAAGCGGCGGCGACGATCTGCTGCCAGTGGCGCTGCGCATCGGCGGACGAACGCTCGGAGGCGCACTCTCGTGGTCGAGCCCGCAACCGCTCGCCGACTTCGACACCACTAGCTTGTTCTCCGGCATCGCCGTTCCCAAGGACGTCGCCGTCAACCGCCAGGTCCTCGCCGACCCCGCACAGCTGACGGCCTCGGTCAACGTCTGGGCTCGCCTCGGCGACGGCACGCCGCTCGTCACCGCGACCACGCTTGGCGCCGGGCAAGTCATCCTGTTCCACGTCACCGCCAATTCGGATTGGTCGAACCTCCCGATCTCGGGCCTTTTCGTCGAAATGCTGCGCCGGATCACAGCGCTCGGCAGCCTTGCGCCCATCGGTTCGGGCGAGGAAGCCGCCGCCGACAAAGCGGCAGCGGGCGAGGCACCCCCCGTCAACCTGGACGCCTTCGCACCGGTCCAGACGCTTGATGGCTTTGGCATTCTGAGGCCTCCTCCTCCCACGGCCGAGGCCATCCCGACCGAAAAACTGGCGTCCGCAGAGGCTAGCCTTGTGCATCCGCCCGGCTACTATGGGGCGCAAGGAAGTCCGCGCGCGCTCAACGTTCTTGGCTCCAAGAGCGAGCTCGCGCCGCTTCCCGCTCGGCCGTTGGGAGCCTCGCGGATGCTTTACGAAAGCCAACCTTCGACGCCGCTCGCGCCTGCCCTGCTCACGGGCTCGCTGGCCCTCATCTTCGCCGATATTGTGGCCGTCATCGCCCTGCTCGGCGCGCTCGGCTGGCTCGCGTCCTGGCTGAAGCCGCGCGCACGGCCCGCTGCAGGCGCGCTGCTCGTGGCGCTTCTGTCCGCAACCGCTTTCACGCCGGACGCAGCCCACGCCCAGACGTCCGTGGAAGAGCTGCCGGGCGGCGCCACCGCGCAAAAGGCAACCGAGAATGTCACCCTCGGCTATGTGCTGACCGGAGATCCAACCACCGACGCGACCAGCAAGGCTGGGCTTTCGGGCCTCTCGCGCATCCTCGCCGTGCGCACCGCCGTCGAGCCTGGCGAGCCGATCGCCGTCGACATCGTGAAGGATGAGATTGCCTTCTTCCCGGTCCTCTATTGGCCGGTTGTCGAGAACGCCAAGCCTCTGCCGCAGCCTACGCTTGCGAAGATCGACGCCTATATGAAGCAGGGCGGCCTGCTGATTTTCGACACCCGCGATTTCGGCACAGGTATGCCCTCCGGCACGACGCTCGAAGGCAAGAACGGCCTCGCGCTGAAGCGCTTGATGGGCTCGCTCGACGTACCGCGGCTGGAGCCCGTCCCCGAGGACCACGTGCTGACCAAATCGTTTTACCTCTTGCGTTCGTTCCCCGGCCGCTGGGAAGGCGGACAGCTCTGGGTCGAAGCGCGCGAGGATCACGAAGGCGACAGCCGCAAGGCCCGCCGCGCCGACGGCGTGACTTCGATCATGATCACGTCCAACGATTTCGCCTCCGCCTGGGCGCTCGATAGCAGCGGCCGCCCGCTCTATCCGGTCGTGCCCGGCGGCGAGAGCCAGCGCGAGATCGCGATGCGGACCGGCGTCAACATCGTGATGCATGCGCTGACCGGCAACTACAAGGCCGACCAGGTGCATGTGCCCGCGCTGCTCGAGCGCCTGGGCCAGTGAATGAGATTTGATTGCGGCGAAGAAATCGCCGCGTGAGGATACCTGACGTATGAATTGGTCGATCGAGTTCGCGCCGCTTGTTCCGGTCCCCCTGATTTGGGCGGCCGCGGCAGCAGCTGTGCTGCTCGTCGCCATCCTGCTGTTCCGCAAGAGCCGTGGCGCCCTCTGGCGCGGGCTTGCGCTCGCCGCCTTGATCGCGGCCCTCCTCAACCCAACGCTGCGCGAGGAAGAGCGCGAAAGCCTTGCCAACATCGCCCTCGTCGTAATCGATGAGAGCACGAGCCAGGCGCTCGACAAACGCCCCGAGCAGCGCGCCGCCATCAAGACCGATCTCGAGCAGCGCCTCGGCAAGATCAAGAACCTCGAAGTCAAATGGGTGACCGCCGCCAAGCAGGACGCAACGACGGCGCAAGGCACGCAGCTGTTCGCAGCGCTGAACCAGGCCCTCACCAACACGCCTCCGGACCGCATCGCCGGCGTCATCTTCGTCACCGACGGCCAGGTCCATGACATTCCGAAGTCCACCTCCGCCCTCGGCTTCGACGCGCCGGTTCATGCCCTCCTCACCGGCACTCCGAACGAGTTCGACCGGCGCATCGAAACGCTGAAGGCGCCGCGTTACGGCCTCGTCGGCCAGTCCCGCGATATCGAGATTGCGGTTCGCGAAAGCGGCAAGTCGGCCCTGGCCTCAGGCAGCCCGGTGACGCTCAAGGTGCGCCGCGAAGGCCGCCCCGACGAAGTGCGAACAGCCGCCATCAACGAACCCGTCTCGATCGAGATGCCGTTCCCGCATGCCGGCACCAACATTCTCGAAGTCGAGCTTGAAACCACTCCAGGCGAGCTGACGCCCGCCAACAACCGCGTGGTGATTGTCGCTGAAGGCGTGCGCGAAAACCTGCGCGTGCTCCTGGTCTCGGGCGAGCCCCACGCCGGCGAGCGCACCTGGCGCAACCTCCTGAAATCGGACGCCGCGGTCGATCTCGTCCACTTCACCATTCTGCGCCCGCCCGAGAAGCAGGACGGCACGCCGATCAACCAGCTCTCGCTGATCGCCTTCCCGACCAAGGAGCTGTTCTCGGACAAGATCAAGGATTTCGATCTCATCATCTTCGATCGCTACGAGCATCGCGGAATCCTGCAGCTGATCTACTACGACAACATCTCCCGTTACGTGGAAAACCACGGCGGCGCCGTACTCGTGGCCGCGGGCGACGACTACGCCGGCATGACCAGCCTCTACCGCACGCCCCTATCGCCCATTCTCCCTGCCGCGCCCACGGGGCGTGTGTTGGAGGAGCCGTTCCGCGCAAAAATAACTGACGAAGGCTTCCGTCATCCGGTGACCCAGGGCCTCATCGGCGCCAACGCGATCGGGCCGGATCGTCCCGCCACCTGGGGCCATTGGTTCCGCCAGGCAGAGGTGCGCCCGGACCGCGGTCGCGTGGTGATGGAAGGCGCCGAGGATCGCCCCCTGCTCGTCCTCGATCGCAAGGGCAAAGGCCGCGTCGCACTTCTCACGTCCGACCACGCCTGGCTGTGGGCGCGCGGCTACGAAGGTGGCGGCCCCCACACCGACCTCCTGCGCCGTCTCTCGCACTGGCTGATGAAAGAGCCCGATCTCGAAGAGGAGCGGCTGATCGCGTCCGCACGCGGGCTCAAGCTCACCATCGAGCGGCGCACGCTGGAAGATAAGGTCGCCCCCGTCACCATCTCCGCCCCCGGCGGCGAGAAGAGCGAAGTCACGCTCGAACGGGAACGCCCCGGCGTCTGGAAAACCACGATCGATGTCAAGTTGCCAGGCCTCTACAAGGCCGAGAGCGAAGGCCCCTCGGGCCTTCTCACCGCCGTTGCCCATGCCGGCATCGAGGATCCGCGCGAGATGAGCGAGGTGGTCGCCACGGACCAGAAACTGAAGCCGCTGCTCGAAGCAACCGGCGGCGGTCTCTACTGGACGCGCACCGATCCGACGAGCGCCGGAGGCGACGTCACGCTGCCGCGCGTCGCACTGATGTCGGGCGCCCGCGTGCTGTCCGGCACCGGCTGGATGGGCTTGCGCGACCGCGAGGCCTTCGTGACCAAGGGCGTGAAGCTGACGCCGATGTTCACCGGCGGCTTCGCCCTCGCCGCACTGCTCGCCCTCATGGCCATGGCCTGGTGGCGCGAAGGTCGCTGAACCCTCGCGCTTGCGCCGTGAATCCAGCGCACACGCGCCAGAGCCCGCTGTTCTCTAAAGCGTAGCCTGGCTGCTCTTTACGACGACGCGATAGCCGGAAGCTTCGAGCCGCGCGAGCACTGCTTCGAGGTTCGAGCGGTCCCGCGTCTCGATCACGAGATTGAGCTCGGTCCCGCGCGCCGGTAGATCCGTGAACACGCGCTGGTGATAGACCTCGACGATGTTGGCGCCGGCTTGCCCCACCACGCCGGAAACGCGCGACAGCTCACCCGGCCGATCCGGAATGTCGATGGTGAGACGCGACAGGCGCCCTTCGCGCGCAAGCTCGCGCGTCAGCACGCTCGCGAGCAATCTCGGATCGATATTGCCGCCGGTCAGCACGAGCCCGATCTTGCGGCCCTTCCAACGCTCTTTGTCGGCCATCATCGCGGCGAGCCCGGCAGCACCTGCCCCTTCGACCACGGTCTTCTCGATCATCAGCAGCGCGAACGTCGCCCGTTCGAGATCCGTCTCGCTGACGAGCACGATGTCGTCGACGAGGCGGGAGATGATCTCGGTCGTGATATCGCCCGGGTTCGCGACCGCGATGCCTTCGGCCAGCGTATCGCCGCGCGTTGGCAGATGCGTGCCCTTGATCTTGTTGTAGATCGAGGGATAGAGCGCCGCCTCGACGCCAATGATCTCGATGTCCGGCTTGATCGCCTTCGCCGCCACCGCCATGCCGGCGATGAGCCCGCCACCGCCGACCGGTACGATCAGAACGTCCAGATCCGGCACCGCTTCCAGCACCTCGAGCGCAACCGTACCCTGCCCCGCGATCACCAGCGGATCGTCGAACGGATGCACGAACACCAGTCCCTGCTCTTCGCCATAGGCGCGGGCGAAGCGCGCGGCTTCCTCGAGCGTCTTACCTTCGAGGATGACATGCGCGCCCCAGCGCTTGGTGTTCTCCGCCTTCACCGCCGGCGTCCCTTCCGGCATGACGATCGTCGCCGGAATGCCGAGACGGCCCGCGTGATAGGAAACGCCTTGCGCATGATTGCCGGCCGACATCGCGATGACGCCCCGCTTGCGCTCAGCCGGCGAAAGCGCGGACAGCCTGACGAGCGCGCCACGCTCCTTGTAGGCGGCGGTGAACTGCAGGTTCTCGAACTTGAGCCAGATGTCGGAGCCGAGATCGTGGCCGAGCGTCCGGCTCCGGTCGCAGGGCGTTCGCACCACCGCGCCTTCGATGATCTTTGCCGCGCGCCGCACATCCTCGAGCGTGACCGCGACCTGAGCATCCGAGCTGTTCTTGACCATGGGTCCTTGCCTTGAGAGATCCCGCCGCATCGATCGGGGGTAGGAGGCGGGTGCGGGATTCGATACAACGACCCGCGTCATAACCGAAACGAGGACCGAAGGGCATGGCCAAAGTTGCATGGATCGGATTGGGGGTCATGGGTTACCCGATGGCCGGGCACCTCCTGAAGCGGGGCGGCCACGACCTGTCCGTCTACAACCGCAACGGCGCCAAGGCCCAGGCCTGGGTCACGGCCCAGGGCGCGGGAAGCGCCCATTCGACGCCCGCCGCCGCTGCCGAAGGCGCCGATTTCGTCTTTGCCTGCGTCGGCAACGACGACGACCTGCGCCAGGTCACGACCGGTCCTGACGGCGCGTTTACCACGATGCGCCCCGGCGCCGTCTTCATCGACCACACGACAGCCTCGGCCGACGTCGCCCGCGAGTTGCATAGTGGCGCCAAGGAAAAAGGCATCGCCTTCATCGACGCGCCCGTATCGGGTGGTCAGGCCGGCGCCGAAAGCGGACAGCTCACCGTCATGTGCGGCGGGGATCAGGAAGCCTTCCACGCCGCCGATCCGGTGATCCGCTCGTTCGCCAAGGCCGTGCGCCTGATGGGCCCGGCGGGCTCTGGCCAACTCGCCAAGATGGTCAATCAGATCGCCATCGCGGGCCTCCTCCAGGGCCTCTCCGAGGCCATCGCCTTCGCCGAGAATGCCGGGCTCGATGTGGCCGCCGTCATCGACACGATCTCGAAGGGCGCTGCGCAATCGTGGCAGATGGAAAACCGCTGGAAGACCATGCATGAACGTAGCTTCGAGTTTGGCTTCGCCGTCGATTGGATGCGCAAGGATCTCGGGATCTGCCTCGCCGAAGCGCGCCGCAACGGCTCGAAGCTGACTGTCACGGAACTGGTCGATCAGTATTATAGTGACGTTCAGAAGCTCGGCGGCAGCCGCTGGGATACGTCGAGCCTGATCGCACGCCTGCCTTCGCCCGCGACCACCAAATAGCCTCAGCCGACCGCAAGCATCGAAAGACCACGGGGACCTTCACACACATTTGCAACGGGTCATGCCATGCCGATCACCGCCTTCTACGCGTCGCTCCTGGCCTTCCTGTTTCTGCTGCTGTCGGTACGCGTAATCGCCCAGCGCCGCGAGGCGCGCGTCGAGATCGGCCATGGCGAAAGCGCCGAGCTTCTGCGCCGCGCTCGCGTCCACGCGAATTTCGCCGAATACGTGCCGCTTGCGCTTCTGCTGCTGGCTTTCGCCGAAAGCCTGAAAGCGCCGTCGGCCTTCTTGCACGCGCTCGGGCTTGCCTTGGTGGCCGGCCGCTACGTCCACGCCTATGCACTCTCGCAGACGCCGCACAATCTGAAGCTTCGCACGCTTGGCATGATGCTGACGTTTGTCGCGATCGGCTTCGCGGCCTTTATTTGCTTCGCGTTCGCGGGCCTCAACCTGATCGTGTAGACCGACGATACGACGCCAAGCGGACGTCAGCCGCTGCGCCGCTTTTCCGAAGGCGCGCGCGCGAAGTTGAGCGGCAGCGCCGTTGTATGCTTGATCTCTTCCATCGCGAACGCCGACGACACCTTTGCGATCTCGACGTGGGAAATGAGCTTTTTATAGAAAACGTCATAAGCGGCGATATCCGGGACCGCCACGCGAAGCAGATAGTCGACCTCGCCGGACATCCGGTAGAACTCGACGACTTCCGGAAAATCCGAGACCGCGCCGTGAAAGCGCTCGAGCCAAGCAAGGCTGTGCTTGTCGGTCTTGATCGAGATGAAAACGGTGACGCCGGCATTCACCTTGACGGGATCCAGAACCGCAACCCGCCGCTTGATGACGCCAAGCTCCTCGAGCTTCTGAATGCGCCGCCAGCAGGGCGTTGTCGAAAGGCCCACCTCTTTCCCGATTTCGGCCACCGGCCGCGTGCAGTCCTCCTGCAGGATCGCGAGAATTTTGACGTCCATGTCATCGAGCATACGGCAACCGCAGAGTTGGAATGGATTTTCCGAATAAGGAGCAAACGCAAGATCAGTTTGTTCGGGCTCTGCGGTCAAGCGATTTAATTGAGGCAATTTTACTGTTTGGACGAACAATCTGGCGCGTTAGCGGCCCATCGCGCTCAATCCGCCCAAGGAGCGAGGAGCGGCGGCAACTCGAGAGCCCCGCTGTCAGAGGTCGAGCTGGAGCCCGTCCTCGGCAATCGCAACAATTGGATGACGGATCGCCCCCTGGTTGGCGAGGGCTTCCGGGCCCAGATGCGTCAGCAGAACCTTCTTGGCGCCGAGCCGTTCCAGATTGGCCTCGATCGTCCGCCAGTTGAGATGGTACCGGGCGGCCTGCTCGAACGCGAAGCATTCGCAAATGAAGAGATCAGCCCCGTTTGCAGCGCCAATCAGGCTTTCGACCCACTCCGTATCGCCGGAGAAGGTCAGAATCTTGCCGTCGACCTCGAAGCGGAGCGCATAGGACGTCGCGCCCGACGGATGGCTGACGACAAACGGCGTAACTTTCACGCCGCCCGCCTCCAGCGGCACGAAATCCTCGTAAGTCCGAAAAACCAGATCGAACCGCCGCGCCACTGCCGTCGAGCCTGGAAAAAGCGCCTCCGCAGCGGCGTTGAAGCGGGCTTCGATCCCTGCTGGGCCGACCACGGTCAACGGCTTGGTGCGTTTCACGAGATGCACGGCATGGATCAGCCACCACACTAGACCCGCAAAATGATCGCCGTGCAGATGCGTGATAAAAATCGTTGAAATATCATTCGGATCAACGTGTTGCCGCTCGAGCCCGATCAACGACGTGGCCCCGCAGTCGATCAGGAACTGCCCCGCGTCCGAAGCCACGTGGAAGCACGTTTGAAGACGTCCTCCGGAGCCGAAGGCGTCGCTGGATCCGATAATCGTAACCTTCATGCCCGCTCCCGCACGCGCATTTTCCGAATAATCCCGCACATTGCCTGGCGGCGCGCCACCGGACTGTTCCGTTGGGAACAGGCGGAATATCCAACTCGACCCGTGGGTAAACTCATCGTTAGCGAATTCTGGTGAGATTAGCGGTGGGCAGACACACGACCTATCACTCTCGGCGGGCTAGCGACAAGCACCCCCAATACCGGGAGCGACTGGGCCATTTGGCCGTCGTGAACGCTGCGCGGCGGAAGCATGGACAAAGAAACGCGAAAACAAATCCTCGCCGAGCTTAGAACGCGTCACGCCGCGCGCAAACGCACGGACGACGACGTGAAGGCTGCCCGCGATCGCCTGACCCGAGGCAGCGAAATCAAGCCCGAATTCGAATACGAGCTCATGGCGATGTTCGCCCGGAACGAGCTCTCGGCCGCCGTCACGATCTGGGCCCTCGCTGCCATCTTTTCCCTCGCATCCATGTTCTGGGCGCCTTGGGCGGAAGGCTGCATGTGGCTTCTGCTGGTCATCGGCTCGAAGGTCGTCCTGCTTCAACTGTGTCGCCGTTTCGAGCGCGAAGCCCGCCCCGATGGCGATCTCGGTGTCTGGCGCCGGCGCTTCCTTCTCGCCGAGTTGTTCAACGGAGTCGTCTGGGCAGGCTTCGCCCTCGTCGGAATGGACAGTCAGTCTCCGCTCGAGCAATCGGCGGTATTTTCATCCCACGTTTTCATCTTCGCTTCGCGGATCGTCCTGCTCGCCGTCCGGATGACCTTCACGTCGTCGATGATGAGCTTGCTCTACGTCGGCACCATCCCGATGACGGTCGCCGTCGCCACCCGGCTCATCCTGCTGCACGAGCCGTTCTACTACGCACTCGCCACCATGGCGGTGGGCGTCCACGTCTACTTCATCTTCCTCGCCAAGGGCCTGCAGCAGACAACGCTGCAGATGCTCGAATTCCGCGCGCAGAAGGACATCCTGATCGCCGAGCTCGACGAGGAGAAGCTCGTCAGCGACGAGGCCCGCAAGCGCGCCGAAGCCGGCAGCAAGGCCAAATCCCGTTTTCTCGCGACCATGAGCCACGAGCTGAGAACGCCGCTCAACGCCATCATGGGTTTCTCGGAGGTCATGAAGGACGAGCTGTTCGGCGAGCACGCCACGCCGCTCTATCGCGACTACTCACGCGATATCTACGAGAGCGGCCGCCATCTGCTCCAGCTCATCAACGAGATCCTCGATCTCTCGCGCATCGAAGCGGGCCGCTACGAACTTGTCGAGGAACGCGCCCACTTGGGCGACATCGCCGAGGATTGCAAGCGCCTGCTCGCGCTCCGCGCCAGCGGCAAGGGCCTGCAAGTTACTCTCGACATCGCGGCTGACTTGCCCCAGGTCTGGATCGATGTCCGCGCCATGCGCCAGATCTGCCTCAACCTCCTGTCGAACGCGATCAAGTTCACGCCGAAAGGCGGAAACGTCACGATCACTGTCGCGCAGACACCAGACGGCGGCCAGCGCATGGCCGTCCGCGACACCGGGCCCGGCATTCCCGAGGACGAAATCCCCAAGGTGTTGCAAGCCTTCGGCCAGGGGTCACTCGCCCACGAGACCGCGGAAGGCGGAACCGGCCTCGGACTGCCGATCGTGAAAAGCCTCGCCGAGTTGCATGACGGCGTTTTTGAGCTGCAATCCGAACTCCGCAAGGGCACCGAGGTCTCCGTTACGCTGCCCGCCAAGCGCGTGCTGGCGACTGTCGCGCCGCTGCAGCCGCTCGGGGCCGAGCGGCATCGCCAGGCGGTGCCCCCACCGTCGAGCCGCCAGCCGCGCCTCCGCATCCCCCCCAAACCCACGTCGCCGACGCGGCCGCCCCGCGTCGCCTGAATTCGGCCCCGGTTCGCGGCCCTATGCGTGTTTGCCGCGCTTTCCGGGCATTGAGGCGTGAGGCCGGACTGACTAAATTGCACGCCGACTGACACAATACGGAGCGCGCCACCGCGGCGACCGATGGAATCTCCCTGCATAAAAACCTGCGTGATCAATCCGAAAGACGGCCTCTGCGACGGCTGTTTCCGCTCCCGCCATGAGATCGCCTGCTGGTCGTCCTATTCCGACGCTGAACGCCGGACAATCATGCAGGAGCTGAAACTCCGTCGTGTACGGGCCAATGGCTAGACCACGCGCTCCAATCGTCGCGCCCCTATCGGGCGCGGCGTGAATCGGCAGCGCAGGAAATGCCTGAAGCGTGAATAGTAGGCCTCATCTCCCCCTGGGCCGCATGTCGATGGATCTCAACGAATGATGGAAACGCCCTGACATGCTCGCCGTCCTGATTGCCATCCTGCTGGGTCTGGTCGCGCTCTATTGGAGCCTCAGCGGCGATACGGATTCCTTCTCGGCCCTCGCCGGCGAGAATGCCCCCTACATCGTCGGCGCGCTCGCGCTGGCCGCGCTCTATCTCTTGACCCTCAGCGGCGACTATCAAGGGAGGCGGCGCGACGCCGTGCGCCACGCCGCCACCTGGATCGGGATCGGACTGGCGCTGATCGTCGCTTACACCTACCGCGAGGAAATAAAGACGGTCGCCTATCGCGTCGCCGGCGAGGTGCTTCCGCCCGGTCATTCGCTCCTCGTCGAGACGGCCCCCACAGGCGAACAGGCCGTGCGCCTGCGCCGCCATGACAACGCGCATTTCATCGCCCGCGGCGCAGTCAACGGCGTGACAATGTCGTTGCTGGTCGATACCGGCGCCTCGACCGTGGTCTTGAAGCCAGCCGACGCCGAGCGTGCCGGGATCGACACCAAGTCGCTGTCTTTCACCACCCCCGTCTCGACCGCGAACGGCAGCACCTTTGCGGCACCCATCCGGCTCAAGACCATCTCCGTCGGCCCGCTCGAAGTCCGCGACGTCGAAGCCCTCGTCGCCCAACCCGGCGCGCTCTCGGAAAACCTGCTCGGTATGAGTTTCTTAAAGCGTTTGCGCTCCTATGAGTTTTCCGGCGACTTCCTCACCCTCCGAGGCTGACGGCCGGCCTCTGAGCCCCTCCGAAAGCGCGTGGGGTGCCTCCACGCGGGAGCGTTTGAATGGCTCTTTCATCCGGAGCACGGTCTTTCTTCGGAGAAGTCGCAAGCTGGGCGGCAGCAGCCCTGATCCTGGGCTTGGGCGCGGCCCACTATGACACTCTGCGCGCAGAACTGAGCGGCATGCTTGGCGTCGCGAGCACCCCCACCACGACGCAGGAAGAAGCCCGCGCCGACCCGCAAGAGCCGGCTCCACGAGGTGGCACCGAGCAGCTGCGAGCTGCTGCCGACGGCCACTACTATGCCGAAGCCGAGATCAACGGCCGCTCGGTCGACGTCATGGTCGATACCGGCGCGTCCATGGTTGCATTGACATACGAGGATGCCGAGCGCGCGGGCCTGCGGCTCAGGCCGTCGGATTTTACCGGCCGGGTGAACACTGCCAACGGCGTGGCTTCCGTCGCGCCCGTGACCCTCGACCGGATCACCATCGGCCGCGTCACCGTCCGCGACGTCCGCGCCGCCGTCTGCGAACGCGGGCGCCTCAATAAGACATTGCTCGGCATGAGCTTTCTGTCACGCCTCGACCGCGTCGACATCTCCCAGGGCCGCTTGACCTTGGTCGAATAACCTCATCTGACATGTAAATTCGGGCTTCTCGTCAAAGACACGATGCGCGAACCGTCTTAAGCCTTCGCGCATTAAAGCAACGTGCCCCCTAGCGAATGTTATACGCGTGTGGTGCATAAGGAAAAAAACGTCCACGGACGTCATCACTTCCGCACCGTATTTCGCCGTATTCCGCCTCCATGAGCCTGCCCGTTCGCCGGAAATTTCGCCGGTGAGTCCCAGAACAAGGTCTCTCGATGTTTCCCAAACCCCGCGCCGATCTCGTCCCCAACACCGCCGACTTCGAACGCCTGCCCCTCGTCAAGCCCACCGGCTTCCGCGAGTACGACGCCCGCTGGCTGTTCCCGCAAGAGATCAACCTCATGGGGCTCAACGCAGTTGGCCTCGGCATGGCGGTCCTTTTCGAAGAGCGCGGCGTCAAGAAACGCATCGTCGTTGGCCATGATTTCCGCTGGTATTCCGCGTCGGTGAAGCAGGCCCTGATCACCGGTCTTCTGGCCGGCGGCTTCGAAGTTCACGACATCGGCCTCGCGCTTTCGCCGATGGCCTACTACGCCCAGTTCGCGCTCGACGTGGAAGGCGTGGCGATGGTCACCGCCTCCCACAACGACAACGGCTGGACCGGCATCAAGATGGGCCTCAATCGCCCGCTGACCTTCGGCCCCGACGAGATGAGCCGCCTCAAGGAAATCGTGCTCGCGGGCAACTTCAAGCCGCAGGACGGCGGCCGCTACTTTTTCGTACCCGACCTCGCCGAGCGCTACATGGCCGCCCTCGCCGACCGCCCGAAGCTCAAGCGCCGCCTCAAGGTCGTCGCCGCTTGCGGCAACGGCACCGCTGGCGCATTCGCGCCCAAGGTTCTCGAAGCCATCGGCTGCGAGGTCGTCCCCCTCGACGCCGAGCTCGATCACAGCTTCCCCCGCTACAATCCGAACCCCGAGGACATGAAGATGCTGCACGCCATCGCGGAAGCGGTGGTGAAGCACAAGGCAGATGTCGGTTTCGGCTTCGATGGCGACGGCGACCGCTGCGGCGTGGTCGACAACGAAGGCCACGAGATCTTTGCCGATACCGTCGGCGTCATGCTCGCCCGCGATATCTCGGCCCGGCACAAGGACGCCGTGTTCGTCGCCGACGTCAAATCGACCGGCCTTTTCATGACCGACCCTGTTCTGCAGGCAAACGGCGCCAAGACCCTCTACTGGAAGACCGGCCATTCCTACATGAAGCGCTACACCTTCGAGCAGAAGGCACTCGTCGGCTTCGAGAAGAGCGGACATTTCTTCTTCCAGCCGCCGCTCGGTCGCGGCTATGACGACGGCCTCGTCGCGGCCCTCGCCGTCTGCGACATGCTCGAGCGCGCCGAAGGCAAGACCGTCGCCGACCTGCGCCGCGCACTGCCCAAAACCTACCAGTCGCCGACGATGTCGCCTCACTGCGACGACGAGAAGAAGTACGGCATCGTGGAGAAGGTCGTCGCGGACTACGAGGGCATCGCGAAGAACGGCGGAACCATTGCCGGCCAGAAAATCCGCGATCTCGTCACCGTCAACGGCGTCCGCGTCACGCTGGAAGACGGCACCTGGGGCCTCGTTCGCGCCTCGTCCAACAAGCCCGAGCTGGTGATCGTCGTCGAAAGCCCGGTGTCGGAAGCCAACAAGGTCGCGATCTTCCGCGATATCGAAGCCCGCCTCGCCAAGTTCCCCGAGGTCGGCGAGTACAACCAGAAGATTTGAGGCATCGAGGCAATCCCCGGTTAACCGCCGCAACGGGATCGGGGATTGCCCACAGCCTGCGTTAAGCGAACGCACGCAGTTTGGCGCCCATAGTTGCCGCTCTTGCAGAGAGAGCAGAGACGGCACGATGAGGTTCAGCAAGCAACCAACCCTCCGTTCGGCCGCGAGCTTCGGCCGCCGCGAAGCCGTGAAGCCACGCCAGGCTTCCGCGCGTCCAGCGCCGCATCGGCGCCCGACGATCTCGAACCGCCCGGAGGCGCGAACCCGCGAAGCGCTTGCCCAAGCAGCCGAGGTCGTGACAACTGACGTGACCACTGCCGCCTCGCGCGGAAAAGCCTATTTCAACGCGTGCCTCGCCGGCACCGCCGCCTTCGTCGCCGCGCTTTTCTTCCTTAGCGGCGTCGAGAACCGCGTGTTTCAGGCCGGCCCCGTGCTTTTGTTCCTCGCTATTCCTATCCTGCCGACGCTCGCGCTGATCCTCTACATTCCGACGGTGGCGCTGTCGGATCTCGCCCGCCTTCTTCGCGTGCCGCGTGGCTGGGCGGATATCGGCATCGGCCTGGTACTTGGCGCCGGGCTTGGAATTGCTTTTGGGATGTCGAGCGAACCGGACGGAAACAAGTCTGCGATGATGGCGCTCGCCATGACGACAGGCGGCTTCGTTGGCGGCTTCGCTTTCTGGCGTGCGCAGGGCTATCCCGGCACGACGTCGGCCGGCACCGCAGCCGCGTTCGACGCAGTCTACGAGAAGATGACCTGACGCAGCACCGTTAAAGCGTCGAGATCAGAAGCCGCATCGAGACGACGAACAGAAACGCCGCGAACGCCAATTCCAGCTTGCGACGGGAAATGCCGTGCGCCACGCGCACCCCGTACGGGGCCGCCAGAACGCTCATCGGAATGATGAGCGTAGCGCCGAGCACGCTCACGAACCCGAGCGACACCGGCGGCAAGTCCGGATTGCCCCACCCGGCCCACACATAACCGAGCAAACCCGGGATTGCGATGAACGGCCCGAACCCGCTCGACGTCGCCACCGCCTTCAGGATCGACCAGCCGCACAGCGTGAACATCGTGACGATGAACATACCGCCACCGATGCTCATCAGCGTCGAAATGAGACCGATGAGGAACGCCACAGCGCGCACGATCCAATTGTCCGGCACGTCGTTGGCGAGCCGCCAGTCCTCGCGCCCCAGCGCCATCTTGATCGAAAGCAGGCCGCCGCACACGATCCAGACCCACTTCAGGCCGCCGCTCGAAACAAGAGAAACCAGCGTGATGCCGAGCAGGACACCAGCGACCACATAGGGAACCAGCCGTTTGAGCACGGTCTCGTCGACAGCACCCTTTGCCCGGTGTGAACGAAAAGATTGGATCGCCGTCGGCACGATCACCGCAAACGACGTGCCGAGCACCATGTGCATGCGAATGGCGTCCGGCACATGCAGGAACGTGAACGTTTCGTAGAGCACCGGCACCAGCACACCGCCGCCGCCGATGCCGAGCAGACCCGCGAGAAAACCTGTCATCAGGCCGGCCGCGAGCAGCGCCACGACGAGCCAGGCGAGTTCGCCGTTGCCAAGAGCGAGATCCATGTTCGAGATTTCCTATTCCGCGGCGAGAGCGCCAGCGGCGCTGTCACGCGCAGCATCGTTCACGCGCCCTTCGGCGAGCGCGATCGCCTGGAGCAAAACGTCGATCCCAGGCCCTTCGCCGACACCATGCTCGGAAAGATGCCGCCGGAACACCCGCGCGCGCGGCTGCCCGTGATAGACGCCGAGGACATGCCGCGTGACGGAATTGAGCCGCCCACCTTGCGCGAGATGGTCCTGCACATAGGGCACGAGACGGCGAAGCACCTCGCCACGCGACAGCGGAGGTTCGGTCGAGCCGAACAGCAGTTGGTCGACATCAGCGAGCAGATAGGGCGTCTGATACGCCGCGCGCCCCAGCATCACGCCATCGACGTGCTGCAGATGCGCGGCCGAAGCCTCGAGCGTTTCGACACCACCGTTGATGATGATGGTGAGATCCGGCCGCGCCGCTTTGAGACGATACACGCGTCCGTAATCGAGTGGCGGGATCTCGCGGTTTTCCTTCGGTGAGAGCCCCTTGAGCCACGCCTTGCGCGCATGGACGATGAAGATGCGAGCCCCCGCATCCGCGACCGTTTCGACGAAGCGGGTGAGGTCTGCTTCGCTGTCCTGGTCGTCGATGCCGATCCGGCATTTGACCGTGACGGGAATGGCGACGCGCTTCTGCATCGCAGCCACGCTCGCTGCTACGAGGTCCGGCTCCGCCATCAGGCAGGCGCCGAACCGGCCCTCCTGGACGCGGTCCGACGGGCAGCCCACATTGAGATTGATTTCGTCGTAGCCGGCAGCCTCGCCAATCGCCGCCGCCTCGGCGAGCTTGGCCGGATCCGAGCCGCCGAGCTGCAGGGCAATCGGATGCTCCTCGGCGCCGAACCCGAGCAGACGCGCGCGTTCGCCGTGGATCACGGCATCGGCCGTCACCATCTCCGTATAAAGGCGCGCACTCCGGCTCAGGATGCGATGGAAGACCCGGCAATGCCGGTCCGTCCAATCCATCATGGGTGCCACGCAGAAGCGGTGACTTGAATGGCTCATGTCAGGTCGATCTTCCTTGCCAGCCGCCGCCGCGCATGGCGTTCGGTTCGGTACAGCTGAATTTCCCGCGCCGGTTCAGCTGCCTAGCATTCCCCGGTCGCTAGCGGAACCCATCCCCTAGCCGCTTTCCCGTCGCGGCGACAACGTGCTGCGGCCGCCATCGTGCCAGGCCGATTGCCGGAGACGTGTCACCCGCGGACGTAACACCCCCCAACCTCATGTGACACGCCAAGACGGCGCGCCACAAACCGATCGGCACGCGAACGAAATCAAAATAGCCGATCCGTCCCAACATCTTGCGCACGCCGGGGCCGCTCACACCTCACGTTATTCCCCTATTGGCATAGCGCTTGCTGACACCCCTCCGACGCGCGACAGGCGGCCTCCGTCGCGAAGCGCCATGAAACGAAAAAATCCTGGAGGGAGAAAACGATGCAACAGCTCAATGAGCGCAGCGCAACGGCGAACTATCAGAATTTCATCGACGGAAGATTTGTCCCGAACCGCGGCGCAACGCTGGACGTCACGAACCCCGCCACCTTCGAAGTCATTGCCCGCGTACCCGAAAGCGGACCGGACGTCGTCGACGAAGCGGTGCAAGCCGCGCGGAAAGCGCAACCGGCCTGGGAAAAGCTGCCGGCAATCGAGCGCGCCCGTCATCTCAGATCCATTTCTGAGAAAATACGCGCCAGCTCCGAGATCCTTGCCCACCTCATCTCGCAGGAGCAGGGCAAGATCCTTCCCCTCGCCCGCGTCGAGGTCAATTTCACCGCCGACTACATCGACTACATGGCCGAGTGGGCACGGCGCATCGAGGGCGAGATCCTGACCAGCGATCGCGTCGGCGAAAGCATCTTCCTGCTGCGCAAGCCCATCGGCGTGACGGCAGGCATTCTGCCGTGGAACTTCCCGTTCTTCCTGATCGCCCGCAAGATGGCGCCTGCGCTGATCACCGGTAATACCATCGTCATCAAGTCGAGCGAGGAAACCCCGCTCAATGCCTTCGCATTCGCGACCCTCGTCGCCGAAACCCAGCTGCCCGCAGGCGTCTTCAACCTTGTGAGCGGCAGCGGTGCCGCCACCGGGGCCGCACTATCAGGCCATCGCGATATCGGCCTCGTCAGCTTTACCGGCAGCGTCGAGACCGGCCGCAAGATCATGCAGACGGCTGCCGCCAACCTCACGCGCATCAACCTGGAGCTCGGCGGCAAGGCGCCCGCTATCGTGCTCGCCGATGCCAACCTCGATCTCGCGGCAAAGGCCATCTACGATTCCCGCGTGATCAACACTGGCCAGGTCTGCAATTGCGCCGAGCGCGTCTACGTGCATCGCGCCGTGGCGGATGCCTTCATCGACCGCATCACGACCCTCATGCGGGCCACGCGCTACGGCGACCCGCTGGTCGACCGCGATCTTCACATGGGGCCGCTTATCAACCGTCCGAGCCTCGACAAGGTGGCAGCGATGGTTGGACGGGCCCGCGATGCCGGAGCCGAGATCGTCACCGGCGGCAAGACCGCCACCCTCGCGCGCGGCTATCACTATGAGCCGACCGTCATCGTCAACTGCCGCGCCGACATGGAGATCATGCGCAAGGAGATCTTCGGACCGGTGCTTCCGATCCAGGTCGTCGACAGCGCCGAGGAAGCGATCGCTCTCTCGAATGATTCCGACTACGGCCTGACGTCGTCGATCTTCACCAACGATCTGAACACCGCCATGCGCGCAAGCCGTGATCTTCGCTTCGGCGAAACCTACATCAACCGCGAACACTTCGAAGCCATGCAGGGCTTCCACGCCGGCCGGCGCAAATCCGGCATCGGCGGCGCGGACGGAAAGCACGGCCTCTACGAATACACCGAAACTCAGGCCGTCTATCTCCAGCACGGCTGATAGATCGTCCTCTCCGCGGCCCGTCCTGCCTCTCCGGCACACCACCGGAGAGGCCTTTTTATTGGCGCCGGATAAAAGGTCAGGCGACGAGATGGCGGGCCTTGGCTTCGGCCATAAGCTCGGCGAGGATACCCACGGCGAGCGTCGTTTTCGTTTTGGCGCCTTGAATGGATCCGACAGGCGCACGCAGGCGTGCAAGATCCTCGGCATCGACCCCGAGAGCGGACAGAGCGTGCAAGCGCTGCGTATGGACCGCCCGGTTGCCGAGAACGCCAATGTAAAAGCAGTCGCGCCGCAACAGCCGTGCGAGAATATCGGGCTCCACGTCGTGCTCATGGAACACGAGGACAACCGCCGAGCTGGAATCGAGCCGGTCGATCGCATCCTCGTTCAACCGCGGCTCGCCCCCGGCTTCGAGACCGGCGCTCCGGATCGCCAAGCGTGTCGCCGCGTCCGGAGACCATACTTCGGTCTCGAGACCGACGGCCTGAGCCAAACGGGCGAGCGCCGTCAGCGCCGGGCCGCTGCCCAGAAGCAAGAGGCGCATCCGCGGCAGGAACACGCGCGAGAACACATCCCCCTCGCGCGCGCAAAGGCGGGGCGCGTCTTTTGCCAATAGCGTGACCTGACTTGATCCACCCGAAAGCGAACTTCTGAGCGCGAAGCCTTTGCGGGCCGCCCGATAGAGCGCCATTGTGCTCATCTGCTCGGAGCACAGCGTGATATCGAAGTGAAGGTCGAGCCCGCTGCCGCACGGAAGCTTGATGTCGATGTAGCGCGAGCCTCGTCCGTAGCGCACCAGTCGATTTTGCGCAGCGCGGATCACGTCCTGCGCCTCGAGCACGATCGCCTGCTCCAGGCACCCGCCGGAGAGATAACCGACGTGGCGGCCGTCTTCGGCTACCGCCATCTGGGCGCCGAGCGGACGCGGCGCCGCGCCATCTATTCCAACCAGCGTCACCAGAGCGGTGCGGAGGCCCTGGCGATGCCACACCCACAGATCCGGCAACACGTCCTCTTCGGACAAGAGACCTGCCGCGGAGGTATCGAGCGGCGGGCATGGAAGGAGAGCACTCATGATCCGAGCCCCACAATCCGACGCGCGCTCAGCTCGGCCGCACGAGATTCTGCTTCTTGATCCACCGATACAAGGTCTGCCGGCTGACCCTGAGTTCGCAGGCGACGTCCGAGATGCACCAGTTGTTGCGCTCCAGAACCTCGATCAGATCCGGTGTCACCGGATCGTCTATCACCGGCTCGTCGCACGTATCCGCAGCGTCGAGGTTGAGCCAAGTCGGCAAGCGATTTTCCGTGATCTCGTCGCCCACGGACGAGGCCAGCGCATAGCGGAGCGCAAGGCGCAGTTCGCGCATATTGCCGGGCCACTTCTGGGCGAGAAGAACGGCGAACGCTGCCGGCGAGAGACGGGGCGCGGGGCCGAAGCCCAGGTGCGCAGCTTCTATCTCCAGCGCGCCCAGGATCACGTCCGCCTTGTCGGCGCGCGCCCTGAGAGCGGGAAGCTCGAGCCGGATACCGGCGATACGGTAATAGAGATCCTGGCGGAAGCGCCCGTCCGATACCATCTTCGACAGGTTCTGATGGCTCGCGCAGACCAGGTTGAAATCGACTTTGATCGGCTTTGCGGAGCCGAGCGGAACGACCTCGCCTTGCGCGAGCACGCGCAACAGCCGCGTCTGCAAAGCGAGCGGCATGTCGCCGATCTCGTCGAGAAACAGCGTGCCACCATTGGCTTCGGCAACGCGTCCGCGCCGCCCCTCGCGGCGAGCGCCCGTGAAGGTTCCGGTCTCGTAGCCGAAAAGCTCGCTCTCGATCAGGCTTTCCGGGATCGACGAGCAATCGATGACCACGAACGGCTTCGCCGCGCGCGAGCCCGCCTCATGAATGCCGCGCGCGAACTCTTCCTTGCCCGTTCCGGTCTCGCCCTGGAGCAGTACTGGCAGCCGCTTGTCGACGAGCCTGCGGATGGTACGAACATGCTCGCGCATCACCGGATCGTTTCCGGCAAGGGACTCGAGCCCCAACCCGCCGTTTCGCAGTGCGGCCTGCGGCTTGGCCACCCGCTGGGATGTCCCCGCCAGCTTCGCAAGTCTGGCGCCGCTCGATTGTGCCGGCACCGTGAGGCTCGCAAAGCACGGACGATCGCTGCCCTTCAGGCGCGCGATCCCGATGCGCTCGGCCGAAACATCCTCATGCCCGCGTCCTGTATCCTGCCAATGGATCTCCATGACGTCCGAAAGCGGACTGCCGATCATCTCTTGCCGGTCGGTCACGCGCAGATCGCCGCCGGTCCCACCCAACATCTCGACGGCACAGCCGTTGTCGTCCAGCGCCAGCATGAGCCCGTTGCCGTCCTGCGCGCCCGCGAGCCCCGTTTCGATCCTGAGAATGACGCGGTTGCGATTGCGCTCGAGAAAATAGCGCTGTTCGATGCGGCGCACTGTTGCGGCAACCAGCTCCAGCACGAACGGTTGCATCTCCTCTGGCAGATCCACCACCGAGGACGCATCGAGCGCCGCAATCACGCGGCCGCCCGCATCCAAAATAGGGGCGGCCGTGCACGTGAGGTTCGAATAATTGGAGAAGAAATGTTGCGAGCGATGAATGGTCACCGCTGCGCCGCTGGCGATCGAGGTGCCGATACCGTTGGTGCCGGCTTGCTCCTCACGCCAATCCGCCCCAGCACAGACACCGACGCGACGCAGCGCTTGATCCGGCGGCGCTGAGCTCAGCACATCGAGTGCAATGCCGTTGGCATCGGAGAGCATGATCACATAGTTCGAGGGCGCCACGCGCCCCATCAACTGCTCGATCTCGGGCTTCGCCACATGGATCAGCATGTCCAGCGGATCGGCCGCCAGCTTGAACTCGTTGGTCGTGACGATCTCCGGCCCTTTATGCCGGGACCGGTCGAGCTTGTACTCGCTGACGCAGCGCCTCCAGGAGGACGCGATGACGCTTGGAACATCGTCGACCGCACCATCCTCGCGGCGCGCGATCTCGTCGATGATCCGTTTCGTATGAGCGTAGTCGGGCGATCGGCCAACCGCCGCCTTTCCCTTACCGAGCACATTCATTTCGCCCCTCCCAACAGGTTTTTTGTATTTGTCCTGGGCGCGTTGTTGTTTTTCTACCTCGCCAGATAATCGCTTCGCTCGACGCGCAGCAGAGACGCCTTGAGCCTCATGCTGTCGCGGAGGATGTCCTCGACACTAGTGAAAGTGAAGCGGACGTGATCGGTTGCAGCAGCCTCCGCCGCCTTTGGGTTGCCGGCCAGAATCGCATCTGCGATCGCCACATGCTGGGCCAGCAGCTTGGCCCGCACCGAATGACGCCCGTAGAGTTGCTCGCGGCTATAGAAGATGTTGGTCCGCAACAGCTCGGCCAGCCCGCGCATGATATGGAGCATCACCGCATTGTGCCCCGCCTCGTAAATGGCGAGGTGAAAATCGACGTCGGCCTGAGACTCCTCGGTCGGATCCTCGATCTCGTGCGCCTTTTTCATCCGCTCGATGCACCCGCGGATGGCCTCACGGTCGATGTCGGACGCTCGCAAAGCCGCGTAACGGGCCGCCTGCGCCTCGACACCCTGACGGAATTCGAAATAGTCGGCGGTAACCTGCGGATTGTCCGCGAGCAACGAGGCAAGCGGCTTGAGCAGCGGCGAGAGGAACTGCGCGACGTGAGTGCCCCCGCGCGTCGTAACCAGCAGACCGCGCTCCGCGAGCATATCGATGGCTTCCCGCAGCGAGGGGCGCGATACGTCGAGCTTTTCGGCAAGCTCGCGCTCCGGCGTGAGCCGCTCGCCCGGCCTGAGCACACCCTGCAGGATGAGCTTCGCGATATGATCCGCAATCGCCTCTGCCACGCGTTGCGGCTTGATGCGTTCAGTCATTGCCCTATCCAATCGGCTCCCTTGGAGACGCGGAGCACCCTGCGATCCAGCAGGAGTAATAGAATATCCACATCTGTCAATTGAAACTATCTATTTCCCATCGCAATTAGTTGGTCTAATAATTTTACCAACAAGGCGGCGGTCGGCTTCTCGAAGGGCCGATTAGACCTCCGGATAAAGGGTGGAAAAAATCGTGTGGTCTCAAGTCTATGATCCCTTCGGGGACATGCTGCTGTCTGCTTGCGCGGCGGCAGTTCCGGTGGTTGTGCTGTTGGGCGCGATCGCATTTTTTGAGGTTCGGGCGCATTTCGCGGCGCTTCTCGGCCTCGCGGCAGCGCTCATCGTTGCCATCTTTGCCTTCGGCATGCCGCCTCAGATGGCCGGCCTTGCCGCCGCCTATGGCGCAGCCTTCGGCCTGCTGCCCATCGGATGGATCATCCTCAACGTCATCTTCCTCTATCAGCTGACCACAGAGAACGGCGAGTTCGAGGTCGTCCAGCGCAGCATCGGCAGGATCAGCCGCGATCGCCGTATGCAGGTGCTCTTCATCGCCTTCTCGCTCGGCGCCTTCTTCGAGGGAGCGGCGGGTTTCGGCACGCCGGTCGCCGTGACGGCCGCCATGCTCATCGGTCTGGGCTTTCCTCCGCTCGCCGCCTCCGGTCTGTCCCTGATCGCCAATACCGCGCCCGTTGCCTTCGGCGCGCTAGGCTCTCCGGTCATTGCGCTGGCAGCCGTAACCGGGCTCGATCTTCACGAACTGAGCGGCATGATCGGCCGGCAGCTTCCGCTGTTCTCGATCATCGTGCCGTTCTGGGTGATCTGGGCCTATGTCGGCTTCCGCCGCATGTTGGAGGTATGGCCGCCGATCGCAGTGGCGGGCATCTCGTTCGCGATCCCTCAATACCTCGTGTCGAACTTCCACGGTCCCTGGCTGGTCGACATCATCGCCGCCATCGTATCGATGGCCAGCCTTGCACTGTTCCTCAAAGTCTGGAAGCCCGCGCGCGAAATGGTGGATCACGACGGCGGTTCCGCGCCAGCGAGCACCGTCGATGCCGCGCCTGCCATCCCGCGCGCGACGCTGATACGGGCGTGGACGCCATGGCTCTTCTTGAGCGTATTCGTGTTCATGTGGGGCACGCCGCAGGTCAAAGCCTACCTCGACAGCCTCTGGGTCTATAAGCACCCCGTCGTCGGCCTCGACCAGCTCGTGCAGAAAGTGCCGCCCGTCGTCGCGACTCCCCACGCGGAAGCAGCCGTCTACAATCTGAACCTCTTGTCCGCGACAGGCACCGGCATCCTGCTTGCCGCTCTGCTCTCAGGGCTCGTCCTGGGCCACAGCCCGTTGCGCCTCGCGCGCATCTATGCGCGTACGATCTATCTCGTCCGCTATTCTCTGATCACCATCGCCGGCATGCTCGCGATCGGGTTCGTCACCCGTTATTCCGGCACCGACGCCACGCTCGGCCTCGTCCTGGCCAACACCGGCTGGCTGTACCCGTTCTTTGGCACGCTGATCGGCTGGCTGGGCGTTGCGCTGACCGGCTCCGACACGGCCTCGAACGTACTCTTCGGTGGCCTGCAGCGCGTCAGCGCCGAGCAGCTCGGCATCAATTCGACGCTGATGGCCGCAGCCAATAGCTCGGGCGGCGTGATGGGCAAGATGATCGATGCGCAAAGCATCGTCGTCGCCTCCACGGCAACCAAGTGGTACGGCCACGAGGGAACCATCCTGCGCTTTGTGTTCTTCCACAGCGTCGCGCTGGCCATGCTGGTTGGACTGTTCGTGACCGCCCAAGCCTACTGGTGGCCATTCACCTTGCTCGTTCCCTAGCTCAAGTCCGGCAGATGCCCTCGATGACAGACAATTCTGCTCCAGCGCCTGAGACGAAGAGTGGCCCGCGTGTCGCCCTCTTCGTCACCTGCCTGGTCGATCTCTTCCGCCCGAGCATCGGGTTCGCCGCGGTCAAACTGCTCGAAGATGCAGGATGCCGCGTCGAGGTTCCAAGCCAGCAGGTCTGTTGCGGGCAACCGGCTTACAACAGCGGTGATGCGGCCTCGGCGCGCCGCATTGCCAAACAGGTGATCGAGACCTTCACCGGCTTCGACTACGTCGTCGGCCCTTCCGGCTCGTGCATGGCCACGATCCGCAAGGAGTACCCGGCGATGTTCAAGGACGACGCGGCCTGGGATGCGCAGGCGCGGGCTCTGGCGGAACGCAGCTACGAGCTGATGTCGTTCCTCACGGACGTGCTCGGCGTTTCAACGGCCAAAGTCCACTTCCAGGGCCACGCAACCTATCACGACAGCTGCTCCGGCCTGCGCAGCCTCGGCATCAAGGAACAGCCGCGCCGCCTGCTCTCTGCGGTCGATGGACTGACGCTCACCGAGCAGCAGGATTCCGAAACGTGCTGCGGCTTCGGCGGCACGTTCTGCGTCAAATACCCGGAGATCTCCGTCAAAATGGTCTCCGACAAGGTCGGCAATATCGACATGACCGGCGCCGATACGCTGCTCGGCGGCGACCTCGGTTGCCTCATGAACATTGCCGGCAGGTTGCGGCGCCTCGGCAAGACCGTCCGTGTCTACCACGCCGCCGAAGTACTGGCCGGCATGGCAGACCGCGCCGGCATTGGCGATCCGGAGACGCGCTGATGCAAACCACCAACGAGGATTTCAGCGCGAGAGCCTCTAAGGCGCTCGGCGACGCGAGCCTTCAGCAGTCAGTCTCGAACCTGAAGCGCGGCTTCGTCGCAGCCCGCGCTCGCGCGGTTGCAGCGCTTCCCGAATACGAGGCCATGCGCGACGCAGGCGCGGCAATCAAGGATCACACCCTCGACAACCTCGATTTCTACCTCGAACGCTACGAACGCGAAGTGGTTCGGCTCGGCGGACACGTCCACTGGGCCGCCGACGCCGACGAGGCTTGCCGGATCGTGCGCGAGATCTGCGCACGCGCCGGTGCCAAGACCATCGTCAAAGGCAAGTCGATGGTCTCGGAGGAAATCGCCCTCAACGAAGCGCTCGAAGCGGACGGCCTCGAGGTCGTCGAGTCGGACGCAGGCGAATACATCGTGCAGCTCGCCAAAGAGGCGCCGAGCCACATCGTCATGCCGACCGTGCACAAGACGACGGAGGACATCGCCGACCTCTTCCACGAACACCATCGCGCCTATGGCTTCACTGACCGCGTAACCGACGCGGCCGAGCTGATCGGCCAGGTGCGCACCATCCTGCGTGACAAGTATTTCGCAGCCGATGTCGGCATCACCGGCGCAAACTTCCTCGTCGCCGAGACCGGCTCGAACATCATCGTGACCAATGAGGGTAACGGCGATCTCACCTCGACGCTGGCCCGCGTTCACATCGTAACCGCCGGCATCGAGAAGGTTGTACCGACGCTGAACGATGCCGCCGTTCTCCTGCGGCTCCTGGCGCGCAGCGCGCTCGGCATGGAGATCACGAGCTACACGACGTTGTCGACCGGGCCGCGCCGTTCGGGCGATCTCGACGGTCCCGAGGAATATCATGTCGTGCTCGTCGACAATGGGCGCTCGAAGATGCTCGCCGGTGCGTTCCGGCCGATGCTTCGCTGCATCCGGTGCGGTGCCTGCATGAACCACTGCCCCGTCTATCTGTCAGTCGGCGGCCATGCCTACGGCTGGGTCTATCCCGGGCCGATGGGCGCGGTGCTGACGCCGATGATCGCACGCCACGAGAAGGCGAGCGAGCTGCCGCACGCCTGCACGCTCAACGGCCGCTGCCAGCAAGTCTGTCCTGTCAAAATTCCCCTCCCCGATCTCCTGCGCCGATTGCGCCATGAGCAGTGGGAAGCGGGCTTCATCAAAAGCAAGGTCCGCTGGGGCGTGGGCCTGTGGGCGTGGTTTGCAACGCATCCGGCGGTGTATCGCACGGCGACGCGCCTCGCCGCCGCGGTTCTCGGACGGCTGGGAAAATCCAACGGCCGCATGAGACGCTTGCCACTCGCGGGCGGATGGACAGCAGGACGCGACATGCCCGCGCCGCAAGGGACGACATTCCATGCGGCGTGGGCCAAGAGGAACCAGCAGCGGTGAACGGAACACGACGCGACGACATGCTGGCGCGGATCAGAGAGGCCCTCGGTGATCGGCAACGCACCCCTGAGGCCGTCGAAGAACTCGAGCAGCGGCTCACTCGCCCACCCACCGGCCCGCGTCCCCGATTGGACGCAGACCGGCTCGGACAGTTCGTCGCCAAGGCCGAAGCCAATCTGATCAAGGTCGAGCGCATTGCCTCGCTGCAAATGCTGGTGCCCGCCGTGCGAGTGCTTTTGCCTTCAACGTCCGATGCGCCCGATATCAGCGTCGCACCGGAACTCGAACATTTGGGATGGCCGAGTACCTGGCACGTCAACTTCGGCGCCGGACGAAAGATCGAGCCGTTGAGCGTCACCATGGCTGTCGCCGGCATCGTGGAAACCGGGAGCATCATCCTGCGATCATCCCCGGCGTCTCCGACGACGCTCAACTTCCTGCCCGATGTTCACGTCGTCGTGCTGAGGACCTCGGATATAGTCGATTATCCAGAAGATGTCTGGGCCCGCGCGCGATCCGAAAGCGAGGACTGGCCCCGTACGGTCAATATCATCTCGAGCCCCTCGCGCACGGCCGACGTCGGCGGCATCATCGTGCGCCCCGCTCACGGCCCCAAGAGCGTTCACCTGATGCTTTGCGACGGCTGAGCATTCCAAGTCGCAACTTCAATCGACCAGCACCGAACCAACCCGGACGCAAAAATGGGGCGATTGTTGCCAATCGCCCCAAGGAACACCTCGGGAGAAGTGCCGACGAGGAAGACGCGAAGTGCCGTGACGAAGCCTCAGAAGAAAATGGCCGCTCCCAACGCGTAGAGGTGGAGATCCTCGAGATCCTCCGTCCCTTTCACGCCGTCAGCGACGAAATCGATGTCTCCGCCGTAGTTCTTGTACTTGAGCCAGATTGCCATCGACGCGGCATCGATCTCTTGAACCACGCCGAAGCCAAAGCGATCGAACGTCGATCCGCTCGTGTTGACGGATGCCGCAACGCCGCAGGCCGTGTCGATCTTGCCGCCCGTCCCCGCGAAGCCGTCGCAGAGGTCCGTGACGCCGCTGAACACCGCGCCACCTTCGAGGCCGCCAAACATGTCGTTGCCGCGCCCGTACTCGCCGTAGAACACGGTCGCACCGAGCGAATTCAGGTTAGCCCGGATACCGGCCTTGAGATAAAGCTGATCGGTATCCTTGAACCCGTCCGGACTCTCGTGCCCGTAGTAGACACTGCCGAACAGGCCCGTCGGCGTGTGCAACGCCGCAAAGCTCACCTGGAAGATATCCGTGTCCGTGATCGTTTTGATGCGCGTATCCGTGTTCGACTGAAACGAAACGCCGAACGCCGTCTTGAACGAGCTGAACTCTCCGCTGTGACGCAGCGCGACATCCCAGAAGTCGTCCTGGCCCCAGCTCGCCGATCCGACAAATCCGCCGATCGTCGGCGTGTCGTAACGGACGCTGTTGGTTCTATCGCCGCCGCAATCGGCAAAAATGCCGACGCCAATGGTGTAGCAGTTGCCGATGTCACCCCAGCGCGCCTTTGCGCGGGTCTTCGTACCCTCGGGGACGAGTTGGAAATTCTGGCCGTCGAAGATCACAAGGTTCGCGGCGAACACGCTGCCGGCGCCCGATACGTCGACCCAGGTGTCATCCGAAGCCTGGCTCTGACGACCGACGGAAACGCGTCCGATCTTTTCGCTCTTCAGCCACCAATAGGAGTTCAGCGTGCCGGGCGGACCCTCGCCGCCATTGCTGTTGGAAGCATCCTGCACGAAGCCGTTGGCACCCGTGACGTCGATCCGCAGGCTGAAGCCCGCGGAAAACTGGCTATCGATCTTTGCGCTTCCATCGAAGTGGAGGCGGTTGCCGAGATCGTTCAAGCTCGTTCCGACATAGGCGTCGGAGCCGACGCCATCATCCCAACCCAGGATCTGTTCGGTGATCCAGCCTGAGATGGCGAGCGACACTTTGCGGTTCCCCTTCCGCGCCGTCGTCGCTTCGAGCTCCGCAACCCGTTCTTCGAGATCCGCGCAGCAATCTCCCCCGAGATCCGCGGCCAGCACGCTGTCGCTTATCAGCGCCAAGGCGGCCGCACCAACCAGTGCCGCGCTTGAAAATTTTCTTTTACGTCCCCCACCCATTCAGGTCTCCTTTTCCAATTTCCTCGCGTCATCTGCGCGATCGTCGCCGTGTTTTTCCGTTACTCTTGAATGACGCTTTGAACTGCACGGGGAGCAGAAACGCAAAGGACGTGCCAAGAGCGAGCGAGCTCGGCATGTAAAATAATTCCCATCGGCTGACGGGAGCCGCCGCAACACCGAATTTTCAGGAAGACGAGCACTTTACGCGACGAGGCCAGCCTGGAAGCCGCGAGATAAAACCATCCGTTTGCAGAAGGGATGTGCCTCGCGCGCCACAACGCACGGCAGATACTCCGCACCCTGAGCTGTCAACCCCAACCGCACCGCGTCACACTGTGACATCACAGCGGGTCTGCGTGATGTAACGTGGTCTACCGGCGACGTACATTCGACTGGCCATCGCAGCTCAAAACGCGCGCTCGGAAGGCCAAATAGACCAACGTCGATTCCCACGAATTCGCGCGCATTCTCGCGACGTTAGCCCCGCCTGCAGCAGCGGTTCCCACAGCGTCCCGCGTCGCACGCGAACTGCTGGCACGATTCATGCTGACCACCTCTCTTTGCGGGGAGGATGTCGCGTCGAGCGCCAGCCGTTCCGCGTCTCGCACGACAATGAAAAAGAGATCGGGAGGACCATGTCGAAGGATACACGAGCTGGCCACACGGCCGGTCGGGAGAGCGGGGGCGCACCTGAAGTCGGCCGCCGCACCATCATACAAGGACTTGCCGTTTCTGGATGTCTGGCCGCGTCCGGCTTGCTGGGAAGCTCCCCGGCCGGCGCCCAGAGCACGCGCCCGCAACCCGGGCACCACTTTGTCTTCATGACCGGCGACAAGGAAGGACAGCCCGTCGCTCCCGACGATGTGAAGATCGGAGAGCCGCCCCTGCTCGCCTATCCGATGGATCCGGCCACGAAGACCGTTCTCATTTCGCGAGCCAGCCTGCTGCTGCTCATGCGGCTCAAGGAAGCCGATCTGGATCCCTCCACGAAGCCGCACTCGGCCGACGGCATCGTGGCCTATTCCGGCATCTGCACGCATGAGGGCTGCCCGATCTCGGGCCATCACGAAAATCAGCGCATGGCCGTGTGCAACTGCCACGGCTCGACATTCGATCTCGGCAACAACGGCGCCGTGGCACACGGACCTGCGGTGCGCAGGCTGGCCATGCTGCCGGTGACCATCACCGACGGAGCGTTGGTGGTGGCAGGAAAACTGGACGGTCCGATCGGGCCGCCAGCAGCGTGAGGCCACGCTTCAACAGGCTTCACGTCAATCGAAGAGACTAAAAAAACGCATTGGAGGAAATCTCGTGAAACTAAGGACATCCGTCGCAGCCTTCGCGCTCGTCGCGACGTCGGCATTGCATGCCGCCGATTACAAGCCGGTCACCGAGCAACGGTTGGCCAACCCGGAGCCCGAGAACTGGCTGCTGACGAAGGGCAACTATCAGGGCTGGAGCTACAGCCCCCTCGAACAGATCACGCCCGCGAACGCCGCCAAGCTCAAGCCTGTTTGGTCGGCCGCCACCGGCATCTCCTCGGGCCACGAAGCCCCGGCCATCGTCAACGGCGACTACATGTTCGTCGCGACACCGCGCAACCAGGTGTTGGCATTCGACTCGAAGACCGGCCGACTGCTGTGGCGCTATCAGCGCGAGCTGCCGGAAGGCTTCGGCACGTTGCACATGACCAATCGCGGCGTCGCACTGTGGGGTGACAAGGTCTACGTCGCCAGCATCGACTGCATGCTGACCGCGCTCAATCCCAAGACCGGTGAAAAGATCTGGGAATCGCAGGTCTGCGATTGGGAGAAGGAAAGCGCTTACATCACCTCGGCACCGCTGGCCGTGAAAGGCAAGATCATCGTCGGTCCGTCCGGCGGCGAGTTCGGCGTGCGCGGCTTCATCAAGGCATTCGACGCGGAGACCGGAAAACTTGCGTGGACGCGCTACAGCGTGCCCGCTCCCGGCGACGCAGGCTCCGAGACGTGGCCGCAGGAAGGCCGCTGGAAGGACGCCTGGAAGAACGGCGGCGGCACGATGTGGATGCCGGGCAACTACGACGCGAAGAACGACGTCATCTACTGGGGCGTCGGCAACGGCGCGCCGTGGCTCGGCGATCAGCGTCCCGGCGACAACCTGTATTTGGCGTCCGTCATTTCGATCAACCCGGACAACGGCGATTTGGTCGGCCACTTCCAGTACCACTGGAACGACTCGTGGGATTGGGCCGGCATGAACGCCCCGACGCTTGTCGACTTCGACCGCGGCGGCAAGAAGGTCCCCGGCCTCATCAGCGCACAGCGTAACGGCGTGCTCTATTGGCTGGAGCGCGATGCCAAGGGTAAAATTACTTACGATAAATCCCAGATGTACGTGAAGAACAACGTCTTCACCAGCATCGACCCCAAGACTGGCCGCCCGACCTACAACGAGGCCGCCAAGCCTGGCACCGACAAGACGGCGACCTACTGCCCGAGCTTGTGGGGCGGCAAGGACTGGCCCTTCGAATCCTATAGCCCGAAGACGGGAATGCTCTACATTCCCTTCAACGACAACCACTGCATGACGCTCACCGGCATGATCCAGCCGATCGTGCCCGGCCAATGGTCTGCAGGCGTCGACATCAAGCGTCTCGACCTCAAAGTCGACGACAACTTCCCCTTCATCGGCGGCATTCAGGCTCGCAACGTCAGCGACGGCAAGGAAGTCTGGCGTGAAACCTACAAGGGATCGTGGAACTGGGGTTCGATCCTGACCACCGGCGGCGGCGTCCTGTTCGCTGGCGGCACCAATGACCGCATGTTCCGCGCTTACGACGAAAAAACCGGCAAGCTGCTTTGGGAGTTCCCGACGCCGTCCGGCATTATTTCGCCGCCGAGCAGCTTCTCCATCGACGGCAAGCAGTACATCGCCGTAGTCTCCGGTTGGGGCGTTGATGCTCAATGGATCCAGGGCAAGATGCACGAGCAGGCCGGCTGGGAGAAATGGGTTCCCGAAGGCGGCTCGGTTTGGGTCTTCGCGCTCGGTGACTAATCAAGCATCGCGCTTATGAAGGGCGTCGATCCGCACCAGATTTTCAGGTGCGGATCGACGTGCTCTACCACTGACCAACGATCGGAAGAAGGACAGTGAACGTCATGCTTACCCTCACAGTGAACGGCCAGGAACGCCAATTCGATGGCGATCCGAACACGCCGCTGCTTTGGTTCGTCCGCGACGAACTTGGGCTCACGGGAACGAAATTCGGATGCGGAGCGGGCCTTTGCGGAGCCTGCACGGTCCACCTCGATGGCGTCGCCGTACGCGGCTGCCTGACGACGATAAGCGAAGCCAACGGCAAGAGCGTCACCACGATCGAGGGCCTGAGCCCGGACGGCAATCATGTGGTGCAGAAAGCCTGGCGTCAGTTGAACGTACCGCAATGCGGCTACTGCCAGGCCGGCCAGATCATGCAGGCCGCTTCCCTGCTGACCAAGAACCAGGCGCCGAGCGATGCCGAGATCGTCGACGAGATGGCGGGAAACATCTGTCGTTGCGGTTGCTATCAGCGCATTCACGCCGCCGTTCGCCTCGCAGCCGGAGGAGTGTAAGCCATGTATCACTTCATCGAGAAAGAAATACGATCCACGCAAGGCAACGTTACCTCACAGGCTCTCATCGAGAACGTGAGCCGACGCAGCTTCCTCGGCGGCGTGCTGAAGACCTCCGGCGTGGTGCTTGCCCTGCAGGTTGTCCCAGGCGGCGCAGCCGGCGCCTTTGAGTCCTATCCGACGGGTGCCGCTGGCATGCCGCGCGGCGTGGTCAACGATCCGCACGTCTTCGTCGCCATCGATGCGGACGGCGTCGTCACCATCGTCGCGCACCGCTCCGAGATGGGAACCGGAGCCAAGACCAGCCTGCCCATGGTCGTTGCCGACGAGATGGAGGCTGACTGGTCTCAGGTTCGCGTCATCCAGGCTCCCGGAGACGAGCCGCGCTACGGCAACCAGGACACCGACGGCTCGCGCAGCGTTCGTCACTTCCTCCAGCCCATGCGCGAATGTGGCGCCGCGATGCGCTACATGCTGGAATCTGCAGCCGCCGCCAAGTGGGGCGTGGACCGCTCGCTCTGCAAGGCGAAATTGCATCACGTCGTATTGCTGGAGAAAGGCAAGACAGCCGGCGAGATGGTCGAGACCAAGACCCAGCTCGGCTTCGGCGAACTCGCCGCAGCGGCGATGAGCCAGCCTGTTCCCTCACGTGACAAGCTCGCATTCAAGCAGCCGAAAGACTTCCGCTACATCGGCAAGGGCACGACCCCGATCGTCGATCTCCACGGCATTACGGTCGGCACGGCCCAGTATGGAGCCGACGTACGCGTGCCCGGCATGAAGTATGCGGTCATCGCCCGTCCGCCCGTGGTCGGTGGAAAGGTCAAGAAGTATGACGCTACCGCAGCGCTGAAGGTGCCCGGTGTCGAAGCCGTCCACGAGATCGAAGGCCACGCTCCGCCCGCCAAGTTTCTGCCCCTCGGCGGTATCGCCGTCGTCGCACGATCGACGTACGCCGCCATGCAGGGCCGCGATGCGCTGGTGATCGAGTGGGAGGACGGTCCGCATGCGGGCTACAATTCCGCCGCCTTCCGCGAAGAAATGACCGCAACGGCCGCCAAGCCCGGAAAGGTCATTCGCAACCAGGGCGACCCCGACGCCGCGTTCGCTGGCGCTGCGGAGGTGTTCACCGCCGATTACCACCAAAGCCACGTCGCTCAGGCATCGATGGAGCCGCCGGTCGCGCTTGCCCGCATTTCCGACGGCAAGATCGAGGTCTGGGCCCCGGCTCAAAGCCCCTACGGCGCACGCGAGGACATCGCGAAGGCGTTGGATGTGCCGATCGAGACTGTCACCGTCCACGTAACGCTGCTCGGCGGCGGCTTCGGTCGCAAATCGAAATGCGACTACATGATCGAAGCCGTGCAGCTCTCGAAGAAGCTCGGTGGAACGCCGGTCATGTTGCAGTGGACACGCGACGACGACTTGCGTCACGCCTTCTACCACACGACATCCGTCGAGCGGATCGAGGCCGCCTTGGACAAAGCGGGCAAGGTTGTCGGCTGGCGCCATCGAACGGTCGCACCATCGATCCTGTCGACCTTCGCCGCCGACAGCGGCTACCAGTTCCATATCGAGTACGGCATGGGCTTCGCCGACATGCCGTTCGAGATTCCGAACATCCGCTGCGAGAACGGGCAGGCCTTTGCGCACACGCGCATCGGCTGGTTCCGTTCGGTGTCGAACATTCCGCGCGCCTTTGCCGTGCAGTCGTTCGTCGCTGAGCTCGCCCACAAACTCGGCCGCGACCCCAAGGATCTCCTGATTGAGCTGATCGGATCGGACCGCAAGATCGATCCGAAGTCCTCAGGCATGCCCGAGGACTTCTGGAACTACGGCGAGCCCTATGCCGAGTTCCCGATCGATACGGCGCGCCTGAAGAATGTCGTCGAAGTCGCCGCCGAGAAAGCCGGTTGGGGCAAGAAGCTGCCGCCGAAGCAGGGGCTCGGCATCGCAGTGCATCGCTCGTTCGTCTCGTACGTCGCCATGGCGGTGCGGGTCGAGATCGACGCCAACGGCATCATCCGCGTGCCTGAAGTCACGGCCGCCATCGACTGCGGTTTTTACATCAATCCGGAGCGCATCCGATCGCAGATCGAAGGCGCGGCGGTGATGGGCATGTCGACGGCCCTCTACAGCGGCATCACCTTCAAGGATGGCCAGGTGGAGCAATCGAACTTCAGCGACTTCGAAGTCGCGCGGATGTCGAACTTTCCGCAGAAGGTCAACGTGCACATCATCGAGCCGACGTCTCCGTCGCACCACGCGACAGGCGTGGGCGAGCCGGGAGTGCCGCCATTCGCGCCAGCCCTGTGCAACGCGATCTTCGCGGCCACCGGCAAGCGCCTCCGCAGCCTTCCGACCGGAGAAAAACTCGATGCGTAGGTAGCAACAACGCATCGCTGGCATCTCTCCCCGAAGGGAGCGACACGCCACACTCATAAAAAACCAACCGCGGCGCGAGCCGCGATCTGCCGAGACCATCACGCGGAGCAGCTGAAGCTGCTCCGCGAACGCGAGCGCATGCGAAACCGAAGGCTTTCACACCATGGACGACAAACCCGACGACAGAGGCCTGGAAAAGCGGGAATGGGAGGAGGCGATCTCGTCGGTCATCGCGTTCGACGGCACGCGTCGCGCCGATGAGCTTCTGACCAGCGCCGTCGAAACCGCCCGCCGCTCGGGCGCCAGCCTGCCGTTCGCCGCCAACACGGCTTACGTCAACACCATCTCGGTCGATCAGGAGCCGAAGCACCCAGGCGTGCGAGAGGTCGAGCACCGCATCCGCTCGGCGATCCGCTGGAACGCGGCGGCCATCGTCTTGCGTGCCAACAAAACCTCATCCGAGCTCGGCGGCCACATCGCGAGCTTCCAGTCCGCGGCAACCCTCTACGACACCGGCTTCGAGCACTTCTGGCATGCGCCGTCTGAAACCCATGGCGGCGATCTCCTGTTCATTCAAGGACACTCGTCTCCCGGCATTTACGCGCGCGCCTTCCTCGAAGGCCGCCTCAGCGAGGAGCAGCTTCTGAACTTCCGCCAGGAGGTGGATGGCAAGGGCATTTCCTCCTATCCCCATCCCTGGCTGATGCCAGATTTCTGGCAGTTTCCGACCGTCTCGATGGGGCTTGGCCCGATCATGGCCATCTATCAGGCACGCTTCCTGAAATATCTGCACGGCCGCAGCCTCGCGGACACCGACAACCGCCACGTCTGGACGTTCTGCGGCGACGGCGAGATGGACGAGCCGGAGAGCCTTGGCGCGATCGCACTCGCCGGACGCGAGAAGCTCGACAACCTGATCTTCGTCGTCAACTGCAACCTGCAACGGCTCGACGGCCCGGTGCGCGGCAACGGCAAGATCATCCAGGAGCTGGAGGGTGTGTTTCGCGGCGCCGGATGGAATGTCATCAAGGTGATCTGGGGCTCGACCTGGGATGAGCTGTTCGCACGCGACACATCCGGCAAGCTGCGCGAGCTGATGGAAGAGTGCGTCGACGGCGAATATCAGGATTTCAAATCCAAGGATGGCGCCTACATCCGCAAGAACTTCTTCGGCCGCTACCCGGAAACCGCGGCCATGGTCGCCGATTGGACCGACGATCAGATCTGGAAGCTGACCCGCGGCGGCCACGATCCGTCCAAGGTATTCGCCGCTTACAAAGCCGCCGTCGAGCATCGTGGCCAGCCGACCGTGATCCTCGCCAAGACCGTCAAGGGCTACGGCATGGGTAACGCCGGCGAAGCGCAGATGATCATCCATCAGCAGAAGAAGATGGAGATCGACGCCCTGCGTCAGTTCCGCGATCGCTTCCAGGTTCCGGTCGAAGATGCAGATCTCACAAATCTGCCGCTGATCCGCTTCCCGGACGGCTCGGAGGAAATGAATTATCTCCGCACGCGGCGCGAAGCCCTGGGTGGCTATCTGCCGGCCCGGCGGCAGCGCTCCGAAAGCTTGCAGGCGCCTCCATTGTCGGCCTTCGACGGCCAGCTCAAAGGCAGCGCCGGGCGCGAGATCTCGACCACCATGGCCTTCGTGCGCCTTCTCTTGACGCTGCTGCGCGACAAGACGCTCGGGCCGCGCATCGTGCCGATCGTGCCCGACGAGAGCCGCACCTTCGGCATGGAAGGCATGTTCCGCCAGTTCGGCATTTTCAGCCAGGTCGGGCAGCTTTATCGGCCGTCGGATGCCGGCGAGTTGAGCTTCTACAAGGAGGATCGCCAAGGCCAGATGCTGCAGGAAGGCATCAACGAGGCCGGCGCCATGTCATCGTGGATCGCGGCCGCGACGAGCTATTCGACCTCGAACGTGCCGATGATCCCGTTCTACATTTTCTATTCCATGTTCGGCTTCCAGCGCATCGGCGATCTCGCCTGGGCGGCGGGCGACAGCCGCGCGCGCGGCTTCCTGATCGGCGGCACGTCGGGCCGTACGACCCTCAACGGTGAGGGGCTGCAGCACGAGGACGGCCACAGCCACCTGATGTCGGCGACGATCCCGAACTGCGTCTCTTACGACCCGACCTACGCCTACGAGCTGGCCGTGATCATCCAGAACGGCCTCACCCACATGATGGAGCGGCAGGAGGATGTCTTCTACTACATCACTGCGCTCAACGAGAACTATGAGCACCCCGCCATGCCGGAAGGCGTGGAGGACGGCATCATCAAGGGCATGTACCGCCTCAAGGCGCGAGCGACCGACACTAAGAAGAAGAGTGGCCACACCGTGCAGCTCATGGGATCTGGCGCAATCCTGCGCGAGGTCATCGCGGGCGCCGAGCTTCTGGAAAAGGACTTCGGCATCTCCGCCGACATCTGGAGCGTGACCAGCTTCACCGAGATTGCGCGCGACGCACAGGCCGTGGAGCGCTGGAACCTTCTCAATCCGCTGGAGCAGCCGCGCGTGCCCTACGTAACCCAGCTTCTCAGCGAGCACGGATCTGGGCCTGTGATCGCCGCGACCGACTACATGAAGGCGTTCGCGGAACAGATCCGCGCCTTCGTACCGGGCACCTACCGCGTGCTCGGTACCGACGGCTTCGGCCGCTCCGACTATCGGCGCAAGCTGCGCTTCCACTTCGAGGTCGACCGGCACTTCGTTGCCGTCTCCGCCCTCAAGGCGCTGGCCGACGAGAACAAGATCCCCTCGACACGGGTCGCCGAGGCGCTTGCCAAGTACGGCATCGATCCCACCAAAGCCGACCCCGTAAAAATCTAGGCCGCTCCCGCGCCGCAAAGCAGCCGCCGCAGCAACTGCGGCCGTAAGGATAAAAGCTCAATGTCCATGATCGACGTGAAGGTTCCGGCCATCGGCGATTTCGCCAATGTGCCCGTGATCGAGGTTTTGGTGAAACCGGGCGACAGCGTGAAGGCGGAGGATCCGTTGATCGCGCTCGAATCCGACAAGGCAACAATGGAGGTGCCTGCGCCATCTGCGGGCAAGGTCGCCGAGATCATCATCAAGGTCGGCGACAAGGTGAGTGAAGGCAGCCTGATCCTCAAGCTCGTGCCGGAAGGCGGCGCCACGAGCGCGCCGGGAGCGAGCAGCGCGCAAGAGCAGCGCAAAGAGCCTTCTCCGACGCCGCAACACGCACACGAGGTCGGCCCTTCCGCCCCATCGCCGCACGCAGACGCCAGTACGCTCCCCGTTGCCATCGACTTCGGCGGTGTTCTCGCCAGCCCCTCCATCCGCCGTTTGGCGCGCGAACTCGATATCGATATCGCCAAGATTAAAGGCAGCGGTGCGAAGGGGCGCATCACCAAGGAGGACGTGAAAGACGCACTCGGCGGCGGATCTGCTCCGGGTGCGGGATCGGGCGCCGGCATCCCCGCCATCCCGCAGCAGGACTTTTCGAAGTTCGGACCCACGACCATGCAGCCCCTGTCTCGTCTGAAGCGGCTCTCCGGGCCGCACCTCCATCGCGCATGGCTTAACGTTCCGCACGTGACCCACACTGATGAGGCCGACATCACCGATCTCGAAGCCTATCGCAAAGAGCTCGACAACGAGGCGAAGCTCAAGGGTTACCGGGTCACGCTGCTGTCGTTCCTGCTGATGGCATGCGTCGGCGCGCTGAGACAGCATCCGGAGTTCAACGCCTCGCTGACGCCCGAAGGCGACGCGCTGATCCTCAAGAACTATTACAACATCGGCGTTGCCGTCGACACGCCGGACGGCCTCGTGGTGCCGGTCATCAAGGAGGTCGATCGCAAACGCATCCTTGAACTCAGCCAGGAGCTATCGACCGTGTCGCAGCGCATGCGCGACGGCAAGATCGCGCCTGCCGATATCCAGGGCGGCACCTTCTCCATCTCGAGCCTCGGCGGCATCGGCGGCACCAACTTTACGCCCATCGTCAATGCGCCAGAAGTCGCGATCCTCGGCGTCGTGCGCGCAACCACGCGCCCGGTGTGGACCGGCGACACGTTCGTTCCGCGCCTGATGTTGCCGCTCTGCCTCTCCTACGATCATCGCGTCATCGACGGCGCCCTCGCCGCCCGCTTCACCCGCCGCCTCGCCGAAATCCTCTGCGACGTTCGCCAGCTGGTACTCTAAGATCCAATGACAAAAGCACCCGATATCGAAACCGAAATCCTCGTTCTCGGCGCAGGACCCGGCGGCTATACAGCCGCGTTCCGTGCCGCCGATCTTGGCCGCAAGGTCGTGCTCGTCGAGCGCGCCCCCGTTCTCGGCGGCGTGTGCCTCAACGTCGGCTGTATTCCCTCAAAGGCCTTGCTGCATGCCGCCAAGGTCATTGAGGAAACCCATGAGATGACCGCCGCCGGCCTCAGCTTCACTGCGCACGCACCCGATCTCGACAAGCTGCGCGGCTGGAAAAACGGCATCGTCGGCAGGTTGACCTCGGGGCTCTCCGCCCTCGCGAAGCAGCGCAAGGTGACAGTGGTCACCGGCACCGGACGCTTCGTGTCTCCTCGCGAGATCGACGTGACACACGACGGCAAGACGAGCCGGATCTCGTTCGAGAAGGCCATCGTCGCGGCAGGTTCCGAGCCGGTAAAGCTGCCCTTCGTCCCGAATGCGGACCCGCGCGTTCTCGACTCCACCGGAGCACTCGACCTTGCGGACATTCCGAAGCGGCTGCTCGTTATCGGCGGTGGCATCATCGGCCTCGAGATGGCGACGGTCTACCACGCCCTCGGCAGCCGCGTGAGCGTGGTCGAGCTGATGGACCAAATCATTCCCGGAGCCGACCGCGACATCGTCGCCCCGCTGATGAAGCACATCAAGGCACGCTACGAGGCCATCCACCTCACCACCAAGGTGACAAAGGTCGAAGCGACGACCGCGGGCCTGACCGTCACCCTTGAGAGCGCCGAGCAAAAACGAACCGAAACCTTCGACAAAATCCTCGTCGCCGTCGGCCGCGTCCCCAACGGAAAGCAATTGGGCCTGGAGGCATCCGGCGTCAGCGTCGACGCGCGCGGCTACATTGCGGTCGACCGGCGGATGTGCACCAACGTCCCGCACATCTTCGCCATCGGCGATGTCGTCGGCCAGCCGATGCTCGCCCACAAGGCCGTGCACGAGGGCAAGGTCGCAGCCGAGGCCGCTGCAGGCCTCACATCCTCATTCGATGCGCGCGTGATCCCATCGGTTGCCTATACCGATCCCGAGGTTGCTTGGGTTGGGCTAACCGAGAGCGACGCGAAGGAGAAAAACATCGCCTACGGCAAGGGCAGCTTTCCATGGGCCGCCTCGGGCCGCGCGCTGTCGCTCGGACGCGACGAGGGCCTGACCAAAGTGCTGTTCGATCCCGAAACGCATCGCATCCTGGGCTGCGGCATTGTCGGGCCCAATGCCGGAGACCTCATCGCGGAAGCCGCACTCGCCATCGAGATGGGCGCCGATGCAGCCGACATCAGCGCGACCATCCACCCTCACCCGACGCTGTCGGAAACGTTCGCCCAGGCTGCGGAAATGTTCGAGGGCACCATCACCGATCTGATGCCGCCCAAACGACGCACGGGAGGCTAAGTCACCGCAACGCAAAAAAGCGGGGTGCCGATAAGGCGCCCCGCTTCGGCTCATCAGAACTTGAGCTGGAAACTCGCGGTCGCGGTGCGACCGGGAGCCAGGAACAAGCCTCCGGCCGGCACGTAGCGCTGGTCAGTGATGTTATCGACCGAGACCCGCAGGGTCGTGTGCTCGTCAAATCGGTACGAGCCGTAGAGATCCCAGACCGAATAGGGATCGGTCGAATCCACCACGACCAAATCGCTGCCGATGGTCACCACCTGCCGCGTCTGCGTCGGCGTGGTATAAGTGTAACGTCCACCGAGCGTCAGCCGCTCGTCAAAAAAGCGCAGGCCCGCATCGACCGTCAGCTTGAACTCGGGCGGCACGTTGCCCGCCACCGCGAACACATCGCCATTGGTGGTAGTCGTGCCATTGGAAAACAGCTCCGTCTTCTTCGCCCACTCGGTATCGAGCCAAGTCGCCGCTGCGCCCACGTAGGCGACACGCATATCGTAGTTGCCTTCGAGCTCGATGCCGCGCATCGTCGTCGGGCCGTCCATATTGACGAAGCTCGAATAGGTGCGGGTCGAGACATCGTCCGTGTAGATTGTGCCCATGACGATGTAGTCGTCGATCTCGCGGTGGAAAGCCGCCGCTTTCACGCGCAGGGTATCATCGTCACGGATTACTCCGTTGCGGCTGATGTTGGCACCGATCTCGAAGGTCTCGCCAGTTTCCGGACGCAAGCTGACGTTCGGTGCGAACGCAGTACCCACCGCATCTCCCGGTGTCCCACCCATAAGGAAAGATTCAAGAATGGTCGGCGGCCGGAAGCTCTGGCTGTAGCTCGCGTAGGGACGGAACCAGTCGACCGGCTTCAACTCGATGATCGCTGACGGAAGCCACGCACCGTCTGTACGGTCGATATCGAGTTCATATTCCGGATAGGTGGTAACATTGGTCGTCGTGCCGGCCACTTTAACGGAGCCCGCATTGTACCAGATAAGGCCGACAGCCTCGCCTACCGCACTGAAGGTAGCGCAAGTGCTGGCTCGCTGTGAAGCTGTGACGGCTCTCCCACTTCTAGGGTTGATTCCGGTATCACAAATAGCTCTGCGTAAATTGTAAAGATCGACGTTGTTGACCTGCGCCCAGGCTCCCCAGGTGGTAACCGCCTGGGCAAGTATGTCGGGTGTGCTCGTTGAGGTGGTACGCGTGTCGTAATAGCTTGGTGTGCCTTTGAGCCTCGACCAGTCGTAGCGGACACCGCCCGAAAGCGTGATCCAGCTCGCAGGCTTCAGCTCACCGTTGAAGAAGCCGGACGCCACGTCGCGCTGTCCGGGCGGATTGAAGGCCGTGTAGCTCGTCTCCCACAGCGGATTTTCCGCAATGGTCTCGCTGGTCGCCGACGAATTCGCCTTGTCGCGGAACGCCTCGGCACCGTAGTTGAGCGTGAGCCCGCCGAGTGCCGTCTCGATGCGGCTCGTATTCTCCAGCGTGCCACCGAAGCTCCTGTGGTCGAGATCGAGAAAGGTGTCCGGCGGCTGGCTCGTAGCCCCTCCGCTTCGGCGCGAATCGCGCAACTCATCGGTCCGCGTGTCGTTGAGCCAAAGGGTCGCCTTGGCCTTGATCAGCTCGGACGACGGATCCCAGTCGAACATCGCTGTCACCGTATCGGTGAGGACATCCTGGTGGTTGCCCACATCATTATAGTTGGCGTACGAGAACCCCAGATCCTGACGCATCCACATGATCGACGCCTTGAAGTCCTCACGATTGTCGAACTCAAGCTGTAGCAGAGATGACCAGGTATCACGGCCGAGCGAGTTGTTGAACGCGTAGGCATCACCCTCCTTGCCGGGCTCATACTCTCCGACCTTGAGCTTGCTGAAGCCACCGGTCAGCGCCAAGCTCTCGCTGATCCGCACCGCCGCCAGCGCCGAGCCCTGGAAGTCGTATTCGTTGGTGCCGCGCAGCATGTTGATCTCGACGCCCGTCGTCGCGCCGGGCGCGATCAAGTCGTCGGCGCCAATCGTACGGAACGCAACACTGCCGCCGAGCGAAGCGGCATCGCCCGCCTTTGCCCCCGTCGCTTTACTGATATCCACCTCGCGGATGAACGCGCTGTCGACAAACGCCTGCCCTGAGTTCGACTGGTAGCTGCCAGAGCCGGCGCCGAAGCTCATGCCACGCTGCGCGTTCAGGCGCGCACCGTTGAGCGAGACGACGACGCGTCCCGAATCCTGAAGGCCGCGAATGTTGGGCGAAACTGTCGGGAAGCTGCCGTTACCCTCACCCGCATAGACGCCCGCCGCATTGGCCAAGAGATCGCGCGTATCGCGCGTCGGCCGCGCCTGGATCGCTTCGCGCGTGACGACGCTCACAGAAGCCGGTGTCTCGTAGACCCAATCCGGCGTTCCCTGGTAACCGGCGCCGGTCGCGCTGCCACCCACATCGATGGTATCGAGCGCAATCGCACCCGGCAGCGTCGCAGCCTCGCTGCTGCCGCCGGCCGAGCCCTCGATCACCACCGTCTTGGCGCCAGTCATCTTGAACGAAAGCCCCGTGCCGGCAAGAATTTGCGACAGCGCCGCATCCGGCGATAGCGTGCCGTTGACACCTGACGTCGTGAGGCCGGCCGCCACCGACGGCACGTAGCTGACTTGAACACCCGCCTGCTTTCCGAAAGCAACGAGCGCGGCCGAAACTGACCCTGCAGGAACCGAGAAGCTGCGTTGCTTGCCCGCCGGGGCTTGCGATGTTTGCGCCAAAGCGCCATGGCTCGGCGCCAAAGATGACGACAGCGCCACGGCCGCCGCAAGTGCATGGACCCAGGCGGCACGCCCCTCGCCGCCTCGTCTCGAACTACGCATTCCTGAACTCCCCACGCCAGCATCAATCGAGCTGGGCGCGCCGCTCCCCCCGGTTGCGGCACAGCCCATAATGTCTCGACGGAACGGCGTGGGAAATTTCTACAAAAAAAGTCGTGAATCTTTGGGTGCGTCAAATCGTACGCGAAGCGGGCAGCCAAAACCTCACGACCGCTCCGGCTGCAGCTTCCAACAATCTGCGGTCTGATGTCCGCCACCACGCGCTCAACGCGCGGTCATTCCGCGGCTTTGACGTAGCTCTCCATTGGCGGACAGGAACAAACGAGGTTCCGGTCTCCATAGACGTTGTCGACGCGATTGACCGGCGGCCAATACTTGTCGACGCGGAACGCCCCAGCCGGGAAGCATGCCGCCTCGCGCGAATAGGGCCGGTTCCAATCGCCGATCAGGTCTTCGACGGTATGCGGCGCACCCTTGAGCGCATTGTTCTGCTTGTCGGCACGACCCTCGGCGATAGCCTGCGCCTCGTCGTAGATCGCGAGCATCGCGTCGCAGAACCGGTCGAGTTCCGCCTTGGTTTCGGATTCCGTCGGCTCGATCATCAGCGTACCGGCAACCGGCCAGCTCATCGTCGGCGGATGAAAGCCGCAATCGATGAGCCGTTTTGCGACATCATCGACAGTCACACCCGCGCGCTCCAGCAAAGGCCGCGTATCGACGATGCATTCGTGCGCGACGCGTCCGCCCCTGCCCTTGTAGAGCACGCCATAGGTGCTCTCGAGCCGCGTGGCGATGTAGTTCGCGTTGAGAATGGCGACACGCGTGGCCTGCGTGAGACCGGCACCACCCATCATCAGGCAATAGCTCCACGAGATCGGAAGGATCGACGCCGACCCGTAGGGCGCCGCCGAAACCGTCATCGCGTTGCCGCCGGTCTCGGGATGGCCGGGCAGGAACGGCGCGAGATGCTGCTTGACGCCGATCGGCCCCATACCGGGACCGCCGCCGCCATGCGGGATACAGAACGTCTTGTGCAGATTGATGTGCCCCACGTCGGCGCCCACGTCGCCCGGCCGCGCAAGCCCGACCAGCGCATTGAGATTGGCGCCGTCGAGATAGACCTGCCCGCCGTTGGCGTGCGTGATCGCGCAGATATCCGTCACGGTCTCTTCGAAAACGCCGTGGGTCGAGGGATAGGTGATCATCGCGGCCGCAAGCGCGCCGGCATTGGCTTCGGCCTTCGAGCGGAAATCGTCGAGATCGATGTTTCCGTTCGCATCCGTTGCGACAACGAGCACCTTCATGCCGCACATCGAAGCCGAAGCCGGATTGGTGCCATGCGCCGAAGCCGGGATGAGGCAGACGTTGCGATGGCCCTCGCCGCGGCTCTTGTGGTAGGCGCGAATGGTGAGCAGCCCCGCATATTCTCCCTGCGCGCCCGAGTTGGGTTGCATCGAAAATGCGTCGTAGCCGGTGATGCGGCACAGCTTGTCGCAAAGATCCGCGATCAGCTCGGCGTAACCGCGCGCCTGATCGGCCGGCACGAACGGATGGATCTCGGCGAACTCCGGCCACGTGATCGCCAGCATCTCCGCCGTCGCATTGAGCTTCATCGTGCACGATCCCAGCGGGATCATGGCGCGATCGAGCGCGAGGTCGCGATCCGCAAGCCGGCGCATATAGCGCGTCATCTCGCTTTCGGCCCGGTTCATATGGAACACGGGATGGGTGAGATAAGCCGAATGACGGATCAGCGCCTTCGGCAGGCGGTACTCCGGATAGGCGTCGCGATAGACGAGATCATAGCCCCCGAACGCACGCCACACCGCTTCGAGCGTCGCCGGCCGTGTCCGCTCGTCGACGGTGATGCCGATCCGATCCGTGCCGACCTTGCGCAAGTTGACGCCGTAGTCCACGGCGTTCTTCATGATAAGCCCTTGATAGGGCCCGACGCCAACGGTGATCGTATCGAAGAACGCCTGCGGGCGAATGTCGAAGCCCAGCGAAGCGAGCCCCTCCGCCAGCCGCGCTGCCTTGCGATGCACGCGCTCGGCGATCGCCTTGAGGCCCTTTGGTCCATGGAACACCGCATACATCGAGGCAATGACGGCGGGCAGAACCTGCGCCGTACAGATGTTCGATGTCGAGCTTTCGCGCCGGATGTGTTGTTCGCGCGTCTGCAGCGAGAGCCGATAAGCCCGGTTCTTGCGCGCATCGATCGAGACGCCAACAATCCGCCCCGGCAGCGAGCGCTTGTAGATGTCCTTGACAGCGATGTAGGCCGCATGAGGTCCGCCATACCCCATCGGCATGCCGAACCGCTGCATCGACCCCACCGCGATATCGGCGCCCATTTCGCCGGGCGGCTTGAGCAGCGTGAGCGCCAGCGGATCGGCAGCAACGATAGCGAGCGCTTTGGCCGCGTGTAGGCGCCTGATCACCTCCGAGAAATCGTGAAACGCGCCGCTGACGCCGGGATACTGGAACAGCGCGCCGAACACGCGCTCAGGATCGAGATCCTTGAACGGATCGCCGACGATGACATCCCAGCCCAGCGGCTCGCCGCGCGTTTTAACGACCGCAATCGTTTGCGGCAGGCACTCCGCGTCGACGAAGAATGCCGTCGCCTTCGATTTCGTCACACGATGCGCAAGCGCCATCGCCTCGGCCGCCGCCGTCGCTTCGTCGAGCAGCGAAGCATTCGCGACATCGAGCCCCGTCAAGTCAGACACCAGCGTCTGGAAGTTGAGCAGCGCTTCCAGCCGCCCCTGGCTGATCTCCGGCTGGTACGGCGTATAGGCCGTGTACCACGCCGGGCTCTCCAGGATGTTGCGTTGGATGACGGGCGGCAGGATGGTGCCGTGATAGCCTTGGCCGATGAGCGAGGTCAGCACGCGGTTCTTGTTGGCCGTCTCGCGCAGATGATCGAGCCCGCCTCTTTCCGACAGCGGCTTGCCGAAATCCAGCGGCTCGGCTTGTCGGATAGCCTGAGGCACGGTTTCGGCGATCAGTGCGTCGAGACTTTGCACACCCAAGACCCTAAGCATCTCCGTCATCTCCTCAGGCGAAGGCCCGATGTGACGGCGGTTGGCGAAGTCGTAAGGCTCGTAGCTGCCCGGCAGGGTCATGAAATCTCCTATGCGCCGATGAAGGTCTTGTAGGCGGCCTCGTCCATGAGGTCCCGGAACGCGCCGACATCGGCGAGCTTCAATTTGAAGAACCACCCCGCCTTCAGCGGATCGGTGTTGACGATCGCAGGGTCCGCCACGATCGCCTCGTTGACCGCGACGACCTCACCCGTGAGCGGCGCAAAAACGTCGGACGCGGCTTTCACGGATTCGACGACGGCCGCGCCATCGCCCTTGGCGAGCTTGGCGCCAATGTCGGGAAGCTGCACGAAGACAAGGTCTCCGAGCTGTACGGTGGCATGCTCGGTAATTCCGACCGTCACGACGTCGCCGTCGAGTTCAAGCCACTCATGATCTTCTGTGAATTTCGGCAAAACGACCTCCTCGGTTGCGCGGCTCAGCCGCGGTGATAGCGATGCGTAACGAACGGAAGCGTAGCCACGTCGACTGCCAATCGCTTGCCGCGCACTTCGGCAAAGAGGCGCGTACCCGGGGCCGACAACGACGACGGCAAGTAGCCCATCGCGATTGGCGCCTCGATACTCGGGCCGAACCCGCCGGACGTGACGGCGCCAACGGGATCGGGCGCTTCGAGATCGGAAAACAGCAACGCGCCCCCACGCACCGGGGCACATCCCTCGGGCCGCAAGCCGACGCGGCGGCGCGAAGCGCCTTTGTCGAGTTGATCGAGTATGACGGCTGCGCCCGGAAATCCGCCGGCCCTTTCGCCGCCATGGCGTCGTGCCTTCTGGATCGCCCACGCAAGCCCGGCTTCGATCGGCGTGGTGGCCGTGTCGATGTCGGCGCCATAAAGCGGCAGGCCCGCTTCGAGCCTCAGGGAATCGCGGGCCCCGAGCCCGATCGGCTGAACATCCGAATTCTCGAGCAAACCTTCGGCGATCTCGCGGGCCATGTCCGCTGGCGTCGAGATCTCGAAGCCGTCCTCGCCGGTATAGCCCGAGCGCGCCACAACGCAGGCCGCGCCCATGATCGACATCTCCTGGACATCCATGAACCGCATCGCGGCCGAACCAGGAGCAAGCTCAGCGAGTGCCGATTGCGCATTGGGCCCTTGCAGCGCAATTAACGCCCGATCGAGCACCTCGATCTCGCAATCGCCCGCAAGCTGCTCAGCGAGACGTGCCGCATCCGCCGCCTTGCAGGCCGCGTTGACGACGAGAAGCAGATGATCGCCACGGTTCGAGACCATCAGGTCGTCGAGAAGACAGCCGGCTTCGTTCGTGAACACGGCGTAGCGCTGCCGACCCGGCGCCAGTCCGAGAATATCCACCGGAACCAGACGTTCGAGCGCCCGCGCCGCATCGGCCACCGAGCCCGACTTAGGCCGAAGCACGATCTGCCCCATATGGGAGACGTCGAACAGACCGGCAGCCGCACGCGTATGCAAATGCTCCTTGAGCACACCGGCCGCGAACTGCACGGGCATGTTGTAGCCGGCGAACGGCACCATACGCGCGCCAAGCTCCACATGCAGGCTGTGCAGCGGCGTATGCCTCAACGGCTCGGTTGGTGTCTTGGCGTCGTCCCCGCTCATGCAAAGCTCCACAAGGCTCAATTCAGGCGCCATTTCGTGCGCCGATTGGAGCCCCCTCTGTCGCGGAACCTGAAAGATTAGGTGCCTGTCCGGTTAAAAACCGGAGTCAGGGAAACACCGTTTCCTCGTCGGTGGGCCGGAACAAAGCCGGCCGCTTTCCAGAGTGTCTTGTGGTCTTGCGGTCCTTGGTGCCTGAGAGTTTCCGGGGCGGTTGCTCCTTCGGCGCCGGGGCTCGCCCCGGTCTCTTCCGCAAGATTGCGTTGACCAGAGGAGCATGGGGATTCCCGCGTTCAGGGTCAAGGCTACGAAAGTCCACGCATATGCGCGGAACATGTGGCGGCGAGCGAGATCGCGACGCCTGGTGAATGCGCACCGCACACGCGCCTTCCGGCAAACGGCGTGGCGTCGTCTGCGCTGGACGACACCTTGCGCAAACTTCACGGCGGCTCATCCACGAGCCGCCGCATGTCATCAGCTCCGAAGGACGCGGCGCCCACAGTTCCGAAAGCGGAGATGGCGGGTCTCCGCCTTGCCAGTATGAACGTTGGATCTAAAACCCTGAGCCGGCAGGCCGGGACGTCGCGAAGCCACGCACCCAGCGCTTAACGCCCAACACTGCCCGCATCCTAGCCTCTTGAGCCAGCATGAGTATCGATCGGTTCACCCTTAAGAAAGCAGACCCCATCCGCCAAATGCACGCTCTGTGCGCGGATGCCCCAGCGCAAGTCCGAGACAAAGTGTATTATGCTTTAGGCGAGCCGCCACGCCAAGAGTCGCATCCTTGCAGCCATCCGATCCTGACTCCACCCTCAAGATCCTCGTCATCGACGAGAACCCGATCCGGCGCGCCATCATTGAGGCGGGACTGAAGGAGGCTGGGTTCACGGCGGTGACCATGCTCGCCAACACCACCCGCCTCGTCGATCACATCTACAATCTCGACCCCGACGTCGTCCTGATCGACCTCGAGAACCCGAGCCGCGACGTGTTGGAGCAGATGTTCCAGGTCTCACGCACGGTACGCCGCCCCATCGCCATGTTCGTAGACCGCAGCGAGAAGAGCGAGATCGAGGCCGCGATCGACGCCGGCGTTTCGGCCTATATCGTCGACGGCCTCAAGAAGGAGCGCGTGAAGCCGATCCTCGATATGACGGTCTCGCGCTTCCACGCCTTCAACCGCCTCCGCGCCGAGCTCGACGAGGTCAAGAGCGCGTTGAAGGACCGCAAGATCATCGAGAAGGCCAAGGGCATCCTGATGAAGAGCCGCGGCGTCGATGAGGACAAGGCCTACGACCTTCTGCGCAAAACCGCCATGTCGCAGGGAAAACGCATTGCAGATGTCGCACAGGCCCTCGTCAGCGCCGTCGATCTGCTGAAGGACCAGGGCTAGCGCATGACGGAAAAAGCAACCATCGGAACCGCCCGCAAACGCGAAATACACGCCGGATTCATTCCGCTTTCGGATTGCGCGCCCCTCGTCATCGCTTCCGAGCTCGGCTTCGACCGCCAGCACGGCTTCTCCCTCGCGCTCCATCGCGAAGCCTCGTGGGCCAACATCCGCGACAAGGTCGACGTCGGCGCGCTCGATTGCGCGCACATGCTGGCGCCGATGCCGATTGCGGCCCATCTCGGGCTCGGGCGTGCCACGGTGCCGATCATCGCGCCGATGGCCCTGAGCCTCAACGGCAACGCCATCACGGTTTCCACCCGCCTTTACGAGGACATGCGCGCAGCCGACGAGCCGGCGACGCTGGCCGGGGGAATGCAGGCCGCGGAGGCGCTGGCGAAGGTTGTACGCACGCGTCAGGCCGCCGGCCGCGAGCCGTTGACCTTCGGCATGGTCTACCCGTTCTCGTGCCACAACTATGACCTGCGCTACTGGCTCGCGGCCGCCGGCATCGATCCCGACAATGACGTGAACATCGTCGTCGTGCCTCCCCCGCTGATTGCAGAGAATCTGAAGGCCGGCCGCGTCGACGGGTTCTGCGTCGGCCAGCCCTGGAACAGCGTGGCCGTTGCCGAAGCCGACGGCGTAATCGTTGCGACCAAGAGCCAGCTTTGGGCCATGAGCCCGGAAAAAGTGCTCGGCGTTCGCGAGGTCTTTGCCGAGCGCGAGCCCGAGCTTGTTCGCGATCTCGTCCGCGCCATCGTCGCCGCCGGCCGCTGGCTCGACGAGCCCGCAAACCGCAAGGATGCGGCCCGCATTCTGGCCCGTCCCGAATACATCGGCGTCGCCGAAGAGATCCTGGCGCGGCCGCTGACGGGTGCCTTGAAGTGCGGCGGACACCAGGCCGATATCGTCGATCCGGATCTCGTGGTGTTTCACCGCGGCTTCGCAAACTTCCCGTGGCGCTCGCACGCGATCTGGCTGATGACCCAGATGATCCGCTGGGGCCAGGTCCGCGAGCCGTTCAATCTCGAAGCCGTCGCTGAGCGCGTCTATAGAACCGATCTCTACCGCGAGGCGATGGCCGGAGAAAAGGACGCCGCACCGGCGTCCGACTACAAGCCGGAAGGCAGCGACAACGGATCGAGCCACCCGCACTTTTTCGGCGGCGAACGCTTCGATCCCGCAACCGCGCTCACCTATCTCGATCGCCTTCCGATCCGCCATGCCGGCGCCGAGATCGAAGCCTTCGCGACGCTCAATCGCTGATCGCCGCACGCGTCTTGCCTGCTGAACGACTCGGCAGATTCAGTTTGCATTGCACAAACGCTGCGCAAAAAACCTCCCTGCGACACGATCGACCACAACTCGCAACACGCTGATATCGCGTGATTTTCTCAACAATTCGAGTTTGGCACGATCCTTGATGATTAGCACATCGAGACCGGCAGCTCGAACTGCTCGGAATTCGACATAGCGGCTCAACGGCGAGCCGCCCACATGGCAACGCTGCCTCGACGGAACGCGACCGGTCTTCGGTCACGGCTCTTCGACGCGGCGTTTTTTGTTTTTGGCGCGGGCCTTCGGGTTCGGAAGCACCGAGACGGGAGAATTCGGAATGACTGGTTCGAAACGCGGAGCTGATGCACTCAAGGCCGGTCTGTCGCGCCGCGCGATGCTGAAGGGCACCGCCACCGCGGCCGTGATCGCAGCCGCAAAGACGCTGGTACCCGGTGGCGCGTCGGTTGCGTGGGCTGCCGGCCCCGAGACCACCAAAGCGGTGCTCGGCTACATTGCGTTGACCGATGCCGCGCCGCTGATTGTCGCCAAGGAGAAGGGCCTGTTCGCCAAGTACGGCTTGCCGGACGTCGAGGTCCTGAAGCAGGCCTCGTGGGGCGCAACGCGCGACAACCTCGTGCTCGGCTCGCAAGCGAACGGCATCGACGGCGCCCACATCCTGACGCCCATGCCGTACCTGATCTCGGCCGGCAAGGTCACGCAGAACAACGTGCCGGTGCCGATGAGCATCCTGGCGCGCCTGAACTACGATTGTCAGGGCATCTCCGTTGCCAAGGAATACGAAGGCCTCAAGGTCGGCGTCGATGCCTCCGCGCTCAAGGAAGCGTTCGCCAAGAAGAGGGCCGAAGGCAAGGACGTGAAGGTCGCCATGACCTTCCCCGGCGGCACCCACGATCTCTGGATCCGCTACTGGCTCGCCGCCGGCGGCATCGACCCCGACAAGGATGTCTCCACCATCGTCGTTCCGCCGCCCCAGATGGTCGCGAACATGAAGGTCGGCAACATGGACGCCTTCTGCGTCGGCGAGCCCTGGAACGAACAGCTCGTCAATCAGGGCATCGGCTTCACCGCCTGCACCACCGGCGAAGTCTGGGCCCGCCATCCCGAAAAGGCGCTCAGCATGCGCTCCGCTTGGGTCGAGAAGAACCCGGCCGCCACGCGTGCGCTGCTCATGGCAGTCATGGAGGCGCAGCAGTGGTGCGAGGCCATGGCCAACAAGGAGGAGCTCGCCACCATCCTCGGCAAGCGCCAGTGGTTCAACGTCCCGCCCGCCGACATCATCGGACGCCTCAAGGGCGACATCAACTACGGCCGCGGCCGCAAGGAGACCGGCACCAACTTGCTGATGAAGTTCTGGGAGGACGGCACTGTCTCCTATCCGTTCAAGAGCCACGACGCCTGGTTCGTCACCGAGGACATCCGTTGGGGCAAGTTCGACCCGAAGACTGACGTGAAGGCCTTCGTCGACAAGGTGAACCGCGAGGACATCTGGCGCGAGGCCGCCAAGGCGCTTGGCATCAAGGCGCCAGACAGCACCTCGCGCGGCAAAGAGACCTTCTTCGACGGCAAGGTCTTCGATCCCGACAATCCGACCGCCTATCTCGCGTCGCTCGCCATCACGCGCATTACCGCCTGATCCATCAGCCTGAGCGCCAGAGTTTCAAACGGAGCCTCGATCGCAAATGAATGCCCCGCTTTCCATCAACGCAGCGCCCCCAAGGCCTGTCCTGGTCGAAACCGCAGCCAGCCGTCCGCCGGCGGCTGCGGCTCAGCCTGCGCCGGCACCAGCCACCGCGAAGCAGACCGTCGTGCCGCTACCGGCTCCGCAACGCTACCGGCCGTCGCGCGCCGTGGCCATCGCCTACGATGTTGCGGCCGCCGTCGTGCCGCCCCTCGTCGTGCTGGCTCTCATGCTGCTTGTCTGGCAGCTCGCCACCAGTGGTCCCGACGCGACGCTGCCGTCGCCGCTCAAAATCTGGGCGGATTCGAGTGACCTGATCACCCAGCCGTTCTTCGTCAACGGCCCGCAGGACATCGGGCTCGGCTGGCGCGTGCTGACCAGCCTCGAGCGTGTCGCCTACGGCTTCGGCCTCGCCGCCATTGCCGGCATCGTACTCGGCGCCTTCGTCGGCCAGAGCGTGTGGGCCATGCGCGGACTGGATCCGATCTTCCAGGTGCTGCGCACCGTGCCGCCGCTTGCCTGGCTTCCGATCTCGCTCGCCGCCTTCCGCGACAGCGGCCCGTCTGCGGTCTTCGTGATCTTCATCACCGCCGTTTGGCCGGTGATCATCAACACTGCCGTCGGCATCCGCAACATCCCGCAGGATTACCGCAACGTCGCCGAAGTGCTGCGGCTGAACCCGATCGAATACTTCTGGCGCATCATGATCCCATCGGCGGCCCCCTACATCTTCACGGGCCTGCGCATCGGCATCGGCCTCTCTTGGCTCGCCATCGTCGCCGCAGAGATGCTGACCGGCGGCGTCGGCATCGGCTTCTTCATCTGGGATGCTTGGAACTCCTCGCGTCTCTCCGACATCGTCGTCGCCCTCATCTACATCGGTGTTGTCGGCTTCGTGCTCGACCGTCTGGTCGCGCTCGTGGGCCGTATCGCCACCCGCGGCACTGCCAGCGCCTGAGGAGATATCCATGAGCAAACCCATCGCACCCCAAACCTCGCACCCCTCGGGCAAGCCGTTTCTACGTCTCGAAGCCGTCTGCAAGACCTTCCGGCGCGGCGGCTCCGAGACCGAAGTCCTCCGCGACATTAGCCTCGACATCGCCGAGCGCGAGTTCGTCTCGATCATCGGCCATTCGGGCTGCGGAAAATCTACGATGCTCAATCTCGTCGCCGGCCTGACGCAGGTCACGACCGGCGCCGTCCTGCTCGAAAACCGCGAGGTGAACGAGCCCGGCCCCGAGCGCGCGGTCGTCTTCCAGAACCATTCGCTGCTGCCGTGGCTCACCGTCTACGACAACGTCCGCATCGCCGTGGACAAGGTGTTCGGCAGAACCAAGAGCCGCGCTGAGCGCGACGCCTGGACGCTCCACAACCTCGATCTCGTCCAGATGACGCACGCCAAGGACAAGCGCCCGTCGGAGATCTCCGGCGGCATGAAGCAGCGTGTCGGCATCGCCCGCGCGCTGGCCATGGAGCCGAAGGTCCTGCTGATGGACGAGCCGTTTGGCGCGCTCGATGCCCTGACGCGCGCGCACCTGCAGGAAACCGTGATGCAGATCCACGCGCGCCTCGGCAACACCGTCATCATGATCACCCATGACGTGGATGAAGCGGTGCTGCTGTCGGATCGCATCGTCATGATGACCAACGGCCCGTCGGCTCGCGTCGGCGAAGTGCTGGATGTTCCCCTCACCCGCCCCCGCAACCGGCTCGAGCTGGTGGCCGACGCCGAGTACATCCGCGCCCGCGAAGCCGTTCTCAAGTTCCTGTACGAGCGCCACCGCTACGTCGAAGCGGCGTAGCGGCCTTCCCACAACGATCAATCGCAGTGCGAGATCGAACACGATGAGCGAACCACTCGTTATTGTCGGCAACGGAATGGCGGCAACGCGCCTCGTCGACGAGCTGACCACCCTCGTGCCTGGCCGTTATGCGATCGCGGTCGTCGGCGAGGAGCCGTCACTGGCTTACAACCGCGTGCTGCTGTCGTCTCTGCTCGCGCGCGAGATCGACGAAGACGCCGTCACTCTGAAGAAAGCCGAGTGGTGGCGCGATCGCGGCGTGACGCTTGTCTATGGGCGCCGCGCCGTCGAGATCGACACCAAGGCGAAAGCCGTGCGCCTGCGCGGCGGCAGCAAGCTGAACTACAGCAAGCTCGTGCTCGCCATCGGCTCGGAAGCCGTACGTCTTCCTTTGCCGGGTGCCGATCTCCCGGGCGTCGTGACCTTCCGCGACAAATCCGACGTCGAAGCAATTCTGTCACGCGCCCGCACGGGCGCCCGTGCCGTCGTCATCGGCGGCGGTCTGCTCGGCCTCGAAGCGGCTTACGGTCTCATGAAAGCTGGTGCCGAGGTCAGCGTGGTCCATCTGATGGACCGCCTGATGGAGCGCCAGCTCGATTGCGAAGCGGCAGGCCTGCTCAAGGCCGCTCTCGAAGAGCGCGGCATTCAGGTCGTGCTCAATGCCGAAAGCGAGGCGGTACAGGGCCGCCGCAAGGTCGCGGGGCTCCGTCTCAAGGACGGGCGCAACATTCCAGCCGACCTGATCGTCATGGCAGTCGGCATCCGGCCCAACGTACGCCTTGCCCGTGGCGCCGATCTCAGCGTGAACCGCGGCATCGTCGTCGGCGACGATCTCGCAACCAGCGACCCCGATGTCTACGCACTCGGCGAATGCGCCGAGCATCGCGGAACCTGCTACGGCCTGGTCGAGCCCGCCTACGAACAGGCCCGCACGCTCGCCCGCGCGCTCGCCGGAAAGCCTGCGAGCTACGAGGGATCTCTGCTCTCGACCAACCTCAAGGTCTCCGGCGTCAACGTGTTCTCGGCCGGGGACTTCCTCGGCGCGCCAGGCACCGAGCCGATCGTGCTGCGCGACCCGGGGCGCAAGAGCTACCGCAAGCTCGTCGTCAACGAGGATCGTCTGACCGGCGCCGTGCTCGTCGGCGATACCGCCGACGCCCTCTGGTATCTCGACCTGATCCGCTCGGGCGCACCCATCGGCGCCTTGCGCGAAGACCTCGTGTTCGGGCGCGCGTTCGCCGAACCGCAAGCATGCGCAGCTTGAGGAGAAAGAGCGAGCCATGAGCGCAGAATTTTCCGCCGAGCAGAAACGCTATCTCGAAGGCTTCATGTCGGGCGTCCAGGCCGGACGCTTGACGCAAGGCGCCAAGCCCGCGGCCAACACGCCCGCGAGCGTGCCGACCGGCCCCGATGCCGATCACTTCAAGGCCCAGGATGCCGTCAAAGCTTCCGGCAAGAAGCTCGTCGATCAGGAAAACTGGAAGCGCGAGGAGCATCCGTTCGATGCCTACCCACGCTTCAAGGCGCAGGCCGAGAGCGGCGAGTATCCGAAGCCGCAGGATAACTTCCGCTGGCGCTACTACGGCCTGTTCTACGTCGCACCCGCCCAGAACAGCTACATGTGCCGGCTCCGGATTCCGAACGGCATCCTGACCCACTGGCAGCTCGCCGGGCTTGCCGATACCGCCGAGCGTTTCGGCGGCGGCTACACCCACGTCACCACCCGCGCCAACTTCCAGATCCGCGAGATCGAAGCCGCAAACGCCGTCAAGGTTGTCGAGGCCATTCAGGATCTCGGCCTCTGCTCGCGCGGCTCCGGCGCCGACAACATCCGCAATGTCACCGGCACGCCGACCGCCGGCATCGATCCGCACGAGCTTCTCGATACGCGCCCCTACGCGCGCGACTGGCACTTCCATGTGCTGAACGATCGCTCGCTCACCGGTCTGCCGCGCAAATTCAACGTCGCCTACGACGGCGCCGGCACCATCGCCGCCCTCGAGGAAACCAACGACATCGGCTTCCAGGCCGTGGAAGTGACGGAAGGCGCTTCCGTCCCCGCCGGCGTCTACTTCCGCCTCGTGCTTGGCGGCATCACCGGCCACAAGGACCTCGCCCGCGACACCGGCGTCATTCTCGCACCGCAAGAGGCCACCCGCGTGGCCGACGCCATCATTCGCGTCTTCATCGAGCACGGTGACCGCACCAACCGCAACAAAGCGCGCCTCAAGTATGTGCTCGATGCCTGGGGCTTCGAGAAGTTTCTCGCCGCCGTCGAAGCAAAGCTCGGCGCCAAGCTCACTCGCGTTTCCACCGACCACGTGAAGCCGCGCCGCACGCCCGATCGCACCGCCCATATCGGCGTGCACGCCCAGAAGCAGGCCGGCCTCAACTGGATCGGCCTCGTTCTGCCGGTGGGCAAGATGACAGCCGAGCAGATGCGCGCCGTCGCAACACTCGCCCGTGAAGTCGGCGACGGCGACATCCGGCTCACCGTCTGGCAGAACCTGATCATTTCCGGCGTCCCGGATGCCAAGGTCGCCGAAGCCCGCGCGCGCATCGAAGCCATGGGCCTTGCGTCCGAGGCGACGGCCATCCGCGCCGGCCTCGTCGCCTGCACCGGCAGCCCCGGCTGCAAATTCGCGGCCGCGAATACCAAGGGCACCGCCGAAAAGATCGCGACCCACGTCGAATCCAAGCTGACGCTCGACACGCCGGTCAACATCCACCTCACCGGCTGCCACCATTCGTGCGCCCAGCACTACATCGGCGACATCGGCCTGATCGGCGCCAAGGTCCCCATCAACGACGACGGTGACACTGCCGAAGGATTCCACATCCTGGTTGGCGGCGGATCCGGCGGCGACGCGAAGATCGCTCGCGAACTTTGGCGCGACATCAAGAGCGAGGATTGCCCGGCCGCCGTCGAGCGCCTGCTCGCCGCCTATCTCGCCCATCGCAGCGACGCCGCCGAGACCTTCTTCGCCTTCGCCAACCGCACCGATACCGACACGCTGAGGCGCCTCGCCGGGGAGCAGATCGCATGACCATTCAATCCCCTGCGCCCGGCGTTTCACTGATACCGGACTCAGCCCCGTTCTCAGCGGACCAGCGAGCCTGGTTGAACGGCTTCTTTGCCGGCGTCCTGTCGCTCAACGGCGCCGGCCCGGCCGCCATCAGCCCGGATCTCGTCGCAGGCGCCAGCCTCCCGAATGGAGACGGCGACGACGGCGCAGCTCCCTGGCACGATCCGGCCATCGAAATCGACGAGCGCATGAAGCTCGCAGACGGCCGCCCCCTCCGCCGCCGCATGATGGCAGCGATGGCCCAGCAGGATTGCGGCCAGTGCGGCTATAATTGCGAAGACTACGCCAACGCCATCACCGAGCAGGCCGAGCCGCGGCTCAACCTCTGCGTTCCCGGCGGCAAGGCCACCGCCCGCATGCTCAAGACCCTCGTCGAGGAAATGGGCGGCGGCGTGCTCGACCCCGACGAAAAAGCCGCCAAGGATGCGGCCAAGTCCGCAAAGCCGGAGAAATCCTCGGACGTTGTGCCCGGCCGCTCGCGCGAAGCCCCTGTACTGGCTCGCTTCGTCTCGCGCCAGCGCCTCAACGGCGCCGCCTCCGAAAAGATCACAAACCACATCGAGATCGATCTTTCCGAGTGTGGCCTCGACTACGAGCCGGGCGACAGCTTCGGCATCCTGCCCTCGAACGACCCCGCCCTCGTCGACCGTATTCTTGCTGCGGTCAACGCACCGGCAGACTTTCCGATCGGCGAAAAAACCCTGCGCGAGGCTCTGATCGAGGACACGTCCCTTTCACCTGCCCCGGATTCGTTGTTCCAGCTCATCACGTATTTGACCGGCGGCGACCGCAAGAAGAAGGCGCAAGCCCTCGCCAAGGGACAGGACCCGGATGGTGACGCCGCCAACCTGGATGTCCTCGCCGCTCTCGAAAAGTTTCCGAACCTGCATCCCGATCCCGAAGCCTTCTACGAGGTTCTCGAACCGCTGCAGCCGCGCCTCTACTCGATCTCCTCGTCGATCAAGGCAAACCCGGGACGCGTCTCGCTGACGGTCGATACCGTCCGCTACGCGATCGGTGAGCGCCAGCGCCTCGGCGTCGCGTCCACCTATCTCGGGGATCGGGTCGAGCCCGGCGCCCACGTGAAAGCCTACGTGCAGAAGGCGCACGGCTTCGCACTTCCCAAGGACGGCGCGACACCGATCATCATGGTCGGTCCCGGCACCGGCGTCGCCCCGTTCCGCTCGTTCCTGCAGGAGCGCCACGTGACGAAGGCCACCGGCCCCGCCTGGCTGTTCTTCGGCCACCAGAAGAGCGCAACCGACTTCTTCTACGAAGGCGAGCTCGGCGTATTCCAGAAAGCCGGCACGCTGACCAAGCTCTCCCTTGCCTGGTCACGCGACGCCGCCGAGAAGGTCTACGTCCAGGATCGCATGCGTGAAGAGGCCGCCGAGCTGTTCGCATGGCTCGAGAAAGGCGCGCATTTCTATATCTGCGGCGACGCCAAGCGCATGGCCAAGGATGTCGAGACGGCGCTGACCAATGCGGTCGCAGAGCACGGCAAGGTCTCGGCAGAGGATGCCAAAGCCTACATCGCAGCCCTCAAGAAGGTCGGCCGCTATCAAGCCGACGTCTACTGAGGAGCGCCCGATGAACGCCCCGTTGCAGGCCAAGGCAGTCAAGACGACATGCCCCTATTGCGGGGTCGGATGCGGCGTGCTTGCGCGCCCCGACGGCTTCGGCGGCGCACAGGTGCAGGGCGATCCCGAGCATCCGGCGAATTTCGGCCGTCTCTGCTCCAAGGGCTCCGCGCTCGGCGAAACGCTGTCGCTCGACGGCCGCCTGTTGCATCCGATGATGCGTGGCCCGGCCGGCGTCATGGCGAGGGCGCCCTGGGATGACGCGCTCAACGCCGTAGCCAAGGGCTTTCGCGAAACCATTGCGCGGCACGGGCCAGACTCGGTCGCGTTCTACGTCTCCGGACAGCTTCTGACCGAGGACTATTACGTCGCCAACAAGCTGATGAAGGGGTTCATCGGTTCGGCCAACATCGACACCAACTCGCGCCTCTGCATGGCATCGTCGGTCGCAGGCCACCGTCGCGCGTTCGGCGCCGACACCGTTCCCGGTTGCTACGAGGATCTGGATGAAGCCGACCTCCTGATCCTGACCGGATCGAATGCCGCCTGGTGTCATCCGATCCTGTTTCAGCGCATGCTGAAGAACAAGCGTGAGCGCGGCGCACGCATCGTCGTCATCGATCCGCGCGCGACACCGACGTCCGATGAAGCCGATCTCCTGCTCCAGATCGCGCCAGGCATGGATTCCGTGCTGTTCTCCGGGCTTCTCGCCTATCTCGCCGATCAGGGCGTTCTCGACCGCGACTACATCCGGGACCACACTAACGGTTTTTCGGAAGCCCTCGCCCGCGCCCGCCACATCGCACCCGACGCCGAAGCCGTCGCCGAGCAATGCAACGTTCCGCGCGAGCGGATCGAAACGTTCTTTGCCTGGGTCGCGGCCACCCGCAAAACAGTGACGCTCTACTCACAAGGCGTCAACCAATCGGCGCAAGGCACCGACAAGGTCAACGCCATCATCAATTGCCACCTTGCGACGGGGCGCATTGGCCAGCCTGGCATGGGCCCGTTCTCGCTCACCGGCCAGCCCAACGCGATGGGCGGCCGTGAGGTCGGCGGGCTCGCCAATCAGCTCGCGGCGCACATGGATTTCGAGCCTGGCAATGTCGACCGCGTACGCCGTTTCTGGGACGCCCCCGCCGTCGCCCCGCGCCCTGGCCTCAAGGCCGTCGACTTGTTCGATGCTGTAGCCCAGGGCCGCATCAAGGCGCTGTGGATCATGGCGACCAACCCCGTCGTAAGCCTGCCGCGCGCCGACGCCGTCCGCACTGCGCTCGGAAATCTCGAGCTTCTCGTCGTGTCCGATGTCGTTGCCGCGACCGACACCATCCGCGCAGGCGCCCACATCCTGCTCCCGGCGGCCGGCTGGGGCGAAAAAGACGGAACCGTCACCAACTCGGAGCGGCGCATCTCGCGCCAGCGCGGATTTCTGACAACACCGGGAGAAGCGCAACCAGATTGGTGGATCGTTTCCGAAGTCGCAAAACGCATGGGATTCGCCAACGCCTTCAACTATGCGTCGGCCGCGGAGATCTTCGAGGAGCACTGCGCGCTCTCCGCGTTCGAGAACGGCGGCACGCGCGACTTCGACATCGCCGGTCTCGGCACCCTTTCGCACGAAGACTACGCTGCGTTAGACCCCGTCCAATGGCCTGTCGCAAAGAACGAAACCAACGGCGCGAAACGCTTGTTCGCCGCGGGCGGCTTCTACACGCCAGACCGGCGTGCACGCTTCGTCGCCGTCGCCAAGCCGAAGCTGGCTGCGGAACCGGGTCGTTACTTGCCGCTGCTCCTGAACACCGGGCGCATCCGCGACCAGTGGCACACCATGACGCGTACCGGAAAATCCCCACGTCTCGGGGCCCACATCGAAGAGCCGCGCATTGCCGTTCACCCTGACGACGCACAAAGCTTCAACATCGAGGACGGCGCCTTCGCCCGCGTCTCGACGCTTCACGGAAGCGCGGTGCTGCGCGTCGCCGTAACGCCGTCCCAGCGCCGGGGCGAAATATTCGCACCTATCCACTGGAACGGCGAAACTGCCTCAGACGCACGCGTTGGCGCACTCGTTCACGCCGCCTGCGATCCCATCTCCGGCCAGCCGGAAATGAAAGCCACAGAGGCTACCATCGCGCCGGTGCAATTCGCCATGCATGGCTTCTTCCTGACGCGCAAGCCGGTCGACTTGCCCACCGGCGTCTGGTGGGCGCGTTCCACCGTCGAAGGTGGCTTCGGCTACCGGATCGCGGTGCCGTCCTCCAACACCAAGCATTGGGCTGACATTGCGCGCGATCTACTCGGCAACGACGAGATCTATGCCGAACTCTTGGATGAGGGCCAGGGCCGCTACCGCGCGGCGATCATTCGTGGCGAGACGCTCGACGCCTGTGTGTTCCTGGCCAAGTCGCCTCAAGCGCTCCCTGGCTGGGAGTGGCTGAAGCAACAGCTTGCTGCGCCATCGCTCACCGAGCCCGCGCGCCGCGCACTGCTCGCCGGTCGCGCCGCGGAAGCCGGTACCGACAGCGGACCCGTGGTGTGCGCCTGTTTCGGCGTCGGCCGCAACGCCATCTGCCGCACAATTTCCGACCGGCGCGCGACCTCGCCGGAAGCGGTCGGACGCGAGCTCAAGGCCGGCACCAACTGCGGCTCCTGCATTCCGGAGATCCGCCGTCTCATCGCCGAGACCGAGGCACAGCCCCAACCGCAAGCGGTGTAAACACTTCCAACCCTCGTCCAGTGCCGTAGGCGCGTCCCTGTCGTCCTCGGAGGTCATGGCAAAGCCATGCTTCGCAGGAACATGCCGGGGGATCCACAATTCATGCACGAGCGCAAAAAAGAACTCCCCGCCGAAGCGGGGAGTGGAAACACCATGGTCGTGTTTGAACTCACGACACGATCTAGAACGCGATCAGCCCGCCGAAGCTCACGAAGTCCGCATCCTCGATGTCGGTGAGTGCGGCCACGCCGTCAAGCTCGCCCTCGTAGTGCTGATACTTGAGATAGAGGGTCATCGACGCCGCATCGATCTCCTGCGCGATGCCGCCGCCGAAGCGGTCGAACGAGCTGCCCGTCGCACCGGCAAACAACGCCCCCGGACCCATCTGGTCGTTGTAGCGGGCGTAGTCGCCATAGACCACGGTCGCACCGAACGGCAGCCACTTCTGGCGAATGCCCGCCTTGACGTAATAGTGCTCGCTGTCCGGCAGCACTCTGGTTCCACCCGTCGACCGTACCAGCGTCGCATCGTTGTTGTCCTCGGAACCGTAGGCGCCGTGGAGGAAAAGCCCGCTCGCCAGATGCTGAATGTAGCCGCCGGCCTGGAAATAACTCGAACTCTTGTGATCGATGCTGAAGGTGATGCCGCTTCCAGGTGGGCCGGCAATCGCCGCGTTCTCGTCGCTATTCTCCGAGTAACCGATACCGAACGCCACCTTGAAGCCGGCGACCTCCCCGGCATAGCGGCCCGCGATCTCCCAGAAGTCGTCCTCGCCCCAGCTCGCCGAAGCCGAAAATCCCGCGAAGGTCGGCGTGTCGTAGCGCACCCCGTTCATGACGATGCCGTTGCAATCGCCGCCGAGCGGAGCCTGCTGCGAATAGCAGAAGCCCATGTTGCCCCAGGTCAACGCCGGATGCAGAACCCCGGTCGTGCCGCTGCGCAGACGGAACTGCGGAAATCCGTCGAGGAACGTATAGTTGTCGAGAATCTGCGTGCCGGAAAGGTCGGTGAACATCGCCGCGCTCTTGGCGGCATGGGCCTGGCGCCCGATACTAACCTTGCCGAATTCCTTGCTTTGCAGATACCAGAACGACATCTGCGTATTGAGATTGTCGTTCTTGGTCGCGTTCATCTGGTTGATCGGTTCGCCCGCGCCGGAGAAGGCGTTGCCGGTAAGATCTTGAATGCGGAGCATGTAGCCTGCTGTCCAGCCCGGGACGATCGTCGCCTGCCCGTTGAGCTTCACATGAGTGGATTGCGTCGGCCCGAGCCCATGGACGTAGGCGTTGCTTTCCCCGCCGTCGTCCCAGACGGTAATCTCCTGCGCCACATAGCCGGAGATGGTGAGCGAGACCTTCCGGTTCCCCTTGCGGGCCGTGGTCGCTTCGAGCTCGGCCACCCGCTCTTCAAGATCGGCGCAGCAGTCGCCACCGAGATCTGCGGAAACAGCGGGCGTGGCCGCGGCCACCGAAGCCGCGAAAAAGAGACCGAGCGTCGTTAATCCGTGATTGATCTTCATGTTGTCTTGGCCCACCCAAATGTCTTCAACGCCTTGCAGCGTAGGGGCAAACCCTAAAGGACCGAAAAAAGAACGAGCGCGATAACGGAGCGCCAAAACCAACTGTGGCCGGATTAGCTCACCTTGCTAATCCGATAGGCAAACAGCCTCAAAAGCATCCAGATCTAGACGGGCTGAACCGGGTAAGCGCCGCTGACCGAGCCCATAAGCGGCGGCGCCAGCGCCATCGGCCAATCCTCGGCGATGTAGCGGCGGAACCATACGCTGAACCGATCCGGCATCGCAGCGATATCCGCCCGAACGCTCGCGAGACTGCACCATTGGTAGCCTTCGGCTTCCGCCGGATTGGCCGCGATCGGACCATCGTAGAGGCCGCGAAAGACATGCACGATTTCACGCTCGGCAAGACCATTGCCGAAGGCTGCGTCGTAACGCACGAGGCCGAGCCATTCGAGCGGACACGAAAAGCCCATTTCCTCGCCGAGCCTCCGCACGGCCGCGGCTTCGACAGCCTCGCCTGGGCGCGGGTGCCCGCAACAGGCGTTGGTCCACAAGCCGCCGGAATGATACTTCGTCGACGCCCGCTTCTGGATGAGTTGCCGCCCGCGCGAATCCCACACGATGACCGAAAAGGCGCGATGCAGCAGCGCACGCTGATGCGCGTCGATCTTCTCGGCGGTGCCGATTTCCAGATCGTCCTCATCGACGAGAATGAGAGACTCGCAAACGCCTTCCAAACTCGAACTCCTTGATCCCTTGGATTGCCGGCGCGAAACAACGCCAGGGCAGCACCCGGCGCGACGTGGCATATCGACATTCCAAGCCCGATGCATCAAGACAAGCCGCTGGCAACGGATTGTGCTATGAGGCGCGTGCAAGTGGCGCATGAGCGGCGCAGTCCGCACGGCGAAAGCTGTTAACTGTTTGATTTTGTTGGCAAGGCCCCGTAGCTCAGCTGGATAGAGCACCAGATTCCTAATCTGGGGGTCACAGGTTCAAATCCTGTCGGGGTCGCCAAAAATTATCAGTGGCGTCAAGGCGTTACGCACCCTTCAAAAATATACCGCCACATCCGCCTTTCTCAAACGTTGGACGTCGCCGACACGCGACTTTTCACATTTGTCCGAACGCGGAGCGAGCCGCTCAAAGCCCTGAGCAGGTAAAGCACCCACGAGTCTTATCTAGATCCAAGGTGCCTTCCTCTTCCTGGCTCCTGCGAATGCCGGCCCCCACCTTCTCCACAGAGGATTGCCGGGTAACGGTCAGTAAACAGTGGATTCCGTGTGCCGTCCGATTGCTGGCAGCTCGCTGTGCTGATCAAACTAATCCGAACTAGGGCGGTCACGTCGCATCAACTCTGACAATCGGTGTTGCGCTGTCTCATGTCCGCTCCAAAAAACGGGGTTTCGCTGATGTTGGCCTGCACTAAAACCAAGTTCTTCCACTCATTTGAACTTCCAAACGAAACCGTCCACGGCCTCAGCGCTCTAGACTCGCAGCGCAGATACGCGGATGTCATTTTCAAGCATTCCGTCGCCGGTAAGTCCGTGGTCGACATCGGCGCGTGGGATGGCTTTTACTCGTTCGAAGCCGAGCGGCGCGGTGCGTCCCGCGTTCTGGCAACTGATCACTTCTGCTGGTCAGGGCCAGGATGGGGAACCAAGGACGGTTTCGACTACGTCCATGAGCGCCTGAACTCGAAGGTTGAAAGCCTTGATGTGGACGTCTTCGACTTGGATCCGAAGCAGATCGGAACATTCGACGTCACGATGATGCTTGGCGTCCTTTATCACCTCCCAAATCCCTTCGGGGGATTGGAGAAGGCAGCCTCTCTGACCAAGGAGCTATTGGTCGTCGAGACGCACAGCGACATGAACGATCGGCCTGAGCCGGTCATGCGCTACTATCTGAGCGCCGAGTTGAACGGCGACGGCTCCAACTACTGGGGACCAAATATTCTTTGCCTGGAGAACATGCTGCGGGAGCTTCATTTCACCAAGTTCGAAACTTGGCGCGCTCCGGGATTTTCAAATAGCGGTCGCATTATCATGCACGCTTGGCGGTAACGCCCGAACGCCAGCAGGACACCGTTTGCCAGAAAATCGCGCTGTCGGATATGGACGCCGCCGACGACGCTTGAGCTTCGTTCTAAGCACCGCCCCCGTGGGACGGGACATCGCCTCGTTGGTCCCCGATCACTCGGGCTCGACACCGGCGAGAGAGCAAAGGAACAGCGTCGGAGCTCCCAGAAAAAATGCAAAAACAAGCGCAGTGGTAATGGCGTAGTCCATGGTTCCCTCCCATCCCCGTTGCACGTCCATAAATCGAAGAGGTGAATAAAGTTCCGCCAAACGCAGGAGCCAGGTCGATCGATCGACATCCGATCTGTTAACGCCTGATTAGGACGCTGGCGCCGCGTCGATACCCACGTTCCACGGCCCCCGTGAGCCTCTCCGGACATTCAGAATCGAGCCGTCAGGCTGAACGAAAAATGCGGCGCAGACGCGACGCCGAAGTGACGATCCTGGTCACCTGCAGCAAACGCCGCTGGGAACTTTGCACGCACGTTCTGCGTCATTCCCTTAGTCATTGAGGTGAGCAGAACCACGAGGCCCGCCGTGAAACTGGCACTGATCGCGCCTCCGATGGTTGTTGGTCTTCTTCTTGCCGCTTGCGGAGAGGAGCCGGCCTTGCCTCAACAGGACACGTTCGGCCCCAAGCCGAAGCTCGCCGAACCGAACCGGCAAATCATTCCGACAGTCAAAATTGCGCCCGCAACCGGCTGGCCGGCAGGCGGCAAGCCTCTCGCCGCAGAAGGCTTGGCAGTCGGCGCTTTCGCAGCCGAGCTCAATCATCCGCGCTGGCTTTATGTACTGCCCAATGGAGACGCGCTTGTCGCTGAGACCAACAAGCCGCCGGACTCGGGGGGCCGAAGCGGCTTGGCGGCATGGATCATGGGACGCGTCATGGCGCGAGCAGGCGCTGGCGTACCGAGCGCGAACCGGATCACACTCCTGAGGGACGACAACCACGACGGCGTTGCCGAAACCCGCACAGTTTTCCTTGCCGAACTCAACTCGCCGTTCGGCATGGCACTAGTTGGCGACAATTTCTATGTCGCCAACACCGATGCCGTGGTGCGCTATCCGTATAAGCCGGGACAAACGGAAATCCGCGAGTCGGGCGTCAAGATCGCAGACCTCCCGTCGCTTCCGTTCAATCATCACTGGACCAAGAACATCATCGCGAGCCCCGACGGCGCGAAGCTCTATGCCACGGTCGGCTCCAACAGCAACGTCGCCGAGAACGGGATGGACGCCGAGCAGAACCGCGCCGCGATCCTGGAAATCGATCTCGCGACCGGCGTGACGCGGCTCTTCGCATCGGGCTTTCGCAATCCGAACGGCCTGGCCTGGGAACCGCGATCCGGCACGCTCTGGACCGTCGTCAACGAACGCGATGAAATCGGCAATGACCTCGTGCCCGACTATCTAACTTCGGTGAAGGACGGCGGCTTCTACGGATGGCCGTACAGTTATTTCGGCCAGCATGTCGACGAGCGTATTGAGCCGCCGCGTCCCGATCTCGTCGCCCAAGCCATCGTTCCCGATTACGCGCTCGGCGCACACACGGCCTCGCTCGGCCTGACCTTCTCGAGCGGAACATTGCTCCCGGAGCGGCTGCGCGACGGCGTGTTCGTCGGCCAGCACGGGTCATGGAACCGTGATCCGCCGAGCGGCTATTAGGTCGTCTTCATTCCGTTCGTCGATGGGGCGCCGTCCGGAAATCCGGAATCGGCGTCGCCATGGACCTCGCCGGAGCGCTGCTCGTGGCGGATGACGTCGGCAATATTGTGTGGCGCGTCACGCCGCCCGCAAACGAATCCGGCCAGCGCTAGCTCAAGCAGCATGGCGCTGCAGAATTTTCATTCGAAGCCTTGCGCTCGAAGCGACGACGGGTTTTGCGTTACTTCATATCGCGGTCGCTGCCAGAGCCGCTCGATCCAGCCTCACCAGTCGATGCGCCGGAACTCGCCGACGAATGCCAGTTGGCCGGGCCTTGCACGACAGGTTTGCCCTGGAACGTACCGTCGGCATCCTTGTGCCGGTTCGCATTCTCGTCCATGCTAGACTGCTCCGCCCCTTTCAGAGGCTTGGCCGCCTTATCTTTGGCGATGGCCGCAGGGGTTGCGCCAAGCAGCGCCGCAAGTGCAACGCCGATCATGATCTTCTTCATGAGCATCCTCCTTGCTTATCCGCGGATCACCCGCAGATAAACAAAAACGATGTCCCGATCGCCGGGGTTCCTCTCATGACCAATTCGTAACCATCACGTCGTCGTGCGAGCGAATGGGAGCGCGCCGCACGCCACGCCCCCAAGCCGGAATGGACGATCAGAAGTAATAGCCGCGCTCGCCGTGCTCCGTGACGTCGAGACCTGCGCGCTCCTTTTCACGGGGCAAACGAAGCCCGATTACCAGATCCACAAACTTGTAGATGATCGCCGAGAACACACCCGACCACACCAGCGTCAGCGCAACCGCCTTGAGCTGCGCCTTCATTTGCGTGGCCATGTCGTAAGTGACGGTGATCTGCCCCGGCTGTGAGATGTAATCCACCACGCCGGTTCCACCGAAGTGCGGATTGACCAGGATGCCGGTGCCGATGGCGCCGACGATGCCGCCGACACAGTGCACTCCGAACACGTCGAGACTATCGTCATAGCCGAGCGCGCTCTTGAGCGACGTGCACGCCACGAACCCGAAGATCCCGGCCACGAAGCCAAGCACGATGCTGCCCATCGGCCCCGCAAAGCCGGACGCTGGCGTCACAGCAACGAGGCCGACAACCACACCGGAGATGAGGCCGAGCGTCGTCGGTTTGCCCTTGAGTACCCACTCCGCAAACACCCAGGCCAGTGCCGCCATCGCCGTCGCGCCGAACGTGTTGCCCATGGCGAGCGCGGCAGTACCGTTCGCCTCGAGGTTCGATCCGCAGTTGAAACCGAACCAGCCGACCCACAGCAGCGCCGCGCCGACCATGCTGAGTGTCAGCGAATGCGGAGGCATCGGTTCGCGGCCATAGCCCGAGCGCGGCCCGAGCATCAGCGCACCGACGAGACCAGCGATACCGGCATTGATGTGCACGACAGTTCCGCCGGCGAAATCGAGTGCACCCCACTGTGCCGCAAGCCCAGCGCTACCGAGCAGGCCCTGCAGCTTCGCTTCCGCGACGGCGCGCGCTTCGCCCGTGGTGCCGGATACCGCACGCGCGGCGTCGATCAACGCATCCGGTCCCGCCCAGTACCAAACCATGTGCGCGATCGGGCAATAGACGATCGTGACCCACAGCACCATGAACAGCAGCAGAGCCGAGAAGCGCATGCGCTCGGCGAAAGCCCCGACGATCAGCGCCGGCGTGATCGCCGCGAACGTCATTTGAAACCAGATGTAGGCATACTCGGGAACATAGACGCCCGGCGAAAACGTAGCCGCGACGGAATCCGGCGTAATTCCCGCTAGGAACGCTTTCGAGAGCCCGCCGACGAACGGCGTCGTGCGCTCGTCCGCCGTGAACGCGAGGCTATAGCCGTAGAGCATCCAGATCAGGCAGACGAGGCAGACCGTCGCGAAAACCTGCATCAACGTGGCGAGCGCGTTCTTTGTCCTGACGAGCCCGCAATAAAAAAGCGCGAGACCCGGAATCGTCATCAGCAGCACCAGGACGGTTGAAACCATCAGGAACGCCGTATCGCCCTTGTCGGGCGCCGCCCACGCCGGGGCCGCCCACCCGAATACAAGCGGCGTTACCGCCAGCAGGACCGCTTGCAGCCTCTTCGAGTGACCCGACATCAGTGCTCTCCTCCCCGCCCCAAAAAGCGCTTTCGCTATCAATATGCTAGCGCGCGCCGTCGCGGCACGTGCAAGTCCCGAGGCAATCCACATGCCAAATCGGCCCCGCCCATCGTCCCGCCGCAATCCCTGCGTTTGTTCACGGATGCATTCCAAGATGATCACAGGAGAGGATGACAGGACAAGTACGCTGTGCGTGCCAACCGTTTGGGCGCCCTGCCTAAATATAAATCACGCAATGCCCTTGTCCTGGAAGCCACACTGAACTACGAATTACCTGTTGATAACTATGAGTATCGATCGGTCGCTGAGCGGGAGCGGCCGGACCAATGCGGGGGAAACTACGAGCAATATGCGAGTGGCGCATGGGGATAGACGCGTATGGCACGCCGTGAAGAGATCAAGATGGACGAGCTCAAGAAGCTCCTCCGTCGACTGGATGGACTGGACGGGGACAAGAGCTTAGTCAAAAAGACGCAGGAGCCGGATCAGCGGGGCTATGTTGGCGCCCTGCGCGGTGCTCCCGTTTCCGAAGACGAAGAGATGGTTATCGCGCCTCCGCCGGAGGTGGCGAAATCCTCGGGCGCCGCGGTTTATGTTGCCGCCGCGACCGCAGCTCTCATTTCGACCTTCACCGTCTTCATGATCATGTCCTGGCAGGGCAAGATCGGGCCTTTGGGTCCGGAGATGCTGGGCCAGAAAAGGCTTGAGCTCAACCAGCCGGCCGCTAACGGCGCAAGCCCCGGCCAGCAGTCCGACACCGCCAACGCCCTGGTGCGGCGCGCCGATGTTCTGCTACAGAGTGGCGAGGTCGAAGCCGGCCGCGCCTTGCTGCAGCGGGCAGCAGAACTGGGCTCAGGAGCAGCGGCTTTCAAGCTTGGCCGCAGCTACGACCCGTCGCAGTCGAGATCTTATACCTTTGCCGATAGCCAGACCAATCCGGCCCTTGCCAAAGCCTGGTATGAACGGGCGCTTGCTCTCGGCACCCAGGAGGCCGCCAGCTACCTGGCCAACCCGGTCATCAAATAGAACGTACGCCGACAAACGACGCCACGCCCCCGTCCTCCGCCCCCGCGACATTCGCCCGCATCAACCGGACGCGTTGTCCTCGCGCGTAGGTCATACTGTTGACTCCGCGCCGTGGTCCCTGGGACGCCACACATGCCGGGAGGCGCAGGACATTTGAACGCAAGCATGTCGGGGGAAGAAACAAGCTCGGGCCTTATAGGGGCCAGGCTGGAAGGCCTGCGTCAGCAGCTTCTCAGCTGCGGCCACGTGCTGGCCGGGCTCGTGGAACCCGCCGCCCGCCCTCTCATTGCCGACGCCCTCGTCGATCTGAAGCAGCTCGTATGCCGCATCGGCGTCGTCGGGCAGATCAAATCCGGCAAAAGCTCCTTCATCAACACCTTCGTTCAGCATCCAAACTTTCTTCCGACCAGCGTCACGCCGTGGACGACGGCCGTCACCAATCTGCACTTCGCGCAATCGCCGCCCGGTCCTCACTCCGCGATCTTCACGTTCCTCCAGCCCAAGGAATGGGGCGAGATCGCCGAGACCGGCGGCAAGATTCGCGAACTGACCGAACGGCTCGTGCCCGGCTTCGAGCCCGGATTGCTGCAGCAGCAGGCCGAGCTTTTGCGCACCCGCGCCCAGGATCGCCTCGGCCCCGAGTACGATCTGCTCTTGGGCCAGGCTCATTGCTTCATCAATCTCGCGCCCAGCACGCTTCAGCATTACGTCTGCTCGGGCGACTTCACGGCTCAGACGGGAACCATCCCGATCGGCAAATACTCCGACATCACCAAGAGCGCCGATCTCTACTTCCAGCGCGGCCCGTTCGCGTTCCCGAGCACCGTCGTCGACACACCCGGCACCAACGATCCCTTCCTGATCCGCGATGAGATCACGCGCCGCAGCCTCGGCTCGGCCGACATCTACGTCATCGTGCTCACTGCTCGCCAGCCGCTGTCGGACAACGACGTCACGCTGCTTCGGATCATGCGCGGCCTCAACAAGGACCGCATCGTCGTCCTGCTCAATCGCATCGACGACCTGACCGACGTCGAAGCCGAGCTACCCCGCGTCATCCACTATATCCGCCAGAAGCTCGCCGCCGAGATGCCGGGCTCCGAGATCCCGCTCGTTTACGGTAGCGCCTGGTGGGGCAGCCAGGCCATGACCTACGACCGCGATGCCATCACCCGCATCCTGAAGCGTCGTTCCGCCAATTACCTTCTGCGCGCCGGCCTCCTTCGCCCCGACGAATTGGATCCCCGCTTCATCGGCAACCCCGATTTCGACGAGCGGCTGAAACACTCCCTTCTCGCCATGTCCGGCCTGCCCGCCGTCTATCAGGCCATGGACAGCCTGATGGACGCCGCGAGTCCCACTTACGTCATGCGCCAGATCACCGGATCGTTCGCGGAGATGTCGCGGGCCTGCGAAGGCGCCGCGCGCGCCGAGCTGCAAAGCCTCACAGCGGCGAACGAAAAGCGCGAGGTGCCACGTCGGGCCGAGGAGAAATTCGTCGAGCTGGCGCGCGAGAGCGAGCTGCTCGCACGCGTCACCGCCAACATCGAAGCCTCCGCCGCCGGCATCGAGCAGCAGCTCGCCCGCATCATCCAGGAGGAAAAGGAAACCTTGCGGCGCAAGCTCCAAGCCACCATCGAATTCCACGCCGCGCGCGAGCGCGACGTGCTGATCGACACGCTATCCCGTGGCCGCGCACCGAAGGTATGGACCCACGAAGGCGTCGAACTGAGGCGCGCGCTCGCCGAAGCCTTCCGCACCGGCTTCCGCAATTCCGCGACCCGCCTGACGTCGTTCCATGCCCGCGTCGCACCCGAGTTGCATCAACTCATGGCGTCGCTCGTACCGGGCGCCGTGATGCCCGACCCGCACGGCCAGACCCTCGCCATCCCCGAGCCAACCATTGCGCCGGTGAGCCGCCTGATGGCGCTCGATCTCGACAACTCCCGTTGGAGCCTGTTCTGGAGCCGCAATCCCTCGCCGCAAATATCGGGGAGCAAGATCGAAGCCTTGATCAAGAGCGAGTTCGCTTCCGTCGCCGACGAGCTCGTCCACCTCGCAGGCGTCGCCTTCCATCACTTCAGCACGACGACGATCAAGTGGTCGTTCGGCGCTTGCCGCAACATCCAGCATGCGCTCCAGCGCCGCCTTGATCGCGTGCGCGAAGACTACGAGCTGACCCGCCGCGAAGCCTTTCCGCCCGAGAGCCAGCAAGCGGCAAACGAGCGCGCCAACCGGATTCGTGCGCAGGCCCAGCGCGTCAAGGACAACGAAACCCTCACTCAGCACCTCGAGCACCTCATTCAGTACATCGACACCGTTCTGAAAAGCGAAGCGCCGCGAGCCACATGAGCAAAGCATCCGAGCAGTTTCTCCGGCTGTTGGGCGCCGCCAGGGAGCGCCTGGTCGAAACGCGCCTCACCGATACGGCCCTGACCTATTGCATCGCCGGCCTCGCGCGCATGGAGGAAGCCCTGCGCCGGCCGCTCCGTGTCGTCATCCTGGGCGAATACAATTCGGGCAAGACGTCGGTCGCCGATCTCCTGATCGGGTCCGGCCTCTTGCCGACGAGCGTGGTCTCGAACACCAACATGCCGGTTTTGATGACCTATGCCGAGACCGCGGCGATCCATGGCATCACCCAGGCCGGCGCACGCATCCGCGTCGACGGCGACGAGAACGACCCGCTGACGGATCTCTCGTTCCGCGCCCTTCAGGTCGCGCTACCCCTCGAACGGCTTCGCACCTACCAGATCCTGGACACGCCACCCTCCGCGACGCCCTCGTCGTTCGTAGAGGAAGCCGACATCGTGATCTGGTGCACGGTCGCGACCCGCGCCTGGACCGAAAGCGAGCGCGCACTCTGGTCGACGCTTCCGCAGCGCTGCTGCCGCAACGCCATTCTCGTCGCGACCCACCAGGACAGCCTGCAAAGCGCCGACGAAATCGAGCATGTCACCAAGCGTCTGCAGAGCCTCACCAAGGGCATGTTCCGCGAGGTCGTTCTCGTTGCCGCCGAGAACACGCCCGACGGATCGGAGGAAGAGGACATCGAAAGCGGCGCCAAAGCGCTCCGCAACGGCGTCGAAAGCCTCGCCGTCGAAATTGCCGATCGGCGCACACAGAAGGCCGAGAAAATCGTCCGCAGGCTGGCCCGCCTGACCTTCCATCATCTGCAGAGCAATCAGATCCGCGCCGAGGCGGCCCCGGTGCTGGCCGATTGGGAAAGCCGCTCCAACGTCATCCTCGAACAACTGGCGATCGGCATCAGAACGCCGCCGATGGCCATCGAAGAACTGCTGCAGGCCTACGCCATTTATGCCGAGAAGCTGCGACCCGGCGTCATCAACGGAGACAGCGTTCCCGCCTCCACGTCGTCGCGCGCGCTGACCACGCCGGTCCGCTGGCCGTCGCACAATCCCGCCGCCCAGCGCCTGGTGACGATGCTGACATCCGATCTCACAGCGCTTCTGCGTATGCTGGCCGGCAACGCCGCCTCGCTCGATCCGCGCTACAACGACTATCAGGTCGCGCGCCGCATCGTGCTGGCGCTGGCCGATCTCGACAGCGCCTTCGCCGCGCTCGCCCGCATGCTCGGATCACCGAGCCAGGAAGCCCGCGCTTAAATCCCCTCGATCGCGGCCTTTACCGGGCTGTCTCGCCGAGACGCTGGCGCAGCGCGCGATCGAAACGCAGCGACATCGCAAGCCAGATGCCGGCAACGGGAACCGACAGCACCGCGACAGCCGAAAGCGGCAGCCCCACGGCCTTCGTAAGCCCGTTGAAGACAGCGCCCGACAGCGCATCGCCGCCGCGATAGACGACCGTATCGATGAAGCTCTGCGCCTTGTAGCGCTCGTCGCTATCGACAGCCGTATAGAGCACCTTGGTCGCCGGGTTCGACAGCGCGAAAGCCGCGACGCGCTCCGCCACCATGATCGCCGCCACGACGTGCAGCGCGGGCATCGCCGCATAGACACCGAGACCGATCACGGTCAGCGCCGGCAGCACGGCCGCCGCCACGCCAACGCCGAACCGCGCCATGATCCGGCCGGTGAGGAACACCTGCACCAGCACGCTGAGCACGCTCGTGATCAGATCGCGTTCGGCAAAAAACTGCACGCGCGTCGTTGCATCCGGCAACACCTCACCCGCAAGCCGCGATTGCTCGAGATAGAAGAAGGTCGAAAGCAGGTTCGCGATCAGCACGTAACACGCGATGCGAAGCAGGTAACTATCCCGCAGCACGCGCTCGGCGCCGGACAGCAGCGACCTGAGCGTCGGCGGCGCTTCGTTCTTGCCGTTGGGCGCAGCCTGGTCTCGCACGGCCACGCCGCGCAGCCAGACCGAGAGCGCGGCTGCAAGTACGAACACGGCGGCCGCGATCAGCAGCAGATTCTCCTGGCCGACGACCGTCACCAGAGAATTGGCCGCGAACGGACCGAGCACCGCGCCCGTCGTGCCGCCTGCCGCGATGAAGCCGTAGAGACGTTTGGCCTGCTCGCTGTCGTAGATGTCGGACATCAAGATCCAGAACAGCGACACGACGAACAGATTGAACACGCTGCCGAACACGAAGAACGAAGCGCCCAGCGTACCGTCCCCGCCGGAGCGAAGCGTAAGCCAGAAGAACACCATCAGCCCGACGAAGAACATGTAGATCCCGGGCAGGATGGCGCGCCGCGGCACTCGTGCCACGACCCACGCGAACACTGGCACCGCCGCCAGCATGACCGCGAACACGAGCAGGAACCACAGCTGGCGCTGATCGGCAGTCGCCTCAGCGCTGACGTTCTCGCGCACCGGGCGGATCAGGTAATAGCCGCCGAGCACCAACGCGAACGTGGCGAACGACCCCAGCGCCGCAGCCACCTCCGAGCCTCGCACATCGACGGCCCGCCGCAGCAGCGCGAGCCCGAAAGAGCCGGCCCCGTCTGCCCCTTGTTGGTGTTCCATCGGCGCGCTGTCCCCCTTTTGATGCGACGAGCCGGCGCCGAACCTTGCACGCACGTCTCGCTTCGGAGGAATAGCCGAACGGGCGGCAGTTGCGCAACGCGCCCAAGAGCGAGCCCGTCGCGCCGCCACATGTTCTATTTCGTCGTATAGCCGCCGTTGATCAGCAGCGTCTGGCCGGTGATCCACCAACCGTCGGAGACGAGATGACGGATGAACGGCACCACGTCCTCGATGTGAGTGAGCCCGGTCGGCGAGGACGGTGAGAGAGCAGCCGCCGTCTTGTGGTAGGCGACCGCTTCCGGCCCTTCAGCCGGGTAGAAGAAAGGCGTGTCCATCGGACCCGGCCCCACCGCAGTCACCGAGATGCCGCGCGCCCCGAATTCCTTCGCGGCAGCCCGCGTGTAGTGCTCGACAGGCGCCTTGCTGCCGGCATAGGCGGCATAGAACGGCGTGAAGGCGCCGAGCAGCGACGTGACGAGCGTCACCAGCTTGCCGTTGTCGTTGAGCGCCTTGCCGGCTTCCTGGATGAACAGGAACGCCGACTTCGAATTGACCGCAGCCATCTCGTCATATTCGGCCTCGGTGATCTCGACGATCGGCTTCTTCAACACCTTGCCGACCGTGTTGATCGCAATGTCGGGACGGCCGAATTTCGCGATCGTTTCGGCAAAGAGGCAGGCCACGGCTCCGCCCGTCGTGAGATCGCCTTGAAACGCCGCCGCATCGGCCCCGAGCGCCTTTACCGCTGCCACCGTCTCTTCAGCAGCCGCTTTGCTGGCCGAACTGTTGTAGTGAACGACGACGGCCTTCGCGCCCTGCTGGGCGAGGTCGCGCGCGATCAACCCGCCGAGGTTCTTGGCGCCTCCCGCGATCAGAACCGTCTTTCCCTTGATGCTGTGGTCAGCCATGCCCGATCCTCCTGAAAATTGCTGAGTGCGCAGAACGCGCCAAAAAGAGCCGCCATATGATCGTTTGCAGATGACGGCATAAAGTGACAAAATTGAACATTACTTGTCGAAATTCTCGAACAATGGCCCCCACCTGTGGACCGCCTCGAACTGCTCCGGATTTTTATGCGCGTGGTCGATTCCGCGAGCTTCACGCGCGCCGCGAACACATTGGATTTACCGCGATCCACGGTGTCCAGCGCCATCCGCCAGCTCGAGGAGCGTTTAGGCGCCCGCCTGATCCATCGCACCACGCGGCAGGTGTCGGCCACCCATGACGGATTGGCGTTTTACGAGCGCTGCCAGCGCCTGCTCATCGACTACGAGGAAGCCGAAAGCCTGTTCCGCGGCGCTCAAACGCATCTGCACGGAAAACTGCGCATCGACGTACCGGGCCGCATCGGCCGGCGCATCATCGCACCCGCCCTGCCGGACTTTTTCGCGCATCATCCCGATATCGAAATCGAGCTCGGCGTAACCGATCGCGCCGTCGATCTCATTCAGGAGGGCATCGACTGCGCGCTCCGCGTCGGCCCGCTTTCGGATTCGACCCTGATCGCGCGGAAGGTGGCCGACCTCGCACTGGTGAACTGCGCCAGCCCCGCCTATCTCGAATCCAACGGAACTCCGCGCAGGATCGCCGACCTGGACCGGCACTTCGCCGTCAACTACGCGTCTCCCGCGACCGGCAAGATCGAAGAGTGGGAGTGGGTGGAGAAATCGGAGCTTCGCACGCGCCCGATGCAGGCTCGCGTCACCGTCAACAATGCCGAGGCCTACATCGCCTGCTGCCTCGCCGGGCTCGGACTGATCCAGGTTCCCGCCTACGACGTCGCCGATCACCTGGCGTCCGGCAAGCTCGTCGAGGTTCTGCCGCGGCATCGGGCGGCGCCGATGCCCATGCACATCGTCTATTCGCACCGCCAGCATCTCTCGCGCCGTCTCAAGGCGTTTGTTGATTGGCTCACGGTCCTGCTCGGGCAGCGGATCAGCGCATAGCGCGCTCAACCCTTGTCGGGTGTCTCGCCCTTCTTGAGCGTCGATCCCGCATCCTTGAACTTCATGAGATGCGCATCATCCGCCGAGCCACGCGTCTCCGCGACCACACCGAATTCGAGCGGCTCGTCCTGCGCGTAACGCTTGCCGAGGCGGTAGGCAATTTCCGCACGCGCCGTCTCGACCCCGAGATAGAACGCGTGCCCCGGATCCGCGCGCGTATCGAGATGCGGATAGAGCTGGAATGGATCGTCGGACACGTGGTGCCCGTCGCGATTGTAGATATGGACACCATCCTCGGCGACCTCGATCCGATAGTTCGCATCGCGGATCTGCGCGGCCAACGTCTTGATCTCGTCCGACGTGGTCGCAAAGCCTCGGCGGTCGCGAAGCGCCATCAATCCGCCGCCGAAGCCCTGCGGCAGCGAGCCCGCCTTCTTGGCCGCATAGAACTCGCGGCGTGCACGGTCGAACTCGCGAATGGCCGTCCGGCAATGCGGACTGACCTGCACCGCCAGCACCGCCGTGATATCGAGCTCCGAGCAGAGCCCCATCAACAGCGCATTGATGCCGGTCGTGTCGGCGTCGGTGAGCTCTGTGACATTGCCGATGCCCATCAGGATCGGAACATCCGGCCGCCGTTTGCGCAGATCCACATACCGCGCAACCGACGCCGCAAACCCGTAGTGGATCGGATCGAGAATGGGATCGGCGTAGTACGGCTTGCCTTTCGCGATCATGATGTCGATGACGCGATCGAGCGAGTCCATATCGGCCGCACCCGCCGAAACCAGGATTGGCACCGCCGGCCCTTCGTCCGCGATGTCGATGTTCTTTTCCGACAGGCTCAGCAGAAAATCGGCGCCGGCCTTCGTGGCGCGGGAGAGTTCTTCGGAATTGAAGCTGTCGACGCTGACCCGCACCCCGTCCGCATGCAACGCCGCGATCGCTTCTTCGAGATGCGGAAACGGGCTATCCGGCAGGCAACCGAGATCGATCACGTCGGCCCCGTCTGCCCGCAACACGCGCGACCGCTCGACAATCTGCGCCGGCGTCATCAAGGTTGCATCGACGATCTCCGCAAAGATCGTCATGTTGTGCTGCGAGAGATCGACCTTCTCTTTCGCGTGCCCGAGGTATTCCGGCAGATCGGCCACCTCGTCAGGCCCACGCTCGAAACGCGTTCCGAAATGATCGGACAACCGATCGAGATCCCCGCGGAAGCGGCCCGGCATCACCACGCGATCCGCGCCCTCCGGCAGCTTGAGGCGCCGCTCCACGATATCCGTGGTCATCAGCGCCGCTACTTTAACGCCGACGTTCGCGACGACGGGTTCGAGCGCATCGCTCTGGACCTGCTCGGCGACGCGCTTCACGCGCGGCTCCGCAAGCGATCCCGTAACCAGCACCACGCGCTCGGCCATAGCCTGCCTCTCGATCCGATCTCATCTGCTCATGGCACGCCGGCCGCCCTCAGCGCAACGGCGCCGTCGGCCCCGGAAAGCAGGCTCCAAACGGAATGGTAAAGCAACCCAGGGCGAAGCGCCCGGATTGCGGGGCCAACGCCGAACAAAACGATGCCTTACTCCGCCGCGTCTTCGCGGCTGACGATCCGGGCAAAATCCCGCCGCCAGACCTCGGTTCCCTCGGCGACCGCCCGATAGACCGCCTTGCCGACGGCTTCACCGATTGCGGTATGCAGCCCGGCGAATTGAGCTTCGTCAGCCCCCTTCGGCGCCGACACCACGATGCAGTCCGTGCCGGTTCCCGTGATTGCGACACCCGCGCGATAAACGTTGGCATCGAGGATGGCGGCCGTCCGCGCCTGGGTGGCAATCGAAACGGTTTCGATCAACGCGCCTTGCGTCAAGGGACGCGAGACATGCACCAGCGTATTGATTGTGCCGGGCAGCCAAACCGGCTCCGCGCAACGTTCCCCAACACGCTCGCCGTTGGAAAGACCGACGGTCGCGAGACACGTCGCCGTCTCGCCCTCCACGCTCGCCTGGGAAACATGATACCGCGCAACATTACGCGAGGTGACGAGCGCGATGGCTTCCGCGAGCCCCGCGTCCGCCATCAACTGCGAAATGCTGGTGACCGGATCCACCGAAGGCGGCAGGTCTGCGTTCCGCACCTCGAGCCAGGCGACCTCGCGCGCGTCTCGAAAACCGGGCTTGGTCAGCGACCAGCTCAGCATCGATTGCGGCACGTCGAAGCTCGCCACCAGCAGCTGAGGCCGAACGGAAATCGAAAAAGGTAAACTCAAGCGCCGCCCACCTTGGGTCCAAGGACGAACCGGGGGCACGCCCCTCGGAAAGGCGCAACCGTCACCAAATTCACCGGGAGGGTCAAGCTTCGCGACGCCCACGTCGATGAGGCCCTGGCTGATAGCGATCAGAATTCCAGCCCGAACTGTGGCCGTTTCGTATCATTCCAAACCGCCGCGTCGAGACACCCGTGGATTGTGGATTGACACGGCCCCCTCCCTTCAGCGCTGATAGGCCCGTGACGGTGTCGTCCCGTACGCAAGTCCGAGACGACGAAGAGGGAACACGGTGAGATCCGCGACGCAGTAAAATGCGAAGCGAGTTGAGCCCGTGGCTGCTCCCGCAACTGTAAACGGCGAGTCTTTTTCCAACGACGCCACTGGCGGCCCACGTTGAGCCACCGGGAAGGCAGGAGAAGGACGCTCGAGCCGTGAGCCAGGAGACCTGCCGGCACAAGTCGCCCATCCTCCGTGCGGGACGCTCGGTGGAACGGTTACCCGTAGTGGCGGCTGATGTGCAACCGATTGGGAGCAACGTCAGGCATGCCCAGGGTCTCGAACCCCTTCTGATTGAAGAATGAGTGCGCTCGCTGTTCGCGGGCAACGTGTTTACGCCGCGTCAGTGCGGTGATTTTTGCGTTGTGCGTTTCTAGCAAGCCTCTCGGGCGACACCTGCCGGAGCTCCCGTCCATCATGCGTGACGGGGGAACCTTTGTCGTATCGAATTTTCGCAAACGCACTACGAAAGCCAATCGCGTCGAAAACGCTGTTGCTGTCGTCGGGCACGCTGCTCGCAGCGCTCGCCGCTTCGCCATCGGCCCAAGCACAGGTGACCGAGCTCGAAGGCATCACCATCTATTCGGCCAACAAGACGCCGACCGAAGCCGCCAAAGTCGGCTCGTCGGTCGAGGTCATCACCGAGCAGCAGCTCGCGAGCCAATCGCGCTCGTTCGTGAAGGACTATCTCGAACAGCTTCCCGGTGTGAACTTCAGCCAGAACGGGCCGCCCGGCTCGACGACGAGCATCAGCGTGCGCGGCGCCAATGCCGCCTACGTCAAGGTGCTGGTCGACGGCATCGACATCAGCGATCCGTCGGCGACCACCACCCAAACCGCCTTCGAGCACCTGCTCGTCGGTGATGTGTCGCGCATCGAAGTGCTGAAGGGATCGCAGAGCGGGCTCTACGGCGGCGATGCCGTCGCCGGCGTGATCAGCATCGAAACCAAGAAAGCCACCAAGCTCGGCTTCTCCCACAGCGGCGGCGCTGAATACGGCGCGTACAATACGTTTCGTGGCGCCTACACCGCCGGCTACGCGACGGCCAATGGCAGCAACATTTCCTTGAGCGTCCAGGGCGTCGATACCGACGGCTTCTCGGCGGCCGCCGTTGGCCGCGAGGATGACGGCTACCAGAACCTCACGTTCTCCGGCCGCGGCGAATACATCCTTTCTCCGTCCGCGAAAGTATTCTTCGCCGCCCGCTCGCTCGATGCGGAGCACAACTACGACGGCTTCGCACCGCCCACCTATGCGCTCGGCGACACCGACGACTTCGGTAAATCCGTCCAGCACGCCGGACGGGTCGGAACCGAATTCTCCTTCCTCGACGGCGCGTTCCAGAACACCATCGCCGTCCAGGGCATGAAGGTCGAGCGTGACAACTTCTCGAATGGCCTCTCGAGCGGCTGGTTCGAGGGCGACCGCGTCAAAGGTGAATACAAAGGCGTTCTGACCTTCAACGACCAACTGTCGTTGCTGGCCGGGGCCGATTGGGAACAGACCGGCGCAGAGAACAACAACAGCACCGGTCGCGAGACCGCCGATGTCACCGGCACCTACGCTCAGCTCATGATGGAGCCCATCGACGGCCTCGTCTTGACCGGCGGCGGACGCATCGACGATCACAGCGCGTTCGGCAACTTCAACACCTACAGGCTCACCGCCGCCTACCTCGTGCCCGGCACGGAAACCAAATTCCGCGCCAGCCGCGGTACCGGCTTCCGCGCACCGAGCCTGGACGAGTTGTACGGCTCGTATGGCTTCGCGCCGGACTACGGCAATCCGAACCTGAAACCGGAAGAGAGCGAGAGCTGGGACGCCGGCATCGAGCAAGGTTTCCTCGACGGCAGGATCAAGCTTGGCGTGACCTACTTCGAACTCGATACCGACAACCTGATCCTCTACAATTTCAGCTGTGGCATGCCGGGGGCGCTCTGCCTCACCAACGTCGAAGGCACGACCCAGCGGAAGGGCGTGGAGTTGTCAGCCGTCGCGCTCGTCACCAGCGGTCTTGCCGTCACGACCGGCTACACGTACGTCGACACCGAGCTCGAAAGCGGAGACCGCCTGCCCCGCGTCCCACGCCACAACTTCGTGGTGGGCTTCGACTACCAGCCCATCGACAAGCTGGAGCTGAACGTCACCGCCAAGTACGTCGCCGATACCATCGACAGCAACGGCGCCGACCTCGATGATTATTTCCTGTTGAGCGCCAAGGCATCCTACGAGGTGGTTCCCGGCTGGAAGGCTTACGTCCGCGGCGAAAACCTGCTCGACGAGGATTATCAGACCACAACGGGCTACAACACGCCGGGCCTTTCCGTCTACGGCGGCCTGACGATGTCGCTGCCGAACAACTAAGGCGGCGCCAAGCGGGACGTTTGAAGGAATGGGACAAGGAGGATCGGCCGGCGTTCATGCTGCATCATGGATCCGGACGGGCTTCCTTGCTCCCGACTTATCGACAGGCGGCGCATCGGGCCGCAGAGACACCGCAAGCCGATTTGCGTAACGCAGGTGGAGACCAACCGCGCGATTGATTCAGTAATGACCATCACGCCAACCGATCATCGCTTCGCCAACCGCGCGCTCGTCAGCGCGGCAAGCGCCGCGATGTCGATCCTGCTTCACGGCAGCGTGCTGGCAGCCGCGCTGTTGCTGGTCGAGCGGCGCCCTGGTGCCATCTCCGCGCCCACCGAAGCGATCAGCCTCGAATTCCTGCAAAGCGAAGTGATCGAGGCCGTCGCAACGTCGCCGGCCCTGTCGGTCGCCGCATCACAAAGCTCCGTCCAGTCCGAAGCCGGCGCAGCGGAAGACATCTCCGAGAGCGCCGCGCCGAAAGCGCTCGAACCGGTGCCGATCGAACAGCAACTCGCGTCAAAGGAGCCCATACAGCCTAAAAGCAAGGTCGAAGTGCCGAAAGGGCTCGATGTCGTGCAAGGCGGGCATGAAGAGACCGAGCAGGCCGGTGCAGAAGAGCCCAGTCAGCGTCGGGAAAAGACGCAGCCGGACACCAACCGTCGGCAACAGCAGCGCCCGGTCAAAACCGCGAAAGTGACCAATGCGGCCGCCAACGACAAAACCGACACCAAGCCGGTCAAGAAGGGCGCCGCCCAATCCAGCGCAGCAAAAGCCTCGGCTGGCTCGACCGCGCGCGTCTCCGCAAGCACCGGATCGGCGGTGAACTATGCAGCCCTCGTCCGCGGCCGCGTAGCGGCGCGCAAACCCGCAGGCGGCGGCAGGCGCGGGACCGTCGTCGTGTTCTTTGGCCTCTCGCGCTCCGGGGCCCTCGTCTCCGCGAGCGTCTCCCGCTCATCCGGAAATACGAGCCTCGATGCCAGCGTCTTGTCGGCCGTTCGCGGCGCCGGCCCCTTCCCCACCCCACCCCCCGGCGCAAATCTAAGCTTCAGGATGCCCTTTCACTTCAAGTAAGCGGGGCTTCCACAACCGACATCACGATAAAACCGCCATCCGGCCGGCCGCTCGCCCGAAAAAACCCGCCTTCGGCGCTCTTGATTTCACCCGCGACAAACGCGCTCGGCCACCCGAAACTCGAAGCACGCGGATTTGACAGTTGCAAATCATTCGCATATGCATAAAGAGAACAGCGCGAACCCTTGAGGAGACCCTTATGCTGCTTGTGACGAGACGGACCCGCCGCGGTTTCATGACGGCGCTTGCGGGGTGCGCTCTCCTGTTCGCAGCGGCCGTTTTCCCGGCATCGTCCCAAGCAGAAGCCGAGACCAAAGCCGCCAAGCCCTTCCGGGTCGTCACGACTTTCACCGTCATCCAGGACATTGCCCAGAACGTCGCCGGCACCAGCGCTATTGTGGAATCGATCACCAAGCCCGGCGCCGAGATTCACGACTACCAGCCGACGCCCCTCGACATCGTCAAAGCTCAATCGGCCGACTTGGTGCTGTGGAACGGCATGAACCTCGAACGCTGGTTCGAGAAATTCTTCGACAACGTCAAAGGCGTACCGAGCGCGGTCGTGAGCGATGGTATCGTCCCGATGGGCATCACCGACGGCCCCTACACCGGCAAGCCGAACCCGCACGCCTGGATGTCGCCGTCGAACGCCCTCGTCTATGTCGAGAACATCCGCAAAGCGCTCGCCGAGCACGATCCCGCCAACGCCGCGGCCTATAACGCCAATGCTGCCGCCTACGCCGAGAAAATCAAAGCGCTCGACGCTCCGCTCCGGGCCCGCATCGACGCCATCCCGGAAGCTCAGCGCTGGCTCGTTTCCAGCGAGGGCGCCTTCAGCTACCTCGCCCGCGACTACAACATGCGCGAAGCGTTCCTCTGGCCGATCAACGCCGACGAGCAGGGAACGCCGAAGCAGGTCCGCCGCGTGATCGACCTCGTACGCGCCAACAAGATCCCGGTGGTATTCTCCGAAAGCACAATCTCGGACAAAGCCGCAAAGCAGGTCGCCAAAGAGACCGGCGCCCGCTACGGTGGCGTCCTCTACGTCGACAGCTTGAGCGCCGAGAATGGTCCGGTGCCGACTTACGTCGACCTCCTGAAGGTGACAGTCGAAACCATTGTCGAGGGCTTCACATCTTGAACGCGCACGCTGACTTAGGCGCGAATCCGAAGCCTCCCGTTGATGCGGCCCGGGAGAGACCTTCCGATAGGTTGCCGTCCATTAGCGCGGAAAACATTACGGTCGCCTACAGCAACGGTCACGTCGCGCTGGAGAATGTGTCGTTCGATCTGGCCGCGGGTACGATCTGCGGCCTGGTCGGCGTCAACGGCAGCGGCAAGTCCACGCTTTTCAAGACCATCATGGGCTTCGTGCGCCCGACGCGCGGCTCAATCCGCATTGCCGGGATGCCGGTAGACGAAGCCCTCAAAGCCAATCTGGTCGCTTACGTACCGCAGAGCGAAGACGTCGACTGGAACTTCCCCGTCCTCGTCGAGGACGTCGTGATGATGGGCCGTTATGGCCACATGGGCTTTCTCCGCCGCGCCGCGAAGGAAGACCACGCGAAAGTGAGCGAAGCGCTCGAGCGCGTCGGCATGGCGAGCTTTCGCAAGCGCCAGATCGGCGAGCTGTCGGGCGGCCAGAAAAAACGCGTGTTCCTCGCTCGTGCGCTCGCCCAGCAGAGCCGCATCATTCTCCTTGATGAGCCGTTCACCGGGGTCGACGTCAAAACCGAAAGCGCCATCATAGAACTGCTGCGCGATCTGCGCGCCCGGAAGCACCTGATGCTCGTTTCCACCCACAATCTCGGCAGCGTGCCGGATTTCTGCGACCAGGTCGTTCTGATCAACAAGAAGCTGTTGGCGGCCGGCCCAACCGAAACAACCTTTACGCAAGCCAACCTTGAGAAGGCCTTCGGCGGCGTCCTGCGCCACTTCAAGCTCGGGGGCGCCGACCTCCATGACGACGACGACCGCCGCGCGGTGACAGTCCTCACCGACGACGAGCGCCCGCTCGTCTTCTACGGAGAGAACGGCGACAAACGGCCGGGCTCCGCCGGAAAGAAATAGCCCCATGAGCGAGCTGCTGGTCCCCTTCGAATACAACTACATGGTCAAGGCCATATGGGTCAGCGGCCTCGTCGGGGCCACCTGCGCATTCCTCTCGGCCTTCCTGATGCTGAGAGGCTGGTCGCTGATGGGCGACGCGCTTGCCCATTCCATCGTCCCCGGCGTGGCAGGCGCCTACCTCCTGCAGATCCCATTCGCGGCCGGCGCCTTCATCGCCGGCTTTCTGGCATCCATCGCCATGTGGTTCGTCCGCCAGCAATCGAAGCTGCGCGAGGATGCCGTCATCGGCATCGTCTTCACGTCGTTCTTTGCGGCAGGCCTGCTGCTCGTCTCGATCAACCCCACCGCCGTGAATGTGCAATCGATCGTCCTCGGCAACATTCTGGGCATCTCCGACGACGACGCTTTCCAGGTTGTACTGATCGCCGCCGTCTCTCTCGCCATTCTCCTCGTGAAATGGAAAGACCTGATGGTCGTCTTCTTCGACGAGACGCACGCCCGCACCGTCGGCATCAACCCGACGGGCCTGAAGCTCTTGTTCTTCACGCTTCTGAGCGCTTGCACCGTGGCGGCCCTCCAGACTGTCGGTGCCTGCCTCGTTATTGCGATGGTCGTGACACCGGGCGCGACCGCCTATCTTTTGACAGATCGCTTCGGCTGGCTTCTGACGTTGAGCGTACTGATTGGCGGATTGACGAGCATGGTCGGGGCCTATCTCAGCTTTTTCCTCGACGGCGCGACCGGCGGCGTCATCGTCACACTGCAAACTCTGCTGTTCCTGGCGGCCTTCGTTTTCGCGCCCAAGCACGGCCTCCTCGCCGCCCGCCGCCCGCACGCAAGCGGAGGCTCGGCACAATGAGCGGCGCAGTCGACTTCTTCACCGTGCCCCTCGGTTACGAATTCATGCAACGCGCTCTGGTCGCGGCTGTGCTCATCGGTGCCGTCTGCTCGGTTCTCTCGTGCTACCTGGTGCTCAGGGGCTGGTCGCTGATGGGAGACGCGATCTCGCACGCGGTACTGCCGGGCATCGTGCTCGCATTCGTGACCGGGCTTCCGCTCACGCTCGGCGCCTTCGCCGCTGGACTATCGTGCGCCGTGCTCACCGGCTACCTGAAGGAGAATAGCCGCATCAAGGAAGATACGGTCATGGGCATCGTATTCTCCGGCATGTTTGGCCTCGGCCTCGTGCTGATGACCAAGATCGAGACCGATCAGCACTTGAACCACATCCTGTTCGGCAACATGCTTGGCGTGACGTGGCGTGATGTGATCGAGATCGCCGTGATCTCGGGCTCGGTACTGGCGATCGTTCTCGCCAAACGGCGCGACCTCCTTCTCTATTGCTTCGACCCCCAGCATGCCCGTGCCATCGGCCTTTCCGTGAGAGTGATCCACTACGGACTTCTGGTCCTTCTGGCGCTGACGATCGTTGCGTCCATCAAGGCTGTCGGCGTCATCCTGGTCGTGGCGATGCTGGTGACACCGGGCGCAACCGCTTACCTCGTGACGGATCGCTTCGACCGTATGCTCGCGGTGTCGGCGGCGGTCGCCGTGGGATCGAGCGTGCTCGGCACGCTCGTGAGCTTCCACATCGACGGCGCGACCGGGCCCTGCATCGTGCTGATCCAGACGGCGGCATTCCTCATCGCGTTTCTGTTCGCCCCGAAGAACGGCATTCTGCGGCGGAAGACCCACGGCATCGAAGAAAGCAGCGGCGCGGGCACGGCCCCCAGCAGCACGCGCAACACCACCTGAAAGTGCGCCGGCGCAATCAGCGCCCGACACGGCTACTCGTCCGAAGACATCGCCGATATCGCGGCCCGCGCCTGGAAGGATGTGCAGAGCAAGCCGAGTTCGCACTCCTTCACGGGCATTCCCACGCATTTGCAGAAGAAGTTGACTTGGACATTGTTGCCCTGGGCGGTGAGCCGCCTGATCAACAGAAAGATGCAATCCCGGCAACTTCCGACGGCTTGCCTGCGATCGTCGCCGCCGAGTTGCCCAACGAGGCCCCTCAGAATATTGCGAAGCAGCTCCTGCTTCTTGGGGTCGAGCTGATCGATGTCGTTGAAGACAGAAGCCAGCGGATCCGCCACCAGCCGCTTCTGCGCTTTGTCCGTAATCGTCAGGATCGAGCTGCGCCCGTCGTACAAAGACTTCTCGCGCTTGAGGTATCCGCGCCGTTCGAGCAGCTTGATGGTTTGGGACGCCGTGCCCCTGGTCGTTGCCTGATAGGCGGCCAACCCCGACAATGTCCGGCTGAACACGTTCGCGCGCGCAAAGAAGCGCAGAGCCAGCCATTGCGCAGACGTCAGACGATCTCCCTCGCGTTCTGCAAGCAGACCTCTGCTGAGCTGCAAGAGCAGTTCACCAATCTCAAGTGCCAGCATACCGCCCCCCCGCAACGCGCTGAAATATCAGGAAGACGACGGTAGCCGTCAAGATTACGACTACGGATAGTTTTGCGTCGCAAGCAGATGCTTCCGGCCGGAGGGGGATAAGCCCAGATCGGCACCACACCCCGGCAAATCAGCCCCGGCATTAACTCATCCGTGACACAACCTGGGCGAACATGTCGCAGACGAATTCACGAGGCGCCCGCGATGGAAAACCTGATTTCAACTTTTCCTGACTGGCGCGCTCCGCCCACCCACCGGGCGGAGCGCGACAAGACCGAGACAGTCGTCAATCTCGCCAGTGCCGTTTTCAACTCCACCCAGGAAGCCATCGTCGTAACCGACAACAAGGGGATCATCGTCGCCGTCAACCCGGCTTTCTCGATCATTACCGGATACAGCGCCTCCGAAATCATCGGTAAGAACATGCGCGCCCTACAATCCGGACGCCAACACCGCGCGTTCTATCGTGAGATGTGGGAACGGGTGGGCAAGTCCGGATATTGGCAGGGCGAGATCTGGAATCGCCGCAAGAACGGCGAGGTCTATCCCGCGCTGCTCACCATCAGCAGCGTCCGCAACACGAGCGGCACGCCGACCCACTACATCGGAAACAGCGCCGATCTCAGCCGTATCAGGAAGTCCGAGCTGAAGCTGGATCACGTCGCCCATCATGACGAGTTGACCGGCCTACCCAACCGGCGCTTGCTCAACGTTCGCCTGGAGCGGATCCTGGCGCGCGCCATACGCGACGACACCGAAGGCGCGGTCATTTTCGTGGACCTCGATCGTTTCAAGCTCGTCAACGACAGCCTCGGTCACGGTGCCGGCGACGAACTTCTGACCCTCGCGACCTGGCGCATCAAAAACAATCTTCGGACGAGTGATTTCCTCGCACGCTTCGGCGGCGACGAGTTCACTGTTCTTCTCGAACGCACCACCCGGGACGGCGCAGCGAAAGTCGCCTCCAATCTGATCGAGCAGTTGAGCGAGCCCTTCTTCCTGTCGTCGGGAGAGGAAATCTCCATCGGCGCCAGCATCGGCATTTGCCTTTTTCCGAAGGACGGCACCTCGCCCGAACAATTGCTGCAGCATGCCGACGCGGCGCTCTACCAAGCCAAGGCTGCCGGCAAATCAACCTGCAAATTCTATTCGTCGGATCTCACCACGCTCGCAAACACGCGCCTGTCTCTGGAAAACCAACTCCGCCGCGCGATCAACCGCCAAGAGTTCGTCGTCCACTACCAGCCACTTGTTTCCTTGCAGGATCGGCGCGTTTTCGGCTTCGAAGCCCTCATCCGATGGCAGGATCCCGATCGGGGTATGATCGCTCCCTCCGATTTTCTTCCCGTCGCCGAGGAAACCGGGCTCATCGTGCCGATCGGGCAATGGGTGCTGGAGCAGGCCTGCGCGCAAATGAAATCCTGGCTCGATGCGGGCTATCAGCTCGACGCGCTTGCCGTGAACATCTCGGCGCGGCAGTTCAATCGCCCGGACTTCGCGACATCCGTCGCCAAAGCACTTCAGCAAACCGGTCTTGAACCGTGCTGTCTCGAACTCGAAATCACCGAAGGCACGCTGATGGCCAACGATGCGGCCTCGCTGGCGACGCTCGAGGCGCTGAAAGCACTTGGCGTCCGGCTCGCCGTCGACGATTTCGGCACCGGATATTCGTCGCTCGCCTACCTGAAGAAGCTCCCGGTCGATAAGCTCAAGATCGACAGAAGCTTCGTCACCGACATCGGCTCAGATCCGGCCTCGGCCGCGATCGTATCGGCAATCATCGGATTGGCGCGCTGCCTCGGCCTGTCGGTGCTCGCGGAAGGCATTCAGACCGAGCAACAGCGGGAAACCCTGCTTGCAAGCGGTTGCGCGGAGGGACAAGGCTTTCTGTTCGCCCGGCCGGTCTCTCCTGCCGCTGTCCCGAGCCTCGAAGACGCAATGCTGCACCTCGTGCGTGCCGCACCCTAGGCATACGTACGGCCAATCCGGCGCATTCCGAAACGGAATGCATTTGAATCGAAATAATCGTGAAACGTTTTGTCAGCCACAGAGCCGCCGCTCCGTGGACGCGGACCGCGCAAGCCCAATATAAACTTGTATGCGGCACGCGTTCGATCGCCGCAACGCCAAGCTGCCGTCGATCTGCAGCGCAATGCGGAGAAGCAGGCGCGATGGTCAAGGTGATCCAATTTCCGCGGAAGCCGCCTCCAGAACCACCCGTCACGACGCTCGATCAAACGATCGATCTCGCGCTCGCGTCCTATCTCAAGCTCAGCGAAACGCTCGACGGTGTGATGAACCAGCTCGAGGCGAATCTTGCCCGGGTGTCGGCCACACTTCCGGCTCAACCCAAAAAACTGGCCGACCAGCACGCGCGTCAGGTGAGCGATCTCGAACGTCAGCTCGCTCACGCCCGCCAGATGATGGAGGGGATCAGGAAGGACATCACGCGCCTCAATCCCCCACCACGCAAATAGGCGCCGAAACGTTCAGCGTGCGGTACCCGTCAGAAAAATACAGCCTGTGTATCCGCTGCGGATCTCCCGGTCCACGATCCCGATCAGCTCCGCACGCACGTCCCGCGCGTGTGCTTTGAACACGTCCTCGATCGCTTCCGGAGAAAGCTTGAGCGCGGGGAACGATTGGTCTGCGACCACATAGCCGTCCGAACGCGCGAGGAATGCCGCCGCCAACGTCCCACCGACTCGCACGCAGCGCGCAAAAGCCATACAGGCCGCTTCGAACTCATCCTGCCGCTTGGTGATCGATTCAGCGCAGAAAAACATGGTCGCCGCGTCCCAGGTCCGGGCCGGCATGTCGAAGATCGAGCCCTTCGTTACGACAGCTTTCTCGCGCAGCGCCGGTATTGGGTTGTCCGGCAAGCTCCACTCCGCACCGTATGCCTCGCGCGTCACGTCCCAGAAGTGGCGCCATTGGGGGCGCATGTCGTCCCGCTCGAACTCTTGCCTCAGCCAGGCAATGTTGGGATCTGCGTTTTCCCACGCCGTGAGACGGCGAGCGCGCGGAAGCGCACAGAAGAACGGAATGAGGTTGGGACCGGTTCCGACATCAACGACGTCGAGCGCGGCCCCTGGAGGGCCGGCATTCTTCAATACCTTCGCCGCGAGGCGCGTCACGAGATCGTCGTCGGGGTGAGGCTCGCCGTAGTACTGTTGAAAATACGCTTCGGAATCGAACTTCGCCCATTGATAATCGGCGTTTCCGTTCGCGTCACCCGAAGCGTCTTGATCGACCATCGCGTTCCTTGTCCCCTGCCAGACCCAACCAGCAGACGACACAGATCTCAACGCGCTCCAAAAATCAAGCGCGCACGCTTTGCGGCTGCTCCACCGGCATGGGCTCGGCAGGCGCCGTCATGCGGCGCGGCTCGAACTTCTCGATGAGCGGGCCGAGTTGGTCGGCCGCCACCGGCGCCGAGAAGTAGAACCCTTGCAGCTCGGTACATCCGAAGTGGCTCATCATCAGCGCTTCGTATTCGGTCTCGACACCTTCAGCCACAATTTGCATCCCGAGGCCGCGGCCCAGCGAGACGACCGATTGCACGATGGTGCGCGAGGTCAACGCGTTCGAAACGTTGGTGACGAAGCTCCTGTCGATCTTGATCTTGTCGAACTTGAAATTGCACAGATAGGCCAAGCTCGAATAGCCGGTGCCGAAATCGTCGAGCGCCGTCTTGAAGCCCATGGCCTGAATCGCCTCCAGCACCGAGCGGGTATGATCGGATGCTTCCAGCAGTACGCCTTCCGTAATCTCAAGCACGAACCTCTTGGGCGTCACGTCGTGCTCGAGTGTGAGCCTGCGCAACACGGTTTCGAGGTCGGATTGGATGAACTGAACCGGCGAAAGATTGATCGAGATTTCGAGCTGCGGCCACCGCTTCGAATCCTTGATCGCCCTTTCGAGGATCCAGGTGCCGAGCGTCGGCATCAAACCGGCGATTTCCGCAATCGGAATAAAGGTTGCCGGCGAAATCACGCCGCGCGTCGGATGCGTCCAGCGCAGCAGCGCTTCTGCGCCCACGATGGCACCCGTGCGGCAGGACACGATCGGTTGATAGTGAACCTCGAGCTCTTCCCGCTCGATTGCAGCGCGCAAATCCACCTCGATCGCATGGCGCGTCTCGACTTGCTGCGCCATCTCCGCCGAAAACGAGACCGCCCGGTTGCGGCCGAGCCTCTTACCTTCGTAAAGCGCGATGTCTGCATGGCGAAGCAGTTCGTCCACCGTGCGGCCGTGTTCCGGCGCCATCGCGATACCGATGGAGGCCGTGACGGGAATTACCTGGTTGTCGATCGCGAACGGCTGCTCGAACGCCGAAGCGATGCGATGCGCCAGCAGCATGTCGCCGGAGGGTTCGGCCGAGATGCACAAAACAGCAAATTCGTCGCCGCCGAACCGAGCCAGGAAATCATCACCCCTGAGCCGCGTCGTCAGCCGCTTGGACACAGCCTCGATAAGCTTGTCGCCGGCTTCGTGACCGAGCGTATCGTTGATGTCCTTGAACCGGTCGATGTCGATGTACGCCGCAATCGCACGCGTGCCGCGGGGCGCATGATCGAGCATCGCGAGCTTCGCCTCGACCTCCTCGACCATATGCTGGCGGTTCGGCAGCCCAGAGAGCGCATCATGACGTGCCGCGTGACGGGATCGCGCCTCACGCTGTGCGAGTTCGCTCGACGCGCGCCACAAACGGCGGAACATGTTGCTGGACAGCACGCCCGTCGCGAACACACCACAGGCTACGAGCGGCAGGATGATGGTGAGCAGAATTTGCCCTGGCCGCTGGGTCGTCCATGAAAGATAGCCGGCCAACGTCCCGTCGTCTCCCACGAACGGCTCAGACACAACCCCACTGGCCTCGACCGGATGTGGCGTAAGCTTGAGATCCGAAAGCAGGATCGAACGAGCGATTTTCAGAATGGACTGAGGCTTGATGGAGCTCACACCGATGAGAAGTTTCGGCGTGCCTTTGAGCAGCTCCAAGTCGATGTTCGGAACGATTGTGATGGCGCCGACGAAAGCCGGCTTGCCGTCTACGGAAATGATGTGCCCAGCCCACCGCGCGGCATCGACGGCCTTGGTGAGATAGCGGTAGTCCTCCTGGGTACGGCCAAACTCGTCGGGCCGCTTCTTCAATGCTGATGCCTTATTGCCTTGGCGCACCTCGGCGACCAATGACGAAAGTTCGGTCCGCCGCAGCTCGTATGCCTCTACACCCGCGCGCGCGCCTTCCTTGTAGGAGAAGATTGGCTCATCGCGCTCATTGAGGATGTAGACCTCGTCATGACCGTAGGTCTCGGTCAGAAACAATCCGAATTCGGTCTCTGCGAATGCCACGTCGACGGTATCGCCACCGATCTTGATCACGGCATCGTCCCACCAGGCGACGCTCTTCAGTCCGTCCAGCACGCTGCCGATGCTTTGGTTGATTGCGTTCTCGAGCAGCGTCCGCTCTCTGTCGGTAGCGCTATTATTCGCCGACCAACCCGCGAACGCGATGATGGCAAGCAACAACACGCCAAAGAACGAGATGGCGGCACGAATAATCCTCGTCAAACGACGAAGATCACCCTCGTACAGACTTGTTGTATCTCCGAGCAGCATAAATCGGTGCGCCTATCCGCAACATATTTTCTGATCTTCACCGGCAACACCTAAGTCATTGTTTAATTGACGCGTGAGCTGAGCCAACTCTGATATCAGCGTAAACAGAAAGTTTATATGCGTCCCAAATAAACAAATTGTGTGGTTCGTTAACTATTTTTTCATTGCTTCCAATTGCTTAACGATTTATTAAAGCTGCCCAAGCGTAGCCTGGTCGGCCTTAATACTTGTACTTGCGCTGACCATAACTCTGAGTGTGATTATGGTCGCCTCTCTAGTCGTTCGCACCCGCGCCGATAGCGACGAACTAAAAAAAGCCGCCCTTTCAATCGAACAAGCCGCCTGGAGCGAGCTCGGCTATCTGAATTACACCCGCGCCCACTATGGGTTGTATGCAGATCTCTTGAATCAGTATGCCGACTATCAGCTCTGCCTCGTCGACGAGGAAACGAACTACCCCGTTGCCGTCGCCAATTGCGTGCCCGTGACCTGTTCGGGCCCTGACGATCTGCCGCCGGAAGGTTGGGACTGGCTGGTCGAGACGGCTGCGCGCCCGACTGGTCCCCACACGATGCTGGGGGCGCTGGCCATCTCGGTCCCGACCATTCACCGCTCCAAGGGCTACGCCCGCAAGATGATCCGCGCCCTGCTCGACCTCGCGGAGGAAAAAGGCCTGCATGGGCTGGTCGCCCCCGTCCGCCCGTCCGCCAAGGCCATTCATCCTTGGGTCGCGATCGACGACTACATCACCTGGACCGACGGCAACGGCCAGACCTACGATCCCTGGATTCGCAGCCACCTCTCTTGTGGCGGCAAGCTCATCGGTCCGTGCGAACGCTCGATGGTCGTCCACGAGCCGCTGGCGTTCTGGGAAAACTGGTCGAAGCAAACCTACGATCGCTCGGGCTCCTACGCTCTCGAAGGCGGGCTCGTGCCCGTCAGCATCGATGTCGAGCGGCGGACCGGCCGTTACGAGGAGCCCAACGTCTGGGTCGCCTACGCCTGCTGATGACAGTGCCGTCACCACCACACGCTGACGGGCGGGCCGCTCCGTCAGCGTGAGCCGCAGGATCTGATTGACCAGAAAGGCTCAGGCTCGCACCTGCGCAATCGGACACGATCAGACAAAAATTTTCTCCCCATACGCACATTCGATCCAGTCGCGCCACGAACCGGCGAAATTCCGCCAAGCTGCCGACAGAAATCAGATATACGGTCATCTGCTTGACCGACCGACGAGCCTTGCCGGTAAGGCTCGCGGATTCGTCCCCACCCGTGACCTGCCGGATATCCGCAAACCGCGAAATGCCTTCCGTCACAAACCCGTATCCGGCGCAAAGCACCCGCAAAAAGCCGCACTTTTGTTGCGATGCGTTGTTGCACCTTCTCCATAATCAGTGTCTTTTGGAGCCCAACGCGCCGGCCTATCGCTGCAACACGGGTGCGACGGAATTCTGAGGGACCGACCACATGACGTCTGAAAGCTCCGGCCTCTGGCGCCGCTTTCTCCTCGCACTTGCCGCCCCGGCCATTTTGTTGACCACAACGGCAACGCCCAGCGCCGCCGATCCGACTTTCAGCCCATTGCTCGGCTCCTGGGGCGGCAGCGGAACCTACAAGCTGCAGGACGGCACCTCCGAGAAGCTGAAGTGTGACGCCTACTATACCGGAACCGGCTCACAGCTCGGCATCGCCGTGCGTTGCGTCGGCGCCACCAACAAAATCGAGATGCGCTCGAAACTCAGCGCCAATGGCACCTCGCTCAGCGGAAACTGGGAAGAGCGCACCTACAATGCCGGCGGCACGGTGACGGGAAAGCTCTCCGACACGAAGTTGGCCCTCGCGATCACGGGCGGCGTGGCGGGAAGCATGACAATCACTTATGATCAGGCGAAGCAGAACGTGGCAATCGCAACCGAGGGCATTCCCCTCAAGAGCGTCATTGTCAGCTTGTCGCGCAAATAACAAATAGCGCGGCTACGCATACCGGCATCCCAAGGAGGTGATGGTCAGATGGGTTCGCCACCCTCGCTAGTCGCGCGGCCCGGTGCAGGTCAGGTCGAGCTTACGGCCGAAGGATCCTGGACCGTCGCCCACGCCCGCAGCCTCGACGGCCTGATCGACGAAACGGTGCAACGCATGCCGCCGGGCCAGCCGGTCTCCGTCGACATGCACCGCATCACCACCCTCGATACCTACGGAGCCTGGCTGATCGAGCGCTTGGTACGGGCGCGCGAAAACCTTCCGGGAGGCGTCCGCCTCGAAGGCCTGCCTGAGCGCTACAAAAGCCTTTTCGACCAAATTCAGCGCGCCGACCGCGCGCCACCCGTGCCCGCACCTTCCCGTTTCTCGATCAGCGGAAAGCTCGAGCAACTCGGCCGTGCGACCGTTGGGTTCGGAAACGAGCTTCTGGCCTTCGCGTCGATGCTGGGCGCCCTCGTCCTTTCGCTCGGCCGCGTCATCGCCAATCCGAGAAGCTTCCGCCTGACCTCGACCGTCCATCACCTGGACCGGGTCGGCTGGAAGGCCGTCCCGATCATGCTGCTGATCACCTTCCTGATCGGCTGCATCATCGCTCAGCAGGGCTTCTTCCATTTCCGCAAGTTCGGCGCCGATGCCTACGTGGTCGACATGGTCGGCATTCTCGTGCTCCGCGAAATCGGCGTGCTCATCGTCGCAATCATGATGGCCGGCCGCTCGGGCAGCGCCTACACCGCCGAGCTCGGCTCCATGAAGATGCGCGAAGAGATCGACGCACTCCGCACCATGGGTCGCGATCCCGTCGACGTGCTGATCCTGCCGCGTATTCTCGCGCTGGTGATCGCCCTCCCCATCCTGACCTTCCTCGGCTCCATGGCAGCGCTCTACGGCGGCGGCGTCGTGGCCTATTTCTACGGCGGTATGAGCCCGGACATCTACATCGAGCGGCTGCGCGAAGCGGTCTCCCTCACCCACTTCGAGGTCGGCATGATCAAGGCGCCGTTCATGGCGCTCGTCATCGGCGTCGTGGCTTGCGCACAGGGCCTCGCGGTCAAGGGCAGCGCCGAGTCGCTCGGCCTCGAAACCACGGCCTCTGTCGTCAAATCGATCTTTCTTGTAATCGTGCTGGACGGTCTGTTTGCCGTCTTCTTCGCAGCCGTCGACATGTAGGCCATGATCGAAAAACCCGTCATCGATGTCCGCGATCTGGTGGTTGCCTTCGGCAGCCGGGCCGTGCTCAACGGCGTCACCTTCGATGTTCGCAAAGGCGAGGTGTTCGGCTTCGTCGGCGGCTCGGGCAGCGGAAAGTCCGTGCTGCTCCGCACCATCATCGGCTTGTTGCCGCGCCGCTCCGGCTCGATTGAGGTTCTGGGCGAGCGGCTCGACACCGCAACCGACGAAGCCCGCCGCCAGATTGAGCGTCGCTGGGGCGTTCTCTTTCAGCAAGGCGCGTTGTTCTCGTCCCTCACCGCGCTGCAGAACGTGCAATTCCCGATGGTGGAATACCTCGATCTGCCCCAGCGCCTGATGGACGAGATGGCCGCCGCGAAACTCGACATGGTGGGCCTGCGCCGGGCCGATCACAACAAAATGCCGTCCGAGCTGTCGGGCGGCATGACCAAGCGCGTGGCGCTTGCCCGCTCCCTCGCCCTCGACCCGGAACTGGTGTTCCTCGATGAACCGACCTCCGGCCTCGACCCCATCGCCGCCGGAGACTTCGACGCGCTGATCCGCACGCTCCAGCAGACGCTCGGCCTCACCGTGTTCATGATCACCCACGATCTCGAAAGCCTGAAGACCATCTGCGACCGCGTCGGCGCGCTCGCAGACGGCAAGGTCGTCGCGACGGGCTCGATCCAAACCATGCTCCAGAACGATCACCCCTGGGTGCAGGAATACTTCCGCGGCCGTCGCGCGACGTCGCTGTTCTCACCCGCGAACCCTGCCCATGCCGGCATCACTCCGCCGGGCGCATGAGGTGGGGATCGAAACAATGACTTAGATATTGAGCCTTGAGGCCCGAAACATGGAAACGAAGGCACGCTATACTCTGGTTGGAACCTTTGTGCTGGCCGTTGCGCTGGCAGGGTTCGCCTTCGTCTACTGGCTCCACAACATGGGCGGCCTCGCCAACCGGCAAATTTACCAGGTCCGCTTCGAAAGCTCGGTGTCCGGACTGCTGACCGGCTCCAACGTTCTATTCAACGGCATCCGGGTCGGCGAGGTCACCAATATCGCGCTGAGCCCCGACGCGCCGAAAGAGGTTCTGGTGACGATCGCCGTCGATCCCAAGACGCCGATCCGCGCCGATACCGTCGTCAGCGTCGACTTCCAGGGTCTCACCGGAGCGCCCATCATCATGCTGACGGGAGGCGCAAAGGGCGCTGCCCCGCTGGCAGCTGTCGGCGGCGAAGCCCCGCTCCTCGTCGCCAACAACGAAAGCACCCAGAGCCTGTCGCAGTCCGCGCGCGCCACCCTCGGCCGCCTCGACAAGGTGATCGACGACAACAGTTCCGCGCTCCATGACGCCATCTCCGGCATCAGCGCGTTTGCGGGCGTGCTCGCGCGAAATTCCGAGCGTATCGACGGCATCCTCGCTGGTCTCGAACGCTTCGCAGGCGGCGCGAAGGCCAAGCCCGGAATCTACAATCTCTCGGCCCGCCAAGGCGCTGTGGTCTGCAAGCAGGCCAACTTGCCCCAGCTCGTCGTGCCCGAGCCCGCAGCCCCCATGGCCTTCAATTCCGACAAGGTCATCATCGTCGGCGATCCGCCGGAAAACGCGCCGTTCGAGAAGGCGCAATTCACCGACAACGTTCCCTCCGTCGTGCAATCGAAGGTGATCGAGAGCCTGGAGGGCTCGGGATGCTTTGCAGCCGTCACGCGCCCGCTCGACAACCTCGAACAGAGCGAGCAACTGCAGACCGAGATCCGCCAGTTCGCCGTACGGCTGACGCCCACCCCGACCGCAGACATCGAGATCGTGGCCAAGCTGGTGAGCGCCGGCGGCAAGATCGAAGGCAGCCGCGTGTTCCACGAGAGCGCAGCTCTCAAGGCCGTCGATGCGCCGAGCGCCGTCGCAGCCCTGGATGCCTCCTTCAGGAAAGTCCTGGAGGGTGTGGTGCCGTGGGTGGCGCAATTGCCCCGCAAGGCGGAACCGGCAAAGGGCGCTGAGCCGTCGCTTGACGACATCCCGGAACCACCCGAGCCGCCGGCACCCTGATCCTATCCGGAAGCCGATCCTTTAGTCTTTGAGACAGTGGTGCGATTAAGGCCGGCCACGCGTGGCATCGATTTTCAGGTACCCCGTCGCGTACGCGATGACCGCCAGCACGATGGCAAGCGGCACCGCCACCATCAGCACCATGGCAAAGGTCATCGCCAGGCCCAGAAGCAGCGCCAGGCCCACCAGCGCAAACAGCGCGAACACCAGATAGCCCGCTCCGATGGCGAGCCAGCGCCGCCAGCCTGTGAGCTCGGTCGCGGCCGCGTTCCTGTCAATGACGATGACGGTTTCTTCGCGTCTGGGGGTCATGAAGCTTCTCCGAAGGGGCTCGAACCACCATATAGGATAGAAGCGAACAATATTCGAGCGCCCGCCGCCTTTAGATATCAAGCTTGTCGACAGGGCTAACGGCAAGTTGAACGGCGCAGGCAACGTTAATCTCGCCGCGCTGTATTCTATGCGTTATAACGCGACGCGCGGTGCGGGCCGCAATCGTCCGAGGATAGAACGATGTTCATCCGGCAAATGACCTATCTCCTCGCGCTGGCTCGCGAGAAGCACTTCGCTCGCGCGGCCGAAAGCTGCCACGTCACCCAGTCGACCCTCTCGGCCGGCCTCAAGTCGCTCGAACGCGAGCTCGGCATGCCGCTCGTCATTCGCGAGCCCCGTTTCATGGGCCTCACACCCGAGGGCGAGCGCGTAGCGGAATGGGCCAGTCAGATCGTTGCCGACTATGACAGCCTGAAGCAGGACGTCGGCAACTACCGCGAAGGTTTGAAAGGCACGCTGCGGCTCGGCGTCATTCCGGCGGCGATGCCTACCGTGGCGCTGCTGACGGCGCCGTTCTGTGACAAGCATCCCGGCGTCACGGTCGATATCCAATCCGTCAGCTCGCTCGCTATCCAGAGCGGTCTCGAGAAATTCGAGCTCGACGCCGGCATCACTTATCTCGACAACGAGCCGCTCGCCAACGTGCGCAAGAAACCGCTCTACCGCGAGCGCTACGTCTTCGTGACGAACGTCGCCAATCCAATGGCCCACAAACCCGCCGTCGCGTGGCGCGAAGCCGTCGATGAGAACCTCTGCCTTCTGCACGAAGCGATGCAGAACCGTCGCGTCTTGAACAAGCTCGCGCAGACACTCGGCGTCGAACTCAATCCGACCGTGACCGCCAATTCGTTCCTCGCCGTCTGTTCCCATGTCCGAAGCGGCGGCTGGTCGAGCATCATTCCCCACACCTTCGCCTACATCTTCGCAGGCTGCGAAGACCTGGCCATTGTCGACCTGATCGACCCAGTGCACAGCCAGACCATCGGCCTGGTGACGCTGGATCGCGATCCCCAGTCGCCGCTTGCGCATGCCCTCGTCAAATGCGCAGACCGCCTCGATCTCGAAGCCGCCCTTCGCGGCCTCGCACCGATCACTGTTTAGAGTTCTTCCGAAGAGCGGCTCCGAACAAATCGCCGCCGCCGCAGTTTGATCGACGGCATCGATCAACCGTCAAAACTGATTTGTTTGATCGAATTCCTGTTGCGGCAGACTGTCCCGCGACCGCATCGAGCAGGAAGGCTTCCACCGAGAGGGGCCGGGCCTGATGTGGCGAGGAAGCGCGAGGAGCAACGCCCGAGCGGCATCGTAACGAGCCGCGGGCCACGCCCCTCTTTGAACATTGAATCGACCACGCCATCCGGCTCCCGCCGGAGCGAACGCTTCCTTATGTCAAAATTCCAGAGGAGATGAAAATGGCAAAGATCGTTTGTGTTCTCTATGACGATCCCGTCGGCGGCTATCCGAAGACTTATGCGCGCGACGACATCCCGAAGATCACCAAGTATCCAGATGGACAGACGGCACCGACGCCGTCCGCCATCGATTTCAAGCCCGGCGCGCTGCTGGGCAGCGTCTCGGGCGAACTGGGGTTGCGAAAGTTCCTGGAAGCAGCCGGACACACGCTCGTCGTGACGTCCGACAAGGACGGCGCCAACTCCAAGCTCGACCAGGAGCTCCACGATGCCGAGATCGTGATCTCGCAGCCGTTCTGGCCCGCCTACATGACAGCCGAGCGCATAGCAAAAGCGCCGAAGCTCAAGATGATCGTGACCGCCGGCATCGGCTCGGATCACACGGATCTGCAGGCCGCCATGGATCGCGGCATCACCGTCGCCGAGGTCACTTACTGCAACTCGAACAGCGTCGCCGAGCATGTCGTCATGCAGATGGTTTCGCTCGTACGCAACTACATCCCGTCCTACAACTGGGTCATCAAGGGCGGCTGGAACATCGCCGATTGCGTCGCCCGCTCCTACGACATCGAGGGCATGCATGTCGGCACCGTTGCCGCCGGTCGCATCGGCCTTCGCGTTCTCCGCCTCCTGAAGCCCTACGATGTCCATCTGCACTACATGGACCGCCACAAGCTTCCGGATGCGGTCGAAAAGGAACTCAACCTCACCCACCACACCAGCCTCGAAAGCCTCACCAAGGTTTGCGATGTGGTGACGTTGAACTGCCCGCTGCATCCCGAAACCGAGCACATGATCAACGAGAAGTCGCTCAAGAACTTCAAGCGCGGCGCCTACTTGGTCAACACGGCACGCGGCAAGCTGTGTGATCGCGATGCCGTCGTGCGCGCGCTCGAAAGCGGCCAGCTTGCTGGCTACGCTGGCGATGTCTGGTTCCCGCAGCCCCCGCCGCAGGACCATCCGTGGCGCTCGATGCCCCATCACGGCATGACGCCGCACATCTCGGGCACCTCTCTCTCGGCGCAGACGCGCTATGCGGCCGGCACGCGCGAGATCCTCGAGTGCTACTTCGCGAACAAGCCGATCCGCAACGAGTACCTCGTCGTTCAAGGCGGCAAGCTCGCGGGCGTCGGCGCGCATTCCTACAGCGCCGGCAACGCCACCGGCGGATCCGAGGAAGCGGCGAAGTTCAAGCGCTGACATTCCGAAGGAGCTGAATCGGGGCGGGCAAGCGTGCTCGCCCCGCTTTCGAAGCGCTGCACGATCCCATCTTAAAAACGAGAGCCTCCATGAGCGACCGACGCCAACGCGAATCTCTCGATGGCGCCCTGATCCCCGGCATGCGCCTGCTACGCGATCAGCCCTGGAAAAGCGCCGCACTTGCAGGCCTCGGCGGCGCACTCACCATCGCGTGCCTCGCCGCGCTCACGATGTCCGGCGGGTTCGCGCTGTTCATTCCGCCGTTCGGCGCGTCATGCGTATTGGTGTTCGCGTTGCCCGCGAGCCCCCTCGCCCAGCCACGCAATGTCATCGGCGGCTATCTCGTGACCGCCGCGTCGGGACTTCTCGCGTGCGCTGCATTCGGCCCCGGCATCACGGCCGCGAGCATTGGCGTTGGCCTTGGCATCTCAGCCATGATCCTGACCCGCACCGTCCATCCGCCCGCCGGCGCAAATCCGCTCGTCGTACTCGCCTCTCTGGCGACGCCGAGTTTCCTGGTGATGCCGGTTCTGGTCGGCAGCGCGATCATCGTCGGCGCAGCGGCGCTCTACCACCGCCTCGTCACCGGTCACGCCTATCCCGCAAGGCCCTGACCGGACGCCGGCATCAATCCATCCCCGTCGAGCAAGGCCGCCGGTAACCCTTGCCCAGTCTGCTCGAACAGGAACACGTCCAGTTCGTTTGCGGTCGGCAACCCAAGCCGCGCCCCCAGCCGCCGGCATTTGAGTGCCGCCGCCGCCGAGGCCACACGCGCGCACGTCGCATCATCGAGACCGGACGCGACGCACAGCGCAAACGCGCCATGAAACGCATCACCCGCACCGGTCGTATCGACGACGGGAACCGGAAACGTCGGCTGTTGCCCAGTCCCGTCCGGCGTCCGCCACACATACCCGCGCGCGCCGCGCGTGACACCGGCATGCCGCACCCCGTAGGCGAGAACGGCTGACAGCCGCGCGTCGACATCGGCGCCGGGTAGGAACTTCTCGAACGCCGGAGCCGAAAAGATCGCGTAGTCGGTCAGCGGCGCGAAGCGCTCGAACAGTCCGCCGCCTGCGAGATCAACATCGAGCACCGTCGGCACGCCCGCACGCCGCGCCTCGCTGAACAGCGCCAGCGTTCCTTCGAGCCAGCTCAGATCGCTGAGCACGGCCCCCGCGAAGGGAATCCGATCGACTGGCAGCCAATCGACATCCATCGGCATGATGCGATCGTCCTCGCTGACGACGAGACGCTCGCCCTTCCCATCGACGATCACCGCCGCCGTGGGCGTGGTGGCACCGTGATAGGCGCGCACGAACCCCACATCGACGCCACCATGTTCGAGCGCGCGGCGCACCTTGAGGCCGGTCTCGTCGTCGCCGACACGGCTCCAGAGCGCCACCGCACCGCCGAGCTGAGCAATCGCCGCCGCCGCATTGGCTGCAGAGCCGCCGCCCTCCTCCCGGTGTTCCCGCGCGCTGACCTTGGTCGGTTTCGCCGGAAAGGCGTCGATCCGATACACCCGGTCCAGCGCCGCATGGCCGACAACGATCACGGGGCTTGCAGCGGCAGCTTGTCCGACCATGAGCATGGCTCCCTTTTCATTTATCGAACCGCAGCAGCCGCCGGCGTCACACACGCCGCTTTGAACGAGCTGTGATCCGAATTTTGACGTCGATCAAGCAAACCCACCCGCGAGGCGGCAAGTTCGCGGCAACCGCACCCCTGTTTAGCCCTGCTGGACACGAAAGGTTCCAAGAGATGAACGAGATCGCAAGACGGATCACAGCGGAGGCCGAACCCTGGACGCCGGCCGAACTGGAAAGTGAAATTCGCGCCGTCGGCCCCGCGCGCTACCATGACCTGCATCCGTTCCATAAGCTCCTACACGGCGGCAAACTTACTAAGGGTCAGGTATCGGCCTGGGCCTTGAACCGCTACTGCTACCAGGAGGCGATCCCGCGAAAGGATGCCGCCTTCATGAGCCGGACCCACGACCGCGAGCTGAGGCGGGAATGGGTGCACCGCATCCACGATCACGACGGCGTGCTGCCTGACGAGCATGGCGGCATCGAGCGATGGCTGAAGCTCACCGACTGCCTCGGTCTCGATCGCGACTACGTGACGAGCATGCGCGGCGCGCTTCCCGCAACGCGCTTCGCCGTCGAAGCCTACGTGCGCTTCGTCGTCGAGCAACCGCTGGTCGTCGCGGCCGCCTCGTCGTTGACGGAGCTGTTCGCCCCCTCCATTCACCGCGAGCGCATCGCGGGCATGCTCGCCAACTATGATTTCGTCAACGACGACGTCATGGCCTACTTCAAGCGCCGCCTTTCGCAGGCGCCGCGCGACGCCACCTTCGCCCTCGAATACGTCAAGGCGAACGCCACCACCCGCGCGCTGCAAGAAGCTTGCGTCGGCGCCGTCCGCTTCAAGTGCGACGTGCTGTGGGCACAGCTCGACGCACTGCATCACGCCTACGTGGTGGGGCTCATCCCGCCCGGCGCCTTCCGCCCCGACGAGACGTAAACGGAACGGGAGGCCTCGGCTCTTCAATCCGAGGCCGAAAATCCAATGACAGAAAACGCGCACGTCCAGAACGCTGAAGAGGCACCGGCCTGCGAACGCCCGTTGGCACCGCTCGGGCTGCTCGCCGAGCTGACCTACCGATGCCCTCTGCAATGCCCCTACTGCTCCAATCCGATCGAGATGCAGCGCGGCGGCGAGCTGACGGCGGCGGAATGGCACCGCGTTTTCAACGAAGCCGCCGACCTCGGCGTACTCCAGGTTCATCTCTCGGGAGGCGAGCCCTGTGCCCGCAAGGATCTCGAGGAGATTTTGAGCAGAGCCGTCGACGCCGGCCTCTACACCAACCTGATCACGTCCGGCGTGACACTCACGCGCGACCGGCTGGCGGGACTGGCCGCGCGCGGGCTCGACCACGTCCAGATCTCCATTCAGGACACCGACCCCGCAAAGGCGGATTGGATCTCCGGCTACAAGGGCGGCGTTCCGAAAAAGCGCGAGGTGGCCCGCTGGGTCCGTGAGCTTGGCCTGCCGCTCACCGTCAACGTCGTCGTGCATCGCCACAACATCGACAACCTCCCGGCCCTGATCGACTACGCCGTCGAGGTAGGCGCGGGGCGCATCGAGATCGCCAACACGCAATACTATGCCTGGGCGCTCAAGAACCGCGCCGCGCTCATCCCGACACGCGAACAGTTTTACCGCTCACTCGAAATCGCGAAGGAGGCGCGCGAGCGCCTCAAGGGCGTCCTGGTGTTCGACGTCGTGGCCCACGACCATTATGCCGTCCGCCCGAAACCGTGCATGGGCGGCTGGGGCCGCAACCTCATCGACATCACACCGACCGGCAAGGTCCTTCCCTGCCATGCGGCCGAGACCCTACCCGGCCTCGAAATCGAAACGGTCCGCGATCGGCCGCTTGCCGGCATCTGGCTCGACGGCCCGGCGTTCCAAAAGTATCGCGGCACGTCCTGGATGAAGGAGCCCTGCCGAAGCTGCAACCGCTGCGAAATCGACTGGGGCGGCTGCCGCTGCCAGGCCCTCGCCGTAACCGGAGACGCAGCCAACGCCGACCCCGCCTGCGCCCTCTCACCTTGGCACGAGACTTTTGCCGAAATTGCCGAACGCGAGAGCAACGCCCCCGCCCCGCCGTTCATCTATCGGCGCATGAGCCCGTCTTCGGCCATTTAGCCCGACAAAACACGCACCGAACTGAAAATCCGTCACCCTGTTCCAGCCGGGACAGAGCCGCCCGCCTCCCCATGGCATTTAGGGCTCAACGAGCGGTCATCGCGGCCGTTCCCTGAGACACCGGACCCCAAGGGAGACCGTCATGCTGTACAAGGCCGTTGCCATCATCCTCTCCACGATCCTGCTCGCTGCCGTGCAGATGTCGACGGCAAACGCCGGCGGGTGCCATCGCGGTGGCGGCTTCCACGCCTACCAGGCGAGCTTGCAGCAATCCTACGCATTGAAGCAGCAACGTGCGCGTCAGGCCGCTCAGGCAAAGGCCCAGGCGCGCGCCGTCGCCGCCGCCAAGCAGAGAAAAACGCTCGCTGCTCAGCAGGCCCGCGCCGAGAAAGCCGAGCAGACGAAAGTTGCGGCCGTTGAAACGGCGCCCGCTTCGGAAGAAACGAGCAAGACCGCAAAGAGCAAGGATGGCCCGGAGAACGAACTGACGGTCGCCGCCGCCCCCGAGACCTGCACCAAATTCATTGCTGAGACGGGAACGACGGTATCGGTTGCATGCGCTAAGCAGTAGCGCACACCCCACCTGCCACGCGTTGAAAGAGATCGGAGCAGCCTCGCTGCTCCGATCTTTTTTATGCGGATGCGCTAGAGGCGGATCCGCGCGTTCTCGGGATCATAAAACGGCGACAGAGACACCTGCGCGGGCACGCGCTTCGTCGCGACCTCCAATTCGTAGGTGCCCGACAGCACGAACTCCGCATCGACGCCGGGATCGGGACGACGCACATACCCATAGCCGATCGATTTGTTCACCGTGTAGCCGAACCCGCCGCTCGAAAGCCAGCCCACACGCTCGCCATTCCGATAGATCGTCTCACGCCCGAGCAGCACGATGGAGGGATCTGTCGTGAAGCCTGCAAGCAGTCGCGGCAGCGGCTTTGCGGCCTGCTGGCTCAGCGCATCGCGCCCTTGGAACGGGGTGTTCGCCTTGAGCTTGACCGCCCAGCCGAGCCCGGACACCAGCGGCGAATGATCGGGACCGATTTCCGAGCCCCAGGCCCGGTAGCCCTTTTCGAGACGCAGGGATTCGATCGCGCGGTAACCGGCGTTCGCGATACCGTGCTTTTCGCCGGCCGCCATCAGCGCCTCGTAGACCGACGCCACGAACTCCACCGGGATATGCAATTCCCAACCGAGTTCTCCGACGTAGGTCACACGAAGCGCAATGACCGGCGCGCCCGCGATCTGCACCCGCCGCACCTGTCCGAACGCAAACGCCGCATTCGAGAAGTCGTCCGACGAGATCGCGGCGATCACATCGCGCGCCTTCGGACCCATGACCGCCAGCACGCCGTAAGCCGAAGTCACGTCGACGAGACGCGCATCGAGCCCATCGGGGATCGACCGCTTGATCCAATCGAAATCGTGGGTGGCAAAGCCGGTTCCGGTCACGATGTAGTATTCGTCATAGGCGAGCCGCCCGACCGTGAGGTCGCATTCGATGCCGCCCTTTCCGTTCAGCATCTGCGTATAGACCAGCCGGCCGGGCGCCTTCGAGACGTCGTTAGCTGCGATCCACGACAACGCCTGCTCGGCGTCCTCTCCGATCATCATGAACTTGGCGAACGACGTCTGGTCGAACACCGCGACCCGCTCGCGCGCCGCCTTGTGCTCGCGCCCCACGGCTTCGAACCAGTTCTGCCGGCCGTAGCTGTAGACATCCTTCGCCGCCTCACCCGCGGCCGTATCGGCGAACCAGTTCGGACGTTCCCATCCGGTCTTTTCGCCGAACACAGCGCCTTGCGCAACGAGACGATCGTAAAGCGGCGACCGGCGCAGCGGACGCCCCGAATGATGCTCCTCGTGCGGCCATGCCATGGTGTAGTGCTTGGCATAGGCTTCCATCGTACGCGTCCGCACCCAATTGGTATCCAGGTGATTGCGCCCGAAGCGGCGGATGTCGACCGGCCACAAGTCGTACGGCGGCTCGCCCTTCGCGACCCATTCGGCGAGCGCCATGCCCGCGCCGCCGCCCGCCGCAATGCCGAACGCATTGAAGCCCGCGCCGACGTAGATGTTTCGGACTTCCGGGGCCTCGCCGAGGATGAAGTTGCCGTCCGGCGTAAAGCTTTCGGGACCGTTGATGAACTGCCGGATGCCGGCGGTTTCCATTGCCGGAACGCGGCCCGCCGCAAGCTCGAGCAGCGGCTCGAAGTGTTCGAGATCGTTTTCGAGCAGCTGGAAATCGAACGGATCGGGAATGCCGTTCTCGGCCCACGGCTTCGGATTGGGCTCGTAACCGCCCATCACCAGACCGCCGACCTCTTCCTTCCAGTAGGTAAGTCGGTCCGGATCGCGCAGCGTCGGCAGCCCTGGCGTCACGCCATCGATCTTCTCGGTGATGAGATACTGATGCTGCATCGAGACCAGCGGAATATTGACGCCCGCGAGCTTGCCGACCGCGCGCGACCATTGGCCGGCACAGATCACGAGCTTCTCGCATTCCACGCGCCCCTGGTCGGTCACGACCGCGCGCACACGGCCGCGGTCGGTCTCGATCGCGGTGACCCGCACCTCCTCCTTGATGGTAACGCCGCCTTGGCGTGCACCCTTGGCCAGCGACATCGTGATATCAGAGGGCGAGGCTTGCCCATCTGTCGGCAGGAACGCCGCACCGACCACATCGTCGACTTGCATCAGCGGCCATAGCTCCTGCGCCTCCTTTGGCGTCAAGAGATGCATGTCGAGACCGAACGATTTTGCCGTCGTGGCCTGCCGCTTGACCTCCTCCCAACGCTCGGCATTGCAGGCAAGCCGCAGGCCGCCGTTGCGCTTCCAGCCGGTCGCAAGCCCCGTCTCGGCTTCCAGCCGGTCATAGAGAGCAACCGAATAGCCGAGCAGCTGCGTGATGTTTGCGCTCGAGCGCAGCTGGCCGACAAGTCCCGCCGCATGCCACGTCGAGCCCGACGTAAGCTTCGCGCGCTCCAGAACAAGCACGTCTTTGAGACCCATCTTGCCGAGATGATAGGCCGTCGAGCAACCGACGATGCCACCACCGATGATGACGATCTTTGCTGAGGCGGGCAACGTGCTCATGGAGACTCCAGTTTCTTATAGTGGCTGTAGGACGTTTCAAAACGCGCGAGGTTTTCTGCCGTGTAGGCGGCGTAGTCGAAGTCGACCTTTGAATGAATTTCCGAGACCATGGCCCACAGCGTCTCGCGCAAGAGAGACGCCGCCGTCATCGCTGCCGCCTGCCGTTTGAGTTCAGCATCGACGGGCCGCCCGAAGTAGGCGGAGACGAGCCCATCGGCGAGATCGGCCGGCATTTCACTGTTCGAAGCGAGCCCGCCAAGATCGAACAGCGGTGAGTTGAACCCTGCATACTCCCAATCGAGCAGCCATAGCTTTTGCCCATCGTCGAGAATGTTCGCGGCCAAAAGGTCGTTGTGGCCGAACACGACATCAATCTTGCCGACCGCTCCTTCGAGATCGCTGGCGCGCGTGAGCAGGTCTGCGAGCGTTCCCGCATATCGGCTTTCGCCTGCCCGCAGCGTATGCGCGTAATCGCGAACGACATGGAACGGCCAGAACATCGGCGCCGGGCCGCGCAGATGCAACGCCACGTCGCGATGGCAGCGCTGGATCAGATCGACGAGACGCGAAAGATTGGCCGGATTGCGCACATCCTCCGGCGTGAACGTCCGCCCGTCGATGAACGCGATCACCATCAGGCCCGGTTCGGCATAAACGACCTCGGGACCGATACCCGCCGCATGTGCCGCCCGCGTCGCCGCAAGCTCGCTCGCCCGCACCACGCCATGCACGAGAATGTCGCCGCCCGTCCGCACGACGTAGCGCCGCCCGCGATCTAGAACGAGAAAGTTCTTGTTGGTGATCCCGCCGAGCAGCGGCTCGGGGTCGACAGTACCGAACCACAAATCGAGGTTTCGCACCCGCTCGACAAGTGGATCGCTGTGCGTATCAAGTTGCATCGACGGCTCCGCTGCGTTGTGCCGCGAGCTTCTGGGCCGCCGCGCCGATCAGACGGTCGGCGATGATGGCGATCGCCGCCACGCAAAGCCCCGCCACGAGACCCTTGCCGGTATCGGCCTTCGTCAGCGCCATATAAACCTGCTGGCCGAGATCGCGCGTTCCGACCAGCGCCGTGATCACCAGCATCGAGAGCGCGAGCATCACCGTCTGATTGATGCCGAGCAGGATCGTCGGCAGCGCAACCGGCACCTGGATGTGCCGAAGGCTCTGCTTCTGCGTGCATCCCATGGAAGTTCCGGCTTCCATCAGCATCGTCGGAACGTTGCGAATGCCGTGCGCGGCGTATCGAACGGAGGGCGCCACCGCATAGAGCACGATCGCGAGCATCGCCGTGAAATCGCCGACACGGAACAGCATCACGGCCGGGATCAGATAGACGAAGCTCGGCAGCGTCTGCAGCGTATCGATCGCTGGCTCGATCACGCGCCACGCCCGCGGCGAAAGCCCGCCATAGATGCCGATCGGAATGCCGATCAGCGCCGCAACCACGACGGAGATGCCGCAGAGATAGACGGTCATCATCGTGTAGTCCCACTGTCCGGTGACGACAGGAAACAACGCGAGCCCGACAACCAGCGCCGCAAGGCGCGCGCCGCCCAGCCGCCAGCCCGCATAACCCACCATCGCCGCCACCAGCGGCCACGGCTGCGCCATCATGAACCGCTTCACCGGCAACAACAGGTTCAACAGGATGAAGGTCTTGACCGCGTCGAACACGTTGAAGAAGTTGACGTTGATCCACTTCACCGCGTCCGTCCAGAACGGCGCCGTCGAGATCTGCAGCGCCTCCGGATAGGTAGCGATCGGCGGCACGAAAAGCGCGAGCAGATAGGTCACGGCAACAAACGCCGCGAGCCCAAAAAGGAACGGTTTCAATCCGCCTTCGGCGTCGCGCTTGCGTGCACCCGCCGCGTAGGCCTGGCTCAATCGGTCGAGCGCGATGGCGAGCACCACGATCGCAAGGCCTGCTTCGAGGCCGCGCCCGATGTCGAGACGCCTGAGGCTCGTTAGCACGTCGAAACCGAGACCACCCGCTCCGATCATCGAGGCGATGATCACCATGTTGAGCGACAGCATGATCACCTGATTGACGCCCACAAGCAGCTGCGGCCGCGCGGCCGGCAGCATCACCTTGGTGATCATCTGGCGCGGCGTCGTGCCGGCCATGGTGCCATACTCGACGATCTCGCGCGGCACGCCTTCGAGCGCCGCCATCGTCACCCGCACCATCGGCGGCGCGGCATAGATCATCGTCGCGATCATCGCCGCGACCGGTCCGAACCCGAACAGGAACAGGATCGGGATTAGATAGGCGAACGTCGGCACCGTCTGCATGAGATCGAGTATGGGTGTGATGATCCGCCGGAGCAGCGGCACCCGGTAACCGGCGACGCCGGTCGCGAGCCCGACCGCGATGCCGAGCGGTGCCGCCACGACGATAGACGACAGCGTCAGCATCGCGCTCGCCCACTGCCCGAACACGGCGAGATAGAGGAACGCGCCGCCCGCGAGCAGCGCAAGCTTCGACCCGCCGAAACGATAGCCGAGCGCCGCGACGACGCCGACGACAGCAATCCACGGCAGCGGCGGCGCAAGCTGAATCGCGCTCGAACCACGCCCGTCCAGAAGGCCCGTCGACAGGATCGACGTCGCGATATCGAGCGGCACGTTGAGCAGTTGCGCAAAGCCGCGCGTCAGATCCTTGAATGTGAACAAGCCAAAAGTCGCGTCCTCGACCAGCCACTTGAGAGCGGCCGAGATCCACGTATCGAGCCCGATGCGAAACTCGGCCGGAAGCTGGCGCGTCCACGCCGGCAGCACTCCGTCCGGCAGCAGAAACGCTACGAGTGAAAGCACGGCGAAGAGCAAGACGGCGACCCTGCCGGGCCGCATCCATTCGGCCGATGCAGGAATCTTGGTCTCGACGGCGGCCGCAGTCATGCCGGCTCTCCGGCGCCGACCAGGATCGACATCACCGCGCGCCGGTCCACGACGCCGATCTGCTCACCCGCTTCGTTGGCGACGCCGAACGGGAGTTCGGACGCCTCCACCTTGGCCGCAAAATCGCGAACCTTGCTGGCGGCCGGAATGACACCGGCTACCGCCTCGCCAGTTCGTGGCGCGCGCATGATGGAACGTGCCGAAAAAATCTTGCTGCGCGGCGCGTCGCGCGTGAATTCCGCCACGTAATCGTTGTCAGGCGCGCGCACGAGCTCTTCCGGTGTTCCGACCTGAACGATCCGCCCCTCGCGCATGATCGCGATGCGATCGCCGACGCGCACCGCCTCCTCGAAATCATGCGTGATGAAAACGATGGTCTTGTGCAGCTGATCCTGCAGCCGCATGAACTCGTTCTGCATCTCGCGCCGGATCAGCGGATCGAGCGCCGAGAACGGCTCGTCGAGAAACCAAACATCGGGATCCGTGATCAGAGAGCGGGCGATGCCGACCCGCTGTTGTTGCCCGCCCGAAAGCTGATACGGCAGATTGTGTTCGCGCCCCTGGAGGCCAACCAGCTCGATCATCTCGCGGGCGGGCTTCTCGCGCTCGCTGCGGCCGAGACCGCGGATCTCGAGCGGAAAAGCGACATTGTCGAGAACGGAGAGATGCGGCAACAGGGCAAAGTGCTGGAACACCATTCCCATTTTATGTCGCCTGAGCTCGATGAGATCGGCGGGCGAAGCGCGCAGCAGGTCCACACCTTCGAACAGCACTTCGCCGCCGGTCGGCTCGATCAGCCGCGACAGGCACCGGACCAGCGTCGACTTGCCCGATCCCGACAGGCCCATGATGACGAAAATCTCACCCCGCTCGATCGAGAGCGAGGCATCGGCCACCGCCGAAACGAGGCCCGCCGATCTAAGCGCGGCCTCGGTGGGCGACGGCCCATGCTTTGCCAGGAAGCGCTCCGGTTCCGGACCGTAAAGCTTCCACAAATTTCGGCAAACGAGCGTAGCGGTGTTCGTCATGTCTGGGACCTGCCGACATCAAGGGAGGGGAGCGTCGGTCAGCCGCCGATCCACTTCTTCCAGCGCGGCTCGTTGTCCTTGATCCAGCCCGCAACCACATCGTCGAGCTTCTTGCCGTCGAGATCGATGGCCCCGACCAGCGCGCCCATTTCGTCGTTGGTGAGCTCGAAGCCCTTGATCGCCGTGTAGGCGGTCGGCCATTTGTCCTTCAGGCCTGCCCAGCCCGCTTTCCAGATCGGGCCGCGCGGCTTGCCGCAATCGTAGGCGGCTTCCTTGTTGATGCCCCACGAGGGATCCGTGTAGCAGGCGGGCTCATACTTCGGGAACTCGACCCACTCACCCTTGTATTTGATCGGGGCCCAATGCGGGGCATAGACCCAAAGCACGACCGGGGCCTTGCGCTGGTAGGCGGACTCGAGTTCCGCGAACAGCGCCGCATCGGTTCCGGCGTGAACCACTTCGAAATCGAGATCGAGCGCCTTCACGCGCTCATCGTCGAAACCACCCCACGTCGCCGGCGCACCCACGTAGCGCCCTTTGGGCGCGGTCTCCGGAATGCTGAATTCCTTCGCGCAGGCTTTGAGAGCTTTCCAGTCCGGAAGGCCGGGACACTTTTCCTTCATGTAAAGCGGATACCACCACTCCTCGATGGCCTGCATACCGGTTTCGCCGAAGTTCTCGACCTTTCCGGTGGCGACCGCCGATTCCAGCGCTTCCTTCGCGGTTGTCGCCCACAGCTCCATGGCGACGTGCAAGTCACCGGACTGAAGCGCTGCGAACTGTGCGAGATAGTCGGCCTGGACGTATTCGATGTTGAGGCCCGCCTTCTTCAGCACTTCGCCCATGATGTGAGCGCTGACGAGCTGGCCCGTCCAGTCATGAAGCGTAAGCTTGATGGGATCTTTTGAATCCGCCGCCGAAACCGGCGACGAAAAACCGAAGGCGAGCGCAAGAGCCGCAAGCGCGGACGTGGAGCGAAGCATCACCATTTTTCACCCGTTTGCCTTGTTAGCCGACATGAGGAACCGACAAAAATTCCGGACGCAGAATGGTCGCCGCTGTTTCCTCGGCCAGGCCACAAAGCGCGTGACAAACGTCGCTCATGACTCCACAAAGTGTCAATAAACATTCCATATCTTTATTGCATTTTGTGGGGTTTTGCCCAAAACTCCAGCAAAAGCTTGGAGAAGCGTCATGAATTTCCCAACGCGTTGGCAAAGCGCCATTCTCGACGCGCTTCGTATCACCGGCCGGGAGTCGATTGCCTCGCTCGCCGAACGCCTTGATGTTTCGGACGAAACGATCCGCCGTCACGTCAAGGATCTCGTCGAGCAAGGCGCAGTTCATCGCGTGCACGGAGGCGTCATTCTCGCGGGTGCGCTGGCCGAACCGCCGTTTTCGCGCCGCATCAAAGAACGCGTTGCAGCAAAGCGTGCAATTGCGAAAGGCGTCGTCGATCACGTATCGGACGGCATGACTTTGCTAATCGATTCCGGATCAACCACTACCTATGTCGCCCAAGCCCTGCTTCAGAGAAGCGGCCTCACCGTCATTACGAACTCGCTCGAGATTGCGCGCACGCTGGTCGGTCGCGGTGATTGCTCTGTGCATTTTGCAGGCGGCGCTCTTCGCGCTGACATCGGCGCAACCATCGGCCACGAAGCCATTGCGCTGATCCGGGAGTTTCGCGCCGACCTCGCGATCCTGTCGATGGGCGCCATCGACGTGAAGGACGGCTACATGGATTTCGACATCGATGAAGCCCGCATCGCGCGCACCATGATCGACCGCGCCGACCGCGTTGTCGTTGCAGCCGACGCCTGGAAATTCACCGCCAAGGCCCGCGTTCGCGTCTGCAGCTTCGAGCCCGTCTCTCTATTGGTGACGGATGAGACGCCCCCGCCGCAGCTGCTTCAGCAGTTCACCGCGGCAGGAACCGAGATCGTCGTCGCCACCGATGAAACGGTGTCGGACCCGGTCTAGCCGGCATCGCTCGCGGCGCGAACGCCTCAACGAAACGTGCGGAAAAATCAGCTATTTTCCGCCAGCGCCTTGAGCGCTCGGTCATGCAGCGCCGCACTCGCCGACGCCACGACGCGGCCATCCGATCCGAGCCCGAGCGGGCGACCGTCCCAGTCCGTCATCAGCCCGCCCGCACCTTCCACCACCGGCACCAAAGCCATGTAGTCGTAAGGCATCAGCGCCGCCTCGACCACGAGATCGCAGTGCCCGGAGGCCAATAGGCCGTACATATAGCAATCACCGCCGAACCGGCGCATCGCCGCCCGCTTGCTCAAGCGCTCGTAGCGCTGCCAGTCTGCCGCCGCGAAAACATCCGGCGACGACGTATAGACCCGCGCCTCATCGATCGACAGGCAACCGCTGGTCCGGCAAGGGTTCCCCGCGAACGCCGTCACGCCAAGCGAAGCCGACCACCGCTCGCCCAGCGCCGGCATCTCGATGACGCCGAGCCGCGGCACCTCTTCTTCCAGATAGGCGATCAAGGTGCCGAACAGCGGCATGCCCGTGATGAACGCCTTGGTCCCGTCGATGGGATCCAGCACCCAGAGCTGGTCGTCTCCGACGAGACGCCCCATCTCCTCGCCAAGAATGCCGTGCCCTGGAAAGCGCTCCTGGATGGCGACCCGCATGGCAAGTTCGATGGCGCGATCGGCCACCGTAACCGGGCTCGCATCCGCCTTGAGTTCGAACGCCGTTGTCGAGCGGAAGTGCTCGCGCGCAATATCACGCGCCAGATCCGCGAGCGCGTCCGCGAAGGTGAAAATCGCGACAGGATCGCTCATGACAAAAAGAACCTCACACTGCATCTCCGGCCTCAGGACTTTCGAAACCTGTCCCAGCACCCAACAAAAATCCACAAAATTCTAGATGACAGCCTATTTTTTGAAACACACTCCAACATATTCGTTGACTTGCATGGCCTCCGTGCCAATTCTTCGCAACGTCCGCTTCTGAACAGGCCGCTTTCCACATGACGACAACGTTCGATAGGCACGCCCGGATCGTGATCATCGGAGGCGGCGCGATCGGATGCTCGCTCGCCTATCATCTGGGCCGCCGCGGCGAGCGCGACGTGCTCGTTCTTGAAAAATCCGAGATCACCAACGGCTGCACCTGGCATGCGGCAGGCCTCGTCGGTCAGCTTCGCGGCCGGCGCAATCTCACCCGCCTGATGCAGAACTCGGTCGCCGTCTTCGATCGCCTCGAAGCCGAATCCGGCCGTGTCATCGACTGGAAAAAGGTGGGTTCGCTGCGGCTGGCTTCATCCCCCGAGCGCTGGAGCGAGATCCGCCGCTCGATGACCCTCGCAAAAAGCTTCGGCTTCGAATGCCACGCTCTTTCGGCGGCCGAAGCCAAGAACCTCTTCCCCTACATCGATCCCGAAGGCGTCGTCGGCGCCGCGTTCATTCCCTCCGACGGCTACGTCGATCCCTACGCCCTGACCCACGCCTTTGCCGCATCCGCGCGCGCCTCCGGCGTCACCATTCAGGAAGGCGTCTGCGTCACCGAGATCGTGAAGGACGGACGCCGCGTCACCGGCGTGATGACCGATCACGGCAGCGTCGGCTGCGAGATCCTGGTCAATTGCGCCGGCCTCTGGGCCAAACGCCTCGGCGACATGGCCGGTGTCTCGCTCGCAGCCGGCGTCGTCGAGCACCAGTACTTCCTGACCGAGAAGAAGCTCGATATTCCGAAAACGCTGCCGACGCTGCGCGACCCCGACAAAAACTTCTACCTGAAGCCGGACGTCGCCTCGTTCGCCATCGGCGGCTGGGAGGATGGCACCAAGGGCTGCTGGCGTTCGAAGCCGCCGTTCGAATTCGGCCGTGAATTGTTTCCCGAGAACTACGATCGCCTGGAGCTGTTCGCGCTCCCCTGCGCCGAACGCCTGCCGGTTCTGAACGAGGTCGGCATCCAGACCATCATCAACGGCCCCATCCCCGTTTCGGCCGACGGCGAACCGATCATGGGCCTCGCGCCCGAGCTCGACAATTTCTTCGTCGCCTGCGGCTTTACCGCCGGCATCGCCGCATCAGGCGGGGCGGGCGAAGCGATGGCCAATTGGATCCTGGACGGCGATCCTGGCATGGACCTGTGGGCCTTCGACGTGCGCCGCTTTGGTCGCCCGCACAGCACCGGGCGCTATCTCGAAGAGCGCGCGATCGAATCCTATGGCAGCTACTACAAAATTCACTGGCCCGCCGAGGAAGCTCACGCCGGACGCGGCCTTCGCCGCTCACCCCTGCACGGCCACCTCGACGACAACGGCGCCGTGTTCGGCGCACGCTTCGGCTGGGAGCGCCCGCTCTGGTTCGCACGCAGCGAGGCCCAGCGCGCCGACGAATTGAAATCGAGCTTCGAGGGCAAGCCCGGCTGGTTCGATCATGTCGGCGCCGAACATCACCATATTCGCAACGCCGTCGCGCTGACCGACCAGACCTCATTCTCGAAATTCGAGATCGAAGGCGCCGGCACAACCTCCCTGCTCGAGACGCTATGCGCCAACCGGATCACCGGCGAGCCCGGCCGCTGCATCTACACGACGCTGCTCAATACGAAGGGCGGCATCGAAGCCGAGGTGACGCTTCAGCACCTCGGTCCTGACCGTTTCGTGATGATCAGCGGATCGGCTTTCGGCGTACGCGATGCAAGCTGGGTGCGCCGCCACATCCCGCGAGATGGCGCCGTGTCGCTGCGCGACGTCACCTCCGCCACCGCCGTCCTCAACATCATGGGACCGCACGCACGCAGCGTTCTGCAGAGCATTTCCGACGACGACTTCTCGAACGCAGCGTTTCCATTCCTCGCCGTGCGCGACATCGAGATCGGCTATGTACCCGTGCGTGCCGTCCGCGTCGGCTACGTCGGCGAATTGGGCTACGAGCTGCACGTGCCGACCGAATACGCGGCAGCACTTTATGAAACCGTGCGCAAGGCTGGCGAAGCGTGCGACATCCGCGATACCGGCTATCGCGCCATCGAAACCTGCCGCCTTGAGAAAGGCTACGTCTACTGGTCGGCCGAGATCGGCCCCGACTACGATCCGATTTCCGCGGGCCTCGAAACAACAGTCGATCTCACGAAAGATTTCATCGGCCGCGCCGCGCTCGACAAGATCAAGGCCGACGGCCCGAAGCGCCGTCTGTGTTCGTTCACGGTCGAAGGCTTCGCGCCGTTCCTCGGCGGCGAAACCATCCTGTATGGCGGCCGCGTCGTCGGACAGACCGCGAGCTGCGGATACGGCCACACGATCGGCAAAACCATCGCCTTCGGCTGGCTGCCGGCCGAGGTCGCGGCCGAACCCACCTTCGAAATCCAGGCCTACGACAAAACCTACGCGGCGACCCAGGTCGCGCGCACGATTTACGATCCCGAGAATTTGAGGCTAGTTTCATAGGACGAGCAGCCGTTGGGGGTGAGATGGATCCTGAGACACTGGACGTCAAAGCAGCTCTTACCCGGCTCGGCTGCTTCAACGAGGCCGAGATCGCTCAAGCATCCATCCGTCGCCTCGGCGGCCTCACCAACCGCGTATTCCTGATCGAGACCGACCGCGGCGCGCATGTGTTGCGCATCCCTGGCGCGGGCACGGAAGAATACATCAATCGCCGCGTCGAGGCTGTGGCCGCGCGGGCCGCGGCGCGGGCGAACGTGTCCCCGCCCGTGATCGCAACGACCGATGATGGCATGATGCTGACGATGGCCATCCCGAACGCCGTGACGCTCTCGCCCGAAGGCTTTGCCGCCATTCCAGGCGCGCCGACCCGCGCAGCCCAAGTGCTGCGCAAGCTCCACACCAGCGGAGAGACCTTCGACTTCCGCTTCGAGCTGTTCGCCATGATCGACGACTATCTGAAGCTGCTGTCGACCAAGACCATCGATCTTCCCACCGGCTATCACGACGTGCTGGAATCCGCCGAAACCGTGCGCCACGCGCTCAACGCCCATCCGCTGCCACTCATCCCCTGCCATTGCGACCCGCTCTCCGAGAACTTCATCGACGCGGGCGGGCGCATGTGGCTCGTCGACTGGGAATACTCCGGCATGAACGATCCGCTTTGGGATGTCGGCGACGTCATCATCGAAGCCAAGCTCGATACGGCAAAGGAAGCGGAGTTCATTGACGCCTACTTCGGCGGCACGCCCAGCGCTGCCGAGCATGGCCGCGTTGTCATCTACAAGGCCATGTGCGACCTGCTCTGGACCTTGTGGGGCCTGATCCAGCACGCCAACAACAATCCCGCCGACGATTTCTGGGCTTATGCCACCGGCCGCTTCGAGCGCTGCAAGGCGCTGATGTCGACGCCGGAGTTTGCCGCCCACGTCTCAGCCGTCGCCAAGGGCTGATCACTCGTTCGCCGGCTGCTTCGGCTGAGCGCGAAGGAGAACGCTGCGATGAGCGCCCCTGCCAACCGGAGAACCGACACCGCATCGCGCATGATCGCAGCTTCGGCACACACACTCTATCGCGCCTATCTGGATCGCGACGCCATCGCAGCCTGGCGCCCGCCGCAAGGGATGCGGGCCGAGATCCATGCCTTCGATCCGCACGAAGGCGGCGGCTATCGGATGTCGTTCATCTACATGCAAGCCAGCGACGAAGCCCCCGGCAAAACCACCGCCCACGCCGACACCTTCGAGGGACGCTTCGTCGAACTGATTCCAGACCAGCGCATCGTCGAGCACATCGAATTCATCACCGACAACCCGGCGTTTGCCGGCCCGATGACCATCATCACCACCTTGAAGCCCGTGCCCGGCGGCACCGAAGTCACCGTCGCGTGCGAAAACGTGCCCGCAGGCATCAGCGAAAGCGATCACCAAGCGGGCCTCGCGTCGAGCCTGGCAAACCTCGCGTCCTTCACGGAATGAACGTCATCCCGATCCATTCCGCTTGAAATGTTCCTATTTTGTTCTATCCTCTTTTCCTATGCTTCGCAAGCAGGAGAAGAGCCGTCTCGATGCCGTCCGCCACGTCCCCATCGAACCCGAACCGCGCCGAGGTCCTGAGCGAGCTACGCCGCATGCTCTCTCGCATGGAGGGCGTTGCGCAGCAGGAGGAAGCCCGCCTGTCGTTCGGCCTTCCCGCGCTCGACACGTATCTTCCGCAAAACGGCCTCGCCTTCGGCGCCGTCCATGAGATCACCGCCGCAAGCGAAGCCGATCTCCCCGCCGCGTTCGGTTTCTTCGTGAGCCTGCTTGCCCGCACGCCGGGGCACGGACCTCTGCTGCTCGTGCTCTCCTCCCGCAAGCTCGCCCGTTGCGGCACGCCGCACGGGGATGGGCTCGCCGATCTCGGTCTCGATCCGTCGCGCCTCACGCTCGTCGAAACCGCCAACGAGGCCGAGGCTTTGTGGGCCACGGAGGAGGCTGTACGCGCGCGAGGCCCCGCCGCAGTCGCTGGCGTTCTCGGCGGCAAGCTCACGCTCAAAGACAGTCAGCGGCTCTCCCACGCTGCGCGCGAAGCAAACCTCCCGCTTCTGCTGTTGAGAGCGGGCGAAGCGGCAGATGTCGCCACCGCGGCAACGCGCTGGCGCATCGGAGCCGCTCCCGCCGCACGCGATCGCTTCGGATTGCTTTCAGGCTGGCGCTGGCACGCGACGCTCGAGCGCTGCCGCAACGGAAGACCAGGGAATTGGATGTTGGAGTTCGATCATGCCACGCATCGTTTCGGTCTGGCTGCCGCAATGGCCGATCCATCGCTGGCTTGCGGCGGAGCAACGTAAGCGCTCGCGCACGCAGATCGACCCGCGCGCGCCGTTTGTGCTGGCCGATGCCTCCGATGCGCCGCGCATCACCGCCGTGAACCCGGCAGCAGCCGCATGTCGGCTCGCCGTCGGCGAAACGCTGGCTGACGCCCGCGCGCGGATCGGCGCTTTGCAGGTCCGCCTCGCCGAGCCTGACGCCGACGTAGCCGATCTCATGCGCCTCGCCCGCTGGGCCACGCGTTACACGCCGTCCGTCTCGCTCTTCAAGGAGCACAGCGGACTGGACGGCTTCTTTCTCGACGTCACCGGTGCAACGCATCTCGTCGGCGGCGAAAAGAACCTTCTGGCCGATCTCGCCCGGCGCTTGAAAGCCTTCGGCTTGCCCGCTCGCCTCGCGATCGCCGAAAATCCCGGCACCGCCTGGGCCGTCTCGCATTTCGCGCGCACGCCATGCGCGCTCATTCCCGCCGGAACCGAAGCCGAAACCTTGGCGCCGCTCCCCGTTGAAGCCTTGCGCCTCGCACCCGAAACGGCCCTCACCCTGCGCCGCCTCGGCTTCAAGCGCATCGGCACCTTGATCGACAAGCCGCGCGCGCCCTTTGCCGCCCGCTTCGAGAAAGAGCTTCTGCGCCGCCTCGATCAGGCCCTCGGCCGCACACCTGAGCCGCTCCCCTTGCTCGCGCCGCCCCCCGCCTACGTCGAAACCCGCTCGCTGCTCGAACCCATCAGCACCGAGGACGCGATCCTCATCGCCACGACGCACCTCATGCAGAACCTCGTCCCGAAGCTCGAAGCGGACGGCGTCGGCGCGCGGTCTTTGAACCTCGCCCTTTATCGCGTCGATGGCGCCCTGCAGGAAATCGACATCGCCCTGACGCTGCCGACGCAAAACCCGGCGCATGTCACCCGCCTTCTCGGCCTCAAGCTCGAACGCGTCTCACGCTTCCTCGAATCTGGCTTCGGCTTCGAAACCCTGAGCCTTGCCGTCACCGTCGCCGAACGCATGGTGCCGCACCAAAGCGCACTCGCCACCACATCGGAGGAAACCGAGCGCGCGCAACGCTGCACGGCTCTCCTGGATGCGTTGCGCCAGCGCCTGGGCTCGGAGCGTGTCCGCCATCTCGAGCCTGTCGCCAGTCATTGGCCCGAGCGAAGCGAAAAACAAACAGACCGGCGCAGCGAGAAACAAACGAACGAGCACAGCCAGAACTCAAACCCAGAAGCTGCCTGGCCAACTCCCGCGACGCGTGGTCTTCGCCCCTCGCTTCTGCTCCCCCGCGCGGAGCCGGCCGATGTCATCGCCCTCCTGCCCGACGGGCCTCCGCAACGCCTGCGCTGGCGCGGCAAGGTGCACACGATCGCGCACGCGCAAGGGCCGGAACGCATTGCCGCCGAATGGTGGCGCTCGAAGACACCTGAGCCCACGCGCGATTATTACGTCGTCGAGAGCGGTGACGGCCAGCGCCTATGGCTTTACCGCGAAGGCATCCCCGGCCGCGAGACCGCAGCCCCCCGCTGGTTCGTGCACGGGATGTTCGCATGAGAGAAATCACGATAACCCGCTATGCCGAGCTTGCCGTCACGACGAACTTCTCGTTCCTCCGCGGAGCATCTCATCCTGGCGAAATGGTGCTGGCTGCCGCAGCAGCGGGCCTCGACGCCCTCGCCATAACCGATCGCAACAGCTTCGCTGGCGTCGTCCGGGCCTTCGACGCCTGGAAGAAACACAAGCTTGCCCTGAAGCTGATCGTCGGCGTGCGCCTCGTCACCGTCGACGGGTTCGAAGTCCTCGCCTACCCGACCGACCGCGAAGCCTATGCCCGCCTCTGCCGCCTGCTGACGGAAGGCAAGCGCAAAACCTCTCACAAGGAGCACACCGAATGCTTCCTCACCTTTGAGGAGATCCTCGACGCCGCCGAGGGACAGATCTTCATCGCGCTCCCTCCCGAGGAACTGCACCCCGATTTCACCCAGCGCCTCGATAGGCTCGCCGATGCCGCTCCCGGTGCAAGCTTCCTCGCCGGCATCCATCGCCATCGGGGCGACGAGCCGCGCCGTCTCGGCAGGCTCGACGAGCTGAGCAAGCATACGCGCACCCCGCTCGTCGCCATCAATGACGTGCACTATCACGCACCGGAGCGCCGCCCGCTCGCTGATGTCGTCATTTGCATCCGCGAGAAATGTACGATCCACGAGGCCGGCTTCCGCCTCGCCGCCAATGCCGAGCGCCATCTGAAGCCACCCGCCGAGATGGCGCGTCTCTTCAGAGATTTCCCCGATGCAATCTCGCGCACGCTCGAAATCGCCGCCTCCATCCGCTTCAAGCTCGACGACCTCAAAAATGAATATCCCGACGAGCCCGTCCCGCCCGGAAAAAACGCTCAAGAGCACCTCGAAGATCTGACCTGGGCCGGCGCGCGCGAACGCTATCCGCGTGGCACTCCGGAGAAAGTCGAAGACCAGCTTCGCGAGGAGCTGAGGCTGATCGCCAAGCTCGAATACGCGCGCTACTTCCTCACTGTCCACGACGTCGTCCGCTATGCTCGCGAGCAGAAAATCCTCTGCCAGGGGCGAGGTTCGGCCGCCAACAGCGCCGTCTGCTATTGCTTGGGGATCACCGAAATTGATCCCAACACCAGCAACCTCCTATTTGCCCGTTTCATCTCCGCCGAGCGCCGCGAACCACCCGACATCGACGTCGACTTCGAGCACGAACGCCGCGAGGAGGTGATCCAGCGCGTCTACCAGCGTTACGGCCGCGAATACGCAGCCATCTGCGCCACCGTCATTCACTATCGCTCGCGCCGAGCGATCCGCGAGGTCGGGAAGGCCATGGGGCTGACGCCGGACGTCACCGCTGCGCTCGCCAAGACCGTCTGGGGCAGCCACTCCGATGGTCTCCCCGATACGCACATCCGCGAGGCGGGTTTCGATCCCTCAAATCCGCAAATCCGCCAGTCGATCCTGCTCGCGCGCGAGCTGATCGGCTTCCCGCGCCACCTTTCCCAGCACGTCGGCGGCTTCATCCTGACCAAGCGGCGCCTCGACGAGACGGTCCCCATCGCCAACGCCGCAATGACGGATCGCACCTTCATCGAATGGGACAAGGACGACATCGATACGCTCGGCCTGATGAAGGTCGACGTGCTGGCGCTTGGTATGCTGAGCACGTTGCGCCGCGGCCTAGACCTCCTGCGCACGCATTACAAAAAGGACTATGCGCTGGCGACCATTCCGCAGGACGAGAACACGACTGAGACAAAGCAGGTCTACGAGATGCTGGGTCATGCCGATTCCGTGGGCGTGTTCCAGGTCGAAAGCCGCGCCCAGATGTCGATGCTGCCGCGCCTCAAGCCGCGCGAGTTCTACGACCTCGTCATCGAGGTTGCCATCGTCCGCCCCGGCCCGATCCAGGGCGGCATGGTGCACCCGTATCTGAAACGGCGCGATCAGGATCCAGAGACCATCGAATATCCCTCTCCGGCTCCAGAGCACGGCGACAAGGATGAATTGAAGGAGGTGTTGAAGCGCACGCGGGGTGTCCCGCTGTTCCAGGAACAGGCGATGCAGATCGCCATCACGGCTGCCAAATTTACACCCGATGAAGCCGACGGTCTCAGGCGTGCCATGGCCACCTTCCGCCATACCGGCAAGGTGCATCTTTATCGAGACACCTTCATCAAAAACATGACCGCCCGCGGTTACGATCCCGAGTTCGTCGAACGCTGCTTCGGCCAGATCGAAGGCTTTGGCGAGTACGGCTTCCCGGAAAGCCATGCCGCGAGCTTCGCACTGCTCGTCTACGCATCCGCCTGGATGAAGTGCCACTATCCGGATGTATTCTGCGCCGCCATTCTGAACAGCCAGCCGATGGGCTTCTACCAACCCGCCCAACTCGTCCGTGACGCCCGCGAGCACGGCGTCGAAGTCCGCGAGGCCGACGTCAACTTCAGTCACTGGGATTGCACGCTGGAACCGGCCTCGACGGGAACCCATCGCTTTGCCGTCCGCCTCGGGCTCCGCCAGATCGAAGGCCTGAGCGAAAAGGAAATGACGCCGCTCATCGCCGCCCGCAGCAATGGCTACGCCAGCATCGAGCGCCTATCCTCCGTCGACGGCGTATCGCATGGCTCGATAGAACGCTTGGCCGCTGCCGACGCCTTCCGCTCGATGGGGCTCGACAGGCGCGCAGCGCTCTGGTCGGCGCGCAGACTGCGAACGATCGGGCTCGTCGCCGAAAAAGGAAGCCCGTCCCCTCGCGCCGAAAAAACCCTTCCACTCTTCGATACCCGCTTGGGAGACGAACTCTTTCCCGAGCCTGCTATCGCTCTCCCCGCCATGCCGCTTCCCGAGCATGTGGCCGAGGACTACGCCACCACGGGCCTCTCGCTGAAAGCGCATCCCGTAGCATTCTTCCGCGAGCGCCTATCGCGGCTAGGCGTCACCTGCAACAGCGCCACGCGCGACGAAGCGAAAACGAAAAACGATCAAAACATCAGCATTTCCGGCCTTGTTCTCACGCGCCAGATGCCCGGCGGAAAGAAAATCGTCTTCCTCACGCTCGAGGACGAAACCGGCATTGCCAACATCATCATCTGGCCGAAGGTCTTCGCAACAAACCGTCGCACGGTGATGTCGGCGCGCTTTCTCGCCGTGCGCGGACGCCTGCAACGGGCGGGCGAGGTCGTCCATATCCTGGCCGAAAGCTTCATCGACTTGAGTGAGGAACTGGCCCTTCTGCGCGAGCCGGATCTGTTCGAAAAAAATCTGCCGGACAGCGCGCCTTTGCTCAGCTCAGAACCTCTTGCGCTCAAAAGCCGCGACTTCCATTGAGCCAATTGATCGATGCGTTGAAGAGTGTTGCAGATCTGCACTTGCTCTCATCGCTATATTCATATGGATATAACATCAAAGGGGACACGGCCTCTCGGCCATACACGTTGGGGGAAATAGACTATGTACAAGTGCGTGTTTGCCGCTGTGAGCGCGGCCGGTCTTTGCGTTGCAGCATCATCAGCCCTCGCACAAGACGCCAGCACCGCCACCGCAGGTGGTGATGTCACTGCCGACGAGGCGACACCTCTCCCGCCGGTCGTCGTGCAGGCCCCCTCCGAGCCGATCCGTAAAAGAAAAAGCCAGGCTGCCACCAGTGCAGGCGGCGCAGGAACAAGCGCAGCCGCAAGCAGCTCTGACACCGCCGGCGCAGCAGGAGCCGAAGGTCCTGCCATCGGCGCGTTCACGCTCGGCCAGCTCGACCTGATCGGCGGCTCCACGATCACCAACGAAGCCATCTGGACGTTCAATACCCAGTCGCTCGACAAGGCCGCCAGCCTTGCACCCGGCGTCACGTCCCACTCGGCCGGCGGCCGCCGCAACGAGCGCGACATCTATGTACGCGGCTTCGACCGCTTCCGCGTGCCGCTGTCCATCGACGGCGTGCGCATCTACCTGCCCGCCGACAACCGGCTCGACATGGCCCGCTTCCTGACACCGGACCTCGCGGAAATTCAGATCCAAAAAGGCTACGTGTCCGTCCTGAACGGCCCCGGCGGCATGGGCGGCGCCATCAACCTCGTTTCGCGCAAGCCGACGAAGGAACTCGAGTTCGAAGCCCGCTCCGGCCTCGTCATGAACGGCGACGTCAGTGATCTCAATCAGTGGAGCAGCTACGCCTACGCCGGCACCCGCCAGAAGGGCTATTACGCCCAGATCAGCGGCACCATCGTCGATCAGGACTCCTTCAACCTGTCCGATGATTTCAAGCCGACGCAACCGGGCACCCCGGGCTACGATGCCAACTTCCCCTATGAGCAGGGCGGTGCGCGCGACGGATCCAGTTTCCAGGACTGGAAGATCAATGCCAAGCTCGGCATCACGCCGAACGCAACCGATGAATACACCATCAACCTGACCACCCAGAGCGGCGAAAAAAATGCGCCTCTCCACATCGCCAAGGAGCGCCTACAGACCCAGCGGTACTGGACCTGGCCCTACTGGGACATCACCAGCCTGTCATGGTTGTCGAAGACGCAGCTCGGTGAAAGCTCGTACTTCAAGAGCAACGTCTACTACAACACCTTCGAGAACCGCTTGAGCTCGTTCGATGCGCCGACGGGATCCATCACACCTTACTCGCAGCAGACTGCCGGCTACACCTTCAACAGCGACTACGAGGATTATTCCTACGGCGGGTTCCTGGAATTCGGCACCGAACTTATTCCGTTCAACACCACCAAGGCCTCTATCCACTATCGCAGCGACAACCATGCCGAGCGCAACTTCGCACGGCCCGACAGCGCCGCCGCTTACGTCGAGCCGTGGCAGCACAACGTCGAGGATACGTGGTCGTTCGCCGTCGAGAACGCGTTCCATGCTACGAAGCGGCTCGATATCATCGCTGGCGTGAGCTACGACTATCAGGACGTCAAGGAAGCCGAAGACTACAATTCGTCGAGCGGCCAGATCGTACAGAACAAGGTCACGACCGCAGACGCGTGGAATTGGCAAGGCGGCGCGATCTACAGCTATTCCGAGGATGGCAAGGTTCACGCGACGGTTTCGAGCCGCACGCGCTTCGCAACGGTATTCGAACGCTACAGCACCCGCTTCGGCTACGCGACTCCAAACCCGGACCTCGCTCCCGAGCGCTCGACCAACTATGAGCTTGGTGTATCCGACACCCTCTTCCGCCAGGCGCGTGTCTCTGCAGCCATCTTCTATTCGGATCTCGAGGATGCGATCCAGTCCGCCTACATTGTCAATCCGAACACGAACGCCGTAACTTCCCAGAACCAGAACGTCGACGGCGAACACTACGGCGCCGAATTCTCAGTCGACTGGGACATCGCACCCGGCATCCGTATCGGCGGCAACTACACCTACCTCGAACGCAACTACGATTATATCACGCCGGGTACCAAGCCGGAGGGCACGCCGCGTCACGAAGGCTTCATCTATCTCGCTTGGAGCGCGACCCCCAAGCTCACGATCACGCCAAGCCTCGAACTCGCGAGCGAACGTAACAGCATCGTCACGAGCGGCACGACGCGCACCTACATCGAAACCGGCGCCTACGCCCTCTTCAACATCCAGGCCGAATACAAGTTCAACGAGAACTTCTCGGCGGCGATCGGTGGCACCAACCTGACCGACGAGAACTTCGCGCTTGCCGAAGGCTTCCCGGAACCGGGCCGTCAGTTCTTCGCCAACGCGCGCGTGAAGTTCTAGGCCGCAACCTTCAAATCCTCTGCCTGGCGCTATATAAGAGGCAACTCAACGCTCCAGGCAGAGGATAGGCTTATGAAACTCAGTGCGCGCAATGTGCTCACTGGCAAGATCGTGGACGTGAAGAAGGGCGCCACCACCGCCCATATCCGGATCGATCTCGGCGGCAGCATCATCACCGCCTCGATCACCAACGAGGCGGTCGATGAATTGAAGCTCGCGCCCGGCATGACGGCCTCTGCCGTCATCAAGGCTTCGGACGTCATGGTCGCGGTGGAGTGAGATGAGGAAATACGCGTTCGCCGTTGCCGCCTGTGCTTCTTTGCTCGCCGCTGCCTATCCGGCTTTGGCCGCAAAAGGGACAGGATGCGACGGCTTCCTATGGCCGCTCACGACCGAGATTGCTTGGCTGCAAACCGCCAATTCCGAAAAGCTCGCTTCGGGTAGCAAGCTGCCCGCACCGCCCGCCGACAAGGCGATCGAGGTGGCATTGCTGCCTGCGTCTCAGGTGAAATTTGTTACTCAGCCCACCAGCACGCCGAAACCCGAGGATGCGTCGGCTTTCGGCGGCGTCGTGAATTTCGACAACATCGAAGCCGGTCAGTACCAGGTGACGCTGTCGGTCCACGGCTGGATCGATGTCATACAGAACGGCGCGGCGCTCGAAGCGATTGGCTTCACTGGGTCGGACAACTGTGACGCCATCGGAAAAAGCGTCCGTTTCGAGATCGGATCCGGCCCCTTTTCGATCCAACTGAACGGCATCCGCAAAGATACCCTCAAACTCACAGTTCGTCCGGCGGCAGACTGATCGCGCGCACTCAACCATCGATTGTTTCCGGCGGCGCGGGAATTACACCCGGCCCACCCCATGCAACATGCTGAATCGCGGACAAGTTGCCGGCGGCACCTGTCATCTACGTAGGGGTTCAGGGCGCCGAGAAACCCTTGCCCAATATATCGCTTGACCTCCGCCTCACACCCGGCCGAAACAAGTTTCATAAGAATAAACAAAAAATCCGGTCATGATGTCGGATGGGGGAGAGGTTACGCGTCCTAAGGACGCTCTCGGCTTGCTCCCGAGCGCAGCACGCAAGCAGCCCACCGTCGCCGGGCGATTGTCGCGCTGGCCTTCCATGACCAACATATGAATGTCCGAGGGAAGCATGTTTCGGCGCGTCATTGCCTGGTTGAGTGTGATCTTCGCCATTGCCGCAGTCGCGGGTGGGCTGGGCTTCTATAAATACAATGAGATCCAAGTCGCGATTGCAGCGGCCCAGGCAACACCGGAGCCCGTAGAGGCCGTCGTCTCCGTGCGCGCGCGCGAAGGCAAATGGTCGACCTCCACCCGCGCCATCGGCAGCGTCGTCGCGCTGCGTCAGGTCGAGATCAAGAACGAGATCGCGGGCGTCATCTCGGAGATCGGCTTCACATCCGGCGCCGTCGTCGAGAAAGGCGCATTGATCGTCAAATTCGACACCCGCCAGGAAGAAGCAGCCCTCGCCGCCTCCGAGGCCGACGCACGCCTAGCGAAACTGACACTCGATCGCCGCGAAGGATTGCGCGGCAGTGCAGCCTTCTCTCCCCAGGAGCTGGATCGCTCACGCGAGGAATTCGCCGCCGCAACCGCACGCGCCCTCAATCTGCAAGTCGTCGTCGAGAAAAAACGGATCGTCGCGCCATTCCGCGCCCGCGTCGGCATCACCAACTGGCAACCCGGCGCCTTCCTCGATGCCGGCACGCTCATCGTGACGCTCCAGGGCACGGACGACGACGCCTACGTCGATTTTTCACTGCCGCAGGATGCCGCCGCCGCAATCCGTCCAGGCTCGACCGTCAACATGAGCGGAGCCGTGGTTCCGGGCCACGAAACCACTGCCAGCGTCATTGCCGAGGACAATAGCGCCGACGGCAGCAACCGCTCGGTTCGCTTCCGCGCCGTCGCCAAGGGGTTGGGCGAACGCCTTCGCCCCGGCACGTTCGTCGACGTCACGGTCCGCACCTCGGAACCCCGCGCTGCGATCATGGTACCGCTGGCCGCGGTTCGCCGCTCGCCGAATGGCCAGCACGTCTTCGTGCTCGTCGACGAGCAAGGCAAACTCCGCGCCCGCGAGCGTCCGGTCCAAACCGGTGCCGTAGAAGGCGACGAGATCGCCGTCGACAAGGGCCTCGCCGCCGGAGAGCTTGTTGCCGCATCGGGATCGTTCAAGCTGCGCGACGGCTTGCTTGTCGACATCGGCGAAACACCCGCCGCGCCCGCCGCCGTCGGCGTGAACTAAGGAAGCGGTCCCATGCGCGCGCTCGAAATTTTCGTCCGGCGGCCGGTGATTGCCATCGTCGTCAACCTTGCGCTGGTCTTGATCGGCCTCAGGGCGGCGACACAACTGCCGATCCAGCAGTATCCGCGCATCGAAAGCTCCTCGATCGTCATCACGACCGTTTACGTCGGCGCCTCTGCCGAGAGCATTCGCGGTTTCGTGACCACGCCCATCGAGCGCGCCGTCTCCTCGATCACCGGCATCGACTACGTGGAGAGTTCGAGCGTCGCGGGCGTGAGCACGGTAACGGCACGTTTGAAGCTCAACCACCCGAGTACGGTCGCGCTCGCCGAAGTCGGCAACCGCCTCGATCAAATCAGAAGCGAGCTCCCGTCCGAAGTCGAGAGCCCGGTGGTCGAGGTGCAGCGCGCCGATCGGCCCTACGCCACCTTCTACGTCAGCGTCACCTCGGAAAGCATGACGCCGCCGGAGATCACCGACTATCTCTCCCGAAATATCCAGCCGCGCTTGAGCACCATCGCGAACGTGCAGCGTGTCGGCCTCGAAGGCGCACGTCCCCAGGCTATGCGCATCTGGCTCGACGCCGACCGGCTCGCCGCCTTCGGCCTCGGCGCGAACGAGGTGGAGGCCGCCCTCCAGCGCAACAACTTCCTCGCCGCCGTCGGCCGCACCAAAGGCAACGAAGTCCAGGTCGACCTGCTTGCCAACACCGATTTGAAGAGCGTCGAGGAATTCGAGCGTCTCATCGTCCGCGAGGACAAGAAAAACATCGTCCGCATCTCGGATCTCGGCCGCGTCGAGCTCGGCTCGGAGGAAGAGACCGCCAACGTACGCGACAACGGCAAGGACGCGGTCTATCTCTCGGTCTGGCCGCTTCCCGGCGCCAACGAGATCAGCGTCGCCTACGCGCTCCGCGACGCGCTCGACAACATCCGTCCCGACCTGCCCGCCGGAACCGACATCGCGCTCGCCTACGACGGCACCGTCTACATGGAAAATTCGCTGAAGGAGATCGGCAAGACCTTCACCGAAACTGTGCTGATCGTCGGCCTCATCGTGTTCCTGTTCTTGGGCTCTTGGCGCAGCGCGCTGGTTCCCCTCGTCACCATTCCGATCTCTCTCATCGGCGCCACCGCCGCCATGCTGGCGATGGGCTTCTCGCTCAATCTGTTGACGCTGCTGGCCATCGTGCTCTCGGTCGGCATCGTCGTCGACGACGCCATCGTCGTGGTCGAGAACGTCTCGCGCCACATGCAGAATGGGATGGGCCGTATTCAGGCAGCTCTCGTCTCGACGCGCCAGCTCTTCACGCCGATCATCGCCATGACCATCACGCTCGCCGCGGTCTACGCGCCGATCGGTTTCTTGTCGGGCCTGACCGGCGTGCTGTTCAAGGAGTTTGCGTTCACGCTCGCCATCGCCGTCATCGTTTCGGGCTTCGTCGCGATTACGCTGTCGCCGATCATGAGCGCCTACACGGCGCCCGAGGGTGGTCAGGAGAGCCGCTACGGCCGCTTCGTGGGCCACGCGCTCGATCGGCTCTCGGACACCTACGGCCGCTGCCTCGATGTCGTCCTCGATCTGCGCGCGCAGGTCTTGGCGTTCGGCGCGTTCATTTGCCTGCTCGCCGTCCCGCTCTATCTGTTCTCCTCGCAGGAGCTGGCGCCGGTGGAGGACGAGGGCTTCATCCTGCTGATGGTCAACTCGGCCCCCGACGCCTCGCTCGCCTACACCTCCGGCCACATGGACAAGGTTCTGAAGATCGGCGAGGCGCTGCCGGAATACGACGGCATGTTCGAGATCGTCTTTCCCTCGAACGGCTTCGGCGGCTTCATGCTGAAGAACTGGCACGATCGCGCCCGCACCGCGAAGGAGATCCAGCCCGAGATCTATGGCGCCGTCTCGAAGGTCAAGGAGCTGCAGATTTTCCCGGTGCTGCCTCCGGCTCTGCCCGGCGCGGGCAACTACGACGTCGAACTCGTGCTGAAAGGCCCGGGCACACCCGAGCAGATGGCCGACTACGCCGGCAAGCTCGTCAACGCCGCCTTCGCAAGCGGCCAGTTCATGTTCGCCGATACCGATCTCAAGATTGACCTGCCGCAGGTTCTCGTCACGGTCCACCGCGAACGGGTCGCCGACCTCGGCCTCGATCTCGCCGATGTGGGCCGACAACTCGGCATCCTGATTTCCGGAAACTACGTCAACCGCTTCACGCGCGAAGGCCGCGCTTACAAAGTCATTCCGCAGGTCAACCTCGACGCGCGTGCCGTCGCTTCGCGCCTGCTCGACTACAAGATCCGCGCCCGTGACGGTACCCAAATCCCGGTCTCCGCCATCGCCAGCCTCGAAACCCGAACCGCACCCCGCACGCTTTCTCGCTTCCAGCAGGCCGACAGCTTCCGCGTCTACGGCGGCGTCGCGCCCGGCATCACCAAGGCGGCCGCCCTCGAAACGCTCGAAACCGCCGCACGCTCCATCCTGCCGGCCGACTACACGATCGATTATGCCGGTGAATCGCGCCAGCTCCGCCAGGAAGGCACTACCCTCGCCGGAACCCTCGGCTTCGCAGTCCTGCTCATCTATCTCGTGCTCGTCGCCCAGTTCGGCAGTTTCCGCGATCCATTGGTGGTGCTGCTGGGCTCGGTCCCGCTCGCCCTTTCGGCTGCCCTCGTCTTCACGTTCCTGGGCTTCACCACCATCAACATTTACAGCCAGATCGGGCTCATCACGCTCGTCGGCCTCATCGCCAAGAACGGCATTCTGATCGTCGCCTTCGCCAACGAGTTGCAGAAGCAGGGACTGAGCAAGATCGCCGCCATCCGCGAGGGCGCCAAAACCCGCCTCCGCCCCATTCTGATGACGACCGCGGCCACCGTGTTCGGCCATCTGCCGCTCGTCTTCGTGACAGGCGCCGGCGCCGAAGCCCGCAACAGCATCGGCATCATGCTGGTCTCCGGCATGGCCATCGGAACCGTGTTCACCCTCTTCATCCTGCCCGTGATCTATCTGGTGCTCGCCGCCGAGCACAAACCCGAGCACGAGCTGGAAGAAGCCCCACCCCCGTCGCGGGCATTGGAATTCCCGGCTTAGTTTCGCCTTGCGCGCCTGCCCTTGTGCCGGTTCTGTCGGAAAACCGGCCGCCCTTACCAATCTGTAACCCTCCCGTAAGAGGCCGAACAGGTAACGGGCCTATATTTGCTTCAATACTTTCATCCCATTGCCGTCCGGCAAGCGGCACCTCCGCCTATTCCGCCGGACTTTCATACGGACGCCAGCCATGCGCGTGCTCCTCATTGAGGACGACCCCGATACCGCCGCATATGTCATCAAGGGCCTCGAAGAAGAGGGCCACACCATCGATCACACTATCGACGGACGCGACGGCATCGCTCAAGCCATGGGCGAAACTTACGACGTCATGATCGTCGATCGCATGCTCCCCGGCCTCGACGGCATGATGATCGTCAAGACGGTCCGCGCAGCCGGTCACAAGGTGCCGGTCATTTTTCTGACGGCACTCGGCGGCGTCGATGACCGCGTCGATGGGCTCGACGCCGGCGGCGACGACTACCTCGTCAAGCCGTTCGCATTCTCGGAGCTGCTGGCCCGCCTCAATGCGCTCGCCCGCCGCCCGCATCTCAAGGGCGAGGAAACGCGCCTCAAGGTCGGTGATCTCGCGTTGGATCTCATTACCCGGAAGGTGTTCCGCGGCAGCACCGAGATCGATCTTCAACCGCGCGAGTTCCGCCTGCTCGAAGTGCTGATGCGCAACAAGGGACGCGTCGTCACCCGCACCATGCTGCTGGAGCGCGTCTGGTCGTTCCATTTCGATCCCAAGACCAGCGTCGTCGAAACCCACATTTCCCGCCTGCGCTCCAAGATCGACAAACCCTTCGCAACCGAGCTGATCCACACCATCCGCGGCAGCGGCTACAGCTTGCACGAAGGGCCATGACAATCCGAACGACAGGGAAACGCCCGTGCTGAAACGGACGCCCTTCCGCTTGGCGGCAACGTTCACGGCACTCTTTGCCACCACCGTCATCGTCCTGTTCGCGATCCTCTATTTCGGCATCAGCGCGAGTCTCGGCAGCCAGATCCGCATCCGCGCCCAGGAAACGCTCGACGCGCTCGTTGCCGTGGATCGCCAGAAGGGCTTCGACGATCTCGCCGCCGTCGTTAACAGCGAGAGCGACTCGATCCGCGACGCCGATTTCATCTTCGAGCTCGTCGATGAGAACGGCCAGCACGTCGCCGGCAATGCCCGTGGCATCAAACAATCCGGGACCTGGCTGACGCTCGAACGCGACGACATCCAGCCCGATTGGGACAATGGCGAGCCCGACGACCGCTTCCACGCCATCTGGCAGGACGTCTCGAAGGGGCGCCTGCTCGTCGGCAGCAGCGATCGCGAGCTGCGCCGGACGCAGAGATTTCTGCTCGAAGTGCTCGGCATCGGCCTCGTTTCCACGCTGTTGCTCGGCGGGCTTTGCGGCGCGTTTCTGGCCGCCCGCACGCAGCACCGCATCGACGCCTTCGCCAAAACACTGTCGGCTGTATCGGCCGGACAGATCGCCGCCCGTGTCCCGATGACCGAATCCGGCGACGACATCGATCACGTCGGCGCTCAGGTCAACCAGACCCTCGACCACTTGCAGAAGCTGATCGAGAACGTCAATCAATCGTCATCCGATATCGCCCACGATCTGAAAAAGCCCGTCGGACGCCTGCGCCAGCGGCTCGACATCGCCGGGCGGAGTGCAAAAACGCCGGCGGAGTTTCGCGCCGCGATCGAAGCCGCACTTTCCGATCTCGACGCCACGATCGAAACCTTCGACGCGCTCTTGCGCATCACCCAGATCGAAGCCGGCGCCCGCAAGGCGCGCTTCGCCAACATTGACCTCGGCTCCGTTCTCGACGACGTGGCTGACATCTACGAGGCCGTGGCCGAGGACGCCGGCCACACGCTGGCATGGACGACCGGCACCTACAAACCCGCGATCGTCAGAGGCGACCGCGAGCTTCTGCTGCAACTCTTTGCCAACCTGATCGAGAATGCCATCCGCCATTGCCCGCCCGGCACGCACATCGGGCTTACGCTCCGCGAAGAGCCGGACGCATTTAAGGCCGAGGTTTTCGACGATGGTCCCGGCATTCCGCAGCACGAGCGGGAGAAGGTATTTCGCCGCCTTTACCGGCTCGAACGCGCGCGCACCACGCCAGGAAGCGGCCTCGGCCTCACCCTCGCCGCCGCCGTTGCCGAGCTGCACGGCGCCCGCATCGAGCTTGGCGACAAAGCCCCCGGCCTCAACGTCGCCATTTCTTTTCCCAAGGCCAATACAAGCACTTGAGCCTCTCTTACCAATCCGTATGTCCCCGGCCAAGAAGCCGCAAGCTTGGGCGCTCATAACTGTCTGCGTGGGGCGCTGGTGAGCCGGCGGCCCACGACGAGAAACAGGAGAAGTCCATGTCCAAGAAGTTCGTCGCGCCGCTTGTTCTGGCCGGCCTCGCTGCCCTTTCGACGGCAGCCCTTGCCGCCGCACAAACCGCGACTGGAGATGTCAAATCGACCGATACCGCCAAACACGAGCTGACCCTCTCCAACGGGGAGACATTCGAGGTCGGCACGCATGTGAAGCTCGAAAAATTCAAAGCCGGCGACAAGGTCGCCATCACCTACGAAACCAAGGACGGCAAGATGGTCGCCTCCAAGGTTCACCACTCGAAGTAATCGCAAACCCATTTTCAACAGCAAAACCAGATCCCGAGACGAGTTAGGAAACACCCATGAGACACATGAAGAAGCTGGCGATCGTCGCACTCGCAGTCACTGCAGGCGCCAGCGCGGCCGCTGCGGCAGGTCCGTCGGCGATGGAGGTGACGGGCCGGATTCAGCACCTCAATCCGCGCGCCCACCACATCACGGTGAAGAGCCAGACCTATCGCTACAATCCGCGCCTTGCCGGCATGACGCTGCGCCGGGGCGAGGAAGTCCGCATCCTCTACCGCGAAAGCCACGGCCAACGGATCGCAGTGAAGATCCTTCCCGCGGCTTGACCTGACGACGACACTGCAGCCCTCCCTAGCTTGATCCCCCCAAGCCAACTTTGCACAAGAGCTTCGCAATCCCTGTGCAGCGGGGCCGCCCTCAAAAGCGGCCCCACTTTTTTTTGAGATCCTAATAACCCGTCATCTCGAGATAGCCGACGCCAGCGTGTGATCCACTGAAGCGCACCGGCCCTTCCCAATAGGGAAAGATCGTCGCCATCCAGCTTTCGGCATTGAGAGGCTTCGTCTCGATCGAAAGCCCACGGCTCTTCACCACCACTTTCCAGGAGATCGGAAGGCGCCGCCCCGCAACGTCCTTCTGGGCGAGCGGCGTCAAGGCAATGTCGGCCGCATCAAGCACGGAGGTCCGGCCATCGGCGCCGATCCAGCTTCCGGCGCGATAAAAATCGCCGTCCGCACCCCGCAATTGAAACAGCATCAGCTTGTCGCCGCCGGGCAGGTGCAGCGAGAACCAGTCCCAACCCTTTTGGTCGGCAGCGAGCGGCTGGCTGCTCCACTCGCGATCCATCCAGGCCTGTCCCGTCACGGCGATCGAACGGCCAGACAATGTCAGCGTCCCGCTGACCTCGAAAAACGGCTGGCTATAGTAGTAGGAGGCCTGGCCGCGTTCGGATTTACGGCTGTAGCCGTTGTCGCCTTGCAGCGCTGGTGCGTATCCGGTCTTGAGTGCGAGGGAATAGGAAAAATCGGCGCCCTTCGCCGTCAACAGCGTCGAGCCTAATCCCGAAGCGTTCGCGCTCTCAGTACTCACGAACGACCAATCGTCGATCCACGCATGGAATGGATGCGCCTTCGCACCCGCCTGCCCGATGCCACCTCGCGCCAGCGTTTCAGCAAAGCGATGCTCCTTCGCACTCGTCACCGCCGCATGCCCCATCCACACCTGCTGGCTCGCCCAACCTTCCCGTTCCGGACCGGGCGACAGCGCTTGCCGGAACAGCGTCCACTGCACGCCGTAAGCATTGCCGTCGGCGTCCTTGAGGTTGGCCGTCACGTACCACCATTCGATGCGGTAGTCGGGGTGGGCACCGAAATCTTCGGGAAACGAAAGCGACTTCCCCGGCACTACGTCCGCAAAGCCGGACGCACTATCGCCAAGCCCCGCAAAGCCCCCTGCACCTGCGCGCTCCACGCCCCAGGCGAGCGCGGTGATTGCAAACAGCACGACGATCGCCCTAACGCTCATTGGCGAACACCTTCATGAGATCTTGCGGCGCCGTGCGCTGGAGACGGATCACCGGAATGATCGCGGCCAGAAACGCTGTCGCCAGCGCCGAGATCAGGATCACCACCCACTGCATCGGAAAAACGTGGAACGGTAAGCGCCAGCCGAACGCCTGCACGTTGACGATCGCAACCAGACACCACGCCAGAACAAGTCCCAACGGCACCGCAAGCACGGCCGTGATCGCAGCCAGAACCAGCAGCTTCCCGATCTCGAGATCCGCGAGCCGCCGTCGCGTGACTCCGAGCGCCCACACCGGCGCCAGCTGCGTGAGGCGCAAATCGCTGAGCGTCAGCAGGCTCGCGAACAAGGCGATGCCCGAGACGATGAGCGTCAGCGTGTTCAGCGCGCCCGTCACCGCAAACGTACGCTCGAAGATGCGTGTCGACATCGCTTTGAGGGAAGCTTGATCGACGACGCGCGCGAGCTTCGCGCCGAGCTCCGCTTGCATCCGCTGGATCACCGCTGGAGCGGCGCCCGGCGCCACACGCAGGCTATAGCTCGTACGCCGCGCGTCACGGAAATGCCGGGTCAGATGGTCCACGTTCACCCGCACCTGGCCCTTCGGATTACCGTAATCCGGATAGAACCCGACCACGGGAATATCCCACACGCTATCCGGTGTCGGGATCGAGATCACGCTGCCAAGCGCGAGCCCCATTCTCCGCGCGAGCTGCTCGCTGATCAGAGCGCCGCCACCGTCCCGCACCCGGTCCCACGCGTCGTCCGTATGCCCAAGCAGAGAGAAATGACCGCGGTAGGTTGCATGATCGCGCGTGCCGTAGACATCCACCGGCCAGCCTTTGATGCGCGTTTCGGCTTTCCAAACCGGAAGCACGGCCGTGACCCTCGGCTCGCCGCCGAGCCAGCTTTCGATGAAGCGCGCATCTTCGATGCTCGATGCGTCGAAGTAGATCTCCGAGTTGAGCCGCTCGTCGAGCCAGCCGGTGAACGTCTTGCGAAATCCTTCGACCATAGTCCCGACGCCGACGTTCGCCGAAAGCGCGAGCAGCAGCGCCATCAGCGCCAGCGACAATCCCGAAAGCTGCTGGCGCGTATCGGCCCAGAACCACTGCGCAAGCGCGCCGGATGCCTGCCGTTCGCCAAGACGCAGAACCGCAACTAGTCCGAGCGGCAGCAGCAACGCCGCACCCAGCAGAACACCGGCGATGACCGCGAACCCTGCAACGAGGCCGCGCCCCCACAAGAAGGCCGCAAGGGCGATCAAAAGGCACAGCACTGCGAATACACCCTGGCGCAGAAGCTGTGCGTGCTGCGCCTCCCGCCAGGCCAACGGCTTCGCCACCGCCAGCAGCGGCAGCCGGTAGACTTTGAACAGGCTCATCGCCGACGCGAGCAGCGCACCCGCGAGCGCCATTCCGAGCCCCGAAAGCCACCACCGCGCTTCGATCACGAGATGACCGCCCACATGCGCACCGTAGAGACCTGAAAGGCTCGCCGATACATCCGGCAGCAGGGCGGCCGCGATCAGGTAGCCGGCGATCATGCCGAGCGCGCCAGCGACAAGCGCAAGCAGAACGACCTCGCCGACCAGGACCGCCAACAACAGCCACAGCGGTGCGCCGACCGCGCGCAGTGTTCTGAGCGTCGCAAGCCTCTGCTCGAACGCAAGCCCGATCGACGCATGCACGATGAACAGCCCGACGATGAAGGCCAGAAGCCCGAACGCCGTCAGGTTGAGATGAAAGCTGTCGGTCAGCCGCGCGAGATCGCCGGCTTCTTCCGCCTTTTCGATCCGCAGCGTGCGCCCGGCGATACCCACAAGATGCGCTTCTTCATGGCGGTCCGCGGCGTCGGCCACGAGCCGCGTGAGCTGTCCCGGCCGCCCGAGGATCTCTTGGGCCGCGCCGATGTCGACGACCAGAAGGCCGGGCGCCACCGCATCGGCCTTGACCAGGGGTGGCAAGCTATGAGCTCCGTCCGTACGCGGCCGCGCGCCTTCCACCGCGCCGAGTTCGGCTAATGTTTCGGACGCGACGAGCGTCCGCCCCGGCGCTTGCAAAAAGCCTTCGAGATCGGCGCCCGTTGCAAGACCGGCGACCGGCGACCCCTTGGACACGGTCAACGGCTCGACACCGATCAGCCGGTACGAAACCCCGCCAATCCGCACCGTACCCTCCAGCACCGGCGAGACTTTCCAACCCGCGCGCCGCAGCGCCACGTAGGTCTCCTGCGGCACGAACAAGCCTGATGCCGATACGATGCTCCGAGCACCGGCCTCTCCGAACACCGCCGCTGCGCGATCATAGCTCGTGCGCGCTTGCTGGTTCAGCGCCTGCACGCCGCTCCATAGCGCCGTCGCCACAGCGAGCCCAACCACCAGCGTCGCGAGGTTCATCGGATGCCGCCGCCAATGGCTGAGCAGCGATGCAAACAGCCAGAACGCCTGCGCCAACACCTGAGTCAATGTGCGGGATGAGGTCACGACGCGGCGATCACTCCCGATGCGAGCGTCACCTGCCGGTTGAGACGCGCCGCAAGACGCGTGCTGTGCGTCACCATCAGGAAACCGCAGCCGGTCCGCCGGATGAGATCGAGCGCCAGATCCAGAACCTCGTCGCCGGTCGCTTCGTCCAAGTTGCCGGTCGGCTCGTCGGCGATCAGCAGCCGGGGGCGGATCGCAAGCGCCCGCCCGATCGCAACACGTTGCTGCTGCCCACCGGATAGCTGTTCCGGATAGCGCGCCTCGAGTCCGGCAAGCCCGAGCCGCCGCACCAGCTCGCTCTGCCAGTCGGCGTCGAAACGCCCGGCGAGCCGCGCCTGAAAAGCGAGGTTCCCGGCCACTGTCAGGCTCGGCACGAGATTGAACTGCTGAAAAACGATGCCGACCCGCTCGCGCCGCAACGCCGCGCGCTCCGCGTCCGACTGGCCGGTGACACGCACGCCATCGAGGATGATTTCGCCGCCATCCGCTTCGTCGAGACCGCCGACCAAATGCAGAAGCGTACTTTTGCCGCTGCCGGATTCCCCGAGCAGCGCCAGGCTGCTGCCAGCTTCGAGCGTCAGATCCACGCCCTTGAGAACGGGCACCGGACCCTGCGGCGTCGCATAGGACTTCCGCACATTCAAAACGCGGAGCAGCGGCAGCGCATCGGATGGCGCACGGCCTGCAGCTTGAGACTGCTCAGCCGGTGTCGCCTTCGGGCTCTCCAATGAGGCGCGCATAATCGTCCCTCGTGTCGATATCCGCGAACAGAGAGACGTCTTCGAAGGCGACGTCAAGGCGTTCGCCCGAGGAAAGCCGGTCAAGCAGGGTTTTGCCGCCCCTGGCGCCCGATAGCGCGGCGAGATCGGGAAACAACCGGCGCGGCCACAACACGGGATTTCGCTGTTCGCCGCGCACCGTCACCGGCACGACGACACGCTCACCGCCTGCGCCAGCGAAAGCCTCGGCCAGACGCCGCAGCAAATCGGACGAAAGGTTGGCCAGGTCACCGGGAACGACAAACGCCCCTCGCGAGGTCGCCGAAAGCGCGCGGACACCCGCCGCCACCGAGCCCCCCATGCCGTCGTCCCAAAGCGCGTTGTGAACGAGCCGCACCGGCAGTCCGGCGAGCGCCGCTGCATAGGCCTGCTGCTCGGCGCCCGTCACAACGACGACATCGCGAATACCGCCGCGAAGCAGCACATCTGCCACCTTGGCGAGCATCGGCTTGCCGCCGATCTCGGCAAGCAGCTTGTTGTCGGCACCGAAGCGCCGCGAAGCCCCGCCTGCGAGCAGAACCGCACTGAGCGACACGTCGGCCGGCGCTGGCGGAATTGACGTCATGTCACGCGCCGCGCCGCGCGCGGATGATCGCGCCGAGAATGGAAACGGCGATCTCGCCGGGTCCCTTGGCTCCGATCGGAAGGCCGACCGGCGCATCGATACGCGCGATCTCCGCCGCCGTAAGGCCCGCTTTGCCGAGCCGTTCGACACGCTTCTCGTGCGTCCGGCGCGAACCAAGCGCGCCCACATAGAAACAAGACGATCGCACCGCCGGCATCAGCGTCTCGTCGTCGAGACGTGAGTCATGAGCCAGCGCAACCACGGCCGTTTGGCTATCGAGACCCAGCGCAGGCAACGCCGCCTCGGGCCAGTCATGGCTGAGGTTGACACCCTGGAACCGGTCGGCCGTCGAGAACGCGGTGCGCGGGTCGACCATCGTCACCTGATAGCCGACGCGCTGCGCGAGATCTGAGAGCACCTGCCCGATATGCCCGGCGCCAACCAGGATCACGTGTACCGGCGGAACCAGCGCATGGAGGAACGTCCGTCCTTCCGGGCCTTCGACCAAGACGCATTCGCCGCCATTGAGCAGCTTGGCCGTATCGTCGGCATAGGAACTCGCCTCGTCCTTGAGCGTGCGCTTGCCGGTCGCGAGATCCGTCTCCACTACCAGCAGCGACCGCGCCTTGCGATGCGCGAGCACGCGATCGAGATAGGCTTCATCGTCGGCACCGCTGAGGCGCTCGAGGAAAATCTCGATCCGCCCCCCGCACGGAAGCCCGACCGACCAAGCCGTCTCGTCGGCAATCCCGAACTCGAGAAGCTTCGGCGCTCCCGTCGCGATCACCTCGGCGGCCGCCGTGATCACCGCGCCTTCAACGCAGCCGCCCGAGACCGAGCCTTCGAAGCGATCGTCAGGCCCGACAACGAGCTGCCCGCCCACCGGAACCGGCGAGGAACCCCACGTCTTGACTACAGTTGCGAGGGCGATGGCCCCGATCGTGTCGAGCCACTGCCGCGCGATCTCGGTCACGTCGCGCGGCGCACTTTCGCCGTCCCCGTGGGCCGAAAGCCCACGGATTTCGTCTGCAAACCCAGCGTCTGGCATGGCGCTATCCAAGTTTCAGCCCATCGGCAAATGGGAGAATACGCACGCGATGCCCGGTGCCCGCCGCAATGGCGTTGGCAACCGCCGGGCCGATCGGCGGAACGCCCGGCTCGCCGATGCCGGTCGGCGCCGCGTCCGACGCCACCAGATGCACCTCGACCTTCGGCATCTCGTTGAAGCGCAGAACCTCGTAGCCGTCGAAGTTACCCTGATCGACGACGCCATCCTTCAGCGTCACCTTGCTGTGCAGGATCGCGCCAAGACCGTAGCCGACGCCGCCTTCCACCTGCGCCCGGATGTTGTCCGGGTTTACGGCAATACCACAATCGACGGCCGCGACCACGCGCTCGACCTTCGGCTTGCTGTCGACCATCCGCAACTCCGCGACCTCGGCGACAAAGCTCTTGAAGCTTTCGTGCACCGCGACGCCGCGGAACACGCCCTCGGCCGGCGGCGTACCCCATCCGGCCTTATCGGCCGCAAGTTGCAGCACTGCCCGATGCCGCGGATGCTTCGCGAGCAAGGACAGGCGGAATTCGACCGGATCCTTCTTCGCGAGCGCCGCGATCTCGTCGATCATCGTCTCCATTACATAGGCGGTATGGGTATGACCGACCGAGCGCCACCACAGCGGCGGCGCTCCAACCTTCGTGTTGTGCAGCTCGACATGCATGTTCGGAATTTCGTACGGCGTGTCAGCCACGCCCTCGACCGACGTCCCATCGATGCCATCCTTGACGATCGCGCTTTCGAACGGCGTTCCCGTCGCGATCGACTGCCCAACGATGCGGTGATGCCAGCCGAGGATCGCGCCATCCTTGTCGAGCCCGACCCGCACCTTGTGCACATAGAGTGGACGATAGTAGCCGCCCTTGATGTCGTCCTCACGCGTCCACACGAGCTTGATCGGCTCGCTGCGGCCAGAGGTCTTCACGATCTGGGCGGTCTCGGCGATGTAGTCGGAATCGTACACGCCGCGCCGGCCGAACGAGCCGCCCGCCCACAGCGTGTTGATGATGACGTTCTCCGGCTTGATGCCGAAGATCGCGCCCGTCACCGCCTGATCGACGGTTTGAAGCTGCGAGCCGGTCCACAGCGTCGCCTGCCCGTCCTTGAACTGCAGCACGCAGTTCATCGGCTCCATCGGCGCGTGCGCCAGGAACGGAAACACGTACTCGGCCTCGATCACCTTGTCGGACTTAGCCAGTGCTCCCGCCACGTCATCGCCCTTTCGCGCGACGAGCCCCGGCTTGTCAGCGAGGGCCTTGTATTCGGCGATGATGGCGTCCGTGCCACGCGTCTCGGCGTTGCTGTCGTCCCAGGTAATCTGCAGGAGATCGCGCGCGCGGATCGCGGCATAGGTCGAGGTCGCAAGCACGGCCACGCCCTTCGGCAACGTCACGACATCCACGACACCCTTGACGGCGCGCGCCGCCTTGTCGTCGACGGATTTCACCGTGCCGCCGAACCGCGGAGAACGTGCCAGCGTCGCGACCAGCATGCCGGGGAGTTGCACATCCTGCGTGTAGATCCGCGCACCCGACGTTTTCGCAACCGAGTCGACACGCGGAAAAGACTTGCCGATGTAGACGAAATTTTCCGGCGCCTTGAGCTTCGGCTCGGCTGGAACCGGAACGGCGGCGGCCTCCTTGGCTAGCTCGCCCAGCGTCGCCGTATGCGCTCCAGATGTCACCACGCCCTTGGCGACCATCACCGTCGCGGCATCGACGCCCCAGCGCTTGGCTGCAGCCTCGACGATCATGGCGCGCGCCGCAGCACCTGCCTTGCGATATTGCTCGTAAGAATTGGCGATCGCGGTCGAGCCGCCTGTGCCCTGCACGCCGAAGAAGAAGTTCTTGTAGAGTTCGACGTTGGCCGGCGCGAATTCCGGCTTCACCTGCGCCCAGTCCGCGTCGAGTTCTTCCGCCACCAGTGTCGAGAGCCCGGTGGCGATGCCCTGGCCTTTGTCCTGATGCTTGACGATCACCGTCACCACGTTGTCGGGCGTGATCGTGACGTAGGGCGTGAACACGCCGTCCGCCGTGGCAGCCTTGGCCACCGCTTCTGCGCGCGCCGCTCCCGCAGGGGCCCAGCCGCCGATCACGAGACCAGCGCCGGTGCCCAACGCGAGCCGCACGAAATTGCGCCGGTCGAGCGCAAGCGCCTCCGAAAGAGCTGGCGCCTCCGCGACGGCTTGCGTTTTGAACTGAGAAAGATCCATCCGTCCGTGCATGGTCGTGCTCCTCAGGCCTTGAGTGTGTCGGAAGCCACGTGGATCGCGGCGCGGATACGTTGATAGGTGTTGCAGCGGCAGATGTTGCCGGTCATCGCCCCGTCGATGTCGTCATCGGTCGGCTTGGGGTTGTCGGACAGCAGCGCGGCAGCGGCCATGATCTGGCCGGATTGGCAGTAGCCGCACTGAACCACGTCGAGCTTCACCCAGGCGTCACGAACGGCGTCGGCGACCTTGCCGGACAAGCCCTCGATCGTCGTGATCTCCTTGCCCGAAACGTCCGAAACTGCCGTCACGCACGAGCGGATCGGCTGGCCGTCGAGGTACATCGTGCACGCGCCGCATTGCGCGGCACCGCACCCGAATTTGCTTCCGATGAGACCGAGTTCGTCGCGGACGACCCACAACAGCGGCGTGTCGTCCTCCGACTCGACGGACACATCTCGACCGTTGAGTTTGAATTGGGTCATGCAGATCTCCCGTAAACTGCATTGCAATGGAATGCGCACAACTGCCCGAGGGCAGCCTTCCGAGCGCGCATTTTGCGTAATGTGCGCACGCACGGCGGCAATTTCCAGACCCATCGGTACAAATTACGGGATTTTGGCAGTTCGGCACGCGCGCCGGGCGAGCCCGGATCGACAATCCGCCGAAAGACGATGCCGGAAAAACAACCGATAAAGCACACTCAGGAGTCGCCGGAGCGTGCTCCCGGCGCAACCACTCAATCCAAATTCATGGCCTGTTTATGCCGCGCAATCTCGGCGAGCAGCCACTGCCGGAACTGCTTGACGCCCACGAGAGACGCCGCCCCCGGCCGCACCGCCAGCGCATAGCAGCTCGGGATCTTGCGGCGGATCGGGAACGGCGTGACAAGCAACCCACGCGCCAGAAGATCCTCGACCATGATGTTGTCGCCGAGCGCAACGCCCCCGCCGTTGACCGCCTCGCGAATGGCGAGCGACGGATCGTGAAAGATCGCACCCGTCCTCGGATCGACCCCTTTGACGCCGACGCCGTGTATCCACTCCTCCCACCACGCCATCGTGTTCTCATGCAGTAGCCGGTGGGACGCGAGATCCGAGGGCTTCCGAAGCGCGGCCTTCCCTTTGGTCAGAGACGGCGCACAGACCGGCAGCACGATCAGTGAAATCAGCGGCACCAGCCGCGGATCATCCACGTCGTCGGGAGCGAACAGAATTCTGAGGTCCGCCCGCTGATTGCCACCCTTGCCCCTATCGTCATGGATCGACACTTCGAGTTCGCACGCCGGATAGGCGGCGCGAAACTTGGGCAGCCGGTCCGCAAGCCAGAGGTTCATGAACGTGGCGTTGATCGACAGCGTCACGCGCTTGGGCCCACGCCGCTTTTGCGGCCCGTTGGCGCTGATTTCCTCGGTCGAATCCCGGATCGCATCGAACGCAACGGTGAGGCGGCGCGCATATGGGGCAGCCTTCTCTGTGAGCTGCACCTGCCGAAACCCACGCTCGAACAGCGCGACGCCGAGCGCATTCTCGAGCGAGCGGATATGCCGGCTGACCGCCGAGGGCGTCAGTCGCAACTCCTCCGCCGCATCCTTGAAACTCTGAAGCCGGGCCGCCGCCTCGAAGGCGCGGATTGCATTCAATGACGGGAGCGCCATGGGAACACCGAACACGTGAGGGCACGCACGAGTGAGATGAGTTTTACTCACCTCATTGCGGAAAAATAGCCGTTTGTCAGGTCGTTTCGCAAGGCGGATCCTCGAAGCTATTCCAAACGCAAAGCCGTGGCCGGCCACCCAGGGCCGAACACGCGCGCAAGATGCCGATCCGCAAGCCAAAACTTCGGGAAACATCACGATGAACCAGATGCTGAACCCACCGCTCCACCCGCGTGAGACCGACAACGCCATCTACGGAAAAAGCATCATGGGCTGCTCGCGCGAACCGCAGTACAGCGGCGTGCTCTCCTTCATGCGCCGCCGCCTGACGCGCAACCTCGCTGGCGTCGACGTCGCCGTCTGGGGCATTCCCTTCGACGCGGCCGTTTCGAACCGGCCCGGCGCGCGCTTCGGACCGCAGGGTGTACGTCGCGCGTCCGCCCTGCTCGAAGGCGACCCGCAGTATCCGTTCCACGCCGATCCGTTCGAACGCCTGGCCGTCGTGGACTACGGCGATTGCGCGCTCGATTACGGCCGGCACGGCGATGCTCCGCGCCAGATCGAAGGCCAAGCCCGAGAAATCATCGACCAGGGTCCCGCGCTGCTTTCGATCGGCGGCGACCATTACGTCACCTGGCCACTCTTGAAGGCGCACGCTCGCAAGCACGGACCGATGGCCCTTGTGCAGTTCGATGCCCACCAGGACACTTGGTTCGACGAGGAGGCGCGCATCGACCACGGCTCGTTCGTGGCCCGCGCCGTGCGTGAAGGCATCATTTTGCCGGAGCGTTCGATCCAAATCGGCATCCGCACCCACGCGCCCGAAACCTGCGGCATCGACATCATCTACGGCGAGGACATTCCCGAACTCGGCATTGCGGGCGTCGTCGATCGCATCCTCGCACGGGTCGGTGACGCCAAGACCTATCTGACCTTCGATATCGACTGCCTCGATCCGGCGTTCGCACCGGGAACGGGAACACCGGTGTCAGGCGGGCTCAGCTCACGCGAGGCCTTCATGATCTTGCGCCGCCTCGGCGCGCTCGACATCGTCGGCGGCGACGTGGTGGAAGTGGCACCCGCATATGACCACGCCGACATCACCTCGATCGCCGGGGCGACCGTGCTCCAGCACTATTTGGGCCTCCTGGCGGAGAGAAAGAAATAGGACGAACCTGCTGAAAAGCGGGTCACTTATATCGGCCGCTGCAAAGCAAATCATGCGCACCGCACACAAATTTGCTCCAGCAGCGGGCGACCCCCTTTATTTCTGTACTTGGCGGTCCATATTGATGCCGGGCGGGTGGTTCTCTCGGCGCGAGTACGCAGGGAACGCCTGCACGCAACGATACGATGCAGGAGATCCTTTCATGTCCGCCAAGCTCTTTTCACCGCTGACAATCGGCACGCTCACCTTACCCAACCGTATTGTCATGGCGCCGCTGACCCGCAACCGCGCGGCCGACGGCGATGTACCCCATGCGCTCAATGTCGAGTACTATGCTCAGCGCGCGTCCGCCGGTTTGATCATTACCGAAGGCACGCAGATCTCGCCTGAGGGCAAGGGCTACATCGCGACACCCGGCATCTACAGCCCGGAGCAGGTTGCAGGATGGCGCAAGGTCACCGATGCCGTGCACGCCAAGGGCGGCCGCATCTTCGCGCAGATCTGGCACGTCGGCCGCATCTCCCACACGTCGCTTCAGCCGGACGGCAAAGCTCCCGTCGCACCGTCCGCCATTACCGCCAACTCCAAGACGTTCGTCGCTACGGGCTTCGTCGATACGTCAGCGCCGCGCGCCCTCGAAACCGCCGACATCAAGCGCATCGTCGAGGACTATCGCAAGGCGGCCCAGAACGCCGAGCGCGCCGGCTTCGATGGCGTCGAGCTGCACGCAGCAAACGGCTACCTGATCGACCAGTTCCTGCGCGACGGCACCAACAAGCGCACCGACGAATACGGCGGCAGCACCGAAAACCGCACACGCTTCCTCAGTGAGGTTCTCGCCGCCATCACATCCGTCTTGCCGGCGGATCGCGTCGGCGTCCGCTTCAGCCCGTTCTCGAATTACAACGACATTTCCGACAGCGCCCCCTTGAGCACCTTCGGCGCGGCCGTGTCCAAGGCGAACGAGTTCAAGCTCGCCTATCTGCATCTCGTGGAAGGCCAGACCGGCGGCCCGCGCGATCAGGTATCCCCGTCCGACATCGCAAGTCTGCGCAGCCGCTTCAAAGGCGCCTACCTCGCCAACAACGGCTACGACCGCCAGCATGCCGTCGATGCCGTCGAAAGCGGCAACGCCGACCTCGTCGCCTTTGGCCGCCCGTTCATCGCCAATCCGGATCTGGTCGAGCGCCTGCAGCAGAGCGCTCCGCTGAACGAGCCGCAGCCGGCGACGTTCTACGGCGGCGGCGCGGAAGGCTACACCGACTATCCCACCCTCGGCGCCAAGGCCGCCTGAGCGTAAGCCAAGGCGCTCGAGACGGGCGCCGATAGACAGAAAACCAAAGGCGCCCAGCCAGCATGGGCGCCTTTTTCATTTGTCGCCAAACAGGAACCAATCTATTTCAAAATAACTATATTGGTTCTCAGATTAATCGATGACATCTTCTCCTCAACAGCGACGGCCAAGGCGGCTCGTCGGCAGGAAAGGAGAATTCGACATGATCACAATTCGCAAAAGCAACGAGCGCGGCGCCAGCAATTTCGGCTGGCTCGACAGCAAGCATTCCTTCTCCTTCGGTCACTACTACGATCCGAAGAACATGGGCTTCGGCACGCTCCGCGTGATCAACGAGGACATCGTCGACGGCGGCGCCGGGTTCGGCACCCATCCGCACGACAACATGGAAATCATCTCCTACGTTCTCGAAGGCGCGCTCGAGCACAAGGACAGCCTTGGAACCGGCTCGGTGATCCGCCCCGGCGACGTGCAGCGCATGTCGGCCGGCACCGGCATCGCCCACAGCGAGTTCAACGCCTCCGAAAGCGATCCCGTGCACTTCCTTCAGATCTGGGTGCTTCCGAAACAGCGCGGGTTGACCCCGAGCTACGAGCAGAAATCGTTTCCGCCCGAGGCCCGCAAGGGACGCCTTCAGCTCGTCGGAGCCAGCGATGGCCGCGACGGCGCTGTGACGATCCACCAGGATCTCGATCTGCACGTCGCCAATCTCGCGAAGGGCGATGCCGTCACCCACACGCTGGCCCCGCGCCGCAAGGCCTGGGTCCAGGTGACTCGCGGCGAGGTCACCGTCAACGGCGAGGTCGTCCGCAAAGGAGACGGCGCCGCGCTGACCGACGAGGCGGAGGTGAAGATCGCCGCCAACGACAACGCCGAGGTCCTCCTTTTCGACATCGGCGCGTAACGCCTTCGCTCTAGCCCTTCTTTGCCGGGCGGCCTGATCGCCGCCCGGCCCTTCCTTCCGCGCTCGCCCGAGCTGCTGAATTCACCCGAACCGAAAGCCGAACATCATGAGCAAAGTCCTCGTTCTCTACTATTCGAGCTACGGCCACATCGAGCGCATGGCAGAGGCCGTCGCCGAAGGGGCCCGCGAAGCGGGCGCGTCAGTGGACGTCAAGCGTGTGCCCGAGCTGGTCCCTGAGGAGGTTGCCGCGAAGAGCCATTTCAAGCTCGACCAATCAGCCCCCATCGCCACCGTCGACGAGCTCGCCGACTACGACGCCATCATCCTCGGTACGCCGACGCGCTTCGGCAACATGGCCGCGCAGATGAAGAATTTCCTCGATCAGACCGGCGGCGTCTGGTTCCAGGGCAAGCTGATCGGCAAGGTCGGTTCCGTGTTCACGTCCACCGCCACCCAGCACGGCGGCCAGGAGAGCACGATCCTGTCGACACACACCGTTCTCCTGCACCACGGCATGGTCGTCGTCGGACTGCCCTATTCGTTCCAGGGCCAGACCACGCTTTCCGAAATCAGCGGCGGCTCGCCCTATGGCGCAACCACCATCGCCGGCAGTGACGGCTCGCGCCTGCCGAGCGAGAACGAGCTTGCCGGCGCGCGTTTCCAGGGCAAGCACGTCGCAACCATCGCAGCCAAACTCGCACGCGCTTAACTCCCCCCACCACTCCCCCTGAGCGCGTGAAAAACGGCCACCGGCGGCAACGTCGGTGGCCGTTTCCTTTTGGCGAACACAGCGCGATCGATCCAGCCAACCGCGCTTGCACCGAACACCTCGACTATGAAACACTTCGCCGGGACCGGCGCAGAATCGGGGATGCTCACTTGAAACGGAAAATCGCGGTCATTCTCGCGGCCGACATTGCCGGCTACAGCCGCCTGATCGCCGAGGACGAGGAAGAAACGCTCCGCCGTTTCGAGGGCTATCGCACCGTCTTCAGCGAGTTCGTTGATCGCGGCGGCGGGCGCATCTTCAACACGGCGGGCGACGCCATTCTGGCCGAATTCCAAAGCGCGGTCGAAGCCGTGCGCTGTGCCGTCGACGTCCAGGAAAGTCTGAAGGCGCGCAACCTCGCCTACCCACCGAGCCGCCATATGAACTTCCGCATCGGCATCACCATCGGCGATGTCGTCGAGCGCGAAGGCGGCGATCTGCTCGGCGACGGCGTCAACATCGCAGCCCGTCTGGAATCGGTGGCGCCGCCCGGCGGCATCTGCGTTTCGCGCTCGGTTCATGAAGCCGTCGCCAGCAAAATGACACTGCGCTTCGCCGACGCCGGCCCCCAGGCGTTGAAAAACATTCCCGAGCGCGTGCACGCCTACACGCTGTCGATCGAAGGCACCAACTCCGGTGCGGTCGTGTTGCAGCCACCGGGCCCGAAGGAGACGACGCAAGCCAAAGCCACAGGCCCGGCAGCAGCAGCACAGCTTAAAGCCAATCTCCAATCCAATTGGGTCACGCTCGTGCTTGCCGGCCTCGCCGTGGTTCTCGCCGGTGTCTACGCCTACGAATATCTCCCCCGCGCAACGCAAGACACGCCACAGCCCGCGTCCGCGCCACCCGAACCTGTCGATGTCACGCAGGCACCCGCCGCCGAGAGTGCGCGCGAACCCGCAACCCCTCCAACGGCCGATCCTAAGCAGGCAACCGACACCGCACTCCGCACCGCGCCGAACCCACTCGCGTCGCGCTATGTGCTGACGCGGCAATGGAAGGATTGTCACGAGAGCGACAACGCCGATGTCGCGGTCGAAGCCTGCAAAGGGCTGATCGACACCGGCGGCCTCACCGACGAGGATCAGGCCACCATCCGCTACAAATACGGACGCGCGCTCCGCGACAAGGGTGACGCCGATAAAGCCATCGAGAGCTACAACCGCGCCATCGAATTGAAACGCACCGCCGACGCCTACAATCACCGCGGCATCGCCTACTTCGACAAGGGCGACTTCGCTCAGGCCATCAAGGATTACACCGAAGCCCTGAAGATCCGCCCCAATCTTGCCGAAGCCGTCAACAACCGGGCCTGGACCTACTACAAGACCGGCGACCTCGCCTCGGCCTTGCAGGACGCCAACCGCGCCGTCACGCTCGACGGCACGAAGGCCTATATCTGGGACACGCGGGGCCACATCCAGGAGGCGCGCGGCGCCAAAAGCGCCGCCATCAGCGACTATCGCAAGGCCCTTTCGCTCGACGCGGCCAGCGTGAGCAGCAGCGAAGGCCTACGCCGCCTCGGCGTCAACTGAGCGCGTGCGTTGTCGCATACTGTCATCCTCGGGCTCGTCCCGAGGATCCAGCCAGCCACAAATACCGAGGATCAGTTAAAGCGAGCGCGCCTCGAGCGAGGCCTGGATCACAGGCACAATCGCCTCAGATGACGAAAGCGTTTGAACAGCTCAGACGGCCTTCTAAAGCCCCGCGCCGACACCAGCGCCAAGCCCCGGCGGCGGGCCGCTGCGGCGCGCCTGACGAGGCGCCCCGCCACCGCCGGCATTCTTGTTCTTCCGCGGCGATTGCGCCGTCGCTTTGCCGCTCTTGCCCGAGCCCGGCGTTGCATCCCCGTTGTAGGTCGGCAGCAGCGGCGCAGCCATGCCAGGCGCCGTCGGCGTGAAGTAATAGACGTCGGTCAGCGCGCTCTCTTCCCACGGAACCTGCCGCCCGTTGGTTTCCTTCTGCACGTCGAGCCGCACCTTGATCATCATCTGGTGCACGTCCACGCCCTTCGTGCCGAGGTGCTTCAGCAGCGCCTTGGTGAACGGGCTGTTGCGGCCGCCGCCATCGTCCGAAACATTGTTCGGCTGTGTCGCGTAAGCGCGGAAAATGCCCGATGCGCCGCTCGTCGACGGCACGTTGACCTTTGTCATGCCGCGGCTGAACGACAGCGAGCGAACCTTCCGCGTTTCGCCGTCCTTCGCCACGATCTGCAAACCAAGCTCCTCGCGCGAAGGCGTGTTGCGGCAGGCGTCGAGGAAGATCATGCCGAGCTTGGCCTTTTGCAGCGGCTCGATCACCGAGGAAATGTTGACGAGGTTCTTGTCGAGCGCATCCTTGCTCTGCGCTTCGTCCTCGACCTGAATCTCGCCCGGCATGTCCACAGGGATCAGAAAATTCTCGCCGCTGAGCGAGATGCCATGGCCGGCGTAGAAGAACAGTCCCTCATCGCCCGGCTTCAGCTCCTCGGAGAATTTCTGGAAGGCCTCGTGCATCTGCTCGCGCGAGAGGTTCGTCCCGAGCATCACGTCGAACGACAGGTTGCGAAGCTTTTCGGCAACGTCGGCGGCGTCGTTCTGCGGGTTCGTGAGCTCAGCCACATGCTGATAGGTCGAATTGCCGATGACGAGCGCGAGGCGCCGCCCGGCTGCTTCAGCCGATGTGCCGGCAGCCAACACGGCCACGACCGCGATGGACAACGCGGAACGGAGAACGAGGCTCGGTCTCATTGTCTCTCTCCTCTCAACTCGTACTCGGCTCGGGTCTCAAACCACAGCGCAGGCAGAAGCTCTCACGGCGCGACCGCATCACCCACTGGCTTGCTTGCGGAAGCGGTCTTGTCGGTCAGGTTCACGATCTGAACGCGGCGGTTGACGCTCGCATAGGGCGAGACCTTGTCTTTGAGGCGCTCGGCGCCGTAACCGACAACGGTCACCGTATCGTGCGCGACGTTGAACTTGTCATTGAGATACGTCCGCACGGCATCGGCACGCCGCTCCGAGAGCGTTTGGTTATACTCGCCACGCCCCTTCGCATCCGTGTGTCCGGCCACCATGATCGACGCGCCCTTGAGCGCATCGTCCTGCAACGCCGTGCCGAGCGCATCGAGCGACGCCTTCGAGCGGCTGGAGATCGTGGCGGAGTTGAAATCGAAATAGATCACGAAATCGAGCTGCGGCTTATCGCTGACGGCATCCGCGAGCTGATTGCGCTCGGGAACGGAAAGCCCACGCGTAGCCGCCTTGGTCTTGAGGTCCTCGATGGTCTTGGCCCGCTCGATCTCGGCCTGTGTCGGCTTGACCGAAAGCCCGCGCGTCTTGCGCGGCTTCAAGGCCTCCACGATGTCCTGCACCGACGGCGTTCCAGCCTGGTCGGCAAATGCCACCCCAACCGGCGCCGCGAAGCTCATCGCGAGCGTGAGCGCCGCAACCGCGCCCCGCAACCGATAGGAACAATACGTCATCGGAACCTCCTGAAAACGCCGGACAATGTACCCCATCGGCGGCATACTGACCAGTAGCGGGCTTGCTTCGAAGCACGACCAAAGGCCCAAACCCGCCCCGACGTGCCGAGATCTTTCTTCCAGACACCACAGCCGCTTAGCCGGGGTCTGTTCCCTGCGAAACAGTCCTGCGCCATCGCGGGCACCTAAGCAGAAAAAAGGCGGACATGCCCAGCACGCCCGCCCTCGATCCTTAACCAAACCTGCCGGCCGGCTTCGTGCGCCAGCGCTGAGTTTATTGGAACTTGTAGGACGCCCCGAGCCGCAACCCGATCGTGCTCTCGTCCTCCGAGAATTCCGTATAGGCGGCCGCGCCGTAGGTCATCGGGCCGGTCACGTAGTCGAGACCGATCTCGATCTTGCCGAAGTCATCAGCCTGCGCGAAGGCCGCGAAGGCGTCGCCCTTCACCTTTATGTCCTCATCGAACACGTTCTTGTAGGAGAGCAGCAGGTAGGGCCGTGCGACGCCACCCTCGAGTTGCAGGATGGAGAAGAAAGTCGCCGTCAGCGATGCGTTCCACGCTTCTGCACTGCCCTTGATGAAGCCGGCCGCATTGGCAAAAGCAAACTTGTCGGTGCTCACGTCGTAATGACCGATGCCGCCGCGCAGATCGAACTTCCAGGCATTCGGCAGATCGAACGTGTAGCCGATCACGCTGTTCGAAAAGTAACCCGAGACATCGTACGAATAGGTATCGCCCGCCGCGACACCCCCACCGGCACGGCCATCGGCCTCGCCGCTGACGCCGATGAGCAGCGACATGCTGTAGAAGGAGCCTTTGCTCCAGAGATAGCTGCCGCCGTAGATGAAGGCGTCGATCAGTGTTTTGCCGTTTGTGACGTCGGCTTCCTGATGGAGCCGGTCATACCCGAGCAGCCCGTTGATCCGGACCTTGCCGCCGAAATACGTGCCCGGCAGATCGTAGCTCCCGCTCGCGAACACCGACCCCTCGTCGGTCTCGAAACCTTCGAGCTGAGAGCCCGTCGTCTTTTCGGTCAGACCGTCGTGCCGCGTATGGCGCAGGCGCCCGGTCGGATTGACGAACGAGCCAATACCCGCACCGAAATTGAGCTGCTGCTGGACCAGGCCCTCGCCGATTCCCGACAGCACGGAGCCGATCGCTGAAACCGCTCCCACGGATTCATGGCACTCACTGTAACTGTTGTAGGTGACCAGCTCGTTATAGGTCGGCGAGCTCGGGTTGGTGTCGATCGCTTGATAGTAGCACGGCGACGGCGTGGACTGCGCTTGCGCCTGTCCCGGCGATATCGAAAACGCAGCCACCACACCCAGGCAAAGCCCCGCAACCGACTTGGCAAAACGGCTGTAAGTCATGACCATTCCCGAAAAAATCTGCAATGGATTGATTGATTTCGACCAAAAAGCAGATTTCTGCCTAGCGTGATTCTACCGTTGCAAAACTATGTTTAGGAGGCCAACAGAGGATCGCCGGGGAAAATCGTAACGGATTGTTGCGCCACAGCAACCCGAACACGGGTCCATCGCCAATTTTCGGGAATTCATTCCCGGAATCGCGAGGACGCCAGGAGCCCTGCGGCCGTATTCGGCATATTCGGGCCACCCCCCTCCGAGCGAATGGCGCCACGGAGGGCGGGGTGAAATGAGACCCCTGGCGCCGGCTGAGTTTACGACATCCCATCCCCGCGAAACAGGTCTCGGGCTTGGTGCGCAGAAAGCGCGGGATGAACCCGGTTGCCACGTCGGGCGCTCAAGAGAATCGCGCTAGGTGTTGACGCAGCATCTCGAAACGCGCCGATCCGCCCCGAGGCGACGGCCCAGGGTCCCTTCATGCCGCCTGCCGCCGCGCGGAAATCGTCCATCGCCCCTCTCGCTCCCGCACCGAGCCTCGTCGAGGCCCAGCACGTGCTCGAGGAGGTGTTCGGCTATCCGAATTTCCGCCCCCATCAGGCGGACATCATCGAAACGCTGATTACCGGCGGCGACGTGCTCGCGCTGATGCCGACCGGCGGCGGCAAATCGCTCTGCTACCAGATCCCGGCGCTCGTGCGCCGCGGCACCGGCATTGTCGTCTCGCCGCTCATCGCGCTAATGCAGGATCAGGTGGATGCGCTGAAGGAAGCGGGCGTCAAGGCCGCGTTCCTCAATTCCTCCCAGGATCGCAACCAGCAGGAGGCCATCGAACGCCGGCTTGCCACAGGAGACCTCGATCTCCTCTACGTCGCGCCCGAACGCCTCGTGCAGGACCGCACGTTGCGCCTGATCGAGCGCGCCGAAGTCGCTCTGTTCGCCATCGACGAAGCCCATTGCGTGTCGCAGTGGGGGCACGACTTCCGTCCCGAGTATCGCCAGCTCAAGGTGCTGGCCCAGCGCTTCCCGAACACCCCGCGCATCGCGCTGACCGCCACCGCCGACGACCGCACGCGCGACGAGATCGCGAGCGAGCTCAGCCTGGAGAACGCGCGCCGCTTCGTCGCGAGCTTCGATCGCCCGAACATCCGCTACACCATCGCCGAAATGGGCTCGATGAGCGCCCGTGAGCGGCTGTGGTCGTTCATCGAGACGGAGCACCCGAACGACGCCGGCATCGTCTATTGCCTCTCCCGCAAATCGGTCGAGGAAACGGCGGCGTGGCTCGCGCGCAAGGGGCGCACGGCGCTCGCCTACCATGCCGGCCTCGATGCCGATGTGCGCCGGCAAGCCCAGGAGCGCTTTCTGAAGGAAGACGCGATCGTGATGGTCGCCACCATCGCCTTCGGCATGGGCATCGACAAACCGGACGTCCGCTTCGTCGCGCATCTCAACCTGCCGCGCTCGATGGAAGCCTACTACCAGGAGACGGGCCGCGCCGGCCGCGACGGCGAAGCCGCCAACGCCTGGCTCGCCTACGGCATGCAGGACATCATCCAGCAGACCCAGTGGATCGCGCAAAGCGAAGGCTCGGAGCTGTTCAAGCGCACCCAGCGCCAGAAACTCGACGCCCTCGTCGGCCTTTGCGAAGCAGCCAGCTGCCGCCGCCAGCTCCTGCTCGCCTATTTCAGCGAAACCGGCAGCCAGCCGTGCGGCAACTGCGACAACTGCCTGAACCCGCCGCAAACCGTAGACGGCACCGTGCTTGCGCAAATGGCGTTGTCGACTGTCTATCGCACCGGCCAGCGCTTCGGCGTCGGCTATCTGATCGACGTGCTGCAGGGAAAAGAAAACGAGCGCGCCTGCCGCAACAGCCACGACCGCCTCTCTGTGTGGGGCATCGGCAAGGATACGGAGGCGACGGTCTGGCGCGGGCTCTTCCGCCAGCTCACGGCGTTGGGCTTCCTCGCCTCCGACGACGAAGGCCACGGCACGGTGCAGCTCACCGAAAAGGCTCGCCCGCTCCTGCGCGGCGAAGAGCGCTTCATGCAGCGCATCGCTCCGATAAAGGAGCGCAAGTCGAAATCGAAAAGCGCATCAGCCTCAGCCCAGAAGGTCGACGCCGCCGATCGCCCGCTCTACGACGCACTGAAGGCGTTGCGCCTCCGGCTCGCGACCGAGGCCCAACTGCCGCCTTACGTCATTTGCCACGATACGACCCTCGTCGAGCTGGCGGGCAAACGCCCCGAAGATGACGCAGGCCTGCACGGCATCACCGGCCTCGGCGCCAGCAAGATCAAGCGCTACGGCAAAGCGTTCCTCGAGATCATCGCCTCGTTCAAGCCGAACCCAGCGCTCGACAACCGTCTGTCGTCCACGGTCAACCAGACGCTTGCGTTGCATCTCGCAGGCAAAAGCGCCGACGACATCGCCGCAGTGCGCGGTCTCGATGTCGGCACCATTTACACCCATTTCGCCGAAGCCATCGAAGCCGGTATCCTGGTTGCGGATGCCGTGCTCGACCTCGACCCCGTCGAACTCGACGAGATCCACGCCGCCTTCGAGCGCCACGATACCATCGACAGCGGCAAGCTCGGCCCGGCCCATGCCGCCCTCGAAGGCCGCTTCAGCTACGGCATCCTGAAATGTGTCCTCGCTGAGCTGGCATAGCCTCCCGACGTCCCGCCGCCCGACACTCTGCGACAGGGACGGGAGTCTCGCTTTCTGGCCAATCGATGCTATAGAGCCCGCCAAACCCCATTCTGAGCAGGACTCAGCAGAATAAAATGAGCGAAAACAATACGGCTGAGACGGCAGCAGCCCCGGCGGCCAAGCCAGCCGGCGCGGCGGGACAGCGGTTCGCGGACGAGATCAATCGTCGGCGCACGTTCGCGATCATCTCGCATCCCGACGCCGGCAAGACGACGCTGACCGAAAAGCTGCTGCTGTTCGGCGGCGCGATTCAGCTTGCCGGCCAGGTCAAGGCGAAGAAGGACGGCCGCGCCACGCGATCCGACTGGATGGCGATTGAGAAGGCGCGCGGCATCTCGGTCGCAACTTCGGTTATGACGTTCGAATACGGCGGCGCGGTTTTCAACCTGCTCGACACGCCGGGCCACGAAGACTTCTCCGACGACACCTATCGCACGCTGACCGCCGTCGATAGCGCCATCATGGTGATCGACGCGGCGCGCGGCATCGAGACCCGCACGCGCAAGCTGTTCGAGATCTGTCGCATGCGCGACATCCCGATCGTCACCTTCATCAACAAGCTCGACCGCGAAGCGCGGGAGCCGCTCGACCTGCTCGACGAAATCGAGAAGACGCTCGCACTCGATACCGCGCCCATGGTCTGGCCCATCGGCAAGGGCCGCGACTTCCGCGGCACCTACGACCTCTATCAGCCGCGCGTACGCCGCCTTGACGAAAACTTCGACGGCCAGCCGATCACCGGCCCCGACGATCCGCTTTTCGCCGAGCTATTGGAAGAAGACGCCTACCAGCGCTGGCGCGAGGAAATCGATCTGGTCGCGGCAGCTTGCGGAAAGTTCGACCTGGAGAAATTCCAGCACGGCGCGCTGACGCCGGTGTTCTTCGGCTCCGCCCTCAAGAATTTCGGCGTCCGCGACGTGCTCGACGCGCTCAAGACGTATGCGCCGCCGCCGCGCACCCAGCACGCCGCCACGCGCGAAATCCAGGCGACGGAACCGGCCATGACCGGGATCATCTTCAAGATCCAGGCGAACATGGACCCCAACCATCGCGACCGCATCGCCTTCATGCGCGTCTGCTCGGGCAAGCTCTCGCGCGGCATGAAGGTGAAGCACGTGCGCTCGGGCAAGATCATGGCGCTCTCGGCGCCGCAATTCTTCTTCGCCCAGGATCGCTCGATCGCCGAGGAAGCCTTCGCCGGCGACGTCGTCGGCATTCCGAACCGCGGCACGTTGCGCATCGGCGATGCGCTGACAGAAGGCGAGGACATCACCTTCCTCGGCATTCCGAGCTTTGCCCCCGAGATCCTGCGCCGTATCCGCCTCGAGGACGCCATCAAGGCCAAGAAGCTCAAGGATGCCATGCGCGAGATGGCCGAGGAAGGCGTCGTGCAGGTGTTCAGCCCGGTCGACGGCACCCAGCCCATCGTCGGCGTGATCGGCGCGCTGCAGCTCGATGTGTTGGCCGACCGCCTGACGCACGAATACGGCCTCAAGACCGATTTCGATCCAGCCCCTTGCGACGCGGTCCGCTGGATCCGCTCGAAGGACCCGGCGGCCCTCAAGAAATTCATCGAGCAGAACCGCTCGTCAGTCGCCACCGACCTCGACGGCGACTACGTCTATCTGCCGAGCTCGATCTTCACGCTCAACTACAACGCCGGCAAAAATCCCGAGGTCGAGTTCCTCGAGATCAAGGCATCGTCCTGAGCAGGGCGTCATCCTGAGCGACGCAGGAACGCGGCCTGTTGGTAGAGCCGCGTTCCCACTCCGATCCGATCAAGACGGCAACGACGAAATCGCCGGCGTTTCTCCAATCACGAGCCCAGTCGTGGGATCCACCTTCTTGCCGAGCTCCGAGAGCCAGAGCGCCGTGCGGTCGAAATCGCCGTCGCGCTTGAACTCTTCCGTCGGCATGAACCCGTCGGACTGAGAAATGGCTTGCACGATGATCTTTCGGAACTCGTGCGCATCGAAATACGACGTGTGCACCAGCTCCTTCCACGAGAGATAGTTGGAGATCAGCCCGGATTTGGTGTCCTCACCCTCCGCGAACGCGAGCGTGCTGATGGCATTGCGGAACTTGGCGATCGATTGCGCGGCCATGGTGTTCGAGTGCGCCGAGATCAGATCCGAGATCTCGATCGGAAGCATGAATGTCACGGGCTCGAGCCAGGTCGGCCCATAGTCCGCGCCGACGACGATCTCGCCCTCGGTATCGTTGCCGAATGTCGAGCGTCGGACTTCCGAAAGCGTCAGATAGTTGAGCACGCGGCTCAGCCACCCGCTGACGTGGGACGCGATGTACTGGATGATCGCAAGAACGCCGAGCGCGATGGCGGCAAACACCAGCGGCACCAGCACGACCGGAGCGAACAACCGCAGGATGCCGCCGACGGCACCGCCGAAAGCGTCATCATCGACGACCGAGGCCGAAAGCTCGTCCGTCACCACATGGAACAGCAGCTTGCTGTTCAGCGCATAGTCGTGTCCCAAACCGCATAGACGGTTCTGCTCGCAAGGCTGCGGCGGACGGCCTCCACGCTGCAGGAAGCGCCGCTTGAAGCGCTGCGCGCGCTCCACGTTGGAGAATTCCGGGAAGGATTGCTCGAGTTGCTGGCGCTTCGCGAACAGCTCTCTACGCAATTCGTCCGCCCGCTTTCGCGCTTCCTCCGCCGAAGCAGGCTCCAACCCGCCACGCTCGGCTTGCTCGCGCGCGTCGCGCATGCGTCGGCCCAAGTTTCTGAGTTCATCGCGCGCCTGCGTCGCGGAGCTGTCCTCTCTCGCGAACGCCTGTACGTCGTAAACCCGCGTCTGTAGAAAATCCGAGATCGCGAGCATGAACGTTGGCGAGGTCACGACGAACAGATAAAGCAGAGGCAACGCGATGACCGACGCCTTCGTCAGAGTCGAGGTGGCGAAATCCGGGGCGAAGAAATGCAGTTTCACGTTCGGAAGAACGCGAAGTCCCTGCACCGCCTCGTCGTCCTTGTGGCAAAGCGGCAGCCACTTGTCCTGATAGTACTGCTTCGCGCGCTCGACTGAACCCGCACTGTATCCCATCAACTCCCGGTTATCGAGAAACCGGAACACGAGATAGAAGAACACGATCGGCAGCGTCATCATCACGCCGGAGAACAGGATCGCCGTGTAGTAGCGCTCGTTGCGGAAATGCTGCGCATCGTCGAGCGCCTCGGCGCCGACGTAGAACAAAAACATCATGAACAGCATGAACGACGCGACGAACATCACCTTACGCGTGAGCGTAAGGCGCGTGAACAGGAAGCGCTCCTTGCGCATACCGACGAAGGGCGTGCCGACCGTGATCCACTTCCTGAGATGCGTAAGCGGCCGTTTCCTGGCAACGCTCTCGATCAGCGCCGACGCGATCACCGATCCGCCGTGGCTGTGCCCCACGACGCAATAGGGCTCCTCCTGCGCGTCGAGCTGGCGCAGCACATGGAGAAGGTCGGTTCCCGCCTTGCGCCGGTCGAGTTCGCTGTTGGCCGAGCTCCAGCTGAAAGGAATGAAATAGAGAGGCCCTTCGGCGCCGCTCGCGAAGGCCTTGAGGTCGGCGTCGAACGCGCTCCCCTCTTGCCACCATTGCGGCTCACTCTGCTCGCCGATGTTGAGAGCGTCTGCCGTCCCTGCCGTATGCGCGAACGTCCCGTGTACAGTGACGACGGTGGCCACATCAACCTCCCCTACGCGACGAGCCCCGACCGTTCGAGATGCGCCCCGGCTAGGCACGCACCGAACACTGGATCAGGCCCTCGAAACCATTATGAACCCACCCGTCCTCGAGCTTTGAAATCCGGCGGGCGGCGGCAATTGGAACGAAACCCCACGGCGAAATCGGGCGATACGGTACAATGTGGACTGAAGCTAGGCAAAACCCTTCGTCCGGCGGCGGAGCAAGAAATATTCCTGGATCTTCGCCGCCCCCGCCCGCCGTCGTCACGTCCGGGATGACCTTAGACCATGATCGCTTCGGACCTTATCGGTCCGAAGCGTGAATCATCGGTCTCGTCAATGCGCTGCATCGGCCTTGAGTTCTCCTGATCGGATCGCCAACAGCAGGTTGGACTCGTTCGGCCGCCAGCGATAGCCGATGCCGAAATCCAACGGCTGTGCCCGTCCCTTGGCAAACAGATCCCGCATCTTCGGCTGGTAGGCCTTGGGAAAAATCCCGAGCGGCTGAACATAGCGGCCGTACGGCGCGAGACGCCAATCCTTCTCGTCGAGGAAGCGAAGCGGCACGCCGGAATCGTCCTGAACCAGTGTTGCCGTGTTCTCGACGAGGAAGCTGCGGACGAGCGAGAAGTTGTCCGAATGCATGAGATAGGAGGCACTCTTGACGAAGCTGTCGCCCTGGCCAAGCCCCTTGCAGAAGGTCAGGAACCCGCTGGTCTTGATGCCGCCGTCAGAAAGATCGGTGTTGAAATAGTAGAGCGTCTGCTCGGGGCCGCCGTTGGACGAGAACAAGATCTTGGCGCCCGGGCTCGATCCTTTCGCGATTTCGCCCGCGAGCGGCGTTACCGTGCCGTCCGGATTGAGCGAAACGAGCGTCGTCTCACGGATGGTTTTGCCCGACCGCGCGAGGAACGTGTAGAGGATCGGCAGCGTGCCGGTGAGGCGTCCGTCGCGCAGCTCCGTTTTCATCTTCTTGGTGATGAAGAAGCTGAACGAAAGAACCGAGTTGAGCGAATTCTGGAGCCCGCGAAGCTCATGTCCGAGCGCCTTAGGCGAAAGTGGCGCGAGATCCGGCACCTGCCCGACCGGCTCGAGACCCGAAAGCACATAGGTCGAAGCGCCGTGGAAGAAAGCGTCCGCATAGAGGAAGTCGGGACCGCTGAACATGTAGAACAGCACCGGCTTGCGGGCCGGCACGTTCTTGGTGGACCAGGTGCGGATCTTCGTCAGCTGCCGTTCGTCGAGCTGCGCCCACGCCTTGTCGAAATACTTGGCATGAGACTGCCACGACGCTTCCTTGGTGAAGGTCTCGAGCGGAGATCCAGCTGCGGGTGAAAGCCCCGCCAGCACGCGCGCCGTATCGTCGGCCGTAGCCGGACCTTGCGCGGAAGCCGCAACCGGCACGAGCAGCAACAGAGCTGCGAAAAGAGCCGCAAAACATTTCATATGACTTTTCATCCCTTCATCGCGCGTTGCAGCGCCTGCGATTTGCTACCTTCGCGCCGCGACCAGACGAACAGCAGCAAGCCCGACGCCATCAGCGCGAGGCTTGCCAACGATTGCAATGGACGCTCCGAGAACAGGTAATACATCATGAACCCCGTGACGCCGAGAAACACGAACGGCGTCAGCGGATAGCCCCAAACTTTATAGGGTCGCGAGAGATTGGGCTGTGTTACGCGCAGAACAACGACACCGAGCACCGCCAGGAACGAGCACAGCGTCAAGCTGAACTGAATGAACTCCAACACGGTCTCGAAGCTCTGGGTCAGAAGCAGCACGGTCACGGCGCTGATCTGCAGAAGCATCGCCGTCGTCGGCACGCCCTTCTTCGAGAGCTGCGAAAAGACGCCGAGCAGCGGGAAGTCCTCGCCCATCGCCACAGTCACGCGCGGGCCGATCCACATCATCGCGCTGATCGCCGAGACGAGGCCGACGCAGATCAGCGCCGCCACCACGCGTCCGCCCGCTTCGCCGAAGATGTGCGCGCCCGCGATTTGGGCGACGTTGAGCTGCCCCACCATCGCCGCCACCGGCGTCGTGTAAAGAAACACCGCATTGAGCAGGACATAGAGCGCGATGACGATCAACGTCGCGACCAGCATCGCAATAGGCAGGCTCCGCTCCGGATCGCGCACGTCGCCCGCGATATAGGTCGCGGCATTCCAGCCCGAATAGGAGTACATGACGAACACGAGGCTCACTGCGAATGGCGCGCTCAGGATATGCGCCAGGTCTCCGGGCTGCGGCAGGAACGAGATCGGCTGCGGATCGGCGATCGCGAACCCCGCGACGACAAATACCGTAATCAGCGCGACCTTGATGAACGTCGCGACGTTCTGGAACGTGGTGCTGAGCTTGACCCCGGACAGCAGCACGAGCGTCACCGCCCAGGCAACGGCAAGTCCGACGAGCAGCGGCGGCGCACCCGGCACAACACCTGCGAAGTATTCCCCGAACGCCATCGCGGCCAGCGCGACCGGCGCTGCAAACCCAACCGTGGCCGAGATCCACCCGGCCATGAAGCCGAGCGCCGGGTGATAGATGCGCGATAAGAAGTTGTATTCGCCGCCCGAGCGGGGAAACGCCACCGCGAGTTCCGCATAGGCGAGCGCTCCGGAGAGAGCGGCCAATCCCCCGATGACCCACAGCATGAGGATCGCGAAGCCCGACGGGATGGCACCCAACTGAAAGCCGAGGCTCGTGAACACGCCGATGCCGATCATATCGGCGACCGCGATCGCGGTGGCTGTCGTAACCGAAACCGTTCTCTTGTGCGGCGCGGCCAGACCTTCGGCCGGCGGAGAAACGGGAGCAGACGATGTCATGAGGAAACCCGGGACATGAAAGGGTTATCCACCCTAGGAGTGCGGGCACGGATCAACAAGGCGAAGGGCAAAATGAGCTAAACGAGTTGCAGAATTGCACCTCCCACCCGGCCCGGGCGCCACAATCCGTCTCCCCGATGTCGACATGATTGGCCGCTATCGCCTTGGAAAGCCCGCTGAGCCCAGATAGCTGAGCCGAGAAAACAGGCATCAAGCATCGTGAAACCATTCCGGGCTTAGGGTTGTTTTTTTGTTCACCATGGCCGAGCCCACTCCTGGGAAGGCCCACCGAACAGGATCAACGTCGGATAAGCGCGTGATGAGGCCCTGGGCCAGATCATATCGGAGGGGAGTTTCAGCCGCGCTTGCCGCCGTGGCGCTGAGCACGCTCGCGACCGGCCTTGCCTCGGCCGAAGCCCGCTCCGCCCGCGCCGGGGCGCAAGCCATGGTTCCCGAGCCTCATCAGGTCCAGTCCCGCTCCGCCCCCTTGAAGCGAACCAAAACCAGCCTCGTCCCCTTCCAGACCGCACCCTTCCCCTACAACGGCAATGTACCCGGCACCGGCAAGCCGTTCTTCGAGGTCGCCGAGGATGGCCGGCGCGTTCATGTTACCCCCTATGGCCGCCACTACTGGGAGGACGAGACCTACAACGACAATCGCGTGCTCCTGCATATTCCGAAGGGCTTCGACATCCGTCGCCCGTCGATCATGATCGTGTTCTTCCATGGCCATGGCGCCACCCTCGAGCGCGATGTCGTACGCCGGCAGCAGGTCGCCGACCAGATCACGCGGTCCGGCGCCAACGCCGTGCTGATTGCCCCGCAGTTTGCCGTCGATGCCGCGGATTCGAGCGCGGGACGCTTCTGGGAACCGGGCGCCTTCGGGCGCTTCATGGGCGAGGCAGCCGAAGCCCTTGCCAAGCTGCACGGCGATCCCAAGAGCGTCCGCAGCTTCGCATCGAGCCCGGTCATTTTCGTCGCCTATAGCGGCGGCTACCTCGCGGCGGCTTCGTGTGCCGTCAACGGCGGCCTCAAGAAGCGGCTGCGCGGCGTGGTACTGCTCGACGCGCTTTATGGCGAGCTTGGCAAGTTCACCTCGTGGATCGAGAACGATCGCTCGGCCTTCTTCGTCAGCGCTTATCTTGGCTCGACGCGCGAGAAGAACTCCGAGCTGGCCGGCATCCTGACCGCTCGCGACATCGACTATGCAACCGAGCTGGACCGCCCCCTTCACCAGGGCGACGTCGCGTTTCTTTCTGGCGGAGAGAATGTCTCGCATCGCAGCTTCGTCACCCAGGCCTGGGTCGACAATCCGATCGAGAACCTCCTGCGCAAGCTGCCGGCTTATCGAAAATAGGCGCAAAATTGCTGCGCCATATCAGACATTAATAGTCCGCGATCAAACAAAATACAGTTGTCTCCATCTCAGTTAAGCGGCCTTTAACGGCTGCTGACTAAAGTCCAGGTACGGTGTTCAAAGAATCGTCCTTCCAACTCGCGCTCGGTTTCCTGGGCGCGAAAATGGTCGACAGCGCCTGCCAAGGAGAAGCCCGTGTTTGCAATGCGCCGCCCCGGCGAGCCCCAAAATTCACAAGCCGCCCTGTCACCGAACGCCTCCGCCGCTTCGGAGAAGCATCTCGTCGAAGCCCTGGAAGCGCTGATCCGCAGCAAGCTCGCTTCGAACGTTGCAATCGATGGCGCTGTCGGCAACGCTCTGACACGCCTCGTGCATCTCGTGAAATCGGCAAACACCAACCAGCTGCTGCTGGCCAACGACCTTGGCAAGGAAGCCTGCGAGGCCGCGATCAACATCGGCTGGCTGTCCCACGATTTCGGCGAGGTCGCCCAGTCGACCGTTTCCATTTCGAGCGCCGTCGAGGAGATGGCCGCTTCCATCGCCGAGCTGTCGACCGTATCGGCCGCGAGCGCGACCCAGACTGAAAACGCCCGCGATACGATGCGCAGCTGCATCAACGATGCCCGCGCTGCCGTCGACGCCATGACCAACATTCAGGGCCAGTCGAGCAAGATCGGCGAACAGGTCTCGGTTCTGCAAAGCGCCGTTGATCAGATCGGCGAGATGGCGACGAGCATCGACTCGATCGCGCGCCAGACCAACCTCCTCGCCCTCAACGCCACCATCGAAGCCGCCCGTGCAGGTGAAGCCGGACGCGGCTTTGCCGTGGTCGCCGCCGAGGTCAAGACTCTCTCCGTCGAAACCGGCAAGGCCACCCAGGAAATTCGCTCGCGCGTCGAGGCCCTGACTCGCGAAATGCGCGAGATCCGCCACGCCGTCGCCGACAGCCTGAAGTCGGTCAGCTCCGGCAGCGCCGTCGTCACCCAGGTCGGCACCATCATCGAAAACATGGGCGACGAAGTCGCCGAGGTCGCCGAGCGCATTCGCGGCCTCTCCAACGTGCTCGAACAGCAGCGCGCTGCCACCACCGAAATTACCCAGAACGTCGTCCGCATCTCCGAGAAGGCCACCAAGAGCAAGGACGAAGTCCAGAAGATCGGCAAGCGCCTCGAGGATTGCGAAGGCACGCTCCGCAAGGCCTTCGACAACGTCGAGCTTCCGGTTCGCTGCCCCGCGCTCATCCGCGTCGGCGCTGAGGCCATCTCGTGGAAGCGCCAGCTCGCCCAGATCCTGCTAGGCGCACTTCCGACCCCGTCCACCGCGCCTCAGCTCCCCCAAGCCGGCGTCATGGTCGAAGCCGACGAGCTCTGCAAGGCGACCGGCAGCGGCTCCGCACTCGCAGCCGACCTCTCGCAGGCCCTCTCCACGGCGCAGACCCAGGCCACGAAAATGGTCGACGAAGTTCGCAACCGCAATTGGGGCGCCGCGACGCCGGCTTACGTGGCCTGCGACGAAGCCATCGTCAAAGCCCACCAGGCGATCGCGCGCCTGCTCGAAAAGGCCGCCACGCTCTAGACCCTGGGAACCGGCTAAACAAATTAGAGGCGCGCTTCACCGGGAAGCGCGCCTCTTTCGTTTGGCGGCACGAGCAAACTCTGACGAGCGGCTAAAGCAGGTCTCGAAGGCGGTAGTACAGCATACCCAGCGCCAGCATCTGATTACCGAGAAACTGCCCGATCGGCAGACGCACATGGCGGATACGCTCGAACAGATCGAGCCTCTCCATCGTGCCTGAGATGGCATCCGCCACGATCTGCCCCGCGATATGCGTCGCGTTGACCCCGTGCCCGCAATAGCCCTGCATAAAGTAGACGTTCGGCTCGAGCCGGCCGATGGCAGGAACCCGCGAGATCACGATATCGATCTTGCCGCCCCAGGCGAAATCGAGCGCGACGTCGGCGAGTTGCGGAAACACCTCGACCATGCGCGGGCGCAGCGTCTCGCGGATATCGCTTGGATCGCGATTGGAATAGTTGCAGCGCCCGCCGAACAGCAGGCGCCGGTCCGCAGACAAGCGGAAATAATCGAGCACGACATTGCTGTCGGCGATCGCGAGGTCTTGCGGGTTGATCGCCTTCGCGAGGTCTTCCGGCAACGGCTCGGTCGCAACGATGTAGCTGCCGGTCGGAAACGCGATCCCATGCAGCAGACCGCGCTGGAACGCCGGATCCATGTATCCGCCGAGCACGATCGAAGCGGCTTCGACCCGCCCTTCCGCCGTCTCGACGAAGGGCTTGGCGCCGCCGCCGAACGCCGTGACGGGCGACTCCTCGAAAATCCTGACACCAAGCCCCGCGGCCGCGCGGGCTTCCCCGACGCACAGATTGAGCGGATGCAGGTGCCCACTGCGCCGATCCACCATCGCGCCGTGATAGATCTTCGCGCCGATCACCTCGCCCATCCGATCGGCTTCGACGACCTCGAGATAATCCCCATCGCCCGCCGCACGGCGTTCCTCGACATAAGCCTTGAGGCCGTCCATGTGACGCGGACGCGCCGCCACTTCCGCCCAGCCATGCTTGAGATCGCAGGAGATCTGATACCGGCGAATACGGTCCTCGATGATGTCGTGTCCGAGATAGCGGATATCCGCGAGCATCTTCCGCCCGGCCTCGCCAAGCTGGCTCTCGATGCGATGCTCGCCGCTGATGCCTCCGATCATCTGCCCGCCGTTGCGCCCTGAGGCACCCCAGCCCACGCGTAGCGCTTCGACAACCACCACCTGATAGCCGCGCTCGGCCAAGCTCAGCGCCGTCGAGATCCCGGAAAAGCCGCCGCCGACGACGCAGACGTCGGCCTTGTGCGTACCTTTCAGCGTCGGGTAACACGCGCCGTCATTCGCCGTGGCGGCATAGTAGGAATTGATATGGGTGGCTGCCATGAAGCCTGTCTAGGATGTTTCGGTGACGGTTGGAACACTCTCACCAGCTTGCACGACGGCGCATCCCCCAACCGGGGAAAGAAGGAATAACAACGCGCCCCGCTTGTCCTCTCCCTTGGGGAGCGGGAACGGATTGCCCGATTGATCACGCGAAGCGTGGCTCGGATCGATCAATCGTGCCCGAGCAAGGGCGCGTCGCAGACCTCGGCGCCTTCTCGTTCCGAGCTATTTGGCGCCTGCGTCGACGGCTTTCAACTCCCGCTCCTGCCGCTGGCTTGCGCGTTTGGTCGAATACGAGGCGACCAGCACGCCGATCGTCACGAGACCGATCATGATCGTCGAGATGGCATTGATCTCCGGCGTCACGCCGAGCCGAACCTGGCTGTAGATCTTCATCGGCAGCGTGGTCGCGCCCGGTCCCGTCGCGAAGCTCGCGATCACGAGATCGTCGAGCGACAGCGTGAACGAGAGCAGCCACGCCGAGATCACCGACGGCGCGATGATCGGCAGCGTGACTTCCATGAACGTCTTCACGGGCGTGGCCCCGAGGTCCATCGCCGCTTCCTCGACCGACTTGTCGAAATCGTAGAGCCGCGCCTGCACCACCACCGCTGCAAAGCACATCGAGAACGTCGCGTGCGCGATGACGACGGTCCAGAATCCGCGGTCCATGTTGAGCGCAACGAACAGGAGCAGCATCGAGAGGCCGGTGATTACCTCCGGCATCACGAGCGGGGCAAAGATGAGCCCCGAGAACAGCGTACGGCCCCGGAACCGGCCCATCCGCACCAGCACCACAGCCGCCAGCGTCCCGAGAATGGTCGCGAGCGTCGATGAGACGATCGCGACCCTGAGCGTCACCCACGCCGCATTCAGGATGCCCTCGTTTTCGAGAAGGCTGCCGTACCACTTGGTCGACCAGCCGCCCCACACCGTGACGAGCTTCGACTCGTTGAAGCTGTAGATCACGAGCAGCAGGATCGGGATGTAAAGAAACGCGAACCCCAGCGCGATGGACGTTGCGTTGAACCAGCTGAACCGTCTCATCACGCGGCCTCCCGCTGTTTTTCCTGGTTTCGCTGGAACAGTACGATCGGCACCACCAGCACCAGGAGCAGCACCACCGCCACAGCCGACGACACCGGCCAATCGCGGTTGGAAAAGAATTCACCCCACAGCGTCTTGCCGATCATCAGCGTCTCCGATCCGCCGAGCAGATCCGGAATGACGAACTCACCGGTCGCCGGAATGAAAACGAGGAAACAACCCGCGATGACGCCTGGCAGCGAAAGCGGGAACGTCACCTGCCAGAACGATTTCCACGGCGGCGAGCCGAGATCGGCGGCCGCCTCCAGCAGCGACGGATTGATCTTCTCGAGGCTCGCGTAGAGCGGCAGGATCATGAACGGAAGGTACGAATACACGATGCCGATATAGACTGCCGTCGTCGTATTCATGATGGTCAGCGGCTCGCTGATCACGCCGAGGTTCATCAGGAACAGGTTGAGCAGCCCTTCTTTCTTGAGGATGCCGATCCACGCATAGACGCGGATCAGGAACGAGGTCCAGAACGGCAGGATCACCAGCATGACGAGCGTGGGCTGCCACTCCTTGGGTGCCCGCGCCATGCCGTAGGCGATCGGATAAGCGACGAGCAGCGTGAGCAGCGTCGAGATCGCGGCGATCTTGATCGCCGAGAAATACGCATTCACGTAGAGGGAGTCACTGAAGATGAACGCATAATTCTCGAAATCGAGCTGAGAGAGAAACCCTCTGATATCGGTGATGTCGAACGTCGGCGTATACGGCGGAATCGCCGTTGCGATATCCGACAGCGAGATCTTGAAAACAATGAAGAACGGAACGAGGAAAAAGACCACGAGCCACAGGTAGGGCACCGAAATCAGCAGCCAGCGACGCATGCGACCCTCCCTGACCTAGCGTGTCACGACGATGCCGGTTTCCGGCGGCCACTCGAGCCAGACGTTGTCTTCCCAGCTGATCGGCCGTTCGACGGTGCGCGCCGAGTTGGCGCGGAGCGCTTTCACCCGCTGCCCGTTGCCGAGCTCGACGTGATAGTGCGAGATCGACCCCAGGTACCCGACATCCACCACCTTGCCGGGCACGGCATTGCTGGCATCCGACGGCTTCTCGAAGGCGATGCGGATCTTCTCGGGGCGGAGCGTGAGCCACACTTGCTGGTCCCCAGTACAGCCCTCCGGCGCCAGCGACTTGAAGCGCGCGAGCCCCGGCCCCCAATCGATCTCCGCGAAGTTACCGTCCACCTTGACGACCTTGCCCTCGAACAGGTTCACGTCGCCGATGAAGTTCGCCACATAGCGCGAATTCGGCGCTTCGTAGATATCGCCGGGCGTTGCGACCTGCCTGAACTCGCCGTGATCCATGACCGCGATGCGGGACGACACCGTCATCGCCTCTTCCTGGTCGTGGGTAACGATGATGAACGTGGTCCCGGTGGTTTCCTGAATGCGCATCAGCTCGAACTGGGCTTGCTGACGCAAGCGCTTGTCGAGTGCACCCAGCGGCTCGTCGAGAAGAACGATGCGCGGCTTCTTCGCGATCGCGCGGGCGAGCGCAACGCGCTGCTGCTGTCCGCCCGAAAGCTGATGCGGTTTGCGTTTGGCGAAACGATTGAGCTCGAGCATCGTCATGGCTTCCTCGACGCGCTTCTCGATCAGCGGCTTCGCCATCGCATCCTGCTTCAGGCCGTAGCCGATGTTCTGCTCGACCGTCATGTGCGGAAACAACGCGTACGACTGGAACATCATGTTGACGGGGCGCTCGTACGGAGCCAGGTCGGTGATGTCCTGACCGCCCACGATGATGCGACCGCTCGTCGGCTTCTCGAAGCCCGCAAGCATCCGGAGCAGCGTGGTCTTTCCGCAACCCGAGGGCCCGAGCAGCGCGAAGAACTCGCGTTCGTAGATGTCGAGCGTGCAGTCCTTGACGGCGACGAAATCGCCGAACCGCTTCACCACGTTCTGGAAGCGCACGATGGGCTCGCGCGAGGGATCTTTCCAGGGCGCAAAGCCCGATTGAGGTGCCGGCGTTCGGACCGGAGACTTCTGGCCCGGTCCCGATGTGGCGGTTTGCGACGAGCCCAACACGGCAGCCTCACTCATGATGAAAATCCTTCAACATCCCTCCGGCGAGGCAAACCGGCGCCAACTGCAGCCTCTGAAAGAAAACCGCGCCCGAGAGGCTCGGGCGCGGTTTGTTTTCTATTGTCCGGTAACGACCTTGGTCCAGATGCGCGTCACGACCCTTTGCGTTTTCGCATCGTAGGGTTTCTTGACGAACAGCCGCTTCAGCGTTTCATCGTCCGGGAAGATCGACGTGTCGCTCTTGATCTCCTCGTTGATGAAGGCTTGCGAAGCGAGGTTTCCGTTGGCGTAATTGACGTAGTTCGACGCCTTGGCGATCACCTCGGGCTTCAGGATGTAGTTGAGGAAGGCGTGCGCTTCCTCGACATGCTTCGCGTCCGCCGGAATGGCCATCTGGTCGAACCACATCTGCGCGCCTTCCTTCGGGATGTGATAGCCGACCTCGACGCCGTTCTTGGCTTCTTCTGCGCGATCGCGCGCCTGCAGGATGTCGCCCGAATAGCCGACCGCGATGCAGATATCGCCGTTGGCGAGTGCGTTGATGAATTCCGAAGAGTGGAACTTCTGGATGTTTGGACGGACCGACTGGAGCAGCGCGCCCGCCTTCTCGAGATCCTTGGGATCGCTGCTGTTCGGATCGAGACCGAGATAGAGCAGCGCGATCGGAAGGATGTCGTCGGCCGCGTCGAGCAGGAAGATACCGCAATCCTTGAACTTGGAGACTATCTCAGGCTTGAAGATCAGGTCCCACGAGTTTACCGGCGCATCCTTCAGGCGCTCTTCGATCTTGGCCTTGTTGTAGCCAATGCCCGTGGTGCCCCACATGTAGTTGATTGAGTAGTCGTTGCCGGGATCGTAGAGCGCTGTGCGCTCCTGGATGAGCGGCCAGGTGTTCTTGAGATTCGGAAGCTTCGACTTGTCGAGCTTCTGGAAAACGCCCGCCGAGATCTGGCGCGCCAGGAACGGCCCCGTCGGCACCACGACGTCGTATCCGCTGCCACCGGCGAGCAGCTTGGTCTCGAGCAGCTCGTTGCTATCGAACACGTCGTAGATGGGCTTGATCCCGGTTTCCTTTTCGAAATCCTTGAGAACCTCCTCGTCGATGTAGTCCGACCAGTTATAGATACGTACCTCTTTCGCAGAAGCCACGCCGGAAACGAGCGACGCAACCAGTGCAATCGAGCCCGCAATCGGCGAGCGAAAACTTCTGAGAGTGATCATCAGCGACCTCCAAGGGAGCCTACACGCGGCGGGGCGAAGGCGCGAGCCTCCACGTCCCAGCCACCGGCTTGAACCTCCCCATTGTGATCACATTAATGGCGCGCTACAAGTATTTCGTTCAAACAAATGCATTCGGCGCACATAACGGCGTGCCTCTGCCTGCATCGAAAGCTGAGTGCCCAAGGTTGAGGCAGAGTTTGTTCGGCAAACGAAAAAGTGTGAGGTGACGACGAGGTCTATGTCCCAGCGCCACACGACAGATCGCACCAAGAGAACGCTTGTTCGCACTCGCGTCAAAGCCGAACAGCTGCTGCCTGTCGAGACGGGCGACATTGGCGTTACCACACACGAAAACGTGTACAGAGGTTTACGTGACCGCATTCTCTTCGGCGGTTTTCTCCCCGGCAGCGCCGTCACCCTGAGGGGCTTGGCCGAAACCATGGGCGTAAGTCCCATGCCCATTCGCGAAGCGGTGCGCCGGCTCATCGCGGAACGCGCCTTGAAGCTGCAGGACAACCGACGCGTCCTGGTCCCCCCAATGACCAAAGAAGCGTTCGAACAAATTGTTTTTACGCGAAAAACACTGGAACCCGAGCTTGCCGCGCGCGCATTGGACAACATCAGCGACGCCGACATCCGCGCCATCAAGACCATCGATCAGACCGTCGATCGCGCCATGGGCGTGGGCGATGTGCAGGCCTACATGCGCGGCAATTACCGCTTCCATTTCGCCATCTACCAGCGGGCGCACGCCGATATCCTCATTGCACTCGTTGAGAGCATCTGGCTCCAGTTCGGTCCCTTCATGCGCATGGCTTACGGACGTATTGGCACCTCGCTGCTGGAGGATCATCACCAGGCCGCCATCGCCGCCATCGAGCATCGCGACCGGAAGGCCCTGAAGGCGGCCATCACAGCCGACATCGTCCAGGGCATGAATTTCATCGGCGAAGCCGTCCTGAAGCGCCCCGACCTAAAGACTTGAACTCCAAGGCTGCTTGCCGCAACCAGCATGATATGCTCGCGCCGCCGCTTGAGTTTGCGTCCTTTTTGTGATCACATTATCATCGACTGATACCCGGGCCACCCAGCGGCGAGCCCATGGCAAGGCGGCGCACCTTCTGCGTCTCCCCGCCGGTGTGCACCCGACTGCGTGAAGTGGCCGTCTGACCAAGGTGATTTATGTCTGCCGATAACGGAACGATTGGCTCCTCTTCCGAAACCTTCACGGTCGGAACGGAACCCGAGAACCTACGGGCCTGGCTGAGCCATCACCGCATCGAGGAGGTCGATTGTGCGGTGCCCGATATCGCGGGCGTCGCGCGCGGCAAGACCATGCCAGCCGAAAAATTCGCCCAGCTCGGCGCCGTCCACCTGCCCATCTCGATCTTCCACCAGACCATTACCGGCGACTACGTCGGCTTCGAGGAGGGCGCCCAACAGATCCTCTACGCCGAAAGCGACCTCATCATGGTGCCGGATCTCTCTACGATCCGCCCCGCCCCTTGGGCTTCGAGCCCGACGGCGCAGGTCATTCACGACGCCAGATGGCAGAACGGCGACCCGGTCGAGATCTCCCCGCGTAACGTCCTGAAGCGCGTCGTCGATCTCTATCGGCAGGAGGGCTGGAAACCGGTCGTCGCGCCCGAGCTTGAATTCTATCTGACCAAGACCAACCCGGATCCGGACTACCCGCTCGAGCCGCCGATGGGCCGCTCCGGACGCCCCGGCGCGGGCCGCCAGGCCTACAGCCTCGGCGCCGTCGACGAGTATGACAAGATCGTCGACGACATCTATGATTTCGCCGAACGCCAGTATCTCAAGATCGACACCATCATTCAGGAAGGCGGCGCCGCCCAGCTCGAGATCAACCTCGTGCATGGCGATCCCGTCGATCTCGCCGATCAGATCTTCCTGTTCAAGCGCACCATCCGCGAAGCTGCCTTCACGCACAATTGCTACGCGACCTTCATGGCCAAGCCCCTCGCCAACGAGCCCGGCAGCGCCATGCACATCCATCAAAGCATCGTCGACACGAAAACCGGGCGCAATATTTTCACCAACGACGCCGGCGGCCCGACCGAGCTGTTCTATAACTTCCTGGCCGGTCAGCAGACCTACCTACCCCCCGCCATGTGCATCCTCGCGCCCTACGTCAACTCGTACCGCCGCCTCGTGCCGAACGGCGCCGCGCCGATCAACGTCGAATGGGGCCAGGACAACCGCTCGGCAGGCTTACGCGTGCCGATCTCGCCCGACAGCGCTCGCCGCGTCGAGAACCGCCTCGCCGGCGCCGATTCCAACCCGTATCTCGCTCTTGCCGTCAGCCTCGCCTGCGGCTACCTCGGCATGAAGAAGGGCCTGAAGCCGCGGGATGCAGTGATCGGAAACGCTTATCGCAATTCCCATCAGCTCCCCCGCGGTTTGCTCGAGGCCTTGACCGAATTCGAGGACTCGACCGACCTGCACGACATCCTCAACAAGCGCTTCTGCCAGGTTTATCTGGAGCTCAAGCGCAGCGAGTTCGAGGAATTCATGCGCGTCATCAGTCCCTGGGAGCGCGAGCATCTCTTGCTCAGCGTTTGATCGGACGCAACCGCCGAAGCAAGAGCCCGTTGAGGACAAAGGAATTGGAAAGCGTAACGCCAGCCATCGGCAAAGCCTCGAAAACGCGGAAGACGGAGCTTCTCGAACTCTGCGCGCGCATCGGCTTTACGCCGCCATTGCCGGTCTGAGCCGCTGCCGCCGCAAGGTGGCAATCCGAAGACGCACAAGGAAACAAGTGCTCGCTAAAGCCAGTGTCCCCGGCAAGCCGGAGCCGGCTTTCAAGCGAGACGCATCACCGATTAAGGCCCCCGCTCACGCTGGAGGAACATCCCCCATGTCCCAGACCGACAAATCCCCCACCAAATTGAAGAATAGCACCACCGAGCTGCGGGATCTCGACGCTCTCCATCATCTGCATCCCTTCACCAACCATGCGTCGCTCCGCGGCAGCGGCGCGCGCGTCATCGTCAAGGGCGAGGGGTCCTACATCTGGGACAGCGAAGGTCATCGCATCCTCGACGGCATGGCAGGCCTATGGACCACGAACATCGGCTACGGCCGTGTCGAACTGGCCGACGCCGCTCGCGATCAGATGATCGAGCTGCCGTTCTACAATACCTTCTTCAAGACCACGCACCCGCCCGTCATCGCGCTCTCGCAGAAGCTGGCCGAGATCACCCCGCCCCACATCAATCAGGTGTTCTACGGCTCGTCCGGCTCTGAATCGAACGACACCGCCATTCGCCTGATCCGCCACTATTGGACGCTCAAGGGCGAGCCGAAGCGGCGCATCATCATCTCACGCCGCCAAGCCTACCACGGCTCGACCATCGCCGCCGGCTCCATGGGCGGCATGTCCCACGTCCACCAGCACAGCTATCCGGTCTACGAGGGCTTCCGCCACATCATCGACCCGTACTGGTACGGCGAAGGCAAGGACGGAGAGACGCCGGAAGAATTCGGCCTCCGCGCCGCCCAGGCGCTCGAAGACGAGATCCTGGCGGTTGGCCCCGAGAATGTCGCCGCGTTCGCAGGCGAGCCGGTGCAAGGCGCCGGCGGCGTCAAGATTGCGCCCGCCACCTATTGGCCCGCGGTCCAGAAGATCATCGACAAGTACGGCATCCTGTTCCTGGCCGACGAGGTCATCACCGGCTTCGGCCGCGTCGGGACCTGGTTCGCGTCGGATTACTACGGCCTCAAGCCGAACCTGATCACCTTCGCCAAGGCTGCCACCTCGGGCTATATCCCGCTCTCCGGCCTTCTGATCGACGATCTCATCGTCGAAGCGTTGATGGGCCACAACGACGACTTCAACCACGGCTACACCTTCTCGGGCCATCCCGTGGCGTGTGCGGTGGCGCTGAAGAACCTCGAGATCATGGAGCGCGAGAAGCTTGTCCCGCGCGTAAAGGACTATGCCGGCCCCGCCCTCGCCAAAGTGCTCTCCAAGTTCAAAGATCATCCGCTTGTGGGCGAAGTCCGCTCGGTCGGCATGCTCGGCGCCATCGAGCTCGTCGCCGACAAGCGCACACGGCGCCGCTTCGACAACCCCGGCCGCGTCGGTCTCATCTGCCGCGACCACTTCTTCCGCGAAGGCTTCATCATGCGCGCCGTTTTCGACACCATGGTCTGCGCCCCACCCCTCATTTGGGGCGACCAAGAGTTCGCGGAGGCCGAGCGCATCATCGGCAAGTGCCTCGATCTGACGCTCGCTGACGTCGCCGGAGAACTCGCTGCATGAGCCGGCCTATCGTCATTATCCCCGCCGACACCAAAGTCATCGAAACCATGACCTTCGATGCGGTGGGTAGAAAATACTCGTCGGCGGTCGCCGAGGTCGCGGAATGTCAGCCGCTGCTCGCTCCTCTGGGGCCGAGCATGCTCGACATGGGCGCACTCCTCGATATCGCCGACGGCATCCTGCTTTCGGGCAGCATCTCGAACGTCCACCCGAGCCTCTATGGGTTGGACGAGCCGCCGCTCAACGAAAGCGCCCTCGATCATCAGCGCGATGCGCTGACGCTGCCGCTCGTTCGCGAAGCGCTCAATCGCAAGCTGCCGCTGTTTGCCATCTGCCGCGGCTTCCAGGAAGTGAACGTCGCCCTCGGTGGCACGCTCGATCAGGCGGTGCATACCGTTGACGGCCGCCACGATCACCGCGAGCGCTCCGACGTCCCGATCGACGACCGCTTCGGCCCCGCCCATCCGATCAGGCTCTCTGGCACCTTGAAGAACTGGATCGGCGAAGACGAGATCATCGTGAACTCGCTCCACTGGCAGGGCATCCAGCGTCTCGCCCCGCCCCTGACCGCCGAAGCCCACGCCAAGGACGGACTGATCGAAGCCGTCCGCGGCCCGAACGAGCATCCCTTCTTTCTCGGCGTCCAATGGCATCCCGAATTCCAGGCGCGAAACAACCCCGCATCCGTCGAGCTGTTTCGCCGCTTCGGCGACGCCGTCAAAGGTTCCTCTAAATGACCAACACGTTCCTTACCGTCGACGAGGCAAAAGCGTTCCTCGCCACCCACCCGTCCGTGCAGTGGATCGATGCATTCGTGCTCGACATGAACGGGCATCCGCGCGGCAAACGTTTGCGCCGCGACGATCTTCCGGGCATCGCCAAGGGCGGCATGATGATGCCGGGCTCCGTATTCATCATGGACCCGCGCGGCAACTGCATCGCCGAGACCGGCCGCTTGTGGGAGACCGGAGACCCCGACTATAACTTCCGCATTCTCGCCGGAACGCTGGGTCCTGTTTCGGTTGACGGCGGCCGTTTCGCGCAGTGCGTCATCGTCCCCGAAAAGGACGATCCGCTCGATCCGCGCTTCGTGCTGGCCACCCAGCAGGCGCGCCTCAAGGCGTCCGGCTACACGCCCGTCGCCGCCGTCGAGCTCGAGTTCTACGTGACGAAGCCGGGCCCCAACGGAGAGTTCACGCTCGACATCCCCCCCGGCGTCTCGCGTGAGACCGACATCCCGCTGACCTTCCAGTTCGACGACATGGACGCGCTGCAAGCGTTCAACGACGACATCTACCGCATCGCCGAAGCCCAGGGACTTCCCGTCGATGCCCTGACGCAGGAAAGCGGTCCGTCCCAGTTCGAGATCAACCTCAAGCATTGCGACGACGCGGTGAAGGCCGCGCTCGACGGTCTGCTTCTGAAGCGCGCCGTGAAGGCCGCCGCCCGCGCTCATGGCCTCGTCGCCACGTTCATGGCCAAGCCCCACCACGACTGGGCAGGGTCGGGCATGCACATTCACATGAGCATCGTCGACAAGGCAGGCGCCAACGTGTTCGCCGGCAAGCCGATCTCGCCGTTGTTCCGCAACGTGCTCGGCGGCCTCAAGGACACCATGGCGGATTTCATGGCCGTCTGGGCCCAGTCCGCGAACGCCTATCGGCGCTACGTACCCGAATCCTACGTCTCGATGGCCGCCCACTGGGGCTTCAACAATCGCACCGTCGCGCTGCGCATTCCCGACCAGGGCGGGCCCGCCACCCGCGTCGAGCACCGCGTTGCAGGGGCCGACGCCAATCCCTATTTGGTGATTGCGGCGATCCTTGCGGGCGCGGCGCACGGTATCGCCGGCAAGATCGACCCCGGCCCAGAGGTCAACGGCAACAGCGAGAAGCTCCAAACAACGCCGCTGCCGACGACCTGGACCGAAGCGCTGAAGCAGTTCGAGCAGTCGGCTGTGGTCCGCGAAGCGTTCGGCGCCGATTTCCAGCACGTGTTCACGCGCCTCAAGGAAACCGAGCGCGCGAACTTCGAACGCATTGTTACCTCGCTCGACCACCTCTGGTACGCTCATGTTGCATGAGGCACGCCCATGACCTCGACGGAGTGCTTCCGGAAAAGTGGAACCCGGTTTTCCGATAAGAAGCACGACAACAAAACAAGCGAGGGTGCCGAAACCGACGGCGAACGAGGAAACCGATGACGAAGCAAAGCACCCTCGCGCACTTTGAAAAGCTAGCCGGCTCCATCGCATTGCCCGGCAAAGCCGTCATCGGCGGGCATAAGGTTGCAGCGGTCGGCGGCACGACGTTCGACAACGTCTCCCCACGCGACGGCCGCGTCCTCAATCAGGTTGCGGCGTGCGGCGCGGCGGACGTGGACATCGCTGTCGAGAGCGCCCGTACCGCCTTCGCGGACGGACGCTGGCGCAAGCTGTCGTACAAGGACAAGAAGCGGATCCTGTTCAAGCTCGCCGACCTGATGGAACGCGAGACCGAAACGCTGGCCCTGCTTGAAAGCCTCGACGTCGGCAAGCCGATTTCGAACACGCTATCGGCCGATATTCCGCAGGCGATCCGCACCACCCGCTACTACGCCGAAGCGCTCGACAAGATCTACGGCGAAGTAGGCCCCGAAACGCCGGACCGCTTCTCGTTCGCCGTCCACGAGCCGCTCGGCGTCATCGGCGCGATCGTGCCATGGAACTTCCCGCTTCACATGGCGATGTGGAAAGTGGCGCCCGCGCTTGCCATGGGCAATTCCGTGGTGCTGAAGCCCGCCGAGCAATCGCCGCTGACCGCCCTGAAACTCGGCGAGCTGGCGCTCGAAGCCGGCCTTCCCCCCGGCGTGCTCAACGTCGTGCCCGGCATGGGCAGCGAAGCCGGCAAGGCACTCGCTCTTCATAACGACGTCGACATGATCGCCTTCACCGGCTCTGGAGCCGTCGGCCGGCTGCTGATGCAGTACTCCGGCCAAAGCAACCTGAAGCGCGTGAGCCTGGAGCTCGGCGGCAAATCTCCGCACATCATCTTTGCCGATTGCCCCGATCTCGAAACCGCCGCCACGCATGCGGCATGGGGCATCTTCTACAATCAGGGCGAAGTCTGCACAGCCGCCTCGCGCCTGCTGGTTCACGAGAGCATTGCCGACGCCTTCGTCGACAAGCTGCTCGGTGTCGCTCGCACCATCGCAGCGGGCGATCCGCTCGACCCCGCCACCGTCTTCGGCGCGATGGTCTCGACCGAGCAGATGAAAACTGCGCTCCGCTACATCGACACCGCCAACAAGGAAGGCGGCGCGCTTCGCCTCGGCGGCAACCGCACGCGCATCGAAAGCGGCGGCTTCTACGTCGAACCGACGATATTCGACCACATCGCCCCCTCCGCCACCCTCGCCCGCGAGGAGGTCTTCGGTCCTGTGCTCGCCGTTACCCGCTTCAAAGGCGTCGAGGAAGCCCTGAAGCTCGCTAACGACACGCCGTTCGGGCTCGCGGCCGGCCTCTGGACGCGCGACGTCAGCCTCGCCCATCGGGCCGCGCGCGAGATTCGCGCCGGCCTCGTCTGGGTCAATGGCTGGGACAGCTGCGATATCACCATGCCATTCGGCGGCTTCAAGCAATCGGGCTTCGGCCGCGACCGCTCGCTCCACGCACTCCACAAATATGCCGACCTGAAATCGGTCTCCATCACGCTGGTCTGAAGGTGCCCCATGAACGTCTCTCCTCCCCGCTATCCGAGCGCAGCCCTCATCGGCGGCGAATGGGTCACGGCGCCGGACACGTTCCCGGTGCTTGATCCCGCAACCGGCGCCGAAATCGCCCGCGTCCCCAATCTCGGCGCGGCCGAAACCAAGCAGGCAATCGATGCCGCCGAAAAGGCGCTGCCGGCCTGGTCCGCCAAGACCGCCAAGGAGCGCGCGCAGATCCTGAAGCGCTGGTTCGATCTCGTGACCGCCGAAACCGAGCATCTCGCGCAGCTGATGACGGCCGAGCAGGGCAAGCCGTTGGCCGAAGCGCGTGGCGAGGTGGCTTACGGCGCCTCCTTCATCGAGTGGTTCGCTGAGGAAGGAAAACGCGCCTACGGCCGCACCATCCCGACCACGATGGCGGGCAAGCGTTACATCACCATCAAGCAGCCGATCGGTGTCGTCGCCGCCATCGCGCCATGGAACTTTCCGATCGCGATGATCACCCGCAAGGTCGCCCCGGCGCTCGCCGCGGGCTGCACCATTGTCGTCAAACCGGCCGAGGACACGCCGCTCTGCGCGCTTGCCATTGCCAAGCTCGCGCTCGATGCCGGCGTACCGCCCGGCGTGTTCAACATCGTAACCACCAACAATGCGCCGCCGGTCGGTACCGTGCTGTGCGAAGATCCGCGCGTACGCAAGCTCTCGTTCACCGGCTCGACGGAAGTCGGCAAGGCGCTCTACCGCCAGTGCGCGGGCACCGTGAAGAAACTCACGCTCGAGCTCGGCGGTAACGCACCGCTGCTGGTGTTCGACGATGCCGATCTGAAACAGGCCGTCACCGGCGCCATGGCCTCGAAGTATCGCAATGCCGGCCAAACCTGCGTCTGCGCCAACCGCGTCTTCGTCCAGTCCGGCATCTACGATCGTTTCGCCGAAGCGCTCGCCGCCGAGGTCAAGAAGCTCACGGTAGGTCCCGGCCGTGACGCAGGCGTCGTGATCGGTCCGCTCATCAACGCGGAAGCCGCCAAGAAAGTGGAAGGCCTCGTCCGCGATGCAGTGGGCAAGGGCGCCAAGGTCGTCGTCGGCGGCGCGCCCGCGCCGGCCGGTCCGCTGTTCTATCAGCCGTCCGTTCTCACCGGCGTCACCCCCGACATGACGATCGTGCACGAGGAGATTTTCGGCCCCGTCGCCGCCCTCATCCGATTCGAAACAGAAGAGGAAGCCATTCGCCTCGCCAACGACACGCCGTTTGGGTTGGCAGCCTATCTTTTCAGCCAGAACATCGGCCGAGCTTGGCGGGTTGCAGAAGCCCTTGACGCCGGCATGGTCGGCGTCAACGAAGGCATTTTCTCCAACGAAACCGTACCCTTCGGCGGTGTAAAGGAGAGCGGCCTCGGACGCGAAGGTGCTGCCGAAGGCCTCGATGAATACCTCGAGACCAAGTTCATCTGCCTCGGAGGCATCGCCGCATAACGAGGCAGCAAAACCCGCCAGTGACTATACTTTCCGCACACCGTTTTCACGAAGCCCGGTTATTGTCGTGTTGAGTGCATCCCGGAAAATCTGACTACTCCAAAACCCGTTCCCGGCGTTCACCCTAACACCTTAGGGATGGGAAACCGTTTTCCGGCAGGATGCGCGACAGGACAAGAACCTGTAGACCGTTCAGGATTCGGCACCTGAACGATCCGGCTTCTGAAAACGGGGAGTCACGAATGGCGAACGCGTTCGCTTCCAAGCTCAACCGGCGAACCAACCGCCGTTCGTTCCTGGCCGGCCTTGGCGCGGCCGCCGTCGGCCTCACCTTTACCCGAAACGCTCGCGCTTCCGAGGAAAAGAAGCTCAATTTCTACAATTGGGACACCTACATCGGAAACACGACGCTCGACGACTTCAAGAATGCCACCGGCATCGACGTCAACATGAGCCTCTACGCGACGAACGACGAACTGTTCGCCAAGCTCAGCTCCGGCAACTCCGGCTTCGACGTTGTTGTGCCCGGGAGCGAGTTCGTGGAGCCGATGATCGCAGCCGGCCTACTCGAGCCGCTGGACCACGCAAGAATTCCGAACATCAAGAATATCGACCCGACGTTCATCATCGACGCCCCGTATGACCCGGGCCGCGTCTACAGCCTCCCCTACACCTACCTCGTAATCGGCATCGGCTATCGAAAAAGCCGCGTGAAGAGCGTTCCCGATACGTGGAAAGTTCTGTTCGACTCGGATCAATACAAAAGCCGCATCGCGGTAGTGTCGGATGCCAGCGAGCTCTATCGCCATGTCTTCAAGTATCTCGGTGAATCCGCAAACAATCCGACCCCCGAGCTGATCAAAAGGGCCGAAAGAATTCTCGCGATGCAAAGGCCCTACATCAAATCCTTCCACGAGGACAACGGCCAGGACCTCCTGCTCTCCGGTGAGGTCGATCTCGTGATGGAGTACAACGGCGACATCGCTCAAATCATGGAAGAGGACGACGACATCGATTTCGTCGTGCCCAAGGAAGGCGCGCTGAAGCAGTCCGATACGCTTGCGATTCCGAAAGGCGCCCCGCATCCCGAGAACGCCCACGCCTTCATCAACTTCCTGCTCGACGCCAACGTCGGCAAGGACATCTTCACCACGATCAAGTTCCCCTCGCCCAACGCGGCCGCAACCGCGCTCATGCCCGAGAGCTACAGGAACAATCCCGTCATTTTCCCGCCGGCCGAAGTCATGGCGAAATGCGAATACCCGCGATACGCGGGGCAGGAAATTTCCCGCCTGTTTGACGAGAGCATGACGCGCCTGCGCACCGAATGATCCTGCCCGCCGCGGGGTCACATGAACGGCGGCGTACAGGCACTGATAATCACCGAGGCCGTCTTGCCGACGTTGCGGAACCGATGCGGGATGGTACTTTCGAAGTAGTACGCATCTCCAGGCCCCAGCACGCGCCGCTGGTCGCCGACCGTCAGCTCGATGTGGCCCGAAAGCACGAGCCCCCCCTCTTCGCCCTTGTGGGTCAGCATCGTGGCACCGGTATCGCCGCCCGGCTCGTAAACTTCGTGCAGGATCTGCAATGCCTTTTCCGGCCGCTCGCCGGCCACCACCATGAAGCGCACTTTCCCCTCGGTGAGCGCCACAAGCTCCTCCTTGAGGTAGAACACGCGCGGCGCCTCTGGTAGCGCAATCGAGAAGAACTCCGCGAACGAAAGCCCCAGCGCGTCGGTCAGGCGGTTCAGCGTCGCCACCGACGGACTGTGCTTGTTCTGCTCGATCATGCTGATCATGCCGTTCGTGACGCCGGCTTTCCCCGCAAGATCCCGCTGCGTGAACCCGCCCTTGATGCGAAGCGCTTTGAGGCGTGCTCCGACATCGACAGAGCTGCGCCCGTGCCCTGCGTCCCTGGAACGTTTGCGTCGTGCCATGCCGATCCGGCTCCACCTGTCGCGTTCGAAGCGAAAACCCTAGCACAAGGCGCCACTTTGAAACGACTACATTTGATCAATTTATTGATCGAACGAACACACAACTGCGACTTTAGGCGTGAAACACAGTGCTTGAACGGCCATAAGCTGTAGAGTAATTTGCGTCTGCAGCTCAAAATAATGAGCAAACCTGATGCGGCCGAGCGCTTCGCGCGCCGCCTCACAAGCTACGAAGGGTGAGACCGATGGCGACCTCAGCCGAACTTCACGCACGCCGCACCGCAGCCGTCCCTCGCGGCATCGGCCACGCCACCGCCATCTACGCCAAGCGCGCCGAAAACGCCGAGATCTGGAGCGAGGACGGCAAGCGCTACATCGACTTCGGAGCCGGCATCGCCGTCGTCAATACCGGCCATCAACACCCGCGTATTCTTGCGGCCGTCGCCGAGCAGATGAAGTCGTTCAGTCACGTCTGCTTCCAGGTTACGCCGCACGAGAACTACGTCTCGCTTGCCGAGCGCCTGAATGCCATCGCACCCGTCTCTGGGCCTGCGAAAACGATGCTGGCGTCCACCGGCGCCGAAGCCGTTGAGAATGCCGTCAAGGTCGCGCGCGCTTTCACGGGCCGCCCCGGCATCATCTCGTTCTCGGGCGGTTTCCACGGCCGCACCCATATGGGCATGGCCCTGACCGGCAAAGCCGTTCCCTACAAGAAGGGCTTCGGTCCGTTCCCGGCCGACATCTACAATGTCGCCTTCCCGAACCTCTATCACGGCACCTCGGTGGCCGAGAGCATCAAGGCGCTGAAGTCTCTCTTCAAGCACCAGGCCGACCCGTCGAGCATCGCCGGCATCATCATCGAGCCGGTGCAGGGCGAGGGCGGATTCAACATCGCGCCGCCTGATTTCCTCGCAGCCCTCCGCGCCATCTGCGACGAGCATGGCATCGTTCTCATTGCCGACGAAATCCAAACCGGCTTCGCGCGCACCGGCAAGATGTTCGCGCTCGATCACACCAGCGTAAAGGCCGATGTCGTGACGCTCGCGAAAGGCCTTGCTGGCGGCTTGCCGCTTTCGGCCATCACCGGCCGGGCCGACATCATGGACGCGTCCAACCCCGGCGGCCTCGGCGGCACCTACGCCGGCAACCCCGTAGCCTGCGCCGCGGCCCACACCGTGCTCGACATCATCAAGGACGAAAAGCTCTGCGAGCGCGCGACCGCAATCGGCGAGATCATCCTCGGCCGCTGTCGCGAGCTGGCCGCCCGCTCGAACCTCAACTGCATCGGCGACGTGCGCGGTGTCGGCGCCATGTGCGCGGTCGAGTTCGTGAAAGACACCAACAGCGGCGAACCGGCCCCCGAGCTTACCTCACAAGTGCTGAAGTCCGGCAACGAGCGCGGCCTGATCCTGCTCTCGTGCGGCACCTACGGCAATGTCATCCGCTTCCTGCCGCCACTGACCGCGAGCGATACACTGGTCAAGGAAGGCATGGATGTCTTCGAGGCGAGCCTGACCGAGGCCGTCAGCAAGCTTCAGTGACGGCGCCGCCAGCGTAACCACGCGATCGGCCCCACAACGCATCCGGCGCTCACGTTTCACCCGACGGGAACATCACACCCATGACCGTTCAGCTCAAGACCAACGACCTCGAAGCCTTCTTCATGCCGTTCACCGCAAACCGGCAGTTCAAGAAGGCGCCGCGCCTGCTCGCCTCCGCGAAGGACACCAACTATTTCACCGAAGACGGCCGCAAGGTTCTCGACGGCACATCTGGCCTCTGGTGCGTAAACGCCGGCCACTGCCGTCCCCGCATCGTAGAGGCCATCCAGAAGCAGGCCGCCGAATTGGATTTCGCCGGCACCTTCCAGATGGGCCACCCCAAGGCGTTCGAAGCCGCCTCCCGCCTCGTCAACATTGCGCCCAAGGGCTTCGACCACGTCTTCTTCACCAACTCGGGCTCCGAGTCGGTCGAGACCGCATTGAAGATCGCCCTCGCTTATCACCGCGCCAAGGGCAACGCCTCGAAGGTGCGCCTCATCGGCCGCGAGCGCGGCTATCATGGCGTGAACTTCGGCGGCACGTCGGTCGGCGGCATCTCACCCAACCGCAAGATGTTCGGCTCGCTTCTCGCGGGCGTCGATCATCTCCGCCACACCCACGATCTCGCCAAGAACGCCTTCTCGAAAGGCGAGCCCGAGCATGGCGCGGAGCTGGCCGACGATCTCGAGCGCCTCGTCGCGCTGCATGACGCCTCCACCATCGCCGCCGTCATCGTCGAGCCCGTCGCCTGCTCAACCGGCGTTCTGATCCCGCCCAAGGGTTACCTGAAGCGCCTCGAAGCCATCTGCCGCAAGCACGACATACTGCTTATTTTCGACGAGGTCATTACCGGCTTCGGCCGCCTCGGCACGCCGTTCGGCGCCGACTATTTCGATGTCTCGCCCGACATGATCACCGGCGCCAAGGGCGTCACCAACGGCACCATTCCGATGGGCGTCGTGTTCCTCAAGAGCCACCTCTACGAGGCCTTCGCCACCGGCCCGGAGAACATCATCGATCTCTTCCACGGCTACACCTACTCGGGCCACCCGATGGCCTCCGCCGCCGCGCTCGGCACCCTCGACACCTACCACGAGGAAGGCCTGCTGACGCGCGCAGCAAAGCTCGCCGCTTACTGGGAAGAGCGCCTGCACGCCTTGAAAGGGCTGCCGCACATCATCGACATCCGCAACATCGGCCTGATCGGCGCCATCGAGTTCGCGCCCATTGCCGACGCGCCCGCAAAGCGCGCCTACGATCGCTTCGTCAAATGCTTCGAGCGCGGCGTGCTTGTCCGCCAGACCGGCGACATCATCGCGCTCTCGCCGCCGCTCATCATCAAGGAGAGCGAGATCGATCATCTGTTCGACGTCGTCACCGAAGTCCTCAAGGAAGCCGACTGAAGGGTCCCATGCGCATCATCGAGAACGCCTTCGGCGGCAAGAAAGTCGCCTCCGCGTCGCCCCGCACGGCGAACGTCTTCAATCCGGCGACCGGCGAGGTCGTAGCCAAGCTCCCGCTCTCGACGCTGGACGAGATCAACGCCGTCGTCGCCGCTGCCAAGTCCGCCGCCGCGAGTTGGGGCGCGACGCCGCCGATGAAGCGCGTCGCGCCGATGTTCCGTTTCAAGGAGCTTCTGCAGAAGAACGCCGACGCCATCGCCCGCGCGATCTCGACCGAGCACGGCAAAACCCACCCCGACGCGTTGGGAGAGTTGCAGCGCGGAATTGAGGTCGTCGATTTCGCCTGCGGCATCCCTCATCTTCTGAAGGGCGAGTACAGCCGCAACATCGGCCCCGACATCGACAGCTGGTCCGATCGCCAGCCGCTCGGCGTCGTCGCCGGCATCACGCCGTTCAACTTCCCGGCCATGGTGCCGATGTGGATGTTCCCGGTCGCCGTCGCCTGCGGCAATACCTTCGTGCTGAAGCCATCCGAGCGCGATCCCTCCGCGCCGATGCTGATCTGGGAGCTGTTCCAGGAAGCGGGCTTCCCCGCCGGCGTGTTCAACGTCGTCCACGGCGACAAGACCGCGGTCGATGCGCTGCTCGATCACCCGGACGTCCGCGCCGTGAGCTTCGTCGGATCGACCCCGATCGCCGAATACGTCTACACGCGCGGCGCCGCAGCCGGTAAGCGCGTGCAGGCCCTGGGCGGCGCCAAGAACCACATGATCGTCATGCCCGACGCCGACATGGACAAAGCCGTCGATGCATTGATGGGCGCGGGCTACGGCTCGGCCGGCGAGCGCTGCATGGCGATCTCGGTTGCGGTCCCCGTCGGCCAGAAAACCGCTGATCGTCTGGTCGAAGCACTGGCGCCGCGTGTGCGCGCGCTCAAGGTCGCCCCTGCCACCGATCCGGAGTCCGAGATGGGCCCGGTCGTCACCGGCGAAGCCAAGCGCCGCATCACCGATCTCATCGGTGCGGGCATCACTGAAGGCGCAAAGCTTGTCGTCGACGGCCGCGATCTCGTGCTGCAGGGCTACGAGAACGGCTTCTTCCTCGGCGGCACGCTGTTCGATCACGTGACGCGCGACATGACGATCTACAAGCAGGAGATCTTCGGCCCCGTACTCTCGGTCGTCCGCGCCGAAAGCTACGATGAGGCCGCCGACCTCGTGAACAGCCACGAATACGGCAACGGCACCGCCATCTTCACCCGCGACGGCGATACCGCTCGCACCTTCGCCGACCGTATCGAGGTCGGCATGGTCGGCATCAACGTCCCGATCCCGGTACCGGTCGCCTATCATTCGTTCGGCGGCTGGAAGCGCTCGCTGTTCGGCGATCATGCCGTCTACGGCCCCGAGGGCGTGCGCTTCTACACGCGCATCAAGACCGTGACCGCCCGCTGGCCGACCGGCATCCGCTCCGGCGCCGAATTCAACTTCACCGGCCGGAACTGAGGCGGATGGCTTCGGCGCCGGATCTGAAGCATTGGACTCCGAGACCGCGCCCGGCCCGCTCGACGCTCGAAGGCCGTTTCGTGCGGCTGGAGCCGATCGATGCCGCGCGCCACGGCGATGATCTGTTCGAGATCTCGACGACGCCCGACGCGGCCGACCGCTTTCGCTACCTGCGCGAGGAGCCGCCCACGAGCCGGGCGGAATTCCAGGCTTGGCTCGAAAAGGTTGAGGCGAGCGAAGATCCGCTCTATTTCGCCGTCGTCGACAAGGCGTCGGGCAAGGCATCCGGCCGGCAGACTTTTCTGCGCATCGAGCCGGCTCATGGCTGCATCGAGATCGGCCACATCCTTTGGGGTCCGGCCATCGCCCGCAAGCCGGCCGCAACGGAAGCCCACTACCTGTTCCTGCGCCACGCCTTTGACGACCTCGGCTATCGCCGCTGGGAATGGAAGTGCAATAACCGCAACGACGCCTCGAAGCGGGCAGCGGAGCGGTTTGGGTTTAAGCCCGAAGGACTCTTCCGTCAGCACATGATCACCAAGGGCGAGAGCCGCGACACCGCATGGTATGCGATCATCGACAGCGAGTGGCCCAAGCTGAAGCGCGCCTACGAAGGCTGGCTCGATCCCACGAATTTCGACGGCCTCGGCCAACAGCGCCGCCGTCTGCAAGACCTCATCGCCACGGCGTGAGCAACCCGCGTCAGCGCCGATTTGCTCTCCTCCCCTGTCATCCTAGGCCTTGTGCCTAGGAACCAAATCTCAGCACGGGAAGGCTCCGTAGAAAAAAGAGCCGCAAACCCACGGACCATGGATCCTCGGGACAAGCCCGAGGATGACAATGGACGGGAAAAAGTGCCGCGCCGAGGCGGCTTTCCCAATCCGCCTCATCCCGCTAACGTCCCGCCCAAAACGTGAGGACGCCAAACCATGACCCACAAGACCGCAGCCTTCTTCGTTGCACCGCTTGCGCTTCTACTCGCAGCCGCTGCCCCTGCCCACGCCGCCACCTGCGGTAACGGCCCGGGCGGCTTCGGCTCGTGGCTCGCAAGCTTCAAGAAGCAGGCGGCCGCACAGGGCATCTCGGCGTCCTCCATCTCCGCCGGTCTCGCTGGCGTCTCCTATGATCCGCGCATCATCCGCCTCGACCGCAACCAGAAATCCTTCAAGCTGTCGTTCGAGCAGTTCTACGCCCGCCGCGTCGGCACCGCCCTCATCGGTCGCGCACGCGCCCGTCTCAAGACCCATCGCGCCACGTTCGACCGGGTCGAAAAGCAGTTTGGCGTGCCGCGCGAAATCGTCGTCGCCATCTGGGGCCTCGAAACCAACTTCGGCGCCGATACCAGCGGCAAGTTCTCGATCCTTCGCTCACTCGCAACGCTGGCTTACGATTGCCGCCGCTCGCCGTTCTTCACCGGCCAGTTGCTCGACGCCCTGCGCATCATCGACAACGCGCACATGTCGCCCGACGAGCTGCGCGGCGGCTGGGCCGGCGAAATCGGCCAGACCCAATTCCTGCCGACACCCTACGTCAAATACGCAGTGGATTTCGACGGCGACGGCAAAAAGGATTTGATCCACAGCGTGCCGGACATCCTCGCCTCCACCGCAAACTTCCTGAAGGGGCACGGCTGGCAGGCCGGGCAACCCTGGCATCCTGGCACCGCGAACTACGCCGTCATCAAGGACTGGAACCGAGCCGAGGTCTACCAGCGCACAATCTCGGTGATGGCCTCGAAGCTCGCTGGCCACTGAGCCCGTCTCAACCGCAAAACATCGCACAAGACCGAAATAAAAAGGACCGGCATGGAGCGTGATCCATGCCGGCCCAGTGGCTCGCAACCAGAACTTCGGAGGAAGCGCCGGCCTCGCATCGCACGGACGGACGTCCGCCGCGCGATGCGAGGCCAGTTTTTATGGCAGCGAGAAAACAGTCAGAGAGCCACCAAGCGCGGTGAACTGCTTGAGGCCGGAGTAGCCGCCGACAGCACCGAGGCCGTCCGTCGGCTTGTCGAGACCGGCCGCAAGGCCGATGCCCGCCCAGCCGCCGATGCCCGAATAGACGCCGACGAACTGCTTGCCCTTGTGCGCATAGGTGAACACGTTGCCGATGATCCCGGAGGGCGTCTTGAAGCGGAACAGCTCCTTGCCATCCTTCTGGTCCACGGCCTTGATGTAGCCTTCGAGCGTGCCGTAGAAGGCTAGCCCGCCGGCAGTCGTGAGTGCACCCGACCACACCGAGAACGGCTCATTGTTCGACCAGACGATCTTGCCCGTCGCATGATCCCAGGCGATGAAGTTGCCGAGATGGCTGTCGCCTTCAGGCGGGAACATCGAGAGCGTCGCGCCCACGTACGGCTGACCCGGCGTGTACGAAACCTTGAACGGCTCGTAGTCCATCGCGACGTGATTGGTCGGCACGTAGAACAGCTTTGTCAGCGGCGAGTAGGCGGCCGGCTGCTGATCCTTGGTACCGAGCGCCGCCGGAACGACGCCCTTCGTGTTCACGTCCGCGCCGTTGAGGAAGGTCGAATATTTCGCGACCACCTTCGGACGCCCGTAGGTCGCACTCTTCGGATCGAGATCGACACCCGTCGACCAGTTGACCGCCGGATCGTACTTCTCCGCAACGAGCGGAATGCCGGTCTTGCGATCGAGGGTATAGGCGAAGCCGTTGCGATCGAAATGCACGAGCACGTTGTGCTTCGATCCCTTGATGTCGACGTCGTCGACAAGGATCGACTCGTTGATGCCGTCATAGTCCCACTCGTCGAACGGCGTCAGCTGATAAGACCACGCCGCCACGCCCGTATCCACGTCACGCGCGATGATCGAGAGCGACCATTTCTGGTCGATGGCCTTGCCGTCGGGTCCCGCCCGCTGGGCCGGGTTCCACGTCGAAGGGTTGCCGGTGCCGTAATAGATCAGGTTGAGCTTGGGATCGAAGGAGTACCAGCCCCAGGTCGTGCCGCCGCCGATCTTCCACTGATCGCCGGTCCAGGTCTTGATCGAGCTGTCCTTGCCGACCGGCTTTCCAAGCGACGTGGTCTTTTCCGGATCGAACAGGATCTGATCGTCGGGTCCGACCGAATAGCCGCGCCACGCCCGCTTGCCGTCCTTGATGTTATAGGCGGTGATGTAGCCCTGCACGCCGAACTCGGCGCCCGAAATGCCGACGATCACCTTGTCTTTCGCGACAACCGGTGCACTGGTCGCGGTTTCGCCGCGCTTGGTGTCGCCGTTGACGACCTTCCAGACTTCCTTGCCGGTCTTCGCATCGAGCGCGACCAGCGCCGTATCGGCCTGATAGAGGAAGATCTTTCCATCCGCATAGGCCACACCGCGATTGACGGTGTCGCAGCACATGATGGCAATGACGGACGGATCCTGCTTGGGCTCGTACTTCCAGATGATCTTCTGCTCGTCATCGAGATTGAGGGCGAACACCGTGTTCGGGAACGGAGCGTGCAGATAGAGCGTGCTGCCGACCACCAGTGGAGAGCCCTCATGTCCGCGCAGAACGCCCGTAGAGAACGTCCACGCAACCTTGAGATCCTTCACGTTCGAGGTGTTGATCTGGTCGAGTTTCGAATAGCGAGTGAGCGCATAGTCGCCGTTCTGCTGCGCCCAGTTGTTGGGGTCGTCCGATAGCTTCTGAACTTCGTCGTTCGCCAATGCCGGGGCCGATAGCAAAACCGTTCCCAGCAAGGCAGCCGCAATTGAGCTGCGTTGCATGTTTTATTTCCTCCTTCTATTCCCGCTGCCGCTTCGCCATGTCGCGGATCGGGAAGAAAAGGAAATCACATCGGGATACATTCCCTAACGAAGATGAGATGCAAATCTATGCAGCCCCGCACGCCTTTGATTATGCGAATTCGTGCTGCCGTCATTTGAGAAGACGCCACAAGCATCGCAGAGGCGCACAAGCGAGCACGGCACGTTGTGTGCGCTATCGCGGATCTTCCTCCGTGTTGAGCATGCCGGTGAAGCCCGTGATGGCGAGCGAGGTCAGCACCAGACCCAGGATCATTTCCAGCACCGAGAGCATGTAAAGCAGAACGCCCGCCGTTATCGTGAGACGCGGTCCTCCGTTGCCGTCCCCTGTGGCGAGCCACTCCGGCGCCGGGATTTCCACCAGCGGCTTATAGCCAAGCCGCGGCCGCCAATGCCCCTCGAAGCCGAAATCGACGAACGGCACAAATAGATCAAACGAATAGGCAAGCGGTGCAAACGGCGGATAGTTGGCCTCGGACTTCGCGTCGTTCTGGCCGAAGTTGCCCTTGAGCGCCATGACGAACACCTGCTCGTCCTTGCAGTCGCGCTGGCTGCACCCCTGTGCCGCAAACGACCAGATCGCGCCGAACGTCAGTACGAACACAGCCATCCAGATCACCGTGCGCCACGGGTTGAATCCGTAAAGCGCGAACACGTCGAGACACCAATTCTGGAGCCGCTGAAGCCGCCCGACCGAAACACTGCGGCGTTGGCGGCGGCGGCGCGCGATGGCGATCTCGCGCGCCTCGTCCTGATAGCCTTGCGCCGCGAGCCGCCGCGAAAGTTGCATCCACGCCTGCGGCTTGAAATGGCGATCGAGGTCGGTTGCGCTTTGCCCTTCGAGCCAGCGCGAACGCATCAGCGCGGCGTTGCGCTCGCCCTTGGCCTTCGGATCGTCGTCGCCCGGTTGCCCGGCGGGATGCTCCAAATGCTCGTAACGGAAGCCGTCGAGCACGAGATGATCGATGTCGCGGCCGTCAGAAGTGCGCCCTCGCTTCTCGGAGCCTTTGCCACGCGCCGGCGGCGGCCACGCCTGGGCCGCATCCTCGTAGCTGCCCACGTGTGCCCGCGAGAGATCGATGATGCCACGCGGCCGGTCAGCGGCCGCATGCGGCATGACGAGCCGGTCGGCGCGCGCATCGACAAGGCTGATTGCAAGCTCGTCGTAGCGCTGATCGAGCACCGGATCGTAGTTGCTGGCGTGGGGCGCATCGCCCCGTGCAAGCTTGGCCGAGACAATCTGGCTGCCGCTGAAATCGATCGTTCCGTCCACTTGCGCGTGATCGAGCGCGATCGCGCCCGTCGCCTGGAAACCGCCGTCGAGCACGAGTTCGCGTGCGATGCGCACGCCGTTGGCGAACAAAGCCGGCCCGCTTGTAACGAAAATCTTCGTATCGCGCAGCCGCAGCTCGTTACCGACGCGCGCCGCAGGCAGCCGCACGAGACCGCGGATCTGCGCCCGTCCCATGAACCACCCGCCCTGGATCTGCGCGCCGTCAGCGCGGATCGCGAGATCGCCGCCCCCTTCGATCTGGCTCGCCGTGAATCCGATCTGCCCTTCGATCTGCGCGCCCGCGAAGCGAATGCTGCCCTTGATCTTGCCGTTCCGCATGATCCAGTTGCCGCCGAGATGCAGCACATCCGCCTCGATGGCCCGTCCGGGACCATCAATGGTCACGTCGTTGGCGTGAATGCCCTGGCTGATGCGCGCGCCTGCTAGCGACACACCGCCCGTAAGCGTCGCGCCGGCGAGGTTGACGCCCTGATCGACGATCAGCCCCGCGCCCGCCAGCGCCCAGTCGGTGCCCGAGCCGGAGATCTCCGCGCCGCGAACGGAAAGCTCTCCGCCGATCCGCGTGCGCCCGAGCAGAACGCCGCCGACGATCCGCGCCCCGTCGAGAATGACGTCGCTGCCGATGTCCGCGCCCCGCGCGTTCAATGCTTCGCCTGGCGCCGTGATCGCGATGTTCTGCGCATCGATGGCCTTGATCGCGAGGCCGCGCACGCGCACCGCGCCTCTGATCTTGGCCCGGCGCAAAATCCAGGCGCCCTCGCCCATCGCCCCATCGCCGTTGATTGCGACCGTAGGCGAGCCGAGCTCCGCCTCCTCCCAAAGCAGGCCGCCACCGATCCGCGCGCCGGCGAACCGCGTTTCGCCCGAAACTTTTGCCGCCCGCAGAATCCACGGGCCTCCAAGCTTGAGTCCATCCGCCAGGATCGCCGTATCCGAGCCGTTGCTGATCGTCGAAGCATCCATCGCCAGCGCTTCACCGATCGAGGCGCCGCGCAACCGCACGAGCCCGGTGACGGTCGAGGTCGTGAGAAAGAACGCGCTTTCGATGAAGCACCGGTCCGCCTTGATCGCGCCGTTGACGGTGCATTCGTAGAGCGCGATGCGCTTCAGACGCGCGTCGCGCAGGCTCAGCGCCGAACGCTCTCCCGCAGCCGGCGTGAAGCGGCAGCGTAGGAACACGATCGGCTTGTCGACGGTGGAGCCTTCGAGATCGAGCGATCCTTCGATCGTCGCATCGTGGATGGTAAGGCCCGCGAACGGCACCACCCAGTCGGACCGGCTTTCGGTTGCGAGCGCGCGCAGCACGGACGCACGAACGGTCTGTCCGCCCATCTCGGCGCGCCGCCCCTTCAGGATCGCTTGCACGAGCTGTTGCTCGGCCTGCGAAAGATCCATCTCGGCCACCGGTGCCAGATCCTGCATCGTTCCCCCCATTCCAGCGCGGCGCGATACTGGTTGGCAATTGTGAGAGCCGCAAGGCACATCTCAAATGCCGGAGCACCAAAGAAAAAAGCCGGCCCGCGGGGGACGGGCCGGCTGGGAGTGCCGCTTGGATGTCGGGATCGGTGAGCCGATCACAGGCACTCCGGGAGGCGGGCGCGTGGGTGTTCACGGGGGGAGGACGCGCCCGAATTGAGTGGTTTCTCGCCTTCCTACCTTAAGGCCACCTTAAGCCGCCGCGACCGGCCGCGCCTTGGCGTCGTCCAGGCGATCGAAGCCCAGCGAAGCCGCCACCGCCTGATGCATGATCCGCCCGCCCTTGACGTTGAGCCCGGCCGCCAGATGCGGATCGCGATCGAATGCCGCGAGGCCCTTGTCGGCGAGCTTGAGGACGAACGGCAGCGTCGCATTGTTGAGGGCCTGCGCCGAGGTGACCGGCACTGCGCCCGGCATGTTCGCGACGCAGTAGTGGATGATGCCATCCACCTCGAACGTCGGATTGGCGTGCGTCGTCGGCCGCGAGGTCTCGAAGCAACCGCCCTGGTCGATCGAAACATCGACCAGCACCGCGCCGCGCTTCATCGACTTCAGCATCGCTCGCGAAACGAGCTTCGGCGCACTCGCGCCCGCAACGAGCACCGCTCCGACCACGACGTCCGCATCCAGCACCGCTTCTTCGATCGCATGCATCGTCGACGCCAACGTCTGCACGCGGCCCTCGAACAGCTCATCGAGCTGGCGCAGGCGCGGCAGCGACTTGTCGATAATGGTGACGTCTGCACCAAGCCCTGCCGCCATACGTGCCGCGTGCGTGCCCACGACGCCGCCGCCGAGTACGACGACCTTGGCCGGACGCACGCCAGGCACGCCGCCCATGAGAACACCACGCCCGCCGGTCGGGCGGCGCAAGGCAATCGCAGCAGCCTCGATCGAGAGACGACCCGCTACCTCGCTCATCGGCGCCAGCAGCGGCAGCGCACCCGAGGCGTCGGTCACTGTTTCATAGGCGATCGCCGTCGCGCCGGAGGCGAGCAGCCCGCGTGCCTGCTCCGGATCCGGAGCCAGATGCAAATAGGTGAACAGGATCTGGTGCGGCTTGAGACGCTGGTACTCGACCGCCTGCGGCTCCTTCACCTTGACGATCATCTCAGCCATGTCGAACACCGCTTCGGCGGTCGGCAGGATCTTGGCGCCTGCTCGCTCGTAGGTGGCATCATCGGCGAAGATACCGCCACCGGCGCCGGACTGAATGAACACCTCGTGCCCCCGCGCGGAGAGTTCCCGCACCGATCCCGGCACCAATCCGACGCGGAACTCGTTGCTTTTGATCTCAGTCGGCACACCGATGCGCATGAAAGCCTCCTTGGGGCGGCGCAATTCAAATGACAGATAGAAGTTTACCAAACATCCGACATCAGAACTCCGCAAATTTCGTTGAACGGGAGCCGATTAGCGCAGATAATCTGCGCAGATCATAAGTTTTTCGCAGAAATCAAATGCCTCAGAACCTCGACGCGCTCGATCGCGCCATTGTCGCAGCTCTTCTCGAAGATGGCAGGTTGAGCCAGGTCCAGCTTTCCGAGCGCATTCCGCTCTCGCCGACCGCCATCGCCCGCCGCATTCGCGCCCTCGAACAGGGCGGCATCATCCAAGGCTACCAGGCCCGTATCGACCGCAAGGCGATGGGCCTGGAAATCACCGTCCATGTCTTCATCAGCCTGCAAAACCAGAGCGAGCAGCAACTCGAAAGCTTCGAGACAGCCGTCCTTGCCGCGCCATCCGTGATCCGCTGCCAGATGATGTCGGGCGAAGACGACTACCTGCTGACGGTCCACGCACGGGACCTTTCCGATTTCGAGCGCATCCACAAGCAAGAGCTGTCGCGGCTGCCTGGCGTCACCCGGCTCCGCTCGAGCTTTGTGCTGCGCGACGTCAAATCCCGGCCGATCCCGGCGTCCGTTCTCCTTGGCACGTGAGAGCCCGCCACGGCGCTTCCGAGGTCGCCTCTCGCGAGGAAACTATATAACATAGTTGTGATACGACGAGGCGCCGCACCTATGGTGTCTCTAGCGCTCTCGATCACAGCCGCCGCGGCACCACCCGCGGCCCTCCTGTCCGGACCCCGGAATGCCCAATACCCCGAGCCAATCGGAGCCCCCCGCCGCTGCCCGCACCGGCAACCGCGCCCAGGCCCTCTTCGAAAACATATCGAACGGCTGGTACGCGTGTCCGTTCCGCTGGCAGATCCTGATCGCAATTACGCTGCTGACGATGTTCACGGGCCTCATCGGCGGCGTCCTCGCCGTCCTGGACGCCCGCAACCGCGCCGCCATCGAAACGCAATCGAACGTCGAGCTGTGGCGCCATCACATTGCGGCGCAAGCCCGCGAGATCGACGCACCGGCCGACCTCGCGCCCTTCTCCTGGCGCCTCGCCCACGAGATGGCACAGGTGCGCCATGTCACCATCCGCGTGCTCGATGCCAACGACAAGCCGCTGGCGGAAGCCCAGAACGGAAGAACAGTCGCCGCGCGCGGTGAGCGCGAGGCAGCCCCGCAATGGTTCATTGATCTCGCAAAGCCCGCGAGCGAAGTCCAAAGCGTGCCCATCACCGCCGAAGGAAAACGCCTCGGCACCGTACTCATTCAGGGCGAGCCGGACGACGAGATCGCGGAGGCCTGGGAGCTTCTCGAGCTGATGTCGATCCTGTGGCTCGGCGGCACGGCGCTGATGATGACGGGACTCTATTTTGTACTCGGCTTCGTCCTCGATCCGCTCGTCACCTTGGCTGACGGCATGCGCGAACTTGAGGACGGTCATTACGGCCTCCGCATCGAGCCGCAGCCGAAAGTCCGCGAGCTGGCTGCGATCGTCGGCTCGTTCAACACGCTCGCCGAAGCTCTCGACAACGCCAACGCCGAGAATAGCCGCCTCTATCGCCAGCTCATCGCCGTCCAGGAGGACGAGCGCCGCCAGATCTCCCGCGATCTCCACGACGAGTTCGGCCCCTGCCTGTTCGGCATCACCGCCGGAACCGGCTCCATCGAGCGTCACGCCCGCAATCTGCCCGAGCCGCAGTCCTCGGCCATCCTGTCCTGCGTCACCGAGATCGCTCACGTCTCGGATCGCCTGAAAAGTCTCACCCGATCGCTTCTGAACCGCCTGCGGCCCGTCGCACTCGGCCGCGTGACGCTGTCCCAGCTGCTCGAAGAGTTGATCCTGACCTTCGAGCGTCGCCACTCGGGAACGCGCTTTGCGCACGAATTCCAGGGGCTCGCCGCAAGCTATGGCGAGGACATCGACCTCACGCTCTACCGCTGCGTCCAAGAGGGACTGACCAACGCCATGCGCCACGGCAAGCCCAAGCTGGTATCGATCGCCCTTGCCGTCCAGGAAGCACCGTCTGGACCCGGTATCCGGCTACGCATCGCCGACGACGGCGTGGGCATCTCCGAAAGCGCAGCCATCGGCTTCGGCCTATCCGGGATGCGCGAGCGGGTCCGCGCCCAATCCGGCACGCTCGTCATCGAACCGCTGCAACCGGCCGGAACCGCCTTGCTAGTAACGTTGCCGGTCCGCGATACGGGCCCGGCCGCAATCCCCGTCCTCCAATAGGACACGCGCGATCGACCGGAGGGCGTGCGGCGTACTACGCCTCTGCCCGTTCGGTGACGTCGACCGCCACTGAAACCGAATGGCGACCGGAATCGAAGATCACGCCATCGATCGGCGAGACGTCGGAATAGTCCCGTCCGAAAGCGAGCGGAACATGATCCCCGCCGCCGGCGCGGATCGCGTTGGTCGGATCGAGATCCTGCCACCCCGCGCGCTCGCCGCACCAGACAGACACCCACGCATGCATTGCGTCCGCGCCTTCGAGCCGCGGCATGCCCGGCAACGGATGCGTCCGCAGATAGCCGCTGACATAAGCAGCCGCGAGACCGAGCGATCTGAGACAGCCGATCATAATATGGGCGAAGTCCTGGCACACGCCGCGCCGGAACGCGAACGCGTCGCGTGCCGGCGTCATCACGTCGGTCGCGGCCGGATCGTAGCGAAAATCTGTGTGGATCTGCGTCATGAGATCGATCGCCGCCGCGAGGATCGGCCGACCCGGGGCAAACAGCGGCGCGGCGTAGTCGAGAAACGCTGCATCGATCGGAACGTGCTTCGAAGCGAAAATCTGATGCGCCGGCGATCGCGGCGCGAGGCTCGGCGTTGCATGCGCGGCACCGCGCACCGCTTCCCACGGCGGCGTCGTCAAGGGATCGATCAGCGGTCCGACGGCGAGTTGCACGACCGACCGGCTTTCCACCACGAGACGGTTATGCGGCGCCTTGAGCGTGACGTGGGTCGTAGCGTTGCCGAAGAAATCCCGTGTTACCGCGTACTCGCTGGGCTTGGGATCGATGATCATGTCGCATTCGAGAACGTCGAGACCGGCATTCGAAAGCGGCATCAGCCTCAAAACGTGCGCGGCGAACGGCACGAACGAGCCATAGGCATACGAAGTCGTCTGGCGAATGTCATAGATCACGACGCCTCGCCCTCCGTCGCGAAGGGATCGCGCACGCGGAAATACGACATCGAGATTTCGTCCGAGAGCTGCATGAGGCCGTTCTCGATGCCGAGAATATCGTCGTGCCGGATTTTCACCGGATCGAGAACGGACACGATCGCGTGCAACCGGTCGGCCACCGCGAGTGCCGGCGACGGCCGGTTGGTGGGCGGCAACAGCGGCAGCGCCAGCACGTGCCCCTTGAGGCGCGAAAGCTGGAACAGGAGCGAGCGCGGGTTGCTCTCGTCGAGCAGCACGAGATCCATGACCGGCGCGAACGCGGCGCCAAGCGGATAGCGTGAACGATAAGTGATATGGCAATCGTTGAGTTCGAGCAGCAAATCGAGTTCGTCGCGCGACCCACCTTGCGCCCGCGCGAACTGGCGCGCGAAGCGGCAGGTCGCGAGTGCCCGCTCGATCCGGAGCCCGAGCTTCACGAACCGCCAGCCTGCCTGCCGGTTCATAGTCTCGAGCTGAAAGCCTGTAACCGCCGCGATCAGGCGGATCGCGGTACTCGCTTTTTCGAGAACCGCGACCTCGGCGATCTCGCGCGTCTCGGGCGAAAGCAGGAAGGCGTTGAGATCTTCAAGCGCGCGCCATGCATCGGCCGGAAAGCGGTCCCGCGTCACCGACGCCGCCCGCCGCGCCGCCGCAACCAACGCCGGCACTGCGCCGTCGAATTGAGAACGAGCCAGCGCCGTCAAACCGATCAGCGCGGGATTGGCGTGCGGGTCGGTCGGCGCCGCCCCCCAGCGCACTAGAAGTTCCGCGATCCCCCCGACACCAGGCAATCCCTCGCTGCGCTCGGCCGAAACCCGCACGGCAAGCGCACGAACCAGCCGCAGCGTTTCTTCCGCGCGTTCGATGTAGCGGGCAAGCCAGAACAGATTGTCAGCGGCCCGGCTCGGCAGCACGCCCGCCGCGCGCCGCACGACGATCTGCGTTTCCGAAGGGATCAGCGTCGTCTGCTGCACCGGGCCGTCCGAAAGCACCCACACGTCCGCCGATCGCGCGCCGCGCTGCATCGAGACGGCGCCGAGATCGTGAGGCCCAACCAAAGCAAACCCGCCCGGCATCACCTTGTAGCCGTCTGCCGTCGCCGCCACGAACACGCGGAAGGTGAACGGCTGCGGTTCGAGCCGGCCATCGACCCACACCGGCATCGTCGAGAGCTTCAGCATCTCCTGCCCGACGAAGTCGACGCCGCGGCGCTCGATGGCAGCCCGCAGCGTCTCACGCTGCGACCCGTCGAGATCCGGCATCACCCACGGCCCGCCCTGCGGAATACCGCCGGCGACGCGTGAATAGGCGGGCGCAATGACACGTTGACCGAGGGATTCGAGCACGGCCTCGCGCGCGGCAGGCTGGCCGCACCACCACGTCGCGACGTTCGGCAGCGTCAACCGCTCGTTGATCAGCGGCTCGGCGAGCGTCGGCAGAAACCCGAGCAGCGCGCGCGCTTCCGCAAGTCCCGATCCGAGGCCATTGGCGAGCGTGACATTGCCGCGAAGCGCGGCCTGCACGAGACCCGGAATGCCGAGCCGCGAACGCCCGTTGAGCTCCAGCGGATCGGCAAAGTCGCCATCTATGCGCCGCAGCAGAACCCTCACCTTGCGCAATCCGCCGACTGTCCTCAGGTACACGGATCCGCCGAGCACCAGAAGATCGATGCCTTCCACGAGCCGCAAGCCGAGATAACGCGCAAGATAGGCGTGCTCGAAATACGTTTCGTTGAGCGGGCCTGGGGTCAGCAGGCACACGCCCGCGTCATCCGTTTCCCGGTGGCTTGCGAGCTCTACCCTGAGCGCGTCGAAGAACGGCGCCAACCGCTCGACATCGAACCCGCGAAACACGTCCGCCATCGCCCGCGACAGCGCGATCCGGTTTTCGAGCGCGAAGCCCGCCCCCGAAGGCGCCTGCGTGCGATCGCGCAGAACCCACCATTGCCCGTTCGGGCTGCGGCCGATGTCGACCGCATAGAGATGCAGCTGGCGCGGCGACGGCTGGTCGGTCTGCACCAGCGGCCGGAGAAAGTCGGGGCTGCCCGCAATCAGCGACGCCGGAAGCCCCAGCGCCGAAAGCTGCCGCCCGCCGCTGTAGACGTCTTTCAACACCGCTTCGATGAGCTTGGCGCGCTGGATCACGCCCGCTTCGATTGCCGCCCAATCCTGCGGCGAAATCAGAAGCGGTACATGGCTCAGCGGCCATTGCCGCTCTCCGGCCGTCGGATCGTCGTAGACGCGATAGTAAACGCCGGAATCCTTGAGATAGCGGTCGGCGGCGTTGAAACGCTGAGCAAGAGACGCTTGCCCTTCCGCGGCAAGCCGGTCGACGAACGCGGTCCAATGCGGACGCACCCGCCCCGCCGCATCGACCATCTCGTCATAGACGCCGGGCAGTGGCCGATAGCCGGCGATCAACGCCTCGCTCGCCCCAGCTTCCGACATCTTCGCAGCCTCAAACGTCACGGCACATCACACGGAGCCCCAGCCTCGGAAGGCCGAAGCAGGCACGACGGCATCGCAAATCCGTGCGTCATGCTGGCGGCCGCCTGAGATCGAGCGTGCAAGGATACTCGTCGTTGCGTTCGAGCGGCGGAACCGTCATCAGGCCCGGCGTGTGGCCATGGTCCTGGAATCGCGCCAGCCGGCGCGCCTCGGCCTCGTAGGTGTTGACCGGGAACGTGTCGTAGCTGCGCCCGCCCGGATGCGCGACGCTGTAAACGCATCCACCGAGCGAGCGATGGCTCCACGTATCGAGTACGTCGAACGTCAGCGGCGCATGCACCGGTATCGTCGGATGCAGCCCCGAGGCGGGATACCATGCCTTGTAGCGAATACCTGCCACGAACTCTCCCGAACGCCCGGTGGAGGCAAGCGGCACGCGCCGCCCGTTGCAAGCGAGAATATGCCGGCGCGGATTGAAGCCGTCAGCTTTCACCTGAAGCCGTTCCACAGAGGAATCCACGTAGCGCACCGTGCCCCCCGCCGAGCCTTCCTCGCCCATCACATGCCACGGTTCGAGCGCCTGGCGCACTTCGAGCTTCACGCCACCGTGCTCCACGGCCCCGTAGTAGGGAAAGCGGAACTCCCGCTGCGCTTCGAACCATTCTGTCTTGAAAGCGTAGCCTGCCCGCCTGAGCACGTCGAGCACATCGAGAAAATCGGCCCACACATAATGCTCGAGCATGAAGCGGTCGTGCAGCGCCGTGCCCCAGCGCACGAGGTCTCCGCGCTCGGGCGCCTTCCAGAATTTAGCGATCAGCGCGCGCAGAAGAAGCTGCTGCGCAAGGCTCATGCGCGCATCCGGCGGCATCTCGAACGAGCGGAACTCGACGAGCCCGAGCCGTCCCGAAGTGCTGTCCGGCGAATAGAGTTTGTCGATACAGATCTCGCTGCGATGCGTATTGCCGGAGGAATCGACCATCAGGTTGCGTAGCAGCCGGTCCAGCAGCCACGGCGCGGCCGGCGGCCCCTCGCCCGGACCGGGAATCATGCCCAGCGCGATCTCGAGCTCGTAGAGGCTTTCGTGGCGCCCCTCGTCGACACGCGGCGCCTGGCTCGTCGGCCCGATAAACAGTCCCGAGAACAGATACGACAACGACGGATGCCGCTGCCAGAACACGACCAGGCTCTTCATCAGGTCGGGACGGCGCAGGAACGGGCTCTGCCAGGGCGTCGCCCCGCCGACCACCACATGGTTGCCGCCGCCGGTTCCGGTATGGCGCCCGTCGGTCATGAACTTGTCGGTGCCGAGCCGCGAGAGCCGTGCCTCGTGGTAGACGGTCTCCGTCGTGTTCACGCACTCGCGCCACGTCGCGGCCGGATGGATGTTGACCTCGATGACACCCGGATCCGGCGTGACCTTTATGACGTTCAGGCGATAGTCGGCCGGCGGCGGATAGCCCTCGATATGCACCGGCACGCCAAGCTCCTCGGCCGTGGCCTCGACCACCGTCAACAGCTCGAGGTAGTCGTCGAGCGCAGCGAGCGGCGGCATGAACACGCAGAGCTTGCCCTCGCGGAGCTCGACCGCGAGCGCGGTCCGTACCGAGGCGCCTTCGATATCCTGCGACAGCGGGAACGGCTGCCGGTACGGATTGTCACCGACCCGGCGATAGACCTGCATGACCTCGTCCGGATCGGGAAGCTCGCCGCGCTCCATGAACGGATCGTCCTCGACGACCTGCGGAACCGCGAGTGGCGGCAGCCACGGCAAACCGTTGAGCGGCAGCCTCAGTCCGAGCGGACTGTCGCCCGGCGTCAGGTAGAGCTGTCCGCGCCTAAGCTTCCACTTCTCGCTCATCCAGCCGATTCCGGCGCGCGAGTTCCAGCGCTGGATCGGCAGCACGAAGCCCGACGCAGTTCCGAGGCCGCGATCGAAGACGCGTGCGATGCGGGCCCGCTCCTCCTTGTCGTCGAGCTTGCTATCGAGCGGATCGACGTTGACCGGAAGCTGGGCTTCTCTCACGATCCAATGGGCCGGATCCTCGTAGGCCGGAATAATGTATTCGCGCCCGACGCCGAGGCGCTCGGCAATGCCGTCCGAGAAAGCCTTGGCACCCGCAACGTCGGTCGGCGCGCGATAGCCTTCCCGGGCAACCAGCGCATCGTTGCGCCAGATCGGCTTCCCGTCCTTGCGCCAGTAAAGCGAGAACGTCCACCGCGGCAGGCTTTCGCCCGGATACCACTTGCCTTGCCCGTAGTGCAGAAATCCGCCCGGCCCGAACTTCGCTCTGAGCCGGCGAATGAGATCGTCGGAACGCGCGCGTTTTGTCGGTCCGACCGCCGAGGTGTTCCATTCCGCGGTTTCGTAGTCGTCGATCGAGACGAACGTGGGTTCGCCGCCCATGGTGAGACCGACGCCCTCGGCTTCGAGATCGACATCGACCCTGTCGCCGAGCGCGACGAGTTGCTCCCAGCTCTCCTCGGAGAACGGCAATGTCACGCGCGGCTTCTCGGCGACGCGCGTGACCTTCATATCGAACGAGAACGTGACCTCCGACGGGTCGACGCTGCCGCTGATCGGCGAAGCACTGCGATAATGCGGCGTGGCGGCAAGCGGAATATGCCCCTCACCGCAAAACAGGCCCGAGGTCGGATCCAGTCCGATCCAGCCCGCTCCCGGCAGATAGACCTCCGTCCAGGCGTGAAGATCCGTGAAGTCGACCTCCGTTCCCGCAGGACCGTCGAGCGACTTGATGTCGGGCTTGAGCTGAATGAGGTAGCCGGAAACGAAGCGCGCCGCGAGGCCGAGGTGGCGCAGCACGTGGACCAGCAGCCAAGCGGAATCGCGGCACGATCCCGACTTGAGCGCGAGCGATTCTTCCGGCGTCTGCACGCCGGGCTCCATGCGGATGAGATAGCTGACTTCGCGATTGATCAGCGAATTGAGTTCGACCAGATAGTCGATGGTGCGCTCAGCCTTGCGCGGGATCTTGGCCAGCAGCGCCTTCAGCATCGGCCCGGCCTTCTCCGTTACGAGATAAGGCGCAAGGTCGGCTTCGAGCGCATCGGCGTAGGCAAATGGAAAACTTTCCGCATACCCCTCGACGAAGAAATCGAACGGATTGACGATCGCCATTTCGGCCAGAAGATCGACCGTGACGCTGTATTCCGTCGTCTTTTCGGGAAACACGTATCGCGCGAGCCAATTGCCGTGCGGATCCTGCTGCCAATTGATGAAGTGGTTTTCCGGCGAGACCTTCAGCGAATAGCTCGGGATTCGCACCCGGCAGTGCGCGGCCGGCCTGAGCCTTATGATCTGCGGCCCGAGTGCGACGGGGCGGTCGTAAACGTAGCGGGTAACGTGATGCAGGCTGGTTAGGATGGCCATTGCTGGCGAGAACCTCTCAAGTGCTTCTCCGGAACAGAGACCGGATTTCCGGTGCGAAGCACGACCAAAATTAAGGCTGACCGGCGAAAGCAAAGCAAGAACAACAAAATAACAACTTGAGGCTGGTATTGTGCATTGCAGCGATGCTGCATTGTCAGGCAATTGATGGTCAAGCCGGGTTCTGGAGGCATCTCGACTAAAGATTAGTCACATAATTGCCTGCGCTTTCATCAATTGCGACAATTGTAAGACGGAAAGCTTGACGTCAGGGGATGGCCCTGCTGCATTGCACATGTCCGGGGCTTCGGGAGAGCTAGGTGAATGCACTATTACTCTTATGAGCTTGCTCACGCATTGATGCACCCGGTGCGCCTCATGACCCGCGCGGTCAAGGCTCAGGTCGAGGCGCCCTTTAATCCCTTTGCCAATACTGAATTTGCCAAGAACATCGCCGCGGCCTGCGAAGTCTTCGAGGGCATGACGCGCCGTTACGGCAAGCCAGAGTTCGGCATCAAGGAAACCAAGATCCACGGTCTCACCGTCCCGGTGACGGAAGAGATCGTGCTGAAGAAGACGTTCTGTAATCTTCTTCACTTCAATCGCGACGAGAGCGTCGTCGGCAAGCGCTACGATCCGAAAGTGCTGCTCATCGCGCCGATGTCGGGCCACTACGCGACGCTGCTGCGCGGCACCGTCGATGCGATGATCAAGGAGCACAATCTCTACATCACCGATTGGGCCGACGCGCGCGACATCCCCATGTACGAAGGCGACTTCGGCTTCGACGACTTCGTCGACTACATCATCGAGTTCATCCAGTTCCTCGGTCCCAACACCCACGTGATCGCGGTGTGCCAGCCTGCGGTTCCCGCGCTTGCCGCCGTTGCGGTCATGGCCGCCAAGGATGATCCCGCTCAGCCGGCCTCCATGACGCTGATGGGCGGTCCGATCGATACGCGTCGCAATCCCACCCAGGTCAACAAGCTTGCCGAGGAGAAGCCGCTCTCCTGGTTCGAGAACAACGTCATCAACTACGTGCCGTTCCCGAACGCGGGTATGGGCCGCCGCGTCTATCCGGGGTTCATCCAGCTCACCGGCTTCATGACCATGAACCTCGAGCGCCACACGCAGGCGCACATGAAGCTGTTCGAGAACCTCGTCAAAGGCGACTGCGACAGCGTCAACCAGCACAAGGCCTTCTACGAGGAATACCTCGCGGTCATGGACTTGCCCGCGGATTTCTATCTCGAGACCGTCAAGGCCGTGTTCCAGGAACATCTGCTGCCGAAGGGTGAGCTGATGCACCGCGGTGAGCGCGTCGATTGCTCGGCGATCCGCAAGACGGCGCTGATGACCGTCGAGGGCGAGCGCGACGACATCTGTGGCCTCGGCCAGACACAAGCCGCCCACGACCTCTGTCCGAACATTCCGGTCGACGAACACTATGGTTACGTCCAGCCGGGCGTCGGACATTACGGCGTCTTTAGCGGCACCCGCTGGCGCACCGAGATCCAGCCGCGCATTCGCGAAATGATCCGCACCGTCCAATTCAAGCGCCGCACCGGAAGCGACGAGACCAAAATGCCGCTTCCCTACCGGTCGCTGCATCAGGCGCGCGAACAGGTCGTCGACTGGCGCACCCATCAGGTCGCCACCCCGCCGAACGGCTCCGCGCGCTGATTTTTGGCTAACGCCTCCGGTTGGGCGCTAAACGCGGGGCCATCCGGCCCCTTAACGGCGGCATTTCATGCCGCGCCCCGTCGCGTTGACTCTTGCCGCCCACCCACTAGATTGCGGCCAACCTTCCCATCCGATCCGAAATCTTGAGGTCCGCCCGATGAGCGCTGTCCGTACGCCTGCGAAGCACTTTGCGCCCCTAGCCATCGGCGCGCCCGAGCCCTATCGCGCGCTGCCGGTCCGCATCGAGCGCATGATCCATTTCGTGCCGCCGCACAACGAGAAGATCCGTTCGAAAATCAAGGATATCGCCTCCCAGGTCGACGTCGTGCTGGGCAACCTCGAGGACGCCATCCCCGTGGGCGACAAGGAAGCCGCACGCAAGGGCTTCATCCAGATGGCGCGCGAGAACGATTTCGGCACGACCGGCCTCTGGACGCGCATCAACTGCCTGAATTCGCCGTGGATGCTCGACGACGTGACGGAAATCGTGCGCGAAGCCGGCAACAAGGTCGACGTAATCATGCTGCCAAAGGTCGAAGGCCCGTGGGACATCCACTACCTCGACCAGCTGCTCGCTCAGCTCGAAGCCAAGTACGCCGTCACCAAGCCAATCCTGATCCACGCCATTCTCGAAACCGCCGAAGGCGTCAAGAATGTTGAAGCCATCGCCGCGGCTTCCCCGCGCATGCACGGCATGAGCCTCGGCCCGGCCGATCTCGCCGCTTCGCGCGGCATGAAGACGACCCGCGTCGGCGGCGGCCATCCGGATTACTACGTGCTTGAGGACGCCGGCGGCGAAGGCGCCGCACGCGCCCGCTTCCAGCAGGATCTTTGGCACTACACCGTCGGCAAGATGGTCGACGCCTGCCTCGCCTACGGCCTCAAGCCGTTCTACGGACCGTTCGGTGATTTCTCCGATGGCGCCGCCTGTGAAGCCCAGTTCCGCAACGCCTTCATCCAGGGCTGCCTTGGCGCCTGGTCGCTGCATCCGACCCAGATCGATATCGCCAAGCGCGTGTTCTCGCCGGACGTGAAGGAAGTCGCCTTCGCCAGGCGCATTCTCGAAGCCATGCCGGACGGCACCGGCGCCGTGATGATCGACGGCAAGATGCAGGACGACGCCACCTGGAAGCAGGCCAAGGTCATCGTCGATCTCGCCCGCCTTGTCGCCAAGAAGGACCCGGAGCGCGCGACTGCCTACGGGTTCTAAACCTTAGTCGCTTCGGCCTGACCGCCTGCAGCGCAATTCCCAAGTCTGACGACAAACCAATGACCGCTTCGGATCCCGTCGATTCGAAGCGGATCACGCCGGCTCGCCGGCCAGGAACCATAGCCAATCAACTATGTTACACAGAACCGTTGACATCCGGAGCACCGTCCCTTCGAATGTAAATTCCTAGGAACGAAGCTATGCCGCGCAAACCCGCATCGACGACAACACCGCGCCGCCCCCGCACCAAGCGCGCCACGCGCACGCCCGCCAAGGGGAAAAAGTCTCCCGCAATCCGGAAGGCGAAATTCGCGCTCGGCCAGGTCGTGCGCCATCGCGTCTATGCGTTCCGCGGCGTGGTGTTCGACATCGACCCGGTCTTCAACAACACCGAGGATTGGTGGCAATCGATTCCGGCCGAGATCCGTCCGGTCAAGGACCAGCCGTATTATCATCTGCTGGCCGAGAACGCGGAAACCGAATACGTCGCCTACGTCTCCGAGCAGAACCTGCTTGCCGACACCAGCGGAGAGCCGCTGCGCCATCCACAACTGGGCGAATACTTCGTCGAGGATGAGGACGGCCGCTATCGCGCGGTGTTCCAACCGCACTGAGGTCGTCCGCCGGCTCGGAGACGATTGATCGAGCCCCGTTCAAACGAAAAAGGCCGCCCGAAAGGGCGGCCTTTTCCATGTCTAACGTTCTAAGAAGAGATCGGCTTACTTCTTCTCGGCCGGCTTCTTTGCATCCTTGCCGGCAGCTGCAACGCCTTCGGCACCCGGCTGCGGCGGCAGGTTCTTCATCTGCTCGGCCTTGTACTTCTCGTAAGCTTCCTGCTGACGCTGACGGATCTGCGCCATCAGCTGGCCGCGGGCCTTCTTGTATTCGGCGTTGTCGACGGGCTTGCCGGCGAATGCCTCGGTGAAGCCGTCGAGCGGAACCGGGAAGCCGATCGGCTGGGCCTGCGCATTCATGGCGAGAACCATGATACCGCCGCCCGTCTTCATCTGATCGACGATGTCCTTGGTCGCCTCGACTTCAGCCGTGCAGCCCGACGGATGGCAGAGCGAGAACTTGAGATCGATCGGCTTCAGATCCTTGTCTTCGATCTTCTCGTTCTTGGCAGCCTTCTCCCACTGGTCCTTCGAGTAGACAGCGGCCTTGATGCCCGGCGGAATGGCCATTCCAAGCGGAACCATGATCATCAGGTGATCATGCTCGCTGCCCTCGACCTGACGGATCGCTGCCGAAACCAGCACCATGCCCGAGTTGCCATCGAGGCGCTCGTGGTGCGTCAGGCAGATATCCTTCTCTTCCTTGACCTCTTTGCCGTCCTTGTCCTTCTTCACGAGCGGCGACTTCTCGCAAAGCTTGACCCAGGCGCTCTGCTTGCCAGCCGGTGCACCGCCCTTGGCATCCTTAGCCGCGGGAGCGGCGTCTTTCTTGTCCTGTGCGTACGCCGGACCACCTGCAGCGATTCCAAAAATCAGGGCGAGTGTGGCGCCGCACGCCAAAACGCTGCGCCCCAAACCCGTTGCGATGCCATCTCTGTGTGACATAAGGAATTCGACCTTTCGTTTTCAGCCAGTTCACGAGCCGCCCAGCGTTCCCCAGCCGGCAACTCAGCCCCACTTCGCAGCGCTCAAATCGGCAATTCCTGGGCGCGCTCGTATTGACGCTCGCGGCGTCATCCGGCCCGGCAGTAAAGCCCGGAATACGGCAATCCCGTGGCCATAGAAACGAAGCGGGCATATTCAACAACCGTAGCAACAGAGCGTTGCAAACCCGCAACGCTCTGTCACCGACCGCTTGCCTTGGAGCAGCCTTTCCGCGCTGCTACGGACGCTTGACGACGCCAGCAAATCCAACACCTTGCCAAGCGGCTCTACAGCGACGAGAACGCCGGGACACACGAGCTCGACACGTTAGAACCATGACAAATCAGGTATCTATGCAGTGGTAGGGCTCGGCGCCGCGGCCCAAACGTCCGATCCGGTCGAGGAGACCTCCGTGCAAAGACTGACCTGCGCAAGTCTTTTGGCCTTCGCCGCGATCCTCGGAGCCTTGCTGGCAAGCCCCGACGCCCGGGCCGAGCCGGCACACGCGATTGCCATGCACGGTGACCCCGCGCTTGCCGAAGGGTTCACGGCCTTCCCTTACGTCGACCCCGATGCCCCCAAGGGCGGGCGTATCACGCTCGGCTCGTCCGGCTCCTTCGACAACCTCAATCCGATGATCGTCCGCGGTGAGCCCGTCCAGGGCATCCGCGAGTTTGTCATCGAAAGCCTGATGGCCCGCAGCCAGGACGAGCCGTTCACGCTTTACGGCCTGATTGCCCAATCGATCGACGTTCCGGACAGCCGCGACAGCGTCACCTTCCGGCTCGACCCGCGCGCGAAATTTTCCGACGGCACGCCGCTCACCGCCGCCGACGTGCTGTTCTCGTTCGAAGCTCTGCGCGACAAGGGCCGTCCCAACTACCGCACCTACTACGCCAAGGTCACCAAGGCAGAAGCTCTCTCGGACCACGAGGTGCGTTTCCAGTTCAAGGACGCCGAGGATCGCGAGCTGCCGCTGATCCTGGCGCTGATGCCGATCCTGCCGCGCCATGCCATGAGCCTCGAAAAGTTCGACGAGACCACGCTCACCCCCCTGATCGGCTCGGGGCCTTACCGCATCAGCGCCGTCAATCCCGGCCGCTCGATCACCTATCAGCGCAACCCCGACTATTGGGGCCGCGATCTGCCGGTCAACCGCGGACGCTTCAATTTCGATGAGATCCGTTTCGACTATTATCGCGAGGGATCGACCCTGTTCGAAGCCTTCAAGACCGGTGCCATCGACCTCCGCAACGAAGACGATCCCGCGCTCTGGGCGAAAGGCTACGACTTTCCGGCGGCCAACGATGGGCGCATCGTGCGCGAGGAAATGCCGATCGGGCTCCCCGCCGGCATGACCGGCCTCGTCTTCAACACCCGCCGTGCCGTTTTCGCCGATCCGCGCGTCCGCGAGGCGCTGATCCTCCTGTTCAACTTCGAATGGGTCAACAAGAGCTTCTTCAACGGCCTCTACAAGCGCAGCGCCAGCTATTTCGAGCGCTCGATGCTGTCGTCGGCCGGCAAGCCCGCCGACGAGCGCGAACATACGCTGCTCGCACCGTTCCCCGATGCCGTGCGCCCCGACATCCTGGACGGCACCTATCGCGTCCCCGAAAGTGACGGGACCCCCCAGAACCGCACCAACGCGCGCCGCGCCTATCAGATGCTCGAAGCCGCCGGCTATACCCTGCAAGGCGGACGCCTCGTCGACAAGAGCGGCAAGCCGCTCGCCTTCGAAATCCTGGCCGCGACCACCAGCCAGGAACGCCTGCTCGGTGCCTTTACCGCGGACCTGCAGAAGATCGGCATCGCCGCACGCATCCGCGTGGTCGACAGCGCCCAATACCAGGCCCGCCTCAAAGACTACGACTTCGACATGATCCAGTTCACCTGGCCATCGTCGCTGTCGCCGGGCAACGAGCAGCTGTTCCGCTGGTCGTCGAAGGTCGCCGCGTCGCCCGGCTCCTACAATTACGCCGGTGTGCAGAACCCGGCCGCAGACGCCATGATCGCCGCGATGCTGGCCGCCGAAGGCAACGAGGATTTCGTCTCGGCCGTCCGCGCCCTCGACCGCGTGCTGCTATCGGGCCAGTATGTGATCCCGCTGTTTCACGCGCCTGCCCAGTGGATCGCTTCCTGGAAGCGCCTCGCCCATCCCGGCAAGATCCCGCTGTTCGGCTTCAATCTCGACACCTGGTGGGCCCGACCCTAAAAGCGGTGGAGCACGCCGCCACTCAGAACAAGAACATGCTGACGCCGCTCTTTACGCCCGCCGAAAATCCTCCCTTCAACATGGCCCGCTATTGCCTGGCGGGAGGCTCCTCCGCGACGCCGGACAAGCCTGCGCTGATCGTGATCGGCGAAGTCGGCGCGCCGCCGCTCGAGGTCTGGTCCTACGCCGATCTCGAGGACGCGGTGTTGCGCACGGCTGGCGCGCTGCGCAAAGCGGGCCTCGTCGAAGGCGACCGCGTGATGATCCGCCTCGACAACACCAGCGCCTACGCGATCCTTTTCTTCGGCGCCATCGCGGCGGGCCTCGTCGCGTTGCCGGCTTCGAGCCAGCTCACCGACCGCGAGGCTCTATTCCTGCTCGAAGACAGCGGCGCGGCAGCGATTGCGTGCGCAAGCGCACTACCGTTCACTGCCACCAACGGAGCGCCGCTCATCCTCTCGCCCGACGATGTGGCCCGCATGATGCGCGAAGGCCCGCGCATCGACTACGCCGCGACCCGCGCCGAAAGTCCCGCGTTTCTGATCTACACATCGGGAACCACCGCAAATCCGAAAGGCGTGCTGCACGCCCAGCGCGCAGCCCTCGGCCGCCGCCCGATGTATCAGGGCTGGTACGGCATCGGCGCCACGGATCGCGTGCTCCATGCCGGTGCCTTCAACTGGACCTTCACGCTCGGCGTCGGACTGACGGACCCCTGGGCCAACGGCGCAACGGCGCTCATCTTCACCGGCGAAAAGGAACCGGCGCTCTGGCCGCGCCTGATCGACGCCACCGAAGCCACGCTGTTCGCAGGCGTGCCGGGCCTCTTCCGGCAGATCCTCAAATACGCCGACCTCGCCCCCGCCGCGATGCCGACGCTCCGTCACGCCCTTATGGCCGGCGAAGCACCCCCTCCCGGCCTGTTCGAGGATTGGACGAGCCGCACCGGCAAGCCGCTCTATGAAGCCTTGGGCATGAGCGAGATCTCGACCTACATCTCGACCGGGCCGCACGTACCGAGAAAGCCCGGCACAGTCGGCAAGGCGCAGGCTGGCCGACGCGTCGCCATCCTGCCGGCCGACGGAGGCGACACGCCCCTGCCGCCGAATACCGAAGGCCTCATCGCCGTTCACCGCTCCGATCCGGGTTTGATGCTCGGTTATTGGAACCGCCCGGACGAGCAGATCGACGTGTGCCGCGGCGAGTGGTTCACCGGCGGGGATTTGGGGCTCATGGATGAAGCGGGCTACATCGCGCACCTGGGGCGAAACAACGACGTCATGAAAGCCCTCGGCTATCGCGTCTCGCCGATGGAAGTGGAATCCGTGCTCGCGACCCATCCGGATGTTGCGGAAGTCGCCTGCGCCGAGGTCGCCGTGCGCGCCGATGTGCATGTGGTCGGCGCGTTCGTCGTGCTCAAACCGGGTGCGAAACCGGACAGCGCCGATCTGCTCGCCTTCGCGGCCGAGCGCCTCGCCGCCTACAAATGCCCGCGTGAGATCCGCTTCCTCGACGCCCTCCCCCGCACCCCGAACGGCAAGGTCAAGCGTTCTGCCCTCGCCAGCTCGTGACACTTCGCAGCCGCCGAGACGCGGTATCCCGGCGGCACATCCACGGCGTCAAACTAGAAATCAAACCCGATGCCGGCGGTTGCCAAGTGGTGAGACGTACCATCGAAGCGGACCGTCCACGCGCTGGTCTGAACATGGCTGGCATCCACGGTGGGACCGAACGTCTGATCGACGGAGCCGACATACAGATAGCGATACTCGCCGAACACGTAGGCGTTGCGGCCAAGAGCGATGCGAACACCGGCTTTGACTTGTGCCGCGAAGGTCCACGCCTCTGAATCAGTACTGGAATTAAAGTGATTCAGGTTGCCCTCCGAAGGATCGGTCTGGAGCGATTTCGCGCCCTCGATCGAGACGCGCGCGCCGCCGATGCCGCCACCGATATAGGGCGTCACACCCGGATAGGACGTCGGAAAACTGAAAACCATATTCGCCAGAAAAACGGCGCTATTCATTGGGTAGGTCGTGTCGAACGTATGCTCGGGCAGCCGGTTCGTCGGGTTTTGCAGCGTCGCGCGCCGGGTCCCGGTATCGAGATAAAAACCTTCGATCTCGAAAGCGGGCAGCACGACCGAGGGATACGCCAATTCATAACCGACCTGCCCACCGACAAACCCGCCGCCACCGCTGTCGGTTCGCCCCGTTGCATTGACGGCTAACGGACCTCCCTCGGCCTCAGTAAAAAATGCGGTGCCGAGCTGGCTGACATCAGTAGCGCTGCTGAAGCTCGCCCCGCCGAAAACGCCGGCGTAGATACCGCGTGCCGGGCTGTCGGCAGCGATAGCCGGAGCCGCCAAAAGATTCGCAATAATCGCCAGCGTCAGTTTGAATCGCATGACAGCTCCCCCTCTGATGACAGGTAGAATCACCTGTTGAATGCGATTCAAATTATTTGAGCTTAGCTATAAGTACACAGAGGATTGTTCCGGAGGACGTCAATCGTGTGCGCATATCGGTGCGCATCGCCTCCGCTCTGCGGCCGAGCGGCTATGATGTCCATGACGTGGAGCGAGTGATCGATTCTTTCCGCCGGTAGAACCCGTGCGCGTGCAGCCTCACATGGCTGATCCGCCGAAAGACCGCGGCTACGATCTTGTGAAAGTCCACACCCAAATAGGCCCGTCTTCAGGATGGTCGATGGACGCCGTCCGCGTGAAGCCGCTTTTGCGAAGAACCTGACAAGAAGGCCCTTCCTCCGGCAACGTGTGGGCGGTGATCACGAGCCCTGATTTCGCGTCCTGAGCGATGCGCACGAGCGCCTGCGCCGCTTGTTGCGCGAAGCCTTTTCCCTCGTGTTCTGGAAACGTGTAGTAGGCGACCTCCACCACGTCGCCTGTCGGCGGCATCGTGAAACCGCAGGTTCCAACATTGATGCCAGCATCGAATGTCATATAGCAAAGCCACGGCGCGAAGTTGCCGCGCGCTTTGTAGTTGTCGAGCGTCGCTAAGATGACTGGCGCAGCGTGTTGGCTGAGTTCAACCGAGGTGTCGACGCTCCCGTCGGGCGCGATGGCGACAAGCGTGATGCCCATTGTAACTCCTCATGCCGATACTGAGCGGACGTTTACGCGCCGCACATCGTGAAACCGTTTCACGAAGGGCTGAGATCCGCATTCAATTGACCAGCTCTGTGACGACGTTCGCCGCAGTCAGCTCCTTGGGGCTAGGATACCAGGCGCTTTCGACTGGCGTAGCGAGCATGCGCTCAATAAATGGGTCGGGCACATTCGCCGCCCGATAGACCGACAGCACTTTTTCAGTGCCTGCTGAAATCGAATTGCCCGCTTCGCCACCGACGGCGTGAAACCCCAACTTCGCGCCCTTCTGCAGATACCTGTTGTTGCCTGCAAGGAACGGGATGATACACGCGCTCGCACATAGCTCCGTCGTATAGGTATCGAGCCCGCGCGACTTGATGATATCGTAGAGACGCGTCCCGACGCCGACATGCCCGCCCGGACTGTTCAAGATGAACATTTGAATACCAGGATTGGCAGAGAGTTCACGCGACACGGCATCGAGCATGCCCCAAGCCAGATGTCCCGAGATGACAAGGTTCTCATCCTCGATCGTGACGGAATAACCGTTCTGGCCGATCCAGTCCTGATCCGTCGCCTGCAGATAAAGCGACGACATGCCCCGAGGGATCCCGCTCAGCATCAACAGACCGCCGATACAAACGACGATTGCCACCGACCGCGCGATCCAGCGGCTGATCCACCAGCGCTCCGGCGTCTTCGTGCGCGCACTCGCCCGCCATGTGCCGACAAGCTGCCAGATCGCAACGCCTCCGATCAGCACGGCTGCGATCACACCCTGGATCATGCGAGACACGGGCGTATCCTGCAGCGACCATTGCGTCAGCCACAGCATGGCAACGACATAGACCGATATCGTCAGCGCCAGCGTCCATCCGATCAGCCCCAGCCAGAATGGGGCTTCACCCTTCCAATGCCATGCGATGAAGGCCGGAGTGATACGCCATCGCGACCGCTCAGCGCTTGAGCTCTCCGGCATCGTCGAGTTCCCCATAAGGCTTGGCATCAGTCACGATAATATCTGCGGTATCGCGCGCGTCGCGAAAGCCGACGATCTTGCCTTTGAACCCAATCGGCATACCCAACTGCTCGTCCATCTTCGCGAGATCGACGGATTTCGCGAAATCGATTTGGATGTCGAGCTGGTTTTTCCAGGTTACGTCGCCAATCGTCACGCAAACGGGCTCGCTCGGCACGATGTGCCAATTGGTGATCAATTGACTGTTTTCCGGATGCCGAATGGTGACTTTGCGCAGCGTGCCGGCGACAGCATCATTGGGCGACAAGCATTTGGCAGTCGCTCCTCCGGGCAAGGCGAGAAGCGCGATGCCAGCGATTGCCATGCAGATACCCAACCGCAGAGATGAAGCTAGTCCAATTGAACCTCTCCGCAAGCGCTCCTCCCGCAAAGCTCATCAAACGGCTGAAGACTAGACCAACCCGAGCGGCCCGCAATCCAAAACAACGCCAAGGCTCATCTGCCACCCGGTTAGTCTTAAGCAAAAGCCGGTTCGGATAATCGCAACGCACAATTGCCGCCATGCCGATGGCCCACTAGGGTTACCGTCGCTAGATGGCGACCCGAGGAGGCAAGAGTGCAGAAATTTCTTTCGATCGCGACGGCCATTGTCACGCTGCTGATCGCTGGAGCACCGAGCGCCTCCGCCGAGCCGGAAACACCGATCCTGACGATCGCGGGCGAAATTTCGCATCCAAATCGCGGCGCACTCGACCCGTTCCGCGACGCATTCCTAAGTCACAAGGACAAGACCTTTACGAAGGCCTTTGTCTTCACGCGCTCCTCACTCGCGTCTCTGCCGCAAACCAAGATTTCAACCAACGTCGAAGGCTGGCCGGGAAAGATCGAACTCGAAGGACCGCGGTTGCTCGATGCGTTGGCCGCGGCCGGCGTCGCAGCGGATGCCACCATCGTCGCGACCGCGCTCGACGGTTACAACATCGAGCTGACGCCCGAGGCGAGAACCGCACACGATTGGATCTTGGCCATCGGCGCCGACGGCGCGCCCTTGTCGATCGGCGGCCGCGGCCCGGCCTGGCTGATCCACGGCACCGACGGCAAGGCAGTCTCGCAGGAGGTGGAAGCGACCTGGGTCTGGGCGCTGTATCTTCTGGAAGTCAAATAGCTTTACGCGAGAGCGAACGTCGTTGCGGGGCGTAACGAACCACACCCAACACGCCTCAGACGAGTGGGTCGAACATGATCTCCCGAACCTCAGAGTCCGTCTTCTCTCTAGAGGTTACGGACACACGACCGTGGTTGCCGACACTTTCCGCTCTAGGAAAGGAGTAGACCGGGCGGCAAGCGAGCGTCTGCAACACTGCATGTCTACTAATGGCCCTTAGCGGACTTCAGCTGGAAGGGGGTCAATGCTCGCGATCACCTGTTTTAGCAGCTGCGGTCCGACGGAGTTTGCGCCCGTAAAGGGACGGCTGTAAGCGGCAATGAGCAGCACCGACAGCGCGATGCCCGTCGCGAACAGCGTCAACGATATCGCGCAGGCACGCCGATTATCGCTGTGAACCATAGCGATGGCGAGCAACGTGCAAAGTGCCTGAAGCAAAATCCCTACCCATTTGACCTCACCAACAGCAGACTCGCTGATAACGATGCGCTGACGTCTCGCATCGAGCGCTGACTGGAGCGCCCTGATCATTTCGGGTTGTGCGGCTCGTTCCCGATCGTCGGCTGCTTTCATCGAGAGGGTGTCGTGCAGCGCACCAATCAAGGCCGTGGGCAAAAGCGACAGCGTCGCTCTCTGCTGTGCCATCTCCGGCCACTCTTCATTGACAGCGACCTCGACGTGGCGGCTGATCAGACCATAAAGGCGGGCCTTTTGTTCTTGCGGGAAGGTTTCGGCCAGCAGGACAGCGGAACGAAGGGCGCTCGCCTCAGCGGTCACCGCGGCCTTCGCTTTATCGAAACTGCTCCAGACCTCGACGGCGATGAAGCCAATCAATAGTGCGAACAAAATGCCCAGTGGAGACAACATCCCAGGCGACACTGCCTTGAATGCTCGCGCCCACTCAGTCGCCGCGAACTTCATCACGACCCAATACACGCTGCCCGCGACGAGATAGGTCGCGAGAAAAACAAGCAGCGCCATTCCCGGCAAGGGTAGATTGAGCAACCAGTCGACCATGATCGATTTGCCTTCCTGATTGGGTAGCAACGCCATTGCACACTGGCGGCAGCTGCTGGCCCCGCCGAAGAGGGCGACGTCGGCAGACATTTACCAGGTGGGTTGCGGAGCCAGTGCGCCTGCCAATAACACTCACCCGGCTTCTGCTTCTGGCCCAAAGCGGACATCACAGACTTGCACTTTTCAATCCATGCGGGTCGCGAGCTTCAGGCGCTCCATGCCAGTCGGCTGTTTGCTGGAACCGAATGTGAACGTGACGGAATCAATGCGGCCCGTGAATGGGAAGACACCTTTGTCCTCATAGTCGGTGCAGACTGGCGACACCGAATCCATCCCGACGTCCATGCATTCGGTGCCGCAGCGCTGTGGCACCTGTTCATCGATGCGACCCTTGGCGACCTTCTTGCCTTCGATCGACATCACGATGTTAGCCGGCGCGCCGGGCTTCTTTGAGTCCGGCGTGAATTCGATCTCGACCACGTGTTTGCCAGGCGAGAGTTTTTCCGGTGAGACCACATCGTAGCGGCGGATGCCGAAGAAGTTGTAGTGGAAGCGCAGCTTGCCCTCCCATAGAAAAAGACACCAGCCGGCTGCATCGCCGCCAAGGGCGAAGATCACGCCCTCCGCACCAGTCTTCGGGATCTCGATCGGAGCCTTCATCCGGAATGGCACACCGACGAGTTTCGGTCCGCTGCCTTCAGGAAGGCGCGTCATCCCTGGATAAAAGGTAATCACGTCGCGGCCGGCGAAGAAGCTGGGCCTGAGTGTCACGTCGAGGCGTTCGGCAAAACTGTCGTCAAGCGGCAGCACGTTGTATTTCGCGGCCTCGGCCATGAAGAGATCCTGCAGCTCGCGCAGCTTCGCTGGCTCCTTCTTCGCGAGATCGGTCGCTTGCGTGAAGTCCTCTTCGAGATTGTAGAGTTCCCACTTGTCGTTATCCCAACTTGCCGAGCCTGATGTTTCCCACGGCAGACGGCCGTGCCGGCAACACGCGATCCAGCCGTTGCTGTAGATGGCGCGGTTGCCGAGCATCTCGAAATACTGAACCGTATGCGTGGTCGGTGCGTCGGCGTTCTTGGCATCGAACGTATAGGCGAAGCTCGTGCCCTCGATCGGCCGCTGAATATAGCCGTTGACCTCCTTGGGCTCCTTGATGCCCACGACCTCCATGATGGTGGGCATCACATCGATGCAGTGGTGAAACTGCGAACGCACTTTGCCTTTATCCTTTATCCGATCCGGCCACGAAACGATCATGCTGTTGCGAGTGCCGCCGAAGTGGCTGGCCACCTGCTTCGTCCATTGGAAGGGCGTATCGCCCGCCAAGGCCCAGCCGACGGCGTAATGCGGCGAGGTGCCCGGCATACCCCATTTGTCCATGAACCCGATCGCCTCCTCCATCGAGGGCTGGCGTCCGTTGAGGCTCATGATCTCATTGGGCGTTCCAACAAGCGAGCCTTCCGCGCTCGATCCATTGTCCCCGATGATGTAGACGATCAGCGTGTTGTCGCCTTCTCCCATGGCCTCGATGGCATCGACGACGCGGCCAACCTCATAGTCCGCGTGTTCGAGGAAATCGGCGTAGTTCTCCGCCTGCACCGCAAACAGCTTTTGGTGTTCCTTGGGTTGGCTGGCCCAGGAAGGAATCTGCTTCGGACGCGGCGTGAGCTTGCTACCCTTCGGAATGATGCCGGCCTTGATCTGGTTCTTGTGAACGATCTCCCGGTATTTGTCCCAACCCATGTCGAACCGGCCCTTGTTTCTGCCGCGCCAGTCGAGCGGCGGCTGATGAGGGGCATGGGCGGCACCGGTGGAAAAGTACGCCATGAAGGGCCGCTCGGGTGCGATCGCCTTCTGCTTCCTGATCCATCCGACGCACTCGTCGGCCAGATCGCGAGTGAGCTGATAGCCTTCCTCGGGCCGCTTCGGCGGTTGAACTGGATCGGTGTTGCGGATCAGTGAGGGATAGAACTGGTCGGTCTCGCCGGAAATGAAACCATAGAAATAGTCGAAGCCCTGATTTGTCGGCCAGTTGTCGAACGGACCGGCGGCGCTGGTCTGATTGTCGGGCACGTTGTGGTTCTTGCCGAACCAGGAGCAGGTGTAGCCGGACTGCTTGAGCAATTCGGCGAAGGTAGCGCAACTCTTCGGAATGATGCCGCAATAGCCCGGATAGCCCGTCGCCATTTCGGCGATCACGCCTGTGGCGACGGAATGATGGTTACGTCCCGTGAGCATCGCCGCGCGCGTCGGCGAACACAGCGCGGTCGTATGGAACTGATTGTAGAACAGGCCGCGCTTGGCAAGCCTTTCGGCCGTAGGCATGCGCACCAGTCCACCGTTCACGCTTGGCCAGCCGAAACCGACATCGTCGAGCAGAACGAGCAGGATATTGGGCGAGCCTTTGGGTGCCTGCTTGTTTGGGGGAAAGTCAGGCGTCGATTCCGTCGCATACATCTCGATATGTGCGTTCGGAAATTCCCAGGGCGGCTCGGGCAGATGGTTCCGATCGAGGTTTAGCGGAAATGAGCTGTTGCCGGCGCCATTCGTTTTTTTGCCGTTCGTTTTGCCACGCTTCTGCATTTGTCACTCCTGACAAGCATCCACCAACGAAGCAGTGCTCGCGCTGAAGGCAGCACGAGCAACAATCAAATGTAATTTGAGATGAGAGAGGCCGGGAGACGGGGCACGAGCTTGATCGCGGTGAAATTCCCGCCGTAAAGCCTGGAAATTCGAACAACTCCGCCGAACCATTGGCTTCTTCTCCAGAAGCCCCCCGTCCGTAGACTAACCGTATCCACAATGTGAATTTTAGAAAAGCGCCAAAACGTATCTGGTTAACTTCGGCTCCTGGGGCTCCTCATACGGAGCGATAGGCGGCCGCTCTCGCTACGCGACGCGACGCGCTATGGCCAGCGAGAGCGGCCGTGATGTCACATCTTCGGCATCAGCTTCTCGACCACCTGATCGACGCTGAAGCTCGCGGAACGAGCGCGCGGTGGAAACTCCTTAAAGCTCTGCAGCCACTGCATGAGGAGCGGCGGCGCCGCATACATCAGAAAGTTCTGTTCGAGGAACCAGTCATTGTACTTGATGCTCTCTTCGCCGCGCTCGAACGGATCGGCACGCAGATCGAAAAACTTGGGAATGCGCATCGGCGACAAGGGTTCGCGCCAAACATCAATGCCTGTGGCCCTCTGTTCGGCAAAGACGATCTTGAACCGTCCCATGCGCATCGCCATGCAGTCGCCGTCATCGCTCCAGTAGATAAAGCCCTCGCGCGGAGACTTCTCTTCCTTGCCGGAAAGAAATGGCATCAAGTTGTAGCCATCGAGATGGACCTTGAAGGTCTTGCCATCGATATCGTAGCCCTTCTTCACCTTCTCGACGAGGTCGGGCTCGCCGTTTGCTGCCGCGAACGTCGGTATGAAGTCCTGCAGAGAGCAGACATCATTGACGACACGGCCAGGCTCTATCACACCGGGCCATCGTACGACGCAAGGCACGCGCCAGCCGCCTTCCCAATTGGTGTCCTTCTCGCCGCGGAATGGCGTCGACCCGCCGTCCGGCCAAGTCATCACCTCGGCGCCGTTGTCGGTAGTGAAGACGACAATCGTGTTGTCGGCGCTGCCGAGGTCGTCGAGTTTTTCAAGGAGTTGGCCCACGTAACCGTCGAGCTCGACCATGCCGTCAGGATAGAGGCCGAGGCCAGTCTTTCCGATCGATGACGGTTTCAGATGCGTGAAGACGTGCATGCGTGTCGGATTGAAGTAGCAGAACCACGGAGCACCCTCCTTCGTCTTCCGATCGATAAAGTCGAGCGCGGCAGCGAGAAACTCCTCGTCCACCGTTTCCATCCGCTTGCGCGTGAGTGGACCGGTGTTCTCGATCACTTGCTTGCCGACTTTGCCGAACTGCTGGTCTACCGTCGCGTCGTCCTTGCTGGTGGCCGTGCACTTGAGCACGCCGCGCGGTCCATATTTCTTACGGAAAGCCGGATCCTTCGGATAGTTCGGGTATTCGGGCTCCTCTTCAGCATTGAGGTGATAGAGGTTGCCAAAGAACTCATCGAAGCCGTGAACGGTCGGCAGGTGCTCGTTGCGGTCGCCGAGGTGGTTCTTCCCGAATTGGCCGGTAGCGTAGCCGAAGCTCTTCATGAACTGCCCAATGGACGGGTCCTCGGCACTCAGACCCAGCGTGGCGCCCGGCATGCCGACCTTGGTCAATCCGGTGCGGATCGGCGATTGCCCCGTGATGAAGGCGGCGCGGCCGGCAGTGCAGCTCTGCTGTCCGTAGAAGTCCGTGAACATCGCGCCTTCACGCGCGATGCGGTCGATGTTGGGCGTTCGATAGCCCATGACCCCAAGATTGTAGCAACTGGAATTATACCAGCCGATATCGTCGGCCATAATGAACAGAATGTTGGGCTTCTTTGACCGTGCCATGGCACTGCTCCCGGTTCGCGACTGTTAAGCGCTCCCCCTTGGATGCCCTCTTGGTGCAGTGCCCCGTAACGTGGAGATCTTGGACGAAGTAGATCCGCCGGCCGAGACTGATCCAAAAGTCGATGTCAGTCCACAAACGTTTCGCGTTCAGTAAATGTCCGCTTCCGGCGCGAAGCTGACGATCGACAATTCAAGTACAGCCCCGCCTCAAGCCGCCTTCTGGCCCTTGGCCGCGATCTCGGCCAGCGCCGACACCAGCTTGCGCACGCCCTTGAAGCGCACCTGCGGCTGGTCCCAATCGCCCTTGAAGATCAGCTTGTGATCCGGCTGCAGCTTGGCAAGCCCGCGCGAGCCCTGCAGGAATTGCGCGAGCCCCTGCGCATTAGCGAACGCATTGCGATGGAATGTAATGACCGCGCCCTTCGGACCCGCATCGACCTTTGCGATCCCCGCCGAACGGCACAGCCCCTTGATCTCCATGACGTCGAGCAAATGATCGACTTCCGCCGGCAGCTCGCCGAACCGGTCCACCAGCTCCGCCGCGAAGGAATCGATCTCGGCCCGCGTTTCGAGCGCCGAAAGACGCCGATAGAGACCCAGCCGAAGTTGCAGATCGGCGACGTACGTCTCGGGGATCAGCACCGAAAGACCGATTGCGATCTCCGGGCTCCACTTCTCTTCGGCATCGCCGAAATCGCCGCCCTTCATGGCCGCGACCGCCTCTTCCAGCATCGACTGGTAGAGCTCGAAGCCGACCTCGCGGATGTGCCCCGACTGCTCTTCGCCGAGCAGGTTGCCGGCACCGCGAATGTCGAGATCGTGGGACGCAAGCGAGAAACCCGCGCCAAGCGTATCGAGCGACTGCAGCACCTTGAGCCGCTTCTCCGCACCCTCGGTGAGCTTCTGCCCCGGCGGCGTGGTGAAGTAGGCATACGCGCGCCGCTTCGAGCGACCGACGCGCCCGCGCAACTGATAGAGCGCGGCGAGCCCGAACATGTCGGCGCGATGCACGATCAGCGTGTTCGCGTTCGGCACGTCGAGACCGGACTCGACGATGGCCGTCGACAGCAGCACGTCGTACTGCCCTTCGTAGAACGCCGTCATCACGTCTTCCAGCTCGCTCGGCGCAAGCTGCCCGTGCGCGCGGGCGACCTTAAGATGCGGCACCGCTTCCCGCAGGAATTCCGCCACATCGTCGAGATCGGAGATGCGCGGAGCGACGTAGTAGGTCTGCCCGCCGCGGTCCCGCTCGCGCTTCAGGGCATCGATCAGGATTACAGGATCGAACTGAGAGATGTAGGTGCGCACGGCAAGACGATCCACCGGCGGCGTCGTGATCAGCGACAGTTCCCGCACGCCGGTCAGCGCCAATTGCAGCGTGCGCGGAATGGGCGTCGCCGACAGCGTCAGCACATGCACGTCCTCGCGCAGCTGCTTCAGTCGTTCCTTGTGCGAAACGCCGAAATGCTGCTCCTCGTCGATCACCAGAAGACCAAGCCGTTGGAACTCGATCTGCTTGCCGAGCAGCGCGTGCGTGCCGACCACGATATCGAGGGTGCCGTTCTTGAGCCCGTCCTTGACCTCGGTCAGATCTTTCCCGGACACGAGCCGCGAAGCCTGGCCGATCTTGAGCGGCAGGTTCTTGAACCGCTCCAGAACCGTGCGCGAATGCTGCCGCGCGAGAAGCGTCGTCGGCACCACGATCGCAACCTGCAAGCCGTTCATGGCCGCGACGAACGCCGCACGCAGCGCCACCTCCGTCTTGCCGAAGCCGACGTCGCCGCACACCAGCCGGTCCATCGGACGGCCCGCCTGCAGATCGCCGAGCACCGCTTCGATGCTCGCGGCTTGATCTTCCGTCTCTTCGTACGGGAACCGCGCGACGAACTCGTCGTACGCGCCCTGAGGCGGTGCCAATGCCGGCGCCTCGCGCAGCTGCCTAAGCGCCGCGATCTTGATCAGCTCAGCCGCCATCTCGCGCAGCCGCTTCTTGAGCTTGGCCTTGCGCGACTGCCATGCCACGCCGCCGAGCTTGTCGAGCTGCGTGTTGCCCTCGTCCGAGCCGAACCGCGACAGCAGCTCGATGTTCTCGACCGGCAGATAGAGCGTATCGCCACCCGCGTATTTCAGCTCGAGACAGTCATGCGGAGCGCCCAGCGCCGTGATCGTCTTGAGACCATGGAACCGGCCGATACCATGGTCGGCGTGCACGACGAGATCGCCGACCGAAAGGCTCGTCGCCTCGGTCAAAACATCGGCCGCGCGTTTGGCTTTCCGCCGCGGCCTCACAAGCCGGTCACCCAGAATATCCTGCTCGGCGACGACCACCAGCTCGGGTGTCTCGAAGCCCTGCTCGAGGCCGAGTACGGCTAGACCCGTCACGTTCGTATCGAGCGCCAGCGCGTCCGAATACCCTTCGACCTTGGTTTGCGCCTTGAGCCCGTGATCGGACAGCAGCGACGAAAGCCGCTCGCGCGCTCCCGGCGTCCACGCCGCGACGATCACGCGACGATGCTCGGCGTGCACGCGCTTCAGATGCGCGACAACCGCATCGAACACGTTGGCATCCGGATTCTGACGCTCCGGCGCGAACGATCGCCCCGCGCGACCGCGCCATGGCCGCACGCCGGGCCCATCCGCGATCTCGAACGGCGTCAGCCGCACCACCTTGTGCGGCGCCAGCGCTTTCGCCCATCCGGCTGCGTCGAGGAACATGCGATCCGGCGGCACCGGCTTGTAGGGCGGCGCACCAAACCGCTCCGCTTCGAGCCCTTCGGTGCGGGCCAGATAATGCTCGTTCACCTGATCGAACCGGCTCTTGACGGCATCGTCCACCAGGTGATCGAAGCTCAGCGTCGCGCCGTCCACATAGTCGAGCAACGTATCGAGCTTGTCGTGGAAGAACGGCAGCCAGTGCTCCTGTCCGCTGTAGCGGCTGCCGGCACTGACGGCCTCATACAGGGGATCGTCGCCGGTCGCGCCGCCGAACAGTTCCACGTAACGCGTACGGAACAGCGCGGTCGCCGCCTCGCCGAACGCCACTTCCGAAACCGGCATCAGGATGAGCTTGCGCAGCGTTTTCGAGGTGCGCTGCGTTTCCGCATCGAACACCTTGATGGACTCCAGCGTATCGCCGAAGAAATCGAGCCGCACCGGGTTCTGCCGGCCCGGCGGAAAGAGATCCAGGATACCACCGCGCACCGCGAACTCGCCCTGCTCCATCACCGTGCCGGTGCGGGTATACCCCGCCAGAGAAAGCCGCGCGACGAAACGGTTGAGATCGACACGCTGGCCCGGCGCCACGCTCTTCATGGCGTTGCGGATGAAGGATTTCGGCGGCACGCGCTGCAAAATCGCGTTCACCGTCGTAAGCACGATCAACGGCTCGCTGCGGCTTCCAAGCGCCAGACGCGACAGCGCGGTCACGCGCTTGGCCACGATTTCGGCGTTCGGCCCGACGCGATCGTAAGGCACCGTATCCCAGGCCGGGAACGGCACCACGCGCACTTTCGGCGCGAAGAAGCGCAACTGACCTTCCAGCGCTTCGAGGCGCCGGTCGTCGCGCGTCACGTGCACGACGATGCCTTGCCGCTCCCCGTCCGCGCCTTCCTCGACCAGGCGCGCGAGCACGAGCGCGTCGAGACCTTCCGGCACGCCCGTAAAAATCAGATCCGCCCGCTCGCTCATGGTCTCGTGCAGTCCCTTGTTCTAGGATCGGCCAGCGCATCCAACGCGCAGCCGAGAGGGCGCGCCGCTAGGCGAGCCCGTGAAACCGGCGGATGTCGGCAACCAGATCGGCAAACTCGCCCGTCGCGTCCAAAGGCGGCACCGGTCCGAGTAGCCAACCCTGGATTTCCGGATCGTTCTCCGCCAGAAAACGCTCGAAACGGTCGAGATCGGTCCCCGACATGCCCGGCAGGCGCTCCTCGGCAAACCGGCCGACAAGCAGGTCGAGTTCCTTGGTGCCCCGATGACCGGCGCGCCACGCTGCGCGCCGCCGCCGCACCTCGATATCGTCGCTCATGGTGAGAAAAACCGTTTGCGCGCCGGGCCCGCTTTGCTTCGCCCGCTCCGAGGTGTCATATAGCGCCCTCTCCGGGGCCTGTCAGCCCATGGAGACGGCCTGCGCCGGCCCGTGTCGCCGCAGGCTGGTTTTCGTGCCTAAATCGGCCGATCGAGGCGAACAAAGTAGGTCCTGCCGGACGCCATGCGGCCCAACGAGCTTTCCCCCCTGTTCGCGTCTGCCGACACCCTTAAGGGCGTCGGCCCCCATGTGCTGACACTGCTCAAGAAGGCCCTGAAGCTCCCGCCCGGCGTCATCCAGCCCCGCATCATCGACCTTTTATGGCACCTGCCGACCGGCATCATCGACCGGCGCGCCGAGCCGACCGTCGTGGCCGCGATCCCCGGGACGATCGCCACCCTCAAGGTGCGGGTCCTGAAGCACAAGGCGCCGCCGCGCGGCAACAACAAGGCCCCCTACAAGATCGCAACCGAGGACGAAACCGGCCGTCTGGACCTGATCTTCTTCCGCGCCGAGCGTTCCTTCATCGAGCGCCAGCTGCCGGTCGGCGAGGAACGTTACGTCTCGGGCCGTGTCGAGCGCTACGGCGAAACATTGCAGATGGCGCATCCGGATTACATCGTGGCACCGGAAGCGCGCGACGATCTCCCGCTGCTGGAGCCCGTCTATCCGTTGACCGGCGGCCTCTCCGGAAAAGTCATGCTGAAGGCCGAACGGCAAGCCCTCGGCAAAGCCCCCGCGTTCGCCGAATGGCAGGATCCCGCCTGGCTGAAGCAGCGCGGCTGGCCCTCATTCGGCGAAGCCCTGAAACGGCTCCATCATCCCGATGACGCGGCCGATGTGTCGCTCGGCAGCGCGCCCCTCCAGCGGCTGGCCTACGACGAGCTGCTTGCCAACCAGCTCGCCCTCGCCATCGTCCGCGAAAGCTTCAAGGCCCAGCGCGGCCGCCCCGTCTCGGGCAACGGACGCCTGCGCGCGAAGATCGAAGCGGCCCTGCCGTTCAAGCTGACGAACTCGCAAGTCTCCGCCTTGAAGGAAATCGGCGACGACATGGGCTCGCCGCGCCGCATGCTGCGCTTGCTGCAAGGCGACGTCGGCTCCGGTAAAACCGTTGTCGCCTTGATGGCGATGGCAACCGCAGTCGAAGCGGGTGCCCAAGCAGCTCTCATGGCCCCGACCGAAGTGCTCGCACGCCAGCACGCCGAGACCATCGCGCCGCTGGCCGACGCAGCGGGTCTCCGCCTCGGCCTCCTGACCGGCCGCGAGAAAGGCCGCGCTCGCGACGAGCTTTTGAACCGCCTTGCGTCCGGCGAGATCGATATCCTCGTCGGCACCCACGCTCTGTTCCAGGATGACGTGGTGTTTCGCGATCTCGCGTTCGCGGTGATCGACGAGCAGCATCGCTTCGGCGTGCACCAGCGCCTCGCGTTGCAGACCAAAGGCGGCCAGGGCGGCGCCAACATGCTGGTGATGACGGCGACGCCGATCCCGCGCACGCTGTTGATGACCCACTACGGCGATCTCGAAGTTTCGCGCTTGAACGAAAAGCCCGCTGGCCGCAAACCGATCACGACCAAGCAAATCCCCAAAGCGAGCCTCGAAAAGCTCATCGCCCGCATCAAGGTGCAGCTCGCCGAAGGCGCGCAGGTTTACTGGGTCTGCCCCCTGATCGAAAGCTCCGACGTGTCCGATCTCGCCGCTGCCGAGGAACGCCACGCGCACCTGACGCAAATCCTGGGCGAAGGCGTCGGACTGCTCCATGGCGGCATGAACGCGACGGCCAAGGACGCGACGATGGCGGCCTTCGCCGACGGCAATCTCAAGGTGCTCGTCGCCACCACCGTGATCGAGGTTGGCGTCAACGTGCCGAACGCCAACATCATGGTCATCGAGCACGCCGAGCGCTTCGGCCTCGCTCAGCTTCATCAGCTGCGCGGACGCGTCGGGCGCGGCAGCCGCGAGAGCTTCTGCATGCTGCTTTATCAGGAACCGCTGAGCAAGACCGCCGAGCAGCGCCTCAAGATGATGGAAGATACGGAAGATGGCTTCCTGATTGCCGAGAAGGACCTCGAACTGCGCGGCGGCGGCGAGGTACTCGGCGCGCGCCAGAGCGGCGAAGCAGAATTCCGGGTCGCCGGCGGCGTGAACTTTTCGGAAATGCTGCAGGCGGCCCACGATGACGCCCGCTTGATCTATCAGGCCGACCCGGATCTCTTGTCGGAGCGCGGACAGGCGCTTCGCCGCCTGCTCTACCTGTTCGAATGCGACGAAGCCATCCGCCTCTTCCGCGCGGCGTGATGCTCTACGGCGTCCCTGCCTCAGGCGGTGGTGGCCGCCGCGTCTCGGTCTTGACGCCGCGTTCCGCGAGCAACTTCAGGCGGGCCTCGTAGTCCGGCACCACCATGCCCGCAGAGATCACGATCTTCGCCGCATCCTCGACGCTCATCTTGAGGAACGTCACGTCGCGCCGGGGCACGAAGCAGATGAAGCCGGTCGGCGGCACGATGCCGGTCGGCATGAACACGGTCAGCAGATCTTCCTCGCCGCCCGGCTGCGTGATCGAGATCTCGCCCTTCGTCTCGCCCGTCACGAACACGATCGACCACAGCCCTTTCGAGGGAAACTCGATCAGGCCGACTTTCTGAAAGCCTTGCTGCTGACCCGTCGCGGTCGCCGAGACCAGCGACTCGAAGAACTGCTTCAGCGCCCGGTACACGTTGCGCACGATCGGCATCCGGTCGAGCGCCATCTCGCCAAACGAAATCAGCGAGCGGCCGAGCAGGTTGGCGGTAAGCGCGCCTGTGATCGTGAGAAACAGGATACCGAACAGAAGCCCGATGCCGGGCACCGCAAACGGAAGGTAGGTATCCGGCAGATAGGCCGTCGGCACGAACGGCTTGAGCCACGCGTCGGTGACGTTGATCACCCACCAGATGATGTAGATCGTGAGCGTCACCGGGCCGACAATGATCAGACCCGTGAGGAAGTAGTTGCGCAGCCGCGCACCAATCCGAAGCGGCGCCCCATCGTCTGCCGCCAAAAGCTGAATCCCGGCAGAAAGACCGCCGTCGTCGCCGCTTTGAGGCTTCTTGCTTTTGGGATTGTCCGTCATCGCGGGCTATCGTGGGGTCTCGGAGTGCCTCTCGTCAACACCCGCCACTGAAGCGTGTTGTGTCCACCGCTCCGCGCCACCATCGTCGCCCGACCCAAAACGCGGCAGGAAAACGAAACCGGCCCTCCAAAGGAGCGGCGAAAGCTTCACTTTTATTGAGTTACGACGAGACAGTCGAAGCCCTGCGGCCGCAGCGTCTTGCAAAGCTGCGTCGGCTCCTTCGCATCCGCGTAAGGCCCAAGCCGCACGCGATAGAAGGTCCCCATGCTGCCGATGACGGCCTCGTCGATCTCGGACGACACCGCCCCGCTCTGAACGCCCGGATAGGCGTCGAGCGATCGCGCAAGGCGCTCCGCCTCGTCGCGCGAGCGGACCGCAGCGACCTGCAGCTTGTAGGCGCCGCCTGTCGGACCGGCGGACGCTGTCTTGGTCTTGGCCGCGACCGGAGGAGGAGCGGCTGCCGACTGCGGACCCGCCCAAGGCAGCTCCGTCGGGCTTTCTGGGCCACGCTGGACCATCGACGATGTCTGCGCGGTCGAAACCGTCGTCTCCTGCCCCCAGCCGAGGGATTGCGGGGTGGAGCCGGTCGTAACTGCGGTCGAACCATCAGTCGAAGCCGCCTGCGAGCTGGAGGTACCCGATCCGAAAATATTGCCGAAGAAGCCGCTGACTGCGGAGCCGGCGCCCGCAAGCGGGTTCGATGTTCCGGCGGACGAAGACGCGGCCGGTGCCGAGCCCATCGGATTGATGCCGTTCGTTTCCGGGGCGGGCGCGTAACCCGTCGCGGCGGCGACCTGCTGCGGTGGAGCTGCGGCTTGCGCGGCTGCCGCATCCGTTTGCGTTTCCCAAGAAGAGCCCTGAGCCACTGCAGGCGCGCCATCCGAAGACGGCCCGAAGGCACTGGCCTGCGGCGCGGCCGGAGCCTGAGCGACCGTCCCCGGCAACGTCGTCGGCGCGGCGGCCGGTTGTGTCTGAGCCGTCTGAGAGGAACCCGTCAGCGAAGGCAGCGTCGGCAGGAAATTCCAGAACGACGACTGCTGCGAAGCATTGACGACCTGTGCACCGGACTTTGCCCCAGGCGCCGAAGCCGTCCCTTGATCGAGCGGCGCCGCGCCGATTGTCGGCGGGTTGTCGCCCAACCCCGCTTCGCGATAAGCGAGCTGGCGTTCCTCGGTCGCCTTCTTCTTGAGATCATCCGGCAGGCCGCCCTTGAGCCAGACCGCCGTGGTGAGATCGGAAATCGCCTGCGCGGGGCGGCCCTGCTTGCGGTAGGCCGTGCCGCGATAGTAAAGCGCCCGCGCCATCTGCCCGTTCGGCAAACCGCCGCTCGCGAGCGCAGAACTCAGGTTCTGCTCGGCGCCGGCCATATCGCCGGCCTCGAACGCCTTGAGCCCGGCGGCGTAAGCACGCTGCGTAGCGGCTGGATCTCTCTGGGCGTCGCCTTCGGACTTTTCCTTGGCGGCCTTTGCGCTCTTGCCGGCCTTCTTGGTTTCGCCAGCGGCATCGGCATTCAGCGGCAACCCCGCAAGCCCGACTGCCAGGCATGCAGCGGCGAGCCACGGCAGCCTCCCGGCGCCCGTCCAACGATGAGCAGCATTTACCATGCGCTTTTTGTTCCCTGCCGTCCGTAGAGACGCACAACCCCGTGAAACGTTTAGGTCAAGCAGACCTAAGAGGCAAATCCGGGGCAGTACGGTGACGATCCTTATCCCCTCATTCCACCGTGACCGACTTCGCCAGATTGCGCGGCTGATCGACGTCAGTCCCCATGAACACCGCCGTATGATAGGCGAGCAGCTGCACCGGCACCGCGTAGATCAACGGGTTGGTCAACGCGTGTGCCGTCGGCGTCGAGATATGGGCCGCCAGCGCACATCCGATTTTTTCTGGATTTGCATTCGAAATCAATATGATCTGCCCACCGCGCGCAGCCACTTCCTGCACGTTCGAGATGGTCTTTTCGAGGAGATCATCCTCTGGCGCCACCACGATCACCGGCACCCGCTCGTCGATCAGCGCGATCGGCCCGTGCTTGAGCTCGCCCGCCGCATAACCTTCAGCGTGGATGTAGGAGATTTCCTTGAGCTTGAGCGCCCCTTCGAGCGCCAGCGGATAGCTGGAGCCGCGCCCGAGATAGAGCACATCCCTCGCCTTCGAGAGCCCCTGGGCCAGCTCGATGAACTGATCCTCGTTGCGCAGCATCGTGGAAATGAGCCGCGGAACCTCGACCAGCGCCGTAACCAGCTCCTGCTCGAGCGCGTCCGAAACAGTCCCCCGCGCGCGACCAAGCGCGATCGCGAGGCACGCGAGCGCTGCAAGCTGGCAGGTGAAGGCCTTGGTCGAAGCAACGCCGATCTCCGGCCCCGCCAGCGTCGGCAGCACCGCATCCGATTCGCGCGCGATGGTAGAGGTCCGCACGTTGACGATCGACGCGATGCGCTGCCCGTTGGCTTTCGCGTAGCGCAGCGTCGCCAGCGTGTCGGCGGTCTCGCCGGATTGCGAGACGAAGAGAGCCAATCCGCCCGGCGGCAACGGCGCCTCGCGGTAACGCAATTCCGAAGCGACGTCGATCTCGACCGGCAAGCGCGCATAGCGCTCGATCCAGTATTTACCGACCAGCCCCGCATAGTAGGCCGTTCCGCAAGCCGAGATCGTCACGCGCGAGATCTTGGTGAGATCGATGCCGAGATCCGGAAAGTTGACCTTGCCGTTCGCCATGTCGAGATAGTTCGACAGCGTGTGGCTGATCACGTCCGGCTGCTCGTGGATTTCCTTCGCCATGAAATGGCGGTGATTGCCCTTGTCGACGAGCAGCGAGCTCGCGACCGACTTGATCAGCGGCCGCTTCACGGGCGCGCCATCCCGGTCGAACACCTCGACGCCCGCGCGCCGCATGACGGCCCAGTCGCCTTCTTCGAGGTAGGTGATCGCATCGGTGAACGGGGCCAGCGCGATGGCATCGCTCCCGAGATACATCTCGCCGCGCCCATGTCCGATCGCGAGCGGGCTTCCCTGCCGCGCCGCGATCATCAGATCGTCCTCACCCGCGAAGATGATGCCGAGCGCGAACGCGCCCTTGAGCTTCTTGAGCGCTTGCTTGACGGCCTCGACCGGCCCCGCGCCTTGCTGCATTTCGTCGGTGACGAGATGGACGACGGCTTCCGTATCGGTGTCGGTCTCGAAGGTGTGGCCCTTGGCGCTGAGCTCGGTCTTGAGCTCGCGGAAATTCTCGATGATGCCGTTGTGGACCACCGATACCTTCGCGCTCATGTGCGGATGCGCGTTGCGCTCGGTCGGCCGCCCGTGCGTGGCCCAGCGCGTATGCCCGATGCCCGTGTGCCCCGACAACGGCTCTGTCAGCAGGCGCGTTTCCAGATTGCGCAGCTTGCCTTCCGCGCGCCGCCGCTCGAGATGTCCGTTCTCGACGGTCGCGACGCCGGCGCTGTCATAGCCGCGATACTCGAGCCGCCGCAAAGCATCGACAAGATCCGTCGCCACGGGCTTGTTGCCGAGAATGCCGACAATGCCACACATCGGTGAGCCTTTCGCTGCATTGCTGGAATGAGATCCGAACGCGAGAACACGCCCGAAATGCCGTACGAGAGGAGAGGCCGCCTGATCAAATCAAACAATATGTCGATTCTTAACTTAAGCTATTTTCCGGCGGCCTTCCGCCGCGCCATCATGGAGCGGAACTTCTCCGCCCACCCTGGCCGCACGTCCTGTTCGCTGCGCTCGAGCGCGAGCGCACCTGCCGGAACGTCCTTGGTAATGACGCTGCCCGAGCCGACGTAGGCCCCGGCCCCGATCTTGAGCGGCGCCACCAGCGCCGAGTTCGAGCCGACGAACGCGCCCTCCCCGATCTCGGTCTTGTGCTTGAAGAAGCCGTCGTAGTTGCAGAAAATCGTACCGGCGCCGATGTTTGCCTTGGCGCCGACCGTTCCATCGCCGAGATAGGCGAGATGGTTGGCTTTCGCCCCATCGCCCAGCGCCACGTTCTTGACCTCGACGAAATTTCCGATGTGCACGTCGCGTCCAAGCACCGCACCGGGCCTCAGCCGCGCATAGGGTCCAATCCGCGCGCCATCTCCGACCTGCGCGCCTTCGAGATAGGAATTGGCCTTGATCTCCACCTCGTCGCCGACCGTAACGCCAGGCCCGAAGAACACGTTGGGCTCGACCAGAACGTCGCGGCCCAGCGCCGTATCAAAAGAGAACCAGACGGTCTCGGGCGCAATCAGGGTCGCGCCGTCCGTCATCGCCCGATCGCGCGCCCGGCGCTGCCAGATGGCTTCCGCCACTGACAGCTCGCGGCGCGAATTGACGCCCAGAACCTCGTCCTCCTCGCAAACGACGACGCCCGCGCGCCCGCCCGCGTCCCGCACCAGCGCAATCGCATCGGTGAGATAGAACTCGCCCTTGGCGTTGGCGTTGCCGATTTTGTCGAGCACCGCGAGCGGCCGATCCAGCCGGAACGCCATCACTCCCGAGTTGCAGAGACGAATGGCGAGTTCGTCCGCACTCGCATCCTTGGCCTCGCGGATCGCAACCAGCGCGCCACTCGCGTCGGTAACGAGGCGGCCGTAGCTGCCCGGATCGCGCGCCTCGAACCCGAGCACGGCAACCTGCGCGCCGCGATCCAGTTCGCCGATCAGCGCCGAAACGGTCTCTTGCGTGATGAGCGGCGTATCCGCGAACAACACCAGAAGATCGCCCGTGTGCTGCGCAATGGCCTCCCGCGCGGCCAGCACCGCGTCCGCCGTACCGAGTTGGTTTTCCTGAACGAACACGGCGGCCCCCGAGGCCGCCGCCAGCGCTTCCGATCGCACGTCGTCCATGCCGGGACCGACGACGACCGCCAGCTTCTCGCCGCCCACGCCCTTTGCCAGCGCCAGCACGTGCCCGAGCATCGAGCGGCCCGCGATGCGATGCAGGACCTTCGGCGTCTGAGAGCGCATGCGCGTTCCCTTGCCGGCGGCAAGTATCACGGTGAGCAACGATCGGCTCATGCTGAAATCCTGAAGGCTGACAGAATCGGCTGCAAGCTATCCCTCCCCACCGGCGGGCGCAAATGCCCCCGCCCGCGGACCGTCCGAGCCCAGCATTTGTGCTCGTTTCCGAGCCATCCCGGATCGGACCGCATTATCCCCAAATCGTCCACAGTTGCATCACCCCGTTGCGTTGACCCCCGGGGGCCGACTCAGACACCAACATTCCATGGCAGAGGCCGCGTTGCCCGGAATGGATTGGCCCAATCTCACGACCGGCTGCGACGCACGGAAACGCCTCGAACTGAAAGTTTAGGGTCCGGAAGAGAGATCATGACGGAAAAAAGCCTCCCGCAACCGGCTTCGTCCTCGAGCGCGAACACCGCCCGAGGCCGCACGTTCACCCCGTATGTGCTGATCTGGGCCGGCCTTGCGACCCTATCGCTGGTCTATCTCGGACTGTTGGCGGCCCAACCGGCGATGGTTGCGGGCGTGCTGGGCGCTGCTCCACAACAGCAGACGGCAAACGCCGAGGAAGATGCCGCTCACAAGCAGGCGCTCGGCGAGGCCGTGGCAGAGGTTCGCACGCTGCGTGACACGCTCGACCAGTTCCGCAGCGAGCTGATCGAGATCCGCGCCCAGGTAACGAACCAGGGCGACGCGACGCGCGAAGTCGCAAACCGCATCGCAACGCTTGAAACCGATCCCACCGAGCTGCAGCGCCTCGCCAAGGACGCAACCGCCAAGAACGCCGCCCAGGTCAAGGCAGCCAAGGCCGCCGAAGCCGCCGCGCACAAGGCGGAAGCCGCCCAGAAGCTTGCAGCCGAGAAGGCCGCCGGCGACGCCAAGAAAACTGCCAAGGCACCCGGCATCGAAACCGGCAGTGTTGCGCAGCCGGCCGCCGGAGCGGCCATCACCTTCGGCCCGCCGACAGTCACCCCGACGCCGGCCGCACTCCCGCCGGCCCCGAGCGCGGGCAAGCTCATCGGCGTGCAGATCGCGACCGGCCCGTCGGTCGACAGCCTGCGCTTGAGCTGGACTCTGCTCAACGAACGTCACGGCGATAGCTTCCGGTCGCTCGAGCCCCGCTACACGACCGAAATGTCCGGCTCCGAGCAGACCTACGACCTCGTCGTCGGGCCTTTGGCAAGCACGGACGAAGCGCGCCGCCTCTGCCAGGAGCTGGCTATGAAGGCCACGCCCTGCACCATCAGCCGCTTCACCGGCGACGCGCTCTAGTTTTCCGGCGAAACACCTCGCGAAAACCAAAAGCCCTCTCCCCGTCCACGGGGAGAGGGCTTTTGCTTGGAAGATTTTTTGCGGAATATCTGCAGCCTGAAGCGCCACGCGTTCGCGGGCACACGACGGCCACACCTTTGGATCACGATTTCGCCGACCTCCAACCCGTCGCGAGGAGCACCGCGCCATGAAGCCCTTCATGAACCTCGATGAGGTCGAATTCGACGACGTCGAGGAAAACGGCATCTACACGTCGAGCCGCGGCCAGATCAGCGACCACATCGGCGCGAAAAAGCTGGGCTACAATCTGACCGTCCTGCCACCCGGCAAGGTCCAGTGCCCCTTCCATTCCCACCATGGCGAAGAAGAAATGTTCCTGATCCTCGAGGGTGAGGGCGAGCTGCGGTTTGGAGACAAGCGCTACCCGATCCGCAAGCACGATGTCATCGCCTGCCCGCCCGGCGGCCCTGAAGTGGCGCACCAGATCATCAATACGGGCACGACGACGATGCGCTATCTGGCGCTCTCGAACCTCGTCGATGTCGACGCTTGCGAGTATCCGGACTCTGGAAAGGTCTCGATCGTCTCCGGCAACCGCGGCGAGCGCGGCCTGCGCAAGATCTTCCGCGCCGAAAACACCGTCGACTATTACGATCGCGAGAAGCCCTGAGCAGTGGCGCCCCGAGCTAGGCCGGATTCAACGTAGCTCTAAAGCCCGCCTCGCTCCCGCGTTCCGCTATAGCCGGATGGGCTCTCAGGTCTTGCGGCCGATGCCGTACTGGAACAGCGTTGGCGTTTCCAACACCTCCACGGTAAGCCCCGCAGCCAAGCACTTGGCCTGCAAATCCGTCCGCGAATAATAATTCTTCACGACAGTCGCCTGCCGGCCGTCCGCAAGCCGGCGCCGTGTGAACTGGCCATCCTTCCCGAGCACATGAGGCGCCGTCTCCTCGGGCTTGCCGAGGTTGTCGACGAAAAACACCGACCCGCCCGGGTTCAACCAGGCCGCGACGTCGGCCAGAAAGTCCGCCAGAAGCTCGCTCGGAACGTGGGAAATCCAGAACGCGAACACCACGACATCGAATGAGCGATCGGGCCGCCACTGGAACAAATCCGCAATCACGGTGCGGACTTTGCCATCGCGGGCGGCGGGATTGTGCGCCAGCATCTGAGCCGAGCCGTCGACGAGCGTCAGGGTGCGGGCGCGCGGGACAAGAAGCCCGCTCCAAATTCCGGTTCCGGCTGCCAGCTCCAGCACGTCGCCGTCGAGATCCAGCGCCTGAAGCGCATCGCTCACGACACCTGCTTCCGCAAACCATCGGGCGTTCGCGGCAGGCCCCTCGTCGAACATTCCTCTGCGGAACCACCAATCGTCGTACTCGGGAGCACGATCGTCGTAATAGCGCTGCTGCTCTTCGAGCGCTTCCTTCAGCTTCGTCATCTTCAATCCGCTTGCCCATCGAAACCGCAGAGTGTGGCATCGCCAATGGGCGACGCCAAACATGAGATTTCGAAATGCTTATGCGGAATTCCCTCTCACCATCGAACCGATGAGGAGAGGGCTAGCGATTAAAGATCATCCGCCTTGAAGGTGTCACACTGCTTCATCTCGCCGGCGTCGAAGCCGCGCTGGAACCAGCGCACCCGCTGCTCGGACGTGCCATGCGTAAAGGCATCCGGCACCACGCGGCCCTGCATCTTCTTCTGGATCATATCGTCGCCGATCTGGCTGGCCGCGTTGAGGCCCTCTTCAATGTCGCCATGCTCGAGCCGCTTCTTGAGCTGATCGTTGAGGTTCGCCCACACGCCTGCGAGGCAATCCGCCTGCAGCTCCATCATCACCTGAATGCGATTGCCCTCGCGCTCGCTCACGCGCGACTTCGCGCGCTGCACCTGATCCGAGATGCCGAGCAGCGTCTGCACGTGATGGCCGACCTCGTGCGCGATGACGTAAGCCTGTGCGAAATCACCCGGCGCACTGAAGCGGCGCTTCAGCTCGTCGTAGAACACGAGATCCACGTAGACCTTCTGATCGAGCGGGCAATAGAACGGCCCCATCGCCGAGACGCCGGTTCCGCATGCGGTCTGGGTTCCCCCCGAGAACAGCACGAGCTGCGGCTCTTTATATTTCCGCCCGAAGCTCTCGAACACCTTGTTCCAGACGTCCTCGGTGTCGGCGAGTACGCGCGAGATGAACACCTTCATCTCGTCCTGAGCCTGCGGCACAGGCTTCTGCTGGCTCGCTGGCTCCGTTGATCCGGGCAGGCCGGGGATCTCGAACGGATTGTTGCGTTCGGCCGTGCGGCGCGGCACCTGCTGCTGCTGAGGCATCTGCTGGATATCAGGGAAGCCCTGCCCGCCGCCGAGAAGCACGTCGAGCGGGTTGATGCCGAAGAACAGCATGATGGCGCCGAGGATGAGCAGCGACGTGAGGCTCATGCCGCCCCGGCCGCCGATCGGGATCTGAATGCCCCGTCCGCCGCCACCACCCGGAAAGCGGAAACCGCCACCGCCGCCCTGCCCACGCCGGTCGTCGACATTGTTGCTCTGGCGATCTTCATCTTCGTAGCGCATGGAGGCACCCTTATTGGACTGCTTTCCGAAATATGTGACCTGATTTTCCGGTCGGAAGCATGACTATTCAAATATCGAGGCTATCGCGGCTGTTCAATAAAAAGTGCCGCCGCTTCAAGCCTTAGTTTGAGATCATAGCCGCAGGTGCGGGACAAGTCCCCCACCCGAACTTTCGATCTCGCAAACGCACATTGTGCCGCTCGGCTAGGCACACGCCGCCGAAACTTTGATCCGGTGACTGCAGAGGGGCCGGGGCACCCACCGAGGATGCCACACACACCTCTGACGTTGCAGCGCTTTTTGAAGTTCCAAGCCTTGGCATGACGATTGCTGAGTATCGCTTCAGCATCGCCCCGTAAGCGGCGGTGACGTCGGCGGGGCACCTCGCCGATTGCCGATCTCCGGCATCGGATGCTAGATCGGCGGGCTTCTCGGCCCATCCTGCGCCCGCCAACCCACCACGATGGAGGCAAATTTGCTGCGTCCCCTTCCACCGTTCCGCGCCAAGCCCGCAAGAAAGACTTTGTCGCCAAAACGCGCCACGGCGGATGCCCGCAAGGACACCGCTCCCATCAAGGTGAAAGCGCGGCGCCATCCCATCAAGCTTGCCCGCCTGGCTGCCGCGCCGCCGCTCCGGATCCTGAGCCGCCCGGCAATCAATCCCGTGTAAGGATTACGTGCTTTCAGCAGCCGACGGATTAGGAGCGCGTTAAAGCCCGGCCGTCATACCGCCGTCCACGGCCAGCTCCGCGCCGGTCACATAGGCGGAATCGTCGCTCGCAAAGAACAGCGTCGCCCGTGCGATCTCCTCCGGCGTCCCGAAGCGTCGCATCGGCGTCTTGTCGAGCAGCGCCTTGCTGACGAATGGGTTCTTGAGGAAGCGCTCGGTCAAGGCCGTGTCGATGTAGCCCGGCGCGACCGAGTTCACGCGGATGTTGTAGGACGCATACTCCACCGCCAGCGCCTTCGTCAGTGCGGTGACGGCCCCCTTGGTCGCCGAGTAGCCGGCGAGCTGCCGCAAGCCGCGCTGTCCCATGATCGACGACACGTTGACGAGCGACCCCGCTCCCGACGCCTTGAGCAGTTCGAAGGCATCGCGCGCGATCCGCACCACGCCGTCGAGGTTCACTTCGCGGATCTTGACCCAGTCGGCGTCCGACAGATGGCGGAAGTCGCTCCGTACATTGAGCCCGGCATTGTTGACGACCACGTCGGCCCGCCCGAACGCGCGCTCGACCTCGCGAAACAGCGCAGACACGTCCTGCCCGCGGGATACATCAACGGTCATGGCGGTGGCTTTGAGGCCTTCGCCTTTGAGGCTATCGGCAACCGCGCTCGCGCTTTCGCCGTTGACGTCCGTCACGAAAACGTGCGCGCCTTCGGCCGCGAACAATTGCGCAATGGCGCGACCGATGCCGGCGCCGGATCCGGTCACCACCGCAACCTTGTCTTTCAGTCGATCCATGGACTTCTCTTCTATTCTGAAACTTCCCCACCCCTTACAGGTCCTAAACGGAGGGTAGGAAACAATCGCGCGACGTGCTGAATCTACGAAGCAGGAACCCATTTTTCGCGCATCGTAACCAACTCTTCGGCCACCGACGGATGCAACGCTACGGTCGCGTCGAAATCGGCTTTCCGCGCACCGAGCTGCAACGCCACCGCCGCCATCTGCACGATCTCGGCCGCATCCGGCCCGAGCACATGGCAGCCGAGCACGCGATCGGTGTCGCGATCCACCACGAGCTTCATCAGCATCCGCTCGGCGCGTCCCGAAACGGTATTGCGCAGCGGCCTGAAGCGCGCCTTGTAGATATCGAGCGTATGCCCCAGCGCCCGCGCAGCCTCCTCCGAAAGCCCGACGGTCGCAAGCTCGGGCGTCGTGAACACCGCCGTCGGCACCTGCGAATGATCGACCTGCACCCGCTTGTTGCCGAACACGCTGTCGGCAAAAGCGTGGCCTTCGCGGATCGCGACTGGCGTGAGGTTCACCCGGTCCGTCACGTCGCCGACTGCGAAAATCCCCGGCGCCGTCGTCTGCGAGAAGCTGTCGACGATGATCTCGCCCTTGGCGCCTGTGCGCACGCCCGCCGTTTCGAGCCCGAGACCGTGCGTCGCCGGTTCCCGCCCGATCGCCGACAACACGAGGTCCGTTTCGAGCGAACCGCCACCACGCAGCGCCACGTGAAAACTGTCGCCGTCCCGCGCGACCCCGGTAAGGGCCTCGTTCATCACAAGCTTGATGCCGCGTTGAGCCAGCGCCTCCATCAGTGCATCGCGCAGATCCTCGTCGAACCCGCGCAGAACTTTATCGCGCCGATGGATCAGCGTCGTCTCGACACCGAGCCCCGCGAAGATCGACGCGAACTCGACCGCGATATAGCCGCCGCCACAAACCAGGATGCGCCGCGGCAGCTTTTCGAGTTCGAACGCCTCGTTGGAGGTAATGATGTGGGCCGCGCCCGGAATATCGCCATACCGGGACGGTCGCCCGCCGGTCGCGATCAGGATCGTGCGCGCGGTCACGCGCCGGCCATCGGCGAGCTTCACCGCCCCCGCCCCGTCGATCACCGCGCGCGTATCGAGCGTCGTCACGCCCTTGGCTTTGAGATTGCCCTCGTAAACCTGTGAGATCCGGAGGATCTCGCGATCCTTGTTGGCCTTGAGGGTGGCCCAATCGAACGACACGTCGCCGGCCGTCCAACCGAACCCGCGTGCATCCTCGAACTCGTCACCGAAGCGCGACGCGTAGACGAAAAGCTTCTTCGGCACGCACCCGCGAATGACGCACGTGCCGCCGTAGCGATCCTCCTCGGCGAGCGCCACCTTGGCGCCGTAGCCGGCCGCGATACGGGCCGCGCGAACACCGCCGGACCCGCCGCCGATGACGAAAAGATCGTAGTCCGTCGCTGTCATGATGAGAGGCTCGCGCGTGCTGAAACGTAAACCGGCGACACCCTGGAGGAACTGCGCCGCCCGCGCAACCGCTTCGGCGCGGAAAGCTGGCCGGGATCAGCCTAGACGGCTTCTTCCTGGTTTTCGCCGTAGCTGGCTTCGATCACCGACACGCCCTCCGGGCCGCCGATGATGGCCGCGTCCGCGATCCCGAGAAACAGTCCGTTCTCCACCACGCCGGGAATGAACTTCAGCGCTTCGTCGAGGGATTCCGGATCGTCGAGCCGCCCGAAGGCGCAATCGAAGATGTAGTTGCCGCCGTCGGTCACGAACGGCTCGCCATCGCGGCCGATCCTCAGCTTGATCTCGCCATGGCAGCCGGCATCCGCGGCCAGCATTTCGATCATGTTGCGCGTCGCCGTCACCCCGAAGCGTACGACCTCGACCGGCAACGGAAATGCACCGAGCTTGTCGACCCGCTTCGAAACGTCGGTGATCACGATCATGCGGTCGGAGGCCGTCGCGACGATCTTTTCCCGCAGCAGTGCGCCGCCGCCACCCTTGATCAACCGAAGCTCGCCGTCGAGTTCGTCCGCCCCGTCGATCGTGAGATCGAGCAGCGGCGTCTCGTCCAGCGTCGTAAGAGGGATGCCGAACTTGGCGGCCTTGAGGCGGGTATCTTCGGAGGTCGGCACGCAGAGCACGCTGAGCCCCTTGCGAACCTCCTCGCCCAACAGCTCGACGAACAAGGAAGCGGTCGAGCCGGTCCCGAGCCCGAGACGCATCTTGGGCTCTACGAAACCGAGCGCGCGCCGCGCCGCGGCCAGCTTGAAGCTATCAACCGACATTCCATGTCCTTCCAAATATCCTTTGTCTGCCAGCCGTTCGGCCCGAGAGCAAGCTTCAATGGACAAGAAAGTGTGGCCGTAGGGAACCTTCCGCAATCCCGATGCGGCAGGCGGCAGCCTTGCGAGCGTCAAGGGAAGCGCATAAACGAGGGCCATGCAGAATGCGACACTCGTTTTCGACCTCGACGGCACCCTTGTCGATACCGCCCCCGACCTGGTCGCCGCCACCAATCACGCGCTGGCAGCCCTGGGCCTGCCGCTCGTCCCTGCCGAAACGCTGCGCCAGGCCATCGGGTTCGGCGCGCGGCGCATGATCGTCGATGGTCTCCGGCACACCGGCGTCACGCTGTCCGAGCCGGACATCGACAGCCTGCTGGTCCGCTTCCTCGATTACTACGAGCCCAACCTCGCCCGCGAAAGCCGCCCCTTCGACGGGGCGATCGTGGTGCTCGAGCGCCTGCGCGCGAAAGGCGCTCGCCTTGCCGTCTGCACCAACAAGCGCCTCAACTTGGCCGAGCGCCTTCTGAAGGAGCTTGAAATCGACGGCCTGTTCGTCGCCGTCGCCGGGCGCGACAGCTTCCCGGTCCACAAGCCCCACCCCGATCATCTGACGGGCACAGTACGCATGGCGGGCGGCGACCTCGCAACGTCACTGATGATCGGCGACACCGGGATCGACATCGCGGCCGCACGCGCCGCCGGCATCCCCGTCATCGGTTGCACGTTCGGTTATTCGGAAGCCCCGATCGACACCCTGGCCCCGGACGCCGTGATCTCCCACTACTCGGAGCTGGAAGCCGCCGCAGCAACGCTGCTCGCGAAGTCGCAAGCCGTTTCCTGAACGAAAAAGCCCCCGGCGAGGTACCTCGCCGGGGCTCCATTTGTATTTGCCTGTGACGTGCTTTCTTACGCCGCGCGAACCGTGCCGAGGAATTTCTCGACCTCGCGATGCAGGTTCTGGCTTTCGCCTGCCAGCTGCTTTGCCGACGACAGCACCTGCGACGACGCCGATCCTGTCTGAGCCGCACCCGCGCTCACGTCGGTGATGCTGCTGGCCACTTCCGAAGTTCCCTTCGCCGCTTCCATCACGTTGCGGCTGATCTCCTTGGTGGTAGCGTTCTGCTCCTCCACGGCCGCAGCGATGGCACCTGAGATCTCCGAGATCTTGTTGATGGTGGTCGTGATCTCGCGGATCGCGATGACCGCTTCGCCGGTCGCCGACTGCATGCCTGCAATCTGCGACCCGATTTCGTGGGTCGCCTTGGAGGTCTGCGCCGCAAGCGCCTTGACCTCTTGTGCAACCACAGCGAAGCCCTTGCCCGCCTCGCCCGCGCGCGCCGCCTCGATGGTGGCGTTGAGAGCGAGCAGGTTGGTTTGGCCGGCAATGTTGCTGATCAGACTGACCACGTCGCCGATACGGTCTGCAGAGTGCGACAGCGCATTGACCTGATCGTTGGTGCGTGCGGCCTGGCCAACGGCCTGGCTCGCGATCACGCTGCTTTCCTGAACCTGCCGACTGATTTCGGTAACGGTCGCCGCAAGCTGCTCCGAAGCAGCCGCAACACCGTCCACGTTTGCCGACGTCTGCTCAGAAGCGGCCGCTGCGCCACTCGAGAGCTGCTGGGTCGTCTCCGCCGTCCGCGTCAGCGAGCTTGCAGCGAATTCGAGCTGGCTCGCCGTCGAGGATACCGTCTCGACGATGCCGCCAACCGCCCGCTGGAACGCGTCGGCAAGACGGCGCATCTCGACCTTGCGCTCGGCAGCGAGTGCCTCCTCACGCTCGGCCTTCTCGCTGGCTTCGCGACGTGCCTTGTCTTGCAGGCTGTCGCGCACCCGCATCACGGCCTTGCCGATATCGCCGACCTCGTCGGTACGCTCGGCGCCAGGAATGGGAGCTTCGAGGTCGCCTTCCGCCATGCGGTCGAACGAACGCGCAAGCGTCATCAAAGGCTTGCCGACAAGCACGCTGAGGGCCGCAAACAGAAGCCCGGCGGCGATCAGAACGCAAACTGCCGACAGCGCATACATCGTCGTGCGCGTCTCGTTCACAGTAGCTTCGAGCGTAGCGACCGGAACCGCGACCACGAGGGCCCAGGAATCCTGCGTAGCGCCCGCCGCGATCGGCGTCGCGAGATAGCGCCACGCCTGACCATCGGCGCCAACTCCGTCGACGGATACGACCGCCTTGGTATCGATTGCCTGCTTGGCGGCCGCAGCCGACGGAGCGTCCTTGTCGGCGAGCGGCTTGCCGATAGCGGCATCATCGGGATGCGCGACGGCGACGCCGGCCTGGGATACGAGCGCCACAAACCCGGTCTCGAACGGCTTGATCTGGTGAAGCGCCGCGTTGAGGCTTCCGAGGCTGATGTCCACGCCACCCACGCCGATCGTCTTTCCGTCGAGCACGATAGGCACGCTGAACGACGAGATAAGCGTCTCTTTTCCGGCAATCGGATAAAGATAAGGCTCGATCGCAACCGCGCGATTGAGTTTCATCGGGCTGAGATAGTATTCGCCGGCACCCGGCTTGTCGTAATCGACGAGAACTTCCCGAACGAGCTTGTCTGCGGGGCGGTTCCAATACGGCAAATAACGGCCCGTCGCATCGTGACCGGCAGCATTTACGAATTCGGAATCTTTTCCGTCAAGCGCGTTAGGCTCCCAGCCCGTCCACACGCCGAGCAGATCGGCATTCTTTTCAAGAAGGCTTTTCAGAACTTCGTCGAAAACCGCGCGATCGCCCATACCCTTGGATTTGAGCGCGGCGCTGACCGTCGAGATATCCTGCGCAACGCGCGCTGCGAGGTCCAGCCGCTTGCTCGCGTCGAGGGCCTGGTTGTAGGAGATATTATTCTGGATTTCTTTGTTCTGCCTGTCGATCACCTCGCCCGCATTACGCGCGAGAAAATAGGTGCCGACTCCAAAAACCGTGGCGATGGCCGCACCGGCGACGAGAGCGATTTTCGTGGAGAGCGAATTGAAGCGCATGACGGAGACCCCGAACAGAAATGGGTAGAATTTTGTCATGACTAATAAGAGGGAAAATGCTTAAAAAATAGACAGCGTATTTTTCGCTTGATGTAATTTATTTGAATGAAAATGAAATACGTCAGACGGCAAATTATTTTGAATCTCCCCTGAGAATGTTTTCAATACACCTTTCTCAAGACATGTTTTGTCGGCAACTTTCCCAAGCGCATTTGCAATGGTCCGCAAATGGCCGCAGCAGCTCAAGTCCCGAACCCCGGACGCAGCGAAGCCCTGCCCGGCGGCATGCCGCGGCGCCGGCATCCCGATGAGTCACGGCCTGCGCCGCCACGAAGCCACAAAATTACCCGATGGCACCCCTAGGACGGACGGCGCCGAGGAACATGGCCAAGCCCCGAGTGGGCGACGCACCAAAACAACGCCAAAGGACAACGACATGCTGAAATCGTTCATCGCAGCCCTCGCCATCGCGGGCGCCCTGGCCACCTCCTCATTCGCCGCGGATGCACCGAAGGACTCCGACGAATGTCTGAAGAAGGCCATCGACTTGGCCGAATCCGCCGAGGAGAAGAAGCTGCCCGACGACAAGCTCGCCAAGATCGAGGATCTTTTGACCAAGCTCGAAGGCCATTGCGAGAACAAGCAGTTCCCGGAAGCAGCCAGCGTCTCGACCGAGATCGAGGGCGTCATCACCGGCAAGTAGCCCGGCGTGCGGAACCGCCGCGAGCGGCCGACAAAAAGCTAACAAATTCAAGAGAGCGGCCCCAGCGCCGCTCTCTTCTGATTCCAAGATCCCGGGGCCCATGAGACGGTAGGTCGTTTGACAGGCGACCGTTCCTCTCCCATGTTCCCGGCGCTGACCGTGATCGCGTCGCCCCGACAATCTGGGCATGAATCATGATCTAAATGAATGTCCTGGAGCGCGATTCGGCGGTTGATTCACTCAATCAAAAGCCATCGCACTCTAATTTCGCCCACTGAACCGTCCCGCGCAACCCGCGTTCGGGACAACCTGAGGTGGATATCGGCGTTCGTGCCGGATCCCGGAACGTTCAAGGCCCACATATATGAACGTCGTTATCGTGGAATCGGCCGCAAAGGCCAAAACCATCAACAAGTACCTCGGCAGCAACTATAAAGTGCTGGCGTCGTTCGGCCACGTTCGCGATCTGCCGTCGAAGGACGGCTCCGTTGCCCCCGACAAAGACTTCGAGATGACTTGGGAGATCGACAGCGGCTCCCAGAAGATCCTGCGTGAGATCACCGAAGCGGTAAAGAACGCCGACAAGCTCATTCTCGCGACCGACCCTGATCGCGAGGGAGAAGCCATTTCCTGGCATCTTTTGGAGATCCTTACCCAGAAGAAAGCCATCAAGAAGGGGCTCGCCATCGAGCGCGTCGCCTTCAACGCCGTCACCAAGCAGGCGATCCTCGCCGCCATCGCGGCCCCCCGCCAGATCGACGAGCCGCTGGTGGACGCCTACCTCGCCCGCCGCGCCCTCGATTATCTCGTGGGCTTCACGCTTTCGCCGGTGCTCTGGCGCAAGCTGCCCGGCGCCAAGTCCGCCGGCCGCGTGCAGTCCGTGGCGCTCCGCCTCGTCTGCGATCGCGAGGCCGAGATCGAGGCCTTCAGGACCGACGAGTATTGGAGCATCGAAGCGACCCTCGCGACCAAGGGCAACGAGGAGTTCCCCGCTCGCCTCCAGGCTGTGGAAGGGACCGCGCTCAAAAAGCTCGACATCAAGAACGAGGCTGACGCCTTCGCCATCAAGCGTTCCATCGAGAAGGGCCAGTTCCGCGTCGTCTCGGTCGAAAGCCGCGACGTGAAACGCAACCCTTATGCGCCGTTCGCGACCTCCACCTTGCAGATGGACGCCTCCCGCAAGCTCGGCTTCTCCGCCAAGCAGACCATGCAGGTCGCCCAGCGCCTGTATGAAGGCATCGATGTCGGCGGCGAAACCGTAGGCCTCATCACCTACATGCGAACCGACGGCGTCACCATCATTCCGGAGGCAATCAGCTCGATCCGCGGCCTCATCGCGCGCGACTACTCCCAGCGCTACGTCTGCCCCTTCGTGCGCGAGTACAAGACCAAGGCGAAGAACGCCCAGGAAGCGCACGAAGCCATCCGCCCGACCGACGTCTCGCGCACCCCTCAATCCGTCGCCCGTTATCTCGACAAGGATCAGGCCCGTCTTTACGAGCTGATCTGGAAGCGCGCCGTCGCGAGCCAGATGGCGTCCGCCGAGTTCAAGCAGACGACAGCCGACATCGAGGTCAAGGGCCGCGACGGCAAGACCTACACGCTGCGCGCCACTGGCTCCGTGGTTCAGTTCGACGGCTTCCTCAAGGTCTATGACGAAGGCCGTGACGATCGCGTCCGCACGCTCGAGAAGGGCAAGGACGACACCTCCGACGACGAGGATACCAGCCGCCGCCTGCCGTCGCTTGCGGCCGGCGATGCCGTTTCCGATCGCGCCATCGAAGCCGAGCAGCACTTCACGCAGCCGCCGCCGCGCTATTCGGAAGCCACCCTCGTCAAGAAGATGGAAGAGCTCGGCATCGGTCGTCCCTCCACCTACGCCTCGACGCTCGCCGTTCTCCAGGAGCGCGACTACGTCAAGATCGACAAGAAGCGCCTGATCCCCGAGGACAAGGGCCGCCTCGTCATCGCCTTCCTCGAAAGCTTTTTCCGCAAGTACGTCGAATTCGATTTCACCGCCGCTCTCGAAGAGAAGCTCGATCTCATTTCATCCGGCGAGATGGAGTACAAAGAGGTGCTGCGCGATTTCTGGCGGGATTTCACCGGCGCCATCGACGGCATCAAGGATCTGCGCGTCGGCGATGTGCTCGAAGCGCTGAACGAGATGCTTGGCCCGCATATCTTCCCGGCAAAGGAAGACGGATCGGATCCGCGCGCCTGCCCCAAGTGCGGCACCGGCCGCCTCTCGCTGAAGATCTCCGGTAAGAACGGCGCCTTCATCGGCTGCGGCAACTACCCGGACTGCAAGTACACCCGCCAGCTCACCGGCGAAGCGACCGGCGCGGGCGGCGATCGCGAGCTTGGCTTCGATCCCGACACCGGCCTGCCGGTGCTGGTCAAGAGCGGCCGCTTCGGTCCCTACCTGCAGCTCGGCGAGGGCGAAGGCGACGAGAAGCCGAAGCGCTCGTCGATTCCCAAGGGCATCGACGCCGCCACCATCGATTTCGAAAAGGCCATGCAGCTGCTTTCGCTTCCGCGCGAGGTCGGCATTCATCCCGAAACCGGCACGCCGATCACCGCCGGCCTCGGCCGCTATGGTCCGTTCATCCTGCATGACGGCACCTACGCCAACGTCGACAGCATCGAGGACGTCTTCACGATCGGCCTCAACCGCGCCGTCACCGTGCTCGCCGAGAAGCGGGCCGGCAAGGCTGGCGGCCGCTTCGGCCGCGCCGCGGTGAAGACCGTGCTGAAGGATCTCGGCGAGCATCCGGGCGGCGACGGCAAGATCCAGGTTTTGGACGGCAAGTACGGCCCGTATGTGAGCTGGAACAAAGTCAACGCCACCGTGCCGAAGGGCATGGAACCGGCGACGCTCACCATCGACGACGCCGTGCGTCTCCTCCAGGAGCGCATCGCCAAGGGCGGCGGCAAGAAACCCGCGAAAAAGGCGGCGGCCAAACCCAAAGCGAAGTCCAAGTCTGACGACGGCGAGGACGACGCAAAGCCCGCGAAGGCCGCGGCAAAAGCCAAGCCGAAATCCGCAGCGAGCAAGAAGCCCGCTGCAAAATCGAAGAAAGGCGCAGCCAAGGTCGACGCGGAAGGCTAAGCTGCACCACGGAATGTGCATCTGCGGTTTCTGTTGGTCCTGCCGCGCCGGTAGATTAGGAAGAAAAAGGCAAGCCAACGTCATGACCGCCGGCGCATGGGCCAAGATATCGCAACGCTGATCCTTGGCGCCGCGCTCTCCCTGGGCGCCGCTGCCGGCATCGTTTATCTTCTGACGCGCCTCCTCGCTCCGGCCGAACGGCGCCGGCGCGCAAACGTAAGGCGCGCCTGCCACTCACGGATGGCGGCCCGCGGCCGCGCCGCCAAGCTGCCGCGCACATGGGCGAGCGACGGCCTCTCCGGCTACGAGCGCCGCGAGCTTGCGGGTTATCGCCAAGTGCTGAAAACGACGCTCATCGTGTTCGCCGCCAACTACGCCGTTCTTGCGCTGCTGATGGGCAACTGGGCGGAGATGGCGGGCTATTTCGCGGCAGCGGCGATCATTCTGGCGATCATCCTCGCTGCGATCTTCTTTAATCAACGCCGCCGCGTGCGCCAATGGATGGCGTCTGCGGCCATCCTGCCGCGGGAGGCCTTCAACATTATCGCCAACGATCACGGCCTGTTCATCCCCGTCACCACCCGCACGCTGCAGGCCCCGTGGGCGGATTGGCTCATCGTGGGGCTAGACGTCGACGAGCCGAAAGACGCCGAGAGCGTCTGCACCCGCATGCTACTGTCAACGCGAGAGGAGCCGGCGACGGTCGTCCCGCTTATCGCCTCCACGATCGAGAACGGCACCGGGCTGCTCGATGTCATCGCGGCCCGCGTCGCGCTGTCGGAAACACCCGTTGCCATGCACCCCGCAGAGAGCCACTAAGCCATGGGCAAGAAACCGAAAGCGAAGCGGCCGCCGGCCAAGGGAGCGAGAAAAGGCTTCCGCATGAAGTCCGCGCCGCGCCGAGGGAGAGACGACGCGCTCCCCTCCCGCGAGGAAATCCTGAAATTCCTGCGTGAAAGCGACGGCACCGCCGGCAAGCGCGAGATCGCACGCGCCTTCAACATCAAGGGCGACGCGCGCGTTGCCCTGAAGCGTCTGCTGTCCGAGATGGCCGAGGAAGGCTCGCTCTCGGGCTCGCGGAAAGATCTGCGCGAGGCCGGCAAGCTGCCGCCCGTCACCGTGCTCGAGGTTACAGGCCGCGACAACGACGGCGACCTCATTGCGCATCCGGCCGTCTGGAGCGCCGACGACGGCGAAGCACCCAGCATCCTCGTCCTCACCCACCGCGCCCGCGGCGAAGAGCGCGACGCCGCAATCGGTGTCGGCGACCGTATCCTCGCCCGCATCACCCGCCTTGAAGAGCCGGACGTCGAAGGCCATCGCTACGAGGCCGAAGCCATCAAAGTGCTCCCGCGCGACAAGCGGCGCATGCTCGGCATCTATCGCGCCCGCAGCGGTGGCGGCGGAACCATCGAGCCCGTCGATCGCCGCGAGCTTCGCGCCTGGCAGGTCCGCACCGGCAACGACGGCAACGCCAAGGACGGCGACCTCGTCCGCTTCGATCTCTCGGCCCGCAATCGCCAGTCGGTTTCCGAAGCCCGCGTGCTCGAAAGCCTCGGCAACCCGCATGATCAGCGCAAGATCAGCCTTATTGCCGTCCACGCACACGGCATCCCGGACGACTTCCCCGCGCCCGTCGTCGCGGAAAGCGAGGCGCTCGAACCGTACGCATTCAACTCCGATGATGGCCGCACCGACCTGCGCGCCATTCCCCTGCTGACCATCGACCCCATCGACGCCCGCGACCACGACGACGCCGTCTTCGCCGAACCCGATACCGATCCGAGAAACAGCGGCGGCTTCATCGTCATCGTCGCCATCGCCGACGTCGCCCATTACGTGCGCTCGGGTAGCCGCCTCGACAAGGAAGCCCAGCTCCGCGGCAACTCGGTCTACTTCCCCGATCGCGTCGTCCCGATGCTGCCCGAACGCATCTCGAACAATCTCTGCTCGCTGCGTGAAGGCGAAGAACGCCCCTGCCTCGCCGTGCGCATGATTTTCAATGCCGCCGGCGAAAAGCGCCGCCACGCGTTCATGCGCGCCGTGATGAGAAGCCCGGCCAAGCTCAGCTATCAGGAAGCCCAGGCTGCCATCGACGGCAACGTCAGCGAAAAGTGCGCTCCGTTGATGAACCACGCGCTCCGTCCGCTCTGGCAGGCTTATGCCGCTCTCTCACGCGCCCGCGACGTGCGCCAGCCGCTCGATCTCGATCTGCCGGAACGCAAGATCCTGCTCGACAAGGAAGGGCGCGTCGACCGCGTCGTCGTTCCCGAACGCCTCGACGCGCACCGGCTGATCGAAGAGTTCATGATCCAGGCCAACGTCGCCGCTGCCGAAACGCTGGAGCAGTCGAAGACGCCCCTCGTCTACCGAACCCACGACGAGCCGTCGAAGGAGAAGCTCAAGGCGCTGCGCGATTTCCTCGAAACCTTGGATTTCAAGTTGCCCGCGAGCACGGGCCTCAGGCCCGAGGCCTTCAACAAGATCCTGGCGCGCGCCAAGACGCTGCCGGTGCCCGAGCTCGTCAACGAAGTCATCTTGCGTTCGCAAGCTCAGGCCGAATACACGCCCGGCAACATCGGCCACTTCGGACTGAACCTCGCGAAGTACGCGCACTTCACCTCGCCGATCCGGCGCTATGCCGATCTCATCGTGCATCGCGCGTTGATCCGCGCCTTGAAGCTCGGCGCAGGCGGCCTCGAGGATCAGGAGGCTCTGCGCCTCACCGACACCGCGAAGGAGATTTCCGACGCCGAGCGCCGCGCCATGGCCGCCGAGCGCGAGACGACGGATCGGCTGATCGCGGCCCACCTCGCGGATCGCCTCAGCGCAACGTTCGAAGGCCGCATCGCCGGCGTCACGCGTTCGGGGCTATTCGTGAAGCTCAAGGAAACCGGCGCCGACGGCTTCATCCCGGTCTCGACGCTCGGACAGGATTTCTACACCTACATCGAGGAAGCCCACGCGCTCTCGGGCAGCCGCACCGGCGAGACTTACCAGCTCGGCGATGCCGTGACCGTCCGCCTGGTCGAGGCGATCCCGACCGCGGGCGCGCTTCGCTTCGAGATGCTGACGCCGGGCAAGAAGGGCAGCTTCGCTCACCTCAAGGGCGCCCACAAATTCCGCCGCCGCCCCGGCCGGCGCCGATAACCAAACGCCACGAACAAAGCGCCCCGGGATCATGCCACGTTGAGCCGGCACCCGATCGCGCTTAAGTCCAGAAGCAGCACCGGGCCCCATCAGCGAGGCCCTCGCCCCGATCCGAGGAGATCGCGCCATGATCGAAATCGAAACCGCGCCACGACGCGAGGTACCGGCTGCGATCCTGAACGGCCTCAAGCAGAAGTGCCCAGCCTGCGGCCGCGGCGCGCTCTATAAAAAGTACCTGAAGGTCGCCGACCTTTGCCCCGCCTGCGGCGAGGAACTGCATCATCAGCGCGCCGATGACGCCCCACCCTATTTCACCATGGTCATCGTGGCTCACGTCGTTGTTGCCGGCGTCCTCTTGCTCGAGCAGGCTTATGCGCCACCGAGCTGGGTTCACCTCACGATCTGGCTGCCCATGGTCGTGATCATGAGCCTATGGCTGCTGCCACGCGTAAAGGGCGCCCTGATTGGCCTGCAATGGGCGCTCCGGATGCACGGCTTCGGGGGGATGGCTGATGAGCCACCGCCCCTCGATCCGCCCCAGTCGTGATCGACGGCAGAAGCAAGACAATGACTTCAGCAAAAGCATCGCCCCTGAGGCAAGAGCGCAGCGAAGCAGCGTCATCCGCCGAGCGCGCGTCGCAACCTGCGCGCCGACCACGCGACGCCGCCACTCTCGTCATCGTCGACAGCACGTCTCCGGCGCCGCGCATCCTGATGGGGCGCCGCCGGCCAGACCAAGTGTTTCTTCCGAACACGTTCGTTTTTCCCGGCGGCCGCGTCGAAGCAGCCGACCGTGCAATCGCGCGCCATCACACGCTTGCCCCCATCGATAGCGAATGCCTGAAGATCGCCATGCGCGGCCGCGCGTCCAACACGCGCGCCGCTGCTCTTGCACTCGCCGCCATCCGCGAGACCTATGAGGAAACCGGCATCGTCGTCGGCGAAACGGCGCGCGACGAACGCGGCGATCATCCCGGCGGCTGGCAGGCGTTTCGTGCCGAAGGTTTTCAGCCCAGGCTTGAAAGGCTCGCCTTCTTCGCGCGCGCCATCACGCCGCCCGGTCGGCCCCGCCGTTATGACACCCGCTTTTTCCTGGTCGACGCATCCGAAATCGCGCACCGCGCCGCGCACAGCGATGGCGAATTGCTGGACATCGATTGGTTCACGCTCGATCAGGCGCGCGCGTTGAAAGTGCCGTCCATCACACGGCATGTGCTCGACGATGTTGCGACCCTCTTGGCCCGCGAGTCGCACGAGCGCGTGGGCTCCGAGATCCCGTTTTACGTCCATCGCTATGGCCGTTTCGAACGGCAGATATTACCGCGCGTTCACCCTGCGATGGACCCAACCTGAGCGAGCAGGATCGAAACCCACGTTCAATCAAAAAGAGCGAGAAAAAGTCGCTCTCAGCTTGACACCAAAGGCGCGCTCAGTATGGTGCCCAATCCGAATTCAAGACTGAGATGATCGCTTCTGCCCCAGCGGCCCGAAGTGTGGCTCCTCGGTTAATCCAATCGACACTTTGAGGTCTGAAGACCAATGGCCAAGCAGATTACCCAGAAGATCAAGCTGCTCTCCACCGCGGGCACCGGCTTTTTCTACGTGACCAAGAAGAACCCGCGCACCTCGACCGAGAAGCTCGTGTTCAAGCGCTATGATCCCGTCGTGCGCAAGCACGTCGAGTTCAAGGAAACCAAGATCAAGTAACCATTTTGCCGGCGACGGCCCGGAGCGACACAGCGCACGAAACTCTGCGTATGCGTCCCCGGGTGGTGGTCGGCCCCGAGTTATTTTTTCAAGTGAGTTTTTTTGAGGAACGAAGTCCTCGTTGCGTGGTGAAAACAGCCACGGCCATTACGAAACGCCTCAGCGAAATTGCGAGGCGCATCGATCAAAGATTGCAGGATTCGTAGGCTTGAATTGGTGAGGCCCTCAACCAGGGTCCGTAACCGCTCGGCAGCGGGGTAAGCATTCCGAGATAGCCACGGACCCTGGCCTAGTGACCAGATGGCGTCAAAGAGGGCGTTGACGTATCACCTGGTGTCGTAGTTGGACCAGAAACGGAAACTCTAGGAGGTAACTCCAGCCGTCGCGGACCCACTACAAATTCCCGCTCCATCAGGAGATGCGGCGGACCCGATGGGCCGCGGGAACCTAGCTGACCCGAAATATCGGCAAAAACTATCGGGCAACCGATCCGTTTCAGGTCAATATCGTGTGATCTCCCTCTACTAAGCTCAAGTTTGTCAGAACAGATCGGCGATTGCAAGTTTAGAGCTTGACCATTGCGTGGCAGGCACGCCTCGATCGAGTCGACAGTTAATTTCCCTGAGCACAAATCGAGATAGCAGCCGATGATCCGCAGGCTGCTCATGTTGCGGCCGCGTACGGAACATTCGTGCAAGTGCATCACGAAAAAATTTTATGAAATTTTTTAAAGGGGTTACTCCGTTAGCCTCCTAAGCCGCGGCAGCAACAACCTGGTTCCGACCCTGCCGTTTGGCAACGTACAGCGCGTTGTCCGCGCGCTTGAACAGAGCTTCGGAGGTGTCGTTTTCTCCCTCCCAGGTTGCAAGCCCGACGCTCGCCGTAACCCGGATTTCTTGATTTTGCCCAATTTGGAAGGGCTGAACTGCGACACACTCACGCACCCGTTCACCGACCTGCCAAGCCAATTCCTGATCGGTATCGGGCATGATGATCAGGAATTCCTCGCCTCCAAGGCGGCAGGCGAAGTCCACGCCACGCGTATAGCGCCGGAAGCGCTCGGCGAATTCCTTGAGCACCAGATCGCCCGCGTCGTGGCCGTAGGTGTCGTTCACGTGCTTGAAATGATCGATATCCGCGATCAGCACCGAGAGCGAGCGGCCGCTCCGCTGTGCGTCGGTGATCAGCGTCTTGAGATGGCGCTCCATGTAACGCCGGTTGTGCAGCCCCGTCAGCGGATCCGTAACTGAAAGCTCCACGCTCTCGCGGATCTGATTGCGGAGATAGTCGGAGAAGCGCTTCCGCCGGATCTGCGTCTTGACCCGCGCCAGCAGCTCGTGCCGCTCAACGGGCCGCATCAGATAGTCGTTCACGCCCATATCGAGCCCGCGCAGAAGACGCGCTTCGTCGCCGGGATCCACCATGATCAGGATCGGAAGATGCCGCGTGCGGTCGAGCGAGCGCACCTGCGAGCAGAGCCTCAGCCCGTCGGAATGCTGGAGATTGAGCGCGACGATCAAGAGATCGAACGGCTGATGCGTGAGATGCAGCAGCGCGGCTTGCGGATCGCTTTCGATGTAGGCGTCGTGCGTCTTGGCCAGCGCTGACATCACCCGCGACGAAGAGCGCGGATGATCGTCGACCACCAGTACGCGGCCCGGCCGGTCCATCAGCACGCGTGACAGCGCATCGTCGTCCGAGAGCCCCATTTGCCGGCTCGTCGTGACGCGCATCAGCATTTCGTCATTGAGCATCTTGAGACGCGCGAGACTTTTGACGCGCGTGACGAGCGCGATGTCGTCGACAGGCTTGGTCAGAAAATCGTCGGCGCCGCTATCGAGCCCCTGGATTTTGTCCGACACCTGGTCCAGGGCGGTCACCATCACGATGGGAATGTGCAGCGTTTGCGCAGAGGCCTTGAGCGCGCGGGCAACTTCGAAGCCATCCATGCCCGGCATCATGACATCGAGCAGCACGACATCGACGCGCTCGCGCTGGCAGATATCGAGGGCATCGCGCCCGTTGGTCGCCGTCACAACCTCGAAGTATTCGGCCTCGAGCCGCGCCTGAAGAAGCTTGATATTCGCAAGGATGTCGTCGACGACGAGAACTCTAGCGGTCATGACAGACTCTCAACGCACACAGACACCCGTCCCGCAAACAACGCGCAGGATCAGGCGTCCCCCACAAAACGGCGGACGGTATCGAGAAACACTGCGACCGAGATCGGCTTCGAAACGTAAGCCTCGCACCCCCCGGACCGGATTCTCTCTTCATCGCCCTTCATCGCAAAGGCCGTGACCGCGACGACGGGGATGTCGCGCAGTTCTTCGTCCTCTTTAAGCCACTTGGTCACCTCGAGCCCCGAAACCTCCGGCAGCTGGATGTCCATAAGAATGAGATCTGGCCGGTGCACGCGGGCGAGCGTCAGCGCATCGAGCCCGTTGCGGGTTTGCACGGTGAGATACCCGTAGGCATCGAGCAGATCGTGGAAGAGCTTCATGTTGAGCTCGTTGTCTTCCACGATGAGCACGGTTTTCGCCGCGCGGGAAACGCCCTGCGTCTGGCCCTCGACGGCCATTCTCGTCTCCTGATAGGTCATCGTCGAAGGTCTTTGCTCTGCCCCGCCTTTAACTGCACCGATTCTGGGGGCCATATGGAACCAGTGTGCCTGCCTTAGCTTAAGCAACTGTTGAAACATGGGGATCGAGGATTAATTCGAACTCAAGACCCTGAGAAGAAAAGAAAAAAGGAGGATGCGCCGAAATGGCGACACGCGCCCAGAAACCCACCGCTGAAACCGCGACGACACTGGCTCTCACGGCCCTCGCATTCCTGGCCGAAGACGGCCCCCGCCTGGGCCGTTTCCTGGCCCTGACCGGAATCGACCCCGACCAGCTCCGCGCGGCAGCCGATGCCCCCGAAACGCTGCTGGCCGTGCTCGATTACTTCCTCGGTGACGAGTCTCTTCTGCTTGTATTTACCGCGTCGAACGGAGTTGCCCCGGATACTGTCTTTCCCGCGCGCGTGGCACTTGCCCATTCGGTCGGCATCGAGACCGCCTATGACTGAGCGCGGACACGGCAAGCCCCGTATCGGCATCGACCTCGGCGGCACCAAGATCGAAGGCCGCGTCCTTTCCTCCGCCGGCGACGAGATCGCCCGCAAGCGCATCCTGGCGCCTCAAGGCAACTACGACGAAACGGTTGCGGCCCTGGTCGACATCATACGCGATCTGAGATCGGCATCCGGCAACGAGGCAACCGTCGGCATCGGCATGCCCGGTTCCCTGTCCCCGACGACGGGCCTCGTTCGCAACGCCAACTCGACATGGCTCAACGGCCACCCCTTGCGCGAGGACCTCGAAAACATCCTCGGCCTTCCCCTTCGCATGGCCAACGACGCCAATTGCTTTGCGCTCTCGGAAGCGGTCGACGGAGCGGCAGCCGGCGCGAAGAGCGTATTCGGCGTCATCATCGGCACCGGCTGCGGCGGCGGCATCGTCATCGACGGACACGTGCTCGAAGGTGCCCGCGGCATCGGCGGCGAATGGGGCCATATTCCCCTGCCCTGGTCCGATGCGGAGGAACACCCAGGCCCAACCTGCTGGTGCGGTCGCAAAGGCTGCATGGAGATGTGGGCGTCCGGGACCGGGCTCTCTGCCGACTACAAGACAAGAACCGGCGAGCTGGTATCGGGCCACGAGATCGTCGCGCGGGCCAACCTCGGCGAGCCGGCCGCGCGCACAAGCCTCGACCGCCATGCCTCGCGCCTCGCGCGTGGCCTTGCCAACATCATCAACATCATCGATCCGGAAGTGATCGTACTAGGCGGCGGGCTGTCGAAGCTGCCCCACCTTTACGACGTGCTGCCGCGTCTCGCGGCGCCCTACGTGTTCTCCGACACGGTGAAAATCGACATCCGCCCGCCGAAATGGGGCGATGCCAGCGGCGTGCGCGGCGCGGCGTGGCTCTGGAACGATTGAGCCGCGCCAGCGCTCAACTCACGGCGCCGGTGCCTTGCAGGGCGACGCCTCGAAGTAGGTCAGCTCCTTGAGCTCACCACTGATGGCGAAATCGCCGTGATTGATGCGCAGGCTGCTGGTGACGCCGTTGTCGTGGAACCGGTAGCTCATTTCATAGAGCGGAACCGCATCGCCCGGCCCCTGGTTCGACGCGAAATAGCTGACCGAGATCGGCCACGACGGCACCCGGTCGAGACCGTCCACGCCCTTGGCGAGCGAGAGAACCGGCCCTGCGCCAGGCTTGGTCTGATGCCCGATGGCGGTCGAGGTCGCATAGATCTTGTCGCCGGTCTCCGAACCGTCGAAGAGGTCCGCCGCGAAAATCGTCTGCCCGGCGCGCGCCGCCTGCACGATCGCCATCGAATGCTGGATCGGAAAATAGACGTTGCCGGGAAGCTGTGCTTCCCGCTTCTGGGGACGCACCAGATCGACCTTGGCGGCCCCTGTCCCCTGCGCCCGCTTGGCCATGCCTTGCGTCTGCTCGGCGGGGATGTCGTTTTGGAACGTGCTCGTGCTGAAACGAAGCCGCTTGGCCGGAACTTCCTCCCAGCTCGACGTCCGAAGATCGGTCGTCTGAATCTCGCCCTCCTGGTTGAGGGTCTGGGTCACGAAACGCATGCTCTGGGCATAACCTTCGCAGGCATTTCCACTGAGTTCGTAAACGATGCGCCCGTTGACGCCTGCAACGCCCGATCCCGACTTCGTCGTATCGAGCGAGAGATCGTAGACGGCCCGATGCGGCGCGAACACGACCTCCTTGGGCGAGACCTGAGCCCGCGCTTCCGCAATGGCATACGGCAAGGCCGAGATCGCCGTCAGCCCCATTGCCGCGACGGCCCCGATCGCCAAGCCATTTGCCCGAATGTTCATGCTGCTGATCCTGTTCATCCATACGGCGCCGATCAAGCCGCACCGCATCCATATCCTTGAATCTAGGGTACTGTCAGGCCGTTGCAAAGTCCGTTCGAAGCGGTAACAACAAACCCCGACCATTCTGCGGCCGCCCCGAAAAGAACGTGGGGGGAACGGCCCCAACCGCCTGGAGACCTGAACATGACCGGCACCATCGAGGCCCGCATCGCCGAGCTTGGGCTCACCCTTCCCGCGGCCCCCAATCCGGTCGCCAACTACGTGCCTTTCCTCGTCTCCGGCAACCTGCTCTACATTTCCGGCCAGATCTCGAAGGCCGCGGACGGCTCCATCGTGACGGGCGCGCTCGGCCGCGACGTTGACATCGAGCAAGGCCAGGCCGCCGCGCGGCTCTGCGCCCTCAATATCCTCGCGCAGGCCAAATCCGCGCTCGGCAGCCTCGAGCGCATCGGCCAGGTGCTGAAGCTCACCGGGTTCGTCAACGCCACCGCCGACTTCGCCGACCATCCGAAAGTGGTGAACGGCGCATCGGATCTCATGGTCGACGTGCTGGGTGACAAGGGCCGCCACACGCGCGCCGCCGTCGGCGTTTCGGGCTTGCCGCTGAACTCCGCCGTGGAGGTCGACGCCATCATCGCCATCGCCGGCTGACACCGCAGTGCGCGCCCACCAACACTGTCATCCCAGGCCTTGTGCCTGGGATCCAGACATCCTCACGGCATCGGGTTTGAAGGATCGCGCCTGTCGCCTCGAAAGGCGATAATGTGTTTGAGCGATTCACCGCGAAAGCACGCTGACGCCCATGCTCGACCGCGAGAAATTCCTCCGCCCCATCGCCCATCGCGGGCTGCATGATGCCGCGAAAGGCCTGATCGAGAACACCGCCCCCGCATTCGAAGCGGCCATCAAGGCCGGCTACGGCATCGAATGCGATCTCCAGCCGGCCGCCGACGGCACGCCCCTCGTCTTTCACGATCTCGAACTGGACCGCCTGACCGCAGGCACCGGGCTGATCACCGAATTGCAGCCGGCCTGCGCGGCGAAGCTTCCGTTCAAAGACACGAAGCTCACCGGCATTCTCACCTTTGCCGAGCTGCTCACCCTAGTCGCCGGCCGCGTCCCGATCTTCGCGGAGATCAAGAGCGAATGGGCGCCGCCCGATCTCGGCTTCCTGTCGGAAATCGCCCGCGCAGGCAAGCTCTACCGCCGCCCACTCGCACTGATGTCGTTCGATCCCGCCGTCGTGGCCGCCATCAAGCGGCTCGCCCCCGAGCTTCCGCGCGGCATCGTCTCAGGCTCTTACTTCGATGACGACGGCAAAGGCTGGTGGCCCGATAGCGCGCTGACCGACGCGCGGCGCCAGGCCCTCGCCAGCCTACTGGAAAGCGGCCAGGCCGACCCGTCGTTCTATGCCTACGAGGTTGGCGCGCTGCCGACGGCTGCCACCCAGCGCGCGCGCCGCCAAGGGATCCCTCTGCTCACCTGGACAGTCCGCACCGAGCAGGACCGCCGCATCGCGGCCCAGCACGCCGATGCTCCCATCTTCGAGGGATTCACGCCTTAAGCGAGGCGCGTTCAAACCGCCGCGTTCGGACGGCCGTAGAGATAGCCCTGCAGGAAGTCCGCGCCACTGTCGATGGCAACCTGCTCGTGGATCTCCTGCTCGATGCCTTCGCACACCACGCGCGCATCGAGATCGTGCACGATCTCGATGATCTTCGGCAGCACGCGGCGGGCTCGTGCATTGGTCGCCGCCTCGACGACGAGCCCGCGATCGATCTTCACGTAATCCGGATTGAGCCGCCAGACACGGTCGAAATTCGAATGCCGCGCACCGAAGTCGTCGATCGCGACGCGAAACCCGAAGGCCTTGTAGCTTTCCACCGCCGATCCAAGTGCATCGAAATCCTCGATTGAGGATTCGAGGATCTCGATCGTGATCGCGCTTGCGCTGAGCCCCTGGCCGGCGAGCGCCGCCGCAAAGAACTCGCCGTGCGCGACGTCCCGCTTCTCGATATGCCGGCCGTGCACGTTGAGGAAGAGCCGCGACTGCGGCTCCGTCTGCGCATAGAAGTTCGCGACGTGGATCAAACGCGCGGCCCGATCGAGTCTGCGGCCGTCCTCGGCCCCGGAAATCCGCTCGAAGATCTCGACCGGCGAGACCGCCTGCTCCACGCCGTCGCGGGCGCGCAGCAGAGCTTCATGAGCATAGGTCGTCCGGTTCCGCGCATCCAGGATCGGCTGGAACGCCGACGACAGCGCAAAGCCCGCGAAATCACACGACAGCAGCCTCTCAGGCCCCGCGCGGCACGGGCCGAGCGCTAGGCGCCCCAACTGACGATTCAGGAAGTCGGCTTGGGTTTCCCCGGCCTGAGACTGAAAGGGCGAACGCGTGCGAGGCACATAAGCAAGCGCATCTGCCTGAACCACCTGAGGCAGCTCCCGCCCGGCCCTGAAGGGCACATCAGACGCTTGAGCTAAGATCCCAGACATGGTCGACCCGATCGGCACGGCGCATTTTTATTCAACCGCCACCCTACCGGGCATGCGTTTACATGCCGATAATTCCAATCGATTCAATGCATATGACAAGAACGCCGTATCCCGGCGTTCTCGCGCGCAACCTACCGATCGATCTCACCGAACACGATGTCGAGCGAGCCGAGGATCGCCGAGACGTCGGCCAGCATGTGGCCGCGGTTCATGAAGTCCATCGCCGCGAGATGCGGGAAACCCGGTGCGCGAATCTTACAGCGGTACGGCTTGTTCGAGCCGTCGGCCACCAGATAAACGCCGAACTCGCCCTTGGGTGCTTCCACCGCAGCATAGATTTCGCCGGGCGGCACGTGGAAACCTTCCGTGTAAAGCTTGAAATGATGGATCAGCGCTTCCATCGAACGCTTCATCTCGCCCCGCCGCGGCGGCACCACTTTGGAGTTGGCGGCCGTCACCGGCCCGGCGCCTTCGGCACTCTTCAGCTTCGCGCAGCACTGCTTCATGATCTTGATGCTCTCGCGCATTTCGAGAACGCGGATCAGATAGCGGTCGTAGCAGTCGCCGTTCTTGCCGATCGGAATGTCGAAATCGAGCTCCGAGTAGCACTCGTAGGGCTGCGCCTTGCGGAGGTCCCAAGCCGCGCCCGAGCCGCGCACCATCACGCCCGAGAAGCCCCACGCGAACGCGTCCTCGAGGCTCACCACGCCGATATCGACGTTGCGCTGCTTGAAGATGCGGTTTTCCGTCAGCAGGGACTCGATATCGTCGAGCACTTTCGGAAACGTTTCGCACCAGGCCGCAATGTCGTCGATCAGCGCCGGCGGCAGATCCTGATGCACGCCGCCGATACGGAAATACTTGGCGTGCATCCGGCTGCCCGAGGCGCGCTCGTAGAACACCATCAGCTTCTCGCGTTCCTCGAAGCCCCACAGCGGCGGCGTCAGCGCACCGACGTCCATGGCCTGCGTCGTGACATTGAGAAGATGCGAGAGATGGCGGCCGATCTCCGAGAACAGCACGCGGATGAGCTGCGCGCGTTTCGGCACCTCGATGCCGAGCAGACGTTCCGCCGCGAGGCAGAACGCGTGCTCCTGGTTCATCGGCGCCACGTAGTCGAGCCGGTCGAAATAACCGATGGCCTGCAGATACGTTTTGGCCTCGATCAGCTTTTCGGTGCCGCGATGCAGAAGCCCCACGTGCGGATCGACGCGCTCGACCACCTCGCCGTCGAGCTCGAGCACGAGACGGAGCACGCCGTGCGCCGCCGGATGCTGCGGGCCGAAGTTGATGTTGAACGGGCGGATCTCGGTCTCAGCCATAATGCATCATCTCACTTGAGTTCATCGCCGGTATAGGCCGACATCGCATCCGAGCCACGAAGTTTCTCGGTCGGATTGGCGAAATCGTAGAACGCGGGCTTGTCCTCGATAAAGATTTCCTTGGTGAGCGCGAGCCCAGACGGCGTATCGAGCGACCCCGCCGTGAATGTGTAACGCTCCTCGCCCGCCACCTTCCAGAACAGCACCGAGCCGCAGCGCTTGCAAAAACCGCGCTCGCCTGTGTCGGACGAGCGGTAGACGCCGATCTCGTCGCGCCCCGTGAACGACGGCGCACCCTCCACGTCGAAGTACATGAGCGGCCCGCCGGTCCAGCGCCGGCACATGCCGCAATGGCAGACGCTCACATCATGCGTTGCCGCTTTGGCCGTATAGGAAACGGCGCCACAGAGGCAATGACCGGACACATCGAAGGTCTCCGCCATCGCTATTGCTCCGCGCCGCTGCCGGCCGTGAACGCCGCCATGGCCTCCGCACCTGTCAGCTTCGGCGTATCGTTCGCCAGATCGTAGTAGGCGGGCTTTTCGTCGATGAAAATCTGGAGCGTCAGCGTGAGCCCGGCATCGTCATCGAGCGTTCCCACTGCAAACGAATAGTGATCGCTGCCCGCGAAATGCCAATAAAGCGACGCCCCGCACGTTTTGCAGAACGCCCGCTCCGCCCATTCCGACGACTTGTAGACGCCGATGTTCTCCGCGCCCGTAAAGCTCACGTCGCCGTCATAGCCGAGGCCGATGAAAGGCCCCGAACCCCAGCGCCGGCACATCGAGCAATGGCAGACATCGATCTCGCGTTTGGCACCTTCGGCCCTGAACGCCACCGCGCCGCAAAGACATCTTCCGCTGATCGTCCGGCCCGCCGTTGCCATGCTCACGCTCCCGCGTCCAGGCTCGGAATCGGCGCAACGCCCGCCTGTTTAGCCTTTTCGTTGACGCGCGCGACAAAGCGGTCCCACGGCACAATCATGCGCTCGTGGGTGCCCGCGCCGATCACCTCGACGCCATCGTGCGCCGTCACTTTGAAGGCAACCCGCCGCCCCTGCACGCCGGTGCACTCGGCATCGACCGTGACAGTCTGCCCGGGTACCGTCGCCGCGCCGTGCGAAACGTTGACGTGAATGCCCAGCGAGCCCTCGCCGATGTCGAGATACGGCTTCAGCACCTCGAGGCACGCCCACTCCATCAGGCCGACCATGAAGCCGGTCGCGAACACGTCCGGCATGGCGCGGAAATCAGCCGATTCCGGATAGAGGCGCGGCACCGTCTTTTCGACGGGAACGACGAACACCAGCTGGGTCTTGGCGCCGGGCTCGAGCGTCGCTTTCATGATATGCCACCAGCAGATTCGCGTAACCCGCCGACCGCAATGTAGCTGACCGCTACCGTGTAGAAGCTCAGGATCGACTCGCCGCCCGCGACACCCTGCTCGAACTGTTTCCGGACTTTGGTGAACGGATAGACCGCATCGCCGTTTGGAAATGCGACGCCGAGCCCGCCCGCGTCGTCCTCCGTCCACTGCCCACCGGTTTCGGCGATGATCGCTTCACCGAGATAGCTGCCGATCAATCCGATCAGACCCTCCGGCACGCCGCCGTCGACGCCGAGATAGCGCCCGCGCGCGCTTTCGACGAACCCCTCGACCCACGCAACCGACTCCGCATCGAGCGTGACATCCTTGTCGGCAAGCTCGCGAAACTCCTGCAAGGCGAACTCGACGTTCGCGTTGATCTGCGCGAGACGCTCGGCATCGAGGCTCATGACGGCCCCGCCTTCTCATCTCCCGGCAAGCCGTAGTTCGACCCTTCCCAGGGGCTTTCGAAATCGAACGAACGGAATTCCTGCACCAGCTTCACTGGCTCGTAGACGACGCGCTTGGCGCCGTCGTCGTAGCGAACCTCAACGTATCCCGTGAGCGGGAAATCCTTGCGCAGCGGATAGCCCTGGAAGCCGTAATCCGTCAGCAGCCGGCGCAGATCCGGATGTCCCGAGAACAGGATGCCGTACATGTCGAAGGCTTCGCGCTCGTACCAGTTGGCGGCCGGGAACACGTCGATGACGCTCGGAACCGGCGTCTCCTCGTCGGTATGAACTTTCACCCGGATGCGTTGATTTTTACGCGGCGAAAGCAGGTGATAGACGACGTCGAAGCGAAGCGCCCGCGCCGGCCAGTCGACGCCGCAGAGGTCGATCAGCACCTCGAAGCGGCAGGCCTTGTCGTCGCGCAGGAACGTCAGCACGTCGGAAATATCCGCCACGGGCACCGTGATCGTCAGCTCGCCGACCGCAATGCGCCGGTCGAGAACCTTGTCTCTGAGCTTGGACGTGATGTGCGCTTCGAGTTCGGTCAGCATGTTTTGGTCCTGGCAGCAGGCAGCTGGCAACGGGCAGGTCGACAACAGGCTGCCTGCCTGCTGCCCGTTGCCTATCTCTCGATCGTTCCGGTGCGCCGGATCTTCCGCTGCAGGAGCAGCACGCCATAGACCAGCGCTTCCGCCGTCGGCGGGCAACCCGGCACATAGACATCCACCGGCACGATGCGATCGCAACCACGCACGACAGCGTAGGAATAGTGGTAGTAGCCGCCGCCGTTGGCACAGCTGCCCATCGAAATGACGTAGCGCGGCTCCGGCATCTGGTCGTAGACCTTGCGCAAAGCAGGCGCCATCTTGTTGGTCAGCGTGCCGGCGACGATCATCACGTCCGACTGGCGAGGCGAAGCGCGCGGCGCAAAACCGAAGCGCTCGAGATCATAGCGCGGCATCGACGCCTGCATCATCTCGACGGCGCAGCACGCGAGCCCGAACGTCATCCACATCAGCGAGCCGGTGCGCGCCCAGTTGATCAGGTCGTCGGTCGAGGTGACGAGAAAGCCCTTGTCGCCAAGCTCGTTCGAGAGATCCGTAAAGAACGGATCGCCAGGCTTCACCAGCGAGCCCGAGGCGCCGCCGGCGCCTTCCTTGACCTTGTCGAACGCAAATTCTGGCGGAACGATCAATCCCATTCGAGCGCTCCCGTTCTCCACTCGTAGATGAAGCCCACTGTGAGCACGCCGAGGAACAGCATCATCGACCAGAAGCCGTAGAGGCCGATGTCACCGAAGGCCACCGCCCACGGAAACAGGAAGGCAATCTCGAGGTCGAAGATGATGAAGAGGATCGAGACGAGGTAGAAGCGCACGTCGAATTTCATGCGCGCGTCGTCGAAGGCATTGAAGCCGCATTCGTAGGCCGAAACCTTTTCGGGGTCCGGATTTCGAACCGCCACCAGGAACGGCGCGATCATGAGGGCCCCGCCAATGGCGAGAGCCACGCCGATGAAAACGGCAAGCGGCAGATAGTCGGTGAGCAGGTCGTTCATCAAGTCCACCCATTCGGGAACGAGGACTTATCGCAACGCGATATCGCTGCTCCGGTGTTAACCCATCGGGGCGCGGGCACGCAACAGATACCAACGAACAAATCCGCTACGTTGTGCAGCGGTCAATATCCGACTCTTGCAGTCAGATGAACGACTTGAGACTCGCGTCCCAAGCCCAAACACCGCCCTGTTTCAGTCCAGGCTGCTTCGTGCAGTTTGGACTGCGGGGCGCGACTGCGCCCGCGGCGGTCATGGCGAAGCCATGCTCAGCATGGACTGCGCCGGCCATCCACAGAGCCACCCCGCCCATTGAGCGAAGCTTCTCTCAGCTTGAGTCATTGAGAAAAAGTGGCGCGAGAGACGGGACTTGAACCCGCGGCCTCCGCCGTGACAGGGCGGCGCTCTAACCAACTGAGCTACTCCCGCAATCCACGTCGGGGCGCCGAAAACGGCGGGCCGACGCAAAAGCGAAGCGTCGAAATACGTGTTCGCGGGCGCTAAGTCAAGCGACCCCGAACGCCTATTTTTGCTGATTTTACCCTTTTGTCCAAATCCTCATAGTCAGGGGTGCGAGGAGCCTGAAAAACCAAGCGTTAGCTGATCCTGGCCTGCATGAAGGCCACCCGCTCCGACACCGGCGCCAACGGCAAAGGCACGAGATCGTACCCACGGTCTGAGTAGACCCGAACCAGAGCGTGATAGGTCGCCTCGGCCTCTTCGATCGTCTGCTTCCGCTCGGCGTCCTGGGTGAAGATGTCCGGCCAGGGAGGCGCGATGAACACCTCCCGCCTGTAGCGATAGCGATCGGCGGCCCGCGCGACATGCGCACCGACCGGCAATCCCGACAACTCGAGATAGCCGACGACATCCGGGATGCCCCGATCGAACAGCACAGGGCCGACGTGGGCTTCCGCCTCTCGATAGGAACGCAGCTCCCAACCAAGCATCAGCTCGGCGAACGCGAGCCGATCTCCCCAAGGAAGCGCCGTACCGCCAATCGAAACCTGATCCTGAATGATGGCTCGGCCCGCTTCAGGCATGCGGGCGAGGCCGGTCTTGGCCAGCGCTTCGATCAGCGTGCTCTTGCCTGAGCCCGGCCCGCCGGTCACAACGATGAAGCGCTCAAACCCCAATTCCCTGCCTGCTGCCTGATGCCTCGCGTCATGTCGGAGGCATGCGGCGCATGTCATGCCGGAGGCATGCGACGCATGAAATCGCGCTTCCCGATATCGAGGCCGTTATGGCGCAGGATCCCGTACGCGGTTGCGCAATGGAAATAGAAGTTGGGCAGCGCGAAGTGCAGGAGATACTCCCGTCCCGTGAATTTGAGTTCGCGCGGGCCGGCCTTGATCGCGATCTCGCGATCCGCCGCAGCTTCCATCACCCCGGGCTTGGCCTCCGCCAGCACCGCCAGCGTCTCGGCGATGCGCCCCTTGAGATCGTCGAAGCTCTTCTCGCTGTCGTCGTGCACCGGCGGCGTAAGCCCGGCGAGACGAGCGACTGAAAGCTTCGCAAAATCGCACGCCGACTGCACCTGCTTCCTGAACGTGTACATGTCCGGGTAAAGGCGCGCCGTCAGCAACGTCTCGGGATCGATCTTCTTGGCTTCGGCGTAGGCCGCGGCCTTGTCGAGGATCGCATCGAGCGCCTCGAGATGCTTGGTGAAGCTCGGAACCGCGATCTCGTACATCGTGATGGACATGAGATTTCCCTACTGGAACGTATCTTCGACCCAACGGGTCGGGGAGCAAGGCGACCCGGCGGTCATGGCGAAGCCATGCTCCGCATGGACTGCGCCGGTCATCCACAGAGCACAAGGCAGCTTGATCGAAGCTTCTCACAGCTTGTGTCACTGAAAAAATGGTGGGCGGTGAGAGGGTCGAACTCCCGACATCTTCGGTGTAAACGAAGCGCTCTACCACTGAGCTAACCGCCCGTAAAACTCGTCCTACGTCTCTTGGTCCATCGACCAAACCGCTTGCGAGCAAAACGAAGCGCCACGATTAGCGGCCTCTCGCACGCTGCGCAAGCGTTTAGACCACGATCGTTTCAGGCCCTATCAGCCTGAAACGTGAATCGTCGGTCTCACAAGAGGCTACCACGATCGCTTTGGACCCACGCGCTCCGATCGTCGCGTCCCCTACCGGACGCGGCGTGAATCGGCAGCACCGGAAGAGTCCAAAGCGTGAATCGTCGGGGTTCTCGCTCTAGTCCCACCAGAAAAACCAGTATTTCGCACCGATCAGGCTCGCGGCCAAAGCCTCGATGGTCCCGGTTCCCTGATGAACGATATCGCCGCAATAGCGGTACTGCAGCTCCGCAACCGCGAGCGCCTCGTCCCGCGACGCGATCGGGCGCTCCACCTCGAACTCGATGACGTCGGACGTATTCGCGATCAGGCGCGCCCCGTAGCGTTCCGCCCACTCCCGCGCGATCGCCACGTGAATGGAGGGAGACGGACACGCATTCCAGTCGCCGAAACCATGAAACGCCGGAATTTCCCAAGTGCGCACCGTCGGAACGAGTCCGATCAGCACCTCCTCCTTGGGCCGGCCCGTCACCACGTCGATCAAGCTCAGCGGAACCTGATGCGGATAGGCATCTTGCGGCCAAGCGCCCCGCGGCGGCAGCTCGTCCTCGACTTTCGGTGCGGTCTCGCCGCGCTTCGCGTACCAGGCCGCGAGGCTCGCGTACCGGGCCGCAGAATGGGCGTCCATCAGCTCCGCTGCGGATTTTCCCTTGGCGGCGGCCAAGCTCGCTTCGGCGGTATTCTCCGGCTCCTCGCCGTAAAGCTCGAACAGGCGCGAGGCTTCCTCGCTGGTGCCCCAGATGACGGGGCTTGCGTCCTGCCATCCGGCCCGGAGCCCGGCGTACGTCGCCATTGCGCTGGCTCCATCGACGGCGACGAACGGAAACGGCGCATGTCCGTACGCCAACTCATGCCCGGCGGGCTTTATGTCGAACGACATCTGTGCTGTCCCCAAAAAATAAGAGGGGCGTAAAGCCCCTCTTTGACTGCCCGTGAAGAGGCGGAAGCGCTTAGTTCAGCGCATCCTTGAGGCCCTTGGACGGCGTGAACTTGGGAACCTTCGAAGCCGGGATCTTGATCGTCGCGCCGGTCGCCGGGTTACGGCCCTCACGCGCCTTGCGGCTCGTGACCTTGAAGGTACCGAAATCGGGAATGCGCACTTCATCGCCGTTCTTCAGCGAGTTTCTGATGTGCGCGAGCGCTGCATCGACGGCGACCCCAGCCTTTTCCTTCGTAAGCTCGGTTTCCTTGGCAACGGCGTCGATCAAATCTTTCTTGCTCATTTTTCCGTCCTCGTGACTGGAATAAAATTCTGACGTCCAGGGTGGCTGGAGATCGCGCTCCTGGCGCGCACACCGACACGCACTTCGCATTGGAAGCACCCTTCATCGGTGAGTGTGGGCGCACAAAAGCCCCTAAAGACGGGGCTCGTCAAGGGGCAAAAAGCCCCTTTAAGCCTTAAAAATCGGCCTATCCGAGCATCACGCCGCCTTGAAACTACTCAGACGCACACAGAGAATTAACCATGCAAATTCGGGCGGCCTTTTTCGCGGTATAAAATCCGCAAAAGCCACCCACACGTCGTTCAATCAGAAAGATTTTTCTCGGGGCACGTCCGCGCGCGTGAGATTATCCTCACTCGGAGCAACACGGCACACGACTAGGTTGGTGTTCGCCGTGCGCGCTTCCGGAAACATGGGTCTCCGGAAGCACGTTCGACAAATCAAAGCTAGTGAGCGGTTACGCGCGAGCTCGCAGGATCTCCGTCGGCCTTCACAGCCGCAGCTTCAGCCTGCTCGTCCCACTGGATCGCTTCCGGCACACGCACGAGCGCGGTCTTGACCACGTCTTCCATGCGCGCAACCGGAACCAGTTCGAGCTTCTTCTTCACCTCTTCCGGGATCTCGGCGAGATCCTTGACGTTGTCCTCGGGGATCAGCACCGTCTTGATGCCGCCGCGCAGCGCTGCGAGCAGCTTCTCCTTCAAGCCGCCGATCGGCAACACGCGGCCGCGCAGCGTGATCTCGCCTGTCATCGCCACGTCCTTGCGGACCGGGATGCCGGTGAGAACCGAGATGATCGCCGTCGCCATTGCGACACCGGCCGAGGGACCGTCCTTCGGCGTCGCGCCTTCCGGCACGTGCACGTGGATGTCCTTCTTCTCGAACAGGCTCGGCGGAATGCCGAACTCGACCGAGCGCGAGCGCACATAGGCATTCGCGGCCTGGATCGATTCCTTCATCACGTCGCGCAGGTTGCCGGTCACCGTCATGCGACCCTTGCCGGGCATCATGACGCCTTCGATGGTGAGCAGCTCGCCGCCGACTTCCGTCCACGCGAGACCCGTCACGATGCCGATCTGGTCCTCGAGTTCGGCCTCGCCGTAGCGGTACTTCGGAACGCCGAGGTAATCGCTGACGTTCTCAGCCGTGACGACGACCTTCTTCTTGTCGGAGGTCAGGATCTCCTTCACCGCCTTGCGCGCGAGCTTGGCGACTTCACGCTCGAGCGAGCGCACGCCGGCTTCACGCGTATAGCGGCGGATCAATTCCAGCAACGCGCCGTCCTCGACCACCCACTCGCCAGTCTCGAGCCCGTGCGCCTGCTGCTGCTCGGTGAGCAGATGGCGCTTCGCGATCTCGACCTTCTCGTCTTCCGTGTAACCGGCGAGACGGATGATCTCCATGCGGTCCATGAGGGCCGGCGGAATGTTGAGCGTGTTGGCCGTGGTCACGAACATCACGTTCGAGAGATCGTAGTCGACCTCGAGATAGTGATCGTTGAAGCTACCGTTCTGCTCCGGATCCAAAACCTCGAGCAGCGCCGCCGCGGGGTCGCCGCGGAAGTCCTGGCCCATCTTGTCGATCTCGTCCAAGAGGAACAGCGGATTGGTCCGCTTCGCCTTCTTCATCGACTGGATGACCTTGCCGGGCATCGAGCCGATGTAGGTGCGGCGGTGTCCACGGATTTCCGCTTCGTCGCGCACGCCACCGAGGCTCATGCGCACGAACTCGCGGCCCGTTGCGTTGGCGATCGATTTGCCGAGCGAAGTCTTGCCGACGCCGGGCGGACCGACGAGGCACAGGATCGGGCCCTTGAGCTTGTTGGTGCGCGCCTGCACCGCCAGATACTCGAGGATGCGCTCCTTGACCTTCTCGAGGCCGTAGTGCTCGGCGTCGAGCACCAGCTGCGCCTCTTCCAGATCCTTCTTGACCTTGCCCTTGATCCCCCACGGGATAGAGAGCAGCCAGTCGAGGTAGTTGCGCACCACCGTCGCTTCAGCCGACATCGGGCTCATCTGCTTGAGCTTCTTGAGCTCGGCAGTGGCCTTGTCCTTGGCTTCCTTCGACAGCTTGGTGTTGTCGATCTTCTCCTCGAACTCGGCGATATCATCGCGCTCTTCGGTGTCGCCGAGTTCCTTCTGAATGGCCTTCATCTGCTCATTCAGATAGTACTCGCGCTGCGTCTTCTCCATCTGGCGCTTCACGCGCGAACGGATCTTGCGCTCCACCTGCAGCACGGAGATCTCGCTCTCCATGAGCGTGTAGACCTTCTCGAGCCGGTCGGAGACCGTCGTCGTCTCGAGCACGTCCTGCTTGTCCGCGATCTTCACCGCGAGATGCGAGGCGATGGTGTCGGCGAGCTTCGAATAATCTTCGATCTGCGCGACGGTGCCGAGCACTTCAGGCGAGATCTTCTTGTTGAGCTTGACGTAGTTTTCGAACTGCGACACGGCCGAGCGCGCAAGCGCCTCGATCTCGGCCTTGGTGCCGATCTGCTCCGAGATCCGCTCGACCTCGGCTTCGAAATAATTGGCGTTGTCGGTGTAGCGCAGCACCTTGGCGCGCGCCGTGCCCTCGACGAGCACCTTGACGGTGCCGTCCGGCAGCTTGAGGAGCTGCAGCACGGAGGCAAGCGTGCCGACCTGATAGATCGCATCCGTCGCCGGATCGTCGTCGCCAGCGTTCTTCTGCGCGGCAAGCAGGATATGCTTGTCGGCGCGCATCACTTCCTCGAGCGCGTTGATCGATTTCTCGCGGCCGACGAACAACGGCACGATCATGTAGGGGAACACGACAATGTCGCGCAGCGGCAGCACGGGGTAATGATCCCGGGCGCCCGGCTTTTCCTTTGACTGCTTTTCTTCGCTCATCATCGTCACCCATTTAGCGTTGCATTACGCTACCGTAAGAAGCGCACGAACCCAGTCTAGCCCCGGAGGCCCGCCGTAATATGGCCGAATCCGGAAAACCCACGTCGCATCTTTCGTATGAGATCCCCGGGACCGAGAAAGATCACGGGATAGCGGCGCTGAGGAAAGATGGGGATGGTCCCCGGCCTTATCAATAATGGGCCCCGCTTCCCCGCTGCGCTGTGGGCACCTTCCGGTGCCCACGTTCACGCATGCCTCTTGGAGAGGCAATCTCCGGTTCAGAGCGCGCCTCAGGAAGCCGTCGAGCCCTTCTCTTCGGCCCGGTCGGAGTAGATCCTGAGCGGCCGCGCGCCACCTTCCACGACCTCAGGTCCGATCACGACTTCCTCGACGCCCTTGAGCGCCGGCAGATCGAACATGGTGTCGAGCAGAATGCCTTCCATGATGGACCTCAAGCCGCGGGCGCCGGTCTTGCGCTCGATCGCCTTGCGGGCGATGCCCTTGAGCGCATCCTGCGTCAGCGTGAGCTTGACGTCTTCCATCTCGAACAGCCGCTGGTACTGCTTGACGAGCGCGTTCTTCGGCTCCGACAGGATCTGAACGAGAGCAGCCTCGTCGAGATCCTCGAGCGTCGCGATCACGGGCAGACGGCCGATGAACTCCGGAATCAGACCGAACTTCAGCAGATCCTCGGGCTCGACCTCGCGCAACACCTCGCCGGTGCGCCGCTCGTCCGGGCCCATGACGCGGGCGCCGAAGCCGATCGACGTGCCCTTGCCGCGGCGCGCGATGATCTTCTCGAGACCGGCAAACGCGCCGCCGCAGATGAACAGGATGTTCGAGGTATCGACCTGCAGGAACTCCTGCTGCGGATGCTTGCGACCGCCCTGCGGCGGAACGCTGGCAACCGTGCCTTCCATGATCTTGAGCAGCGCCTGCTGCACGCCTTCGCCCGAGACATCCCGCGTGATCGACGGGTTGTCGGACTTGCGGCTGATCTTGTCGATCTCGTCGATGTAGACGATGCCGCGCTGTGCGCGCTCGACGTTGTAGTCGGCGTTCTGCAGAAGCTTCAGGATGATGTTCTCGACGTCCTCGCCGACGTAGCCGGCTTCCGTGAGCGTCGTCGCGTCCGCCATCGTGAACGGCACATCGAGGATACGCGCCAGCGTCTGGGCGAGCAGCGTCTTGCCGCAGCCCGTAGGACCGACAAGCAGGATGTTCGACTTCGCGAGTTCGACGTCGTTGTTCTTCGCGGCATGGTTGAGCCGCTTGTAATGATTATGGACGGCCACCGACAGCACGCGCTTGGCGTGGAACTGGCCGATCACATAGGAGTCGAGCACCGTGCAGATTTCCTGCGGTGTCGGCACGCCATCACGCGATTTGACGAGCGTATTCTTGTTCTCTTCACGGATGATATCCATGCACAGCTCGACGCATTCATCGCAGATGAATACCGTCGGTCCGGCGATCAGCTTCCTGACCTCATGCTGGCTTTTTCCGCAGAAAGAGCAGTAAAGGGTGTTCTTTTCCTGAGCCATTCTGTTCTCTCACCCGCAGTCAGGAAGTAAGCCCCGGAAACACGGAGCATTTCGAGACCTGCGAAGGCCTCTCGGAGCATCTTCGGCGCAAGCCCGCCGCGAAGCACACAAAACTGTTACACCCAATCTCAACACGCTAGCGTTCCCGAGATCAAGATTCGATTAACGTCTCTCCCGCCCCCAATCCGATCATCCGGACCTGATTACCACAGTGTTGACGCCGGAAAGCCAAGCAGACAAGGCGCATTAAGAGAGCGACCCTATTTCGCCAAGCTTACGTGGCCCCAACGTGGCACCCAGACCCGACTGCCCCGCTCGGAGAGGGAGCATAGCAAAGTCTGGGCAAGTCCACCGAAAACAGGGGCGGGTGCGACGGTGGGGCACACCGCCGCCGCGCAAAGCGTAATAATATTGAGATATTACGCTGGCTTAGCTTCGCCGATCTTCGGATCGACATCTTCGCGCTGGTTCAAAACGCGGTCGATGAGCCCGAAATCCTTGGCCTGATCAGCAGTCATGAAGTAATCGCGATCGAGCGTCTTCTCGATCATCTCATACGGCTGGCCAGTATGCTTGACGTAAACCTCGTTGAGACGACGCTTCATCTTAATGATATCTTCGGCATGCCGCTCGATATCGGAAGCCTGACCCGAAAACCCGCCCGAAGGCTGGTGAACCATGATGCGGGCGTTCGGCAGCGCATAGCGCATGTCCTTGTGCCCAGCGCAAAGCAGCAGCGAACCCATGGAGGCTGCCTGGCCGATGCAGAGAGTGGCGATCGGCGGCTTCACGAACTGCATGGTGTCGTAGATCGCCATGCCGGCAGTCACGACGCCGCCGGGCGAGTTGATGTACATGGAGATCTCTTTCTTCGGATTTTCCGCCTCGAGAAAGAGCAGCTGCATACAAATCGACGCAGCCATCTGATCTTCGACCGGCCCCGTCACGAAGATGATGCGTTCCTTCAGAAGCCGCGACGGCAGATCGTAGCCGCGCTCGCCACGCGCCGTCTGTTCGACGACCATGGGCCAAAAGGAACCGGTGATTGTGGCGACGGGATCGCGCATGTGGACTTCGCTCCTCAGTGTGCTTCCGGAAACGTGCAAAACCGCTTTCCGGAGCACGATCAACTTATCGACTAGCCTCGCTCGCGGGACAAGCCGAGGCGCTGAGCACCCGAATCGGCAGCTCGGCGACACATCACATCAGCATAGCCGCGCACCACTTCAAGCCCCCCGCCGCGAAACCCGCGGGAGAAGCGCATTGCCCTGCGACGCACGCATTGGTGCGTCGCAGAAAATGCGCGAGCGCTATGCCTCGGCAACCTTCTCGAGGCTGTCCAGAAGCTCCTGCCGCGAAACCTTCTTCTCGGCGGGCTTGGCAAGCTCGAGTACGAAGTCGATGACCTTGTCCTCGAAGATCGGCGCGCGCAATTCCTGCAGTGCACCGGGCGTCTTCTCGAAATATTCGTAGACGTTCTTTTCCTGCCCGGGGAAGCGGCGGGCGTGCTCCATGAGCGCGCGGCGCATCTCGTCCTGGGTGACTTCGATCTTGTTCTTGTCGCCGATTTCTCCGACCACCAGACCGAGACGAACGCGGCGCTCCGCAATCTTGCGGTATTCGGCGCGGGCTTCTTCCTCGGTCTTGCCCTCGTCGGCGAACGACTTCTGCTCACGCTGAAGGCCGTCCGTGACCTGCTTCCATATGGCCTCGAATTCGCGCTCCACAAGGGTCGGCGGCAATTCGAAGGAATGCGCCGTCTCCAGCGCATCGAGCAGCTCGCGCTTGATCTTCTGGCGCGAGGCCTGATCGAGCTCGCGCTTGATCTGGGCCGAGACGAGGCTCTTCAGGTTGTCGAGCCCTTCAGTGCCGAGCGACTTGGCGAACTCGTCGTTGATCTCGGCCTTGACCGGCTTTTCGACCTCCTTGACGGTGATCGCGAACACGGCGTCCTTGCCGGCGAGATCGGCCACCGGATACTCGGCCGGGAACGTCGCCTTGACGTCGCGGCTTTCGTCCTTCTTGGCGCCCTTGATGCCTTCCTCGAAGCCCGGAATGAAGCCGGCATTGCCGATCACGAGCTGCAGGTTCTCACCCGAGCCGCGGTCGAAGGCCACGCCATCGACGGTGCCCGTGAAATCGATAGTCACGCGATCGCCGTCGCCGGCTGCGCGGCCTTCCTCGGCCTCGAACGCCTGGTTGCGGTCGGCAAGCTCGGAAAGTGCCTTGTCGAGCTGCTCATCATCCACGTCGACGACCAGTCGCTCGAGCTTGAGCGACTTGAAATCGGCGAGTTCGACTTCGGGAAGCACCTCGAAGCTCATCTCGTAGGCGAGGTCGGCCTTGCCGTCGACGACGCTGTCGATGCCGGAAGCGCCTTCCGCGAGCGCGATGTCCGGCATCATCGCCGGGCGCTCCTTGCGGTCGACGATCGCCTTGTTCGAGGTCTCGCGGATCGTCTCCTGCAGGACGTCGTTCATGACCGAACGGCCGAACACCTTCTTGATGTGCGCGAGCGGCACCTTGCCCTTGCGGAAGCCCTTGAGCTGGACCTGATCCTTGATCTTGTCGAGATGCGCCGTGAAGCGCTCGCCGAGCTCATCCGCTCCGACCACGACCTTGAGCTTCCGCTTGAGGCCTTCCGAACTCGTTTCCGTAACCTGCATGACGTCCTGCTGCCTTCGCTAGCTCGTTCAATCCGTTCGCCCGTTTTCCGGACGCCTAAAACCTTCAATTCCTCGATGCCGTCCGTGGTGCGGGCGGAGGGACTTGAACCCCCACGACTTTCGCCGCTGGAACCTAAATCCAGTGCGTCTACCAATTCCGCCACGCCCGCTTGGAGCCACGTCGGCCGGACCGCAGTCCGATCGCGAAACATCCGCTAAATCAATAGCGTAGCCCACGTCAACCGAGCGCCGGGAACTTCGCGGCCCAGCCCGGACAGACCAGCAAAATCAGGGATGCCGGCTCCGGTCGGAGGCCAGACGGCCGCGACAGAATGGGCACATATACAGGGGCCTCCGCCCCAAGATCAAGGAATTCCCCGCTCTCCGTCGCCACAGGAGGAGCGGCGCGGGCAAGCCGCGAGACGACAGCGTCCATAGAGACGGCATTCCCCTACGGACTCAAGAGCGCCTGCCTGTTGCCCGCTGTCTGCTGCCGTCCCTCAATGTCCCGCCGGAGTTGCATCGGCTTCCCCCGTCGCCGCCGCCTCACGCCGCCCCGCGAGCGCACTGGTGATCACGTAGAATACCGGCGTGAAGATCAGGCCGAACAGCGTCACGCCAAGCATGCCCGAGAACACCGCCGTGCCGAGCGACTGACGCATCTCCGCGCCCGCGCCCGTTGCCAGCACCAGCGGCACCACGCCCAGAATGAATGCGAGCGACGTCATGAGGATCGGCCGAAGACGCGTCCGTGCCGCACTGATGGCGGCCTCGAAGCGGTTCATGCCACTGTCCTCCGCCTGCTTGGCGAACTCGACGATCAGAATGGCGTTCTTGGCCGCGAGGCCGACGAGCACCACGAGCCCGATCTCGACCAGGATGTTGCGGTCGAGGCCCATGTAGTTGACGCCGAGCATGGCTGCGAGAATACACATCGGCACGATCAGGATGACCGCAAGCGGCAGCAGCCAGCTCTCATAGAGCGCGGCCAGCACCAGGAACACGAACACCACCGCGAGCCCAAACGCGACGATCGCCGTGTTGCCGGCCAGCTTTTCCTGGAGCGCAATCTCGGTCCATTCGAACCCGAACCCGGCCGGCAGCGCCGTATCGACGATGTGCTCGATCGAGGCGATGCCCTGTCCCGACGAGAACCCGCGTGCGAGCCCAACCTGAACTTCCGCTGCCGGGAACAGGTTGTAGCGCGGCACGCGATAGGGACCGGTCGTATCGGAGAACGTCGCCACCGACCCGAGCGGCACCATGTCGCCCGAGACGCTGCGTGTCTTGAGGTTGGCGACATCCCGCAGCGTTTCGCGGAACGGATTGTCGGCCTGTGCCGTCACGCGGTACGTGCGGCCCAGAATATTGAAGTCGTTGACGAACGACGAGCCCATGTAGATCGAAAGCGCATCGAACACGCGCCCGATCGGCACGCCGAGCTGCTCGGCCTTGGTGCGATCGATATCGGCCCAGATCTGCGGCGTGCGCGTATTGAAGAGCGTGAACGGCTGAACGATACCCGGAACCTGCCCAGCGCCGCCCGCGACCGTCCAGGCCGCGCCTTCGAGCGCCGGATACCCGCGCCCGCCGCGATCCTGCACGTAACCCTTGAGACCACCGCCCGTGCCGATACCCGGCACGGAAGGCGGCTCGATCACGAACGCGAACGCTTCCTTGATCGTCGCCATCTGCCCGCGCAGATCGTTCAGGATCTGATCCTTGGTGATGCCGGCCTTGATGCGATCCTCAAAGCTCGCGAGACGCACGAAGATCACCGCCGTATTCGGCGCGTTTGTGAAAGTCGCGCCATCGAAGCCGGCGAACGCCACCGCATCCGAAACGCCCGGACGCTTGAGCATCAGGTCGGAAGCCTTCCGCACCACTGCGTCGGTGCGATCGAGCGTCGAGCCCGGCGGCAGCTGGAACACGGTGATGAAGTAGGTGCGGTCGAGCTGCGGAATGAGACCGGTCGGCGTCGAGGTCAGACGCTCGAAGGTGAGAAACAGCAACCCGCCGTAGATCACGAGCAGAATGACCGGCAGCCGGATCAAGCGGCCGGTGAGCCCGGCGTATCCATGCGAGAGGCCGTCGAACGCCTTGTTGAACCCCCGGAAGAAGAGACGGATCGGCGCCCCGATCACGCGCGAGGCGAGGCTTTGCTTCTGATGATGATCGCCATGCGGCTTGAGCAGCAGCGCGGCGAGCGCCGGAGACAGCGTCAGCGACACGAAGCACGAGATCGCCGTCGAAGCCGCGATCGTGATCGCGAACTGTCGGTAGAACGTTCCCTGCAGGCCGGAGATGAACGCCGTCGGCAGGAACACCGCGATCAGCGTCGCCGTGATCGCGATCAGCGCGCCGCCGACCTCGTCCATGGTCTGATGCGCGGCCTCCTTGGGCGCAAGCCCTTCGGACAGCTTTCGTTCGACGTTTTCGACCACGACGATCGCGTCGTCCACCACGATGCCGATCGCGAGCACCAGCCCGAACAGCGACAGCGAGTTGAACGAGATGCCGAGCGCCCCCATCACCACGAACGAGCCGACCAGCGACACCGGGATCGCGATAATCGGGATCACCGCGGCACGCCACGTCTGCAGGAACAGGATGACGACCAGAACGACGAGGATCAGCGCCTCGATGAAGGTCGCCACCACCGCGTCGATCGAATAGCGGATGAAGTCGGTCGGGTTGTAGACGATGGTGTAGCCGACGCCCGACGGGAAACCCTTGGCCAGCTCCTGCATCTCGGCCTTCACCGCCGCAGCCGTTGCCAGCGCGTTGGAGCCCGGCCGCTGGAAAAGCACGACGGCGGTCGCGACCTTGTTCGAGAGATAGGCGTTGACGGTGTAGTCCTGCGAGCCAAGCTCGACGCGGGCGATATCCTTGAGGCGCACCACGTCGCCTTCTTCACCCGCCTTCACGACGACGTTCTCGAACTGCTCCACCGTCGACAGGCGGCCGAGCGTATGAACCGAGAGCGTGAACGCACCCGGCGAGGACGCAGGCGGCTGGTTGATCGAGCCGGCCGCGACCTGCAGGTTGGCCGCGCGCAGCGCCGCCACCACCTCGGAAGCTGTGAGATCGCGAGAGGCGACCTTCGCCGGGTCGAGCCAAACGCGCATCGAGTAGTCGCGCGCGCCGAACACGCGGCTGTCGCCGATGCCGTCGATGCGCGCCAGCCGGTCCTTGATGTAGAGTGTCGCGTAGTTCGAGATGTATTGCTGATCGCGCGAGCCGTCAGGCGAGATCATATGCACGACCATCATCAGGTCGGGCGAAGCCTTGAGCACCGTGAGGCCGAGACGGCGCACGTCTTCCGGCAATCGCGGCTCCGCGATCGAGACGCGGTTCTGCACCAGCACCTGCGCCTGGTCGATGTCCGTGCCCGGCTTGAACACCACGCTGATCGACAGCCGCCCGTCACCTGTCGATTGCGACACGATGTAGAGCATGTTGTCGACGCCGTTGACCTCCTGCTCGATCGGCGCGGCGACGGTCTCGGCGATCACTGACGCCGAAGCGCCGGGATAGTTCGCCGTGATGTTGACGGTCGGCGGCGCGATCTCAGGGTATTCCGCGATCGGAAGCGACGCGCCCGCGATCACCCCGACGATGGTCAGGATCACCGACAGCACGGTGGCGAAGATCGGTCGATCAATGAAGAAATGTGAAAAGCGCATGAAACTCTTCCGCGGGCCTAAGCCCTTCTGTGATCTCTTCGCCTAAACGGATCGGCTGATCCGCTCACGGTGTGGGTTTGATCTCGCCGGGCTGGGCCACGACCTTCGCGCCGGGCCGCACGAACGGGCTCGCAAGGCCGTCGAGCACGATCTTGTCGTTGGCCGTGATCCCGCTCCGCACGACCCGCAGTCCTTCCGACAGCGGGCCCAGCGTCACCGGCACCGCCTTCACAACCCCGTCGTCGCCGACGACGAACACGATCTTCGCCATCTGGTCGGACACCACCGCGCTGTCGGGAATCAGAAGTGCATCGACCTCGCCGCCGAACAGACGAAGCCGCGCGAAGATCCCGGGTGCGAACAGCTGATCCTTGTTGGTAAGGATAGCGCGTCCACGCATGGTGCCGGAGCGCGGATTGAACTGGTTGTCGAGGAAGTCCATGCGGCCCTCGTGGCTCCAGTCCGCCTCGTCCGCAAGCTTGAGCCGGATCGGGTTCGCCGCGTCCTGCGAGTCCGAGCGCGCGCCCGCGAGGCCGAGCCGCTTGTAGCGCAGATAGTCGGCTTCCGACGTATCGAAGATGAAGTGGATCGGATCGAGCGACACGATGGTGGTGAGCAGCGTCGTGCCTTGCGCCCCGCCGATCACGAGGTTGCCGATATCGACCTTCCGGTCCGAAATGCGACCAGAGATCGGCGCCTGGACGACCGTCCACTCGAGATTGAGTTCTGCGGTCTTGAGGTTCGATTCCGCGACCTGAAGCTGTGCTTCCGTCACGCTGAGGTTGGCACTCCGCTGCGTGAAGTCGCGCTCGGTCACCGCCCCCGATTTCACGAGCGGCGCGGCGCGCTCCACCTCGCTCAGCGCCAATGCCACCGTCGCCTTTGCGCGCGCGATCTCGGCGCGTGCGCTTTCCACCGCGATTTCGAATGGCCGCGGATCGATGGTGAACAGCGGTTCACCCGCCTTGACGAGCTGGCCGTCCTTGAAATGAACCTTGTCGACGAAGCCCGAAACACGAGGCCGCACCTCGACGGTCTCGACGGCCTCGAAACGGCCCGAGTATTCGTCCCAGGTGATGATCCGTTTGGCGATCGGTTGGGCGACCGTCACGGCCGGAGCCGGCGGTCCTTGCGCCGAAACCGGGAGGACACACACGAAATTTGCCACACTCAGCAACAACAGTATGCCGAGCACATCGAAATAGCGGCGCATGAATCCCCTCGTTTCCGCCCAGACCTTCAGTCCCAATAGCCTTATGGGCCTCATATATATACAGATCGGTAGGGTATTGCACAGTGCGTTGCAATATCCATTTCCTCTGCACACCAACGGCGGTGCGGGTGGCACGGGAACTTTCCCGCAGCCGGTAACCCGGCCTACCTGCTCCGCCGGAGGACCCGATTTTGCGCCCCGCGCTGGCCAGAAATCCCATTCTGCGCTAGGGGACGAGCGGGAAACGCAAGCAGCAAATCAAACAAACAAGAAAGTGCGACAGTGAAAGGCTCGGGGCTCGATCGGCGGCAAATCCTCGCCGGAATGACGGCGTCAGGATTGGCCACAAAACTCGGCGTACTCGGCTCGGCGCATGCCGCCGCGGCGAATGCCGGCAATATGACACGCGGCCTGAAGCTCGGGCCCGGCGAACGCTTCTCGTTCGCGCTGCTCCAGGATCGCGCCAAGGAGGCCGCCACCCGCGCCTTCGAGCCGGCACCGAAGGTGAGCCCGGAAATCGTTTCGCAGATTGATTACGACGCCTATCAGAAAATCCGCTTCCGCCCGGACATGAGCCTGCGGATCGGCCAGGACGGCAAATTGCCGGTCCAGCTCTTTCATGTCGGCGCCATGACACCCGACACCGTCAAGGTCCACCTAGTGCGCGGCGAAGAGGCCCATGAGGTGCTCTATAGCCCCGACCTGTTCGACACGCCCGCCGATCATCCAGCCCGCAAGCTCCCGCCCGAGATCGGCTTTGCCGGGTTTCGCGTCATGGCCCCGGACCTCAAGACCGATTGGCTGGCGTTCCTTGGCGCCTCCTATTTCCGCACCGCCGGCCCTTACAATCAGTACGGCCTCTCGGCGCGCGGTCTCGCCATCGACACCGGACTGCAAACACCGGAAGAATTCCCGCGTTTTACGGATTTCTGGCTCGACAACGACACGCCGGAAAACGAGGGCATGACCCTCTACGCTCTCCTCGATAGCCCCAGCGTCGCCGGTGCCTACCGCTTCCGGATCCGCCGTTCCCTCGACAAGCGCGAGATCGCCCGCATCGGCATGGAGATCGAGGCCGAGCTGTTCGCCCGCCGCGACATCAACCGCCTCGGCGTCGCCCCGTTCTCCAGCATGTACTGGTACGGCGAGACCAGCCGGCGCCAGGTCGTCGATTGGCGCCCCGAGATTCATGACTCGGACGGCCTCGCCATCTGGACCGGCTCCGGCGAGCGCATTTGGCGTCCGTTGAACAATCCGCCCCGCGTCATGGGCAATGCCTTCGTCGACAACAACATCCGAGGCTTCGGCCTGCTCCAGCGCGATCGCGACTTCGTCCACTATCTGGACGACAGCGTGTTCTACGAGCGGCGCGCATCCGTATGGGTGGAACCGCTGGAGCCGTTCGGCGAAGGAGAGGTCCAGCTTCTCGAAATCCCGACCGACGACGAGATCCACGACAACATCGCCGCCTACTGGTACCCCAAACAGAAGCTCAATGCCGGCGAGCGCCGCCGCTTTCACTACCGGCTGAGCTGGCTCGACGACATCCCGTTCCCGGCAAACCTCGCCAGGACCACTGCCACCTGGACCGGTCTCGGCGGTCGCCCTGGCCACAAGCGGCCCGAGGGCGTGAGAAAATTCGTCATCGACTTCCAGGGCGCCGTGTTCCGCGGCCTCGGACGCGACGACGGCGTCGAGATCGTGGTGACGCCGTCACGCGGCACCCTGAGCAATGCCTACTGCCATCCGGTGGTGGATCAGCGCGAGCGTTGGCGCGCGCTGTTCGATCTCGAAGCAACCGGCAACGAGCCCGTGGACCTCCGTGCCTATCTCCGTCAGGGCAACCGCGCGCTCACCGAAACCTGGGTCTTCCAGTACTTCCCCGACGCCTGACGTCGCACTTGTCCGGAAGCACTAACGAACTGCCTCGGAGTAGAGCGGGCAGGTCAGCGTCTTGCGCAGCGCGTCGATCAATTCGTCCTTGTTGTGTGCGGTAATCGCAAGCCCGCCGGTTTCGGCCGCCATGCAGGCCGAGCCGGTTCCCGGCGCAAGCCACGTTGCGGCACCCGCAACCTTGAACCCGATGACATGAATGGTCAGCGCGCTGGCCTCCGCCTTGAGTGCGCGCGCTGCGCGGCACGGATCTTCGCCGCAAGTCTCCTCCCCGTCGGTCAGCAGCACGACCACTGCCGGCTTGTAGCGAAAGCGCAGCTCCTCGGCAGCCTTCCGCACGGAGTTGGTGAGCGGCGTCTGCCCGGCCGGCACGACCCCGTTGACCTCGGCCATGATCGTCTCGGCGCTATTCGGTCCCGGCCGCAGCCGAAGGGTGATGTTCGCGCATTTCGCGAACGAACCTGGCCCATAGACCATAAGCCCCAAATGGCGTTTCGGCGCGACCGCCGGCACCACCGCCGCCAGCGCCTCCCGCACCTTGGCGATGTGGGGTCGCATGGCATTCATATCCGTGCCTGCCATCGAGCCGGACGCATCGAGCACCAGCATGGCGTCGTCGAGACAGCGCACGTCGTCGGCAGCCGTTGCCGCACATGCAAGAAGCGGCGCGACACAAAAACCCGCAATCATCCTCGAGACGAAACGCATCTGACGTCACCCCAATTCGAGCAGGCGGAACGAACACCGCAAAACGGCAAGGCGCGCACGGGCCGAAACCCGCACGCGCCATCCTATCATCAGAACCGCCCGAACTTGAAACGGCGTCAGCCCGTCTTCGCAGGCCCGGTTTCGACCGGCGTGTCGAGCGCCTCTTGCCCCCACTCCGCCCATGCACCGTCATAGACCGCCGCATTGGTTTGCCCGATCACGCTGAGCGCGAGCGACAGCATCGAAGCCGTCACGCCCGATCCGCACGTCGTCACCACCGGCTGCTGCGGATCGATCCCGGCATCCCGGAAGATCTTCGTCAGCTCGTCCTTGGACTTGAGGGTACCATCCGCATTCACGATCGTGGACGACGGAACGCTCTTCGAACCCGGGATGTGCCCAGCGCGCAACCCAGGACGCGGCTCGGCTTCGGCGCCTTCAAAACGCCCCTTGGGCCGCGCGTCGACGATCTGCGTCTTGCCGTTTGCGACATAGCTCTTCATGTCGTCGAGATCGCGCACCAGCTCGTTGTTGAGCAGCGGCGTGAAGTGACGCGCCGTGCGCGGCACCGGCGCCATGTCCTCGAGCGGACGGCCCTCGGCCTTCCATTTCTTGAGGCCGCCGTTCAGCACCGCGACATCCTGATGGCCCATGGCACGGAATGTCCACCACACGCGCGCTGCCGAGAACAGCCCGTAGCTGTCGTAGACCACGATCCGCATGCCGTCGCCCACGCCCATCTTTTTCATGCGCGAGGCGAACTTCGGCGTCGGCGGCAGCATGTGCGGCAACGACGACTTCTCGTCGACGAGGTCGTCGATGTCGAAGAACAGCGCACCCGGAATATGCTCGGCCAGGTACTCGGCCTTAGCGTCCCGCCCCGAGTTCGGCAAATGCCAGGAGCCGTCGAAAACGATGAGATCGGGCGCGTCGAGATGCTCGGCAAGCCAATCCGTCTCGACAATCCAGTTCTTTGCGCTCTCCGGCACGAAATCCTCCTTGGAAACCTCTCGATGCTTCCGCTTGGATGGCAGCCCATCCTCCGATCGGAAACACCTCGCTAGCTGGCCCCGGCCATCCACAAGCTGCCCTTCGGCCAATCAAGCTTGGGCCGTGGGGGCAAACCCGAAAACGACGGGATAACAACGCGGTTCGGCCAGCCTGACCGCACCTGAACCACACGTTTGCGGCGTACCCTAGAGTGCTTCCGGAAAAGTGGGAACCGGTTTTTCCTCCGTACGGTGCTACCACCCGAACGCCCGAGAATACGCCCAGGATCTCCTGGCCCTAACTCCCTAAAACTTCACGATCATTACACAAATGTAAACGGATCGGGGGCGGGCAACTCCAGCGAACCTCTTGGTCGAGCGCCCCCGTGCCTCCATGTGTCGAATAAGGCGGCAAGCTGGCCGCATCCATGAGCAGCAAACGGAAGGCCGCATGAACCAGCGAGGTCGGCCATGGCACATGAGAACACTTCAAAGGCGGCCCTATCGGCAGCTTGCCTGTTTCTGATCAGCGCAACGAGCGCAGCCTGGGCACATGGCGCGAGCGGCGCGGCACCCGCACACGTCTCGTCCTCACCCCTCACCGGAGCACACACGCACGCGGGGATGTCGGCACCGCTCTCGAAATCTGCTGCCCCCACATCCCCCGGCACTGTGCACGGCGGATCGGGGCGCGCCCAAACCACCACACCGAACACCGCGACCGACCCATTTCCGACGCCCCCGCCGTCGTTCGCAGCAAGCTGCGAGAACGAGGTCGGTGCCAACTGTGAAGCCCGGATGGAAGCCCAGTTCAGAGCATCGGGCGGCGATCTAGCCGCGCCATGGACCGCACCCACGCCGACCGCCGTTCCGCCGACGCCCGCTTCTCCCGCGATCGCGGAACCACAAACCAACAGCGATCCTTTGATTGAAGAAAGCGGCGGCGCGAGCCCACCGACGACCGAAGGCGGCGGCCCCACGCTCGCCGACTGCATGGCCCTGTGGGAACCCGACGTCCACATGACGAAAGCATTGTGGCGGACGGTCTGCGGCCGCACGCTAAACGGCATCGACATGCCCTCGACAGGACTCGGGCTGCCCGAACCTAATCGCACGCGCCATCATGCCCGCGCGAGCAGCGACACTCTCTATTGAGCTCCGCCGCTTCGGCGCCTGTCAGTTCATGTGCCAGCCGTGGCTCACGATGATACTTTCGCCGGTAAGCGCATTGGTCTTGAACGCCGCCAGCACAAGCGCCACTTCGGCGATGTCCTCGACCATCGTGAACTCCTTGTCGACGGTCTCGCCCAGCATCACTTCTTTGATCACCCGCTCTTCCGTGATGCCGAGTTCCTTCGCCTGCTCGGGGATCTGCTTGTCGACAAGCGGCGTGCGCACGAAGCCGGGGCAGATCACATTGGCGCGCACGCCGTGCTTGGCACCCTCTTTCGCCATCGTACGGGCAAGCCCGAGAATGCCGTGCTTGGCCGCCACGTACGCTGATTTCAACGGCGACGCCTCGTGGCTATGTACCGAGCCCATGTAGATCAGCGCGCCCGAGCCCTGCTTGTACATGTGCTTGACGCAGGCCTTGGTGGTGAGAAACGCGCCGTCCAGATGGATCGCCATCAGCTTCTTCCAATCGGCGTAGGGAAAGTCCTCGATCGGATGCACGATCTGAATTCCCGCGTTCGAGACCAGGATATCCACCGTGCCGAACGCCTGCACCGTCTTCTCGACGCCGGCATTCACCTGGTCCTCGTTCGCGACGTCCATCGCAACCGCGATCGCGGTTTTGGCATCGCCTAATTCCTTAGCCGCTGCCGTCGCCGCATCTAGGTTGAGGTCGGCGATCGCGACCCGCCCGCCTGCCGCCACATAGCGCTTTGCAATGGCGTGCCCAATTCCGCTCGCCGCTCCGGTGACGAGAGCCACTTTGCCGTCAAGCTTCATGACGCCGTTTCCTTTCCAGGTTTGAGATAGTCGTAGACGACCTTGCCGAGACCGAGCGTGAGATCCGCGAGGATGTGCGTCGCCGACAGGATTTCACGCACCGGCAGATCGGCAACCGGCGCCAGCGCATGCGGGCGCAGATCGAGCGCTGCTGGCCCCGACCACGCGCCTTTCACGGTCACGTCTTCGAGCCGGTAGTCGACGAGTTCGAGGATGCGCGCCGTGCCGTCAACGTGCGGAATGATCTTGAGAAGATAGTTCGGAACCGCGAGCGACGCGGCCACCTCCTTGAGATCGAGCGCCTTGTGCTTGAAGCCCATCGTGCCCGTTGCCACCCGCAGCGGCCCGTAGTCGAGCGTCCCGATCAGCGTATCCTTGTCGGCCGAAAGCGAAGGTTGCGCGTATTTCTTCGGAAACCCCCAGAGCTCCCGCCCGCCGTAGATCGGTGGCCCGTCGTTGAGGAACATGGCGAGCGTATAGCCGCCCTTCTTGCCGTTGAAGCTGACGGGAATGACCTGGCCGGATTCCGTATAATCTCCGAAGCCGGTCGAGTTCGGCATGCGTATGAATTCGTATTTGACGATCGGGTCGTCGAACGTCAGCGGCTCGGGCACCACCGCTTCGAGTGCGGCGCGATCGGTCCGGTAGGTGATGATCAGGTACTCGCGATCGACGAAGCGATAGGGGCCGGGCGGGAACGCGGGGCTGGTCAGCGGCATCGCGAAAGCGCGCTTACGAACGTCGGCGATCTTCATGGCGTCACCTGCTTCGGGTTGCTCGGCTAGGGATCGAGTTCCTTGGTGAGATCGAGCACCGCGACACCGGTCGTCGGCCGCTCTCGATTTATCCATGCGGGATGGCGAAGCGTCCGTTCCACGTCATCCCGTCCGTCGCGCCAATGCTCCTCGACGGTGTAGCGCGAGAATTCGTAGTCGTTGGATTGGGTGGAATAGGCGGCCCGCCGATGAATGAGATGCACGATGGTGATCGCCGCGCTGCAACCGAGGGACGAAAGAAGGTGCCAGTCGAGGCTCTCCTTGAACTCGGCCGGCATCCGGGATTCGAGGCGCCTAATCGCCCGCCGCATCGTCTGCAGCTCGCGGAACACGTCGGTGTTGAGGCGCGTGCGGCTCGAATAGCGGATGTCCTTCTCGCGCTGCGTAATGTCGAACAGCGTCTCCGGCATCGGCCCCTTGGCGCTGAACAGGTCGAGCTGAAACACGCACATGTCGGTTCTAGGCCCGCCGCCGTCGAGCACGTACTGTAGCGGCGTATTGGAAACGAGCCCGCCGTCCCAGTAGGCTTCCCCATCGATGATCACCGGCGGAAATCCCGGCGGCAACGCGCCGCTCGCCATGATGTGCTCGGGGCCGACGACCTCGTTGGCGGTGTCGAAGTACTTCATGTTGCCGGTACGGACTTGAACTGCCCCAACGCTGAGCCGCACAGCTCCGGAGTTGAGATAGTCGAAGTCGACGAGATCCGTCAGCGTCGCCTGCAAGGGATTGGTGTCATAGAAGCTGATCGCCTCCACCGTCCCGTGCGGATTGAGCAACGGCGGCAGCAGACGCGGCTCGAAGAAGCCCGGCACCCCCAGCGTCGCGACGAATGCCGCGCTGATTTCATTGAAGAGCTTCCGCGAGTTGGTGTCGCTGGCGACCGGCTCCAGCAGAAGGCGGCTCGAAACCATGTCCCAGAACTTGCGCAATCGCGCGACGCGCCGTTCGGGCGGATTGCCCGCGATGATTGAGGCATTGATAGCTCCGATCGAGATCCCAGCGACCCAATCGGGCGCACAGCCGGCCTCGGCAAGCGCTCCATAAGCTCCAGCCTGATAGGAGCCGAGCGCTCCCCCACCCTGAAGCACGAGCACCTTCTTCTCCTGGCCTGCGCTCGTTGCCATCGTTGCTCTCAATCCAGGCACGCATTCGGGCACGTCGACTGGGCAACATGTAGAAGTTTCATGCCCGTCTGCAAGATGGCGCACCGCCTCACCCGATCGTCGGACCGATGCGATGAAGGTTAAGACTTCCTTCCGATGATCGCTTCGGATCCATCAGGCAGATCGCGTGGATCACGTCAAAACGGATTCACGTAATTCAAGATCGCCTGCATCCGCAGCATCACGCGGCGAATGACGTGGCTCGCCTTGACGTGCTCGGTGAAGATCGCAGCCACGCCCGTGGCACCCGCCGGCAGTCGTTTCGCGAGATCCGCGTCATCGAGCTTTAGCCGTATGACGAACGGCGCGGACTGCACCTCTGTCGGCATCACCGCCAGCCCCGACGGCTTGACCTGACCCGTGGCGACAGCTTGCAGCACCGTCTCGACACGGCCGGTGAAGATCTTGCCCGGCAGGTATTTGAATGTCAGCTCGACAGGCTGGCCTGCCTCCACATAGCGCGCATTGATCTGCGGGATCTCGGCCGCAATGATGGTCTCGGAGGTATCGATGAAGGCCATCACCGGCGAAAGCGGGAGCGACGCGACGCGCGCCCCTTTCCGGAGCGCGAGATTGGTGACGTATCCGTCGCTCGGCGCCCGCACCACGGTCTTTTCGAGATTCCACTTCGCGCCATCCAGCTGCGCTTTGAGCTGCTCGACCTCCGCTTCTCGCTGCTGCACGTCGAACGCGCGGCCCGCGTCTCCGCGCTGCAGCTGGGTCATCTGGCCGTAGCGCAGCTCGGCAAACTTGAGCTGGGATTCGAGCGCGTCAACCTGTGCCTGGTAAGTCGTCGGGTCGATGCGGAACAGCACATCATCGGCCTTGAGCGGAAGGTTCGGCTGAACCGGCACCTCCAGGACCTCGCCGGACACATCCGGCACGATCTGCACCGAATGGCGTCCGACCAACAGCGAGCCGGAAGGCGCGCCCCACCCCATCGGAATGAACAGGCCGACCATCAGCGCCAGCAGCACGATGAGCGGCGACACCTTCCAGAACAGGTTGAACGGAACGATCTTGAACCAGACCAGGAGAAACAGGATCAGCAGGTAGACGTTGAATAGGAAGACGATCACGGCGCGCCCTCCCGCCGCGATGGCGCCGGCGCATCAACGAACGCCCAGATCAGCGAGAGCGGCCACAGGACGAACCCGCAGATGAGCGTCACCCATCCCGCGACTTCGACGGCCGTGGCCCAAGGATGATTACGCGACTTCGCGATGTGCCCGGGAGCCATCCCCATCGCCGCGAAGATCGCGACGGCGAACACCGCCAGGAACACAAGGATGAACCACGCGAAGACATCGAGAAAGGACACGCCTTACCTCCCCTCGCCGCTGCTGGCGCCTTCCGCCGCCCGATCGGCGAGCGTCATGGGCTGAGGCTCGGGGAAGCTCCAGCTTCCATTCAGGATCTCGGCGCGCGGACGATAGAGACGCACCGTGTAGTTCCAGCCCGGCATCGTCGGCAGGCAGTTCGCAATCTTGCCGTCGCAGCCGCCGAACTGGATGGCGATCGTCCCATCCGCATTCCGTTTGGCCGTGAGGTTGTTGAGCGTGTAGGCATCGTAGGGATTCTTCTCGTAGTACCCTTTGGCGTTGTAGAGGCTGATCGACCAGAAGCCGTCGACGGGCACGTCCTTGACCGTCAGCTTGTAAACCGTGGTGCCGTCATTCTGCGTCGGCGTGATGTTGAGATAGGTCGCGTCCTTGTCGGGGTTACCGCCCCAGGCGGAAGCGCTTCCCACCAGGTGCCGGATCGGATCCACCTGATCCTTCGCGCCGAACGCTTTCTTGAAGTCCGGCATCGTCGAGCCGAGAATGAGCAGCGCGTCGCGCACCCGCTTCTGGCTGACAGGATCCCAGTTCGGCACCTCGAACGCACCGGGGCGCGCCTGCGTGACCACAATGTTGTCCTGCAGCGCGTGCACCTTCTCGAGGTCCGCCGGATCGCTCGGATTGACCAACGTCCGGAACGCCGTCACGACATAGCGTGTCCCGACGTTGTTTTTGTCGAACGTATGAGTGCCGGCGCCGTAGTACACACCGACCACATAGTGGTCCTCGTTGATCACTTGCATCGACATGAACCGCCCGCCCGCTTCGGGCAGCGTGATCGTCACCGGTCCCGCATCGAGGTCGAACACTCCTCCGGAATAGAGCGTGTCGCGGTTGAGCCGTATGACGGTCTGGTTGTCGATCGACGCCGGCTCGCGGTTGTGACCGATCTTGCCGAAGCCGTAGTCCTTGATGACCCCGCCAAGATAAAGGTCGGACTCGGCGCGGACGAAGTTGTCGACCGTAACCGGCTGGAACGCATTCGATGGCTGCTGCCCGGCACTGGCCAGGCCGGCAATCAGGCTAAGAAACAAGGTGGCACAGGCTACTGGATACGTACGCATCACACACTCCTGTCTCGTGTCTCGGATTTCCAAAACACGCTCCGACGGTTTTCACGCCGCCTTCTTCGGCTTGGCCGCCGTCTCCTGCTCCGGCCTGAGCTCGATCGTGACCTTTTCGATTTTTCCGGTGAAGGCGAACGGCAGCGTGTAGGTGAAGTCGATCGGTGAGCCGATATCCATTCCGATATCGAGCCCCTCGCCGAGGGAGAACTGGATCGGAATCGTCCGCTCAAGTCTGCCCTTGGCAATCGTCTTGCCGTTGGCGCTGAGAGTGATCAGGCCGCCTTTGCCCATGCCGCCGCCGTCATAGGCGAAATCGACGGAGAGCGTCGCCTTCCCTGGCGTCAGCGGCTTCTCGGCTTGGAACGTCGTCCGCTCGACACTGAGGAAGTTGTAGACGAAGACCGGCTTGCCTGCCCGGAGATAGAGGCCGTAGCCGCCTTCGAGCCCGCCATGGGTGACGATCATCCCCTCGGCCTTGCCGTCGGGCACCTCGATCTCCGCCGTGATCGTCCACGACTTGTTGCACATCGGCGGAGAAGCCGCGTCGGGCAGGCCGACGGTTCCGGGATAGTAGGTCATCGTCGTGCGATGGCCGATGAGGCTCGGCCGCCCCATCGCCTCCGCGTTCATGCGGATGGTACCGCGCCAATCCAGCGGCAGCACCTGGTACTTCGCCGCTTCGACCCACCACATGTCCTGAAGCTGGCGCAGCTTCTCCGGATATTTCTTGGCGAGATCGTTCGCCTGCGAGAAGTCTTCATCGATCTTGTAGAGTTCCCAGGGCGCCTTGTCCGGGTCCCAGTCCTGCCGGTTCGGATCCCACGGCACGAACGAAGGCGACGAGGCCATCCATCCGTCGTGATAGAGGCCGCGGTTGCATGCAAGCTCGAAATACTGCGTCTTGCGCTTGCTCTCGGCTTTCGCATCATCGAACGTGAACGCGAAGCTCACGCCCTCGATCGGCTTTTGCGGCACGCCGTTGAGTTCGGTCGGCGCCGTGATGCCGCACACTTCGTAGATCGTCGGAACGATATCGATCGTATGCAGGAACTGCGTCCGCAATCCCCCTTTGTCTTTGATGCGCTGCGGCCACGAGATGATCATCGGGTTGCGCGTGCCGCCAAAGTGGCTTGCCACCTGCTTGGTCCATTGGAACGGCGTGTTCATCGCGTGCGCCCAGGCAGACGGAAAATGATTGAAGTGCTTCGGGCCGCCCAGTTCGTCGATGACCTTGATGTTGTCCTGCCACTTCTCGGCAAATCCGTTGAAGAACATGTTCTCGCAGAGCGACCCCTCGAGACCGCCTTCCGCGCTCGCGCCGTTGTCACCGGCGATATAGATGATGAGCGTGTTATCGGCGTCCGGCAGCTGCTTGCAGGCTTCGACGACGCGGCCGAGCTCGTAGTCGCAGTGCGCGGCGTAGCCGGCGAAAACTTCCATCATCCGGGCGTAAAGCCGCTTCTGATCGGCATTGAGCGAGTCCCAGGACGGCAGCCCCTTGGAACGCGTCGTCAGCTTGGTGTCCTTGGGCACGACGCCGAGCTTCTTTTGCCGCGCCAGCGTCTCCTCGCGATAGGCATCCCAACCACTGTCGAACTTGCCCTTGAACTTCGCGACCCAATCCTCTGGCGTGTGATGCGGCGCATGCGTCGCGCCTGTCGCAACGTAAAGGAAATACGGACGGTCCGGAGAGATGCTCTTGACCTGCCTCACCCACGCGATGGACTTGTCCGCCAGATCCGTCGTCAGGTGGTAGTTCGGATCCGTCGAGGCCGGAACGAGATCCCGGTTCTGATACAGGATCGGATTCCAGTGGTTCATGTCTCCGGCATTGAAGCCGTAGAAATAGTCGAACCCGAGCCCGTTGGCCCAGCGGTCGAATGGCCCTGCCGCGCTCGTCTCCCATGGCGGCGTGTTGTGGTTCTTGCCGATCCACGCCGTCATATATCCGTTCTGCCGCAGAACCTCTCCCATGGTGCCGCAGCTCCGCGGTAGGATGCAGGTATAGCCGTCGTATCCGGTCGCGAGTTCCGTGATACCGGCAAACGAAGCGGAATGGTGATTGCGCCCGGTAATCAGGGCCGCGCGCGTCGGACTGCAGAGCGCTGTGGTGTGGAAATGGTTGTAGCGCAAGCCCTCCGCCGCCAGCTTGTCCATCGTCGGAGAGGGAATACCCCCGCCGAATGTTCCGAACTGTCCGAAGCCGCAATCGTCGATCAGGATCAGAACAACGTTGGGAGCGCCTTTGGGCGCCATGACCGGCTTCGGAAACTGCGCCGGATCGGAGTCGAGATAGGTGCGCCCGATCTCGCCGGGAAAACGAAAATCGGCGCGTGGAAGAACTTCCGGAGTACCTGACTGTGTTGTTGTCGCGGATGGTGAAGCAGCGTTTTTCGTCTTCATGGCAACATCCTCGCTTTGAGCGCACCTCGATCGGAAATCACTGACGTCCTTCTGTCCCGGCACCCGCGCCGACGACGGCGCCATCTCCACGCATAACGGGCGGAGGCACCCATTTTCCGGTCAACGCATCAGACTTCGGCCCGTAAAGCCGCATCGTCAGCGTGAACGGACCTTTCGGCGCCGGCAGCCAGTTGGCCTCCTTCTCCGCGCCTGGGCTTTCGTTCTGGAAGTAGAGATCGAGTGACCCATCCCCATTGGTCTCGAACGGCATCCAGCTCGAAACCGCAAAGCGATTGAGCTTGTTCGCGACCTGGAATCCGTCCGGGTCGTACAACGTGATCGACCAGAACGCGCTCACGGGAGGCAGGGTCTCTTTGTCGAAGTGAAGCGTGTAGGTGCTGGCGCCATCGAGCGGCTTGCCGTCCTCATCGCCGAGGTTGAGCGGATAGATCGCATCCTCCGGAAGATTGGCGCCCAACCCGACCTGAGCTACGATGGCGCGCTTCAGATAGTAGTTTCCGTAGACGCCCATGGTGTCGGTGTTCAGCGACCAGCCGTTGGAGACGCGGGCCAGCGTTGGAACCTTCCACGCCATCAACGCGCGGGCATCCGTCGCGGCATTCTCGAGGACGTCCTTGACACCGGGATCGAGTGCGTCGACATCGAAAGTTTTGCCGGGCTCGATACCGATGCGCTGCATGAGTGCGACAATCGGCTGGTCGGTGACATGCGGCGGATGAAGCTTCAGCAGCTCAGCGGCGTAGGCGAAATATTTCACCGCCGGCATGGTGTCGACTTGCACTTTCGGCGGCGTCTTCATGTCGACCGACGGGTCGATTTGTACCGCGACGGGCTTCGGCGTCTTGCCCCACTCCGATAGAGGCGTGATCCTGTAGCCCGCCTGAATCTTGTGAACGGCCTCGTAGTCCGCAGGACCATCCGTCTTGGTCCGGCCAATGATCCACACGTAGGGTGTCGGCGCATCGATCCGCGCGAAGCCGGCCGGCACTGTTCCGCTCCAACCCGGCGGCGCAATCAGGAAGTTTCCGGCCTGGGTTCCGGTCGTCCGCGACCCGGGCGAGGCGAAGACATCGCTCCACATGTCGAGCATCGGCAGGAGGTAGAAGCGCCCGCTCGTATCCGGCGCCGAGACGACCAGAGGCCCTGTCGTGAGATCGAGCCAGGCAGAGGAATAGAGCGTGTCGAAGTTGGGGCGCACCACCGCCTTCATATCGGCGGACGGAAACGCCTGAACATTGACGAAGGTATTCTCTGGGCCGCCGAATTCGGATTTCCCGGCTTCGATATTGGTCAGTTGGCGGCGTGTCACGTCCATAGTGACGAGAGGATAAAAGTAGACGTAGGCCTCTTGCGCAATAGCGCGCGCTTCCTCGGTCGAGAGGCTCTCGGCGCGCGGCGTTTCCGGCAGTGCGAAAGCTGCAAAACTGGCCGCTGCAATCAGGGCCGGCCAGCATGTCCTGCTCGTGGGTGCGTATTTCATTGGATGTTCCTCCACTACTCCTTGTCCGGCAACACCGTTTGCCGGTTTATGCCGATCGCGGCCCGGTGCTTCGCTGCCGCCCCGTCGTGCGCCGTGTCGAGCCTGCCGATAAGAGACGCGCGGTCGCAGGCCACCCGCGCGCGACGTTGTCGTGACACACGCGCCCCATGAACCGCGCGCCTCGGCCCGCCGCCGTGTACGAACGCGACCAACCAAACAACGACGGCCTCCAGAAGCTTGCCGGACACCGCGCCATCGCATAGCCCCGCCCTACGACGCAGGTGCCGGCGCAAATTTGCGCAGGCGAAGCGAGAGCGAGATCGTCAGGAGACCGTAGAGGATTGCGAACGCGCCGATCACGAGCACCATCGCCAGCGCGCCGGCGCCCGGCCAGGCCAGCAGCAGAAGTCCGAACGCGACCGACAGCACGCCGGATGCGATCAACAGCCACTCGTCATCGATCTCCTTGCGCAACCGGATCGCGCCAACGATCTGCATGATGCCGGTCGCGATCGACCAAGCCGCGATGAACACCAGCAGCACCATGGCGGTCATGCCCGGCCACATCAGCGTCAGCACGCCGGCGCAGAGACCGAGGATACCGATCACCCCAAGCCACCAGCGCGGCGCTTGCGAATCCCCTCTGTCGCCGGTGATGGCGGCCAGCAGCGCGAAGCCCCCGTCCACCAACGCGAAAATTCCGTACAGAAGAATGAGCGTCACCAGCGTCACGCCCGGCCAGACGAACGTCAGCACGCCAAAGATGACAGAACAGATCCCCTTCAAGAGAAGGAGCCACCAGTTTTTTGCGAGGCCCGCGAGAAGTGGCCGCGAGATGAGGTCTCCGGGATAGATCGCGACGTTCGGCATTTGAAGTCTCCTTTTCACCAACAGTGTTGCATCAGGCCGCCGCCGGAGCGGGATCGCGTCTTTCGCGATTCCGCTCCCTCACTTCGGCCATGTCTCGTTCGAGGAAGTAGTTGAGAGCCGTGCGGATAGCAGCGATCGCGCCGACCCGGATGACCGCATCCCATCCGGAGGTGATCGACGTCTCGATAATGTCGGCCGCGAGCTGGAAGGTGAGGCCGGCAACGAGCCAGCGCGCATAACGCAGCCACACATCCCGCCGCTCGTGTCCGGTGCGCGACGACAGCATGAGAACGAAGCCGGATACGAACGCTTCCACCGTTCCGGCCACGATGATGATCAGCGCCATCGTGTCGATGACGAGAATGGCCGCCCGTGAAATTTCGACCAGCCACGCCTCCATGGGTCGCTCCTCACGCTGCCGCCGACGGGCGCACGCGCCGATCGGCGAAAACGGTATTCCAGTCCCGCCGCATGCTGACGCACGTGATGCCGTAGTCGTCTGCGTGGTCGAGCGCTTCGGCGAGAGGACTGATCTTGAATGCGCGGTCGTAGGCGAACTCGCGTTCCGGGTCGTCGTGATGAAGCAGCAGGGCAAGCCGAGGCCCACGCCCTTCCCTCGTGTAACGAAGCATCGCCAGATCGCCGTCCGAGTTTCCGAACGCAAGGATCGGGCGGCGGCCGATATGAAGCCCGATGTTCTCGACCTTCGCCTCCCGGTCGTCGAAGCTTCCAAGATCCGCGACCTTGAGAAGATCGATGCGGCCGTCGCGAACCTCGGCCTTCAGCTTCGCGCTCGAGCCGATCACCTGTTCGGGCGGAATGCCGTAAGCTTCGGCGGCGAAGGCGCGGATAAAATCGACCCCGCCTCCCGACACGACATAGATCTTGAACCCGTTGTCCCGCAGATAGCCGATGAGCTCGATCTGCGGTCGATAGGTGAGTTGGGTGAACAAGGCGCCTAGCTGCGGATGCTTTGCCGAAGCGAACCAGCCCTGCGCAATGGTCGCGAACTCCCGCTCCGTCATACCGGCGTGGGTCGCGAACATCAGCTCTTGCAAGGCCTGCTTGCCAAGCTCGTGCAGCGTCTTGTGATCACCTTCGATGAAAGCCTTGAACGGCTGGCGCTCCTTGAGCGACGGATCCTTCAGCGCCAATTGCTTGACCCGGTCCGACAGAAAGAAGCCCTGCACCGGCATCGGCTGCTCGCACCAGAGCGTGCCGTCGTTGTCGAACACCGCGATCCGATCTGCCGCCGGGACGAATTCGGCGCTACCAGGTAGCGCCACTTTGTCCACGAACGAGAGAATGGCGGACTTGACCGGCCCGGTATTCCAACCACTTAGCGGATCAGGCATGAACAATCTCCCTGTTGATACGCGGTTGCACACCCCGGCCGCACGCGGCCAAATTCCCTGGGAGCTGCGACCAAATTAGCCTTGGATGGAGTTTCGCCCCATGCGAGCTTGAAGAGGCACTTGAGAATTCTCGGGGGAAGATCCGATGCCTCTTGATGGAGCGTTTCGCGGCGAGGAGCCGCGTGGGCCATGGTGCGCGAGCTGCAAGGCGCCGATCACGAGCAGCCAGCGCAGCGTGCGCGTCCACTTCGACAACGACCCGCATGGGTTTCGCGGGCTGACAGGCGAATACCATGAGGCGTGCGGCAAGCCGTTTCAGTCGCTCGCGCACGTCGTGAGCCTGAACTGGTTCGGCCGGTTTTAGCTGGATCATGTGATCCTCCCAAACGAGAACGGGCAGCGGTCCAACCCGCTGCCCGCCCATGTGGTCAACCGCCACCTGCCGCCGTTTCTTTCATCTTCTCCATTGCGTCACTGATCGTGAAGCTGTTCGGCTTCTGGATCGGCGGGAAGTCCTTGAAGGTGTCCGCCCACTTCGCTGCGATCAGGTTGATCGTTAGGACGATGTAGTCGCGGCGCATGAACCATTCCCAATAGGTATTCGACGTGGTGTCCGCGAACTCATAGGGGTCCGTTCGCAGATTATAGAGTTTGGGAAGCCGAAGCCGAGTGAAGGGCTCTGCCCAGACCTGCAGCGTGCCCTTGCAGCGCTGTTCCATGAACACGCATTTCCAGTTGTCGTAACGCAGCGCCATGATGTCCCCATCATCGCTGATATAGACGAACAGCTTCCGCGGGCTCTCCTTCTCCTTACCCGTCAGGTAGGACAGCAGATTGTAGCCGTCGATGTGGTTTTTGTAGGTACGGCCGCAAGCCTGATAGCCCTTCTTTGCTTTTTCCACGATGTCCGGTTCGCCGGCCATGGCGAGGAACGTCGGGAACCAGTCGTGGTGCTGGATAATCTCCTTTGAAATCTGCCCAGGCTTGATCTTGCCCGGCCACCGCACCAGCAGGGGTATGCGGAACGCGCCTTCCCAATTCGTGTTCTTCTCGCTGCGGAACGGCGTCGTACCGCCATCCGGCCAGGTGTTGCGGTGCGGCCCGTTGTCGGTCGAATACTGGACAAACGTGTCGTCGGCGATGCCGAGTTCGTCGAGGAAATCCAGCATTTCTCCGACGTTCTTGTCGTGATCGATCATGGTGTCGTGATAGGGCGACTGCCAGCGGCCCGCCTGGCCCAAGCTGTCTTTCTTGGTATGCGTGTAAAGATGCATGTGTGTCGTGTTGAGCCACACAAACCACGGTTTGCCGTCTGCTTCGCACCGCTTGATGAAATCCTTGGCAGCCGCAACGAATTCGTCGTCGCAGGTTTCCATGCGTTTGCGATTAAGCGGACCGGTGTCCTGGATTTTCTGCTTGCCGACCTTGCCCCACCTCGGCTCTTCAGTCGGATCGTCCTTATCGGTTGCCCAAGAGTGAATGACGCCGCGCGGTCCGAGGTTCTTGCGATAGTTCGGGAAGTCCTTCTCCGGCGGATAGTCATACATCTCCGGCTCTTCCTCGGCGTTGAGGTGGTAGAGGTTGCCGAAGAACTCGTCGAAGCCGTGATTAGTCGGCAGCATATGGTTCAAGTCGCCGAGATGGTTCTTGCCGAACTGGCCAGTCGCGTAGCCCTGGTTCTTCAATGCGCCGGCGATAGTCATAGCCTTTTCGGTCATGCCGACCGGAGCGCCGGGAATGCCGACCTTGGACAAGCCGGTGCGCAGCACGCTTTGCCCGGTGATGAAGGAAGAACGTCCTGCCGTGCAGGATTGCTCGCCGTAGCTATCGGTGAACATCATCCCTTCTTTGGCGAGGCGATCGATGTTGGGCGTCTGATAGCCCATCACACCATGCGAATAACAACTGAGGTTCGATATGCCGATATCGTCGCCCCAGATGACGAGAATATTCGGCTTGCCTGGCTTCCCGTTCTTTTCATTTCCACTTTTCGGCGATTTGGCCATGGGAGACTCCTGCTCATATCGTTGCCGTCCCCCCCCGTTAAAGTGCTGTCCCCGAGTTCGCTCCCCTATCGACTAGGCATGATTGGCTCTCCTCTTTTCTCAGCCGAACGGGCCGACACGAAACATCATGCTGACGATGGCAACCACGCCGATGAGCAGCAGGATGATCGCGGTGATAAGGGTAAGAGAGACCGGAAATTGGCTTTGCCCATGCACGATCCCTTCCACGATCATCTCGTCGCGCTGCTCGCGCAAATGCGTCATGAACTGCACGTGATAGATGATGCCGCCGATCAGCATCAGGATGCCGAGAGCCACCAGCGTGACGCCGAAATTACGCGCAGACCCCGCGTGCGTGATGACGCTGTGATCGCGCAATTTCTCGAACACCTGAAAGATCGTGAAACCGAACGAGATCAGCGACAGCGAGGTGCGGATCACCGACATCAACGTCCGATCCGCACTCATGCGCGTACGCTGGAAGCTCATGCCCGTGCGCCGCGACGACAGCTCCACCGAGATCTGGTCTGGGTCCGATGCGCGCGATATACGCGTGCCCTGCTCCGTGTCTCTGGTCATGGCGTCGATCCTCCGGATGAGGGAAAAAGCCATACGCGCGCGATGCGGGCCACGGGGCCTCGGAGCAGAAGATAAGGAACGAACGCCAGCGTGAGCGCGATAAGCAGCGCTTCCATCGGATAGAACGTTCCGAACACCTTGAGCTGATAGATGAGATCCATGCCGATACCGATGAGGATGATCCGCGCGGTCGCATTCAACCCCTCGCTGATCCGCTCGCCCCGTTTCCCGGACTGCGTCAGCACTGTCCAGAAATAGGGCGAGCGACCGAGCCGCGCGTCCTTCACGCCGTCATGCAGCGCTGCCACGGCGGCCATTGCCGGCTGCAGGAAGAAGCGAAACGTCATCGGTCCGCTGGCGCGCCCGGTTAGATGCTCCCACTGACGTTGCAGGCTCTCCGTCGAGATACCGTAGACAAGCGCACCCACCACAACGAAAATTGCGGCCAAGCAGCCGACAATCACCGTGAGCCTGCTGGCTCGTTGTGGCTCGTTCGTCGTCACGCGTGCCTCCCGCACGGTTGAACTCTCGGAGCCTTGGGACTACCGCGGCAAAGCGGATCCCCAGTTCGCAAGATGGCGCCTCGACAAGTGGGATGGGGGCGGACGCACGCCGGCCCACCCGCCGGCGTGCCGAGTGTACGAAGCAACGCGATCTTCCAATCCATAGCCCCCGCCGCTCACCAGACGCAGATCGGCGTCAGTGACGTCGTACCGGTTCGGCCGAACCGTCTCATGCTTGCGCAGCACGCAACGGAAGCCGACGTGGTTGGTCGATGTATCGACGGGCTCGGGATGGCGCGCAGCTGGCCGGTAGCGGCGGCAATAGTTGGGCGCGCACAGGTGCGAGCCTCCCTTGAGCACCTTGCGGGGAATACGGATCTGCGGCTGGCAGGGATCGTAGCTCTGCTCCTCGCGCGGCCCGCGCGGGTTCTCTGGAATGCAACACGCCTTGGCCGCGTCCGCCGGATGCTTGGGCACATACCAGTCGGACGTCCACTCCCATACGTTTCCGATCATGTCGAAGATACCGTAGCCATTCGGTGGAAACGCCCGGACGGGAGACGTGCGCAGATAGCCGTCGAGCTTCAGGTTTTCATGCGGGAACTCGCCTTGCCAGGTGTTCGCCATCGGTTGGCCGCCTGGCATGAGCTCGTCGCCCCAGGCAAACTCGGCGCCGTCAAGTCCGCCGCGCGCCGCAAACTCCCATTCGGCTTCGGTCGGCAGCGATTTTCCCGCCCACGCCGCGTAGGCTTCGGCATCCTTGTAGGCCACGTGCACGACAGGGTGGTCATCGAGCCCCTTGATCCAGCTCCCACGGCCATTGGGATGACGCCAGTTGGCACCGAAGCGAAACTCCCACCACTGCCCCCAGTCCTTGAGGTTCACGGCGCCGTCGGGCGGGTTGAACACCAGCGATCCGGGCTTGAGCATGTGAGGCAGTGCGCCGGGATAATCTTCGGCTTTCGGCGCGATCTCAGCGAAGGTGACGTACCCGGTCTCGTCCACGAAGCGGCGAAACTCCGCGTTCGTCACAGGCGCCGCATCGATCCAGAACGCGTCGACCGTCACCCGGTGAACCGGCGCCTCCTCCGGATAGTGCTTGTCGGACCCCATGGCGAACGTACCGCCGGGAAGAAACCTCATATCGTTAAAAACGTCGTTTCGCTTTGTAGCAATGCCCCACGAAACGGCAGCATCGATCGAATCTCTTGCCATTTCACTCTCCATGGACCAGCAAGAAAAATGACGTTCAAAAAAACAACGACCGATTGATTAGTCAGAACTCAGAATGGCAATTGCCCCCGCAGAGCGAAAGCGAACGACAAACTTGAACTTAAAATCCCATTTATACGTCGTTCCGCTCATGCAGCGTTTCTCTCATCCCATCATGTAGAGAAAAGCCAACCCAAGCACTGCGATCGGCCCCACCGCTGCAAGACAGATGGAAACCGCCATCGTCTTGAGGGCGTGCACGCGCGCGGGCTCGCCTGTGCTCGTCAGGGCAACGGTTTCGGGCTCACTGCGAGGAATTGGTTTCGATACGCCGATAGGGCGTTGAAATGCGCGTCTTTCGCGGAAAAACGATGAGCGGGATGGAAGAGTGAGCTGCGGAGACACCTCGCAACTCATGGGCACGCATTCCACGCGGGCACCGACCCGCTCGGGAATGGAAGAAATTTGAACAGCACACATTTGCCAGCTCCAATTCGCTGGTTTGCGTAGCTGCGGCCCCGTCTAATCCATGTGAAGCTGAGGCTGTAAGTATATTAAGTCAACAAAAATTTGTGCGCATACGCCGAAAGTCAGAAACGGATTTAATCGCGCAGAACTCAATTCATTAATCTCAATGGATGTGCCCGCACTGCAACAAATAGAGCGAAAGAATCTTGTATGCTCTCTCGGTGCGAATTTTTGGCGACGAGCGATCGTTGCTCTTTAGGCATTGATAAGAGTTGCAACACAACGCGTTCGCCGGTCAAAACGGGGCGCCGATGCAGAATTCGCCGGAATTTCTCTCGACACCGAACATCCTTGCTGCGCCGCACGCGCCGTCACGCGCCATACACACGCGCAAGCTCGCGAAAAATGAGCCCACACCGGCCCTCTCCCTAATCAACGTTCCGTTTCAGGACGAACCGAAACCAGTCCATCGATCGGGAGAAATCTCCATGCTGAAATCGCTGAGATCGAGTCTGGCTCTCACATTGATCGCCGCGTGCGCCGGCGCTTCGGGCTCACAAACGGCTTTTGCTGCAGAAAACGCTGCTGGCATTTATCTTCTCGGCGCAAAAACCGCGATGGCGGGCTACGTGCCCCCGCCGGGCACCTATGTCACCGACGTCAACTACTACTATTCCGGCAGCGCCGGCGGACAGGCCGCCGTCGGCATCGCGCTTCGCCAAACCGGCGCACTGCTCGACATCCAGGCCGACGTCAGCATCGACGCGCAGGCCTACATCAATGCGCCGATCGCGCTGTGGATCGCGCCTGAGAAAGTCCTTGGAGGCAACGTCGGCTTCGGCGTCATGGTCCCCGTCGGCCGCAAGAAGGTCGAGATCGGCCTCGACACGTTTGCGCAAATCACGCTGCCGAACGGCACCGTCATCGACGCAAACCGCAGCTTCGATTTCGACGACGCCTCGACCAAGTTCGGCGATCCGCTCCTCAACGCGCTCCTCGGCTGGCACCAGGGGAATTGGCATTGGACGGTCGGTGCCCTCCTCAACGTGCCGATCGGCCAATGGGACACCGACAGCATCACCAATCTTTCATTCAATCACTGGGGTCTCGATACCACTGCCGCCGTAACCTGGCTCGATCCCGCCAAGGGCCACGAGATCTCCGTAGCCGCAGGCTTCACGTTCAACTGGGAGAACCCGGCGACAGACTATCGGACGGGAACCGAGTTCCACGTCGAATGGGCGCTGATCCAGCACCTCTCGAAGACGTTCACGATCGGCATTTCCGGCTACCACTATCAGCAAGTCACCGGCGACAGCGGCTCAGGCGCGAGGCTCGGCGACTTCGAAGGTCGTGTGACCGCCATCGGTCCGGTCATGACCTACACCTTCGAGTGCGGAAAAATCCCGGTCACGACCCAGCTCGAATGGATGCACGAGTTCGATGTCAAAAACCGCGCCGAGGGCGACATGGGCCTGCTCAACATCTCGATACCCCTGTCGATCGGTCATTGATCACCCTTCAGCCCAATTGGCCCGAAGCGCAGTCGCCCCGCAAAAGTCGCGCGGCCGCTCCTAATAATCCTCTCCGGCTCCTGCTTGGTGACCGAGAGCCACCGTCGCCCTGACGGGAAATCTGGCCGCACCCCTTGCAGGCCTCGGCGCCGATCCGCGGCCTGCCGCACTTTTGTTGCACCGCGAGCTGCCTAAAACGAATTTTGCCATCTTTTGGCCCGACGTTTCCGGGCTATGCTCCGCCGACCAACAAAGGCCATCGGGGGCTCGATTGCTTCACGCGCGCCAAGCCGCTGCCGCTATCACGGCCCTCCTTCTTCTGGCCGCGGGGAGCGCTTTCGTCTCCATCGATACCGCGCAAGCCAAAGATCCCTCCGACGGCTGCGAGCTGGCGGCCGATCTCGCCGTTCTGTCCGCTCCCCTTGCGCCATGGAAAGGCGCGCCATTGCGCGTGCTGGTCGCAACCGACAAGGCGCACAAGGGTGAGCTGTCGCTGATCGCACCGGACGGAACCGTCGCCGCCAAATCGACCGAACAACTCGGTGGCCCACCCTATTCTTGGATCGTCGAGGTCGCGCAGCCCGCCGCCGGAAAATGGAAAGCAACCCTCACCCGCGAACAGGCTCCCACGGAATGCCGCGCGATCACCCGCGAGATCGAAGTGCGCCGCACGCAAGCCGCCGCGCCGCGCCAGGCAGCCGGAAGCGTGTGGCCGATCCGCCTGGCCTGGAACCGCACGACGGAGAACCTCTACTCCGCATGGATCGAGAAACTGTTCGACGCGCCGGTCGAGCAGGCGCTGTCATGGCCCGCCCTGCATGACGTTCTCCGCGATCGCTCGCGCAATCTCCTGTTCAACTATCTCGGCCTGCGCGAGGACGAGAAGGGGCTGATCATCCGCCCCGATTGCGCTGACCTCCCCTATTTCCTCCGCGCCTACTTCTCATTCAAGATGGGTCTGCCGTTCGGATACACGAAGTGCACCCGTGGCAGCGGCGGCAAGGCGCCCAAGTGCACCCAATGGTGGAATATCCAGAAGGAGGAGCCACCGCCCGCGCCGCCTCCGCAGGAAGTCGCCTCCGGCGGTGGACTGTTCGGGATCTTCGATGCACCGGCCGCCCCGCCCTCCGCGCTCAAACTTCCGCCTAAGCCGCAAGGCCTCGTACCGGGCTTCGGCTACTACCTGCGCACCACCGTCGCCAACGCCGTCCATTCCGGCAACGGACGCACAGCGGCCGATGACGACGACACGGATTACTATCCCGTGCCGCTCACGCAGGACGCCCTCCGCCCCGGCACGGTCTACGCCGATCCCTACGGGCACCTGCTCGTCCTGACCCGGCGCATAGCCCAGACCGAAGCCGGCGCTGGCGTCTTCCTCGCCGTCGACGGGCAGCCGGACGGCACCGTGGCGCGCAAACGCTTCTGGCGCGGCAATTTCCTGTTCGCGCAGGACCCGGCACTCGGCAGTCCTGGCTTCAAGCGCTTCCGGCCTGTCTTGCGTGAAAAGGGCAGCCTGCGGCGCCTCGCCAACGCCGAGATCGCGCGGCATCCCGAGTACGGCGATTTCTCGCTCGATCAATCGAAGCTCGGCATGGAGGAGTTCTACGACCGGATGGACGAGGTGATGTCGCCGGCGCCGCTCGATCCCGAACGCGCGATCAAAGAGGCGATCACCTCACTCGAGGAGCAGGTCAACACCCGCGTCAACTCGGTCGAGAACGGACGCAAATATCAGGTTGGCAGCGGCGCCGAGGTTGCGATCCCGGATGGCGCGTCGATCTTCGAGACAACAGGCGCCTGGGAGGATTTCGCAACCCCCTCGCGCGATCTGCGCCTCCTCATCGCCATCGACGTCGTCCGCGGTTTCCCGGATCGCGTCGCCCGGCGCTCCGAGCGCTATGCGATGCCTAAGGACAAGAGCGTCGCCGACGTGAAAGCCCAGCTCGAAGGCGTGCTCGCCAGCGAGCTCGCCGCGCGCAAGTTCTCCTACACACGCACCGACGGCTCCGCATGGACGCTGACCCTCAAGGACGTCACCGACCGCACCGAAACTTTGGAGATGGCCTACAACGTCAACGATTGCGTCGAGCTTCGCTGGGGCGCTCCGGCCAGCACCGACGAGAGCGCAACTTGCAAGCGGCGCGCATCCGCCGCCCAGCGCGCTAAAATGGACGGCGACTATCGCGTTTGGTTCCGCGAGCGGCGCCGCCCGCCACGCCCCTAGACCATGATTGTCCCACCAAGAACAAACATTGTCGCGGTTCTGTTCGCTGTCCGCGCGGACATTACGACGGCGCCATTTGCAAGCCCCCGTGCACATATGCGCCGTCTGTAAGCCTTCCTACGCGACGCTCCCAACTTCAATATTTGATCTGGAATCCGACGCTCATCGTTCGCCCCGGCGCGTTGTAAGCGGCCGTGGCAGGCACATAGTTGATGTCCATCAGGTTGTTGACCGCGAAGCGCAACGCCGTGTGCTCGCTGAAAGCAAACGATCCGTAGAGATCGATCAGGCTGTAGGCCTTTGAGTTTTCGGAAATCACCAGATCGCCGCCGACATTCAGATCGACCGTATTTACGTTGGTCGGCCCCATGCGGGTGTAGCGCGCTCCAAGCACCAACCGTTCGTCGAGCAAACGCACGCCGCCGTCCAGCGTCAGCTTGTACTCCGGCGGCACCGCGCCGGGCACGGCGATAACCTGCCCGTCTGTCGTTACTACGCCGTTGGAGAAGATGTCCGTTCGCTTCGGCCATTCCGTATCGAGCAGGCTCAAGCCTGCACCGATCCAGGCGACACGGAAATCATAGTTGGCTTCAATTTCGACGCCGCGCATGGTGGTCACGTCGTCGAGATTGACGAAGCTGGTGTAGGTCTTGTCTGGCGACGTCGCTTCGGCCGTGGCGATCCGCCCGAGCACGATAAAGTCGTCGATCTCGCGGTGGAAGGCGACCGCTTTCATGCGGAAGCTGTCCGTCTCAGTCAGCAAACCGTCGCGAATGATGTTGGCACCGATCTCCCACGTGCGAGCCTGCTCTGCCTGGAGTTGGACATTGGGTGCGAACGCTTGTGGGAGGTCGTTGCCGGGCAGGCTGCCGGTGAAGAAGGCATCCAGCACGCCCGGCGGGCGATAGCTGTGCCCATAGCTGACGAAGGGCCGGAACCATTCAACGGGCTTGAACTCCACCATCGCCGACGGCAGCCACGCGCTGTCTGTGCGGTCTATTTCGAGGGTGTGGCCGACGTCTTGCTGGGGCGTTGATAACTCGTCGATAGAAGTGCCCGCATTATAGAATTTCCCGGCATAGATCTCACCGCATCGCGTTTTGAAAATGTTGATCAAGGGGGGAGGCACACTGCTCAAGATTGCGGGGTTGTATACGACGAGATAGTCATAGTAGCTGCCCAGGCATTTGGCGTTCGTGAATGTAGCAGGCCGACGTTCGTAGTATGTGGGCGATCCTTTCAGCCTGGACCAGTCGTAGCGGATACCGCCGGAGATCGTGACCCAGCTAGCAGGCTTGATCTCGCCATTGAAGAATGTGCTCGCCACGTCGCGTTCACCTTCCGGGGTAAAGGACAAGAATGCGCTTTCCCAGGTGGGATTCTGCGTGATGAGCGGACTCCAGGCAGACGCAGTCCCCTTGTCGCGAAATGCCTCGACACCATAATTGAGCTTGAGCGCACCTACAGCCGTATCCAGGCGACTCGTATTCTCCAGCACGCCGCCGAAACTCAGAAAGCCGCTGTCGATCTCCGTCTCGGGATAAAATCCGGTACGCGCGGCGCGCAACTCAATCAAGTTGGTGTCGCTGAGCCAGAGGCTAGCATTTACGTCGATCAGCGGGTTGTCCGGGTTCCAGGACGCCTTCGCGGTGACGCTGTCGTTGCTCGCGTCCTCGTCGTTCGTATAAACATTGGCCCCATACTGGAACTCATTCTCCTGATGCATCCAGGAGAGCGACGTCTTGACGTCTCCGAATGCCCCCTCCAGCTTGAGGAACGACGACCACGCATCGCGTCCCTTGAACGAGCCCGAAGACGCAACCTCGCCGCCATTTTGGCCCGGCTTGTACTCGCCAAGCTCGGTCTTGCTCACGCCCATAGTCAGCGACAAAGCCTCGCCGATGCGCGTCGCCATGAGCGCCGAGCCCTGGAAGTTGTACTCGTTGGTGCCGCGCGTGATGTCTGCTTCCATGCCCCAGGTGTCGCCTGCCGGGATCAAATCGTCAGCGCCGACCGTGCGGAAGTTCACGCCGCCACCGAGAGACGCGGCGCTGCCGGCCTTCGCATCCGGGTTCTTGCTGATGTCGACCTCGCGCACAAATGCGCTGTCGACGTAAGCTTGGCCGGAGTTAGATTGATAACCGCTCGCCCCGGAACCAAACCCGCGCTGTGCGTTCTGGCGCGCGCCGTCAATGGAGACCACGATGCGCCCCGAATCCTGAAGACCGCGGATGTTCGGAGAAATGGTCGGGAAGCTGCCGTTGCCTTCGCCGGCATACACGCCCGGTGCCGTGGTGATGGCATCGCGCGTATTGCGCGCGGGTACGTTCTTGAGGGCCTCCCGCGTGACCACACCGGCCGAAGATGGCGTCTCGTACACCCAGTCCGGCGTGCCCTGAAAGCCGGCGCCGGATGCACTGCCGCCAACGTCGATCGTGTCGAGGGCGATCGCGCCGGGAAGTGTCGCCGCGCCATCGTTGGCACCGGCGCCTGGGCCCGCCACGTGCACAGTACTGCCGCTGACGCTGTAAGTTAGACCCGTTCCGGAGAGAAGCTGCTGAAGAGCTGTCTCTGGGCTGTGCGAGCCCGTGACTCCCGGTGACACCACGCTACCCGGCACGCTGCCCCCAGCCAATACGCTGAGGCCCGTCACACGTGAGAACGCCGCCAAAGCTGATCCGAGCGGCTGGCTTGGAATCTTGAAGCTGTAGTGTTTGTTCGCGGCACTCTGGTTTGTCGGCGTGCTTGTCTGAGCCAGAGCCGATGCAGACATCGCCGGCGCGACGGCCGCCAGCGCCACCGTAGCGAGCAGCTGCGCCCGCCGAGTCCGCACAGTTCGCACAAAATTCTTCGGTCCCTGCCGACCGTACGCCCACTCGATCATTACGCACTCACCCCTACTCGTGGCCAAGGCATGTCTTGGCTCCCCGAGGAATAAGACAACTCAGCCGATCGGATTTCTGAGGCCGGCCCTAAAATTTTTTATGCAGGGAGCGCGAGCGTCAGCCAGGGCGTGAGGGAAAGCAATCTGACAGGAAGAATCTGATCGAGCTGGGTCACCACCTCGTCGACGCGCTCGATCTCGGCGATCACCGTGACGGGACGGCGCGCGAGTTCCTCTCCCACCACGACGATACGGCCGGGACGCCAACGATTGATCGTCGCAACCACTTCGCTGAAGGGAGCGTGAGTGAAGACAAGTCTTCCATCGCGCCAAGCAAGATCGGCCGCGCTGTCCGCCGGCTCGACAGGCCCGATCGAACGGCCGTCGTAGAGAACGCGATTGCCGGCGTCGATGCGCGCAGTTCTGGCTCCCGCGCTCAAGCTCACGGTATGCTCGGTCACGAGCAGGCGCACCGCCGATCCGTTGTTGGCAACGGAAAACGCGGTTCCAAGTGCCGTCGCGCGGGCCGCTCCCGCCTCGACCACAAAAGGACGCCCCGGAGCGGCTGCGACCGTGAAGAAAGCTTCGCCCTCGAGCAAGTTGATGCGCCTTGCCGCGGGCTCGTAGTCGAGCGTGATACGCGTCTGAGCTGAGAGGTCGGCCACCGAGCCGTCCGGCAGCGTGATCGTCCGCCGCTCTGCTGTTGAGGTTTCGTAGTCGGCGTGTGGGCGCCTCGTCGCATAAAGCGCCCCGACGCCGCCGGCTAGCGCGAGGGCGCCGATCCCGAGTTGACGGCGCGTGATTTTCCGCGCGGTGATCGAGGCTTCGTGCTGCTTGAGCTCGGGCAGGTCACCCGCACTGTTCCAGAGACGCTGGATGTCTTCATACGCCGGGAGATGGCGCGGATCGGCGCCGAGCCAGGCGGCGAACTCGGCCTGGTGGTGGCGCTTGGGTTTGCCGTCATTGAGCTTGGCGAACCAAGCGGCGGCTTGTTCCACGATCCGAACATGCTCGCGCCGCGCAGCGTCATTGTCGTCGGGCGCATCCGCCATATGTTGAGCTTTCCTGTCGACCATCCGGCGATGAGGAATTTCTCCTCCTACTAGAGGATGACAATCGAAATCCGATAATTTCTGAGACTGTGCCCTTAGGAGCGCGCCTCGTCGAGGCGCAGCTTCAGGCGCACCAGAATGCGGGTCATGTGCCCGAACGCAGTCTGTGGCGACAGGCCAAGGGTCTGGCCGATATCTGCAAAGGTGCGCCCTTCAATGCGTGAGAGAATGAACACTTGGCGCTGCAGCGGCGGCAATTCGTCGAGCACCGACTTCACCAACGCCAATTCCTGGCGCGACATCAGCACGCGCTCTGGCGAGGGCGCGTCATCGGCCAGATCGAGCAGCGCGGCCTCGGGATCACTCGCGAAAGACAAGATGCGCTGGCGGCGATCATGGTTGATCGCGAGGTTGCGCGCCACGCGGAAGAGATAAGCCGAGGAGTTCTCGATCGGACCCGACGGCGAGGATGTCATCAGCCGCACGAAGGCATCTTGCGTCAGGTCGGCAGCGAGATCCGCGGATGAGCCGCGCCGCTGCAAAAAGCGCATGATTTCACCTGCATGCGCCTCGAACAGCTTTTGAAGATCCCACGACAACGCTCACGGCCACTTTTTTATCCCTGTCGCTGACCCGCGATGGCAGGGAGATTGAAACTCCAATCTACCTATGTCCGCCAAAATTATACCGCAACTGCAATAATTTAGATCGAATCCAGGGAGCCCGTCCCGACGTCGCAATATACTATACTTTTAAAATATACTTACCGTTTAATTTCAGTGGCTTGCCTCGCCCGATCCAACTGCAGCCCAGAACGCAAGGCGTCAGGCACATTCCGGCATTTGTGTTGCTAGACCGCAACGTCGAGCGCGAAGCGCTTTGATCCGGCGTCCGCGTGCTCTTCAATCCAGAGCAGATGTCTCGGCCCCATCGTCACGACGTAAGGTGTACCAATCGCTGACGCCTGCTTCGGCAACAAGTTTCGTGAATAGTGTGATGAGGCGGGCTTATTCGCGATGACGCGGCCACGTATATCGAGCAGACGTGAGATACCCTAGGTGATCTGGCGGCAGCTTCGGTGACAAAGTGTATTAATGCCGGACCAAGACGGGAATTGCTCCCTGCGATCCCTCCAGATCGGGAAAAAACCCTCATTGCGCGGAAAGATCTTCACTCCCTAGAAATCCTATTGGAGGCGGAAAAAATGCCGCCCTAGGTAGGTCCCCTTCGTTGTAGGGAGGCTGCCTGCCCACATAGCGAGATGTTCCTGGGGAGGAATTTGCATGGCGTCGACCGTGACCAGCAGCGCCTCGGCGCTGAACGATGGCGAGCGGGAAAAATCCCTCAATCTCCCCGATCAAACGACGACGCTGCAATCAATCTCTCCGGACGCTGGCACGATGCCGAACCCAGAGCCTCAGGCGCCGCCGTACACGCCAGTTCCGGATGGCGAGTATTTCAGCGACCAATGGCATTTTGATTTCATCGGCGACATCGCAAAAATCTGGGAGGAATTCAACGGTTCGGGCGTTCACGTCGGCATTTACGATGACGGTCTTCAAGCTTCGCATCCCGACCTCGAAGGAAACTACGACACCACGCTACAGATCATCATCGATGGCGAGATTCTCAATGCGGACGATGACGCCAACTTAGGCCACCCGCACGGCACATCCGTTGCGGGGCTAATTGCTGCTAGCAACAACGGTTTCGGGACAACCGGCGTTGCCTGGGGCGCGTCCATCACCGGCGTCGCAGTGCTCTCCCAGGGCCCTGCCGATATGAATATAAATTTCGCAGGCTTTTTGCAGGCCGTCGACCAGTCCGAAAATTTCGACGTCATCAATCACAGCTGGGGCCGCTACCCGGGCTTCTGGCAGACGGGCGGCGTTCTTGACGATGATGGCGCGCTGATTGACGAATGGCTAGAAGCGCTCGATTTGGGTCGTGGCGGCCTTGGCACCATACAGGTCAAGGCAGCCGGCAACCACAATATGAACGCGAGCGGCGACGGCGCTAACGCGTCACGCGCAACGATCATCGTCGGCGCATACGACGACGACGGAGATGCGGCATACTATTCGAGCTTTGGCGTCAATCTGCTCGTGTCCGCGCCTTCGAGTGGCGCGGAAAACAATCGCGGCGTCGTCACGACTGATATCGTCGGCACGCTGAATGGTTACGACATGATCAACGATCAGGGCGTGCCGGTCGAAGGCAACTATACGAACGACTTCGGCGGCACGTCGGCAGCGACCCCAATCGTCACGGGTGTCATTGCTCTCATGCTAGATGCCAACGAGAACCTCGGCTGGCGCGACGTGCAGAACATTCTCGCCTATTCGGCCCACGAGGTCGGCAGCGGAGTCGGTGGCGAGCGGCGCGCGGACGAAGATCACGATTGGCGTTACAACGGCGCCCGCAACTGGAATGGCGGCGGGCTTCATTATTCCGAGGACTACGGCTTCGGATCGGTGGATGCTTTCAGTGCCGTGCGCATGGCCGAGGTCTGGAGCCTATTTAACGCGCCGCAAGCCAGCACCAATGAAACCTCGTACTCCAGCACGGCGACAGATATCGCCATCCAGGATCAAAAGAACACGGAGATCAAGTTTACCTTTGACGGTACGGAGTTCGATGTCGAGAACGTCGGGATATCGCTCAGTCTCAGACACTCATCACATACGGTCGATGTCTCGTTTACCCTGAGTGGCTTCGCTTTCATCGACCCTGTCATCGTCGACACCTATCTGTCAGATCTCAAGATCGTGCTCGTCTCGCCGGACGGTACCGAGATGACGCTCGCCGACTTTTCACGCGATCAGGCGGTCGAGGACGCGTCGGCTGGGTGGTTCTCAGATTTCAACGCCCAAGGCTTTCGTGGCGAGAACGGCATCGGCACGTGGACGTTGAAGATCGTCGACGCGTGGATCGGCGACGAAGGGTTCGTCGACACGGCGAAGATCACGCTTCATGGCCGCGACGGAGGTCAGGTCAATCTTGAGGACGACGTCTATCATTACACCGACGAGGTGTTCGTGACGCTCGCTCGTGATGGCTCGCGGCAGAGTCTAACAGATGGCGGCGGAAATGACTGGCTGAACATGGCCGCGATGACGGGGAACCTCGTCGTCAAACTGGTCAATGGCACGACATCGACCTCCAACGGCGCCGCGTTCCTGACACTCGGCGGTTCCGCCAACATCGAGAACGCAGTATCGGGAGATGGCAACGATCAGATCTCCGGTAACGATCTCGCCAACAAGCTCTACGGCATGCGCGGCAACGATACGCTCAATGGCGGAGCGGGCAACGACCTCCTTTCAGGCGGCACCGGAAACGACACTCTTACGGGCGGCACCGGAGCGGACATTTTCCTGTTCGATCGCGCCCTCAATGCCCTGACGAACGTCGACACCATCACCGATTTTTCGCACATCGACGACACGATCTGGCTCGATGCATCGATCTTCACCGGGCTTGCGTTCGGTGAGCTCGACTTCGATGCGTTCTTCGTGTTCGGCTCCGGGCCGCTCAGCGCACTCGATCGCATTCTCTATGACTTAGCCACCGGTGCGCTCTACTTCGACGCCGACGGAAGCGGTGCAAATGCCGCAATCCAATTCGCGACGTTGAACGGCGTCGCCGATCTTTCGTTCGACGACTTCGTGGTCGTCGATCAAACGCAAGCGCCTATCGTAACAGTGGAAGATCGCGAAGCTTCAACGCCTCCAGTGGTGGAATATACGGATGTCGACCAGGTGCTCGGCGGGGATACGACGATATTCGGCACCGACGCCAACGACGATATCCGCACTAAGGATGGCGACGACCAGATCTTCGGTATGGACGGAATCGATACTATCGTTGCCGGAGCCGGCAATGACTACATCGATGGTGGCGGAGATGTCGACCTCATCATGGCCGGTGACGGCAACGACATCGTCGTTGGCGGCGGTTCTCCGGAACGTTACGGCGATACGATCTACGGCGAGGACGGCAACGATATCCTCACCGGAAGCGAGCAACCGGACAACGGTTCCTGGCGGTATCTTGGCGCGCGCGGCGACGTCATCTTCGGCGGCGATGGCGACGACAAGATTTTTGGCTTGAGCGGCGACGATATTCTGGATGGTGGGGACGGGAACGACATCATATACGGCGGCACGGGCGCGGATACCATTACCGGCGGCGCGGGCGATGACCGCCTCTATGGCGGGAGCGGCCTTGGCAATATCATTTCGGGCGGCGCCGGCGTCGACACTGCAGTGTTATCTGGCAAGATCGAGGATTACCGCTTTTTCTTCTTCTCTGCGGATTTCCTGACGAGTAACGAAATCTGGCTCGAGCGCCTCGATGCTACGGGTGATGATCGCGAATTCACGGCGATCCGCTGGCAGGACGTCGAATATCTCGAATTCGCCGACGGGACGATTGCGCTCGACCGGCCCCTCATCGTCTCGGATGGAGGCAGCCCATTCGCGCAGCTGTCGGATATCGAAGTGACGGTGAGCGGTTACGAGCTGGGCGTGCAGGTCGACTATGCCAATACCGTCGACATCACCGATACTGGCGCCGAGACCGGCGGATTGGACCGACTGCAAGCGGTCTTCCTGGGGCACGTTGAAGGCGACGTCACCGTTCGCAGCGACGCGCTCTCAACTGTATTTTTCCAGGCGCCCGGAAAGAGTTACTGGGACGATACATTCCAGTTTGTCTATGAAGCCTACCAAGGAACGGCGGAACTCATCGCTGCTGCAGGCGAGCGCAACCTCGAACTCATGTTCGTCATTGCGGATCTCGGTGCCGACGGAAAGATTATCGATCGCACGGCGACGTCTGTGTCGATCTCGACAGACCTGTCGCGCATCTATCAGCTCAATGGCGCTGCTGCCGACGATTACAATCTTGCTTTCGATTCTGCGACGTCCATCCGCTTCAAAGACATCGGCGACATGACCATCAAATGGTATGTGCCTAACGCTACGACGATCAACATCTACTTTGAGGCGTTCGAGGAGGTGACACATCTCACGCGCGGCGGCAATCAGGGTACGCTGGCGATCGAGACCGCGCTCGACGATGCACTCTTCGCAATTGCAGGCGGATCGGCCGAGTACAAGTTCCTGGCCGACGCGATCGATCCATCGAACGGTTTCGGATCTGCCGGCAACGAAATCGTCCGTTTCGGCAATCTCGGCGACGTCAACGCATCGAATGATGGCACGTCTGGCGACGACGCATCCATGAATTCCGGGCTCGGGCTCAGAGGTGTTATCCGACTGGGTGAGGGTGTCGACGAGGTCCGCGTGCTCGGATCCGGCGCCTTCCAGGGTGGCACAGTCGATGGCGGTATCGGGGTGCAATCCTGGCAAACCGAGGCGGACGTCATCCGTATGACGTTCGGTGTCGCCAACGTAATTGGCAACATCTCCGATCACATCTCGAACTTCGAAGTTCTGCAGCTCGATATCACGTCACTCGACGGCCAGTCGGCGGATGTATCGCACTTCGACAATCTTTCGCGCATCGACATCGCTGGAACGGACTCAGGTGCGGGCCAAAATTCCGTTGTGAATATTCTCGACGGCTCGACTGTCACCTTCCGTAGCATGGGCTCCGATCGCCTGGTCGTAAACGGTGCCAGCCAGATGTATTCTGCCTACGAGCCGTTTGGGAACGACTTCGGAACGGTCCGCCTCGATCTCAAGGAGAGTGGCGGTGAGTTGACGATTTCATTCGTCGGCCTCGAAGCGGATGGCTATGACACCGGCACCATAAATGTGCGAAACGCCGCGACGGTGAACATCGCCACTGACGCCAAGGATATGGATGTCTACACCGCCGATGCCACGTTGCCGGTGTGGGAGCCGACCAAGCCCTTCCACCAGGTGCTCGATCTCGATGCGGCAACGTCGGTCACGCTTTCGGGTGAAACCGGCTGGGACTTTACCGTCGAAGGGACAGACATCGGACAAGTCACTCGACTGGACGCCTCTGGTGTCAGCGGGTACGGCGCGGCTGGTGGCGTGAAGGCTATCGCGCAGACCGCTCAGTCCGTGACTTTCACGGGAGGCGCCGGCGACGACGAACTGACGGGCGGCACCGGAAACGATACGCTCGACGGAGGCGCGGGTAACGATATTCTGGACGGCGGAGAAGGGACAGATACCGTTGTCTTCTCTGGCGCCTCGACTGACTACACCCTCACCGAAGGAGCGAACGGCGAGATCTCAGTGGTCGACACCCGCGACGGAAGCGTCGATACGATCCGCAACATCGAGTGGGCCCGCTTCTCTGACATCACCCTTGCGCTCGTAGACAACACCGCGCCGACGGTGTCGCTTGCGAACACGCTCCTGTCGATCGCGGAGAACACCTCGACCGCCTCGCGCGTCAAGGTGGCGGACATCGTGCTGACCGACGACGGGTTGGGAACCAA
>NZ_JAVIFT010000004.1 GCF_031157355.1 Hyphomicrobium sp. LHD-15
TTCTGCCGGGGCCGAATAGATTTTGCGCGAGCCGGACAGCGGGCCGGTGGTGACCTGAAACGGCGTCATCTCGGACGGACGTGCGGGCTTGTTCATAGGAATGCGCTCCAAGAAAATGACGCCGACCAACAGGTCGACAAGTGCGGCTTGGACCGCAAAGCGCGTGCCAAAGGCAATCGGCTATTTTCGCAGGAAATTCCCGCGTGCCTCGTCGGGTTGCGTCACATGTCGCAGGGGACTGTCTCATTCACGTGTCACATGGACGGCGTGCATCACACAAAACCCGCTCGTTTCTCGCTCCCCGCGCACGAGCGAGAGGAAAACAAGGCAACACAGCGCGTTATTTTCTGCCGGTTGGGAATAGCGCTCCGCTCAAGTGCATACCGCTCAGAGCTTGGCACACCATTTGCTGACGTAAGCGGCGTCGGGGCGTTGATGTATTGACCTCATTTAGAAGTCGTCTCCTGAGGTGCTCGCAATACTCACTGCGCTCTTCGAAGCGAGCAAACGGCGCTCCAGTTTCACGCGACTGGCTGCGTATCGGCGCTCGTCTCCTGACCCTTGGGACGGCTGCAAGGCTTTCCGGGGGAGGCGGCTCGCCTAACACCTTCTCCCAATCTAATAGGTGAGCCGCCTCACTTTTTTTCCGCTTTGCTGCCGCTTCCCGGGAAATCTCCATCGTCCAGGTTCCCATGGTCACCCTCATCAACACGCTTCAGAACCGGCCACGACATCCCGAGAAGGCCAAGCGACCGGACTCGCCCTCTCCGCCGCGCCCGGATTGGATCCGCGTCACGCTCTCATCAGGGAGCGTGCTGAACCAAACTCTCTCCGTCGTGCGCGAACATGGGCTCAAGACGGTCTGTGAGGAGGCCGCTTGTCCAAATCTCAGCGAGTGCTGGTCGAAGCGGCACGCGACGATGATGATCATGGGCGATACATGCACGCGCGCGTGCGCCTTTTGTAACGTCAGGACCGGAATTCCGCAGCCATTGAACGATCGCGAACCGGAAGAAGTCGCGGCGGCCGTTGCCAAGCTGGGCCTCAAACACGTGGTCATTACCTCGGTGGATCGCGACGATCTCGCCGATGGCGGCGCGGAGCATTTCGCGAGGACCATCGAAGCGGTACGCCTCAGCGCACCGGGCGCAACCATCGAGGTGCTGACGCCGGATTTCCTGCGCAAGAGCGGGGCGATTGAGACGGTGATGGCCGCGCGGCCGGACGTGTTCAATCACAACCTCGAGACCGTGCCGTCGCTCTATCTCCGGATCCGCCCGGGCGCGCGCTACTTCCATTCGCTTCGGCTGCTAGAAACCGCGAAGCGCCTCACTCCCCAGGTGTTCACGAAATCGGGGATCATGGTCGGGCTCGGCGAGGAGCGCGACGAGGTTTATCAGGTCATGGACGATCTGCGTTCGGCCGGCGTCGACTTCCTGACGATCGGCCAATACCTGCAACCGACACCGAAGCACGCGCCGCTCGTCCGATATGTTCCTCCCGACGAGTTCGAGACCTATCGCCGGATCGGACTGGCGAAAGGATTTCTGCTCGTCTCTTCTTCGCCGCTCACGCGCTCATCGCACCACGCGGACGAAGATTTCGAGCGCCTTCGTGCTGCGCGCCGAGCCGCCGACCGGGGTAGCGTTGAAACATCTGAATGACGTTTACGGAGCGTCGTTAAGGAATTCCGTTTATCCATTGGAAAAGACGCGTGGCGGCAGCATACTATGGCCGCCAGCCAGCCGCCGAGACCGATGCGGCTCGACCGAAAGCGCGAACGAGGGGGAAGCCGACAAGCCTAGAAGGGGGACTGATCGCAGGAGGACATAATGCCTCTCAGACTGTCGCTTCCGGCTAGCTGGATGCTGTTCGCGCTGCTGTTGGCGCCCCTCGCGGCGTCGGCCCAAGACAATCAGGCGGCGAAAGAATTCTCGACCCAGCAGCTCGATCAGATGCTCGCGCCGATCGCGCTTTACCCCGACGATCTTCTCACCAACGTGCTCGTCGCCTCCACCTACCCGCTTGAAGTCGTGCAGGCGGCGCGCTGGCGGCAGGACAGCGCAAATGCCAAGCTCAAGGGCGAGGCTCTCGAGAAGGCCCTCGACGGCAAGGATTGGGATCCGAGCGTCAAATCCCTGGTACTTTTCCCCGACGTTCTGCGAACCATGAACGACAAGCTCGATTGGACGCAGAAGCTCGGCGACGCCTTCCTCGCCCAGCAAAACGACGTCATGGACCGCGTCCAGTTTCTGCGCCAGAAGGCCGATGCTGCGGGCTCTCTCAAAACGAACGACAAGCAGAAGGTCTCCAAGCGGGACAACGCGATCATCATCGAACCCGCAAATCCGGAGGTCGTCTACGTTCCGGTCTACCAGCCGACAGTCGTCTACGGATCGTGGTGGTATCCGGACTATCCTCCCTACTACTGGTACTGGGATACGCCACCTTCCTATTTCGTATCCGGACTCTTCTGGGGAACCGGCCTCGCGATCGGAACATCGCTGTGGCGATGGGGACATTGGGATTGGCACAATCACGACATCGACATCAACGTCGACCGCTACAATCGCATCAACGTCAACCGCGCGCAGATCACGTCCAACAAATGGGTTCATGATCCGCACCATCGCGGCTCCGTTCCTTATCGCGGGAAAGAGGCACGCGACAAATTCGGCAAGTCGCGCGAAAAGCTCGATAGCGCACGCCAGGATTTCCGCGGCTTCGACAAAGACAAGCTTGGCGACAAAGCCGGCGACAAGCTTCGGGATGGCGCCGGTCGCGACGGCGATCTCAAAGACCGGGCTGGTCAAGGCGGCCAGAAAGTCAAAGACAGGGCCGGAGACCGGACGCCCAAAAGGGACATCTCCGACAAAGCCCGCTCTCGCGAGAGCCCATCAAAGGCTTTGGACGTGAAAAGAAAAGGCGACGTCAAGAAGCAAGTCGATCGCGGGCAAGTGAGCCGCAAATCTGCAGCCAAGCACATGTCCGCCCCACCGATGCGGGCCGTTCAACGCGGCGGCGGCGGGATCAACAGGGGTGGGGGAATAAACAGAGGCGGAGGAATGCACAGGGGCGGCGGCGGACGGGGTCGAAGATAGCCCCCGACAATTCGGATGCCTTCAATCTCAGCTTTACGAATGGAGCGCGTGCCGTGTTCAAACTTCGCAAACCGAGATTTCATCGACCGGGCCTCGTCACTCTCGCCGTTGCGCTCGGACTTTCGCTTCCGTCTTTCGCAGCCCGTGCCGCAGACGAGCAGTCCGTTTTCAGCTCTCCCGACGAAGCTGTCGCGGCCCTCGTCAGCGCCGTCAAAAGCGAAGGAACAGCTGAGATCGTGCGTGTGCTCGGCCCCGAAGGTTCCGAAATCGCACAATCCGGCGATCCCGTCGCCGATGCGGCGCGGCGCGAAAAGTTCATCGCGGCATTCGATGAAGCGAACAAGCTGGATCGCGTGAAGGATACGGAAGCCATCCTCGTGATCGGACACGACGAATTTCCGTTCCCGGTTCCGCTGGTCGAGACGGCCGGCAAGTGGCGTTGGGATACGGTCGCGGGACTGGATGAAATCCTAACCCGGCGCATCGGCGAGAATGAGCTGGCGGCCCTGGAAGTCATGCGCGCCTACCTCGACGCGCAACGAGAGTATGCTGCTCTCGATCGGGACGGGCGCGGTCCGCAATACGCACGGAGGCTGTTGAGCAAAGAGGGAAAAAAGGACGGGCTTTACTGGCCGGCATCCGGAGATGGCGACGTGAGCCCGCTCGGTCCGCTGATGGCGAATGCGCAAAGGCAAGGCTATGCGCGCACCGATAGCACCGGCGCCCCGCGCGCCTATCACGGCTATTTCTACCGCATCCTGTATTCGCAGGGGCCGTCGGCCAATGGCGGGCAACGGGAGTATCTCATCAACGGCCGCATGATCGGCGGCTTCGGTTTGATCGCGATCCCTGCGGAGTACGGCAATTCCGGCGTGATGACCTTCATCGTCGACGATGACGGCGTCGTCTTCGAGAAGGACCTGGGTGCCGATACGGCGCGCGAATCCGCCCGGATCTATTCGTTCGATCCGGACAGCACATGGACCAAGGTGAGCTTGCCCGCCGGCGAGTGATCAACCCAGATCTCGCCGACCACGCGGAACGCTATTTTGGCTTCGGCTTGGCGCGCGCGATCCCTTCCTGCCGCAGGTAGGAGATGACCTGCCAGATTTCGGTCTCCGAATAGGTGCCCTCGAACCCGCCCATGAGGGTGCCGGGGCGGCCTTTGAAAATGATGTCGAACACGATCGTGTCGTCGGCTCCGCCGTTGGGGCGGAACAGGCCTTCGACGAGGTTGGGTGCGCGGGCGCCGAGGCCGTTGGGGCCATGGCAGAAGAGGCAAGTGTTGCTGTAGAGCGCTTTTCCTGCCTCGATCGCCGTTGCCTGGCCCTCAAGTGGGTTCTTCTTTTCCGCAGCGTCGTCTGCAAACGCGATCCCTACGCCTGCTGCGAACAATAGTGCCGTCGCCATCGACAGCACGGCCGTCACATGTTTCATCTTCCGGTGGCTCCTGGGTGCAAGGTCGGTCGCGGCACGCCCGCCCAAAGGCCGGCGTGCCGCTCGAGGCTATTTGCGCTTGTGGACCGCAAACACGAACAGGCTGCCGCCGAGCTGGCGCGTCTTCAGCCATTCGCCGTAGACCAGCGGCCAGATGCTGCCGCCGCCCGGTCCTGCCAGGATGGCAACGTACTGGGTGTCGCCGACCATGAAAGTGGTGGGGTTCGAGTGAATGCCGGTTCCGACATTGAACTCCCACAGCGTCTCGCCGGTATCGTCCTTGATGGCGCGGAACGTTCCTTCTGCGTCACCGTTGAAGACCAAGCCTCCGGCGGTTGCCAGCATGCCGCCCGTCGCGGGCGTGTTTTGACGGCGAGACCACACCAGTTCGCCCGTGGTGCCATCGAACGCCTTCACGTACCCGCCACCGGGGTTGAGCCGCAGAACGTCGGTTCCCAGGAACCACTGACCGGGCTTGAACTCCTGTTTCTTGGCGGCGAGATCCATCGACATGTCGCGACCGGGTACATAGACGTACCCCGTTCTCTTGCTGAAGGCGGCAGGTACCCATTCCTTGCCGCCGTCGAGTACGGGCGCGATGTCCTTGGTCTCCTTGCCGTAAGTCGGGATCTTTTCTGGGTCCGCCTCGGGCCGGCAGTTGTCGCCCCAGCTCTTCACCCAGTTGACCCGCCCCATCGGCACGACCCAGTTGCATTTGTAGGTCTTGCGATCGATCGAGTAGAGGTGCCCGTTACGATCTGCGTGGAGCCAGGTCTTACGGTCCTGCTTGTCGGTGATAAGGATCGATTCGTTGGTGCCGTCGTAGTCCCACACGTCATGCGGCGTGTACTGGAAGTGGCCTTTGATGGCGCCGGTCTTCACGTCGATCGCGATCGTGGATCCCGTGTAGAGGTTGTCGCCGGGGCGAACGCTACCGTCGAAGTCGGGGACCGGATTGCCCACGCCCCAAAGCAAAAGGCCGGTTTCCTTGTCGTACGAGCCCGGAAGCCACGGGGTTCCGCCCGCCGTCTTCCAGGAGTCGCCACCCCACGTTTTCGCGATCTCTTCCTTTCCGGTCATGGGAACGGTGTGCGTTTTCCAAGCTTCCTTTCCGTCATCGGCATTCAAGGCGTAGATCGTGCCAGGGTTGGCGCCCACGTCGCCGCCCGAGTTGCCGATCAAAATCTTATTGTCGACGATCATCGGCATGGACGTGAAGATCTCGCCGGTCTTGTAGTCGCCGAGCTTCGTCTCCCAGACGACCTCTCCGGTGTGGTTGTCGAGTGCGACGACGTGAGTGTCGAGCGTCGCCAGGATCACCTTGTCCTCGTAGGCGATCACGCCGCGGTTCACGTCGCCGCAGCAGAGCTTCGGACCAAGGTCGGCCGGGAGCTTGCGATCGTAGCGCCAAAGCACCTTGCCGGTGACGCCGTCGATGGCGAACACGCGGTTCTGGCTCGACGACACGTAGAGGCGGCCATTCACGGCCGTGATCTGTGAATCCTGGGCGCCGAGAACGCCAAAAGACAGGCTCCATTTGGCGACGAGATCGCCGACGTTGTCCGAATTGATCTGTTTCAGAGGCGAATAGCGCGTGCTTTCGTAGTCGCGGCCGTACATGAGCCAGTTGTTCGGATCCTTGTCCGCATTCAGCAGCATGTCTTCGGTGACGTAGTATTCGATGTGCTTGCCATCGAGCGTCGAGACGCCGAGTGAAACCGCAGGTGATGCGCACACGCCTATCGCGGCACTCGCCAGCAATGCCCTCTTGAGGCTAACTCTGCCCTTCATTGATTGTCGCTCCCATTTGCCATGCTTTTTTTGGGCGATCCGGACGGATCGCCACGAGGTCGGCAATGACCGGGGTGCAGTCATCATGCCATTTCTGGGAAAACTTCCCGGGAAGGCAAAATCAATGGCTTAGGATTTTCAGGGGTGGATGCCCCGGCAAACCGGGCGACACAGGTGTCGCGGCGGTAATACGCAAAAACAGCGCTGGCATTCCATCCGCCTACGGGCCTTCGAGCCCATCGGTCGACGACCGCAGGAGCGAACAAATTCCGCTCAAATTATCGGTTGGCGCATGTTGCGGAACAGGCCCCCGAAAGCGTCAGCTTTCGAAGACGGGATCGTGATGGTGCCAAGCGCTATTGGGTCGGAAGTTTCGTACTCATGATTGGCGTGATCGCGCCGTTCACATGATACTTGTGGCACAGGAGACAGTCCTGGCGCGCCATGTTGCTGGTGTGACAGGTCTGGCAGAGATCCTTTTTCACGGCGCCGAAATTGGATGCGAAGTTTTGCGGGTTGCCCTGCTCGTAGCTCTTCAGATACGGGCTGCCCTTCTCAAGCTCATGGCAACTCAGACACCCGCGTGTTTCCAGGAGGCCGAAATGCGGCTCATGGATGAAGCTCGTGAAGCGTCCCTTTTTGCTCTTGGCTGACGGCGGGGAGAAATTGACGACCCGCCCTTTGCCCTGGATCTCGTCCACGCTATGGCATTTCGCGCAGGATCCCTGAGCGTCCTTACCCGTGAGGGCGTCGAAGACAGCTGCGGCCGGGCCGGCATCGCCCTTCGGTGCTTGGGGACCTGTCAAAAAGAGCCACGAGTAGATGAACTTGTCCTTGTGGCCCGTGGGGCGATAGAAAATCGCAAAGTCCTGCCGGTACCAGCCGCCATACTCCGCCCAGCTCTCCGGATCCACGTCGCTTTCAATGCTGATCACGGGCGCGACCCTGGTTTGCGGTTCCGATACCGCCGCCTTTGAAGCGGACGATGTGCCGGCTGGCGCCTTCTCATCCGCCTTGGCGGTGGAATCGGGCTCGGCGTTCGCGGCTGCCCCGTCAGGCTGGGCAGGTTTCGCGGCCTCCTTGCTGGCGGCACTCACCCCGCGCAGCTCTTCCTCCGTGGGGAAAAGTAGATCGTCGGTCTGCTCTGTCGCCTTGCCTTGAGGCTGTTGCCTGCTGGATGGCGTTTCCGTGCCGCTATCGGACTTGGTGTTTGCGGTCTCTGACGCCGCGGGAGCATCGGCAGGCACGTTTGCGTCCGCCTTGGAAGCATCGTCCGCAGGTCCGGGACCATCGCGCTTGGATTTCGCGGTTTCGGCTTTGTCGGCCGATCCTTCAGGTCGATCGTCCCTCTCGGCGTCCTTGTTGCGCGCTGCGTCGATCGAGCGAGGCGTGCCACTCGGCAACGGTAAGCGGGCTCCGACCGCCCCGCCGGGCGCGTCGGCGGCACCCTCGCCGTCATCGGGGCCGGCGTTCGTGGTATAGGTTTTTACTGTCGCATCTTCCGACTGTGCTGGTTTCTGGGCGTCTCCGACACTTGCTTTCTGGGCGTCTCCGACGCTGGCTTTCTGAGCGTCTCCGACGCCGGCTCTCATCGGGGGAGACATTTCTTTGGCGGCGCGCGCTTTCCCGCCTTCTCCGGACTTGGCATTCGCCGTGTCGGTTTTTCGGGCCGCTTTGTTTTCGCTCCCTGCGGCCAAACCAGAGTCCGTCACCGTCGGGCTCCAGCCGCTGTTCTGCTGATCCTTCGGTGCCGGGCGATTGGCCATTTCCGCGGCGAGATTGGGCAGCCACTGCTGTTGCGCGCTGACGACCACATCGCGCGGAATGCTCGCGGTCAGATCGGCAACGAGCGTCGCACTCAGCTTCGCTCCGCCGCCGATGTTGAAATCGCCGAGCACGTCCGACGCCTTGCCCTTGATGAGGGCGTAGAACAGCCTCTTGATCTCCCAAACGAGATCCGACACCGCCTTGATCTGATCGTCGCTCGCATCTGCCAAATCCTGGAGGTTCAGGCTGTCCACGGTCTTGAGCAGAGCGCGGCCCCGATCGTTCCGGCTGATCATCACCTTCATGAAAGGTGTGAGCGCGGCTTCGGACGCCTCCGGCCATTCTCCGAAAGCGGCCTTCTTTTTCGTCAGCGTCTGCACGTCGAGGCCAGGCAGGCTCAGGAACGCAACGCCTTTCGGGCCGCTGACCCGTTCCTTGCCGACGATCTGGTCGAGATGGCACCCGGTGCAGGTTTGCTCAAACGGCGCGACGGCCATGACACGCTTGTCCTCGCGCGTGTTGTGACAGGTCGAGCACGTCTCGGGAATGCTCTTTGCCGGATTTTTCTTGGCCACTTCCGGGTAGTGTTTTCCGAAATGGCCGGCGTGATCGTAGATGATCCGCGTGCGCTTCTTGAACGGATAGCTCTCGAATTTCGGGTGATTGCCGTCGAAGCTGTCGAACTTCATCACGTGGCAGGAGCGGCATTGCTCGTTGGAGATCTTGTTCAGGCTGAAGTTGGTGCCCTGATGCTCCTGGTGACAGGTCGCGCAATAGAGGCCGCGCGCAACCACGTCGTGCGTTGGAAAGGCGGCGTTCTGCGCACGGGCTGATTGCGGCGCGGGCAACTCAGCAGCAATTTTCGTCAGCCGCTTGGTGCTTTGTTCGAGCGCTTCGGCTGAAGCGCCATGCGCGTTGAACGCGGTATCCGGCATTTTGTGACAGGTGAGACAGGCTTTGCTGTCGGCTTCCGGATCTCCGGCGACGAGGCCGTGTAGCCAGCTCACTTTTCCGCTGCCGCTCTTGGTATGACAGGCGCTGCACTTCTCGATGCCGCCGTGCGCGCTCGCGAGCGGACCCGGCATCAGAAATTGCGTGCCCTTGGTGAGAAGGAGGGCTGCGCCGAGGCCGACGAAGGTCACGAGTGCCAACAGCACCGCGATACGATCGCGCAGCGATCCAAAGGCCGCCCGCCGCTCGGCCTTCGGCGATAGAGCCCATCCGATCCATCCCGGTTTCCACATCACCAAGCCCCCGATGAGAAAGCATAGGCGATGAGGACGTGATGCACCGAGAGCACGATCAGCGCGTAGGTGACGGGAACATGCACGAACAGGCACGCTTTGGTGAGCCCGAGATAGACATGCGCGAAATCGAGCCGGTCCTTCTCGACCACCAGGTTCTTGATGGCGGCAAGCTTCTCCTTGCTCTGCTGGTCGACATAGCGCGACAGGTTGTCGATCTCGCCCGTCAGCCTTTTCAGCGGGCGCTGCGAGCCGAACAGATGAGAGGCGACGTTGCGCTGCCCTTGGAAGAAGCCGTGCAGGTGGGTGGCGTAGAGATCCTGGATCCAGGCGTCATAAGGCGGTGCAGGCAGCGCGATCGCGGCGGCGGCCGGTTCGGTCCTGGCGACGGCGGCGTGGACATCCCGCGCCAGATCGGCGCGAAGACCGGGGATGCGATCATAACTGATGCCCTCGTCGATCTGATGCTTGGTCTTCAGCGACCAGGCGAGATAAGTGCCGAGAATGCCACTCAGCGTCACCAGCACGAAGCCCACCCACAGCGCCCATTCGAAACCGGTGTCCGGCAGAGAGAAATCCGAATGCGAGATGAAGGCGGCGATCAACAGGTAGCCGATAAAAATATGGATCTTCCGCCAGCGCGCGGCAGATTTCGGCGACAGGACGGCTCTTTTGATGGCGATGTGGAAATAGAGCTGCAGGCTCATGCCACCGGCAAGGATCCAGCCATCGAGATAGCGCGGATCGCGGAGCCCATTGCCATAGATCCAGACGAGCCAGAACAGGCCGGCGGAGATGGCCGCGATCAGAAGACCCTGGACGGTCTGGCTGATGGGATATCCAGACGCGCGCCGTCCTGCCGATCTCACGGCCACTCCCCCGAGACCGTCCATGGCGACGGCCGTTTTCCTCTTGAAGCGCATTCGGGTTGCCAGTCGGCTGGTATCAATTGTCTGGTTTTCTCGCCGTACCCTTGAGCTTGTCCGCTCCAGGAATCAGGCTGTCGAGCCCGGCCATCGTGCTGCCGTCATACGTCTCGGTCATGCCCACGAGCAGCTTGGAGACGCCGTCGGCAGCGACCGTCAGAAGGCGGTCATTGTTCAGCGTCAGACCGGCGGAATGACCGAGCTCGACCATCTTCGGGAGCTCCGGGACGTTCGGCACCGCCTTCGCGGCGGCGGCAAGCTGCTTGCGCGCCCGATCGGCGCGCTTGGCCATCTCGAACGCATAAGTCCTTCTCGCAGTCGCCTTACCGACCGCGCGCAACGCCGTCTCGAGTTCGACGCCGAGACCGACGAGATAGAGCATCCGCTTGCGCGCCGCGTCGGCCGGTACGTTCTCTCTGCCCTTGGAATACCAGGTGTTGTGCCGCACTTCGCCTTGCGACCAGGACACCAGCTCGAACGCGCTGCCCGCCCGATGACCGCCCTTGTTCACAAGATCTTCTCGCGCCACGACGTGGCAGCCAAAGCAGTTCTTCGCCAGCTGGTAGAACGAACGCGGCCGGATCATTCCCTTGGAATCGGCGAGCTTCCAGCGCTCCTTTTCCTCGGCCTTGCTCTCGAACAGTATTGTCTTGCCGCTGAATCCGCTGTGGACCTTGATCCAGTCCTGCCCGGCGCTGTGGCAGGACTCGCACGAGATGCCCGCGACTGGCTCTTCTCGGTTGTTCTTGTTTTGCACCGTGAAATGGCAATCCCGGCACAGGGAATCCGACTTGATGCGCCGCACGCCCATTTTGTCCGCGATCTCGTTCGCCTTGGTGTTGCGCGGCAGTTCGCGGAAGGTTTTGAAGTGATGCGACCCCTTCCAGGCCTCGGCCTCCTGCTTGTGGCATTCGGCACAGGCATTCGGACCGACGGTCTTGGCCGGATCGGACGCAACCGCGCCGTCCGCAGCCAAGCCGACGGTCATCAGCAAGCCGCAGAGACAAAGTGCGGAAGACCGGAGACGGGACGTTGGCCCAAGCCTGATCAACCGAAGGCTATGCACACTACTAACAGTAATGACTACTCACCCTGTGCTTCCGCCAACCCATACTCCTCGATCGGCTGTTCCCGCCGTTTGCGGAGACGATCGAGAGCAAGTCGCCCCATCTGCCGGCCGGTCGGCACAGCGAGCCATCCCTTCACGCGGGTCAGAATACTCGCCTCGACGGCATCGCCGGCCGTCGGGAGAAACGGATCGGCGTAGCAAGCCACGCCAACGCCCGCTGCGATCGATTTGACCGCGTCGACCATTCCCGGCGCGCCGCAGACGTAGACGACATCGGTCGGCAGCAGGCGTGGCAGATAGTCGGTTGGCCGGCCCTGCTTCACCACCGGGGTGACGGACTGAGGCGTGCTGCAAACAGGCACGACAAGGACATTGGGGAAGCGCGCCAGCCGCATGAAGGCGGGCCCCATGTAGAGCGACTCGATGGTGCGGCCACCAACGATGATCATCATCCGGCGCTCTGTATTTTCGCGCAGCGCGGCCACCGCGATGGACCAGATCGGCGCGAAGCCGGTGTTGGTGGCAACGAGAACGAGCCGGCAGTCCGGATTAGACCTGAAATGCGCCGAGCCGTAGGGACCGGTCAGCTCGACGCGGTGGCCCGGCTTGATGCGCTTACCAAGCGATGGGGTGACGCGCCCATCCTTCATGCGCCGAACATGGAACCAGATCGAGCGACCATCCGGATTGCTGCACAACGGATGGGTGATGCTGAAAGGGCGGCTCGGATAGCCGTTGAAGCGCACCTGCACATATTGCCCCGCATGATAGGGCAGCGCGCGATCTGTCCTGATGCCGACTTCCATCACCTCCGGCGACAGGGGAACCAATGAACTCAGCACGCCTTCGACGGTTCGGACGGCCGACGACTGCGTCTTCTCGATCACCGCATCGCCTGCGATCCGGCACTGACAGGCGTGAACAACACCCGGCGAGGCGCCTTCGCCGCCGTTCACTTCGCCGGATACGAGCCGAACGCAGCAAGTGCCGCAGTGGCCGGCACGGCAATCGTACGGCAGGTCGATGCCGTTGCCCAGAGCGGCATCCAGCAGCAACTCGCCGCGCCGCGCGAGAAAGCTTTTACCGTTGATGGTGATTTGGTGACTTCCTGCCATCGCCCCAATCCCGGAAGGCTAAGTGACCGATCTACGGCTGGCGCGAGCGACCCGCCTTCGTTGCGCGGTAGAACATTCAAGACAGCCGACGAAAAACAAACGCTCTGGATAAATGCCCCGCCCTCGTCGCCTGAAAGCAGAAACGACGACTACTTTCTATCGTCCGTCATTTTGTTTCCCCAAATTTTGGCTGGCGCTTAGCATTGGCAAAGTGAAATCGACTACGATTCCAATCGATAATGCATTTCGGAGGAGACAATCCGCGTGACCTTCACGGCCTAACCCTCAGCAATGACCTAACCTTCCATCATGGTCAGACAATGACCCTTTGATGGTTTTGGATGATCGCAGGAGAAACTGACAGCCGTTCAAAAACAGCTTTCAAATTTTGCTGGGAATGGCGATCACTATGAACTGAAGCGAGGCTCCACAAGGCGCTAATAAGCCCGGCTCCATACGAGGAACGCATCGCGCGCCCACTCTGCGTGAAGCTAAAACGCGATATACTTATTTATTCCATGATCCAGAAAATGTCATGTTTCGCACGGTGAGCTGGCGCTCGCCGGGAAGCCAAAACGCCATCTGCTCAATGCTGCACTTTTTATTTCACCAACCCTTTCATCCGATTGATCCCGTGACGCCTATGGAGCCGGTGAACATTTTTCTCAGCTCATTCATTTCCAAACGTTGATTTTACTCGGCCATATGGCGGCCCGCTTCGTTCATTAATTTTCATTGCATCAATCCCGCATAACGGCCGGGGAGCCTGTTTCGCGAGATGGATAAAAAATCGGGATTCAGCCTTTAAATCTTGTGAGAGCGTAGGGCGATGAAACGATTGTCCATTTTTGCAGTGTTTTTCCGTGTCTTCGCGAGCACCCTGCTGATAAGCGCGGCGTTCGTTGAGAAGAATGCCATCGCTGGGGGCAGCGATGGCGTAGGGAGCCCTAGCGCTCAAGCTCAACCCAGAACCGAGCTCGCTCAGAATAGTGGAGCAGCTGCGGCCCACAATGCGGACGCGGCGCTCGAAGCGCTCATCAAGAAGGATGAGAAGAAAAGAGCGCAGATCAAAAAAGCGGGCGACAAATCCGTGAACGCCAAGTCCGACATCCACGGTGGCGGAACGAAGCTTTCCGCTGATGCCCATGCGGACGGCTACGGCGAGATGTCTCTTCTCGGTGCGGCAGCCAAAGCGTCGAAAGGCAAGGAAGATCCGATACCCGCAGTCGACAACGAAACTCTCTCCCTCTATCCCACCGCTGCGCAATGCGGCGAGTGCCACAAGCAGATCTATGACGAGTGGTCTTCGTCGCAGCATGCCTATGCGTCGATCTCGCCGATGTTCCACAAGTTCGAGCAGAAGTTCCAGGACCTGACGCAAGGTACGGTCGGCACCTTCTGCGTGCGGTGCCATCAGCAGGTCGGCACCCAGCTCGGCGAGAGCCGCGAGACACCGCTTTGGGAACGCAGCCAGATCTCACGCGAGGGCGTGAGCTGCATCACTTGCCACCGCGTCAAGGAGCAGTACGGCAAGGTCAACGGCGAGCGCCGGGTTGAACCGGGCAAGATCTACGAGCCGGTTTACGGAAGCGGCGAAAAGAGCGTGATCAAGGACGTTCTCGCCAACAAGGAAACCTACTCCGTCAAAACCAGCACGAAGGGGCGCGGCAACGACATTCACGAGGGCATGATCACCAACGACCAGATCACCAAGTCCGAGTTCTGCGTCAGCTGTCACCAGGTTGCGGTCAATCTCGGCATCAAACTCGAGATCGTCTGGGATCAGTATCGCGACAGCCCGGCACGCAAGGCCGGCGTCTCCTGTCAGGACTGCCACATGGGCAAAGTCCCCGGAAAGCCCGAGGGCTACGCGACCGCACCTTCCGCCATTGTGGGCGGCAAGGAGGTCAATCCGGGACGAAAGCACGCAAATCATCGCTTTATCGGCCCGGGCTACTCGATCGCCCACCCCGGCGTGTTTCCGCACAACACGAAGGCCAAGAACATCAGCATCAAGGATTGGCTCGAATTCGACTGGCGCGCCGGCTGGGGTACCGCAGAGTTCGAAGACAAGGTCGCAGACCGCAAAACCAAGGTCGACTTTCCCAAGCGATGGGCCGATGCGGTTGACCGTGAAGATGCGCGGGAGATCATCGACGATAATCTGAAGAAGCTCGACGAACGCGACGAGCTCCGCCACCAGGTCATGGAGAACAGCAGCCACATCGACGGCCCCCACATCGAGGGCACGCCCAGTGTCGGCAAGGATCTAGCGTTCTCCTACAAAATCAAGAACGCCAACACGGGGCACAACCTGCCGTCCGGCTCACTGGGTGCGCAGCCGCAGCTCTGGGTGAACGTGGCGCTCGTCGATCCCGATGGCCAGAACGTCTGGGAGACGGGCTACGTCGACAGCAATGGCGACATCGCCGATCTGCACAGCCTGGACGTCGCGGCTGGACGCATCAAGACAGACCAACAGCTCGTGCACTTCCAGACCAAGTTCCTGACGACCAACGTCAAGGGCACGGAGCGGGAGATGTACCTGCCGGTGAACTTCGACATCGACCCGCTGCCGCATCTACGTCCGCCTGGAGTTCCGACGACCGTTCTCAACCATCCGCCGCTGGTGCGCATGGAGAACCGCTCGCTGGCGCCGCTCGGCGAGAAGCAGGCCAAGTACCAAGTGCCAGGGAACCTGATCACGAAGCCGGGCAAGTATCGCCTCGCCTTCCGCATGCGGAGCCGAGCCGAGCCGATCTACTTCATGCGCTTCGTCGGCTCCACCAAGGAGATGGAGCAGAGCATGAACGAGCGGATCATGAACTTCCACGCCTTCGCGGTGGAAGTCGATGTGAAGAATTAACACCGAGAAAGCCGGGGTTTTCACGCTGGGTGCCCGCGAGGGGTTCAAAGAAGCGGGCGCCCAGCCTTCCCTCTCAGCTCAGTGTTCACGACGTGGGGCTTCCTTATGATTTGTAATGCGTACCTTGTCAGGACGAGCACCGCCACGATTGCGCTGGTAGCCGGCGGTTACCTTGTGATCTCCGGCACCACCGCGCGCCCAGCAGCGGGCGAAAGCAGCAGCACGCCCAACGATAGCGGCTGGGTCACCCAAGTGTCGCCCCGCGTTTCCTGGGTCGATCCGTCAGAGGTTCGGGCCGGTGCGCAGTACTTGGGCGCCTCCTCCGAAACGGAGACAGGCGAAAAGGAGACCGCCGAGCAGGCGACCGGCGAGAAGACGACTGACGAGAAGAAGGTTGCCGCAAAGGAGACGGACGACAAAGCCGCAACCCCGAAGACGCGCAAGCGCAGCAACGTTTCCGACAAGGAAGACCTTTTCCGGCCCGATCCGCAATACGCGGCAAAATACAATCCCCAGCACCAGGTCGATGTCTATGGCGCCAAGAGTGCGGTCGAGCCGCCGCGCCCACCGGTCGAGCTCGGTCGTCAGCAATACACCTCCGGCGCATACGACGAGAGCAGCACAGTCCTCGGCGTAAAAAATCCGCTGCTCCCGGGTCTCGCCATCTATGGCGACTGGCGGACAGCGGTCGCCCACAACAACAATAACGGCAAGGATATCGCACAGGTCGCGACCCGACTGAACATTGACGTCGACCTCAAGATCACCGGCACCGAACGCATTCATGCGTTCTTCACGCCGATTCAGGAGGACAACAAAAAGTTCACCCGCTTCGAATTCGGCGGCGCCGACGGCGATGGGAAGTTCAACGGCGAGTTCGACATCGACCCGCAGACACTCTTCTTCGAAGGTGATTTCGGCTCTCTTTATTCGGGCTTCACCGGCCAGGAAGCCAGTTTCGACCTGCCGTTCACTTTCGGTCTCTTCCCGCTGTTCCTGCAGAACGGGATCTGGGCGAACGACGCAATCCTGGGTGCCGCAGTGAGCCTTCCTGCCAAGAACTCGGCGGCGCTCGGCCTTGCCAACTTCGACGTCACCTTCTTCGCCGCGTTCGACAATGTCGACAACGCGGGCATCATCGGAGCGGACGAGAAAGACAATCACCTGGCCAACCTCTATGGCGTGACCGCCTTTATCGACGCCTACGACGGCTACATCGAAGCGGGCTACGGCCTGATACAGGGGCGCGACGAGCAGAAGGAGCTTCTGACGCACTTCCTGACCGCCGCCTACACCCGCCGCTACTACAATACCGTGTCGAACTCGACGCGCATGTTCGCGAACTTCGGAGAGGATCCCGAAGGGAACAGCGACGGCTTTGCCCTGATTTCCGAAAACAGCTTGATCACCGGCTTGCCCAGCACGCTGCTGCCCTACGCCAACTTCTTCATCGGCGTCGGAAATCCGCAGCCCCTGGTCGATGGCAACGGCGCGGGCATCCTGAAGAACGTCGGCATCAACTTCGAAACCGACGCACTCACCGGCTACCCGAAACTCGACGACACCGCCTCCAACACCTTCGGCGGCGCGATCGGGTTGCAGTATCTCTTCAATCTGGATCAGCAGCTCGTTTTCGAAGTGGGCATGGTGCAGCCATTCGAGGATGACGGCATCGGCGCCAAGGACGCGCAGTATGGCTTCGGGGTTCGCTATCAGGTTCCGATCGACCGGGCCTGGCTGTTCCGCGCCGATGCCACCTATCAGATCCTCGAGGGCGGTGACGAAGACAATTTCGGCCTCCGCGCCGAGGTCCGCAGGAAGTTCTGAGCGATGAACTATGCGAGGTGTCTCATGAGTGGTTGGAGTATTTTGATGGCCTGCTTGCTGGCAGTCGGCGTTCTCGCCATCGCGCCAGCGGCCGACGCCGCATCGGGCAAAAAATCCCTCTCGAAGTCCCGCGAAAGCGCCAGGGCTTATGCGCTCGAGAGCAGGCGTCGCGTTCGCGGCCCGCGGATCTATCTGCCGATCGGGCCGAGCTATATCTACTACGACTATCCCTACTACTACAGCCGCGGTCACTACCCGACGCATATCGGGGGGTATGTCTACTACCGTCCCTACTACACCCGCAGCCGGTATCGCGGTTCTGAATCACCCCGCCGCCACAAGGCGCGCAGGAATTGATGGCAGGGAGGTATCAGATGTCTCTGACGTTCTTGGGTTGGATTTTCATAGTCTCGTCGATCGCACTACCGGCGCTCGTCGTTTTTTCGCGCAGCGAGCAGATTCCCCTCGATATCCGATCTCGGCTTAAGCTTCGGAAGCTCGATGAAACAAGATCGGGAGCGGCGAGATTTTCTCTCCGCTCTCGTCTGCGGCCATCTAACTGGAGAGGCGGCAAAAATCTTCACGGTGCTGCGCGAGGATTGACGGTTGCCGCCGCGGTTTTTCTGGTGGTTGCAGGCATAGGCGCCCTTTCTTCTTATCTCCGGACTTCTCCCGGTTCCGACGGCGCGACCACAGACACGTCGGCATCGCCCGGGGCCGACGACGAAATGCTCGCGAACCTAGAGGACTACACACGTTCGATTAAAAGCGAAGAACCGGCCTCCAACGCGGCAGCCGATAAACTCCTACCCGACGTGAACACGATGATCGAGCAGCTCGCGGCTCGGCTCAAGACCGCGCCGGCGGACATTCAAGGCTGGCAGATGCTCGGCTGGTCTTACTTCAATACGGAGCGCTACGATCAAGCTGCTACCGCCTATGCGAGGGCAATCGAACTCGATCCGAACTCCGCCGAGCTCAAGACCTCATACGAGCAAGCCAAGGCGAAGGCCTCCGGGGGGAGCACGTTGGAGACCGCTTCGACGGGGCAGACCGGAGCCGCCCCTAAGGGAGGTGATGCGCCAAGCGCAGAGAAACTCGCGAAGTCCGAAACGACGCCTCCACATGAGAATGACGAAGCTATCCGCTCGATGGTCGACGGCCTGGCTGATCGCCTCGATCATTCTCCGCGAGATCTCGATGGCTGGACTCGCCTCATGCGCTCTCGCGTCGTTCTAGGCGAGAGAGAGGTCGCGGACACAGCATTCCGCAAAGCGCTCGATGTCTTCAAGGACGACTCCGCAGCATCGGGCACGATCATGGCGGCCGCGATCGAGCTTGGCCTCAAGCCCGAATGACCGCTCTCAATATTTTACCGGAATGACGCGCAGGAGCCCGACATGAACTTTGAGCATTTGTTCCAGCAGAGGCTCGCGGCCCTTCAACGCGAAGGACGATACCGCGTTTTTGCGGATTTGAAGCGCCGCCGAGGGGCCTTTCCAGTGGCGGATCATTTCGCGGCGAACGGCTCGCGCGAGGTTACAGTGTGGTGCTCCAACGACTACCTCGGCATGGGCCAGCACCCCAAAGTGATCGCCGCCATGCATGAGGCAATCGACACCGTCGGCGCAGGTTCCGGCGGTACGCGCAATATCTCGGGCACCACGCACTATCATGTCGAGCTCGAGCAGGAGCTTGCGGATCTGCACGGAAAGGAAGCAGCCCTTCTTTTCACCTCAGCTTACGTTGCCAATGACGCGACACTCTCGACGCTCGTGAAGCTCGTTCCCGGTACGGTCGTGTTCTCGGACGAGAGAAACCACGCGTCGATGATCGAGGGCATTCGCCGCGGGAACGGCGAGAAGCAGATTTTTCGTCACAACGACGTGGCCGATCTGGAAGCGAAGCTTAAGCGTTATCCCAAGGGCACGCCCAAGATCATTGTCTTCGAGAGCGTCTATTCGATGGATGGGCACATCGCGCCGATCGCCGCGATCTGTGACCTCGCCGAAAAATATGGAGCGCTTACCTACCTCGACGAGGTGCACGCGGTCGGCCTGTACGGCCCGCGCGGTGGGGGCATTGCCGAGCGCGACGGCGTCATGGACCGCGTCGACATCATCAATGGAACCCTTGCCAAGGGCTTCGGCGTCATGGGCGGCTACATCGCCGGTTCCCGTGACCTCTGCGATGCGATCCGCTCGTTTGCTTCAGGCTTCATCTTCACGACATCTCTCGCGCCTGCGATCGCGGCCGGGGCGCTCGCCTCCATTCGCCATTTGAAGACGAGTTCGGTCGAGCGCGGCCGCCATCAGGAGCGGGTTCGAACACTCAAGAGGTCGCTCAAGGCCAAGGGTTTGCCGGTCATGGACAATCCAAGCCATATCGTCCCGGTGATGGTCGGCTGCCCGATTCACTGCAAGGCGGTGACAGACACCCTGCTCCGCCAATACGGGATCTATGTGCAGCCGATCAATTATCCAACCGTAGCGAAAGGCACCGAGCGCATGCGTCTCACGCCCTCACCCGCACACTCCGACGAGCAGATGACGACTTTGATCCATGCGCTCGAAGGACTTTGGGCGGCCTGCGCGGTCCAGAACGGCACCTATGCCAAATTGGCGGCGGAGTAGAGCGCTCGCTCGGCGGCGCAAATTAGCCGCATGGTGGGAACTGCAAAAAATTGAAACCACGTGGTGGAGCCAAGCGGGATCGAACCGCTGACCTCTTGCATGCCATGCAAGCGCTCTCCCAGCTGAGCTATGGCCCCTTACCGTGGGATCCTGCAGCGTGCGTTCAGGCCTAAGGCCTTTTGCCGATCGCAGGAGTTCGTGATGCCGTGTCGGGTCTATCGCCCCTCTGGCGGATCACAATCAAAGAGATCGGCTGATTAGGCCGATCGTCTCAAAACTGCAAGAGCGAAGTTGGCGCAACCCCATCAAAAATGGAGCCAGCGTCCTCGCTCCGCTCATCGTGCTGGGCGTCGCCGAACATGCCGGCCCACAAGGGCCTGACATTTCGGCCTCTTTCGCCCTCCGCTCCAAAGCGTCGCAACGCTTCGGAGCCCTGTTGTTCAAAGACGAGCCTCAGCGCTCCTCGTCGCCGCCATCGACCGGACCGCCGATGATGTTGGAGACGTCGCCGCCCTCTTCTTCCTCTTCCTCGAGGAAGGTCTCGTCCTCTTCCGCCGCAACTTCGGCGTCGCCGTCTTCGATCTCCGGCAGAGCCTCGTCAGCCTCGGCATCCACGGCCTCAGCCGGCGCCTTCTCGACGTAATCCGACTTGCGGGCCCGACGGCTCGATTTCTCTTCGACGGCCGAAATCGCCAATGGCGAGGAGGCCAGCTCGTAGATCGAGCCGCAAATCGGGCACGTTATCGGATTGCGGTTGAGGTCGTAGAACCGAGCGCCGCATTCGTTGCTCTGACAGGTGCGCTTAGTCCCGCGCGCTTGTTTCGTCGCCATGGCTTTCTCACCAGTCAATTTGGGATAGCGGGATCTGACACAGCGGGTGGCGGCTGTCAAAACGAAATCCTCTCAAGAGGCGACAAAACTTTTGCCCGGCGTTGACAGCACCCGCGTCCGGCGGCTCTATGCGCGGGCTTTCCCGAAAATCCGGGCGACGGCCTCCGGTCCTCGCCCCCGCGATATGGCAGGCGCCACCCCGTGACACACGCCGACCCCACCCCGCTTGCAGCCGAACGTTCAGAAGCCCTCAAAGGGACCCTCAGGGTGCCCGGCGACAAATCGATCTCTCACCGGGCCCTCATGCTGGGCGCGCTCGCGACCGGCAAAACCCGCATCCGGGGCCTGCTCGAGTCCGAGGACGTCATCAATACCGCCCGCGCCGTGACGGCGCTCGGAGCCCCGGCCAAGAAAACAGGTGATACCTGGGAAGTGCTCGGCCGCGGGACCGGCGGCCTCGCCCAGCCCGCGGAGCCGCTGGACTTCGGAAACGCGGGCACCGGAACCCGCCTCATGATGGGCGTTCTCGCCCCCCACGACATCACCGTGACGATGATCGGCGATGCCTCGCTTTCGAAGCGGCCGATGGGACGCGTTCTCGGCCCCCTCAAGCAAATGGGCGTCGAAGTGGACGGCGACCGGGATCGCCTGCCGCTTACGCTGCGCGGCACGTCGCAGCTCACGCCGATCGTATACGAGTTGCCGGTGCCTTCCGCGCAGATCAAGAGCGCGATCCTGCTTGCCGGCCTCGGCACAGCCGGCGAGACGACCGTGATCGAGCGGGAAGCCACGCGCGACCATACCGAGCGCATGCTTCGGCATTTCGGGGCCGAGGTTTCGACCGAAACCGGGGAATTCGGCACTCGCATCACCATCCGCGGCGAAGCCGAGCTTCAGGGCCGCGACGTAACGGTGCCGGGCGATCCGTCCTCTGCGGCGTTCCTGATTGCTGCGGCTCTGATCGTGCCCGGCTCCGACATCACTATCGAAGGTGTGCTGGTAAACCCGACCCGCACCGGCTTCTACACGACGCTCCAGGAGATGGGCGGCGACGTGGCTCTCCTCAACCCGCGCGAGGAAGGTGGCGAACCGGTGGCCGACATTCGCGCCCGTTTTTCCAAGCTTTCCGGCGTTTCGGTACCGGCAGAGCGGGCGCCGTCGATGATCGACGAGTACCCGATGCTGGCGGTCGTTGCTGCGTTTGCCCAGGGCTCTACGCGGATGGACGGGCTTGCCGAGCTCAAGGTCAAGGAAAGCGACCGGCTGGCGGCGACGGCCGCGGGCCTCGAAGCGAACGGCGTTCGTACCGAGGTCGCGGGCGACACGCTCATCGTTCACGGGACAGGGCAGGCTGCGGGCGGCGGGCTCGTCGCGACGCACCTCGACCATCGGATTGCGATGGCCTTCCTGGTCATGGGGCTTGCCTCCGAAACGCCGGTCACGGTCGACGATACGGGCATGATCGCCACAAGCTTCCCGGAGTTCCGCGCGCTGATGGAGCAGATCGGCAGCCGGTTCAAAGCGAGCGAGGCCTAACGCTCATGATCATCGCGATCGACGGGCCGGCCGCCTCGGGCAAGGGGACTCTCGCAAAGCGCGTTGCGGAGCACTTCGGCTATGCCTGCCTCGATACGGGGCTTCTCTACCGCGCCGTGGCCCGCGACGTGGCCCGCCAGGGCTTTCGGCTCGAGGATATCTGGGCGGCGATCGCGGCCGCGCGGGGCCTCGACCCGGCCTCGTTCGACGATCCGGCCCTTCGCGGCACCGCCGCCGGAGACGCCGCGTCGATCGTGGCCCGTATTCCGGTCGTGCGGGCGGCGCTGCTCACCTACCAGCGCGATTTTGCCCGCCGGCCTCCCGGGGCCGTACTCGACGGCCGGGATATCGGCACCATCGTGTGTCCGGACGCGGACGTTAAGATTTTCGTGACCGCGACCCCGGAAATCCGGGCAAAACGCCGTTTTACCGAGTTCGAGGCCCGCGGCGACACCGTTGCCTATGAAACGGTGCTGGCCGATATCCTGGTGCGGGACGCCCGTGACTCGGGCCGTCCGAACGCGCCGATGGCCCAGGCCGCAGATGCGATGTTGCTTGACACCAGCAACTTGAGTATAGAAGCCGCATTCGACGCCGTCGTCGGATTGATCAAGAGGAAGATCGGCCCCTAGAGACGCATAAGATATGCGTTTCAATTTTTAGGGGGCGGGCAAGAGGCCCATCACGACGGCGCCCGGACCAATATTCAAAGATTCGTGCCGGCAGAGGACCGTCCGATCGTGCGTTTTCGCATGTCCGGCTGGGGCTTTCGGCATTCCGCTATCCGCGCCGTCGGCTGGCCCTTTGGGGCTTCCCGTGCGGCAGATCTCAATTCTTACACACGTCCAGGAGCTTGAATGACCGCCGAAATCAGCAAAGACTACACCCCGTCGCGTGACGAGTTCGCCGCGCTGCTCACCGAAAGCCTTGCCAAGGACGACCTGTTCGAAGGCAGCGTCGTCAAGGGCAAAGTCGTCGGCATCGAGAAGGACCTCGCCGTCATCGACGTCGGCCTCAAGATGGAAGGCCGCGTTCCGCTGAAGGAGTTCGGTCTTGGCGGCCAGCCCGGCAACATCAAGATCGGCGACACGGTTGAAGTCTACCTCGAGCGCATCGAGAACGCGCTCGGTGAAGCCGTTCTCTCGCGCGACAAGGCGCGCCGCGAAGAGAGCTGGACCCGTCTCGAGAAGCTCTCCGAAAAGGGCGAGAAGGTTACAGGCGTCATCTTCAACAAGGTCAAGGGCGGCTTCACTGTCGATCTCGACGGTGCCGTCGCGTTCCTGCCGGGCTCGCAGGTCGATATCCGCCCGGTTCGCGACATCGGCCCGCTGATGCACCAGCCGATGCAGTTCCAGATCCTCAAGATGGATCGCCGCCGCGGCAACATCGTCGTCTCGCGCCGCTCGGTGCTCGAAGAGACGCGTGCCGAGCAGCGCGCCGACATCGTGGCTCGTCTCGCCGAAGGCCAGATCATCGACGGCTTGGTCAAGAACATCACCGATTACGGCGCGTTCATCGACCTCGGCGGCATCGACGGCCTGCTCCACGTCACCGACATGGCTTGGCGCCGCGTGAACCATCCGTCCGAGATCCTGAACGTCGGCGACACGGTCAAGGTGCAGATCATCCGCATCAACCCGGAGACCCAGCGCATCAGCCTCGGCATGAAGCAGCTGCAGTCGGACCCGTGGTCGACGATCGAAGCCAAGTATCCGATCGGCTCACGCTTCAACGGCACGGTCACGAACATCGCCGACTACGGTGCGTTCGTCGAACTCGAGCCGGGCGTCGAAGGCTTGATCCACGTCTCGGAAATGAGCTGGACCAAAAAGAACGTTCACCCCGGCAAGATCGTCTCGACCAGCCAGCAGGTCGAAGTGCAGATCCTCGAGGTCGATCCCTCGAAGCGCCGCATCTCGCTCGGCCTCAAGCAGACCCAGGACAACCCCTGGGATGCCTTCCTTGCCCAGCATCCGAAGGGCACCGTCGTCGAAGGCCCGATCCGCAACATCACCGAGTTCGGCCTGTTCATCGGCCTCGATGGCGGCGTAGACGGCATGGTGCACTTGTCGGATCTCGACTGGCAGAAGGCCGGCGACGAGGTCATCAAGGACTACAAGAAGGGCGATACGGTCAAAGCTATCGTCCTCGACGTCGACAGCTCCAAGGAGCGCATCTCGCTCGGCATCAAGCAGCTTGCCGGCGATCCCGCCGACGAGCTCGGCAAGTACAAGAAGGGCGACCAGGTCACCTGCGAAGTCGTCGCGGTGCAGGAGAACGGCATCGAGGTCAAGATCGCCGATACCGATCTTACGACCTTCATCAAGCGCTCGGATCTCTCGCGTGACCGTTCGGAGCAGCGCACGGAGCGCTTCACCGTCGGTCAGAAGGTCGATGCATCCGTGCTCTCGGTCGACAAGGCCGCGCGCCGCATCGGCGTCTCGATCAAGGCGCTCGAGATCGCAGAAGAGAAGCAGGCCGTTGCGCAGTACGGCTCGTCCGACTCGGGCGCTTCGCTGGGCGACATCTTCAAGGCCGCGATCAAGAAGCGCGATGCGAGCGGTGGCGACGAAGAGTAAGATCTTCGTTTAACACGTGCAGATCACGAAGCGCGGGACGGGAGTCCCGCGCTTTTTTGTTTTTTAACTGCCCCGTGTCCGGATCCCGGTTTCTGCCGGGATGACGTTTCCCGCGGTCATGGCGGAGCTGCGTTCTGCACGGACGACGGTCGGCGTTCAGAACGATGTAGTGCTTCAAGACGGACGGGCATTGCGCACCGCACGGCAGTTTCCTATTTTGCCGGCAAAGGCTTAATCTAACGCCGCGTTCGCGGAACGGCTTTAGAACTCTGTTTTGTCGTGCTTCTTACCGTAAAACCGGTTTCCACTTTTCCGGAAGCACTCTTGGAGCATCCCCCCATGTCGCTCGAAACTGAAGCCGTCCTCGATCGCCGCCGTATGCGCCGGCGTCTCGCTTTCTGGCGCAGCGCGGCGGTGCTGTTCGTCGGCCTTTTGCTCGGCGCACTTCTGTTCAACAGCGATGAACTGTCGTCGCTCGCCGGAACACGCCAGATCGCGCGTGTCGCCATCGAGGGCACGATTACCGACGACCGCGACCAGATCGCGATGCTGAAAAAGATCAAGGACGCCAAGAACGTCGATGCGCTGCTCGTGTTCGTGAACAGTCCCGGAGGCACGACGACCGGCGGCGAGAGCCTCTATCTCGCACTTCGCGACGTGGCGGAGAAAAAGCCCGTCGTCGCCCAGTTCGGTACGGTCGCGGCTTCGGCGGGCTATATCGTCGGACTCGGCACCGACCATATCGTGGCGCGCGGCAACACGATCACCGGCTCGGTCGGCGTGCTCGCGCAATGGCCCGAGGTGAGCGAGCTGCTCGGCAAGCTCGGCGTGAAATTCAACGAGGTCAAAAGCGGCGAGCTGAAAGCCGCGCCGAACCCGTTCGAGCCTGCATCGGAAGGAGCCCGGAAAGTCATGCAGGACACCATCGACGACGGCTTCAAGTGGTTCCTGTCCCTGGTCGAAACCCGCCGCGGAATCGTACCTCAGAACGTTAACGGCCTTGTCGAAGGGCGCATTTTCTCGGGCCGGCAGGCACTGGACAACAAGCTCATCGACGAAATCGGCGGTGAAAAAGAAGCGATCGTCTGGCTCGAAACCAACCGCGGCGTGCCGAAAGACCTCAAGGTTATCGACTGGAAACCCACGCCAGAGGGCAGCTGGGGCGGTTTCGCGGGCGAAGCTTCCCTTGCCTTTGGAAAAATGATTGCTGCCGCGTTAGGCAATTTTGCTCAACTCGCGAGCCTTCCTCCCGGGCTCGGCAGAGTTGGTCTTGACGGCCTCGTTTCTGTTTGGCAACCTTCTGAAAATTAGAATAAATACAATTACTTTCGCGGGAGGCACGTGCTTTGATAAAATCCGAGCTGATCCAGAAAATTGCGGCTTCCAACCCACACCTGTATCATCGGGACGTGGAGCGGATCGTCAATGTGGTGTTCGACGAGATCGTCGACGCGCTTGCAGAGGGCGATCGGGTCGAGCTTCGTGGCTTCGGCGCGTTTACAGTCAAGCATCGCGCTGCCCGTCAGGGGCGCAATCCGCGCACGGGAACTGCGGTCCCGGTCGACGAGAAATTCGTCCCGTTCTTCAAGACGGGCAAAGAGCTTCGCGACCGGCTCAACACCAACGGGTAAGCGCCGCTAAGGCGTGTAGGCCTGTGGCGCCGGCTTTCCCATTTCCGTGGCGAAGTCCATGCTTCGCTCCGGAGGCGGGCCGTGGACATAGGCGAACTTCGGAATCGGAATACGCGCGTGCTCAGACGAATTCTTTGGCTGTTGACGGCATTTCCAGCGGCCGCGCTCCTGATTACGCTTGCGGTCGCGAACCGCCATTCCGTGCGGCTCGTGCTCGACCCGTTCCGGCCTGAAACGCCTGTGCTTTCGGTCGTGCTGCCGTTCTACGGCTTCCTGTTCGGCGCACTGCTCGTCGGCGTCGTTCTCGGTGGAGCCGCTACTTGGCTTTCGCAGTCGCGATGGCGCCGTACAGCCCGGATCAGGACGGGCGAGGCCAAGCGATGGCAAGGCGAGGCCGACCGACTGACGCGCGAACGCGATGCCGAGGTTTCGGGTCGCGCCAAAGCGCTCTCCGCACCCGCCAAGCGCGACGCGGCTTGACCGTTTCTTTTTTCCGATCAGCGGGACTATAGAGGCCGCGAGTCTATACTCGCTGTTCCGGTTTCTTACCCAACGTGATCCCCATGTCCACACGCGTGAAAATCTGCGGATTGAAGGCCGAGGCGCATCTCGACGCCGCGATCGAGGCTGGCGCCGATCTCGTGGGCTTCGTGCTGTTCGCCAAGAGCCCGCGCAACGTCAGCCTCCAGCAAGCGGCCGCGCTCGTCGCGAGGGCGCGTGAGCGCGGTGACGTCCAAACCGTAACCCTGCTCGTGGACCCCGACGACGACCTCGTCGACCGCGTCGTCGCGACCGTCAAACCGGATCTCCTTCAGCTTCACGGGCATGAAACGCCAGAGCGCGCCGAAGCCATCCGGAAACGCAGCGGGCTCCCGGTCATGAAAGCGGTACCGGTCGCCAAACCTGCCGAAGTCGCCGCGGCCTTCGCCTACCTCGAACCCGGCGGCGGGGCGGATCTGCTGCTGTTCGACGCCAAGCCGCCGGAGCGGCCCGACGCGCTGCCTGGGGGCAACGGGCTTGCCTTCGACTGGCACATTCTCGACGGCGCACGCCGCCGTACGCCGTTCGCGCTGGCCGGCGGCCTCACCCCGGAAAATGTCGCCCAAGCCATCGATTTGACCGGAGCAGCCATCGTCGATGTCTCGTCCGGCGTCGAGAGCCGCCCCGGCGAGAAAGACGCCGACCTGATCCGCCGCTTCCTTCGCGCCGCAAAGGCCGCTAAGGAGGCATGAAAAATCTCCTGCCCGCCCCCGACGGGGATGGGCTATCGCAGAGGACGACCCCCAGTGGCCTCGAAGAAGCAAAAGACGGAAGAAGCGAAGCTCAACACGCTCAAGGCCGGGCCCGACGACAGCGGGTTTTTCGGGCTGTTCGGCGGGCGCTTCGTCGCCGAAACGCTGATGCCGCTGATCCTCGATCTCGAGGCGGCCTATAATTCGGCCAAGGACGATCCCAAGTTCCAGGCCGAGCTGACCGACCTCATGCTCCACTATGGCGGCCGGCCGAGCCCGCTATACTTCGCGGAGCGCCTGACCGAGCATTTCCGCGGCTTGGCGAAGGCCGCGGGCGGGACGGGCGGCGCCAAGATCTATTTCAAGCGCGACGAGCTCAACCACACCGGCAGCCACAAGATCAACAACTGCCTCGGCCAGATCCAGCTCGCGCGCCGTATGGGCAAAACCCGCATCATCGCCGAGACCGGCGCGGGGCAGCACGGCGTCGCGGTGGCGACGGTGTGCGCGCGGTTCGGTCTGCCGTGCGAGATTTACATGGGCGCAACCGACGTTCAGCGGCAGGCCCCGAACGTCGCGCGCATGTACATGCTCGGCGCCAAGGTAAACCCGGTCACAGCAGGCGCCGGCACACTCAAGGACGCGATGAACGAAGCGCTGCGCGATTGGGTGACCAACGTGCGCGATACCTACTATCTGATCGGCACGGCGGCAGGCCCGCACCCCTATCCCGCAATGGTGCGCGACTTCCAATCGATCATCGGCAATGAAACACGCGAGCAGATGCTGGAGCGCGAGGGCCGGCTTCCGGACACGCTCGTGGCCTGCATCGGCGGCGGCTCCAATGCGATCGGCCTGTTCCATCCGTTCCTCGACGACGAGGGCGTGAAAATCTACGGAGTCGAAGCTGGCGGGCATGGGCTCGATGTCGAGAACGGACACGCAGCCTCGATGAACGGTGGGCGTCCCGGCGTGCTGCACGGCAACCGCACCTATCTGCTGCAAGACGCGGAAGGCCAGATCCTCGAAGGGCATTCGATCTCGGCCGGTCTCGACTATCCGGGCGTCGGCCCCGAGCACTCCTGGCTCAAGGATACCAAGCGCGTCGACTACGTTTCGATCACCGACCAGGAAGCGCTGACCGCGTTCCAGCTGTGCGCCAAGCAGGAAGGCATCATTCCGGCGCTCGAGCCGTCGCACGCTCTCGGCTGGGTGACGAAGCTCGCGCCGACCCTGCCGCAGGACAATCTGCTCGTCATGAACATGTGCGGACGCGGCGACAAGGACGTGTTCGCGGTGGCCGGCTATCTGGGGATCAAGCTTTGACCAAGAAAATCGAAACGCGGATCGACCGGCGCTTCGCGGCGCTGAAGAAAGAAGGCCGCGCGGGCCTCGTGACCTTCATCACGGCGGGTGACCCCGATCTCGAAACCTCGAAAGCAATCCTTGCCGGATTGCCGAAGGCCGGCGCCGACGTCATCGAGCTCGGCATGCCGTTCTCCGATCCGATGGCCGATGGCCCGGCCATCCAGGCTTCCTCGCTGCGCGCGCTCAAAGCCGGGCAGAAGATGCGCGACACGCTCGAGATGGTGCGGGACTTCCGCAAAACCGACGCGGACACGCCCATCGTGCTCATGGGCTATTACAATCCCATCTACGTCTATCCGAACGACGCGTTCCTCGACGAAGCGGCCGAAGCGGGCGTCGATGGGCTGATTGTTGTGGATCTTCCGCCCGAGGCGGACGACGAGCTTTGCCTGCCAGCTATCGAGCGGGGGCTCAACTTCATCCGGCTCGCGACCCCAACGACGGACGATAAGCGCCTCACGAAAGTGCTGAAAAACACCTCCGGTTTTCTTTACTATGTTTCGATTACCGGCATCACCGGAGCCAGTTCGGCCAATCCAGACGACGTTCAACTGCAGGTGGCACGCCTCAAGAAGGCAACAACCCTTCCCGTCGCAGTCGGATTTGGCGTAAGAACACCGGAACAGGCGCGCGAAATGGCCAAGGGCGCAGATGGCGTCGTGGTCGGATCGGCGCTGGTTCGGGCCATCGAGACGAGCTTAACCGAGGACGGCAGAGCGACTGGAAATACCGTCGGCTCCGTCTTAAGTTTGGTCGAAGGCCTGGGCGCCGCCTTACGGGCATCGTAATCGGCGGGCAGCGACCGCCGGAGCTTTGTGGGCACCGGCGATGGCATAAACTTTCTATACGGCTTGCGGCATGAGGTGCGCTGCCCAGATGGGTGGACGGACCGGCCGGGTTTCGAGGAGCGGTCAAGCGTGAACTGGATCAACAACGTCGTCCGGCCAAAGATCCGCAGCTTCCTCACGACGAAGCGCGAGGTGCCGGAAAACCTCTGGGTCAAGTGCCCGGAGACGGGTCAGATGGTCTTCTACAAAGACCTCGAGGCCAATCAGTTCGTCGTCCCAGGCTCCAACTACCACATGAAGATGAGTTCGCGCGCGCGGCTCACCAATCTGTTCGACGGCGGCGTGTTCGAGCAAGTCGCGGTTCCGGCCGTCGCGCAGGATCCGCTGCGCTTCCGCGATGGTCGTCGCTACACCGACCGCATCAAGGATGCGCGCACGAAAACCGGCCTCGAAGATGCGGTGCTGATCGGCCATGGCTCGCTCGACGGGCGAACGGTGGTGGCAGCAGCGCAAGATTTCGAGTTCATGGGCGGCTCGCTCGGCATGGCGGCCGGTGAAGCGGTGATCGCGGGTATGCTGCGTGCCGTCGAGCTCAAGGCTCCATTCATTCTGTTTGCCGCATCGGGCGGCGCACGCATGCAGGAAGGCATCCTGTCGCTGATGCAAATGCCGCGCACCACCATCGCGGTGCAGAGGCTGCGCGAAGCCCGCTTGCCCTATCTTGTCGTGCTCACCGATCCAACCACCGGCGGCGTGACGGCGTCGTATGCGATGCTCGGCGACGTACATATCGCGGAACCCGGCGCTCTCATCTGCTTCGCGGGGCCGCGCGTCATTCAGCAGACCATCCGCGAGCAGCTGCCGGACGGCTTCCAGCGCGCCGAGTACCTTCTGCAGCACGGCATGATCGACATGGTCGTGCATCGCCACAAGATGCGCGAGACGCTGAGCCGCCTGTGCAGCCTGCTGATGCACGGCAACGCGACAGCCGACAAGAGCAAGGCGCGGCGCGGCAACGGCAAGGCGCCGAACGGCAGCCTGGTCGACGGAAAACTTATCGAAAACGCCGTCGTCGAACTCGAGCCGGTCAAGGAAAGCGAGCGCTTTGGCGATGCCAAGGGGGACGCCGCCAGAAGCGAAGGCGACACGACGACAAGTGGTGCGCCGGGTCGCGAACAACCGAGAAACTGATCGCGGCGCTCAACCTCGGTGCCCACCCTTTCGGACCCTGATCCTTTCCCATGGGCTTGTAGGTTGGGGGGCTTGTTGTGGGTCGGGGCTCAGGTCATGGCAGGGCGCGCGGGACGGAACCACTCCGACAATGCTAAGCTTCAAGCCAAGTTCTGGCGGGCTCCGCACTGGATCCTGGCAATCGTGACGATGCGATCACGTCTCCGGAACGGAGAGATTTGGAATGCACTGCGTGGGGCCCGCTGATGGAGGGGCGTAACATTCTGACAAGCGACCAGCTCCTCGCGGACATGAAGCTTCTGCACCCCAAGCTCATCGACCTCTCGCTGGGCAGGGTGGAGCGGTTGCTCGGTAAGCTCGGCAATCCGCACAAAACCCTGCCGCCCGTGGTCCATATCGCCGGCACCAACGGCAAGGGATCCGTCACGGCCTATCTCAAAGCCATGCTGACGGCGGCCGGCAAGCGCGTGCACGTCTATACGTCGCCGCATCTCGTGCGCTTCCACGAGCGCATCGAATTGTCCGGTCCCGATGGGCTCACGAAGCCGATCGCGGAAGCCGATCTCGTCGACGTGCTTTCGCGCACGCAGGCCGTCAACAGCGGCGACGACATCACCCAGTTCGAAATCACCACAGCCGCTGCGTTTCTGGCGTTCGCCGAGCATCCGGCCGATGTCGTGCTGCTCGAAGTCGGGCTCGGAGGCCGGCTCGACGCGACCAACGTCATCGCGAAACCGGCCCTCACAGTAATCACCCCGATCTCGCTCGATCACGCGGAAAAGCTCGGCGGCACCTTGGAAGCCATCGCATTCGAGAAGGCCGGCATCCTGAAGCGCGGCGCCCCTTGCATCGTCTCGCAACAGGAAGACGTCGTGCACGACGTCATCGCGCGAGAAGCTATGCGAGTCGGTGCGCATCTTTCCGTCTGGGGTCAGGACTACGACGCCTACGAGCAGCGCGGCCGCCTGATCGTGCAGAAGGCCGATCAGCTGCTCGACCTGCCGTTGCCGGCGCTGCTCGGACGGCACCAGGTCGTCAACGCAGGTACGGCGGTCGCGGCCGCTCTCGAACTCGCGTGTGCCGGTATCGACGAGCAGGCGATCGAGCGCGGTCTTGTTTCTGCGCGCTGGCCGGCCCGCATGCAACGGATCGACAGCGGACCGCTGCCGTCCCTGCTTCGCCCGGGCTCAGAGCTGTGGCTCGACGGCGGGCACAATCCGGCTGCTGGCCTCGCGATCGCGCAGGCACTGGCGGATCTCGAGGAACGCGCGCCGAAGCCGCTCTATCTCATCGTCGGCATGCTGGGCCTCAAGGATGCACCTGGCTTCCTCGCGCCCTTTAGCGGGCTGGCGCGCCATGTCGTCGGTGTACCGATTCCGGGTGCGCACGAAGCGCCGTTCTCGCCGGAAGCGCTGGCGGAGGCCGCGCGCTCGGTCGCGCTCAACGCGGAAGCAGGCGTGTCGGTCGAAGCCGCCCTCAAGCGCATCGATGCGCTCGACCCCGGCCCCAAGCGTATCCTCATCACCGGATCGCTCTATCTCGCAGGGCATGTGCTCGCGCTTCAGGAAGGCGTAGAGCCGCAGGCGAACTGAGGCCCCGCTGCCGTTTTTCCCCGTGGCGGCCTGGATCCTCGGGACAAGCCCGAGGATGACAACTCTGGTGCCTGGTGGCTTTGAAACAAAAAAGGGCTCCGGAAAACCGGAGCCCTTTCTAATTCAACGATAAGCCGGACGGCTTACGCCTTGACGAGGGTCTCGCCGATCTGTGCGCCGAGCCACTCTTCGAGCTTGCGCTTCTGAACGAGCGCGCCGACGTGCTGGCCTGCGACCTCACCGTTCTTGAAGACGATCAGCGTCGGCATGGCGCGGATGCCATACTTGGTGGTGATGGCCGGGCTCTGGTCGACGTCGATCTTCACGATCTTGACCTTGCCCTTCTGCTCGGCAGCGATCTGCTCCAGCGCGGGCGCCATAGCCTTGCACGGACCGCACCACTCGGCGAAGAAATCGACGAGAACGGGCTCGGTCGACTTCAAGACTTCTTCGTCGAACGTCTTATCGGATACGAGTGCGGTCATGGACGTGTCTCCTTTATCGGCGTCAGCCGGGATTTCAAATTTCATTCCCCATTACGGGGACGTGCCTTTGCCGGATCAGAACCATCCGTGCCCTCGGCTGCGCGGACAGTGAACCTAGGAATGCCGACCTCGGGCGTCAAGACTAGAGCGCAGCGCCCGGCCAACATATTGATATTATGCTCATTTCTTGAGTTGGCGACTCTCCGGCTCATCCGGCAAAGCGCCGGTCTTCAAGCGCCATAACTCCGTTGCATAGGTGTCCAGCGTCTGCTGCGGGATCTCCATGAGATGCGCGCCCTGTGTCCAGAGGAGGGCAGCGCGAACGGGCTTTCCAGGCGCAATTTCGCTAACGGCCAGACGATAGGCCGCGAGCTGGAAGAGGTAGACGGGAGCCACCGCCTCCAGCGTGCGCGGCGGGGCGCGGTTGGTCTTGTAGTCGACGATCAAAGCACCGTCATCGAGAAGGGCCAGCCGATCGATCTGGCCTGCGATGCGCAGCGGCGGGCCATCTCCCTCCGGGCGCGGGATCACCGCGACGATCGGGACTTCAGCCTGGCTCGCCGGGCCGAACACGGGCGCAAACGTTGCGTCGCCCAACACCGCAATCGCCTCGGACGCGATGTTCGCGAGCGTACGCGCCGGAAGATCGCGTCCTCGCTCGGCCAGGAACGCCTTTGCGGCCTTGGGCCAAGCCTTGGGCGCGATCTGCGGCAGGTGCTGCAAGAGCGCGTGGGTGAGCGTGCCGCGCAGAAAGCGGGATTGATCGGAAAGCCGGGCCGGGCTCATCGCGGCCGGCTCGGCCTGCGGATCCTTCGGCGGCGGTGTCGGCAGAGGCTCGCCTTCGTCGTCGGTATCGTAGGGCGCGAGACGAGACGGCGCGAGCGGCACCGTCAATTGCGGCTCGCGGGGGACGGCCGTCGCGCTCCACGGCGGCAGCGGTGCAGCCCCCTGGTGTGCGGTCAGCGTCACTTTCGGCGGCTCGGGCTTGGCCGTTTGAGGTGCCGCGAGGCGGAGCACATCCAGACCATTGTCATCGGCGACGCGCTCGACGGCGCCGGCTAGCCCCTCGCGGATCAACTCGTACCAGCAGCCGGGCTCTGGGCCGCGCCGGCCTTCGAAGCCCGCGACATAAAGGCGATCACGGGCGCGCGTCATCGCGACATAGAGCAGCCGATTGCGCTCCTCGCGGTCGCGGGCTTTGAGCGCGTCACGAGCCTCCTGAAGCGGCGCGAGACCGCTCGTGCCTTTCACCGGCCAGACGAAGGGGACGGCCACGCCAGTCGGGCGCTGCATGGCGTCGAGCTTCATAGGCCGGCCGGCCTGACTCGCAGCGGAACCCGCGCTGCAGGTATCCGGCAAGAACACGATCGGGGCTTCGAGCCCCTTGGCGCCGTGCACCGTCATGACACGCACTTCGTTGCGGCCGTGCTCCATGTCGCGTTTGATGTCGCGCTTACCGTCGCGCATGAACGCGAGGAAGCCCGCAAGCGAGGGCGGAGCGCCATCGTCGTAGGTGAGCGCAAGGTTCAGGAACTCGTCGAGCGGATCGGCGGCGTCTGGCCCCAGGCGCGCAATCAATTTCTGGCGCACGCCGTCGCGATCCAGGATATCGGCAAAGAACTCGAACGGCGGGCGGAAGTCCGCCGCCTTGCGCCAGCGGATCAGCGTAGAGGCCGCTTCCACGAAACGCGCGTTCGTCTTGCCGGTTTCCAGCAGCGCCTTCCAAAGCGTGCCCTTGCGCGGATCGCCCGCCTTCTCGCGTTCCCTGAAGGCGAGCGTCGTCAGATCGGCATCGTCGAGGCCGAAGATCGGGCTTTTCAAGACCTCGGCGAGCGCGAGATCGTCTTCCGGCAATGTCAGGAAATCGCCGAGCGACAGCATGTCCTGCACGGCGATCTGCTCGGTCAAGCGCATGCGGTCAGCGCCGGCGACGGGGATGTCGCGTGCCTTCAAGGCCTGCACCATCGGCGCGGCGAAGGGCGCACGTTTGCGCACCAGAACCAGAATATCGCCTGGTTCGATCGGGCGGCCGGACGACGCGAGGATCTCACGGTTGTCGAGCCAGCGCTTGACGGTGTCGGCGATGCGGTTCGCGAGCCTCACGACCGGCGGCTCGGCCGACTGCTCTTCCAGAGGCGACCACGCGTCGGCCAGCTCCACATCCTCGGCGCGCTCGGTCGGCCAGATTTCCACCAGCCCGGCATGCCCCGCCCGCTTGGCGGCATGCGGCGCGGGGCTCACGCCCGGCGTGCGGCTGGTGTTGGCGAACACGCGATCGACGGCATCGAGCACGGGCGCGACGGTGCGGAACGACAGCGTCAGCGGGATGCGCCGCCAGGTAGCGCCGGTGCTCTCGCCCAACTCCGCGAAGCGATTTCCCATTTCCGAGAACATTTCGGGCGCCGCGCCCTGGAACGAATAGATCGACTGCTTCTCGTCTCCGACCGCAAACAGCGTGCGCACCTCATCGCGCGCGCCCGAGCCCGAGAAGAATTCGGTCGCCATCGCTTCGACGACGCGCCATTGCGACGGGCTCGTGTCCTGGCTCTCGTCGACCAGGATGTGGTCGAGCCCCTTGTCGAGCTTGAACAGCACCCATTCGGCGGACGCACGCGTCGATAACAGATTGCGCGTACGCGCGATCAGGTCGTCGAAGTCGAGCGCGGCGCGGCGCACCTTCGCCTCGGTGTAGCGCTGCTGGACGGCATCGGCGAGGCGCAGCAGCGCCATCGTCGCCTCAACCACGGCCGCCCCTTGCTGCTCGGCCCAGAGCGCGACGAAGAGGCCCTGCGCGCGCGACAGCATCGGGTCGATTTCGGGGTTCTTCTCGGCCAGCGCCTTGGTCAGGAACTTTTCGCGAGGCGCCCCATCGGTTTTGATAAAGAGGCCGGACAGCGCTTCCATGCGCTGCTGGTCGGTCGCGGCGTCGAGCGCGGCACCCACCTTCGCTGCCATGTTCGCATCGGTTTTGCCGCCGCCGAGCAGCACGGAGCGGACGTGCGCCAGCTCGGCCTTCGAAAGCAACGTCGCCGCCTCGGCCTGAATGGCTGCCCGCGTGACGTCGCGGCGGATCGTGAAATGACGCCGATAGAGATCTTCAACGGCTTCGAGACCGGCGCCACCGCCTTCACGCACGGGCGGCATGCGGACAGCCGCTTCGAGCCAATCCCGCTGGCTCAAGGCATCGGCGAGAATTTCGTCGAAGCGATCATCGGCGGCATAAGCGATCGCCGCTTCAAGGGCGCGACCCATTGGGCTCGTGCGCTTGCGGGCGGCGCCGCCGATGACCTGATCGATGGCTTCGCGCATCAGCTTGCGCGAGGTTTCCTCGTCGAGGATCGCGAAACCGGGTGTGACACCCGCCTCGAGCGGAAACCGTTGCAGCAGCCGCTCGGCGAAGGCGTGAATGGTCTGGACGCTCAAGCCGCCCGGCGTTTCCGTCGCGCGCGTGAAGAGCGTCCGGGCGAGCGCAATTTCTTCGGTCTCAGGCTTGCGGCCGAGGAAATCCGCGAGCGTGCGGGCGAGATCTGGCTCCGGCAGCATCACCCATTTGGAAAGGCTGTCGAACACGCGCTTCGACATTTCAGCCGCGGCGGCTTTCGTGTAGGTGAGGCACAGAATGCGCTCGGGCGGCGTGCCGGCAAGCAGAAGCCGCAGCACGCGCATGGTCAGCACGTGGGTTTTGCCGGTGCCGGCGTTGGCGCTCACCCAAACGGAAGCGGACGGATCGGCGGCATCGGCCTGGAGGCGCGTCGTGCGTTCAAGCTCGATCTCGATCGGCGTGAGGTCGTTCATGCTCAGGCCTCCTCCTCGGCGGATGCCCCGGACGACCATTCGGCAACGCGCGCCAAATGCGCGTACTCATCGAAATCGTATCCAAAGCGCGCGCGCCGCAGCGGGCGATAGGGTGTGCGCTCGTCGTCGAACCGCGCGACGTGGCGCTTGAGGCCGTCGAGAGTATCCCTTGCCAGGGCTGCGATGTCGGGTGCGTTGACATCGCGCTCGTCACCCGGCGGCTCGCCGCCCGAAGCGCGGATGTAGCGCAGCGTCGCAACGGGATGTTTCGGCAGCTTGTCGAAGCCGAGATCCGCGTCGAGCGCGATAGCGGCTTCGAGCGGGAGCTGCGGCGAGACGCCTGCCAACACCTTGTTGTCTGGCGGCGGCGTGCCGGTCTTGTAGTCGGAAATGACGAGCGCGCCATCGAGGATGTCGATGCGGTCGGCGCGTGCGGTCAGCGTGAAGGGAGCGGCCGCGCCTTCGAGAATGAGCTTTCCCGAGACCTCCGCCCTTACTTCCATTACGCCCGCCCGGCGGCGCGGCTCGGTCGCGGCAAACCACGCAGCGAAGCGTTCGAAGCGCGGAATCCAAAACGCGGCGATGCGCGGATGGGCGGCGTAGGCTTCGAGCGCCACGCGGGCAAAACGAACCAGCTCCTGCTCGACGTTCTCCGGCAGTGTCTTCGGATAGGCCTCCGCAAAGGCCGAGAGAGCATTGTGAATGATCGAACCGCGCAGTGAGGCGCCGGGCGGCTGGCCGAGCGGATCCAGCGGCTCGAGCTTCAGGATATCGCGCGCAAAGATCGCATAGGGGTTCGCGATCCAGGTTTCGATGCGCGACACGGAAAGCTTGCGCGGACGCTGCGCAAAGCTCGGCCGCGGCTCCGGCACTCTGAGACGCGGCACCGCTGCCACGTTGTCACGCTGGCGGGCCCAGGCGAGCCACGGCTGGCTAGGCGCGAGCGCGGACGCGACGCCCATTCCTTCGAGAAGCGCCTTCAAGCGCAACAGCCAGCGCGACGGAACGGTCGGCACGCCGTCCTTTTTCTCGGCACGCGTGAGAATGACTTCGGGTGCGGCGAGCAGCGTCGCGAAATCGTGCGCGGATTGGCCGATCTTTTCCTCTGGCGAGGGCAAGCCCAACGCCTCGCGCATCGGACGATTGAGCCACGGGCCGGGATCGGACGATTTCGGCCAGGTGCCATCGTTGAGAGATCCCAGAATGACGACATCCGTCTGCTGCAAGCGCGCTTCGAACGGCCCCCAGATAAAGAGACGCGGGTGCACCGGGCCACGCGGGCGCACGGTTTCCGCGCTGGCGAGGCTGCGATAGAGATCGGCGTAGTCGGCCGCGGGAATTTCAAGCGGGGGCAGCCGCTCGTCGAGCAAGCTCGCGAAGAAGCGCGCGGCGGTTTCGCCGGCCTCGTCGCGCCAAAGCGGACTGTCCGGCTCCTCCTTGTGGTCAGGCTCGGCGGGAAGACGTGCAACCTCTTCCGCAGCCTTGCAGTGCGCCTCCACGAGGTCGCGCAATGCGGCCGGCTCGGCCCGGTCGTAAAGCGCGATCAACGGCCCGAAAGCCGCGCGCACGCGCGCGAGCAGATCACGCGCACCCTGCCAATCCTCGGTCCAGAGCCGGGTGACTGCCGGATGCTGGCGCACACTGTTGGTCCGATCGCCGTTGCTGCGATCCTCGAAAGCGCGCTCGAACGCCGCTTCGACACCATCCAGTCCCTCGCCAAGATAGGGCGTGCGGAAAGTTGCGATTTCGAGCGCACGGGCGGCGCGGCGGGCCGCGAAAGGATCGAGGCCGAAACGCGTCAGCGGATGCTTCAACAGTGCCACGACCTCGGCCGGAGCGAAGCGCGTGGCAACGGCGTTGATCACGAGATCGAGGAGCGCGCCGGGCGGCGTCTTGGCCAACGGGCGGCCGGCCGAGTCGTCGACCTTGATGCCCCAGGCTTCCAAGCGGATCGCGACGCGGCGCGCGAGAAAACGATCCGGCGAGACCAGTGCCGCCGTGCGCCCTGGCGTTTCGGCCGCTTCGCGCAGGATAAGCGCGACAGCTTCGGCTTCGTCCTGCGCGGTCGGCGCCTCGATCAGGCTCAGACCCTTGGGCGCGGCCACCGCAGGATCCTTACGCGCTGCGGCGGCGAAGCTCTCCCAACGCTCCGTTGTGCCAGCCGGGCGCATGGCTTCGGCGATGAGGCGGCTTCTGGCGCGGGCGGCTGGCTCAGAATGCTCTCCGAGGCGAGTCACCGCGCTTCGCGCAACGCCCAACGCATCGAGTAGCCTGGCGAGCCCAAACTGGGGATGCTCCGGGTGACGCTGCTCTGCCTCTTGCGGACAGATGGCCTGCCAGCTTTGATCGTCGAGATCGGTGTCGAGGGCGGGCAGCACGATGGCGCCTTGCGGCAGACGCGCCACGGCGCGCATCAACTCGACGGTCGCGGGGATCGAGCCAGTGACGCCCGCGACAATGACCGGCGCTCTCGGCGGCAGCATCGTCAGGCGGTGCGCTTCAGCGCGGATCACGGCATTGCGGCGGCCCACCGCCGAGAGATGACCCGACTGCGCAAGGTAAGCCGGCCAGGCCTGCGTAACGATTTCGAGAAATTGGAGCGTCTTCTGCCAATGCTCCGAGAACGTCTCCGGCACGAGCTTCGCGAGACCATCGAGGCTCACGTTCTCGGTCTCGATCATGTCCATCAACCCGGCCAGCTCTTTCGCGAGCACGGCGGCTTGCGCGGGCGTGCTGCTGCCGGCAGCGGCCAACGGCTCGAGGGCGGCGTCTGCGCCCCGCGCCTGATGCATCACCTCGGTCCAGCGCTGGATGAGGCTCGTCAGCACGAGGCGGCGCTCCAGCTCGCCGATCGCAGGCGGGATGGCGCCAAGCTCGCTCGTCGTCTCTGCTTCGGCTGCCGCCGTGATCAACGAGAGATCTTCCTCCCCTTCGGAAATCGGAACGATTTTCGGAAGCAGCAGCGCACGTCCGCCCGAGGCCCGCAGAAACGCATCCTGAAGGGCGCGCGTCGCACGCCGCGTCGGCAGGTAGAGTGTGATGCGCGGCAAGTCGAGTGTCGCCGGCGCAACGCCGCCAGCGGCCGGCAGGCTGCCGTCGAGAATGGCGGCGGCGAGGCAATCGAGAAACGAGCGCCCGGCTTCGACCGTGTAGATGTTCGCGCGGTGTGGTGACGTCATCGGTGTTGGTGGTGCTCCCGGCCGCTAGAGCATGATTGCTTTTTCTTTGTATCGCAATCACGCTCCGTCTCTCGATGAGACCGATGATTCACGTTTCGGGCTCTTCCTGCGCTGCCGATTCACGCCGCGTCCGGTAGAGGCCGCGACGATCGGAGCGCGTGGGCCCGAAACGATCATGGTCTAGGGCAGCAACGGGTATAGCCTGGATGGGATCGGTTCAGGCGCCTTCCGCGCGCTCTATCCACCGTTCCGCTTCCTCCACAGACTGCGGCGTGCCGACATGCATCCACACGCCGTCCAGGCGCAGGCCGTACAGGCGCCTTCTATCAATGGCGCGGTCCCAGAGCTTGTTGAGCGAGAAAGCGCCTGTGGGTGCATTCTCGAACAATCGCGGGTGGGCGATCGAAACGCCGGTAAACACGAAAGGTGATTCGCGCTGCTCGTCGCGGCGCAGCAACACGCCGTCCGAATCCATGCAGAAATCGCCGCGTCCTTCGTAGCCGAGACTGGTGGCCCCGTTGGCGAGCAACATCAGGCTGTCCATGCGATCGGGGTCGAAGGCCGCGATCAAGCGAGCGATGTTCGAGCCTACACCGTCGATCCAGACCGAATCGGAATTGTGGATCAGAAACGGCTTGTCGCCGAGCAGCGGAAGCGCGCGCACGACGCCGCCGCCGGTATCGAGCAGCGCATCCCGCTCGTCCGAAACGACGATGGAAGGCACGGTGCGTTTGGCAACATGCGCCTCGATCAGATCCGGCAAGTAGTGCACGTTCACGACGGCGCGCGAGATGCCACCGGCCGCGAGCCTATCGAGCACATGATCGATGAGCGGCTTACCCTTGAGGCGCACCAGCGGCTTCGGCACCACGTCGGTCAGCGGGCGCATCCGCTTGCCGAGACCGGCAGCCAGCACCATCGCAGTCGTTACCTTGTCGGTCATCAGTCTCTATCGATTTCAAACGGCGGGGGATTGAAGAGGAATGTCAGGTGGCTCGTGGCGGATGTCGCCAGGCAGGTAACGGTCGAACCAGCGGCTCAGGTCGGCAAGGGCGGGGTGAGCCAGTCCGCGCGCCAGATAGCGCCATATGCGAGGGATGTGACGCAAATATGCGCGCTTGCCGTCGCGCATGGCGAGGCGGGCAAATATACCCAGGATCTTGGTGTTGCGCTGAACGCCGAGGGCCGCATAGGCGAAGCGGAACGCCTCCGCATCGAAGGCGGGATCGACCACGGCGCGCATACGGAGGTAATAGGCAAGCAGCTCATCTTCCAGAGCGGCCGGCACATCGAGGCGTGCGTCCTGCAGCAGCGAGACAAGATCGTAGGCGAGCGACCCCTGGAGTGCGTCCTGGAAATCGAGCACGCCGGCGCGGCGGAAGCCTTCGCGGTCTGGAAGCCAGACGAGATTGGGCGAGTGATAGTCGCGAAGCACCCAGCCTTTGCGCTCGGATGCGAGGCGCGCGAAAATTCTCTCCCAGATATCCATGAACTCGGCCCGTACATCAGGCGGAATCGGCTGGCCGTGGATGGCGAGCCAATACCAATCGGGCAGCAGCTCGACCTCGATGCCGAGCACGGAGCGGTCCTGAAGTGGAACGCGATGGGTGCCGCCATCGGGCAGCGTGATGGCTTCAGGCACCGGCAGCGTGCTCAATACCAGCAACGCTTCAGTGGCCGCGCGCCACAACTCGGCTTGGTCGGTGCCATTGGCGATCTCGTTCCCAAAGACGCGGTCACCGAAGTCTTCAAGCAACAGGAAGCCGCTATCGAGATCAGCGGCATAGATTTCGGGGGCGCTGAGACCAGACTCGCGGAGTGCTGCCGCAACGGCCACGAACGGGCGCACATCCTCCGCCAGTTGCGAGATGCGGCTATAGGGCAGGCCACCCCGGATCGGAGGGCCATCGGGCTGCCGCGGCTGATCCATCAGGATGGCTTTTCCCTGCAGACCGTCGAGGCGCGCATAGGCGCGAGCAGACGCGTCGCCCTGCAGATACGCGGCGCTCGCAATGTCCCACGGCGGATGGCCGTCCAGGAACGCCGAAATTTCAGCAAGGCGCTGCAGCCGCGCGGCCCACGAGCCGTTGCCGGTGAGCGCGATCGATCTCAGATCGTCGCCCGATCCCTGCACGAGATGGACATCGAGACGGTTCGCAGCGCGCAGGCCGGGCGCCCGTTCGGGCCATTCAATGATGGCAACACCAGCCGCCAGGCTCTCGTCGAGACCCAGCTCGATCAGCTCGTCCTCGCCCCCCAGCCGATAAAGATCGAGGTGGGCAAGCTCGAAGCGCTTCGACGCGTAGGTTTGTACGAGCGAGAAGGTCGGGCTCGGAATCTCGGCCTCTGCATCCGCCAGCACGGCGCGAATGAGGGCACGGGCGAAGGTGGTCTTGCCGGCGCCGAGATCACCGTGGAGGGCGACCACGTCGCCCACGGCGAGCTTCAGAGCGATGCGTTCGGCGAGGAGCGTGACGCCGCTCTCGTCGGCATCAGCTATTCGCCACTCGCTTGGTATCGGAGGACTCGGTGCTTGTGGGGAGGTCATTCTGTTTCTGCTCAACGCCGCGCTCGGGGAACCGTACAGTGACCTTGGTTCCGGTTCCAGGCTCGCTGTCGAGCATCATGTCGCCCCCGTGGAGGTCGACAAGGCTTTTCACGATCGAGAGCCCCAGGCCGGCCCCGCGATGCTTGGACCCCTGACTACGGCTTTCAAAACGCTCGAAAATATGGCGCTGCTGTTCCTTAGGGATACCGACGCCCTGGTCCTCCACCGAGAACACCATGGTGCCGCTCTCCCGCCAGGCGGAGAGATGAATAACCCCCTCGGGTTTCGAGAAACCGACCGCATTGGACAGAAGATTGTAGAGGATCTGGCGAACGCGCTGCTCGTCGGCCATGAAGGTCACCGCATCATCGGCAATGGCGATGTCGAGGGTCAGGCGGACGCGGGCGGCACGCTCGCGAACACCGTTGATCGCGAGATCGATGACAGCGCGCACATCGACGGTTTCGAGCTTCAATTCCAGGCCGCCGGCGTCGATGGTCGCGAGATCAAGGATGTCGTCGATGATGGCGAGCAGCGTCTTCGAGGAGAAGGCGATGTCTTCCAGATATTCGCGCTGGCGCGGGGTCAGGGCGCCGAAGATCGGATTTGAGAGCAGCTCGCTGAAGCCGATGATGTTGGTCAGCGGCGTGCGAAGCTCATAGGAAATGTGTCCGATGAACTTGTTCTTGAGCTTGTCGGCGGTGACGAGCGCCTCGTTGCGCTCGATCAGTGCGCGCTCGTATCGTTTCGAGTCCGTCACGTCGACGAAAGTCAGCAGCGTACCGCCATCCGGAAGCGGCGTCACCGCATAGTCGATGACGCTGCTGTCGGGGCGCACCATCTGGCCTTCCAACGGCTCGCGCTCTTCGAACGAGGTCACGGCCCGGCTGATCTCCGACCATGTCGACATCTCGCCGTAAAGAACCTGGGTAACGCGAATGAATTCGTCGATGTGCGGGCTCTCGGAAAGCTTCTGCGGTGAGAGCTTCCAGACGCCGGCGAACGCCGAGTTATGCAGCTTCAGACGGCCATCGGTGCCGAACACCGCGACGCCTTCCTTGAGGCTGTTCAGCGTTTCGGTCTGCACGCCGATTAGCGCGTTGTAACGGCTTTCGAGCGAGATCCGTTCGGTTTCGTCCTGATAGAGATAGGTGACGCCGCCGTCCGGGCGCTGCGTCGCCATGACGTGGATATTGCGGCCGTCGGGCAGGTGCCACCAGTCCTCGAGTTCGGTCTCTTCCTTGTAGCACTTGAGGACGTTTTTCTTCCATTCGCGGTACTTCACCACCTCGGGCAGGCGGCCGAGTTCGCGCAGACGATCGAGCACGGTGCCGTCGCTGGGCGAGGTCGCGAGCCAATCGGCATCGAGCCGCCAGAGTTTCTGGTAGGCCGCGTTGAAGAACGTCAGCTTCTGGTCGGTATTGAAAATAGCAACGGCCGTGGCGACGCGATCCAGCGTGCGGTCGTAGGCGGCGACCTGGCGGTCAAGCTCACCTTTCGCGGTTTCGAGGTCGGCAACATCGATGGCCGCGCCCGCGGTCGCATCGCCCAGCGGCAGCACGGTGACCTCGTGGGTCTTGCGCTCGGAGCCGACCACAAGCGGCATGCGCTCCTTGAACGTCTGCCCCGTTTTCAGAACACGCGCGACGACCTTGCGTTGGCGCGACTCCAGCAGCTCGATCTGGCCATCGACGACTTCGGTCTCGCTCTCGGCGTCTACCGCCTTCACATAGGCGCTGTTGACCCAGGTCATGCGACCGCTGGCGTCGTGCAGCCAGGCCGGATGGGGTAATGCGCTCAAAAGCGCGCGGCTCGACCGCACGTCGCGCGCAAGGCGCATATGCTGATCGAGAATAACCGACAGATCGCGCTTGTAGCCGGCGACGTCCTTGAAGCGCAGCACGGCCCGCCCACCGGCCGCGCGCCCATCCGCCTCGATGTGGCCGCCAGCTGCCGTCTTCAGAATGAGATTGAACGCACGGCCTTCCGAGAGCAGGCCGTCGAGGGCCGATTTCAGCGCCGCGGTGCTTTTCTGATCGAGCCAAAGGTTGAAGCGCACCATCTCGACGGAATTGGCCGGAAGGCCCGGCACGCCAGCGAGCGTGTTGGTGACGACAGCAAAGCCTTTGCCCTGTTCCCAATGCATCAGCACTTGAGGCTCGGCCTTGATCAGAGCCTCGGCAGCGGCCAGAGACCGGCGCAGCTCGCGTGCCTCGTCCTGCGCGCGGCCGGTTTGGCGGCGCATGGACGTGATCACCTGATAGACGAGATAAAGAGCCCCTGCCCCGCCAAGCGAAACGAGCCCGGCCAAGATCCAGGCGCTGCCCGGCAAGCTACCGGTTTCCAGAATCCGGCGACCAGACGCGAGCATCGCCGTCAGCATGGTGACGCAGGCAAGACTGGCCAGGATGAGCATAATGAGCTCGACCCTGGTGTTCTGCCGCTCTGGCGTTGGGCTCTTGGTTGGCATCGATCTCGGATTTCGATTCAATCAGGCACAGACGTGCCGTATCGCGGACAGCGAATCGGAATGAGAATTATGAGGAGCTTCGGGAGCCGATGCCAGCCCATCCGGGGCACAGGCGAACACCGAAACCGAAGCCGTTACGCAGGAGCGCGGAATTGCTCGGCGCGGCACACAAAAAAGGCCCGCGGGCGGATCGCTCGCGGGCCTTTGAACGAAGCGCTTGCCGCAGATTGCGGCCGCGAATCAGTAGCGGTAGTGGTCCGGCTTGTAGGGGCCTTCGACCGGCACGCCGATGTAGTCGGCCTGGTCGGGACGCAGCTTGGTGAGCTTCACGCCGAGCTTCTCGAGGTGGAGGGCCGCGACCTTCTCGTCGAGCACCTTCGGCAGCGTATAGACCTTCTTCTCGTACTTGCCGGGGTTGGCCCACAGATCGATCTGCGCCAGCGTCTGGTTCGAGAACGACGACGACATCACGAACGAGGGGTGGCCCATGGCGTTGCCGAGGTTCACCAGACGGCCTTCCGACAACAGAATGATGCGGTTGCCGGACGGCAGCTCGATCTCGTCGACCTGCGGCTTGATGTTGGTCCACTTGAAGTTCTTGAGGCCCGCGACCTGGATCTCGTTGTCGAAGTGGCCGATGTTGCAGACGATGGCGCGGTCCTTCATCTGCCGCACGTGGTCGACAGTGATGATGTCCTTGTTGCCGGTGGCGGTGACGTAGATGTCGGCGCGGCTGAATGCGTCCTCGATGGTCGCGACCTCGTAGCCTTCCATCGATGCCTGAAGGGCGCAGATGGGATCGACCTCAGACACGATCACGCGGGCGCCGGCCTGGCGGAGCGAAGCGGCCGAGCCCTTGCCGACGTCGCCGAAGCCGGCGACGAACGCAACCTTGCCGGCCAGCATCACGTCAGTGCCGCGGCGGATCGCATCGACCAGCGATTCGCGGCAGCCATAGAGGTTGTCGAACTTCGACTTGGTGACGCTGTCGTTGACGTTGATCGCGGGGAACAGAAGCTGGTTCTGCTCGGCGAGCTTGTAGAGGCGATGCACGCCGGTCGTGGTTTCCTCGGAAACGCCGCGGATGGAGGTCGCGACATGGGCGAACCAGCCGGCCGGCTTCTCCTTCAGGAGGCGCTTGATGAGGGCGAAGAAGATCTCCTCTTCCTCGGAGCCGGGCTTGTCGAGGAATGCAGTGTCGCCGTTCTCGGCGCGGAGGCCGTGGTGCACCAGCATGGTGGCGTCGCCGCCGTCATCCAGGATCATGTTCGGAACGCCGCCGCCGTGCCAGTCGAACAGCTTGGCGGTGTAATCCCAGTATTCGACCAGCGTCTCACCCTTGAACGCGAACACAGGCGTGCCGGCTGCTGCGATGGCGGCTGCGGCGTGATCCTGCGTCGAGAATATGTTGCACGAGACCCAGCGCACGTCGGCGCCGAGGGCTTTCAGCGTCTCGATGAGGACGGCCGTCTGGATCGTCATGTGCAGCGAGCCGGCGATGCGGGCGCCCTTGAGCGGCTGCGTCGGGCCATATTCGGCGCGGATCGACATCAGGCCCGGCATCTCGGTTTCGGCGAGCTCGATTTCCTTGCGGCCAAAGGCGGCAAGCGAGATGTCTTTGACGATGTAATCCTGGGCAGCGGTCATGAGGATCCCTTTTTCGAGCGTTTCCCGGAGGCGGAGCCTCTTCGGGACAAAAAGTTCGCCTTCCTATAACCGCGCCGGGCGCGCATCGCAATAAGATATAAACAAGTCCTTATGTCTCAGGAGAGGCAGCAGGCAACTGCGGCCACGCACGCGGGGGGACGGCGCGTCAGGTGGCCCAGGTGGCCTTGGGCCTGGGTGCGATGTCCACGTGTTCCCGTCATGTCGGCGAAGGCCGCCATCAGGATCCGCAAAGGTTGTGTGGATTCAATTCCTAAGCGGGCACGCGTTTGGCCCCCGGCCTGCGCCGGGTGACGGAGGAGAGGATGAGGGCTCCGCAACGCGGCGCTCAGTCTTCCTCAGCGAGCTCTTCGCCGAAGCCGGTCTCGACCAGATTGACGAGCGCTTCCAGGGCTTCAGGCCCCTCCGTTCCCTCAGCCGTGATGTAGAGGGTGGAGCCGGGGCCGGCTGCGAGCATCATCAGCCCCATGATCGACGTGCCGCCGACTGTCTGCCCGTCGCGCGTGACCGTGACGTTGGCTTCATAGCTTTCTGCGAGCTTCACGAACTTCGCCGAGGCGCGGGCGTGCAAGCCTTTGCGATTCACCACCGTGACGACCGCCTCAGGGCGTTTGCTGTTCCGGATCTCGGGCATCGCGGTTTCCGGCAATCCTACTGCTCGCCCGACAATTCCTGGCTCGCGACCTTAATGTACTTGCGGCCAGCCTCGCGCGCGAGCGTCACGGCCTCGTCGAGCGGAACCTCCTCGCGCAGGCCCGCAAGCTTGACCAGGATCGGTAGATTGATGCCGGCGATGATCTCGACCTTCGCCTCGTCCATCACGGAGATGGCGAGGTTCGACGGCGTGCCGCCGAACATGTCGGTCAGGATGATCACGCCCGATCCGGTCTCGGTGCGGCGCACCGCCTCCAGGATCTCGGTCCGGCGCGCTTCCATGTCGTCTTCGGCTCCGATCGAGATGGTCTCGAGCTGAGTCTGAGGCCCGACGATGTGTTCGAGCGCAGCTCGGAACTCAACCGCCAAGCCGCCGTGAGTGACGATCACAAGTCCGATCATCGAGCACTGCCGAAATTGTTTCGAATTCGCATCTTCCGAGCGTTATTCCGGTTCGGGGTTCGCCCCCTAAATCCCCATGACGTCGGGACATTCCCCTTGGGATCATAATGTCCGCGGCTGCCACCTACCCGCTTCGCGCAGCGCGCCGGAGACTTACAGGGGTTCGCGGGCAACGCAAGGGTTTTCCTGCTGGGGCTCATGGGGGAGTTAACGGGACGGCTGCGGCATGGAGCGCCAAAAGGAGCTTGACAGGGGCCGAGGCTTCGAACGCCGCCAAGCGAACAACCGGGACTTCGATGTCCCAAAACACCGCCGTCAGATGATCCAGAGGATAGCGCGGTACGTCCTCGGCCGGGACGATCTCGACGACGAGCGCGAGGTGCGCGGACGCGCGATACGGCAGCTCGACAATTCCCAGGCCGCGCACTTCGATCTTGCCCGCGATGGTGGGAGGGGCCGTGGTTTCGATCCCTTTAGCCGTGCGCGAAAGATTGACCTGATCGTCGGACACAAGCTCGGCGCGATCGGCAACGTGCGCGAGGGGGGCGGCCGCAATACAGCGGAGCGCGAGATCGGATTTTCCGGATCCAGACGGGCCGCGGATGAGCACAGACTTGTCGCCCAGGGCAACGGCGGTGGCGTGGACGGACTCAGGGGTATTCGCGCGTGGGTTGCTCATGATGCCGATCCGATGCCGCCCAGCGCCCGCTCGTCATGCCCGCCTTGGCTGAAGCGACGAGACCGGGAAGGCGGACCACAAAACGCGCACCGCGCGCCCGTTCCACCTTGGCGGCTCCATTTCCGGCGGCACCTTTGCCGCTCTTGTTCTCGGCGGCGATCTCTCCGCCGTGTGCGCGGATGATCTCGCGCGAGATGGACAGGCCGAGACCCGAATTCTTGCCGCGCGTCGCCTCCGTTTCGGGGCGATCCGTGTAGAAGCGATCGAAGATGATATCGAGGCGATCGTCGGGAATGCCGGGGCCTTGGTCTTCGACGACCAGCTCCACGATGCCTTCGACGCGGCGGACATTCACGGTCACCGCCTCGCCTTCCGGCGAGAACGAGATGGCGTTGTCGACGAGGTTGGTCAGCACCTGGCCGAGACGCCCGGCGTGGCCGTTGACGAGGTAGGCGCCTTCGAACGGCGAGATGGCGATCGTGGTATCGACGCGGCGGCTATCGCCGGAGAGGATGTCCCGGAAGATCTGAGACACGCTCGCGACCACGGCCGTGACGTCGACCGGCCCCACCTGCTGGCGCGCCAACTCGGCATCGAGGCGCGACGCATTGGACACGTCGGTGATCAGGCGATTGAGGCGTTTCAGCTCGTTCTGGATCTGCTTCACGACCTCGTTGCGCTGTTCTTCTGTGCGCGCGTAGGTGAGCGATTCCGCCATGGAGCGCGCCGCGGCCAGCGGATTTTTCAGCTCGTGCGCGACGTCGGCGGCGAAGCTTTCGCTCGCCTCCACGCGGCGGTAGAGGGCGGCCGTCATGGCGGCGAAGGCGGACGACATCCGCCCCACTTCGTCGGTGCGTTGCGAATAGTCGGGCAACTCGTGGCGCGCGCCGATATTGCGGCTGACGAGATCGGCGGCGGCCGAAAGGCGGCGGATCGGTCCAGCGACGGTTCTCGCCAGAAGAACCGCGCTCAGCAGCGTCGCCAGCATGGCGAAGGCAGCCAGCAGCCAGATCTGATCGCGCTGATCGGAGATGATCTGGTCGATCTCGCCCGGCGGCGTCGACATCAAGAGCACGCCTTGCACGACGGAGGCGCGCTGGATCGGCACGGCCGTCGAGACGATCTGCTCGCCCTTTTCGTTGAGCAGCAGCATGGCGGTCGCGGTGCCCTGTAGCGCCTGGCGGACCTCGGGATAGGACGTGCCGTTGGCGTTGCCGATCTCGCGATAGACAGGCAAATCCTCGTTCATCAGCGTCCAGGATTTGAGGCGGGTCCAAAAGTTCTTGGTCCGCATCTTGTTGTTGCCCGAGGGCGTCTTCGGATCGTGACGCGAAAGCTGGCCGCGTTTCAGCAGCGTCGCCGAATCCATCACCAGCGTACCGTCGCGGCTATAAACGCGCGCGCGCCGCGTGGTCGGCTGAATGAGCCTGCGCAGAATGGGCGCTACGCGCTCGGGCCGGATCGACAGCTCGTGCGCGGTAAACGCGATGTCGTCGGGGGGAGAAGCCTTCTCGTCGGGCGAGGGAAGACTATCGGTATGGATGATGAGGCGGCCTGTTTCCACCCGCGCATCGCCCGCAATGGCGGCTGCGATGATCTCTCCCTGCACACGCAGGGATTCCCGTTTCGCATCGATCAGCCAAGCGTTGTTCTCGCTGAAATACAGAATGCCGCCGATCATCACGACAAGGCCGGCGAGGCTGGCGACGAGAATACGCCGCAGCAGGCTGCCGCCGACGAAGCGCACGACGGGAAACGCACGCCACAGGCGAAGCGGGAGCGAGGCTGGCTGCTCCTCGCGACTGACCGGGGCTTGCTGGCGCAAGAGATAGCGGGACCGGGCGGCCAGTGTCGTCCGCCACCGACGCACGGCGGCCATAACGGCCTCGAGCCCGGTGACAGCCGCCGGCGATCGCTCGGTCTCGAGCGCCATTAACCCTCCACTGCGTCTACGTCGACTTCAACTGAGCCAGCTTACATCCGGATTCTGATCCGGATGTGGTCTCAGGCATCAAGCTTCCTTGAAGCGGTAGCCTACGCCATAAAGCGTCTCGATGACGTCGAAATCATCGTCAACCTGCTTGAACTTCTTGCGCAAGCGTTTGATGTGGCTGTCGATCGTCCGATCGTCGACGTAGACCTGATCGTCGTAAGCCGCGTCCATCAGCGCGTCGCGCGTCTTGACCACGCCGGGGCGGTGGGCCAGCGCCTGCAGGATCAGGAACTCGGTTACCGTCAAGGTGACCGGGCGGTTGTCCCAATGGCAGGTGTGGCGCTCCGGATCGAGCTTCAGCTTTCCGCGCTCCAGGATGTGGGCGACGGTCGGCTCGGTGACTTGGCCGTCCTTCGGCTGCAAGCGCCGCAGAATGGCGCGCACGCGCTCAACGATGAGGCGCTGCGAGAACGGCTTGGCGATATAATCGTCGGCGCCCATCTTGAGGCCGAACAGCTCGTCGATCTCCTCGTCCTTCGAGGTGAGGAAGATAACCGGCATGTCGGACTGCTGACGCACGCGGCGCAGAAGCTCCATGCCATCCATGCGCGGCATCTTGATGTCGAAGATGCCGAGGTCGGCCGGATCCTCAGTCAGTGCTTCCAATGCGGATGCGCCGTCCGAATAGGTGCGGACCTTGTAACCTTCAGCCTCGAGCGCCATACCAAGCGAGGTCAAAATGTTCCGCTCGTCATCGACCAGCGCAATCGTGCTTTTCTCTTTCATCTCAGCTTATCCTCGCGGGCACCCTAAACGGTACATGGCGCTTTATGGTCCCAAGGTGGATCAATTGTGGCAGGAACCAACTATGTGACAGCGCCTGAACCCAGTCTGAACAACCCCAAAGGGCAAACCAAACAAGGCAAGATCAAATGGCAGGCACCAATCCCGGCATTCCGCAGCAGCAATCCGCCGCCCAGCTTTCTCCCGGGGAGGCCACCCGCGCCCTGATGCGCCGCGCCCTCAAGGCCTCTCTCGCCACTCTCGAAACGTCGACCGGCCATCCTTACGCCTCGCTGATCACAATCGCAACCGATGTGGACGGAACGCCGCTGTTCCTGATCTCAACTCTCGCTCTCCACACGAAAAATCTGGGGAACGATGCCCGCGCGAGCCTGCTTTTCGACGGCACGGACGCGGCCGGCGACCCCCTGGCCGGCGGGCGGGTGACGATCATGGGCCGGGCGGTCAAGACCCAGCGCCCGACGGCGCGGGAGCGCTTCCTGGCGCGGCAGAGCCATGCCAGCGGCTATGCCGACTTCCCGGACTTTGCATTCTATGAGCTCGTACCGGAGCGTGCCCATTTCATAGGCGGCTTCGGCCGGATCGTCGACCTCACTCCTGCCGATCTTCTGGTCGACACGGCGGGGGCGTCCGAACTCGTCGCCGCGCACGCCGACATCGTCTCGCACATGAACGAGGATCACGCGGGCGCCATTGAGCTCTACGCGACCGAAATCGCCGGAGCGCCGGGGGGTCCGTGGCGGCTCACCGGGCTCGACCCCGAAGGCTTCGACATCGTCTGTGACGGCGTCACGCGTCGCTTACCGTTTGCGACGAAAGTCGAAACCGCCGACGACGCGCGACGCGAATTCGTTCGTCTCGCGGCTGTTGCACGCGGCCTAAAGTCGAAGGCCTAAGTACCTTTCGCGTGCTTGAAGCGCTATTATCGCGGGTGCTACTTAGCACCCGCAAAATGATTTTCTTTGTCGATGTTCTTTAGTGGCTCCATGAGCCGCTCGCGGAGGGCTATTCCATGAACGCGATGCCGCCGATCCCACCCGCAACGCGCAACCCCGCCGTGCTGGCCTTCGTTGAAGAAGCGACCACGCTGTTCAAGCCGGAAAGCGTCGTCTGGTGCAACGGAAGCAAAGCCGAATATCAGCAGCTGCTGCATGCCATGGTGGCCACCGGCACCGCGCAGTGGCTCAATCCCGAGAAGCGACCCAATTCCGTCATCGTCCGCTCCGACCCGGCCGACGTCGCGCGCGTCGAGGATCAGACCTACATCTGCTCGGTCTCGAAAGACGACGCCGGCCCAACCAATAACTGGGCCGATCCGGCTGAGATGAAAGCTACGCTGACGGGGCTGTTCGACGGCGCCATGCTCGGGCGCGCGATGTACGTCGTTCCCTACTCGATGGGACCGGTGGGCTCGCCCATCGCGCGCATCGGCATCATGGTGACCGACAGCGCCTATGCGGTCGCCAACATGCACATCATGACGCGCGTTGGAGATCAGGTGCTCACCGCGCTCGGCTCGAGCACGGATTTCGTGCGCGGCCTGCACACGGTGGGCGTACCGCTCAAGAAGCAGACATGGGCCGACGAGCCCTGGCCTTGCAATACGACCAAATACATCTGCCATTTCCCCGAAACGCGCGAGATCTGGTCTTACGGATCGGGCTACGGCGGCAACGCGCTGCTCGGCAAGAAATGCCACGCGCTCCGCATCGCGTCCGCCCAGGCGCGCGACGAGGGCTGGATGGCCGAGCACATGCTTATCCTCAAGCTCACCAATCCGGAGGGCCGCTCCAAGTTCATCGCCGCAGCCTTCCCTTCGGCCTGTGGCAAGACCAACCTGGCGATGCTGATCCCGACCATTCCCGGCTGGAAAGCCGAAACGATTGGCGACGATATCTGCTGGATGAAATTCGGTGCCGACGGGCGCCTCCGTGCCATCAATCCGGAGACCGGTTTCTTCGGCGTTGCGCCGGGCACATCGCCCGATAGCAATCTCAACGCGATGAAGACGCTCGATGCCAACTGCATCTTCACCAACGTCGCGCTCACCGACGACAACGACATCTACTGGGAGCAGATGGGCGAGAAGCCGCCGCAGCATCTGACCGATTGGCTGCGCCGCTCGTGGTCGCCGTCCACCGGACGGACGGCCGCGCACCCCAATGCCCGCTTCACGGCGCCCGCTTCGCAGTGCCCGGCCATCGCCAAGGAATGGGACGACCCGGCTGGCGTGCCGATCGACGCGATCCTGTTCGGAGGGCGCAGGGCCTCGGTGGTGCCGCTGGTCTCGGAAGCGCTGTCGTGGCGGCACGGGACCTTCCTCGGCTCGATCATGGCTTCAGAGAAAACGGCGGCTGCTGCCGGAACCGTGGGTGAACTGAGGCGCGATCCGATGGCCATGCTGCCGTTCTGCGGCTACCACATGGGCGACTACTTCCAGCATTGGATCGAGATGGGCGAGAAGGGCGGCGGCAAGATGCCGAAGATCTTCTACGTCAACTGGTTCCGGAAAAGCGCGGAAGGCCGCTTCCTGTGGCCGGGCTATGGCGAGAACAGCCGCGTTCTGAAGTGGATCTTCGAACGCTGCGACGGCACGGCGGACGCCATCGAGACGCCGATCGGCAAGCTGCCGGACACCGGCGCGCTCGACCTCGACGGGCTCAATATTCCGGCCAATGCGATCGCTGAGCTGCTGAAGGTCGATCGCGCAGGGTGGAAGTCGGAAATTCCCTCGATCCGGGAGCACTTCAGCAGCTTCGGCGACAAGCTGCCGTCAGCGCTCGCGCAGGAGCTCGACGCGCTCGAACAGCGCCTCGGCTGATTTCGATCAGGGCGGCTCGTCATTTTTTTCACCGCTGATTCACGTGAAAGCGATCAGGCTTTCGCGATCGGAGTTGTAGGTGTCAAAGCACCCTATCGCGCTTCCTCCTGAATCGTGGTCTATCCCTTAAGGTGATCGCAACGCGATCCACGACAGTCTCTGGCTCGATCATCATGCCTGAGAGGACGAGCAGGCGGCGCATGCCGGCTTGATGGGACGACCGCGATGCTGAACTGGCTTTCCAGGCTGTTCCGGCGACGTCAGGAGGCCTTGCCTCAGCGCCCGTTTACATCCCGCGTGCGCGTCGTCCACGACGACAAGTTCATCACCGTCTATGACGGCGAAGGCGGGGTCGTCATGCTCGACTGGGCGGACATCGCCAACGTCACGGTTCTCACCACGGACGCAGGTCCGTTCGAAATCGACCTGTTCTGGTTGCTCTCGGATCGCGACGGAAGGCGCACCGTGACCGTTCCGATGGGCGCCAGGGGCGAGCACGACCTGCTACAGGCCATGCAAATCCGCTTTTCCGGGTTCGACAACATGGCTGTCGTCGAAGCCATGAGCAGCACCGCAAACCGCTCGTTTCAAATCTGGCCGCCGGCCGAGATGATTTGACGGACGAGTGCCGATCTCAGGCGCGCGGCTCGGGGGAACGCGCCGAGGCGGGCGCATCGAATAGATGGCGGACGCGGTGCCAGGCGTCATGAACCCCGTGACGGGCCCAGCGCGCCAAGCCAAGCGCCACCGATGCCCATCTTGCCGCCCACCAGAAAAGGCTCTGGTCGGTCGCCATCGAGCGGGCGCGATAGGCACGCGCCAGCGATCGCTTGTCGGACGCGACCTTGACGGGGTCGTCGTAGTAGCTCGCGATCTTCTCGACGCCCATGCCGGGCGTTGCCAACCACCGCGAGACGTATTCGTTGCAGAGACGATCCACGTCGATGACCGCCTTCTGCGCGCCGGTTCCGGCGGCGGGGCAGGCGGTGCCGAACGCGTCGCCCAGCAGAACGATGCCGGGCTGGCGATAATTGCTCGTTGCGTAGAGATCGATCGGGCGCATCTTGACCGGGCCCAGGATGCGAAGCGGGCCTGCCAACGCTTCGAGGCGCGGCATCTCGGTTTTGAGAACCGCTTCCGGCGAAGCGCGTAACTCGCGCAGCCACGGATCGTCGAGCGGCCGATAGAGGAACAGGTTGGCGCGCATTCTCGAGCCAATCGGGAATAGCGTGAGATACGAGATACGCGAACGCGGATGCTCGCCAAAATGCGTCAGCGCCCGGAACGGAAACGCATCGCCAGCGGCGTGTTCCACGTCGAAGCCGAAGCTGATCGAATGACAGACGCTCAAATCTTTGCGCGCCATGTCGAGCGATTGGCGCAGGCTGTTGCTCAAGCCGCTCGCCATCAGCACCAGACGCACGGATATGCTCTCGCCCGATGCAAGCGTGATCGTCTGCCGATCAGGGCTATTCGCGACCGCCGTCACCTTGCCGCGAATGAACGTGACACTCGCCGGAAACTCGGCGCGGAGCGTATTCACAAGCGTGCCGTAGTCTATGCCGAGCTGGTCGCTGGCCCGCTTCTCGACAACGTGGCCGAGACGGGAGACCCAGACACTACGGTCCGGCGTCGCCACCGCAAGCACGGCGTCACCGATACCGGCTTTGCGCAGAATGCCGATCTGGTCGAAGTCGAGCTTCTCACAGCGGAACTCGTCCGGGTAGGTATCGTTCGGATCGATGATCGCAACGCGATGACCGGCGCGAGCGAGGATGGTCGCGGAAATCGAGCCCGCGAGGCCTGCGCCGACAATCCCGACATCGAACTCGCGCATAGGCGTCTCCGTTTGCGGCTTGCAACCAGCGAGCCGACTACAACTCTGATACCTACGTACATTGGGCGCGAGCCGCTAAATGGCGGTTAAGGAACGGCGCCGAGTTTCGGCTTCTCGTCCGATGGCTAACAAAGGATGAAGGAGGCTGCGGAAAAGGCGATCCGCCTCGAACATTTGCGGGTCCGCAGGCCCCGCTTTCCGCCTCAGTTTCGGAATGCCCGCTCCAGATTGCGGGCCTTGTCGAGGTTTTTGGCCTTGTCGGCATTCTTCATGGCGCCGATGCGGGCGCTGTTGACGTCGGCATCGGCGAAGTCGGCGCCCTCCACGTTGGCGCCGGTGAAGTCGGATCCGCCGAGCTCGCTGCCCGCGAGCGAAGCGCCGGTGAAGTCCGCGCCAGTGAGGGTGGAGTATTCGATAAGGGCGCGGCGCAGATTTGCCCCCTTGAACGAGGCCCCTTCGAGATTGGTGCTCTTGAAGGTGCCGCGCATGAGGCCCATCGACTGGTTCTTTTCGTCGGCCGAGAGATTGGCGCCGTCGAGCTTCACGCCTTTCATGCTCGCTTTCGACATGTCGCCCGCGACGTGAGCGCCGGAGAGATCGGCGCCGTCCAGCTTCGCGCCGACGAGCTGCGTTCCGAACAGGCTCGCGCCCTTCAGATTGGCTTCCGTCCAGTCGGAGTTCAGCGCCCAGGCGGAGTCGAGGTTGACGCCTTCGAGGTTGGCTTTCGAGAGGTTCGCGCCCATCAGGCGTGCCGCCTGAAAGTTCACGCGGCGCAGGTCCATGCCGGACAGATCTAGCTTGTTCAAGGCCTTGCCGAAGAGATCCAGCGTTTCGCCCGCGGGCAGCTTTGCAAGTGCCGCCTCGATATCGGCGCGGCTCATCTCCGACTTGGTGAACTGGTCGGTCGAAAGATCGACCATGTCGAGCATGCTTTGCGCGGGGGCTGGGGCCGGTTCGGCGAAAGAGGCGATCGCAATTGCCAATGCGGCGACAAGGCCGGGCCTCCATCTGCTCATCGCCACGGTCATTTCTCCCAATATTTTCTTATTGTTACCACGGATCTGCGGCCAGATAGCGCGGCTGATCACACCGCCGCGCAACCGGGACGAAGCAAATGTTCGAACAGGTGACCTTCTCAGTAAACTGGGTCGCGGACTAGCAATCTCAATAGCAGTGCGTATTTTCCGGATTGCGCCTAAGACGCCGCCACCCCCGCTGACACCCCCTCCCGTTTCCGGCTATGGTGCGGCGACCCAACGACAAGAAGCACGAATTCAAGAGAGGACCGTCGATGTTCGACCCCGAAAACCCGCCGGAGCTCCAGTCTGCTCACTGGCTCAATACCGACGCTCCGATCAATCTCAAGGACCAGAAGGGCAAGGTCGTGGTGGTCGCCGCGTTCCAGCAGCACTGCCCGGGCAGCCTCAAGCACGGGCTGCCGCAAGCCGCGCGGCTCGCTGGCGCGTTCAGTCCCGACGAGGTGGTGGTGATCGGGCTCAACACCCCGTTCGAGCACACCGACAAGCAGGACAAGGCCGCGCTCGAGAGCTTCGTCGAGGAGCATGAGCTGCCGTTTCCGATCGCGCTCGACAAAGCCAACGGCAAGAGCCTGCCCAAAACGATGGAAGCCTACGAGATCCAGGGCACGCCGACGGTGCTGGTATTCGACCGCCAGGGCCGGTTGCGCCGCCACTACCTCGGACAGGTGGACGATCTCAGGCTCGGCGCGGAAGTGATGGCGCTTGCCATCGAAGCGCGCGATGCGCCGCGCGAGCAGTCGATCGCCCTCGAGCGGCGGCTGGCCGCGACGCTGGTCGACCCGAACGCGCACCATCATCACGGCGATGGCTGCGGATGCGGACACGACCATTCGCATGATCACGGCCACTCGCACGACCATGGTCACGACCACGCGCATGCCCATTCTCATGAGGGCGGCTGCTGCGGCGGACAGGGCCATTCACACGATCACGACCATGACCACAAGCACGATCACCAGCACGCCGATGGCAAGGGCGGGTGCGGATGTGGGCATAATCACTAACCTCCTGACCTCGGCCTCAGTTGTTGGGGCCGAGGTGCCGGATGGCCTCCTCATCAAGTCTTTTTGCAAATTGTCAGAACGACAAATGGCGGCGTGATTTCAAACGGCGCCGCCGCTTGATCGCCATCCCCGACAATCTGTCCCGTGAACTTCGCGTTGGCGTCTCTCCCGGGCACAGTTAGCGTCGGGTGCCCGCGGAAATCACCCGCCGCCTGCATTGTCTCCAAATTGATCGTGTTGTGCTTGTGAGGAGGGATGTTCTTGTCACTGAGAACGACTTCCTCGTGACCGCCCTGAGTTCCCAACACGCGGGCACTTAGGCCGTTTTCCCCCTTCTTCCCGTCGGTGGATGGAATCGAAGGATTGGCTCCGAGTACCACCCGCCCGCGGGCATTCTTGAATTCGGCCCATCCGGACGGACACGCTTTCAAATCGAAAGCCATGACCGCTCCGGCTGGTATCTGCTGAGCGACGGCGGGAATCGTGAACGCACACAAGACAGCGCCGGACGCGAGTATCGCAGAGAAATTCATTGTCGAAGTTCCTTCTGAGAAAACTACTCAACTCACACTCGCGACCATAACTTTCGGCATATAGTCAGTCATCTGCTTATTTGCTCAGTTTTGCCTGAACTGTGGACACTTCCACTTGCAAGCAATGCTCCTGTCAGCGCCTCTCCTTGAACGACGTGCCTTCGAAGGTGCGGATGGGGCGACCACGTTCGAGTGCATCGTGCTGCGCCCAGCGGTCATGTTCCGCGTCGGCCTTCGCCGCGTCGACGCCCTCCGCCAGCAACGCTGCAAGCCTTGCCAACGCGAGCTTCTTGTTCATCGCCTGAGAGCGCTCCTCGCGCGCCGTGGCTACGAGGCCGGTCGGACGATGGGTTGCCCGCACCGCGCTTTCGGTCTTGTTGACGTGCTGACCGCCAGGGCCTGACGCACGCATCGCTTCGAACGCAATGTCCTGAAGCCGAAGCGTGGTTGCTCCCGCTTCCGGCGGCGACAACACCTCGACGCCGACGAACCAGTTCTTGCGTTTGTGGCCTGGACGTACAGGCGACGCACAGATCCACAGCACGCTGCCGCGGCTTTTCCCGGCGAACAACCGCGCGCCCGCGCCTTCGACCGAAAGCAACGCCGAGAGGGCCGCTCCCCGCTCGCGACTTTCGACGACCTCCAGTACATCGCACACGAGTCCGGCTTTGCGTGCCTCCTTGGCCAGCACGTCCGCCAGCTTCGCGACCGCGATCTGGCATTCGACCGGACCGCGCCCCGACGTGATCTGAAGCCAGACCTTTTCGCCTTGCCTCTGCTCATTCATCGCGCGCCCTCCGCACCTTGTAGGTGAGAACCGGACGGTAGACCGCGATGGTGGAGATCAGCCCGGCGGCTTCAAGATCGGCGATGACCTGCGCGATATCCTTGTAGGCCTGCGGAGCCTCGTCGTAGAGCAGCTCGCGATCCTCGCAGATCACGCGGCCGCCAAGCTCGGTGCGAGCCAAATCCTCGACGCGGTACTTGTGCGAGAGACGCGACTTCGCGTAGCCGCGCTGCCAGCGGCGGCCTGCGCCGTGGGCGAGCGACCAGGCGGCGTGCTCGCCATTCTCCGCGAGCGCCCGAACGAGATAGCTCGGCGTGCCGCGAGACCCCGGTATCATGAGCGCGCCCTGATCGAGCGCTTCACGCGTCGAGGCCGCGCCCTTGCGGTGGAACCAGGCGGGAGCGCCGTCCCATGTTTCACGTGTCACCATGTTGTGGGCGACATCCGAGATGCAGCGCGTCTCGGCGCCAAGCTCGCCCGCAAACCGATGCACGATGAGCGCACGGTTGGCGCGGGCGAAACGCATGGCGTGGTCGTGGCGCACGAGATAGTGCTCGGCTGCTTCGCTTCCCTCTTCGAGCGGGTTGGCGCCGTGACGCTCCAACAGCTCGCGGAAGATGTCCTGCCCCAAGCCGCGGCTGCCGGAGTGGATCAGCGCTGCGGCGTTGGCCTTGTCGAGGCCGAGCGCGGCGAAGGCCTGCTCGTCGCGCACCTCGTCCACCACCTGCAGCTCGGCGAAGTGATTGCCGCCGCCGATGGTGCCGAGGCCAGGATCGGACAGAGACCGTGCGAGGCCGAAACGCTCCCGCCACGGCGCGAGGTCGCCGTCCCACGGCTGCTCGAGCCCTGCGATCCGCTTCTCCAAGCGGTCGAGCTTCAGCTTGCGGGCGGGAAGATCTGTCGCCCAGAAGCTCATGCCGCAGCCGATGTCGTTGCCGGCGAGTGCCGGATAGAACACGCCGCGCGAGACGAACGCGGCGCCGACGGCGATGCCCTTTCCGGGATGCAGATCCGGAAAGCCAGCCGCCAGCACCATGCCGGGAAGGTTCGCGGTGTGGTTCAGTTGTGCGAGGGCCGCGCCCTCGATCCAGGATTTATCAGTGGTGAAAAGGCGGACTTTGTTTGATGCCGCCGTTGCGGTGTTTGATGTCGCCGGCGCGGTCGCTGCGTTATCGAGCGCGGCGTCCTTGGATGAATTGCCCATTGGGATTGCTCAGGAGAACAGGGGTGTCCATGCCCGCGATGAAGCCACCGCGGACGGCTGATGTCAGCGTCTCGTTGGTGGCTGGGCGCATGAACTTCTCCTTCGGCAATTCGAAAACTATGGCACATCTCTTCGGATGTGGACGGCGCTGATAAACGCAAATTGCGCCGAAAACAAGCCTTATGGATGGGGCACAACATTTCCTTCCGGCCCCTTGTCGGATGACGCTTGCGTCGAACGTCTTGATGGCAGACGGCGCGCATAAGCTATGGCACCGCCGCTCGCTCCAATCGAACGATGAAAGGAAAGACCTCATGTCGAACAAGCCGGAAACCAACACCGTTCGCCTGCACCGCGTGTTTGCGGCCAAGCCCGAGAAGGTCTATCGCGCCTTCCTCGATGCCGATGCGTTCGCCAAATGGCTGCCACCGCATGGCTTCACGTGCCACGTCGACCATCTGGAGCCGAAGGTCGGCGGCACCTTCAAAATGTCTTTCAAAAACTTCACGACCGAGAAGAGCCATTCGTTCGGCGGCGAATATCTCGAACTCGTTCCACATGAGCTCATTCGCTATACGGACCGCTTCGACGATCCGAACTTGCCGGGCCTCATGTCGGTGACGATCAAGCTGAAAGCGGTGTCGTGCGGCACCGAGATCGACATCGAGCAATCCGGCGTGCCGGCTGTGATCCCGCCGGAAGCCTGCTATCTCGGCTGGCAACAATCGCTGATGCAGCTCGCGTTGCTGGTCGAGCCCGACATCCCGGAATAGCCCGAATTCCCAAAAACCGGGCTGCGCAGCTGCTCAAGTTGTGCATCCCGCTGTGCTTCGCCTTCAGGACGCCACCCGAATCGGCGGAAAGTCCCGTCAACAGTTTTCGGGACAGGAGCCGGCAATGACCGAGCGCGCGACAGGGCGGAACAAGGAGCGGGACGACGAGGCACCCGCACGCGAGAGCGCTTCGTCCGGCGGCTCGTCGCCCAGCAAATCGAAGAAGAAGGCCGCCGCGCCGCGCGAGACCTTCGACAAGAAGACCATCGCGCTCGTCTACGATTTCGACGGCACGCTCTCGCCGCGTCCGATGCAGGAGTATTCGTTCCTGCCGCAACTCGGCATCGACCCCAAGGAGTTCTGGGCCGAATGCGGGCGCATCGCGCGCGAGCAGGGCGCCGATCCGCTGATCACCTACATGCACCTGATGTACAAGAAGGCGAAGGAGCGCGGTATCCGCATCGACCGCGCCGATCTCGTCAAGCAGGGCCGCGACGTGGAGCTGTTTCCGGGCGTCGAGGAGTGGTTCGACGCGATCGCGGACTACATCAAGATCCGCGCCGAGAGCCACGGCGTGCAGCTTCGCCACTACCTCGTGTCGTCGGGCCTCACCGAGATCATCGAGGGAACGAAGATCCGTAAGCACTTCCACAACGTGTTCGCATCCGAATACTGGTTCGATCCGTACGAGCTGCCGTATCCGAAGCGCGTGATCACCGACACCGGCAAGACGCAGTATCTGTTCCGCATCAACAAGGGGATCGAGGACCTTGGCGAGAGCATCAACGCGCACATGCCCGAGAGCGAGCGGCCAATCCCGTTCTCGAACATGATCTACTTCGGTGATGGCGAAACCGACGTGCCGTCGATGGCGCTGACGCGCAAGAGCGGCGGGCACGCGATCGCGGTGCATCCGGAGGAGAAGGGACGCGGCTTCGACACCTGCGTGGAGCTGTTCCGCGCGGGGCGCGTCGACTTCTACGCAGCAGCCGACTATCGGCGCGGCTCAGATCTCTTCAAACGGACGTGCCTGCTTTTGGATCGCATCCTCGCGGACATCCGCGTGCAGGAAGAGATTTGGGAAGTGGGGCGCTTTTAAGCTTGCTGATTGGCACGTGATATCAGCTAATTGTATAGTCGCCTCATTTGGTAGACGTGGGCATCTGAAATGCGCAGGAGATGGACTGGAAAGGATATTACAGAGTTCAGGAAGTCTTCGCTCTTCTCTAAATCCGCACTGGGTCGGCTTATCAATCGCCATGCAAGAACTATTCGCGAATGGGAGCGAACCCCACTCAAGCCGCTCACCGATACTGTTTCGCGAGCGATGGATCTCCTTAAGCAACAGGAAACAGAGCGTGTTGAGGAGTTCAGGCAGAGTTTCGGCGAGTTTTTCGACCAACGAATAGAGGCATCGGAATCTGGCTCAATTTCTGGGCAAGATATTTACAACCAGTACAAACTGTGGCTCGGCCAAGATCGCGACCCATTCGAATTCGCGCGATACTATCGCCTAGCCTTTGGTGGCTTCAGGTTTGGCTCTAAATTTCAAGGTATCGCGTGGAAGCCAATCCGCGCAGCAACCCCTGAGATACCCGACCAAGTCGTCGGTGTACGCTTTGAACAGGAAGTCGACGGGCGGCTATCTTTGGCCCGTGGTGCTCCCCTTACAGAACAGGAGCGAGGTAGACTTTCCGGACTCCATGAAATGATGCGCGAAGCCGCGGAGGATCTTTTTGAGAGTGTAAGATCCTCCAACGGGTACACAACACTGCGGCGCCCAACAGAGCGCTATTTGAAGGTCCTGCAGCACCCGACATCGGAGCTGAGGGACGGAGACATCGAGGTGCTGTACGCATGCGGCCTTTCACTGCAAGCTGCGAGAGAAACACTCGCGCGAGAAATTGATCGAGGCGATGCACCTTCAGAGGATATTCGCATTGCATCACCTCTCCAACAGCTCTTAGGCCTACACGGACCGTTCTTGCAATCCACCAAGCGTGGGATTGAACTCTACGATCAAACCGATAGAGATCGACGAACCCATGCAGATGAGATGGAGCTGAAAAATAAGCAATCCGCCCTGAACAAGCTTTTGGCGGAAGCGCCAAGTCTTATTTCTCCCGTTGCACAGCAGACCATAGAAGCAGTGACTTCGACAATGGCCATTGGCTCTCAGGAGCATCGGTCAAACGTCACTGGCCGAAATGCTATTCGCAATCTTTGGAGCGCTGTTGCCCGCTTGGCCGCTTCACCGCGTATGCATGTAAATGCTGCTGGAACGGCGGCAGGTGCAGTGGCAGGGAAAATGCTGTTGGCATCAAACACAGGTATCGCGGTGGTGGCCGGAGGCGCTGCGACTGTGGACGCCATCGTTGGAACGGGCGGTCAGGCGGTCGCTGCTGCACAAGCCTTTGTGCTGCAGAATGGAATTCTCATAAAGGCTCTGGCGGATGCTGGCGGACCCAGCTTTGGCTGGATCAAACCGTTTGTGGATTGGTTGAAGCATCACGCTCAACGCTTCGGCCATGAGCAGTAGATCGGTAAGCCCAAACGCTTCAGAATGGGTGCGCTAACGACATGGCGAGTGCGTGGACGGCCGCTGTCATCGCGGAGCGATGCTCCGCATCAGCAAACGGCCACTCGTTGAGGCCTGGATCCTAGGCACAAGGCCTAGGATGACAGTGAGAGGCCGGGGCGACTTCTCTTAGACGTGACTGGATCCCGGCCTACGCCGGGATGACAATGTGGGAATGATCGTGCATCCAACTCGCGTGGGGGATCGCTGCGTCCACGCCGGAATGACGATGTGGGGACGATCACGCACCCAACTCGCGTACGGGATCGCTGCGTCCGAGCGCCCGTCCTGCCTAGAACAGCTTGTTGAGGCTGCGCTGGAGGGACTTAAAGCCCTTCGAGACGGACTTGGCGAGATTGGGCTGCTTCTTGTACTTGCGCGCGGTGCGGCGACGCTCAGGAGGCGAAGCACGCTCGCGCGGCGCAACAGCAGCGCCGGCAGCGGCCGTCCCCGCAGCGGCAAGAGCCCCCGTCTCGCCCGCACCAAGCCCTGAAGTTTCAGTATCGCGCTCGGTCGACGCGGTCTGTACCGACGCCATCGGGTTCGGCGCGCGCTGAGCCTCGGCAGAGTAGCCCAGATCCTCGGCGCGCGGCGGCGACGCTTCGGGAGTTTCCTGCGCCACGTCCGTGACGCGTGCCTCGCGCCTTTCGTCAGGGCGGCGGTCGTCGATGCTCGCGACTTCCGCACGGCGCTCATCGGCCTTTACCGGCGCGCCTGCCGCACACGTCGTCGTATTATGCGTTTCGAGCAGCACCAGCAAAACCGGATCGGCGCGATCGACGGGCAGGCGGGCATTCACGCGATCGGTGAATGTGCCCATGCCGCGGCGGGTCTGCGCGTTCCAGATGCCGTTGACCGGTCCGTCGTAGCAGCCGGCACGCTTCAGTTGGCGCTGGACGGCGCGCGTCACGTTCAGCTCGTCGTTGAAGCGCGTTTCGGAGAGAGCGGGCTCGCTCGGCGCGGTTGGACGCGAAGCCGGCATCGGCGCGGGCGCCGTCGGCGTCATCGCGACGGGCGTAAACACCGGGCCGGTCACGACGACAGCATCGGCCGGCACCTCTTGCGAGCCGGGCCAGGCGACATAAGCAACCGTCAGCAGGGCAAGAGCAGCGCCGCCCGCAGCGGCAACCGCGCCAACGCTCGATGAGATATTGGCTGAAAGAAACTGCCGAAGGGCCTCAAGATCAAAACGCATCACCACTACCCCACCAAGCCGGAGAGCCTGCCGTTCACACGCAGCTCTCGCTCAACGCTTTCCGCCCATCCCCGGTTCATCCCGCACACATCGGGGACGCTAGCACACTTCGGAGACAGGTGGCAGGCCGAGAGGTAGAGAAGCCACAGCGGATGTGCGAGGCGCGCAAGCAGCGGTTCAATCATTGATGCAGTGGAAGACACGCGTGAGCGCGGCGTTGGCTTTTGAAAACGCGCGACGCGCCCGAAGTCGGGCGCGTCAGTTTTGCGGCTTCAAGAAACGTCCGGCGACCCAGCCTTGGCGGCCGTTGTACTCGATGCGGCACCATTCGAGCTTGGCGTTCTTGCGCTCGTCCTCGGTCATTTCCATCCAGCGGTCGAGGCTCGGCTGCGGCTTCATGCACCCGAGGCCTTTGAGCCCGCGCGCCTTCGGCGGGATGTCCGAGAGGATCTTGCTGTCGCCGTGCGGGACGTCGCGCATGTGCAGCTTGTCGTCGGCTGCGACGCCGGTCACGGAAAAATACTGCGGCTGATCTTCCGCGCTCGCGGCGCCAGCGAAAATGCTCGCCGAAATGCAAACCATCAGCGCGACCGTGGCCGGGCCGGCTTTGTGCGGATTTTTCATCGGTCCCCCAGGCTCTCGTTTCTCGATCTCACCCCTTTTCCGATGGCCGCCCCCCAGCCATGTTGGAAACTAGGCACGCAAAATTGGCCAACCCTATGACCAACCTCAAGGACTAAGGGCAATGTCTATTCATCATTAGCGGCATAAGCGGCGAGGCCCTACCGGCGATCCCGGATCTTGGGGCGGGCGTCGCGCGTTCCTATCTGAGCAAGACACGACAGACGCTCGCTCTCTCGAACATGCTCTAGGAGATGACCCCATGGCCTTCGACGATGTGAAAGCGGAAATTGGGCTTCTGCTCACGCGGATGCAAAACGAGCCGGAAGACGCGCACGAGCTTTACCTTCAGCTCACAGAACGGCTCAACGAGCTCAAGGCTTACGGTCTGCCGATTCCCGACGACCTGAAGGCGCTCGAAGCGGCGCTCGCGGCGGATTTCGATGAAGAACGGGGGCCGGCGCCCGGCTAGCGAGTCCTGAGGTGCGGCGCGGAACCACATCGGGCGCGGCCCGACGACCAGCTATCCGAATTTGATCTGCCGGGCCCATAGATCGCAGTAGAGCCAGGGCGGCCAACTCAGCGTGCCCTTTTCAGGGGTGCGCAAAGATCGAGGCTTCGAGGGTTCGTGCATGACCTATGACACCGACAACGAGGAGCAGCCTCACTCGGGGGCGTTGTTGCGGCTCGCAACCCTCGTCATCGGCAGTGTCGAGATCATCCTTTTCGTGCTGTTCGTCCACCTCATGCTGCAATCAAGCGATCCCCTCGGGTCCGAGATCGGCGAGGGCATGACGGCGGTGATCGCCGTGCCTTTGATCCTGTTCACGCTGCCGGGACTGCTGCTCGCCTGGCTCAATCGTGCCCCTCGGGTCGCGCATACTTTGGTGCTGCTCGCCCTGCCGGCCGCCGGAGTTGCATGGTCTTACGCATAAGGCGCGTCGCGGCGAGCCAAGCGTGCGAATTTTCTAATTGATATCATTCAATATTTTTCGATCTTGTCGCGATAAGCTGAGCTTTGCGTGCCGATAAAATTGCCTGATGTGCAGATCACGCACTTGCGATTTGCCGTTATCGAGGCCTGCGACTATATACCCATCAGAACTAGTTGGGCTGGCGGCCCGCTGGTCACCTGAACATTCCAAGGAGGAATACCATGAAGACCTGGATGAAGCCTTCGGTTCGCGAGCAGGAAGTCGGCCTCGAGGTTACCTCGTATCTGCCGGCTGAGATCGACCTCATCTAAGTCGATCGGCTTTTGTCGAATTCGGACGGCGGTCGCCAAAGCGGCCGCCGTCTTTATTTTGTGCATTTGAATCGCCGATCCGTCTTCACGATCTCGTGCTTTTCTGACGCCAACTCTAATCGTTTCCAATTATGGAATAGCCGGTTTCGCACTGGCTTTATCGCGCGCCTTCTTTGATGCGCGAGACGCCTCTGCCAGACGCGGGAGCAGAGCGCAGGAACTCGTCCGCCACGCACATCGCCTGCCCCTAGGTAGATGCTCCTCCGGCTTCCGGCTCGACGCCATCGGATGCGCAAATCATAGCGATTTTACTGATACAAATGCTGCATCGAGGCGCGCCTGCGATCGCCGCTTCGGCGAGACCCACACCGGCTTAAGCAACGTATCATTGCCTTTCCAAGGCTTCCGACGCCGTGCTATTTCGCTTTCGGCCGTTGAGGTTTTTGTGGGCTTTTCGAACCCCGAAAATGCTACACCGTAGCATCAGCCCCGCTGATAGAACGCAAATGAAAATACAATTGGTAATAGATGGGGCAGCTGCCTACTTATAGAGCGTGCGAAGCTTATTCGTTTCGCGCTCTTAAAAGGAGGAACTACCCATGAAGACTTGGATGAAGCCCTCGGTTCGCGAGCAGGAAGTTGGCCTCGAGGTCACCTCGTACCTGCCGGCCGAGATCGATATCATCTGATATCGTTCGACTTTCGGTCTTTAGCGCGGCGGCCGCTTCCAGCGGCCGTCGCGCTTCTTTTTTGCGCGTAGACCATATTTCGCAACCTGGACTAGCCAGGCGGGTACGGATCGGCAACACTCCGGTCTCCACCCCCTAGGATCTTGTCATACCGTGATAATTCGAGACGCTTTCCCAAGCGATGAATCCTCTTGGCGCCAGCTTTGGGCCGGCTATCTCGCGTTCTACGAGTCTGACCTGGCCGAAGAGGTGACCGCCAAAACCTGGGAGCGGCTCATCCGGCGGCAGGACGGCTTCTATTGCCGCGTCGCCGAGACCAGCGGCAACGTGTGCGGCTTCAGCCTGTCAGTGCTGCATTCCGGGACCTGGACGGCCGATCCTATCTGCTACCTCGAGGATCTGTTCGTCGCGCCCGAGCATCGGGGCCGCGGGATCGGGGAGGCCCTGATCCGGGACCTCGTCGCGACCGCCAAGTCGAAGGGCTGGTCGCGCCTTTACTGGCATACGCAGGGGGCGAACGCCGCCGCGCGCAGCGTTTACGATCGCTTTACGCTGGCTGACGATTTCGTCCGCTATAGGCTCATTTTCTAGAGATCTCAGGATTAGCCTCCGCGGGACGGGCACGTCCGGCTTCGCTCCTCATCGAAGAGCGGGCGTGTGCTGTCGCGGCACGCCCGTGCCCCATCGAAGAGGCGAAGAATGACACGTCTGGAGAAAAGCCCCGAAGCCCGCCTCGCGTGGGTCGATGTCGCGAAGGGGCTCTGCATCGTGCTCGTGGTGCTGATGCACGCGACGCTCGGGGTCGAGAAAGCCACCGGCGCCGAAACCGGCCTGCACGGCTTCATCGAATGGGCGCGGCCGTTCCGCATGCCGGACTTCTTCCTGATCTCCGGCCTGTTCCTCGCCGCACGCATCGACCGTCCGTGGCGCAGCTACCTCGATACCAAGGTCGTGCACTTCGCCTATTTCTATGTGCTCTGGCTGACGATCCAGTTCGCGCTCAAGGCGCCGGGCATGGTGGCCGAGAGCGGTGCGGCGGCGACGCTCGCAGATTATCTCACGAGCTTCCTGGTGCCGTTCGGAACGCTGTGGTTCATCTATCTCTTGATGATCTATTTCGTCGTCGCCAAGCTTCTGGAGCCGGTGCCGAAGTGGATCGTGCTCGCGGTCGCGGCTGCGCTGCACGTGTTCGCGCCCGCGAGCGGCGTGTTCATCGTCGACGAGTTCTCGAACCGCTTCGTGTTCTTCTATTCGGGCTATGCGCTGGCGCCTGTCGTGCTTGCGTTCGTGGATCGGCTCAAGGACGTGCCCGCCATCCCGCTCGTGGCTGGGCTGACCGCGTGGGCCGGCTTCAACGCGCTCGGGGTCAATTCAGGCGTTGCGCTCACGCACGGCCCCGACCTGATCTTCTCCTATGTCGGCATTGCCGCGGTCATCGCCTTCAGCGTGCTCATCACGCATCGCGCGGCCGGAGACGTGCTCGCCTACTGCGGCCGGAACTCGATCGCGGTCTATCTCGCGTTCACCGTTTTCATGGGACCGGTCAGGATCGTCCTGCTCAAGCTTTCCGGCGGCGAGGCGGCGACGGCCATCGCGCTCGCATCGGCTGCGGCCGGCATCGTTGGCGCACTCGTCCTGCAATGGGCCGTCAAGGGAACGTGGGCTGGCTTCCTGTTCACGCGGCCGGCGCTGTTTCGCCTCAAGCCGCGGGGAGGAGAGGTCAGGGCATCGCCCCGGGTTCAGCCGACAGCGGCCTAACCTTCCTGCTCGGCCCTGCCGAGCAGGAACGCCGCCACAGAGCCGTTCCGATTTTGGTGGAATCGCGGAACGGCTCTAGGTTTCGTTTTCTCGTGCTTCTTATCGGAAAACCGGTTCCCACTTTTCCGGAAGCACTTTAAAGCGGCATCCCCGGCTCCTTCTTGGCCTCTTTCTCCAGGCGGTCGATGCGTTCCTTGAACTTCTTGACCATGCCCTCGACGTAATCGAACAGCTTGTCGACGTCCTTCTCGTTCGGCACCGGAAGATCGCCCGGCGGAGACGGAGGTGCGGCGTCCGCAACCGGGGGCTCGCCTTCCGGCGCCTTGGCTGCCGGACCGCCCAACGGGGCGTCGCGGAGTTGCCTCTCAGCTTCCAGCGCCCGCTTTTCTCCTTCCAGCTCCTCGACGCGCTTCTTCAGCGCGCTTTCGGTTTCGGGCATGGCCTTGCAGGTCCAGTCGCCGTCCTTGCCGGTGCAGAACGCCATGGCGCCGGTTTCGCGGTCGAGGCGGATGACGCCTCCTTCCGCCGGAGACATCGTGTAACGGCCTGGATCGTTGCCGGCGGCGACGGCGGGAAACGCCAGACCGACAGCAAGAGCGCCTGCGAGCCAGAGGCGGCCGTCGTTGCGGCCCAAACGAGATGAACTGCGCACGGATATTCTCCATCCTTTACAGGGCACACGCGCTCCTGACAGGCGCGCGGATCTGAGCTCAGAATAGCAGCGGATTGTGACCGCGTCCGCTTCGCGCGGCCTCGCCAAAAACGAATCAGTCGGGCCTTCCTGCCGCTTTCGTCGGAGAGCGCCAGCCTCCTCACGCGCGATTCAGGGCGGTTTTCCGGCCTCAGAGCAGCACTTAACCGAACATTTACTGGGGGCTGAGAGCCTTCAACAGTTCGGGTTTCTGGTTCGTGCCTCGTCTGACCCTTCCTACGCGCTTCAGCCCGGCATGACGGGGCGGCCCGGCCGCCTCTTTCACCCCCTTCGCGAGGGTGCGGCCGGTATGGGCGCCGCGCTGTGACCGTTGGGGACCGTAATGCTGCATTCAGACCAGGACAGATGGCCAACCGGGCAGGGCGCTTACGCCTTCGCCGGATCGGCCGGTTCGCGCAGCGACGCCATCCACGAGCTTGCGCGCGAGATCGAAGATACGCAGCGGCGCCAGGGCGAAACCATCGCGCAGATCGTCGAGCGGCTGCGCGCCCTCGACCTGCAAACTTCCGCCGAGCGCGACGCGGCTTCTGCCTCGTCCAAGGGCCAGGCGGGCGACGAGCCATGGGATGCCGCCAGCGCCGAAGCACTGATGCAGAACTACGAGGCGGACGCCGCCCGCGCCGCAAGCCGCCCAGCCGCGCGCCCTGTTCTTTCCTCAGGACCCGCCAATTCGAGCGCGCACCAGGACTGGCTCGGCCCCGGGTTTCTCGATGTCACGAAGCGGATCAAACGCACGCTGGCCGATCTCAAGCCCGGCAGCACCATTCGCGTGATCGAGGAGCGGCTCGAGCTGTTCCAGCAGCATATCAGTTCCATTCTCGACGACGTGGTGCGCCGCTCGGATCTCGAAGCGCTGAAGCTCATCGAGACCCACATCAATTATCTCGGCGACAAGCTGGACGAGCTAGACCGGCACGTTTCGCGCCTCGACGGCATCGAGGCAGACGTCCACAGCGTGATGGACCAGGTCTCGGACGAGCGGATTGGCAAGCTGCTCGAGTACGACAGCCGCTTTGCGCACGATCTCGAAGCGCTGGCTATGAAGGCCGCGGAAGAAATGCATTCCCGCCTCACGCAGGATGACGCACGCGCCGAGGCCGACACGAAGCGCCACGAGGAGCTGCGCGCGCTGATCGAAAGCTCGATCATGAACCAGCGCAAGGCGGAAACCGAAGCGGCGACGCTGATGACCGGCCTCTCAGGACGCGTCAACGCCCAGTCTGACCGCTACGACGAGCTCAAAGGTCTGCTCGAATCCGCGATCACCGAGCAGCGCCAGAACGAACAGACGGCGTTCGGCATGCTCGATACGCTGCAGCAGGCCATGGTGCGAATCCTCGATCGCATGGACGCCATCGAGCAGCAGCAAGAGCTGCAGCCGCGCCCGTGGCCGGCCGAGCAGGATCAGGCTGCGGAAGCGGAGCTGTTCGTTCCGCAAGACGCCGACCGGGACACCAACGCGGATGTTTCCTTCGAGAACGCGCGCGCCCATGCCGAGGTGGTGGCGCCGGAGAATTTCCACGACTACGGCTCCGTCGAGATGGCATCCCCGCCTCCGTTACCCTCGGCGTTGTCGGCCGATCCCGCCCTGGATGCGCCAGCCGCCCAGGACGACGACAACTCGCCAGTCGACCGGCTGCGCCGCGACTTCGTCGCCGACGCCCGCCGCGCCAAGATGAAGGCCGCCGCGAACCGCGCGGAAGCCATCGCCGACACCTCCGACATCACGCCGCGCATGATCATCGAGAGCGTACGCTCGCCGATGGCTGCGCCTCAGCCGCGCCCGAGCGCCGCCAGCGGGCGCCTGTTCGGCTCCTCGTCGAAGCTGCTCGCCGGCGTGCTCGCGCTGATCATCGCCATCAACGGCGGCATCCTGCTGATCAATCGCAAGAACGCCTCGCAGACGGCGGCACCGACGATCACCATTCAGCCGGCCGCCTCGGCAGATCCGAATGCGGCACACGATGCGCCGCCGCCCGGCCCGCGATCGGCGCTCGACATGGACGAGAACAGCTTTGCGGAGTTCGTTCCGGCCGCCCCCAAGGCGCCCGAAAAGGAGGGTGCCGCAAACGGCGGCGCCGGCCTGCCGCTCGGATACATGGACGACGTGCTCGATCCGCCGGTCGTCGAGACGCTGGGCGAGACGTCCCCGGCCAGCACGCCCGGCGGCGTGACGATCGCAAAGCCTGCCGGATCGATTCCCGACGACGTGGTGGCCGACATCTACCAGCAGCAGATACTCGCGAGCCTTTCCGGAAAGCTCGGAACGGCCGCCGCAGGACACTCGCCCGACGCGTTGCTTCCCGAGAAGAGCGGGCGCATCGATGCCGCCTTCACGCCGCCGGATGCGGCCGCCGAAGCCGGTGATCGCTCGGCGCGCTCGAGTGCGCTCGATCTGCCGCCCGCGACCGTCGGCCCGCTCTCGCTGCGTCTCGCGGCCGCCAATGGCGATGCCTCGGCTGAATTCGAAGTCGCCGCTCGTCTCGCGGAAGGCAAGGGCACGAAGCAGAACTTCGCGGATGCGCTTCGCTGGTATCAGCGGTCGGCTGCCAAGGGCTTCGCACAGGCGCAGTACAGGCTCGGCACGCTCTACGAGCGCGGCCTTGGCGTCTCGCAGGATCTCGGCCGGGCGCGCGTCTGGTACAGCCGGGCCGCCGAGCAGGGCAACGTGAAGTCCATGCACAATCTCGCGGTGCTCGCGGCAGGCGGCGACAACGGCGAACCCGACTATGCCACCGCGCTCACGTGGTTCAGCAAGGCTGCCGAGCACGGTCTTGCCGACAGCCAATATAATCTCGGCGTGCTTCTCGAGAACGGGCTCGGCGTCAAGGTCGATCGCGTGGCCGCCTACAAGTGGTATGCGCTCGCGGCACAGAACGGTGACATGGACGCACTGGCAAGGCGCGATGCGCTCAAGGGCGCGCTGGCCGCCGGAGATCTCAAGGACGGCGAAAACCAGGTTGCCGCTTTCAAGGCGCAACCGCTCATTCCGCTGGCCAACGATGCCCGCGCCGCTGGCGAGGACTGGAAGAAGCGCGTCAATAACGACACGAACGGCTAGAATTCGCACGCGTCCCGGCGCACGCGCTCATCTTTGCCGGGAAATGCGCGCCCTGCGCGGGCCAGCTTCGGCGAAGCGGCACTGGTACTCCCGGCAAAGGTTCAATACGATAAAACTTGCGAGGGCCACATTCGCCCTCGCGCCGCTCTCGCTCCCGGGCCGTGCACGACGTTCGTAATCGACGACGCCCACGGGACGGGAGGCGGCACCGAGGCCCGCCCCGCGCGACACCGGCACAAAATACTCTCCGCATGCACATCTACCTGCCGATCGCCGAGATGTCCGTCAATGTGCTGTTGTTTCTCGGCATGGGCGCGGCCGTGGGCTTCCTGTCGGGCCTGTTCGGCGTCGGCGGCGGCTTCCTGATGACGCCGCTCCTGATCTTTTCGGGCATCCCCTCAGCCGTGGCCGTCGGCACCGGCGCGGCGCAAGTGGTGGCTTCGTCGGTTTCCGGCGCGATGGCGCAATACCGACGGAACAATGTCGACATCAAACTCGGCGCCGTGCTGCTGATCGGCGGCATCGTCGGATCGGTCATCGGCGTCAAGATGGTGCGCATCTTGAACCTCGCCGGACAGTTCGACCTGTTCATCGCGCTCGCCTATGTGACGTTCCTCGGCGTCATCGGCACGCTGATGCTGATTGAGAGCATCCACGCGATCCAACGCACGCGCAGCGGCACCTCGCGCGCGCTCCGCCAGTCGGGCCAGCACAACTGGATCCATAGGCTGCCGCTCAAGATGCGGTTTCACCGCTCGAAGCTCTATATCAGCGCAATTCCGCCGCTGATGATCGGCGCCTTCGTCGGGTTTCTCGGCGCCATCATGGGCGCGGGCGGCGGTTTCATCATGGTGCCGGCCATGATCTATCTCCTGCGTGTGCCGACCAACGTGGTGGTCGGCACCTCGCTGTTCCAGACGGTGTTCGTTTCGGCGGTGACCACCGTCATGCAGGCCTCGGAAAACTACAGCGTCGACGTGGTGCTCGGCCTCATCCTGATCGTCAGCGGCGTGATCGGCGCGCAGTACGGCGCCGCGGCCGGCGCGCGGCTCAAGGGCGAGCAACTGCGCCTGCTGCTGGCGGCGCTCGTGCTGTTGGTCTGCTTCCGGATCGGCTGGGATCTCGTCGTGACGCCGTCCGAGCTGTTCAGCATCTCGAAAACGTTCGGGGTGCCGTGATGAAGCGCGTGCGTTCCCTCACCTTCCGTCGGCCTCTGGCATGCCTGATTGGGGCGGGCCTCATGGCTGCGCTATGGGCCGGATTGCCGGCAAGCGATGCGGTCGCTCAGGGAACGGGGAAGGCAGAAACCGGCGGCCAGGCCCAACCGGGCAAAGCAAGCCCCACACCATCGGACTGGCGGGACCCGCTTCGCAAGTTCGCCCAGCGCAAGAAGAAAGACGAGCGGCTGCCGGCGAAAGCCGATCAACAGCCCAAAGAGGTGGTCGAAGCCGACGTTTCGACGCGGACGATCGCCGTCACGTCGGCATTCACCGGCACCGAGATCGTCGTGTTCGGATCGGTGGTCAACAGCCGCCAGCCGAGCGCGGAGGCGGGATACTACGATGTCATCGTCGTGCTCGAAGGCATGCCGACTCCCTTGCTCGCTCGGCGCAAATCAAACGTCGCCGGGCTCTGGGTGAATACGGAAAGCGTCGCGTACGAAAGCGCGCCCAGCTATTACGCCATCGCCTCGACGCGTCCGATCGAGGAGATCGCCGACGAACCGCTGCTGCAAAGACATGCCATTGGCCTCGACTTCGCGCGCTTGGCGCCAGCCGCGCAATCCGTGCTCGAGATCGAACCGGCGGAACTCAAAACCTACAAGGATGCCGTGATCCGGCTGAAGCAGAAGGAAGGCGTCTTTATCAAAGCCGACTATGCCGTCATCTTCATCGGCAAGAGCCTGTTCCGAGCCGCGATCTCGCTGCCGGCGAACGTACCGGTCGGGCCGCTCACGGCGCGTGTCTACCTGTTCCGCGAGGGGGACCTTCTAAGCTCGTTCCAATCCCGGGTGCGGCTCGAACGCGAGGGTGTGGAGCTGTGGCTCTACCGGTTCGCGATGAAGCAACCGGTGCTCTACGGATTTTTCGCCGTGCTGCTGGCGGTGGTCGCGGGGCTGCTCGCGTCGGCGGCGTTCCGGCGCCGGGATACCGCTTAGTCCTCTTTGAGGAGGCGGGGAGCGATGGGATAAAGGCCTTCCTGGCCAAGCACGAACACCGACAAGCCGTCGTTGCCGAAGAGCGGCGCGAACGCCTCGTCGAGCACGTTCAATCCACCTGCGTAAGTGCCGAAAGCCGGCAGAACGAGACGGTTGCCGTTGCCGACGAAACACGGGCGGCGAATGACGTGGCCATGGAACGAGACGCGCGCGGCCGGATGCAGATGTCCGGCGATCTCGTGCGTGACGGGACTTGCCGTGGGCTCGTGGCGGAAGGTGATGTCGGAAACGGTGATCTCGCTGCGAACCTCTCCGCCGAAGCGCGCATCGATCACAGGATCATGGTTGCCGTTGAGCCAGAGCCAGTCGCGGTCTTCCTGCAGGATCGACAGCGTCCCGCGATCCTCGGCGGTCATGCGGTCGGCGGCGTTGCGGTCGTGGAAGCTGTCGCCCAGGCAGATGACGGTGGACGCCTGATAGGCATCGAGCGTGGCGGCGAGGCGTTCGAGGGTGGCGGCGGTATCATAGGGCGGCAGCAGGATGCCGCGCGATGCGAACGCCGAGCCCTTCTCGAGATGCAGATCGGCGACGATCAGCACATCCTCGGCCGGCCAATAGAGCGCGCCGGACACATCGGCCACGAAGGCGCGACCGGATATCGAGACCGGCTGCTGGCTGAATTCGCCGACGTCGAGGCGCTCGGGCTTCAGCTCAAGCAATGGCGCTGTGTTTCTCACGTCTCGTTTCCCCGCAGCAGTCCCACAAACACGCCCGACATCAGCCCGACTTCCGCGTCGCTTCGGCGATCAGCTCCTGGGCCGCTTCCCGCAGAAGATCTTCCCGCGCCAGGCGTGCAACCGGCTCAACGCCGATCTCGATCAGGATCGGCACGGCCAGCGGCGAAACGCGATCCAAAACTTGATGCCTGATTCGTCCCCGGATGCGCGCCAGGAATTGACCAAGACGAGCAATATCCAGCAAACCCGTGGCCGCGTCCTCACGGGCGGCTTCCAGCAGAATGTGGCCCGGATCATGGCGCCTCAGCACGTTGTAGACGAGATCGGTCGACATCGTGACCTGGCGGCCACTCTTTTCGAGGCCCGGATGGCGCCGCTCGATCAATCCGGCAATCACCGCCACATTGCGGAAGGTGCGGCGCATCAAACTACTTTCGGCGAGCCAGGCTTCGAGGTCGTCGCCCAGCATATCCTCCGCAAACAGTTGATCGAGATCGAGACTTCCGTCCGCAATGCGCTGCGAAAGATCGCCAAGGCCCCAGACGGCGAGGCCATAGTCGTTGGCGACGAAACCGAGCGGACGGGCGCCATCGCGCTCCAATCTGCGCGTCAGCAGCATGCCGAGCGTCTGATGGGCGAGACGGCCCTCGAACGGATAGGCGACCATGAAATGACGGGAGCCGCGCGGGAACGTCTCGATCAGCACGTCGTTCACGCCGGGAAGCTGCGACCGCTCGTTCTGAAGGCCGAGCCATTCGGCGACAGGCAGCGGCAGACCGGCCCATTGCTCGCTGTCGGCCAGCATGGCGCGGACACGCTTGGCCAGATGGGTCGAGAGCGGAAACTTGCCGCCCGCATAGCTCGGGATCATGGCGTCGGCACCGGGCGCACGTGTGACATAGGCCTCGGTCTCGGAAATCCCTTCAAAGCGGAGGATCTCTCCGGCGAACACGAACGTCATGCCGGGCGAGAGCTGCTCAATGAAGTACTCCTCGACCTCACCCAGCACGCGCCCGCCCATCAACGGACGAGCCGCGCCAGACTTCCCGGAGGCTGTCGCGCGGCGGCGGCCGACGAGGCGGACCTTGATCATCGGGGCTTCGACGATGGTGCCGGCGTTCATGCGGTACTGCCGGATGAGCGATGGGTGGGAGAGACGCAGGCGGCCATCGTCGGTAGGGCGGAGCTTCGCGAAGCGCTCGTAGGTCTTGAGCGCGTAGCCGCCTGTCGCCACGAAATCGACCACACGATCGAAGCGGGCGCGGGTGAGGCCTGCGTAGGGCGCGGCGGAGCGGACTTCCTCGAACAACGCATCGGGTTGAAACGGTCCGTGGCAGGCCATGCCAAGAACGTGCTGGGCCAAAACGTCCAGCGCGCCCGAACGGGCAATCACCGTGTCCTGCTCGCCAGCCTTGGCGGCCTCAAGCGCAGCGCGGCATTCGAGAACCTCGAACCGATTGGCGGGCACGAGAAGTGCCGCGGACGGTTCGTCGAGGCGATGGTTGGCGCGACCGATGCGCTGAGCCAAGCGAGAGGCCCCCTTCGGCGCGCCGACGTTGACGACAAGATCAACGTCGCCCCAATCGATGCCGAGATCGAGCGTGGAGGTTGCGACCACGGCGCGGAGCTTGCCCTCACTCATGGCGGCTTCCACCTTGGTCCGGCGCGCCTTGTCGAGTGAGCCGTGATGGAGCGCAATCGGCAGATTGGCTTCGTTCAGGCGCCACAACTCCTGGAACACCAGCTCGGCCTGCATGCGGGTGTTGACGAACACCAGCGTCGTGCGATGGCTCTGGATGGCGCGGTAGATGTCGGCCATCGCATAGAGGGCGGAGTGGCCGCCCCAGGGCACCGGCTCGTCGATCTCCAGGATTTCGATGTCGGGATCGGCACCGCCTTTGGCGACGACGAGATCCGCCATCGACCGCATCAGGTCAGGCGCGGTCTGGGGCACGAGATAGCTCAGAAGCTCCGACGGGTGTGCGACGGTCGCCGACAGGCCGATCTTGATATGGCCGGGCGCCAACGTGGCGAGCCGCGCCAGGCCGAGCGACAGCAGGTCTCCCCGCTTCGAGGGGGCAAGCGCATGCAGCTCGTCGAGGATGATCGTGTCGAGGTCGCCGAAGAGATAGCCGGCGTCGGCGCTCGACAGCATCAGCGCGACTTGCTCGGGCGTGGTCAGCAGGATCTGCGGGGGCTTCACCCGCTGGCGGGCCCGGCGCGCGACCGATGTATCTCCCGTGCGGGTCTCGATCGAGACCTTGAGGCCCATTTCGGACACCGGCGCGACGAGATTGCGGGAGATGTCCTCGGCCAGCGCCTTCAGCGGCGAGATGTAGAGGGTGCGCAAGCCTGCGCCCATGCTGTTGCGGCGCGGGGCACCCGCGAGGGCGATCAGGCTCGGCAGGAACCCGGCCAGCGTCTTGCCGGCGCCGGTCGGGGCGATCAGCAGCGTGGAGCGGCGGGCTTGCGATTTCTCAACCAGGGCGAGCTGGTGGTCGCGGGGGCGCCATCCGCGGCGGGCGAACCACTGCTTGAATTGATCCGGGAGCACGGCCGGCGCGTTCGCGGGCTTGGCGGCCCGAACCGGCGGGCCCTTTGGCCGGCTCCTGGCCTTTTGCGATACGCCGCTCACGCGCTGAGACTTCCTTCGCTCCCGCCGTTCCCTGTGCTAGATGGTGAGCCGGCTCGCTGGTTTCATCCCACGATCGAAACGGCTTCGGCCCTCCTGCTCCACGTCTATGGAACGCCCAATGGACCGTAACACGATATTTGGCGGAAACCCGCTCGGGGTAATCCTCCGCCTCGCCCTGATCTCGATCGTCGTCGGCATCGTGATGAAGGCGCTCGGCATCGATCTCCGGAATTTCTTCCAGCGGATCAACGAGCTGTTGCGGAACCTCTACGATCTCGGGTTCGGCGCCATCGAGTGGGTGATCGAGTACATGCTGCTCGGCGCGCTGGTCGTGATCCCGATCTGGCTCATTGCGCGCGTGGTCGGGGCGGCCCGCTCGAAGGCCGAGTAGCCGCTACGAAAGCGGCTTCGCGGCCCATTCGGCGGCACGGGTTCCGGTCAGCTCAGTGATCGACGCGACGCCGCGCTTGGCGCAGGCTTCGGACAAGTGGGCCTTGATGCGGCCGATAAGGCCCGGGCCTTCATAGATCAACCCCGTGTAGAGCTGGAGCAAGCTGGCGCCGGCCTCGATTTTCGCGAGCGCAGCCTCGGGACTGTCGATGCCGCCAATGCCGATCAGCGGAATTTTCCCGTCCGTCGCCCGATAGACGCGGGCCAGCACGACCGTCGCGCGGTGAAACAAGGGGCTGCCCGAGAGGCCACCGGCTTCCTTGGCCACCGGATCTACCAGGCCGGTGCGGGCGAGCGTCGTGTTCGAGACCGCGATACCGTCGACGCCGCTCGCGACGAGCGCCGCGACGACCGGCTCGATATCGTCCTCGGCGAGATCGGGCGCGATCTTGACGACGATGGGCCTGCGCGGCGCACCGGCCGCGACTTTCGTCGCCCGAGCCGCCATCACGCGAGCCAAGAGCTCGCCGAGCGCGGCAGGCGCCTGGAGATCTCGCAGTCCGGGTGTGTTCGGCGACGAGATGTTCACGGTGAAATAGCTCGCGACCTCATAGAAGGCCTCGATCCCGGCAACGTAATCAGCGGCGCGGTCAGAGCTTTCCTTGTTGGCTCCGATGTTGACGCCGACGACGCCGCGGCGCGGCCGTGCGGTAAGGCGGCGCAACGCGGTCGCGTGGCCCTCGTTGTTGAAGCCGAGCCGGTTGATGACGGCGCGCTCGCGGACAAGCCTGAACACCCGTGGTGCGGGATTGCCTCCTTGTGGACGCGGCGTGGTGGTGCCGATCTCGGCAAAGCCAAAACCCAACCCCAGGATCGCATCCGGGACGCGCGCGTCCTTGTCGAAACCGGCGGCGATGCCGAGCGGGTTCGGAAAGCTCTCTCCCCACAGCGAGACCGCGAGGGCCTGGCTTTGCGCCGCGGCACAGCGCGGGTAGGCGCCCAGCTCGAGCGCGCGCAGCGTCAGCTCATGCGCAACCTCAGGATCGAGCTTGAGAAGGAACGGGCGGGCGAGACCGGACAGCGCGGACATCATGGAGCGATATCCTCCGGTATCTGAGGAACGCCGTCTGCTCCGAGGGGCAGCGGTTTCTCCCAAATGGCAACCTTGGTGGACACCGTTCCGTAAAGATGCGGGAATAGATCCCCGCCACGCGAAGGCTCCCACAGGAGCGCGTTGCCGAAAAGTTTCTCGTCGAAAGCAACGAGAACGAGATCCGCTTGCCCGTGAAAATGCTTCGCGGCCGTGCCCCTCAGCTGCGCGGGCGCGGAGAAATGAATGAAGCCATCGCGAAGATCGTCGGGCGAACCACGATAAATTCCTTCCTGGCACGCAGAGGCCCATGCGTCTCGACCGACAATCTTGAAAATCATGCGGCTTGCTCGTGTGACCTGTTTCACTCACTGCCTGTAATCGAGGCGCGCGACCGGCGCGAGCTTCTTCTCGCTCGCGTTCGCTTCCGCTACACTTAGACGCTCGTCCTCCGAGCGTGGCTTCGTTATAACTCGCTCGTGGGGGATCAAGTGGCCGAAACGAGCGGGGCTTCATAGCACGGGCTTGTGGGGTGTTGCGCAACCCCGATTACATTTTCCGAGGCAATCCGACGGACATATTGAAGTCTTGCTCGCGACGAAGGTCGCGGAACGGAAAGCCGTGTGTCGACTAGGGTGGAAGGCGAAGGACGTTCTGGCGTGCACGAGGTTATTTCCGTAAAGGTCGTACCGCTCAAAGAGCTTTTTTCCGATGTCTACGAGTTCAGGCTTCCGTATTTTCAGCGGGCCTATGCGTGGCAGACCGCGGAGATCGGGCGACTTCTGTCGGATATCACGCAAGCGATGCGTGCGAGCGACGGCAAGCGGGGGTACTTCCTCGGCAAGCTCATGGTCGCGAAAAAGCAGGGGCAGCCGGAAACCGCCCTCGTGGACGGCCATCAGCGCGTCATGTCGCTGACTTTGTTGTTTGCCGTGTTGCGCGATCTCGAAAGCAATCCCGCGCTGCAGATCCGGCTCAACGACTTCGTCCGGGGCAACAGCGTGCGGCTGAAACCGCAGGATGCGATGGCGCTTTCCTGCGAGCGCTTCGTGCAGACACCCGGCGCCACTGCGGTCGAGCCCGAGGACGATCTCGACCTCCTTTCTGAGACCGAGCGCAACGTCATCGAGAACCGCAACTACCTACGGACCGAGCTTTCCGGCGCCGACTACCCGCCGGAAGTGCGCCACGCGCTCGTGACCTACCTTTCCGAACGGTGCTGTGTGATCGTCGCCTCGGTCGAGGACGACGAGGAGGCGTGGTCGTTCCTCAGGACCGAGGAAGAGACGCGCGTCGACTTCAGCAAATCGGATCGGGCCAAATTCAGCCTCATCGCCATCGTGCCACCAGGCGAGCGCGCGGCCTGCCAGAAGGTGTGGGAATCCTGCGAAGCGCTTCTCGGCGCTGCCGACATGCATGCGTTGCTCGGACACCTGCGCACCCTCAAGCGCCGTCGCAGCAGCGGCAAGCCGATCGAGATCGACCTCGCGGAAGGCTACAAGTTCAACTCGCCCGGGGCGGGGCTTTCGTTCCTCGAAAATCAGTTCAAGCCCGCCGCAGAGCGGCTTGCGATGCTGCGCAAATCCAGCGAGGGCCGCGATGGACGGCCATTACCGGCCGTGTCGGAGCGTCTCAAGTGGATTGATCCGCAACTGTGGGTGCCGGCGGCGCTTCTCTGGTTCGAGCGCAACCAAGATCCCGACGAAACGCTGCTGTTCTTCCGCAAGCTCGAACGGCTCATCTGGATGATGAAGATCGCAGGCTTCGATCCGACGAAGCAGAGCAATCGCATCCTCCAGCTGCTTGGCGAGATCGACCGCACCGTCTCGCCCGCGAAGATGCGCGAGCTCGAAATCACCAATGCGCTGCGGGACGCCGCGGCCTCAAACCTGCGCAGCCCGACGTTCGACGCCAAGCACTACAGCGGCCGTGTGTTGCGGCGGGTCAGCCTTTCGCTGGGGCAGGATCCGGGGCCGATCGAGCGCACGACGCTCACCATCGAGCATGTGCTGCCGCGCGGGTTTGCGCCGAAAAGTGGCTGGCGCACGCATTTTCCGTCGGCGCGTTCGGTGCGCGACTACTCGCACCGGCTCGGCAACCTCACGCTGCTTTCGCCCGAAGACAATCAGAGGGCGGATACCATCGACTGGGCGGACAAGCGCCCCATTTTCGCGCGGTCACAGTACGTGCTTTCGCAGAAGCTGGCGGAAGCCGAGAGCTGGACACCAGCGCGCATCCTCGAACGAACCGAGGAGCTGATCGCGCTTCTGTTCAAGGACTGGGATATCAAGGTCTAGAGACAGCCCAGTTTCGCTTGAATCGCGATCATGGTGGTCTTTCGTGAGACCGATGATTCACGCTTCGGACTTTTCCGGCGCTGCCGATTCACGCCGCGCCCGATAGGGGCCGCGACGATCGGAGCGCGCTGGCCCGAAGAGATCATGGTGGTCTTTCGTGAGACCGATGATTCACGCTTCGGACTGATAGGGTCCGAAGCGATCATGGTCTAGGCTGGCGCGGCGTCCTTGGCGAGCAGCTCGCCCTTGAGGGCCGACGCGATCAGCGCGCGGGTCTCGGGGATACCGTACAGCGCGATGAACGAGCCGAAGCGCGGGCCCTTGCTCTCACCCAGCAGGATCTCATAGATGCTGTTGAACCAGGCGTTCGAGACGCCGGGACGTTCCGGTGTCGCGCCTTTGGCAGCGAAATCCTGGTAGCGCGGAACGGCGCGCCCCACGTCGTAGATGATCGTCTGCAGGTCCTCGGCGGTGGCATTCGGCGGAGCCTTGGCCAACGCAGCCGAGAGCGCTTCGAGCGCTGCGCGTTCCTCTTCGTCGGCGGCGCGGTGGCGCTTCTTCGTCTTCACGAAATCCGTGTAGTAGCGAACCGCATAGCCCGCGAGCTGATCGAGAAGCGGGGAGGCTTCCGGGCTTGTTCCCGGGAAGTGGCGCTTGATGAACCCCCACAGCACGGACTTGTCCTCGGCGTTCGAGGCCGCCACGAGATTGAGCAACAGCGCAAACGTGACCGGGAGCTCGGCGGCCGGCGGATTGCCGCCGTGAATGTGCCAGACGGCGTTGTCGAGCTTGGTTTTGCCGTCCTGCCGGGGATAGCCGGCGAGCAACTGCAGGTACTCGTCTACGGCACGCGGGATGACGTCGAAGTAGAGCTTCTTCGCGCTTCTCGGCTTCTGGAACATGAAGAGCGCGAGGCTCTCGGGCGACGCGTAGGTCAGCCATTCGTCGATGGTGAGGCCGTTGCCCTTCGACTTCGAGATCTTCTCGCCGTTCTCATCGAGAAACAGCTCGTAGACATAGTGCTCAGGCGCGGTCCCGCCCAGGATTTCGCAAATCTTGTCGTAGATCGGCGCGTTGGTCTGGTGGTCTTTGCCGAACATCTCGAAATCGACGCCGAGCGCGGCCCACCGCATGCCGAAATCAGGCTTCCACTGCAGCTTTACGCGACCGCCGGTGACGGGAAGCGTGACGTCGCGGCCATCCTCGTCGGCGAAGGTGATCGTGCCGGCCTTGGCGTCGACTTCCTTCATCGGGACGTAGAGCACGCGGCCGCTGATCGGCGAGATCGGCAGGAACGGGCTGTAGGTCGCCTGCCGCTCGGCGCCAAGCGTCGGCAGCATGACCTTCATGATGGCGTCGTAGCGCTCGACGGCGCGCAGCAGCACCTCGTCGAAGCGGCCGGCTTTGTAATACTCGGTGGCGCTCGCGAACTCGTACTCGAAGCCAAAGGTGTCGAGGAAACGGCGCAGCATCGCGTTGTTGTGGTCGCCGAAGCTCGGATAGTCGCCCCCGAACGGATTGGGCACCGAGGTGAGCGGCATCTGAAGGTAGGGCTCGAGAAACGCGCGATCCGGCACATTCTCGGGGATCTTGCGCATGCCGTCCATGTCGTCGGAGAAGCAGAGCAGGCGCGTCTTGATCTTGCCGCCGGTCAACGCCTCGAAGGCGTGGCGAACCATGGTCGTGCGCGCGACCTCGCCAAAGGTGCCGATGTGCGGCAGACCCGAAGGGCCATAGCCGGTTTCGAACAGCACAGTTCGGTCGGATCCCGCCTTCTGCTTCTCGAGCCGCTTGATGAGACGGCGTGCCTCCTCGAACGGCCAGGCTCTCGCGTCGCCGAGCGCGGCGGAAAGGATCGGATCGAGAGCGGCTTGAGACATGGGGCGGGCTTTCGGCAAAAGAGGATTTTCGGTAGCAAATCGAATGAGGCCCGCAACCTATGGGGCGGCGTCGGGCCCGTCAATTGCGCGACCCGAGCGCGCTCGCCGCGATCAACAGGCGCGGCGCCACGCGGACGTTACGCTGTCGTCTGGACCGGCCCCGTGCCCGTGGGGCGACGCGGGCGAAACAGTCGGCGCAGCATCAACAGAACAAAGACGACCGCCAGCCCCAGTCCTCCGACCACGAGCGGGTGCTTCTCCCACAGCAGAACGGGAGAGATCTGCCCGTCCCAGGCCGCGCGTGCATCCTCCAGAATGACCTCAGGGCCGCCACTGCCCTCTCTCAGCATCATATCGACGGCACGGGCCTGATCCTTGCTTGCAAGCACCGCCTCGCGGACGCGGGGGGCAGCCAGGCTCTGCATCTTTGCCGGCGCCGCGGCGACGGCTGCGAGGACGCGCGCGCGGGGTTCCGGCTCGAGCCCATCAAGATAGCGCGAGAGCGTTTCAAGCTCGGCTTCGGAAAAGCTTCGGGCCAGGCGCTTCAAGTCTTCGGTGCCGAGGGCGAACAGGCGGTCGCGGGACGTTGGCGCAAGCGCCGCAAGGCGTGTGATCGCGACGTGATCGTCGAGCGCGAGAAGGGTGGAGAGCGTCAGGCGCGTAAACCCTTCGGGCGCGGCGCGGCGGTAGATCTCATGCTCCAGCACTTTCGGCAGCTGATCACCCGCGAGCGCCGACCAGCCGAGGGCAGCATCGATCGAGCGGGTATCGCGGGCAATAACCATTGCGGGCTCTGGCAGAAAGCGCACCGCTTCATTCAACGTTCCGTTGTCGAGCCGCTTCAGAACGCCCGGCTCGCCGTCCGCGCCGAGTACGAGCGCGACGACCTCGTCCAGACGAGCAAGCTGCTCCGGCTTCACGGTATCGAGAAACTTCTTGAAGCCCTCGTTGCGCTCGGCGAGATCGAGCGCCTTCTGATGCGCATTGCGGAAGGCGCGCCAGATCTCGATGACGCGATCGGCTGATTTCGCGGCGATCTCGTGCAGGTGCTCCGCGATCTGCTCGCCGAGCGTCTTGGCGAGCTCGGCTTTCACCATCTCCTTGCTCGCGTCCGACTTCATTTCTTCGGAAATGATCGGCAGGACGCCGTTTCTCAGCTCCCAGATATCCTTGGCGACCAGGACCAGCCCAACGCCCCCGGCCGCGACCGAAACGAGGCGCGCCAGAATGCTTCCCGCCAGGCGCTGGCCGACGCGGGCGGCGATGTTTGCAAGCTGGCGACGCATCAACAGGATGGCAGCGCCGGCGATGCCTTGGCTAGAATGCTGAATGACCGATCCGGACGAGATCGTTGCCCGGCCGGCTGCGGCTTCGAGGCCGAAATCTTTCTCGACATCCGACGTGACGACGCCGGCCACCGTGGCGCCGTAGCGTTTTCCAAGGAACGCTCGCAGGCATTCGAGCGACGGGCCGACCGCATCCTGGCTCGCGAGTTCGAGCGTGCGGCCGACTTCGTTGCCGACACCGACGGCCAAGCTTTCGATCGCCGTCTTCATGGCATCGGACTTGTAGACACGCTCGGCGACCGCGGTGGATATCGCCTGGGCTTTCTCCGAGTTGACGAGCGATTGGGCAAGTCCCGCCCAGCTGGTCTCGCTGCGGACTTCCTCGACCGCCAAATCCACGCGCTTGGCGAGCAGATCGTCCATGCCGAGACGGCGCCATTGGTTGTCGACGGCTGCGCGGTAGTCGATATTCTTCACGCCGGCTTCGAGGGCCTTCAGTGAAAGAGCCTCGATCGAGCTGCGGAAACCCGCCTCATCGGCCGACTGGCACGCCTCATAGTCGGCCCGCGTCATGGGAGGAGCGGCAAAAACGGGGAGCGCCTCGCGCGTCGAAACCGCCAGTACCAGGATCGCCGAGACAGCAGGACGCAGAAAACGAGACAACGGCAAACTCCTCGACGCGCCGGTGGCGGCTCTCCCCTCCGAACGGCGCTTCCTGCACCGCTCAGGGCCACGGCTCGGGCTTACGCGCCGACATTATTTACTATACGCGCGCGTGGTCGAGTGACCAGTGACTTTTCGGACATGTTGGCCGGCTCGCCTCCTTCGTTCGGACGCGGCAGCGGGAATTGCGGATCGGGACGAAACGATCCGAAACACTTCTTGCGAAGGTCCATTTAAGCTCCAATTCCCCGGGTGCGACAATCTGACCACCCATCCAATGGGGGCGCCATATCCCCGTCCATTCCCGCTCGAAACACAATCAGATCGAAGACTGCGGAAATTGGAATTGCGGTGAGAGGCCGGCAGATGATCCGTTAACGATAAATCGGCCGTCAAATTTCTGCCGCACACGGCGATCAGTACGGCGCCATCGGCCCTTTCGGGGGCGGTTCGGAGCTTCTCGTCGCGTAAGATTTCACTCTAAAGTGACGAGGCAAGGTCTGATTGTGTTGGCCCTTATTTACCTTGCGACCGATAGCCCCATAGGCAAAGCCGGTGCGAGAGTTGCAGGTAGGGCGACGGCGGCCAAGCTAGGCAATCCTTCTGGGCCCGACGATGTGCGAAACGCACGTCGCACAGGGTCCGGCGCTTTGGCTGATTAGCGGAAAATTTCCGATTGGAGAGATTATAGAGGTCCTTCGGGCTCAAGCTTATGAAACGGCTGCTCGTTTATTTTGCGAGCAAGGCGCCAATAAATGAAGCAGAGCATGGAAACCAAGGGGTCGCTATTGGGGCAGGATTAATGGGGGCGCTGACTCAGCGCTTGGCATCGTCGCATTAATCGGCTTTATTTCCTTTTGGAGTGCAACAGCGAGTTCATCTAACCGCATGAAAAAGAAAGAAAAAATCAACGCCTACCGCGGCAGCCTTCTGATCGAGGGCGGTAAGGTCGGCGTGCTTCTGGTGCACAGCCTGGGCGGCAATCCAATCGAATTGCGCTTTGTGGCTCAAGGACTTGCGCGCCAGGGCTGCACCGTTTACTGCCCCCTCATTCCGGGTCTCGGCGGCGGTACGGATGCATCCGGTCTTTCTTCCTGGCAGGATTGGTACGCGGCTCTCGAGACCGCACACGACGAGCTGAAGGCGCATTGCGACGTCGTTGTCGTCGGTGGCATCTCTGCCGGCTCCATGCTCGCGCTGAGGCTCGCCCGCGAGCGCTCCAAGGACATTCACGGCCTGTTGCTGTTCGCTCCGACGATCTGGCCTAACGGCTGGGCGATCCCGCTGCATTTCAACCTGTTCGCGCTCGTCTACCACAAGTGGGTGGCCAAGCTGATGCGGCTTCAGCAGCGTGCGCCCTACGGCATCAAGGATGAGCGCATCCGGAACTTCGTGATCGACTCTTTCAAGAGCGAAGGCCGTCCCCTGGAAGACCTCTTCGGCCGCGGGGGCGGACTGGTTTGGGAGTTCAAGGCGCTCGCACGCGATGTGCGCCGCCGCCTCGGCGAGATCACGCAGCACGCGGCAATCTTCCATCCGCGCGAAGACGACCAGAGCGACATCTCCAACGCATTCAAGCTGCAGCGCAAGCTCGCGGGTGTTGTCGAAATGACGGTGCTCGATGACAGCTATCACATGGTGACGCTGGATCGTCAGCGTTCGGTCGTCGTCGACCGTTCGGTCGAATTCGTGCAGCGGCTGACGCAGAAGCTCGAGGAAAAGGCTGCCGTTTCCCGGCTGGTCCAGAACAAGGGCATCGCCGAATAAAGCTGAAACAGCTGCATTTATTCAAAAGAAAAAGGCCGGCGCTGATGCCCGGCCTTTTTCTTTTTCATATCTTGTTCCGGACAATCAGGCCGGGGGCGGGGCGCCTGCGCAACGCGGAAGATCCGCCGGTGCCTTGGTCCAGGTGAACGATTTGCCGAGCATTTTCACACCGAGATAGCCGGTCACGACCAATTTGTCGGCTTGGGTGAGCTTCAGCGCTACGCTGTAGGTTTTTCCAGTTTTCGGATCGTAAATCTTGCCGCCGTCAAAGGTGCCGTCCGACATCAAGCCCAGCCCCCAGAGGATCGGCAGGCCGCAGATCGGGCGATCCTGGTTAGCGGGGTCCGGGTTGTAGCGATCGTGCTTGGCAACGCCTTCCGCATTGAGCGGCTCTTTGAGCCAAATGATGCGTCCGCACAGGCGATTGGGGTTATCGGCGCAAATGTAAACTTCGACCGCGCCTTGGCCGCTGTCGTCATACCAAACGCCGATCTCGGGGCGGGCGGCAGCACTCTCGGACGCGAGCGCGACCAGGCCGATCACGAAAACGGGAACAATCCGCGCGGCAGGGCCCAGCAGGGCAAAGATTCTCTGAATCATGAGGGACCTAATGGCTTGACTAGACTGCTTCCAGGAAAGCGCTTGCGCCGAACGGGTGTCGCTTCGTCGCATGACGTCGACTTTGCAATCAATAACGGCGAAAACACGGAGCGAAACCGTTATCGATCAAGTGTTGAAGCTCATCAAGAGGACACGAAAAAGACTTACCATCTTTCTGCCCTAGCGCTTTGATTTGAATGCTTTGGCGCTACAAGGGTAGTGTGTGCCCGCTTTAAAGCCTATATACCGGCTCAATAAACGATCTATGTCAGAACATCAGTGACGGATGAGCGTTATTTGAGCTCACGAACTTGCCGCGGTGACGGCGCTCCTGCTCTGGTCGATCTCATAGAGACGCACGCTCGTCCGAAGCATGCACGTCCGACGCGCCCTGGCCCCGCAAACCCGATCGGTTCTTGAGAAGATGATTCTTACTCTGGCGTTCCGAAATCTGTTTCACGATCGCATCCGGCTAGCCGTGACGCTGGTGGGCATTCTGTTCTCCATCGTGCTCGTCGCCATTCAGCTCGGCATGTATCTCGGATCGAGCCGGATGATCACGTCGATGATCGAGCGCTCCAACAGCGATCTGTGGATCACGGCCTTCGGCGCCAAGAGCTTCGAGGAAGGCGGCATCCTGCTGACGTCACGGGAGCGGCATCAGGCGCTCGCCACACCCGGCGTCAAGGCGGTGGTGCCGCTGGTCGTCGCGTTCGCCGAATGGCGCAAACCGGAAGGCGGGTCGACGCGCGTCGTGCTCGTCGGCACCGACGCAGAGGACGGCGCGCTCGAACCCTGGTCTCTCGTCTCGGGAACCTGGCAGGACATCAAATCTCCCGACGCGATTTCCGCCGACGACACCTATTTCCGCGAGCTCGGCATCAACGGCATCGGCGATACGGCTCAGATCGCGATGGGACGCGTGAAGGTGAAGGCGCTGACCCACCGGATCCGCTCGTTCACCCAATCACCCTATGTCTTCACGACGCTCTCGCGCGCGAGAAGCCTGCTTGGCGCCGAAAGCGACAAGGCGACGTTCTATCTGGTCCAGCTCGAACCGGGCGCAAACCTGGAGACCGTTCGCCACGAGCTTCTGACGCGGCTCGACGGCGCGGAGGTTCTGACCAAGAACGAGTTCGAGGATCGCAGCCTTCGGCAATGGTTGTTCCGGACCGGCGCGGGTCTCGCGCTCATCGGCGGCGCGTTGCTCGGCATCCTGGTCGGCACGGTGATCGTCGCGCAGACGCTCTATTCCAGCACCAAGGACCATCTCAACGAGTTCGCTACGCTGCGCGCGCTCGGCTCGTCCTCGGGCTACATCTATAAGGTCATTCTCGCGCAGGCGGGCTTGAGCGCGGTGATTGGCTACGTTCTCGGCATCCTGATCTCGCTCGGTATACTCTACATCAGCCGCAACACGCCGTTGCCGCTGGTTATGACGCCCGGACTCGCCGGGGCCTTGTTCGGCCTCACCCTCTTCATGTCCGCGGTCTCCGCGATTTCGGCGATCATCAAAGTGACCCGGATCGATCCAGCCACGGTGTTCAACAGATGACGAAACCCGTTCTCGAATGTGAAAACGTCGTCAAGGAGCTCGGCAAGGGCGCCGGCAAGGTGCGCGCGCTCAAGGGCGTGAACCTGTCGCTCGTCAAAGGCGAGCTGACGCTGCTCATGGGGCCTTCCGGCTCCGGCAAGACCACGCTGCTCTCCATTCTCGGCTGCATCCTGACACCGACCTCCGGCACGATCCGCGTCGAGGGCGAGGAAGTTGCCGGAAAGGGGCCCGAAGAGCTCGCGGAGCTGCGGCGCAAGCACATCGGCTTCATCTTCCAGTCCTACAACCTGTTCCCGACGCTGTCGGCGCTTGAGAACGTGCGCATCGCGCTCGACGTGATCGGGCGCAAGGGCTACCAGGCCGCGCTGCGCGCCGAGGAAGTGCTGCGGGAGGTCGGGCTCGGGAACCGGCTCAAGAACTATCCGTCGAACCTCTCGGGCGGCGAGCAGCAGCGCGTTGCGGTGGCACGCGCAATAGCGGCTTCGCCTTCGGTCGTGCTTGCAGACGAGCCGACGGCCGCACTCGACAGCGAAAACGGCCACGCGGTCATGGCTTTGCTGGCGCGCATCGCCAAGGAGCAGAACCGCAGCGTGCTGGCCGTGACCCACGATCCCCGAACCCTCGGTTACGCCGACCGCGTCGTGCGCATCGAGGACGGCCTCATCGTCGGCGAGGAGCGCAGGCCACAGGGCCTCGATGCTCCCGAGATCACCGACCTCACAAAAAGGCGCAAAGCAAATGCCTAAAATCGACCCGACATTTTCAGCCGTGACGGCAGCCGCCGTCGCGGCGATAGCGACGAGCGTGATGCTGAACCAGCTGACGCCGCAGCTCGGCCAGAGCGCGCAGCAGATCGCCAGCGGCAACGCCCAGGCGGCCGACTCCTCGCTGACACGCCCCGTGTGGGCAGCTTCCGCAACCGGCCGCGTCGAGCCCAAGGACGGCGAAGTGCGCATTTCGGCCGAGGTTCCGGCGCGGATCGTCGACGTGATCGCCAAGACCAACGACAAGGTCACGGCCGGCGAGCTTCTGGTGAAGCTCGACAGCGACGACCTTCAGCCCAAGCTCACCGCCGCCCGTTCGGAAGCGGATGTGCGCGTCCGCGAGCGCGACGAAGAGGAAGCAACCGGTGTCGCACTCGACCGCCGCAAAGCAGAGGATGCGGTCAACGCTTCTGAGCGCGCGCACTTCCGCGCCCAGGACGAGCTGGATACGGCGGTTGTCCAAAGCAAAATCGGCGGCGGCGACGCCAATGCCGTGACTGCCGCCCGCGAGAAACTTACCGAAGCCGACAAGAAACTCGCCGACGATCGCGCCGCGCTTGCGGCCGTTCTGGCGAAGCCCGGCCTTCCCCTCCCCACGCGTCTCGAGTCCGCGGTTTCGATCGCGCGTACGGACGTCGCCCAGGTCGAGAACGCCATCGAACGTACGCGCGTGCGCGCGCCTTACGACGGCACCGTGCTCAACGTGTGGGCCAAGGCCGGCGAGATGACCGGTCCCGCTGCGGATCCGGCGCTGCTGCTGTTCGGCGATATTTCGAGCCTTCGGGTCCGCGCCGAGGTTGAGGAACGCGACGTCACGCGTATCCGCATCGGGCAGCGTGTTGTGGTGCGGGCCGATGCCTTCCCCGACAAGGATTTCGAAGGCGTCGTCACCCAGCTTGCGCCGGCGCTCGGTTCTCCGCGCATCACCACGCGCGGGCCGCGCCGCCCGAACGACGTGGAAGTTCTGGAAGTCTTGATCTCGCTCGACGGTACGCCGCCGCTTCTGACCGGCATGCGTGTCGACGCGTTCTTCCGGCACGAGGCATCGGCCTCCGCCACGCCGGCGCGCTGATCAGCGTCCCCAAGCGCACATAAAAAAGCCGGGCGGTCCGACGGGGACGCCCGGCTTTTTTGTATCGTGTTTGCTTCTCTCTATTCGGCGGCGGAATGGGTAGCCGGGGGCGCGAGAAGCGGCTGTGCTTGCGGCTGATCGGGCTCGTCAACTTCTCCGAGATGCCGGCTGAACAGACGCCAGATCGCGCTCGCCACGTCGTCCATCACCGCGAACACTGCAGGGACGAACAGAAGACTTCCCACGGTCGACGAAATGAGCCCGCCGATGACGGCGATGGCCATCGGAGCCCGGAATTCGCCTCCTGAATCGAGCGCGAGCGCCGACGGCAACATGCCGCCGATCATCGCAATCGTCGTCATGACGATCGGGCGGGCGCGCTTGCGTCCGGCATCAATGATCGCTTCGTCGCGCGGGACGCCGCGGCGGATCTCCTCAACCGCAAAGTCTACGAGCATGATGGCATTCTTGGTCACGACGCCCATCAGCATCAGCAGGCCGATGACAACAGGCAGGCTGATGGCGTTGCCCGTCAAGGCAAGAGCTGTGATCGCGCCGCCGATCGAAAGGGGAAGAGAGAAGAGGATGGTGATCGGCAGCAGAAAACTTGCGAACAACAGAACGAGTACGGCATAGACCATCATCAAGCCGGCACCCATTGCCTGTCCGAAGCTTTCGAACACCTCGCCCATGATTTCGGCTGCGCCGAACTGCTTGATCTCGACGCCCGGCGGCAAGCTCTTGGCGGCGGGCAAGGCCATCACGGACGCCACGGCATCGCCGAGCGGCGTTCCAGTCACGAGATCGGCGCCGAGCACGATGCGGCGTGTGCGGTCGTAGCGGTCGATGGCGGTCGGGCCTTGGCCGTAACCGAACGTGGCGACGGCCGAGAGCGGCACCGACGAGCCCGAGGCCGTGGTGATCTTGAGTCCCTCGAGTAGCTGACGGTTCTCGCGCGCACCTTCCTTCAACTGCACGCGGATCGGCACCTGCCGATCTCCGACGTCGAACTTGGCGAGATTGGCGCCAATGTCGCCGATGGTGGCGATACGCACCGCTTCCGAGATCGCCTCGGTGGTTATGCCCAGTTCGGCTGCGACCTCGGAACGGGGATAGACGCGCAGCTCGGGACGATCCAGTTCGGCGGTCGAGACGACGTTGACGAGGGTCGGGATGCGCTTGGCCTGGCTGGTCAGTTCGGCCGCCACCTTGTTGACGGCTTCGCCATCGCGGCCGGTGACGACCAGCTGCAGCTCACGCTGGCCGTCGTCCTGCAGGAAGAAGTAGCGGATGTCAGGGATGTCGGCCAAGTCGCGGCCGATCTGTTCCTGGATGCGGCTTTGCGGAAGCGCACGCTTTTCCTTCGGGACAAGCGTCACGATCAACGTGGCCTTGCGAACTTCCTCGCCGCTTCCGAGCAAGGTTCCGCCGATGACGAATACGCTCTCGATATCGGGTCGGGCCTTGATACGACGCGTTACGTTATCGGTTGTTGTTTCGGTATCGGCGAGCTTGGTTCCGGGCGGAAGTTCGACGCCGAGCAACATGCGGCCACTATCTTCCTGCGGCAGAAAGCCAGACGGCAGCAGATAGAAGCTGCCGATCGATCCCATAAAGACGAGGATGCCGAGACCGACGGCGGCAAAGTGATGGCGCACAGTCCAGCCGATGACGCGGGTGTAGAACCGCATCAGGCGGCCTTCCTTCTCGACGTGGTGATGGCTGCGCATGAAATAAGCCGCGAGCAACGGCGTTATCAGTCGCGCGACGAGCAGCGAGAAGAAGACAGCCGCGGCGACCACCAGACCGAACTGCTTGAAATACTGCCCTGCGATGCCGCCCATGAACGACACCGGCGTAAACACGGCGATGATCGTCATCGTAATGGCGATCACGGCGAGGCCGATTTCGTCGGCGGCTTCGAGCGAAGCGCGGTACGGAGATTTCCCCATCTGGATATGCCGGACGATGTTCTCGATCTCGACGATGGCGTCGTCGACGAGAATGCCGGTCACGATGGTGATCGCAAGCAAGCTCACGAGGTTCAGCGAAAAATCCATCGCCGACATGGCCCAGAAGGCGGGAATGATGGACAAGGGAAGCGCGATGGCCGCGATGACGGTGGCGCGCAGGTCGCGCAGAAAAACGAACACCACGACGATGGCCAGAACCGCGCCTTCCAGCAGCGTCTTCATGGTCGACTGATAGACGCCGTACGTGTAGTCGACCGTGTTGTCGATGCGCTGGAGGATGACGTCCGGATAGAGCTTCTGGATCTCCTCGATCTTCTTGGCGGCGGCGGCGGCGACCTCGGTGTCGCTCTCGCCCTTGGCACGTGAGATCGAGAAAGCGACGATGCTTTCTCCATCGAGCTTGGCGAACGTGCGCGGCTCCTCGACCTCGTCGGTCACGGTTCCGAGCTGATCCAGCCGCACTTTGCGGCCGCCGGGAAGCGCGATCACGGTCTGGGCCAGCTCGGTCACGGTCTCTTTGCTGGCGAGCGTGCGAATGGCCTGCTCGCGACCGGCAATCTCTCCGCGACCACCCGCAAGATTGATGTTCGAGGCGCGGACCTGCTGGTTCACGTCGCCGGCGGTCACGCCAAAGGCCAGCAGCCGGTCGGGATCGAGATTGATCCGGACCTCGCGCAAGACACCGCCCGTCCGCTTCACTTCGGACACGCCCTTCACGCCTTGCAGCAGGCGCACGAGCGTATCGTCGACGAACCAGGACAGCTCCTCAGGCGTCATCGCAGGTGCGCGCGCCGCGTAGGTCACGACGGGCAGACCCTCGATCTCGACGCGGGTGACGACCGGTTCCTCGATGGTGCGCGGCAGGTCGGTGCGGATGCGCTGGACCGCGTCCTTCACGTCGTTCAAGGCGCGGTCCGGGTCGATTTCGAGGCGGAACTCGATGGTCGAGACGGACGCGCCTTCGTTCACGGCGGAGGTGACGTGCTTCACGCCATTGATACCGGCGACGGCATCCTCGATCCGCTTGGTGACCTGCAGCTCAAGCTCGGACGGCGCCGCGCCCGACTGATAGATTCGGACCTGGATAATCGGGACGTCGATGTTCGGAAAGCGCGTGACGGGCAACGACTGGAAGCTGTTCAGGCCCAGAACGAGCAGGACCATGAACAGCACCAACGAGGGCACCGGATGGCGGATCGACCATGCGGAGATGTTCATTCTCCGACCTCACTGATCTTGGCCGCAGGCTGAACGGGACGCACCGCATCTCCGTCGCGCAAGAACGTGCCGGCCTTCGAGACGATCAGGTCGCCCTCGGACAGACCGGCCTCGATGGCGACCATGCCGCCGGTCTCGAGCCCGGTCTTGACCTGGCGGGTCACGACCTTGCCATCGACCACGGCCTGGACGCTCGCGCCGTCATCCGTGTAGAGGACGGCCGATAGGGGTACGGCGATGGTGCGGTCGCGCGAGGTCTCGATGGTGCCGCGCCCAAACGAGCCGATCTTGAGATCGGGATTGTTGCCGATGAATATGCGGACGTGGCCAAGGCGCGTCGCCTTGTCGACCTCGGCTGCGACGAGGCGGACGGTTCCCGTTACCTGGGTGCCGCCGGACGACGTCACGCGCGCCTTCTGGCCCTGTTTGACCTTCGCAAGATGCGTTTCGGCAACCTCGGCATCGAACTCGATATCGCCGTTCTCGATGATCCGGAACATGGCGTCGCCGCCGGCAAACGAATTGCCGAGCGCGAGGCCGCCAATGCGCGCGCCGCGACGGCTGATGATGCCATCGGCCGGAGCGCGAACCTCAGCGTTGCCTCGACGCCAGAGGAGCTCGCGGCGCTGTGCCTCGACTTGAGTTTTCTCGGCCTCCGTCTGGGCGAGACCACCCCGAGCAAACGAGAGCTGAGATGAGGCGGTTTTGGCAGCCGCCTCGCGCTGATCGAACACGCTTTCGGACAGATACCTGTCCTTCACGAGCGGCCGGGCGCGTTCGAGCTGCGCCTTGGCTTCGGCAACGCGCGCTTCCATTTCCGCGACCGTGCTCTTCGCGCGCTCGATGTTGGCGGTTGCGCTTCCGAGAGCGGCTTCGTTCGCGGCGAGCTGCGCTTCAATCTGCTCGGTGACGAGCACGGCCAGCACGTCGCCTTTCTTGACGCGATCGCCTTCCTCAGCCTTCAGCTCGAGGACGCGCAGTCCGTCGACTTCGGGCGCGACCAGAATCTCTTCGCGCGCGACGAAGGACCCGGTAACGAGAACGGTCTCGACGAAATCCGACGTCACCGCCTGCACGACGGAGACGGCAGGCGCGGGCGCACCGGCGTGGGCGACGTGGCCATTCTCGGCTTCAGCATGACGGGCCACGGAGGTCAAGAAGCCCGCCTGATAGGCTGCGACCACAAGGCCGACGAGGCCCAAGGCGATGACAAGAGCACGCTTCTTCATACGGTGGCCTCGGACTTTGCGGCTTTCGTGGCCACTTGAGGTGGGACTTCGACAGGGTTCAGCAGCGTGCTCACGAGCTTCACGATCACGGGAAGTATTTTCTCGACATCGAAATTCCGATCGACGGCATGGCGCCAGAACAAGCCGTCGCCGAGCAGCGAGAGAACCTCCGAAAGCGTACGGGAGTCGTGTTCCGGCGCTATCTTTCCGTCCTGGCGCGCCTTCTCGAAAATCTGCTCGAAGTTCTGGAGGCAGAAATCATCGACAGAGCGAAAGATCTCGCCCACGGCGGGATTGCGCGTCGCCTCGCAACCGATCTCGATGCAAAGGACGCGCTTATAGTGCGGCTCCTCGACGGTGTAATGCTCGCCGAGCTTCGCGAGGGCAGACAGCAGGTCAGGCGCATCCGTCAGCTCGGCAAGCTTGGACGCGAGCTTGTTGCGATCACGCTCGACGATGCCGGCGATCAACTCTTCCTTCGAGGCAAAATAAACATAAAGCGCACCCGGGCTGATGCCGGCCTCTTTGCAGATGTCCTGCATGGTGCAGCGGTGAAAGCCCGCATTCGCGAAGCAACGCTCCGCCGCGTCGAGGATTCGCTCTCGACGCGCCCTCTGAGTCTCTGGCGTGAGTTTCGGCATGGTTGTCTTCCGGACGGCCATGAACAGTGGCCGACGGGTCGGCCAATCGCTGTTCCCTTGGAAACAAAACGAATGATCATTTTGTTTGTGTCGGAGGATTGTGGCCCGGTCAAGGCGCAAAATGCCCGCCTGGCGACGGCATATGCTTTTGATCTTTAACCATTTTGTTCGCCACGCCCGGGCTTTCGGAAGCCTCCCGATTTGGCTGACTGAGGGACAGCGGACAAACCTCGACCGTTGCCCACCTCGCGAGACCGGGTTTCCGTTATCTCAGAATTGGGTGAGCCAGTTGACGGTCACGTATGGCGAAATTTCTGCTTCGCCCCGGTTGGCGAAGCTGTCGCCGAGGACGCCTGCGGAGAGGGACACTTCTCCGCTCCCCCATTCGTAGCGGGCGAATGCCCCACCGCGCGCGTAGTCCATCAGGTCGGCGCGCTCGATGGGGTCGCCATCGTTCGGCACGCACTCGGATCCGCTGGCCTTACCCAGCCGGCATTCGCCCTGCGCATCGACATTGATACCGCCTTCAAGGCCCAGCGAGAGCTTCGGCCAGACGCGATAGCCGATCCGCGCTCTGGCGGCGCGGGTGTTGTGCGCCGACGACCATGACAGATCGAGCGAACCCCAGCCGCGCTCGCCGATGTTCAACCACAGCTCCAGCACGCCTTTGACGCCGATTTCCTCGCCAATGGCGACGGTTTCCGGATCGAGCGGCGCGATCTCGTGGCTGATGATCGAGGCGCCGACGAAGGCCTTGGCCGTCAGATCCCCGAAACGCTGCAGATAGCCGACGAGGACGTCGGCAAAATAGGTGCGCGCGTGCGGATTGAGGCCGCGTTGTCCGTCAAGAAGTGGATCTTCGCTCGGCGTTTTCTCGTAGCTGTATTCGCCGTAGCCGCCAGCCGCGCGAAAGCGCCAGCCATTGTCGTAGACGCCGCTCCAAGGCGCGACCGTCACGCCGGAGTACAGAAGCCAGACGTTGCTTGAAATGTCGGCACCGGCCCAAACCTCACGGCCGATTGCGGGAGCCTTGTCGGGATCGGCCACGGCCGGGAGAGAGAGCAGCGCCAGCAGGGCCGTAGCGATCAGCGGCCGTGCGCGGCCCAGACCCGGGCGCGCTCCAACACGATGAACTGAACGCCACCGCACCGCCATGACCGACGCAACACAGTTGAAACATGACTGATCTCATCAGGGGACTTAACGTTAATGGTGTCAACGGAGATTGTCTGCCTACGTATCATTATCTATTTTCGATTGTGGCACCGAACAGCTCCCTCAATTACAGGTTGCGCGCCTCTCGCACTTGGCAGACCGCGTCGCTCGCGGTAGCAACGAACGTGTCTCCCAGCTCAAGCCGGATCGGCCTCGATGTGCCCTGACGACCAGCACAAACCGACCGCTAAGCCCTCCCGAGAGGAGCGGCAGGCGAAGGCGTTGCGCGAGAACCTGGCGCGGCGGAAGGCGCTCGCGCGGGCCCAGCGGAAACGGGAAAGCGCCGAGACGGCCGCACCGCCGGAGGGGCAAGGCTCGGCGGTAAAGCGTGAAGAGGACCCAGAGCTGTAGGCGTCCGGCCCTATTCTCCCAGGCACTTGAAAATCAAGGCGGTTCAGGGCTTGGCCGCCAATAGAGCCGTCGCCATTTGCCGGTGCCCGATGCCCGTTATCCAGGCTCCGATGTCTATGACCGCGCTTTCTGCCTTCGCGGGGCCATGCTTTTCCGGAAGCAGTATTTTTGTCGTGCTTCTTATCGGGCTCTTTTGCTTTGCATGGCTCCGCCATGACTTTAGTTGCATGGCTCCGCCATGACCGCTTCCCACTTCTCTTGAAGCACTTTAATCATTCCGGTCACGTTTCGGCGGGCGGCGCTTGGCAGGGAATTACTCGGCTCGCCCGCATACCCACAAATTCGGCGAAAGGTTTCAGCACTCCATGGATCGCATCAAGATCACCGGCGGCGAACGTCTTCAGGGATCTATCCCGATCTCGGGCGCGAAGAACGCAGCGCTCCCCCTCATGATCGCTTCGCTGCTGACCGACGACCGGCTCACGCTCAAAAACGTGCCGAACCTCGCCGACGTCAACCTGCTCGCCCGCATCCTGCGCAACCATGGCGTCGATCTCGCCGTCGACGGCAAGCGCTCGGGCGTTACACCGCATCTCGGCGAGACCTTCCATCTCACGGCGCGCGACATTTCCGACACGACGGCGCCCTACGAGCTGGTCTCGCGTATGCGCGCAAGCTTCTGGGTGCTCGGACCGCTGATCGCGCGCATGCACAAAGCCAAGGTGTCTCTACCGGGCGGATGCGCCATCGGCACGCGGCCCGTCGATCTGCATCTCATGGGCCTCAAGGCGCTCGGCGCGGAAATCGAGATCGACGGCGGCTATGTCATCGCGAGCGCCCCCAAGGGCCTCACGGGCGGACACGTTCTCTTCCCGACGGTCTCGGTGGGCGCCACGCACAATGTGCTGCTTGCGGCGGCACTGGCGAAGGGCGAGACGCTGATCGAAAACGCCGCGCGTGAGCCCGAGGTCGGAGACGTCGCTTCCTGCCTCGTCAAGATGGGCGCGCAGATCGAAGGCATCGGCACCTCGACCTTGCGCATCCAGGGCAAGTCGCGTCTGGAAGGCGCCGTGCATACGGTGCTACCCGACCGCATCGAGACCGGCACGTTCGCGTTCGCGGTGGCGGCAACAGGCGGCGACGTGGTGCTCGAAGGTACGCGGCGGGAGCTGCTCAAAAACGCGCTCGATACGCTCGCAACAACCGGCGCGTCCGTCACCGATACCGATACGGGGATCCGCATCACGCGCAACGGCAACGGGCTTCAGCCCATCGACGTGGAAACCCAGCCCTTCCCCGGCTTCCCGACAGATCTGCAGGCCCAGCTCATGGCGCTGATGACGCGCGCTCACGGCACCAGCGTGATCCGCGAAACGATCTTCGAGAACCGCTTCATGCACGTGCAGGAGCTGGCTCGCCTCGGCGCCGACATCAAACTGCACGGCGACACGGCCACGATTAAGGGCGTGAAAAGCCTGCGCGGCGCGCCGGTGATGGCCACCGATCTGCGCGCGTCCGTCTCGCTCGTCATCGCGGGGCTGATGGCGGAAGGCGAGACCACGATCAACCGCGTGTACCATCTCGATCGCGGGTTCGAGCGGCTCGAAGAAAAGCTCTCGCGTTGCGGGGCGAAGATCGAACGTATCTCCGCGGGTTGAGCCGGAGGCATCCGGCCAAAGCAAAGGCCACCGTGGCCCCGCGCGTCAGAGGCTCTTGTTCATGCGGCGAATGCGGGCAGCGAGCTGGCGCATCACGTAAAGCGAGAACGCGGGGTTGTGGCGTACGAGGTCGAGGAAGGTTTCGCGATTGATTAGCGCCACTTCCGTCGGCTCGGCAGCGATCGCTGCCGCCGACCGGGGTGAGCTGTCGATCAGGGCCAATTCTCCGAAGATGCCGTGCAGCCCGACGTTCTCGAGCACCGTGCCGTAAGTCACGATACTGACCTTCCCCTCGACCACGAGATACATGAACTCTCCCGGGTCTTCCTCCAGGAAGATCTTCTCGCCGGCTGCATACCGCTTGAGCGGAATTCTGAAGCGATCGAAGAAATCAAAGTCAAAAGGGGCGCCCGTCATGGCCAAGCCTCGCTCCGAATTCATACCCAACCGAGAACTCGCACTATATCGCGAAAGGCGGGCGCCTGTCGCAGGAGATCCGCGCGCGGACGTTAACCAGAGCGAGACATCAACGGCCTAAGCGCGCCACACTTTTCGTTTATTGACGGGCTTTCTATTCGTTGACGCAGCTCAATGCCCGCGCCTCAATGGAGACCAAGATCCGACACCGGGCGTAGGGCGTACATGAATGCACGTCATCCTGCCTGACGACGCGAAAGCTCGGTGGCCCTCAAACGTTGGAGATCTCACGTGACCAAATCCGGTAGCATCCTCGTTGCCCTCGCGGCGGTGGCTCTCCTCGCGCCAGCGCCTGCCCTCGCGCAAGCAAAGGTCAAGGCAGGAACGCTGACCTGCACGGGCGGCGCGGGCGCCGGCCTCATTCTCGGTTCCAAGAAGACTTACGATTGCACCTATAAGTCGGTTTCGGGACGCACCGAACGCTACTCCGCTTCGATCACCAAGATCGGTCTCGACATCGGCGTGACCAGCGAAAGCGTCATCATCTGGACCGTGCTCGGGTCGACGACCGACATCACCGGGCGCGGCCTTGCCGGAAATTATGCAGGCGCGACAGCCGATGTGGCGCTCGGAATCGGCGGCGGCGCGAAGGTGCTGGTGGGCGGTTCCAAACAATCCGTCGTGCTGCAGCCGGTCAGCGTACAGGGACAAACCGGGCTCAATCTCGCCGTCGGCGTCGCGGAACTTTCGATCCGTTAAGTCCTGCTTCGTAGTTCAAGCGCCCGCGCATCTCCGCTCCGGCTGCGCGGGCATACCTTGCGTGCGGCAACGGCTCCCGTTATCTCTCGCCGTATTCCAGGATCCGCAACGGGACGTCGCCTTCATGACCGACCTCAAGCTCATAGCCTTCGATGCTGAGGATCTTGCGGTGATCGCCGCTCACTTGCAGGACGCCGTGTTGCGTGTCGAAGACATGGCGTACGTCAAGGCTGAACGGCGCTTTGCCATCGTCGCCAATCGTTTCGATTGGAGCCAGTCGGCTCAAGAAGGCAAAAAGCCGGGCCGCTTCGTTCGCCGTCGGGCAGGCGCCCGCATCGAGCACGTAACCGGCGCGAAAGTCTCCGGGATCGACCTCAAAAACAAGGATCAGGTGCTCTCGCTTTTAACCCTGACGTTCGAAGAGACCGAGGCGCCGCAGGGCGTCATCACGCTCTCGTTCGCCGGCGGCGGGGCAGTGCGGCTCGATGTGGAGTGCGTGGAGGCAGCCCTTACCGACCTGGGCGCGGCGTGGGCTACCCGCAGCAAGCCCCAGCACGCCGAGGATTGAGGGGCATTGCGCCAATCGGGCCACGAATACGGGAACCTCCTGTGGCGCTCGTGCGATGATTGGGAAAAGCGCTCCGGAGCAATTCGAGGGCACAGCCGAACTTCGGAATGGCGAACTTCGGAATTGAGACACTAGCGCGCTTTCCCCTTAGGCATCCGTAGCTTATAAGGGCCCAACTCATGGGGCCTCGCGACGAGGTTTCTCGGGTGTTTCCGCTGTTCTTCGAATCGCTCCGACACCCTAATCTTTCGCAGTAACGTGCTTCCGGCCGGACAACCGAAACCCGCAATTCCGGAAGCACTCTGACACCGGAGCTCTCGATGCCCCAGCGGCTGACGTCATCCGAGCCGAATTTTGCGTCCCGCTTCGAAGCCTTTCTCTTGACCAAACGGGAGGCCTCGGCTGACGTCGATCTCGCCGTGCGCGCGATCCTGGCCGACGTCCGCGAGCGGGGCGACAAGGCGCTCATCGAGCTGTCTCAGAAATTCGATTCCGTCGACCTCGGAAAGCTCGGCATCCGCGTTTCCAAGGACGAGATCGAGGCGGCCGTCCGTGCGTGCAGCCCGGAGACGCTCGAGGCGCTCGCCTTCGCGCGCGACCGGATCTCCGATCACCACATGCGCCATCTGCCTTCGAGCGAGACGTATCGGGATGCGCTCGGCGTGACGCTCGGCCATCGCTGGACGGCCGTCGAGTCGGCCGGGCTCTATGTTCCGGGTGGGCTCGCGTCGTATCCGAGTTCGGTGCTGATGAATGCGATCCCGGCCAAGGTGGCGGGCGTCGAGCGCCTCGTGATCGTCGTGCCGTCGCCGCGCGGGGAGCTGAACCCGCTGGTGCTGGCGGCCGCGAAACTCGCGGGCGTGGAAGAAGTTTATCGTGTGGGTGGGGCGCAAAGCATCGCCGCGCTCGCGTACGGTACCGAAACCATCCCGCCCGTCGCGAAGATCGTCGGCCCCGGCAATGCCTATGTGGCCGCCGCCAAGCGGCAGGTGTTCGGGACGGTCGGCATCGACAGCATCGCCGGGCCTTCGGAAGTGCTGGTGATCGCCGACAAGTACAACGATCCGGATTGGATCGCGGCTGATCTGCTGGCGCAGGCGGAGCACGATACGGCCGCGCAATCGATCCTGATGACCGACGATGTCGCATTTGCCGATGCCGTCGAGGCGGCCGTACTGCGCCAGGTGCAGCAGCTCCCGAAAGCCGACATCGCGGGCGCAAGCTGGCGCGACTTCGGGGCGGTGATCGTCGTCGGATCGCTCGACGAAGCGCCCGCTCTCGCGGACCGCATCGCGGCAGAGCATCTCGAGATCGCGACCCGCGACCCCGACGAACTGGGTTCCCGGATTCGCAACGCGGGCGCGCTGTTCCTTGGCGCCTATACGCCTGAGGTCATCGGCGACTATGTTGCCGGATCGAACCATGTGCTGCCGACCGCGCGCAGCGCCCGCTTTTCATCGGGTCTCGGTGTGCTCGATTTTCTGAAGCGCACCTCGATCCTAAAACTCGACGAAGGATCGCTCGGCAAGCTCGCGCCCGCCGCCATGACGCTCGCACGCGCCGAAGGGCTGGAAGCGCACAGACGATCCGTAGAAATCCGACTTTCTCAGAAGGGCTAAGGTATGGACCAGGCTTCGACGGAGACCGTTCAGACCAACAATCGTCTCAGCGAGATCATTCTCGATTCCGGCTCCATCGCGCGCGGTAACGCCAACATCGAGCATGAGCGGGAGGTCGCGATCTACGATCTGCTCGACGGAAATTCGTTCGAGCTCGAGGGCCGCGACGACGGGCCCTACAAGCTCACGATCGGGCTCGTCGACGACCGCCTGGCGCTCACCGTGTATAGCGCGGCGCAGACGTCGGACGAGCCGGTCGTCGCGCATTATCTTTCGCTCACGCCCTTCAAGCGCATCATGAAGGACTACTTCCTGGTGCTCGACAGCTACTACCAGGCGATCCGCACCGCGCAGCCTTCGCGTATCCAGGCCATCGACATGGGTCGGCGGGGGCTACACGACGAAGGCAGCCGCGTGCTGGTGGAGCGCCTGGAAGGCAAGGTCAAAATCGATTTTGATACGGCGCGCCGTCTTTTCACGCTGATCTCGGCCCTGCACTGGAAGGGGTGACGCGTGGCGGGCGAGGGCGACGGGCCTCAGGCGGTGCTGTTCGCGTGCGCCATGAATGCCGTGCGCAGCCCGATGGCCGCCGCGATTCTCCAGCATCTTCTGGGACAGCGCATTCACGTGGCCTCGGCCGGCGTTCGCCCCGGCCTGCTCGACCCCTATGCTGTGGCCGTGATGGATGAGATCGGCATCGACATCTCCGATCACGAGCCGGCCTCGCTCAAGGATGCGGAGGTCGAAACATTCGATCTCATCATTACGCTCTCGCCGGAAGCCCATCACCATGGGCTAGAACTGACGCGGGTGGTGCCGGCCGAGATCGAATACTGGCCGACGCCGGACGCCACGGCCGTTCTCGATAGTGCGGGGCGGGACGAAATTCTCGCGACCTATCGCTCGGTGCGCGATTCCCTGTTCCAGAAAATCAAGCAGCGCTTTCTGCCGGCGAGCGGCGGCCCGACGGTTTGACGGCCGGACCGGCTTACGCGGATTTGGTGATGGCCGGAGCACGGGCGGCGATCAGGAACCAGGTGTCCTGCTTGCCGACGCCCTTGATTTCGATGGCGCCACGAGGCTCCACCTCGAACGCATCGCCGAGCCTTTCGCGCGTGACGGGGCACAAATGAATGCGCCCGGGGACCGACGTATTTTCCAGCCTTGCCGCGAGGTTCACGGCATCTCCCCAGATATCGTAGCTAAACTTCTGGCGCCCGATCACGCTGGCCATGACGGGGCCTGTCGCCAGCCCCATTCGCATGTCGATCTCGTAACCGGTGCTGGCGCGAAGCTCTCGCACCGCATCCTGCATATCGATCGCCATGCGCGCCAAACGGGCCGCGAAATCCGGAACGGGTTCGGGAACGCCAGAGGCTACCATGTAGGCATCGCCGATGGTCTTGATCTTCTCGACGCCGTGACGTTCGGCGAGCGCGTCGAACATCGTGACCAGCGTGTTCAACAGCGTCACCGTCTCGTTGGCGCCGAGACGGCGGGCGAGCGGGACGAAGCCCGAGATGTCCGCGAACAGGATCGAAGCTTCCGCGAACGTATCGGCGACGGCCTCCGTCGGCTTCGCCTTCAGGCGCTCGACGATCGTATCGGGCAGGATGTTACGCAGGAGCGCGTCGGTCTCGGCCTTGGCGTTCTCGGCCAGGCGGAATGCATAGAAGACGGCGGCAGCAATGATGCCGAATGTCGTAATCGCGGCCTGCATGTAGAGCGCGTCCAGCACCTCCTGCTCGACCCCGATGGCCGCGTTCGCCTGCGGAAACCAGAACCAGCATAGGAGATGCAGGATGAGGGCGGCCGCGATCGACGGAACGACGAGCCACAAGCGGCCGAGGCCGAACACGACGAACGCACCCGCCGAGAAGGCGACGTACTGGATGTGCAGTCCCGATTCGCGACCGAGATAGGAGGTCAACGCGAAGAGCGCCGTGCATTCGCTTACGAGAATCAGCAAGGCCGCGGCGACGGGGCCGAAACGGTGGACGAACGGCACGGCCGCAATGATGACGACGAGCGCGTAGTTGATGTGAATGATCGGCCAATAGCGATCGTAGTCGAGGAACGTCTGCTGCACCGCATAGATCAGTGTCGTGACCACGATCAGATAGGCGATCATGTTCAAAATCATGAGCCGGCGCTTGGTCTCGGGCGGATAGCCTTGCGTACCGGCCTCGACGAGGCGTGCGAGCCAGGGCCCCACCCCGGCCAGACGGCGCGACAAATCCAGACGTTCGAACCCCCTCGCGAAGCGAGCGGCCAGCCCAGCGCCAGATTCTTTCATCCGCGACACGGTCGCCAGCCTCCCAGACACATGCGAGTGTCCGGAGCCTAGATCACGTTCGCGCTGATTTGAATCGGGATGTTCCATGCGTGACGGCAGCGACCTGGCCCGGAAAGAGGAAAACGATGGGCCAGCGCTATCGCGCGATACGGGAGGTCCCGGCTATCTCCCAAGAGACAACGGCCAGGACTTCAGCCCTGGCCGCAGTGCGACGTCAGGCGCCCGCGATGTTTTCGAGCTCGTCGATGTCGCACGTGAAACGGCTTTCCTTGCGCTCTATCGCGCCGGTGTCCTCGAGCATGGCGAGGGCCGCGTTTACCTTAGGACGGCTCGCGCCGATAAGGAGCGCCAGCTCGCTCTGGGAAATCGGCAAATCGAGGACAATCTTGGCGCCGGGCTTGAACTCGCCCTTCTGCCGGGCCGCAGCCAGGAAAAACCGCGCGAGACGCACTTCGATCGGATAGAGGGCGATGCCTTCCATCTGATGGTCGGCTTCACGCACCCGGTTGCATAGGAACTTGATCACGGCCTCGCGCACGACGGCGCGCTGCTCGATCAAACGGGTGAGCGCTGCCTTGGACAGAGTGAGGGCGGTGACCTTGGTGACGGCCGTGGCATCGGCCGTGCGCACGCCACCGTCGAGGACCGCGATCTCGCCGAAGATCTGGCCGGGCTCGGCGTGAGCGAAAGACAATTCACGGCCTTCGGAGGTCAGAACCGAAAGCCGGACACGTCCGCCAGTCACGAGATAGATATCGCGGCCGGCGTCGCCCCGCGCGAAGATGGACTGGCCGCCGTCGAACGACGTCTCGCGCATCTCCTGAACCACGGCTTTTCTGTCGGCCTCCTCGAGCGGGCCGAACAGCGATGTTTTTCCCAGCACTTCGAGGAGCGCATCCTTGGCTATCATCCCGTTCTCCGACGGTCGCATGTCGGCGGGGATTTTCGCGGGTTGGGGACGGAATGGCAACGTGCTTCTTGCTTTTCACGAGGGCTCTCTGCATTCTCCGGCCGTGTTTACGGGGGACGGCGCCGCTTTCGGACCGGTTTTGGCATCGTCAGCCTCGTCGCCACCGTCGGGCCTTAACGTTAGCGGCCCTTTTGCCGTCAAAGTTGCCGCGATTGATCGATCCGGTGTGCGTTCGTAGCCCCATCGCCCGTCTCTCATCATCGGCTAGCAGACATGACCTCCGTCAAGGCCGCCTTTCTCTCCTCCTTCAAACGTACGGACAGCCCTCGCCGCGAGACGCTGCGCCGCGAGCTTACTCGCGAGCGCGCCCGTGAGGGCGGGCCGCCGGGTGCGCCTAAACTGGTTCTCGCCAGCGCCAGCCCGCGGCGGTTGATGCTGCTCGCTCAGGCCGGGATCGTGCCTGACGCGCTGCGCCCAGCCAGTATCGACGAAACCGCGCGGACCGCCGAGATGCCGCGCGCGCTCGCCTCGCGACTCGCCCGATCCAAGGCGGAGACCGCGCGCGACCAGATCGCCAACGATACGGATATCGCCGGAGCTTACATTCTGGCGGCGGATACCGTGGTTTCGGTCGGCCGGCGCGTTTTCGGGAAGCCCGAGCATATCGAGGAGGCCGTCGCCACACTGGAGCGGCTTTCCGGGCGCTCCCATCGCGTGCTGACCGGCATCTGCCTGATCACGCCCGACGACAAGGTTCGCACCAAGATCGTCGACACACGCGTGCGCTTCAAGCATCTGGCGAAATCCGAGATCGAAGCCTACATCGCTTCAAGAGAGTGGCGCGGCAAGGCCGGCGGCTACGCGATCCAGGGGCTCGCCGGCTGTTTCGTGCGCACGATCACGGGCTCCTATACGAATGTCGTCGGGTTGCCGCTCACCGAGGTGGTCAGCCTTTTGATAGGCGAAGGGTTCCCGGTGCATTTCAACTGGCTGAGAGCGGCAGAGGTCGACTCTGAATGATCGCAGAATGAATGCCTCGAACGACAACACCGTGCCCGGCGCCGCCGCCGGACGCTGCCCGATCTGCGGAAAACCGGCCGTGCATTCGGTGCGGCCGTTCTGCTCGCCCCGGTGCGCCGACATCGACCTCGGTCGGTGGGTGTCGGGGGCTTATGTCATCGCGGGCGGCCAATCGGGCGCGGACGAGGACGGCGATGAAGGCTTCGCCAAGGAGACCGGGACGCTCGACCGCGGGAAGGGTTCCGACGAAGCCTCCTAACCCACCGGCCTGCAATGCTTTCTCGAGAGTTGAATAGCCCTCTGCAGCCTCTTTTCAGGCAGTCGCGTCAGGTAACCCGGAGCCCCCACCAAGTTTGTCGTTCTTCTGAAGGAAAACTGCTTCACACTTTTCCGGAAGCACTCTATAAAGCGCGAGCTTCGACGGCGGCCTGCTCCAGGCCGTGGGCCTCGAAGCAAAAAGCCCAGGTAGCTCAGTTGGTAGAGCATGCGACTGAAAATCGCAGTGTCGGGTGTTCAATTCACCCCCTGGGCACCATTCTTATCAGCGCCTTAGCCGGTCTCCCGCTCCGCTGATCATCGGCAAACACCACCCATGTCATGATCTTGTAATGACCTAGCGGAAGCGCATGCTCCCGCTCGCTTCGCGTTACCGCCGCGCCCGGAAAGATGAGCTATTGGACTTCGATCCGGTCGGACAACTCTTCGGCGGGAACAAGTCGAGAGCGTCGCGCTGGTTCGGTAAGTTGGAGCAGGAGGGGACTATGGAAATGTCTATCGAAAGCCCGCAGTAGTGCGAGACGGCAAACGGCGAGCTACAATAAAAATCCGTCTCCTCGGACAGACTTGGGTTACCGTTTAAGTTGGCACGCCGAAGCAGAGGAAAGTGCCGCCACCGGCGTTGTTGGGTGGCGAGCCTTCCAGGCCAGTTCCAGAAGGACATGTGCATTCCCCATTTGCGGGGCTCGTTACTGGGACGCCACCGACGCTTCCGTTGACCGCGCAAATAGGCGTCTCGCCAGATCCAGGTTTCTCCGTGACAAGCTTGGGGAACACCGGCGTGTAGTTGTCGGGATCGTCGGTGCGATGACGCTGAATGAGCGACTTGTTGCGGTCAGCGCCAAGGTAGATCTTCAGGCCGCCCGTCACCGCTGTGTAGTCGTCATCGCCAAAATCTCCGCGCGCGAATAGCGACATCGGAACGTCGCCAGCATCGAACAGAAACTCCGCGCCTGCTGACGCGAAGCTCACTTCATTGAGGTAGCGATAGCCGCCTGAAATCTTGAAGTTATCGGTTGGGTAATAGGCCAAGTCGATGTGAGTGAACGCGTGCTCGTCGTCCTGTGTAAGAACGACTAATCCGCCCGATGTGGTTGGGACATCTACACCCTCGAAGCCTGCTATACCCGTGAGCGAGAAGCGACCGAGGTATAGCTCGGCTTCCACCGCTACCCGCCAGATATCGATTGAGTCCCAGGTGTGATAGCTGCCGTAGATGCCGAAGAGGTATTGGGACGGATCTCGCGTAAAAAGATGTGCGCCACCACCACCCATAGTCTCGCCGTCAATCGAACCGACTGCACCGTCGACCTGAAATCCAATGGATGGGGCAAGGGGGATTGAATAGCTGCCGAGCGCGAGGAAGGAAGAGTCGCCGTCAAATGCGCCACCTTCAACGCTGAACTTGCCGTTGGGTCCCGAGACAGCCGGCCCTTCTGCGAAGGCGTTGTTCGCTACAAGTGTCGCAGAAAGCATCAACGCAAGCTTCAATATTGAACGCAAAACACTCACCCACGGTACGCATACAGAACCGATCTGATCTGATCAGGTAACAGAGAGGCTGGATAGGTAGCATTGGTCCGTCGAGAGACTATTTGGTGCTCTGTTGCGATTGGGTGACGCCGGCCGTGCCGCCCAGGCAGCGGTGCTCGACAAGAGCGTCCGCCCTACTCTCGCTTCACTATTTAAAGGTTGCCGGACAGCACACGGCGGTGTTACACACGGCAAAACTGCGAGCTAAATACTTGTTCTAAATCAATGGGCTGCGCGTACAGGGCGGCATTCACCCCCTGGACACCATTCTCACCCTCTCAAGATTCAAAAATAGCCAGCCTCCCTCAGAGCCCCCGGCTCGCACGAGCGCCCTCGCTAGCTCACAACGCTGCAATTCAAAATTCTGAATACTGGTTCGTTACCAGCCAAGCGTCATACCTGCGCGACCAGCAGCGACGCCTTGGCCGGCGCCGGTGCCAATACCTCCGTCGACCATGATACTCGTGCCTGGACCAAAGGTGTTCCTTGCAACGACTCCGGCGGCGGAAACTCCCACGGCATGCGAGCCATCAAAATTGCCCCAGCCAACGCGGACCGCAAACGTTTGTCCGGGCAAGAACGTCGGCGCCGCAACCGCCATTGCAATCGCAATTCCCTCGGCAAGCTCAGCGTCTCGTTTGTGGAGGCCACTGACTTCCGATTGAAGGGCAGATATCTCTCCGCCGATGCCTGAAATTTGGCTATCGACGTAGGCTTTGTTCGCCGCATCAGACGCATCGGTGGGAGACGCGACATTCGTCACAGCATGCCCACCCATGTTGATTGCCCCTGTCATCGCGCCTCCGGTGCGCTGGAGAGCGCCGCTTGCTGTTGCTGCAGCCGCTGTGGCTGTTGATTGTGCGTTGGCTGCCGATGCGGCAGCCGAATTTGCAACGTTCTGGGCACTTGCTGCTAGGCCCGCGAGGATGATGCCTTGGTTTGCAGATAGCGCGGCGCTAGATCCCCCTGTTGTTAAATCATCGATAACGGTTATTGCGCCCCCGGATCCAGCCGCGGTGGAGAGTTTTCCGTTCGCATCAATCGTCACGAACATCGGCGCACCGCCGGTGCCAAGTCCAGCAAGCACATAGCTCGACGTTGATGTGCCGAACATCATTTGATTGTCGGCCGTTGTTTGGGCGCCGTGTCCGATAGCAACGGAATAATCGTGCAGCGCTTTTGCGCTCGTTCCCAAAGCAACAGACGCAAAGCCTTGTCCGAGAGATCCTGCTCCAAGTGCTGACGCGTGAAAGCCTGTGGACGTAGCGCTGAGGCCTACTGCAGTCGCATTGGGCGCTGTTGTTGACGAGAGTGCGCCGATTGCGGTGCCGCCGCCCGGTCCACCGCTTGTCGTGGCAAATGCACCAAGCGCCACCGAATTTTCACAGCTCGCAACGGCCCCGGCACCAAGTGCCGTTGCACGATAGGCCTGAGCCGACGCGCCCGGCCCGTCAGCAAAGTTGTCGCTCACTGGGCTTACGGGCGCGCACTGGGCAAGGACGGCCGAGGAGAATGCCAATATGGAGAGAACAATGACACTTGCCGCTAGTGCCTTTACGCCAAGCGACACGACAAAAACGCAAACATACTCAAACGCAAAACGAATTTTCATGACGCACACAACCCCGATTGATCGGGCGTCTCAAGAATTGAACACTGCCTCAGGAGATGACGCCCACACCCCAAAAATCAGAATGCTATATGCGCAGTCGACAGATCAACAGCTATCTGACAAATGAGGAGCGTGCTGTCATTGGAGCGCGTGGCGGCTGGCCGCGTCGGCGCGAGGACGCACGACAGCCTCTCGGCGCGACCGATCCCTGCGCGACCGTTTTGCGGAGCAGCAGCTGCCTTCTTACGGAGCTGCTGAGACGTTTCGTTTTCCGGCGGTAGGCCGGCGCCGCCACGTCGATCGGACTAGCTTCTGGGCTGCCATTTCCAGAGCACAGCGAGACCACCAATAGGGGCCGAGCTTTTTGAGATTGTATAGGAACGACGACGGAGAGCGATAACCGCTTCCGCTCCAACTCTTGTGGCGTGAGTTCCCGCCGAGGGTGTGTATCGCGGAACTGAACTCGGCCTGATCGAAGGGAGCCGGGGAAACGCCATAGATATCCAGACCCCAACGCCACGGCATCCTGACATCTACGTCGACAGGATTGTTCCTTGGAACATCTTTGAGGAGCTTTCTTGCACCGCGATTGCTGACCAGCTGAGCGACGGTGCCGTCAGGAATTCGCACATACCTGACGAGATGGCGATCATCTCGCAGTTTGAATATCGGCCGATACGCGAACTTTTTACGTCTTGGCCGGCCATCGAGATGCACATAGTCCCATCCTTCCGGCAAGTTCGCGAGACAATCGCCAACCAACGCGATCGCGGACTCATCGAATTTCGCGTCATCTTCGAGCACGAGTGCGTACGGCAAGTCACGCGAGACAATTTGTTGCCAGACCAGCACATGGCTTGCGTAGCAGCCCACTTCGCCATTCTTCAATCTGGATGGCGGAAAGAGCCTGTGAAGATCCCCCGGGAGATCCCGGCCGTTAACGCCGGGAACTCGCTCTGCCTCCATCCGGCATGCAGCGAAATTTTGTTCGATCCGTTCTCGACGGGGCAAGTCGATATCGCGATTGATGTAAAATACAGTTGGCCGGCAGGCTATCGCACTCATATCGCCCCTCACGACAAAGCGTGCTGGGCATTTGGGAGCGCCGGCATGCGAAGTCAAATTCCTAAAGATGCTTTGTTATTGCCCGGCTGCGGCATCAGCCTACTGGCGGAGGTAGGTGCGAACTCTTCCCGTGGAGGAGCCAGGCTTTTCGACGAAGCCAAACCGTTCCAGCGATTTTGTGAGTTGCGACACGCCCCGGCTCCCGTACACGCCCGGGTGCAACTCGGCGACGATGGCGCGCAGCGGATCGAGCGTTTTCGCCGACGTCAGAAGATCGAGCTCTCCCCCTTCGATGTCGAGGGTCAGGATGCTCGGCTGGTGGGTGCTCAGCAACTGCGAAAAATCAAGAGCAGGCGTTTCCACGACGCGATCGAACGGCGCATCGCTCGGCTCCATGGAGCTCATCCAAAAATCTCTTCTGCAGTAGAACGGCACCGAGCTACTGGATACGTCGCTCAGCACGACGCCGTTGAGGATCGTGATGTCTCTCGCATCGTTGCGCTCGTGAACCTGCGCAATGTACGGAACCAGATCCGGGTTTGCCTCTACGCAGACGATCTTTCCGGCAGACGTCTTTTTCCGCAGATAGGTCGAAACAAAACCAAGTCCGGCGCCGAGCTCCACAATCGTCTCGCCCGGCTTGACGACGGCTGCCGTTATTTCGGCTTCCTGCTGCTCGTAGGCGCCTTTGCCCAGGACGAGCTGAATTTTTGGCGACATGACGCGAGTGTCGATCGGCAGCCGGATACCGGCAATTTTGGCTTCTCCACGCCGCGCGTTTCCGAACGCCCGAACTCTCTTGATAAGCGACTTCATATTTTCCGATACCCGGACGTGATTTTCGAGGTTGAGCGCAGTGCAAACAGCTTGCTGATTGCACAGTAGTTTCAGATCTTCATAGACCGGGTCAATTGGGGCTCGACTTGACCCGGAAGATCATGATCCCACGCCCCGCCTTGCTGAGGAAGGTGTGTTCGAGCTGATAATTGTCGGTCAGATAGCCGATCAATTTTGGGAACGCGGGCGCCGTGTCATGGGTAAATGCCAGCACGAGATAGTCATAGCCTCTGATCTCGTCCTTCTGATTTTCCAGTTCGAAATGACCAGCCGCTTCCTGCTTTCTGCTCGGATGATCCCGAACAGTGGCTGGAGATTTTATCCGCGCGAAGTAATAGTCCAATGTCGGCTTTGGGCACACTTCGTATACGAGGTAGCGCTTGCCTGGACTTCCCCGAACCAGCGTATCGATCGTCTGGGCGATACCGCGATGGTCGGTTTTCTTGAAAGCGGCGGCGCGCTTCGTCCCCGGCAATACGAAAATTGCAGCTACGAGCAGAGCGACCAGTACCGGAGAGGCGACAAGCGCGCGCCCGACGCGAGGCTGCCAGCGAGCCAGCCGCCCCAGTACCAGATTGGTTGCCAGGCCCAATAGCACCGCGAGTGGAGGCGTACAGAACGCGAAGTAGCGCGGGCGATAGCGTTCCTGCTCAAACAGCCAGAAAGCGACGTAAGCGAAAACGATCGGAAGGACCAACCAGGCGACGAAATACAGGTTGGCCACATCGCGAGAACGATAGCCGGAGTGCCATAACCTCCTAATCGACAGCGCAATGACCAAGACGACCAGACCGCCGAATGCAAGCAGCACGAGACCTGGGAACTTGAAGTTCTGCTCAACGACCAGATCTACGAGCATCATCCAGGGAGAGTGGGCCGGCGCTGTTGCTTCGACCGCGTAAGCCCCTTCGTCTCCATAGCTTCGATAGGACCGCGCCATCACCGGTCCCCAGACGATCGCCAAAAGGAAGACAGGCGTGAGACCGAAGCCGGCAAGCTTGAGGACAGAGCCCACAGATAGGCGATATCGAAAGAGAAACCAGATCGCGAAAAAGACGCCCTGACCGGCGAGGAAAAAGACGTTGTAATAGTGGGTGAGGAGCAGGGCCAGGTTAACTGCGGAGAGCGCGGCAAACCACCGATTGACGACGAGCGTGTTTCTGCCGGCCTCCAACAGGCTCCGCATATAGCGGAACATCAGCAGAGACGACAGCGTCACCAGAAACAGCGTCTGCGCATAGGACCGCGTTTCCATCGCATAGAGAAACGGGATGTACATCAGTGAAAAGAACAACGCAGCGGCTATCGCCAATCGTTTGCCGTGCGTGTGAAGAACCAGAGCGTAGAGACAGACTGTTGCGCCGGCCACATACCAGTTCGATAGATTGCGTGTTGTCGTTTCTCCATCGCCGAATGCGGCAATCCAACCGTACAAAATAGATTGGTAGAGCGGCGGATGGATCGAGTTCTCGGCAAGCGCCTGGATCGCGCTCCACACCGATCCGTGCTTGTTCCCATAGTGATACACGGACAATAATTCGTCATACCAATAAGACTGCCCCGATAGGAGCTGTCTCATCGTGAAGGTCAGAAACAATATCAGGAAAAACGTGCTGTGATCGCGCAAGAACCTGGACGTCGACGTTGCTTGCTGAGGTGCCATCATCACATACCGGCTGGAGATGCTTGCGTTCGCTATTCACGCAATAGCGCTGGATGTCCAGTGGCGCGGCGGAGCGTGAACTCATGCACGCACGAATATCGCAGCGCCATGGCTGCTGCAAATAGCCGGAGGCGCGTCTTTTCGCAATTGCCTATCCACAACATCTCATCGGCGGGGCGGATCTGAGTGCGAGGTCCTCCCTTCGCATGCTTATAGATCGACTTTCCGCCGACGTTGCCGCATCATCGGCGCCCGGATCGCGACTTGAGGGACATGGTGGGGAGCGCGGAGGGATACAGACCTGAAATCGACGGATTGCGCGCGATCGCAGTCCTGTCGGTCATTTTCTTCCATGCTGGGATTCCCGGCTTCAGCGGAGGATACGTCGGCGTCGACGTGTTCTTCGTGATCAGTGGCTATTTGATATGCTCGATCGTCGTCGGCGAACTCAGGTCCGACACATTCTCGTTTGCAAAATTCTACGAGCGACGCGCCCGCCGCATCTTGCCTGCGCTGTTCGTGATGCTGCTGGCGAGCGCGGCAGTCGCACCGCTCGTTCTGCTGCCCAACGACATGCTTGATTTCTCGCGCAGCCTCACGCACGTCATTCCATTCCTCTCGAACACGTACTTCTACGATCAACGCGGATACTTCGAGACGGCCGCGGAGCTGAAGCCGCTGATCCACACCTGGAGTCTCGCGGTGGAGGAGCAGTTCTATGTGGTTTTGCCGATCGCCGCTTGGGCGCTTTGGCGATGGCACAAGTCGTTCCTCCTGCCGGCGCTCGTGATCGCGGCCGCCGCAAGCCTCGCCTACTCGCAATACAGCGTCTCGGCGGACCCGCATGCGGCGTTCTATCTTACGACCTCGCGCGCTTGGGAGCTTCTCGCGGGCGCGATCCTCGCCGTCTTCACGAAGCAGCGAAACCTTCCCGCGCAGCCCAGCCAAGCCGGCGGCGCAGCAGGCCTAATGCTCATTGTCTTTGCCGTGTTCTTCTTCGATCAGACTGTCGCGTTTCCCGGATTGAATGCCGTGGTTCCCGTGGCTGGCGCGCTGCTGGTCCTTCACTACGGCGCCCCGCAAACGGCCGTGGGGCAGCTACTCGGCAGCAAGCTCGCTGTCGGCATCGGACTGATCAGCTACAGCGCCTATTTGTGGCATCAGCCGCTTTTCGCCTTCGCGCGCCATCTCACGCTCACCGAACCGGGCCTGCCGATCTTTGCAGTGCTCATTGCGGCGACGCTGGCACTCGCCTTCCTGAGCTGGCGATATGTGGAGCAGCCATTCAGACGGGGGACCATTGATCGCCGCGGAATTGTTGCCGTGGCGGTCGCTGCCTCGGTTTTTCTGTTCTCTGTCGGAATGGCTGGCACGGTCAGCGACGGATATGCGCGCCTCTATCAGGCGAGCTGGGATTCGCGTCAGCTCGCGATATGGAACGAGGGCAAGAACGCCGTTCCGAGAGACAACGGCGATTGCCACCTCAGCTTCAGAACCGTTTCGGCCGAACTCGAACCTCGCTTCGACGCGTGTCTCGAAAAATACGGGAAAGCGATCGTTGTCCTTGGAGACTCCCACGCCGCCGATGTGTTTGGCGCGATCGCCTCACAGTCGGATAGAAAGTTCATCCTCGGAGTTGCGCAGGGCGGATGCAGGCCGCATTCGCCCGCCGACAAATGCCACTACGACGGTTTCCTTTCCTTCCTGGAACGGCGCTCTCAGGCAATTTCCGACGTGATCTACGTCCAAGCCGGCTTTCACATGATCCAGGACGACGACGGCCACCCCGGCGACCGATCGTTCTTTCGGAAGCGGGCCATTCCAGTCTATCGACCCGACATCGATGCCATCGATCAAACGATCCGCTACCTCAACACACTATCGACCCGTGCCCGCGTCACCTGGCTTGGTCCTCGGTTCGAGCCTCACGTGAATACGATGAAAATCAAAAAGTTCGCGATGGCCTGCGAGGACGCCCAGATCGAGATTCATGACAGCGTATCGAGGACTTGGCAGGCGTTGGATGCGTTCTTGACGACCCGATTGGCCGAAGAACCACGTCTTCGGTACGTCTCCGGGCTGGCGGCGGTTCCGTTCGACAGCCGACACGACCTCTATGATTGCCACTCGGTATACTGGGAGGACACCGATCATTGGTCCGCCTCCGGAGAACGGCGCTTCGGGAAACGCATCGTGGCGGCATTGCAAGCCTCTGCCCAATAATCAGCCCCATGTGTTCAGGCTCGGCTCTGCGATGACGGCCTGGCCTCAGCCCACAGAGACCTTTCGCCCGCGGGAGCCTTGGCGTTTCAGCCATTCCAGGATGGGCCAGATCGGAGCCGTCATTCGGTTCGATATCACCATGGAAAGGGCATAGAGGATCGGATTGTCCCTGACATAGAACGTGTCCAGCGGAGCGCCGCCAAATCGCCCAGCGCGGGCGGCATGCAGCACATAGAGGAATGCCTCGAGATTATATAACTCGCGCAACCGCGATCCGAGTTCGGGCGGCGCGGTTTCGAGCAGCATCTCGATTGTTTTCGTAATGCAATGCGGCTCGGTCGTCGCGACACTGACCGTGACCATGTTTGTCGAGTCGGTTCTGTAGGTCGCGAGCGCTTTGTTGCAATGGAGGGCGGTTCCAAGGTTCATCGCACGAAGCCAGAGATCCTTGTCTCCCCCGCGCTTGCAACGATGCTCGGGAAAAAGCCCGGATTCGAGCAAGACCGTTCTGCGGAAACTCGCTGCTCCGGTCCAGATGGGACATTCCCGGTCAGTCAGCCAGGCATCGATAAAAGCTTCGAAATTCAGCTCGTGCACGCCCTGTGCATCGTTGCGCCGCATATATTTCTGATCGACCAGCGTGTCGTCCTTCCGCCTCCGAGCGTAGCCGGTAAAAACGCAGCCGACGCGAGACGGCGCATTTTTTGCCAAATCGTCGACGTTGCGAAGATACTCGGCGTCCCATTCGTCATCGGCGTCGAGAAAGGAAATCCACTCCGTGACGGCGTGCCTGACAGCGCAGTTTCTCGCCGCATACCCGCCCGGGCCTGGAGATGGGCGCGTCAGAACGACGGCGTTCGGCCAGTCGAGCTGGCGCAGATACTCCACGCCGCCATCTGTCGATCCATCATCGACAAAAATCACTTGGGCGGGCTGGACGGTTTGGCGCGCAAGCGACGCCACGCAGCGCAACAGATCGGGCATCTTGTTGAGCACCGGTACGACGACGGTTACGTCAGCCACTCTTTCGTCGGTCATCAATCACTCGTTTCGAAGCTGCCCGAACCTGGCCCGCTCAATTTTCTGATGGGTTTCCCAGGTTGCCCAGGCGCATTGACGCTGGCACTCGACCCCGACAAATGCAATACACGCCCAGGGAGATACAGATGATTGCGCTGCGTCACTTTCGATAATCAGGGCAACCCGCTCATGGGATCTGACGCATGCAATCTCTGAAGTCCGACGCCACGTGGACCGCGGTCGATACACTGATCTCAAGCGGTTTAGGACTGCTGTTCCGGTTGGCAATAGCGCGCGTCCTCGCACCCGATCAATTCGGTATTGTCGCAATCGCGCTCGCTTTCATATCGATCTTAACCGCGATCAACAACTTTGGTCTCACGGCCGCCCTCATCCAGCGGGACAGGGAGACTTTGTCGCCATCGCTCATCAACTCGTGCTTCACGGCTTCCTGCATCATTTCGGGTGTGCTGTGCCTTTTGACCATCGGCGGACTGGCACCGTTTTTGGCGTGGTACTATCAAAGCCCGACGATATCGGCGCTCACGTCCGCCCTTGCTATCACCCTGATCGGCGCTCCGTTCGCGACGGTCTCTTCGGCGCTTCTCTCGCGCGAACGCCGTTTCAGAGATCTTGCGATCATTCGCGTTGCCTCGAGCGGAATCAGTATCCTGATCGCGGCGCTCTATCTTTGGGTGTCGGCGGACGTTTGGGTGATCGCAGTCCAGCTGTGGGTCGCCCAAATCATCTCGACCATCGGCCTTACAATCGCGGCGCGCTGGAAATTTCGTCTCGAGCTCGACAAAAGCCATATCGGCGAATTGTTCGGCTATAGCACCCTTGTTTTTATCAACGATGTCGTCGGCACCATTACCGCTAACGTCGGAACGTTGATCATAGGGCGCATCTTCACCCCCTCGGAAGCCGCGATCTACGGGTTGGCGGTCAATCTTACCGAAACCGTGCGCCGGGTCATCATGTCAGTGCTCAATCGAGTGATGTTCGTTCACTACTCGATAAACAAGCACGACAACCATGCGCTCAGAACCGGGTATGTCCGGACGCTGACGTGGAACTGCCGGGTCATTTTTCCGATGATGACCGCATGCATTTTCTTCAGCGACGCGATCGTAAACGTTCTTCTTGGCCCGGAGTGGCGAGATATGGAGAGCGTCATGCAGATCCTTGCCGTGTCGATCATGATCCAGACCGCCGGAGGCACCACCTCGACCCTTTACAAGGCCATCGGCAAACCGGGCCTCGACACCTCCCTTTCAATCCTGACCAACCTTCTACTCCTCCTGCCCGCAATCGTAGCAGGATCGTATTGGGCTGGCCTCGAAGGCGCTGCGGCGGCAACGGCAGCAACAAAGCTGATCGCCGTTTGCCTGCGGCAGGTTTTGCTCGACCGGCTCATCGGATCAACGCTGGCCGCCGTCTGCAAGACGGTTCTGGCCGCACTTGCGGCCCAGCTCCCGATCATCGCTGCATTCGCATTGAAATATGCTTTTATGCCGGATGCTGATTCTCTTGCTGCGGTCGGTTTTCTCGTCCTCGGCCTGATCGGGACCGGGTTGATAGAACTGTGGCGGATTCGTGCGAGCGACCCGCCTGACTTCCTAAAATAAATTTGCAGGATCACATTTGCGATCGGTAGACTCCGGCGCGATCGGTAGATTCCGGCCTACTCGAGGCTGGCTCGCTCGGCGAGAGGACGCATGGCGTTGGCAAGACAAGTATTATCTCGAATTCTGCCGGTGCGGGTGTATCAAGCCCTAGCCGGTTTTCGACGTCGCCAGCAGCGCCTGCTGCAACAGACCTTGCGTGCGCGCGCGATGAAGAGCGACGCGTTCTCAGCTTTTTATGCGTTTGTCATCGATCGGGGGCTCGGCCGGGAAGCTCGAGCGGTCGCGGCAGGACAACATCGCTATCACGCTGATCACGATGCAGCCGCGACAAGCTACTTCCTGCTCAGACGCAATATTCACCGCCTCGAAAAGGGCCTGATCATGCGGCCGCGCCGCGACAGTTTCGCTGCCGATTATATAGGCGAAACCGTCAGGTGCTATCGCAACGCCTATCTTGAGCTCGAACGAACCAATCGATCTGAAACGCCCGAGCTTGCGTGGGCGACGGACGTCCTCGGACAGTACTTTTCAGTCGTCCAGAAAGATGATCCGAAAATCGCGGACGCGCATGAAATTTTTTCAAAGCTGGCCGCGATTCCTCTCGGGCATGCCGTGCCGTATGCGCGAGATATCGCGGCGCCGCCGCCCGTCAGCTACGACGCTTTCATGAGTCTGTGCCGGCGGCGAAGATCGGTTCGCTGGTATCTCGACAAGCCGGTCCCGAGAGACATGATCGATCTTGCAATCGACGCGGCGGCCCAGGCGCCCAGTGCCTGCAATCGACAGCCGTTCGTGTTCAGCATATTCGATGACAAAGAGTTGGCGAGACGCGTCGCCAAGCTTCCCATGGGAACAAAAGGCTTCTCCGATCAAATTCCGGCGGTCGCGGTTGTGATCGGCCGCTTGAGAGCCTATCCCCACTCCCGGGACAGACACGCGATATATATCGATGGCTCGCTGGCGGCGATGTCGTTCATGCTTGCCCTCGAAAGCATGGGCATTGCCTCCTGCACGATCAACTGGCCCGACCAGAACCCACAGGAAACGCAAATCGCGCAGCTTCTCGGGCTTGCGCAAGACGAGCGTGTGATCATGCTAATCGCCTTCGGATGGCCCGATCCCAGCGGACAAGTTCCTTACTCGGCGAAACGAGGACGAGACGAGCTGCGGACCTACAATTCGCTGGCTACGCAGACATCGATCCAATGAGTCTCACGCATGTCCGGCCGTCTTTCCGATAGAGCACCTCGCATGAACATCGAGATCGTCGGCGTGCATCCCGCGAACAAGGGCGCGCTGCTGATGTTGGAGGCGATCCGGGCGCAGCTCGCTCCGCGCTTCCCAAACGCGCGGTTCGCAGTTCCGTTCACCTGGCCGCCGGACCAGAGGATCAAATACGGCCTTTGGGCCACGGTGCCCAACGACCTGGGGCGCGTCGATTTCTCAAAATGGTCCTCGCTCGTTCCCGCACGCCTGCTGCGCCCACTTGGCGTGCTGCTCCCCAAGGACATTGACGTTCGGCTCGATGCGTCCGGGTTCGCCTACGGGGACTACTGGGGACCGCGCAAACTCAATCGACGCCTCGTAGGTCCGGCAACCGGCTGGAAGCGCGCAGGAAAAAGCCTGATCCTGCTTCCACAAGCCGTCGGCCCCTTCGAAAAACCTGGCATGGCCGAGGCTTTCCGGGCGGCGCTTCGCGGGGTCGACCTCGCCTACGTTCGCGACAGCGTGTCGATGGCGTACGTAAAAGCTGTTGCGCCTGATGCCACGAATATCAAGCAAGCTCCGGACTTCACGAACCTTCTAAAACCCGAACTTCCGGACCGGCTTTCTCATCTCAAGGGGGCGGCGCTTATCGTACCAAACGAGAGGGTGGTTCAAGGAGACGAAGAGAGCCGTAAAAAATACCTCTCGTTCCTGGCCCAAGCGGTGCGAGAGTTGCAGGCACGAGGCTTTCCGGTTGCGATCGTGTTGCACGAGGGAAGCGGTGACCGGGCATTGGCAACTGCTCTCAACAGTCAATTCTCCACGCCTCTCGAACTCATCGACGAGGACCAGGCGCTTGTCACCAAAGCCGTCATCGGGGCCGCCTCTGCGGTCATCTCGTCTCGTTTCCACGCCCTCGTGAGTGCATTGAGCGCTGCGGTACCGGCGCTCGCATGCGGATGGTCGCACAAGTACCGCGAGTTGATGTCCGACTATGGGTGCGAGGATTTCATGATCTCGCTCACACAGCCATTGACCTGGTCCGAACGTATAGGAGCGCTCGCGGCTGCCGTGCACGATCGGGATTTTTTGCAGGCGCTTTCGGACCGTGCTGTACACCAGCGCCGTTTGAGCGAGACGATGTGGAAGGATGTGATCGAGTTGATCGAGGCGCGGCAAGCATGAGCACAACGCCGTTTGTTTCGGTCATCGTGCCGGTCTGGAATGGCGCAGGCGAGATCGAAAAGTGTGTCGCCGCGTTGAGTACGCAGTCCTACCCGCGCGAGCGCTACGAAATTCTCGTCGTCGACAACGGCTCATCGGACGACACGCCCGACATTCTGGCTCGCCTCGCTGACATCAAGGTGCTCAGCGAGCGCGAGCCCGGCTCCTATTGCGCGAGAAACCTGGGACTTCGTCACGCTGCTGGGGACGTCATCGCATTTACGGACGCGGATTGCGTCCCGGATCCCACATGGATCGAGACAGGAGCTGCGCGCCTTTCCGAACGCCCGGATGCTGGCCTTGTCGGAGGGCGGATCGAGCTTTTCAGCAGGGCTTCTGAAAGCGAAACCTGCCGGCTCTACGAGCTGACGTTCAGTTTCGATCAGGAGACCACAATTCGGAAAGGGCGTTGCGCGACGGCGAACTGGATGAGCCCTCTTGCGGTGCTGAGGAAAACGGGCGGCTTCAACGCGCAGCTCAAATCGGGAGCGGATTTCGAGCTTTCGCGCCGTCTGTTCGATGCCGGCCTAGCATTGCTTTACGAGCGTGACATGGTCGTGCGGCATCCCTTTCGGGGCGGCTGGGCAGAGCTTCTCAACAAACGGCGTCGCACCACCGGCGGGAATTGGGCGCTTCTCGAAGGCAAGCGCGCGAAGCTGCGCTATATGGCCGGAATTCCGTTCGGCTGGGCGCAGCGCATTGCCATAGTCGCTAGCAACACATCGATTCCGTTGCACCGAAAGCCCGGCGTGGCCGCTCTCGTGTCCGCGCTTTCAATCGTGCAAATCGCGGAGATCATCCGCCTCGCGTTCGGCGGCAATCCCCGGAGGCGCTGAGAGGATCGTAGGGTCTAGCCCAGCATCACGACCGAGCGCTCGTCGATCGACACCGCTTTGACGAGCGCGTAGACCTCGCGCCCCACGTCGAGGCCGAGGTCCGAAATCGCCAGGCGCGTGAGCGACGCCGAGATCTTGTCCCCGCCATCAAGCTCGACCGTGACCAGCGCCGTCGGGCCGGTGCCAACTGCGATCGCGTGGATCCGCCCTTTCAATGTGGTCCTGACGCTGAGCCCCTGGGGCTTCTCGGTCGCGAGCGTGACGTTGGTCGCGCGAATGGCCATGCGGACCGTGCGGCCGGGAGGTCCGAACAGGCCTGGAACGGCGATCTCGCCAGCCGGATGGGCGAGCGTCGTCATCGCATAGGCGGTCAGTTCCTTCAGCGAGGTTCCTGCTAGAACCGAGACGGCTTCGAAACGGTCGGCGGCGCTCTCCGGTAGGGCTGCGGCGAACACCTCTGTCGGCGGGCCTTGCGCGACTATTCTCCCCTCCGACATCCGAACCACGACCGTCGCAAGCCGCGCCACTTCCTCGAGTGCATGGGAGACGTAGACGATCGGCAGCGAAAGCTCGTCACGCAGCCGTTCGATGAACGGGAGGATTTCCAGCTTGCGGTCCGCGTCGAGCGAGGCGAGCGGCTCGTCCATCACGAGCAGTCGTGGCGCGGCCAAAAGCGCGCGGCCGATTGCGACGCGCTGGCGCTCGCCTCCCGACAAGGTTGCGGGCCTCGCCGCCAGCAAGTGACCGATACCCAGCAGCTCGACGACGCCATCGAACGGCACTTCGCGCGCATCGACCGGTGAAAAATAGCGACCGTAGGCGAGGTTCTGACGTACGGAGAGATGCGGAAGAAGCTGCCCGTCCTGAAAGACAAGCCCGACGCGGCGCTTGTGGACGGGTAGGTCGATGCCCGCGTTGGTATCAAGCAGAACGCGATCGCCGACGACGATGCGGCCGCTTTGGGGGCGTTCCAGCCCCGCGATCAGCTTGGCAACGGTCGTCTTGCCGGAACCGGACGGGCCGAACAGCGCCACGCAACCGCTCGGGCAATTGAAATCAGCTTCGAGGGTGAAGCGAGGACGCGACAGACGGCAGGAGAATTCGATCATTCGTAACCCGCCCTACGCTGGTTCGAACGACGCGCGAGGATCTCCGACACGATGAGTGCGCCTAACGAAAGCGCCACCGCCACCAGCGACAGCCGGAAGGCTCCCTCCTCGCCGCCGGGCGTCTGTGTGTATGAGTAGATCGCGGCCGGGATGGTTTGTGTCTCTCCGGGGATGTTCGAAACGAACGTGATGGTGGCGCCGAATTCTCCCAGCGCCTTGGCGAAGCCCAGCATGGCGCCGGCGATAATGCCAGGTAGCGATAGGGGTAACGTCACCGTAAGAAACACCCAGGCCGGAGAGGCACCGAGCGTGGCCGCGGCGTCTTCGCTTCGGCTATCGATCGTATCCATAGCGAGGCGGATCGCCCGCACCATGAGCGGGAACCCCATCACGGCGGCGGCCAACGCGGCGCCTGTCCAGCGGAACGACAGCACCAGGCCGAAGGTCTGCTCGAGGAATGCGCCGAGCGGCCCACGGCGGCCAAACAGGATCAGCAGAATGTATCCGGTCACCACCGGCGGCAGGACCAGCGGCAGGTAGACGAGGCCATCAAGCAGGATCTTGCCGCGGAAGTTTCCCCGCGACAGCAAATAGGCCACCAGCACGCCGAGGGGGAGGCTCGCGAGCGTCGCCACCGTCGCCACGCGCAGCGAGAGCTTTATGGCCGTGAACTCGTCTGGCGTGATCGTCCACATATTCCCAACTTCTCGATTCGAGCGTCCTGAGCTCGAGCATTGCTTCGCCTATGGCTCTTGGCAGCTCTAGGCGACGCTCCGGACCGGGGCAAAGTTGCACATGGCTTTCTGTTCGGGCAAGCAATTGATCTTGTTGATCGAGCGGCGCTTGATATACCGAATTGCGAAAGCGGTGGGGAGCGGCGGTTGAAAGCGATCATTCCGGCAGTGCTGAGCTTCGTGGCCGCCGTGGCCCTCGTCCGGCTGCTGGCGCTCAGCCGCTTCTCCCAAAGCGCGCTCGATATGCCTAATGAACGCTCGCTCCATGTCGCTCCGGTGCCGCGAACCGGCGGTCTCGGCTTACTCAGCGCTGCCAGTATCGGATGCGTGCTGCTCGCGCCCTCGGGGCTGTGGGGGCTCGTGGCGCTCGCGGGCCTGCTCAGCGTCGTGACGTTCGCGGACGACCGAGTCGGCCTGCCGGTGATGACGCGCCTCTTCGTGCAGATCGCCGCCGCCGTGCTCTTTCTCGCGCTTTACTACGCGGGACCCTTGTGGCTGCTGCCGCTCGCGTTCGGGGCGCTGATCTGGATGGCGAACCTCTATAATTTCATGGACGGATCGGACGGCCTCGCGGGGGGAATGACGGTCGCCGGATTCGGCGCCTACGCCATTGCCGCGATCTACGCGCCGGCCGAGGCGCCCCAAGCGGAGGCGCTTGCTGTGATTGCAGCCTCGATCGCGGGGGGCGCCGGCGGGTTCCTGGTCTGGAACTTCCACAAGGCGAGCGTCTTCATGGGCGACTCGGGCTCCGTTCCGCTCGGCTTCCTGGCAGCGGCGCTCGGCATCGTCGGATGGCAGAGCGGGATCTGGCCGGTCTGGTTTCCCGCGCTGGTGTTTTCGCCCTTTATCGCAGACGCCACCGTGACGCTGATCAAGCGGTTCCGGCGCGGCGAGAAGCTCACCCAGGCGCACAAGACGCACTACTACCAGCGGGCACTGCGCATGGGGCTCGGCCATCGCGGCACCGCGCTGGCGAGCTATGTGCTGATGGGGGCCGTGGGAGTGAGCGCACTTTTGGCCCGCGACTGGGGGCCTGTGGCGGTTGGCTTAATGCTCGGGTTCTGGGGGGCGGCCTATGCGGCGCTGATGACCCTCATCGACCGGCATTGGGACGCCTTTTCGCGCGATCCGGCTCGGGCCGTCTAAACCTCTTATTGGCGGGACCGGTATCCATCGGCCGTGAGCTTCATGGCCTCGCCCGCACTGACGCGAGGCTCCCACGCCAGCAAACGGCGCGTTTCGCCGTCGTCGATCTCCAGATTGCCGGTGAGACGGCGGACCTCCGCCGTGCGCCCGGTGAGACGGCCGATTAACTCCAGCATCGACACCGGGCACGGCAGTAGAATTGGGCGCTTGCCCAGGGCGCCGGCGATGCTGCGGAAAAGATCCGGCGTGGACAGCGGTTCGCCGTCCCGCGCCAGGAAAACCCGGTTCGCCGCAGCCGGCGCGGAGACGGCTCGGACGATCAGATCCGCGAAAGATCCGACATAGAGCAGATCGCGTGCATTCCGGATCGAGCCGAACGGAACCGGCCAACCGCGGTCGGCAATCGCGTACAGGCGCGCCATGTTGCCGCGAACGCCGGGCCCATACATCAGCGGTGGCCGTAGAATGACCCATTCCATGGCGGTGCCAGCAATTTCTCGGAGGCGCTGCTCGGCTTCCAACTTGCTTTTTCCGTAGGCGTCCTCTGGCGCGGGAGGCCTATCTGCCGAAAAGGGCACGCCGAAGGTCTCCTCGCCGTTGACCTTGATCGAGCTTGCAAACGCCAGGCGTTTCACGCCCGCAGCGACTGCGGCCCGCGCCAAGCCCTCGAGCACCTCGACGTTGGCCTGCCTGTAGAGGCGCTCGGCTTCGCGCGCATCGTCGTTCAAGACGTGGGCGCGGCCCGCCAGGTGTACGACGGCATCGATACCGACCAACACGTCGCTCCAGTCGGTCGCGCCGGTCAAATCGCCCAGCACCGCTATGCGCTCGGCAGCCAAGGGCGTTGCGGTCGGCGACCGCGTCACGGCGGTGACGCGATGCCCGCTCTCCGACAAAGCCTTGCAAGCGGCCACCCCTACAAAACCGGCGGCTCCAGTTACCAGTATTCGCATTCAAAGAGTTCCGTCGTGCCTGGAGCCTTGCGTCGCCGTTGGGGGCCGTGTCACATCGCACTATAGTATTTTTTCAGGCGCCGGGTCTTGGGCCTTTGGCGCTGCGCCCCAGGAAAGCCCGTGCCGAAAACGCTAAAATGGCTGGAGATGCGGGTGCGCAAGCTTATGCCGCAGCCGGTCAGAACGGCTTACAGGATCGCGCGCTCCTTGAAGCACGTGGAAGTCGCCCAGCCACTTCCTCCAGAGCTGGTAGATGGCGCCCGCCTCAGCCCGTCACGCCTGCATCTTCTGGACCTCATGCCGAAGCGAGGTAAGGTTGCAGAGCTCGGCACGCTCAGAGGGGACTTTGCCCGCTGTATTTTTTCGCGTACCGAACCGGCCGAGCTGCATCTCGTCGACATCGACTATACAGAATTCGACGAAACCGGGCTGCCGGCGCCGCAGGTTAGCCGCCACGTCGGGTTTACTCACGACGTGATCGCGTCGTTTCCGAACTCCTATTTCGATTGGATCTATATCGACGCCGATCATTCTTACGAGGGCTGCCTGAGAGATGCCCATATTTCGGCGGACAAGATCCGGCCAGGCGGATACATGGTTTTCAACGATTTCGCCCATATTGACCCCTATCTCGGCCGCTATGGCGTGAAGCGCGCCGCCATGGATTTCATGCACGAACGCCGCTGGCCAATTGCCTTCCTTGCGCTCGACGCATATGGCCTTTACGACATCGCCCTAAGGAAGCCGGACGTAGACAACGACCCGTGACCGTTTTGCTTTTCGGGAGACGGACATGCGTATTCTGTCGATGATCGCTTCTCGCAAAGGCGTGGTGTTGCTCTTCCTCGGCGCCATTGCCCTGACATTGTGGGCGCACGACGTCTCGACCGAGGTCACGGACGAAGACGAGATCTACGCAAAGCACATTCTGGCACAAGCGGGCTACGATCACGCGGCGCTGAAAGTGGCAGGGCCGGCCGATTTCGAGTCCGAGGTCCGAACCATCAAAGCGGTGCAGGATGCAGTGCTAACTGCGGCTCCCGACAACAAGGGGCTCCCGTTCAAGACTGAACGGGAACCAAGGGACATTTTCGAGCGCAAGTATGGGCTTTGCTATGATCGGAGCCGCGCTATCGAGAAAATCCTGTCCTGGCTCGGCTTCGAGACGCGGCACGTCGCGATCTATTCGACGGCGGACACATCGCCCCTCCAGGCGCTTTTCACGCCCCAGGTCGCCTCGCACGCCGTCTCGGAGGCGCTGACGCGCAAGGGCTGGATGGTCGTCGATTCCAATGCGCGATGGATAGGTCTCGACCAAACGCGCGACGCGGTTTCTATCGATGATATCCAGTCCTCCGGACTTCGAGGCTGGGCCAGCGAAAGTAGCGCCCCTATCAACGGCATTTTCAGGGGGGCGTTCATACAAATTCGCGGGCTCTACTCTCGCCATGGGTACTTCTATCCCCCTTACACACCCATTCCGGATTTCAATTTCCGGCAAGTCGTGGGTAATGTAGTCGACTGAGACCAACCCTTGCATCGAAACACAGTGCGACGCCGACCGGCGCCTCCAGCCCCCAATTATCCTACATGAGCGCAGCCGGTGCCTCCCTTGGCGACCGCGACGGCTACTCTCCGCGAGACAAAGATATGACCACCCTGCCACACTCCATCCCGCCGGGATCCGGCCCCGTCCTCCTGACGGGTGTAGCGGGTTTCATCGGGTTTCATGTGGCGCGTGCGCTTCTCGATCGCGGGCGGATCGTGCACGGCATCGACAATCTCAACGACTACTATGATCCCGCTTTGAAAGAGGCGCGGCTCGCCCTGCTCGAAGGGCGCAACGGGTTCAGCTTCGAAAAGCTTGACGTGTCGGACCGTGCAGCAACAGCCGAATTGTTTGCGCGCCTCAAGCCGGAATACGTCATTCATCTCGCGGCGCAAGCGGGTGTGCGCTATTCGCTGATTAACCCGCAGGCTTATGTGGATGCCAACATCGTCGGCTTCTCGAACATCCTCGAGGGATGCCGGCAAGGCGCGGTCCGCCACCTGACCTATGCATCATCGAGTTCGGTCTATGGCGCGAACACAAGCATGCCGTTCTCGGTGCACCAGAACGTGGATCATCCGGTCAGCCTCTATGCCGCTTCGAAAAAGGCCAACGAGCTGATGGCGCATTGCTACAGCCACCTCTATGGATTGCCGACGACCGGATTGCGCTTCTTCACCGTGTATGGCCCGTGGGGTCGGCCGGACATGGCGCTTTTTCTGTTCACAAAGGCGATCCTCGAAGGTCGACCGATCGAGGTGTTCAACAACGGCGATATGAGACGCGACTTCACTTACATCGACGACATCGTCGAAGCCGTGATCCGCACCAGCGATACGGTCGCGAGCCCGAACCCGGCCTGGGACGGAGCGCACCCGGATCCCGGCACCAGTCGCGCACCCTACCGGCTTTACAACATCGGAAATCACAGTCCGGTCGAGCTTTGGGACTTGATAAGCTGCCTCGAACGCGCGATTGGCCGCGAAGCGCAAAAAGTCCTGCTTCCGATGCAGCCGGGAGACGTTCCGGAGACCTATGCCGACGTGGACGACCTCGCTCGCGACGTCGGCTTCAGGCCCGATACGCCCTTGGAAGACGGCGTACGCAAATTCGTGGCGTGGTATAGAGACTACTATCGCGTCTAGACGAATTTCACGACGACAGAGGGGATGACCAAAGCGCATGTGTGGCCTGGCAGGATTTGCAGGCTTCAAAGCCCTGGCGCATGAGCCGGGGAGAATAGCGCGCGTGATGGCGGACGCGATCCGCCACCGGGGGCCAGACGACTCGGGCACGTGGATCGATACGAATGCTGAGATTGCCCTCGCGCATCGGCGTCTTTCGATCGTGGACCTCTCGCCCGCCGGGCATCAGCCGATGCCGTCGGCGTCTGGGCGCTTCGTCATTGTCTTCAACGGCGAGATCTATAATCATCGCGAGATGAGGGCGCGCCTCGAACAAGAGGGGCGCACTATCGCTTGGCGCGGCACCTCCGATACCGAGGTGCTGCTCGAAGCGGCGGCGGCTTGGGGGCTTCGCGTGGCGCTCGAGTGCGCTGTCGGGATGTTCGCGCTCGCGTTGTTCGATCGCGAGAAGCGGCACCTCTATCTCGCTCGCGACCGGCTTGGCGAGAAACCGCTATACCATGGGCGCGTGGGAGGATCGTTCGTTTTCGGATCTGAGCTGAAGGCGCTTGCACAGCATCCGGAGTGGATTGGCGAGCTCGACCGCGATGCTGTTGCGATGTTCATGGACACCGGAAATGTCCCGGCGCCGCACTCCATCTATCTGGGCATCCGGAAGCTTCGGCCCGGCACGTTCCTCACTCTCGATTTGGCAACGGACGCGGAGACGACAGAGACCTATTGGGACGCGCGATCCGTTGCGTCGGCAGGGCTCGCCCATCCGTTCGCTGGCACGGCCGATGAGGCCGTGGACCGCACCGAAGCTTTGCTTAAATCCTCTATAGCGGGGCAAATTATTGCGGATGTGCCGCTCGGTGCGTTTCTTTCGGGGGGCATCGATTCCTCAACTGTGGTCGCACTCATGCAATCCCAGAGCGCGCGGCCGGTGCGCACGTTCTCGATCGGATTTCATGTCGAGGGCTATGACGAGGCGCAACATGCCAAAGCTGTCGCCAGACACCTTGGGACGGAGCACACTGAGCTCTACGTTTCGGAAACGGATGCGCTCGCCGTGATTCCCAAATTGCCGGAGATCTACTGCGAGCCGTTTGCGGATGCTTCCCAGATTCCGACGTTTCTGCTCTCGAAGCTCGCGCGGCAGCAAGTGACGGTTTCTCTGTCGGGGGACGGCGGCGACGAACTGTTCGGCGGATATTCCCGCCACGCATTCGCGCGTCGCTACTGGCCCGCGCTCAAGCGCCTTCCAGGTGCCGCACGTCGCGGCATTGCTTCTACCATTACACACGTCTCTCCCGCCGCATGGGACAAAGCGATGAACCCGCTTTTCGCCTTGCTGCCAAAGACCAAGCGGCCTCCTCGTTTCGGCGAGCAGCTTCACAAAGCCGCTTCCATCGCGGGGGCTGCGGACGACGACACGCTCTATCGCGCGCTTACCACGCGGTGGCCCGACTGCGGTCGCCCGGTGCCTCACACGCACGACCTCCCGCGCGCAAGCGCACTTGGCTCGGCCGACACCATTCGCAACATGATGTTCCAGGATCTTACCGGCTATCTTCCGGACGACGTGCTCGCCAAAGTCGATCGCGCCGCCATGGCGGTCAGCCTTGAGACGCGCGTGCCGATGCTGGACCATCGACTTGTCGAATTTTCCTGGAGCCTGCCCGACAGCTATCTTTCTCGTGGCGGAAAATCCAAATGGCCGCTCCGGCATCTACTTGCCAAATATGTGCCGCGTGACTTGATCGAACGCCCGAAGAGCGGCTTCGCCGTGCCAATCGGAACTTGGCTCCGCGGCGAGCTTCGGGATTGGGCGGAGGGGCTTCTGAGCGAGGCGCGGCTCGAAAATGACGGCCTGCTCGACGCTGCGCTCGTCCGGCGTCTTTGGAGCGACCACCTTTCTGGACGAAAGAATGCGCAATACGCGCTCTGGAACGTCCTCATGCTCAATGCCTGGCTCGACGAAACCGGGGGAGCGCGGGTGCAACGCGTCTCCGCCGATCGCGATCATGTTGCCTGAGGCGAGCCATTCGATGAGTCAGACAGGCAAGCCGCCGAAGCTTTTGTATCTCGTCACGGAAGATTGGTACTTCGTCTCGCACCGGCTGCCGCTGGCCATCGCAGCGCGCGAGCGGGGCTACGACGTTGTGGTGGCGACGCGCGTCCGGGAATCAGGCGCCAAAATCCGCGACGCCGGTCTGCGGCTCATCCCACTCGACTTCGAGCGCGCGAGCCTTTCGCCGTTGAGCGAAGGCAAGACGATCTCACAGCTCGTGGCGCTCTATCGGCGCGAGGCTCCGGATATCGTGCATCACGTGGCGCTAAAGCCCGTCTTGTATGGGGCGATCGCGGCCCGCCTTGCCGGGACGAAGGCGGTCGTGAATGCCATCATGGGGCTAGGCTTCGTGTTCAGCTCGAACTCGGCCAAAGCGCGCTTTTTGCGGCCAGCGGTTCAACGGCTCATGAAAAGCGCGCTTGGCCGATCCGGCGCACGGACCATCGTTCAAAACGCAGACGACCTTGCTTTTTTGACCGACAACCGGATCGCTGCGCCCGGTACCGTGCGCCTCATTCCGGGCTCTGGCGTGGACGTGAACCTCTATTCGCAGGCGCCACCGCCGGAAGGCGTCCCGACGATCGTGCTGCCGGCGCGTCTCATTCGCCCCAAAGGCGTAATGGAGTTCGTGGAAGCCGCGCGTCGGCTGAAGCAGGACGGGCTTCGCGCGCGCTTCGTCCTCGTCGGGGCGCCGGACCCTTCCAATCCCGCCTCGCTTACGGAAAACGAGATCAGGAACCTAGCCGAAAGCGGCGTGGTCGAGCATTGGGGTTGGCGCGCCGACATGCCGGCCGTGCTCGAAGCCGCAACAGCCGTTTGTCTTCCCACCTACTACGGCGAAGGCGTGCCCAAGTCCCTCATTGAAGCGGCCGCCAGCGGGCGCGCCATCGTGACGACCGATACGCCCGGATGCCGCGATATCGTCAAACACGACGTCAACGGCTGGCTGGTACCGCCACGCGACGTGGATGCGCTAACGCATGCCCTGCGGGACGTCATCACCAGCCCGGAAACGACACGCCGATATGGCGAACAGGGCCGGCACCTCGTGCGCAACGGATTTTCACTCGAGGAAATCGTCCGGCAAACACTCGCCGTGTACGACGAAATCCTGCCGCCCGGCTGATCACACCCACAGTTGCCTGCAGGCCGGGGTTTCGGCCGGCGTTTTCTGATCGTGCCTGATGTAGTATTCATGCTGACGCACACGTGTGCAACGCCCCTGATGCATGACTTTTCCGCACCACTCAGCAACGAGGGATACGGACATGCCGATCGCTTCCATTGTCGCGGAACCTCCGCTGCAAGACGTGCAAACCGCTCAGCACGTGATCACGTCCAACACCAAACGTGGCGTGCCTATGCCGTGGTGGGCGAAAATCGCGGCGAAGGTCGTGCTTTCGCGCGTCATGCCCAGCTATCAGGTGCGCCAGCGGCTCGGCCTGTTCCGGCACGGCGCGATGGATCGCGATGCTCATCGGCAGATTCGGCAGGTCGAGCGGGTGATCGCTCATCATCGCGCGCATGGGCGTAACACGCCGCGCGCCATCCTCGAGCTTGGCCCCGGCGACAGCGTCGGCATGGCGCTTGTCGCGAAGTCGATGGGCTTTCACACATCCTATCTCGTGGACGTCGGGGATTTCGCATCACGCGACATGCAGGTCTATACGCGCTTGCTCGACGCCTTGCGCGACACTGGCCATACACCACCGTCGAATGTCGACACGTCAAGCCGTGACGCCTTGCTGAAAAGCGTCGATAGCTCCTACCGCACGATCGGAACCCGGGCCCTCAAGGACATCCCAGATACCTCAATCGACATTCTCTTCTCGAACGCCGTTCTCGAGCACGTGGCGCGCTCCGAGTTTCAGGATCTGATCGAGGAAACGTTCCGGATCATGACGCCGGGCGCCATCGCGCACCATCAGATCGACTTGATGGACCATCTTGGCGGCGCGCTGAACAATCTCCGCTTCAGTGAGCGCGTGTGGGAAGGTCGCCTGATGTCGAACTCGGGCTTCTATACGAACCGGCTGAGGTTCAGTGAAATCCTGGATATCGCGAAGAAGGCTGGTTTCAATTTCGCCGTTACGCAGATCACGGCCTGGCCAGAGCTGCCGACGCCAAAGCGGGCTCTCGCTGCTCCGTTCAACGCATTGCCGGACGACGAGCTCAAGGTGGCAACGTTCGGGCTGTTGCTTCGGAAGCCGGACTAGAGCGTATTTGCGTTCCTAATCCGTCGCGCTTACGAGGCCGCGCGCGCGAGCGACCGGTAGAGGTTCGCATAGGTCGCGGCGATGTGCGCCAAGCTGAAATTCTGGACGATGCGCTCGCGCGCGCGGTTTCCGAGCGCCGTTCTCTCATTTGGTGAGAGCCGCAGCATTTCGCGCAGGGCCTGCGCAAGAGCCGCGTCGTCTTTCGGCGCAACGATGCGGCCGGTATCAGCCACGATGGCGGCGGATTCTCCAACGTCGGTCGCAACGCACGGAACCCCGCACGCCATGGCCTCGCCCAGAACATTCGGAAAGGCCTCTCCCCATGCAGAAGAAGAGACGTAGACATCGAGTGCGGGCAAGAGCCGATACATATCGGTACGCTCGCCCAAAAGGTGAACCTTGCCGGCGAGACCTGCCTCCTCGATGAGCTTGGACAGGCCACTATTTGCAGGGGTGATTTCCCGTCCCGCGAGGATCAGGTGCGCACGCTCGTCTCCGGACGCCACATCTGCAAATGCGCGGATCAGGCTCGCATGGTTCTTCATCACATGATAGCGCGCCGCATGGCCCACAAGACGCATCTCAGGATCGAGCCCAAGCTCCGCCAATAGTCGATCACGCGCTTCGGACTCGGGCTTGAATCGCTCACAGTCGAAGCCATTGGGGATGACAAGCGCGTCGTCGGCCGGATAGCTCACGGCCTCATGCTGCTGGCGGCTTTGCTCCGAGCAGTAAACGACGCGGCCGTTTCTCGCCTTGATCAACGTAGGGCCGAGCCAGATCGAGGCACGTGTGAATATTTTTTCCTGCTTCGCGGCGAGGGTGCAGCGGATACCCGCGATGAGTGGCGTTGCCTTCGGTGCGATCAGACAGGCGACGACATTGGCGTGATACATCCAGCCGTGAACGACATCGGGACGTTCGGCACTCGCGAGGCGCTGCAACCGCTGGATCGCGAGTGGCATGCTTAGAGAGCCCGTCAGGTTCGCAAGCGTTACCGGCACACCGAGTCTCGCGAAATCAAACGCATTCTTGCCGCTCAGGGCTATGATGGAATGGCGGGACGTGCCGTCCTTGCTGAGCTCGGTAATCAGCTTGTGCAACATCGTCTCGGCCCCGCCGCGCGACAAGCCCGTTATCACGTGGAGGATTTTAAGTGGACGATTTGCTTCAGACGATCCCATTACTCGCGGAGCTCAGCACACGACCCGGTTGCCACATCGATCGACTCGCACCCGCCAGCCGAAACCAATCGGGAGCATTTCTCTAGGACTAGTGCAACAAATTCAATGACCGCGTGCCGTCAATTTCGCGGCGCGGCGCTGGTTTCGGCAGAGCACCTCAGTAAATGTGCGATGCACTCTTTCGCAAAGCGCGCCATGGAACGACTTTCTCGTGTGGCGGCGATGTTGACGCAGATCGAGTTGTAAAGCACGGGATTGAGCAACAAATCCTCAAGTGCCTCCGACAATGCGGCAGCATCGGCTCGCAGGGCGACCACACCTGTCCGGCCGTCTAGTATCTGCTCGATCAACCCCCCGACCGGGGTTGCAACCACAGGCATACCCGCTCCGAGCGCCGCAGCCGCCACGCCAGACTGGCTCGCCTCGACGTGCGACAGCACCATGACGTCAAAGCGGCTCATAATCTCGCTGATTTCGGTGTCCGAAAGCCATCGGTTCACAACCTCGGCGCCGAGCGCATGAAGGCGGGGCGCGCAAGATCCCAGCCTGCCTTCGCCGAATACGCCGACCTCTATCGGAACGCCGTTGCTCTTGAGAATCTCCATCGCATCCAAGAAGAGCGGCAATCCCTTGTAGTCCATGATCCGGCCCATGAAGAGAAGACGTGTAGGCCGACCAGTTGGCGCTTCGCGGGAGATGGGGGCGGAATAGCTGAGTTCGGGATGGAAAAGCGTGACAATTTTTTGCCTGGAAATGCGCCCCAAGGCTTCAAGCCGACCCGCAACCGCGCCGCTCAGCGTCAGCACGAGGTCAGCGTGATCCATCGACTTGTCCATCCACCCTTTTGCCAAGGATGTGATATCTCCCGGATGGGGATCGGCGTCATGCACGATCGGCACGTAAACTGCTCCGGCCGCCTTCACCACTGGCGCAACGATGGGCGACCAGACGTGAGGCATGAGATCGATCACGGCACGGGTATTGTCGTCGTGCAGCCGCTTTCGCAAGGCAGAGCAGAGCGACGGCAAAGACCACGCTCGGGCGAAGGCGCCCATATCGGAGCGAAATGTCGAAACGGGAAAAAGCGACGCGCCAAATTCTTTGAATTGATCGTAGGTGTCGCACTGGCGGGAGACTGAGATGGTGATGTTGGACGCTGGCTGAGCACGGACCTCACGAGCGAAATCCAACGAGAAGCGCGTCAATGCACCGCGCCGCCCCCAGTACATACACATCACGTTAGGTGTTGCAGATGTACGCAAGCCCCCGTCCATGTTCGTTCGGCGTCCTCGTACGTGGTTATGTGGTCTAGCGAGGGTGCGAGGCGCCGAAGCGCGGCACAAAAATCGATGTGGCGGATCTCAATACCGGACTGAAAACGGTGTGGTCCAACGGAAAAGCGTGATTACCGGATCCTATCCCGCGAAAAGATGTCCATTGACACACCAATCGGTGCTTGGGATTGTCAAATTTTTTGAGGGTTTTAGCTTTTGTTTCCGCAGAATAATTCCCGCGAAGGCGTGCTTTTCACGTACTGGGGGCGTCGAGGGGCGCTGTCCCGTTTTGCTCTAGAGGTCGGGCGCGAGGCGCTATCGAACCGCAACTATCGCGCGGCTCTTTCTGTCTCCGAATACAACCAGGATTTTCGCGCAATCCGCGATGTCGGCAGCGAGCTTCTTCCGCTGCGACTTTTTTCCTCGGATTTGGGCGCTCTCACGCAGAGCTGGCGCATCCCCATTGTGCGCAGCCAGCTCATTTCCTGGGTTCGAGAAGCGCGCATCGGAACCGTCGTCGAGCTGATGCCCCATATCTGGTCCCCGTTCGTCATGCCAGCAGTCCAGGCCCACGGCGTCAGATACATCAGCGTCATCCACGATGCCGATGCCCATCCGGGCGATCGCTCCAGCATTGCCAAGACGCTGCTCGATCGGGCGCTCGACAATGCGGATTTGATTATTACGCTCAGCGGCGCCGTGGCGGGACGCCTTGAGGCGATGGAACGTGTGAGCGCCAAGAAAATCTTCACGCTCTTTCATCCCGATCTGCACTACGGCGCTGCTTCGCAGGCTCGCCGGGCGCCTGAGGGCCGGCCTGTGAAACTGTTGTTTCTTGGCCGTATTTTGCACTACAAGGGGCTTCCGATCCTCATCGACGCTGTCGAGCAGCTTCGCGCCGACGGACATTCTGTCGAACTTGGCGTTTTCGGAGAGGGTCCGCTTGGCGGAAGCGCACCACGTCTTCGCGCTCTCGGCGCCGAAGTCGTCAACAGATGGCTTTCCAATGACGACATCGCCTCCGTTCTCACCCGCTACGACGTCATGGTTCTGTCCCACGTCGAAGCAAGCCAATCTGGTGTCGCGGCGACGGCGTTCGGAGCGGGAATGCCGGTGATCTGCACGCCTGTGGGCGGATTGCCCGAGCAGGTTCTGGATGGCGTGACCGGGATCGTTGCGAGGCGCGCTGACGGTCCTGCGCTCGCGGACGCGATCATGGGGCTTGCGAACGATCCTCAGCTCTACAACGCCATAAGCGCGGCAATCGTCGATACCCAAGGCCACCGTTCGATTGCGCGGTTTGTGGAGGACTGCGTTGCGCACGCGCGCCATGCGACGGCACCGTAGGCCCCTCTTCGACTATCGCGGCATTTCAACCCACCCCCGCATTTCCCGTGTTCGATGGCACGACCAACGGCTCGTTTCAGACCGAGCAGACTGCCGGGCGACAACCTCCGAAAGTTATACGTCCGCTCACGTAAAACTCCGAGCGGATGAAATTCCAAGTGCGAACTGATTGCACGCAATAACGTTCGAAAGTAAAAGCAAATTACGAGTGGCCACGTGGCGGTATTTCATCCGGCAAGGGGTGCCCTTCGCAGTGAAACATCTTTCTTGAGGGTTTGCATGACCGCGAAGAAGGCCTTGATCACGGGCGTCACCGGACAGGATGGAGCGTATCTCTCAAAACTGCTCGTGGACAAAGGCTACGAGGTCCATGGCCTGCTTCGCCGAAGCGCATCGGCCGATGTCATCGATGCCCGCCTCAAGTGGCTCGGGATCGCCAACAAGGTCATCTACCACGACGGCAACCTGGTCGACCTCTCCTGCCTCATTCGCATCGTCGAAGATGTCGCGCCGGATGAAGTCTACAATCTCGCCGCACAATCGTTCGTGAAGTCCTCGTGGCAGCAGCCTCTTCTGACCGGATCGGTCACCGGCCTCGGGGCTGCAAACGTGCTCGAAGCGGTTCGGATTGCTCGTCCACAAGCGCGCTTCTATCAGGCTTCGTCATCCGAGATGTATGGCCTCATCCAGGAGCCTATCCAATCGGAAACGACCCCTTTCTATCCTCGTTCGCCCTATGCCGTGGCCAAGCTCTACGCGCACTGGATGACGGTCAACTACCGCGAAAGCTTTGGGCTCCATGCGTCGAGCGGCATCCTGTTCAATCACGAGTCCCCGCTGCGCGGCATCGAGTTCGTCACGCGCAAGATCACCGACGGCGTCGCCCGCATCAAGCTCGGCCTGCAGAAGAACATCATGCTCGGCAATCTGGACGCCAAGCGGGACTGGGGCCATGCGAAGGATTACGTTCAGGCCATGTGGCTCATGCTGCAGCAGGAGCGACCTGACGACTACGTGGTGGCCACCGGCCGGACGACGTCGGTCCGCACGTTCTGCGAGCTTGCCTTCGCGCACGTGGGGCTGACCGCCGAGGACCACATTTCCGTGGATCCGAGATTTATGAGGCCCGCGGAGGTCGATGTCCTGCACGGAAACTCCGAAAAAGCTCAAAAAGCGCTAGGATGGTCTCCGGAAACGAGCCTCGAACAGCTGGTGGCGGAAATGGTGGAAGCCGACCTGGTTCGCCTCAAGAGGCACGAACACCTTTAGCCAGGGCAGCCAACATGCGCGTTCTCGTCACCGGTGCGGGCGGCTTCGTCGGCCCCTATCTGATCGCTGCCTTGCGCGACCAGTTCGGGAGCGGGCTTGATCTCGTTGCGACGTCGAAAGATCGCGTTCCGCATCCAAGCATCGGAACAATCGAAGCTCTCGATGTCTGCGATGCAGCGGCCGTCGAGGAGATCGTGCGACGAGTCCAGCCGGACCACATCGTTCATCTCGCGGGCTTGGCTGCCATTCCAAAGGCCGCTGCCAACGTCGATCTCGCCTGGAACATCCATCTCTTCGGCAGCCTGCATATTGCGAGAGCCGTTCTGAGGCATGTTCCGAAATCAGTCCTCCACCATATCAGCACAGGGCAGGTCTACGGCGCGAGCGCTTTGCCCGGCCTTGCTTTGGACGAGACGGTCCTACTGGCCCCGAACAACACTTACAGCGCAACCAAGGCGTCCGCGGATCTGGCACTCGGGGCGCTCGCGGCCGAGGGCTTGCGCTGCATTCGCCTCCGCCCCTTCAATCACATCGGGCCTGGCCAGAGCGAAGACTTCGTTGTTTCGAGCTTCGCGATGCAGGTCGCGCGCATCGAGGCCGGCCTGCAAGAGCCCGTGATGCGCGTTGGGAATCTCGACGCCGAGCGCGATTTTCTGGATGTGCGCGACATCGCGGCCGCGTACGCGCTCGCGATCAAGAAGTCGGGAGAGCTCGAAGCGGGTGCAGTTCTCAACATTGCTTCAGGACGCCCCGTCCGAATTCGCGACATCCTTCATCGCTTGGTCAAGCTGAGCGGCGTTCAGATCGCGGTGGAGCAAGACGCCGCGCGAATGCGGCCGAGCGACATTCCGCGCTACATCGGCGACGCGGCTCGTGCGCGTCAGATCCTCGGGTGGTCGCCCAAATGGGAATTCGAAACGACACTCACGGACATTCTGAACGACGCGCGCAACCGAGTGCGCGAAGCAGCCGGTGGTCGCGCTTGACCTATTGCACGACGCTGTCTCGTGTCTCCGGCCGTTGTTCGATCATTTCCCGGACCGAACGGGCATAGCGCTCGGCGCTCCAGGCCTCGAGCGCAAACTGCCGGCCGCAAGCACCGAGGCGCCGACCTAGCCCCTCCTCGGAGCGCAACCTGACAAGCGCCGCCGCCGCCTGCTCGACATCGGCCTCGGCCCAGCTCGCGGCCGGATCGTGGTACGTTCTCTGCTCATCGCGCGCGGGGACGAGATGATAGTCGATCGGGAAGCCATGATCGCGCGTCAGGAAATCCGTATTTGCAGACCAATTCGTCGCGACGACCGGCAGGCCGGCCAGCATGGACTCGGCAATGGGCAGACCAAAGCCTTCCGCGCGATGAAGAGAAAGAAGCACGTCGGATTGCGCGTAGAGGCTCGCAACTTCCTCTCTCGACATGCTCTGCGTGATCAGCTCGATGTTGTCCGCATCGGCAACAGCTTCCTCAAGGCGGCGCAGCCCAGCCGGATACAATGAGGTATTCTGAGTTTTAACGATGAGGCGCGCAGACCGGTCGTTTCCGAAGGCTCTGCGGAAGGCGGCTATCGCGGCAAGCGGGTTCTTCCTGGCGAAACTCGACCCCGTATCGAACATCGACAAGACAGTAAAGCAATCCGAACGCTCACCCTTTTCCCAGTCCTTTGCGATTCCGCCCGCATGAGCCGCGACCGGATGGGGCAAGACCTTTACGGGCTTTCCTGCCGCAATCGATGAGATCGCGGCTTGCGTGAAATGGCTGGACACCCAGATCTCGTCGACAAACGGTACACCGCCCGACCACGTAGCCGGTACCCGCGGCAGCTCCCAATGCCAAACGCCGACTATTCTCTTGGCCTCGAGCAATGTGCGGCCGAGCTTCAGCAAGGCGACAGGCAGAATGGGACTATTGACGTGTGCGATGATCGTGCCGCTGCCGACCATCGTGCTCCCGTCTCGAAACGGAAAGTCGACGTTCCTCGCTTGCATCAGAGTTTCTGAGAGATCGACCGCATAGACCTCGAGGCCGGCGCGTTCGAGGGCTTGGTAGCAAAGCCGAGCTGACTCCCCCAGCCCCGTCGAAGACGTCAGGACGCCAACAACGATCAGCGGCTCAGAACCGCTTCTCCCCAACGCCGCTCTTGGCGCAAGCCTGGCCGCCGCCCCCTGAAGCATCGCGCTGCGCGCACCGGCAGGCAATCTTTGCCAGATTTGACGGTGTAGAAATCGCCTCAGCACCGGGCTGCCTTGTCTTCCAGGGCTTCGTCCATTCCATGCTGGACCACAACCAATCGATACGCGACACGTTTACAGATGCTTCGATATCGCGGCAACGTGTTGCATTCAATCCACCAAACGACTTCCAGGATGTGCCTATAAGTTCCAAATGGCCCAGGACGATATTCTAACGCAGAGAGGCTCGTTTTTCGCTGATCCGGCTTGGCCGATAGCGACTGACGATCGAATGTCCAAATAACGTGCCGAGTCGCTCCATGCCCCTTTCCCGCGACAGCCGCGCACGGAAGCGGCGAACAGGTGACACGCTGCTGCTTCTCGCGCTTGGGACAGCCGGGCTCGTGTCGGGATCCTGGATCGCACAATCTTACCTGAGCAAGAGCTTGACCAAGGCGCCAGCCTCCGGCCCTCTCGTCATCGAGCAGTTCAGCGAAGAAAGTGCGCACCAGTTCGCCACCCCTTATGTCGACAAAAAGAAGCTCAAGCAGGGCTGGTTCCCGCCCGAGACCTGGGGCGTGTGGTCCAACGCGCTCGTGTCGGAGCTGTCGATCCCGGTTGGAGAGACCTACTCCGACACACGTGTATCCGCGCAAATTTTCGCTTTCACCGCGCAAGAGATCAAAGTCGAAGCAAACGGCACCCAGATCGCGACCTGGCGTTTGGGGACCAAGACTTCGACGCAGACCGCTACCATCCCGAAATCTCTCGTGAACACCGTGCGAAACCTGGAAATAAAGTTCACTGCGCAGCGATTGGCTTCGCCAAGTGAGGGCGGAAAGAGCCGGGACACCCGTCAACTCGGAATCGGGCTTACCAGCCTGACGCTCGCTCATTGACGACAAATGTTCGCACGCTTCAGGACGCGACAGCGGAGTGCGCAGACTCGCAACGAAGATTTCCCGAATAGAAGGCGTATCCCTCAGCGGCCTTACTTCTTGCATAACGGGAGGAGCTGAGCCATTAAGCTATTGGAACACGGTTCCATTGCGCGAATGTTCTGAGACGGCAAATTGCCGAACTGTCGTGGGGGAAGAGTTTTTACCGTGACCAATCTCAGTGCCGATTTGAGTCGAGACGCCAACAACAAGCCCAGCGTCACCGTCGTCATTCCAGTCAAAGACGAACAAGATACGCTCGCGCGTCTTGCCGAGGGAATTTTCGAAGCTGTCAGCGGCCACGCTAAAAGCGCGGAGATCGTTTTCGTCGACGATGGCAGCAAGGACAAAAGCTGGAAGGTGATGCAGGACCTCGTTCTGCAGCATCCCGGACAAGTTCGAGCGCTGAAGCTGAGGCGCAATTTCGGCAAGTCCATCGCGCTGGCAGCAGGCTTCAAGGTCGCCCATGGCGACGTGATCTTCACCATGGACGCCGACCTGCAGGACGATCCGAAAGAGATCCCTCGCTTTCTCGAAGCCCTCGACGGAGGGCTCGATCTGGTCTCCGGCTGGAAACGAAAACGCAACGACCCGCTCTCCAAGACGCTGCCGTCGCTGCTGTTCAATCGTGCCACCGCCTGGATAACCGGAGTGCCGCTCCACGACTTCAACTGCGGCTTCAAGGCTTATCGGCGCGAGGTCATCGAGCAGCTCAAGCTCTACGGAGAGTTGCATCGCTACATCCCGGCCTTGGCAAACGATGCCGGCTTCCGGATCGGCGAGATCGAAGTGGAGCACCACCCGCGCCGGCACGGGGTGACGAAGTACGGCCTGGAGCGCTACGTCCGCGGCTTTCTCGACCTCATCACGATCCTGGCGACGACCCGCTATCTGCAGCGGCCCGGACATCTGTTCGGCGGTCTCGGCGTGGGCTTCGGACTCCTGGGCAGTCTCGTCCTGGGATATCTCGGCGTGCTCTGGCTCATGGGACAGTCCATCGGACACAGGCCGCTGTTCTTCGCCGGCATTCTTCTGATGGTCTTTTCGGTGCAGATGATCTCTCTCGGCGTGATCGCCGAACTGTTGATCCGCCTGTCCACCCCGCGGGACGTGGGAGATCTGGTCGTGGCAGACGTGTCGGAGAGATCCACGACCAAAGCTATCGCAGAATGACCCAAGCCCGGGTTTCGGATGACAAAGGCCGCTTTAGGGACGTTTCATGACAGCCAACATCAGAGTTGAAAATGGCCTTGTGATCGGTACTGCGGGCAACAAATACGAGTCGAAGAATCCGATTGCCCGTTGGCTGGTCCGCGGTTTCGACGACGCAGTGTCGCAACTTGCCGCGCAGGCCGCTCCCCAGACAATCCTCGAGGTCGGATGCGGAGAGGGCCATGTCGTGCAGCTTCTGCTCGACGCGACAACCGCGAAGATTCACGCGACCGATATCTCGGCAACCTGTATTGCCGATGCCAAAACGAACATCTCGTCGGATCGCGTAACCTTCGCCGTCGAGGACGTGATGACGATCGGACCGAGCAGCGCTTCTCCACCAGAGATGGTGGTGTGCTGCGAGGTTCTGGAGCATCTCGAAGATCCTCGCAAAGGGCTTGAGGCGCTTCTCGCGCTCGGGGCCGACTATTATCTTCTTAGCGTGCCGCGCGAGCCTCTCTGGCGTGTGCTGAATTTTTCAAGAGGGGCTTATGTCAAGGATTGGGGGAACAGCCCTGGGCATCTGCAGCACTGGAGCAAGCGCGGCTTCCTGAAGTTCATCGGCGAGCACCTAACCCCCATCGCAGTGCGTTCGCCTGTGCCGTGGACGGCCGTGCTGTGTCGCCCAAATGGACGCTAGGCTTGGTCGCTGGGTGAAGGCCGCAGGTTCGGCACTCGCCATCGTATCCGTTGTCTTCATTGCCGCTCTTTTCTGGAAAGAGCGTGTTGTTCTTTCCACATTCCGACCAGGAGCCGCCGGCATCGCGGCACTTGCGTTGTCGGCGATGGGCTACGGATTGCTTGGATGGGTCCTGGCGGACGCCTGGCGCCAACTGCTCCTATGGTCCGGTGAAACGAACGTTCCCAGCTCGTATACGCGCCGGATCTATGCTCAGACGCAGATCGCGAAATACATTCCGGGCAACGTCGCGCAGTTCGCCGGGCGGCAGGTAATAGGCCGCCAGGCGGGATGGACCCACACCGGCCTTTTACTCTCTACCGTGTTCGAACTGCTCAGCCTCGTTTGCGTGGCGGCAGCCATAGCGGCGGTGACCATTGCCACCGGGGCCCACGACGCGCTCGCTTGGAAACTGCTTGTTGCAGGAGGAATAGCGGCTGCATTCGTCGCGGGTGGCGTGACCGCTTTGCGTATCAGCCCGCGCCTGCTTGGCGGTCGTTGGCCGGACGTCGCCCATCGGTTGGCGAGCCTGAGATTGCGAGACCTATGGCCTGTCGCCGCCTATCATACGCTCTTCTTCATCACATCCGGGCTCCTGTTCATCGTCGTGACCGCTGTGACGACTGGGAAACCTGTGGCTTACGAGCACTGGCCGAAGCTGATCGGGTTGCTATCAATTGCCTGGATCGTAGCCACTTTGACGCCAGGTGCGCCATCCGGCATCGGCGTCAGAGAGATGATGCTTGTGGCAGGACTAGCGTTCATGACGACAACCGACAAAGCGATCCTCATCGCAACGCTGTGGCGAGCTGTAACGGTCGGTGGCGATTTGCTTTTCTTTCTCTCCGCCGGATTTCGGACCTCCAAAATAACACTCTCTCCCCCGCAGGCATAGTTCATGCACGGATATCACTTGTCGGCAATCTGAAACCCGCCTTTGTCACCCATCGCGACTCTCCCAACTGAAGAAAAGTGAAGCTCGAATGGCATCTGCAGTTTTCAACGCTTTCGAAATTGCGCGACCTGCTTTTTTATTGGGGCTTTATGCGATCCTTATCGGTCTGGGCGTACAGGCAGCTGTAGCACGATACGTCCGGTTTCCTCGGAGTATCGGGCTAACCGCAGGAATCGGACTGAGCGCGACCGCGGTGATCATTTTCTTTAGTTACCATTTCGCGGACGACGCAACGACGCCGATCTGGCCACTTGCCGCCGTGGCGGCGTTGGCGATTGCGGCGCGATTTGTCTTTGTTCTTAAAAAATGTTCTTGGAACACCTCGTTTCTCTGGAGATGGCTTCGATCGAGCTCGTCACGGTCAATAACTCCGATCGACATCATGGCAGCGGTTGCGGTCGCGCTCGTGATGTATCCCGTCACCAAGTTCGGCTTAACCTATTGGACCAATGGAACGGCCGATTTTCCAAACTACGCGTCTTCTGCAAAAATTTGGATGACCTCTGCGGCAGCTTTTGCGGAAAAGCACCCTGATGCGTTTGGAGATCTTCAGCTGCATCGGGCTTCCTTCGAAAAGCCGATGGTCACTGCCCTTCTCGTTGCGATGAGCCAGTTGTCTGATACGCCTCCGTATCAGCTTCTGACACCCGCCTTCCTTTTCTATTTGTTCATCCTTGCCACGTCATTGCTGGTTTTGTGCTCACGACTGTTTGGGCTTGGGCTATTCACGACAACAATCACCGTTCTAACTCCTGCACTGTCGCTCGTCCCCATGTCGCGCGTTTACGATGCGCAATTGGGCCAAGCCGCCGCAGTTTCCTTGCTGGCCTGCACGTTCGCGATTGTAGGAACGGCCGTCTTCAAAAGATCGGCATGGGGAATATTCGCATTTGCGCTCGTTACTGCGGTGGTGAGCGTAGCCGCACTGGGGTCCAACTTCACTCTCGTTATAGGGAGCGGGATTGCGCTGGCTGCTCTCGTCGTCTGGGCAGCATTGCATCGGGCACACTATTTTACTCGCCTAACCAAAGCTGCCGCCGTCTGCGCGCTTCTGATCGGCGCTATATGTTTGCCGTTGCTGAGTTGGTTCAAAGTCTCTTTTGCGGCACAAACGACGGGCGTCCCGGGCTTCAATATCCCGCTGGCGTCACCTCTTGCGATTGTCGGCCAGCAGATTTCTCTCGCTTCGGTGAGCGAGCAATCGCAAACGCTGCTGTCCTGGAGTGTGCTGTTGGTAATCGTATCGGCAGTGCTTTGGATTCGTGCGGCCTATGTACGTCGCGCAAGTATGCTGGATTTTTTCGTTCTGGCTGCCGCGACCGCTAACATTCTAATAATCGGATTGAAACTCGGCTGGAGTAACTACAGCGTTCATAAATATCTTGCTGTCGTTATCGCGGTGCTGATGCCGCTTGTGCTCTCCTATGCCACATCAAAACTTCGAGGAAGAGCAAGGATTGCCGCAATATTTACTTTTGTACCGCTACTCATCTCGAGCCTCTGGATCAGCTTGCAGCACGGCTCATCGGTGCAGATCGTCATGAGCCCTGATTTGGTCAGTCTTCAAAATCACCCCAAGCTTGCCGAGCAGGACTTCGTCAACATCGACCTTAAAAACCTTCACGAGGACTCGTTCGCGGCGCTGCTGTCGCCGTCGCGGTCAGCAACCATCCTCAGGTCGACCTACGCACGACCTACCCCACCCAATACCGGCTTATTTCTGATTCGATCAGATAAAGCTGACGCCGATATTTACTCAAACACGGTCAAGTTGAACGATACCTACTCATTGGCGTCGATAGACTTATCGCTTACTGACACCAAAATTGAGTTCAACAGTAAGCACCCTGCCTCGCGCCGCTTTCTGTTCGGCAACTGGCACCCGCTAGAAGAATGGGGGACATGGTCGGGCCGCAAGAACAACTACGTCGTGTTCGATCTGCCGCCCGAACTTCAATCCCGTGACTTCAACATGACCGTGACGGGCTACGCTTTTTCACACGTCACGACGCCACAAGAAATAGAAGTTTTGGTGAATGACTCCCCTTTGGGAGTCCAAACGTATCAAAACGAAGGGGCGAGGACGTTCACGGTTTCCGTCCCCAGACAATTGACTGAAGCAAGCAACGGGCGCGTAACCGTCAACTTCAAATCGAAACGGCTCATGTCTCCTTCTGAATTCGGCTACGCCGACAAAAGGTTTCTGACGTTCGGACTGATTAGCCTTCAAGTCGGACCGTAGGGATCGTCCTCGCCTATCGCTGAGTAGCCTTCTCAGCGACCATGATCCATCCGATGGCGCCGGCTTCGGCACCGAAATGGGTGACCTTGAAGCCGCAGCGTTCGACGCATGCGGTTAGGAAGCGCGCGCTCCAGCCGCTCTCGAACCATCCGTACTTCCTAATGCAATAGACGGATAAGGGGTCGGTACGAAGACCCCAGTGCTTCCAGATGTCGTTGATCGGCTCACCCGCGAGCAACAGCTTTCCGCCGGGCTTCAACCTGCTATGGACGAGCGAAAGCGTCTCCCACGGCTTGATGGCATGGTGCAGGCATTCATAATAGAGGACGGCATCGTACAGCGTGTCGCCGGGGATGCTTTCAAAGCTACCGACGACCGCATCGACTTTGTGGCCGAGGCGGGCAGCCCGTCGGTTGACCAATTCGACGAACTTCGGATTGATATCGAGCCCCGTCGCGCGCAAACCGGAAAAGGCCATCAACTCGGTGCTGGTTCCCCAGCCACACCCCATGTCGAGAACGTGCGCGTCGATCCCCAACCCCGAATACTCAATGGCGCGGGCAACGCGCCCGATATGCACGGCGACGCCGTGGGGAGCATGATGCGCATAGGGGTTTGCGGCGGCGACGTGAACCTCCAGATCGAAGTCTGTCAGCTCGTTCTTTCCCTGATCGATCTCCCGCCCCGATATCTCGTGATAAACCGCAATCTGCTGGGCAACGTATTCTTCGCTAAACGGGTCCAGGTCTTGATTGACCTTCGTCGTCGGCGAGTAGGTCATGCCCTTCCAGAACTCCTCGACGGGCGGCGTCGCGGGCGGGCCAAGCTTGTCCGATTCCGAGATGAACCAATCGAGCTCGGCAGCCGTGATCGTCTTTGATTTTCCGTTTAGAAGAGACGCAATGACGGAGGAGAACGGTGTTGACCTGCGCGCTTTCTCAGGTGGATTGAGGGCATTATACTCCGGAGACGCCTTCAGGCTCTGCTCCAGAGCAGCGACTTCCTGGTGCAAAGACAAATGATGGCGAATGACATCCTCGCTTTCGGGCAAGCGATGGAGCAGCTTCTGGTAGGCCTCGACAACATCGCCGCGACTTATCATTGAGCGATCAGCCTCCCGTTGAGCCACCCCTGAACGCCATCCACCTGAATATTGGGACGGCCATCGGCCAAACCGAAGATGCAGGGCCGTTCCATCTCGAGCTTCCAGCCTTGGTCGAGCATGAACCGCATGATGTCGCCTTCGATAACGCGTGAGTGCGTACCGATTAGAGTTCTCCGCACGTAACGGTTGATTTCGTCAAAATTGGCCTTCAAGAAATCCGTTTCGCCGCCCTGGATGTCGATGTGCAGGAGGTCGATGGGACGGCCGCCGGCAAGCTCGGCGAGCGGATAGGCTTCGAGTACGTGATATCGGCCGGTACGCTCGGCCTCCGCGATTTGCTGCGATGTTGCATCGAAGATCGGTTCAGAGCCCCAGTGTTTTCCCGGCTCGGCGACCGGAAACAGTGCCTTCGAGCGCTTCGGCGCGGCAACGCCGTAAACGATCTTGAACTGATCGGGCGAAAAACCGTTTGCTGTGAGCGACTCGAGCGCAAAGCCGACATGCCCTTCGTCGCCCTCTATGCCAATAAGCTCCACTTTGAGCCCGCGACGCCGGGCCGCTGCGCCGGTATTGTTCAGCCAGCAACCCCAGCCGCAACCGAGCTCGACCACGCGAAAAGTCTCTTTCGCTGCATCGACAGCATGGAGCGCATAAGCCCACTCGGCGATGTCCGCATGCCAGTTTGCAGGAATCGGGATGGCCTCGATCGTCCCCTGCCTTCCGTCGAGGATCCCCGGAAAATATCGAGGGGAGACCTTCACGCCCAAGAAATTCGTGACGTATTCGGGATCCGGTCGCGCATCACCAACCGCGTGCCGCTGCATCACAGCGATGGCATCGAAGGAGGAATTGTAATGGTAAAAGGGGCTTCTTTCGAGCGACGGTACGACAGTTTGAACGGGGAGGCGTTGCGCCAATGTGGCGACAATTTTTCCCTTAAAGGCGGCTATTCGATTCCAAACATTCGTCATGCACGAAGATCCAAATGGGGCGATCGATGTTATCGCGCGGTCTCGTCTACACGCCGCGGATACCCCCGACAAGCATCCCGCCGTCATGTGGCCCGTTCGGAGGCCGGCCTAAAAGGGCATATCGAAATGAGCAAGCGCAGAGGCCGCCTTACTTGCGCCGCGCGCTATACCCATCAAGCTAACGAATCTGCCCCCTCAGGGACATCCGTCAACAAAATTACTATTGTTCTCCATAGGATATATACTAGTGGGTGAATCTGGAGACCACCTAGACCGCGTTTTAGACGCAGCTAGCATGAAACCTAAAGTGGGAGTTTCCCGCTGGGCTCGCGCAGCCTAAATGCTAAGGCTCGCGGTAGAAGGATTTCAAGATGTTCGTCTCCTACGCGCAAAATTTCGAGGATGTTCTGCTCTGGCGCGCCCTCAAGGATGTGAAAGACGGCTTTTACATCGACGTGGGCGCGCAAGATCCTGTCACCGACTCGGTCAGTTTCGCCTTCTACGAGCGTGGTTGGCGCGGCCTGCATGTCGAGCCGGTGCCGATGTATGCCGAGAAGCTCCGCGCTTCCCGCCCCGAGGAGGAAGTGGTGCAGGCGGCGGTCTCGTGCGAGGAAGGCGCTCTGCCGTTTTTTGAAGTCACCGCTACGGGCCTTAGCACCGGGAAGGAAGCCGTCGCCAAACGGCACAGCGAAGGCGGCTTGGACGTCAACGAACTTCAGGTCCGCTCCGTCCGACTTTCAACCCTCCTTGATCAATACATCGACAAAGACATTCATTGGCTTAAGATCGATGTTGAGGAGATGGAGCGGGAGGTTATAACCAGTTGGTCGCCTTCTACTGTGCGCCCCTGGATTGTTGTAGTTGAAAGCACCCGGGCTCGCTCTCCGGAGCTTAATTATCTCGAATGGGAAGCAGAGATTCTCGCTCTCGGGTATGAGTTTGCATATTTCGATGGCCTTAATCGATTTTACGTCCATTCCGACCGATCTCACTTGAAATCTTTGCTTGAAGTTGGGCCGAATGTTTTCGATGATTTCGTGGTGGGGAAATCAACACCCTTTGCTTGGAAACTCAACGCAGACATTGCCGAGCTTGAGCGGCGTGAGGCAGAAGAGATGGCAAAAGTAGAGGAGCTGGCAAAGGCTGTCCAAGCTATGGCCGAGCGGGAAACCGCGGCCGCCTCTCTGGTCCGTGCAGCCGAGACTTGGCAAACCACCTGCTCGGCGCTTTCGAGCGAGCTGATAGGAAAAAACGAAACGATTGCCTCCCTCAGAGAGCAGCTAGAGAAATCGAACCAGAAAATTTCTGAGTTGGAGGCCTCTAATCGCGATCTGGTTTCAACGCTGGATGCTCAGGCGGCCTCTCTCTCGACGAGAAGCGACGAAATAGACAATCGCGATGCGCAAATTGCGTATCTCAACGAGATCGTAAAAGAAGTCTCTCTTCGCGTGTCGGAACTCGATCGACATATCGGCAGCATTCACGCTTCGACATCATGGCGCTTCACGGCCCCTCTTCGGGCGGCTATGAAGGGGAGGCGTTCGCTGCAAAGCCGTCTGCGGGAGCACTCTCGCGACCTGCTCAACCGTTCGATCGGATGGACGGCCGAGAAGCCTCAGATTAAGTTTGTGGCCAAGAGCGTCATTCGGATGCTTCCCCCTCTCGACCGGAGAGTACGCGCCGTCGCTCTGTCACGCGGATACATTACTGCTGCGGTGCCCTCCGTGCACGGGCAATGGAAGATGGAGCCCGACCCCGTTGTGCTGGACGATTGGGAAGCCCTGTTGGGAGCTTCTTGGAAAAAGCGGAATTGATAAAGTATGCGTCTTTGGGTTGATGGTCAGTGTTTTCAAACTGCGAGTAGATTAAGAGGCATCGGGCGCTATGTTCATGAGTTCACTCGGTGCATCGTTGAAAATCATCCCGAAGTCGAACTCCTCATTTCCTTCAATGCGGCTATGGGCGAAGCTGCAATCGAAGCCAGGGACGTGGTTTCGGGCTGGATAAAGGCTGAAAACATTTATGTCTGGCACGGCGCTTCCGAGGCTGGCGAGACAATCGAGGGGCATTCAACCAATCGGCAGCTTAGCCATATCGCACTCGCGCATCATGTAAATTGCCTCAAGCCGAATGTTGCACTGTCTACCAGCCCGTTCGAAGGCTTCAACGATATCGCCGTACCCTTGCTGCCGGGCCCGTTCTGTGCGGTTCCGATTGCATCCATTTTCTACGACGCCATTCCGCTGCATTTTCCCGAACGGTATTTGGCGGACACGCATACACTCGCCTGCTACAAACGCCGGTTGGCCGCTTTCGGCGATTTCTCTGCCAACCTCTGCATCTCCGAATTCTCGAGGAACGAACTCCTGGAGCGACACCCGCATGCAAATGCGGTGAACATTGTCGCCGGCGTATCAAGCGAGCTCAGCACATCGCTGAATGAGCGGGAGCTGACGGATTCCCAACAGAAGTACGGCTCCTATGTGCTTTACGTCGGCGGGCTGGACTGGCGGAAGAACGTCGGGCTTATCATCGATGCGTTTGCATTGCTGCCATCGACGCTTCGCAATCGCTACAAGCTCGTGCTGGCTGGAGACCACCCAAAGGGTCTTGTCTCGCAGCTGATTTCGCAATGGAATAAGTACAACCTGCTGCCAGACAACCTAGTCTGCGTAGGGCATGTATCAGAACAGGAGCTGGCATCCCTTTACAAGGGTGCATTGGCGCTGGTGCAGCCCTCGTTCATGGAAGGCTTTGGGCTTACGGCGCTCGAGGCCATTACCTGTGGCACACCGGCACTTGCCGCCAGAGCTGGCGCGCTTCCCGAAGTGGTTGGCGACGAAGCCGCGCTGTTTGATCCTTCGTCTTCGCAGCAGCTTTCGGCACTCCTTTACAAGCTGATGGTCGACACCTCGTTTCGCCAGCAGTTGCTCGCAAGGGGAGCCGAGCAAGCGAGCCGGTTCAGTTGGACAAAGAGCGCGTCCATTGCGCTCGAAGCTCTCAAAAAAATTGCCGCAGACAACACCGCGCTCCCGGACAAGGAGATCTCCAGGCAACGGATTGCTCGCGAATGGCAACTGACAAAATCGCAACTTCCCTTGGCTGCGCGAACCCTGTCTCTGGCCGAACCTCTTGAGCAAGAATCGCCGCGCCTAATCGTGGATGCGACATCGACGACCCTTGTCGACCATGCCACGGGGATCCAGCGGGTCGTCAAGAACATCTGCCGCGAGTTCGCCCGGCAGGACACTCCGGATGGCAACAAGATCATCTCTTATTGCGTCGATGAAAATGGTTGGCTCGATACCGGGGGGAAGCTTAGGCCTCCAACCTCCATCGAGCCGACCAGTCGCGTCCGCTTTCGCAACAGCGATACCATTCTCATGCTCGACAGCTCCTGGGAGCTCTATCAATGGCATGGGACTTATCTGTGCGGTTTCCGCATAAGAGGCATGGAGATCGTGTCCTGTCTCTACGATATGGTTCCGTTGCGCACGCCCGCCTTCTGCGACCCCAACATGCCGGTGATTTTCAGCCAATGGTTCCGATCGGCACTCACCCATTCGACCGGCTTCGTCTGTATCTCTCGCGCCGTCGCCGACGAACTCTATGCAATGCTCGAGGCCGTTTCCTTTCCCCACCGCATGAAGATCGGATACTGGCAGCTGGGGGCGGACTTCGTCGGCGGAGGTTCTGACGGTCCGGCCGACGCGCTACAACAAACCAAGCCGGCGAAGCTGCGTCCGGTTGTCTTGATGGTGGGAACACTCGAACCACGAAAAGGGCATCGCGTTGCGCTGGATGCGTTCGAGTCCCTTTGGCTTGCCGGCGTGGATGTCGAGCTCGTGATCGTGGGCAAGAAGGGATGGGGCGTCCAGGCGCTCGCGGACCGAATACGCGGGCATCCGGAGTACGGGCGCCACCTCGTGTGGCATGAGGGCATCGACGACGCGACCCTGCGCGGGCTTTATGAGAGCTGCGATGTGCTGCTCGCTGCATCCTTCGCCGAAGGATTTGGCTTGCCCATCGTGGAGGCCGGGTATTTCGGAAAACCCCTGATTGCGAGCGATCTCCCGGTTTTTCGCGAGGTCGCGAAGGGGGCTGTCTCGGCGCGTTTCTTCAAAACAGGATCTGCCGAGGATCTTGCCGATGCGGTTCGCGACTTCTTGGCGGAGGCTGATGCCCGGCACGAAAATCTGCCCCGCTCGAAATGGCCGAACTGGCGCGAAAGCGCCGATCAGCTCGACGATGTCGTTCTGGGCGGGAATTGGTACCGGGTCTACGAACCACGCGAGCAAAAGGACTACGTCGCGTTCGGTGATCTCGGTCGGATACGCATGGAGACTCCATTGGAGCCTTCCGAGCGTGTCCATGCGCTCCGCCTCGTCGAAGGCCCTGTGTCCGAAGACAATGGCAGCACGCTCAAGTTCATCGTCGGTGTCACCAACCTGTCATCGAAGATTTGGTCCAGCGACGGCAGGCCAGACGGCAATTTCCGCGTTGCTCTGAGCTATCACATCCTGACCGGCAACGGGAAGATGCTACAGTTCGATAATCCGAGGGTCCATATTCCCTTCGTCCACTTGCCCGGCGATGTGCACTACATGGCTCTTGCGGTGCCGGCCGACTGGAAGGCGCGTGGCGCCCGCTATGTCGATATCGAAATGTTACAGGAAGGCGTGGCTTGGTTCGGAAAGCCGCTGCGCGTGGCACTGTAGAACCGACGCCGGCCCCAAAGCTGGCAACAGAGATCGCGGTGAACTAAGATTGCAGTTGCGAGGGTCCCCTGACGAGCGGGCCCATAAGGATCAACGGGCCTATGTTCGAGAGTTTGTGGAGATACCGGCACTTCATCAGTTCGTCGATCAAAGGGGATTTGCAGGGCCGCTTTGTCCGCTCTCGCTTCGGTGGCCTTTGGTTCATTCTACATCCGCTCGCCCAGGCGCTCATTTTTTCGCTCGTCCTTTCGGAGGTGCTCAAAGCTAAGCTTCCCGAAAACGATACGCCGGCAGCGTATCCGATCTACCTTCTGGCGGGCATGGCGGCATGGACATTGTTCAGCGACATTCTCACGCGCAGCATGAATGTCTTCATCGAACAAGCGCCCATCATGAAGAAGATCGCGTTCCCCCGGCTATGCTTGCCGCTCATCGTCGGCGGCAGCACGCTGATCACCCATCTCCTCCTGCTCGCTGCGATCTTTGTGATTTTCATCTTCTTCGGTCACGCGCCCGGCCTCACGTTGATCCTTCTCCCGCTGGGCATACTCTTGATCGCTGCGCTCGGTTTTGGCCTGGGCGTGATACTAGGAGTGATCAACGTCTTCATCCGCGATACGGCGCAGGTCATGACGATCGCGTTGCAGTTGTTGTATTGGATGACCCCCATTGTTTATCCGATCAACATCGTGCCCGAGCAGTACCGCTTCATTGTTGAGCTCAACCCCCTCACGCCTTTGATCGGTCTCTACCAGGATGCTCTTCTCTTCGATCGTTGGCCTGATCCGGCCACGCTGATATGGCCAACCGCGCTCGGAATTCTATGCGTCGCTTTCGCATTTGTTTTCTTCCGCCGGGCAAGCCCCGAACTGCTTGATGTGCTCTGACAATGACCGTGCTTACCGTCCGTGACCTATCCAAGCGCTACGCAACATACGCGAGCAATCTCGAGAGATTTGCCGGATGGTTTGGCGCACCCGTCGAGCTTCGCGAGGAGTTCTGGCCGGTCCGGAACATTTCGTTTTCGCTATCGGCCGGACAGGCGGTCGGCCTCATCGGGCAGAATGGCGCCGGCAAGAGCACACTCCTGAAGCTCATCACAGGAACCGTGCGGCCGACCTCGGGGGAGGTTTACATCGCCGGCCAGATCCGAGCGATCCTCGAACTCGGGCTCGGGTTCAATCCCGAGTTCACGGGGCGGCAGAATATCTTTCACGCCGGCGGTCTCATGGGGCTATCGCACGCTCGACTCGCGGAGCTGATGCCGCAGATCGAAGACTTTGCGGAGATCGGCAGCTACTTCGACCAACCGGTTCGAACCTATTCGAGCGGTATGCAGGCAAGGCTGGCGTTTGCGCTCGCGACGGCCGAAAGACCGGACGTGCTGATCGTCGACGAGGTGCTGGCTGTCGGGGACAGCTATTTCCAGCACAAGAGCTTCGATCGCATCCGCAGTTTCAAGGACGAAGGAACGGCGATCATTCTGGTTACCCACGGCCTCGGGGATGTTCGGGCCCTGTGCGATCGGGTGTTGTTGCTCGACAAGGGGCAGGTTCTTAAAGACGGGGATCCGGACGAGGTTATCGACTACTACAATGCGATCATCGCCGCGAAAGAGAACGCGAAGCTCACGGTCGAGCAGCGGCGCCAGAAAAATGGCTGGCTATTCACGAGATCAGGCACGCTGCAGGTGCGTGTCGCGTCGCTCGAACTTCTCGATGCCGATAGCCACGAGCCGGTGCATGTCGCGCGCGTCGGCCAGCGTCTCCGCCTTCGACTTGTCGCCAAAGCGGATGTCGACATCCCGCGTCTGGTTCTCGGCTACATGCTGCGGGACAGAACGGGGCATGTCGTTTGGGGAACCAACACGTGGCACACACGCCAGACCCTCGAAAACATCAAGGCGGGTGATGAAATCGCATTCGATCTCTCTCTGACCTGCGCCTTGGGGCCAGGCTCCTACTCGTTCACGCCCGCGCTTACGAACGCCGACAGTCATCTCGACGCGAACTACGATTGGCAGGATAACGCGCTGGTATTCGATGTCGTCAATACTGACCGTAGCTTCTTCCTCGGCACGGCGGCGCTCGACACAGAATTCACGATCAACGGACCTAACCAATGAACGAACTGGAACGCGCCGTCATGACGATCAGTTGTGACGACTGTGCTGGCATTCCAAAGGTTCAGGAGGCAGGCCGGATTCTCGATACCTCGGATGGTCTCGTTCAAATCATGCACAATGGTTTGAAGGTGCGGGCCGGCGGATACTACGGCGATTGGATGGCCCATATCATTCGCGGGCTGCGCGGCCACCACGAGCCTCAGGAAGAGCTCGCATTCCATCATCTCTTGAAATACGTGCGCCACAACTCGCTCGTGGTCGAGCTGGGTGCGTTCTGGTCCTACTATACGCTCTGGTACTTGCACGACGTGCCGAACAGCTCGGCAATCTGCGTCGAGCCCGATCCCAGCAATATCGAAGTCGGCAAAGACAACGCGCGTCTCAATCATCTTGAGGACCGCATCCGTTTTCATGAGGCTTGGATCGGCGCTCAGAGCCTCGACAGCCTTGAACTGCGCTGTGAATCCACGAACACTCAGCGCCTGCTACCTTGCCTCGACATGGCGGCGGTCGCAAATCTCGCCGACAACCGGATAATCGAGCTCCTGCACATCGATGCACAAGGCGCGGAGCTGCCTTTCATTCTCTCGATGGTGCCGCAGGTACAGCAGAGACTTGTGCGCTTCATCGTCGTGTCGACGCACCACAGCAGCATTTCCGGTTCGCCGACGACGCACACCGATTGCCGGGATGCCCTGCTAAACCTTGGGGCCATCATCCTCTCCGAGCATGACGTCCAGCAATCGTTCAGCGGGGATGGATTGATCGTGGCCAGCTTTTTCGCCGAAGACCAGCGGATCCAACTGCCTCATCTGTCTCTGAACAGTCCTCACCTGTCGATGTTTCCCGAACCGTGACCGGTGACGTATGCCGCTCCACCAGTGCGCGCTCGCTTTTCTCGCTGCATGACCACTTTGAATATGCTCAATAAAGATAATTCCTTTGTTTCGGCAATTGCCGTCCTTCCGGGGCGTGGACCGAGACGCGCTCCGTCGCGACGCGGCACGCCGCTTTCGAGAACGACGCCGCCAAAATTGATACAACTTGACGTCCAGGCTTTTCCTATCTTAGGGCTGAGTTCCATAACGACTCCGCACAGAAAATAGGTCCCATGGTCGGTAGCTGGCGTTCGTGGCTGATCGAACTGCCGCGCTATTTCAAGCGCGCCGTCCTAGCCTTGATAGACTTCTTCCTGGCCAGCGCCGCACTGTGGGTCGCGCTGTCGATTCGCTACGGCCAATACTTCGTCCCTTCCAGCCTCGGCCAGCTCGGCCTGCTGCTCAGCGGCCCGCTGATCACCCTTCTCGTTCTTTGGCGGATCGGCCTCTACCGGCTCGTCACGCGCTTCATCGGCTATCGCGGCACCCTGCAAATCATTGCGGGTGTCGGCTTTGCTGTACTCGTCTGGTCGCTGCTCGTCTTCATGGTGGGGCAGCTCGGTGTCCCGCGGTCCGTCATCCTCACTTATGCGGCCTTGAGCGCGGCGCTGCTTTCCTTGTTGCGATATGCGATCGGCATCGTTCTCGACAGCGCCGGAATTCCCTATCCCGCAAGCAAGCCCGAAATCGCCCCGAAATCGGCCATCATCTACGGAGCTGGGCCGATGGGCATCGCCTTGCTGCAGGCCATGAGACGGGCGGGCGACCGAAAGGTCGTGGCTTTCGTCGACACGGCGCCCACCATGTGGCGCCAGTACATAGGCGGACTGAAGGTTTACGCGCCCTCCAAGCTGACGCGGCTGATCGAACGCGAATCCGTCCGCGAGATTCTCGTGGCTGTCCCCGAAGCCAGGCCGCGCCGGAAAATTCTGCACGAACTCGAGCAGCATCCCGTCGAAGTGAAGGTACTTCCCGCCTATGAGGACATCGCTTCCGGCCGGGTTCGCCTCTCCGACTTGCGTCCGGTGGACGTTACCGATCTGCTCGGGCGCGATCCGGTCGAACCAAACCCGGAGCTGCTTCGCCGCAACATATCGGGCAAGGCCGTCCTGTTGACCGGCGCGGGCGGCTCGATCGGCTCAGAGCTCGTCCGGCAGGTGCTGCACCTCGATCCGCGTCTCGTCGTGTTGCTCGATGTATCCGAGGTCGCGCTCTACCAGGTCGAGCTCGAAGTCCGCGACCGTCTCAGCGAAATGCAGAGGACCGATCGGATCCCCAAAGTCAAAGCGGTTCTGGGATCGGTTCTCGACGAGGCCCTCATCAGCGATGTGGTCCGGTCCAACGGCATCGAAACGATTTTTCATGCCGCGGCCTACAAGCACGTTCCGATGGTCGAGAGAAATCCGATTTCGGGAGTCGAGAACAACGTGTTCGGCACGCAGGCCCTCGTCAACGCCGCGCTGAAGCACGGTGTCGAACGCATGGTGCTGATATCGACCGACAAGGCCGTGCGCCCGACCAACGTCATGGGGGCGAGCAAGCGGCTCTCCGAACTCATTCTGCAAGCCGCTGCATCGGAGCAAAACCGGACCGTCTTTGCGATGGTCCGCTTCGGCAACGTGCTGGACAGCTCCGGCTCGGTCATCCGCCGCTTTCGCCAGCAGATCCAGGCGGGCGGGCCGATCACCGTTACGCATCCCGAGGTCACGCGCTATTTCATGTCGATCCCGGAAGCCGCCTCTCTCGTCATCCAAGCCGGCGCGATGGCAAACGGCGGCGAAGTGTTCGTTCTCGATATGGGAGAATCCGTCAAGATCGACAAACTGGCGCGCCAGCTAATCCGTCTTTCGGGGCTTGAGGTTCGCGACGACACCAATCCTCTTGGCGATATCGCGATCTCCTACATCGGCCTCCGACCCGGTGAGAAGCTTTACGAAGAGCTTTTGATCGGCGCGCAGACGTCGCATACGGAGCATCCCCGCATTCAAAAATCCGACGAGCCGTTTCTGCCGTCGTCGGCACTCGGCGTCGAGCTGATCGACCTCAAGGCCGCCTTGACCGCTCGCGACGGAAATGCGGTTCGTGCCATTCTCCTGCGCTCGGTCGAGGGATATGAACCCCACATCGAAGAGCCGGCAACGGCTCTGCATCCACAAGAAATCTCGGCACCGCTCCTCCCGTAAAATCGGGTTTTTCGGGCGCTTCAGGGACATTCGCCGCAGGACCGGAGCGCTTCACGGCCGCGTGCTTGACAGCCTTCGGCGGGGGTGATCAGTAGCGTTCAGAAGCGTATTCGGGGACCGTGGGGCCGGCCCCATCGAGCGTGTTCTTTGTCTCCTCCACTCAAGCTCTCCCTGTTCGGGGCCGTTCGCTGACAAAGGCTTCTCAATGCGACCAGAACACGTAGCACAGGCCCTGGATCGAGCCCGCAACATCGTCGATCAGGAAATGGAAGCGCTCGCCCTTTTGCGGGAAAGCTTCGATGACAGCCTGATCAAGGCCGTCAGCCTCGTTCACGCGTGCAAGGGGCGGTTCATCGTCACCGGTGTCGGCAAGTCGGGACACATCGGGGCCAAGCTGGCCGCAACGTTCGCCTCAACCGGCACGCCCTCCTTCTTCCTGCATGCTGCCGAAGCCTCGCACGGCGATCTCGGCATGATCACCAGCCAGGATGTGGTGCTCGCAATCTCCAACTCGGGCATGACCAAAGAGCTGTTTCCCGTGCTCGAGTTTTGCGTGACCAACGGCACCAAGGTCATCTGCATGACCTCGAACGATCAGAGCCGCCTCGCTCAGCAATCCGATATCTGCCTGCGGCTGCCGAAGGTGAAGGAGGTTTGCCCGAACAACCTCGCGCCGACGTCATCGGCCATCATCACGCTTGCCGCAGGGCATGTGCTCGCCGTGCTTCTCATGGAGCAGCGCTCGTTCCTGGATGCCGACTTCGGCAAGTTGCACCCAGGCGGGCGCCTCGGACTGCTGTTGTCCTCGGTGCGCCGCTATACGGAAGAGTTTCAGGATACCGTGCCGATGGTTCGCCCGAACGAGCTTTTGGGTCACGTCGTGATCCGGCTTGCAGAAGGCCAGCGCGGATGCGTGGTGGTGACCGAAGAGGGAACCAATCGCTTGATCGGGCTGATCACCGAAGGCGACCTTAGGCGCGCTTTCTCTCCCGACATGTTCAGCAAGTCGGCTCAAGCGATCATGACCACGCGACCAGTGACGGTCAGCGTCGAAGATCTCATGAGCACGGCCGTCTCGCTGATGAAGGAACGGCGGATCGCCAACGTGGTCGTCGTCGACGGTGATACGGTCGTCGACGTGCTGCACACGAAGGACCTGATGCAGCGCGGCTATATGTGAGCGGCCCCGCTCCTTTACCTCACGCCGTACCACGAGAAAGCCCCGGACCTTCGGCCCGAGGCTTTGAACTCTCTATCGACTATTTCGCAGATCAGGCCGCGACGGGCGCAGCAAGAGCGAGGTCGATCTTTTCCTTCAGAACCTTTTCGTTGAACGGCTTGATGATGTAGCCGCTCACGCCGGCGCTCTTGGCGGCGTTGATGTTGTCCTGCTTCGATTCCGCAGTGACGAGAATGAAAGGCGTCTTGCTCATTTCAGGATCGGCGCGAACGACCTTCAGCAGCTCGTAGCCCGTCATCGGCTCCATGTTCCAATCCGAGATAATCAGGCCGTACTGCTTGGCCTTGATCTTCTGGAGGGCAGCCTCACCGCTCGAGGCTTCATCGACGTTTTCGAATCCGATCTGCTTCAGAAGCTTGCGAATAATCCGCACCATGGTGCTGTAATCGTCCACGACGAGTACAGGCATGTTGTTAACGCTCATAACCCTATCCCCTTCAAACCCATATCATGCACACGTGGTCCTCTAGGCGCGGACCTTGTACGCAGCTAACTCCGTCGATGTCTGCAAAGTATGCCCGTAGATTGCTTGCAATAGTATTAATAGCGATCCTTGGAAGAGGCCGAGTCCGTCCGTATTTGTTGTAATTTTTCAGCGCTTGCCCGTAACGGAATCGCAACCAATCTCGATTAACTATCTCCTTTAAAGAAGACCAATGGGCACCTGGGGCCCGTCGCGAGCCGCTTCCGAAGCCCGGCGCGCAAACGCTCCAGAAGCCGTCGAGGAAGCATCGAGATATGTCCGCACCTCTCATTCGTGTTCTGGTCGTGGACGACTCCCCCTTCATGCGGGGCGTTCTACCTCCCAAGATCGAGTCCGACCCGCGGTTCAAAGTTATAGGAACGGCGTCCAATGGACGTGAGGCGGTCGAAAAGACCCTCGCGCTTTCTCCGGATGTCGTGACGCTCGACATCGACATGCCGATCATGAACGGCATCGATGCGCTGAAGGAGATCGTGCGCCAAAGCACATCTTCCGTGATCATGCTCAGCGCGCGAACCGAGCAGGGCGCGGCCATTACGCTCGAAGCGCTGGCGCTCGGTGCCGTCGATTTCATTCCGAAATCCCGCGGCGTCGATCGCATCCACGAAAAACTTCTGGCTGCCGTCGAAGCCCGGATTCAGAAAACACGCGCCTCGACTCAGCGGCCCGCGCTTGCTCGCCCCATGGCTCCTTCGCGCGCGGCAGGCGGAGCCCGCGTTACGGCCAAAATCTGCATCATCGGTTCCAGCACCGGAGGCCCGCAGGCGCTCCAGACCGTGCTTTCGCAGTTCCCCGACAATCTACCCGTTCCGGTGGTGATTGCTCAGCATATGCCGCCCAACTTCACGAAGGCCTTGGCGCAACGGCTCAACGACACGTGCAAGCCCACTGTCGTCGAGGCTGCCGACGGCATGCCGCTTACGAAGGGCACCGTCTATATTTCACCCGGTGGCATGCAAACCAGGGTCTCCGCCAGCGAGCTCAAGGTGGCCGCCGATCAGGGCGAAAGCCTCTATAAGCCCTCAGTCGACGTGCTTACCGAGAGCGCGCGGGCTGCGTTCGGAAAGAACGTTCTGGGCGTGATGCTCACCGGCATGGGTGCCGACGGCGCGATTGAATTTGCAAAGCTGCGGAAGCTCGGAGGCTATAATATCTCGCAGGACCAGGCTTCGTGCGTGGTCTACGGCATGCCGCGCTCGCTTGTCGAGCATGGCGGCGCCGACGAGGTGCTTCCGTTGGATCAGATCGGCGCGCGGGTGCGGTCGGCGCTTGGGTGCTAGGTTAGCGCATCGCGTTAGATCGCGACGTCGTCGTCCTCGAAATCGCAGAGTTCCGTTTCGCCCGAAAGCAGCGACAGAATGAGCGCGTGGCTCTTGTTGGCCGCGCCGAGCTTGCGCTTGATGTTCTCGATATGCACGCGCACGGTGTTGGGACTGATGTCCAACTTCTGCGCGACTTCCTTCTCGGAATTGCCGCGGCCGCTCAACACGAGGCAATCGCGCTCGCGCCTCGTCAGCAGCTCTCTGCGCTTGGGTACGGATATCGAAATTTCTTCTTGAAGTGTCGTCACGCGTCCCGCCCCTCGCTCATCGTCTTCTACGCACTTCAACAGATCGGTCTGCACTCGCCTTATGTAAACAGGGCTAAGGCAACAGGCTTATCTGAACCTGTTGGGTAGCGCCCGGATCACACGCGCGCATCCGAGTGTGTGCAAAATGCAATCCACAGCGAGCGGTACGCCGCCTCGACTTCGCGTGCGAGCCCGACGCTGTCGGTTCCGATCGGAGAGGCTTTGAACTTTTCGCGCAGGCTTTGACGCAAACGCGAGAGCGCCGCGATGTTGCTCGCAGCGGTGGCGGCACGTGCGACGTAAGAATCGACGTTGTCCGTCACCCAATCTTCGAGCCCGACGCTACCGAGAATCGAAGCGCCGAAACGGCCCACGGGCGGGCGCCCGGCCAGCGACACAACCGGCACGCCGAGCCACAGCGCCTCGATCGTCGTCGTTCCCGCATTGTGGGGGAATGGATCGAGCGCGATATCGATGGTGCCGTAAGCATCCCAGGTGCGCGGCTGGGGCGACGTGTACACGAGTTTCACGCGGCCCGGCTCCAGCCCCAAAGCGCTGAAACGATTATGCCAGGCAATGCAATTTTCTTCCTCGCGGAACGGCTTGCTGTTGAGCACAAGGCGGGAGTTCGGCACCGACTTGAGTATCCGTGCCCACGCCTTGATGACATCCTCGTTGATGCGGGCGGGACGGCTAAAGCAGCCGAACGTCACATAGCCGTTCTTGAGGGCCGGAAGCGGCGCCACCTCCGGCATTCCTTCCGGCGGCACATAGACATGGGGCATGCGCGACAGGCGAATCGGGCGCTCGGAGAAGTAGCGCTCTGCGCCCATCGGCAGCAGGGCTTCGTTGATCAGAAACGCGTCGATTGCAGAAAGGCCGGTCGTCGTGCCGGAACCGACCATATGCGCGACCTGGACAGGTGCGGGCTTGCGCGCGAACGTCAGCAGCCGGTTACCGGAAGTGTGACCGGCGAGATCAACCAGAACGTCGATGCCGTCCTTTCGGATCAGCTCGGCGAGGTCGGCGTCCGAAAGACCAACGGTCGAGCGCCAGCGCGTGGCGTGCTTTTTGAAACGCTCGGTGACCGCGTCGGGGTTGGCGACCTCGGCGTAGCAGGTGACCTCGTAACGCGATTGATCGTGGGCCGCGATCAGCGATTCGATGAAGAAGCTTACCGCGTGATAGCGCAAGTCCGGCGACACGTAGCCGATGCGGAGGGGACGGTTCGGATCGCGGGTTCCGGAATAGGCGGGATTTGCGGGGCGCAATGGTGCCGCGTGGACGCGATCCCAGCCGCGATAGGCTTCGAAGATCTTTTCAGCCGAGAGGTCGGTGCGGTAGTTCAGGCAGAACAGATAGTTCGAATGTGCGATCGAGAAGTCCGGCTTGATCGCCACGGCCTGAGCGAAGCACTCGGCCGCCTCGGGGAGGCGGTCCTGCTGCATCAACGCGGTGCCGATGTTGTTCAGCGCATTGGCGTCACGCGGGTTCAGCTCAAAGGCCCGCCGCGCCGCCGCCTCGGCCTCACGCGCATTGCCCGAAAGAGAGAGCGTCCACGAGAGATTGCACCAGGCGTCGGAGTAATCCGGCCGAATCCTCAAGGCATGGCGCAGGTGCGCTTCGGCCTCGGCAACGCGGCCCATATCCTTGTAGACAGTTCCAAGATTGTTGTGCGCTTCGGGCGATTCAGGGGCGAGCCTGACCGCTTCCTTGCCGTGAAGCTCGGCCTCCGGAAGGCGGCCCATTCCGCGCAGCATCGGCGTGATGTTCCAGCGGAAGTCGGCCCGATCGGGATTTCCGCGGATCGCCTCGATCATGTCGGAGACGGCTTCCGGCAGCCGCCCGAGCTTGAAAGCCGATACGCCGCGCAGATGCCAAGCATCGGTATGCCGGGGCATCGCGACGATCACGGCATTCGCCAAGGCGTGCGCGTGTGCATAGTCGCCGGATTGAAAAGCCCGGACGGACTTATCAAATGTGGCGTTGATGTTGGCGACGTCGCGCTTCCTGTGCTCGGCGCACCAATCGTTCCACAACTTCTGGAACGCTGTTTCGAGTTCGCGGGCGAGGCCGGGACCGTCGGCCAGCGGCGAGGCCGTCACGCGTGCGCGTAACCCCGCGCGCAGCGCCGACAGCGCCTTCACATCCGACGCCTTCGACGCCGCAAGCGCCACATACCCCGAGACGTCCGTCGCAACCCAGTCCCGCAGGCCCACCGCGCCGAGGTTGCTCGCGCCGAACCGGCCCACAGACGGACGGTCCTCGACCGACACAACCGGAACCCCCAGCCACAGCGCCTCGATCGTCGTCGTCCCCGCATTGTGCGGGAACGGATCCAGCGCGATGTCGACCTCGCCATACGCCGACCACGTCTTCGGCTGCGGGCTCGTGTAGACGAAGTGCAGACGCTCTCGCCCGATCCCATGCGCCGCAAACCGCTGCGCCATCAGATCCGAGAACGCCTTCTCCGAGAACGCCTTCGAGTTCAGCATCAGCCGGCTGCCCGGAACCCGGGCCAGGATCTCCGACCACGCCTTCACAACCCGGTCGTTGATCCGCTCCGGGCGGCCGAAGTAGCCGAACGTGATGAACCCGTTCTTCAATGCCGGCAGCGAGGCCACCTCCGGCATCCCCTCAGGGGCCTGATAGGCCACCGGGATGCGCGACAGGCGGACGATGCTCTTCTCCGCAAACAGGTGCTCCGACCCGACCGGGGCCATCTCCTGGTCCGACAGGAACACGTCGATCGCCGACAGGCCCGACGTATAGCCATGGCCCAGGTGGTGGGCGACCTGGATCGGCGCCGGCTTCCGTGCCATCGCCAGAATCCGGCTCGACGACGTGTGGCCGCCGAAGTCCACCAGGATGTCGATCCGGTCCTTGCGGATCAGGTCCGCAACTGCATCGTCGGAGAGGCCAACCGTCGAGCGCCAGACGTCCGACATGGCCTTGAAGCTCGCGGTGACGTGGTCTTCGTTGGTCACCTCCGCGTAGCAGACGATCTCGAGCTTCGACCGGTCCAGGTAGCGAAGCAGGGGATCGAGGAAGTGACGGGCCGCGTGCTCGCGGAAATCCGGAGACAGGAAGCCGACCCTGATCTTCCGATCCGGGTTCGGGTCGTTGGCGTAACGAAGCTCGGCCGGCTTGTGGCGGGCGGCATGAGCCGCATCGAAACGCTGGTACTCCGCGAAGATCTCCTCCGCGCTCCGGTCCGGGTGGTAGTTCAGGCAGAACAGCAAGTTCGCATGCGCCAATGCATAATCGGGCTTCAGGGACAAAGCACGGCGGAATAAACGCTCCGCTTCGGTATAGAGAGACAGGTCCTGCATCAGCAGCGCCTGGTTGCCGATCGCGCGCCAGTTGTTGGCGATCTCTTCGCTCACGCTGGCATAGATCTTCACGGCCGCAACCGGCTCGCCCTTTTGGCGCAGGAGCTGAGCGAGATTGTCCTGAACGTCGCCGTCGCGCGGCATCAGGCTCGCCGCCTTGCGCAGAACCTTCTCGGCTTCGCCGGCCTTGAGCTGGCGCATCAAGCAGAGGCCAAAATTACGAAGGATCTGCGGATCTTCGGGCGAAAGCTCGTAAGCACGGCGCAGCTCGACCTCGGCCTCGGCCAGACGGCCGCGGCCAGAGAGCAGGTTGCCGAGGTTTCCGCGTGCGTTGGCGAATGTCGGATCGCGCGCGATCGCCTCGCGATAGGCGGCTTCGGCGTCGGCTTCGCGGCCGCAAGCGCGCAAAGCCGCACCAAGATTGGAGAGGATGCCCCCGCGGCGGCTCCGCTTCACGGCTTCCTCGAACAGCTCGACAGCGCGGGTGGCATTGCCACGGCCGTAAGCCCAGCCCGCCGCCTTCTGCAGGCTTTCGATGGCTTCCTCGCGATCGAGATAGCGCTGCCAGAGCTTCCCATAGACGCGTTCAAGCTCGACACAGAGCCCGCGCGCATCGCACAAGGGCGACGTGGCCATGCGCGCACGAAGCCCCGCGCGCAGCTTCGCAAGCGCCTCAATGTCCGCTGCGCGTTCGATGGCCTTCGCGACGTAGTCCGCCCGCGTGCCGGCGACCCAATCGCCGAGCCCGAGCGAGCCCATGATGGTGGCGCCGAAGCAGCCGACCGACGGGCGCGTGCTGAGGCAGATCGACGGAACGCCCAGCCACGCCGCCTCGATGGTCGTCGTACCGCCGTTGTGCGGGAACGGATCGAGCGCAATATCGATGGCGCCGTAGGCATCCCAGGTTTTGGGCTGCGGGGTCGTAAAGACGAGATCGACGCGATCGGACGCGATGCCGCGATCGGCGAACAGGCCGCGATAGCGACGGCAGATCTCCTCGTCGAGGAAAGCGACCGTATTCAGAACAAGCCGTGACTTCGGCACGGCGGCTAGGATTTCGGCCCAGGTCGCGATCACCTCGTCGTTGAGGCGCACGGCGCGGCCGAAATTTCCGAACGTCACATAGCCGTTCTTGAGGGCCGGGAGCGGCGCCACCTCGGGCATGCCCGTCGGCGGGTGATAGGTCACCGGCATGCGCGGCAGGCGTTCGACCGGCTCGGAGAACAGATGATCGGAACCTTCGGGCGCCAGCGCATCATCGGCGAGGAACGCGTCCATCACCGTCAGGCCGGACGTGTAGCCATGCCCGAGGAAATGCGCGACCTGGACGGGCGCAGGCTTGCGCGCAAATGCCAGTAGCCGGTTGCGCGCCGTATGCCCGCCGAGATCGACCAGCACGTCGATGCGATCGCGCCGGATGAGATCGGCCAGGGCATCATCGGACAGGCCGACCGTGCCGCGCCAATGCTCGGCGAGCGCCTTCAGGCGGTGCGTCTCGGCATCCGGGGCTGGAACCTCGGCGTAACAGAAGACTTCGACCTTGCTGCGATCATGGCCGACGAGAATCGGCTCGATGAAGTGGCGCGAGGACTTGGTGGCGAAGTCCGGCGATACGTAGCCGACGCGCAGGCGGCGGCCCGGCGTGCGGTCGTTCGGCCAGACCGGATTTTTCGGCGCATGCCGCGCGGCGTGCATGTCGTTCCAGTTGCGGAACTCCTCGAAGATCTGCTCGCCCGAGAGGCCCGGGTGATAGGTCACGGCGAACAGCATCATGCCGTGGCCGGTCGGATGACCGGGCGTCTTAGCGAGGGTAGCGCGGAAAATATCGACCGCTTCGGCGGCGCGGCCCTGATCCTGCACCGCGTTTGCGAGGTTGTAGCCGATCTCCGGGAGGTCCGGGCGCAGGCTAAGCGCAGTGCGCAGATCGCGTTCGGCGGCAACGAGCTTGCCGCGGCGCATCAGGATCAACGCGCGATTGTTGAAAGCCTCGGCGTGGCCGGGCTTGGCCATGATGGCATCGGTGAAAGCGGCTTCGGCTTCCGTCAGGCGGTGCTGCGCGGAGAGCGCATTGCCGAGCGCGTTGGAAGCACCGGCGCTCGTTCCCTCGATCTTGAGCATGGCCCGGGCCATCGCCTCGGCATCGGAGAGGCGGCCGAGACGGCGCATGACATCCGAGAGGTAGCAGCCGGCGTCGACGTCGCTCGGATCGGTGGCCAGATGCTTGACGACGTGCTGGGCCGCTTCGTCGAGCTTGCCGGCGACGTCCAGGCGCTGAGCAGTGGCCAACTCCTTGGTCCGGCGCGTGCGCGCGGATTTGATATCTTCGGTGGCGTGCTGCTTCTTGGCCGCCGTCGTGGCGCACCAATCGTTCCACAACTTCTGGAACGCTGTTTCGAGTTCGCGGGCGAGGCCGGGACCGTCGGCCAGCGGCGAGGCCGTCACGCGTGCGCGTAACCCCGCGCGCAGCGCCGACAGCGCCTTCACATCCGACGCCTTCGACGCCGCAAGCGCCACATACCCCGAGACGTCCGTCGCAACCCAGTCCCGCAGGCCCACCGCGCCGAGGTTGCTCGCGCCGAACCGGCCCACAGACGGACGGTCCTCGACCGACACAACCGGAACCCCCAGCCACAGCGCCTCGATCGTCGTCGTCCCCGCATTGTGCGGGAACGGATCCAGCGCGATGTCGACCTCGCCATACGCCGACCACGTCTTCGGCTGCGGGCTCGTGTAGACGAAGTGCAGACGCTCTCGCCCGATCCCATGCGCCGCAAACCGCTGCGCCATCAGATCCGAGAACGCCTTCTCCGAGAACGCCTTCGAGTTCAGCATCAGCCGGCTGCCCGGAACCCGGGCCAGGATCTCCGACCACGCCTTCACAACCCGGTCGTTGATCCGCTCCGGGCGGCCGAAGTAGCCGAACGTGATGAACCCGTTCTTCAATGCCGGCAGCGAGGCCACCTCCGGCATCCCCTCAGGGGCCTGATAGGCCACCGGGATGCGCGACAGGCGGACGATGCTCTTCTCCGCAAACAGGTGCTCCGACCCGACCGGGGCCATCTCCTGGTCCGACAGGAACACGTCGATCGCCGACAGGCCCGACGTATAGCCATGGCCCAGGTGGTGGGCGACCTGGATCGGCGCCGGCTTCCGTGCCATCGCCAGAATCCGGCTCGACGACGTGTGGCCGCCGAAGTCCACCAGGATGTCGATCCGGTCCTTGCGGATCAGGTCCGCAACTGCATCGTCGGAGAGGCCAACCGTCGAGCGCCAGACGTCCGACATGGCCTTGAAGCTCGCGGTGACGTGGTCTTCGTTGGTCACCTCCGCGTAGCAGACGATCTCGAGCTTCGACCGGTCCAGGTAGCGAAGCAGGGGATCGAGGAAGTGACGGGCCGCGTGCTCGCGGAAATCCGGAGACAGGAAGCCGACCCTGATCTTCCGATCCGGGTTCGGGTCGTTGGCGTAACGCAGCTCGGCCGGCTTGTGGCGCACAGCATGAGCCGCATCGAAACGCTGGTACTCCGCGAAGATCTCCTCCGCGCTCCGGTCCGGGTGGTAGTTCAGGCAGAACAGCAAGTTCGCATGCGCCAATGCATAATCAGGCTTCAGGGAAAGAGCCCGGCGGAATAAACGCTCCGCTTCAACGTAACGTGAGAGATCCTTGCAGATCACGCCGAGGTTGCTAACCCAGCGCTGCTCGTTTGGAGCCAGGGCCATCGCGCGGGATGTCGCTTGCTCCGCCGCGATGAAATGGCCGATGCGCATCTTCAGCGCGCCGAGATTTCCAAGCGCCAGCGCCGAATTCGGGTCCGTCGCGACGGCCTTCGCCAGAAGCTCAGATGCCTCGTTGAATTTCTGCTGCGCCATGTAGGTCGCCGCGAGATCGGACATGATGTCCGCACGAGCGGGGCGAAGCGCAAGGGCGCGATCAAGCGCTTGCTCGGCTTCCACCAGTTTGTCCATGCGCTGAAGCGCAATGCCGAACCCGTGCCAGGCATCGGCGTAGGACGCGTTCGCCGCGATCGCATTGCGATAGCTCGCCGCGGCGTCGGCGAAGCGCCCGGCATCGCGCGCGATATTGCCGAGATTGTTGTGAGCGGGCGCGAAGCTCGGGTTTACCGCGAGCGCCGCCTGGTAGGAGGCTTCAGCCTCGCCAGTGCGGCCGGCGGCCCTCAGTACGACGCCAAGGTTGGCATGATAGTCGGCAGCGTCCGGCTTGAGCGCGACGGCGCGACGGCCGGCGGCAATCGCCCGATCGAGAGCTCCGCCCCGGTGCAACGCGAGGCTCAGGATTTCCCAGGCCAGTGCATCCTCGGGTGCGGCCTCGATAGCGAGCTGCGCTTCAGAAGCGGCCGTCGCGAGATCGCCGCGATCGAGCGCCTGCATCGCGCTCTGCTGAAGGGCTTGGACACGCTGCGAAAGCGCCTGGCCGTCCTTTGCTTCGCTGTTGGCGGTCGGCTGGCGCTGCATCTAGGCTCCAAACTCAATCAGGATAGCGTCACGACGCGAGGGCTTTTGTTCGGCGGGCAGGAGCGAGACCGCCGCAAACCTCATGGTTTGCAAGGTCTTGCGACGAACCGGGCGAGCAAAAGAACCGCGCGGCTCTGCCGTGAGACGGGATTGACCGATGGCGGCGTCGAACCGCTCGACCGATGGAACGCCATCGCTCTTCGCACTTCTCGTGGCCCTCGGCCAATCTCGTCTCATCGTGATGCCATCCTGATTGAGTTTGGGGCCTAGCCCTATTTCCGTCTCAGAAATCCACGGGGCCAATAGGTGACGCGCTCGGTGACCACGCCTTCGTTGAAGGGGAATTCCGGCTCTTCGAGAGAAAACTCCGGGTGGTTCGCCGCAAACTCGGCGGCGGCATCGAGCGGATTGTTCCAATCCCAGTCGGGAGCGGTGCGCGGTGCGCCTACCACTTCCTTCATGATGCCGTCGGTCGCGACGATGTAGGAGCCGGGCGTCACGAGCGGGCCGTAGGCCTCGAGCTCCGCTAGCACGTGGGCCTTGGTGTGGTTGCTGTCGAGAAGGACGAGCACCGTCTCGCCCGGCGCAACCATCGCGCCAACAGCGCCGACCACCTCGGGGGCCACCGAACTCCCCTCGACGAGCGTGATCAGCGGCTTCATCTCGTGCGCCTCGATGGCGCTGCGGTTATGGGGCCGGATCTCGATATCGATGCCGATGACACGGCCCTTGCCCATGGCCTTGAAGAGGCTGGCGTAGAAAATCAGCGAGCCGCCATGCGCCACGCCGGTCTCGATGATCACATCCGGCTTCACCCGGTAGATCACTTCCTGTATGCGCAGCATGTCTTCGGGCAGCTGGATGACGGGGCGGCCCATCCAACTGAAAGAATAGACATATTTCGTGTCCCAACCGCAGCGGACCCAGGCCTTCGAGACAAGACTGAACGCCTCGGGGCTATCCAGCCGGTGAACGGTTTCGCCTTCGGGTCCTTCGGCAATCACAACACCACGGACCTCATCGATCTTCAGCATGGAGATGAGCTGCCCTTTCGCACATGGATTCTGAGGCTCACATCTCCATGCGATTTGCCTTGCCCCAACCTGAACGAGAACCCTGTTCAAAAACGCAGAGCGGCCGCATCTTTCGATGCAGCCGCTCGACTTGTATCTTCATTGTCACGCGGAACCCGGGGGTGTCCTGCGCGTGATCACAGGCTAGACATCCAGGAACTTCGTGAAGTCGTAGGTCCAGGGCGTCGATCCATCGCTCGTGATGACGCCGACGAGCGTACCACCGGAGGTGAAGTCGCCGTTGGCGCTGTAGTAGAGCTCGCCGGTATCCTGCTGGTAGATGAAGCCACCCTTACCGCCCGTCGACAACGTCGTCGAGAGGAGTGCGCCCTGGTTGGCAACGGCCTTGATGTTGCCGTTGTTGGTGAGCGCACCGGTGGTGTCGTAGGTGTTGCCATTGACGGTCGAGCTGTTGTCCGTGTCGAGACCGATCCTGTCGGAGCCGGTGCCCATGTTCATGACCTTCATGTAGCTGCCCGTCGAGTTCTGATCGAACACGAAGGTGTCAGCTCCCGTGCCACCGGTCACATGGTCGATGCCGCCGCCGCCGCGGATATGGCCCGTTCCGGCCGTAACCGTGATGGTATCCGCGCCCGCTCCACCAATCACCGTCTCGGCATTGGCCACCGAGATCGTGTTGTTGTAGTCGCCGAGCGTCAGCTTATCGATGCCGCTACCCAGATCGATCGAGGTGTTGGAGGCCTGCGAGCCGAGGGTGATGGTATCGACGCCGGTTCCACCGACGATGGTTTCGACGTTCGAGATCGTCGCCGTGTTGGCGAAGTTACCGAAGGTCAGCTTGTCACTACCGCCAGCCAGATCGATCGTGCCGCCGTTGACCTGCGACGCGAAGGTGATCGTGTCGCTGCCGGCGTTGCCGAGCAGGCTTTCGACGCTCGTCACCGTACCGGTGTTGGTGAAGTTTCCGAGCGATAGAGAGTCCGTTCCGGCGCCGAGATCGATCGACATTGCGGTCGTCAGTGCAGAACCCAGCGTGATGGTATCGACATTCGCGCCGCCGCCGATGGATTCGACATTGGAGACCGTTGCCGAGTTGGTGAAGCTGCCGAACTTCAGCGAGTCGATGCCGGCTCCGAGATCGAACGATCCGTCGACGATGGCGGACGTCAAGGTGATGGTATCGGCATCCGATCCGCCGATCAGGGTTTCAACGTTCGAGACCGAGACGACGTTGGCGAAGTTGCCGAGCGTCAACTTGTCCGCGCCGTCTCCAAGGTTGATGGTACCCTTCGAAATCAGCGTTGCGATGGTGATCGTGTCGGCATCCGCGCCGGCCACAATCGTCTCGACATTCGACACCGTCAGGGTGTTGGCATAGTCGGCCAGCGTCAGCGTATCGTTGCCGGCGCCGAGATCGACCGAGCCGTTCGAAACCTGCGAAGCAAACGTGAGCGTATCGATGCCGGTTCCGCCAATCACGGTCTCTACGTTCGAGACTGTTGCCGAGTTCGTGTAGTTCGCGAACGTCAGCGTATCGGCACCCGCACCGAGATCGATCGTCACCTGTGAAGCAACCGTTCCGAAAGTCACGGTGTCAGCCGCAGAGCCACCAAGAACCGACTCGACGTTGTTTACGGTCGCGACGTTGGCGAAGTTGCCGAAGGTCACGCTGTCGTATCCGGCGCCGAGATCGATCAGGGCGTTAGAGGCCTGCGTCGTGATGGTGATGCTGTCGGAGTCGCTGCCGCTCGTTACGGTTTCGACGTTCGCCACCGAGCCCAAGTTCGCCGCGTCGCCGAGGACGAGCTTGTCGGATCCGGCGCCGAGATTGACCAGGTCGGTTGCGGCGAGCGCAGTCGACAGCGTGATCGTATCGTTAGCCGATCCGCCAATCAGGGTCTCGACTTGCGAGATCGTCGCAACGTTCGCGAAGTCGCCCAGGGTCAGCGTGTCAGCGCCGTCTCCGAGATCGATAGATCCCTTCGAGACGATGCCGTTGATCGTGATCGTGTCGGCAAGCGCGCCACCAATCAGCGTCTCGACATTGCTGATCGAGCCGGTGTTGGCGTAGTCGCCGAGCCTCAGGACGTCGCTTCCCGCGCCGAGATCGACGGAGTTCGAAGAGACGAGTGCACTGCCAAGCGTGATGGTGTCCGATCCGCTTGCGCCGATCAGTGTCTCGACATTCGAGACCGTCGCCACGTTGCCCGATCCGCCGAGGGTCAGAGTATCATTGCCGGATCCGAGATCGATGGTCGCTTCGGACACCGCAACACCCAAGGTGATCGTATCCGTCGTCGATCCGCCGAGGATCGATTCCGCGTTCGAGACCGTCGCCGTGTTGGCGAAGTTGCCGAACGTCAGGGCGTCGATGCCGGCCCCAAGGTCGACCGAGGCGTTGGAAGCCTGGGTCGAAAGGGTGATCGTATCGGTATCCGCTCCGCCGACAATCGTCTCGACGTTCGAGAGCGAGCCCGTGTTCACGACATTGGCCAGCGTCAGCTTATCGTTTCCGGCGCCGAGGTTGATGCTATCCGAGGCGTTGAGCGCCGCGGCGAGCGTGATGGTATCCGCACCCGAACCGCCGACCAGCGTTTCGATGTTGGCGACCGTTGCCGAGTTGGTGAAGTCGCCCAGCGTCAGCTTGTCCGCGCCATCCGCCAGATCGATCGACCCACTGGAGGCCGCCGTTGCGAGCGTGATGGTGTCGGCACCCGTGCCGCCGATGACAGTTTCGACGTTGGTGAGCGATCCCGTGTTGGCGAAGTCGCCGAGCTTGACGGTATCCTTGCCTGCGCCGAGATCGATCGAGTTCGACGAGACCAGCGCACTTCCGAGCGTCACGGTATCAGCCAGCGAGCCACCGACCAGCGTCTCGACACCCGCGACCGTCAGGTCGTTGATGAAGTTTCCGAGCGTCAGCGTATCGGAACCCGATCCGAGATCGATCACGGTCTCGGATGTCGCCACGCCGAGGGTAATCGTATCAGCGAGCGAGCCGCCCAGAACCGATTCGGCGTTCGAGATCGTGGCCGTGTTGGCGAAGTTGCCCAGGGTCAGCGAATCCGAGCCGCCACTCAGGTTGATGGTCGCGTTAGAGACCTGCGTTGCGAAGGTGATCGTGTCGGAATCCGCGCCACCGACCAGGGTCTCGATGTTCGAGACCGAGCCCGTGTTGGCGAAATCTCCGAGCGTCAGCTTATCCAGGCCAGCTCCCAGATCCACCAGGCTGGAGGACGTGAGCGCTGCGCCAAGGGTGATGGTGTCGGCCAGCGAGCCACCCGTCAGCGTCTCGACGTTCGAGATCGTTGCCGTGTTGTTGAAGTCGCCGAGGACCAGCTTATCCGTGCCGTCTCCGAGATCGATCACGCCCTTCGTGATCACGGTCGAGATCGTGATCGTGTCAGCACCCGAACCACCGATGATGGTCTCCGTGTTGCCCACGGTCGCCGTGTTGGCGAAGTTGCCGAAGGTCAGCGAGTCGGACAAGGCGCCGAGATCGATCGAACCGTTGGAAATCTGTGCCGTGAAGGCGATGGTGTCGGTATTCGATCCACCGATCACCGTCTCGACGCCAGCCAGGGTCGCAACGTTGACGAAATTGCCAAGCGTGAGGGTATCCGCGCCGGATCCAAGATCGATGACGGCGTTGGAGGCCGCTGCTTTCAGCGTGATCGTGTCAGCCGCCGATCCGCCAAGCACGCTTTCAGCGTTGGAAATCGTGACGGTGTTGGCGAAGTCGCCCAGCGTGAGGCTGTCGATGCCCTCTCCGAGATCGACCGACCCGTTCGAAAGCTGGGTCAGGACAGTGAGGGTATCGGAGTCGGCGCCGCCGGTGATCGTCTCGATGTTAGAGAGAGAGCCGGTGTTGACGACATCGGCCAGCTTGATCGTATCCGCGCCGGAGCCCAGGTCGATGCTGTCGCTCGACGTGATCGCCGAGGCGAGCGTGATCGTATCCGTGGCGCTGCCGCCGACGATGGTTTCCGTTCCGGAGATGGTCACCGTGTTGGCGAAGTCTCCGAGGGTGATCTTGTCCGCACCTGCGCCGAGGCTGATGACGCCCTTGAGCTGGGTTGCGACCGTGATCGTATCGGCATCGCTGCCGCCGATCAGCGTCTCGACGTTCGAGACCGTGCCGGCGTTGGCGACATTCGCCAGAGTCAAGGAGTCCTGGCCACCGTTGAGGTTCACCTCGCTGGAGCTCGTGAGAGCGCTACCCAGCGTAATGATATCCACAGAGCCACCGCCCAGCAGCGATTCGACGTTCGAGATCGTAGCCGTATTGTTGGCGGTCGCGAGCGTCAGCTTGTCGGTGCCGTCGCCAAGGTCGATCACCGCGTCGACGAGTTGCGTCGAGATCGTGATCGTGTCGTTGACGGAGCCGCCAAGGAGGCTCTCGACGTTCGAAATGGTTGCCGTGTTTGCGAAATCTCCCAGCGTGACGCTGTCGATGCCGACGCCGAGGTTGATGTTGCCGTTCGAAAGCTGCGTCACGACCGTGATCACATCCGCGCCGGTTCCACCCACCAGGATCTCGACGTTCGAGATCGAGCCGGTGTTCGCGAAGTCGCCCAGGGTCAGCCTGTCATTGCCGGATCCGAGATCGATGCTATCGGTGGCGGTGAGTGCCGATCCGAGCGTGATCGTGTCGGCGGCGCTGCCGCCAACAATGGTCTCGACGTCGGTGATCGTCGCGCTGTTCGCGTAGTCGCCCAGCTCGACCTTGTCGGAGCCTGCTCCCAGGCTGATGAGTGCGTTGCCGAGCAGCGTATTGATAGTGATGGTGTCCGCGCCGGTTCCGCCGATCAGCGTCTCGACGTTCGACACCGTGCCCGTGTTGGCCGCATTCGCGAGAACAAGGGTGTCGTCTCCCGACCCCAGGTTGACGCTGTTGCTGCCGGTCAGAGCTCCGCTCAAGGTGATGGTGTCGTTGCCGCCGCCGCCGACCAGGCTCTCGACGCCCGATATGGTCGCGATGTTGGCGTGGGTGGTGCCGAAGGTGAGCTTGTCGGAGCCAGCGCCCAGATCGATCGAGGCGTTGGTTACCCCGCCGCTGATCTGGATGGTGTCGTCGTCGCTACCGCCAGCGATCGTCTCGACATTCGAGATCGTCGCCGTGTTGGCGAAGTCGCCGAGGGTCACCTTGTCGCTACCCGCGCCGAGGTCGATATTGCCCTTGGAGAGGATGGTGTCGAAGGTGATGGTGTCGGACCCAGAGCCGCCGATCAGCGTCTCGACATTCGAGACCGAGCCGGTGTTGGTGAAGTTTCCGAGAGTCAGCTTGTCGCTGCCCGCATCGAGGTCGATGCTATCGCTTGCAGTCAGTGCGGTTGCGAGCGTGACCGAGTCCGCAGCCGATCCGCCGACCACCGTGCCGACGTTGGCAACCGTGACCGAGTTTGTGAAGTTGCCGAGCGTGAGCTTGTTGGCTCCCGCGCCGAGATCGACCGAGCCGCCGCTGATTGCAGCGCCGATGGTGATGGTGTCCGCTCCGCTGCCGCCGACGATCGTCTCGACGTTGGAGACCGTGCCGGCGTTGGCGAAGTCGCCGAGCGTCAGCTTGTCGGATCCGGCGCCAAGGTTGACGACATCCGTTGCGGCCAGTGCGGAACCAAGGGTGATGGTGTCGCTCGACGAGCCGCCGACGATGCTTTCGACGTTCGAGATCGTCGCGGTGTTGACGAGGCTACCCAGCGTCACGGTGTCGGTGCCGGCGCCGAGATCGATCGCGGCGTTCGAAAGCGCCGTACCGAAGGTCACGGTGTCGCCCAAGCTGCCGCCGAGAACCGATTCCACGTTCGAGAAGGTGACCACGTTCGCGAAGTCACCAAGGATCGCGGTGTCGGAGCCGTTGCCCAGATCCACGGAGCCCTTCGAGATGACGGTCGCGAAGGTGATCTTGTCGATGCCGGAGCCGCCGAGAACGGTCTCGACATTCGAGACAGATCCCTCGTTGGCGAAGTTTCCGAGCGTCAGGGTGTCGTTTCCGACTCCGAGATCGATGCTGTTCGACGATACGAGCGCCGCGGTCAGGGTCACGGAATCCGCGCCTGTTCCGCCGAGGACCGTCTCCACGCCCGCAACCGAGACGCGGTTGCTGAAGTCGCCGAGCGTGAGCTTGTCGAGACCTGCGCCGAGATTGACGTAGACATCGTTTGCCAGGGTCGCGAGGGCGATTGTGTCCGCTCCGCTGCCACCGACGACGCTTTCGACGTTCGACAGCGTTCCGGTGTTGGCGAAGTCGCCCAGGATCAGCGTATCGAAGCTGCTGCCGAGGTTGATCGACGCGCCGGACAGCTGGTCTCCGAACGTGACGGTATCGATGTCGGCTCCGCCGATCAGCGTTTCCACGCTGGCCACCGTGAGCTTGTTCGCAAGATCGCTGAGGATCAGCTTGTCGCTGCCCGCGCCGAGGTTAATCGAGGCGTTGGAGGCCGCCGTCGCGATGGTGATCGTGTCCGCACCGCTTCCGCCGCCGATGGTTTCGACGTTGAGAACCGTGGCGTTGTTCGTAAAGTCTCCGAATGCGAGCTGATCTGCACCTGCACCGAGGTCGATTTCGCCGTTCGAGATCTGGCTCGTCAGGGTAATGGTGTCGATGTTGGCGTTGCCGTAGATGCGCTCGACGTTGGAGATCGAGCCGGTGTTGGCCACGTTGGCGAGCGTCAGGGTATCGATGCCAGCGCCCAGGTCGATGCTGTTGGACGTCGTGAGCGCCTTGGACAGCGTCACGTTGTCCGCGACAGAGCCACCGATGATGGTTTCGACGTTCGCGATCGTCACGATGTTCGCAAAGTCGCCGAGCGTGACCTTGTCGTTTCCGGCGCCGAGATCAATCGTGCTTCCGTTATCGAGCAGCGCGCCGATCGTGACCGTATCGCTGTCGGTTCCACCGATCAGGCTTTCGACGTTGGAAACCGTCAGCGTGTTGGCAAAGTTACCGAGCGTCAGCTTGTCGATATCGGCGCCGAGATCGACAAGGGTATTGGAGGCCTGGCCTGAGAGCGTAACAGTATCCGAGAGGCCGCCACCAACGATCGTCTCGATGTTGGAGATGGAGACGATATTGGCGAAGTCGCCGAGGATCACCTTGTCGTTGCCCGAGCCGAAGTCCAGCGCGGCCTTGTTCAGGAGCGATCCAAGCGTCAGCGTATCGTTGCCGGATCCGGCGACGATGGTCTCGACGTTGGTGATCGTGCCGGTGTTGGCGAAGTCGCCCAGCGTCAGCGCGTCGTTGCCGGCGCCGAGATCGATGTTGGCATTCGAGAGCTGGGTCGAGACGGTGATCACATCCGCTGTCGATCCGCCGAGGATCGATTCGACGTTCGCGACCGTTCCCGAGTTGGCAGAGTTGGCGAGCGTCAGGCTGTCGTTGCCGGCGCCGAGGTCGATGCTTCCGTTGGTCAGCGCTGCACCGAGCGAGATGGTGTCGCTGCTCGAGCCGCCGATCAGCGTTTCGACGTTCGATACCGTTGCGGTGTTGGCGAAGTCGCCGAGCACCAGCTTATCGAGGCCGGTCTTGAGATCGATGCTTGCCGCAATCGAAAGGGCAGTGCTGATAGTGATTGTATCGGCACCCGTTCCCGCAGTGATCGTCTCGACGTTGGAGACGGATGCGGTGTTGTCGAAGTTTCCGAAGTTGACGGTGTCGTCACCGCCGCCCAGATCGACTGAGGCGTTGGATGCCGCAGCCGAGTAGGAGATCGTATCGGTATCGCTGCCGCCGATCAGGGTTTCGACGTTCGAGATAGAGCCCGTATTGACGAACTCTCCAAGCGTCAGCTTGTCGTTGCCGGCGCCGAGGTCGATGACGTTCTTGTTTCCGATCGCGCTTGCCAGGACAACGTTGTCCGTGCTGCTGCCACCGGTAATGGTCTCGGTGTAAGCAACCGTTACCGTGTTGGCGAAATCGCCGAGCGTAAGCTTGTCGCTACCCGCGCCAAGGTCGATGTATCCATCCGAGATCTGGGTCCCGATGGTGATCGTGTCGTTGACCGAGCCACCAATGACGGTTTCGACGTTGAAGACGGAGCCAGTGTTGGTGAGGTTGGCCAGCGTCAGCGTATCGGCGCCGGAGCCAAGGTCGATAGAGCTCGAGGTTGCGAGCGACGATCCGAGCGTCAGAGAATCGACATCCGCGCCGCCGATGATCGTTTCGACATTGGTGATGGTGCCGGCGTTGGCGAAATCGCCCAGCGTCAGCTTGTCGTTACCCGCGCCGAGGTTGATGTCGGCCGTGATCGACAGTGCAGTTGCCACCGTCAGCGTGTCGACGCCCGTGCCGCCGACCACACTTTCGACGTTAGATAGCGTAGCGGTGTTGGCGAAGTTGCCGAACGTGATCTTGTCTTCGCTCTCGCCGAGGTCGATCGAGGCGTTGGAGGCCTGCGTACCAATCGAGATCGTGTCCGAATCGATGCCGCCGATGATGGTTTCGACGTTCGAGATCGTTCCGGCGTTGGCATAATCGCCCAGGATCAGCTTGTCGGAACCGGCGCCCAGATTGATGCTGCCGGTTGCGGCGACGGCCGAGGCGAGCGTGATCGTATCCGCGCCCGAACCAGCAGCAAGCGTCTCGACGTTCGCCACCGTTGCCGTGTTGGCGAAGTCTCCGAGCGTCAGCTTGTCTGTGCCCGCGCCAAGATCGAAGGAGGCGTCGGACGCGACGGACATCAGGGTAACCGTGTCAGCCGCCGAGCCACCGACAATGCTTTCGACGTTCTCGACCGACAGCGTATTGGCCGCATCTCCGAGGGTCAGGGTATCGATACCCGCTCCGAGGTCGACCGATCCCTTGGCCAGGCCGCCGTTGATCGTGATCGAATCCGAATCGGCTCCGCCGATGACGGTTTCGATGTTCACCACGGTTGCGGTGTTGCCGCCATCGCTGAAGGTGATCTTGTCGTTTCCGGCGCCGAGATCGATGACCTCGCCTCCAGACAGAGCTCCCATGACCGTGACGGTATCCGCCACAGATCCGCCGATCAGCGTCTCGAAGCCAGAAACAGAGACCGAGTTCGCGAAATCGCCCAGCGTGAGCTTGTCGTTTCCGGCACCGAGATCGATCGAGCCGTTAGAGATCTGCGTTCTGTAAGTGATCTCGTCGTTGCCGGCGCCACCGATCAGCGTCTCGACGTTCGAGACGGAACCGACGTTGGTGAAATCACCGAGCGTCAGCTTGTCGCTACCGGATCCGAGATCAATGCTGATCGAGCCGGTCAGAGCCGATCCGATCGTAACGGTGTCGTTGGCGGATCCGCCCACGATGGTTTCCGTGCGCGAGATCGTCACGACGTTGGCGAAATTGCCGAGGGTCAGGGTATCGGCGCCGACGCCGAGGTCGATCGACACATCCGAGGCCAGAGCGCCGAGCGTAACCGTATCGGCGCTCGATCCGCCAAGGATCGTTTCGGCGTTGGATGCGGTGACGACGTTGACGAAGTTGCCGAGCGTCAGGGTGTCGGTTCCGTCGCCCAGGTCGACAGAGCCGTTCGACACTGCCGTCGCGAAAGTGATGGCATCGGAATCCGTACCACCGACGATGCTTTCTACGTTCGACACCGAGCCGGCATTCGAAAGGTCGCTCAGGATCAGCTTGTCCACGCCGACGCCGAGGTCGATCTTGTGAGATCCGGTCAGAGCTTCGCTGAGGGTTACGGTGTCGTTCGCGCTGCCGCCTGCGACAGTCTCGATATTGGAAACCGAGACGACGTTGGCGAAGTCGCCGAGCGTCAGCTTGTCAGCGCCGTTGGCGAGATCGATGGAGCCGTTGGAAATCAGCGTCCCCAGCGTGATGACGTCCGCGGCGGATCCGCCGATGATGCTCTCTACGTTCTGGATAGTCGCGGTGTTTGCGACGTCGGCGAGCGTCAGAGTATCGGAGCCCGAACCGAGGTTCACAAGGGCGTTAGAAAGAGCGGTTGCGATGGTGACCGTGTCGGCCGCGCTGCCGCCATTGATCGTCTCAACGTTGGAGAACGTGACGGTGTTGGCGAAATCGCCCAGATTGACGGTGTCATTTCCGGCGCCGAGATTCACCGTACCTTCGGAGACCTGGGTCGCGATGGTCAGCGTGTCGGCACCCGAGCCGCCCACGATCGATTCCACGTTGGAAATCGTGGCCGTGTTCGCAAAGTTGCCGAGGGTGAGGCTATCGACGCCCGCACCGAGATTGACCGAGGCTCCCGATAGCTGCGACGTGATGACAATTTCGTCCGAGCTCGAGCCACCGATGATGGTCTCGACGTTCGAGATCGAGCCCGCGTTGGTGAAGTCACCGAGGGTCAGCGTATCGGCGCCGACGCCGAGATCCACGCTGTTTCCAACCTCGAGGATTGCACCGATCGTAATGTGATCGGCATCCGAGCCGCCGATCAGGGTTTCGACGTTCGAAACCGTTGCGGTGTTGGCGAAGTTGCCGAGGGTCAGCTTGTCGATTCCGCCGCCGAGGTTGACGGATGCGTTGGACAGGAGCGTTGCGGTAGTCACCGTATCGTTGTCGAGACCGCCGATGATCGTTTCGACGTTCGAGACGGTCAGGGCATTGACGACATCGCCCAGTGTCAGCTTGTCGGCGCCAGAGCCGAGGTCGACTGAGCCGTGTGAGACTTGCGTCGACAGCGTGATGGTGTCCGCGTCGGTTCCGCCGACGAGGCTTTCGACGCTGCCGACGGTGCCGGTATTGGCGAAGTCGCCCAGGATCAGCTTGTTCGAGCCGAGGCCTAGATCGATGCTGTGGCTCGTGGTGAGAGCGTTCGCCAGAGTGATGGTATCGGCTCCGGTGCCGCCTGTCAGGCTTTCGACGTTCGTTACCGTGGCGACGTTTGCGAAGTTTCCGAGCGTCAGCGCATCAACGCCGGCTCCCAGGTTGATATCAGCCTTCGAGAGAAGGGTCGCGATGGTGATCACGTCCGCATCCGTACCGCCGACGATGGTCTCGACGTTGGCGACGGTGGCCGTGTTGGCGAAATTGCCCAGGGTCAGCGTGTCGTTGCCGGCGCCCAGGTTGATCGATGCGTCGGATGCCTGCGCGCCCAGCGTGATGGTGTCGGCGCCCGAGCCCGTGGTCAGCGACTCGACGTTGGAGATCGTCGCCGTGTTGGCGAAGTTGCCAAGCGTCAGGCTATCGCTGCCTGATGCGAGATCGATGCTACCGGCGCTCACCGCAGTCGCGATCACGACCTTGTCGGCCGCGGAGCCGCCCACGATCGTCTCGATGTTCGAGACCGTCAGCGTGTTGTCGAAGTCTCCGAGCGTGATCTTGTCGGCCCCTGCGAGCAGATCCACGGATGCGTTCGAAACCTGCGTCGCGAAGGTGATGCTGTCGGCCAGGCTGCCGCCGAAGAGGGTCTCGACGTTGGAAACCGAGCCGGAGTTGACGAAGTTTCCGAGCGTCAGCGTGTCGGCACCCGCCTCGAGATCGATGAGCGTCGACGAGGTGATTGCAGCGCCGAGCGTGATGGCGTCAGAGCTGGTGCCACCGACCAGAGACTCGACGTTGGAGATCGTGGCCGTATTCACGAAGTTTCCGAGCGTCAGCTTGTCGGCGCCCGCGCCGAGATCGACCGATCCCTTGGAAATTTGCGTCGCGAGGGTCACCGTGTCGGCGTCCGATCCGCCGGTGACGGTCTCCGTGTTCGATACCGTTACATCATTTACGAAGTTGCCCAGGATCAGCGTGTCGCCGCCCGATCCGAGATCGACAGCAACTCCGGTTGCCTGCGACCCAAGCGTCACGGTGTCGGCAGACGCATTTCCTACGATGCTCTCAACATTGGAGACCGTTACCTTGTTGGCAAAGTTTCCGAGGATCAGCTTGTCGGCGCCAGATCCGAGATCCACCGATCCGGTAGCGATGGTCTTGAAGGTGATCGTATCGGCGGCCGAGCCACCAATCACCGTTTCGATGAGCGAAACGGAACCGTTGTTGACGAAATCACCGAGGATCAGCTTGTCGTTGCCAACGCCCAGATCGATGTTGTGAGCCGTCGTAAGGGCACTGCCGAGCGTGATGGTGTCGGCTCCGGTCCCGCCAACGATCGTTTCGACGTTTGAGACGCTGGCGACGTTGGCCACGCTCTTCAGCGTCAGGCTGTCTACGCCCGCGCCGAGATCGAACGAGGCGTTGGAAACTGCCGTTGCGAGCGTGATCTTGTCGGCGCCCGTTCCGCCGATCACCGTCTCGATGTTGGCAAGCGTACCCGTGTTGGCGAAGTTGCCGAGGGTCAGGGTGTCCGATCCCGAGGCGAGATCGATCGATCCCGTGAAGGCCGCCCCGAGCGTGATTGTATCAGCATCAGAGCCGCCAGAGATGGTTTCCGCGCTCAGAATGGTTGCTGTGTTTGCAAAGTCTCCGAGCGTCAGCGTATCTGCGCCGGAGCCCAAATTGAGCGATCCGTTGGAGAGCTGGCTGGCAATCGTGATCGTATCGACGCCATTGCCGAACACGAGCGTTTCAACGTTGGCAACCGTGGCGGTGTTGGCCGAGTTGCTGAATACCAGGGTGTCGGCGCCGCTTCCAAGATCGATAGAGCCCTTGGAGATGCCGGCAGACAAGGTGATGGTGTCGGCTCCAGAACCGCCGATGATCGTCTCGACGTTCGCGAGCGTCGCGCTATTGGCGAAGTCGCCGAATGTGACCTGGTCGTTTCCTTGCGACAGGTCGATCGATCCGTTCGAAAGCGCGGTCACAAAGGTGAGCGTGTCGGCGCCCGAGGCACCCACGACTTGCTCGACATTCGACAGGCTGCCGGTATTGGTTGCCGCTTTCGCAAGGGTCAACGTGTCGATGCCTGCACCCAGATTGATCGAGTGCGCGGTCGTCAGCGCCGTTCCAAGCGTCACCGTATCGGCGAGAGATCCGCCGACAAGAGTTTCCGTTCCGCTGACAGTGACGGTGTTGGCGAAGTTTCCGAGGGTCAGGCTGTCGCTGCCGTCGCCGAGATTGATATCGCCGTTGGAAATCGCGGTCGCGATCGAGATGGTGTCCGCGTCAGTTCCGCCGACCACGATCTCCACGTTCGACAGGGAGCCCGAGTTCGCAACGTCCGCAAGGATCAACTTGTCGGTTCCAGCGCCGAGATCGATGCTGGCCGATGAAACGAGGGCCGCTCCCAGCGTGATCGTATCGGCACCGCCGACGCCGATCAGTGTTTCGACGTTCGATACGGTTGCGGAGTTCGCGAAGTTGGCGAGCGTCAGCTTGTCTGCGCCGGCGCCGAGATCGACCGAGCCCTTGGACAGGGCAGACGTCAGGGTGATCACGTCGGAGCTCGACCCGCCCGAGACCGTTTCGATGCTCGTGAGCGTGGCGCTATTGGCGAAGTCTCCGAAGCTTACCTTGTCGTTGCCGCCGTTCAGGTTGATCGATCCGTTCGATACCTGTTGCGAGAAATGAACCTCGTCGTTTCCGGCGCCACTGATCAGCACCTCCACGTTGGCAAGCGAGACCACGTTGGACGTGTTCGCCAGGGTCAGCGTATCCACACCGCCGCCGAGATCGATAGATGCCCCGCTGGTTGCGCCCGAAAGCGTCACCGTATCCTTGAGCGAGCCGCCGATCAGCGTCTCCACTCCCGAGATGCTCAGGCTGTTTTCGAAGTTGCCGAGCGTCAGCGTGTCGCTACCGGAGCCGAGGTCTACGGATCCCTTCATCTGGGTGCTCAACGTCACCGTATCGGCAGCGCTGCCGCCGATCAGCGTTTCGACGTTCGAGATGCTGCCTTCGTTCGCGACGTTTCCAAGCGACAGCGTATCGGATCCCTTGCCGAGATCGATCACGGTCGACGTCGTCAGCGCGGACTCCAGCTTGATGGTATCGTTGCCGGTTCCACCCGTCACCGTCTCGATGCCGGACAGCGTCGCACTGTTTGCAAAGTTGTCGAGAATGAGCTTGTCGGTGCCTGCGCCAAGGTCAATCGATGCTTTCGCCGCGACACCTACAAGCGTTACGGTATCCGAGCCGCTTCCGCCGACGATCGTTTCAACGCCCGAGAAGCTTCCGGTATTGGTGAAGTCACCCAGTGTTACCTTGTCTTGACCCAGGCCAAGATCGACAACACCGCCTGACAGCGCCGTCGTGATCGTTATCGAGTCCGCGCCGGCCGCGCCGGTGATTGTCTCGACATTCGCGATGGAGCCCGCGTTGGTGAAGTTAGCCAGGAACAGCTTGTCCTTGCCGGCACCCAGATCAATCGTCTGAGCGGACGTGAGTCCAGCGCCGAGAGTTACGGTATCCGCCAGGCTACCACCGAGCAGGCTCTCGACGTTCGAAACCGTCAATGTGTTGTTGAAGTCGCCGAGCTTGAGAGTATCGGTTCCGCCAGCAAGATCAATCGACCCCTTGGAAACGATTGCTGCAAACGTCAGCGTATCCGACCCACTGCCGCCAATGATGGTCTCGACGTTTGAAACGGACCCTTCGTTGGTGAAGTCGCCCAGCGTCAACTTATCAGCGCCGGCGCCAAGATTTACGTTCGTAGAAGTTGTCAGGGCCGATCCGAGCGAGATGTTGTCGACACCCGAACCGCCAACAATCGATTCAGCGTTCGATACGGTGGCGGTGTTCGCGATGTTTCCGAACGTAATCTTGTCGCTGCCAGCACCCAGGTCGAACGAGGCTTTGACTGCGGATCCGCTGATCGTGATGGTGTTGTTGCCGGAGCCACCAACCAGCGTCTCAACGTTGGCAAGCGTTGCGACGTTTGCGAAGTCGCCGAGCGTCAGCTTGTCGTTACCCGCTCCGAGATCCACCGAGCCGTTCGACAGCAACGTGGTGATCGTGATCGAATCCGCGCCGCCCAAACCGACGATCGTCTCGACATTCGCCACCGATCCGGCGTTGGCGAATGCACCAAGATTTAACTTGTCCTTGCCGCCGCCCAAATCGATGGTTTGAGCAGACGTCAGAATGGCGCCCAGAGTTACGGTGTCAGTCTGGCTACCGCCGAGCAGGCTTTCGACGTTCGACACCGACAGGGTGTTCGCGAAATCGCCAAGCTTGATCGTGTCGGTACCCGCGCCGAGGTCGATGGACCCCTTCGACACGACGGCGGAGAACGTCAGCGTATCGGCAAGGCTGCCGCCGACAATTGTCTCAACGTTTGCAACCGAGCCTTCGTTTACGAAATTTCCGAGCGTCAGCTCGTCCGAGCCCTTGCCGAGATCGACATTGGTCGCCGTGGTCAGAGCCGAGGCAAGGGTGATCTTATCGACGCCTGCGCCGCCGACAACCGATTCGGCGTTGGCGACCGTTGCCGTGTTACCCGAGCTTCCGAATATGATCTTGTCGTTGCCAGCGCCGAGGTCCAACGAGGCTTTCACCGCCGACCCACCGAGCGTGATCGTGTTACTTCCCGATCCGCCGATGAAAGTTTCGACGTTCGAAATCGTCGCGACGTTGGCGAAATCGCCCAACGTCAGCTTGTCCTTGCCACCGCCGAGATCGATGGAGCCGTTCGACAGAAGCGTCGTGATGGTGATCGAATCGTCACCGGCGGCGCCGGTGATCGTTTCGACGTTGGCGATCGAGCCCGCGTTGGCAAAGTTGCCGAGCACGAGCTTGTCCTTGCCGCCCGCGAGATCGATGGTCTGAGCAGAGGTTAGGATTGCGCCGAGCACGACGGTATCGGCCGCGCTGCCGCCAAGCACGCTTTCGACGTTCGAGATGCTCAGATTGTTTGCGAAATCGCCGAGCTTGATGGTGTCGTTGCCGGCAGCGAGATCAATAGACGCCTTCGCGACGAGAGCTGCAAAGGTCAGCGTGTCCGAGTTGCTGCCGCCTACGATCACTTCGACGTTCGAGACAGAACCTTCGTTGACGAAGTTGCCGAGGATCAACTTGTCGTTGCCGCCGCCCAGATCGACGTTGGTCGATGTCGTGAGCGCCGTGTTGAGCGTCACGGTATCGACGCCGGATCCACCGACGATCGATTCGGTGTTTGCAACCGTAACCGTGTTGACCTTGTTGGCCAGAACCAGCTTGTCGGCGCCGTCGCCGAGATCAATCGAGCCATTGACCAGGCCCGACGAGACCGTGATCGTATTGTTCCCAGAGCCGCCGATCACCGTTTCGATGTTGGCGACTGTCATCGCATCCGGGCCCGCGCCGGAGAAGGTAATCGAGTCCAGTCCCACGCCGAGGTCGACAAACCCGTTCGAAACCACGGTCGCAAAGGTGATGGTGTCTGCGCCTGTGCCCGCAACCAGGCTTTCGACGTTGGCAATCGAGCCAGCGTTGGCAAAGTTGCCAAGCACCAGCTTGTCCTTGCCGCCGCCGAGGTCGATGCTCTGAGCAGACGTCAGCGCCGCACCGAGCGTCACCGTATCCGTGCTGCTACCGCCCAGCAGGCTTTCGATGTTCGAAATGCTCAGCGTGTTCGCAAAATCGCCGAGCTTGATGGTGTCGCTGCCTCCGGCGAGATCGATCGATCCCTTCGCGATGGCCGCTCCAAAGCTCAGGGTGTCTGCGCCGCTGCCGCCGACGATCGTCTCGACGTTCGAGACCGAGCCTTCGTTGGTGAAGTTTCCAAGATATAGCGTATCTTTGCCGGCGCCGAGGTTGACACTGGTCGATGTCGTGAGCGCCGAGGCGAGCGTCACCGTATCAACGCCGGATCCGCTAACGATGGTCTCCGCGTTGGCAATGGTGGCCGTGTTGGTGCCATTGCCAAGCGTAAGACTGTCAAGACCGGCGCCGAGATCGATCGATCCCTTGGACGCCGCCGATGTCAACGTCAGGACGTCGCTCGATGAGCCGCCGATCAGCGTTTCGACGTTCGCGACGCTACCCGTGTTGGCAAAATCGCCGAGAATGAGCTTGTCGCTTCCGGCCGCAAGATCGATCGATCCTCCGGACAGCTGAGACGTGATTGTGATGGAGTCAGCCCCACTGGCGCCAATTATGCTTTCGACATTGGCGATGGAGCCGGTGTTTGCACCCGCTGCGAGCGTCAGCTTGTCGCTACCGCCCGCGAGATCGATCGTCGCACCCGACGTGAGCAGGTTGCTCAGCGTAACCGTGTCGCCTGCGCTGCCGCCGAGCAGGCTTTCCACGTTTGCGATCGTCACGACGTTCGCGAAATCGCCCATAGTAACGGTGTCGGCACCGGCGCCGAGATCAATCAATCCCTTCGAAATGATGGCCGAGAACGTCAGCGTGTCCGCGTCGCTGCCGCCAATAATGGTTTCGACGTTAGAAACGGCACCCTCGTTAACGAAATCGCCAAGCGTCAGCTTGTCCGTGCCCTTGCCGAGATCGACAACAGTCGATGTCGTGAGCACGGATCCAAGCGTGATCGTGTCGGCGCCCGTGCCGCCGACCACTGATTCGGCGTTTGCAATCGTCGCGGTGTTCGAGAAGTTGCCGAGAACCAGCTTGTCCGAACCGCCGCCGAGATCGATGGACGCCTTAGATGCGGCAGATCCGAGCGTGATGGTGTCGTTGGCGCCCGCGCCGATGAGAGTTTCTACGTTCGCCACGGTCCCGGAGTTGGAACCTGCGCTCGAGAGCGTGAGCTTGTCCGCGCCAACGCCCAGATTGATGCTGCCGTTCACCAATGCGCTGGTGAGGGTGATCGTATCTGCGTTGGTACCGGAGATCAGGGTCTCGACGTTCGCGATCGAGCCCGCGTTGGCGAAATTGCCGAGGGTCAGCTTGTCCGCGCCCGCGCCGAGATCGACCGAGCCGTCACTCGCCAGGACCGTCGCCAAGGTAATGGTGTCTGCGCCAGTGCCGCTGGTGACGGTATGAACGTTGGAAAGCGTCGCCGTGTTGGCGATGTCGCCCATGACCAGCTTGTTGTCGCCACCTCCGAGGTTGATGGTGGCTTTCAAAAGCGCGTCAGCGACGGTGATCGTATCGGCCCCGTCGCCTCCGACCAGCGTCTCGATGCCGGCGACTGTCGCCGTGTTCCCCACACCGCTGAGCGTGAGCTTGTCTCGCCCTCCGGCTAAGTCGATGCTCGCATTGACTGCCGCCCCTGTGACCAGGACCGTATCGGTCGCCGACCCGCCAATGAGCGTATCGACACTCGCGGTCGTATACGAATTGGCCTTGCTTTTGTTCGGCAGATTCTCGACAGCCATTTTAGACCCCGAATTAACGTTGCGCGCCCGCCAGCTATGCGGCGACCCAGTCAAACCCCCACGGTGCACGCCCCTGTTAATCCGCCGTCAGCGCATTCGACTTCTTTTCGACTTGCAGCTACCGATCGTTTTAATCAGAAACACCCATTACGGGCTTCTTCACCGTACCAAGAACATTAAATGCACTGGTAATGTTTCTTTTTAGTAAATTACGCGAAAAGGCTGCATTTCACCTCATCAATAAAACTGCTAATTGAAATCAGCTAGTTCGCAACGTTGAGCGAACAGTTTATGCTTCGCTCACATCTTGCTGACTCTAATGTCTTTTATTGTTGCGTCCGCAAGGTGCCGTTTTCTCTAAAAAATGGCATTTCGAGTTGAATATGAATCTCGTCATTTCGAGCTTCATTTCCTCTTTCTTGCGCCCTTTATCGCCTTACTCGTTGTTAAAGTGCGGCTCGGAATAAACTCATGTAGCGTGCATCAGGTTTGCGTCAGTGATTCGCTCCCAGCGGAAGAGCATGAAAAAGTCAGATGACGCCAACCCTCTCAGCCGTAATCGGCGCCGGATTGTCCGGCTATAAACGCTTCCTTGTATGGGCCGCGGTTTTCAGCGTTTTCGTGAACACGCTGACTCTCGGAATACCGCTCTATACAATTCAGGTTTTCGACCGTGTGCTGCCGAGCGGCAGCGGCGCGACGCTCGTCGTGCTGACCATCGCGGTCCTGGGCGGCATCGCGGCCGCCAATGCGCTCGAGGAAGTGCGAGCTCGCCTTCTCATCTCACTCGGCATCCAGTTCGACGCGCAACTGTCCAAGCAACTGTTCGAGCGACTTGTCGAACGGGACGGAGATGCCGCGAGCGTCACGAAGGGGGGCGCAGTTCGCGATCTCGATACGGTGCGCCACGCGTTGACGGGCAGCGCCATCCTCACTCTATTCGACCTGCCGTGGACGCCTTTGTTCCTGCTAGCGTGCTTCTATCTGCACCCGGTGCTGGGCATCATTTCACTGGGAGGCGCCTTGCTGGTGATCGGGCTCGCGGTGCTGAACCAGGTTCTCGTCGGACAGCGCCTCGCGACGTCGGCGAAGCTCACCGAGGAAAGCTATCGGCTGACCGAAGGCGTGATCGGGAATGCCGAGACCGTGCGGGCCATGGGCATGCTGCCGGAGCTTTCCAAGCGCTGGTCGGACATTCGCGTCCAGGCCATCGGCATGCAGGCGGACGCCAGCGCGGGAAACTCGTCGGTTTCGAGCGTCATCAAGTTCGTCCGCTATACGCTGCAGGTTTTGATCATGGGCGCCGGCGCGTGGCTTGCGGTCGGCCGTGAGATCTCGCCCGGCTCGCTGTTCGCCGCCTCTCTCATCTGCACTCGCGCCCTGATGCCCGTCGACCAGCTCGTCGGTGTCTGGCGGCAGATTCTTTCGGCTCTGGCCGCACTCGGGCGCGTTGAGGAGGTTTTGGCCGTTCCGCTTCGGCCGAAGACGATGGAGCTGCCTATTCCGGCAGGGCGTCTCTCTGTCGAGGCGCTCTCCTACACGGTTCCTGGCGCACGCGCGCCGACACTCAACGACATCTCGTTCCTCGTGAACCCCGGCGAATCACTCGGCATCGTCGGCCCCAGCGCGGCCGGCAAATCGACGCTCGCGCGCCTCCTCGTCGGAGCGATCAAGCCCACTGCCGGCAATGTGCGCCTGGACGGCGCCGACGTGTGGTCCTGGGGTCGCGCGCAATTCGGCACCTTCACCGGCTACGTATCGCAGAACATCGAGCTGTTCGAAGGCTCGATCGCCGAGAACATTGCGCGGTTTCGCACTGTCGATGCCGCCGAGATCGTAGCCGCGGCCCGTCTTGCCGGCGTGCACGAGATGATCCTCGGCTTTCCGAAGGGATACGACACGCGACTGCTCGCGTCCGGCGCGCCGCTCTCCGGCGGACAGCGGCAACGCATCGCGCTCGCGCGGTCCGTGTTCGGCAATCCGAAACTCGTCGTTCTCGACGAGCCCAACTCCAATCTCGACAGCGACGGCGAAACGGCACTGCACGGGCTGCTCGCCGCACTCAAAGCGCGTGGAACGACCGTGATCATGATCGCGCACAGGCCCAGCATTCTCGTCTCGCTCGATAAAGTTCTGGTACTGACCAACGGCGCGGTTGCCGAGTTTGGCCCGATCGCGCGCGTCATGCCGCGAATCGCGCCGGGCTTTGCGACCGGCCAGAAGAGAATTGGAGAGAGCGCATGAAACACGCACTCGCCAAGCTCGAGCTCCTCAAGTCGGAATTCGCGAATACAGCCGCAACCAACGGCTCCGCCCCAAACGGCGAAGCCGATCCGAAGGGCGCATCCGCTGTCCGTTCGGTCGCGGGCTCCGCAAATTTCAATCAGGCGGTTCGCCTGATAAAAATCGGTCTTATCGTCGTACTCGGGTTCTTCGGGTTTCTTGGCGGCTGGGCCGCTTTGAGCCCGATCGAGAGCGCTGCCATCACTTACGGCCTCGTCGGAGCGGACGGAAACCGCAAAGCCGTACAGCACGTGGACGGCGGTATCGTGAGCGCCATCCTCGTCAAGGAGGGCGATCTCGTCAGCGCCGGGCAAGAACTGATCCGGCTTGAGCAGGTGCAGGCCCGCGCTGCGCTCGAAATTCAAACCGAATCGGTCACGACGCTTTCGACCGTGCTGGCCCGGCTCGAAGCCGAATCAGCCGGCCGGCCGGCGGTCAACTTCCCGAAGGCGCTCATCGAGCGGCGCAGCCAGCCGAGCGTCGATCAACTGCTGACGTCGCAAGAGCAGATCCTGCAGGCGCGGCGCAGCGCCAACGCCACGCAGGCCGGCACCATCCGCGAGCAGATCAAGCAGGCGCGCACGCAGATGGATATCTACAAGGGGCAGGCCGATGCGGCCGCGGACCAATATCGCATGGTCAACGAGGAGCTTGGCCCGAAGCAGATGCTCTACGACAAGGGCTATGCGACCAACTCGCCTTTGATGCAGCTCAAGCGCGCCGCGTCGGCCCTGCTCAGCCAGCAGCAGGAGTATCAGGGCCACATCATGCGGCTGCAGCACCTGATCGGGCAGCTCGAAAACCAGATCGTTCAGGTCGACAGCGATTTCCGCCTCAAGATCGCTCAGGAACTCGAAGATGCGCGCGGCAAGCTCGCCGACGCAACGGAGCGCGAGCGGGTCGCCAGGGATATCCTGGTCCGCACCGTCATTCGGGCGCCCGTCAGCGGCCACGTGCTGGGGCTCACCGTCAATACGGTGGGCGGAGTGATCGGCAAAGGCGAGCGCCTGCTTGAGATCGTGCCAGCCGATTCCGGAATCGTCATAAAGGGGCAGCTTCGCCCGACCGACGGCCTCGAGGTGCATGAAGGCATGCGCGCCGAGCTGCGCGTGCTCACCACGCAGGGCCGGCGGCTTCCAGTGGTACATGGAACTATCCGCACACGCTCCGCAGACGCGCGCCCTGATTCGGAAGGACATGCCCTGTTCTTCGACATCACCGTGGACGTCGACCCGTCGGAACTCAAAAAAATCGACGGGCTCAAGCTGATGCCGGGAACTCCGGTCGAGATCATCATCCCGACAGGCTCGCGCACGGTCCTTGATTACATATTGGAGCCGATCACGATGTCGATGCGTCACGGCCTGCGTGAGAAATAGCGTCGACTTCCCATCCCAGAGACCCAGCGGGGGAGATTTATGGAAGCACTGATACTTTGTGGTGGACTCGGTACGCGCCTGCGCGAGGAAACCGAATTCAAGCCCAAGCCGATGGTCGAAGTGGGCGGCAAGCCCATGCTCTGGCACATCATGATGCACTATCGCCACCACGGCGTGGGGCGGTTCGTGCTTTGCCTCGGCTATAAGGGCGACGCGATCCGCGATTACTTCGTGAACTACCATCAACGGGCCCACGACCTCGAAATCGACATCCGCACCGGTGGCATCTACGCACAGCGGACGACCAACTCCGAACTCCTCGATGCCCGCGTCGTGCTCGCCGAAACCGGTCTCGAAAGCCTCACTGGCCGGCGCATTCTGCGCGCGCTCCCCCATATCGAGGGCGATACCTTCCTTGCGACCTACGGCGACGCGGTTGCCGACGTCGATATCGACGACCTCATCGCCACCCACAAGCGCATGGGCAAGCTCGCGACCGTCACGGCCGTGCATCCGTCTTCCCGCTTCGGCGAACTTGCTATCGACGACGGCATGATCACGAGCTTTGCCGAAAAGCCACAGGTCACCCAGGGCTGGATCAACGGCGGCTACTTCGTGTTCAACCGGCGCGCGTTCGACATGCTGGACCCGACGCTCAACGAGCCGCTCGAAACCGGCCTCCTGGAGCGCCTCGCCAAGATGGGTGAGCTTGCCGTGCACCAGCATGGCGGCTTCTGGCAGTGCATGGATACCTATCGCGAAATGCAGCTCCTGAACGACATGTGGACGTCGGGCAAGGCGCCGTGGCAGGTCTGGAACTAAGGCTGGAGCCTCGCATGACGGCGCCGCTCAAGCGCACCTTCTGGACGGGGCGCCGCGTCTTCGTGACCGGGCACACCGGCTTCAAAGGCGGATGGCTGATGGGACTCTTGCGCCAGCTCGGCGCGGAAGCCTCGGGCTATGCGCTTGCGCCGCCTTCCAATCCGAACCTGTTCGATGTGGCGGGCGTAGCCGGACTCGGTACGTCGACGCTCGGCGACATCCGGGACGCGTCGCGAATCAAAGCTGCTATGGCAGCCGCCGACCCGGAGATCGTGCTGCATCTGGCCGCGCAAGCGCTGGTGCGCCCGGCGCGGGCGGAGCCAGTCGAAACCTTCTCGACTAACGTCGTCGGCACCGCGCAGGTGCTCGATGCGGTCCGCGAGACCGCGAGCGTGCGAGCCTGCGTCGTCATCACCAGCGACAAGGTCTATGACAACGTCGAGTGGCCATGGGCCTATCGCGAGACCGACCGGCTCGGCGGCAAGGAGCCTTACGGGGCGAGCAAGGCCTGCACCGAGATCGTCGTCGAAGCCTACCGTGCCTCCTATTTCTCGGGCGACGGGCGACCAGCCTGCCTTGCCACAGCGCGCGCCGGTAACGTCATCGGCGGCGGCGACTGGGCCGAGGACCGCCTGATCCCGGACGCCATTCGCGCCTTCACGGCGGGCGAAGCGCTGATGATCCGCAACCCTTCCTCGGTGCGGCCCTGGCAGCACGTGCTGGAGCCGCTTTCGGGCTACCTCGCGCTCGCGGAGGCACTTGTCGAGAAAAGTACGCTGCCGCAGCCGCTCGCGTTCAATTTCGGCCCCGCTCAAGAGGATGCGGTTTCGGTGCGGGTCATCGCCGACGAAATCTCCTCTCGCTGGGCTGACGGTGCCCATTGGCGGCACGACACGCGTTTCCAGCCCTACGAAGCCCGCCTTTTGGAAGTGGACAGCGCAAAGGCCCGCGGCGCGCTGAACTGGGGGCCGCGCTGGCGGCTTTCTGAGGCACTGGACCGGACGATCTCCTGGTACAAGGCCTATAATGGAGGCCAAGACATGCACGCCTTCACCCTTCGCCAGATCGACGAGTATCTCAATGGCTGATCCCAATTCCAAAACCGACGCCGTGCGTACGCTTCCCTGCCGGGCGTGCGGAACACCGCTTCGCCATGTGTTCGTGGACCTCGGGATGTCGCCGGTTTCGAATGCCATGCGGCTGCCGGCCGAGGCGCATCTCGCCGAGCCTTTCTATCCGCTGCGCACGTTCGTGTGTGAGGCCTGCAAGCTCGTGCAAATCGAGGACGTGCAGCCGGCCGAAACGCATTTCCACGGCTCCTACACGTATTTCTCGTCCTACTCGAAATCCTGGGTCGAGCATGCGCGCCGCTACGCCGACATGATGATCCAGCGGTTCGGGCTCGGCGCGGCGTCCAAGGTTGTCGAGGTCGCGAGCAACGACGGCTATCTGCTGCAGCATTTCAAGGCGGCCGGCATTCCCGTGCTCGGGATCGATCCGGCGGCCAATTGCGCGGAAGTGGCCGAGCGCGAGCGGGGCATCCCGACGCTGGTCCGCTTCTTCGGCGCCAAGACCGCAACCGAGGTTGCCGACGCCGGCAAGGCCGACGTCATCGCCGGCAACAACGTGCTGGCGCATGTGCCGGACATCAACGATTTCGTCTCGGGGCTCAAGATCCTGCTCAAGGACGGCGGCGTCATCACCATCGAGTTCCCGCATCTCCTGCGGCTGATCGAAGCCAAGTACTTCGACACGATCTATCATGAGCACTATTCGTATCTGTCGCTGCTCGCGGTGGAGCGCCTGTTCGCGCGCCACGGGCTTCAGGTGTTCGACGCGGAAGAGTTGCCGACGCACGGTGGCAGCTTGCGCATCTTCGCGGGCCACACTGGAACGACCGCCGCCGATTCGGAGCGCCTCGTCTCGTTCCGTGCGCGGGAAGCCGCCGCCGGGCTCGACGCACTCGATATCTACAGCTCCTTCGCCGCCGAGGTGCGCCACGCCAAGCGCGCGCTGCTCAATACGCTGATCAGCCTAAAGGAGAAGGGCGCGCGTATCGTGGCATACGGCGCTGCTGCCAAGGGCAACACGCTGCTCAACTATTGCGGCATCCGCGGCGATTTTATCGACTACGCGGTGGACGCAAGCCCGCACAAACAGGGCCTCCTGCTGCCTGGAACGGCGCTGCCCGTCTACGCGCCAGACCGCATCTTCGAAACCAAGCCCGACTACGTGCTGATCCTGCCCTGGAACCTCAAGGACGAGATCATCGGCCAGATGGCGGGGATCCGCGACTGGGGCGGGCAGTTCATCGTGCCGCTGCCCGAGCCTTTGATCATCCCATGATCTTCGAAGCGACGCCCCTGGCCGGCGCGTACGTGATTACGCCGGAGCCGATCTCCGACAACCGGGGCTTTTTCGCGCGCCTGTTCTGCGCGACAACCTTCACCGAACGCGGGCTCAATCCGCATCTCGACCAGATCAGCCTCTCCCAGAACATTCACGCCGGCACCGTGCGCGGGATGCATCTGCAGCGCCCGCCGGCCGCCGAATGCAAGCTCGTGCGCGTGACGGCTGGAGCCGTCTACGACGTGATCTTGGATGTGCGGGCGGGATCGGAGACCTACGGCCGCTGGTACGGCGTCGAGCTTTCGGCCGCAAACCGCATGCTTCTGTATATTCCCGAGGGCTTCGCGCATGGCTTCCAAACGCTGGTTCCCGGCACCGAGGTCACCTATCACATCTCGCGCGGCTATGAGCCGGCGCTTGCCGCGGGCATCGCCTACGACGATCCAGACCTCGCGATTTCCTGGCCGCTTCCGCCTCCCGTCGTGATCTCCGAGCGGGACGCAGCGTGGCCGCGGCTTCGCGACTTCGACCCGATCATCCTCCCATGACCGCCGCCACCGAAAAGAACGCCACCGTGTTCGGCGCCAACGGCTTCGTCGGGCGGGCGCTGGTTTCCCATCTCAAAGAGCGCGGCTATCAGGTTCGCGAGAGCGTGCGCGAGGACACCTCGTGGCGGGGCGCCGATCTCGGGCACGCGTTCTACACGATCGGGCTTACGGCAGATTTCCGCTCGCGCCCGTTCGAGACGATCGATGCGCATGTGACGCTCTTAACGGACATCCTGCGGGGCGCGCGGTTCACGTCGTTCGTCTATTGCTCTTCGACACGTGTTTATGGGACGACCTCGTCGACCGATGAAGACACGCCGATCCCGGCACTGCCGTCGAACCCGGATCATCTCTACAATCTCTCGAAGCTGATGGGAGAGGCGGCGTGCCTCGGGGCGGGGCTAAGCAATGCACGCGTCGCGCGCCTTTCAAATGTGTTCGGCCGGGATCTGGCCTCGCAGAACTTCCTGACCTCGATCTTGCGAGACGCGATCGAAACCGGCCGCGTCCATCTTCGGAGCGCTCTCGACTCCGAGAAGGATTACGTCTGGGTCGGCGATGTGGTGCGGGCTCTGGAAGCCATTGCCGTGTCCGGCGACGCGCCGATCACCAACGTTGCGTATGGGCACAACACGACCCATCGGGAGATCCTGGATCAGATCCGGGCGCTGACGGGGGCTGAAGTTTCTATCGAAGCTGGCGCGCCGCGGGTGGCGTTTCCGGCGATCGCGACCAGCCGCCTCGATCAGCTCGGCGTCACCGAGCGCACGTCGCTTTCGGCGATGATGGCCGACCTCGTGGCCACTTTCCGCAACGTCTAGAGCGTGTTTGCTTTTCTGCGAATCGCAATCCCGCTCTAGATTCTTGATGAGACCAATGATTCACGCTTCGGGCATTTCCTGCGCTGCCGATTCACGCCGCGCCCGATAGGGGTCGCGACGATCGGAGCGCATAGGGCCGAAGCGATCATGGTCTAGTTCAAATCTTCGGGCAGGCGCGGCACGGGAAGGAACGGAATGCCGTCCTCTGCCAGCTCTCGCGCTTCATCGACAGAGGCCTCGCCGTAGATGCCGCGCGCCGGGCTTTCCTCGAAATGAATGCGGCGCGCTTCCTCGGCAAACTTGCCGCCCACGTACTCGGCCTTGGTGTGCACTTCCTGGCGGAACTGGCGCAGCAGACGGTGCAGCTCCTGCGGGGGAATTTTCATGTCGGCCGCCGCTGCAGCAACCGCCTCGCTCGGCGCACCAACCTCTTTCGGTGCGGGTGTCTCGCTGGTTGCGCTCTTGTTCGTTGCGCTCTTGGCAACGGCCGGCGCCATAATGGCCTTGTTGACGGAATGAGTTCCGCAGTGCGGACAGACAAGCTGCTTGGCCGCGACCTGCGCCTCGTAGGCCGCCCCGCTCTGAAACCACCCCTCGAAGTCATGCCCCTCGTGGCAGACCAGGCTGAACTTGATCATGACGTGACCTCTGTGGCGGCCTTTGCACCCGCCTCGACCACTTCGAACTTCCTATCGTGCCGCAAAGACGGCACGCGAGCGCGGACATCCGCGATTTGCCCCAAGTCTACATCCGCGAAAATGACCGACGGGTGAACGCCGCCTTCCGCAAGCACCTCGCCCCACGGCGAAACGATCAGGCTGTGCCCGAAGGTTTCGCGGCCGTGCTCGTGCAAACCGCCCTGGCCCGCCGCAAAGACGAAGCACTGGGTCTCGATCGCGCGCGCGCGCAGCAGCGTAACCCAGTGGGCTTCGCCCGTGAGACGGGTGAATGCCGCGGGCACCGCGATGAACGACGCCCCGGCCTGGGCAAGCGCCCGATAGAGATAGGGAAAGCGGAGGTCGTAGCAGATCGAGAAGCCGAGCTTGCCCCAAGGCAGATCAGCCACCACGGCCTGCGTGCCGGGCTCGTAGTTCGTGCTTTCGCGGTAGACCTCGCCATTCGGTAGATCCACATCGAACATATGGATCTTGTCGTAACGGGCTGCCACCTCTCCAGCCGGCGAAATCAGAAAGGCACGGTTGGCGAGCTTGGTATCGCTCACCTTCACCACCAACGAGCCGAGGTGAAGCCAGATCGACAGCTCCTTGGCGAGAGCCTTGAAGTGACGCAGCGCGGCATCGGAATTTTCGGGCTCGGCCGCGGCAAACAGCCGTTCGCGCTCGAGCTCCATGAGATTGGTGACCTCGGGGGTCTGGACGTACTGGGCGCCGCCACTTGCCGCTTCGCGGATCAGCGCTGTGGCGTCGCTGAGATTGCGCGCGACATCGCGCCCCGAACACATCTGAACCAGCGCGACGCGAAGCGCCTCCGTCGGATCGGTCTCGGACATACCCCTAATGTCCCGCAGACAGAAGAGGATCGAGCTTGCCGCTCCGTTCGAGGCACATCAGATCATCGCAGCCGCCCACGTGCTGCTCGTCGATCCAGATCTGAGGGACCGTATTGCGACCGCCCGCCTTGGACTTCATCTCGGCGCGAAGCGTCGCCTGCCCGGTCACGTCAACCTCTTCGAAGGTCACGCATTTTGCCCTCAGAAGCTCCTTTGCCATGTGGCAGTAAGGGCAAAGGATCGTGGTGTAGATTGTGACTTTGGCCATGTCTCCCAGGGTTCCTCGACGGCCAACCTGATTGCATTTTGCTAAATGGCGCAGGGCCCAACCACGCGTTTCCGCGCCGTAACGCTATTTACGCAACGATTTGCGGCATTTTTCCAGTGTTGAGAAGGGCTTTCAAGAGGGAATGACGGCGCGATCGGTTACAAGGGCCAGCGCCAGGACATCCACCCGCGTCGCTCCGGCCCTTCGGAGGGCCCGGGCACAGGCGCCGACGGTCGATCCCGTCGTTATGACATCGTCGATGAGCAAGATGTTGCGGCCTCTTATGCGCGCCTCCCGACGCGGCGGGACGGCGAAAGCCCCCGCTACATTGCGCTGGCGCGCGCCCCGCGACAATCCGACCTGGCTGGCGGTGGCCCGCGTCCGCTCCAGGGTCAGCGGCTCGTAGCAGATGCCGGCGAGTTGACCCACTTCGCGCGCCAGAATGGCCGCCTGATTGAAGCGGCGCATGACAAGCCGCCTGCGCGCGAGCGGAACCGGAACCACGACATCGGCATCAAGCACCAACTCGCGACCGGCCTCGACCAGCCACTTCCCAAGCAGGCGGCGCACGTCGTGGCGGTCGTGAAACTTGAGGGCGTGCACCAGCGTGCGCATCGATCCCGTATGGGCGGCCACGGCGCGGGCCCGGTCATAGGACGGAGGGTCTGCTACGGCGGCGGCCGACACCGCCCCCTCTCCTGCATCGAAGGGGAGCGGAATTCCCAAGCGGTCGCATAGCGGCGGGCGAATAAAGTCGATCTCGCGCCAGCAGCCAGCGCAGAGCGCGTCGTGGGAGCCGATCGGCGTCCGGCACACCAAGCAGACGGGCGGCATCACGAGATCGGAGAGGGCCGTGAAGACGCGCCGAAAGAGCCCGGGGCCTAGAGTGGCCGCGGTGAGCTGGTCGGTGTTCTCGTCCAGGCTCGTTTCCGACACCTCGCACCCTCCGGCGGCTTCGGGCCCGCCCGCGCCAAATCTCTTTCGTGCTAGAAAGGCGCCGCTGTTCAGGGCGGCCAGGCTGGACTTTCCGTCCCTCGGCGGCCACTTAGACTTCGGAAGCCCCCTCATCTGCGGATGCTCGCGCGTCCGCACGCACCTTAGCGAAGAACGTCCCGTATTCAAATGTCCGAGCCTCGCCCCTTGTTCGACAGTGCGCTTCTGGCCAGCCGGCGCAACCGCGCGGCCGGCCGGGCCGCAGACCATGATTTTCTGCTGCGCCGGGTGGCGGACGATCTCACGGAACGGCTCGCCATCGTAAAGCGCGACTTTCCGGTTGCGCTCGACCTCGGCTCTCATCACGGCGTTCTCGGGCGACAGATCGGAGCAAGCCCCAATGTCGGGCGCCTCATCTCGTTAGACCCATCGGCGCGGCTTCTTGCGCAAGCGCCAGCTCCGCGCGTGCAGGGGGCGCTCGAAGCCTTGCCGTTCGCACCCGCTTCGTTCGACCTCGTGATATCCGGGCTTTCGCTGCAGCTCGTCGACGACCTGCCGGGCACGTTGTTTCAGATCCGGCACGTGCTCAAACCGGACGGCCTGCTGCTCGCGGCGGTGCTCGGCGGACAAACGCTCAAGGAACTACGCGAAGCGTGGCTTCTCGCGGAAGACGACCTCTTGGGCGGAGCTTCGCCGCGTGTCGCGCCGTTCGCGGACGTGCGCGATCTCGGCGGCCTGTTGCAGCGGGCCGGGTTTGCTCTCCCAGTGGCCGACTCCGATACGGTTGCCGTAACCTATGCGGACCCACTCGCACTGATGCGTGACATCAAAGGCATGGGCGCGTCCAACATGCTGCTCGACCGGCGCCGGGTTCCGGCGACGCGCCGGCTTCTGATGCGCGCGGCCGAGATCTACGTCGAGCGGTTCGGGCTGGCAGGCGGGCGCGTGCCGGCGACATTCGAAATCCTGACGCTCACGGCTTGGGCTCCGCACGAAAGCCAACCCAAACCGCTGAAGCCGGGATCGGCGCAAGCTCGCCTTGCAGACGCCCTCGGCGTGCCGGAGCGGAAGGCCTAGTTTTTCCGGAAACGTTCTAGAACCTTCGCACCATGTAGCGCGCGTCGGCGTCATAGGTGAGAAGCCTGGCGTGGAGCGACGGCTCGGACACGACCTCGAAGCCGAAGCGGCTCCAGAACGGAATAGACTTGTTCACTGCCACCAGCGACACGTTCGGCAACGCGCGGCTCCTGGCGTGCGCGATGACAGCATTTGCGAATGCAGATCCTGCACCGGATCCTCGGGTTTCCGGCAACACCGCGAAATCGTGGATGTAGTAAGTCGTCGGCCTTTCGGGCAGCGTGCCCAGCATGACGTTCAGAGCCGGCGGCTCGGCACAGCGCCAGGGATGGGTGATGGCGTAGCCGGACACGGCTCCTTCATGCTCCAGCACCGCACATCCCTCCGGATAGAGCGCCAGACGCTCGGCCTGAACGGCATCGTCTTCCGGGTAAGAGATGTGGACCTTGTTCGCGACCGACGCGACCGCTGCCAGATCGGCCTGCGTCATCGGCCGCCAAACACCGCGCTCAAGCTCGACCCGCATGACAGGTCCTCCTAGCCCAAGAGGTCGCGCAACCATGGGATCAACGGGGCGTCGGCCGGCGGCATCGGGTAGTCGGCCAGGCGCTTGGCGCGAACCCAGGTCACTTCCTGACCCTCCTGAGGCGTGATTTCCCCCTCCCAGTTGCGGCACAAATAGAGCGGCATCAGCAGGTGAAAATCGCGGTAGGCGTGGCTCGCAAACGTAAACGGCGCGAGGCACGTTTCGCATACCTCGATCGCCAGCTCCTCCTTGAGCTCGCGGATCAGCGCTGCCTCGGGCGTCTCGCCGGCATCGACTTTTCCACCCGGAAATTCCCAAAGCCCGCTGAGCGATTTACCTTCCGGGCGCTTGCTAATCAGGACCCGATTGTCCGAATCGACGAGCGCAGCCGCCGCCACCAGAAGAATTGGCTTAGTCATGAGGTGATTTGGACCTTGTGCGGACAGGAACGGCGTCTATACGAAAGGGCATGGGAACGGCACTTCATTCGCTCGGACACTATGCGCCCGAGCGGCGCGTGACAAATGCGGAAATCGAGGCGCGTCTCGGCGTCGAAAGCGGCTGGTGCGAGCAGCGGACCGGGATTCGCGAACGCCGGTTTGCGGCACCTGACGAGGCGCTGTCCGATCTCGCGTTCAAAGCTGGGGAGATGGCGCTCGGCGCTTCCGCATTCGATCGAAGCTCGATCGGTCTCTTGGCGCTTGCAACGTCGACGCCGGATCATCTGCTGCCGCCTTCGGCGCCGCTCGTGGCGCATCGGCTCGGCCTCACCGGGGCCGGGGCCATCGATATGGCGGGCGCCTGCGGCGGCTTTCTCTATGCGCTCACGTTCGCAGATGGATTTGTCCGCCAGCACAACGCGCCGGCCCTCGTCATCGCGGCCAACATTCTTTCGCGCCGTCTGAACCTCGACGATCCCAAGAGCGCGCTGTTGTTCGGCGACGCCGCAGGTGCGGTTCTGCTCGTCCCGTCCGACCGGCCGACTTCGGGCGTGCGCGGCGTGCATCTCGCCTCGGACGGCTCAGCCTACGATCTGATCAAGATCCCGGCGGGCGGCAGCAGACGTCCGTTCGAAAACGGGCTCGATCCCGCCGCAACGCTGATGCAAATCAAGGACGGCCGGGCGGTGTTCACGCGCGCGGTCAAGATCATGACGGACTCGTCGAAAAAGGCGCTGGCGCGGGCGCAATTGACGCTCGACGACATCGACTATTTCGTGCCTCATCAGGCCAACGCACGCATCATCGGAGCGGCGCAGAAGCAGCTCGGTGTCCCCGATGACAAACTGATTTCGACCGTCGCGCTTTACGGCAACAGCTCTGCTGCGACGATCCCGCTGTCGCTCTCGATCGCTGCGGAGGCGCGTCCGTTCCGCGTCGGCGAACGGCTTCTGCTCACGGCTGCCGGCGCGGGCCTCACCGGCGGCGCGCTGGTGCTAGAAGTTTAGCGCATCTGCTGCAGATTGAGGGCGCGGGTCAGGGCGTCTTCTGCGGAACCTATGTTGTTAGCGACGGGCTTCGGTGGCGCGCGCGGTGGCAGCAGGCCCGGCATCGGGTTTTCGCGCGCGTGCCCTGTCAAATCCTCGAGCAGGATTTCGAGCAGGGGGGCCGCAACATCCGCGGCATGGATCTTCGTCGCCCACGGCTCCGATCCGGACCCGGTTCCGACCAGCACGACATACGAATAAGCCGCGCCGTTCGCGAACTGGAGACCGCCCGCGGTCCAGACATCGACGGTGGCATTCATATCCGCCGTGACCTGCGTGCCGGTCTTGGCGAAATGCAGACGCAGGCCGGTCCGCCGCCCCGCGCACCACGACGAGAGCGATTTCAGCGTGCCGGCCGGCGCGCTGCCGGTTTTGTAACAGAGAGGTGCCGACAACAGCGCCCGCAGCAGCGGCACAGCGCGGCGTTGGATCAGCCGGTTCGGGATGATGGGATCGCGAACATCCAAGTGCTTCTCGCGCGCGTCTTCGGCGTGTGTGTAGTCGTAACTCTTCACGAGCGTCGGCTCGCGGACGGGCGTCGCGCCGCGGCCGATCAGGGCTGCGAGGATCACCGCCGACATATGGTGCACCTTGCGTGGCGATCCGGAGATCTGCCCGAGAACGGCCGCCGTCGAGGGCGGCGTCCCATGCCCCGACGCGTCTGCCGGCGGCATCGTGAAGCCGAAGCCGTCGATGAGGCGGCGCACACGCTCCTGGCCGGCGAGCGCCGTCCGGTTGATCAGCGGGGCGTTGAGCGAGCAGGCGAAACTGACGAGCGCTGTGCGGCCGAAGCGGTTGTTGCCCTTGGCACAGGTTTCCAGCCCGCGGGCAGGGGCCTCGGTATCGACGTAAAGCGACGCGGTGCTGTCGCGTCCGCTGTTGGCAATCGCGATGGCCGCGATCATCTTGCCGGTGGAGGCGATCATGCGCGGATCGCGAGTGGGGTCGTAAAGGCCGGTTGCGGGATTGCGCGCGACCGGGGCACCGAAATAGGGCGCCGTCTCGCCCGCCTCGTAGTAGCGCACGATCTCGCCCTTCGCGTTGGCGGCGACGACCGTGATGGACGGTAGCTTGCGATCCGGCCCGGCGCGCGCGGGATCGAGCGCGTAGCCCTTGTCGAGCTTCGGCTGCACGGCTGCGTCGATCTTCGCGAGAGCGGTCTTGATCTTGTCATGGAACGCGAGATTGGTGGCCGCATCGAAGGTGGTCGTGACGCCGCGGACATGATCACGCCAGCCGAAGCCGTAGATCTCCTTCATTTCCTCGCGCAGACCGAAGCGGGCCGCCGGCATCAGCGCATTGGCGCGGGCAACGGGATTGGCGCGGGCGCGCCTGGCTTCGCCCGGTGCGTAGCGATCGAGGGCGGCCTGAAGCTTCGGCTTCACTTTGGGATCGGGCGGGCCACCAGCCATCGCGATCAGCTCGAACAGGACCTGCTTTTTCAAATCCTCGTCGGTAATGAGGGCTTCCGCACAGAGGCGCGCGCGCACCTCTACGATAAAGCGCCAGCGGTCGAGGCGCACTTCGTTGAGGCGTTCGTCGCCCTTGAGCAGGATGATCGGTTTGTTGACGGCAGAGGCGAGGACGAACTGCTCGGCAATCGACAGCTCGCTCGAATCCTTGCCGAACACCACGCGGCTCGTGATCTCGACGCCATGCAGCGGCGCGCCGCCCGTCCTCTGCGCCAGCCAGAGGTGGTTTGCGGCCCACTGCTTCAAGAGCGTCGGGTCTCCGCCGCGCGTCAGCTCATGATAGACGACGGGCGCGAGCCACCATTCTCCGAACTTGCGGGAGAGCTTGGTCATCGCGCCTTCGCCGCTGTGGGGCGGGGTGTTGTAGATCACGCGAACGAGCTGCATGGGCAGCGTGGAGCCGCCGACACCGAGGCTCGGCCGGCGCAACGCAATGGAGCGCAGCGCCGAGGAGTAGGGGATCTTCAAGACGCCCGCGAGATCGATGCCGAAGGGGTTCAGCCAGGTGCCGAGGTAGCGGTCCTCGTGATGGACGAGGCATTGCCAATAGTGAGGTGGTACCTCGCGCACCGGGATCGATTTGTGGTCCGGATTGGCTGTGTAGTTGCCGACGTCGATAGCGGCGTCGGTGTAGTTCACGTCGCGCCGGCTATCGAGGCGCGCATCGAACGTGCCCGCAAAGCTGCCGTTGCCGTCGTAGATGGCCGTCGCCAGCCAGCGCTCGGCGTCATAACGGAGCTTTTCTCCAAGAAAATAGTGCCCGGCGAGCCCGCGCAGCGGCGCCACCGCATAAACAAGGACGACCGCGAAGAAGGCATAGGCGACCGCGGCGACGAACACGTAGCGCAGCGGGCCGAGGCGGGGATTGAAGGCGACAAGCTCGCCGAACAAGCTCACGAACCGCATCGGAATGCTGATCACGAGCTCGCGCACGTTGGCGAGGAGGCGGAGAACGAACAGCATGACGCGACAGGATTTCTACGGCGCTTCTGCCAATCGTCTTAGGCGACGTTTATGGCCGAAGCTCGGGGGAATCGAGGCGCGCGCCCGAAACAGAAGCCTCAGCATCGAAATCCTGGCGTTGCTCGCGAAAAAGCATACGCCGAGGAACGTGCCTAAGCCGCATTTAAAGATCAGGAGATGTCGGCCAATTGCAGGTCAAAGACCCAGACTACGACCGGCTGCTACATCGTGTTGAGAAGAACGAAAAGCCCAACGCCGACAGCCGGCCCCAATAAAGTGGCCACAACAAGCATCAAGAATGATTTGCCAAGCATAACACAAACAGACCCCGCGAACTCTACACAACCTCACTGCGAAGCCGCCCACTCCTCGCCGTGTCTTCCGATGCCTCGCGAACCCTCACCCGCGAAACAAGGAGATAATACAACAAGAAAATAATTCCCTCATCACAGAATCCCAATTTCGCCACAATGTTATCTCGCGTCGGCGAGCGTTTTTGTTGCGATGCAAATGAAAATCGATGCCCAAAGAAAATTGCTATAGTTTTTCAAAATCTTGAATTGCCGTGTTGCATGCAGCACATGTGCATAGCCCTGTGCAAAACAGCGTTCCGGGGAGTTTGAGCGGCTTCTGTGGGTAAAAAACGTTGCAGCCGGGCAACAGGTCTTTAGTCCTATCCCTTGGTCCGTCAGCTATGTTACGGGCGGGCGGCCGCGTTTTTCGCAGACGCACCTTTCGGTCACGAGCGGCGCACCGTGGAGGTTCGGCCCATCGGGTCGAACAAGCGAAGCTGGCGCTCATCCTGCCCCTTGGTTTCGTGCGCGAGCTGTTCGATGCGGTCGAACGGAACCTGCTCGGCCTCGATCAACGAGCGCTGCGCCTTCATGGCGCGCACGAGCCCTTCCTGGACGAGATGGAATTCACCCACCGTCTGGCCCGGCAGAACAGCGGCCGGATCGAGCCCGCTTTCGCTCTGGAAGGCAGCCTTGAGCTTGCGTAGCGCGGTGTCTTCACGAACTCGGCCGATGAACCAGCTGGTGATCTGATCGCGCGATTTGTAGTCGAGGTCGCCCGGCGACTGGGTCGCCAGCATCAGGCCGAGGCCGGCCGAACGGGCACGCTTCAGCAAGCTCTGCAGCGGCTCGGCCGTGGCCGGCTTGGCGTTGGCCGGAATGTAAAGGTCCGCTTCGTCGAACATGACCACGGCCTGCAGCTCGTCGTTCGGGTTGCGCTGGCAGAAGCGCAGCGCCTCCGAAAGGAACTGGGAGACCCAGAACAGAATGTTCTCGTTGTCGCCGAGGAAGCCGGTGTAGATGACCGAAAGGCGCGTGCGGCCTTCGCGGGCGAACGAGCCCAGGCCGAGCAGCGCATCCATGCGCAGGCTCTCGCCGCCCCCCTCGAACAGCGCCGCGTTGCGATAACGAAGGCTGTCGAGCTGGGCCACGAGGTCACGGCGGATCTTGCCGGACGGGTCCATGCGCTGTGTGAGATCCGTCAGTTCGGGATCTTCGTCCTCCAACAGTGCAATGAGATCGGACAGCGTCACCTCGCGGCTGTGGCGAGAGCCCAGGATGCGGAGTGCGACCGACAGCGTTCCCGACTGCTTCTGGTGCGTCGCCGAGTTCTTCAGATGCAGCATGTCGCCGAGCGCGGCCGCCGAAAGGTTGGCCAAAAGCTGCTGCTCGTGATCGGGCAGCTCGTTGATGCCGTTCGGCAAAAGCGTGATCGAGATCGGCCGGCCGGATGAACGACCCGGCGTGTACACGGCGACATCGATGGCGTCCGCCAGCCGCTCGCGTTCGCCGCGGCGTTCGCTGAACTCGTCGTCGTTGGCGCGCCAGACATCGGGGTTGGCGTAGCTGCAGAGATCGCCCTTGCGGTCGATCAGCACCGCCGGAATGCCCTTCAAGAGGAGCTGCTCGATAAGCGTAAGTGCGAGCGTCGTCTTACCCGAACCGGAACCGCCGAGCACGGCGGCGTGCCGCTTCAAGACGTTCATGTTGAGCGTCACCGGCTTGCTGCGGTTGCCGATCTCGCGGCCGGCGAAGATGCTGGTGCCGTTGCTGCCGGTCTCGTCCAGTATAACGGACAACGGCAGTTCGTCGTCGTTGGCGGGAAGCGGCTCGGCAGAGCCTTCGCTCAACGACCACGGCGGCGGCAGCGCAGGGTTTTGCGAAGCGCCTGCTTCCCCAGACGGAGCGGCCACTGCGCTCTTGGCGGTATCCAATGCGGGTTCGGCTTCGCGCGTGACGCGCGGCAGCGTACGGCCAAGAAGATCGAGACGCAGGACGCTGATGATCGAAATGATGTTCGACAGCAGCTTTGCGTCCGCGAACCAAGCCAGGAAGCCGGGGTCGTTCTTGTAGTGCGCGTAGAACTCGCGCACCATCATCATGCGCTCCCACTCGGGGATCGGAATCGTGAACAGGCGGCCACCGCCCTCGCGGAACTTGCGGAAGGCCTGCGCGGTCTGATTTTTCTTGTTCGGCGGATAGTCGCTCGCCCGCAGCATGACGCAGCTCTTGCCCGACGTCATCGGCAGAACCTTGTCCAGCTGGCGCTTCAAGCCGCCGCCCTGCGTCGTGCGGTTGCAGAGAAACACGCGCGTCTCGCTCATGTGGCCGGACTTGTGGTTGACCCGCAGATCGACCGCCGGAACCTCGTCGGAAATCTCGAGACGCCCGACCGTGAGCTTGATGGCGCCGCTCCACTCTTCCTTGGCGAGCGCAAGCGAGGACGCGAAAACGTCCATCAGCTCGTTCTCGTCGGAGGGGATCTCGGCCTCGGACGCACTCTGGAAACGTTCCCAGGCGTCGCGGTAGTCGACCGACGGCGAAAGCGGCCGCGAGGTCTCGCCCTCGGGGCTTCCGAAAATGCCGCCGAGAACAGACGCCAGTGTCGATGTCCACGAGCCCTGTGCATCGGGCTCGTCGTCGCCCTCGGGCGCGGTCTTGTCACGCAGACGGTTCTGCGCATGCTCCAGAAGACGGCGCGTCGAGAGACCGCCGAACTCTTCGAAGAAGTCAGGGCCGAAATACTGTGCGGGATCGGGGAAGTCGAGGCCGCCAGCGTTCTCGGCAATATGCTCGAGCCGCTTGGCGATGATCAGGCGCGCCTCTTCGGGCGTGCGCGTTTCGAGCAGCGGCACGGGGCCGGACTTCTCGATGCGATCGACGTAAGACTGGGCGAGGACGCCCCGCACCTGTCCGTAGAAATCCTCGAGGCACGAAATGATGATGATCGCATTCGGCAGCCGGTTCGCGATCTGGATGAGATCGCGCGCCGCCTTCTGAAAGCGCTCCTCGGCGTCGTCGAAGAAGCGCAGATCTTCGACCTGATCGATCGAGAACACCAGCGCCGCGCGCTCGACGGTCCACATCAGCGTGCCGACGGCCGTGATGATCTCGAAGGCGCGATCCTCGCCGGTGTTGGGATCGAGCGCAGCGACGGCTTCACGCGCGAGCGGCGTCAGCTGGCGCCCGAACAGATACTGCCGGATGCGCTGATCGATGCGGGGATCCTTGCGCTCGAGATAAAGGAGCGCGCGCACGATGTTGATGTCGAGTTCGAGATCGCGAAACTTGGGGCTCGCGACGACCTCGTCGGCGAGCTTCAGAACGAGACTGGCAAGCTCGTCGTCCGACAACGCGCCGTCGGAGAGCTGCTTGCGGTTCGCCTTCGATAACACCTCGGTGTCGCCGACCAGGCTCTCGGTCAGCCGCGTCAGGCCGCTGATGCCCTCGTTATCCGGGTCGTAGGGCTTCTCCAGCGAGTGAATAAGGCGGCGCAGATAATAGTCGGCATAGTTCGCCACGTCCGGCGTCATCTGGGCGTAACCGAAGTACGCCCTGCCTTCACGATGGGCGGTCGTGCGGAGAGCGCGCAGAAGATGCGTTTTGCCGGCGCCGGACTGGCCATGAAACAAAAGAATGCGCGATTGCGTGGCCGCGCCGTTGCGCCCGCTCGTCACCTGCGACAAGAGGTCGGCGAACTTGCGGCGCGCCTTTACATGCACTTCGGGGACGTCGACGGGATCGGCCCGCCAGATGTCGTCCTCCCAAGTGATGCTGTGCTCAAAGGCCTGAGACAGCTTGTCCGTAGCCCCGGCCTCGACGACTTCCTGATGCATGCGCGAACGTTCTCCAACGCAATCCAAATTGGGCGGGGGCTACTCTTCGACCCGAACGAAGTGCCAAACGGTATTCTTGTAGGGGACAGCCGAACTCTCGAATTCCTTGATGCTCTTCTTGTCTTTGAGATCGGCATTGGCGAGCACGAGGGCACCGAGCCGGTGGGCTTCGGCGAGCATGCATTTGAATTCGATTTCGGAAACCTTCCAGGATGTCTGGGTCGTGCGAATCGCGTCCCAGACGTGCGAGATAAACGCCTTGCGGCTGCCTGGCCAGCCTTCGGCTCGCGACGCTGCCGCTTTCTTGACGGCGCGGGCGAACTCCGAAAGATCCGGGCGGGAGGCGGGAGGCGGCGGCGCCTTCACCGCCGCGGGCGCGACGTCATTCGCGACCGAAGCCAGCGTGGGCGTCGGTTCCGCGACGCGCGCCGGCATGACGGGACGCTCGGCGCTCGGCGTCGCAATTTCCGTGGAGCCCTGCTCCAGCGCCTGGGCACCAAGACCCCTGAGCACGCCAAGACGCAAGCCTTCGAGCGTGGATTCGCGGGCGCCGACGTGCTCGACCGCGAGCTCTGCGATGAGCTTGGCGTCCGTCGTGAAAGCGCGGGGATTCTGGGACAACTGGCCAGCGAGCAGGCGTCCGGCCTTGGCCGATAGCGCCGAGCCCTTGCCGAAGCCGGCTTTGATGCGATTGCCGAACGCGCGCTCGAGCGCAATCACCGCCAACTGGGCGCGGAGCTTGGTCGGAGGCGGATTCTTTTTGACCGAAAGCCCGAAAGCCTTCTGCACAATCAGCGTGCGCAGACCTTCGACCCGCGCCAACGGCTTCAAGCGTGCGGCGGTTTCCTTCTCGAGGCCGAGGCCTTTGGCAATCAGAGCGACATCGCGAAGCTCCGACCACGGAGCGGCGATAGGGCCTTTCTGGCCGAGGAACCGAGCCGCGGCCAATGCGCCGGTCTCGCTCGGGGCCAAGCGGCCGCGCGTTTCCGTGACGAGGCCATTTGCGATCAGGTTGCCGATTTCCTTTTCGGCGAGGCGGCGCCAATCGGCCGGCGACAACTTATGGGTGAACAGGGGGGCGAGATCGGTCGCGATATCCGCGCGGGTCGCGCCACCGGAAGCGGTCGTGCGGACCAGGATCAAATGTCCCGTCGCCGATGCGCCTCCGCGCCGCGGCCCTGCAAGGGGAGCACCGCTGCCAAGCGCCGACATCTCGCACGTCTCCTTCTCGGGTCTCAAGCTTCTGGGAAAGCCGTACGCGCGAATCACCGGCCCGATTCCGATACATTGCGGGAGACTGCCTTTAGTTCCAAGGGATTCGGCAGCACGCGTTTTTATTTTTCTCGAGTTGTAACCGCCAGGCCGCGCTCGCTCCTTTCCGCGGATTTTTCCTCCCGGTTGCGGCGGCTTTTGTCGGCTTTCTGCCCCAATGGCGACATGTTCGTTAGCAAAATTAGCTGCGGGCTTCGGGGGATAGACAGGAGCTCGAGGGGGATTTCGTTAAATTCGTTGATGAAGCAACCCTCGACGAACCGGCCAACTGGCCTGTTCGCGACGCCTCAAGTCCCCCGCAGCGATATCGGGTAAACCCCGTCTTAGTCTTAACGACGAGTTAACTCCTTACTGCGATGTTGGCTCTTAGTACCGCGCGTCCACTTGCGGGAGTTACGGGAATGTATCGCGTCGCCCTTCTGGCTGTTGTATCAGCCTCACTCGCTCTCGGAGCGTGCAGCCTCAACACGGCTGGTATCTCTTCCGGTTACAATGATCTCGGATCCATGTCGTCCGTCGACGCCGTAGGCGGGTCTCGGCAAGCGACCACGACAGGATCGATCGACCGCAGCTCGCGGTCCTCGCTCGCGGGCACGCAGGTCGCGGCGCTCGCCCCCGACAAGGCCCCCAAGGGATCCTACGAAAAAGCGCCGCGCGGCGCCCTTTCCGACCGCGACTATTCCGCGACCGCTCTCAACCCCGAGCGGGCTCGCGACCTCATCAACCAGTACCGCCACGAGAACGGGCTGAAGCCGCTCAAGCTCAACGCCGCCCTGACGGACGCCGCCAAAGAGCACAGCCGCGATCTCTCAAAGTGGGACCGCATCTCGCATTACGGATCGGACGGCTCCAATCCCTGGGATCGCGTCAAGCGCACGGGCTACAAGCCGCGGCTCGCCGCCGAAAACGTCGGCACGGGTCAGGTTTCGTTCGCAGAGGTTCTCAAGGGCTGGAAGGAAAGCCCGGGCCATAACAAGAACCTGCTGCTTGGCGATGCCAGCGAAATGGGGCTGGCGCTGGTTCAGGACCCGAAGACTGAATTCAAATCGTTCTGGACGCTCGTCATCGGCACGGCGATGTAACGCCTGCCAACCCGGCGATCAGTTGGCTTCCTCGTTCGACGCGCGCTTCTCGGAGCGCGCGTTTTCGTTTTTACCGGCAGCGTTCGGCGCATCCTTCAACGTGAACTGCAGCAGCACGGTGCGCTGCAGGAAGCGATTGAAGTTGTCGTCCGACATCAGTGTAACCACGGTTTCGCCCTTGGCGCCTTCCGTCACCGCCAAGGCTTCAAGATTGTCGATCTCCATGGCGCTGTCGGCTTCGAGAAGGATCTCGCCGGCCGCAGTGCCGCCGGGCTTCAGGCTGCTGGCCGCGAGATGGCGCAGGCGAATTTTCACGCCTTCGAACCAGCGGAAGCGACGCTCCAGGATCAGCACGCTGCCGTCGGCGAGGCTTGCCGCATCGGTGATGCCGTAGCCCTCGACGCCTGGCACAACGAACCCTTTCGGCCCGCCGGCTCCCCAGATCCATCCGCGATGGAGCTTTTCGCCCCGCAACGGATGCTCGGCGAACGCGACAACGGCTCCCTTGTTCGGCCCGCCCGCTAGAACGGTCAATGCTTCGAAGCCGTCCGCGCGCATGCGCGCGGCTTCCTTCGGCATCTCCAGATATTTCGTCGGCGCTCCGATGCCGTTCTTATCGAGCGGAAATACGCCGATGCGATCGTTCTGCTCGAAGGCGATGTAGGCGGTGCCCTTGCCGACACTTCCGCTCGCGAGCGTGATCGCCTCGGCGTCGCGATCACGGGCGCGGCGCAGCGGCAGGCCCTTGAGCGCCTTCAACGCGCCGACACGGACCGCGCGCAATGCCTTCGGGCGTTCGCCATCGTCGTAAGCGATCTCGCCGGTCATCCACATTCCAGCGTCGGAAACGGCTGTGAGGCTTTTGCCGTCACCGCTCAAGAGCAGCCCCGACCAGCCGCCGAAATAGGATGAAGGGGACGTGAGAACGAGGCCGCCGCGCCATTCGAGCTTCGGGTTCGGCTTTTCCTGGCCGTTACGCGCGAAGGTCGCGATGGGGCGGGCCGTAACCTCGATCGACTGCGTCTTCATGCCGGCCGTGTCGGGCTTCATCTGCGCCGAAGCAGGGATTACGGCGAACAGCGCGAGGACCGACACTGTCAACGGCAACAAGGCTCGCACGACCCGCCTCTCGATCTCTTCGCTTAATTTCCCGGCCTAGACGGCGCGACGCGCCTTCGGCCGCCCGCGCGTCGGCACCACTTTCGGCTTTTCCTCGAACAGCTCGACGAGCTTGTCCGTCATGGCGCCGGCCAGCTCACTCGGATCCGAGATGGTAACAGCGCGAGCGTAATATCGTGTGACATCGTGGCCGATACCGATGGCGATCAGCTCGACGGGCGAGCGGGTCTGGATCTCGTCAATGACTTTCCGCAGATGCTGCTCAAGGTAGCTGCCCGAATTCACCGAGAGCGTGGAGTCGTCGACCGGCGCACCGTCCGAGATCATCATCAGAATGCGGCGCTGCTCGGGACGGGCCATCAGGCGACCGTGCGCCCACGCCAATGCCTCGCCGTCGATGTTCTCTTTGAGCAAGCCTTCCCGCATCATCAGCGCGAGCGAGCGCTTGGCGCGCCGCCAGGGCTCGTCGGCCGTCTTGTAGATGATGTGACGGAGATCGTTGAGGCGCCCCGGTGTCGCCGGCTTGCCGGCCGCAAGCCATTCCTCGCGCGACTGCCCGCCCTTCCAGGCCCGCGTCGTGAACCCGAGGATCTCGACCTTGACGCCGCAGCGCTCGAGCGTGCGGGCCAGGATATCGGCACAGCAGGCCGCGACCATGATCGGGCGACCGCGCATGGAGCCGGAATTATCGAGGAGCAGCGTGACGACCGTGTCGCGGAATTCGGTATCGCGCTCGCGCTTGAACGACAGCGGCTGCATCGGATCGGTGACGATGCGCGTCAGGCGCGCGGCATCAAGCGTGCCTTCCTCGAGGTCGAAATCCCAGGCGCGGTTCTGCTGCGCGAGCAAACGGCGCTGCAGGCGATTGGCGAGGCGGGCGACAACGCTTGCAAGCGCCTTCAACTCCTTGTCGAGGAATGTGCGCAGGCGCTCCAATTCCTCAGGTGAGGAAATGTCCTGGGCGGCGACCTCTTCGTCGTGGGCGCGCGTATAGACCTTGTAACCGAAGGGCTCGGGATCCTCGAGAACCGAGACGTTCGGCCGCCAGGGCTCGGTCGTCTCCATGCCGTCGGGCTCTTCGGCGTCGCTGTCGAAATCTTCGGGATCGGGAGCGTCGGCCGTTTCCTGCGCCTCGCCAGCGTCGCCTTCAGAGCGCTCTTCCTCGCGTTCCTGCTCGCCGCCCTCGCCGCCTTCGTCCTCGCTTTCGGCCTCAGCCTCGCCGCCATCGGGCTTCTCTTCGGCGGTCTCCTCGCTCTCGTCGGCCTGGCCTTCCTGGAACTCGTCGGCGAGATCCAACGCCTTCAGGAGGTCGCGAACGAGGCGGCCGAATGCTTCCTGGTTCTCGGCCAGGTCCTTCAGCTGCTGAAACACGCCGTCGGCGCGCTCTTCGACGAGCGGGCGCCACAGGTCGACGAGTGCACGGGCACTTTCGGGCGGCGCGCGTCCTGTCAGGCGCTCGCGCACCAGAAGCGACAGCGCGTTGCCGATCGGCGCGTCGGCGCGATCGGAAATGCGGTCGAAGCGGCCATGACCATATTCATCCTCGCACTTGGCGGCGAGATTGTTGGCCATGCCGTCCATGCGATTTGCGCCCAGCGCCTCGATGCGCGCGCGCTCCAAGGCCTCGAACACTTCGCGGGCCGCACCGGACGAGGGCGCGAGGCGACGATGCACGGCGTCGTCGTGGCACGCAGCCGTCAGCGCAAGGCTATCCGCCCACCCACGCAACACCGCGATCTCGGCCGCGGAGGGAATGCGCGAGGGCTCCGCCAAGCGGACGAGCTTGCCTTCGAGGGCCGGCTTGGCCGGACCGTAGGTGACCTCGACCTCCGGATCGCCGGCGATCGCACGCACCGTCAGCCCCAGCACGCGCTTCAGCGGCTCGGAGGGCGATTCCCGGCGTTTCGGATTTTGCGTCATGGCGCCTTACTTACCGAGTTCGCGCCGAAGCTGGCGGCGCCATTCCCTGTCGCCGACCTGCTCGCGGGCTTCGAGGTTGCCCTGGCGGATCTTGATCAAGCCAATCAGCACCGCAGCGACGGACCCGAAGCCTGCCCCGACCGCCGTGCTGATGGTCTCGGACGTTCCCGGCACCATCGCATTCCAGAGAATGGCAATCACCACCGAGCCGAGCAAACCGCCGACAAAAGCGAGGATCGCGCAGAACAGAACCGCCTGGCGCGGGCTGGTATAGCCCGCTGCTGCGAGTGCGGCTCTGTCTTCGTCGTGTTCGCCCATGACGGCCAGGCTTGCGCTTCCCATCTCAGCCCAGATCTCAACCGAGTGCGACGTTCGCCGCGCTCTCGGGCAGTTCCTCACCGAAGGCGCGCTGATAGAACTCGGCGACCAGCGGGCGCTCGAGCTCGTCGCACTTGTTCAAGAACGTGAGGCGGAACGCAAAGCCGACATCGCCGAAGATCTCGGCGTTCTCGGCCCATGTCATCACGGTGCGCGGGCTCATGACGGTCGAGAGGTCGCCGTTGATGAAGGCCTGGCGCGTGAGATCGGCGACGCGAACCATGTTCGACACGACCTTGCGCTTGGCGTCGGTCTTGTTCCAGCTCTTGACCTTCGACAGGACGATGCGTGCCTCGTCGTCGTGCGGCAGATAGTTCAGCGTCGCGACGATGGACCAGCGGTCCATCTGGCCCTGGTTGATCTGCTGGGTGCCGTGATAGAGGCCCGACGTATCGCCGAGGCCGATGGTGTTCGTCGTCGCGAAGAGGCGGAACGCGGCGTGCGGGCGGATCACCTTCGACTGATCGAGCAGCGTGAGCTTGCCCGAAACCTCGAGCACGCGCTGGATCACGAACATCACATCGGGGCGGCCGGCGTCATACTCGTCGAACACGAGCGCGGTGTTCGTCTGCAGCGCGTAGGGCAGGATGCCCTCGCGGAACTCGGTGACCTGCTTGCCGTCCTTCAGCACGATCGCGTCCTTGCCGACGAGATCGATGCGCGAGACGTGGCTGTCGAGGTTGACGCGGATGCACGGCCAGTTGAGGCGCGCGGCGACCTGCTCGATGTGGGTCGATTTGCCGGTGCCGTGATAGCCCTGAACCATCACGCGGCGGTTGTATTTGAAGCCCGCGAGGATGGCGAGCGTCACTTCCCGGTTGAACTGATAGTCGGGATCGAGATCGGGCACATGCTCATCGGCCTTCGAGTACGCCGACACCTCGAGATCGGAGTCGATCCCGAACACCTGGCGAACCGAGAGTTTCATGTCGGGCAGCCCAGGCGCCTGGGAGGAAGCAGCAGTGGAGGTTTGCGCGCGCATTGAGACCTGTATCGGGCAATGGTTACGACGTCCGCCGGTCCGTGCTTGTCCGTAATTCGGCAAGCGGCGGATGCGGTTCGGACAAGATCCGGTTTCCGCAGATAGTTATAGGGTCGAGGTCGCCCAGTCCAGCGAGCAGGGCGGGGAGGCGAGCTTACCGGATCAGACCAGTCCGGAGCGCTTCAGGTAATTATAGGCCTGGATGATCTCGCGCAGGGTGTCCTCGGAGCGCGTATCGCCGCCGTTGGAATCGGGGTGGTGGCGTTTAACCAACTCCTTGAAGCGCGTCTTGATCTCCTGCTTCGATGCCGTCTCGGGCAAGTGAAGCGCCTCGAGCGACTTGCGCTCGATCGGCTTCAATGTGCGCCGCTGCTCCGCCGGCTGCTCACGGGCCTGGCGCGCCTGCTCGGCGAACAAATCGTGCGGATCATGCTCGCGAAACCCGTCGCCGCCACCGCGGGCGCCCGAGACCTTCGCGCTGGTGCCGTGCGCCCAAGAGTTCGCCCCGACCTTCCAGGTCGGCCTGTGGCCGGTCATGGCGTCCTTCTGGAAGTCCGAGACCTCCGCGTCGCTCATGCCGTCGAAATAGTTATAAGACGCATTGTACTCGCGAACGTGGTCCACGCAGAACGCGAAATACTCGCCGTCTCGCCCGCGGCCTTTTGGCGCGCGGTGAGGCGCCGGCCGGTTGCATCCCTTCCATTGGCAGGTGGGGTGCTTTTTCCGGTCCGCGTCGTCCGCTGCCCGCTTGGGAGCGGCCCGGATCGAATCAAAGTATTTCGAGTTGAGTTTCATGGCTTAGATTATGGTCTCCCGGCCGCGGCCAGACAAGACGAACTCTTTGTCGATGCTGCCGGAGCGTAGCCGCAAAGCAAAAAATTTCATGGAGGATACACTATGTCGGCGGAGACGCGGTTGCGCGAGAAGCTCATGGTCGCACTCGAACCGACGCGTCTCGATATCATCAACGAAAGCGAATTGCATGCCGGACACCGTTCCTCGCCAAACACCGGGGAAAGTCATTTTCGCATCCTAATCGTTTCGCCGATGTTTACGGGCGTCTCACGCGTGGGGCGCCATCGCATGGTCACCGACGCCATCGCCGACGAGCTCAAAGGGAGCATTCACGCGCTGGCGCTTTCGACCTATGCGCCGGGCGAAGCGGTGGGATAGGGAGCCGCCGCGCTTTGCCGCTCGGCGTTGAGCTTCGCCTCGAACTCGGCAAAGCTGACGCCGCCGGCTCCGCGCCGGTGGAAATACATGTGCTGGGCCAGCCAGCGCATCGGCGGCAACGCAATCGCCATATCGATAAGCGCGTTCGGAGGCGCGAGATCGAGTGCCGTCCGCGTCATCTTCTTCATCGCGAACGACGGCAGCTCGGGAGCGAGCGCAACCGCGGGCGGGGGGCCGAGATCCTGCAGATGGTCGGCGATGACCTGCGCGGAGCGCCGTCCCAACTCGAAGGCGAGCTTGATGCCTCCGCCGGTGGCGGGCGAGACTTGGCCGGCCGCATCGCCGACGAGCATAACGCCGTCCGTGTGCCAACGCTTCAAAAGGCCGCCAGCCGGAATGCGTCCCGACCTGCGCTCGACGGCTCGCGCCTTCGAATATCCGAAGATCGGCTCGGTCGCGGCGAGAAACGCCTTGAGGTCGGGGCTGCGGCCGGGGCCGACGGCGAGGCCGGCCTGGGTTACGGACGGTCCGGGTGCAACCCAGCCCAGATAACCTGGCGCGAGCCTGGAATCGAGGAAGCAGTGCAGGAAGCGCGGGTCGGCATCGGCCAAGTCTTCGTACTCGACTTCGAGGCCGGTCAGGAATTTCTCATTGCGGTCGAGGCCAAAGGCGCGCGCCACGGCCGAGCGGGCACCGTCGGCGCCCAGGATGTAACGCGCCGCAATGTTGATGCCGCGAAACCGAAAGAGGCCGCTCTCACGATCGGCACCCTCGAAACGCGCGCGATAAAGAATTTTGGCGCCAGCGCGGAGGGCTTCGTTGGAGAGCCAGCGCAGCACGTTGGCGGTGTCGGTCGTCAGGAAGAAATAGCCCGGAGCGAACAGGTCGATGAAGCGGTGGCTCGGCGCGTAGAGACGGACGCCATGCACCCGCCGCGTCAGCGTGTGGGGAATGTCGATCTCCTCGGCCGCTTCCTTGACCAGGATGCCCGTCGTCGCGACGCGATGGCCGGCTTCGGGCTTGGCTTCGAGAACGGCGACCTTGAGGCCGCGCATGGCCGCTGTGCGCGCGGCGACTAGCCCCGCGAACGAGGCGCCGACAATGACGAGGTCATAGGGGCGGACAGCTTCCGACATGCGAAACTCCGGCTGAGCGACTGCAGCCCGAACATGCCAAACGATTGTGGCGTCCTCGCGCCTCGACGCGAGCGATCAGGCGTTCGCGGAGGATATGCTAGCCTACGGAGCTTTGAGCGCCGCCGGTCGCCTCCGCTCCGTCCAGGCGCTTGATGCGGACCGCCGCGATCTTGTTGCGCGAGCGGCGGAGGATTTCCATCCGATAGCCGTAGAACGTGAAGACCTGCCCCGGCTCGGGGATCATCTGCGCCTCGTGCACGACGAGCCCGGCGATGGTCGTCGCCTCGTCGTCCGGGAGATCCCAATCCATATGCCGATTGAGGTCGCGGATCGGAACCGTGCCGTCGACATTGATGGTTCCGTCGGCCTGCGGACGAATATGCAGCTCGGCGGAATCATGCTCGTCCGAGATCTGACCGACGATCTCCTCGAGAATGTCCTCGAGCGTGATCAAGCCCTGCACCTCACCGTACTCGTCGACGACGAGCGCCATCTGTGCCTTGTTCTTCAGGAAATGATTGAGCTGATCCTTCAGGGTCGTCGTGTCGGGCACGAACCACGGCTTGGCCGCGATGCTCAGGATGTCGAGCTTCTCGACATCCCAGCCGGACTTCGAAAGCGCGCCCAGGAGATCTTTGGTGTTGAGGAGGCCGATGATGTTCTCGGGTTCGTCGAGCCAGATCGGAACGCGCGTGTACTGCGAGCGGAGCACCTGATCGATGATGGCCTGCGGCGACTCGGCCGCGTCATAGGTTTCCATCTTGGTGCGGTGGATCATGATGTCCGCGACCTGCAGCTCGCCCAGATCGAGCACACCGCCGAGCATGTTGGCGTCGTGGCGCGCGACTGCGCCATCTCTCGTTTGCAGGTCGATCGCGCCGCGGATCTCGGCATGGGCCGCAAGAATGTTGGCTTCGTCGTCCTTGGTCGTCGGTGTGAACTTCAGGATCCAGCGGACGATCAGCTCGATAAAGCGCGTCACGGGGCCGAACAGCACGATCAGCACGCGCATGATGGGGGCGACGAACAGCGCGACCCGGTCGGAGTAGGCCAGCGCGTAGGTCTTTGGCAGGACGGCGGCAAAAATCACGATGAGAAGTGTGACGATGCCGGTCGCATAGACCACGCCGACCTCTCCTACGAGGCGGATCGCGAGCGCAGAGGCAAGGCTCGCGGCGAGAACATCGACCAGCGTATTGCCGAGCAGCACGGCGCCGATCATCTTCTCCGGCTCCGACAGAAGCCGGTTGACGAGCTTGGCCTTGGCGTTGCCTTCCTGATCGAGGGCGTGCATGCGGGCGCGCGAAGCGGCCGTCAGCCCCGTCTCGCTCATGTTGAAGAATGCGCTCATGGCGATCATCAGGACGATCGCCGCGATCAAAAGACCGATTTCGAGTGTCATGGATCTACCAATGCGACTTCGCGTTCACCGCACTATAAAGTCGGCGCCGCGAAACACGAAGCGGCGGGTCGCGCCTTCCGTGCGACAAGACTAGGCAGCTGCGATCTCGGCTGCGAGGAAATCGCGCACGGCCGCCTCGTCGATATCGCGCGAGACGAACGCCTCGCCGATGTTGCGCACAAGGATAAACGTCAGCCGGCCGTCACGGACCTTCTTGTCCTGGCCCATCAGGCGCACGAGTTCGCCCGCGTCGGCCTTTCCGCCCGGAATGTCGGAGAGCCGCGTGGGCAGACCAGCAGCAGCAAGGTGGCGCGAAACCCGCTCGGCCGTCCCCTGCGGGCAAAGGCCCAAGTGCTCGGAGAAGCGGAACGCGAGGCACATGCCGATCGCGACGCCCTCTCCGTGGAGGAGACGATCCGAATAGCCGGTCCAGGCTTCGAGCGCGTGGCCGAAGGTATGACCGAGGTTCAGGAGCGCGCGGTCGCCGTTCTCGTGCTCGTCGCGCACGACGATAGCCGCCTTGGCCTTGACGCTGGTCTCGATGGCCGTGATCAGCGTTTCCTGATCGTAGCTGAAAATCCCGTCGTGACCCTGCTCGAGCCAGGAGAAGAAGCCGGCGTCGCCGAGCAAGCCGTATTTCGCCACTTCGGCGTAGCCCGCGCGCATCTCACGCGGCGGCAACGTTTTCAGAACATCGGTATCGGCAATGACGAGCGACGGCTGATGAAACACACCGATCAGATTCTTGCCTTGCGGCGTGTTGATGCCGGTCTTGCCGCCGACGGAGCTATCGACCTGGGCAAGCAGGCTGGTCGGAATCTGGACGAAGCGGATGCCGCGCCGGAGAATTCCGGCCGCGAAGCCGGCGAGGTCGCCGATCACGCCGCCACCAAAGGCGACCACGAGGTCGCCGCGCTCGAGCCCCAGCTCCAGCAAGCGCTCGCAAAGCGGGCCCAGCTCGCGGAAACTCTTGGTCGGCTCGCCCGGCTTCAAAACGATGGAGCCCTTGAGACGGCCTTCGGCGCGCAGGCTCGCTTCCAGCGCGGCCAGATGATGCTTCGCGACATTCTCGTCGGTGACGATGCCGCAACGCGCCTTGCCGAGGCGCCCGGCGATGAGACGGCCGGCTTCCGCCAGAAGATCGGGGCCGATCAGCACGTCATAAGCGCGCCCCGGGAGCGGAACGGGCACCGTGCGGCTCGCTCGGGTTGTGGCAGCAAGAGAATGAGCAAGGGTCGGCATGATCTTGAATTATGTCTCGCGCTTTGGGCTTCAAAGCCCAGGACTATCAGATCGAGGACGCTTGCGCCAATGCAGGGTGCCTGGATAGAGCCTCGATAATCTCGGCAACGATACTGTCGTGGGGCACGTCCCGGCTTTCGACAGTCAGGTCCGCCTCCGCATAGATCGGATAGCGCGCCTCCATCAGCTTGCGCATGACCGCCTCCGGGTCGCCGCCCTTGAGCAGGGGACGGGTATCGCGCTTGGCGACCCGTCGCATGAGGACAGGCAGCTCGGCCCTGAGCCAGATCGAAAGCCCGGTATCGCGGATCATTTCGCGCGTGCTCGGCATGATGAAGGCACCTCCGCCCGTGGCCAGCACCTGCGGCCCGTGCGCCAGCAGGCGCGCAATCACCTTGCTCTCGCGATCCCGGAAGAAGTTCTCGCCGTGGTCGGAGAAGATCTCGCTGATCGACTTTTGCGCGACGCGCTCGATTTCCTCGTCGGCATCGATGAACGGCAGGCCCAGCTTGGTCGCAAGGCGCCGGCCGATCGACGATTTTCCGCACCCCATCAGGCCGACGAGCACCACCGTGCGCTGACCGAGCGCGCGCCGAACCTTCTCAGCGGTGTCCTTGTCGTGCTCCATCTCGCCTCTCGTGGGCTCCGGGTGGGCTTCGCCGAACGGGCGCACTCATACTTCAATTTGCCGTGTCGAGGCAATTTGCAGTCCGGTGGCCGGCTGATCGGGCCGAAATCGGGATATTTTCTTGCCCGCATGGCGGGGAAATCAGCCATAATCGCGCCACCTTAGGTTCGAAGATGTCCTAAAGCGTTCGCGTGCCTTCACGACGTGCCCCGTCTCGCGCTCCAAAGCGTAAACGCTTTGGATTTTTGTTTTGTCGCATTTTCCAACGACGAACCGGTATCCATCCCGGATCGTGTCCGGGACAGGCTTCGTCGGAAAATGTTGTCGTCCGCGCATTCATCCTGAGCGACTTCCACCGATGCCAAGCCTTTTCCGCTTCCTCGTCTCTGCCGGGTCGCTGCTGGCACTGGTCTCGGGAGGATTGTACATTCTCGCCAGTCAGTTCGAGCCCGTTCAGCACGAGGTGGTTAAGGTGGTGCCCGGGGTCAAAATCCGAAAGCCATGACGCTGCTCCCATGACCGCCAAGCCGATGCGCGCGCCCCGTGTTTGCTCAGCTCCCCGCATCCGGCGGACCCTGCGACCCGTCCTGTTTGCCGCTTTCCTTGCTTGGCCGTCCTTAGGGCCGGCGTTTTCGCAGGAGTGGGGCGACGACCGCCCGCGGGGCGGGGGCGTGACCCGGGAAGAGCTGGCGCCCTCGGCCGCCTACGAAGAGCGCGGGCGCGGCGTCGAGCGCGAGGAACTCGACCCCGTTCTGTCGTCGGACGGCTCGGGGCTGCCTTACGAGCTTTGGAGCGGTCTTTCAGCGGAGCAATTCGCCGAGCACATCGCAGCCCTCAGCCTGCCCCCCAAATCGCCGGCGCTGCACGCGCTCTGGCGCCGTCTCATCGCCTCGGATACGGGTCCGGCGGCCGGCACAGTCAGCACGGCGCGTTTCACCGCCTTGCGCGTCGAGGCGCTCGATCAATCCGGCCTGATCGACGACACGGCCGCCGTGCTCGCGAAAGATCGAGCCTCGGAGAGCGATCCGCTGCTGCTGGCGCTGACGGCGAAAAGCGAGATCGGGCTCGGCAACTTCGAGCGCGGATGCGAGATCGCGAAGAGCCTGCTTTCGGTTCAGTCCCAGCTCCCGAAGACACTGCTCTCGGACACCCTGCTGATCAACGGCTTTTGCGCCGCGTCTCGCGGCGATCCCGACGGGGCCTCGCTGCAAGCGAGCTTCATCCGTGAGCAGGATCTACCCGGCCTCGTGGGCGCGGATCTGCTCGATACGGCCGCCGCGGGCGGCGTGCCGGAGGTTCCGTCAGGGCTCAAGCTCTCGCTGCTCGACTACCGCATCGCCTCGCTCAAGGGCACACCCAACCAGACCAAGCTCCTTGCCGCCGCGACACCGGCCCTGCTCGCCGGGCTCGCCCACGATCCGAGAACGGCGCCCGACCTCAGACTGGCAGCCGGAGAAGCCGCCGCGGCCCTCAATGCCATTCCAGCCGGAGACCTTGCGCAGCTCTATCGTGCTTCAGGCGCGGGCGGAGACGCCGGCACGATCGAACGGGCAGGCCTCTTCAAATCGGCGGAGGGGGAGCAGACGCCGTTGCGAAAGACGCGCCACATCCGGGCTTTTCTCGACGAAGCGCGGCGGGGCGGCTTCTACTGGCCGGCACTGCAGCTCATGGCGCGGCCGACCGAGGAACTTTCTCCCACACCGGAAATCGGCTGGTTTGCAGAAACCGCCATCGAGATCAATCTTGCGTCGGGCAATTTCGAAGGTGTCCGGCACTGGGCCCGCCTCGGATCTTCGCTCGGGGCCGGGGAGGGGCCGGGCCCGCAGCCGCTGGCGCACTGGATTGCGCTGGCCGACATCGCGGACCCGGCGCGCGGGGCAGACCGCGGACAGAACCTCGATGCGCTCGAACCCCTGGCCCGAAACGGCCGTTTCGACCCAGCGCTGCTGCATCGGCTCGCGACCGTGCTCGACGCCCTCGACATGAACGTGCCGATGCCGCTCTGGGAGCTGGCCGGCCGCTCGCCTCAGCCGGAAGGCGGGCATCTGCCGGATACGGGCGTGCTCTCCCAGCTCGCCGAGGCTTCTAAAAAGAAAGAGTTCGGGCGGACGGTGCTGCTCGTCATGCGCACGATCGGGCCTGCGGGAGCGGAAGGCGCTCATATGATCGCTCTCGGCGATGCGCTCCGGGCGCTGAAACGCGCCGGCCTCGACGCGGAAGCCCGCCAGCTCGCGCTCGAGGGCCTGTTCGGCTCCTGGCCGCGTTCCGTCAGCCAATGAGGGGCGCGATGCAAATCACCTTCGTGTCCCCATGAGCGACGACCAGCGCCACGTGGCAGCCTTTCTCGAAATGCAGACGGCGGAAAAAGGGGCTTCGGCCAACACGCTCGATGCCTATCGCCGCGATCTCCAGGACTTCACGGCCTATCTCGACCGCGGCGGCGTCACCATAGCCGCGGCAGGAAAGGCCGACCTGTCGCGCTACCTGCAGGAACTTTCGATCGCCGGGCTCAAACCCGCGTCGCGGGCGCGGCGGCTTTCCGCCGTCCGCCAGCTCTACAAATTCCTCGAAGCCGAAGGCGTGGTGCGAGACAGCCCGGTCGAAGGCATCACGGCGCCGAGCAAGAAGCGCGCGCTGCCGAAAACACTTTCGGTGGACGAGGTGGACCGCCTGATCGAAAGCGCGGCCCAGGCTGCGGACGGCCTCTCCGGCCGCGATCTCGTGCGCGCGGTGCGTCACCATTGCCTGCTCGAAATGCTCTATGCGACGGGCATGCGCGTCACCGAGCTGGTTTCGCTTCCCCGCAGCGTGCTCAAGGGCGATCCGCGGTTGCTCTCGATCACGGGCAAAGGTGGGCGGGAGCGCCTGGTTCCGCTCAATACGAGCGCGCGCGCCGCACTCGACCGCTATCTTCAGCTGGGGTCCGATCCGGCGGACGGTGTCAGCCCCATGATCGCGACCCGCTATCTTTTTCCCTCGCGCGGAGACGCCGGCCATCTCACGCGGCAACGTTTCGCCCAGGATCTCAAGGAGACCGCGATCCGAGCCGCGCTCGACCCCGAGCGGGTCTCGCCGCACGTCCTCCGGCACGCCTTTGCGAGCCATCTGCTCGACCGGGGCGCAGACCTCCGGTCGGTACAAAGCCTGCTCGGACATGCCGACATCTCGACGACCGAGATCTACACGCACGTGCTCGAAGAGCGCCTGAAACGCCTCGTGACCGAGCATCATCCGCTGGCCAAACGGGGCTGATGGATCCAAAATGGCGATCCGTGGGCTGCAAGATCTGCCAGCTGCAGGCCGTTGCACTTGAAATCGGCCACTTTTCCGGGAGCCAGCGCGGCAAGAGAGCGGTGAGGCGACGTTTACGACGATCCGCGCGGGCCTTGACAGGCGAGAAGCGGGAAGGTCAACGTGCCCCCAAATTTCCGTCGTCCCGACTGAGCGCCGCACATCAAGCGGCAGGATGAGGCCTTTCCTTGGAACCTACGAAGTCCGACCGCCCGGTAACTGTCCGCACCTATCTCGATTTCGAGAAGCCGATCGCCGAGCTTGAAAGCAAAGTCTCGGAGCTCAAGGCGCTCGAAGGCGGCGAGGGCGTCTCGATCTCGGAGGAGATCAAGAAGCTCGAGCAAAAGGCCAAAGCCGCGCTTGTCGACACCTACGGCAAGCTGACGCCTTGGCAGAAAACTCAAGTCGCTCGGCATCCCGATCGTCCGCACTGCCTCGACTATGTGAAGGCGCTGATCGAAGATTTCACGCCGCTCGCCGGGGATCGCTATTTCTCGGAAGACGAAGCGATCATGGGCGGGCTCGGCCGGTTCCGCGGCAAGCCGGTCGTCGTGATCGGACACGAGAAGGGCTCGGACACGGAAGGGCGTATCCGGCACAACTTCGGCATGGCCAGACCCGAAGGCTACCGCAAGGCCGTGCGCCTCATGGACATGGCCGACAAGTTCAACCTGCCCGTAGTCACGCTCGTCGATACCGCGGGCGCCTATCCCGGCATCGGCGCGGAGGAGCGGGGCCAAGCGGAGGCCATTGCGCGCTCCACCGACAAATGCCTCGAAATCGGCGTTCCGATCATCGCGCTGGTGATCGGGGAGGGCGGATCGGGCGGCGCGATCGCCATCGCTTCGGCCAACCGCATCCTTATGCTCGAACATTCCATTTATACCGTGGCCTCGCCCGAGGCGGCAGCCTCGATCCTGTGGCGCGATTCCGCCAAGGCCATCGACGCGGCCACCAACATGAAGATCACGGCGCAGGACCTCGATACGCTCGGGGTCATCGACGTGATTATCCGCGAGCCGGTGGGCGGCGCCCACCGCGACCGGGCCCTGGCGATCCAGACCGCCGGCGACGCCATCGCCAAGGCGCTCGCGGAATTCGAGGGGAAAACCCCGGAAGAGATCAGGAATCTGCGCCACGAGCGCTTCCTCGGCATCGGGCGGCAGTTGTAGGATTTGCCGTTTCCGTTCGTGCGTGTTGCCGATAAATCGGGTAACATCCGAGGCTCGGTTGGGGTGGGTGGCCCCATGAGCGCCCAATTCGGGTGTCATGTTCGACACTTCCGCGCTCGCACTGAAAACTTTGGGGAATCCGTAACGTTAATGGAATCTTTACGGTTTCGGTTGGATGGTCCTTCGTATGCGCCAGGGGGAATGCGTGTGCGTCTAAACATCCTCGCTGACAGAATTGCCGCTCGCTTGAAGCCCGCCTTGGCGGTTGGGCTCGTGAGCGCTTTGCTTGGCGCGTGCTCGAGCGCGACCGGGTTGATCCCGCCTTCCGAACAGCCGCTGACTGCGGAAACCGTCTCGCTTCTCGGCAAGAAGGGCATGAATACGGCTGCGCCGATCTTCGTGCGCATCTTCAAGGAGGAGTCGGAGCTCGAAGTCTGGAAGATGCGCGACGATGGGCGCTTCTATCACTTCAAGACCTATCCGATCTGCAATTGGTCCGGCGATCTCGGGCCCAAGCAGGTGCAGGGCGACAAACAGGCGCCGGAAGGGTTCTACACGATCTCCCAGACGCAGATGAACCCGAACTCCAAGTTCTATCTGGCCTTCAACCTCGGCTATCCCAACGCCTATGACCGCTCGCTCGGCCGCACGGGCGAAGCGCTGATGGTGCACGGCAAGTGCAAGTCGGCCGGCTGCTACGCGATGACGGATGCGCTCGCCGAAGAAATCTACGGGCTCGCGCGCGATGCGCTGCGCAGCGGGCAGACCGGCTTCCAGGTGCATGCCTTCCCGTTCCGCATGACGCAGGAGAAGCTTGACCGCTTCAAGGGCCACAAGTGGTACGCCTTCTGGAAAACGCTGAAGCAAGGCTACGACTCCTTCGAGATCAACCGCATCCCGCCCTCGATCGCCGTGTGTGAGAAGCGCTACGTCGTCGATGCCGTGGCCATGACCGACCAGCCGATCGATCCGGCCGGACGCTGCCCGCGCTTCGAGAAGCCGACGCTGCAGCCGTTCGCTCCGCGCCCGGCCGAATGGCAGCTCGCGACGGAACGGCTGACAATGCCGGGTCCTAAAACCCGGGATGCGACGGAAGTCGCGCAGACCACAGCCCAGTCGCAGAGCCTGTTCGCCACGACGACCGGTTCCATCTCCGGCAGCGGCATGCCGCCGGGCGCTTCCGCGCTCGGCTACAATCCATAGTCCGTGGCGCGGATGGCCGACACGCCCTCCAAGGCCTCACCTGACGGCACACCGGATGCGGCGGCTCAACCGCCGCAGCGCGGGCAGAAGCCGCGCAAGCGCCGTACGGGACGTCTTGTTTTCCGCGCGCTGCTTCTGCTTCTGATCGCGGTGCCGATCTCTGCCGCGCTATTTGCGCTCGCCCGGCCAGTCGATGCCGAGCGGACGTGGATCGGCATCCAGCGTCATTGGCGCCACACGCTCGCAAGCTACAAGGTGCCGCTGCCCGGTACGCCCGATCTCTGGAACCTGGACAAGCGTCTCGCCTCACACGGTTTGGCGGTCGGCAATCCGATTTTCATGCGGATCTTCAAGCGCGAGTTCGAGCTCGAGCTGTGGATGCTGCGCGACGGGAAATTCCACCGCTTCGCGACCTATCCGATCTGCAAATGGTCGGGCGAGCTTGGCCCTAAGATCAAGACCGGCGACCGGCAGGCCCCGGAGGGCTTCTATACCGTCGACGCGAAGGCGCTCAATCCCAACAGCGCCTGGCACCGCTCCTTCAACCTCGGTTTCCCCAACGCCTTCGACCGCGCGCTTGGCCGCAGCGGATCGTTTCTGATGGTGCATGGGGGATGCGGCTCGATCGGATGCTACGCGATGACGAACCCGGTCATCGACGAGATCTGGAAGCTCGTCACCAGTGCTCTCAACGGAGGCCAGCAGCGCTTCCAGGTGCAGGTGTTTCCGTTCCGCATGACGGAGAGCAATCTCGCACGCCATGCGGGCTCACCGCAGAGCGCGTTCTGGACCAGCCTCAAGCCGGGGTACGACCTATTCGACGCCAACTTGACCCCGCCGAAGGTCAGCGTTTGCGGCAAAACATATGCCTTTGGCCCCGGCGTCGAAGGTTCGGACGGAAGCGCGCCGATCGAGGCCGGATGCCCGACAGGCGCCACCGCCCGATAGCTGCGGGACACCCAAGTTTTCCACACCCTTGGCCAAACCTGTGGCGGTCCGGCTGCGCGCGCAAAGCTGAATTATCGATAAAGCCACGCTAAGGTTTCATCCACGGGGCGCCTGTGCTTTCAATTGCTTGGCGATCTACTGGGGCACGGCCCTGTCTTTCTGGAAGCCCTCTAGCGAGCGGTGCGGGATGGTTGGCGTAAGGCCGGAACAAACCAAGCGTGGGGCGCGGCGCGCCCTCATGGCCGGTCTCGCAGCCGCCATCGGGCTCGCAGTTGGCGCCGGCAACGCATCGGCGATTTCGATCGAGCTCAAGGACGTCGCGCCGGATCGCATCGAGCGCCAGCGCGCCGCAGTCGATGGTCGCCTGCCGCTCGCAAATACTCCAGATGTCAGCCGCCTCACGGAGCGGCTTGCCGAAGCCGGCGTCAAATCCGGCGCGCCGGTGCTGATGCGCGTGTTCAAGGACAGCTCGGAGCTCGAGCTTTGGATCGAGAAGGGCGACCGCTTCGTCCTGTTCGCGACCTATCCGATCTGCCATTGGTCCGGAACGCTCGGCCCCAAGCTCAAGGAAGGCGACAAGCAGACGCCGGAAGGCTTCTACACGATCGCCAGCCGCCAGCTTCGCCATCTCGGCCGCTGGCCCCGCGCGATCAATCTCGGCTTTCCGAATGCATTCGACCGCGCGCATGATCGCGACGGCTCCTATATCCTGATGCACGGCGGATGCTCGTCGGTCGGCTGCTTCGCGCTGACCAATCCGGTCATCGGTGAAGTCTACGGGCTCACCAAAGCTGCCCTCGGCAACGGGCAGCGCTACGTGCCTATCCACGTGTTTCCATTCCGCATGACCGACGAAGCCCTCGCGGCGCATACGGCGAGCCCGTGGCACGGATTCTGGACGACGCTCCAGGCGGGATACAAATCGTTCGAACGGACGGGACGGCCGCCGCGCGTCAGCGTCTGCAAGGGTGCCTATAGCGTTGCGGATGCGCCGCCGAAAGCGGCCGACGCCGTCGAGGAGCCGCCGGCTTCAAAGCGTAAGCGCGGCAAATCCCGCTCGGACATCATGCTGGGGGCGCTTCGCACCGATTGCCCAGATCCGGTGGTGGTGACGGCCGAAGGCAAGGATGCCGGCTCGGCAGCGCCCGGCCAGCAGGTCGTGAAGCAGCATTAACGGATTTCCGCCCGTTGCTTGCCGCGAGCGCGCCCGTCATGCCATACCCCCGGTGTTCAGGACGCAGGCACGGGAGCCAGGGACCTCATGTGGGATACAGTGACGAGCAAGATCGAGAAGGCGCTGGAAGTTTTGATCTTCGCCAGCCGGTGGATTCTCGCCCCGTTCTATCTCGGATTGGCGATCTCGCTGTTGGTGCTGCTCGTCAAGTTCACCGGCGAACTGTTTCACATCGCTCTTCATGCCTTCACCGCAACCGAGAGTGAGGTCATTCTCGGCGTGCTGGCGCTGGTCGACCTCACGCTGACGGCTTCGCTGCTGATCATCGTGATCTTTTCGGGCTACGAGAACTTCGTCTCGAAGATCGACCACTCGGGTCACCGCGACTGGCCGGAGTGGATGGGCACCATCGATTTCTCGGGGCTGAAGCTCAAGCTGCTGTCGTCGATCGTCGCGATCTCGGCCATTCAGCTGCTGAAGCAGTTCATGTCGATCCAGAACATCTCCGAGCGCGAGATCTTCTGGCTCGTCGTCATCCATGTGGTGTTCGTGGTGTCGAGCGTGCTGCTCGCGCTTTCGGATCGCATCTCGGGGCATGGCGGCGGACATGCCGCGCCGGCACCCGGAAAATCGGAGCATTGAGGGGCCACGCGCCCCTCTCACTACCCTGATCGATCCGCTGATTTCTCAGGCGACGCGCTTCGGCTTGCGCTTGGTGAGGAAGGGCAGCAACGCATCTTGCGTGCGGGCCTTGCTGAACAGGAAGCCCTGCCCCTGGTCGCAGCCGATGCTGCGCAGGCAGGCGAGTTCTTCCGCGGTCTCGATGCCTTCGGCGGTGATGGTTTTGCCGAGCGTCTGGCCGAGGCCGACGATGGCGCGGACAACCGCCTGCTGCTCGACGTTGCCGGCAATACCCTGCACGAACGAGCGGTCGATCTTGATCTTGTCGAATGGGAAGCTGCAAAGGTAGCCGAGCGACGAATAGCCGGTGCCGAAATCGTCCATCGCGATGCGGGTTCCGAGCTTGCGCAACTCCGCCAGCGTATCGAGCACCAGATTCGATCGGTCCAGGAACAGGGATTCTGTGATTTCGAGTTCGAGGCGATCCGGTGCGAGACCCGAGCCCGCGAGCGCGGCTTCCACCATGTCGCGTACGTTGCCGCAGCGGAACTGCATCGGCGACAGATTGACGGCGACCCGCACGCTGTCGGGCCAGGCAACCGCATCGCGGCAGGCGCGGTTCAGGACGAAATCGCCGAGCGCCCAGATCAAGCCGGCTTCCTCGGCAATGGGAATGAATTCCACCGGCGAGATGAAGCCGCGCTCCTTGTGCGGCCAGCGCACCAACGCCTCGGCGGCGACGATGCGGCCGTTCGCCAGAGAGACCAGCGGCTGATAGTGCACATCGAGACCATCGTTCTCGATGGCGTCGCGCAAATCCTGCTCCAAGCGGCGGCGCTCCTGGGCGCGCGCATTCATCTCGGCTTCGAAGAAGCGGAACGAGCCCTTGCCGCGCAGCTTGACCTGCGAGAGTGCGAGGTCGGCATTCTTCAACAGCTTGCCGGCTTCCTCACCGTCTCCCGGTGCGATGGCGATGCCGATGCTGGCACCGATCGTGATCTGCTGGCTCTGAATCTTGTAAGGCGCGCTGATCACCTCGATCAGGCGCTTCGCAACGGCGCTGACTTCTTCCGGCTCAGCGATGTCCGACATGATGATGCCGAACTCGTCACCGCCGAGCCGCGCCGGCACGGAGCCCTGCCGCAAGGTCTTGGTGATGCGCCGCGACACGGCCTGGAGCAGCAGATCTCCCGCTGCAGGCCCCATGGTTTCGTTGATCGATTTGAAGTTGTCGAGACCGATGCAGAGGGAGGCGCCGAGCCCACCGCTTTCCTTGATGGCCGCAAGCATCTCCCCGGCCTGCTCGAGATGGCGCGCGCGGTTGGCGAGGCCGGTCAACGGATCGTGGTGAGCGAGATAGGCCACCTGGGCTTCGGCGCGGCGGCGCTCGGTGATGTCGACGGCAGCCACGAGCACGGCCGGCGCGCGTTCATGCACGATCGCCTGCGAGAAGATCGCGACCTCGATATTGCTGCCGTCGCGCTTCAGATGGCTCCAGACGTGGTCGGCGAGAATACCGGGCGCGGGGCTGTAAAGCTCGTCGAGCCGGTCGTGATCCTGATCCAGATGCAAGCAGTGCACGGGCCGGCCGATCAGGTCGGTGCCCGGATACCCGTAATGATCGCGCGCAGCCGCATTGGCGGACAGAACCGTCTTGCCGTTTTGCGAGACGACATACATGGGAACCGGGTTGGCCTCGAAGAGAAGCCGGAAAGACGCCTCGCGCTCCTTAAGCTCGGTGATGTCGACGCGAAGACCGATAATGCCGCCGTCGTTGGTGCGCCGCTCCTCGATCATGATGCAGCGACCATCGGCGAGCCACTGTTCGTGGCGCTCGCGCGGGCTCGTCAGCTTTTGTAGGCGCTCCTTGATCCACTCTTCCTCGCGGCCCTTGGCCGCCGGGTAGTCTCCGCGCATGACGCCGACGCGCAGCGTATCGGCGAGACGTGCACCGACTTTGAAGAGATCGGCCGAGCGATGATAAATCTTGGAATAGTGCTCGTTCCAGAGAACGTAGCGGCCCTCGGAATCCAGGAACACGATGCCTTGCGGCAGGATCTCGATCGCTTCGCGCAGGCGTGCGTTGGCGGTGCGGGCGTCGTTGGTCGCCGTGCGCGCCATATCGAGCGCCGCTTCCAGCTCTGAAATCTGCGCGGCAGCGTCGGCGCCATGCCGGGTTGCGACGGCGCCGCTCAAAACTTTCAGCGCGGCGCGCAAGGGACGTCGTCCGGCCGGAGTACGCCGCGCAGTCGATTTCCGCTCTTTGATAGCCGTACTCATTCGATCCTCGGCGTGCTTACGCTCCGAATAATGAGCATCAAGATTTAACGGCGTGTTTCCGCAGGCCAAACGATAGGTCGTCGAACCTACTGATTTTGCCTGATAAATGACTACTTTTCGTGCATGCTTCGCGTCGCGAAATGGGACGACCGTTGACACCTCCACGACGGATGGCGCGCCAATAAACATTTATCGTCGTTCAAACGAGTTTCAGGCGTATCCGGAGGATCCGGCGCGGTAACCAATCGTTTGCGCTGATCAAAAAAGTTGCATTTGAACGGTGAGCGAAAGAGTTCGTTTATGGTTATGGAAGTCTTACTCATCGGCTCTTCGCTGGCCCCGCTTGCCGAACTCGCGTTCCTTCCCGTGCTCGCATGAACTCTCAGACGCGCGACTTCCCGATCCTCGTCCTCGGCAGCACGGGAGCGTTCGGCGCCAGGATCGTCACGCTGCTCGCGCGGGGCGGGCCTGTCGACCTCGTGCTCGCCGGACGAACCCGGCAGGCGCTCGATAATCAGGCGCGTTCTCTCGCTGATCTTGCTGCCGGGAGCCGCGTGCGCACGGCGGTTCTTGACGCCAACACGGTTGAAGCCGACGCTCTCTCCCGGCTCGGCGTCGCGCTCGTCATCAACGCCTCGGGGCCCTATCAGGGTGGACACTACGGCCTCGCCCGTGCGGCCATCGGCGCCTCCTGCCACTACATCGACCTTGCGGACGGGCGCGCGTTCGTCGCCGGAATCCGCGCGCTTGACGAGAGCGCGCGAGGCGCCGGCGTGCTGGTGGTGAGCGGCGCCAGCTCGGTGCCCGGGATATCGTCGGCGGTGGTTTATCAGCATCGAGAGGCATTCGCCGGTCTGCGCTCGATCGATATCGCGATCTCGCCTGGAAACGCATTCGATCCCGGTATTGCCACCGTCAGATCGGTGCTCGGCGGCGTCGGCCAGCCCATACGCATGTTCCAAGACGGCGACTGGCGAACCGTTTACGGCTGGCAGGGACTACGCCGTGGCGATTTCGGGTCGGCCGGGCGGCGCTGGCTCGGTTATGTCGATGTTCCCGATCTCGAGCTCATGCCTGCGCATGGCGTCAGCCTCGAAACCGTGCGCTTTCAAGCGGGGCTTGAAGTCTCCCTGTTCCACCTTGGCTTATGGGGCGCATCCTGGCTCGTCCGTTGCGGCCTGGTTCGAAGCCTCGAGCCTCTGGCGCCGGGACTACTCGCGCTCAAACGCAAGCTTCACCGCCTCGGCAGCGATCGGGGCGGCATGAGCGTCACGATGCGCGGGCTCGGCCGCGACGCCACGCAGAGGGAAATCACCTGGCTGCTCGTCGCCCACAGCGGCCATGGGCCGTACGTGCCGGCGCTCACGGCCGTTGCCCTTGCCAAGCGGCTCGCATCCGGCGCCGAAAAGCGGCGTGGCGCCCTGCCCTGCCACGGGCTCGTTCCGTTGGCCGACATCCTGGCCGAGGCGAATGGCCTCGACATTCATTGCTCGATCACGGAAAAGCCCCTCCCGTCGTGAAACGGAAGGGGCTTCTTTTTATTGCCAATTGGACGGCAGCAATCAGGTGCGCCAGGGATGCTCCGGCAGATCGGACACGCCGACAACCTTCACGCCCGCCTCGGCAACCTTGTGATCGTTCTCGACGGAGCTGCCGGAGACGCCGATGGCGCCGACGAGCACGCCTTCCTTGTCGACGATCGGCAAGCCGCCCGGAAACGTGATCAGTCCGTCATTCGAATGCTCGATGCCGAACAACGGGCCGCCGGGCTGAGAGAGCCCGCCGATTGCGCCTGTCGGCATGCCGAAGAACACGGCCGTCTTGGCCTTCTTGATGGCGATGTCGATGGAACCAACCCACGCGTCGTCCATGCGATGAAACGCCTTCAGATTGGCGCCGCTATCGACGACTGCGATGCACATCTTGGTTTTGGTTCTCTCCGCTTCCTTGCGGGCAGCGGCGATAATTTTTTGAGCGTCATCGATCGTAACGTGCATGGACCTTATCCTCCAGAGTGCGCGACACATGCGCGAGCGTGATATCGCGTCGGATGTCCGCGATTTCAATGGCCGAAAAAATTAACCGTAACCCGTTCCACTACTACTTCTGCTCGGCGGCTTTCTGGTCGCCGAGCTTGTAGAGGTTCGAAAGCAGCGCATCGAAGCCACCGGCGCCGGTGTGCAAGTCGATACGGCCCACCTTTTCGACGAGCTTCTCCAGCGCCTCGAGCTCCTTCAAGCGAAGTAGAAGCGGATTGTTCTCCATCAACTTCGACGTGTTGAGCAGCGAGCGCGTAGCGGCCGTTTCCTCCTGGCGGCGGATGATGTTCGCCTTGGCGACCCGCTCGGCCTCGACGACCTTGTTCAGAAGCTCGCGCACATCGCCCGGCAGGATGACATCCTTGACGCCGATTTCACCGATCTCAGCGCCGAGCGCTCCGGCGCGATTGGTCACGTAGGCGCGCACCTCGTTGTCGATCGTATGACGGGCGGCCAGGATGTCGTCGAGCGTGCGCGTCGCGACGGCCTCACGGATCGCGAACTGGATGTAGCGATAGAGCGTGGCGTTGACGTCGCTGCTCGCGGCCGCTGCGATCTCCGGATCGACGATGCGCGTGAAAGCCGTCAGCGTCACGCGGATGCCGACCCGGTCCTTGGTCAGAATCTCCTGCGCGGTCACTTCGAGCGGCTGGGGACGCATATCCATCGTCACGATGCGGACGTTGCGGCCAACGGCCCAGAACGCATGGCGGCCGGGTCCGAGACGCTCGGTCAGCACGCCATCGACGAAGAGAAGGCCCGCCTGGTTCGCCTCTACGATCGTCGAAACGACGGAGTTGCCGGCGCGGCTCACGTCGAGCTTGTCGAGATGGCGCTTCTCGACGCGCAAGGCGGACGCCGTATCTATGACCTCGACATCGATCGCCGTCAGCGTCTTCCAGAATGCGCGCGTGGTGTTCGGCAATACGAGGTGCTTCGGTTCGCCGTCCATCGAGACGATGGCGACCTCGGTCGGGCCGGGCTGCACGATGGCAAAATTTTCAATGGCGATGTCCGGCTCGGTCTTGGCGAGCAGAAGCGCCTTCTCGGGCGCGATCTCGGCGCGGAGAATTTTCAAGATCTCGACCGCGAGCTGCTGGAACGGATCGAACTCGATGAAGCGGCCGGGTTCGAGCAGCTTCTCGAAGCGTCCATTGCGCCGCAGAATGGCGCGCTCGTCGTCCTTCACGACAGCCGTGGTCCAAATACTCAGGCGGGACATGGGAAACTCCAGAAACAGGATGGGCTGCGGAAGGCGAGGTCAGGTGTTATTCAATCGTCGTCGTGTGTCGTATCGATTTCGACCGTGCTGGTTAGTCAATTCCTAGCGACCGGGCTGCGGCAGGCCGCCGGCCGTTACGCTACGACGAAAACGCGGGCCCACGTTTGAGCCCCTCGGCTTCGGCCTTAGGCCGCCCGCGCAGTCGAGACTGTCCCCGAAGGAATGGCCAAGGCTGCAACGCGCATGCATCCGGCTCTGCCGCGAGGCGGTATCCGCGCGGGCGCGGAGCGCTTCGACGCTTGCCTTCCGCTTCACTCTCTCGGCCGAAGCTTTGAGAGAGAAACTTGGGCCAGAGCAACGACCGGCTTCCCATCAATTGGAGATCGCTTGGAGGCGATCGGCATGGGATTCGAACCCATTACAGCGAGATTAACAGTCTCGTGCTCTACCCAATGAGCTAGCCGCTGGAGAAGCTAAAGGGAGTCGAACCCTCGACCTCCCGGATAAATCCGGACGCTCTACCGCTGAGCTACAGCCTCGTTTGTTCCCGAATGACGCGGAACACGCCGCCGCAGGGCGGTGCGCGCCGGCCGGGTCTCGGAGAGCCCGGGCCCATGGCGCCGATCAGGAGCTGTGAGTAAACAATCGATTTTGTCGAAATTCCATCCCGGGCTCGGAAAACCGCGATTATCGTTACACGGAAGCCACCCTCTCCTGGGAAGTGCGGGAAACTTGACCGGGTCGCGTTGCGCTCGCCAGCCCAGGAGAGTACCCCCTCGGTACTGGGCGCCCATGGCGCTTGCCGACATTTACCATCCGCTGGGACACGTCACGCGGGGAACAGCGGAGGACCACACGGAACGGCAGGCTCGTTGGCTTGCCGTGCCCGGACGACGGGATGCGGGCACTTCGTGTCAGACTGCTTGCGTCAGACGGGGACTTCGATGTCAAGACTGAGCCTTCCGCTTTCTGCCCTCAAGGGACGCTACGACGTTATCGTCGTCGGCTCGGGCTATGGCGGCGGGGTTACAGCATCCCGACTTGCGCGCGCAGGAAAGCGCGTCGCGGTGCTGGAGCGCGGCCGTGAAATCCTGACCGGCGAATTCCCGCAAAAATTTTCCGAGCTGAAGAACGAGTTTCAGGTCCGCGGCAAGAGCTTCCGCACCGGGTCGGATCAAGCGATCTACGACGTGCGGCTCGGGACCGACATGCACGTGCTGGTAGCCTGTGGGCTCGGCGGCGGATCGCTGGTCAATGCGGGCGTTTCGCTGATCCCGGACAGCCGCGTGTTCGCCGACGACGCATGGCCCGGACAGATCGCGCAAGACGGGCTGATGGACGAGGGCTATCGCCGCGCCGAGCAATGGCTGCGGCCTGCCGCCGATCCACGCGCCAGCGAAATGACGAAGTACAAAGTCCTGGAGGCAGCCGGCAAAGCCATCGGCGTGAGCCCGGTGGCGTCGCGGCTCGCCGTGAGCTTCGCCGATACGACCAACCCGGCCGGCATTCGGCAATCGGCGTGCACGCGGTGCGGCGATTGCTGCGCGGGATGCAATGTCGGGGCAAAAAATACCGTCGCGATGACCTATCTGCCGGATGCCGTGCAGCATGGCGCGGAGGCGTTTACCGGGCTCATGGTCGATACCGTTCGCAAGGGTGCCGACGGACTGTGGCGCGTCTCGGCACGCGTGGTCGGGCCTGACCGCAGCCGCCCGAACGTGGAGATCGAAGCACCGGTGGTCGTGCTGGCGGCCGGCACGCTCGGCTCCACCGAGATTCTGTTGCGCTCGCGGGAAGCGGGGCTTTCGGTTTCGGATCGTCTCGGCCAGAGATTTTCTGCCAACGGCGACATCATCGCCTTCGGCTACGGCGCGAAGACGCCCGTCAACGGCGTGGGTGTCGGGCATCCGTCGAAGGTGGACGGGCTCGAAATCGGCGCGGCCGTTTCCGCCCAGCTCGAAATCCGCGACGCCGAAACGCTCGCCAACGAACTCAACGTGCAGGAAGGCGCGCTGCCGTCTGCATTCGCCTCCGTGTTGCCGGTGATGTTCCTGCCGAACGGGCGCCTGCTCGGAGCGCTTTCGAGCCTCGTCAACGGCGTCTACAAAGGGCCGTTCGCGAGCCTGCAGACGTTCTTCGCGGTTTCGCACGATAGCGCTTCCGGGCGCTTCTCGCTCGATGACGATCAGCTTTCGCTCGCCTGGCCTGGCGCCAAAGACGAGCCGGTTTACGCGCGACTCGATGCGATCCTTTCGCAGCTCGTCACGGCCAGCGGCGGCTCTTACGTCAAGAACCCGCTGGCGGGCACCGTCATGGGCCACCAGCCGGCTACCGCGCATCCACTTGGCGGTTGCGGCATGGGGCGCGACCGCAGCGACGGCGTCGTCGATCACAAATGCCGGGTTTTCTCGGGCGCGAGCGGCGCCGGCGATACCGCCGTGCACGACGGGCTTTACGTCATCGACGGCGCGGTGATCCCGCGCTCGCTCGGCGTCAATCCGCTGCTAACCATTACCGCGCTCGCCGAACGGGCGATGCTGCACTTTGCACAAGACCGCGGTCTCAGGTACACAACGGCACCGGTCACAGACCCGGTTTCGTCAACCTCTCTCGCAGACCGGGCTGCCCAGCCGGTCTGAAACAAGACCGACCCCATGCGCATCGAATATCATCGCACGCTGATCGCCGACCACGTCCGCAATCAGGCGTTTCACGACGCGCTCGCCCGCACCATCAAGAAGGGCGAGACCGTCGTTGCCGACATCGGCGCAGGAACGGGCCTCATCGGCCTCATGGCCGCAAAGCTCGGCGCGCGCGAAGTCATTCTATACGAAGCGGCGGAGGTTGCGGGCGTGGCTGCCGCGACCCTCAACGCCAATCGCGCCAGGGCCTGCAATCTCATGCCGTGCCACTCGACGGAGATGGAAGATCCGCCGCGCGTCGATCTCGTCGTCTCGGAGACGCTCGGGAACTACGCGCTCGAGGAAAACATCATCGATACGCTTGCGGACGCACGCCGGCGGCATCTGAAGGACGGCGGCGTGATGATCCCGGCGCGAATCCGCCAGTTCGTGGTTCCGGTCATTTCGGATCGCATCCATAAGGAGTTGACCGTCTGGGATGGCGTCGGCTTCGGGATCGATCTTTCGGTTGCGCGCACGATGAGCCTGAACAATGCGTATGTGCGCAGCTTCACCGCCGACGAGTTGCTGTCGGGCGGCACTGTCGCGAAGGTGTGGGACGAGGTTGCGCTCGGCTCCGATACGCGCGGAAGCCGCAAAGGCGAAGCCTCCTGGAAACTCGACCAGGCGCAAACGATCTACGGCTTTGCCTATTGGTGGGACGCCGAGCTCGTTCCCGGCGTGACGTTGTCCACGGCGCCCGACGCACCGCGCACCCATTGGGAGCAGCTTTACTTCCCGCTGCAGACGCCGATGGCGCTCGAAGCCGAGGAAAGCGCGCTCGTCACGCTACGCTCGCGCTCGTCGGAGGAAGCGGGCACGCATCTCGCCTGGACGGCGGTGCACTTCGACCGCGACGGCGCGTCCAAAGGGCGCCAGGCGATGGACCTCGACAAGGGTTGGATTCCCTGAGGCTTGGGGCCGCGCCCAGCGTCAACTCTTTAGCGGTATGATCTCAGGCGGCGTGTACATGCCCGGGAGAAGATCGTTGGCGGGCGAAAACGTGAATGCCACGGACGCGGGATCGAAGCCCACGACGGGCGGCACAGACGACAATCGCGAAACTGCGGGCTGTCTCGCGATCATCTCGGCGCGAGGATCGAACGTTCTCACGAACTGAGCGATGCGCGGCGCAATCTCCGAGCGGAAGCGCGAACCGTTGAAGATGCCGTAGTGACCGACGCCGGTGCACTCGACATGAAACTTCTGGTCGCTTGAAAGGCCGGTCGCGAGATCATGCGCAGCGCGGCACTGGCCGACGCCGGTAATGTCGTCCTTCTCGCCCTCGATGGTCATCAGCGCCGTGCGCTCGATCTTGCTCGGATCGACGCGTCGGCCGCGATGGGTCAGCTCGCCATTGGGCAGCGCATGGCGCACGAACACGGCGTCGATCGTATCGAGATAGAATTCCGCGGTGAGATCCATGACCGCGAGATATTCGTCATAGAATTCGCGATGCTTCTCGGCGGAATCTCCGTCACCCTTGATGAGGTGCAGGAACAGATCCTTGTGCGCGTTGGTGTGGCGATCGAGGTTCATCGACATGAACCCCGAAAGCTGCAGGAAGCCGGGATAGACGCTGCGGCCAGCTCCCGCGTAAGGCCAGGGAACAGCGGTGATCACATGGCTTTTGAACCAGTCGGTGCCGTTCTCGACCGCAAGCTTGTTGACGGCCGTCGGATTGACGCGGGTGTCGACCGGCCCGCCGGCGAGGATCAGGCTCAAGGGCGCGTTGGGATCGTTGTCCTCCTCCATCAGCGATACGGCGGCGAGAGCCGGGATCGACGGCTGGCAGACGGCGAAGACATGCACGTCGCCGCGCAGAAACGTCAGCATCTCGCGCATATAGTCGATGTAGTCATCGAGCGCGAAGCGGCCTGACGCGAGCGGCACACTGCGCGCATCCTGCCAATCGGTGATGTAGACTTCGTGATGAGGGAGCAGCGTTTCCACCGTACCGCGCAGCAAGGTCGCAAAGTGGCCGGACATCGGGGCCACCAGCAAAATGCGTGGGTGAGCCGCGCACTCCTCGGCCGGCAAATCGCGGCGGAAGTGGATCAGGCGACAAAAGGGCCGCTGCCAGACGACCTCCTCGGTGACGGCCACCGCGCGGCGATCGATCTCTGTCGTCTCGATGCCGAAGATGGGCTTGTCATATCGGCGCGTGGTGCGCTCGAAGACCTCACAAGCCGCGGCGGTGTGACGGCCGACTGGCGTATGGGTGAATGGATTGAACGGACTTTCGAAGAGGTAGCGCATGGATTCCGCAACGGCGCGCGCCGGCCTCAGAGCCACGTGGCTCATTTCATAGAGATGATAAAGCACAGTCGATCCCCCGCTCTCGTGCGCTTGGCTTGTCGCGACCAACGCCGCTACCGACCACCTCTTCTTGATATACGTCAGGCGGCATTAGCCGAATGGCCACGTGCGCGGCGGATCGCCGCGAAACGTAAACGATGTTTGATTTTTTGCGCATCCCCGTGGCGAGAATGCACTGATTCGAGTCGATTGGCTAAATACCGTGCGGTGTCACAAAACTTTCGCCACTTCTTCCGCGAGCTGCCCGGCGTCCACGCTATGCGGGAAATGTTTTACGAACTCGCCGTTGGCGTTCATCAGGTACATGAACGAGCTGTGATCGACGTTATATTCGCCGGGACGCTCTGCGTCGGGGGCCTTCTTCGCGTAGACCCGATAGGCTTTGGTGACGGCTGCGATATCTTCTGGCGAGCCTGACAAGCCGACGATGCCGGAGTGGAAGCTCGCGACATATTTGCCAAGCAGCTCGGGCGTATCCCGCTCAGGATCAACGGTAATAAAGAGAGGCGTTACACTTTTCGCCTTGTCGCCGAGACGATCCAGCGCCGCAGCAATGACCTGCAAACCGGCCGGGCACACGTCGGGGCAATTGGTGAACCCGAAATAGACGAGCATCGGTTTGCCGGCGAAATCCTTGTCGGTGACGCGTTTGCCGGTTGCGTCGGTCAGCGTGAAGGGGCCGCCAATCAGCGCTTTTCCGGTCGTCGAAACCTGGCCGGTTCCGGAAGGGTTCGGGACGGCGAGCAGGAACACGGCCGTCATCACGCCCGCAGCCAAGCCGACGATGAGCGCAAGCAGCAGCGTTTTGCGAGACGCGCCGGCGGCGGGCGCGGCGGCACCGGTTTTCGTTTCGGAAGGCTTTTTCTTCGTCATCTCGTTCTCGCTCATTCGCCCATGTGGACCAGCGTGCCGGCGGTGCGGGCGCTGTCGATCAAATAGCGGAACAGCGCGACGCCGGCCGCAAGGTATACGAGGTTCAAGAGGAAAGCCCAGAGCATAAGGTCACCCCTGTATTCGCCGTGCAGCACGATCGCCCGGAGACCTTCGAATACGTAGGTCGGCGGCAGCGCCCACGAGAACGGCTGCATCCATACGGGAAGCGTGGTCACGGGATAGTAAACGCAGGCGAGCGGCATCATCAGGAAGGTCATGAGCCAGGCAATGTTCTCGGCGCCGAGACCGTAACGCAGCACCGCGCCCGTCGAGACCAGACCAAACGACCAGCTGGTGATGACCAGGTTCGCGAAGAAAGCGGCCAGCGGCAGGCCGATACTGAACAGGCTGTAGTCGAACATCAGGTAGGCGATCACGACGACCGGAACCATCGAGACCGCAAGCTTGATCAGGCTTACGACGATGAGGCTCGAAATCAATTCCCAAGAACGGAGCGGGCTCATCATCAGATGGCCGAGATTGCGCGCCCAGACTTCCTCCAGGAACGCCATTGCGAAGCCTAGCTGACTGCGCGCCAGAATATCCCACAGCAGAACGCCGCCCACGAAAAGGCCGGCCGCGGTTGCGGCGAGGCTGGTGGTTTGGGCGAGATGGACCTGGACGAAGCCCCAGGTCAGCATCTGCACCAGCGGCCAGAACACCATTTCGAGCGCGCGTGGCCCCGACGAGCGCAGCAGATACCAATGGCGCAGCACCATCGCGTGAATGCGACGCGCCGAAGCTCTGGGCCCGGTTTGGGCTTCGCGCAGCGCCATCATGATGCTTTCTCCGCGTCGCGCACGCGGCCGTTACGCGCGATATCGAGGAACACCTCCTCGAGCGTCTCGCGGCCGAAGCGGCTGACCAGCGAACCCGGCGTCTCGTCGGCCACGATGCGGCCCTTGTCGAGCATGATCACACGATCCGCCATGCGCTCGACCTCGCTCATGTTGTGGGACGCGAGCAGAATGGTGGCGTTGGTCTGACGGCGATACTCCTCGAGGCGCGAGCGCACCCAGTCGGCAGTATCGGGGTCGAGCGACGCCGTCGGCTCATCGAGCAGCAGCAGCTCGGGCGTATTGAGCAGCGCCTTGGCCAGGCTCACGCGCGTTTTCTGGCCGGCGGACAGCTTACCGTAGGGGCGATGTAAAAACTCTTCGAGCCGCAACGAGGCCGCGAGCTCGCGGATCCGCTCTTCGAAGCGTACGACCCCATAAAGCCGGGAGAAGATCGCGAGGTTCTGATGCACGGTGAGGCGCATCGGCACGTCGGAATAGGGGCTCTCGAAATTCATGCGATGGAGGACCTGATGCCGGTCCGTGCTCATATCCGCGCCAAACACCACCGCGGCGCCGGAGGTCGGGACGATGAGCCCCATCAGCATTGAAATCGTCGTGGTTTTGCCAGCCCCGTTGCCGCCAAGGAGGGCAGTTACCGTGCCCGCTTCGAGCGAAAACGTGATCCCGTCGACGGCCACGACGTCGCCATACACCTTGCGCAAGTCGCGAACGATCACGGGAGGTTCGGCGCGGGCGTCGCCCGGAGCCCGGTGCTGGGCGATATCAAGCATTGCCAATCCACTTAAGCAGGGTTTTACCAGCCCATCCGAGCGATTATCTTGTCGTTCAGCGCTTTCCCGGGCAGACGAAGGTGCATTCCCTATCTGGATCAGGCAACGCCCGCTTGCAAGGCGTGCTAAAGTCCCCAAAACTCAAACTTCAATTCAAGAAACGGTCCGGCCGTGCCAGGAAATACTCCTCGATTTTTCGAACCGAATTTTACCTTCGGCGGCGACAGCCAGCTCCGCCTGCAAACCATCGTGCGCCTCAGGTGGTTCGGCGTTCTCGGGCAGATCTTCGCGCTCTGCGTGGTGTACTTCTGGCTGGGGTTCGATCTGCCCGCCGGGGCGTGCCTGACCATCATCGCCGTGTCGGCTTGGGTCAACGTGTTCCTTGCCATTCGCTATCCTGCGCGCCACCGCCTTTCGCTCCGTTTCGCAACTGCGCTCTTGGCCTACGACATCATCCAGCTCGCCTCGCTGCTCTACCTTACGGGCGGCATCGACAACCCCTTCACCATGCTCATCGTCGCCCCGGTCACGGTTTCGGCGGCCACGCTGCCGCTCGGGCATACCATCGGGCTCGGCGTGCTGGCGCTTGCGAGCACCGCGCTCCTGGCCTTTTACGCGAAACCGCTGCCCTGGTATCTCGATCCGCCGCTGACCCATCCCCTGCTTTACAAAGTCGGGATCCTGTCGGCGGTGGCCGCTTCGATGCCGTTCCTTGCGATCTACGTCTGGCGGCTGACGAAAGAGGGCCGTCAGATGTCGGCGGCGCTGGCGGCCACGGAGCTCGTGCTTTCGCGCGAGCAGAAGCTGCATGCGCTCGACGGCCTTGCGGCCGCCGCGGCGCACGAGCTTGGAACGCCGCTCTCTACGATTACCCTCGTCACTAACGAGCTCGACCGGCAGATCGACAAGAACAGCCCCCACCGCGAAGACATCCTGCTCCTGCGCAGCCAGGCCCAGCGCTGCCGCGAAATCCTGCAGAAGCTCACGCGGCACCCGCCGGACGAGGACCCGCTGCACGCCACACTCACGGTCAAGGAATTGCTGCACGAGGCGGCGGCTCCTTACCTGGATGGGCGTGCGCGGATCCAGATCCGCGCCACGCCTTCCTCCTCAGCCGCAGGCCCCGAGGCGAGGCAGCCGACCGGGCTCAGACGCCCCGGCGTGATCTACGGGCTTGGAAATCTCATTGAAAACGCAGCCGACTACGCGGAAAGCCGGGTCGAGATCAGCGCCGAGTGGGACGGGCAGACGGTGGTCGTGCTGATCGCCGACGACGGCCCCGGCTTCAAGCCCGAGGTGATCGACAATCTGGGCGAGCCCTACGTCACAACGCGTTCGGCCGGACGCAAGGAGCGGAACGGGGGCAAAGTCTCGGGGCTTGGGCTCGGCTTCTTCATCGCCAAGACGCTGCTCGAACGCTCCGGGGCGCGTTTCCATTTCGACAACCGGGCCGCACCCGAGCACGGCGCCATGGTGCGCATCACCTGGCCGAGGACGGCCTTCGAGGCCATGCCAGAAGCCCGAGAAGGACATGCGCCGTTTCCAACCCGGCGTCTCGAGCCTCCCGCGCCCGGAGATCCGATTTCCGATGCCATCTGACGACTTGTATGAGGAATTCGACCACGTGCAGCGCAGCAATGCGCCCGTTGCAGAGCCGTTCACTATGATTGCCGATAAGATTTAACCCGTTAGGCAACGCCAAAGATTGCATCTGCCCTTTGCACGGCGTCCTCGGCTAATATAAATCCCAAGAATCGGGAGGTACGCGGTGGTGACTGAAGATCTATCATTTCGGCAGGACGAACTGCCAGAAGACCGCTCATTGATCGTCGTCGACGACGATCGTCCTTTCTTGCAGCGCCTCGCCCGCGCCATGGAGCTGCGCGGATTTGAAGTCCGAAGCGCACATTCCGTGGCCGAGGGCATCGATCTCATCAAAGCGCATGCGCCCGCGTTCGCCGTCGTCGATATGCGGCTCGAGGACGGAAACGGACTCGACGTGATCGCAGAGCTGACGCGCGCCCGGCCGGACGCCCGCATCATCGTGCTGACCGGATACGGCAACATCGCGACCGCCGTCTCGGCGGTGAAGCTCGGCGCGGTCGACTATCTCGCCAAGCCCGCGGACGCCGACGACGTGACGGACGCACTGCTCGCGCCCCACAACGCGAAAGCTGCGCCGCCCGAGAACCCGATGTCCGCGGATAGGGTCCGCTGGGAACACATCCAGCGTGTCTATGAATTGTGCAACCGCAACGTCTCCGAGACGGCGCGGCGGCTCAACATGCATCGGCGTACGCTGCAGCGCATCCTCGCCAAGCGCGCGCCGAAGTAGACGCGCCCACGCGGCGGGTCGTTTAAATGGCGTGTGTCCAATGAGTGGGCCGGGGTTTCCCGGCCTATTTCTTTTTGTCGGCGGGACAGGGATCGAATTCCAGGTTCAAGCTCACAGTTCCGATAAAGCCATCCCAATTGGCGGCGTCGAGCGATGAATCCTGGCGTTGGTAGGTCGCAGCGAACTTCAAAGTTGCTTCGTCCGTCACCCCCCAGTTGAGGGCCGCCGCGACGGTGCTTACGAGATCCGAGCGATCCTCGGGATGCTCGGCGTAGTGGCGGCCCCTGAGCCTTGCCGAGACGTTCAGTGTCACAGCCTTCCACGGCGTCTCGAAGTCGCCCTCGGTCGCCAGCAAGGCAAAGGTATTGCTCGATGCCTCATTGGCCGCAAAGCTCTGGCCGCCGGTCAGAGAGGCCTGCGCTCTGTTGCACAAGCCTTTGCCGCAGATTTTATTTGAGATCGGGATGTTGGAAAGACCCCATCTCGCCTGCAATACGACGTTCGAGGACAGCCAATCTCCAAGCCCCTCATCGTAGTTGTTGTTGTTCGTCGCCGTGAGACTGAGAGACTCCGAGGTCAGAACCTCCTTGTTTTCGGCCCAGCGATGCTTGGCGAGGGTCTTGTTCATGGACGCGGCAAACGTCGCGGTATCTCCGCTGCTGTCGTCAAGTTCGGCGTAGCGAAGGCTCGTCAGCGATGCCGACACCTTGAAGCCCAGGCTTTCGTCCGATGTCGGGATGGAGATCACAATGCCGGGTGTTACAGCCGTGGTGCTGTCGGAGACAGCGTTCGTCGGTGAGTTCGACGCATTGCTCTCTAACGTCTCTGCGACTTCGAGCGAGAGCTTGACGGTCGGCTTCTTCTGCGCGGATTGGGCTGCTGCAGCCGTGACGATCGGGACTTTCTGCATCACCGTTCGGGTTGTCGGGATCTTAGCAAGGTCCAGGATAGGCTTGGCCTTGAGCGATTCCGCTCCCGGCGGCGGGACGTACATCATCTTGTTGGGATTGCGGTTATTGAAGATTACGACACGCTCTGCCTCGGTGAGCTTTTCTTCGACCGGAACGAAGACGTATTCTTGTTTCTTGACGGGTTGAGGTGCCGGGGGTGTGGGCTGCGAGACAAGGTCGGGAACGTAGCGATCGTTGCGCTCGTCGATGTTGAGATCTCTCGACTGTGACCACCCCGGTGTCGCGTAGAGCAATGCGGCAACCAGGAAAGAAATACGCCCCCACATCTTGGTCATGATACGCCCCTACACTAGATACGCCCTGAGGGAGCATTCTCATGATCTGTGATTGAGATCGAGCGGTGATCCGTGCACAAACATAAATCATCAGTGGTAGTTGTATTGTTATCACTGCTGGCCGTATCCAGCGCGAGTGCGTATGCGGACCCTGCGAGCGATCGCACAAACGCTGATATCGATCGCGAGTCACGAAACGACAGGTACGTCCCGAACCTGATCGAGAGGCAGTTCGAGAAAGAGCTCGAGAACACCCGTTGCACGGCTGAAGACGTGCGTCGCGGTATTTGCTCTCGCGAGAGCAGGGTGAAGAAGAAGCTTCACGAAGACCGGTAGAAATCTCAGGCTCGAGCAAGACAAGAAGCGTCCAACGCCTGTCTAGGTGTCAGTGATGCCGAGGCCGATTTCGGCCGGTAGAGTGGGGTCGAGCTGCACGCAAAGCCGAGACGCGGCGGCACGGGCGATGCGCAAGGTCATGGCCTTGCGCTTCGGCGCGAGGAGGCGGATCTCAGGCGCGGCGCGCACGATCTCGCCGCCGTAGCGATCCGCGATAACAAGCCCCGCCTCGACCGGCAGGATCTCTACCGGAAAGCTCGGCAAGACGGCAAAGAACAGCCGATCCGAGAACTCCCGGTACTCCGGCCATTTGTGGTCGGATCGAAAATCCTCGATCGACGACTTGATCTCCACGATCCAGATCGATCCGTCCGGCCCGACGCCGACGACGTCGGCGCGCCGCCCGTTCGGGAGAGGTAGTTCGGCAATCGCGGCAAGGCCATGGGCTGCGAGAACGCGCACGACGCCGCGGCAAATCTCGCGCGCGATCTGCGACTGCGGCCCGCCGAGCGACGTTGGTGGAATATCAACCCCCGCCGCTACGTTCTCCACACTGTCCTCTACGCCGGTCATCGAACTGCCATTGGGGACTGACACCACTTTGCCCTCAAGTTGACCCAAACTCTCTACCCAATCATCGCTCTAGCGTCGTGCTTCTGTTCGGAAAACCGTTGCACACTTTTCCGGAAGCACTTTTGTTCGAAGTTGTCGCGTCCTGACATCACGGACTATCCGCGCCACGCTCTCCGCATTACCTTGAACCTCGATCTCATGACCACGTGAGGCTTCAGCCCCCATGTTCTTCAAGCGACTTTCCAAGTCCAAGTCGACCCCGTCGCCGGCACCAGCGGCAGACGAAACGGCGAAGCTCGATACCGCCACGAGCGTCCCAGTCCCGGCCCTGCAGGCGAGCAACGGAGCTCAGGCGCTTGCAGCTGCGGACCTGCGCCGCACCGTCGACGGCAAATCGCTCGGTTTCAAGACGACCGCCGATCTCAAGCCTGCAGCAGGGCTCATTGGCCAGGATCGCGCGCTCAAGGCGCTGGATTTCGGCCTAAGCATAAAAGCACGTGATTTCAATATCTTCGTGCTGGGCCCGCCTGCCTGCGGAAAAAGCACGGCGGTGCGCGCCCACCTCGCCAAAGCTGCCGCTGCCTCGGAAACGCCTTCCGATTGGATCTACGTCAACAACTTCTCCGATCCGCGCCGCCCCCGCGCCATCGCACTGCCGGCCGGCCGTGCCGCGGCGCTGAGCAAAGGCCTCGTTTCTGCGCTTCGCGAGCTTGCGGCTGCGTTGCCGGTCGCCTTCGAAACCGAAGATTACAAAGCCCGGCGCAGCGCCATCGAGGAGGAGTTCCGCAATACGCGCGAAGACGCGCTCGATGCGGTCTACGCGAAGGCCGCCCAGCAGAACATCGCCGTGCTGCGCACGCCGCTCGGCTTCGGCATGGCCCCCATGCACGACGGCAAGGTGGTCAAGTCGGAGGTCTTCAACCAGCTTCCGGAAACGATGCGGCGCGATGTCGAAAGCCGGATCAAGTTGCTCCAATCCGAACTCGAAACCATCCTCTCGGACGCGCCGAAGGCCGACAAGCGCCGGCGCACGCAGCTCGCGGCGCTTAACCAGGACGTCTCGCAGAACGCCATCGAGGACGCGCTCGACGAGCTCAGCGCAGCCTTCTCCGATCTTCCCGAAATTGCAGCCTTTCTCGCCGAGGCCGCGAGCGATCTCGCCGAGAACGCGGCGCACCTGATTGCGCAACCCGGCTCGCGCGCCGGTGCTCTTTCAGAAGATGCATTTTCACAGGACGGCCGCTTCCGCCGCTACCTGGTGAACGTGGTGGTCTCGCAAAAGGACGCCAAGGCCGGGGCTCCGGTTTCGGAAGCCCTCGATCCGACGGCCGCAAATCTTTGCGGGCACACGGAACACATCCAAACCGCGCAAGGCTCTCTCAGCGATTTCCTGCTCATCCGGTCCGGAGCGCTGCATCGGGCGAACGGCGGCGCGCTGATGATCGACGCGCGCGACATCGTCAATTCGCCAACGGCCTGGAGCGCACTCAAGCGGGCGCTCAAGAGCGGCGAGATCAACATCGAAGCGGCGTCCGACGGACTAAACGGCGTGACACGCGCGGAGAGGATCGAGCCGGAACCGATCCCGCTCAATATCAAGGTCGTTCTGTTCGGCGAGCCCGATCTCTTCTACCGCCTGCACAAAGACGATCCCGGCTTCGCACAGCTGTTCAAGGTGCAGGCCGACTTCGACGAGACGCTCGATCGCTCGAAGGACAACGACGCGGCTTACGCGCAGCTCATCGCATCGATTGTCGAGACGCATTCTTTGAAACCGATCGACGCTGCGGGCGTCGCGCGACTGCTCGAGGTTTCCTCGCGCATCGCCGAGGACAGCGACAAACTTTCGATCGAAGTGGGTCCGATCGCCGACATCGTACGGGAAGCCGACTACTGGTCCGATGGCGAGACCCGCAAGACTACGACCGCCGACGACATCGTGCGCGCGCTCGAAGAGCGCACGCGGCGCGCAAATCGTATCCGCGACGACGTTCTCGAATCCGTCGAGCGCGGCATCGTTCTGATCGAAACGAAGGGCACAAAGGTCGGGCAGATCAACGGGCTTTCGCTGGTTCAGAAGGCCGGTTTCAATTTCGGGCGACCGGCACGCATCACCGCTCGCGTGCATCTCGGCCAAGGCCGCGTCACCGACATCGAGCGCGAGGTCAACCTCGGCGGTCCCGTGCACTCGAAAGGCGTGATGATCCTGTGGGGCTATCTCGCCGGACGCTTCGCACAGGACGTTCCGCTCGCGCTCGCCGCCTCGCTGGTTTTCGAGCAGTCCTATGGGGCCGTCGATGGCGACAGCGCTTCGTCCGCAGAATTGCTCGCACTGCTTTCGGCCCTTGCCGACACGCCGCTCCGCCAGGATCTGGCGGTGACGGGCTCCATCAATCAGCTCGGCGAACTGCAGGCCGTGGGCGGCATCAACGAGAAGATCGAAGGCTTCTACGACATCTGCGCGTCGCGCGGCATTACCGGCACGCAAGGCGTCGTCATTCCCCGCGCCAATCGCCAGCACCTGATGCTGCGCGAGGATGTCGTGAAGGCGGTGAAGGATGGGCGCTTCGCCATCTATGCCGTGAAAACCATCGACGAGGCGCTGACGCTCGTCACCGGTCTCGAAGCCGGCGACAGGGGGGCCGACGGGCGCTTTCCGGCTGAGACTGTCAACGGGCGGATCGAGGCGCGCCTGCGCAGCTTCGCCGAACGGGCGCGTTCGTTCTCGCTCGGCAAGGACGGGGCTGCGGCAGGAAGCGCCACATGATCATGCATGTCGCGCAAGCGGACGAGCAGCGCGGGCGCGTCGTACTTTGGCTTGGCGCTTCGGGCGAGCCGCAGGAGGTCGCGGTCGATGCCGCCGTCTGCCTCGCGCAGGCCTTCCAATCTGAAATCGAAAGCCTGTTCATCGAGGATCGCCAGCTGTTCGATCTCGCCGAGCTGCCGTTCGCCCGAGAAATCTCGCTCTCGGGCCGGAGCACGCGCGCTATGAGCGCCAACGCGCTCGCCCAGGACATGCAATCGCATGCATCCGCGCTACACCGGCGGGTGCTGGCGCGCGCCCGCGCGGCTGACGTGAAAGCGAAGGCGCGGGTGATCCGCGAAGAGCCGGTCCGTGCGCTGGCGCAGGCGTGCGCCGAGAACGGCCCGTGGAACGTGGTCACGGTCGGTACGCCGCTTACGCGCGGCACGGAAGCCGGCCTCGCCGACCTCTTCCATTCCGTGATCGCGACAACCGGCGTCGTCGTCACCGGCCCCAGGGCGCGGCGCACGCAAGGCCCGGTGATTGCCGTTGTTGAGGAACTCGAGCGCGTGGTTCCGATGATGCGGGCGGCGGAGCGGATTGCGTCTGCCACCGGCGGGGAAACGCAACTGTGGCTGCTGGAGCAGGACCAGGACCGGCAGGACTGGATCGAGGGGCAGATCCGGCTTGCGCTCGGCTCCCATTCCGGCGTCAAGTTTCAAGTCATCGACATGATGCTCAACAAGCGGCAGGACGTGGCGCGCATGATCCGCCGCGAAGGGGCGGGTTTCGTCATCGCCCGTTTCGGCGGTCTACTTGCGCCGGACGAGGTTGACGTCATCCAGATCGCCGAGACGATCGAAGGGCCGCTGTTCCTCGTACGCTGATTTTACCTGCGGCAGATGCACGACAGGGCTTGCTCTCGCGCTCACAAATCCTTAGCTCGGCTCGACACCGTATCGTTGGTGGGAGGAGCTTGAACGCATGCCGGAGCTGCCCGAGGTCGAAACCGTCCGATTGGGGCTCGAGCCGGTGCTGCTCGGCGGCACGTTCGCGAGCGTTTCGACCAACCGCGCCGATCTCCGCTTTCCGTTTCCCGAGAACTTCACGCGGCGACTTTCGGGGGCGCGGGTGGACCGCCTCGTGCGCCGCGCCAAGTATCTGATCGCGCACCTTTCAACCGGCGAAGCGCTCGTCATGCACCTCGGCATGACCGGCCGTTTCCATGTGCAGGGGAAGGCTTCGGAGAAACCGCTGCTGCTCGGCGAATACGAGCTGTCGGTCGCAGCCGGCGAGAAGCACATGCATGCGGTGTTTGACATGGCCGATGGCGGGCGCGTCGCGTACTTCGACCCGCGCCGGTTCGGCTACATGCTGCTGATACCCGAGACCGAACTGGCTGCCCATCCGCTGATGCGTGGGCTCGGCGTCGAACCGCTGACGGACGACCTCGATCCGTCCTATCTCGCCCAGCGCGCGGCCGGGCGCAAAACCGATCTCAAGGCTTTCCTGCTCGATCAACGCATCATCGCCGGCCTCGGCAACATCTATGTGTGCGAAGCACTGTTCCGCGCCGGGCTCAAGCCGTCGCGGCGCGCGAGCGTTCTTGCCGATCGCGCGGGCCGCTCGACCCCACAGGCGGAACGGCTTGTCACCGAAATCAAAGCCGTTCTGCGCGCGGCGATCCAGGCCGGTGGATCGACGCTCAAGGACTACCGGCACGCCGATGGCGCGACCGGCAGCTTTCAGACGTCGTTCCAGGTGTACGGCCGCGAAGGCGAGCCTTGCGTGACGCCCGGTTGTCGGGGCACTGTGCAACGCAGCATACAAGCCGGACGGTCGAGCTTCTTCTGCCCGTCGTGCCAACGCTAGAGGCAATCCACGAAAGGGCGTGCGCCATGGCCTTCGAGACGATCCTCACGGAAACCCGCGGACGTGTCGGCCTGATCACGCTCAATCGGCCCGCCCAGCTCAACGCACTCAACGACCAGCTCATCACCGAATTGAACCAGGCCCTCGATGGGTTCGAGGCGGACGAGGGCATCGGCGCGATCGTCGTGACCGGATCGGAAAAGGCTTTCGCGGCGGGCGCCGACATCAAGGAAATGCAGGCCAAGACCTACATCGAGGCCTACAAATCCGACTTCATCGCCAGCTGGGAGCGCATCACGCGCTGTCGTAAGCCGGTGATCGCGGCGGTGGCGGGTTTCGCACTCGGCGGCGGATGCGAGCTTGCGATGAGCTGCGACCTGATCATCGCGGCCGACACGGCCAAGTTCGGCCAACCGGAAATCAAGCTCGGGATCATGCCGGGCGCGGGCGGTACGCAACGCCTGATCCGGGCCGTCGGGAAATCGAAGGCGATGGAGCTGTGCCTGACCGGACGCCTGATGGATGCGGGAGAGGCCGAACGCGCCGGGCTCGTCGCGCGGATCGTGCCGCCCGCCGACCTTCTCGCAGACGCCCTCAAGACCGCCGAGACGATCGCCGCCAACTCGCTCACCGCCACCATGATGACCAAGGATTGCGTGAACCGCGCCTACGAGACGACGCTTGCGGAAGGCATCCGCTACGAGCGGCGCACGTTTCATGCGCTGTTCGCGACCCACGATCAAAAGGAGGGGATGGCGGCCTTCGTGGAAAAGCGAAAGGCGCAGTTCAAGAACGAATGAGCCGCGTCTGCGTCACCGTCGAGATCACGCAGAGCACGACGATCGCGATGCCGCCCCAGAGGAACACCTCGTTGGCCGCCCAGTCGCCCTTGGTCGTGTCGAGCTTGCCGCCGCCGATGAGATAAACGAGGCCGCCCGCCGCGGCGAGGCCATGGGTGGCCGTGAGATAAAGCGGAGGGATCGCCAGATTTCTCGCCCGGCCGAGACGATAGCCATAGATGCCGAGGCCGGCGGCGAAGAGTGCGGCGCCTGATCCGTACTGGAAGGCGTGGCGCCACCAGACATCAGACAGCGAATAGACGGCGAACAGCGCGGAGGCGCCCCAGGCGTAGACGAGCGCGGCCAGCCACACGTTGCAGCGGAGCGCTTCCTTTATGGTCGCGGATCCTTCCTGCGCCGTCGTCGCGGGCCGAGCGGTGCGCGACCACAGCGGTGAGTTGATGCCAAGGCCGGTGCCGATGACCAGGGCGACCAAGAGGCCGGCCGACAGCGACGGCAGGAACTGGTCCCCGCGTCCGGCGCCAAGCACCATCAGGGTTATGCTCAGGGCAGACGCCAGCAGCAGCCACGGAAGAAGTGGCCGCAACGAAATTCCTGGCGCGTATCCGCCGCCTTGTTGGTGGATGCTCATGCGAGCTTCTTGACTAGGAGGAATTCTTGTTTCCGTCAATCAAAGCGTGTGCGGAAACAATCGCCAACGCAAGAGCGCCAAACACAAAAATTCCGTTCCCGGCCCAGTCGGCGTCGACCGGATAGAGAACTTCCTTGTCCGGATCGATGGCGAGACCCGCCAGCGTGGCGATCATGCCGACCAATTGTCCGATGGCGAGATAGCGGCCGAGCCGCAGCATCGTGGCGTCCTCGCGGCTAGCGGCAGCATCCTTCGCGAGCAACGCGGAGAAGCCAAGAGCCAGCACGCCGGCGCCTGCAAACGCCGCCGAGAAATGCGGCCATTCGCGCCACGACAGCACGAATACGTACACGAGCACCAAGGCTGCCGCGCCCCAAAGCCAGATCAGCCCCATGTAGCGGGCGGTCACGCTTTCGATTTTGCTGCGCGACGCGCCGGCGCGCCCGAGCGACCGGCGTTCGGAGATGGCGACAGCGACGAGCAGCAGGTTCACGAACGCGGCAGACGCGAGAAGGGCCAAAGGCTCCTGGGTTCCGGCGGCGTAGTACACGCCCGCAAGGCCGAGCCCGAAGATCAGGACCCAGGCGACGATCGAATTTAGAGTCATTCCACGCATTCCTCCCCATCCGTCCCGCGAGGTGCTCTTACAGCACCTTTTCGGGAAGCTGGGAAGAATGGCCGATCCCTTCGGGGGGCAACCTCTTGCGACAGGCCCGGCGCTTAGACGGCGCCGAGGCTCCAGGCGAGAATGGCCTTCTGGGCGTGCAGGCGGTTTTCAGCCTCGTCGAACACGACGGACTGCGGGCCTTCGAGCACGTCTTCGGTCACCTCGTGGCCCCGGTAGGCCGGCAGGCAGTGCATGAAGATGGCGTCCTTGTCGGCTTTCGCCATCAGCGCCGCATCGACCGCGTACGGCTTCAGAAGCTGCTTTCTACGTGCCGCGTCGGTCTGGCCCATCGAAACCCAGGTGTCGGTCACGATGCAATCGACACCACGGACGGCCTTTACCGGATCGGTCATGATGGTGACCTGGGCCTTCTCGCGGCGGACCCAATCGACCACGTCGTCGGTCGGACGCAGAGCTTCCGGGCAGGCGACACGCAGCTCGAAATTGAACTTGGCGGCGGCGTGCATCCAGGACGCGGCGACGTTGTTGCCGTCTCCGACCCAGGCGACCTTGCGGCCCTTGATCGATCCCAGCCGCTCCTCGAAGGTCATGATGTCGGCCATGATCTGGCAGGGGTGCGACTTGTCGGTCAGGCCGTTGATCACCGGCACGCTGGCGTGCTTGGCGAGATCCAGGAGGGTCTCGTGGCTGTTGGCGCGGATCATGATGACGTCGGCGTAGCGCGAGAGCACGCGCGCGGTGTCGGCGATGCTTTCGCCGCGGCCGAGCTGCAGATCGTTCTGGTTCAACATGATGGTCTGGCCGCCGAGCTGACGCATGCCGACATCGAACGAAACGCGCGTGCGCGTCGACGGCTTCTCGAAGATGAGAACCAGCACGTCGTCCTCGATGCCCTTGGGCCTGAGCTTCGCGGGCACACGCTTGCCCGCCGCCTTCATGGCATGGGCAGCATCGATGATGCGGCGCAGCGTCTTGCCGTCGATCTCGTCGAGATCCAGGAAATGTCGAATAGCGGGTGCTTTGGCCATGGCGCGTGGGCCGGCTCCAGATCCGGGGTTTATTTTCAGGTTATCGATTTCGAGAGGTGGCTCAGCGCGCGGGCCAGGCGATCGACGCCTTCGCTGATCTCGTGATCCGCGACGGTGAGGGGCGGGAGCACGCGCACGACGTTGTCGCCCGCGCCCACGACCAGAAGCCGCTCAGCGAGCGCTGCCGCGACGACCTCAGCCGGCGCGACCGAGACCTTGATGCCGGTCAGGAGGCCCTGGCCGCGCACTTCGGTAACGAGAGACGGGAACTGATCCTGGATGCGCGCGAGGCTCTGGCGCAAACGGAGCGCCTTTTGCTGCACGCTTTCGAGGAAATCCGGCTCCAGAACGACGTCGAGAACCGCACTGCCGACCGCGGTGGCCAGCGGATTACCGCCGAACGTGGACCCGTGCGTCCCGGGCGTGAGGCCCACCGCCGCGCGCTCGGTCGCGAGCACCGCTCCGAGGGGAAACCCGCCGCCGATGCCTTTGGCGACAGCCATGATGTCAGGCGTGATGCCGGCCCACTCGTGCGAGAACAGCTTGCCGGACCGGCCGACACCCGTCTGCACCTCGTCGAGGACGAGCAGGATGCCGGCTTCATCGCAAATCTCGCGTAGGCCGCGCAGGTAGTCGGCGGAACCGACATGGACGCCGCCTTCACCCTGGACCGGCTCCACCATGACGGCGGCCGTCTCGGGGCCGATTGCGGCGCGAACCGCCGCAAGATCGCCGAACGGGACATGATCGAAGCCCGGGGCTTCCGGGCCAAACCCTTCGAGGTATTTGGGATTTCCGGCTGCAGCGAGGGCCGTCAGGGTGCGCCCATGGAAGGCGCCTTCGGCGGTGATGATGCGCCAGCGCTCAGGGCTGCCGGATACGAAATGATAGCGCCGCGCAGCCTTGATGGCGCCCTCGCAGGCTTCGGCGCCGGAATTGCAGAAGAAAACCTTATCGGCAAACGTCGCCTCAACCAGGCGCTCGGCCAGCTTTTCCTGGCCGGCGACGCGATAGAGGTTAGAGGTGTGCCAGAGATTGCCCGCCTGCTCGGTCAGCGCCGCGACGAGGCGCGGGTGCGCGTGGCCCAGCGCATTGACGGCAACGCCGGAGCCGAAGTCCAGATAACGCTCGCCGTTTTCGGTTTCAAGCCAAGCGCCTTCGCCGCGGGCGAATACGATATTCTGGCGCGCGTAGGTGCCCATGACCGCAGGTGACGGGCCCGTCGAAGGACCCGCGTTTTTAGCGGTCGAGGATGTGAGGGGTTTGGACATCTCGCCCATCCCGCTCCCCCAAAATGACGAAAGCCGCCCTCCCGGCGGCCACGCGAAGCAGGCGTGATACGCGCATGAGGCCCTAAAGTCAACGGACGGCCTCCAGAACGGGCCTATAGAGCAGAGGCTTGGCGCGGCGGGTGAAGCGATCGGGCAATTCCAGCGCGCTTCTTCACATGCTTATCTGCGTTCAACACGAACGCATCCGCTAATAATATCGGGGAAAGGCGCCCGGACGCCCAGCTTTCGGGGGGCCGCGACTCAATCTGTGGCGAGCGGGCAACTTGTCCCGTGTCAACGCCCCTGATCTTGAAGGGCCTGCTTGTACAAGAAAATCAAGTTATTGTAGGTTAACGGGATCCAGACACGACATCTCGCGTTGTATTGCGGTTGTCTCGTGTTGCCGGTCTCCAGTTTTTCCTGGCCGGTATGTCTGGTCTGCGTTCGGGCCTTGTATGTGCGCGGCTCTCGCCCCGCTGGCCTGCTCTAGTTCCTGCGTCATCTTCAGTTCGCGTTGCGAGCAGTCGTGGTTCTGCTCACGTTTGGCGTGTGTGCGCTCTTCGCACCCTGCCGTCCGTGCTCAGCCGCCGCCTCTTTTCTCGCGCGCCTGCTTGTCTGGGTCTTTGGCCCGGAAAGCTTATGCTTTGAGGAGCACCGACTATGGCGTGGAACGATGAACGGGTTGAGCTTTTGAAGAAGCTCTGGTCCGAAGGCTTGTCTGCAAGTCAAATCGCTGGCCGTCTCGGCGGTGTGACACGCAATGCCGTGATCGGCAAGGTTCATCGGCTTGGCCTTTCGGGACGCGCCACCACCTCGCGCATGAAATCGCACCGCCCTCGTGCCCGCGCCAACAACGCCGCCACGGCGCGCCGCATGCAGCAGAAGACGCGCTTTGCACCCCAGGGCAATCCCGCGCTCCGCGCTCTCTATCAGCCGGAAGCCGAACCCTTTACGCCTTCGGTGGAAGAACTTGTGATCCCGCTCAAAGAGCGCCGCACGATCCAGACGCTCACCGAATGCAGCTGCCGTTGGCCGATCGGAGACCCGCAGGCTGCCGACTTCCACTTCTGCGGCAAAAACAAAGTCGCCGGCTTGCCCTATTGCGAATTCCATGCGCGCCGCGCATTCCAGCCGCCGCAGCCGCGCCGCCGCGAGCGCGAGATTGCAGAGCCCCGGATTCCGGCGCTCGCCCGCGCCGACAAGGAGCAGGCCGACGTCTAGTATTTTCGCTTCAGGGCTGGAAGGCACCTGAAGCGATTTGAGGGTTTGACGGGGGAAAGGTCGGGCGCGCCGGGGGGCGTTCCCGACCTTTGTTTTTCGGAAGGCAACTGGCTGGGCCAAAGGCCTAGCTGGCGGAAGGTGCTAGGAACCCGAGGGTCCGAGACGCGCTGTTTCCAAAGCCCCGCGCAAGGCCTCGGCAAAGTCGCGGCGCTCGTCGTCGTTCAAGAGGCGGCCGAATTCCAGCTCGCGGCCGTGAGAGACGAGCTTCAGGTGGTTGCCGCCGTCGGGGCGCTCGGTGAACAGAATCCGGACCCAATAGGGATTGAACTCGAAGCTGCGGCTCTTTCCGGAGGCCGATATCTGCGTGAGCTTCAGGGTTTCCGGCGTCAGCTCCACCAGCTCATAGGCGCGCGCAGCGCGGTAGTTCAGCTTGAAGGCGATGTAGACGAGAAGGACATCGAGGCCGAAGAAGCCGAAGACCGGCCAGGCCCCGAGAAACACGAACACCATCCCCATCACGAAGCTCACGGAGCCAATCGCGAGCATCAAGATCATGAAGCCCCGCGGCCCCAGCGAGCGGTGGGGGTGGAGAATGGCGCGAAACACCCTCGCGTCCGGAGCGGCCTGTCCTTTATCATCCATCCCTTGAAATTACTCGCGGGATCAATGTTGTCAAAGCGCATGTCCGTATCCAAACGAACCGCTGCCGTCTCCGAAATCACGGCCAAACCGCCTACAGCGCGCGCCCGGGCCGGGCGGGGCAAGCTCACCCCGGCTGAAATCGCGGAGATATTCCGCCGCTTCTCGGCCGCCAACCCCGAGCCCAAGGGTGAACTCGAGCATACCAACCCGTTCACGCTGCTGGTTGCCGTCGTGTTATCGGCGCAGGCGACGGACGCGGGTGTGAACAAGGCCACGCGGGCCCTGTTCCAGAAAGCCGACACGCCGCAAAAGATGCTGGCGCTCGGCGAGGACGTTGTGCGCGACCACGTCAAGTCGATCGGGCTGTTCCGCGCCAAGGCGAAGAACGTGATCCTGCTCAGCGAGAAGCTGATCCGGGAGTACGGCGGCACGGTTCCCGCCGACCGCGACGCCCTCGAGACCTTGCCCGGCGTCGGGCGGAAGACCGCCAACGTGGTGATGAATGTCGCGTTCGGAGCGCCGACGATGGCGGTCGATACGCACGTGCTGCGCATCTCGAACCGCATCGGCCTTTCGAACGGCAAAACGCCGCTCGCGGTGGAAGCCGACCTCCTGGCGAAAATTCCGCCCGAGTATGGCGTGCCCGCCCATCACTGGTTGATCCTTCACGGGCGCTACATCTGCAAGGCGCGCAAGCCGCTCTGCCCAGAGTGCCTGATCCGCGACCTCTGCAAGTTCCCCGACAAAACTCCGGACTGATCTCATCCTGGGGTTGGCGCTCGTTAAGGTCGGAGCAACTACATCACCGATTGGTCGGGCGATGCGTGCAATCGATTAATGCGCCATTCAACGAAGAGGCCGATAGTGGAGGCTATTGATCGAAATTGTTTTTACCACTGCGTTGATTTTATTGCCGGAGTTTCGAAGTGATTTCTTCCCACAGCCTCGTGGCCGTCGAGCATTTTCACGACGCACCCGATGAAGCGGACGCGCAGGCTCTCGTCCGGCATACCGACACGCCCACACGTCTCAAGTCCTCCTTTGAAATCGCCGTCAACAATATGGCGCGTGGCCTCTCGATGTTCGACGCAGAGCGCCGCCTCGTGGTTTGCAACGCGCTCTACCGCGAGATCTACGGGCTGACGGAAAGCATCACGGCGCCGGGGACGCCGCTCGCGAAGATCATCGCGTTTCATTGCGCACGAAACGATCTCTCGGAAACCGACTCTGATCTGATCCGCCAGCAAAGCTGGATCGACGCGCACACACGCGCGCTCGCGAGAGGCAAAGTCTTTTCCCACCTGCAGCACCTGAGGAACGGGCGCATCGTTCTCGTCACCTACCAGCCGATGGCAGACGGGGGCTGGGTCGATACGCAGGAGGACGTCACCGAAACGACGCAAGCGCAAGATCGCATCGCGTGGCTCGCTAGGCATTGCCCGCTGACCGAGATTGCCAACCGTGGTCATTTTCGCGACAGGCTCAACGAGATCGCCTCGTCTCTCGACGCGGGGCAGATGCTGGCCGTGCACCTCGTGGACCTCGACCATTTCAAGCAGGTAAACGATACACTCGGCCATGCCGCCGGTGACAGCGTACTCAAAGCCGCGGCCGGACGCATGCTGGCGATCTTGGGCGACCGGGGAGTTGCCGGACGCCTCGGCGGAGATGAATTCGCCATTATCCAGACCGGGCTCTCACGCCCGGAGCAAGCCGGTCATCTGGCGCGCCGACTGATCGAAACTTTGAGTGCGCCCTATCGCGGCATCGGCTCCGCGGCACGCATCGGCGCCAGCGTGGGGATTGCGATCTCTCCCGCCCACGGAGGCGACACCGACACGCTGCTGCAAAAGGCTGATCTCGCGCTCTATCGCGTCAAAACGCGCGGGCGGGGAAGCTTTGCGATCTACGACAGCGCCGATCACGTGTTCGGCGAGCAGGACGTGTCCGGTGCGGACGGTGCTCCGCAGGAGGGGGCTGCACCGCGGTTTCTGCGTGCGTTGGCGAAGACTTTGCGGCGGCCGTTCCAGGCCCGCTGACGGAAAGGTTTTTAGGCCCCGCGCACGGCGATGCCGGCTTCCGCCATATGCTTCTTGGCTTCGCCGATGGTGTAGGTTCCGAAGTGGAAGATGGAGGCCGCAAGCACCGCGCTCGCGTGGCCTTCTTTGACGCCGGCAACCAGGTGATCGAGATTTCCGACGCCACCGGACGCGATGACGGGCACCGCGACGGCATCCGAGATCGCGCGTGTCAGCTCGATGTCGAAGCCGGATTTCGTGCCGTCGCGATCCATCGAGGTCAGCAGGATCTCGCCGGCGCCGAGGCTCACGACTTCTTTCGCGAATTCTATGGCATCGATGCCGGTTGGCTTGCGGCCGCCATGCGTGAAGATCTCCCAACGCAGCGGCTCGCCTTCCGCAGAGACGCGCTTGGCATCGATGGCGACGACGATGCACTGGGCGCCGAATTTCTCGGAGGCTTCCTTCACGAACTGGCGGTTGGTGACGGCGGCGGTGTTGATCGAGACCTTGTCGGCACCGGCCTCCAGGAGCTTCCGGATATCATCGACCGTGCGCACACCGCCGCCGACCGTGAGTGGCATGAAGCAACGCTCGGCCGTGCGCTCGACGACGTCGAAGATCACGTCGCGGGCTTCGTGGGAGGCGGTGATGTCGAGAAAGCAAAGCTCGTCGGCGCCGGCTGCGTCATAGGCGGCTGCAGCCTCGACGGGATCGCCGGCGTCGATCAGGTCGACGAAGTTCACGCCTTTGACGACGCGGCCATCTTTGACATCGAGGCAGGGGATGATGCGGGTTTTCAGCATTGTCTCGGCCGTTACTGCATGGGTCCGCGGTGCGCGGCAAGGTGCGTCCCGGTATCATAGTCCTGCGGGACGCCACAAGGGCGGGGTCATTTTGACATGAATGGGTTCGACACTCTTCTCGGCTGGGGTCCGGTGTTCCTCGGCCTTTGTGCCGCTAGCTTCCTGGTCGTCGGGATCGGCGCCATGCTCAAGCGGACATGGGCGCGGCGCGAGCTGGAGGCGCTCCGACAGCGGTACAAAGAGACCGACGTGACCGATCCGCAATACAACGCCGTTCGGGCGCTCTACGTCAACGCACTGATCGCGGCTGGTCGCGACTCCGGAGGAGCTCTGCTCGTCGAGGAAAACGATCCAGACGGCAGCGACGCCGGGGGAAATGACGGCGGCGGGGGCGATGGAGGTGGAGGCGGAGGAGACTAGAGCCCCTATGCGGCTGCTAGCAGGGCCAGGGCTTCCTTGGGATCGAGGCGGCCGTCATAAAGCGCGCGGCCGGTGATGGCACCTTCGAGCATCCGGTATTCCGGCGTCAGCAGCGCTTTCACGTCGTCGATCGAGGCGAGACCGCCGGAGGCGATGACCGGGATCGAGGTAGCGCGGGCTAGCTCCGCAGTGGCGGGCAGGTTCAGGCCCTTCAAAACGCCATCGCGCTCGATGTCGGTGTAGATGATGGCGGCGACGCCGGCATCTTCGAAGCGGCGTGCGAGTTCGATCGCGGTAAGCTCCGACGTTTCCGCCCAGCCCTCGACGGCGACCTTGCCGCCCTTGGCGTCGATGCCGACGGCGACGCGGCCCGGAAACAGCTTGCAGGCCTCGCGCACGAGAGCCGGGTCGCGCACGGCGATGGTGCCGAGGATCACGCGGCGAATGCCGCGGGTAAGCCAGGCCTCGATGGTCGCGATATCGCGAATGCCGCCGCCGAGCTGGGCCGGCATCGTGATCGCCTTCAGGATGGCGTCCACGGCGCCGGCATTGACCGGCTTGCCTGCGAACGCGCCATTGAGATCGACGATGTGGAGATACTCGAAGCCTTGCTTCTCAAACGACAGAGCCTGGTCGGCCGGATCGTCGTTGAAAACGGTGGCTTCGTTCATGTCCCCGAGCTTCAGGCGGACGCACTTGCCGTCCTTCAGGTCGATGGCGGGGAATAGGATCACGTCGGCTCCTTCAAGCGGCGCTGTCGCAGGGCGCGGGCCGCCATAAGATTGCTGTCTTCGCGCCCGATGAATAGCTAATCGCTCGTAGCGTCAAGTGCGTCTCAACATCATGCCGAATGCATCCCGCAACGCAGTTTCGTCCCGCAATGTGCGTCCGTCGCTGACGGAGGCTGATGCCGTCGATATCTGGATCGCGCGCTGGCTCAAGATCCGCCGCCGCGATCTCATCCAGCGATACGAGTGCGATCCGCGCCGCCTCTACGAAATCTGGCAGGAGGAACGCTTCGCAGGGAGCCGCGCCAAGGCGCTCGAACTGTTCCAGGCGCGCTTTCCGTATCTGTCGGATCGGATCGACCCGGGCGCGCATGTCCGCCACTCGAAGGCGCCTCATCCCGACCAGCTGCCGCTTTTTAGCTAGGCGGTCAACGGCTAACGTTTCACATGCAGCAATATGCCTTATTGCTTTGATTTCTCTTATTTGTTTTGATCTTTCCCAGGTTCACGAGAAGCCCTGACGGCGCTTGCCTCGGCAACCACTGCCACGGTTCGACCGTGTCTCCTCCCTCATGAGAACAAAATTCGAACGGACTCTAGACGTGGTGAGCGACTCATGCCACGTTCTCCCTACGTTCTCACCGCGTCCAACACCCTCTTCTTTGCCCCCGGAGAGCCCCATGCGCACCTATCTCATCTCTTACGATCTCGCCAAGCCCCACCTCCTCAAGCACGTCGTCGCCCAGGCCATCATGGCGGCTGGACAGAGCTGGGCACGCCCGCTCGAGCAGACCTGGTACGTGCGCACCACCGAGAGCGAGGAAGCGATCGAAGCGAAGCTGATGCGCATCCTCGACAGCGAGGACGGCCTCCTGATCCAGCGCGTGAAGGAGGATGCGATCCTGACCAACACATCGATCCGCTGGTTCAAGCAGCGCCAAGGCGGCGTCGAGACCGGCGGCGACACCAACATCATCGCATTCCCGATGGCAAAGCCCGGCACGGACGAGCCGGAGCTGCCGTTCGCGGAAGCCTGCTGAGTTTGGGCACACGCGTCACGTTCGCGTCTTGAGCGGTACCGGGGTGCTTCCCCATCCCCCGCACCCCGTATTCGCTCCAAGGGAGGCCTTTTGGCCTCCCTTTTTTGTTGCTGGACGTGTTTCTGGCCGAAAACCGGTGCTCATCCCGGATCAAGTCCGGGACAGGCATTTTCGGGAAGCACTTTGTCGTTGGACGTGCTTCTGGCCGAAAACCGGTTCCCATCCCGGATCAGGTCCGGGACAGTCATTTCAGAAAACACGTCGGGGAGGCCTTCCGGCCTCCCTTTTTGTTGCGCGGGCAGTTGGCTGCTACGCTGGTCACGAAAAAAATGTCGGCTTCCATAAGCGCCGTTCGTCGTTTCGCGGTAGCGGGCGTGCAAGGCGGCCCGCGCAAAGCAACGTTCAGGGAGAAAGCCCATGCGATACATGATCCTGGTGAAGGCCTCTGCGGACTCGGAAGCCGGCGTGATGCCGAAAGAGGACATGTTTCAGGCGATGGCGGACTATCACGAGGAGCTACAAAAAGCGGGTGTGCTCGTGGACGGCAACGGTCTGCATCCGACGTCGAAAGGCTGGCGCCTCCAATACAAGGACGGCAAACGGATTCTGATCGACGGCCCGTTCACGGAGACAAAGGAAGTCATCGCCGGCTACACGATGATCAAGGTCAAATCACCGGAAGAGGCGCTGACGTGGTTCCAGCGCTTTCCGCAGCCGCACTACCAGGACTGCGAGATCGAGCTCAGGCAAATGTTCGAGCTCGAGGAGTTCGGCGAGGGCGAGGAGATCCAGCGCTTCCGGGACATGGAGATGGGTCTGAAGGGCTCGTGAGGACCGCTCAGGTGAGTTTTGCCCATGATTTGGGCATCTTCTCAGCCGTCGGAGCAAATCTGTGGATATCCGATTTACCGGGTCGCTTTAACTTGCGGTGGCAACTTTCGCGGGCGCTAGATGCCGTGTCGCGTCCGGGCACTAGATCATTCAGCTCAGGCCGCGGCTCGTTTGGTCAGTAGAGGAGTTGTTCCCTATGTCGTCCAATGAGAAGACGTCGGCTCAGGTCGCGGCCATCGCTCAACGCGCCCAACAGAACCCAAAATCCGTTACGCCAGAAGAGGTTCAAGCTCTCGCGGCTTCGGTTCTGAATCAAAATTCAAATCGTGACCGGCAGCAGCAGGGCCAACAGAGCCAGCCGAACCAGCGCGGCGGTCAGCAAAATCCGTCGGACCCACAGAGACGTTAGGTCCGTCGATCTCCGTTAGTGTCTCGATCGAGAGAATGCAGCGAGTGGGTATCGTCATGATCCCGCTCGCTTGTGCGTTTTGGGGGGAGCCGAGATCGCCGATGTTCTGGGCCAGAACCTTGACCTCGTCGGTGTCCGTTATCAGCCAGCCCACGGAGGCAACCTCGACGGCCTTTTGCTCCGGCAGGGACGACAGATAGCGCCACTGGCCGCACGGTTGGCGGCTGTCCTGCCAGCGAATGATGACCAGTCGGCAATCGCCTGACATTGCGTCTCCCGGCGTGGGGTGGTCCTTTGCTTTGCCGTGTTTCCTATCGGAAAACCGCGGAAGCACGGGCTGATTCGCATGGAATCATAGCAGAGTCAGATCGTTCACGCGGTGGTCGCTTTGCCACTGTGGGGCGCACCTCAGCCGCTCCGGCAACGTCACGCGTTCAGAAAATCGCTCGCCTTAAAGAGGGAGGCGAAGGGGATGCCGGCGTCGGCGTAAAGCTTCGCGGCGTTTTCCTCGCGGTCGAGGATTGAGATCACGAGGGTGACGGTAGCGCCAGCGGCAGTCAGCGCTTCGACGGCCTTCATCGCCGAGCCGCCCGTCGTCGTCACGTCCTCGACGATCACGACGCGCTTGCCCTTGATGTCGGACAGGCCTTCGACCAGCTTCTTGGTGCCGTGATCCTTCACGGTTTTGCGCACAAAAAAGCCCGGCAGCGGACGGCCGGCGCGGCGGCTCGCGATCGAGATCGGCGTGATCAGCGGTACGGCGCCCATTTCGAGGCCGCCGACGATGTCGGCTTCGATGCCAGCAAGACGCGCGAAGATCAGCTCAGCCAGAAGGTCCGCGCCCTCGGGATCGAACATCGAGGGCTTCATGTCGAAGTAGTGGTCGCTCTCCTTGCCGGAGGCGAGTACGACGTGGCCGCGCACGAACGACTTGCTTTTGATGATGTCGTAGAGACGAGCGCGGGCGTCGGCGGCGTTTGTCATGAGCGGAGATCCGTATCTGCTTTGGATTGCTCATAGACGGCGGACCGTGCCGCGTCCACCCGGCGTTTTACCGTCTCCCGTCCTGGTAGGACAAGGCAGCGCCTTAGGGCGTCCACTTCAGGAAGTTGGCGATGAGTGCAAGGCCAAGGGTCTGGCTCTTCTCGGGATGGAACTGAGTTCCCGCCACATTGCCCTTGGCGATCATGGCCGTCACCGGCCCGCCATAGCCGGTTTCCGCCACGACGACCGAGCGATCCTTCGGCACGAAATGATAAGAGTGCACGAAGTAGGCGTGCAGCCCGTTGGCGCCGGTCGGAATGCCAGCGAGCAACGGGTGCGGCGTCGCCACATCCAGCGTGTTCCAACCCATGTGCGGAATCTTGAGTGTCGGATCGTTCGGCTCGATCGCGCGCACCTCGCCGTCGATCCAGCCGAGGCCGTCCGTCACCTCGAACTCGAGACCGCGGGACGCCAGAAGCTGCATCCCAACGCAGATACCGAGAAACGGGCGGCCGCGGCCGTGCACGGCCTCCTCGAGCGTCTCGCGCATGCCCGGAACGGCTTCGAGACCACGCTTACAATCGGCGAACGCGCCGACACCCGGCAGCACGACGCGATCGGCGTTGCGCACATCTTCCGCTTTCGCGCTGACGACGATCTCGGCGTTCGCCTCGGCTTCACGCGCCGCGCGCTCGAAGGCTTTGGCCGCCGAGTGAAGGTTTCCGGACCCGTAATCGATGATGACGACGCGCTGCATGGAAGATCTTTGTTTTCAGGCCGATCACGGTCTGGTGGCGAACTTGGTGCGAAGGGATTGGGAGAAGCGGCGAAGACCGTGCTCGATGCGCGAGGCGGTATCACCTTCGGCGGGATTGAAATGGGGATCGGACGGATCGCGCAGCGGGCTCTCGACGACCGACGGCAGCCAGGCCTCGAAGAAACGGCGCTCGGCTTCCTCCCGGTTCGATCCGCTGACGGTCGCAACTTCGCGCCAGCCGGCGCGGCCAAGCGACCAGCGCTTGATCTCGCTTGCCTCAAAGCCGGTGACGACGTTCAGCAGCAGCCACGTCCAGACGTACCAATCGGACGATGCGCCGATCAGGTTGAGGACAGCGAGCGCAAGAACGGCTGCACCCGCATAAGCCGCAAGGGCCAACCATTCGCCGCGCACGATCAGATAAAGCGGCGAGAAGAAGGCCGCGCGCCAGGAAAAGCCGTCACCGACGAACACAAGCTTTTCTGCCTGCTCGAGCCTGGTGCCGCTTGTCTCCTGCGGCTCATGAACCGTAAACGCTGCCACGCGCGTCGTTCCAAAATGCAAAAGCGACCCGAGCATCAGGCCAGCATTCCTTTCGTCGAGGGCACGCGGCCAATTTGGCGCGGATCGAGCGCGATCGCGGCCCGGAGCGCCCGCGCCAAGCCTTTATAGCAGGTCTCGGCGATGTGGTGGTTGTTCTCGCCGTAAAGGGTTTCGATGTGGAGCGTGATCCCGGCGTTCTGAGCAAATGCCTGAAACCACTCGCGGAACAGCTCGGTGTCCATCTCGCCGATCTTCGGCTGCGAGAAAGCGACCTTCCAGATGAGGTACGGGCGGCCCGAGACGTCGATGGCGACGCGAGTCAGCGTCTCGTCCATCGGAAGATGCACGTCCGCGTAACGGGTGATGCCCTGCTTGTCGCCGAGCGCTTTCTGCACGGCCTGGCCGAGCACGATGCCGACGTCCTCCGTCGTGTGATGGAAATCGATGTGGAGGTCACCCTTGGCCTCGAGCTTAATGTCGATCAAAGCGTGGCGGGCCAATTGCTCCAGCATATGGTCGAGGAAGCCGACGCCGGTCGAGATCTCGAACACGCCGGTGCCGTCGAGATCGACCGAAGCGGTGATCTGGGTTTCCTTGGTCTTGCGGGCGATGCTGGCTTGCCGCTTCACGGGGTGTCCTCGATTGGGCGGGTGGCCTGCACGCCGCCAATATTGCCTTCACGAACCCAAGCGTCTATCAGCTTCAGGGGTCCCGTTCCAGTGGGCTAAGCCCAGCCCGGGCAGATCCTTTCAACCGCGTCGCCAGGTCCCATGTCCCAGACCCCGAACAGCTCCACAGACACTTCCTCGTGGCATGCCACGACCATCCTGACCGTACGCAAGAACGGGAAAGTCGTGATCGCCGGAGACGGGCAAGTAAGCCTCGGGGCAACCATAATCAAGGCTAACGCCCGCAAGGTGCGCCAACTCGGTAAAGGCGGCGTTATCGCCGGATTTGCCGGCGCAACCGCGGATGCGTTCACGCTGTTCGAAAGGCTCGAAGCCAAGCTCGAACAATATCCCGGGCAACTGATGCGGGCGGCGGTGGAACTCGCCAAGGATTGGCGCACGGACCGCTTCCTGCGCCGGCTCGAAGCCATGATGATCGTCGCGGACCGCGACATCACGCTCGTGCTCACGGGGACCGGCGACGTGCTCGAACCCGAACATCACGTCATGGGAATCGGCTCGGGCGGCATGTACGCGCTCTCAGCCGCGCGCGCGCTGCTCGACCAGCCGCTGGAGGCCGAAGAGATCGCGCGCCGCGCCATGGCGATCGCAGGCGAGATCTGCGTCTACACCAATGCCAACCTCGTCGTCGAAACACTGGATTCCAAATGATACGGGACGAGCAACTGGACGCGGCTGTCGCGCAAGGCATCATCGATGCCGATCAGGCCGCGAGATTGCGTGACTTCGTAAAGCGCGGTCCCAGGCATGTGGATGTCAACGAGCGGGCAGCCGATCCCGACGACGAAAAGTTCCGGCTGATCGGCGGTTTCAACGACGTGTTCGTCTCGATCGGCGTTCTGCTGCTGGTCGCGGCGCTGTTCGGGCTCGCGAGCCAGTTCGGCTTCGGCGGCGGGTTCGCATTCCTCGCCATGATCGTGGCATGGGGGCTCTCGGAGTTCTTCTCGCGCCATATGCGCCTCGCGCTTCCTTCGATCGTGCTGGCGGCAATGTTCGCGGGCGCCGGCGCTTTCGTCGGAGCCTCGTTCGGCGCGGCAGCCCTCGGCGAGAACGCGACGCTGGTATTTTCGGGGTTGGGCGGCGCGCTCGCCGCGTTCCTGCACGAGCGGCGCTTTCGCGTACCGATCGACAACGCCATTGCGGCGGCCGGTATCGTCTGCGCTGTTGCGGGCGTTCTTTATCTTGTCGCGCCGGACTGGATGCGCGTGCACAGCGCGATTCCGATCGCAGTGCTGGGGCTCGCCGTGTTCGCACTCGCGGTTCGCGTGGATGCCAGCGACGTGACGCGACAGACCCGACGCGCGGACGTCGCGTTCTGGCTGCATATGCTTTCGGCCCCGATGATCGTTCATGCGGTGGTGCCACTCATCGCCGGCGATACGGGCGAGATCGACACGGCGCAGGCCCTTCTGATCCTCGCATTGTTCGTGCTGCTCGGCATCGTCGCGCTCGTCATCGATCGGCGCGCGCTCTTGATCTCGGGGCTCGCTTACGCCGGTATCGCCATCGCCTACCTGCTCTCCCAAAGCATCGGAGAGGGATTGCGGCTTTCGGTGACGCTGCTCGGCCTTGCGGTCGTGGTGCTCGGCCTTTCGGCCGGATGGCGATCGCTGCGGCGTATTCTGCTTCCGCTTTTGCCGCTCGGCGGACTGGCGCGCTACGTGCCGCCGGTCCATCTCTCGGATGCGCGATAAATTTCTCTGCAATTTTCTCCCAAGCGCGGCTGGCATTGCGCGAGGCTGACACTGGAGACGTCAATGGGTTGGTTCTACTTGCTACTCGCCGGGGTCTTCGAGATCGCCTTCACAACAGCCATTCGCTTCACCGACGGGTTCACCAAGGTTCTGCCCAGTGCACTCGTGTTGCTCCTGGCGACGATCAGCATTTATTTCGTCACCAAGGCCTCGACGACCATGCCGCTCGGAACCGCCTATGCCGCCTGGGGCGGCTTCGGTGCGCTCGGGACTGTCGCAATCGGAATTCTCTATTTCGGCGAGCCGGTGACGGTTTGGCGCATGGTTTTCCTGTCTCTGCTCATCATCTCAATCATCGGATTGAAGCTCGTCACGGAATAGGCTGCCGCTCATGACCACTTTCTCGCCCCGCGAAATCGTCTCGGAGCTCGACCGCTACATCGTCGGGCAAGGCGACGCCAAGCGTGCCGTCGCCATCGCGCTCCGTAACCGCTGGCGGCGCCAGCAGCTCGAAGGGCCGCTCAAGGACGAGGTGCTGCCGAAGAACATCCTGATGATCGGGCCGACCGGCGTCGGCAAGACCGAGATCGCGCGCCGCCTCGCCAAGCTCGCCAACGCACCGTTCCTCAAGGTCGAAGCCACCAAGTTCACCGAAGTCGGCTACGTGGGCCGTGACGTGGACAGCATCATCCGCGACCTCGTCGAAGTCGGTCTTTCGCTGGTTCGGGAGTCGAAGCGCAAGGAAGTCCGCGCGCAGGCCGAGAAGAATGCCGAGGAGCGCGTGCTCGACGCCCTTGTCGGGCCGACGGCCTCACCTACCACGCGCGAAACCTTCCGCAAGCGGCTGCGCGCCAACGAGCTCAACGACAAGATCATCGAGGTCCATGTCGCGGAGACGGCTTCGGCGCTTCCGATGTTCGACATCCCCGGGATGCCCGGAAGCTCGATGGGCGCCGTTAACATCGGGGACATGCTCGGCAAGATGATGGGCGGACGCACCAAGCCGCGCCGCATCACCGTCAAGGACAGCCACAACCTGCTGATCGCGGAAGAAAGCGACAAGCTGATCGACAACGACCAGATCACAAGCGAAGCGGTGCGCGTCGTCGAGAACAACGGCATCGTGTTTCTGGACGAGATCGACAAGATCTGCTCGCGCGGCGAGACGGGACGCTCAGGCGCCGAGGTTTCGCGCGAGGGTGTGCAGCGCGATCTCCTGCCGCTGATCGAGGGCACCAGCGTCTCGACCAAATACGGACCGGTGAAGACCGATCATGTGCTGTTCGTTGCATCGGGCGCGTTCCATGTGGCGAAGCCTTCCGATCTGCTGCCGGAGTTGCAGGGCCGTCTCCCGATCCGGGTGGAACTCAAAGCGCTGACGCGCGAAGATTTCCGGCGCATTCTGACCGAGCCGGAAGCGAGCCTCATCAAGCAGTACGTGGCGCTGCTGAAAACCGAAGGGCTCGACATCTCCTTCACCGAGGACGCCATCGATGCGCTCGCGGACACCGCCGTGCTCGTCAACTCGACGGTCGAGAACATCGGCGCGCGCCGGCTGCAGACCGTGATGGAGCGGGTGCTCGACGAGATCTCGTTCGAGGCTTCGGATCGCAGCGGCGACGCCGTGACGGTGGATGCCGCTTACGTCACGAGCCGCGTCGGCGAGCTTGCGAAAAACGCCGACCTCTCGAAGTTCATTCTTTAGAGCATAGTCGCTCCGAACTGTTGCAAACGCGGGTGGAATTCCCGCGTTTCGCGGGCGTTTGTCCTCCCTCCGGATTGAAAAATCTTGCTCGTCAGCCGGCAGCAGATAATCTGGAACATTATAACAAAATGATCGCTACGGCCCACGCGGTAGTGGGGCCGGATGCACGCTGGGAGAGGCGCACGATGGCTCGGCATCTGTTCCGCACCGCCTGTGGTGCGGTGGCTTTCGCGTTCGCGGCCCTGACGGTGGGAGCCACCTTCGCCGACGACGCGAAGCTCGCCTCGGTGCTGACAATCTCCGATCACGACGCCGATGTCTGGTCGGCAAGCTACAATCCAGACGGCAGCCGCATCCTCACGGCATCGGCCGACAGAACCGCACGCGTGTGGGATGCCAGGACCGGCAAGGAGCTTCTGAAGCTCACCGGACACACGGAAGCCGTGCGCCACGCCGCCTACAATGCTGATGCGAGTTTGATCGTAACGGCCTCGCGAGATGCCACCGCGCGGCTGTGGGACGCAAAAGACGGGCGCGAGATCGCCGTGCTCGGCGGCCACGAGCTGATGGTGGAGCACGCCGAATTCAGCCCGGACGGCGCGCGTATCGTCACCGTGCCGCACGACAAGACAGCCAAGCTATGGGACGGCAAGACCGGTGCGCCGATCGCCGATCTCGTCGGCCACGAAGCGTATCTCACCTGGGGCGTGTTCAGCCCGGATTCGCGGCTGCTACTCACTACTTCGAGTGACGAGACGGCACGCGTTTGGGACGGAAAAACCGGGGAGCTGCTGCATACCTTGAGCGGCCACACCGGCATGGTGAGCTATGCCGCATTCAGCGCCGATGGAGCCCGTATCATCACCGGCTCGACCGACAAGACCGCGAAAATCTGGGACAGCAAAACCGGCGCTTTGCTCAAGAGCATCGAAGGCGGGCATACGCGTGCGGTGCTGCGTGTTGCCTTCAGCCCGGACGGCAAGCGCGTGATCACGGGAGCGGCCGACAAGCTCGCCAAGATCTGGGACGCAGAGAGCGGCGCGCTGCTGGTCACGCTCGAAGGTGGGCACAAGCGCATCCTTTCCGTCACCGCCTTCAACCGGGATGGACGCCTCGTCATCACCGCTTCCCATGACAAGAGCGCGCGCGTGTGGGATGCCACGACGGGCGCCGCCGTCGCCGTGCTCGCCGAGCATACCAAGGAGGTCGACACCGCAGAGTTTAGCCCCGATGGACGCCAGGTGCTGACCAGCTCGTTCGACGGGCTCGTCAAGGTTTGGGATCTGCCGCCGATCGTCAGCGCGGAAAAATGAGTGTAGGCCTTCGCAGGCTCCTCATCCGGGGCTGAAGTTCCTTGGGGAACAGGCGCACGCCGGATCGCATGGCAAGGATCGCAGCGATCCGCTCGGATCGTCCTCCCCGCTTCCCGTGGACTCTCATGACCAATCTCATCGCAATTCTCGGCGGCCTCATCGGTGCCGCCGCCGGATGGGCCGCTGCCGCGACCATCGCCATTGTTGTCTCCGGCTACTACGGCGTGTCGGATTTCGAAGGTGCGCGTGGCATGGCCGCCATCTTCTTCTTCGGACCGATCGGTGGCGTCCTCGGGCTGATCCTTGGCGTGTGGCTCACGCTCAGGCTACGAGCCGGGACCAAGGTCGGCGCCAAGACACTTCTGCTGCGCCTGCCGGTCGTGTTCGCCGGCATCGCGGCCCTGGTGGCCGCAACGTTCGGCGCGCTCTATTGGTTTAGCCCAATTCTCAATCCCAACGGCCAGCCACCACGCCTCGCCTTCGAGATCAAACTGCCGCCCGGATCCGCCGTGCCGGGGGACGGCGTCAGCGTCACGCTCTTCACCGAGAAGAACAACATGCCCGCGACCCTCGACGCCGGTTCCCGTCGCGACGAAAGCGGCCGCCCTGTCATTTCCGGGACCGTCGATCTCTACTTCCGATCGTCGTGGCGGATCGTTGGGCTCAAGATGCCGAACACGCCTGAGCAGATTTTCGTGCTCAAAACCAGCGCGCGCCCCGGACACGATGCGGACTTCCGCAGTTGGGAGCATGTTTCGAGCGTCGGCAACGGCACCGACCGACCGCGTCTCGCGACGCCGGACGACGCCTACGATATCCGCTATCGCGTGATCTGGCCGGACTAACGCTTCTTCTTGCTCACTGCGGGCCGGCGTGCCGGTGCCGCGAGCTTGCGAACCGCGTCGACGGTTTGATCGATCTCGGCTTTGAGCCAGGCGTGAAAGGCGGCCATGGCCTTGCTGTCCTTGCGTGCGGCGTCGCGGACGAAATAGTAGCCGTACTCCGCAACCGAAATCGCGAACGGCTTCACCAATCTGCCGCCGACGAGCGCATCACCAGCGATCACCTCGTCGGCTAATGCGAAGCCCTGGCCTGCTTCCGCGGCCGGGATCGTCAGATGCAGGCCGAGCGTCGGGCCTTCCGGCGAGATGCGATCGCAGACACCGGCGGCTTTCAGCCACTCATACCAATAGCGGCGGGTTTCTTCCTGAAGGAGAAGGCCCGGTTCCAGATCCGACGGCTCGCGGATACGCCGCGCGCGTAAGAGCGCCGGACTGCAGACGGGGGTCATGTTGGTTCGTGTCAACACGTCCGACGCGACATTCGGCCAGACGCCTCTGCCGTAGCGGATGCCAATATCCGCCTCGTCACGCGCGAAATCGACGAGACGATGGCTCGAGTCGACGACCAGCTCGATTTCCGGATTGGCCGCGGTGAACCTGCCAAGACGCGGCACCAGCCAGAGCGCGGCAAACGACGGCTCGACACTGACGACAAGCTGCTGACGACGACGGCGCCGACGGCTCGATACGCTTTCCGTTGCGGCGGCGAGCACATCGAAACCACGCGTGATGTCGGCGACGTAGCTTCCGCCTTTCTCCGTAAGCTCGACGCCGCGCCCGGTGCGCACGAAAAGCTTGGTGCCGAGCCACACCTCAAGCTCGCGGATATGCCGGCTGATGGCCGCATGCGTGACGTTCAGCTCAGCCGCGGCCAGCGTGAAACTTTCGTGACGGGCTGCCGCTTCGAAGGCCTTCAAGGCATTCAGCGATGGTAGGATTCTCGACATGGCGTCATGTAACAAAATCTTACGTGTTGTGTAAAGCAATGCCGTTTGTCTCAAGCGGCCGGCGGGCGCACGGTCATCTCAATCGAACCAAACCGATGGAGATCGCCATGCTGATCGCAATCGAGAGCTTTGTTCGCCTGTTCGAAAGGCTGATTCTCGAAACACCTGTCCGCGCGTCTAAATCCGACCGGCGGGCCAACAACGATAACGACGAGACCAGCGAAGAAGATCGACGCTGGGCCGCCTATCGCTAACGCTGAACTGGAGACACGATTGGGTTGGATCTACTTGCTGCTTGCAGGCTGCATCGAAGTCGCTTTCACCACCGCCATTCGCTACACGGACGGATTCACCAAGCTATGGCCGACCGCACTTGTGCTCGTGTTGGCCGGCGTAAGCTTCTACCTGGTTGCAAAATCCACAGCGACTATTCCGTTGGGCACAGCCTATGCCGCGTGGGGTGGTCTCGGCGCAGCCGGAACAGCCGTGATCGGCATCCTCTATTTCGGAGAGCCGGTCACGGCGTGGCGTCTCGTGTTCCTGACGCTGCTGATCGTCTCGATCGCGGGACTAAAGCTCGTCACGGACTGAGCCGCACTCCGGGCACGGCGGCACCTTGCCGCTTTCCGCCTCTCTCTGAATCGGAAATCCGCATTCCCAGCACATGACATACGTGCCGGGCCGGACGCCGTGCTCCAGCGCCACGCGTCGATCGAAGACGAAGCATTCGCCCTCCCACAAGCTCTGCTCGGGTGGGACCGTCTCAAGGTATTTCAGAATACCGCCCTCGAGGTGATAGACCTCCGGGAACCCTTGCGACAGCATGTAGGCTGACGCCTTCTCGCAGCGGATGCCGCCGGTGCAGAACATGGCAACGCGCCGATGCTTAGCAGGATCGAGATTTTCGGCGACGAAGCCGGGAAACTCGTTGAAGGCGCGTGTTTTGGGATCGATCGCATTCTTGAAGGTTCCGATGCCGACCTCGTAAGTGTTGCGCGTATCTACGACGATCACGTCGGGATCGGACACAAGCGCGTTCCAATCCTCCGGCTTGACGTAGGTGCCAACGCGCTTGGTGGGATCGGCCTCAGGCTGGCGCAATGTCACGATCTCGCGCTTCAGTCTCACCTTGAAACGACGGAACGGCATGTCCTCGGCGTAGGATTCCTTGCTCACGAGATCGGCAAAGCGCGGATCGCTTCGAAGCCATGCAAGTATCCAGGAGATGGCTTCATCCGTGCCGGCAATGGTCGCGTTGATGCCCTCGTGCGCCAAAAGGATGGTGCCCATGATGCCGCGCGCGCGGGCGAGCGGAAGCAACGTTTCGCGCAACGCGGCCGTATCCGCGATCTCGACGAACTTGTAAAATGCTGTGACGGTGACGGACATATTGCTCAACGATTCACGTTCTTGCAGACAACCGCGTGGCGGCTCGTTTCATGGCCTCGAAGATCCCAGGATCTGTCATGGCGTGACCGGCGCCAGAGACGATTTCGAGGTGAGCCCCCGGCCAGCGCTGCGCGATCTCGAAGGCCGCGCGCGGCGGGCACAGCAGATCATAGCGTCCCTGCACGATCACGCCCGGAATGGAGCCGAGAAGCGAAGCGCCGTCAAGCAGCTCGCCCGGCTCCAGGAAGAAGCCATTGGCAATATAGTGCGCTTCCATGATCGGCGTCGGCGGGATGCGGCCGTCATGCGGCATCGTTTCAGGCAGAACCGTGCCGGACGGCGCAAACTCCGAAAGAATGCGCTCGAACTGGTACCACTGCCGGGAGGCGGGACCGTGCACGGCGGGATCGGGATCGATCAGTCTCGCCACGTAGGCCTTGAGCGGATCGGCGCGCTCCTGCTCAGGCAGCGCTGAGACGAAATTCTCGTAGAGATCCGGTCGCAGCTCGGCAGGGCCCTGGCGGAACGCCCAGTCGACCTCTGCATCCGAGCCGAGAAAGACCGCCCTCAACACCAAGCCCGAAACGCGCTCCGGGTGCGTCTTCGCGTAAGCCAACGCAAGCGTCGAGCCCCACGATCCGCCGACGATCAGCATCTTTTCGAAGCCAAAATGAACGCGGATGCGCTCGATGTCGGCGACGAGGTGCTGGGTGGTGTTGGCGTGCGTCGAAAGATAGGGGTGGCTGCGACCGGCGCCGCGCTGATCGAACAGGATGGCGTGGAAGCGCTCGGGATCGAACAGCAACCGATGGCTATGCTGCGATCCACTGCCCGGGCCGCCGTGCAGAAAGATGGCGGGGATGGCGCCGCGCGTGCCGACTTCCTCAACGTAAAGCCAATGGCCGTCGCCGACAGCGAGCATGATCGCATCGAACGGGCGCGGCGTTTCGGAGGGAAGGCTTGACGACATCGGCTCGAGGATCCTTAGTGAGATGCACGCACCCTGTGACACCCGCAGCTTGCGTTCAAGTGCTCAAATTTCAGGCGCTTAACGAACGGAACGATGCGGCCTGCCGCCGCGTTATCCGGAGCAAACGAGGTGGCCCCCATGATCATAAAGTATGGTTTCGACATCGAAATATCTGTCGCGCAATCAACCCCGCTGATTACCCTTCTCGATGTCCACGACTCCCGGCGTGCCCAGATCATCACCGAGAGCCCCTTCCTGACTCGGCCCGATGTTCCCACCGCCACGTATCACGACCAGTTCGGAAACATCTGCCGCCGCATGGTGGCCCCCGCCGGCGCATTCTCATTCACGCTGGACGGCCTGATGCTCGATTCCGGTGAGCCCGATTTCAACGACCCGGCGCTGCAAGAGGTGCCGATCGTCGATCTTCCCGACGACGTGCTCGTCTACTTGCTCGGCAGCCGCTATTGCGAGACGGATCAGCTGAGCGACCTTGCCTGGAAGCAGTTCGGCGGTTTGGCGCCCGGCTGGACGCGCGTTGCCGCCATCGTCAATTTCGTGCACCAGCATCTGACGTTCGGGTATCAGCACGCGCGTGCCACGCGAACAGCGGCCGAAGCCTATCAAGAGCGCGTCGGGGTTTGCCGCGACTTCGCTCATCTCACCATCGCGTTGTGCCGCTGCCTCAACATTCCGGCGCGCTACGTCAACGGATACCTTGGCGACATCGGGGTTCCAAAAGACCCGGCCCCGATGGATTTCAGCGCCTGGTGCGAAATCTATCTCGGCGGGCGTTGGTGCACATTCGACGCCCGGCACAACAAGCCCCGCATCGGGCGCATCGTCATTGCGCGCGGACGCGACGCGACCGACGTTTCGCTGATTCACACGTTCGGCGCCCACACGCTGACCTCGTTCAAGATCTGGACCGACGAGGTGCAAGAGACCGGGCTTCAGCCGAAACCGGCGGTTGCGGCATAAGCCGCGCAGATGAACCAGAAAGCGCAAGGCGGAAATCCCGCCTTGCTTTCGCGTGTCGTCGCACCCTCTGCATTGCCGGGTCGAGCGTGGCCATGACATCCGGGAGCATGGCTGGGAGAAAAAGTGTCCCTGCTAGACGTCGAGGTTCGCGACGGTGAGGGCGTTCTCCTGAATGAACTCGCGGCGCGGTTCCACCACATCGCCCATCAGCTTCGAGAAGATCTCGTCGACCTCCGACACGTCGCCGATCTTGACCTGCAGCAGCGTGCGCACGTCGCGATCGAGCGTCGTTTCCCAAAGCTGCTCGGGGTTCATCTCGCCCAAGCCTTTGTAGCGCTGGAGCGAAAGGCCCTTGCGGCCAGCTTCGTAGATGGCATCCAGAAGAGAACGCGGGCCGAAGATCGTCAGTGTGTCGGCCTTGCGCCGGAGCTTGGTGCCGAGCCCGTAAACCTCGGCGAGATGCTTGCGCTTCTCGTTAAGGCGGCGCGCATCCAGCGAAGCCAGTAACGCGCGATCGAGGGCGTGCGCCTCGGTGACGCCGCGCACTTCGCGCTTCAAGAGGAAGCCGTCGTTGCCGAAGCTCCCGGACCAACCCTTCTCGGTTTCCTCGGCGACCTCGTTCAAGCGTGCGGCGATCATCGCGGCCGTGGCGTTCGCGCCCGAGGCCGATGTCACCAGCTCGGCATCGAAGGCGCCCGCGATCGCCGCCTGCTCGACGACGAGACGCGAATAGCGCGAATGAAGCTGATCGATCAGTCCGACGATGGCGCGGGCCTGATCGACGATGTCGCGAAGATCCTTGCCGCCGCGCTCGGCGCCGCCGGCCACGAGCACGTTGTCCTCAAGGCCGCTATCGATCAGATAATCCTCGAGCGCGCGCTGGTCCTTCAGGTAGGTGCCGCTCTTGCCGCGGCTCACCTTGTAGAGCGGCGGCTGAGCGATATAGACGTGGCCCTTCTCGACCAGCTCCGACATCTGCCGGTAGAAGAACGTGAGTAGAAGCGTGCGAATATGGGCGCCGTCGACGTCGGCGTCGGTCATGATGATGATCTTGTGATAGCGCAGCTTCGAGAGATCGAAGTCGTCCCGGATGCCGGTGCCGAGCGCGCCGATGATGTTGGTCACCTGCTCGGACGACAGCATCTTGTCGATGCGCGCGCGCTCGACGTTCAAGATCTTACCTCGGATCGGCAAAACGGCCTGATACTCGCGCTTGCGGCCCTGCTTGGCGGAGCCGCCTGCCGAGTCGCCCTCGACGATAAAGAGTTCGGTGTTGGCGGCGTCGCGGTCCTGGCATTCGGCCAAACCACCCGGCAGACGCATGCCGTCCAACGCGCTCTTTCTGCGGGTCAGCTCGCGCGCCTTGCGGGCCGCCTCGCGGGCGAGGGCTGCTTCGACGATCTTGCCGACGATCGCCTTCGCCTCTTTCGGATGCTCCTCGAACCAGGCCATCAGCTCTTCGAAGACGGCGCTTTCGACAACCGGCTTCACCTCGGACGAGACGAGCTTGTCTTTGGTCTGGCTCGAAAACTTGGGATCGGGCACCTTGACGGAGAGCACGCAGGTCAAGCCTTCGCGCGCGTCCTCGCCCGAGAGATCGACCTTCTCCTTCTTGGAGATACCGCTGTCGGTCGCGTATTTGTTGATGACGCGGGTCAGCGCGCCGCGGAAGCCAGCGAGATGGGTTCCGCCATCACGCTGCGGGATGTTGTTCGTGAAGCAGAGCACGTTCTCGTGGTAGCTGTCGTTCCACCACAGCGCGACCTCGACACCGACGCGATCCCTTTCGGTGCGGATCATGATCGGCTCTGAAATCAGCGATTGCTTCGAGCGATCGAGGAAACGCACGAACGCGGACGTGCCGCCTTCGTACATGAACTCCTCGCGCTTCACGTCGGCATGACGCGCATCCGTCAGCACGACTTTTGCGCCGGAGTTCAAGAACGCCAGCTCGCGCAGGCGGTGCTCGAGTGTCGCGTAGTCGAACTCGACCTTCGTGAACGTATTGGGGCTCGGCAGGAAGGTCACCTCGGTGCCGCGATTGCCATCGGCGTCGCCGACGACCTTCAACGGCGCGATTGCCACGCCATCGTTAAACTCGATGAAATGCTCTTTGCCTTCGCGCCAGACGCGGGCCCTGAGCCAGGTCGACAGCGCGTTGACGACCGATACGCCGACGCCGTGCAGACCGCCGGAAACCTTGTAGGAGTTCTGGTCGAACTTGCCGCCCGCGTGGAGTTCGGTGAACACGATTTCGGTCGCGGAGCGCTTCGGCTCGTGGTCGTCGTCTTTCTTGATGCCGGTCGGAATACCGCGGCCATCGTCGCGCACCGTGCACGAGCCATCGGGATTGAGCATGACATCGCAGGACTTGGCGTGACCGGCCAAGACCTCGTCGATGGCATTGTCGACCACCTCGTAAATCATGTGGTGAAGGCCGGAGCCGTCATCGGTGTCGCCGATGTACATGCCGGGGCGCTTGCGCACGGCCTCAAGGCCTTTGAGCATCTTGATGCTATCGGCGCCGTAGTCTTCGGGCGCGGGTGATTTTTTGGCGGGCTCAGCGCTCATTAGGTCCCTGTCGCGAGATTGCTCCTGAATGGCTGGGAGCCTACCATAGCGCGCGGTCAAACGGCGCAAAAAAGCGCATTTATCGCACTGTCACGCACGTATATTTTTTGTTTTATTTCAGAATGTTATGGAGCTGCGGCTGTAGCGCTCGCCGGGACGGTCCAGGGTTCAGGCAGATCGCGTCACCGAACCCTGCTCGACACGCCAGAATTGGGCCTTTCCGGCGAGGCTCGAAAAGGCCTGCTGATCGGTTCCGGTCATCCATGCCTGGGTGCCCAAGCGCAGCAATTCATCGAAAAGCGCAGCGCGCCGATCGACATCGAGATGGGCCGTCACCTCGTCCAGAAGCAGCATCGGCGTCATGCCATCGCGGCGCGCGGCGACCAGCTCGGCGTGCGCCAGCAGCAGCCCCATCAGCAATGCTTTCTGCTCTCCGGTGGAGGAATGACGCGCGGCGGTCGCCTTGGGTCCGTGAAAAACCGCGAGGTCGCTGCGGTGCGGGCCGTCGAGCGCGCGGCCGGCGGCGCGGTCGCGCTCGCGCACGTCGCGCAGAAGTCGGGCATAGGCATCCTCGACGTCGACGGCGGCTCGCTCGGCCAAATCGCGATCGACCGCACCTTCGAGGCGGACCTCGCTCCACGGAAACGGCGAATCCGGGTCTCTTCCGCGCCGCGCGTCGATGACGGATGCCAGCGCGGCCACCGCTTCCGCCCGCGCGGCTGCCATCGCGATCCCCATCTCGGCCATCACGATCTCAAGGCCGTCGAGATTGCCGCCGCGGGTCACGCCGTCCGAGAGCAAGCGATTGCGTTGCGCCATCGCGCGCTCGAAACGTCCGGCTCGGGTGCGATGGCTCGGATCGAAACACAGGATGAGGCGGTCGAGAAAACGGCGGCGCTCGGAGGCGGGGCCGGTGAACAGCCCGTCCGTCGCGGGCGTGATCCAGACCATCTCGACGTAATCGGCCAGCGCACCCGATCCGGTTTTGGCCTCGCCGTCGATGCGGACGATACGGCCGCCGGCTCGCTCGCCTTGACGATCCGATGCCGTCTGGCCAGTGCCGATGATGACAGGGCCGACCGCGGTGTGAATGCGCGAAGACACCGTCCAGCTGCCGTCTCCGCCGCCGCGCGCGAGATCCGAGAACGGAGCCTGCCGCAGGCCCTGGCCGGGCGCGAGCAGCGAAACGGCTTCGAGAACGTTGGTTTTGCCGGAGCCGTTCGGCCCCGTCAGCACGAGCGGCGTGGGCGCCAGCTCAAGGCTCAACGCGTCATAGTTGCGGAAGCCGGACAGCGTCAGCCGCTCGACCCAAAGGCGAGGGGCGGCTTCGGGCGCGACCGGCGTTCGATATTCGGGGCTCGGCGACAAGCCTACACACGCATCGGCATCAGAACGTAGAGGGCTGCCTCATCCTCGGTGCCGCGGATCATCGTGGGCGAACCCGGATCGGCGAGCAGGAAGCGGGCTTGCTCGCCCTCGAGCTGGCCGGCGATGTCCAACAGATACTTCGCGTTGAAGCCGATCTCAAGGGGCGCAGCCGTATAGTTGACCTCGATCTCCTCGGTGGCGCTGCCACCTTCCGGATTGTTGACCGAGAGCACGAGCTTGCCCTGCGAGAGATTGAGCTTCACGGCGCGGCCGCGTTCGCTCGCGATCGTGGAGACGCGATCCACCGCGCTAATGAAATCGGCGTTCTCGACACGCAGCTCCTTGTCGTTTCCTTGCGGAATGACGCGGCCGTAATCGGGGAACGTGCCATCAATGAGCTTGGAGGTCAGCGTGACCGACCCGATCTCGAATCGCACCTTGGAGGCGGAGACGGCAACCGTTACGTTCTCGGCACTCTCTTCGATCAAGCGCTGCAGCTCGTGCACGGTCTTGCGCGGAATGATCACGCCCGGCATGCCCTCCGCGCCTTTCGGGCGCGGCAGCTCGGATTGAGCGAGGCGATGGCCGTCTGTCGCCACGGCGCGGAGCGTCGGTACTTTTCCGGCCTCGGCGATGTGGAAGTAAATGCCGTTGAGATAGTAGCGCGTCTCTTCGGTCGAGATGGCGAAGCGGGTCTTGTCGATCAGACGCTTCAGATCCTTGGCCGCGACCTCAAACGTATGGCCGAGATCGCCAGCGTTGAGATCGGGAAAATCCTCGGGGCCGAGGGTCTGCAGCGCGAAACGCGCCTGACCGGCAGCGAGCGTCAGGCGCTCCTTCTCGGCATCGCGACGGATATCGACCTGGCTGCCTTCAGGCAGCTTACGCACGATGTCGTGCAGGATATGGGCGGGAACAGTCACGGCGCCGGCAGCACCGACCTCGGCGCGTACCTCCTCGATCACCTCACGCTCAAGGTCGGTCGCCTTGAGTTCGAGCGACTGGCCCGAAGCCTTGAGGAGCACGTTGGAGAGTATCGGAATCGTCGTCCGGCGCTCGACGACGCTCGTCACGTGTCCGAGCGCCCTCAGAAGTTCACCGCGTTCGATCACAAGCCGCATCGGTTTCCTCGGCGTTCGCGAGACTGCCCCTTCTTTGCGGGGAGGCAAGATCGCAGGTGGTAAAAATGCTCGACCGCCCTTCCTCTGACGATGGGAGGAGTGAAAGAAGCTCAGCTTTCGTCATGGAAGATCGTTATGGCGTGCGACGCACAACTTGCCCCGATCGGGGGGCCCATTCAAGGGGGCGAACCGGAATTTACCGCGCGTTTTCGGGTCTTATTCGATGGAAGCAAGACGCCAGGTGCTCCGCCCGGTCGCTTTTCAGCGGCGAACTGAGGCAAACTGGCTTCCCTCACGGCCTTCGCCGGCGCCCGCTTCACGGGCAAACACGTTCGAATCGTTCCGCTTTTCATCCGCGCGCGGATACAGTCAGGCCGCCGCGCGATCCCGATAAAAAAGCTTCGGGAGCAGCATCCTAAGACGCCGCTCCCGCCCCGCTAAGGCGTGATGCCGATCTCCCTCAACACCACACCATTTGCACATTTACGCAGCGATATCAGCTCCCTGCGATTAATGGCTCAAAAGCTTCTTCAGCTCGTCGATTTCGTCCCGCAGGCCGGTGTCATTGGTGATGACGCCTTCGATCTTGCGGATGGCGTGAAGGACGGTGGTGTGGTCGCGATTGCCGAACCGGCGGCCGATCTCGGGCAGCGACCGGTGGGTGAGCTGCTTGGCGAGATACATGCCGATCTGGCGCGGCCAGACCACCGAGCGATGGCGGCGCTGCGAAAGCAGATCCCCCTTCGACACGCCGAAATGACGCGAGATGATGCGCAGAATGTCCTCGATCTTGATGCGGCGCGGCTCGACGCCCTGAAACAGGTCGCGCACCACCGTCTCGGCGATGTCGAGCGTGATCGGCGCGCGCATGTGCTGCCAGGTGAGGTAGAGGCGGTTGACGGCGCCCTCCAGCTCACGGCCGCTTTCGGTGAGACGGCTCGCCAGGATCTCGATGACCTCGCGCGACAGCTCGAAGGCCGGATCCGTGGCCCGCTTCTCGGCAAGGCGCTGTTCGAGCACGCGCTGGCGCAGCTCATAGTCGAAGCCGCCGATCTCAGCGACGAGACCGCGCTGAAGGCGCGAGCGCATGCGCTCGTTCAGTCGCTCGATCTGGGCCGGGTGACGGGCGGATGCCACGACGACCTGACGGCCACCATCCAGAAGCGCATTGATGATGTGATCGAATTCCTGCTCGGTCTTCTCGCCCTGCATGAACTCAAGATCGTCGATCAGCAACATGTTGATCGAGCGGAACTTATCCTTGAAGGACAACGGGTCCTGATTGCGAAGCGCCTCGACGAACTGATAGCGGAAGCGCTCGGCGGTGAGATACAGCACCTGCGCGTTCTGCGCGCGACGCTTCACTTCCCAGGCGATGGCCTGGAGGAGGTGCGTCTTGCCGAGGCCGACCGACGAATAGAGGTAGAGCGGGTTGAACGCCGGGCTGTCGGTCAGCACGGTTTCGGCGACCTGGATCGCGCCGGCGTGCGCCATACGGTTCGAGGCGCCGACGACGAAGTTGTCGAAGGTATGATGCGGATCGAGAGGCGAGCCCTCGAAGCCGTCGATGCTGGTACGGCCGGCTACCGGACGAACGACCTGCATGCGTACCGGCTCGAAGCTGCCGAGCGCGCGCGGCTCGATTGCAGTCGCCTCACGCGAGGTTTTCACCGGCTCGGCTTGCTGCACGGGCGCGCGGGACGGACTTACGCCCGGCTGACGAACGGCAACCTCGACGCGCTCGGCGGTCTTGAACTCCGATTTGCAGCAGGTCAGCAGCTCATCCAGATAGTGGGACTGAATCCACTTGCGCAGGAATTTGACGGGAACCGAGACCTTGACGGTCGTACCGTCGAATTCGTCGAATTCGAGGGCGTTGAACCAGCTGGTGTAGATATCCTCTCCAAGGCGGGCGCGCAGGGTTGCACGAACTTTGGCGCCTTTGCCTTCGGTGCCCACGCCGTCCGAAGCCTTGTGGCTCTCGAGGGCCTTGTGGTCGCTGACCGTGAGGGCCGCAGAGGCCGACCGCACGGGCCGTTCAACTGTCCGCTCAGGTGCCGAAAGAGATAGCTCCGCTTTAGAGATCGCTTGCATTTTTTACCCCGCACTTTTGTTTGCTTCTGCCTTCCGCAAAGGCAGACGATCCATGACGCCGCTCATTCGCCCAAACGGGCGGCGCCATTCCCTACTTGCAGACGCTTCCTATCCTTGCCGCCAGGGCAATCCGGCTGCTTTCCAGCCCGCGATCTGCCCTCGTCTGTGGTCGGCGTCGAGAGGACCCTCGAAGCCTTCCGCCACGTTGCGGCAGCGCGTATAGCCCGCGTCTGCCATTGCCGCTGCAGCCGACCGGCTGCGTGCGCCCGACCGGCACACGAAGAACACCTCAGCGTCCTTCGCCACACCGGCCCCTTCGAGTAGCTTGTTCAACTTTTCGACGAACTCCGGATCGATCCGGTTGTCGGGAAAAGTCTGCCACTCGAGGGTCGTCACCCGCTTGTTCAGCGAGCTGAGATCAGGAAGTCCAACGAAGGTCCATTCCGCTCGTGTCCGCACATCGACCAGAACAGACCCCTTATCCGCCGTGAGGCGAGCCCAGGTTTCATCCACAGGCACATCCTCGATTTTGACGGTGTCGGCCAAACTGTTAACCCTCTAAATCTTGCTGCTCATTGAGGGGCAATGCCCCACTCTGACACAGTTAACACAAGTAAAAACCAGTATATTTTCAGTAAAAAAGTATCCGCACCCTGCAAAAGCAGCAGGATACTCGTACTCCACTGAAATACTGAAGGATTCAGGATTACGCTACGCTATCAGACCCTGAGTCGGGGGCGGAACGATACTAGGGCAGTACAGCCCCCTGAGGTTCCGTCTCGCTGACGAGGACTCTTTTAACGGGTTGGTAATCTCTTAGCAAGCAGGTGGAGACGTGGAGAAGGTGGTCGCCGTCGCGTGGACGAGTGGTGGGTGCAGCGTGGAAAACTTGAGTCCTTTCCACAGGCCCAGTGGGGAAACTCTTTGAGGCGAAAGCCAATTCGAGCTGACGCAAATGGTGCCCCAAACCAAATGCGGCGCTCGTGTGTCGAGTGCGGCGGATGCTGTTTTTTATTTGGGCCGTTTGCGGAGGGTGTGACGCCTGAGGATTGGCGATCGCCGTTCGCCCCGTCTCGCGCCCAAAAAATCCGCCACTTACAGGCTTGGGATGGGGGCTGCTGATTCCATCGCCCGGCCTTCCCTGTTGCGAACAAGACACATTTGGTTAACTGATAAAAAGTTGTCGTGAAAGAGCGGTGGGAAGCTTCGAGGGGAAGCGCGGTTGCCCGCCGAGCAGTCGCGATTGAGCCTTGTAATACAGGCCTTTCCGCAATTCGTTGAGCTGCGACGCGGCACTCACCGGAGTGTTCGCTCTCTCCCTGGAGCACCATCGCGCTCTAACTTTTTGATGTGTTCGACGTTTCGCGCTTCCGCGCGCACGGTCTCCCAATCCGGTCCTTCACCGCGCACAAAAAAAGAGCCCGTGGAAGCGGGCTCTTTTTTGAGTCTGCAGGCCAACACGCGCTCTCGCTCCCAGCGAAAGCGACCAGGCCCTAAAACGATCTGGCTTAAGCCATCGCCTTCACGCGTTGAGTGAGACGCGAGACCTTGCGGCTTGCGGTCTTCGGATGCATGACGCCCTTCTGGGCCGTGCGCACGAGAGACGGCTCGGCGGACTTGAGCGCAGAGATCGCGGCGTCCTTGTTGCCCGACGCGATGGCTTCCTCAACCTTACGAACCTCGGTCTTCACGGCCGAGCGGCGGTTCTTGTTGACCTCAGTCCGGCTGATCATCTGCCGAGCTGCCTTCTTCGCCGACTTCGTATTGGCCATAAACGCTATCCTTCTCTATCTTTCAGGCCCTGTCCGCTCGGGACGGGCGATACGATTGTTCTAATGCGTACAGGGGCTTAGCCCAGCCGCATCCGCTCGCCTCGTCCGACTTCTCCAGCACGGGCTCAAATGCGTTTACCGCCCGAAACACGAGTTTCGAGCGGCTCTGTGGCAGGTCTATAGCTTTGGGGCCTATCCGCGGTCAACGGATTTGGCATTTTCCGGGCGTTTACGCCGCTCCCTGGCACCATACCGGGTTGCCGCTCAGTCATCTTTCCATTTGATCGAGCAGCCCACGGAGGGGATCTGGTCGGCCGGCCCGCGGCCGGTTTCAGCCACGCCCTTCATAGCTTCGAACAGGTCGCGACGGGCATCAGGTGGGGCCGCGTCCTTGCGGCTGGCATCGAGGCGGCCGCGGTACTGAAGCGCAAGATCTTGGTTAAAGCCGAAAAAATCGGGCGTGCAGACGGCGCCATAGCGGCGGGCGACGTCCTGGCTTTCGTCGTAGAGGTAGGGGAACGGGAAGCCGTTTGCCTTCGCCACCTCCTTCATCCGCGGGAAGCTGTCTTCCGGGTAGGTCTGCGCATCGTTGGAGGAAATGGCCACCGACGCAATGCCGAGCGCGGCGAGATCGGCCGCGTCGCGCACAATGCGGTCCAGAATGGCCTGCACATAGGGGCAATGGTTGCAGATAAACATAACCAGCGTCCCCTTTGGGCCGCGCAGCTCGTCCAGCGTGTAGATCCGGCCGTCGGTCGCAGACAGCCGGAAGGACGGCGCCTTCCAACCGAAATCGCAGACAGGGGTTGCCTCGGCCATCCGATAACTCCGTTTTTTCGATCGCGTGTTTCTGCGCGGATATATGTGGCACACGAGGCCTCCGCGAAAGCCTGTGTTTGAAGCGGCAAGACAGTTCGGTGAGACCGATGATTCACGCTTCAGGCATTTCCTGCGCTCCCGATTCACGCCGCGCCCGGATAGGGGGCGCGACGATCGGAGCGCGTGGGCCTGAAGCGATCATGGTGGTCTTTAGTGAGACCGATGATTCACGCTTCAGGCTGGTAGGGCCTGAAGCGATCATGGTCTAGGATCTACCGAAGGGCATGGCGAGGGGTTACGGCCCATGGATGTAAGGCGTGGGGATCTCAGGCGCGAGATAAGCGCTCGCGCGTTCGTCGCGGCCGATGCGCTGAAGCGGACGCTTCGGCCGAAGAGCGACGAGGGGCAGGCCGTGCCGCACTCCGTTGCCGCCTGGCGGCGGCGCATCTTCGAGATCATCGAGATCGGCCATGGCGAAAGCCGCGCGAGCCGCATCTTCGATACCGCGATCGTCACGCTCATCCTGCTCAACATCGCAGCCTTCGTCGCCGAGACGGTGCCGTGGCTGTCGGCAGCCTACGCTCCCTACTTCACCGCGTTCGAGATCTTTTCGGTCGTGGTGTTCAGCATCGAATACGGCTTGAGGCTGTGGACGGCCGTCGAGGTGCCCTTCCTAAAACGCCTGCCGGCCTGGAAGGCGCGCCTGACGCTCGCGCTGCGACCGGCCCTGCTGATCGACCTTCTCGCGATCCTTCCGTTCTTCCTCGGCATGTTCCTCTCGATCGATCTGCGCATCCTGCGCGCGCTCAGGCTGTTGCGCTTCTTCAAGCTGTCGCGCTATTCGCCGGCGATGCACACGCTCTTGCGCGTGCTCGTCAACGAGCAGCGGGCCCTGATCGGAGCGGGACTTCTGCTGCTCACGGTCGTGCTCTTTGCCTCGACCGGCATCTACTACATCGAAGGCAGCGCCCAGCCCGACAAATTCGGAAGCGTGCCGGACGCCGCCTGGTGGGCGATCGCGACGCTGACGACGGTCGGCTACGGCGATGTCGCGCCGATCACCACATTTGGACGGCTGTTCGGATCGGTCGTCATGGTGACGGGACTTTGCATCCTGGCGCTGCCGGTGGCGATCATCTCGGCGGGGTTTGCGCAGGAGCTCGGCCGTCGCGATTTCGTCGTCACATGGTCGCTGATGTCGCGCATTCCGCTGCTCGCGGATCTCGAAGCGGGCGTCGTCGAGAAGATCATGCCGCTGCTGCAGGCCCACAACCTGCCCCCGAACGTCGAGGTGCTCGGCGAAGAGCAGGTCGGAAACGCCATTTTCTTCATCGCGTCCGGTCAGGTGCTGCTGCGATCCACCGAAGGCGAGCGGATCTATTCCAAAGGCGATTTCTTCGGCGTTGTCGCGATGCTGGAGCGCGATTTCACACAAGGATCGTTCGTGACGAAATCCAAGTGCCGCCTCTTGAAACTGCACAGCGAGGATTTCCATCGGCTGGAAACCGCAAGCCCCGAGATCGGAGAGCTGCTGAGGCGCAAAGCCCGCGAGCGGCGCGAGGAGAGCGCGGCAACCTGATCAGGTGTCGAGATGCTGGAAGCGCAGCCCTTCGCCTGCAAAGACGCGCGCGCCCGCGCTCGCTTCCTCGGGATTGCCGGTCGTCAGCAGCACGAGCGACGGCTGAGGCCGAATCTCGCCTTTGAAGCGCGGATGGCGCGAAAGATAATCCTCGAGGCTGTCAGCGACGATCTCCGGCTGCGAGAGAATGCGCGTCGCCGGCGGCAGATGGCGCCGGAACAGATGCTCGACGAGCGGAAAATGCGTGCATCCGAGGATCGCGCGATGCAGCGGCTCGCCGTTGGCCTGCGCCATCGCGCCGTCGATGCCTTCCTTGACGAGGCGTTCAAGCTCCGGCTCCGCGACGCCGCGCTCGATGGCGCCGGCCAGCTCAGAGCAGACCTGCTGGATTACCGTCACCTTCGGACAGCGCTTCCGGATCTCCTCGGCGTAGACGTTGGAGGCGATGGTGCGCGTGGTGCCGAACACGGCGATGCGGTCGGTCAGGAATTTCTGCGGGTACTGCGGCGTGGTGACGGCCCACGGCGTCTGGGTCGCGGCTTCCACGGTCGGCGCGACGATGCCGACAATGTTGTAGCCCTCGGCCTTCCAGGGCGTCTCCGGCAGCCACGTCGTCTGCAGGCGGCGCGCCGCCACTGCGGTCGCGGTATTGCAGCCGAGCACGACCAGCTTGCAGCCGCGCCGGAAAAGCGTTTCGACCGACGCACGCGTCAGCTCGATGATTTCTTCGGAGGGCCGATTGCCGTAGGGAACGTGGGCGTGGTCGCCGAGATAGACAAAGGAAAGCTCAGGGAAGCGCGCCGTCAACGCGCGCAGAACGGTAAGCCCCCCAAGGCCGGAATCGAAGACACCAATCATGGAGTCCCTTGATTGCGAGGGTGAGCCCGCCGGGTCAATCGGCTTCTAGAGCCCCTCACCCGGCCGAGCCCTGCTCGCTCCCCGATTTTGTATCGCTTATTCCGCAGCCTCGGATGGCGAGCGACCGACGGCAGTGGTTTCCTGATCCGCTGCCTTGAGCGCATCGAGCGTCGGCATCGCGACTGTATTGTAGCCGCAGTCGACGAAATGAACTTCGCCAGTGACCGCACCCGACAGCGGCGAAAGCAGATAAAGCGCCGCGCCGCCGATCTCGTCGAGCGTCGGCGTCCGACGGAGCGGTGCATGATCGCGCTGATAGTTGAAGATCACGCGGGCATCCGACACGCCGGCACCAGCCAGCGTGCGCATGACACCAGCCGAGAGCGCGTTGACGCGAATGCCCTGCGTCCCGAAGTCCGCGGCGAGATAGCGAACGCTCGCCTCGAGCGCGGCCTTGGCGACGCCCATGACGTTATAGGACGGCACCCAGCGCGTCGCGCCGCCGTAGCTCAGCGTCAGAAGCGAGCCGCCGTTCGGCATGACGGCCGCCGCACGCTTTGCGATCTCGGTGAACGAGAAGCAGGAGATGACCATCGTGTTGGTGAAGTTATCGCGCGTCGTGTCGGCGTAGCGGCCAGCAAGCTCGCGGCGATCGGAGAAGGCAAGCGCGTGGACGACGAAGTCGATCGTGCCCCACTTGTTCTTGATCTCTTCGAAGACGGCATCGACGCTGGCGAGATCGGACACGTCACAGGGGACGATGATCTCCGAGTTGACCGACTGGGCCAGCGGAATAGCGCGGCGGCCGAATGCGTCACCCTGATAGGTGAAGGCGAGCTTGGCACCTTGCCCAGCCAGAACGCGCGCGATGCCCCAGGCGATCGAGCGGTCATTCGCAACGCCCATAACCAAGCCACGCTTGCCAGCCAAGAGCGGACCAGGTTTCGCAACATCAAAATCGGCCATCGACGTCCTCGCACTCGCACCAAATTTGCGGCCGATCTCAAACCAGCCGCGCCCATTTTTATATACTCTCATGCTCGGATCGTCCTTAAGGGCGTGATGCCCCTATGGCGCGAACCCGTGCAAGAATTCAGCCATTATAGCGGCGGAACGCCAGAGTTGCATTTGTTCCGCCGAATCCGAAGCTGTTCGACATGACACAGTTAAGCTCAGTGTTGTCGATACGGCTGCGAACGATCGGCATATCCTCGAACGCGGGATCCAGCTCCTCGATATTGGCGCTCTCGCAAATGAACCCGTTGTTCATCATAAGCAACGAGAAGATGCTTTCCTGCACCCCGATAGCCCCCAACGAATGTCCCGAAAGTGACTTGGTGGCTGAAATTTTTGGAATTTCCTGGCCGGCGAACACCTCGCGGATGGCCTCGATCTCCTTCAAGTCGCCAACCGGCGTCGCGGTCGCGTGCGGATTGATGTAGTCGACGGGGCCGATGCCCTTGTCGTCGAAGCCCTTCATCGCAAGGCGCATGCAACGGGCCGCGCCCTCGCCTGATGGGGCAACCATATCGAAGCCGTCCGAGGTCGCGGCGTAGCCCACGATCTCACCGTAGATCTTGGCGCCGCGCGCCTTCGCGCGCTCAAGCTCTTCCAACACCAGAACACCGGCGCCGCCCGCAATCACGAACCCGTCGCGGTTTTTGTCGTAGGCGCGGCTGGCCGTTGCCGGCGTGTCGTTGTAGCGCGAGGACATGGCGCCCATGGCGTCGAACAGAACGGACAGCGTCCAGTCCAGCTCCTCGCAACCGCCGGCAAACATCACATCCTGCTTGCCCCACTGGATCATCTCGGCGGCGTTGCCGATGCAGTGGGCCGACGTCGAACAGGCCGACGAAATCGAGTAGTTGACGCCCTTGATCTGGAAGCTCGTTGCAAGCGCCGCGGAGGGACCGGAGCACATGCCTTTCGGAACCTCGAAGGGGCCGACCTTCTTGGGATCTTTCTCGCGAGCGGTATCGGCCGCCCAAACGATGGCGCGCGTCGAGGGGCCGCCCGAGCCCATGATGATGCCGGTGCGCTCGTTGACGACCTCGCCGGGTTCGAGCCCTGAATCGCGGATCGCCTGATCCATCGCGATGTAGTTCCAGCCGACGCCGGCTTCCATGAAGCGCTTCGGCTTGCGCGGAACCTGGGCTTCCCAATCAAGCTGCGGATCGCCGTGCACCTGGCAACGGAAACCAAGCTCGGCATATTTCTCGGCGCGAACAATGCCAGATTTGCCTTCGCGCAACGACGCGAGCACCTCTTGGGTCGTGTTTCCAATGGAAGACACGATCCCCATGCCGGTGACGACTACTCGTCTCATCGACAACCCCTTCCTCGCCCGCGCTCCAGAGTGGTCCGCCCTCTCTTCGGAGGCGCAGAGCAACTCTAGTTCTTTCGTTTGTCGTGCTTCTTATCGGACTTGGTCCCCTGCATGGCTTCGCCATGACCCGGTTCCCACTTTTCCTGAAGCACTTAGCTTATTCGTTCGTCGTGCTTCTTTTCGGAAGCACTCCAGACCACCGTTTTATACGATAATTTGGTTTATCCGGCGGCCGGCGCTTCACCCGCCTCGAAAAGGCCGACGCGCAGGTCGGTCGCCGTATAGATGACCTGGCCGTCCGCCTTCAGGGTTCCATCTGCAATCGCAAGCTTCAGGCGGCGCAGAATGACCCGCTTCAGGTCCACGACATACTCGACCTTCTTGACCGTCGGGAGGACCATGCCGGTGAATTTTACCTCTCCGACGCCCAGAGCGCGACCCCGGCCTGGTGCGCCGAGCCAGCCCAGAAAGAAGCCGGTCAGCTGCCAGAGCGCATCCAGTCCCAAGCATCCGGGCATCACCGGATCGCCCTGGAAATGGCATTTGAAAAACCAATCGAGCCGCTCATTGCCCTCGACGGCAAGCTCGGCAACGATCTGGCCCTTGTCGTGGGCTCCTTGTTTTTCGGAGATATGTGAGATGCGGTCGAACATCAACATGGGGGGAAGCGGCAATTGTGCGTTGCCAGGACCGAACAGCTCGCCCCGTCCGCACGCCAACAAATCCTCGAAATCATAGCTAAAACGGCGCTCGGCCATTGATCGGCTCTATCCCTCTGTGACAGTTTTTATCGACAACGCCCCTGCGCGACACTTCCGGAACCGCTCCGAGCCGCGTTGTCCTAGCACATCCGACTGACGTTCAAACGATAATCAGAGGCACCGTCAAGGGAGCGCATGGAAAAGGTGACGTATTGTCCAGTGGAGGGCAGGCGGTGCCCGACCCGACCCGCGGCGGGCCAAAAACCTAGAAACGATCCAGAAAGGACCTTCAAAACAGAGCCTTGAGCCGACTTGCGATCCGCGAGCGCTGATTCTATACTGACGTACTTGAGAGAATCTGGCTCCCGTCATGATCAGGCCCAAGGGCGCGGTCACTGGAGCTTATTGGGTTTGGCGCTTTCCATGAACGACGACGTCTTTGACGACCAGAACAGCGATGCCACGGCAGACAGCAATCTGGCGCCGATGCAATCGGCCATTGCCGAACGCCTGCGAGAAGCGGGCCTGCGTCCGACGCGCCAGCGCGTCGCGCTCGGCGAACTGCTGTTCGGGGGAGAAGACCGGCACGTTTCGGCCGAGATGCTGCACGCCGAGGCGCTCGCGTTGGGCGAACAGGTTTCGCTGGCAACGGTCTACAACACGCTGCACCAGTTCACCGGCGCCGGATTGCTGCGCGAGCTCGCGATCGACGGCGGCAAGGCGTATTTCGATACCAACACCTCGAACCACAACCACTTCTTCATCGAAGCGGACGGCGAGCTGATGGACATCCCGGGTGACTCGATCCGGGTCGACGGTTTGCCGGAGCCGCCGGAAGGCATGATGGTAAGCCACATCGACGTCGTGGTGCGCCTAGTCCCCAAGGGCTGAGTTCCGAGGGCTGAGCTGCCAAGCAGCGGCACTCATTCAAACGCGCAGCATCGCTGCGCGTTTTTTGTTTGTCGAAACCCGCGCGCAGTCGCGGCGCAGACGTCCGCCCGCTTCCGTCCGCCTATTTCACCACTTCGTTCTCGTAGACGCCCCAGAGCTGATTCTGCGGCATGTATCCCCGGAAACGGTCGATCGAGACGCGGCACCAGCGGCCGTCGCAGCCATGGATATTCGCAATCACGCCGGCCTCCACGTTCACCACTGCGCGGGAGCCGTCGCTATCGTCGTTTCGAACCGGGACTTGAGGCGAAGGCTTACCCGCCTTCACGTCCCACGGCGTCACGAGGGCGGTGCGCCGCCCCGACAGCAGCGATTGCAGCACCCATCCGGTCGCGCCCTCAGCGTCACGAACCTGGCGCCAGCCTTCGAATTCACTCAGAACCTCGACCGGCAGACCGGCTCGGCGGTAAACCCACGAGGTCGGATAGTCGGTTCCCGGACCTGCGCGCAGGTTCACGCGGTCCGATTTCAGACTGACAAAACGAGGGATTGGCAGTCCGCTCTCGGACGTCCCGGCCTTGCCCGGCGCCTGTGCGATCGCGGCCCCCGCCCAAACCCCACATAGAGGAAATGCCGCCAACCTCGCGGCGGCTCGCCAGCTCAATCGCATCTCCGCTCCCGCACATCCTGCTTCGAACAGGTAAACCCGCCCGTTCGGACCGTATCGCCGTTTCACGCCAGATCACGGCCCCCAAGCGCCCGAATCGGCCGGATTATCGCCCCGGCCCCGCCAAATGGGGGCGGTTGGCCGAAATCCGGACGATCCATCACTTTGTCACGGCCGCAACCTTCTGTTAGACACTGCCTGATCCTAGAGAACGTTCGCTTTGCATAGAATTGGATCGTGGTGCAAACGTGCTCTAAATCCTTGTTTTAGAGTTTGTTCAACCTACGCGATGCCCGCAAAGAAAGTCCTCAGAGCCTAAACCCTCTATCTGTCGCATTTTACTCGGCGGACCCCCGTTCGCTTCGTCGGAAAATGCTCCATGCCGCCGGTGGAAGAGATATGCCCAGCCCTGTCAAGAAACCAGTCGTCATCGTCACGCGCAAACTGCCGGATGTGGTCGAAACCCGCATGCGCGAGCTGTTCGATGCGCGGCTCAATACCGACGACAAGCCGTTGACGCAAAGCCAGCTCGCGGAAGCCGTCAAAGTCGCCGACGTGTTGGTGCCGACCGTCACCGACCGCATCGACCGGGCCGTGATTTCCCAAGCGGGGCCGCAACTTCGGCTGATCGCGAACTTCGGTACCGGCGTCGACAACATCGACCTCGATACCGCCCGCAACCGCGCGATCACCGTGACCAACACACCGGGCGTGCTGACCGAAGATACCGCCGACATGACGATGGCGCTGATCCTCGCCGTGCCGCGCCGGCTGCCGGAAGGCGCCGCCTTCCTCAAGGACCCCAAGACGCGGTGGGCCGGCTGGTCGCCGACCTGGATGCTTGGCAACCGCATTTTCGGAAAGCGGCTCGGGATCGTCGGCATGGGCCGTATCGGCCAGGCCGTCGCCCAGCGCGCGAAGGCCTTCGGCTTGCAGATCCACTACCACAACCGCAAGCGCGTCTCGACGGCGATCGAGCAGGATCTAGAGGCAACCTACTGGGAAAGCCTCGACCAGATGCTGACGCGGATGGACATCGTCTCCGTCAACTGCCCGCACACGCCGGCGACCTATCATCTGCTGTCGGCGCGTCGCCTCAAGCTCCTGAAGCCGACCGCTTACATCGTCAACACCGCGCGCGGCGAGGTGATCGACGAGAACGAGCTTGCACGCCTGATCGAGGCGGGCTCGATCGCGGGCGCCGGGCTCGACGTGTTCGAGCATGAACCGGCGATCAATCCCAAGCTGCTCGCCTCCGAGCGCGTCGTAGCGCTGCCGCACATGAGCTCGGCGACCATCGAAGGTCGTATCGACATGGGCGAGAAGGTGATCATCAACATCAAGGCGTTCCTCGACGGGCATGCGCCGCCCGACAAGGTTCACCCGGCGATGTTCTAAGGCATGATTGCTTTTCGCAATCACGCTCTAGTCTTTTGATGAGACCAATGATTCACGCTTCAGGCTGATAAGGCCTGAAGCGATCATTGTCACCTTAGTGAGACCGATGATTCACGCTTCAGGCTGGTAGGGCCTGAAGCGATCATGGTCTAGAAAACCGCTCCCACTTCAATCCGAAGACGCGACGGGCGCCGCTCTCACGAGAGCGGCGCGAGGCCAGCCGTCATGTAGTGGGTGACGATCGCGACATAGAACCCGACCGTCGCCAAATATCCGGCGACGAGCCAGTTGCGACTTGCCTCGGTAATGGGTTCTGCGCGGCGCGGCCGCTTCGCGGATTTGAACAGCCACGGCGCGGTGATCAGCAACAGCGCCGTCAGCATGTACCATTCGAAGTAGACCGAGGCGCCGATCCCGACGAAAAGCGCCAGGATGTTGATGATGGCCGTGAACTCGGGATCCGAACTCGACAGCGCCGAGTCGACCACGTGCCCGCCGTCGAGCGGCAGGACCGGTGCGAGATTGAACCCGTTCAATATGGCGCTGAGAAACGCCAAATGCTGGAAGAGCGGTTCGCCGGTCAAATAGCCGGCGACGAGGAACAGGCCGGTCGAGAGCAAGCTGAAGCCCGGCCCCATCAGCGCGACGAAGCCGCGCTCGGCTTCGGTTCGGTGCGGGGCGGCCGCAACCGCGACGCCGCCGAAAAACGGAATAAAATAGACGCCCTGGACCGGCAATCCGACCCAACGCATAGCCACCGCGTGACCGGCCTCGTGGATGACGAGGAGGGCGAGCAAGAGCGCGGCGAACTGCCAATCGAAGAGGTACGTGAAGCTGGCGTAGGTCAGTGCGCCCGTTACGAGGCCTGCGCCGAGCTTGCCGCCCCCACGTTGCCCGGCGGATCCCGCCAGGGCCTCGCAGTGATCCCGTAAGCGGCGGGCGTTGAAGCGCGCACCCAATGGAATCGTCAACCGTCCGACGAAATTGTCGTGGGTCAGCTCGTGTACCGTCGTCAGGCGCGTCCCGTGCGGCTCGGCGTTGAATTTGCAAGCGACGAAAAAATCCTCGCCAGGCGCGACACCGGGGCCGCTGCCTTCCTTTAACACCTCGATCAGGAGCGCTTCGCGCGGCCGCAACTCGACCTCGCGGTAGGCCATCGCAACGGTGCGCTCGCCGAAGTTGATGTTGCCTTCGTAGACGTCGGTGGTGCCTTCACGCAGCGAGGTGGTGATCTCGATCCGGGGTGGGCCCTCGAACACGATCGCGTGGGACGAGGCCGCATCCCAGACCGTATCGACCGGCGCGTTGATCTCGACTTCGGTGACATAGCTCTTGCGACGGCGGCCCAAGAGGGCGTCGAACAAGCCGCAAAGCAGAAAGTACAGGATGTGAATGACGTCGGCGATCAGCGTCATCGCTCGCAGCTCTCTTGCTCAAGTCTCAATTGCAAGGTCATGCCAGAGCGTGCGCGATCATTCTGTTTCGGCGGGAACAGTAACATCCAGGATGGTAGGATTGAGGCCGGTCAGCGGATTGTCCGGATCCCAGGCGACGCGGACGGTCTCGAAACGCGGCTCCTTGGCGTCGTAGAGCATGAGGCGACCCGCCAAGCTTTCGCCGGCGCCGGTGATCTCCTTGATGACCTCTGTGGCCTGGAGCGTGCCGATGACGCCCACGACCGACCCCAGGACGCCCACTTCGGAGCAATTGGGAACAGTGCCCGGAGGTGGCGCTTCCGGGAAAATGCAGCGGTAGCTCGGGTATGGTGTTCCGTCGTCCCCGCGCGCGAACGGCTTCAGCGTCGTCAGATACCCATCGAACGGACCAACCGCGGCGTGGACGAGCGTCCGGCCGGCGAAGTAGCACGCGTCGGAGACGAGATAGCGGGTCGCGAAGTTGTCGGAGCCGTCGGCGACGATGTCGTAGCGCGAGATCAGATCGCGCGCGTTCGTGGCATCGAGCCGAAAATCGTGAGCTTCGACCACAACGTGCGGGTTGAGACGCGCAATCGTTTGGCGCGCACTTTCAACCTTGGAAACTCCGACGCTCTCGGTCGTGTGCACGACTTGCCGCTGCAGGTTGTCGAGCGAGACCCGATCGTCGTCGATGATGCCGAGGGTGCCGACGCCTGCCGCCGCCAGATAAAGCAGCACGGGGCTGCCGAGCCCACCCGCGCCGACAACCAGAACGCGCGCCGCCTTGAGGCTCGCCTGGCCTTGTCCGCCGATATCGTGCAGCAGGAGGTGGCGCTTGTAGCGCTGGATTTCCTCTGGCGAGAGCGCCATAGCAGGTTCGCTTTCTCGAGCAATGGCCGCTTCGCCTCGCCTCATGGAGATCCGTTTCCGGCTCGGACAAGGCCTTCAGGCGGACTAGCCCGGGTCGGACGCGGAGACCGTGCTCCGTGCAGCCTTTCCGGGCTCGGCTGCGGTGACGGACGGCGCGGACCACGGTCCTTGCACCTTAAACGCACCGATTGGTTTCGCCGTACTCGCGGCGCCCGGTGCGTTCGCGATCGAGAGTACGAGATCAACAACGCTCTTGTCGATATCGATCGTTCCCGTCACGTCGACCGCGCGATCTCCAGCCTGGGCTTTCACCTGGCCGGCGGTCAAAACGCCATTTGCAGCTGTAAATCGGGCGTTGAGCTGGTTTACGGCCGTGGTTCCTGCCGCCACGGGCCCCCAGCCCTCAGGCGGGGTTTTGGCGTCGATCGCCTTGGGCAACACGTCGAGATCGATGCCGAGGCGGCCGCTATCGGGAATATCCAACGAAACCGTTCCGGCGAGCGAGCGCGCGATATCTCCCTCGCTGGTGCCGTGAGCGTTGAGATCGAGGGTGAGATCTCCGGTACCGTCGAGGACGGCGGGGCCTGCCCGCAAGCTCGCGAGTGTTCCAAAGTCGATGTCGTCGAGGTGCGCGCGCACGGTATAGGCGGCTTCGTCGCCTGTCATATCGACGGTGAATTGCCCCTCGCCCGTTCCGCCCTGTTCGAGGTCAAGCTCTGCAATCTCGCCGTAGAGCTTTCCATTCTTGACGGAGAGGCTTGCCGCGCAGCGCCCGAGGCGGTCGGAGCCGCTCACGACGTTGCCGGCGGAAATGCGCACGTCCGCGTCGATCTCCCGAAGCAGCGACGGCGCGGCGAAGCCCGGAACCTTGAGACCGGACAGCCAATCGGAGGCCAATGCGAGCGCATAGGGCCGGGACGGTGCGAAATAGGGCGCGAGATCGAATGTCGCGAAAGCGAGGGTGCCCTCGATCGACGGGCGCTCGGGCTTCAGCGTGACGGCGAGAGCCCCGGTCGCGCTGTTGCCATCGAGGGCGAACTGAGCGTGCTCGAACGCAATCGACCGGTCATCGAGCGTCAGATGACCCTTGGCCGAGAACGCGCCAAGACCCGGCCCGACCGGCCAATCGGCGCCAAGCCACCTGGCGGCGCTGCGCAGATCCGAAATCGACAGCTCCGCATTCTGCGCGGAGATCTGCCCGCGATCGCCCGGCGCGATACGGCCGTTGAACGACGCCAAGATGTGATTGCCCTTGATGCTGGCGCGCACGTGAACCGGCGCATCGGCAGCTTTCTCGGGAGGAGGCGTAAAGGCGATGTCGATGTCGAGCGGTTCGCTCCGATATTCGATACGGCCCTTTGCCGTCACCACTCCGTGCCTGTCGGTGGCGACCTCGACGTTGACGTTCGACAATGTCTCGGCCGTGCCTTGCACCGTGTTGAGAACGATCGTGCTGTCCAACAACGCGAGGCTGCGAAATTTGAAATTCGACAGAGCCGAAACGATGGAGCCCAAAACCTCGTGGCCGGTTTCGCTTGCCGCATCGATCGCCTGTTGCGGAGCGGTGGTCGCGCTCGTGCGGTCGACCGTGAGCTTGGTGCGATCGAGCACGATATCGGCTCCGCCGCCGAGGACAAGCGCGCGCAATACGGCACCGACCCGGCTTTCGCCGGCGCCCGGACCGACGAGCGCAACGGTGCCTTCGCTGAGCGTCACGGCGGGTGACGAGAAGAGCGTCATCGGCTTGGTGATCGAAACGGTTTCGCCCGATGCCGCGCGCACCGTCGATCCCGGGATCGGCTCGCCCCTGCGCGCGCCGATCACCACCGGTGCAACCAGGGCGGCTCCGATCGCAGCGATCGATAGGATCGCAGCAACCAGCGGGCGACGCTTGTCAGCTCTGGCGGTCATACAGCCGCTGTTCCGCGCTATGAGGTTTGTAGAGGTCGTGACTGGCGAGCCGGACGATCGGGGTCTCCGATCTGTGGGCCCTCTTACTTAGCGGAAGGCGATGGCCGTGTGCAATACGTCATCGGACGGCGATTGACCAACAGATGCGCAGAAAAATTCATATCTTCAGATGCATAGGGCCTCGCCCCCAAAAAATTGGATATTCCGGGCAATGAATATTGCTAGCGCGAAGGGGCGGCGAAGCTCTCGCGGCCAAGCGCAGCATCAGAAAACACCCTGAAATTGGGCCTTTTCGAGGGCACAGGCCCATTTGTGCGGGATCTGCTCAAGATGAGCGCACTTCAATCCCGCGTCCTTCGCGCGCGCCAGATTTTTTTTGCAACGCAGCTTTTCAAGACGCCGCGTAAGACGCATCCGGACAGAATGCACAGAATGGGTGCGGACATTGCCGCGAGACTAGTCACTGCGGCACATCGAGAGGTGATTTTTTTTGGGGTTGGGGCCGCGCGAACGCGGCCCCAATTTGCGCTTAATCAATTTTGAAGCGGATCTGCTCCGTGTCGTGGCCCGGCATGGTCAACGACACCACGACGGTCGTGCCCTTTCCTGCATTGAAGTTGCCGCTTCCCTTGAAGCCATTGCCGCCGACTGGCTCAAGGGCGACGCGTTCCGTCTTGCCGTCTGCCAGAACCGTCGCGGACGCCTTGGCGCCGTTCGTGTCCTCCGCATCACCGTCCTCATGCGTCACATAAACTTCAAGCGTGCCGCCCTTGGCCACGAGCTCGAGGTGGTGGTGACCGTTGTGCGCGACGATGCCGCCGTGCTTGGCACCGTGATCATGGGTCTTGCCATGATCGTGCCCCTCACCGGCCAGTGCGAAGCTCGCACCAAGTGCGATCGCTCCCAGCGCCAGCAAAATTCGCTTTGTCATCTCATGCTCCTTCTTGGTTGGACGTATCAAAATGCTTCGGCGTGAACGGAGGTGTCCCGCTCGGCCATCAGCCGCTCCAGCGGCTTCTTTCCGAAGAGCAGGAACAAAACCGGGGTGAGGAAGGCGTCGAGCAACGTGGCGGAGAACAGGCCGCCAAAAATCGTGATGGCGACCGGATGCAGGATCTCCTTGCCGGGCTCGTCGGCGCCGATCATCAGCGGCAGCAACGCGATGCCCGCGGCAAGCGCGGTCATCAAGACGGGTGTCAGGCGCTCCAAGGTTCCACGCATCACCAGCTCGCGGCCGAAGCGTTCACCTTCGAACAGCGTCAGGTTGATGTAGTGGCTGATCTTCAGGATGCCGTTGCGGGTCGCGATGCCGGCCAGCGTGATGAAGCCGATGGCGCTTGCGACCGAGAACGGCTGTCCCGCGATCCACAGCGCGGCGACGCTGCCGATCAGAGCCAAGGGCACATTGCCCATGATGATGAGCGCAAGCGCTGTCGACCGGTAGCGCGTGTAGAGCACCAGGAAAATCATTGCGAGCGACGCCAGCGACAGCATCGCGATCAACCGCGAGGCCTCCTCCTGGGCTTGGAACTGGCCTTCCAGGCGCGTGAAGTAGCCTTGCGGAAGCGGCGCGCTTGCGATCTCGGTGCGAATGTTCTCCACGATCCGCGCCATGTCCGATCCATCCGTGTTGGCGAGCACGGCGATGCGGCGCCTGCTGTTCTCACGCAGGATCTGGTTCGGCCCGTCTGTCTCGATGACCTCGGCGACGTTGCTCAACGGAATACGTCCCGCCGGGCTCTCGATGAGCATCTCGCCCAAGGCGCGCGTGGTGCGATCAGCATCCGACAGACGCAAGACCACATCGAAGCGCTTCTGCTGATCGATCACCTGAGACACGACGCGGCCGTTCGAAAGCGTTTCGAGAGACTCGGTGATCGTGCTCGGGTTCAGGCCGTAGCGCTTGGCCTTCTCATAATCGATGCGAACCTGAAGCTCTGGAATGCGCACCTGCTTTTCGGTTTGAAGATCGACGATGCCCGGGATGCGGCGCATCCGGGTTTCGAGATCCGCGGCGAGGGCCCGGAGCGCATCGTAGTCGTCGCCGTAGATCTTGAGTGCGATCTGGGCCCGCACGCCGGACAGCATATGATCGAGGCGATGCGCGATCGGCTGACCAACAGTAATGGACGCCGGCAACACCGACAGGCGCGAGCGGATATCCGCCAGCACCTCCTCGCGGCTTCTTTCGGAGCGCCGCAGATCCACGTCGAGCTCACTGTTGTGGACGCCCTCCGCGTGCTCATCGAGTTCGGCACGGCCGGTGCGGCGACCAAGCGAGTGCACCTCGGGCACCTCCGCTACGATGTTCTCCGCCAGCCTGCCGATGCGATCGGATTCCGCAAGGCTGATGCCGGGCTGCAGGATGACGCTGACCAACACCGTGCCTTCGTTGAAGGCAGGCAGAAACGCGCGGGGCAGATAGGTCCCCGCGACGACAGCCGCCGCCACGGCCACGACCGGCATGCCGACCACGAACGCCGGCCGGTCGAAACACCAGGCCAGGCCGCGCCGCTGCCAGCGCTTCAATACACGGACGATCGGGCTTTCATGCTCGGCCAGATGCTTCATACGCGGGATCAGCCAATAGGCGAGCACGGGCGTCACGGTCATGGAGACGAGCAGGCTCGCCACGATCGAGACAATGAAGGCGATGCCGAGTGGCGCGAACAAGCGGCCTTCGATGCCGGACAGCGCGAAGAGCGGCAGAAACACCAGAACGATAATGGCGGTGGCATAGAGGATGCCGCTCCGAACCTCGATTGAGGCGTCGGCGACGACCTCCTCGGTCGAGCGGATATCGCGACCGCCGGCCGCGCGGTGAAGACCAAGCCTTCGATAGATGTTCTCGACGTCTACCACCGCATCGTCGACCAGGGCACCGATCGCGATGGCAAGACCACCCAGCGTCATGGTGTTGATCGAGAGCCCCATAGCTTCGAACACGATGACGCTGGTCAATACCGAGAGCGGAATGGCGAGAAGCGAGATGAAGGTCGTTTGCCAATTGAGCAGGAACACGAACAACACGACCGCCACCACGACAAGCGCTTCGACGAGCACGCGCTTCACGTTGTCAATCGACGACTCGATGAATGTGGCCTGGCGAAACTGGATATCCGTCACACGGACGCCTTCCGGCATCACGCGTTGCAGCTCCGGCAGCATGCGTTCGATCTCGCGCGTGATGGTGACGGTGTCGGCGGCCGGCTGTTTCTGGACGCCGAGAATGACGGCAGGCTTGCCGTTGAAACCGGCGTCACCGCGCTTGGCGCGGGCGGCGAAGTCCACGCTCGCGACCTGGCTCAGCGTCACGGCCTGTCCGCTGCGATAGGCGACGACGAGATTTCGCAGATCCTCGATGCGAGAAGACCGGCCGATGTTACGGATCAGGAATTCGCGCGTCTTCTGGTCGACGAAACCGCCGCCGGTGTTGACGCCGAAGGACTTGATCGCCTGCTCGATGGCTTCGAAGCCGATGTCGAGACCGGCCATGCGGCGCGGATCGGGAACGACGCGGTACTGGCGCACCTCGCCTCCGATGGGAATGACCTGCGAGACACCGGGCACCGTCAACAGCTGCGGGCGCACGGTGAAATCGGCGATCTCGCGCAGCGTCATCGGGTCGGCCTTGCTGCCGGATGCGCCCGTCTCGGCAGACATGGCAATCAGCATGATCTCACCCATCACCGAGGAGATCGGCCCCATTTGCGCGGTCACACCCGGCGGCATCTGTTCGCGCACGAGCTGCAGACGCTCAGCCACCTGCTGGCGCGCCAGATAGATCTCCGCGGACCAATCGAACTCGATGTAGACGATCGACAGACCCACACCGGACACCGAACGCACGCGCGATACGCCCGGCATGCCGTTCATGGCGGTCTCGATCGGGAAGGTTACGAGCTGCTCGACCTCCTCGGGAGCGAGGCCTTCCACCTCGGCCATCAAAGTCACGGTGGGCCGGTTGAGATCGGGGAAGACATCGACCGGAAGACGGGACAGCGTCAGCAAGCCGTAGGCACTCATGGCCACGGCAGCAACGAGAATGAACAGCCTGTTCGCCAAGCTCGCGCGGACAATGGCATTAAACATTGTCGCCTCCTTTCTTCGCTCGACTTAGCGAACCTGGTTGATGAGCTCGGCGGCCTCGACGACGACGCGATCGCCTGCCGCGAGGCCGGCGATCACGACGACGCGGTCGCCATCCAGCGGCGCAATGCGAACGGGACGCGCGGCAAACCGCTCGGGCGCCACCTTGACCCAAACCTGGGGCAGGCCGTTCGTCGCGCGGACCACAGCGGCATCCGGCACGATGAAGCCTTCGACGGGCGTTCCGTGCTGCACCAGCACCTTCACGGTGACACCGATGGAGAGCGACTCGTGGGGATCCTCAACCTTGAACAGGAGCGGGAGCGCTTGCTGCCGAAGCGCGGGGGCGCGGCCGATGTAGGTCAGCGGAATTTTGTGCCCTTCAGCATCGACGGCGGACGCGGACGAGACCTTGCCTGCGTCGTCGGTTCCGGGAATGCCGATCGCCTCGATCCAGATCTTTTTCGGATCGACGATTTCGAACAGCGTATCGCGCGCGGACACGACTTGCCCGGCGCGGACGTTGGCGACGGATATGATGCCGGAAACAGGCGCCTTCAATTGCAGACGCTCCTCGTTCTTTGGCTCGAGCACACGCTTCTGCGTACGCAAGCTCTCGATCTCCGTCCTGGTGTCGTCGATCTCACGCTGGGGAATGTAGTCACCCGAGATGCGCTCCAAGCGGGCGAGCTTTTGCTCGGCGATACGCAGCTTGCCTTCGACGTCGGCCGTTACCTGAGCGAGCGTGCCGCGCTCGTAGACGGGCATGGCAGGCGCGAGGAGCGCCAGGATGTCGCCTTCTTTCACGGACTTGCCGACGTACGACAGCTCTCCGGCCGCCAGCTCGATCTGGCCTTCCATGGGAGCCTGGACGCGGCCTTCGTGCGCGGGATCAGCGATGACGGTGCCGACCAGTTCGGTGCCGGTCTGCGCCGTCTCAGTCGCGGCAGGCACGGTTCGCACATGGAGCAGGCGCTGCGAGGCCTTGGGCAGAAAGACCTCGCCGTTCGGCTGCTTCACAGGCGCACTGCCGCCGGGAAGGGCGGGCGCAGCTTCGTCGCCGTGATCGTGCCCCTCATGCGCGACAGCAGTCCGCGGCATGGCGGAGGCAACGAGCAGGGCAATAAGGACGATTTCGGCAGCGTTCTTGAGGACTTCCACGATGGCCGGCCTTGCAGGCGCGGGAGGTGCTGCGGCTTTCGGCGGATCGTCCGGCGGAATGCGTACGGGGCGGAAGGCAAACGCCAGGAAGAAACCGCCGAGACCAATCGTGAGAGCCAGCAGCCACAGCTCGGGACGTGCCAACGGGCCTGACGAGACCGACACCGCGCCGTGGTCGGCATCGGCCGCGGACGCGACGACGAGCACGCCTGCGAGCAGATCCATTTCGCCGTTCGCCTCGACGACAAAGGTCAGCGCTTTGCTGCCGGGCTCGTCGAGCCATTCCGCTTCGAGCGTGTAGGTGCCGGGGCCGGACGGCTTCGCCTTCACCGGCGCAATGCCTTCACCAGAAACCTCGATGCTGGCGCCGTCGACCGGCTCGTTGGTGGCGATCCGATCGAGGTAAATGGTCAGCGCATGGCCCGTCGCTGTCGCCACGAGTTCGAGCTGCGAGCCTTCGGCGACGACCCGCGGAACAGCCGGGGCGGCAGCAGCGGCAGCCGGTTCAGGGCCGTGGTCATGGCCCGGACCTGCCTGGACCACGCCAGCGGATATGAACAGGCAAAAAATGAGAGTGCTAAGTCTGAACATGCTTCGAGCCTCGTAGACTTGCGAGCGTGCGCAGCGGCGCGCTTCGCCCTTGTCACGGAGACCGATCGAACAGGATGCGGATGGGGACGTACCGCCGACACCTCGGACGACCGGGCTCTCGAGCAGCATCGATGGAAGCAGGACAGGTGGCGGATTGCGGACAATCCAGCAAAAGGATCGCCTACAGAAAATCCCGCGCGCTTGCGCCTATCGGATGCCGATCACGATCCTTCTCTCAGCGCCAAACGCAGAGGGAAGGTCAGGATCAGGCCGAGGCGCGCGGGGGACGGAAAAGCGGGGTGGCGAGCTGGCCAAGCGGAAGATGCGAGGCCCGTTCGGGCTGGATCAAACCCGGCACAAAGCCGAGCTTGAAGCCGCAATCGCCAGCTGGGACAGCCAACGAGGCGCAGCAATGCGTATGCATATAGGCGCAGTGGCTGGCCGACTTCGCCGGTTCTTCGCAGCTCACGCCTTCGCAGGTATCGGCCGATTGATCGACGTGGTCGTGGCCGGCGTGATCGGCAGAGGTGACGCTCACGCCGTCGTTGGCGTGGTGCACATGCGCGCCCATAGGGCCGTGCGTATGGGTCTCAAAGGCTTCGAGCACAGCCGAATACCCGCTTAGGCTGCTGGCGCAGAGTGCCACAGCAACCATGAAAATTCGCAGGAACTGGCGCGTTGTGCCGATCATCGCCTAAGGAAAACCGAAAGATTCGAGAGCCGTCAAGACCAATACGGCCTCAGCGCTCCCCATCACATATTCATCGAACCGATCAATTCAACATCACAGCCATGGCGGGAGTGAGGCATTCAACAAGCCGTTCGCCATCAAGGCGCACGAAACGGGCAGCCACGCCGTTCTCGGCGGCGAATACCGGCCCCTGCTCAGGGCCAAACACCGTGAGCGCGGTCGCGAGCACGTCCGCCGTCATGCAATCCTCGGCGACGACGGTGACGGATACGAGATCGTGCGCAACGGGATGGCCGGTGCGCGGATCGATGGTGTGTGCGTAACGGCGCCCGTCGCGATCGAAGTAGCGCTGCTCGTCGCCGGACGTCGCAACCGAGATGCCGTTGAGTGCAAGCACGGCATCGAGCGGTTGGGCGCTGGTGAACTGACTTGCGCGCGGCGTCTCAAGCGCCACCCACCAGGGCGAGCCGTCCGGCTTGACGCCTTCGCCGCGCAACTCCCCGCCGATCTCAACGAGCAGGTTCGCGACACCGCTTTTCCGCAAGAAGCGCACGACCTCATCCACCGCAAATCCCTTCGCGATGGCGCAAAGATCGAGCTGCAATTGACCGGGCTGAAATACGCGCCGGGCTTCGACGTCACACTTTACGCGTTGCCAGCCGCTCGACGCTTGGGCTGCGTTCACTGCGTCCGGTTTCGGTAAACCGGCTGCAACGGCCGCCGGGCCGAAGCCCCACAGATCGACGAGCGCGCCAATGGTCGGATCGTAGGCGCCGCCGGTTCGCTCCGCCCAATGCAACGCTGCAGAAAGCACTTTGAAGAAGCCGTCCGGCAAAAGATGCCAGGTTCCGCCCGGCGCCGCGTTGAAGCGCGAGAGGGCGGAGCTTGGCTCCCACGGGCTCATCTCCGCCACGACGCCTGCAAGCACGGCCTCGATGCCACGGTTGAGGCTCGCTACGTCGGCGCCGCGTGGAAGCGCCACCTTGGCGGACCACGAGGTGCCCATGGTCTTGCCGCCAAGATGCTCGATCGACAACACGCGGAGCGCCGCAAACGACGGAGGGACGGCGATCCGCTCCGGAATGAACACGCGCCGCTCGTCGTGCGCAGGAGGCGGAAGCTTTTCCCGCTCCGCTTGCTTCACTCCGGCAACACTTCGAGCGTCGCGGCGTAGCTTGCGCGGCGTTCCTTGGCTTCCTTGAATTCCGCCTTGTCGTCGCTGACGCTCGCCTCGAGCCAGTACATGCCGGCTTCCGGCCACTTGTACTTGAATACGCCATCCTTATCGGTCGAGACCTTGATCTCGCCGAGCTGATTGCGATAGCGGATGCCGCCGCGAACGATCTCGACCTCGACGTTCGGAGCCGGCTGGCCGTCAAGCAGAAGCTTGAATTCGGCCTCGTCGCCCGCGACCAGATCGGTCGGATGGGTGATCGGCTGCATCTCGAGCCCCTTGCCGACCGGCTTCAACGCCGCCTCATCGGGATTGCCGGACGTGACGAACGTCTCCAAGCGGCGCTGCGCGTGGGTGACGACGACATCCGTTGCGGAAGCCGGAATTTCTTTCGCCAGATTTTCTGGCTTGCCGCGCCAGCGCTTCTGCTCGCCGTTCTCCTTGTAGCGCGCAAACAGATTGTTGCCGACCAAGGCAATGCGATAGGTGCCCGGCGCCTTCAACGAGAGATCAAACGTGCTGCGATACTTGCCGGTGCTGGCATTCTCAGGCTCGATCTTGGAGCCGTCGGGGGCCGTAACCACGAGACCATCGAGCCGCATCGGCTGATGCTCGAAATAGAAGAGATCGTTCGAGACGGCCGCATCAATCGTGACGGCCGGATCCTTACCGGAAAGGACCGTCGCAGACGGCAGCAGCCAGGCGCGATGAGCGTGCGCCGAGACGGGAATGACGAGGGCGAGCGCAGCGGCTGCGCGAATGAGCGTCTTCATGAGTGGATCTCCTCGATCGGATCAGGGCTTTACGGTGACGGCGACGGTGCCGAGTTCATGCTCGCCCTTGGCGTTGAGGGCGGCTCCCTTCTCGGGCGGCCATTGCAGCGGAATTTTCACGACCTCACGGCCGCCGACTTCGCGGGCCGCCTCGACGATGAGCTGATACTCGCCGGGAGCGAGCGCCTTCAGTGCGGCGTGGCTGTCCTCGAACTTGATCGCGTGGGCACCGGGTGCGCGCGTGGCGCTCGTCAGTCCATCGGCGGGAACCGTCACGTTGCGGCCGGCGCGGCGCCACCACTGGCGCAGATCCTTCAGCCACTTGTCGCCTTCCTGTTTCTTGTTGGCGACGTCGTACCAGACCGCGAGATTGGCGGCGACGCTCTGGTCCGGTCGCTCAAGCCAGATCGCGACGTACGGCTTGTGATATTCGGCAACGTCGAGCTTGGGGATCTCGATCGAGATTTCGAGATCGGCCGCAAAGGCCGGGGCCGCAACAAGCCCCGTGAGGCCGAACGACAGAAGAATGCGCATCAATACCCTCGTTTCGATTGGTCGTGCTTGCGCGCGAAAAACGTTCCCTCTTTCCGCGCGCACTTCAGTGAATCAAGAAAATCGCGAGTAGAACCGGAATTCCCAAGCCCAGGCCGACGACTGGCCAGGTGGAGGGGCGACCCTTCGCGTACATCTGCAGCAACAGCAGGCCGGTGACGCAGAACACGACGCTCGCCAGCGCGAACAGATCGATGAACAGGCTCCATGCCGAGCCCGTGTGGCGGCCCTTGTGGAGATCGTTCAGGTAGGAAATCCAACCGCGGTCGGTGATCTCGTAGGTGACGGCTCCGCTCTCGCGATCGATCGAAACCCAGGCATCGCCGCCGGGGCGCGGGAGGGCGACGTAAGCCTCGCCATCGGACCATTCCGCCTCACGGCCCGCGACCTCCACGCCGACCGCACGCGTGACCTCGCCCGCAATGTCAGAAGGGAGCGGCGCACGTCCGGTGCGTGGCGCCTTCGTCAACGCTTCGATGGCGGAAGCGCCGATCTTCGCGTCGCGCGTCGTCACCTCGGGCTTGGCCTCGATCAGCGACGAATGGTTCAGCGTGATGCCCGTCACGGAAAACAGCAGCATCGAAACGAGGCTCACGGCCCCGCTGATCCAGTGCCATTGCCGGAGCTGGCGCATCCATTGCGCACGGCGGTTCGCTTTCGCGGTCTTTTCGGCCGACAGATCGCGGACGTTGACGTTCACGTGGATGGTCCCTGCTCGCCGCCCGATAGCACTTGTTCCCGCGCGAACTCCCGAAGGGCCGGATGCGCGTCCTGCTGCAGGGCGTCCAACGCTTCCTGGCGGAAATGGCCCGGTGCCTGGCTGAAGGACGTACGGAGCCAGCTCAATCCGTCGATGACGCGGCCAGTTGTCACAAGATGGCAGCCATGGCGAAACTGCCCGCGGAAACATCCGCGTTGGGCGGCCCAGCGGTACCAGTGGAAGGGCGAACCCGGCCTTCGGTCGGCGGCCTTGGCTTCGCGGTAGCGGCCGATCATGTTCATTGCCTTGGCGTTTCCGCGGCGGGCCGAACGGACCAGAAGGGTCAGGGCCGCGTTCTCGTCGTAAGGCACTCCAAGCCCTTGCGCGTAGAGATTGGCGAGATTGAATTCGCCCCAGGCGTGGTTTTTATTTGCGGCCCGGCGATACCAATCCGCCGCCTCAACCAGATCCGGGGCGACGCCCCATCCCAGCTCGAAGCAACGCCCGACCATGTTGAGGGCTTCGGCATCGCCGCTACGCGCGGCCATCTTGAACCAGCGGAGCGCGGCTTCGGGATCATGCTCTGCGCCGTGGCCATGCAGCAATCTGCGAGCCCAGCCGATCTGCGCGTCGACCGATCCTTCGACAGCCAGCTTGCGCAAGTCTTCGGATGGGATTTCGGCGGACGGCACATCACGCTCGGGCTCGAGCACGCGCACATACAGCGTCTGGAAGCGAACGCCCTCGGCGACTGAGAGCTCGAAGTCGTCGTCTACTCTGACATCCGCGCCCTTCATGAACGGTTCGCTTCCCGTCTGATCTCTGCTTTGGCCTTCGGTCAAAGCACTGCCCCAATTCGAAGCGCGCCTCGGCTGTTGGTGACCGCCTATTCGGCCGCGCCAATCAGCAATATACGACCAGTTTAATCAAGTATATTCGAACATCCGAAGGCGCGCGGTCCTCTCGGACATCCCCTCAGTGGAAATACAGAAAAGCCGCACACCGTAGGCGCACTCTCGTTTGTTTGTCGAAGCGGTCTGACCAACAGTCCGCGACCAGAAAAGCGCCGGGCGCTCGAACACGCTTCAGCGAATGTTGAACTGAATGGGCAGCGACAGGTTGCGCGCCGTTTCCAGCGCCTGATCCGGCGGCGCCGGGAGCGGGGCAGCGCGCTGCAGGATTTCGACAGCCTCTTCGTCGAGGAGCGGCGAGCCCGAGCCTTTCAGGACCTTTACGTTCGTCACGTGTCCGGCGCCATCGATCGAGAAACTGACCGTCACGACTCCCTGAACACGCTTCTCCCGCGCTTGAGACGGATAGCGCTTGTGCTTGCTGATGTGCAGATGAAGCGCCTTCTGCCAGGAAACTTCGGCTTGATTGGGCTTCCTGGAGTTACCTTGCAGAGGGGCCGCCGGCTTTGGCCCGACAGCTGCGGCCTCGATGGGCGGGGGCGCCGCGGCGATCGATGCGCTTTGCGCCTGAACGCGCTCCTGCTCTTTCTTTTCTTCCTCGGGCTTTTCTTCTTCCTCGATCGGCTTCACCTTCTCGAGCGCAACCTCCGGCTCTTTCACGAGGGGGGCTTCTTCAAGCTGGGGCAGTTCCTCCTCCGGCTTGACCTCTTTCACCTCTTCAACCGGCGCGACCTCGGGGGCTTCGTCACTCTTGGGACCGATCGCGAGCATCTCGGGTGGGTCGGGCGACGAGACGGCCATAGGCGCGAGCTCGAGCAGCATCGCGCCTTCGGGCTCGGTATCGACTTCCGCTTCTTCCCACTGCCAGAGCGCGGCGGCTGCGCCGCCGACATGCAAGGCCAGCACCAACATTCCGGCGCCGGCCCATCTGCGCCAGCGACGCCACGAGGGCTCGAGAATGTCGAATGCGGTGATCATGGAGTGGGAGCGGTTCCGGGCTGGGCCTGCGGTGCAGCGGCAGCGGGCGCGCCGCCGGGAACGGGGGGAGGCGGCGCCTCTTCCAGCCCGACCATCGCGACCTTCAGATAGCCGGCTGCACGGAGCAGGTTCATCACGCGCATGACCTCGCCGTAGGGCACGGTTTTGTCCGCCCTCAAGAAGATGCGCTGCTGACGGTCGGAGTTCGTGGCGGCGTCAAGCGAGCCAGCAAGCTGCGGGCTTGCGATCGCGTCGTTGCCGAGCGCAAGCGAAAGATCAGACTTGATGGTGAGGAACAGCGGCTTGTTGGGGCGCGGCTGCGGCTTGGCGCTGGCAACCGGAAGATCGACCGGAATGTCGACCGTCGACAGCGGCGCCGCCACCATGAAGATGATCAGAAGCACGAGCATCACGTCGATGAACGGCGTGACGTTGATCTCGTGGTTTTCGGCCAAGTCGTCGCTGCCGTCGTCGAGACGTCCAGCCATGGTTCACCTCACTCGGCTCTTATTCTGCAGCGCGCGCCGCTTTGACCTTGAATCCGCGATCGAGATCACGCGAAACGAGGCGCATCACCTCGGCGGAGGCTTCAGCGATCAACGCCTTATACCCTCCGATCTGGCGTGAAAAGTGGTTGTAGATAATGACGGCTGGAATCGCGGCCACAAGGCCGATGGCGGTGGCGAGCAAGGCCTCGGCGATGCCGGGAGCGACGATCGCGAGATTGGTCGTCTGCGATTCCGAAATGCCGATGAAGCTGTTCATGATGCCCCAGACGGTTCCGAACAGGCCGACGAACGGCGAGGTCGAACCGATGGTGGCCAACACGCCGGTGCCACGGTTCATGTCGCGGCCCGCCGCTGCAACCAGCCCGTCGAGGCGCGAGCCCACGCGCTCCTTGATACCGGCCTTGTCGGGAACATCGGCCGAAAGGCGCAGCTCGATGATCGCCATGTCGATCAAGCCCGAGACGACGCCCTTCTTGTCACCCAGCCGCTGAGCCGCTTCCGCCAGACTCGACGAAGCGTTGATATCGGAGAAGCCGCGCGTCAGACGCCGCTTTGCCCAAGTCAGCTCCAGAGATTTGGCGAGCCATACCGTCCACGTCACGACCGACGCAAAGGCGAGGCCGATCATCACCGCCTTAACGACGATGTCGGCCGACATGAACATGTTCCACGGCGACAGATCATGCGGGAGGTGCGGATTCTCCGTCGATTGCGCCACTGGGGCGGGAGCAACCGCAGGTGCGGCATCTGCCGGCACGCCCGGAACCGCTGGAGCGATCGCCGTCGGCTGGGCGAGATCGGTCGAGCCTGGCGCCGGAGTTGGGGCAGTTGCGGCCGCGGGGGCAGCAGGCGTTGATGCGGCAGGGGCATCGGCCTGGACCGGCGGCGCGGCCTCGGCCGGCTGAGCCGTTGCGGCGGGCGGGGCC
>NZ_JAVIFT010000005.1 GCF_031157355.1 Hyphomicrobium sp. LHD-15
GCGGCCCCAGGACGCCGCCCATCCTGGCGCACAGCTGCCGCCGCCGCTGACGCTGCCCAAGGGCCAGCCGTCGATGCCGCCGGTCGCCGCCCAGAACGCACCGGGCCTTCCGCCCTTCGTGACCGGCCGCGTCGCCGCGCCGGCATCCGACGCTGCTTTGCCCGGCCAGCGCACGGTTAACGCCGCGCCGCAGCCGCAACCCGCCGCACGCCCGCCGCAGGCAACCTCGCCCCGCCAGGCCGACGTCGAGGTGATCCAGGACGCGATCAAGCGCCTCCTCGAGGAGGTCAACGCGGCCGAGCAGCTCGAAGCCCGCGCAGCCGCGCAGCAAGTCGGTCAGTCCGGCCCGCCGTCGCTTCCGCAGCGCAACGCTTCTCAGGACACGTCGAACGCCGCCATCGAGCAATCGATCGAAGCCCTGCGCATGACCGCCGGCACCATGCGCTCGGCAGTCGGCGACCACCGCGCGACACCGCCGCCCGTGCCTGCCGCCGCGCCGCGTAACGCAGCCCCTCAACCGCCGCCGCTTCCGCCGTTCGTGCGGGGCGCCGCTCCGCAGCGGGCCAGCTCCGCATCCGATGCCCGCGCACGTTTGATGGCCGACGCCATCTCGGCCGGACGCATCGACGTCGCGCTCGAACCGATCCTCGGTCTCGAAGACCAGCAGACGCGTCATTACGAGGTCAGCGTTCGCCTGCGCGATGCCGATGGCAATCCGCTCGACATCACACCCAATGGCCCCGACCTCCGCGGCACCGGCCTCCTGCCGCTGTTCGACGGCGTGCGCATCACGCGCACCGCAGCCGTTGCCCGCCGCCTCGAAGAGCGCGGCAAGGGCGGCTCGGTGTTCTCGGCCTTCAGCGGCGAGTCCGTTGCCGACGAGCACTTCCTCGGCGAACTCGCCGAAACGCTGCATCAGCGCGCGACCCTCGCGAGCCAGCTCGTTCTGTCGTTCAGCCAGAGCGACGTGCGCGGCTTCTCGACGCCGGAATGGGATTCCCTCGCCGACATGCGCTCGCTGGGCTTCCGCTTCGCGCTGTCCGCCATCACCGACCTCGACATGGATTTCGAGGCGCTCGCCGAGCAGGGCTTCGCCTTCGTGAAGCTGGACGCCGCGGTGTTCCTGGACGGCCTGCCCGCTCCGAGCGGACGCATCCCGTCGAGCGACGTCTGCCGTCACCTAGCCATGCACGGCCTGACGCTGGTGGTGGAGCGCATCGACGACGACGAGAAGCTCGCCCGCGTGTTCGGTTTCGGCGTTCTGCTCGGCCAGGGCCAATTGTTCGGCGGCGCGCGTCCGGTCCGATCAGATGTCGTCGGCCGTCGCACCAACACCGTCGCAGCCTGACACCGCCTGCTTTGTTCCAAGCCAGCCTCCTGGCGTCTGTCATCCTGTCATGAAATAGCGGCGTGCGAGCCTCGGTTCGCACGCCGCTTGCCCATTACCGGGCCAGAGGCTACCCATGCGGAATGGAAACATCCGCATCCCCCGGCACCCGCCCAATCCCGATCCTGTCGTCCATCACCGGCCTCGCAACCGGCCGCGAGGCTTGGCTGACCGACATCTGGGGCGTCATGCACAACGGCGTCGAACCGTTCGCGGCCGCCAGCGACGCCTGCACGCGCTTTCGCCTGTCCGGCGGCACGGTGTTGCTGCTGTCGAACGCCCCGCGCCCGGCCGAGAGCGTTGCTGCACAGCTCGATCGCATCGGCGTGCCTCGCTTCGCCTGGGACGCCATCCTGACCTCGGGCGATGCCGCCCGCGCCCTTGTCGGCGCCTATGCCGGCAAACCCGTCTTCGCACTCGGCCCCGAGCGCGACCTGTCGCTCTACGACGGCCTCGGCATCACGCTGTCGGACGCAGGCGACGCCGAAGCCATCTCCTGCACCGGATTGTTCGATGACGAAATCGAAACGCCCGACGACTATGCCGAGCTGCTAGCGGGATTCGCGGCGCGCAACCTGCCGATGGTCTGCGCCAATCCGGATCTGACGGTGGAGCGCGGCTCCAAGATCATCTACTGCGCGGGCGCGCTCGCGTCGGCTTACGAGAAGCTCGGCGGCCGCGTAGCCTACGCGGGCAAGCCGTATCTCCCTGTCTACGACATGGCCCTCGCACTGATCGAGAAGGTCAAGGGCAAGGCGGTTCCACGCGAAAAAATTCTCGCGATCGGTGACGGCATCCGCACCGACATCGAAGGCGCCGCCACCGCCGGGATCGATAGCGTTTTCGTTGCGAGCGGCGTTCACGCGCCCAGCGGGCTCACCAGCGAAATCCTCACCGAGCTCTTCCCCGACCCGGCCATTCGCCCGATCGCCGCGATGCCGTCGCTCGTTTGGTAGTCTCTACGCGACCGTCAGCACGATCTTGCCGATGTGCTGGCTCGTCTCCATGCGCGCGTGGGCTTCTCCAGCCTTGAGCAGCGGGAACGTGCTGTCGACGACGATCTTGACCTTGCCCGACGAGACCAGAGGCAGGACCTGCGTTTCGACCCCGTGCGAGATGGCTCCCTTGATCTCCGTCGGCCGGATGCGCAGCGTCGATCCCGTCAGCGTCAGCCGCTTCAGCATCACGCGCATCATGTCGACTGTCACCTTCGAGCCCGACTGATAGCCGATATTGACGAGCCGGCCGTCATCGCCGAGCGAGCGGATGTTGCGGTCCACGTAGTCGCCGCCCACCATGTCGAGAATGACGTCCACGCCGCGCCCTTGCGTCTCGGCTTTCACGACCTCGACGAAATCTTCCGTCGTGTAGTCGACCGCACGTGTCGCGCCGAGTGCCACGCACGCCGCGCATTTCTGCGCCGACCCCGCCGTCGTGATGACTTTCGCGCCGAACGCCGCGCCGAGCTGGATCGCCGTCACGCCGATGCCGCTGGAGCCGCCGTGCACGAGCAGCCATTCGTCGGGCTTCAACGCGCCGCGCTCGAACACGTTGTACCACACGGTGAAGAACGTCTCCGGGAGGGCCGCCGCTTCGATCATCGAAACGCCTTCGGGAACCGGCAGCGTCGCAGGCTCTTCGGCGAGCGCGAATTCGGCGTAGCCGCCGCCGTTGAGCAGCGCCATCACGCGCTCGCCGACCTTGAACCGCGAAGCGCCGCTTCCGACCGCTGCAATCGTGCCCGACACCTCGAGGCCCGGCAGCTCCGAATGCCCCTTCGGTGCCGGATAAAGCCCCTTTCGCTGCAACACGTCGGGGCGATTGACGCCCGCCGCCTCGACCTTGATCAGCACCTGCCCCGCACCCGGCGCCGGGACTGGCCGCTGCTCCGCGATGAGCACCTCCGGCCCGCCTTTGCCTTGAATGGCAACGGCAGTCATGGTCTCGGGATAGGTGCTCATGCGGGGCTCCTGAAAGCGATCTTGAGGTGGTGAGTAGCAGGCGACATACCTGCCAAACCGCGCACGAGGTTACAAGCACACGCGCTTGAGTGAGATCTGCGAAAATGACACGCTAGACCAGTGACAAAACACCTCGAACAACAGAACAACGGTGAGGAGCCCGCGATGAATTGGGATGACGAACGGCCAAAAGCTGCGAAATCCGCAAGCCTCGGCGACAATCTCGAAACCTTGTCGGTTGCCGAGCTCGAGCAACGCATCGAAGCCTTCGCCGCCGAAATCGAGCGCGTGAAAGCGGAGCTCGCACGCAAACGATCCCACGAAAACGCTGCCGCCGCCCTGTTCAAAAAACCGGGCGACTGACGAATATTTGCAGAACATCGGCGCAGAACACCGGATTTTCCCGACATTGACCGACGGGCGGCCGGTCTATAGCATCCGCTCCCTTCGCAGCATGGAGTGGCTTCGACTAATCAGTCGGCCGCAAACAAAGTGACCGAAATTTTCATCGTCTTGGCCCTGATCCTCATCAACGGGCTTTTTGCGCTCTCCGAACTCGCAGTCGTCTCATCCCGCCAACCACGGTTGAAAGCCATGGCCGCCGCCGGACATGCCGGAGCGGAAAGCGCACTCGCTTTGTCTGCCGATCCAGGCCGCTTCCTGTCCGCTGTCCAGATCGGCATCACGCTGGTCGGCACCATCAACGGCGTGTATTCGGGCGAAACCTTCGGCGAATACGCCTTCACCGCGCTGCGCGACGCTGGCGTTCCCGAGAGCGTCGCGACACCACTTGGCTACGGCACCGTCATTGCCGTCATCACCTATTTGTCGGTGATCATGGGCGAGCTGGTTCCGAAGAACATCGCGCTTCGCAATTCCGAAGGCATCGCCTGCATCGTCGCTCCGGCGATGGCCACGTTCTCGAGCGTGGCGCGCCCAGCCGTGTGGCTGCTCGACACGTCGACCCGTCTCGTTTTCCGTCTCTTCGGACAGCAGGGAGCGAGCGAGAACCAGGTCTCCGACGAGGAGATCTCGATCCTGATCGCGGAAGCCGAAGCAGCCGGCGTTCTCGAAACGCACGAGCGCGAGATGATCTCGGGCGTCATGCGTTTGAGCGATCGCACGGTCGTCGGACTGATGACACCGCGCACGGATGTCGATTGGATAGACATTTCCGTGCCCGCAGACGAAATCCGCACTCAGCTGATCGAAACGCCTCATTCGCTGATCCCGGTCGGCGACGGCTCCGTCGACCAGCTGCTCGGCATCGTGCGAACGCGCGAGCTGCTCGCAACCATTCTGCAAGGCAAGCCGCTCGACATTCGCGGCCATCTCCGCAAGGTGCCGATCATTCCCGAAACGATGGACGCGCTCGACGCTCTCGCGGCACTGCGCGAAGCGGATGTGCCGATCGCGCTCATCCATGACGAGTACGGCCACTTTGAAGGCCTGGTGACGCCGGCCGACGTCCTCGAGGCCATCGTCGGCGTGTTCAAGTCGGACTCGGACGAACCCAACTCCACCCAGCGCGAGGATGGCTCCTGGCTTCTTTCGGGCTCGATGCCTGTCGATGAGATGGCAGCCGAACTCGGCTTCCCGCTACCGGAAAAGCGCAGCTACGCCACAGTGGCAGGCTTGGTGCTGGCCGAACTCCAGCACATTCCCAAAACCGGCGAGATCATCGACGCCAGCGGCTGGCGCTTCGAGGTTGTCGATCTCGACGGGCGGCGTATCGACAAGGTGCTGGCATCCCGCATTGCCACCGCCGCCTGATCGCTCGCCTTGACGCCGGATCTCCACCGATCCCGCCGGGCGCCGTCCCTCATGTCTCAATCTGAGGCAAAGCCTTTACTGTGGGACACGCGGCAAACGTGAACGGGAAATCGACTCGAAATCGACAATCGTTAAGCGTTCGTTAGGACATCCGGGCTTATTCTCTTCGTCATCCAGTTACATGGATCCTGGGTGGTGCCTAGCCACCCTGTTTGACGCCTCCCTGTTGACTTCTGAGCCGCCGCGAGGCGGCTCATTTTTTTCGGCGCGACAATTGCAAGGATCCGAACGTGGGTCATGCCATCGTGTTGTCTCCTTCTTGGCCAACTTTGTTAACCCTGGTCTCTTAGGATCTAACGATGGTATGGTGACCAGAGTGTAGGCGTTTGTATCGAAGCGTATGATGAACAACGGTTCCAGCGTAGAAAGCTTGTTCGTGAACACGGGCGAAACGGTCTCCTTCGGAGAGCGTTTCCAGGCGTCCGAACAATTCGACAAAGTCTTCTCTGAAGGCATGGCTCTGGTCGAGCGATCGGCCGCGTATCTCGACGGCGAAGGTCGCCGCGAGTCGAAGGGGCTCCCCAATCAGGTCACGGTTCTCTATGCCACCGAGAGCATGCGTCTCACGACGCGGCTGCTCGAATTGGCGTCATGGCTGCTGATCCGCCGGGCCTTGAAGGAAGGTGAGATCACCACCCAGGAAGCGGAGACCAAGCGCGCGCGCGTCAAGCTGCAGACGCTCGGACGTCCCGCACACACCAAAGGTTTCGGCGAGCTCCCGCAAGGCCTGCGCGACCTGATCGACGCGAGCTTCATGCTCCATGATCGCATCGTGCAGCTTGATCGCGCCATGGTTCCGCAAACCGAAGTGGCCGGCGACGTTGCTGCCATCAATCCCGTCGCAACTCAAATCAGCGCGCTCGAAAGCGCGTTCTCGGCTCGCCGCGCCGCCGCGCGCTAGCCATATCGTCTGACACAGCGAGATCTGAAAAAGCCCGGCCGCAACGTCGGGCTTTTTTCATGGGGTTACGAACGTTCGTCTGTGCGTAGGGCCCGGCAAGAATGAACCCAACAAAAAAGGCCCGGTCGCTTGACCGGGCCTTTTCAGATCGCTTTGAAAGCGAACTATTCCTTGATGAAGCCTTCGAACTTCTTCTTGAAGCGCGACAGACGGCCGCCACGGTCCATCAGGCGCTGATCGCCGCCCGTCCAGGCCGGATGCGAGCTCGGATCGATGTCGAGATGGAGCTCGTCACCTTCCTTGCCGTAGGTCGAATAGGTAACGAATTGCGTCCCATCGGTCATCTTGACCGTGATTTGATGATAATCGGGATGCAGGTCGGCGTCTTTTTTCATAACCGTTGCTCGTTGCAAATGGGGCCGGAGACAAGCGAACCGCGTTTCGCGACGCGGAAGCACCCTGAAAGCGGCGGAATGGCCGACACGGCACGACCCCGAATTTCTGGATGCGCTTCTATAATCGAGATGCCCGACCCGCACAAGCACCGAAAAATCCCGCTACTTAAGGGACTTACCTTGAGCGAAAACAAGGAGGCACCGCTCCAGCCCGATTAAACATTGTCGAACCGGACCAGAACGCGGCATTCCGTTTCAGGCTGCCGGATGACGTTGACGGCGGGGCGGTATGTCACGCATGGTCCATGCCTAGATAAAAGGCACCCAAACGTGCGTCCGGAAAAGTCGAAAACGGCGTCCGGCAACAAGCACCATCAAGCAAAAAGCCAGGGTGCGAAGCCGGGGAAACGTCCAATGCGAAAGACCGAGATTTGAGCCCGAGCGAACATTCCGAGCGTCCGACCGCGCCTAAGGCCGAGCAGCCCTCCTCCGACGAGTCCGCGAACGCCGGCCGCAAGTCGGTGCGTCCTCTCCTCGCGCTGAAGCCCTATCTGATCCGCCATCCCGCTTACCTTGTCGGCGCCGGCATCGCCCTCGTGCTTTCTGCCGCCGCGATGCTTGCGGTTCCCATGGCCGTGCGCCGCATGATCGACCACGGCTTCGGCGCCGGCGACACCGGCATGATCAATCAGTATTTCATGATGATGATCGTGATCGGCATCGTGCTCGCCGTCGCGAGCGCATCCCGCTTCTACTTCGTCAACTGGATCGGCGAGCGTGTCGTCGCGGATTTGCGCGCGGATGTCTTTGCCCACCTTGCCCGGCTCGGTCCCAATTTCTACGAGCAGACCCATTCCGGCGAGGTCATGAGCCGCCTCACCGCCGACACCACGCAGGTGAAAACCGTCGCCGGATCGGCCATCTCGCAGGCCTTGCGCAACCTCATCATGCTGGTCGGCGCGCTCGCTCTGATGCTGATCACGAGCCCTAGCCTCTCGCTCCTCGTTCTCGTCGCCATTCCCGTCATCGTGCTGCCGTTGATCGGCTACGGCCGCATGGTCCGCCGCCTGTCGCGGCGCGCGCAGGATACGCTTGCGGAAGCCTCAGCCTACGCGGCCGAAAACCTCGCAGCGGTCCGCACCATGCAGGCGTTCGGACACGAAGGCGCCGTCGCCAACCGCTACGCGTCTGCCGTCGAGAAATCCTTCACCGCCGCCCGCGAGCGCATGCTGGCGCGTGCAGGACTGACCGGGCTCGTCATCCTGCTCGTGGTCTCGAGCATCGTCGGCGTGCTCTGGTACGGCGCAGCGTCCGTGATCAGCGGCGAGATCTCCGGCGGCCGTTTGAGCCAGTTCGTGATCTACGCGCTGCTCGCCGCTGGCGCGCTCGGAGAGCTGTCCGAGGTTTGGGGAGAGACCACGCAGGCGGCAGGAGCTGCCGAACGCATCACCGAGTTTCTCACCATCGAGCCCGAGATCAAGTCTCCTGAGCGGCCGGTACCGCTGGCAAAGCCGGTCAAGGGCGACATCGAATTTCGCAACGTGCGCTTTGGCTATTCCGGCCGCCCCGGTGTGTCCGCGCTCGACGGCATCTCGTTCCGTGTCGCACCCGGCGAGCGTGTGGCACTGGTCGGCCCATCCGGCGCCGGCAAATCGACCGTGCTCAATCTGATCCTGCGCTTCTACGATCCGGTGAGCGGCCAGATCCTGATCGACGGAACCGACATCGCCACCGTCGATCTCGACGAGCTGCGCGGCACCACGGCGCTCGTGCCGCAGGAAGTCGCGCTTTTCGCCGATACCATCAACGAGAACATTCGCTACGGCACCCCTAACGCCAGCGAGATGGACGTCGTGCGTGCGGCCGTTGCCGCCCAGGCCGACGGCTTCATCCGCGCGCTTCCGCAAGGCTACGAAACCCGCATCGGCGAGCGCGGCGTCTCGCTCTCCGGCGGTCAGCGCCAGCGCATCGCCATCGCACGCGCCATTCTGAAGAATGCTCCGATCCTGCTGCTCGACGAAGCGACCAGCGCCCTCGACACCGAGAACGAACTGGCTGTGCAGCGCGCGCTCGAAACGCTGACCAAGGGCCGCACGACGATCGTCGTCGCCCATCGACTTTCGACGGTGCAGAACGCCGACCGCATCCTGGTCCTCGACAAGGGCCATATCGTCGAGAGCGGCACGCACCGCGAGCTGGTCCAGCGCAGCGGTCTTTATGCGCGCCTCTCCGAGCTTCAGTTCGGCAGCGAAGCCGCCGAATAAGAACACCGCTCCGCGCTGCCGCCGGCCCGCCTAAGGCTCCACCCTCTCCGCGGCCGCCGACTGCTGGCCATGGCGCTTGAGCACCGCTCGCGCCCGCTCCACCACGGAATCCGCGATCGCCGCGTGCCCTTCCGCCGTAGGATGGAACGCGCCCGAATAAGTCGAGGCCAGCAGCACCTGGAACCACGAGAAACTCTGCAGCTTGAGCACCTTCTGCATCACCGAGCCGGCGACATGGAAATTGCCGGTGAGGAAGGCGTCGTTCGGGGTGCGGAACCAGCGTTGCCGCGCCGCATAGGGCTCGTAGTGCGCCGGGTTGTAGGGCACCCACACACCACCGTGCCGCCTCGGCAGACGAAGATCGTCCGCGATCGAGCCTCTCCCGCTGGTATGCCCGGCGCAAAGGCCGCGTCCGACGAACGTTTTGCGATGCCCGGAGACGAACGTCCAGCCGTGCAGCTTTGCGCTCTTGTCCATGATCTGGTCGAGCTTGTCGGCAAGCCATGAGCTCGACAGCGCAGCTTTCTGCGTGATCGAGAACTCGTTGAACACCTCCATGCCCGCCGACCCGTCCGGACACATCGCCCCTTGATCGTCGAGCAGCGCGAACGGCGGATAAGCCGTGAGGATGACGCGATCGCTTTCGTCCCAGGGAATGTGGAGGATCCCGTGGAGCGCCCGGTTCATGGCCTTGTAGCGGGCATCGAGACGTTCGAGCAGCGCCTCGCTTTCCTGGTTGCCGTGCACCTGTCCGAACCAGCCGCCGAGACTGCGTACCAGCGACGTATCGGACAACACCGCGTTGGCGACCAGACGCGCGAAGCCGATGTCGTTGCCGCCGACCGACATCATCAGGAGATCGATCTTGCGGGATTCATCCGCGGGGCACTTGCTGAGCACGAGCCCGCCCTGCAGTTCCGAGATCGTACCGTTGATGTGATAGGCCTCGGGCATATCCTGCAGCCGCGCCTCGCGCTTGCCGCACTGCGCATCCGCCACCGCAGAGATCTGCGAAAGATCGGGCGGGCGCGGCACCCATTCGTTGCCCTTGTAGCGCAGAAACAAGCCCCACGTGACTTCCGCGCCCGAGCAGGCGAAGCCCGTGTAGGTCACCGCCCGGTGTGGATCCTCTACCGCAAGCTCGAGCGCCGCGCGAAGCTGGTACGAGTAGAGCGAGCGATGGCAGGCCTGGTCGAGCCAGCGCGCATTGCCCTCGACGAAGGCGTCATCGCCGACCTGCTTCCAGGAACCGACGCGCGCGGGATATCCCGAGAGATCCGCAGTGCCGTCGCCCTTGCCGTATTCGATCGTGCGTTCCGGCGAGAAGCGCACAGGCACGTCGGGATTGCCTTCGCCGGATCCGAAGCTGTCTCCAATGCCGACCACGAAGATGTCGCGCACCTTGACCTCGGTGGAGGCGACGGTGATCCCGCCCACTTCCACGCGCACCGAAAGCCCGGTGGGATAAGGCGCCGTCAGCACCACAGGCTCACTGCACGGCACGGTATTGACGCTTTCGCCGCCGTCGCCCCCGCCAAGCGCGTTGGAGAACCACCGGCATTCGACGGAAGGTTCCGGAACACCTTTGAGCGAGACGACCACGCGATGACGATCCGGGTTGACGTAATCGCCCTTGTCCGGACAGACGTGCCGATTGCGCGGCCCAGCCCAGCACGTCTTACGGACGACAGATTCAGCCCACCCCGCCTCGTAGCGCCGGCTCAACGCATGTTCGGACGCGAGCACTGGCGCGCTCTCGCGCTGCTCCGGCGAAAGCGCAAGATAAGTGGCACGATGGACGTCGGTATCCTTGGCATCGGCGAAGAAGCGGAACGGGTTCTCGACGCGCCACTCGATCTCGACCGAAGCGAACGCATTGAGATCCTCGATGCCCGGTGCATTCGGCGCGAACGGTACGGGAGTGGTGCCGGGCCGCGGAGCCAGCAGCGGATCGATCGCATCGCCGATCGAAGGCCCGCGCGCCGGCGGAATGGGTGGAAGAGCCGGGTCGCTCGGAGTGGCCTCGCTCGGAACGGTACTGCCCGGCGTGCTCTGTGCATCCGGCGCGGCAGCCGGCGTGTTCGGATCGGCAGGCTCGGTCGCGTATTGACGAAACCCGTCCGGCGGCGCTTCGCGATCCGCAGGCGGCGCCACTACTGGCGGCAGGTCTTCAACCTGTTGAGCAACCGCCACTCCCACCGCGAGCGCATACGCGAGCACGAGGCTTGTCAGGATGGGGGAAGCAAGTTTTCGAACCATGCCGGTCAACGTTCCCGATGATCTCCCGCCGCCAGCCGGCTCCAATCTAAGAACCCGGCATCAAATCTTTCCGCGCCAGTGAGCGAACCACAGTCTCGTGACACGCGAAAGCGGCGAAATATCCGCGACTTCCAGCAAAGCATCCCGCCCCGGCCTGCCAACAGCCTTGAGATACGGCTCGATCAGACACATCGGCAGGAACGCCGTGACGAGTTTCTTCACCACGCGAGCCTGCCCGCCCCGGTAGCGCCCGAGCGCCAAGAGCGCTTCGCCCGCTACGATCTGCGTGAGCCCAAAAACCGCGTCACGCGCCTCGGACTGGGGCAAACCACGCGGATCGCGAACCCGCGCCACCCAGTCTTGCGGAAGCGGCAAGCGACCTTGCGCAACATGCTGTGGCAGAGTGAGGGCAAGCCGTGTCAAAGCCAAGGCACGGGCGCCGTCGTCCGCGGATCGCTCCGCCTCACGCAGATCCGGGCCGCCAAGGATGGCGAGAGCGAGCCGAATTGCCGCACCGTCGGTTTCATATGCATATTCGTCGAGCTCCCGCTCATCGCGGACGCCGTCCTCATAAAGCTCGCGCGAAAAACCCTCGAGCGGCGCGAGAAGCAGATCGCGGCGAAGCCCATGCCGGCGAGCGACGTCGAGCAAGGCATCGGCGATGGGATGGCCGGTCGTCTGGTCCGACGCGCCCGCCGCCAGCGCATCGCGCCACCATTGCAGACGGATCTCGCCGATCGCGGCATCCTGCGTCAGCAGCGGAATGCGCCGGATCTCACCGAAGAATGCCGCGAGCGTGACGAGATCGTCTCGAGCACCGGTCGGTGCCAGCAAGGCGGAAAGATAGCGATCCCGATCGTAGGTGCGCGCTGTGTCCCGGACGGACGATCCTTGCGGCAAATGCGATGCGAGCGGATCTTGCTCGCTCATGGCTGGGTTCCTATTCGACGGCGATCAACGCTGCCGCAATCGCCCGGCCCTCGGCAAGCAGAACGTTATAGGTCCGCGCGGCCGCTCCGGTGTCCATCACCTCGAGCCAAAGACCTGCCTCCTTGAGCGCATCGGCGACATCGCGCGACGGACGCACCAGCGATCGACCGGTGCCGAGAAGCAGGAACGTCACCTCGCCGCCGAGGCCAAGCACCGGGCTCAATGCAGCCCGGTCCACCGCCTCGATCGAATCGACCGGCCATCCCCAGATGCCCGACGGCAAGCACAACAGCGAGCCGCGATGGCTCATGCCGCCAAAGCGGAACCCGCCGTTTCCATAGGCCTCGATCGGAACCTGCTGAGGCAGATGCTGCGGCGCGCCCATCCGAGAATGCGCCTCCGGCTTGCCTACGACCTTGCAGCTGCACCAGCGGCGGGCTTCTTCACGTCGTCGCTCCAGTCGCGCTTGATGCCGAGATAGTCGATCACCGGCGCCGAGATGAAGATCGACGAATAGGTGCCGATGATCACGCCGAACAGCATCGCGAACGTGAAGTTCTGCATCACTTCGCCGCCGAGGAAGAACAGCGCGAACAGCACCGCGATCGTCGTAACGCCGGTCAGGATCGTGCGCGACAGCGTCTCGTTGATCGACAGATTGAGCAGTTCCGTCAGCTGCATTTTCTTGTATTTGCGCAAGTTCTCTCGGATGCGGTCGGCGACGACGACGGAGTCGTTCACCGAGTAGCCGAGAATGGTGAGCAGAGCCGCCACGATCGAGAGATCGAACGCGAGCTGGAAAAGAGAGAAAATCCCCGCCGTCACCAGCACGTCGTGGAATAGGCCAAGCACGACGCCGACCGAGAATTGCCACTCGAAGCGGAACCACACGTAGGTGACGATCGCCGCGATCGACGCGAGCACCGCGATGAGGCCGGTCGTCCGAAGCTCGCTCGAAACCGCAGGTCCCACGACCTCGATACGCCGCTGCTCGTAGTCGCTACCCAGTGTCTCGAGAACCTTGTTCGCCGCCACCTGCTGGGCTTCTTCCTCGCCGGGCTGCTGCTCGATGCGGATCAGGGCATCCGCTTCCGTGCCGAAGCTCTGGATCTGCACTTCGCCAAGCCCCAGCGTATTGAGCTTGTCGCGCATCGCTCCGAGGTCGGCCGTGCCGGATTTCGCGCGAACCTCGATGAGCGAGCCGCCCTTGAAGTCGACGCCGTAGTTGAAGCCCTTGACCAGAATGACGCCGAGCGACAGCACCATCGCCACGATGGAAAGCCCAACGCAGATTCCCTTGTAGGCCATGAACGGCAGGCGCGTTCCGTGGGGGAAGAAGTCGTTACCCTTGAAATCAGGGACGATGAACATGGGGGCGGACCCTCTTTAAATCGGAACGACGAGCGAGCGGCCCTTGGCCTTCGCGTTTTTGAGCCACATGGCGACGAGGAGACGCGTGATGGTCACCGCGGCGAACACGGACGTGATGATGCCGAGCGTCAGCGTGACGGCGAAGCCGCGGATCGGCCCGGAGCCGAGCCAGAACATGATCACGGCCGCTGCCAGCGTGGTGAGCTGGCTGTCGAGAATGGTCACGAACGCGCGCTGGAAGCCGGATTCGATGGCCGCGATCGGCGTGCGCCCGGCCCGAAGCTCTTCGCGCATGCGCTCGTAGATCAGCACGTTTGCGTCGACGGCCATGGCGATGGTGAGCACGAAGCCCGCGATGCCGGGCAGCGTCAGCGTCGTGCCGATCATCGACATCAGCGCGAGAATGAGGATGCCGTGAACCAGGAGGCCGATCACCGCATAAACACCGAACGTGCCGTAAGCGAGGACCGTGAGAACCGCGGTTGCGACGAGACCGACGATACCGGCAAGCTTACCGGCTTCGATGCTGTCGGCGCCGAGCGACGGGCCTACCGTGCGCTCTTCCACGATCGTGAGCTTTGCCGGCAGCGCGCCCGAGCGCAACTGGATGGCGAGGTTGTTCGCGCTCTCGACGGTGAAGTTGCCTGAGATCTGGCCTGAGCCGCCGAGGATCGCTTCGCGGATCACCGGCGCCGAGATCACCTTGTCGTCGAGGACGATGGCGAACGGCTCACCCACGTGATCCTTCGAGAAGTTGCCGAACTTGCGCGCACCCGACTGGTTGAAGCGGAAGCTGATGATCGGCGCGTTGGTCTGCTGGTCAAAACCCGGCTGCGAGTCGACGAGGTCGTCGCCCTGCACCACCGGCGCTTCCTGCAGCACGTAGTTTTGATCGTATCCCGGCTCGCGCTCGGTCGATTCATAGATGCGATAGCCGACCGGCGGACGCGTGGTCTTGGCCTCCTCGGCCGAGATCGTCGGATGCACGGCGTGGAAAGAGAGCTTCGCCGTCTTGCCGATCAGGTCCTTGAGCTGCTTGGTGTCGGTGAGGCCCGGGTACTGGACCAGGATGCGATCACGCCCCTGCCGCACCACCGTCGATTCCGACGTGCCGAGCGCGTTGACGCGCCGATTGACCGTTTCGATCGAGGCCGAAGCCGCGTTGGAAATGCGCTCCTGCAGCCCGATCGACGTCGGCTTGATCAGGATGAGGCCGGGCTCACTGCCCTTCTCGAGTTCGGTGTCGTTGCTGCTGGTGCCGAGGATGGCGTTACCGATCGGCTGCGACAGCTTCTTGAGCTCCTTCAGTGCCGCATCGGTGTCCTCTGGCTTGACGAGACGCACCTGAACGGCATCTCCGGTCACGCCGATCGCCGAGAAGCCGATCTTGGCTTCGCGCAACGTCTTGCGCGCGTCTTCGCGAATGTTCGAAAGCCAATCCTTGCGGATCTCGTTCTGATCGAGGGCGAGCAGAAGATGCGCGCCGCCCTGCAGGTCGAGGCCCAGCGGCATCTGCCACTTCGGCATGAAATTAGGCCACGATGCGACCGTCTCCTTGGAGAAGAAGTTCGGCAAGGCAAACAGCAGGCCGACGAGGCACGTCGCCACGATCGCAAAGATCTTCCAGCGCTCGAAGTGCAGCATAACGGAGCGAACCTCTCCCCTTGAGCCTTATCGCGTCGAGCGCGAACGCCACCGCCTGAGACGGGCGTTCGCAGTCTCGCGCCATTGTTATTTCGTGACCGTCTGATCCTTGACCGGCTCGCCCTTCGAGCGCACGTCGAGAAGCGTGCTCTTGAGCACACGGACCTTGAGCGTATCGCTGAGATCGACGTCGATCTCATCGGAGTTGTCCGGCACGCGCGAAACCTTGCCGATGAACCCGCCCGACGTGACGACCGTATCGCCGCGGCGTACGCGCTCGATCATCTCGCGGTGCTGCTTCTGGCGCTGGCTCTGCGGCCGGATCACCAGAAAATAGAAGATGAGGACCATCAGCAGCATAGGGATGAGGAGACCGCTGAGGGGGTCTGACATCGGGCTTGCCGATTGCGCGTAGGCCGGTGAAATGAACATGTGGAAGTGGTCCTTGCCGGATCGTCTATCTGGTAGTGTCGAGAGCCTGAGCGTCGGAGGGCGAGCGATCCTGCCTGAGGCAGATGGAGGAGTGCGCCCGCACCGAGACCGTAACGCAGCCTCTTAACCCTATAAGCGAAATACGGCCAACCTTGTGGAGGATCGCCTCCGCAAGCCTGTCCGCCTGAGATCGCGCGCGACTATAGTGCCCAGGGCCCGCTTTGCAACCCTCGCAGCTCCCTCCCCGACACCCCTAAGTAGGCTGGTCTGGCCCCCGCCCGCTCCCTCGGTCTATAGAAAGCGCGAGAAGCAGCCCGGTCCGCATTTCCAGCAGCCGGACCAACGGAAAACACCAGAAAATCAAGGCAAAGCCGAACATGACCGATCACTCCGACCTGGCCAGCCGCCTCGATCGCATTGCGGCAGCCCTGGAACGGTTCACGCCGCCCCCGCCTGCGCCCCCTCACTTTGACGAGGCCGAAGCTTTCGTCTGGCAGGCGGCAACCCTCTCGTTTCTGCCGGTCACGGCGGTGAACAGGGTTCCGAGCACGTTGTTGAAGGGCATCGATGGCTCAGCCCGCCAGCTTCTGGAAAACACCCGCCGCTTCGCAGACGGCCTGCCCGCCAACAACGCGTTGCTATGGGGCGCGCGCGGCATGGGAAAATCGAGCCTCGTGAAGGCGGTCCATGCCGACGTGCAGGCGGCCGTGGCCGGCCGCAAGAGCAAGAAAAAGGGTGAGACGGCGACAGGTCTCAAGCTTATCGAGATCCATCGCGAGGACATCGCGACGCTCCCCGCGTGCCTTGCCGCCATGCGCACGTCGTCTCATCGCTTCATCGTGTTCTGCGACGACCTGTCGTTCGACCGCGACGATTCGAGCTACAAATCCCTGAAGGCCGTGCTCGAAGGCGGCATCGAAGGCCGCCCCGCCAACGTGCTGTTCTATGCCACGTCAAACCGGCGCCACCTCATGCCGCGCGACATGGTCGACAACGAGCGCTCGACCGCGATCAATCCGTCGGAAGCCGTCGAAGAGAAGGTTTCGCTTTCGGATCGCTTCGGCTTGTGGCTGGGCTTTCACAACTGCAGCCAGGACGACTACCTCGCGATGGTGTCGGGCTACGCCGAACATTTCGGCCTGCCGATCAAGCGCGACGAGCTGGTTCGCGAAGCATTGGAGTGGAGCGCCACGCGCGGCGGCCGATCGGGTCGCGTTGCCTGGCAGTTCACCCAGGATCTGGCGGGCCGTTTGGGTAAGACGCTACCGCTCTAGTTCGGCATTCGGCATTCGGCATTCGGCATTCGGCATTGGGCATTCGGCATTCGGCATTCGGCATTCGGCATTCGGCATTCTCGAACTTCGATTGCCGGTTGCCTAGTGCCGCTTGCCACCTTTGCTCTTACAGCCGCTCCATGAACGGCGTCGGATCGACCGGCTTCTGGCCCTGCCGCAGCTCGAAGTGAACCTGCGGCTGGTCGACCTGACCGGTGCGGCCGGCCTTCGCGATCACCTGCCCGCGCTTGATGCGGTCGCCACGCTTGACGAGAATTTCGTCGGCATGCGCGTAAGCCGTCACCCAGCCGTTGTCGTGGCGGATCAGCACGAGGTTGCCGTAACCCTTGAGCTCGTCGCCCGAATAGGCCACCACGCCGTTTTCAGCGGCATGAATGTCGGTGCCCATCGGCGCAGCGAAGTTGACGCCGTCGTTGTGCGTGCCGTCGGGACGCGGACCGAAGCCGGCGATGATCTTGCCCGCAACCGGCCAACGCAGTCGCGAACCCGCGACCGATCCGGAGTTCTGGCTGCTCGACGGCGAAACCGCATCGCTTGCCGCGCCCGGCGTTTCCGCCCGCGCAACACGCTCCACGTGCACCGGCGGCTGGGAAGCACCAGAATTCGAACCATTGAGCAGCGTCGGCTGCTGTGCCGACGACGGCGCAGGCCCGTTCGTCACTTCGCCGAGGCGGACGGCGCCCGGGGCAGGTGCCGGCGTTTCACTTGCGACATCGCGACTACCCGTATCGCGGGGGGCGCTGTCGCGGCTCGGCGCCGGATCGTAGGACGGCTGAGACACGGCAGGCGCAACCTCGGCCACCGCTTCCGGCGCAGAACCGTTGGCGGGCAGCTTCAGCACGGTGCCCGGCTTCACCTTCCGTGAATCCGAAATGCCGTTGTAACGTTCGAGCTCAGCAAGCTTCACGTTGTTCTGTCGCGCGATCGCATAGAGCGAGTCGCCGGAGCGGACGGTGTAGCTGCCGGTCCAATCCGACGGCGCATCTGCCGCGGCGGTCTGAGCCGGAGCAGGCGCTGCGGCCGTGTCGTAAGCTTCACGCGGCGGACGCGCGGTCTCGGATGCACGCGACGCGCGCACGCCGGACGGAAGATGCAGCTGCTGGCCCGGCTTGAGGTTCGGCGACGACAGCCCGTTGGCCGCCATCATCTCGTTGACCGAAACGTTGTGCCGGCGCGAAAGCGAATAGAGCGTGTCGCCGGGACGAACCTCGATGCTTTCGCCACCCGCGCTCGCACCCGCATCGCGCGAGGCGATCGGCGCGACGTTGTGGGACGGCACGTTGCTCGGGCGATATGCGCCAGGCGCGTCATAGCCGGCCGATCCCGAATAGCCGGAGCCCGAAGCCGCGCCGCCCTGACCATAACCGCCCTGCGGTTGCTGACCGTAGCCGGACTGACCCTGCTGGCCGTTGCCATAAGACGACGGATTGTCTTGCGACCGGATCGCGCTGGTCGTCAGCGGTTCCTGCGGCCGCGGCAGCTCAGAGCGCTGCACGCTGCTGCCCTGATAAGCCGGCCGATCATAACCCGCCGAGCCGAACTCGTTGGACGCCTGACGTCCGGGCGTCGAACCATAGTTGGATTGTGCGCTGGCGCCTTCGGGATTGCCGAGGTCAAAGCGGGCGATATCCGCGCTGCATCCTGCCAATACGGCAGCGGCCGAGAAGATCAATCCGACCTTCAATCCCTGCACGCCGGAGGATTGCTGACATTTACGCAATGAACTTAACATGCCACACACCCTGAATACCCACTCTCCAGGTAACCCTTAACCAGTTAAGAGAACCTTAACGGCGGGGTACGATTGCGCTCGAGCCGGACCATGATCACGCCAGATCCTATCGATCTGAAGTGTGAATCACCGGTTCGGTCGACGACAAAGCGCGCGCTTAAAACCCATGAAAAATGGTCGCGCGCCCGGCAGGGTTCGAAAATTGGCAGCCCGGCAACATGCCCTAAAATCGGGCCCCGCACAGTCTTCACTTACGCTGGGAATGTGCTGCGATGACGGAGAAATCTCGGCGACTTGGCGACGTTTGACCGAGTTGTACTTAACAAACGACGTCAAATTCGAGCGATTTAGCCCACATCCTTGAGCGGGCTCGCGCGATCGAGCGAGAGCACTTCGCCCAGGGCCTCGCGCGCGCCTTCATGCGTCAAGTTGAGGTGCAGCGGCGTCACCGAGATGAAGCCGTCGGCGATCGCGCGCAGATCTGTTCCTTGAGGCGGATCGGACCGGCGGCGCTCGAACCCGACCCAGAAATAAGGATCGCCCCAGGTGTCGCTGCGCTCCTGGATGTGGAGCCCACCCTGGTCGCGTCGGCCTTGCCGCGTGGCGACGACGCCGCGCACGTCGCCGGGGGCGAGATCCGGATAGTTGATGTTCATCAGCGTCATCGCCGGCCATTCCGCATCAAGCAGCTGCTTGACGAGACGCGGCCCGTGCTCGACCGGCGACTTCCAATGCTGCTTGCCTTCGGGATCGAACCCGATCGTGAGGCTCATCGCGATCGACCGGATCCCGAGCAGCGTGCCCTCCATGGCGCCCGCGATGGTGCCGGAGTAGGTGACGTCCTCGGCGAGGTTCGCGCCGTGATTGACGCCCGACAGCACGAGATCCGGCGCCTTGTCCTTGAGCACGTGCTTGACGCCCATGATCACGCAGTCGGCCGGCGTTCCGCGCACGGCAAAGGCGCGCTCGCCGATCTCGCGATAGCGCAGCGGCACCTGCAGCGTCAGCGCGTGCGAAGCCCCGCTCTGGTTGGTCTCCGGCGCCACGATCCAGACGTCGTCGGAGATCGCCTTCGCGATCTGATGCAGCACCGAAAGACCGTGCGCGCCCGCTCCGTCGTCGTTGGTGATCAGAATCCGCATCACTTCTCCAGTCTCCTTCCCCGCCCTTGCGAGGATAAGAGATTACTTCTCGAGCTTCGCCAAGCCGCCCATGTACGGCCGCAAGGCCTCCGGGATTATGACGGACCCGTCGGCCTGTTGATAGTTTTCCAGAACCGCGACCAGCGTGCGCCCGACCGCGAGCCCCGAGCCGTTGAGAGTATGCACGAACCGCACGTCTTTTCCGCCCGCAGCCCGGTAGCGCGCGCCCATCCGCCGCGCTTGGAAGTCGCCGCAAACCGAGCACGACGAGATCTCGCGGTAGGCGTCCTGTCCCGGCAGCCACACCTCGATGTCGTAGGTTCTGCGCGAAGCGAAGCCCATGTCGCCGGTGCAGAGCAGCATCGTGCGATACGGCAGCTCCAGCCTCTTCAGCACCTCTTCGGCGCAGTTGGTCATGCGCTCGTGCTCGGCGAGACTTTCCTCCGGCGTCGTGATCGAGACCAGCTCCACCTTCGAGAACTGGTGCTGGCGGATCATGCCGCGCGTATCGCGCCCGGCCGCGCCCGCTTCCGAGCGGAAGCACGGCGTCCATGCCGTCATACGCATCGGCAGCTCGGCTTCATCGAGGATGCGATCGCGCACGACGTTGGTCAGCGAAACTTCTGCGGTTGGAATGAGCCAGTAGCCATTGGTCGTCTGAAACAGGTCTTCGGCGAACTTCGGCAGGTTGCCGGTGCCGAATGCCGCATCGTCACGCACCAGCAGCGGCGGGTTCGTTTCGGTGTAGCCGAACGTGCCGGTGTGCAGATCCAGCATGAACGATCCGATCGCGCGGTCGAGACGCGCCAGCGCGCCTTTCAGGAACACGAACCGCGCACCCGAAACCTTGCCCGCGGTCTCGAAATCCATGAGGCCCAGCGCCTCGCCGATTTCGAAATGCTGCTTCGGCTTGAAATCGAGAACGCGTGGCTCGCCGACGCGGCGCACTTCCACGTTGCCTTTCTCGTCCGAGCCGACCGGCACGTCTTCGCGCGGCAGGTTCGGAATGACGGCGAGCGCGTCGTCGAGCGCGCGGGTCAGCGTGCGCTCTTCCTCTTCACCCTGCTGGATGACCTCCTTGAGCTCCGCAACTTCCGCCATCAGCTTGGCAGCCAAGGCGTCGTCTTTCGCGCCCTTCGCCTTGCCGATCTCTTTCGACGCGGAATTACGCCGGCTCTGCGCATCCTGGAGCTTGGTGAGATGCTGGCGCCGCGCCTCGTCGAGCGCGATCACCTTGTCGGCCAGCGGCTCGAGCCCCCGGCTCTTCAAACCGGCATCGAATGCGGCAGCGTTGTCTCGGATCCATTTGATGTCGAACACGGGCGGGGCCTCGGCGTGATTGTGGTAGCGTTCACCAATCCAACAACGTCATCCCGGCGGAGGCCGGAATCCAGACACGTCACCACTTTGATGTGGTTGCTGGCGTGGATGGCCGCCTGCGCGGCCAGGACGTCGATTAGAACGGAAAGCAGCGGTTTCAAAGCGACGGTATAGGACGCCCAGCACCGGAGGTCCAGACAACCGGCGTTAAGTCTCGGCGGCATTCCCCGCGGCATCCTTCGCCGCCTGCTGCCTCTCGACCCAGGCGACCGCCAGGATCGAAAGCTCGTAGAGCAGCACCGTCGGCAGCGCCATGATGACCATGCTGAGCGCGTCCGGCGGCGTCAAAATCGCAGCCACAGCGAAAATCCCGACGATGGCGAAGCGCCGCCCGCTGCGAAGCGTCGCCGAGGTCACGATGCCGGCCCGCGCGAGCAGCGTCAGCACCACCGGAAGCTGGAACATCAGCCCGAACCCGAAGATCAGCGTCATGATCAGCGAGAGATATTCGGAGACCTTGGGCATCAGCTCGATGGTGGCGGGACCGGCTTCGCTCGCCGAATGCGCAAGCCCCATCGAGAACTTGATCAGGATCGGCATCGCCAGGAAGTAGACGACCGCCGCGCCGAGCACGAAGAAGAACGGCGTCGCGATAAGGTACGGCAGGAACGCGTGCCGCTCGTTCTTGTAGAGACCGGGCGCGACGAACTTGTAGATCTGGGTCGCGATCACCGGAAACGACAGGAACGCCGCGCCAAACATCGCGAGTTTCAAATGCGTGAAAATCTGCTCGAGGAAGTGCGTCGCGATGAGGCGCACGTGATCGCTGCCCGAGGCCCACACGTAAGGCCACACCAGCACCTCGTAGATGTGGCGCGCAATCGTGAAGCAGAGGATGAACATCGCGAAGAACGCGACGGCCGCATAAATCAGCCGCTGGCGTAGCTCGATCAGATGATCGAGCAGCGGAGCCTTCGATGAGTCGATGTCGTCCTGCCCCGGACGCGGCAAGCTCTCTTGCATCAGACCGGCCTCGATGTGGTATCGAGCGGCGCATCCGCCGGCCGGCTCGCCTCGGTTTCACCAGTACTCGCGGCCTCGCCCGAAGAGGGAGACGCCGGGCTCGCGCTTTCTCCCGCACTCGCTGCCACGCTGGCCACGGCCGGGGGCGCCGCCGCTTCGTTCTCGGTCTTTGGAGGGGTGGGTTGCGGCAGGGCGTCGGCCTCGACTTTCGTCGCCGCCTTGATCTCGTTCACGGAGCGCGTCGCATCGTTGAGCGACGCCTTCACGCCATCGCTGACCGCCTGGACTTCCTTCTTGAGCTGATCCATTTCCGCTTCGCGCATCGCCTGATCGAATACGGCGCGAAACTCGTTGGCCTGGCGGCGGACGATGCCGGCGTAACGGCCGAGCGTGCCGAGAAAGCGCGGCAGTTCCTTTGGCCCCACGAAGATCAACGTGACCAGGCCAAGGATCAGAAGCTCGCTCCAACTGACATCGAACATCTGAAAGTCCAGATTAACTCGAAAGGCCCCGGCTACGGCCCACCCGGCCGCCAGGACTGATCAGCCCAAGAAAGGCAAAACGCGCGTGGGCTCACGAAGCGCGCCACGCAGAACGGAGAGCCAGCGCACGGCGCCGGGCATCAGCCCGCTTTCGACCGGTCGCGCTCGGCGGCTTGGGCTGCTGCGGAATTGTCGATGACCTTGGGATCGACGGGGGCAGTCGGCTCGTCCTCGGAGAGCCCCTTCTTGAAGCTCTTGATGCCCTTCGCCACGTCGCCCATCAGATCGGAGATCTTGTTCCGGCCAAACAGCAGGACCACCACGACCAGAAGCAACAGCAGATGGGTCGCACTCAACCCCATGAAACGCCTCCTCTCGACCAAGGTCGCGCGAGATCGGCTAGATCGGCGCGCAGCACCTCAAGTCATGCAACGGTTTCGAAACGTAGCCACCGAAGAACGTTCGATTTTCCGGCACGCTACGCCCGAGCGGCATTCTAAGCCACTCGCTAAAAGGTGGCGCACTATTGCAGAAACACCACCCCCCCGCAAGCAGGCCGCATTTCCGAAATATGAATTAATATATTGAGTTTCAATAGACTTTATCGTCGCTCGAAGGAAAAACCAGAGCTTGGGCTGGGTCGATCAAGACCTTGACCTCACTCCCCTCCTCGATCCCTGCGCCCGCGCTGGTGCGAATGTTGAGCGGGGCTTCGAAACCCTCGACCAAAACTTCGCAGCGCACGGCGTCGCCTAGGAACTTCGCCGTCTTCACCCGCCCCACGAGACCGCCACCGTTCGCGCGCCCGTTCGCTCCGGCAGCCGCCAAATCCATCCCCCGCTCGCGCAGGCAAAGCGTGACTGTCTCACCCTCCGCGGCGCCTGGCGCCGCCAGCGATCCGATCGGCGTCGCGATGCGCCCCCCGGACACCCGGTAGGCAACCTCGTTGATTTCCGAGAAGAGACGCGCGACGAACAGCGCCGCCGGTCGCAGATAGAGCTCCTGCGCACGGCCGGTCTGCACGAGTTTGCCCGCCCGCATCACCGCGATCCGATCGCCGAGGCGCATCGCCTCTTCCGGATGATGCGTGACGATCATCGTCGTCGCCCTAGCTTCGCGTAGCAGCGCCAGCGTTTCTTCCTGCATGGCGTCGCGCAACTGCACGTCGAGACCGGAAAACGGCTCGTCCATCAGCATCACCGCCGGACGCGGAACGATCGCCCGCGCCAGCGCAACGCGCTGCTGCTGTCCACCCGAAAGAATGTGCGGATATTGCTCCCCGTACCGTTCGAGCCCAACGCGAGCGAGGATGCGAAGCGCCGCCCGCCGCGCCTCCTCGCGCGAAAGCGCCTTGAGGCCGAACGCGACATTTTCGAGAATGGTGAGATGCGGAAACAGCGCGAAGTCCTGGAACATCAGGCCCACGCCGCGATCTTCCGGCTGCACGAACCGCCCCGGCCCCGCCACCTCGACGTCGTTGATCAGAATGCGCCCGCCGGTCGGCCGTTCGATGCCGGCCGCAAGCCGAAGCAACGTCGTCTTTCCGCATCCCGAGGGCCCGAGCAGGCAGACCACCTCGCCCGGAGCGATGTCGAGCGAAAGGCCGTCGACCGCCTTCTGCTCGCCGTAGCTTTTTTCGATGGCGTCGAACACCACGCGCGCGGCGACGTCCGGCACACGCATCGCCGGTCCGCCCCCTGGCCTGTCATCGGCGACGGCGGAGCTGAAGGGATTGCTGAAAGGCCAATTGACCACGCGACCTACGACCTTGAACGTGCAGCGTCCCTTGCCCAGGGCGTGTCGGGCCTCATGGCCCGAACGCGGCTAGACCATGATCGCTTCGCGCTCTAAGGGGCGTGCGTAAGTTGACTTTCTCAGTTCGGCTTACCTTCGCCGTCGTCCTGGGGCAAGTCACGATCGGAGGCGGTGTCGATGCCCCGATCCTCGCCGGCCTCGTCGAGACCCTCTTCCGCGTCGGTATCCTCGGCGGACGGCTCCTCTTCCGCTCCGTCTTCCAGCGGCAATTCGTCCGGCATGAGCGCCGCGACCATAGCCGGATCGGGTACGGTAAAGCCTGGCGGCAGGTGCCCATCGAGCAAGCCCTGAGCCTTGAGATCGGCAAGCCCGGGCAGATCCTTGACGCCATCGAGCCCGAAATGGGCAAGGAAGCTATCGGTCGTGCCGTAGGTCAGCGGCTTGCCCGGCGCGCGGCGCCGTCCGCGTGGACGAATCCAGCCTGCTTCCATCAGGATGTCGAGCGTACCCGCCGACGTCGTCACGCCGCGGATCTCCTCGATCTCGGCACGCGTCACCGGCTGATGGTAAGCGATAATCGCCAGTGTCTCGAGCGCAGCCCGCGACAGGCGTCGCTCCTCGACCGACTGGCGTTCGAGCAGATAGCCGAGATCTTCCGCCGTGCGGAACACCCACTTGCCCGCCACGCGAACGAGGTTCACGCCGCGTACTGCGTAGGCGGCCTTGAGATCCGACAGCACGCTCGCGATGTCGCTGCCGTGACGCAAATGCTTCCGAAGCCACTCTTCATCGAGCGGCGTCGAGGAGGCGAACAGCAACGCCTCGACGATGCGCAAATCCTCGAGCCGCTGCTCGGGCGAAAGGGCCGTGCCGGCTTCGACCGCCTCGGCCTCGGACAAGGCGCGCGCCAGCTCGACAGCCTCCTGGGCCTCGGGCTCGTCGTCCCGTTCGAGGTCGCTTTCGACCCCGTCCCGGCTCACCAGTCTCAGCTTCGGCGGAACCATATCGCCATCCCTGTTTCAATCGAACGCCCGGGGTGTCCCGGTCATCTCGCCGTTACGCACCAAGCCTCACGCGCCCGACGCCTGCGACCCGCCCTGTATGACTTCCAGCCGCTGCCATTCGGCACCGGCCTCGCATTTGCGCATGTAGATCGGAGCGAACGGCTCGTCCTGACGCAGCTCGATCACGCCTTCGCGCGCCATTTCGAGCGTCGCACCAAACGAGCTTGCGACAACCGTTTTGTCTTCTTCGGCGGTCGCGAGATAGGTCTTGAGGCAGGTCTCAAGCTCCACCCAGTCGCCGACGGCATGGCCGACGAGAACTTCGAGCTTGGTACGCGCCTGCTTGATCGACCACACGCGCCGCGCCTTGACGACATGCGTGACCTTGATCGTGCGCCGGCGCAGTTCGCCGTACGCTTTGAGAAGATCGTATATTTCGGCCGTCCAGCGCACTTCGGTGGTCGTCACCGCCTGCTCCGGCATGCCGCGCTGGAAAACATCCTGATCGAGGCGCTTGCGCGTCATCAGCTCGCCCATCGCGCGGCGCATGGCCTCGAGGCGCATGAGGCGGAACGAGAGCTTTTGCGCCATCTCCTCGGCGGAGAGCTCGTCGGCGTGCTTTTCTTCGCGCGGCAGAATGAGCCGAGACTTGAGGAACGTCAGCCACGCCGCCATCACCAGATAGTCGGCCGCGATCTCGATCTTGAGCCGCTGCGCTTCCGATATGTAGGTGAGGTACTGATCGACCAGCGCCAGGATCGAAATCTTCGAAATGTCGACCTTGTGCGTGCGCGCCAGCGCCAACAGCAAATCGAGCGGCCCCTCGAAGCCCGCCACGTCCACGATGAGCGCTTCCGAAGCCGAGGGCGCAAGATCGCCGTCCGGGGCTTCCCAGCCCGGCTCGCCTCCACCCATCTGCGCTGCGTCGTCGGTCATCGTTCCCGCCCGGAAGCTTTGAAAAGCGCACTGGCCATCAAACACGCCAGCTTCGCACAGGCCTACCGGTGCTTATCTGGAATCTTAACGCCAGATTACACTGATTCAGGGTGCCGTCTGCCGGTTCCAAGCACGAAGGCCAATTGTGCCTCTGCCCGAGCCGAATCATAGGGCTCGTTCCGGCCGCAGACGGCGGCGGCTGCGCGGAATCGCCTCAGGGCATCTCCCGAAAGCGCCGGGACCTCGGCGGCGATCTGCTCCATCTCGGCCAGCACGCCGTTGCAATGGAGCGCGAGATCCGATCCCGCCGCAAGAACGCCCTTCGTGCGCTCGGCAAAGCTGCCCGAAAGCGCCTTCATGCTGAGATCGTCGCTCATCAACAGGCCATCGAAACCGATCTCGCCGCGAATGATGTCCTGGGTCACGCGCCGCGACGTGCTCGCCGGATTGGCGGCATCGATCGCGGTGAACACCACATGCGCCGTCATCGCCGCCGGCATGTCTGATAAGGCTTTGAACGGCGCGAAATCGGTGTCCGTCAGCAGCGCATGCGTCTCCGTCACCACCGGCAGTTCGTGATGGCTGTCCTTGGTCGCGCGGCCATGACCGGGAATATGCTTGATGACCGGCAGCACGCCGCCCGCCATGAACCCTTCGGCGACGGCGCGCGCCAGAGCCGCCACCTGCACCGGCTCGCGGCCGTAGGCACGATCGCCGATGACGTCATGAGCCCCCGCCACCGGAACGTCGAGCACCGGCGCGCAATCCGTGTTGATGCCGAGGCTCTTGAGATCGTCGGAAAGCAGCCTGGCCGCGAGAAAGGCCGCTTCCCGCGCACCGGCCGGATCACCGGCATAGAGCTGCGCGTATTGATCGGCTGCAGGCAACGCGCGGCCGAGAGGCGGGCGAAGCCGCTGCACGCGTCCGCCCTCCTGATCGATCAGCACCAGGAACTCGTCGCTGCCGACAGCACTCCGCACGTCCCCGACGAGGCGGCGGATCTGGTCATGACTGATGCAATTGCGCGCGAAAAGAATGAGCCCGGCCGGACGCGCAGATCTGAGAAAGCGGGCCTCGTCAGGCGCAAGCGTCTCGCCCAGAACGCCGATGATGAACGCGTTTGTCATTGTGCCGTGCTTAAGCTCGCGTCAGTAAGCCGTGACCCAGCACCCGCTGTAGCCCTCGGCCTTGAGCTGCGTGCAAACCGAGCTTGCGGCATCGCGCGAGCCGGGCGGCCCAACGAGCAGGCGATGATACGTCCCCTTCTCGCCGAGGTTCGCTTCCTGAACATCCGGCGTCTTGTTCTGCAGGATGGTTCCGTACTTCTGCTGCATGTCGGCAAACTGCTTCAGCGCATCGATGCGGCTGCTGCCGGAGGCCGGTACCGAAGCGAGCACTGCCACGTAGCCTGCGCCCGTCGGACGCGGTCCCGTCACCACCGGATCGGCGGCGGCCACGCGCTCTTTTTTCGGCGGCGTCACAGTCGCTTTCGTCTGCACGGCGGCCGGCGTCGAAGAGTCCGCACTCGCGATCAGATTGGTGGGCTTCTTCGGCTGTTGCTTCTCAGGCGGCGCGACGACGATCGGCCGCTCGGCGTTGGAGGCAGCCGCCATTTGGACAGGCGGCGCCGAAGCTTGTTGCTGCTGCTGGACGCTCGGCCCGGCCGGCCGGTTGGGCGAAGGCCCGCCACCACCCAGTCCGTCGATCACCGTCAAACCGGGAACCGCAACAACGGCGCGTGTCTGCTCTTCGGGTGCCGCGGCAGCCGGCGGCTGGATCGAGCCGTCACGTCCGACGACGACGACCGGCACCTTGCGCACACCATTGCCCGTGTCGGCATCGGCGGAGGTTTCTCCCTCGCCGAGGCGGCCCATGATCTTGCTGTCGGCATGGGCGAACTGTTTGCCGCCGGGCTCCGATGGCTTCACCTTCGAGGGGCCAGCCGCACCTTTTACCAGCGGCGTCGGACCGCTGCTGCCCGACCCCATGATGCTGCTGTAGGCGAACGTCAGCGCGCCGCCGACGATCACCGTCGACGCAACGAGCACCGCAACCTTCTTCCAGCTGGAGCGCGGCGGCTCCTCTTCGTATTGATCGTCTTCGGCATAGCTCTGATCGAACGAGGCGTGCTGTTGCTGCCCGTTCGCGTAGCCCTGATGCGCGAGCGCGGGATCCATCTGCGGATCGCCGTACATGTCGCCGCCCCACTGGGCCTGCGCGCCCATCGCGCCATTGCCGTGGCTGCCATTGGCCAAACCGGGATTCGCATAGCCGTGGCCGTCGTAATCGCGCGGATCGAGCGTCAAGCCTTGCGCGCCGCCTAGCCCCTGCCCGTTCCACTGATCGGCGAGCGGGCTTTGCGGCGCATAGCCGTTGCCTGACGCAGGAGATGCGTAGCCGCCCGCATACTGCGAATTCTGCGGCTGCAGCGAGGGCTGCGCGCCATAAGAACCGAACGACGGCGCTTGCGGAGCGGGCGCAGCGGATTTGGCGCCGTAAGCCGCAGGAGCCGGAGCGGCAGGTTGAGCACCGTACCCATAGGCGCCGTTCGCGCCGTACGGATCGCCGGCGTTACCAAACTGCTCGAAAGCCGGCTGCGGTTGCGGCGGCGTTTGCCGCTGGCCAAACGAAGGCTGGCCGCCCGCTGGCTGCGGCGCGGTGTACCCGGCAAGCCCATAAGGATCGGCGACAGGCTGCTGCACGGGCTGCTGATAGCCGTAGCCGTCGGGCCGCAGCGCTGCATAGGGATCGTGGTGAGCGGTGGGCTCGGCGCCGTAGCCCTGGTCGGCATAACCGGAACCGGCTGGACGACCACCGGTGCGCGGCGCACCTGGCTGAGGCCAGCCCTCGGGCTCGGATTGGGGCGGATAGGCGTAACCCTGCTGCTGCCCGGCACCCGCCGGACGACCCTGCGAATGCGGCACCTGGTTTGGCGGCACCTGATGCGGCAGAGGATTGCTATACCGTGTCATCTGTCGGGACCCCTCGTCGCACATCCCAAGCGGCGCCCCGCGCTCGTCTTGGGTTAACGTCCTTTCGGCGGAACTGTAGCGCCGGCGGAATTTTCCCGCCAACGCAATTCCGATCTCTACCCCGCAGCAAACCGGCCCTCGTGAACCTTGCTTGGCACCCCGAACCGATCATCGGTTCGAGGCAAACCAGTTAGCCCACACCTCTAAGCCCCTTTGCCGGATAGAGCGTCCGAATCAGGACTCTAGCGCATCGCCTCCGGCGCTCCGACACCGAGCACCGTCAGACCTGAGGATAACACGTGCTGCAGTGCTGCAATGAGCGCGCACCGAGCCGCTGTTAACGCGCGATTGTCGGCCTGGATAACTCGCAATTGTGGCAAATCATTGCCTCGCGTCCAATGGCCGTGAAAAGCGGAAGCCAAATCATAGAGATAGAAGGCGACCCGGTGCGGCTCGTGGGCCCGCGCCGCGCCTTCGATCAGGCTCGGATAGAACGAGGCCTTCTTAACCAAATCGAGTTCACCCGCGTCCGTCAGCAGGGAAAGGTCAGCAACCACCTTGCCGCCCTCGGCAAACGCGAGTCCGGGAAATGTCTCGCGGGCGTTGCGCAGCACCGAGGCCGCGCGCGCATGTGCGTACTGCACGTAGAACACCGGGTTGTCCTTCGACTGCTCCGTCACCTTGGCGAAGTCGAAATCGAGCTGCTCGAGCTCTTTCCGGTAGAGCATCATGAAGCGCACCGGATCGCGCCCCACCTCATCCACAACGTCGCGCAGCGTCACGAACGTGCCCGCCCGCTTGCTCATCTTGAAAGGTTCGCCGTTTTTGAACAGCTTGACGAGGTTGACGACCTTGATGTCGAGATCGGCGCTGCCGCCCGTTGTGTGCCAGTGCTTGAGCTTGCCCTTGGCGTCGCGCTCCACCGCGCCGCCAGTGAAAGCCGCCACCGTCGCCAGCATGCGCGGGATGTAGCCGATGTGATCGGCACCGAACACGTTGATGAGATGGCGATAGCCGCGGCCGAGCTTGTCGTAGTGATAGGCGACGTCGCCGGCAAAATAGGTGTAGCTGCCGTCCGACTTCATCAACGCGCGATCGGCTTCGTCGCCGAACTCGGACGATTTGAAGAGCGTCTGCTCGCGATCTTCCCATTCCTCGTCGTCGTGGCCCTTAGGCTTCTCGAGCCGGCCCTCGTAGATGAGGCCGCGCGCGCGCAAGTCCGCGACCGCAGCTTGAACCTTGTCGGTTCCGCCCTTGGTAAGGGAAGCCTCCGAAAAGAACACGTCGTGCTTGATGTTGAGTGCGGCGAGATCGTCCTTGATCATCGGCATGATCTGATCGATCGCGAACGTGCGCACGTCAGCGAGCCATGCACTCTCGGGCTGGCCGACGAGTGAGTTGCCCTTTGCTTTCGCGAGCGCTTCGCCGACCGGCTTCAGATATTCGCCCGGGTAAAGGCCTGCCGGAATCTCGCCGATGTCCTCGCCCAGCGCCTCGCGGTAGCGCAAGAAAACCGAGCGCGCGAGCACGTCCACCTGCCCGCCCGCATCGTTGATGTAGTACTCGCGCGTGACGTCGTAGCCGGCAAACTGCAGCAGGTTCGCAACCGCATCTCCGAACACCGCGCCACGGCAATGGCCGACATGCATCGGTCCGGTCGGATTGGCCGACACGTACTCGACGTTGGTACGCTCTCCGGCGCCGATGCTGGACGCGCCGTAGCGCGCGCCCGCGCCGAGGATCGTACCGATCACTGCATGCCAGAACGCAGGCTTCATCCTGAGATTGAGAAACCCGGGACCGGCGACCTCGACCGAAAGAATATCGGGATCGGCCTTGAGCGCGGCCGCGAGCGCGTCCGCGATGTCGCGGGGCTTGAGCTTGGCCGCCTTCGCCAGCACCATCGCCGCGTTGCAGGCGAGATCGCCGTGCGATGGATCGCGCGGGTGCTCGACGGCGACGTTGCCGAAATCGAGCCCCTCGGGAAGCACGTCTTGCTTCTGCAGCCCGGCCAGTGCGTCGAGAACCTTGGACTCGACTTCTGCGAACACGTTCATGAACCTGCGTCCTCGGAAACGGCGATCTTGCCCCGCTACCACCTCAAGGGTGTGCGCCTCTGCTTCGCCTCATGCGCGGAAATTACTGGCCCGGCTATCGTAATTCCGGCGTCGCGTCAAACAGACGGCGGTGCTGGTCGATGGCGTAGCGGTCGGTCATACCGGCCACGAAATCGGCAATCACCCGCGCCCGAGCCCGTTCGGACAGCCCCTCCTGGGCCGCCCGCCAGGCCTCCGGAAGCGCGCTCGGATCGGATAAATAGCGCCCGAACAGCGCCGCCACGATCGCCTGCGCCTCGTCCATGACATGCATGACCCGCTGGCTGCGATAGACCCGTTGCATGAGAAACGCCTTGAGATCGCGGATGTCGGCGGTCATCCGGGCCGAGAACGACACCGTCGCCTGTCCGGCGCCGCGCACGTCGTCCGGCGAGAGCGGAGCGAGCACCTCGAGCCTCGCCCGGCTTTCCTGCACCACGTCCTGAATGAGCCGCGTGATCATCCGCCGCGTCACCTCGTAAGTGAGCCGCCCGCGCTCGCCCGGACGCGCCACCGAAGGCAAGCCCGCGACGATCTCGCCGGCGAGCGGCGCCCCGGAAAGGTCGTCGAGCGTAAGCAGCCCCGCGCGCAAGCCATCGTCGATGTCGTGGCTGACATAGGCAATGTCGTCGGCGAGCGCCGCCGCCTGGGCTTCGCCCGACGCCCAGCGCGCAGGATCGAGGCTCTGCCAGGGTTCAAGCTTTGCGATCACCTTGCGAACAGGCTCATGCTCTTCGCCCACGATCGGACCGTTGTGTTTGGCGAGCCCTTCGAGCGCCTCCCACGTCAGATTGAGTCCGTCGAATGCGAGATATTTCCGCTCCAACGCCATCACAACCCGCAGGCTCTGCGCATTGTGATCGAACCCGCCGAAGTCGGCCATCAGCCGGTCGAGCGCTCGTTCACCCGCATGCCCGAACGGGGGATGCCCGAGGTCGTGCGCCAGCGCCAGGGCTTCCGCGAGATCCTCGTCGAGCCGCAGCTGACGCGACATCGTGCGCGCGATCTGCGCCACCTCCAGGCTGTGCGTCAGCCGGGTCCTGTAGTGATCGCCCTCGTGGTAGACGAACACCTGCGTCTTGTGGATCAGCCGACGGAAGGCCGTCGAATGCAGGATGCGGTCGCGGTCGCGCTGGAAGGGGCTTCGGGTCGGACAGTCGGCCTCCGCGAATCGCCGCCCGCGCGACGGCACGGCGCTCGCCGCATACGGCGCCGGCGCTCGCGCCCCGGGGGCCAGTTCGGCCCCGTAAGCGGTTTCGCGCCCCAAAGCGGCTGTTTTCGACGTCCCCATGGCGATCCAGAACCCCTGCGGCTCCGTTTACAGCAGTAACAGGCCGAGGCAAGCCATTTGACTTACATCAGCCGGCTACTATCTTTCTCCAAGCTTTATACGCCGGAGACCGGCTCGAAGGCCCCTTATTCCGCCTCCAACGACGGCGAGAGCATGACAGAGAACCTAGCACTAGAGACCCGCGTGACGCTGACCGACCGCGCCGCGCACCGCATCGAGGAAATCGTGGCCGACGAGCCCGCAGGCACCATGCTGCGCATTTCCGTCGAGGGCGGCGGCTGCTCCGGCTTCCAGTACAAGTTCGATCTCGTCGATTCCGTCGCCAGCGATGACGTGATCATCGAGAAGAGCGCCGCCAAGGTGCTGATCGATCCGGTCTCGATCGAATACCTGTCCGGCTCCGAGATCGACTTCGTCGACGATCTAATGGGCGCCTCGTTCAAAATCCAGAATCCGAACGCGACCGCCTCCTGCGGCTGCGGCACCAGCTTCGCACTCTGAGTTTCGCCCGCCTGCTGCCCTCTGCCTCCTGCTTGAGCCCATGAAAATCACCACCTGGAACATCAACGGCATCAAGGCCCGTATCGAAGGCGCGCTCGCCTACGTTCGCGAAGCCAAGCCCGACGTGTTGTGTCTGCAGGAGATCAAGTCCGTCGACGAGGGCTTCCCGGTCGAAGCTTTCACCGATCTCGGCTATCAGGTTGCGACCCACGGGCAGAAGGGCTTCAACGGCGTCGCACTCTTGTCGCTGTTTCCGCTCGAAGACATTTCGCGCGGCCTGCCGGGCGACGACGCGGACATCCAATCACGCTTCATCGAGGCGACGGTAACCGAAGGCGATCTCTCGGTGCGCGTCGCGTCGATCTATCTGCCGAACGGCAATCCGCTTGGCACCGAGAAGTTTCCCTACAAGCTCGCCTGGATGGCGCGCCTCGAAGCCCATGCCCGTGCACTGCTCGAAAGCGAGATGCCGGTCGTGCTGGCCGGCGATTTCAACGTCATCCCCGAACCCGCCGACGCCAAGCGTCCTGCCGCCTGGGTCAACGACGCGTTGTTCCAGCCCGAAACCCGCTCCGCGTTTCGCAAGATCGAGAACCTCGGCTACCAGGATGCCGTGCGCGCCTGCCATCCGGAACCGGGCGTCTATACGTTCTGGGACTATCAAGCCGGCGCCTGGCAGAAGGACGATGGCATCCGCATCGACTTCCAGCTCTTGTCACCACAGGCGACCGATCGGTTGTCGGCCGCCGGCGTAGACCGTTTCACGCGCGGATGGGAGAAGCCCTCCGATCACGCGCCGGTGTGGGCAACCTTCGCCTGAGATTCGAGATCCCGTCGGCATGGACGCGCTTCGAACTTTATAGGTCCGAAGCGCGAATGCTTTAGCGCGTATAGCCGAGTGGCTGTTCCTTCGGCGCGGCCGCCGGAGCGTTGACGTCACGCATCTTGGGAAGGTCTCCCGAAGCGGTGCCATAGTTGAAGCTCCGCACCGCCGGAACCTGCGGAGAGGCGAGTTCGGCCTTCGGCGCGATCACATCGACGACCTCGCCGTTCTTGCAGGTGCGCACCGGGCCGACCGTGAGCTGCGCAAGCCCGCTGCGATCCCGCTGCTCGGTCGGCTTGCGGCCGTACCTGTTGCCCCACTGGGCAACGATGCCGGTGGCCTGACGCCGAGTTCCCTCGGCAGCCCCGCAGAAGATGTTCTGGTAGATGTCCTCGATCCACATCGCATCCTGCGGAGGAGCGTTGTCGACCGCAACCGCGATCAGCGCCAGCGCACGCGCCGGATCCGGCTCCACGTGCTTGCCGCGCCAGAGCAGATCGGCGAAGAAAGCCTGCGCGCCCGCATGTCCGTTCTGGCTCAGAACCGACAGCCAATGCCGGCCGAGCGCCACGTTGGTCTCGACGCCTTCGCCCTTGAGCTGCAGCTTGGCGAGTTCGAACTGGGCGTCTTCGTCGTTGAAGGTGGTGGAGGCGTTCTTGAGATAGAACACCGCGCGCTCCGCATCCGGTGCGAGGCCGATCTCCGGCAAGCCGCGCAGCACGTAGCCAGCGAGAGCCGTCAAGGCCTTGCCGACATACTGCGCCCGAGGATCATCCGGGTCCGCATCGAGATGCTCGTCCGCGATCTTTTCGAACAGCGCGTACGCTTTGGCGTGGTCGGTGTAAGCCCCGGTGCTGTCCTGGTAGATCTTCGCGAGATAGTAGCTCGCGATGAATTCACCATTCTTCGCCGCGTAATCGAGCGCCGGCATGGCAAGTTCGTAGTAACCGCCCTGATAGGCACTGACGCCTTGTCGAAGCGCTTCGCGCGACGAGCTGAACGTCGCCGTTTGTGCGAGCGCGATTGCCGGCGCCAGCATCATCATTACAAAACCGAGAACGAGCCTAGATGTCCGCATAGCAAACAATTTCCGCTTTCCCGCCTTCGTGGGTGACGGCCCCGTAACGAGCCGACCCGACCTGGTTCGCAAATTTTCTAAGTGCCCCGCTCTGATAGGGATTGGCGGGGGCCGTCCACGCTTTACGCCGACGCTCGAACTCGGCCGGCTCGACCTCGACGTCGAGTTGGCCGGTTTCCGTGTCGATAACGATGATGTCGCCGTCCTTGATGAGACCGATCGGTCCGCCGAGCACCGCCTCCGGTCCGACATGGCCGATGCAAAGGCCGCGCGTCGCACCCGAGAAGCGCCCATCGGTGATGAGCGCGACCTTGTCCCCGGAGCCTTGACCGTAAAGCGCTGCCGTCGTCGACAGCATCTCGCGCATACCGGGGCCGCCCTTGGGACCCTCGTAACGGATCACGAGAACCTCGCCGTCCTTGTAATCGCGTGCTTCGACCGCGCGGAACGCATCCTCTTCGCAATCGAAGCAGCGCGCCGGACCGCGGAACTGCAGCATCTTGAGACCGGCAACCTTCACGATCGCGCCATCGGGTGCAAGCGTGCCCTTGAGGCCCACGACACCGCCCGTCGGGCTGATCGGATTGGAGACCGGATAGATGATTTTCTGCTCGGTATTGAACGTCACGGTCGAGAGGTTCTCGGCCATCGTCTTGCCGGTTACCGTCAGGCAATCGCCATGCAGGAAGCCGCCCTCGTGGAGCGACTTCAGGATCTGAGGCACGCCGCCGATATCGAACACGTCCTTGGCCACGTACTTGCCGCCGGGCTTGAGGTCGGCGATGTAAGGCGTGCGCTTGAAGATCTCGGCGACGTCGAACAGATCGAAATCGATGCCGCATTCGTTGGCCATCGCCGGCAGATGCAGTGCGCCGTTGGTCGATCCGCCGGTCGCGGCGACCACCGTCGCGGCGTTCTCGAACGCCTTGCGCGTGCAGATGTCGCGCGGACGGATGCCGAGCGCGATCAGCTTCATCACCGCTTTACCGCTCTCGACCGCATATTCGTCGCGGCTCTCGAACGGCGCGGGAGCTCCCGCCGATCCCGGCAGCGCAAGGCCTATCGCCTCGGAAACGCACGCCATCGTGTTGGCGGTGAACTGGCCGCCGCATGCGCCCGCGCTCGGGCAGGCGACGCATTCCAATTGATGCAGGTCGTCATCGCTCATGCGGCCGGCCGAGTGCATGCCGACGCCCTCGAACACGTCCTGGATCGTGACGTCCTGGCCTTTGAATTTGCCGGGCAGAATGGAACCGCCGTACATGAAAACGGAGGGCACGTTGAGGCGCAGCATGGCCATCATGGTGCCGGGCAGGCTCTTGTCGCAGCCTGCGATGCCGACGATCGCGTCATAGCTGTGGCCGCGCATCGTCAACTCGATGCTGTCGGCGATCACCTCGCGCGAGACCAGCGACGACTTCATGCCCTGGTGTCCCATGGCGATGCCGTCGGTCACGGAAATGGTGCAGAATTCACGCGGCGTGCCGCCGCTCTCCTTCACGCCCGCCTTGGCGGACTGGGCCTGGCGCTGCAGCGCGATGTTGCAAGGAGCGGCTTCGTTCCAGCAGGACACGACGCCGACGAACGGACGATGGATCTCTTCTTCGGTAAGTCCCATGGCATAGTAGTAGGACCGGTGAGGCGCACGCGACGCACCTTCCGTGACATGCCGGCTCGGCAACTTCGACTTATCGAACGTCCTCGCGTCCATCCACTCACTTCCAATCGCGCTTACATCACCAACGGACTGTCGTACTTTGTGCGTACGACACCGCCAGTCACGAGCCGGAAACAATGGTCTGCCAGTAGGCCGCTTCGGAAAAAATGCGCGGAGAACCGTCCGGCAATTGGACGTTCCCGCTGGTTCCGAACCTGAAGCCCCCGCTGCTTCCGTTCTCTCCAAGAATTCGTCGCTCTTATTTGTGGCCCAAACGAGGCACGTAGGCCCGGATTTCGTGGCCCTCGTGCAACAACCCCCGTCTGAGACCTCCTGTTTCGGGACGATCCGAACAACGTTGCAAAGCGACCACAGTTAACGCTGACCACCCTCCACTGGGACCAACATATAGTCGGCGAAACCGGCCGATGATTGACCCGACTGCGGCCGTTCAGCGGCCATTCATCCGCCTCGTGAGAAGCTCACTGAGCATCCTGGAAATTGATAAAAGATCGCATGTTATCATCACATTGAGCGCCAAGCGCCTTGCCACGGCCTACCCCCCTTAATCCGTGAGAACGACAGAGATCGGCCCGAACGCTGCCTAAATTCTAGGACTATATGGTGAACGCCGCAGGCACCCGCCGGATCGGGAAGCCCGCGCGAGGACATCGGATGAAGAAGCTCCTACTCGCCGCCCTGGCGCTCGTTCTTCTGGCTGCAGCCTACATCGCCTCGCCCTTCCTCGCGGCCTGGAGCATCCGGGAAGCCATCCGCACCGGAAATTCGGAGTATCTAGCGGCCAAACTCGAATGGCCGACAGTACGCGCCACGCTGCGCGCCTCCCTGACCGAATACGCGATCGGCCAGACGCCCGTCGCAACTGCCGGCTCTGGTGCCGCCAAGCCCGGCATCTGGCAGCGGATCAAGAATGGCTTCAGCCGCCGCGCCGTCGACAACATCGTCGAAAGCTACGTCACGCCCGAAGGCCTGCCGCAGTTGTTCGGCATGCGCCAGTACTATCGCGAAAACGTTTCGGGAGCCGCGGCAGCGGACGCGGCCCGCCCCTGGCATGAGCGCGTCGCAAGCTTCTGGTCCCGCATCAAGCGGGCGGAATTCCACTCTCCCACGGAGTTCGAGATCGAGATGGCCGACCGCAACGATCCGACGCGCCACTACATCGGCCTTCTGAAGCTTCGCTGCGTCGAATGGAAGCTGACGGAGCTGCGCCTGCGCACGCTCGACGAGGCAGCCCTTCCCCTCGCTGCCGATCCCGCCTGAGCCGTCTATCCGGTCACCGATGGCTCCGCTGCAAAACAATCCAGGAATCCTTCGTTAGCGCTCTTTCTCCGCGATGCTACCCGGAACGGGCCAGTCCGTGGAAACCAGGCCGTGGAAGATCGCGTCCGCCGAGACTTCGGTCCACGAGATTGGTGACCGCTTCGTGGAGCCCTTCCGAATGTCCATCTCGAAATTCGTGCGCACCGCTTCTCTGACCGCGCTTCTTGCCGTGCCTCTGGCACCAACCGCATCGCAAGCCGAAACCTCGCCCGCCCGCGTCACCATTCTCTATGACGCGTTCGGCAAGGAAGCGAGCGTTCGCAAGGATTGGGGCTTCTCCGCGCTCGTCGAAGTAGGCGGTAAGCGCATCCTGTTCGACACCGGCAACAACGCGGACGTGTTCCTCGCAAACGCCAAAGCCAAGGGCGTCGACTTCACGACGCTGGATTTCGTTGTCCAGTCGCACCGTCATGCCGATCATCTCGCAGGCCTCGCCGAGGTCCTGAAGGTCAATCCCAAGGTCAAGATCTATGGACCCAAGGAAGGCTTCGGCGTCTATGGCTCGTCGCTGCCGTCGAGCTTCTACCGCAAGAACGAGCAGCTCCCGCCCGAGCAGCGCTACTACGACGGCAAGCCGCCGGAAACTCTGCAGTTCGGAACGGCCTGGAACGGCGCCAACATCGAGGTCATCGACAAGACGACCGAGATCGCGCCCGGCATCTGGCTGATCGCGCTCGTCTCCGATCAGAAGGGCACGCTGGAGCTCAAGGAAGTTTCGCTCGCCATCAACACGCCCGAAGGCATCGTGCTGCTCGTCGGCTGCTCGCATCCCGGTATCGAGAAAATCGTCGAGGCAGCCAGCGCCATCAATCCGAAGATCCATTACGTGTTCGGCGGCTTCCATCTCGTGAACGCGCCCGACGAAACCATCGCGTCGGTGTCGGCTTCGCTGCGCGACAAGTGGAAGATCGAGAACGTCGCCCCTGGCCATTGCACGGGCGAGCCGACGTTCGCCGGGCTACGCGAAGCCTTCGGCGATCGCTACGTCTACGCAGGCGCAGGCTCGGTGCTCGAGTTGGGCAAGTCGCGTAGGGCGGAGCTGAATTCGTACATCCACAAGGCGTCGTACTCGGCCGCAACATCCTCGTCGGAGTTGCGCGGCGAGGCGGCAGCCTTGCGCGGCAGCGACCTCGAGTACTACCGCGCGCGGTCGGCCACGAGCCCTGACGCGAGAGAGCCCGCTATGATGAAGTGGCTGCGCGCCTCGTTCCGCCTCCCCGAACCGGAAGCGCGGAAGTAATGCATCCAATCCCTCTCCCTGCCCACACGGGGAGAGGGTGCACTACCCCTCGATGCGCTTCAAAGCCGCCGAAAGTCGCGTGATGCGGTCGCTGGTTTCGACGACGCGCTCGCGGTTGAGCTCCACCACATGCTCTGGCGACTTCGCGACATTGGCCTCGTTCGCGAGCCACGCCGTCGCTTTGCCGCGATCGCCCTCAGCCTTTTCAATCTCTTTCTGAAGGCGCTTGCGTTCGGCCCCCATGTCGATGACGCCTTCGAGCGGCAGCGCGACGGTCGCTTCCCCGATCACGATCAGCGCCGCGCCCTTGGGCGCCGCCTGCGCGAACGTGATGCTCTCGAGGCGCGCCAACCGCCGGATCGTTTCATCGTGCCGGCGCGCGCGCGCAGCCGTGGCCTCGCTCGCCCCCGTGATGACCAGCGGGATTTTCGCACCAGCCGGGATGTTCATCTCCGTACGCACCGAGCGAACCTCGGAAACCAGCTTCACCACCCAGCCGATTTCCTCGTCGGCTTCCGTGCTCGAAAGTCCCGAAAGGCGCGGCCACTCGGACAGACACAGGAGCGACTTGCGCGCATGCCCGTGCTCGACCATGTGCGCCCACAGCTCTTCGGTGATGAACGGCATGAACGGATGCAGCAGCTTGAGGCACTGATCGAGCACCCACGCCGTGCAGGCGCGCGTTTCGAGGATCGCGTCCTCGTCGTCACCCGCCAGGATCGGCTTGATCAGCTCCAGGTACCAGTCGCAGTAGACACCCCACACGAACTCGTAGATGGCGCCGGCCGCCTCGTTGAACTTGTAGCCTTCGAGCCCGGCCGTCACGGCGTTTGCCGCGCGCTCCGTCTCGCCGACGATCCACCGGTTCAGCGTGTGCTTGACGGAATGCGGATCGAAGTCGAACTGGCGCACGCATTCGTTCATCTCGCCGAAGCGCGCGGCGTTCCAGAGCTTGGTCGCGAAGTTGCGATAGCCCTCCACGCGCTGTGGCGCCAGCTTGATATCGCGGCCCTGCGCGGCCATCGCGGCGAGCGTGAAGCGCAGCGCATCCGCGCCGTACTTGTCGATGATCTGCAAGGGATCGATGACGTTGCCCTTCGATTTCGACATCTTCTGCCCCTTCTCGTCGCGAACGAGGGCATGGATGTAGATGTCACGGAACGGCACCTCCTGCATGAAGTGCTCGCCCATCATCATCATGCGGGCGACCCAGAAGAAGATGATGTCGAAGCCGGTGACGAGCACGCTGGTCGGATAGTAGCGTTTCAGCTCGGTCGTATCGTCGGGCCAGCCGAGCGTCGAGAACGGCCACAGCGCCGAGGAGAACCACGTGTCGAGCACGTCTTCGTCGCGATAAATCGGAATAGGAAGCAGCTTGTCCTTCGGATTGCCACTGAAGCGCGTTGAGAATTCCAATTCGTTTGAAACAATCTCTACTGACAACCCGTAGTAGGCTCGGGCTTTCTCGAGCGCTTCTTCCTCGGAGGAAGCAACGAAAAACTCACGTTCAACGAGCGACAGTACACCTTCTGCCTTTTTGGGCCCGTACCACGCCGGAATTTGATGGCCCCACCACAGTTGGCGCGAAATGCACCACGGCTGGATGTTGCGCATCCACTCGAAGTAGGTCTTTTCCCAGTTCTTCGGCACAAACTGCGTCTTGCCGCTCTCGATCGCAGCTATCGCGGGCTTCGCAAGCTCCTCCGCATTGACGTACCACTGGTCTGTCAGCCACGGCTCGATGACGTCATTCGACCGATCGCCGTGCGGAACGGTGTGCGTCGTCGGCTCGATCTTGGCGAGCAGACCCAGCGCCGCGATATCCGCAACGATGCGCTTGCGCGCTTCGAACCGGTCGAGCCCGCGATAGGCCTCCGGCACATCCGCGTCTTGGAAGATCTTGCCAAACGCATCGAGCACGTTGAGCTTCGCGAGATCGTGCCGCTTCCCAACCTCGAAGTCGTTGAAGTCGTGCGCCGGCGTGATCTTCACCGCGCCCGTTCCCTTCTCGGGATCGGAGTACTCGTCGGCGACAATCGGAATCTCGCGGCCAACCAGCGGCAGCAGCACCTTCGCGCGAGCCTTCACGAGCGCTGCGTAGCGCTCGTCCTCGGGATGCACAGCAACGCCCGTATCGCCCAGCATCGTCTCGGGACGCGTCGTCGCGACGATGATGTAGGAGCGCGTCTCGAACGCCGTGGGCTTGCCCTCGTCGTCGAATGCAATCGGATGCTCGTAGGTTTTGCCGTCCGCCAGCGGATAGCGGAAATGGTACATGTGCCCTGAAGGATCCTTCTTCAGAACCTTCGCCAGCGCCTCCGCATCGAACGGCGTCTCGGGATCGCCGTCCACCCATGTGAACGAGCCCTTCTTCTCGACCTGCACGACCTCGAGATCCGAGATCGCGGTCTGGAACTTGGGGTCCCAGTTGACGAGCCGCTTGTCCTTGTAGATGAGCCCCTTCCGGTGCAGCTCGACGAACACTTTCACGACCGCGCGCGAAAGCCCTTCGTCCATCGTGAAGCGCTCGCGCGACCAGTCGCACGAAGCACCGAGCCGGCGGAGCTGGTTGACGATGGTCGATCCGCTCTCTTCCTTCCACGCCCACACCCGGCGCACGAATTCCTCGCGCCCGAGCTCGCGGCGGTTCGGCTGCTGCCGCTCCATCAGCTGACGCTCGACCACCATCTGCGTCGCGATGCCCGCGTGGTCCGTGCCCGGCTGCCACAGCACGTCGCGCCCGCGCATGCGCTCGAAGCGCACCAGCACGTCCTGCAGCGTGTTGTTGAGCGCATGCCCCATATGGAGCGAGCCGGTCACGTTCGGCGGCGGGATCACGATCGAATAGGGCTCGGCGCCGGCGCGCTCCGGGCGGCCACACTTGAAAGCGTCGGCCTTGTTCCACTCTTCGTTGATCCGCGGCTCGATCTCGGCGGGCTGATAGGTCTTGTCGAGCATGGGTCGCGCGAGCCTTTGCGGATGAAATTGGTGTGCGGACGGAAAAGCCGGACGCTTTCCCGGCACCGGCACGAGAAACGGAGTTGTGGCGTCCTACGAACCCGCTTGCCGCCTGTCAATCGGCAGCGAGCGAGCCGCACGCGCCCGCGAGGGCGAATGCGCGAAGCGCTCTGGATCGTTCAGGGAAACGCGTGCAAAATCAAGACCCGGACGGCTTGGAGCCAGGACGGACCGGATTGCTCACCTCGTTGCGCAGCGCTTTCTCGATGATGCGCGGCATATTGTCGGCGACCCACTGCTGCAGCATCGGGCGCAACATGTCGGCAACGGCATCCTCGAGCGTACGAGCAGCAGCCGGCACTGCGCCGCCCGCAGCCCCCGGCGCTGGCGTCAGCGCGTTGACTGGGGGCAACCCGGCGGCACCGGCGGGCTCCACGATCGGCGTCAACGGAATGGCTGCCTGTGCAGACGACTGGGTCACCCCTGCAAAAGCCGACGCGGCAGCCGAGGCCGCAAGCCCCTGTGCGAGAGCATCGAGAGCCTGCGCCGCGGCAGTTTCTGCAGCTGGAGCCGCAGTCGCGAAACGCGGTGCCGGCTCGACCACCGGCGAAGCCGGAGGAGGCGCGATGTTGCCGAGCGCGGAAAAACGATCGGAAAACGGCCTCGTGGCCGCGGCAGGTTTCGATGCCGGCGCCGGATTGATCGGCGCGACGGGGGCAATATCGATCGGCGCAACATCAACGACGGGAGCAGGCGCGAAAGATACCGGCTCGACGAGCTCAGCCTCGACGTCGGTTGAAGCGTCGATGATCTCCGCATCCGCCCGAGGTGTATCGCGTCCGTTTCCGCTATCGGGTGCACGCCCGAACGCCTCGAAGGCGGGCTCGGCCACGGCACTCCGGAACGGTGCGGGCGTTTCGAGAGCAGGCAGCCCCGTCGAAACGTCGGCGTCGTTACGCAAGGAGGTATCGCGATCGAGCGAAGACGAGGCCGGACGAACCTCGGTCGCGGGCTTCGCCTCGGGTGTCGAAAAAACCGGCGAGCCAAACAGCGTCGATGTCGATGCGCCCGTCTGAGCGGATCCCGACGAGATCTCGCCCGGCACCACGGCGCCAAGGCCGGAAAGCCGCTTCAGCTTTTCCTCTGCGCTCTCGGGCGGCGAAGCCGCGGCTGCCCGCGAAGATTCCACAGGCGGAAGCGGCGGCAGCACCGGCATCGCGTTCTGCGGCGGATAAAACCCCTGCTTCCGGAGCGGCGGAAAACCGAAATTGCGCGGCGCAGGCGGCGCGACATCCTTGACCGCCTCGCTATCGGAGCCCCCGAACGGCAGCGGCGGAACGAACGAGGACGATGACGCGGAGGTTGGCTGCGAAGCCGAAAGCTGAGGCGGCAGCAACGCGGCCCCGTTCAATGCAGGCTTGTCGCTCGCTTCCGCCGAAGCGGACGACTTCGATGCCGTCGAAAACGACAGCTCAGGCTTCGGCGCCGCGAGAGCAGCGCCTTGCGCGTCGCCTTCGTCGAACATGTCGGCGAGGTCCTGGTCGAACGACAACGGGCGCTTGGAGCCGAGCGGATTCGTGGGCGGAAGCGACCCGTTCCGGAGCACGCCATTCAGCCGATCGAGCAACGGCGGCGTCCGCGTATCCAAAGGCGTCGCGCCACCGGCACCGGACGACTTGGGCACGAGAGGATTGGCGTCGATAACGGCGTCAGAACGATCGGACGACGGCTCATCCGCGATGATCTGGCGGATCGAAGCCAGAATCTCTTCCATGCTCTGCTCGCCGGCTTTGTCCGGTCTGTTCATGCCCTACCTACCGCCCGATGCGCACCGCGCGGCTCGGTTGCCATGGACCGGCCGCAAACGGAATAGCGCAACAAAAATCGCCTCTTGGGAAGACGTACCCCGGCATCGACATGGCTTCAATGCGTCTCGACCACCCTATCCGCACTCTTCTCACCGTATATGCTCAACCGCGCATACGACGTTTTCGAGGCAAAAACGATGTTAAGACGGCATTAAGTCGTGTCTCAGGGCTTCTTCGGCGCCTTGACGCTCTCCGCGATTTCGATGTGGAGGGCCTTTTCGACCATGCGGGGCATATTGTCCGCGAGCCACTGGCGTAGCATCGGCCGCAAAAGATCCGCGGTTGCATCTTCGATCGTGCCCTCGGGCTGAGCAGCCGCAGGCACAACCGCATCCGGCGCCGGCGCGCTCGATGAGGGAAGCGGCGGCGGCGGCATCGCCGCGACCGGAGGCGCGGCGGCGACCGGCGGAACCACCACTACGAAGGGTTCCTCAGGCACTTCCGTCACGACGAACTGAGATGGGTTAATCGGAGTCGGCGAGACCCGCTCGAACTGGCCCGGAACAATAGCGCGGAAATCGACAGGAGAGCCGGCCGGCGGCTCGGGTGTGCGCTGGACGACCGGCGCAGGCTCGGGCGTGGCGGCAGGAGCAGGCGACGGAAGCGCGCCGGTGGGCGCGGCCATGCGGAGAAAATGCGTATCCTTGAACGCGCTCATCACCCGCTTGGGAGCATCACCGCCTTCCGGTGCGCTCGAGGCGGAGGCCGGAGCCCCCCCGGACGACTGCGAAACCGGCGCGGCAGGCGCGCTCGCAGCGTGTGGGTCGCTCGGAGCGGATTCGCTCGGCCGCACGCTCTTGAGAGAGCTCAAGCCTGCATTGGGAGCGGGGGATTCGGACGAAAGCGCACCACCCTCTACCGGCGCGCCCCGGGAGAAATCGTCGTCACCGTTGAACAGCGGGCGAGTTTCGGGCTGTGCCGACGTCGCGCCCCGAATCGCATCCGTGAGACGGCCAAGCAGCGGCGTCTGCTTCTCGCTTGCGGCCGGAGGCGAAGATCTGAAAATTGCGGGCAGATCGAAATCGCCAGCATCGTCGAGCGCACTATCGCCCCTAAGCATGATCGGCGTACCGCGAAGCTCCCCATGGGAGCCATGCCCGGCGGGTTCCTCGGCAATGATCCTGCGGATCGATGCCAGGATCTCCTCCATGCTCGGCTGGCCGTTTTTCTCTGTCATGTTCATTACGCCACTCCCTACGCACACCACGACAAGCACTGCGACACCCGACCCGCATGGATGCCGTCCCCGACTGAGGCCACCGCAATTCCCCGATTGCAGTGCCTGACCCCGCGTGCGCACACGACGAGGCGTTCGTAGAGCTGACGTGCGCCAAGGATCACCCGCGCCCTGGCAGACGCAGCATTTCCGCTAATACAAAAGTTGTGTGTGGGACTCCCACCGCGCTCGAAGCTAAGCGCGATAATGGGCAACGATGTGGCAAAGCCACAGCACAACACAAATCGACAGCGATTAGCCTCAGCTAACCCGCCGACTGTGCCCTGCTCAAGGATTTTATTTTACGGGATCAGACGCCGGCAGCTCTTCGGTGCGGCCGTCGGAATGGGTTATCGAAGTGCCCCAAGGTTTACGGCGCACTTCCTGATAATGTGCTTCAGCATCGTAGGCGATCGACGTGAAGCCGATATTCACAGCATCGAGCCGTCCGATCGCTGCCAGCACCGCGTAGTTGGCAACGACAACGTTACGACGCGTCGTCTCGAGCGTGACCTGCGAGGTCAGAAGCTCCAGCTCCGCGTTGAGCACGTCGAGAAGCGTGCGCTGCCCAACTCGCTCTTCTTCGCGCACGCCGGTGAGAGCCGTCGTATTGGCGCTGACCTGCGACTGATCGGACTGGACCTGCGCGCGGAACGCGAGCAGCTGCGACCAGGCTCCGACGACGTTCGCCTCGGTCTCGCTCCGGGCCTGCTCGATCTCCTGCAGGCGGCTGACATGAATGTGCTTCTGCTGACGAACGCGCGCATAGACTTCGCCGCCCTCGTAGATCGGCACAGTCAAACGGCCGGTAACGACGGCATCTTCCGTCTCGTTGATCCCGACCGAGGTGTCGAAACGATCGGTATACGAAGCCTCGAGCTGAACCGACGGCAGCAGTTCACCGCGAATCCGATCCACGCCAAAACGGGCGGCCTGCTCGAGATAGAGCGAATTGACGACGGCCGGGCTCTCCGAGGTGCCGATCCGGGTCGCCTCTTCCAGAGATCTCGGAACCAGCCGCTCGTATCCGCTCGGCTCGACCAGATTGTCCGGCGCATGACCAACGACGCGCTCATAGGTGGCGCGGCTTGTCTTGAGATTCGCCTTGGCAAGATCGAGCGCCGACACGGAACCAGCGCGGCGCGCCTGCGCCTGCGCTACGTCCGTGCGCGTCACTTCGCCGACAGCGAAGCGATCCTGCGTTGCTTTGAGTTCGCGCGAGAGCACGTTCACGTTGTTTTCGCGCAGCTTCAAGATCGCCTGATCGCGCACGACATCCATGAACGCCGTGACGGCATCGAGCAGAACGGCTTGCTCGACCGAACGCAGCGTCTCACGGCCGGCGCGGACGTTCGCCTCTTGCTCGTTGACCGAGTTGATGGTGCGGAAGCCGTTGAAGATCGGCTGGACGGCCTCGACCGAATAACCCTTCGGCTTGAGTTCGTTCTCCGTCGTACCGGTTATCGCGCGCGTTTTGGTGTTCTGATAGTTGACGTCGGCGTTTCCCGTGATCACCGGCCGGAAGCCGGACCGAGCGCGCGTCACTTCTTCATCGACTGCGCGCAAGCGCGCGCGCTCTGCATCGAGCTGCGGATTGTATTGATAGGCCGAGGCGAGTGCCTGATTGAGCGTCTCGGAGCGAACCTCGGTCGGCAAGCCCATGACAGCTCCACCCGCTACCGCGAGGGCAGCAAGAACGGAAAGCTGCAAATTCCGTTTGAGCGCGACCAAAGTAAACTCCAAGCCCTGCTCGCTTCCTTCCAAGCCTCTGAAAACAGAGGCATCCAGATGAAGGTCGCGAATTCACCCCCAGTGCCAACTCTTAACGTCTTAGAGCAGTGATTTGATTCGAAGAAGGGCGGCGGAGGGGTCTCACCCTACAAGCTCGGAAAAGCGTGGCCGCATTCCCACACACCAGAAATCATCGCCCACCGGAGTTACCGGTAAGTAACATGAGCGAATATCAGCTAATTCATTGATTTAACGGAACAACATGGTCAGTCCGTCAACGGATCTTCGGCCCGCCGCGGGTCCGGTGGATAAGCAACGGTCAGCCAGATGCAAGGGTTGTCGCCGACTATTTTCAAAAGGCGAATTCGTGCGCTTTTTGAAACCCCGGTAGCAAATCGGCGGTGGCATCGAATATTGCGAGATGCCCGAAGGTCCCTGCATCACGCCGCCAGACGGTCGCGCGACCGATCTTGCCGTCTCCGACGATCGCCACCAGCCGACCACCATCCTTGAGCTGATCGAGCAGCTGGGATGGCACGTCTTGTACGGCACCCTCGACGACGATCGCGTCGTACGGGCCTTCGGCCGACCATCCATCCGCGAGATTGCCCTCGACCACCTGAACCTTCTGGCCTTCCGATGCGAGCTTGGCTCGGGCAATGGCGGCGAGCGCACTGTCGGCCTCGAGCGCAATCACGCTGCCCGCGAGCTGCGCAAGCACGGCTGACGAATACCCGGTCGCTGCCCCCACATCGAGGACCGCGGCATCCGGATCGATCTGGGCCGCCTGCACCAGCTTGGCGAACACCCGAGCCGAAAGCAGCGAGCGCCCGCCTCCCGTTGTGCCGACCGGCACGGGACCATCCATGTAAGCCAGATCCCGCGCACGCTCGGAAACAAACGTCTCCCGCGGCAGCTCGAGCATCGCCCGGATGATGCGCCGGTCAGTCACGTCGCTGGGCCGAACCTGCGATTCGACCATGTTTTTGCGCTGAATGGCGGTATCCACTGCGTCCTCCCGAGCACTTCCTGCCGAACGTCCAGCTCGGACGATCGGCGCGATGCGAACGACCATACTCAAACTCGCGCGGCGCGGCCACAGCCCGCGCGACCGCAGGACGTCGCAAATAAGAACAATTCGCTTAGCGCGCCGAGACCGAGCGCAGAAGTCAGGAATTCACCGGCGGCGCAGTCGGCCAGAATGCCCAGACGACGAGGCTCGCCACCGCAACCCAGATCGTAACGATCAACAGAGCACCGAGCCGGCTGCGCGGCCGCTCCGCCAGCACCGCCGCCTCCGCGCGCAGCTCCGCCATGATCTCCGGATCGACCGTCCGCACGAGCACGCCGACAACCAGCGGCAGCAGAATGAGTTCGTCCAGAAACCCGATGACGGGAATGAAATCCGGAATGAGATCGATCGGCGACAGCACGTAGGCAGCCACCAGCACGGCAAACGCCTTCACCGTCCAGGAGACCCGAGGATGGCGGGCGGCAAGATAGAGCGCGAGGCCGTCACGCTTGGCGCGCCGGGCCAATTCTTCGAGGCGCCCCAGCAACCTGGCCGCCGTTTCCCGGACCCGACCGCTCACGTCCCAGCTCCTTGACCCTCGCCGACCACCCAATCCATATCCATGTGCTTGTGCTAAGCTTCGTCTCTATGATAGATGCGTGCGGCGCGCCGTAAAGGCGCCGCTCGGCCGTTCGATATCCGGCCCGAGCCCCGCAACTGGGTTGATCCCCGGGCAGGGCGAAAAATCCAGAGGCCACGTGGCGGAGTGGTGACGCAGCGGACTGCAAATCCGCGTACCCCGGTTCAATTCCGGGCGTGGCCTCCAGTTTTTCCCTTTCGAGACACCAGCACCCGCCCCTCCCGCCGATCTGCGGGACGGAAAATCCCAGCGCGCAACCACCATGCGCTGCAGCAAACGCCTGCCCTCATCAATCTGTCCGACAACCGCCTTTTTTATCTGTCAGGACACGTCCCATGTGGAGACGATCCGGGATATTGAAGGCAGTCATTGCCTACATGCTGAGCAAAGCGCTGCGCAGGAAGCTCAGCGACAAAGGCTACGTGTGAGCGCGCACGCCCCGAGAGCGGACGCGATGTCGCGCACCGCCTTCATGCTTCCGAACCAATAACCTGACAACCTGCGTCGATCTTGATCGATGCCCGGCGCGCAGCCGGTCTCGGTCTCCCAGGACGCATGAGGACCAGGCCTTGTCAGCTATCGTCGATCTTGCCGGAAAGCGCGGCCTCGTTGTCGGCATCGCCAACGAGCACAGCATTGCAGCCGGATGTGCGGCGGCATTCGCCGAAGCCGGCGCCGATCTCGCCGTCACCTATCTCAACGAGAAGGCCGCGCCCTTCGTCGCGCCGGTCGCCGAAAACGTGGCCGCCTCGATCGTCGTTCCCTGCGACGTGCGCATCCCCGGCCAGTTGGAAGCCGTATTCGAACGGATCGACAAGGACTGGGGCAAGCTCGACTTCCTCCTGCATTCGATCGCCTTTGCCCCGCGTGAGGATCTGCATACGAGCCTCGTCAATTGCTCGGCTGAAGGCTTCGCGCTGGCGATGGACGTGTCGTGCCACTCGTTCATCCGCATGGCCAAACTCGCGGCTCCGCTGATGAAGGACGGCGGCTGCCTTTTGACCGTCAGCTTCTACGGGGCCGACAGGGTTGTCGAAAACTACAACCTGATGGGACCGGTGAAAGCCGCTCTAGAAGCCAGCGTCCGCTACGTTGCCGCCGATCTCGCCGGCCAGCGCATTCGCGCCCACGCCATTTCGACAGGTCCGGTCAAAACCCGTGCCGCCTCCGGCATCGACCGCTTCGACGAGCTGCTGGACGAGGTGCGCCAGCGCACGCCCGCGGGGCGCCTGGTCGGAATAGAGGAAATCGGCCGCGTCGCCGCGTTTCTCGTCAGCGGCGCAGCCGCCCCTCTTTCGGGCTCCGTTGTCTACGCCGACAACGGCTACCACACGATGGCCTGAAAAACGGCGCGCGCAGAAGCGGCCGATCCTCTGGCCGAAGGAACATCTTCCGCTCGTCCCGGGATCGTTTATGGTCCTCCGGAAGCGAGCGCCGGCGCCAGAACCAGACAAAATCGAGAGCCGGACGAAGTCACCGACCGGGGGAAACATCAGGATGTCATCCGACGACGCCGCGCGGATCGAGCGCATCGCGCGCGATCCCGAATTTCACGCCCTCGTGCAAAGACGCTCGCGATTCGCCTGGGGCCTCTCGGCCGCCATGGTCGTGATCTACTTCAGTTTCATTCTGACGGTCGCCTTCGCGCCGAGCCTGCTCGCAGCGCCTCTCGCGAATGGAACGCTGACGATCGGCATTCCCATCGGCATCGGCGTCATTCTGACCGCCTTCGTGCTCACCGGCATCTACGTGCGCCGCGCCAACGCCGACTTCGACGTCGAAACCCAAAAAATCATCGAGAGGGCCTCGTGAACGTCGAAGCCATCGTGATGTTTCTGATCTTCGTGGCGAGCACGCTTCTCATCACGAAGTGGGCCGCAAGCCGCACGCGCACCGCCGCAGACTTCTACGCGGCAGGCGGTGGCATTACCGGCTTTCAGAACGGCCTCGCCATCGCCGGCGACTTCATGTCCGCGGCGTCCTTTCTCGGGATTTCCGCGCTCGTCTTCTCGTCGGGTTTCGACGGGCTGATCTATTCCGTCGGTTGGCTGGTCGGCTGGCCGATCGTGCTGTTTCTGATTGCCGAGCGGTTACGGAACCTCGGCCGCTTCACCTTCGCCGACGTCGCCGCCTTCCGCCTGCAGTCGACGCCGATCCGGACGCTGTCGGCGGTTGGCACGCTCGCCGTCGTCGCGCTTTATCTGATCGCGCAGATGGTGGGGGCCGGAAAACTTATCGAGCTGCTGTTCGGCCTGCCCTATTTCTACGCCGAGATCGTCGTCGGCGTGTTGATGGTGACTTACGTCGCAACGGGCGGCATGGTCGCCACGACGTGGGTGCAGATCATCAAGGCCTGCCTCCTGCTCGGCGGCGCGACCTTCATGGCAGTAATGGTGCTCGTGCACTTCAGCTTCTCGCCCGAAGCGATGTTCAAAAGCGCAACCGAAACCCACCCCGGCGGCCTCTCAATCCTCGCGCCGGGCAAGCTCGTAACCGACCCCGTATCCGCCGTCTCGCTCGGCCTCGCGCTAATGTTCGGCACCGCCGGCTTGCCGCACATCCTGATGCGCTTCTTCACCGTGCGCGACGCCAAGGCTGCCCGCAAATCGGTGTTCTACGCCACCGGCTTCATCGGCTACTTCTACATCCTGACCTTCATCATCGGCTTCGGCGCCATAACGCTGTTGATGAATGACCCGTCCTATTTCAAGCCGGGCGAAGGCGGCACCTACGACAAGATCAACGGCTTGATCGGCGGCACCAACATGGCCGCCGTGCACCTCGCTAACGCCGTCGGCGGCTCGCTTTTTCTGGGCTTCATCTCGGCCGTCGCCTTCGCGACGATCCTTGCCGTCGTCGCGGGGCTGACGCTGGCCGGCGCCTCGGCCGTGAGCCACGATCTCTACGCCAACGTCTTCGCAAAAGGACGCACGTCGGAGGCAACGGAAGTGCGCCTGTCGAAAATCAGCGCCGTCGTGATCGGCATCATCGCGATCCTGCTGGGTTACATCTTCGAGAAGCAGAACGTCGCGTTCATGGTCGGCCTCGCCTTTGCCGTCGCCGCGAGCTGCAATTTCCCGGTGCTGCTGATGAGCATCTTCTGGCGCGGCACGACAACGCGCGGCGCGGTCGTCGGCGGCTTTCTCGGATTGGCCTCCGCCATCGGCATGGTGGTACTGAGCCCGGCCGTATGGGTGAAGACCTTCGGCTTCGCGCAACCCCTGTTCCCCTACGACAGCCCAGCGCTCTTTTCGATGACGCTCGCGTTCCTCGGAATCTATGTCGTTTCGAAACTCGACCGGAGCGCGTCGGCCGAGGCGGAGCGGCGCGCCTTCGACGCACAGTTCGTGCGCTCGGAGACCGGGATAGGCGTAGGCGCCGCGGTATCGCACTAGAATGTCTACCGCGCGCCCGGCGTCAGGATCGTAGGCCGATGCATCTCGCGGAAGCCCATTTTCCTGGTGTCTCTGCGACGCGGCCAATGATCCTCTTGCCAGCCGGCGCTCCGGCGGCTAGGGAACAGCGTCTTGCGAACATCGCCTGCCGAAAGCCGGACGAAAACGGTCTGGATTTGGTGAGATTTTTCGCTTTGCCTCTGGCCCTGGCAGCAAGCATCTGCTATGAGCCCGGCTCTCAAAGACGTTTACCGGCATTCCGTGGTAGCTCAGTGGTAGAGCATCCGACTGTTAATCGGACGGTCGTAGGTTCGAATCCTACCCACGGAGCCAATTTTTCCCTTTGATATAAATGGCCTAGCGATAATCGACTCCGCACGCGGGGCCGACTTTCGAGGGATTCTCCAAGAGATGCGGCCCTGAGCAGGCGAACATGCCACTCGGGCACCTTTACAGGCCCCTCCCCTTACACGCGCCAGGGCGGCTCACCTCAGACAGCCCCACAAATTACAAACCAACCGAATGTCTTCGTCGCAGCGTCCAGTTGCTGGGCTGCAACAGCGCACGCTAACCTCATGCCCGACGCAAATCGCGTACGCGGGACAAACGCATGAGAGCCATCGTGAGAATTCTGCAGCGCTTGGCCGTGCTGAGCCTTGGCATCATCAGCATCTGGCTGATCGTGTATGTCTTCGAGTTCACCGACAAGAAGGTCCCAACTCTTTTCGCGCTCGGCATCACTTACGGCATCGGAGCTTATGTCATCCTGCCGCGCGCGGTTCGCATGGGCCTCAAGCTGCTCCAGCGCAAGCATGTGCCGCGCTTCACGGTCACGGGTGATGGACTTGTCGGCGATCCCGTCAATCTCGCGCTCGTGGGCACGTTAGATCAACTCCGCACGGCCTTCGCTGGCGCCGGCTGGGTCGAAGCGGACCCGCTGAATATCAAAACGTCGTGGCTGATGGCTAAGGCCTTCGTGCTGAACAAGCCCTATCCAACGGCGCCGTTCAGCACCCTCTACCTATTTGGACGCGGGCAGGACATCGGCTTCCAAAAGGCCATCGGCAACAGCCCCCGCAAGCGCCATCATATCCGCTTCTGGGCCCAGGACGTCGCAAACGCGCAGGCAAATGCAAACACGCTCGACTTCTGGCTCAACACAGACCGTCCGCATCATTCGGAACTTGCGCTTTGGGTGGGTGCTGGCACGCGGGACACAGGCTTTTCGCTGACGCGACTAACGTTTCAGATCACGCACGCAACCGACGCGGACACCAACGCCGAACGCGACTTCATAATCGGCGAGCTCACTCGGTGTGGCGCCATCCGGCATGCTGTGTTGTTCAAGCCCGGAGACCGCCTCGAACGCGTCAATCACTATATCGCCGACGGCGAGATCGCAGTCGCCGAGATCGCGTAGCTTCCTTGCGGACATTGGCTCTGCGGCAGCAGGATGGCAACTCTACTGCCCGTTCGATCGAGCTCGCGTCATCCACTGATGATAGCGATCTCCGTCGTGCGCCGGCGACCCATGCAGCTGCCAGTGTTGGTCCGTTGCGAGCTTGTTGACGGCATACGCGAGCTGGAGCGGTGTGGAAGCCGAAACGATGCAGAATGAATCTGCGACCGTGATATCGAACGGCTCGCCGCTGGGATCAGTGCTGAATACGCCGGGCATGCCCAAAGTGGTCATGCTTTTTAGGTTCTTGTACACGCTTCTCTCCGGGCTTCTCGCCTGCAGCGCAGTTGCAAGCTCAGGACGAGCTCGCGAAATGAACGCTCGAGCCGAGCACCACACCGTGACAACGAAACAAATCGTGCCACGGGCACGGCGCTCGGCTCGCTGAGCCGGGGAACTCGCGTTTCCCGGAAGGCTCCCCCGAAAGTAAGGCCGTGCATAAGCTCAATGCACAGCGCGCGAGATCGGGATGCGCATTGGTTGACCCTGAACATGATGGTGAACTGATAAAATGCCATCCCCGGTTTGGGGGAGACTTAGGGTATCAGGCGCCGCCGCAGGGCTTGTGCGACGGCGTGTGCTTGCGTTCGAACGCCGAGCTTGGCTTGAGCCTTCTTGACGTGGCTGCGGATCGTCTCTTCACCGAGATCGAGAAGCCTAGCGATCTCACTGACCTGATTTCCAAGCGAGAGCAACCGCAGCACCGCAAGCTCGCGCGGTGTAAGCATCGCGCCCTTTCCAATTCGAACGACTTGAGGGCCGAGGAGCTTCTGTAGGCGGATCGCTGCGAATGTAGCGGCCATGAACAGGATTGCTCTGGCTCCCTCGTTCAGGCGCATCGACATGACACTGCGGGACCAATAGGAAATGAGCCATCGGCCACCGACGGGACAGTTCAATCGATCCCGCATGCCGTGCTTCAATGCGACCTCGAATGGCCAGCGATCAGCCGCCAACGGTTCAAGCGCGCGCATCAATTCCGACATTGTGAATGGCGCGAGTGACAGCAGCGCAAACGACATCCCGAACCCTGGGTGGGCGCGGCTTAGTTCCATATGCTCTTCCCACCATCCGCGGGGCACGCTCTTGTGCAGGAAGACCGTCTTTCCTTTTTCAAGGCTTTCCCAGTCGCCATGGTGCAACGGCAGCATGAGGGCACCGAGCACGTTGATCTGGCACGTTTCGTTAGCGATCAGGTTCAGATTGTCGAGTACCTCGTCGGTCGTGGTCAGACTATCGACGTCTGATATGTACCTCAGAGTTTCACTGCCGAGCGTCGAAAGACAAATTGGAGTCTGCATCACCCGCGCTCCGCTGGAATGAGGCTACGTCTCCTGTGTCGTCCTGCTCACGAACAACCGCTGGCTCAGGCATTCGAACATTTGCACTGCGCCCACGCAGCAGGCTCTCAATCGTCTGAGCGCCAGCAAGCTGGCCTCGTACAGGCACCAAACAAAGATTGGCTAGCGACCGCACACGCGGCGACGGAAGTCGAGCTGAGGTCCTGCATCGACTTGAGTTGCGCGGACCTCAGCCGAGCGTCCAGCATGCGAGAGAATGCGTCGGACACAATCGCAAACTAATCCAGCCGCGCATCCCGCAGCGCGCCAATTCGCAGTGATTGGTTACTCAATCAATGGAAGTGTCGTCTTTTTCAATAACATCGCACATATGCAGTTTTCTGCCCGAGACCGCCACGAAGTCGTCTTCCATCCTTGGCGGACCAGACTCCCGGCGCCGGTATCCGCTCGCACCCGACGCTCTCTGCAGGCATCGCGGTTTGTCAGAACGTTGCTAAATTGCCGTAGTCGCCCTACCATCCGCAAACCAACTATCGGCAGTTGAGGGGCGTCATGACACCAACGCAGCACCCTCTCGCATCGCACCATTTGCCGTGGTTCCTGACGGCGCCCGGTCAAACCGACGTACTATTCACGATCACGACGATCGTTGTCGTTGCCATTGTGCTCGGACTCGGCGTGATATTCTTCCGCTTGCACTCGCTACCCGAGCGCTTAGGTCATAAGAAATTCCAGTTCGAGATCGTGGCCGTTCTCGGCTTGCTATCTCTCTTCACCCACGTGCACGCGTTCTGGGTCGCGGGCCTGCTGCTGGCCCTGATCGATATTCCCGATTTCCAAACTCCGTTGAAACGCATGGCCGCTTCGCTCGAGCGACTGTCCGGCGTCGAGCCTCCTGCGGAGGAGGTTCCCGCACCCGCGGCCCCACCCCACAAACCCGCCGATCCGCAGCCCGAGCCGGGAGCCTAGGTCATGCTGGAAATCGCGCTCTGTTCGCTGTTCACGATCCTTCCCGACTATCTTTACCGGCGCTATGCGCAAGGCAAGCGGATCGGATACGAGATCACGCAGTACTCCGTGTGGTTCGAGTTGAGATGGGGAATTACGACCTGTCTCATGCTCGCGATGCTCCTGATCACGATCATCTTTTACCACCATCCCTCGACATCGAGCGCCACGCCTTTCTTTCGCACCATTCCGATCCTGCCGGAAACCAATGGCAGAGTGAGCGAGATCTTCGTCCAGTGGCGCGATGAAATTGAAAAGGGCGCCCCGATCTTCAAGCTGGACAGCACCAAGCAACAGGCGGATCTCGAACTGGCAAAACGGCGCATCTCGGAGATCGACGCACAAAAAGTGATGACGCAGGCCGACATCGCCGCTGCGGAAGGCCAGATCCAGCAAGCGAAAGGCGCCTACCAGCAGGCGTTGGAAGAGCTGAATACGAAGGCTGAGCTGAGGCAGCGCAATGCCGATGTCGTAACGGTACGCGAGATCGAGCGGCTGCAGAACGCCGTCGACGGGCGAAAAGGCGCGGTTGTAGCCGCGGAAGCGGCCAGGCAGGAAGCGGAGACGCGCATATCCACGCTACTTCCCGCGCAAAGGGCCAGTGCCGAAGCGGCCCTCGTTCAAGCGCAGGTCGATCTCGACAAGACGACCGTCTACGCCGGAGTGTCCGGCCGGGTGGAGCAGTTCATTCTCAAAGTCGGCGACATCGTCAATCCGTTCATGCGACCCGCCGGCATTCTCATTCCTTCGGACGCCGGGCGGCAGCAGCTCCAGGCCGGCTTTGGACAGATCGAAGCGCAAGTGATGAAGGTTGGCATGGCCGCGGAAGCGATCTGCATCTCCAAACCGCTGACCATCATCCCCATGGTCGTGACTGGCGTGCAGGATTACATCGCAGCGGGACAGGTCCGGGCCGGGGAGCAGTTGATCGAAGTGCAGCAGGTGACGAAGCCTGGAACGCTGCTGGTTTTCTTGGAGCCCCTTTATCAGGATGGGTTGGACGGCGTGACGCCGGGCAGCAGCTGCATTGCCAACGCCTACACGAGCAATCACGACCGGCTGGAGAAAGAGGACGTCGGCGCTTTGACGTGGCTCTATCTTCACATGGTCGACGCCGTCGGCGTCGTGCACGCCATTATCCTGCGTGCCCAGGCGTTGATGCTTCCGGTCAGGATCCTGGTCCTTGGCGGACACTAACACCCACCGCTCCTGGGTGACGTGATCTGTCCTTGGCAGAGCTTTGGCGCGTCGGAATTCATGTACGCCCGATGTAAAGCCTGTCGTCAGTTGTCCTGGATGCCCTCGTGGATCCGACGCGCGAGCCAGAGCGCCGGGAAGATCCCGAACACCGATCCAATCAATCCGACGATCACCAGGCCCTTGACGCCATAAGGCGCCATGGCCGGGACGGCAATCGCGATGAAGGCGGCATTGATCGCGAATGCGGGGCCCATCAGCGCGAAGCAGAACGCGAGCAGTCCTCGCGGGATAGGCTGCTTCTGCAGGCCATCGGTTCTCGTGCTCTTATGCTCGCCCATGCTCAGCGCCCGCTGCCGAAGAGATACAGCGCGAACGCGAGCGCCAGAAACACTCCGATCGCGAGATCGAACGTTCGCATCCAGAAGCGCGAACCTGAAAGCCCAAGATAGCGGGAAAGGATCACGCGCGCCTTGAGGCCCGCCAGCGCAAGCACGCCGGCAGCCGTGAACGTACCGCTGTGCCCCGAGGCCTGCACAATCAGAACCGTTCCGATGCTCAGGGCGATGAGAGCCATCCAGGCTTGGACGAGATCGCGCGCGGGCATGGCCTCACCTCAACACGTAGATGATGGGAAACAACAGCACCCACACGAGATCCACCATGTGCCAGAAGGCAACGGCCGCCTCCATGTTGCGCACGCTGTCGGCCCAGCAAACAAGGGCGATGAGGGCAATGCCGGCGACGACGTGCAAGGCGTGAAAGCCGGTTATGAGATAGTAGAACGTGAAGAACGGACTCGTCTCGATGCCGATCCCCATGGACGCCTTGCTTGCGTACTCGAAGCCCTTCACGATCAGAAAAACGATGCCGAGGCTTCCAGCCGCAAGTAGCCAGCGACGCGCCGTGCTGCGCGCGCCGCCTTCCCTTGAGCGGATTGCGGCAGCGGCACAGAAGCCGCTCGTCACCAGCGCGATCGTGTTGATGGCCCCCGCCGTCGTGTCGAGAAGCGCTTGGTCGGATGCGAACTGCGCCGGGTGTGCGATGCGAACGCTCAGAAACGCGAGAAGGGCTGCGCCGAACACCAAGAGCTCGCTCGCGATAAGCACCCACATCATGAGCTCGCCCGGGAGCTCCGAGAGAACATCGGGATCGTTCTGCGCGTGCCGCGTGCTCATGATCCCCCTCACCCGCTGACGAGGTGACGATAGAGATGCGGCAACGCGGCCACGAGCTTCTCGGGATCGGGGATCACGACATAGCCGCCCTTGCCGAAAATCCGGCTGAATGTCGCCTGCGATTTGGTGTCGATGGTGACGCCGAAAACCGACTGCCCCTGCCGGCGCGCCTCACGCACGGCCATGTGCGTATCCTCGATGCCGTAGCGGCCTTCATAATGATCGATGTCGTTCGGCTTTCCGTCCGTCAAAACCAGCAGAAGCCGCCGCTGGCGGGGCCGCTCGGCGAGCGTGTTCGAAGCATGGCGGATCGCCGTGCCGAGCCGGGTATAGTGTCCGGGCCTGAGCCCCGCGATACGCGCCTCAACCGTTGCGCCCATGGGTTCGCCGAAGGCCTTGCAGGTCTCGACGAACACGCGTTCGCGGCGACGCGACGAGAAGGCCGCGATGGCGGTATCGTCACCGCACGCGTCGAGCCCCCAGGCGAGAGCGACCAGCGCCTCGCGGGCGATGTCGATGACCTGCCGCCCCGCGACGTAGGTTTCCGTGGAGCGGGACGCGTCGAGCAGGATCGAAACCGCCAGATCGCGCTCCTGGCTGCGTGTCGCGAGATAGACGCGATCGGAATGCTCGCCCGTCGTCGCGAGGTCGACACGCGCTTCGATGGCAGCGGCGATGTCGATGTCGTGCCCTTCGACCTGCCGCGTGAGCTGAACGCGCTTCGGCCGCAATGTCTCGAACTGCCGCCGCACGCTGCGGATACGGCGGCGCGCACGCGCGCTGTCGGGCGTTTCGGAGGTATCCAGCAGGAGAGACGCCTTCGCCGCGCCGGCCAGCACCCGGCAATAGTCCGGCAGATAGGTCTTGGTGCGATGGTCCCACTCGGGATAGACGTGCACGCCCGCCAGACGCTCGAATTCGGCCTCCTCGGGCGACAAATCAAGGTGGAGCTTCAGGCGCGTTTTGGCGCGTTGCGGCACCTGCGCGAGGCTGATCTCGTCCTGGTCGTCGGCGGCCTTGCGGGCCGTATCCTCGTCGTCGTCATCGACGCGGCGGTTGATGTTCAAAAGCTCCGCCCAGGACAGGATGGCCTCGAACTTGTGCAGGATGAGGCTGTCCTTGCGCGCCGCCTGGTCGGACGGCTTGCGTGAGGCCTTGAATGTCCCCGGCTCCGCATTCGGCTGCGCCTCCGCTTCGCCGTGTGGCGCGTCCTCCTGGACCGACTTGGTTCGCAATGCGAAAGGCCGCAGATCCGGCCATAGCGGAACCGGCAGAAGCGGCTGGTATCCACGGGGGGCCGTGAACGCCGAAAGGTCGTCCGCCTGGCTCCGAACCGCAGCCGAGATGGCCACCGCAAAATCCAGCTCCGGCGCTGGCGCCCCGAGCAGATGCAGAACGGTTGCCTCGATTGCAGCCTCGGCGAATGGCAGCTGTCGATCCGGTCGCCGCGCCCGCGTCTCGAGGGCGAGTGCGCCGTACATCCGGCGCAGCCCGGGGCATTCCGCGAGCGTGTCGCGCGTCATCCTGAGCGCCGCCTGCAGCGTGCGAATATCGGCTTTGAGCGGATCGCTTTCCCTGACTGGCGCGCGCGCAAACACCGCGCACGCCGCCAGCCATACATAGAGCGCGACATTGGCGTCGCGCTCAGGAAACAACGAGATGCGCTCAGGCAGCCGCAGTGTCTCCCCGTCGAAGCTCGGCAGCGCGATGCGCTCGGCGCTCTGGCCGAGCGCGCGCCGCCACGAGAGCCGGTGCGCCGAGGTTTCGGGTGTTGCGACCTTGATCTCGACGTCGCGCGCGCCGCCTAGTCCGCGAAACAGCACGCCGAGGCGCCCACGCGTCTCATCGAGAGTCGCTGCCGCCTCCTCGAACTGGCCGGGCGCATCGAGCGTGTGAACAAGCGCGTGCCACAGCTTCCCGACGCTTTCTTCCGGCTCCCAAGGTTCGAACTCGACCACCGCCATGCGACCCTGCTCACCCGTAGACCGTCGCGACGAGATCGCTGAGGCCGTGCTTGATGTCTGCGTCGTCGGTGAGTGGCTCGATCAACGCCGCCTGAACGGCTCGCTCGATGGGCATGCCCCCCTGGATAAGGCTCGCGCAATAGACGATGAGCCGCGTCGACACCCCTTCCTCGAGGTCTTGTCCCTTGAGAGCACGCAGCTTGCCCGCGAGCCTGACGAGGGAAGAGACGCGGTCCTTGGCGAGCCCGCTTTCGCGCACGACGATCTCGATCTCGCGCTCCGGCGCCGGGAAATCGAAATCGATGGCAAGGAACCGCTGCCGCGTGGAGGGCTTCAGCGTCTTCAGGATGTTCTGGTAGCCAGGGTTGTAGGAGGCGACGAGCATGAACTGCGGGCCGGCCTCCAGCACCTCTCCCGTACGCTCGATCGGCAACATGCGCCGATCGTCGGTCAGCGGATGCAGTACGACCGCCACGTCCTTACGTGCTTCGACCACCTCGTCGAGATAGCAGATCGCGCCTTCGCGTATCGCTCGCGTCAGCGGCCCATCGATCCATTCGGTCTCGCCACCTTTGAGAAGAAACCGCCCTATCAAATCTGCGGCTGAGAGGTCGTCGTGGCAGGCCACGGTATAGAGCGGCCGGCCGAGAAGCGCCGCCATATGCGCAACGAAGCGGGTCTTGCCGCAGCCGGTCGGTCCCTTGAGCAGCAGCGGCATCTGGTTGCGGTATGCGGCCCGGAAGACGTCGCATTCATCGCCTTGCGGGAGGTAGAAGGGGACCGGTGTCCCCTTCTCCGAGAGCTGTACGGCTTGCATGGCGCTTTACTCCGCAGGCGACAGTTGCTTCGTCGCGGTGCCGGCCCTGATAACCTCGCGGCGCGGAACCAGGATGGCGAACACGAACAGAAGCGCACCGAGAACCACCGCGACGCCTGCGCCGAAGCGCATGTAGTGGAACAGCATGATCTGATCCTGAACCTCCATGTAGTACTGCCCCATGACGCGCTGCAGATGCGTTTGGATGGTACCCGCGAAGGTCAGCACGAAGGTCATGAAGCACATGCCGCCCGCCATCAGCCAGAAGCTCACCATGTTGAGCACCTGGTTGTAGGGGTCGCGGTTCCTCAGCATCGGGAACGCGTAGGTGAAGATCGCGAGATTGAGCGACACGTAGGCACCGAAGAAGGCCAGATGTCCGTGGGCAGCGGTGATCTGCGTGCCGTGGGTATAGAAGTTCACCCCGTGCAGCGTGTGCAGGAAGCCCCACACACCGGCGCCGAAAAATGCGAGCGTCGTGCAGCCGAGCGACCACAACAGCGCAGCCTTGTTCGGATGATCGCGCCGTCCCTTCCAGACCATGACGAAGCTGAACGACATCATCAGGAAGAAGGGCACGACCTCGATCGAGGAGAAAATCGAGCCGATCCACTGCCAGTAACCGGGCGCGCCGATCCAGTAGTAGTGATGGCCGGTGCCGAGAATGCCCGAGAACAGCGCGGTACCTACGATGACGTAGAGCCACTTCTCGACGATCTCGCGATCCACGCCCGTGAGCTTGAGCATGAGATAGGCGAGGATCGACGCCATGATCAGCTCCCACACGCCTTCGACCCAGAGATGGACGACGTACCACCAGTACATCTTGTCGAGGCTGAGGTTGTGCGGGTTGTAGAAGGCGAAGAGGAACAGCAGCGCGAGGCCCCAAAGCCCGATCAGCAGCACGCTCGTGATGGCCGTCTTCTTGCCGGCAAGCACCGTCATCGAGATGTTGTAGAGGAACATCAGCGCCGCCACGACGATGCCGATCTTCACCCAGAGCGGCTGCTCCAGGAATTCGCGGCCATCTTTACCGAGCAGGATGTTGCCGTGGAACAGGTCGAACACATAGGTGATCACCGCCCCGAGCGTGCCCACGACCAGGATCGCGAGCTGCCAGTAGGCGATTTTCGGCGAGTGGATTTCGCGCTCGGACTCCTCAGGTATGATGAAGTACGCGGCGCCAAAGAAGCCGAGCAGCAACCACACGATCAACGCGTTGGTGTGCAACATGCGCACGATGTTGAACGGCAGCACGTCCGATAGAGTGTTCGGAAAGATGTAGATCCAGCCGGCCAGCAGCCCACCCGAGACCTGCACGATAAACAGCCCTATCGCCACGACGAAATAGGCAAGGGCGATCTTCTGCGTCTGATATTTCATTTGCTCTTTTCTCCCGTGCGTCCGCGTCAGCCGGAATCTTTCGGTGGCCAGCCCTGTCTGTCGGTCTTGTCGGCCCATATCAGGAAGTCGCTGAGGGCTCGGATGTCTTCGTCCGACAGGTGGAAACGGGGCATCTGCCGGCGACCTTGAATCCCGGTCGGCTGCGCCTCGATCCAGCCCTTGAGTGCCTGGAAGGCGTCGTCAGGAGAATTGAGCACGCCCCATCGCGTCATGACGTTTCCGACTTCAGGCGCGAAATACGCGCCCTCGCCATGCAGCGTGTGGCAGTTGATGCAGGCGTTGGCCTCCCACACGCGTTTGCCGCGTGCGACGGAGTCGGTGAGCGGCATGGCCGCGGTCGATTTGGTGACGATGTAGTAGTGGCTATGGGCTGTCAGCCCGACAAAAATCAGAATGAAGAACAGCGACCCGCCATAGAAAATATTTCGGGCCATGGCTTTCGACATGACTTCGCGCATTTCGTGTTGCCTCCCGCCGAGGGTCTGGAAGTGCAATCTCTGACGCGAAACGGCCGGGCGGCTCTTGACGAAAGCTAAGCGGTTAAGAGATTCAGCAGGCATCATGGTCAATGTGCGGATACACGACGCCAATTGAGCCGGTCAGGCGCGGGCTACTTAGGTATGCGGCGCGGCGTGGTCAGGATCGGCGCTGAGGCACCTGCAAAGAGCGCGAAGGTCGGGTCGACACGCGTGCCCAAGGCGCGTTTCTGTCTGGTGTTCAGCAAGCGAATCGCTTGTTGTGTAGAATTGCTGATAATCCGTGCGCGTTGAATTCACCGCTTTGGGGGATTACGTTGACGCGCCTTGTTTTCCGGTTTTTTTTTGCTCGCTCTCTTTGCGGCAGGCGGCTCTGTGTTGCTGCCGGCGTCACCCGCTACGGCAGGCTGCACCATGACCGGCACCCATCAGGAGTGCACGGGCGCTGCGGACGGCACGCAGCTGACGCTCGGTGACTCGAGTGTCGTCAGCTCGATCCACATTCACGATCTCACCCAAACCTTCATCGCACTCGCCGGGTGCGCCATCGATCTCTACCACGTCAGCGGTGTGGGCTCGCTCTCGATCGACGTGAACTCAGGTTCCTTCGGCATCGAGTCCGTCCAGTATGGATTGACCGCCACGGTCACGACCGGGCCGGGCAGCGTCACCATCGGCAATATCGGCTCAGTGACATCCGGATCGACGCATGCAGCCATCTATGGCGAAACGCGCGGCGGTGGTGCGCTCAACATCACGACCAATGGTGACCTTTCCGGCGGCCTCTATGGAATCTGGGCAAAGACGTCCAATTCATCCGGTACCGCTGGCGTCATCTCCGTCATTTCAAACGGCGGAGACATCTCGGGCACGACGTACGGCATCCTGGTCGACACGCCGACGGCGTCGCACGTGACGATCAACGGCGGATCGGTCTACGGCGGCGACACAGGCATCACTTTCAGCACGCGAAGCTCCGGAACCATCACCAACTACGGCACGATCTCCGGCGGCGCCTACGCGATCACCATGGATGACGACGACGACACCATCAACAACTACGGCGTGATCCGGGGCAACGTCTTCATGTCTCATGGAGACGACGTCTTCAATAACTCCCAATCGGGAACCGTCGAATCCGCCTCGAGCCTCGCCGTCGAGACGTTTGTAAACCGCGGCATCCTTTCGCCGGGCGGCGCCAGCGTTCAGACGACACAGTTCTCCGGCGACCTCAATCAGACGAGCACCGGCCGATATCTGGTCTCACTAGCCGAAAGCAGCGGATCGGTGACAGCCGACAGGATAGATATCTCCGGCAACGCGACACTGGCAGGAACCGTCGTCGTCCAGACGTCGGGAAATCTCGGGGCTTCCGGATCGATCGTCATCGCCTCGTCGGATGGCGACCTCACCAACAACCTCGGCGCAGTCCGTCGCAGCGGCGGATACGCCTACACGCTATCGGCGACCTACGGCGCCACGGATTACCTCACGCTCAATTGGCTGCTGGCACCGGGCGGCGTAGTCGATACCGTCAACGAGACAGGCAGTGCTGCCCCCAACCAGCAGGCAACGGCCGCGCATCTCGATCGCATTGCCGAGGGCGGCGGTGGCACGCAAACCTTCGACGACATGGTGAGCGACGTCGCCAGCATGACGTCCGGGCAGGCCCAACAGGCGGTCGAGAGGCTCAGTCCTGAGCATTACGCACAGCGCATGACGGATACCTCGCAATCCTACTTGGCGTTCGTGAATTCGGCGATGAGCTGCCCCACGCTGGAGCAGAACCCCGGCTTCATCCAAGAGGGCCAGTGCTATTGGGCCAAGGTCGGCGGACGGCAATTAGGCTGGGACAAAACCGATCGCAACGTCGGCGGCGACGAGGAGGCCTGGACGATGTCGGGCGGCGTGCAGGTCGCTTTGCGGGACGAATGGCGCCTCGGCTTCGCGGGATCCTACGAACACTCGAATGTATCGACCAACAACAGCGCCGCGACGGAAACCGATCGCGCGCAGGGCGCCGTGATCCTCAAGAACCGGTGGGATACGGTGAGCTTCGCCGCCACGGCGTTCGTGGGTTACGGCTGGTCCGACACCCAGCGTCACATCGGTTTCGGCGGACTTGGCACCGCTGAGAGCGACAATCAGATGTGGTACGCAGGCACCCAGGTAAGGCTCAGCCAGCTCTTCGAGCAGGCGGGCGGCTGGTACGTCAAGCCGATGATCGACCTCAACGCGACACGGCTCCAGACCGAGGACTTCCGTGAGCATGGCGCGGGCGCTGCGAACCTCGCAGTCCAGGGTGACTCGACATGGGTGCTGACGGCGAGCCCCGCGCTCGAAATCGGCGCCGAGATGCGGGCCGGCGGCCTGGTCCTTCGACCGTTCGTGCGGGTCGGCGCCACGTTCTTCCAGGACGCCGTCTATGAAACGACCGCAAGCTTCATCTCTGCTCCGGGAACATCCTTCACGATCGGGAGCGAGTTCGACAAGCACTACCTCGACCTAGCTGTCGGCGTGGACGTGCTCAACGCCGCAGGCGTGGATGTGAAGCTCACATACGATGGGCGCTTTTCAGAGCACTCCGACATGCATGCCGGTGGCATAAAGGCGGCGTTACCTTTTTAACGGCGCCTTATAGGCCCCCGACGCCCGATCGGGGGTAGCTCCGCACGACCTCCCAGGCCACCTGCTGCATCTTCGCTGCAAGCGCTTCGGACGGAGCATTCTTGTAAGGGCCCAGCCGCCGCGGAAGCCCTTCGGGGCTCCGCTTGTAGATCGTGGCGAAATGGACCATCGTCACGAAATACTTGCCGACATCGGTGAGGTGAATGTCGTCGGCGAAGAGATCGCCCATCGCGCCGAGATCGGGAACGCGCCCCGCCGCGATTTCATCATGCAGCTTGGCCAGGGCCTGACCCGCCGGAACGATCAGCATGTCCGGCGTACCGGGTTTGCGCGCACCGTTGACGGCGTCGACAATCCCCTCCCAGCGCGACAGGTCGTCATCGAGACGTTTGCGCCAGAGCGCATCGTCTCCATCGCGGTTGTGCCACGTCTCGTAGAGATACACCTGCGCCTTCGGATTGGCCGATACCGCAAGCTCGTACCAGCGCAGCGCATAGCCGTTTGAGTCATTGTATTCGATCTGATCCTTGAGCGGGATCGCCTCGGTAATGACGACGGCGCCATAGGCTCCGGACGCGAGCGAAACGCGCCCGTCTTTTCCTTGCCCGTTCGCAGAGTCGGTCCAGCTCACCTTGAGCGGCGCCCCGTTAATAATCTGGAAATCGACGCGGCTTTCGATCTTGGCCGCCCTCACTGAGATCGCAAGCATCTCCGGCACGGCCGGACTGACGAGGCTATGGCCGATGAAAAACACCGAAAGAGAAAGCGCCTGAAGGACCATGGATCGCACCTCGGCCTGAGTTTGGATAGTGAAGGGTTTTAAAATTGAGAGCTTCGAGATTGAGCGTCAAAGCACGACGAACGCTACGCACATTGTCATCCCACCTTCAAACACGCCCCGTGTCCACAGCTTCGTCCGTCTATGCTGAACGCGCATATCGCAGCCGCCGTTCGCGAATCTCGTTGCCGACCAGGCACGCAGGCCCAACCCCAATCGTCTTGTCACCGCGCCGTCGCCAAACCGTGACCGCCCCGTCGCAAACCGCTGCTAGCCAAATACGGATGTGCGGCGTCTCGGGGCCGCGACGGGCGTGCGCCGGGGGGCGCGAGGATGGATCTGCAGCAGGAATACGCAAACCGGAGGCCTGCCGATACGCAAAGCGCACGCGAGCGGATCGAGCACGTTGTCGGCTCAGGAAACTTCCTGACGTTTCTCGCGCTGCTCGCGTTCATCACCGCCTTCCGCCTTGCAACTCTCGCCGTCAACGGCACCGACCTCTACATGGACGAAGCCCAATACTGGGCGTGGTCCCTGGAGCCCGCACTCGGCTATTTCTCGAAGCCGCCGTTCATTGCCTGGATCATCCACGGCGCCACAAGCGTATGCGGCGACAGCGAAGCCTGCATCCGGTTGCCGTCCGTCGCATTGCACGGCGCGACCGCGATCTTGATTTATCTCATCGGCTGGCGGCTCTATTCCGCCGAGGTCGGCTTTTGGGCAGGCCTCGGATACGCACTCCTACCTGCGGTCTCGCTATCGAGCGGCATCATCTCGACCGATGTGCCATTGCTGGCCGCTTGGGCACTCGCGCTGTTCGCCTTTGCCGGCCTCATGCAGGCGCCGAGCTGGAGCAGCGCACTCTTGCTTGCACTCGCACTTGGCGTCGGCCTCAACGCCAAATATGCGATGGCCTACTTTTTCGCCTGCGCGGCGATCTATTTCGTCATTGTCCCGGAACGTCGCACACGACTGCTGCAGCCCCACCTGTGGCTCGCTCTCGTGGGCGGGATCGTCCTGATCGTCCCAAACCTTCTCTGGAATGTTGAAAACGGCTTCGTGACGGTCTCGCACACGGCCGAGAACGCAAACTGGCGCGGCGTTCCGTTCCACCCCGGCAAAGCCGCCGAGTTCATCATCGCCCAGTTCGGCGTATTCGGCCCGATCCTGTTCGGCGCGTTGATCGCGATCCTCTGGCGCCTGTCCAAACGCCGGCAGAAAGCCTCCGCCGCCGACAAGCTTCTGCTGGCCTTCTCCGTGCCGATCCTCGCAGCCGTCACGGCGCAGGCCTTTGCCTCGCGCGCGCACGCCAATTGGGCCGCCCCCGCTTATGTCGCCGCCGTCGTCCTGGTGACAGCCGTCATGATCCGCGACCGCGCGTGGGTCTGGATGCGGGCCTCCTTCGCGATCCATGCCACCGTCGCGGTGCTGCTCGCCCTCGCAACCTGGCAGGCTGGGCACCTCGCACTGCCTCTCGTCGGCGATCCGTTCGCGCGCACCCTCGGCAATCGCGAGCTCGCAGCCGTTGTGAAAGAAGAACTGGCGAAATCTGCAACCAAAGATCGCCCGATCAAAACCGTGCTGACCGACGATCGCGATATCGCGGCCGCCCTCGCCTACTACGGTCGCGACATTGCGGTGCCGGTGCTGTCCTGGCGCGAAGGCCCAGCGCCCCGCAATCATTTCGAGATCGCAAAGCCGTTCTCGGCTTCGGCGCCGCAGCCGGTTCTGCTCGTCTCGCTTCGCGCGGCCTCTCCCGTGGTGAAACGCTTCGGCTCGGCTTCGCCCGCCCACTCCCGCGAAGTTTCCGCCGGACGGCACAGCACCCGCACGCTTTACCTCGTAATGCTCGATCGCTTCCAGGAAAGGTGAGCCATGTTGGCCTCAAACCCCTATGCCCCCGAGGAAACCAAATTCCGGCGCGAGTTTCTGATCGGCGCGGCTGCCCTGACGATCCCGCTCGGCGTCATCCTCGTCTTCAATCCCGACATCGACCTCGCGCTCTCGACCGCATTTTGGGAAATGTGCCCGGGGTCATCCGCCGGACGCCCCTGGTGCGCGACCGAGACCATCACCACGGCGCGCGAGATTTTCATGGGGCTCTTCGCCGTCGTCGCATTCGCGACGCTCATCGCCACCGCCCGAGTGTTGATCGAGAAACGCCGTTGGTTCGGGCTCGATCAGGCGCGCTGCCTGTTCATGATCGCCGTGCTCGTCATGGGACCCGGCGTCGTCGCCAATCTCGTGTTCAAGGACAACATGGGCCGCGCACGGCCGCGCGACATCGTTGAGTTCGGCGGCAGCAAGGCCTTTACGCCTCCGCTCATCCCGTCTCGCGAATGTCCGCGCAACTGCTCGTTCATCAGCGGCGAGGCCTCATCGATCTACGCAGCCTTCTTCGCGCTCGCGCTGCTGATCCCCCAATACCGGATCGCATTGCTGATAAGCGGCGTCGCGGCGGGAACGTTGGCGGGCATCGTGCGCATCATACAGGGCGCGCATTTTCTGAGTGACGTGCTGTTTGCGGGCGTCTTCATGGCCATCACGGTCGGCCTGCTTCACATCGCCTGCATCGGTCTTTGGCGCGATCCCGAACGCATCCGAAGCGCAATCGCCGCAACATTCCTGCCGCTTATGCGGGCCGGCAACCTCGCGCGAGGCCGCGGATGACGGCAAACCCCATCCACGACCACGACAAACACGCGCGCCCGAGCGAAGGCACACTCCCGGCCGACGCAATCGCCGTCGTCATTCCGGCCTTGAACGAAGCGGGAAACATCGGCGGTTTGATCCGCGAAACCATCGCCTGCATACCGGCTTATGCGTTGCGCGAAATCGTCGTCGTCGATGACGGCAGCGACGACGCGACAGCCGCCGAGATCCAGGCGCTGCTAGCAACGGTCCCGAAGCTTCGCTATCTCCGCCATGCCCGCCGCGCCGGACAAAGCGCCGCCGTTCGAACGGGAGTGCGCGCTGCGTCGGCGCCGCTGATCGCCACCATGGACGGCGACGGGCAGAACGACCCGCACGACATCCCCGCTCTCGTCGCGCTTCTTCACCGCCTCGCCCCCGCGGATGTAGCCTTGGCCGGCGGTGTGCGCACCACGCGTCGCGCCGAATCCTCGAAGCGCATCGCCTCGAAGTTCGCGAACTGGCTGCGCGACGCGATCCTCCGCGATGAGTGCCCCGACACCGGCTGCGGCATCAAGGTGTTCCGCCGCGACGTCTTCATCGATCTTCCGTATTTCTCGGGGATGCACCGCTATCTACCCGCGCTGTTCCAGGCGTATGGGCACGGCGCTGTCTACCACCCCGTCAACGACCGGCCGCGCCGCGCCGGGACCTCGAAGTACACCAACTTCGGGCGCGCCCTGATCGGCATCTACGACCTGATCGGCGTGCGATGGCTGATCAAGCGTACAGCGCTTCCGAACACCGGCACCTCGGTCCGCCGTCCGGCCCCCGAAGGTCTCACCGCTCACACACAGAATGAGGAACGCCTGTGGTTGCAAAACTGATTGCGTGGTGGAACGCGCTCTCTCCGGCGGAGCTGATGTGGCTGACGATTGGCCTCATCGGCCAGGTGATGTTCTCGGCGCGCTGGCTCATTCAATGGTTCGTAACAGAGAAATCCCGGCGCTCCACGATGCCGGAAACCTTCTGGTACCTGAGCCTGCTGGGCGGCCTGATGGTGTTCGCCTACGGCCTTCACCGCCTGGATCCGGTCATCATTCTTGGCCAGTTCGGCGTGCTGATCTATGCGCGCAACCTGTTCTTCATTCGCAAGGAAAAGAAGGAACTCGATCCTCTTTCAGGCTCCGCTGCGCCGGCCGGCCGTTGAAGCCCGGCATGATTGTCATTCACCCGTCACACGGCTCCCCGAAATAGGCGGAACCAATTCCAATCCGAGCGCGCTTTTCACAAGCGAGCCGGCAAGCTCCACAGGCGCCCCATGACCCAGCAAGACGAACTTTCCGAGAGAATGAAGGCCGAGCTGCTCGACAGCATCGACGAGGAGCTTGAGCTGGAACTCGACGATGAGCGCCTGTCCGGCCCTCAAACCATCGCGGACAACGGCACCGAAGCCGACAGCATCAAGCGGCGCACCTACTTCAAGGAGCTGTTCCGTCTGCAGCGCGAACTGGTCAAGCTGCAAGACTGGGTCGTCAAGGAGAAGCTCAAGGTCGTCGTCATCTTCGAAGGCCGCGACGCGGCCGGAAAAGGCGGTGTGATCAAGCGCATCACCCAGCGGCTCAATCCCCGCGTCTGTCGCGTCGCCGCGCTTCCCGCGCCCAACGAACGCGAACGCACGCAATGGTATTTCCAGCGCTACGTCAGCCACCTTCCCGCGGCGGGCGAGATCGTCCTGTTCGACCGCAGCTGGTACAATCGCGCCGGCGTCGAGCGCGTGATGGGCTTTTGCAGTGAAGCCGACGTGGAAGAGTTCTTCCGATCCGTGCCCGAGTTCGAGCGCATGCTGGTCCGCTCCGGCATCATTCTGGTGAAGTACTGGTTCTCGATAACCGACGACGAACAGAACTTCCGCTTCGGCATGCGCATCCACGATCCGCTGAAGCAGTGGAAACTATCGCCGATGGACCTCGAATCCCGCCGCCGTTGGGAGGCCTATACGAAAGCCAAGGAGGCGATGCTCGAGCGGACCCACATCCCGGAAGCCCGCTGGTGGGTTGTGGAAGCCGACGACAAGAAGCGCGCGCGCCTCAACTGCATCAGCCACCTGCTGACCCAGATCCCTTACCAGGAGGTCGACCGCACCGACATCGTCCTTCCCGAGCGCGTCCATAACCCGGACTATTCCCGCACCCCGGTCCCGGACGAGCTGTATGTGCCGGATCTCTACGACGAGGATTAACCTCGGAACGGATCGGTCCACCCGCGAATGTCTGGGCAGAAAACAAGATTGCCTGACATTCAACCTGTAGTAACCCTGACAAAATCTATATTGTTTGAGCGACCCATTCCCTTGTAAGTCCAAATTTGGACGGCAGCGTTTTTCGCACACCCAGAGGGGGGATCGCCTATGCACGATATTGTCCCGGTCATCCTGTCGGGCGGCTCGGGAACTCGGCTCTGGCCCCTCTCGCGGGCCATGTACCCGAAACAGTTCATCAGCGGATTGAACGGGCAGCCGGCAAGCCTGCTCGCGGCCACCCTCACGCGCTTGAAGCCCCAGGACGGCTTCGCCGCGCCGATTGTCGTCAGCAACAACGCCCACCGCTTCCTGGTACGCGATCAGGCCGGCACAGCGGGTGTCGAGCCCGAGACCATCGTGCTCGAGCCAGAAGCCCGTAACACCGGCCCCGCCATCGCGGTCGCGGCCCTTCTCGCCGCCAAGCGCAATCCCGCGGCCATCCTGGCCGTCATGCCGTCCGATCACGTGATCGACGACCCGGCTGGCTTTTCGGACGCGGTCCGGCGCGCAGCCGAAGTGGCGAGCCAGGGCCGCATCGTGCTGTTCGGAATTGCGCCCACCGAGCCGCACACCGGCTATGGCTACATCCGCAAGGGCGGCGGCCTCTCGGACGGCGCGGGCGCGGCCTTCGAGGTCGACAAGTTCTTCGAGAAGCCGGACGCGGAAACCGCAGCCGCGTATCTCGAGGACGGCCGCTACCTCTGGAACAGCGGAATTTTCGTGTTCCGCGCCGACACCCTGATCAACGAGCTCACCCGCCACGATGAGGCCATGCTCGTCGCCGCGCGCCGCGCGCTCGAACTCGCTGCCGAGGATCTCGGTTTCCTTCGCCTCGACGCCGAGGCCTTTGCCAAATCGCCGAGCCTCTCGATCGACTACGCGATCCTGGAAAAAACCGACAAGGCCGCCGTGCTGCCGATCTCGATCGGATGGAGCGACCTCGGCTCGTGGGCCTCGCTCTGGGATGCGGCCCCGCGCGATGCCGACGGAAACTTCGTCCAGGGCGATGCCCTGCTCGAGGACACGGCCAACTGCTACATCCGCAGTGAGAACGCCCTCATCTCGACCATCGGCGTGAAGGACCTCGTCATCGTCGAGACGCCCGACACGGTCCTGGTCGCCGACCGATCGCGCTCGCAGGACGTCTCCCGCTTCGTCAAGCGGCTCAAAGCTGCCAACCGCACGGAGCACGAGCAGAACCTGCGGAACTACCGGCCGTGGGGCTTCTTCGAAACCCTCAACATCGGCACTCGCTTCCAGGTCAAGCTGCTGCACGTCAAGCCGGGCGGCATCCTCTCCATGCAGATGCACCACCATCGATCCGAGCACTGGATCGTGGTTCAGGGTACCGCCCGCGTGACCGTCGACGGCCAGGAGAAGCTCGTCCGCGAGAACGAGAGCGTGTACATCGTCGCCACCCAGTGGCACCGCCTGGAAAACCCCGGCAAGGTGCCGCTGGAGCTGATCGAGGTGCAGATCGGCACTTACCTCGGCGAGGACGACATCATCCGCACCGACGACATCTACAATCGCGCCGCAGGCGAAACCCGTTAGCCGGGGTAGGGGGACCTCTCCCCCTACCAGTTGCCTGCTGCCCGCGCCCAATACCCAGCCTCACATCAGCCATTTCCGTACCGTACACGACGGAAACCGAGCCGATGTGGGAGATGCCGGGCGGAGAGCGCCGCCGGCCACATGCGGGCTCGCCACGTGCAATCTCGGTCAGGCGAATCCTGGCCGCCGGAGTTCAAAGTGTATAGTCACTCGTTCCACCCACATTTTGGCGGCCGCCCGGCCGGTATCGGTCGGCTCGCCTGCGGCATCGCCCTGTTTTTGGGCATGTCCTCGGTCGCAAAAGCCCAATCTCCACAGCCAAGTGCGGACGAGCCGGACTGCCTGACAATTAGCCAATCCTCCTCGTCCACCTACATGATCGCCAACGCCAACTGCCCTCAGTCGAGCGTACTGGCCTCCATCGAACTGGCCGAAGACGTCTCCATCGCCCGCTGTTTCACCAAGAAAATCAGAAGCCAGATCTCGATCGCCAGCGATCGCGCCGTGCCCCACATTAATTATCAGTGCATCGAAGGATCGCCCGGTTGCTCTCTGGAGGTCTTGCGGGGCATGTTTCCCGAATGCCATTCCGGCTGATAAAACGTCGGGGCACTTCCGAAAAAAAGCCTGATACAGCGTAAAGATAGCGTCGCGTCACATGGACGGCCCGGCTGCAAAGCTGTTTGCTGTCCGGAACTTGAAGCCCTTCACCCGAGGTGGGACTAAGTCTCAATCATGGCTGCCTTCGATCGCGACTCCGCGCTTGAGCGCCAGCAGATCCATGAGATCTCGATCAACGTTGCCCGTCGGCTGCTGAGGCTCCTGGAGCGCAGCCGCAATACGCCGCCCCACGTCGCGGCCGATATCGGGTCGGGCGCCCGGGTCATCTCCGATGTCCAGCGCGAGATCGAGCAATTGATGGCCTCGCTCCCCGCCCATGGACCGCTCGACATAGCCGTTCTCACCCATATTCTCGGCAGCCATCGCCGCGCGCTCGATATGCTGGAGGTGCTGGAGGCGCGCCTGACACAGGCCGTCGGCCCTGACGAAACCAGATCAGACGCCGCACGCGCGCATTCGGCTCTACTGGCAACATCGCGCGAGATCGAACGCGATGCCCAGCGCTACGCCCAGAGCTATCCCGAAAGCTATCCTCAGAGCTACCCGTTGCCGTCTCCGGGAGGAGCGAGAGCCCCGCTGGCGCTTACCGGTCCGGCCAACATGCCGGGGCCCTATCCGCCGCAACCGGGCGCGCCTCAGCGCCAAGGTGCGCAGCGCCCGCCTGCACAGCAGCCGCCACCCCCGGCTCATGGGTTCGGACGTCGGCCCGAACCCCCGCTGACAAAGAAGCGGCGAGCAGGCAACGCACCCAAGCTGCCCACGCTATCCGAGGTTCGCGCCCTCCTGACCGATCGCAAGGTGACCGCCGCATTCGCGGTGATGACCGTGGTCGCCGGGCTTGCCGTCTCGGTGTTGAGCTTCATCGGAGGCGGCGACGCCAAGCATGCAGCGCTCGAGCCCGGACAAAAGCTCGACGGCAGGCTCGATGACGCCGCTCCCGAAACCGGCAGCCTCGCTCCCTCCGGCGGCAGCATGAGCGCGGAAGCGGCCCCCGCCACCGCGGCGCTTGGCCCCGTGACAGACCCGCTCATGGAGCAGCCCTATCTGGTCGTGCTCGCGACCCGCCAGACCACAGAGGAGTTGCATCAGGATTTCCGGTCGCTCAAAGGCAGCTACCCCGACATCCTGGGCACCGCCAAAGCGCGCGTCGACCGCGTCCAGGGGCAGGATCGCCAGAACTGGTACCGCCTGTCGCTCATTCCGCCTCAATCGCGTGATGATGCGAAGGCAGTCTGCAGCAGCCTCAGGAGCGCAGGCATGGTCGGATGCTGGATCAGGCCGTTGCCGCTGGGCCGGCCCCAGCACTAGGCTGTGAACTCACTATCGCTGGCGCATTGACGCGAGGACTTTTACGTCGCTGGCAGGAGCGATGCCGCCGCAAACCCCATGGTTTGCAAGGTCTCGCGACGAACCGGCGGCGGAAAAGGACCGCGCCCCTGCGGGGTGAGTCAAAGCGAGCCAATGGCGTCGTCAAACCGCTTGTCCGATGCGACGGCATCGACCTGCGCGTTTTTCCTAGCCCTTGGCTCGCTTTGACTCATCACTGCACCAGCCATAGTGAGTTCACAGCCTAGCAGGGCCGCCAACCGCGAGTTGGCTCCCTTCGACCAGCTTGGCTTGCGGCAAACCTCCAATGTGCCTATGTGGTCCTCCGCGATAGTCGTCCTCGTTGTCTCTGCCCGGCGGTGCATATGAATGCGATCATATCGATCAAGGACGTGAGCAAGACCTACGCGTCGGGCCACGTCGCCTTGAAGACCGTCAATCTCGACATCGAGGAACGCGAAATTTTCGCCCTCCTCGGCCCCAACGGCGCCGGCAAGACGACGCTGATCAGCATCATCTGCGGCATCGTCAACCCGACCAGCGGCAACATCACCGTCGACGGCCGCGACATCGCCCGCGACTACCGCACCGTGCGCGCAATGATCGGCCTCGTGCCACAGGAACTCTCGACCGACATGTTCGAGACCGTATGGGCGACCGTGAGCTTCAGCCGCGGCCTGTTTGGAAAGCCATCCAATCCTGCCTATGTCGAGAAAGTGCTGCGCGATCTTTCGCTGTGGGACAAGCGCGACAGCCGCATTATGACACTGTCGGGCGGCATGAAACGGCGCGTTCTCATCGCCAAGGCGCTTGCCCACGAGCCGCGCATTCTGTTTCTGGACGAGCCGACCGCCGGCGTCGACGTCGAGCTGAGGAAGGACATGTGGGAGATCGTGCGCGGGCTGAGAAACTCCGGCGTCACCGTCATCCTGACGACCCACTACATCGAGGAGGCCGAGGAGATGGCCGACCGCGTCGGCGTCATCACCAACGGCGAGCTGATCCTGGTGCAGGACAAGGTCGAGCTGATGCGGAAGCTCGGCAAGAAGCAGCTCGTGCTCGACCTCCAGAAGCCGATTTCGGCCATTCCCGCCGCGCTCGCGTCCTATGCCCTCGAGCTTGCGCCCGGCGGCGGCGCGCTGACCTTCACCTACGACACTCAGGCAGACCGCACCGGCATCACCGCGCTGCTGAACGACATGCGCGAAGCCGGTATCGGCTTCAAGGACCTGGCGACGCACCAGAGCTCGCTCGAGGACATCTTCGTGGATCTTGTGAGGCAATCCCAATGAACCTGACAGCGGTTCGCGCGATCTACGCGTTCGAGATGCACCGTTGGGGACGCACGTTGCTGCAGAGCATCGTGTCGCCCGTGCTGTCGACATCGCTCTATTTTATCGTGTTCGGCGCCGCCATCGGCTCGCGCATCTCCCAAATCGACGGCGTACCTTATGGCGCGTTCATCGTTCCGGGCCTCGTGATGCTGATGCTGCTGACCGAGAGCACGTCGAATGCCGCTTTCGGTATCTATTTTCCCCGCTTCACCGGCACGATCTATGAATTGCTCTCGGCTCCTATCTCTCCGTTCGAGATCGCGCTCGGCTACGTCGGCGCGGCCGCAACCAAATCCGTAATCCTGGGGCTCATCATCCTGGCGACCGCGAGCCTGTTCGTGCCGCTCCGCATCGCCCATCCGGTCTGGATGATTGCGTTCTTGCTGCTGACGGCCGTCACCTTCAGCCTGTTCGGCTTCATCATCGGCATCTGGGCCGACGGCTTCGAGAAACTGCAGGTCGTGCCGATGCTGATCCTGACGCCGCTGACGTTCCTCGGCGGCACGTTCTACTCGATCAACATGCTGCCCGAACCCTGGCACACGGTGACGCTGTTCAACCCGATCGTCTATCTGATCAGCGGCTTCCGCTGGAGCTTCTACGAGATCTCCGACGTCAACGTCGGCATCAGCCTCGCGATGACGCTGTCATTCCTGACGCTCTGCCTCGTCGTGATCTGGTGGATCTTCAGAACCGGCTACCGCATCAAGGCCTAGCCCATGATCGCTTCGGGCCCACGCGCTCCGATCGTCGCGCCCCCTATCGGGCGCGACGTGAATCGGCAGCGCAGGAAATGCCTGAAGCGTGAATCATCGGTCTCACTAAAATGACCATGATCGCGTTACCGCTTCGCCGACACGCCTCTGGGTCCCGGCTCAGCGTTTCACGCATGCGGAGGTCAAACTCCGCATGACGCTTCACTTGGCCGGGATGACACGCAGCAAGCTGATCTCACGTCGTGATGTCCTGCCAAAGATCGCGCCATTGCGGGTTCTGCTGCTCGATGAGTTGGAGCTTCCAAGTCCGCAGCCAACGCTTAACGCGTTTCTCGCGAAGGATGGCTACGTTGATATCCATGTGTGGCTCGAAATAGACGAGCAGCTTGACCGCGTATCGCTTCGTGAACCCGGGAACCAAGCCGTCCCTGTGCTCCTGAACCCGGCGGACAAGATCGTTTGTGACGCCGACATGGAGCGTTCCGTTTCGCTTGCTGGCAAGAATGTAGACAAAATACGGAGACCCGGCGGACATGACCCTCTCAAATCTCCAGCGCCGCTTACGATCACGTGCTGCAATAAGAAGCCCATTTTGGAACCCGCGTCATCCCGGCCAAGCTCCGGCCTGAGCCGGAGCGCAGAGCCGGGACCCAGCGCAACAAATGTAGGACGCCTGAAAAGGCCGCGTTACCGCTTCGCCGGTGTACCTGTCGCGAGGTCGCTGCGCTTGGCCGTGCCCATCAGAATGGCGACGTACTGAGACGCGCCTTCGATCATCGCGCCGGGATGCGCGAGATTTGCAAGCGTCCCCGCGATCAACGCGTCGTAACCGAGCCCCGCGCGCCCGATCGTCAGCAGCGCCCGATCGCGCTTGTCGATCTCGTCCATGACGGCTTCCGCTTGCGGGCGGCTCTGCGCGCCTTCAAATTCGTGCGCAACGAGCGCGAGGCCGTAGCGCTGGCCGACCAGCAGCGCGCGCACGTCGAACGCAGGGTCGGCAGGCTCGCCCGCGACGCGGGCGGCGGCCGCCTCACGCGGGCTCGCAACGTGATGCGCATCGACGAATGCGGTGTAGAGATCGAAAAAGCCCGGTCGCCCGGTCTTGGCGATGTCGGCGGCAACCCGCTCGCAACCGCCATGCCACAGCGCCGCTTCGGGATCGTCCTCGCACGTCATTTTCACAGAATAGGCCCGCGGTAGCGCAAAGCGCCCCTGCTCGTCCGACAGCATGATGGCAAACGAGATCCATCCCGTGGCCAGCGCAAGCGCCAACAGGGCCGGCCACCGGCGGCGGACGGTATCGCGCATCTGCGCCAGGGTATGGGTGAGAGTAGCCATCATGACGGGCGGGAAAATCCCACCACCGCGCAGCCAAGGCAAGCCTCTCCGCGCGGTCATGCTAAATCGCTCCAGATCCGGGCAGCGTACCTCTAGGGCGCAAGCCCTTGCGACGGAGGCGGCGGGGCGTCCGGATCGAACACGTCCGCCATCGCGACCGCGCCATCGCGGCGATAGATGTCCGGGCGGAACTCGATGCGCCCGTCGGGCTCTGCCCAAGCCGTGATGTAGGCGAAATACACCGGGATCGGACGCGACAGCGGCACGTCGAGCGCCATGCCCTGATCGAGCACCGCCTGCGCGCGGCCCGGCTGCTCCCAACCGGGCTCGAAGCGGGCCAGCCACTCGACCAGCTCGAACACGTCCTGCACGCGCACGCATCCCGCGCTGAAGGCGCGCGCACGCTGCTGGAACAACGGCTTCATCGGCGTGTCATGCATATAGACGCCGTGCTCGTTCGCCATGTCGATGCGCACGAGCCCGAGCGCGTTTTGCGGCCCTGGATCCTGCTTGAGCTTGATCCGCTTGGCATCCGCCTGCGACCAGTCGATCGAGGTCGGATCGAGCTCTGGCCCGTTGAAATCGCCGGAGATGACGCGGATGTGCTCCTTCGCCAGATAGTCGGGCTCCTTGACGAGCCGCGGGAACACGTCGAGCTGTGCCACGCTGTCCGGCACGCGCCAGTACGGGAAGAAGTTCAAGTTGCGGATCGTCGCCTTGAGCGTCGGCGTCTCGCGCCCGTTGCGCCCGACGATCACGCGATGGCGGAGCACCGTCTGATATCGTTCCACCGCTTCGAGCTGGAAGGCCGGCACGTTGACCAGCACATACCGCTCCTCCGGCGGCGTCTGCACGAGTTCGAGAATGCGCCCATGATTGAGCTTGAGCTGCGACAGCCGCTCCTCGGCGGTGATGTTGAGCGCGGCAAGCGTCGGCTGATCGACGCGGCCGTTCGCACGCAGGCCGTTACGCTCCTGGAAGCGCACGACCGCCTGCTCGACATCGGAATCGAACGAGTAGTCGTTGTAGCTCGAAGAGCGAGCCAGCTCGCCCGTCGCCATCAAGCGGCGCCGAAGCGCACTTACGCGCTCGTCGTCGTCACCGGGACGCATCATGCGGTTGCCGGGAATCGCGGGCCAGCCGCCCTTGCTGACGATGCCTTGATAGAGGTCGATGGCCTTTTCCATGGCGACGAGCATCTCGTCGCTGCGCCACGGCACTTCGTTCGGCCTGAGATCGTTGAGCGTATCCTGGCGCGGCGGCGTGCGCTCGGCTTGCGAGCGCTTACCGGAATAGTCGGGCGATCCGAACGAGGTGATCCCCTCCCACCACGCGCCATCCTGCGCGGCAGCCGACGAGCCGGACCAGATCGCGGCGAGCGCAAAAACCACCAGGCCGAGGCTGCGAGCATCGCGGCGCTGGCGAAACAGCATGAGAGGAGTCACCGGAAATCCAATCCCTAAAATGTCCGAAAACGGGGGTTCTGGCGAAAGCCGCGCACGTCAAAAAGTCTTAGACGCAATCGATATGGCCAAACAAAGACCCACAATCAACCAGCACACCAACAAATCCCTGAAAATTCAACAGGTCTCGACGCAGCACCGGTAAGCCAACCCCAGGCGCCGTCAATGCGGGAAATGATCCCACCCGGCCGCCCCGATTTCGAGCGCACGACCGTCTGGCCCGGTGACGGTAATACCGCTTCCGGTTGCAACATGGCCGATCTCCGAGACGGCAACGCCGCCCGCCGCCGCAGCAGCACGAAACGCCTCCGCGCGATCCGGTGGGACGGCGGCCAGCACCTCGTAATCGTCCCCCCCGGTCAGCACGCGTTCGAGTAACGCCGGCCGCTGGAGAAGCGCACGCTGCGCGGCTCCGGAAAGCGGCACGCGCGCCGAATCGAGTGTTGCCGAGACACCTGAAGCGCGCGCCAGACGCCCACAATCCTTGACCAGCCCGTCCGAGATATCCATGGCCGCCGACGCAAAGCCTCTGAGGGCGGGCGCAAGCGCCAATCGCGGCTCCGGCCGCAGATAACGCCCGATCAGATGACGTGTCTCCGCTTCGTCGAGGCCCAACACGCCGCCAAGCTCTCGATCCTGCCGCAACAACAGGCCGAGCGCGCTATCGCCGAGCGTGCCGGAAACGAAAAGCACATCTCCGGGGCGCGCCGTCGCCCGGCGCACCATTCGCCCGGTCGGCACGCTGCCGATGGCCGTTATCGTCGCCGAGAACGGCCCCGGCCTCCGGTCGGTGTCGCCACCGGCCAACCCGATTCCGAATGCCGCCTGCGCATCGGCCAAGCCTCCTGCAAACGCGTCGAGCCAACCGCGTTCCGGCCGCTCGGGAAAAGCGAGAGACATGAGATAGGCGATCGGCCGCGCACCCTTTGCCGCGAGATCCGAGACATTGACTGCGAGCGCTTTCCACGCGATGTCGGCCGCCGCATCGTCCGGAAAGAAATGCACGCCTGCGGCAACCGCATCGGTCGTGAGTACGAGATCTTCGCCGGGAGGCGGCGCGAGCAGCGCGCAATCATCCTTGAGCCCCAGCGCGCCTTGAAATCCGGCTGCAAGCGGCGCGAAGGTGGTCTCGATCAGCTCGTCCTCCCCCTCCGTCCCGGTGCCGGCCACGCGCTAATCCCCCTCGCCGGGAGGCGCCTCGAACTCTTTCGCGCGGATCTTGTGTGCGATCCTGTCGAGCACGCCATTGACGACCTTCGGCTCGTCGGCCTCGAAGAACGCCTTCGCGATGTTGATGTACTCGTTGATGGTGACGCGCGCAGGAACGTCGCTGCGCTCCATCAGCTCGAACACACCCGCACGCATGATCGCGCGCAGAATGGAATCGACGCGTACCAGCCGCCAGCCGGTACGAAGCTGCTGATCGACCAGAGGATCGATCTCGCGCTGCCGGCGCACGACGCCCTTCACCACATCGGCGAAGAACGTGGTGTCCGCTCCTTCGAGGCTCGTCAGCGGGTCCGGCTTCGCATCCGCTTCGTCCGCCCCGTCGCTGGGTTGAACCCGCGCCGCCATGAACTGCTCGATCACGTCGCCCGCGTCGGTGCCAGCCAGATCCATCTGGTAGAGCGCCTGCACGGCTGCCATGCGCGAGACGGTGCGCGGCTTGGGAGCATCGCCACCGGATTTCCTTTTCTTGGGCACGCTCATGACGTGTGCCGCCCGAACGCCTGCGCGAGATGCATGAGCCTCAGACAGGCGCGCGCGGCATCGCCGCCTTTGCCGTCAGCCCCGCCGCGCGCGCGCGCCAAAGCCTGCGCTTCCGTATCCACGGTGAGAACAGCGTTACCGACGGGAATGTTGTGAAGGATTGCTGTTTCCATGACCCAGTGATTGGTGTTGTTGCACACGATGTCGTAGTGGGACGTCTCGCCCCGGACAACGCAGCCAAGAATGATGGCGCCGGCATAGACAGCCTTGCTTCCGCCGGTGAAAAGCCCAGCGGCGACAGCCTGCTTCAGCGCTTGCGGAATTTCGAGCGCACCCGGCACCGCCACGCGATCGTAGCCGACGCCCGCTGCATCGAGCACGGCCCGCGCGCCAGTGATGAGCTCGCTCGTGATTTCCTGATAATAGGGGGACTCGATGAGAAGCACACGCGCTGATCCACCAGCGTAGAGCTCCATATCGACGCGGGCGCGATTTTCCTGGCTGACCATCTCGACTACTCGATTGCCCGTGTGCCGACGATGCGAAGCCCGTAGGCTTCGAGTCCGACGTAGACGTCGGCGGGCGCGTTGGTGAGCAGCACCATGTCGCTCACCCCTAGCTCCCGCAGGATCTGCGATCCGACGCCGATTTCCACCTGCCTGCGGCCGCGCGCGGCTTTTTCGCCGGCCTCGGCTTTCGAACGTCGGCCGACCCATTCGGAAACACTCTTCGGACCGAGATCGCGGATCAGCACGATGACACCACGCCCTTCGCGCTCGATGGCGCGCATGGCCTTGGCGACCAGTGCGCTGTCGCCCGCTTCGCCTCCGATGCCGAGCAGATCGCCGAGCACGTTGACCGCATGCACGCGCACCAGCACCGGTCCGCTGCGGTTCGAAATATCGCCCTTGATGAGCGCCAGATGCTCGACCGGCTCAACCGTCGTCGTGAACACGCGCAGATCGAACGAGCCTGCGATCGCGCTATCGACCTTCGTCTCCGCCACCTGCTTCACCAGCCGGTCGTGCTTGAGGCGATAGGCGATCAGATCCTCGATGGTGCCGATCTTGAGGTTATGGCGTTGCGCAAACGGAATGAGATCCGGCATCCGCGCCATGGTGCCGTCTTCGTTCATGATCTCGCAGATGACGGCGGCGGGATAAAGCCCGGCGAGACGCGCGAGATCGACGGAGGCTTCCGTATGGCCGGCACGGATAAGAACGCCGCCCTCGCGCGCGACGAGCGGGAACACATGGCCCGGAGAAACGATATCGCTCGCCCCTTTGGTGGGGTCGATGGCGGTCGCGATGGTGCGGGCGCGGTCATGCGCCGAAATTCCCGTCGAGACGCCTTCGCGCGCCTCGATCGATTGCGTGAACGCGGTCCGCTCACGAGCAGCCTTGGTCCGCACCATGAACTCGAGTCCCAGCTCCTGCGCGCGCGATTGCAGAAGCGTGAGGCAGATCAGTCCACGGCCATGCTTGGCCATGAAGTTGACGGCATCCGGCGTCGCCATCTGCGCCGGGATTACGAGATCGCCCTCGTTCTCGCGATGCTCCGCATCGACGAGAATGACCATGCGCCCATTGAGCATGTCATCGACGATCTCGGCTGTCGACGACAGGAAGCCGGCGATATCCGAATGTACGACTTTTCCGAGACCGGTGGTCACGTCCGAAACTCCATGATCCGCGCCACATAGCGCGCAAAGAGGTCGATTTCCACGTTGACCTCGTCGCCGGGCTTTTTGCGCCCCCAGGTCGTCTCGGTCAAGGTCACGGGGATAAGATTGACCCCGAAACGGTGACCGGCCACCTCGTTAACGGTGAGAGACGTCCCGTCGAGCGCAATCGAGCCCTTGGGTGCGGCATAGGGCGCCAGATGATGCGGCAGCTCGAGCAGAACCCGCAGGCTCTCACCATCGGGCTTGAGATCGACAATCCGCCCGACGCCGTCAACATGCCCAGACACGATGTGGCCGCCAAGCTCGTCGCCCGCCTTCAACGCCCGCTCGAGATTGATCCGCTTACCCACTTGCCAAGTCGCGAGCGTGGTCTTCGAAAGCGTCTCGTTCGAAACATCCACCGTGAACGCGGAGCCAGCCCCGTCGGCGCGCACCGTCACGACCGACAGGCAGCAGCCGTCGCAAGCAATCGAGGCCCCGTGCGCGATGCCGTCCGCCGGATAGCGCGACCGGATCGCGAACCGCCCGTCCTCGCGGCCGATCAGCTCGCCGACGTCCGTGATGATGCCTGTAAACACGCTAACGCTCCCGCCTATGAATGTCTCGCCCGGACCCGGAGCAGCGACAGGGTATCGGCTCCGACCCGCCGACGCGAGGCGAGCGCGAGATCTAGCCCCGGAGCAAGACCCGCGGCAAGGGCCGCAGCAGATGCGCCCTCGCCCGCCGCGCCTGCCGACATAGGACCGGCCTGGAACAGAGCCACCTCGTCCACGAGCCCCTCTGCCGCAAAGGCGCGCCAAAGGGAAGCCCCTCCTTCGACCAGCACCCGCGTCACGCCCTCGGCGGCGAGCACCGTCAGCACGGCGCCGAGCAAGACACCGTCCGCACTCGGAAGTACGCGAAAAACCTTCACGCCCTGGGATTCAAGCTCTCCAACTTGAGCGGCGTCGGCCGCCTCCCCGGTAAACACCCAGGTCGGAACCGTCCGCGCCGTCTGCACGAGCTTGCTTTTGCGAGAAAGCGCGAGTGACCCCGAAATCACGACCCGCACCGGCGAGCGCGCCGCCAGTCCCGGCAACCGGCAGGTCAGATCGGGATCGTCGTCCCGCACCGTACCGCTGCCGACCACGATGGCGTCGCACTTGGCCCGCAGCAGATGTCCCTGCGCCCGCGCCTCGGACCCGGTCACGAACAGAGGCGTGCCAGCCTTTCCGCGCGGCACCGCTCCGGCGGCGTCCAGCGCCATCTTGAGCTGCACGAACGGCCGGCGTTCGGTCACGCGCAGGATATGTCCGAGTGTCGCCCAGCGCGCCTCTTCGCCGAGAAGGCCGGTCTCGACCGTGAGGCCAGCCGCCCGAAGGCGCGCGATCCCGTCTCCCTTCACGCGCGGATCCGGATCGTCAACGCCGATCACGACGCGCCCGATCCCGGCCGCAACGACGGCATCCGCACAGGGAGGTGTCTTGCCGTGATGCGCGCACGGCTCGAGCGTGACATAGAGGGTCGCACCGCGCGCCAGTGCACCTGCTCGCTTCAGCGCTTCCGTTTCGGCATGTGGCCGGCCGCCAGGCTGCGTCACGCCGCGTGCGATCAATTCGCCGGTCGCTTCGTCGGCGATCACCGCACCCACCGACGGGTTGGGGGCGGTCGTGCCAAGCCCTCGCCGCGCCAGCATCAGCGCAATGCCCATCATGTGCTGATCGAACGGAGAAAAACTCACGACCACCTACTCTTGCCGGCAGCCTGCTGCCCGGCAGCTGTCCCTCAAAGCTTCTTCGAAATCCGCTGAACCTCGTCGCCGCCGTCGTCGCGCGCAATCTCGCCGAGCACTTCCTGGAAATCGGCGGCTTCGCGAAAATCGCGATAGACGGACGCAAATCGCACATAGGCAACGGGATCGAGAGCGCGCAGCCCTTCCATCACATAGGCACCGATCGTGGACGATGCGATCTCCGTCTCGCCCGCGCTTTCGAGCTGGCGCACGATGCCCGATACCATGCGGTCGACCCGCTCCATCTCGATCGGACGCTTCCGGAGCGCCACCTCGACCGACTTCTGCAGCTTGTCGCGATCGAAAGGCACCTTGCGGCCCGAGCGCTTGACGACGATCAACTCGCGCAGCTGCACGCGCTCGAACGTCGTGAAACGTCCGCCGCAATCGGGGCATACGCGCCGCCGCCGGATCGCGGCGTTCTCTTCTGTCGGCCGGCTGTCCTTCACCTGCGTCTCCTCGCAGGAGCAATACGGACAACGCATCGATGCGGTCTCCCGAAATGAAAGGCGCCGGAGCGATACGCTCCGGCGCCCTTTTCTTAAACCAGGACCCGTCTCATGTCAGAACGGATCGTCCGCCACGCGGCACCCCGTCCCCAAGAAGAAGGTGTCCCCCCAAAAAATTGGGGTCGAACGGCTCTGTTCGGCGGCTGCCGGCAGGGCCATTCGCCTCAGATCACGAGTAGATCGGGAAGCGCTTGCAAAGCGCAGTCGCCTCTTCCTTGATCTTGGCTTCAACCGCCGCGTTGCCCGCTTCGCCGTTCTTGGCGAGGCCTTCCAGCACTTCGGCGATCATGCGGCCGATGTCGCGGAACTCGGCTTCGCCGAAACCGCGCGTCGTGCCGGCCGGTGCGCCGAGACGGATGCCCGAGGTCACCATCGGCTTCTCCGGATCGAACGGAACGCCGTTCTTGTTGCAGGTGATGTGCGCACGACCCATCGACTTCTCGGAGATGTTGCCGGTGAGCTTCTTCGGACGCAGGTCGACGAGGATGAGGTGCGTGTCGGTGCCGCCCGAAACCAGCGCGAAGCCGGCGTTGACCAGCACTTCGCCCATGGCCTTCGCGTTGACGATGACCTGCTTGGCGTAGGTCTTGAATTCCGGCGTCAGGATCTCGCCGAACGCCACGGCCTTGCCGGCGATGACATGCATCAGCGGACCGCCCTGGATGCCCGGGAAGATCGCCGAGTTGATCTTCTTCGCGATGTCCTCGTCGTTGGTGAGGATCATGCCGCCACGCGGACCGCGCAGCGTTTTGTGCGTCGTGGTGGTCACGACATGCGCATGCGGGAACGGCGAGGGATGCTCACCAGCGGCCACGAGACCAGCGAAGTGCGCCATGTCGACCATCAGATGCGCGCCGACCTCGTCCGCGATCGCGCGGAACGCAGCGAAATCGAACTGACGCGGATAGGCGGAACCACCGGCGATGATGATGCGCGGCTTCTCGGCCTTGGCGATCTCGCGCACCTTGTTCATGTCGATCCGGTGCGTATCGGGCTCGACCTGATAGTGAACAGCCTTGAACCACTTGCCCGACTGGTTGACCGTCGCACCGTGCGTGAGATGGCCGCCGTGGGCGAGGTTGAGACCGAGGATCGTGTCGCCGGGCTTGGCGAGCGCATTGAACACGCCCTGGTTGGCCTGCGAGCCCGAGTTGGGCTGCACGTTGGCGAAGCCGCAGCCGAAAATCTTCTTGGCGCGCTCGATCGCGAGGTCTTCGACGATGTCGACATACTGGCAGCCGCCGTAATAGCGCTTGCCCGGATAGCCCTCGGCGTACTTGTTGGTCAGCACACTGCCGGCCGCATCGAGAACCGCCCGCGAGACGATGTTTTCCGACGCGATGAGCTCGATCTCGTACTGCTGGCGCCCGAGCTCCTTGTCGATCGCCGACGCGACCTCCGGATCGGTCTCGGCAAGCGGAGATTTGAAGAAGCGGGCTGTATTCGACATGACGTTTCCTCGTGTGTCGGCTGAGATTCTGAATGGGGCGGGGGCAATAACACTGAAATTATTGGCGAAATCGGATCCGCCCTAAGGCGTGTTCCTTATATCGACGAAAGTCTAATCGTGCCACAGCCAACGCGCGCGAAAGCCCCTTACCACGCGCCTAGCGAAAGCAACAAGTCAGTCGCCGTCGCACCCAGTCTTCTGTGCGGCGCAACATAAACGCGTGAGCGTTCGCCCCGGGCAAAACCTGCCCGGAGCCCACGCGGCTGAGAAAGGAAGACTATTCGGCGGCGAGCTTGCCGGTCCGTCCGATGGCTGCCGGGCAAGCCGCCCACAGCGCACGCAGCGCTTCGGTCAGCTCGTCCATCTGGGCGTCCGTGTGGTGCGGACCCGGCGTCAGCCGGATGCGCTCGGTACCGCGCGGCACGGTCGGATAGTTGATCGGCTGCACGTAGATGCCGTGCTTGTCGAGGAGACGATCGGTGACCTCTTTGCAGTGAACCGGATCGCCGATCAGAACCGGCACGATGTGGCTCTGGTTCTGGAACACCGGCAGGCCAGCCGCCATCAGCCGCGTCTTGAGGGCGCGCGCACGCTCCTGGTGGCGCGCACGCTCGAGCGAGCTGATCTTGAGGTGACGGATACTGGCAACCGCACCGGCCGCGATGGCCGGGGCGAGCGAAGTCGTGAAGATGAAGCCGGGAGCAAACGAGCGGATCGCGTCGCAGAGGTCGCGCGTGCCGGCGATGTAGCCACCCATCACGCCGAAGCCCTTGGCCAGCGTCCCGTTGATGATATCGACGCGATGCATCACGCCGTCACGCTCGGCAATGCCGCCGCCGCGCGGACCGTACATGCCGACCGCGTGCACTTCGTCGAGATAGGTCAGCGCGCCATACTTCTCGGCGAGATCGCAGATCGCCGAGATCGGCGCGATATGCCCGTCCATCGAGTAGACGCTCTCGAACGCGATGATTTTCGGCGCGCCTTCGGGCGCCTGCTTCAGCTTCGCTTCAAGATCGGAAACGTCGTTGTGACGGAAAATCCGCTTCTCGCAATTGCCATGGCGGATACCCTCGATCATCGAGGCGTGGTTCTTCTCGTCGGAAAAGATGATGCAGCCCGGCAGCAGCTTGGCGAGCGTCGAGAGCGTCGCATCGTTGGCGACATAGGCCGACGTGAAAAGGAGCGCCTGCTCCTTGCCGTGCAGATCCGCAAGCTCCTGCTCAAGCTCGACATGATAGTGGGTAGTGCCGGAGATATTGCGCGTGCCGCCAGAGCCGGCGCCGACGGTATCGATCGCCTCGTGCATGGCGGCGACCACTTTGGGATGCTGGCCCATGCCGAGATAGTCGTTCGAGCACCAGACGACGATCGGCTTAGCGCCGTGCTCGGTCATGTGCTCGGCATCTGGGAAAGCACCGCGGCGGCGCTTCACGTCGGCGAACACGCGATAACGACCTTCCCGCCGGATCGCATCAAGGGAAGCCTTGAAGTGCTTCGCGTAGTCAACCATCGACGTTTCCCCGAACCCTTTGTTCTTCAGTCCGCCGCTCTTTTAGAACGCTTCTAGAAACTGTGAAACAGTTTTTCAGACAGGAAGCAAGATCAAAAGCGGCAGTCTGGTTTTGAGGCTAGCATCCCTTGCAGAATGTAACAGTGCAACAGCGTAAATGTCGCGCCCGGACGAGCTTATTGGGCAGATTCGGAAACAACGAACTAACAAGTCCGCCCCCGTCTCTCCCAAGCGAAGCAAGTCGCCCGTCGACGTTCCGTTATGGTGCAGCACAGCAAGAAGAAGCGCATTGACCTAGGTCAACGCTTAGGGGCGGACACAGTCAAAGTTGTGACTATCCAGCGAGAGGCGCGCACCTCAATAGGAGGTCGCGATTTCCGCTACGCCGTCCCGATTATAAAGATCGCGGCGGAACTGGATGGTGCCGTCCTGAGTGGCCCAGGCGGTGATGTAAACAAAATGCAGCGCCACCGGGGTTGCGAGCCGGACGTCCTTGCGTTCGCCGGTCTTTTTCATATCGGCGACCCGGTCCTGCTCCCAGCCGTCATTCTGGGCAACGAGCCAATACGCCAGACGCTCGATGTTGAAGACGCGGATGCAGCCCGAGCTCGCGGCCCGGAAGTTCCGGCCAAAAAGCCCTTCCGAGGGACTGTCGTGCATGTAAACGGACTCACCCGAGGCGAAGTTGATCTTGACGAAGCCGAGCGGATTGTCCTTCCCCGGCGGCTGCCGGTACGAATAGGACTTGGGCGCCGAGGAACTCCAATCGATCGTCGCCGGGTCGACTTTCTTGCCGTTGCTGTAGGCCTCGATGCCGGTCTTGATCAGGACGTTCTCGCCCTTGGCCTGCATCTCGCGACCCTGGGGAATGAGGTCTTTCTGGATCACCGTCGGCGGCAGGCGCCAGGTCGGGTTGAAATTCAGCTCCGTAATCGTCGAACGCAGGAGCGGCGTGGGCCGGTCCACTTTGCCGACCACACCCGTATGGCGCGAGATCACCTTGTTGAGCGCGACCGCCTCGACCTGGGCAGCCGGAATGTTCACCATCACATACTTGCGCTGCGCCTTCACGATCGGCGCCAGCTCGCCGAGCCGCTTGAGATTGGTCTTGAGCTGCTTCAGCCGATCCTCGGCGGTCACGTTGAGGGCCGCGATCGTCGGCTTGTCGAGACGTCCGTTCGGCGTCAGGCCGTTGGTCGACTGATAGGCCTTGAGGGCTTCGACCAGCCTGTCGTCGAGCGTATCCCCGCCTGCCGAGCCCGCGTCGAGTTCACCCGATGCGATCAGCCGATCGCGCAATTCGACGATCGCGAAATGCTGCTCGCCGGGCTTCACGACAGCGTCGGGAACGCTTTTCCAGCCCCCGGCTGCGACGATCTCCGTGTAGCGCGTGATCGCAGTCTGCGTGGCCTCGATGTTGGCGGCGGCCAGCGTCGGGAAGCCGGGCGGTGGGTTGCGCTCGAGTTCCTTGAGCTGCTCGCGCTCCGACGCAGGGTCGCTCGCTCCGCCGCCGGATCCACCAACCGGGCCGAACGTGAGCCAGTTGTCGTTTGCGCGCGCGTCACGAGGGGAAACAACTGCGCCGACCATCAAAAGCGCCAGAGCCCCGATCGCCAGGTGGCACGTGCCGAGTTTGAACGGTGTCGTCATGAAGTCCCCCCGCGAGCTTTTGCCCGCCAGCTTTTTGATTGCGCCGCACGCAAGCACGCTTGTCTCGCGCGCCCTCGCACCGACGAAAGGGAAACCGCAAACAGCCGCCCCCAATTCTCGAAACGAGGAGAACGCGGATTTGCGCGGACAATCGCATAATCCGCATTCGCCCAAAAGGCCCGCTCCGCAAGCCACCGCCTTGGTGGTGCCGGCTGGCCACGAATTGGGCCCAAAACAGCAAAGGGACGCGCCCCCGGCACGCCCCTTTGCACAGTTTCTTCGATGTCGCCTCCGCTACCCCACCCGGAGACGTCCGTGTCTTTCCCTAGAGGCGGAACCGGATCTGGTCGGTCCAGAACCGCTCGAGACGGCCAAGTGCCTTGTTGAGTCCCTTGAGCTCGTCGCCGGAAACCTGCGCGACGGTCTCGACCGAGCCGAGCTGGCGCTGATAGAGGCGATGCACGACCTCGGAAGCCTGACGGCCCTTGGCGGAAAGCGAAACGCGCACGCTGCGCTTGTCGCTCTCGCTGCGCTCGTAGTCGATGTAGCCCATCTCGACGAGCTTCTTGAGATTGTACGACACGTTCGAGCCCATGTAGTAGCCGCGGCTCTTGAGTTCGCCGGCGGTCAGCTCGTTGTCGCCCATGTTGTAGAGGAGCAATGCCTGGACGGCGTTGAGGTCCGAACTACCGGTGCGATCGAACTCGTCCTTGATCACATCGAGCAGCAGCCGATGCAGGCGCTCGATCATGTGAAGGCTTTGGACATACTCGGAACGTAGATTGGGATCCTGCGTTTCGGGCGCGCTCCTGCGCGCCGCATTCATAGCGGTACTCATACCCTGCCTCGCTGACTAACCTGTTTGACGCGACCGTTTTCCGGTTCTGATCACAGGCTAAGCGAGACCGATAAAAATTAGCTCAATTATCGCGGTAAATTCCGGGTAAAATTGCGTTCCGTTCGCGCACGCAATAGCCCATCTCAGGCCCGCGCCTTCTGCATCTCCTCACGCGACGGCAAAACCAGATCGCCCCCCTCGCCCAGCGGCGCGAAATAGGCATCCACCATCTGCTCCGTCACGTCTTCGAGACGCGAAGGCGCCCAGCGGGGCGCGCCATCCTTGTCGACGAGCGCCGCCCGTACGCCCTCGTAGAAATCGCCGTTCGCTTCGAGAATGCGCGCGGCAATCCGGTAATCGACCACGAGCGTCTCCCGGAGATCGCGTGTCCGCGCCTCGCGAATATGCCGGTGCGTGATCTTGAGCGCGAGCGGCGACCGGCGCCGGAGATCGGCCGCAACCGCGCTTGCCCATTCCTTCTGCGCACCGGCTTCCCCATCGAGCCGCGCAATGATCTCCTCCACCCGCTCGGCCGAAAAGCAGCGCGCGATCAGCGCGCGATAGGGATGAAGCTCGCCCGCGCCGCAATCCTGGTTGCGGTCGTCCAGAATGGTATCGACCGGCCACGTGTCCGCGAGATCCGCCTTGATGGCTTCGAAATGCTGGGAGTCGATGCAATGGGTGACGAGCCCCAGCGCATAGGCTTCGGCCCGACCGATGCTTCGCCCGGTAAGCCCGAGATACATCCCGACTTGGTCCGGAAGCCGCGCAAGCACGTGGCACACACCCACGTCCGGAAACAGCCCGATCAGCGTTTCCGGCATCGAGAACGAATAAAGTTCGCCCGCGACCCGGTGCGTGCCGAACTGCGTAATGCCGACGCCGCCCCCCATCACCATGCCGTTGATCAGCGGCACCGTTGGCTTGGAGAAGCATTCGCACTGCCAGTTGAGCGCGTATTCGTCGGCGAACGTCTTGCGGCCGGCCGCGAGGTCGGCGCGTGCGAGCCCGATCACCTCACGCACATCGGACCCGACCGAAAACGCGCGCGGGCTCTCCGATTGAAGGACCACCGCATAGACCTGCGGATCACGAGCAAAAGCCCACAGCCGCTCGGAAATTCTCGACCGCATGTGCTCGGTCAACGCGTTGAGCGCTTTCGGCCGCGCAAGCGTCAGCTGCCCCAGCGATCCACGGATCTCGGCCTTCAACGTTTCGTCAGAAGTCTCGGTCATTCCAGAGCCCGTATCGCATCGCACGCACAAATGCGATCACGCTCTAGACCATGAGAGCTTCTGGCCCAAGCGCTCCGATCTTTGCAGCCCCTATCGGGCGCGGCGTGAATCGGCAGCGCAGGAAATGCCTGAAGCGTGAATCATCGGTCTCATACAAAGCCTAGAGCGCGATCACGATTTCAAAAAAGCCACCGCGCTCTAGCAAATCGCCCCTGCTCTGCCAATGTGATAAGCGGGGATAGGCGCCTTGTGGGGCCACAATTCTTGGCTATACAGGCCATCCTGTTGAGAGGAAACTGAACGTCTGATTCGCAGCGGGACGCCGCTGTACGACGCGAAGTCTGGCAAGTTTCCTCACAAGTTTCCTGAATGGCCCGCGGGTGTTTGCTGCCCGGCAGGCAATCCGAGAGCCGTAAGGACGCGCCCATGAAGCGGTTTCAATCCGCCGTTGCGATTTTCGGAATGGCCGGCCTCGGCGTCGCGACCCTCGCATCGGTGTCGCTCCTGGAGGCAGCTGACGTCCGCGCCGCAGATCGCTCGATTTCCGAAACCGTGACGAACGCCTTCGAGACCGTCGTCATCGACGCGAAAACGGCGACCGACAAAGCAACCGCCGCCGCCAAGAAGGCCCTCGCCTCAGACGGCAAAACCAAAAGCACCAAAAAATCGAAGCCGGACGCAGACGCGAAAAGCGCCACCCAGGCCGGCGCGACCGGCGCAGGCGAGAAAAACGCAGCCGCTCCCGAAAAGCCCTCCAAGGACACTAAGTCCAAGCAGTCTGCCCAGCCCGCTGCGCCTCCGAGCACGGCGACCACAGGAAAGGATGCAGCCAAGGACAAAGCCGAAGCGAAACAGCCGGACGGCAAGGATGATCCGGCCGCTAAGGCCGCCGACGGCAAGCTGGCCGATCCCAAAAAGCCCGCAATCGCCGACGAGTGGCCGGCAGTCGATGTCGAGCTGGCTCGCGCCCGTTGCACCCAGCTCCTGAAGGGCGTGGAAGCCGTCACCGTCCCGGAAGCTCCGTTTCGCAAGGGAGATTGCGGAACTCTGGCGCCGGTTCGTTTGATCTCCATCGGCAAAAATCCGGAAGTCTCGCTGTCGCCGCCGGCGGTCGTGACCTGCGACCTCGTCGTCGCGCTCACCAAGTGGGTGAAGCAGGACGTTCAGCCCCTCGCCCGCCGCCATCTAGGCTCGGAAGTCATCCAGATGGAATCGATGAGCGACTATTCCTGCCGCATGGCCTACGGCCGCGTCGGCAACAAGCTCTCCGAGCATGGCAAGGCCAACGCCCTCGACATCCGCGGTTTCACCACGCGCAAAGGCGCACAAGCCGTCGTGCTGAGCGGCTGGGGCGAGACCAAGCGCGATGTCGTAAAGCAGATCGCCGCCGCCAAGGCCGCAGCGGCGAAGGCGGAAGCCGTGAAGGTTGCCGCCGAAAAAGCCAATGCCGAACGCGCCCAGGCGGCCGCTGCCGCCGCCAATCCGCCGGCCACCGTCGACAAGCTGCCGAGAAGAACGCTCGCCGAAGGCCTACCGAAAGAGCAGAACGATCTCGCGTTGCCGGCCTACATGCAGAAGGACGGCTTTGGCTTGGCGCCAACCCGCCTCGGCGGCCCGAAAGACAAGGACGCCCCCGCGAGCAAGGTCGAGCTAAAGAGCGACGACGGCAAGAAGGACAGCAGTAAGAAGCAAGCCGCCAAGAAAGACACCTCCAAGAAGGGCAAGACGGACCCCGAAACCGTCGCGGCGCTGCCGCCGCCGACCGCGGATCAGCCCGCCGTTGCACCAGCGCCCAAAACGCCGACCAGCCGGTTCCTGCACGAGGCTCACGCGGCCGCCTGTCAGATCTTCGGAACCACCCTCGGCCCCGAGGCCAACGAGGCCCACCGCAACCACTTCCACGTTGATATGGCCGAACGGAAGGTTCGCAAAATCTGCGATTGAGCTCGCTCGGACCAGCCCGCCGCAACCGCCTGCGCCGATCGCATGTGTGCGGCTTCGTTTACCACCTGCCCGTTGCCGGCTGCCCGCTGCCCTCATAGCACTTGCGCGCGAGCGCTGGAGGCGGGATTGTCCCGCCAATCGCTTGAAAAACCGGCCTCCGCCGGCTGAACGAATACCCGAGGCTCCCCCGTGACCGCGCCGAAGATCTCGCCCAAGCTCGCCGACACCCGCCTCTCCGGAGACACCGCGCCTTCGGCAGCCGGAAGCTTCCCGAATGTCCGCATGCGCCGCACGCGCGCCACCTCCTGGTCGCGCCGCCTCGTTGCCGAAAACACGCTGACGCCGGCCGATCTCGTCTGGCCCCTGTTCGTCATCGAAGGCACCAACACCCGCGAGGCCGTCGCCTCGATGCCGGGCGTCGAACGCCTTTCAGTCGACCTCATCGTCGAAGCCGCGCGCGAAGCCGAGAAGCTCGGCATTCCCGCCATCGCGCTCTTCCCGAACACCGACAAGAAACTGCGCACCGACGACGCGCGCGAAGCGGTGAACCCCGACAATCTCGTCTGCCGCGCCACCCGCGCCGTGAAGAAGGCCGGGGTCGATATCGGCATCATCCTCGACGTCGCGCTCGACCCCTACACCAGCCACGGCCACGACGGCCTCCTGGTCGAGGGCGAAATCGTCAACGACGAAACCGTCGCCATGCTGGTGCGCCAATCCCTGGTGCAGGCGGAAGCCGGCGCCGACGTGCTTGCGCCCTCCGACATGATGGACGGACGCATCGGCGCCATCCGCCATGCGCTCGAACACAACGGCCGCACCAACACGCTGATCATGTCGTATGCCGCCAAATACGCGAGCGCGTTTTACGGCCCCTTCCGCGACGCCGTGGGCTCCGGCGGGCTCCTCAAAGGTGACAAGCGCACCTATCAGATGGATGCAGCGAACAGCGAAGAGGCGATCCGAGAGGTTGCGCTCGATCTCGCCGAAGGAGCCGACCTCGTGATGGTGAAGCCGGGGATGCCCTATCTCGACATCGTCCGGTGCGTTTCGGAAACCTTCAAGGTGCCGACCTTCGCCTACCAGGTCTCGGGCGAATACGCGATGATCATGGCCGCCGCCGAGAAAGGCTACCTCGATGAGGAAAAGGCCATCCTTGAAAGCTTAATGGCCTTCAAGCGCGCCGGCGCATCCGGCGTCTTCACCTACTTCGCCCCGCGCGTCGCCAAGCTGCTCGGCTGACCGGGAGCGGTTGCCGCCGCCTTCGCAAGTTTGGCTCAGGCCGCGGTTTTGGCGGCATGCGGCAGCTCATCCCCTTCCGCGCCCACGCTCTCGGGCGCGTTGGCGCGCGTGACGCGGTTGCGGCCCAGACGTTTCGAGCGGTAAAGCGCAACGTCGGCCTCGTTGAGAAGCCCGTCCATCATCTCAGCGGTCTCGGGCATACCCGCCGCAACACCGACGCTGACCGTGACAATGGCATGCCCCGCGTGCGGATGGGGGATTTCCATCGTCTCGATTGCCGCCCGGATTCTCTCGCCGAGCGCTTGGGTGTCGTCGAGCGAAAGCCCCGGAACGAGCACTGCGAATTCCTCGCCGCCATATCGCGTCACGACATCGACTCCCGCACGCACGTTCGCGACGATAGCGCGAGCGACATCGCGCAAGCAGTTGTCGCCCGCCCGGTGCCCGAGCCTATCGTTGTAGATTTTGAAATGGTCGACATCGACCATGATCACGCCGAGACGCACGCGATCCGAGGCCACGGCCTCACCGTGCGTCTTCAAGGATTGATCGAGATAGCGGCGATTGTAGACCCCGGTCAGAGCATCGAGTTCGAGCAATCGTTGCAGCTCCTCGTTGGCATGAGCAAGGGCGGCCGCTTGCGCGTTGATCTTTTCGCTAGCGAGAAACGCGCGGCGATCGACGATGCCGCTTCGATAGGAAACGATCAAGCTGGCGACGGACGCGGCCGAATACAGGAACACGATGTCGATGACCTGCAAAGGATCGACACCCGCATAGCCCGAGAAAGCCATGAACAGATAGGCAGCGACCGATACGACCGTGTAAGCGGCAGCATGCTGGAACCGGAGCGGCATCACGAGATTGATCGCGATCAGATTCACGCCGGCGAGAAAGAAATAGCGAACCTCGTCCGGAGCGGGAGCGACCGAGCCGAGAAAACAAAGCCCGACCACGCACAGGAACGGCGCTGCGGTCGCCGCGACGCCTTGGGTCGCAAGAGAATACCGCGGCGAGAGAAACCAGAGCGAGACGAGAACGACGGGCACCAGCACGCCAACCCGAAACGCGAGACCGTAGGCCGTCATGTCTCCGCCGATGGCGAACTCGGTCGAAAGACCGAGCAGACGGAGCAACAGCCCGAACACGAGCCAGAACCGAAGCGTCCGATTTCTGCGCTCCGATGAATAGGCCTCGTAGCGCTGCTCGAGAGCCGGATCGAACCGAAGCTTGGACCAAAACCGATCCAGCTCCGCCTCGGCGCGCGCCAAGGCATCGATCGGCTTTTGCTGCTGAGATGCAGTGGTCACGGGCGGCCCCTCCCTCGGAAGGACAACCCTTTCCATGAATTGCTGAACGAGGCCTTTTCCGGCGCACGCCCAGCTTTCAGAGTTAAACGTCAGAGTAAAGAACTGCTTAGCAACGTGTCTCGCCGCGGGATAAGCCCCTCAGAAGTCGCCGCCCAGGGCGCGATTGGCGCGCCAGGAGAACGGCTGCCCCAGCAGGCGGCGGTAGAGGCGCGGCGCGAACGGCAGCGCCGCCCAACCGGCGAGATTGAACAGCGCGGCCCAGGCTTGGTGGGGCGCGAACTCGATATCGAGAGCAAACAGCACGAGCAGCACCAGCGAAAGCACGGCCATCGCCGCTGCAAAGCCGATGTAGAGGATCATGAACGTCGCGTCGAAAGCGATCGAGCGAGTATCCGTCATGGGGGTGCTCCAATGACCAGCGCGCATCCGGAACGAACCACATCCGTTCTGAAGCACGACAATACCAAGTGCCAATACGAGCGAGCCGTGTCGAGAAAGGCTAACGCCTCACGCGACGAACCGCCGTTCCATCAGGAACAACAGGCCGATCGCCTCACGCTCGATGCGAATTCAGTTGCACAAATGATGACGAAGGACAGAGATTCGCGATAGCCCAAACCAACGCCGGGGCGCGCGGCGGGCGCACTTCACACGACGTGTGAGTCATCATCGACACACGATGATTATCAAACGCGCAGTTCACACGGCTGTCGCTGCAGATCTTATCAGCTAAAGCGTGAAATCGTGGGCCTCTGGAAAGCGACCAAGGTCCGTGAACCTCTTCAGCTCACGACCTCCCAAGGCGCGGCAGGATCATGCTTGGGATGTCGTCAGCGCCTTACGCGGCGGCGCTGCTGCTCGGCGGGCTCTTCGCCATCGTACGACGGCTCTGTGGACCATCCGCCTTCCGCGGCCGCGGCAGCATCCGGATCACCCGCCGTAGGAGGCGCCTGCTGCGCGACGGCGTTGCGCGGCTTCTGGCAATCCGTCAGCCAAACGTCGAACACCGGATGTTCGACGGCATTGAGCCCCGGGCTTTGCGCGAACATCCACCCGGTGAAGATCCGCTTCTGATTGCCGTCGAGCTGCACTTCGTCGACCTCGACGAACGAGGTCGTTTTCGGCTGCTCGGTCGGCGGACGCGAGAAACAGACGCGTGGCGTCACCTTGAGCGCGCCGAACTCCACCGTTTCACCGATCGGCACTTCGAGTGTCTTGATCGTCGCCGTCACCTTGTCGAGCGCGGAAAACACCGCGACTCGGTTGTCGAGCTTGGTGTCGGCAAGACCGTTCGCCGGCCCGAGCATCAGGCCGCCCGCCAGCACAGCCCCGGTCAACGCGATCGCCGTCAGCGACGCACGGACAACCCGGGTCTTGCTCACGCTCTGGTCTGGCCGAAACCCGCTCATGGACACGCGAAAATCCTGCAACGTTGCTCTTGAACTCGCCTCGCTCTAGAGCGGGCGCACACCGGCGAGCGTGTCGGAAAGCACGACCGGCCCATCGGGCTCCCTTCTGCGCGGCAACGATGGCGCCGAAAAGGCCGCCGATCGCCGCTCCAACCACGCGCCTGCGTCAGTCCGGGCGCCAGGGCTTGTAGTCACCGGTCGCCTTGGGCCGCTGCCCGGCAGCGAGAATCGAGCCGGCCGGCCGGTAGGCCTGCGGCGTCCCGGTCATGTTGGGCACGTGCGGCTTTTGCCACGGCTTCGCAACATACCGCTCCTCGGTCGGCGGCGTATCGACGGTATAGTGCAACCAGCCGTGCCACTCGGGCGGCACCTTCGAGGGATCGGCGAGCTTGGTGTAGGTCACCCAGCGCCGCAGACGACCGAGCGGCCCTTCGGGGCCTACGCCCTTGAGCTGCTCATAGTAGCGGTTGCCGAACGAGTCGCTGCCGACGAACCGGCCCTGCCGGGCTATCGTCAGTCGCGTGCCCCAGGTATTTCCGCCCCACCAGCTGAAGATCTCGCTGAAAATCCCCATACCAAATCGCCTCCGCACCGCTTCATCTTCGGATTAACGCGTCGCCAGTCCGAGCGCCAGTGTGCATTCGCCCGAAGCTTGTCGCTTGCCTCCGCGCAAGTATCGCCCGTTCATTTATTGTGAGACGAAATTGCAACAGCCAGCGCCGTACCGACCGAAACGGAATCGGATTATCGTTTGACCAGTCTCGGCGAGTGCCCGTTTTTCGGGCTTATGCACACGCCTCATTTTGCGGCACTCGCGTCCAGGCCCGGTTTCACGGGCGTTTCACTCGGCAATACCCCCAACTTACCAACACCACTAGATCTAGCGTCAGTTGCCTCTGCGACCCACGAAATCTAGGGCGCCACTATTTCGCCCTGACTCGAATCACGCTAGCTTTGACCCATCGCCGCCCTGCCTGAGGGGGAATGCTGAGGAAGCTGGTGGCGAGCTTCAGAAGTGCTCACCAAACATAGTAGCGCCTGCGTCTACGACAGCGCCGAGAGCTGTCCGGGAACGTCAAAAACCTTGGCGGTCCACAGATGAGGTGTGTCCAGACTACAACAATCGCGTCGCCATCCTGTACCTCGTTGCGCCGCACGTCCGAACATCGAAACTGCACGAGGGAAAGATGAAGATTACGCGGCGCTTCACGACTGCTGGCAAGTCTCCGTACGAGACGATCGAATTCCGCCGCGCAACTTCCGAGATCAAGAACCCCGACGGCTCCGTCGTGTTCCGGCTCGAAGGCTTCGAGGTTCCGGAGGACTGGAGCCAGGTCGCAGCCGACATTCTCGCCCAGAAGTATTTCCGCAAGGCCGGCGTGCCGCGCCGCCTGAAAAAGGCCGAGGAAACGCAGGTTCCCTCGTGGCTGTGGCGCTCCGTCGCCGACGATCGGGCCCTTTCCGCGCTTCCCGAGAAGGAGCGCTTCGGCGGTGAAAGCGACGCCCGCCAGGTTTTCGATCGCCTCGCCGGCACCTGGACCTATTGGGGCTGGAAGGGCGGCTACTTCACGACCGAGGACGACGCCCGCGCATTCTACGACGAGCACCGCTACATGCTCGCAAAGCAGATGGGCGCTCCGAATTCCCCGCAGTGGTTCAACACCGGCCTGCACTGGGCCTACGGCATCGACGGCCCCGGCCAGGGCCACTTCTATGTCGACTACCAGACCGGCGAGCTCACGGTCTCGGCCTCCTCCTACGAGCATCCCCAGCCGCACGCCTGCTTCATCCAGTCGGTCAACGACGATCTCGTCAACGAGAACGGCATCATGGACCTCTGGGTTCGTGAAGCGCGCCTATTCAAGTATGGCTCCGGCACCGGCTCCAACTTCTCGAGCCTGCGCGGCGTCAACGAGAAGCTTTCCGGCGGCGGACGCTCGTCCGGCCTCATGAGCTTCCTCAAGATCGGCGATCGCGCAGCCGGCGCCATCAAGTCGGGCGGCACCACCCGCCGCGCCGCCAAGATGGTCGTCGTCGATGTCGATCATCCGGATATCGAGGAGTACATCGGCTGGAAGGTGCGCGAAGAGCAGAAGGTCGCGGCGCTCGTCACCGGCTCGCGCATCTGCCAGAAGCGGCTGAAGGCCGTGATGAAGGCTTGCGTCAACTGCGACGCCGACGGCGACGCCTGCTTCGATGCCGCCAAGAACCCGGCCTTGAAGCGCGCCATCAAGGAAGCGCGTCGCGACGACGTGCCGATGAACTACGTGATGCGCATCATCCAGTTCGCGCGCCAGGGCTATAAGGACATCGAGTTCGACACTTACAACACCGACTGGGACAGCGAGGCTTACCTCACCGTCTCGGGCCAGAACTCGAACAACTCGGTGCGCGTCACCGACGACTTCCTGCGCGCTGTCGAGAACGACGGCACCTGGAACCTGACCTCGCGCCTCAACGGCAAGACGGTCAAGACCGTCGGCGCCCGCGATCTCTGGGAGCAGATCGGCCATGCCGCTTGGGCCTCCGCCGATCCGGGCATCCAGTTCCACACCACCATCAACGACTGGCACACCTGCCCGCAGTCGGGACCGATCCGCGCGTCGAACCCGTGCTCGGAGTACATGTTCCTCGACGACACGGCCTGCAACCTCGCCTCGCTGAACCTGCTGACGTTCCGCCGGGCCGACAAGAGCTTCGACACCGATTCCTACGAGCACGCCTGCCGTCTCTGGACCATCGTGCTTGAAATCTCGGTGCTGATGGCTCAGTTCCCGTCGCGCCAGATTGCAGAGCTCTCCTATCGCTACCGCACGCTCGGCCTCGGCTTCGCCAACATCGGCGGCCTGCTGATGGCCTCCGGCATCTCCTACGACTCGGCGAAGGGCCGCGCGCTTTGCGGCGCCATCTCCGCGCTGATGACCGGCATCTCCTACGCCACCTCGGCGGAGATGGCGGGCGAGCTTGGCCCGTTCCCGGGCTATGAGCCGAACCGCGCCGATATGTTGCGCGTCATGCGCAACCATCGTCGCGCTGCCTACGGCCACAGCGAAGGCTACGAGAAGCTCTCGATCGACCCCGTACCGCTCGATGCCGCGAACTGCCCGGACGAGCGCCTGATCACCGCGGCCCAGAACGCTTGGGACCAGGCGCTCCAGCTCGGTCAGCGCCACGGCTATCGTAACGCCCAGTCGACCGTCATCGCGCCGACCGGCACGATCGGCCTCGTCATGGACTGCGACACGACGGGCATCGAGCCGGACTTCGCGCTCGTGAAGTTCAAGAAGCTGGCCGGTGGCGGCTACTTCAAGATCATCAACCGCGCGGTTCCGGAAGCGCTCCGCACCCTCGGCTATCGCGAAAGCGAGATCGCCGAGATCACGGCCTATGCCGTCGGTCACGGCACGCTCGCCCAGGCACCGGCCGTCAACCACGGCTCGCTCGCCGCACGCGGCTTCACGCCTGAAGCGATCCAGAAGATCGAAGCGGGCCTCGGCACCGCGTTCGATATCAAGTTCGTCTTCAACCGCTGGACGCTCGGCGACGACTTCCTGACCGGCACTCTCAAGGTTCCGGCCGAGAAGCTCGACGAAGCGGGCTTCGATCTGCTCGCCCACCTCGGCTTCTCGAAGAAGGATATCGAAGCGGCCAACGAGCACGTCTGCGGAGCCATGACGCTCGAAGGCGCGCCCCACATGAAGGCCGAGCACCTTTCGGTGTTCGATTGCGCCTCCCCGTGCGGCCGCAAGGGCAAGCGTTACCTCTCGGTCGACAGCCACATCTACATGATGGCGGCGGCGCAGCCCTTCATCTCGGGTGCGATCTCCAAGACCATTAACATGCCGAACGAGGCGACGGTCGACGACTGCAAGGAAAGCTACAAGCTGTCGTGGCGCCTGGCCCTCAAGGCCAACGCGCTCTACCGCGACGGCTCCAAGCTCTCGCAGCCGCTCAACGCGCAGGTTTTGGGTGACGACGTCGACGACCAGGACGAAGCAGTCGAGCAGCTGACGGCCGACAGGCCGCAGGTGCAGCGCGTCCTGGCTGCGGCTGAAAAGCTCGCGACCCGCGTTGCCGAGCTCGAGCGCGAGCTAAAGATCGCCTCCGAGCGCAGCGACATCCGTGAGCGCGCCAAGATGCCGGGCCGGCGCAAGGGCTACACCCAGAAGGCCTCCGTCGGCGGCCATAAGGTGTACCTGCGCACCGGCGAGTACGACGACGGCGCACTGGGCGAGATCTTCATCGACATGCACAAGGAAGGCGCCGCCTTCCGCTCGTTGATGAACAACTTCGCCATCGCCATCTCGCTCGGCCTTCAGTACGGCGTGCCGCTGGAAGAGTACGTGGAGGCCTTCACCTTCACGCGCTTCGAGCCGGCGGGCCTCGTGCAGGGCAACGAGACCATCAAGAACGCGACCTCGATCCTCGACTACATCTTCCGCGAGCTTGCGGTCTCCTACCTCGGCCGCAACGACCTCGCTCACGTCGATCCGCGCGAAATCGTCGGCGAAACCGGCCTCGGCTCGTCCGACGAGGAGACCGACGAGCAGCTCGATCTCGATCTGCCGGAGAGCGTGACGAAGGTGGTGTCGAAGGGCTTCATGCGCGGCAACCTGCGGCTTGCTTCAGGTGGGCGCGGCCATCACCCCGACAGCGATCCCTCGCACAGCCTGTCGTCGCTGCGGCGCGACCTCACGGCCGCTTATCCGGTCGCCGAGGGTGCGACCGCACTCTACGCCAGCGAGGGCGCAACCGCGCTCAAGACCGACACGGAAGTCATGTTCCGCCGCACGACGGTTTCGGAAACGCAGGTCGTGGCGACCAAGAGCCGATCGAAAGATCGCGTCGCCGAAGCCCGCCTCCGCGGATACGAGGGCGTCTCGTGCTCCGAGTGCCAGAACTTCACGATGGTTCGAAACGGAACCTGCCTGAAGTGCGACACCTGCGGCTCGACGAGCGGATGCAGCTAAGAAGTTCGAGGGCGGGTCCGAAAGGTCCCGCCCTTTTTCGTTTGCCCACCCTTTTTCGTCTGAGAGTTCGACAACAAGAAACGGCGTCGCGTCACCGGGAGCGAAACGGAGATCACAACAGCAAGCTGAGAGGCACGCTTTTGATGCACGCAGACCCCTTCGAGCTTCTTGAACTGCCCAACGGCACCTGGTGTGTCGCCCGCCTCGCGACGGTGAGCGGCGACAAGATCGGATACGATCCCGTGGGCTTCTATGCGAGCCGCGACGAAGCCGAGATCGCGATCATGCGGGCATCTCCCTCGCCGCGCACACCCCTCGCCCCCTTCGCCCAATGGCTACGGCAAGGCTAAGGCCGGCTAGCGCTGACGTCCCAGCAGGTACAAACCGGCTGCGTAAGCGCACCACGTCGCTAGCGCGGGCAGCCCAACTAGCAGAAACGCCCCACCGAGTGCTTCCGAAGCGCGTGCCAGATCATCCGACATCACAAACGAAACAACGAAGAGCGAAGCCACGGCAAGCGCAGAAAGGCCCATGAACCACAGGCCAAACCGAGCAAGTTTACGAGGCGTGAGCGGCCTGTCTGGCACAGCAAGACGATGAGCCACGAGCAGTAACGCAATAACTCCAAGCCCAAAGGTGAACGAGTACGGCACTGCCAACCCAAGGGCTAAAGACGGGTTCGCCCCCTGCCCCATGCACAAAATAACGAATGCCAATGGAAAGGCGAGGGCAGCGAGCAAAACCGGCATAGAATGTCTCATACCAATAAGAACTCAGAACGTTGCGGTTGACAGATAAACATCCGCTTAATCGCCCCATCGCGATGCGCCCGGTTCAAATTTGGCAGCACAAAGCCCACCTGCTTCCCCACACAATTCACAACCCGCCGCACGCCGGAGGTGTGGATCGGGCAAGCGTGCAACAGACATCGGTTCGGAAAAGCGCAATATGGCCAACGGCGTGCGCGAGACGCCAAGGGAGACGGCCTGTTCAAGCCCCTCTCGAGGCCGCGCGACCGCCAATGCTTTGCAGCACACCGTCGCACCGTCTCCGGTAACCGGTTTGCTGAAACGCAACGCACGCGATTGTTCCTGGTGTAGACTTCGAAGGAGAAGCCGCAGAAGCACAAAAGGCGAGAAACGAACGAGGGAGAGCGTGAGCAGCTACATTCCGAAGCTCGCACGGATCACGTCCGGCAGAGACGCAGGAAAGAAGCGCGCCACAATCCCTCACGAGCAGTCGGACGAGACCATCCTCATCCACACGCTCACCCGTCTCGCTCCCCGCATCCGCCAACGTCTCGCCATCAAGCGCCAGTTCTCGGACGACGCGCTGCTGGCAAGCCTCCTAGCCATCGCACGCCATTCCTCACACGAGGCCCGGTGGCACGCGGCGGAAACTTCCACCCTTGGCCAGTATCTCGCGAGCAGCGAGCCGGACATGCACCGCACCTTGGTGAGGCTCCTTTCGCTGCTGCCGAAACCCTGATCGAGATCAGCGTCACAACGATTGATCTAAAGGAAATGTTAACACTTTGAGTAACCACCCCCGAATCACGGCATTATCGGAGGCGGTCTAGCAAGTCTGTGAATTCAACTACGGAAAGGCGCTAAGCGCCAACCCGTGGTCCCTGTACCGAACCACAGCTTACGACTGCGTTGCGTATCGCAAGTATCGCGTTGAACACGGGCCCCAGAGGCCAACCTGACCGGATGTTTCTGGATCGGCTGTAGCAGCCGCTCTTCCTGGGCATCACAACACGATACCGGCACACCCGAGCTTCAACAAAGCGAAGGCCGCCGTAAGCGATACGGAGTTTCTGCATGTCGTCCGCCGGCCTCGCGGCCCCCGCCCTCGTCTATCTGCTCGCCGATCACCTCGATTCCGCACTCGCCGCAGGTGAGGATCTTCTGAAATCTACGCTGAGCTGGAACGCGGGAGACGCGCGCTCGGCCGACGGGCTGACGCAGCAGCGCCGCGACGAGCGCGAAGCCGTCGACACCGCGCGCTCGCTCGAAATGGTGCTGCTCGCCCGCATCCTGAAATCGCGCGAAACCGCGCAGGAACTGGTCAAGACCGAGAGCGAGTTCAAGCTCGTCTCGCGCCTCTACACGAGCGGCACCGCGCCTGTCGCCGAAGCGGCCAACGAGCTGACCGACGAAACCGCGGTTGCCTTCGACACCGGCGACGGCATCACGGCTTACCTGCGCTCGCGCGGGCTTCTCGCCGAGGACGCAGCCGCCCCGCTCGAAGCCGCGAGCCTGACCGTAACCGAGCAGTTTCTCGTCGCGGGCCGCATGAACCTCGGCGCATTGCTCGATCTCGTCGCCATGTTCCTCGACACGCTCGAAACCCACTACGAGCTCTACGATCATCCGCAACGGAGCAAGCCGGCAGCACCCCACGCTGTCACCACCGGCGCGGTCGTCTGATCGAGACGTCACGAAAAGCACGAAAGAAAAGGGCCGCTCCCATATCAAGGAGCGGCCCTTTTCTATTCTAGACCGTGATCGTTTCGGACCTTATCAGTCCGAAACGTGGATCATCGTTCTCATCTAGTGGCTCACGAGCGGCGATCAGCCGTCGTTGCCGTCACGCACAGGACGCGCAAGGCTCGAATAGGCCCGCCGGCGCATCGGCTCCGCGGATGCGATCCGATCGATTCCCGCATGCGTCTGGCGCGCGAAAACCGACATGTCGTTGGTGCCGTCCTGGGTCACGATACGCTTGCCCTTGGGCTCGCGATCAGCGACCGCCGCAACGGCGACCGGAGCGCTATGAGCCTTTTCCCGCGTCTTGCGGGCGGCCTGCCGATACGAGCGCGAGTTGGCAGGCGCCGACCGTTCGGCACGGCTACGCGCGCGAACCGTCTCCGCAGCCGCCACCTTGACCGGAGCGGCGTGCTGAGGCTTCGGCGCATCCGAAGTCTCGTCCTTCGCAAGCACTACGGCCGCGACCTGAACCGGCTTGGCCGCGACCGGAGACGCGACCGTGGCCGTCAACTCGGCCGGACGAGCCGTAGCGGCAGCGAGCACCACAGGCGCCTCAGGCGCAGCGCCGCTCTGCGTGCCGGTGGAACCCGCCACCTGGGTCGGATTTCCGGCGCCGAGCACCGCATCCGCCGGGAACGGCGACGTGAGACCGGCCATCATATAGGCGGTTGCCGCCCCGCTCTGCGCCTCGTCGAGGCTCGCGAACTGACCGATATAGCCGGGCACCGGATCGTACTTGCGGTTCCGCTTGTAGGTCGCCTCTGCGGAGGTCGGCGCATCGATTACGCGCACCATCAGCTTGGCGACGCCCTGGCCGGCAAATCCGAGGACCTCGGCAGCCTTGCGCGAAACGTCGAGCTTCCTGTCACCCCAGTAGGGGCCCGCGTTGTTGACGCGGATCACGAGCGACGCACGCGTCGCCGGCGCCCAGACCAGAAGTGTCGTGCCGTCCGGATAGATCGGGCTGGCGGCATTGTTGGGAGATTCGGAATCGAACACTTCCCCCGAGGAGGTCAGGCCACACGGGTTGTAGCGGTCGCGCTTGCAGGAGTCGTAGTGAGAGGCGGAAAGCGCCTCGTCCTTGCCGATCAACGCTTCGGTCTCGGCGATCGTCTTCACGCGATGGCATTTGCCATAGAAACAGTAGGACTTGCCGGGTGTCTTGGCTTCGGCCTGGTTTCCGGGAAAGCCAAGGGTGAAGAGGCCGGCGGTGAGAAGTCCGGCGCTAATCGCCGGTGTCAGAGATCTGAAACCCACTCGCTTGGCCCTTTGAGCACCCCACGTCGAAGATTTGCTCAGAAGGGTTCGCATTCATTCGCTCCGTTGCTGTTGCTATTCGGGAGAGGCGAAAGACGGGCATCCCCCCGCCGTTAACTCTCCCGCGGCGCGAACAGAGCAGCTGCAACAATGGCAAGCGAGCGGCAAAGTCGCCGCATAGTTAATTTTGGACGCTGATTGGTTAACCAGATCGCTAGAGCAGCTCGCGCTCGGCGAGTAGGCGCGAGAGACCTGCACGCGCCTCCTCGAGGCGCTCTGAATCGGAGCAGCGCAGCACCAGCTCGGTCCGATAATTACCTTCCGAAAAAGTAGGATAGCTCCCCATCGCCACGTCCGGGAAGCGCTTCTGATGGGCCGCGAACAGGTCGGCGATTTCGCCTTCCGCGCTGCGGACGACGATCGAAACCGAGTTCACGCGCGGCCCGGTCCTGAGTTGCTGTGTCGCAGCAAAAAGCATCGCTTTCATAATGTCCGGCACCCCCGCCAGCACCATCACGTTGTCGATTTTGAACCCCGGAGCCGCTGAGACACTATTCACGATCAGCTCCGCGCCCGCCGGAACGCGCGCCATGCGAAGTCGCGCCGGCGTCAGCGCGATGCCGCGCGCTTCGTAGGCCGGCTTCATCAGCGCCACCGCGCGGTCGTCCACCTCCACCGGCACGCCGAACGCCGCGCCAATGCTGTCGGCCGTGATGTCGTCGTGGGTCGGGCCGATGCCGCCCGTCGTGAACAAATAGGTGTAGCGGGCCCGCAGCGCGTTGACCGCCGCCACGATGTCGGCCTCCACGTCGCCGACCACGCGCACTTCCCGGAGCGCGATGCCGATGTCCGTCAGGTGCTCTGCAATCGTGCCGATATTCTGGTCCTTGGTCCGGCCCGAAAGGATCTCGTCGCCGATCACAAGCACCGCGGCGGTAATGATGTCGCTGCCGCTCAAGGCCCGCTCCCTGTTCATCTTGATTGTCGTTTGCCTCCCCATCATAGCAGCCAGCCGGCCGCCCCGCGCCAGTTTGACTTGCGGGCGGCGACCAACCTCCCTAAAGCTGCCCGGCCATGAAATTCCCGACCCCTCTCCTGCGCGGCCGCCTCGTCAAACGCTACAAGCGCTTCCTCGCCGATGTCATCCTCGACAGCGGCGAAGAGGTCACCGCGACGTGCCCGAACACCGGCTCCATGATGGGCCTCGCGACGCCCGGCGCCGTGGTCTGGCTGTCGGAAAGCGCGAGCCCCACCCGCAAGTATCCGCACACCTGGGAGATGGTCGAGGCCGACCTCGGCCAGGGTCCGGTGCTCGTCGGCATTAACACCAATCATCCCAACCGCCTCGTCTCGGAAGCCATCGCCGCGGGCCACATCACCGAGGTTGCCGGCTATGCGAGCCTCCGCCGCGAGGTGAAGTACGGACTTTCGAGCCGCATCGACATCCTGCTCGAGGATCCGGCCAAGGGGCTGGCCTATGTCGAGATCAAGAACGTCCACCTGTCGCGGCGGACAGGCCTCGCGGAATTCCCCGATTCCGTCACCGAGCGCGGCGCCAAGCACCTCGCCGAATTGAGCGCGATGGTCGCCGCCGGACATCGTGCCGTCATGCTGTATCTGATCCAGCGCGCCGACGCCGAGCACTTCACGCTCGCAGGCGATATCGACCCGCGCTACGCCGAAGCCTTCGCCCGCGCACGCGAAGCGGGCGTCGAGGCCATCGCCTACGCCTGCCGGTTGACGCCCGAGGAAATCGTCATCACGAACCCTGTTCCCTTCGAGGCCTGAACCCAGGCATAGTGGGGGTCTCGCACGCGGCCTCGGTGCTCTCCCGAAGCAGCGGAACCCAAAAAAAAAGAGAGCAACGAGAAGCGGACGGAGCAAACCGCCGCCGGATGGAAACGCAGAATCAAGGGCAGCGCTCGATATCGGGCGCAAGGGCGTCATGTTGAATAGAAGAAACCTCGCGTTCTCGACAATCGGGCTCGCGCTCTCGTCCATCGCCGCGCGCCGCGGCCTCGCCGATACCGCCGCGAAGGGCTTCGAGATCCAGAAGAGCGACGCCGAATGGCGGGGCGAACTCACGCCCGAGCAATACGACGTGTTGCGCAATCACGGCACCGAGCGTCCCGGCTCGAGCCCGCTCGACAAAACCTATCTCGCCGGCGAGTACCGCTGCGCCGGTTGCAGTCAGGCGCTTTTCTCTTCGGCGACGAAATTTAATTCCGGAACCGGCTGGCCGAGCTTCTACGCGCCGCTTGAAAATGCCCTCGGCACATCGAGCGACCGCAAGCTCATCTCCGTGCGCACCGAGGTCCACTGCCGCCGTTGCGGCGGGCATCTGGGCCACGTCTTCGACGACGGCCCCGCCCCCACCGGCAAACGCTACTGCATCAACGGCGTCGCGTTGAAATTCCTGCCCGCGCCCACGCCCTGACCATACGGTTATTTAAGCTGCGTCGGCCCTGGCACGCGAAAGGGCAACGCCTCATCTCCCTCATTGCGCCCTTTGGAGCGGCGCAATGAGGTGAACCAATGAGCAAGCTGAAAGTAATCGCCGCCGCGATCGGCATGACGTGGCTTGGCATAGCCGCGGCCAACGCCGCGCCCGGCTATTCGACCGCAAACGTCAATCTCAGAACCGGCCCCGATCTCGACTTTCCGAGCGTCGAAGTCGTCGCCGACGGAACCCCGATCGAGGTTGCCGGCTGTCTCAAGGACGAATCCTGGTGCGACGTGATTGTCGGCCCCAACCGGGGCTGGATGTATTCGGAGTACATCGCCTTCGAGCGAAACGGCGACTACGTCGCGCTACCGGATGTCGGCATCGAGACTTACAAAATCCCGGCCGTGACCTTCGCCGCGCGAGACTACTGGGCCCACTATTACGTCGGGCGCCCCTGGTATGCCGACCGCGAAAAATGGATCGCGTTCGCGCCGCGTCCGCGTGCGGGATGGCGCGCGCCGGCTCCAGGCGTCCGCGTCGCTGGCTGGTGGCGCGACGGTTATCGCGCGCCCGAGATTGGACTCGAAATCCCGCTCGAGCATTGGAAGAAGCACCACCACAAGGAGCATTGACCCAGCTCCGCAAAAGCGGCCGCGATTGTGGCCGCCTTTGTGGCAAAAGGGTCCGGTTTGAGCCACAAACATTGCAGCATTTGTAATTCGAACCAGCGACGGTTTTCGCGCATTGGTGCGTTGTGCATCTGTTGGGCAAGGTGCTGTACCCCCCAAAGGCACGCCAACTGCACTGAGGGTCTGATGAAAAAACTTAAACTGATCGGCGGCATTCTCGGCGCCACCATTTTTGGAGCTGCTGCAGCTCACGCTGCCCCTGGTTACTCCACGGCCAACGTGAACATGCGTGCTGGCCCCGACATCGATTTTCCTAGAGTTGATTTGATACCCGAAGGATCACTGATCGAGATCAAGGGCTGCCTCAACGATGAGTCCTGGTGCGACGTGATCTGGGGCGGCAGCCGCGGTTGGGTCATCAGCGAGTATCTCGCGTTCGACTATCGCGGCGAGTACAGGCCGCTTCCCGATATTGGCATTGCCGCCATCCGTGTCCCCGCCATCCGCTTCGTCGCCAACGACTACTGGGGACGCTTTTATGTCGGGCGGCCTTGGTACAACGATCGCAATCGCTGGTACGCCTACAAGCCGCGGCAGCGCCCACACTGGCACGCCCCGCCCCCGGGACCGCGCAAGGCCGGCTGGTGGCGCCAGGGTTATCAGCCCTACGCCGGCATGAAGCCGCCGTCCGAGCGGTGGGATCGCGCACAATTCAGGCGCGATGATCGCCGGGACGACAGGCGCGACGACCGTCGAGACAGACGAGACGATCGACGCGATGACCGCCGCGGACCGCCCGATCGCTTCAACGATCGCGGCCAGCGCTAGACCATGATCGCTTCAGGCCCTATCAGCCTGAAGCGTGAATCATCGGTCTGATCAAAAAACCAAGAGCGGGATTGCGTTTCGAACAAAAGCAATCCCGCTCTAACTGGGCCGCTTTCAGGATAAAGGCGCAAGGTGTAGTGACACGCCTTGCGCCTTTTCCTTTTTCCTCGGTCGCGCTCGCTATTCAGCCGCATCCCGATGACTTACGAGCACCTGGTCGGCCAGCCGCCCGGTCAACTCGGCGAGGTGATGGAACTTCGCCTTGTAGGTTCCGACCCCGGAGGTCGCCGAGCGAAGCTCAACGATCAGATCCCCGATATCGGCTTCCGGAATGTGGGCCGAGACGACATCCCATCCCGGCCAGCCGGCGCGGGTATCGAACCCCAGGATTTGCCCGCGTCGTTGTGAGATCATGCCGTTGACGCGCGCGGTCGCCTCCGAGGGAACCGCGATATCGACGGCCATGATCGGCTCCAGCAGAACCGGCTGGCACTTGGGCATCCCTTCACTCATCGCGAGACGACCCGCCTGCCGGAACGCCATGTCCGAGCTGTCGACGGTATGAAACGAGCCGTCCGTCAGCGTCACCGACACATCCACGACCGGAAAACCGAGCGGCCCCGTTTTCATGTAGTCCGCCACGCCGATTTCGACCGACGGAATGAACTGCCGCGGAACCACGCCGCCGGTGATGGTCTCGTTGAAGGTGAAGCCCGTCCCGCGCGGTTGCGGCGAGATCGACAGCACCACATCGCCGAACTGCCCATGCCCACCGGACTGCTTTTTGTGCCGCCCGCGGATCTCCGTCGATTGGCGGATCGTCTCCTTGTAGGGCACCTGCCGCTTCTGCCGCTCGACCACGACGCCGTACTTGCGCTGCAGCCGCTCGAACGACACCCTGAGATGCATCTCGCCCTGCCCTTTGAGCAGAACCTGATGCGTCTCTGCGTTATGCTCCAGCACCAGCGAAGGATCTTCCTCGATCAGCTTCGCCAGCGCCGACGACAGCTTCACCTCGTCCTTGCGATCCTTGAGGCCGATGCCGGAAGCCAGCACCGGCTCCGGAATCTCGGCACCCGCGATCTGGACGATGCCAGACTTTTCCGCCGTAAGCGTATCGCCCGTCCGCACGTGATCGAGCCGGCCGAGCGCGACCGTATCGCCGGCACGGGCGAGCGTGCGCTTCTGGGTATCCTCGCCCTTGAGCGAGAACAGCCCCGCGATGCGCTCCTCGACGGCCTGCCCACCGGACACCGTCGCACCATCCGGCAACTCTCCGGTCAGCACGCGCGCGATCGAAAGCTTGCCGCCATGCCCGGTGTAAAGCGACTTCATGACATAGGCCGCACTCTTGGCGTTCTCGATCTTGAGCCGCTTGGCCGTCGTCGAGACGAACGGCACCTCGTGACGGATCGCCTTCAGGAGACGCAGAATGCCGTTGCCGTTCTCCGCGCTTCCGAGCAGAACCGGGCAGATCAGCCCATCCTCGAATTCGCGCGAGAGATCGCCGAACACGAGATCCTTTTCGGGCGGCAGATCGGAAAGCAGCTTCTCCATCAACGCATCGTCATAGTCGGCCAGCTGTTCGAGCATGTGGAAGCGCGCTTCCTTCTCCTGCTCGATGTCGGACGCCTTGATCTCGACCATCTCGGATGGCGCGTTCTTGCGAAACAGGAACGCGCGCTCGAGCGCGAGATCGATGAAGCCGGTCGCCGCGCCGTTCTCCCAGATCGGGATCTGCCGCAGCACCAGCGGTTTGGAGGAAGCCGGCTGCAACGCCGGGATGATGTCGCGGATCGGAGTCGTGCAGGTGTCGATCTTGTTCAGGAACAGGAGGTGGGGGATGCCGCGGTCTTCGAGCTGTTTCAGGATCACTTGCAGCGAGGGCACCCGCTTCGGATCCGGCTCCGAGACAACCACGGCCGCATCACAGGCAGTCAACGCCGCCGCGCTCTCGTACTGGAATTCGATGGACCCCGGGCAATCGATGAAAGTGAAGGTGTCTTCAAGAAAGTTCACGTCCGCAATATTGAGAGCAACACTCATTTCGTGAGCCCGCGCCTCGGGGGAGGCATCGCCCACTGATGTCTTTTCCGCAACCGACCCCGCACGCAGAACACCACCCGTGCGGGCGAGAATGGCTTCGAGCAGGGTGGTTTTACCGGAGAGAAAAGGGCCGATCAGTGCGATGCAGCGGGTGCTGCGGCCGGATGATTGTCCTGAGCCTGCACCCGTGCCTGTGGTGCCTCTTGGGCTGTCGGAATGCCCCATGGTGTCCTCCTTCCCGCTTCCCGGATTGCTTCCGGGTTGAGCGCTACGAGGCGCAGAGGGATACGCTTGTCGCGCAGCCCCGCGCCTCTCGAAGGAGCGCGACAAGCTGATGGTCGCGCTGCGTAGAGAAAGACGCAAGAGGGTTCCTGCTTAATCTTGCTCTAATCATTGGTCGTCAAACTCAAGGCGATGAGTCGTGAGGCTTGGAAACACGCCGGAGTAGCAAGTTATTGCGTCGCAATAAGTATTCGCAGATGCGTTATGCGATTCCGTGAAGAATGTTTCCAAAAATTACTTGAATAAAGGGAGGGCTGGCCGCATCATGAAAGTGTCAGCTAAGGCGCGTAAGTGCTGTAGGTGAACGGTTCGATACGTTGAAGCAGGCCCATAAAAAATGCCCGGGAGAGGCAAAGGCTAGGCGAAGAGGAAACGGGACCAAGGTTGTTGGAACCAAACGGCCTCGTGCGACGCTTACCCTTCAAGGAAGGATGTGCCTCAAATGAGTAGAGAAACACTGAATAGATCACTGGTGAAGGCGGCCGATGCTGCCGGATATGCAATGGCCTCGCGAGAGGAAGACTTGACCGACTGGACGCTGCTTCAGCCGGAAGTCGCGCTCCGCAACGGTCACGCGTCCGCCGCGAGCGCAGCCAAGAGGATGTCGTTGCCGTTCGCTCGTTTCGAGCATTGGGTCACGCACATGCTGTCATTCTCTGAGATTCGGGCACACGCCCCCCGTGCCCTGCTACCAAGCCGCTAAGCGACACAGCCGGCGCTGAGTTCGCAGCGAAACAAACACCACCCTGCAAACAGGTGCCTCCACGTTCCCCCGTGGAGGCACTTTCGCATTCGGCCCATGGAAATGCCGACTGCCTGGCTCGGTTGACACCCCTCGAGCGCGATGCAAGCTTTTTTCGACGGAATGGATGCGAGCAAACCGTTTGGTTTGCGTCCTAATCAACCGCGAGGAGATCTTGCCGATGCACCGGGCCCTTGTCGTCTTCGCTGCGTTCGCCCTCGGCGCCACCGCCGTAGCCGCCCAGAACACCACCGTGATCAAGGACCGCAAGGAGCACTTCAAGGCGATGGGCAAAGCGGTGAAGCCCGTCAGCGCCATGTACAAGGGCGAAGAGGACTTCGATCTCGCCAAGGTCCAAGCCGCAATCGGCGTTATCAAAGAGAAAGCGCCCATTCTTCCGACCTTGTTCCCCGACGACGCCAAGACCGGCGACGATACCGAGGCGCTGCCCGTGATCTGGGACAAGAAGGCTGACTTCGAAGCGCGCTTCAAAAAGCTCGGCGAAGCCGCACTCGCCGCAGAAGCCGCGATCAAGGATGAGGACACCTTCCCCGACGCCTGGAAAACCCTGATGGGCAACTGCAGCGGATGCCACAAGGAATTCCGTAAGCCGAAATCCTGACACTGCACGAGCGACGCCGATGCCCTACGTCCGCGCCTGGGACCTGCCGACGCGCCTGTTCCACTGGACGCTGCTCGCTCTGATCGCGTCCGCCTGGATCAGCTACGAGTTTGCTGAGCAGATAGGCGACGAAACGCTGGTTTGGCATCGCGCCAACGGCCTCGCCATCCTGACCTTGATCGTCTGGCGACTGCTGTGGGGTTTTGTCGGCTCGTCCACCGCACGTTTCAGCCGGTTTCTGCGCGCGCCCCGCACGATCGCAGCCTATGCCGCGTCGCTGCTGAAAGGCCGCGGCGCGCGCTACCTCGGCCACAACCCTCTCGGCGCTCTGATGGTCGTCGCGTTGCTCGCAGCGATCGCCGTCATCGCCGGCTTCGGCCTATTTGCGACCGACGACAACGACCTCGTCGGCGGCCCGCTCTATCGGTTGGTCGAGGAAAGCCAGAACACCCGGGCTGCACGTTTGCACGCGCTCATTTTCGACTTTGTCCTGCTGCCGCTGATCGCGCTTCACGTCGCCGTCAACGTCGGCTACGCGCTCGCGAAGAAGGAGCCTCTGATCCGGGCCATGATCACCGGCAAAAAACCGGATGAACCCTACGCGGACGCGCGCGAGGCCGAGATCGTATCCCACCCCATCTTACGCGCGCTCGTCTGCTTGATCGCCGCCGCCGTCATCGTGCTCGGCGGTATTCTCGCCGCAGGCGGCCGCCTCGCGCTTTGATCTCTCTCCCCATCGAGACCGACGGGGAGAGAGTGAGCGAGAATGACTACTTCAGATTCCCGCAGAAGCGCTGGATGCGTGTGCAGGCTTCGGTCAGCGCCTCGGTCGAAGTCGCATACGAGATGCGGAACGCGGGCGATCCTTCGAACGCCGCGCCGTGCACCACCGCCACGCCCTCCTCCTCGAGCAGCGCCGTGACGAAATCCTCGTCCGTCTTGATCGTGACGCCCTTGAGCGTCGTTTTGCCGATCGCACCGGCGCAGCTCGGATAGACGTAGAACGCGCCCTCCGGCTTCGGGCAGATCAGGCCCTTCGCCTGGTTGAGCATGCCCACCACGAGATCGCGCCGCCCGACGAACACCTTGTTGTGCTCGGCGATGAAATCCTGCGGACCGTTCAATGCCTCGACACCCGCCCACTGCGTGATCGAGGTCGGGTTCGAGGTCGACTGCGACTGCAGCTTGCCCATCGCCTTGATTAACAGCTCGGGACCCGCCGCATAGCCGAGCCGCCAGCCCGTCATGCAGTAGGCCTTCGACAGGCCGTTCATCGTCAGCGTGCGGTCGTAGAGGCCGGGCTCCACCTGCGCGGGCGTGAAGAACTTGAGGCCGTCATAGATGAGATGCTCGTACATGTCGTCGGTGAGCACCCAGACATGCCGGTTCTTCGGCAGCATGAGCACATCGGTCAGCGCCTTGAGATCGGCTTCCGAATAGGCCGCTCCCGTCGGGTTCGACGGCGAGTTGAGGATCAGCCACTTGGTCTGCGGCGTGATCGCCCGGTCGAGCGCTTCGGCCTTGAGACGATAGCCGTCCTCGAGACGGGTCTGAGCGAACACCGGCTTGCCGCCGCCGAGTTGCACGATATCGGCGTACGACACCCAACACGGCGCCGGAATCACCACCTCGTCGCCGGGATTGAGGGTCGCGAGCAGCGCGTTGTAGAGCACCTGCTTGCCGCCGGTGCCGACCGACACCTGTGCCGCCGTATAATCGAGGTTGTTGTCGCGCTTGAACTTGGCGACGATCGCAGCCTTGAGCTCAGGGATGCCGTCCACGTCGGTGTACTTCGTCCGGCCGTCCTTGAGCGCCTTGATCGCCGCGAGCTTGATGTTTTCAGGCGTGTCGAAATCGGGCTCGCCCGCCGAAAGCGAAATGATGTCCCGGCCCTGGGCCTTGAGTTGGCGCGCCTTCATCGACACGGCGATGGTCGCGGACGGTTGAATGCGGTTCAGGCTGTCGGCAAAAAAGCCCATTTCGACGATCTTTCGTATCTCGGTTGAACGTGAGGGTGAGCGAAGCGGCGCGGACGCTACGCCTCGCGTGTCCGAAGTTCAATATGCGCTATGGCCGCCATAAAGCGTCTTTTTGGCCCCGCCGGGCCTGCGAAAGCGCCAGAAACCGCTTCGTGTCAGATCGAGCACGCCGAAAGTACAAAATTTTCACTGTAACGGAATAGCTTGCGATCGCCACATTCCGGGCAAAACCCCGCCACAGCACAGGGTTGTCATGACATCGGATCACGCTGGCGAGGGATTCGCCGGAAAGGAGTGTCGCATGACGCGCTTCAAGAGTTCTCGGATTTACCGCAGGCACTTGCCCGATCTCGTGGCCGGTTTGGCCGTGTTCGCCCTGATGGTCGGTTTGACAGGCTGGCACATCGGCATCGCCGTGGCCGCCGATGGCACGACGATTGGCGCCAATATGGATAAAAACGCCTCTGCGATCCTGCTGGCTGGCGCATTTGCGGCCATGGCGGTGTTTAATCTAGCCTTTTTTCGCCATCTCCGCCGGGCTTACGCCCCGCCCCGCAAGGCGGCCGGCCGCCAGGGCCGGAGATCCGGCGATCGGGGGCATCCGTAATAGTTTCAACCAAAGCGGGATTTCCCGTGCTACGGGGCTCGCCCCCGAACCAGGTCCACGTTATAAGCGTTATCGGTTTTCGTGAGTTAGAGACCGCCAAAGGGCTGCAATCATGACGCTCCGCCGCTTCGCTCTCGCCTTGACGCCAGCCGTACGTACCACCGCCGTTCTCGGGCTTCTGGCCTGTGTCGGTCTCGGGGTCGCGACCGCCAATACGGAGGCTGTCGTCGCGCGCCACTTCACGCAGGCCCTCGCCGCAACTCCTCAGCAGACCGTGGCCTTGAATGCCAGCGGCCCGCTCGTATCCGGCAGCGAAGCCTATTGGCTCAGCGAAAAGCGGCGCCACGAACTCCAGCACGATGCGCAAGGCGCCGCTCTGGAACCGGCGGCTTGGTCTGTCCCGCTGACCGGCGGCCTATCGGTCGGCGACCGCATCACCATTTCGAGCGGCAAATCGGAGCGCGTGCTTCAGGTGATCGCCGTGGCCGATGTCGAACCGACGCCCGGCCAGCCGGCAACCTCGGAAGCGAACTCGGCCCCCCGCCATATCGCCGTAACCTGCCGCGACCTCTCGACTTCGGACGGCCGTCTGGTGACGTTCCTCACCCCGACCACCCCGGCTTCGTCAGCCAAATTCCGCGCACTGTAAGTCCGGCTCGCGTCATCCGTTGCTAAGGCCCGCCCTCGCGCGGGCCTTTCTTGTGGCGCGAAGGCGCCACCACCCGCCGCGTAGTTTTGTTTTGCGCCTCGCCCCCGTTGCGCCCGCCGCCGAGCCCCCTATTATGCCGCGGTCAGCGACGGGGCTCTCACGCCACGCGCATGTGAGGAACGCCCGACAGCCAAGGAGCGCGCGGCATGAGGCTCAACCCCCCGACAATCGTGATCTTTCTGATCTCGTTTGTGCTCGCGACTTTGGCCCTCATCACCAAGCTGGGCTTCATCCCCGTGCCGCGCTATCTGCCCCACCAGGAGTTCTGGCTGTCGATCACGGCCTACCTCACGCTGATGGTTGGCAACCTCGTGCGCGGCCTCTGACCTTCTGACATCCCGGCCGACCCAACGCCCGCGATCCCGGGCGTTGAGCCGGTGGGTATCCGTGGCCTACCAGGCGATCGGCTTGCGGTCGCGGAAGAAGCCGCCCGTCGGCCCGTCGTCGGATAGGGTTGCAAGCCAGATCGCGGTATCTGCGCCCTGCTCCACCGAACGTTCGGCATTGGCGCCGCCCATGTCGGTCCGCACCCATCCCGGGCACATCGCATTCACTTTGATATTGCCGCCGTTGAGTTCTGCGGCCGCGATACGCGTCAGCGCATTGAGCGCCGTCTTCGAAATCCGGTACGCCGGATAGCCCTTGCCCATTTCCGCGAGCTGTCCCGCGATCGACGACAGATTGACGATCCGCCCATAGCCCTGCTCGCGCATCAGTGGCGCCGCGGCCTGGATCAGCCGCAACGGCCCAAGCACGTTGGTCTCGAACGTCCGCCGCGCCGTCTCTCCGGTCAGTTCGAAAAGGCTGGCATTGAAACCGCCCGGCGCGTCGATCAGAACCGCCGCGTTGTTGACCAGCACGTCGAGGCGACCGTAGAGCCGCTTGACCTCGGCCACCGCCGCGGCTGCGCTCTCCTCGCGGTCCACATCGAGCGCAACGACCGGAACATCGAGCCCTTCCGATTGCAGCTTCTCGGCCGCCGCAACGCCGTCCTTGGGATCTCGCGCACCGATCACCGCCAGCACGCCAAGCCGCGCGAGCTGGCGCACGATCTCGAACCCGATACCTCTGTTTGCGCCGGTTACGAGCGCGGTTCGTGTCACGGCCATGTGGTGCTCCAAGCCTCTGCGTCAGGGTGAATCTTAAACGCAAGTCTAACGCCGTTCGCTGCTCGAGACATGCCTTCTGCCGATAGCGTCTCACAATCGCAATCCGATTAGACTAGCAAGCTGTACATCCCACGGTTGAGACTGCATAATTACTCAAAAAGAGTGTGCGTGGGGGGATATATGACTTCGCTGTTTGACTTGGTAACGCAACAGGTTGGAAAAGGAATAGCTCTCGCCCTCGTCGCGCTCCTGAGTGCCGCCGTCTACGTAATCGGCCGCGTCGTGTGGCGAGAAATCCGGCGTTTTGGATGCTTTCTTTACAGTCGGCATCGAACCCTGTCCGCAGTAGCCCGCACAACCACCAAGGACGGCACGCGCGAAGGAAACGGCGTCTGGATTGCCCAGCCCATAGAGCAGCCCGACGACTACAAAAGCAATTTCCATGGCGCGAAAGTTCTCGCCATCGCGAACCTCAAGGGCGGCGTCGGCAAAACGACACTTGCTGCCAACATCGGCGCGTTTCTCTCGCACGACCAGCGGTGGAACAAACGCGTGCTGCTGATCGATCTCGACTTCCAGGGATCCTTGTCTTCCATGGTGCTCCCTGAAGACGAACGCTGGCTTCCTCCAGCCGGCCAGGACTCCCTGGCCTCCCGCATGATCAGCGGAGATCTGGATGCCGGATTGCTGGTGAGCTGCGCGAAGCCAACCCAACATCAGCCCCGGCTGAAAATCATCACTGCTCACTACGATCTCGCTCAGGCCGACAATAGGCTGCTGATCGAATGGTTGCTGAAGTGCAGAAATCGCGCCGAGAAAAGCGTTCGCAGAGCCCTCGGCGATCTGCTCTACGGCAAGCTCTTCAAACGATACGACGTTCGCTACAATCTAGCCGACGTCCTTCATTCTGACGCCGTTCGGGAAGCCTTCGATCTCGTTATCATCGACTGTCCGCCCCGTCTGACGACCGGCACCATTCAAGCCCTCTGCGCCAGCTCACATCTCCTCGTGCCAACGATCCTAGATCGTCCGTCCGCAGAGGCAGTCCTTCGATTTTGCGAGCAAGTGGAAGGCTTGAAGTCTGCAAATATATGCCCACATCTCAAAGTACTTGGCGCAGTTGGTTCCAAGTATCGTGATGGACTTAATGCTGAAAATGGGGCCTCCGCACGAATTGCTGATCGTTTGAGGGAAATGAAAGTTGGCTACGGAATGCTTCCGAACATATTATTCTTTCCACAGACCGTTGAACTCGTCCGCGATGCGACTGACGGAATCGCCTATTTTGTGATGGCCAACAATGACAGTGGCAAGAAGGCCCGAACAGCGATCGAAGCGCTCTCGACCTACATCGCGCAGCATATCGGACTACCACCTGATCCGGCATCGCACACGCCATTCGTCTCGACGCAACAGGTCAACGCGAAATGAAATCAACGGCCTTCGCAGATCGTCTTGAGGAAGTCGCGGAATTGTTCGCCGCAGGACAAGCGACGAGCGCATCGACAGCACTCAAAACGCTCGTTCCAATATTTCGAGTATTGCCGGCAAAATCCGTCACAGACGTCACCAAAAAACTAACGGAACATGATTTCCCGTCAGCGTCATTCATGCAGGCACGCGTAGAAACCATCGCCCGTCTATTGCCCGCACTTGAGAAATTTACCGCCGCCATAGCAAGCAAAGCGATAGCCGCCGACTTCGCGGCTCTCACGGCCCTTCTCGAAAAACACAAGAACGCAAGCCTTGACCAGTTCGTAGCGAAAGCGACGGAAGCTCTTGCCCATTCGGTAGCCGGCAAAACAAAGCCCACGAAGGCAGCGAAAACCTTACGGACCGATCTTGTTGAACAGTACAATAAGCGCCTGGAAGAGGCTCTCGGCGATGATCCTGGGTTCCGTCAAATCGTCAGCCAACTCCAACACGATGCGGAGATGACCAGCGGAGAAATGGCGGCACTGGCAAAACGCTTCGCATTTTCCACCGCCAAAGGGCGCGACCAGGCGCTCAAGAAAATCATGTCGCGCCACCAGGATCTGATGATCGCTCGAGCGGCGTCGCGCGCCACTGCAGGTCGGATTGCCGGCTAGCCCGAAAGACAACAAAAAAGCGCGCCCGAAAGCGCGCTTTTAGAATTCAGATCATCCAAACCGCAGAGCGGCTCAGTTGCCCGGCGGATAGAGCCAGCTCGGTCCGACGGAGCTGCCGCGAGTCGGCTGCTGGGCCATACCGTTGTTGAAGGCGCCCGGTCCGAAATCGTAGCCCGTGCTACCAATCGACTGCCCGATCGGCGGCATCAGAGAACCCGGATCGGTATCCAAGTAACCCGCTTTCGTCTGGGACTGCCCCGAGGTCGTCGGCTGCGTGGTCCCCTGATTTTCATAGGTAAAGGCCAAGGCCGCCTGCGATCCGAGGAGCGTCAGGGCGCCGAACGCCATCGCTGAAATAGTTGCTTTCATTACCGATCCATCCAAGTCAGTAATCGTTTGAGAACAACATGGTACAGGAATCGAGGCAATCAAAGGGCAGGGCGCCCGCTTTCCCGGTCACACCGCATCATAACTTCAAAACTGTGACTCCAGGGCAACAGATCAGACCGCCCATGCCCTCTTGTCAGCCGCTGCGGGACGCAGCGAACATCTTCGGCCGAAAGTTCCAGCCACCCGGCCCGAGAAGGTATCAAACGGAATAGGGTCAGTGACCGCCGTCCCGGCCACCACTCTCATCGGGACAATATTCGGAACCCGGACCAATATTGCCAATAAATCGGCAGACCTCGTCTTTCTTCGCCGGGTTGGCGCGGAGCTCTTCGTCAGACACCTTGACCCCTAGATTGCGTGCGAGCTGCGCCAGATGCGCATCGTTGCAATAGGGCGTCGAGATCCAGTTGCCGTCCGAATTCTGGAAACCGTCTTTGCAGACGATGGCGGCATTGGCCGTTTGGGCCATGACGGAAAATTGCAGTGTGGCAACGCCGACCGCGGTCAGCGCCATCAGAAAGACTTTTGGCATAGCGCATCTCCTGAAACCGACCCTGTTCAGCAGATGGGCGGCGCGAACGCCGGGCGCAAGCCGGGTCACCGATCCGTATGAAAGTGGACCACCAGGTGCCGGATTGAGGTGAGCCCGACCCGGGCTAGGTCCTCCGGATCGCTATCACCCCTCGCTGGAAGGCGGCCGGGTATCGATAACGAATACACCAGCTTCGTATTGACCCAGCCCCTGCCACGCTTGCCCGCCAGATGCCTGCGGCCCGGTGCGCTCCCACCCTTCCCTTGCTCGCATCCCCGCGCCATATTCGGCCCATGGCAAAAACCCCGAAATCCCCCGGCGCCACGAAAGCGCCCCGCGCCTCGCGCGGCCGCTCCGGCAAGCCCGCGGCGCCGCCTGTGGAGACACAGGCTGGAACGCCTGGCTTCGGCGAGGCGCCGCAAGGGTCATTCACCGCATCCGGACCGTTGGGCGAGTATGCGCCCGCCTATTTCGCTGACCAGGCCCGGCTCGAAGCCGAAGCGTCCACGAAAAAGCAGCTTCCGGCCCTCCGCCAACAGGGCCCCCTGCCGCCGCGCGCTGCCGCCGGCGAAAGCCTGGGCGACAGCCTCAATGCGATCCTGACGCGCCCGCACGAGCGCTCCGAGAGGGCGAACGAGATCCTGGCCCGCCAGCCGATGATCGCCTCGCATCCGCTGGTCTCCGGCGCGATGCCGATGTTCATGCCGCACCGGCCCGAGCGCCCGGAAAAAAGCGAGGGCGGCCGCCGCTTCGAGGTGGTCTCCGAATTCGAACCGAAAGGCGATCAGCCGACCGCCATCGCCGACCTCGTGGGGGGTGTAAACGAGAACGAGCACACCCAGGTGCTGCTCGGCGTTACCGGCTCCGGCAAAACCTTCACGATGGCGCAGGTGATCGCCGCAACCCAGCGCCCCGCACTGATCCTGGCTCCCAACAAGACCCTCGCTGCCCAGCTCTACGGCGAGATGAAAAGCTTCTTTCCGGACAACGCCGTCGAGTACTTCGTCTCCTACTACGACTATTACCAGCCGGAGGCTTACGTCCCGCGCACCGACACCTACATCGAGAAGGAAGCCGACATCAACGAGCAGATCGACCGCATGCGTCACGCGGCGACACGCTCCCTGCTCGAACGCGACGACGTCATCATCGTCGCCTCCGTTTCGTGCATTTACGGTATCGGCTCGGTCGAGACCTACACCGCCATGACCTTCGCCGTGAAGGTCGGCGAGCGGCTCTCGCGCGACCAACTTCTCGCCGACCTCGTGGCGCTTCACTATCGTCGCAACGACGCCGCCTTCGTGCGCGGAAACTTCCGTGTGCGCGGCGACACGATCGAGGTCTTCCCCGCCCACTACGAGGACCGCTCCTGGCGCATCTCTCTGTTCGGCGACGAAGTGGAAAGCATCACCGAGTTCGACCCGTTGACCGGCCAGAAGACCGACGATCTCGCGCTGGTGAAGATCTACGCCAACTCGCACTACGTGACGCCGAAGCCGACGCTGCAGCAGGCGATCAAGCAAATCAAGACTGAGCTGAAGCAGCGCCTCAACGAGTTGTACGACACCGGCAAGCTCTTGGAGGCCCAGCGCCTGGAGCAGCGCACGGTGTTCGACATGGAGATGATGGAGGCGACAGGCTCCTGCGCCGGCATCGAGAACTATTCGCGCTACCTCACCGGCCGCAACCCCGGCGACCCACCGCCGACGCTGTTCGAATACCTGCCCGACAACGCTCTCGTGTTCGTCGATGAGAGCCACGTCACCGTGCCCCAGATCGGCGGCATGTTCCGCGGCGACTACCGGCGCAAGGCGACGCTCGCGGAATACGGCTTCCGCCTTCCCTCGTGCATGGACAATCGCCCGCTCCGCTTCGAGGAGTGGAATGCGATGCGCCCGCAGACCGTCGCGGTTTCCGCGACGCCCGGCGACTGGGAACTGAACGAAACCGGCGGCAGCTTCGCCGAGCAGGTGATCCGGCCGACCGGCCTCATCGATCCGCCGGTCGAGATCCGCTCCGCAAAGAGCCAGGTCGACGACCTGCTCGACGAGGTACGCACCGTCGCGAAGCGCGGCTACCGCTCGCTCGTCACCACCCTGACCAAGCGCATGGCCGAGGACTTGACCGAATACATGCACGAGGCCGGCATCCGCGTGCGCTACATGCACTCCGACATCGAAACGCTGGAGCGCATTGAGATCATCCGCGACCTGCGCCTCGGCGCCTTCGACGTGTTGATCGGCATCAACCTGCTGAGAGAGGGCCTCGACATTCCGGAATGCGCGCTCGTCGCCATTCTCGACGCCGACAAGGAAGGCTTTTTGCGCAGCGAAACCTCGCTGGTACAGACCATCGGCCGCGCCGCCCGCAACGTCGACGGCCGCGTCATCCTCTACGCCGATCAGGTCACCGGCTCGATGGAACGCGCCATGGCCGAAACCACTCGGCGCCGCGAGAAGCAAACGGCCTACAACGTCGCCAACGGCATCACGCCCGAGAGCGTAAAAAAGAACATCGCCGACGTGCTGTCGTCCGTTTACGAGCAGGATCACGTCACCGTCGATGCCGGCCTCGCCGACAGCCCGACCGTGGGCCACAACCTCGCGGCCGTCATCGAGGACATGGAACGGCGCATGAAGGAAGCCGCTGCCGATCTCGAATTCGAAACCGCCGCGCGTCTGCGCGACGAGGTCAAGCGCCTGCGCGAGACCGAGCTTGCGATTGCCGACGACCCGCTCGCGCGCCAGTCCAACGTCGAGGACAAGGCCGGCCGCTTCGAAGGCGACCGCAAGTTCGCGGGCAATGCCAACGTGCTCGCGGAAAACAAGAGCTCACGCAAAGGAAATGCGGAGGCAGAATCGCGCATCGCCACGGACTACGAGCCCGTGCAGCCGACTTATGCGCAGTCCACCTCTCGCATTAAGAAGCCGTCGCTCGACGACATGGGTCCCGGAACCGATCGCCCGCTACCGCGACGCCCCGATGTCGATCCCAGAACCAAAGCCGGCGCATTCGGAGAAGGCGTGCGCGGCCCGCACAAGCCGACGCTCGATGAAATGGGCCCGCACGCGTCGCTCGCCGTGAAGAAGGCGGCCGGACCTTTGCCAAAGAAACCTGATCTCTCGGTGCCTAAGCCCACTATCACGCGCGACATCGAGAACGACGCCGAGAAGAAAGCCCGCCGCGGCCGCCCCAAGAAAACCGGGAGACCAGGGCAATAGACAGCCAGCTACAAAATTTTATCGGTAGCGGTACAAAGCGTTTTCACGCTTACATACGATTCTCGACCTTTCACGTTCCGTCAGACCGTGAGGCTCAGACGCATGCCGTCCTTCTCGAAAACTTTGGAAAGCACTCTGCACCGTTCGCTTGAGTACGCAAATGAGCGCAATCAAGAGTACGCCACACTTGAGCACCTTCTCCTAGCTTTGATCGATGATGCTGACGCAGCAAAAGCCATGCGCGCATGCAATGGCAATCTAGACGCACTTCGCATTCAAACTACAAATTATCTAGATCAAGAACTTGGACAACATCGAACAAACACGCCAACTGAGGCACAGCCAACGACAGGCTTTCAACGCGTAATTCATCGCGCCGTCGTCCAGGTACAATCGTCCGCAAAAGACATGGTAACAGGACTAGAAGTTCTAATCGCAATATTTTCAGAAAACGAAAGTTACGCATTTCATTTTTTACAGGAGGCCAACCTAGATCGGCTGGACATAGCACGACACAGCAACCCTCTCCGAGAGAGGGCTAAAGATTTTCCGAAATCCATCCAACACCACAAAACAGCGAAAAACAGCGCATCACAAACAAAATCCGTGATGACAAAAAAAGTATTTATAAGTTATCGCAGAGAGGATAGCTCAGGACACACCGGACGCGTTCACGACAGACTGGAGAAAGAGTTCGGCAAAGAACTAATATTTATGGATGTTGACGCCATCCCATTGGGAGTAAATTTCGTAAAATACATCAGCGACGAAGTAGGCAAATCCGATGTCATGCTCGCAATCATAGGTCGCGATTGGCTAAACGCCTGTGACGAGAACGGTCGGAGGCGCCTCGATAATCCAAATGACTTCGTTAGAATTGAGATATCAACCGCCTTACAGCGCGATATCCCAGTAATTCCCATAACCGTTGGCGGAGCACCTATGCCTCGCGTGGAAACACTGCCGGAGCCACTAAAGGAACTGGCCTTTCGCAATGGACTGGACATAAGGCACAGCTCATTCCATTCTGACATGGACAAACTGGTGAAATCGTTGAGGCGGAGGTTAGGGAGGCAATCATAGATTGCTATCGTTCGCGCCTGCAGGAGCATTATCAATGCTTTTTGCGCGGAGCAGAGAAAGCTAGCGCTTAATTTAAGGCGAATTTCGACGCCGCACTTGACTGCCGCGCACGCCCCACAAAAAAAAATGTAAGCTGGACTTGCCGGCACGCAGGCCGACGCATGACGCCGAGAAAAAAAGCCCGCCGCGGCCGCCCCAAGAAAGCCGGCCGCCCGGGAAGTTGACACCGCCACACGACCGACACCGATCCGGGCGTGGAAAGCAGCATGATCACGCTCTATTCCTACCCTGAGCTGTTTGGCGTTGCCGACAACAACGGCTACGGCCTCAAGGTGTTTGCCTTTCTCAAGCTTACTGGCGTGCCCTTCTTGCACGAACACCTCTTCGACGCGTCGCAAGCGCCGCGTGGCCAGCTTCCCTACATCGTCGATGACGGAGAGACGATCGGCGACAGCGACGCCATCATCGCGCATCTCGTTCGCAAATACCGCCTGACCATCGATGACGGACTGAGCAGCGCCCAGCGCGACACCGACCTGATGGTCACGCGCCTACTCGACGACCTCTACTGGGTCATGTCGTATTCGCGCTGGAAGGATGAGCGCTACTTTCCAGCCTTCAGCGCAGCCCTGAGACGCGAACACCCCGCTCTCACCGAAGAGGGAATTCGCAAGGCACAGGAGTTCAATTTCCAGCGCTACTATTTCCAGGGTATCGGCCGCTATTCCCCTGACGCTGCCTACGCACGCGGGCTCGCCGACTTGCGCGTTCTGGCAAACCTGATCCCGCCGAGCGGCTACGTCCACGGAGCCGAGCCGGCCAGCATCGATGCCGCCATTTACGGCTTCACCGCAAACATATTCTTCTATGACATCGACACCCCGCTCAAAGCGTTCGTCTCGTCCAATCCCGGCCTTGTCCGGCACTGCACAGAGATCCACGCCGCGATCGGATCCTCGTGAACATCCGCCTCTCCGTCATCTCCAGAAGACAAGAGTTGACCCGCCGCGGCCGCTCCAAGAAAACCGGGCGGCCGAGGCGTTAGGCGTCTTTAGGCGTGCCCAAGGGGCCAATAGGTGCACCGCACCGGCACAATCAATGATGATGCGCCGACACGCTCTTCACGTACTCGGCCACCACCTCGCGCTGAGCCGTGTGGCCTAGGTCGCCCAGGCTCAGAATGCCGACCATGCGCTTGCTCTTGTTGATCACCGGCAAGCGGCGAACCCGCAGCGATTCCATGTGCGCGACGGCCTTTGTCAGATCGTCGTCGTCCCGGCAGCAATGGATTCCGGATGTCATCACGTCACGCGCCGTCGACCGTCCAGGATCGAAGCCATCCTTCGCCAGACCGCTGCAGACGATGTCGCGGTCCGTCACCATCCCGATCAGCTTGTCGTTATCGCCGATCGGCACCGCGCCGATGTCCCGGCCGCGCATCAACTTTGCAATCTCGGTGATCGGCGTATCCGGGCCAACCCACTCGACGCCTTTGTGCATTGCGTCTTTGACTTTCATGGCGGACCTCTCTGGATTGAATTTATGCGAAAAACATGAATTTCCGGCCGCAACGCATGGCCGTCTAAATTTATGTATGTCGGCCGGATCCAATTTCGAGTTCGAAAACAAGGAAGGCGCGAAGGCGGCGCTTGCAAACAACCCGATTTGAGAGCGCGACCGCTACCGCTCCCAGAATGAAACCGGTAAAATGCGACGAGGCGGGGCGGAGCACCTAACCGAGGAGGCTCCCATGCCAACCTATGTCGTGCTCGCTTCCTTCACCGAAAAAGGCGCCCATGACGTCAAAGACACCGTCAGCCGGGCCGACAAGTTCAAGGAGATGGCCAAGAAGGCCGGCGTCACCGTGAAGGACATGTACTGGACGCTTGGGCCGACAGACGTCGTGACCATTTGCGAGGCGCCAGACGACGAAACAGCCACGTCTCTTTCCATGAGCGTCGCCGCACGTGGTTTCGTCCGCACGCAAACCCTGCGCGCCTTCACGCCGTCCGAAATTCAAAAAATTCTCGATCGCCTCGTGTAGAGCGCAGACACGCAAGCGGCGGCCTCACTGTCCCTGCCGCCCCACGATCCAGACGACGAACAGCAGAACCAGAAGCCCGACGGCAAGCCACAACGAGACGAGAAAGAGGAGTAGCGGGGCCATCGGCTCGACGCTGCGAAGCACGAGCACGAACGTCGCTGCGAACAGGGACAGCGCCGCGACCTGTCCGATCGCAAGCAACCAACGCGACGCGCTCGAACGCGCGAGTTGCAATCCAATCCACGCCGACAGCACCGGCAGCAACGCCATCCCGCAGATCGCGGTCAGTTCTTTGGCGGAAATCTCGGACAGCGTCGCGTGATTGTTCACGCGCGTCGTGTAATAGGCGGCCGCGCCCACCAACCCGACGTGCAGGGCCGCGGCGATCTTGGTGATCCGATTGGGATGCATGCGGGCGCTCCCCCCGAGGCGCGATCGCGAGCCTAGCATCTTTTCGGAGGGTATCGGGATGCGGATTGGAGCGGGCAAATCACCCGCTCCAAATGCCGGGATCAGCCGCAGGCCGGGCGCGAGGCCTTGCAGTACGTCGTGAGAGTATCGTCGCGGCAGGTCAGAGCGATTTGTCCCGACGGCTTCAAGCCTTTGGCTTCGATGGCGTTCTTGAGCGCGGCATTGGCCATGAACTTGGCGAGGTCGCGCGTGACCATATCGGCCGAGCCGACTACGGTGCGGCAGCCTGCTTCGGCGCCCTGAGTGCACAGAACCGCTGCGGCAATCGAAAGAATCGCAAGACGAAACATGGGCGGAGCCCTCCGTAATTTCACCGAGGGTTATTCTTTACGCCGAAATGCATTTTCGCACAGACGCCGATCCAAAGGATTCCATCACAAGCAGTGGAATCGAACGCAACCGTGGCTCCGCTGACACGTAGAACGCAACGAGGCCGCACCGTCCGCCGCCGCACAGTCCTTGACGCCACCCGACCCGTCGCACACGCTAAGCGACCAAAGAGCTTGGGGAATCACAATGGGCAAAATCGGGCGCATCTTCATCGCGGGTCTTCTGGCCGCCCTGCCACTTCTGCTCACGATCTTCGTAACGGCATGGCTGCTGTCGCTGCTCAACCAGTACTTGGGACCGACCAGCGCCTTCGGCAGGTTTCTCTCCTCGCTCGGCTTCGGCATCGGGCCATCCGAGATCGTGCCTTACTTGATCGGCCTCGGGCTGATCATCGGCGCGATCTACGCCCTGGGACTTCTGGTCCACTCCCGCCTCGGCGCTTTGGTCGCCAGCATTTTCGACAGCATCATCCGCCGCGTGCCGCTGATTTCGAACGTCTATGATATGTCGAGCCGCTTCGTCTCGATCGTCGACACCAAGAACGGCGACAGCCTGAAGAGCATGAGCCCGGCGTGGTGTTATTTCGGCGGCAAGCCGGGAGCAGCCGTCCTCGCCCTCTTGCCATCCAAGACGCCGATCACCCTCGGCGGCGAGGAGTATCTCGGCGTGCTCGTCCCCTCCGCGCCGGTACCGTTCGGCGGCGCGCTGATCTACGTCCCCGCGAAATGGGTCGAGCCGGCAGAAGGCGGCATCGACGAACTCATGAGCGTTTACGTATCGATGGGCATCACCCCACCGACGACAGCCGCCGCCAAGCCCACCGGTAGCATCTCAAGCTGACAGCGATCCGCATCCTATCGCAAGTTCGCAGGACCTGACGTTGTTCAACATCGTCAGGGCCCCGAGATCACGCAGCGCCTGAAGCCGTTGTCACGCCTGCGCAGTCCGAACGCCGATCAGCAAACGTTCAGGTGCCTGTCAGCTTTTGGCAGCACGGTCACTCCTTCCGTCCGCGACATCGTGCGACGGCTAGACCGTCGCGGCCATAGCAAACAGGATTGCAGCATGGATGCACTTGAATCCGGCGATGCGAGCACTGCGTCGAAGGTGGCAGCAATCACGCCGGCATTCTGGATCATGAAGATCCTCGCAACCACACTTGGCGAAACGGCGGGAGACTTCATTTCGATGACCCTCGGCCTGGGGTACTACGCCGGGCTCGCCATCACCTTCTCCGCATTGGCGATCATCGTATATTTTCAGATCAGCCGAGACTATCGCCCGCTGATGTTCTGGACGGCCATCGTCGCCACGACGACTGCAGGAACCGAAATCTCGGATTTCATGGATCGCTCGCTGGGGCTTGGATATCTCTGGGGCTCGGTCGTGCTGACCTCGGGCCTCCTGCTCACTCTCGCGATCTGGTACTGGCGCGACCGGAACCTCAGCGTGACTCCAATACTGCGCCGAGACATAGAAATCCTGTTCTGGATTGCCGTCTTGTTCTCGAACAGTCTCGGAACCGCGTTTGGAGACTTCCTCGTTGACGAGGGCGGCCTGAGCTTCATTCAGGGCGCTTTGGTTACGGCGGGCGTGATCGGCGTCGTGGCGGCGCTGCACTATCTGACGCGCGTGAATGACGTCCTGCTGTTCTGGATCGCATTCGTGTTCACGCGCCCATTCGGTGCGACATTCGGCGATTTTCTCACGAAGCCGATCGATCTAGGCGGCCTCAACCTCCCGAGAGAAAACGCGTCTCTGATTACCTTGGCCTTGCTGCTGAGCGTTCTCTATGTCTCGACGCGCCGTTCGCAACAGACAGCGGCCAGCAAGCAGTCTGCGTGAGCCATTGACGGCCGCCGCAGATCAAGCGGAATACGCCAACCGCAGCCCGCCCCAGTGGCGGCCCTGGATCATGATCGGGGCCGACACGTCGACCATTGGCACGAACGTGCCGCCCATGTCGCGCATGTAGGTTTGCACCAGGAACGGCTTCTGGTTCTTGCCGGCGCCGAGCCCGACGCGATCGTTGAAGATACGCCGGTTCCGGCAGTTGGCGGCGTTCCAGATCGGATCCACGCCTTGCGGCTTCGAGAACTTGCTGTTGTGCGTCGGCAGGTAGCCGTTGACGTCGACCGGCGCGCAGAACACCACCTTGCCGTCGAACTGCAACGCTTCGTCGATGATCGGCGTGACGATGCGATCGAACGCATCGATGTAGGCCGTTTTGAACTGCTGCGGATTTGAGTTTGCGATCGCCTGGTAATTCCGATCGAACAACGCCTCGATCGAAAAGACCCCGCGATCGAGTGCGGCCTGCAAGGCTTCCGACACCACCTCCGCGCGGCGCACCACTTCGAACACGAACGGCGAGTCCTTGGTTTTCACACCCGATTCCACGCTCGTCGTGATCAGCGCTTCACCCGCGAGCTGCAATTCACCGACGCGGGTGCCGACACGGCCGATATTGGCGGTTGAAAGCTTGAAGCCCTCCATCACCTGCTCGACGCCCGTGAGCAGCGACCGGCTGCGCGCGTCGATCGCCGAGGCCGCCGCCTGGATATCGGACGATTGCGCGACGAGATTGCCGACCGTCCCTTCGATGGAGTCGAACGTGCCGGAGATCACCGACGCGCTCTCGTCGACGGCGCGCGCCAGCTCCGCGCTGTGCCGCCCCTTCTCGATCAGGAGATTGGCCTTCGAGGTGAGATCGCCAACCGTCGCCGCGATCTCGCTGGTCGCCTGCGCCGTCTGCCCGGCAAGCGCTTTCACCTCGGCCGCGACGACGCCGAACCCGCGTCCGGCAGCACCTGCCCGGGCCGCTTCGATCGTGGCATTGAGCGCGAGGAGGTTCGTCTGCCGCGTGATGGCATCGATCCCAGCCGCAACCTTGGAGACCTTGCCGAGCGCCTCTTGCAACACCTGCAGAAGCTCGCGCTGCTCTGAGACGGTCGCGACCAGTCTCTGGATGCTGTCGAGCGACGAGCGGACAGCCGCGGCCGATTGCGAAACGTCGTCGTTGGCGCGCTGCGCCACTGCGAGGCTCGCATGCGCACCGTCCGCGATGCGCTGGTTTTCGGTACCAAGCGCCCGCATCTCCGACCCGATCTCCTGCATCTGAGCATTCTGGCCCTGGACGCGATCGCCGAGTTCTCTGATGTTGCAGGCGATGTCGATGATCTGATGCCCGACGCCCGTCGCCTCCTCGGCGAACCGGCGTACGAAGCCTTGCACGGCAGCGTCGCCTGACGGCGCGTTCGCCGTCGCAGCTGCGGAAGAAGCCGTCTCGCTCGCGACAGCCGGTTCGGAAGAGGTGCTTCGAAGCTTTATCATACGACCGAGATAGCCGATTCGGCTTAGCACGGACTATCGGTCCAGGGCCCGACTTTCGGCCAATAGGCGCGCATCGAAATCGGATCGTACTTTGCGCGCGATCAACCTGCGCCGGCGGATGCGGAGCGTCCCACGAGCCAGACGAAAAGCAGCAGAACGGCGAACCCAACGGCCAGCCACAACGAGGCGACAACGAGCAGCAGTGGCGCCAGCGGCTCGTCGCTTGCGAGCACCATCGCGAAGGCAACCGCGAACACAAGAAGCCCAACGCATTGCCCGATCGCAAGCAGCCGGCTGGCCTTCTCGCCCCGCGCGAGCCACAAGCCGATCAAGGCCGCCAACGCGGGCGGGAAAGCCAGCGCAGAAAACACGGTCATATCGGTGTTAGGCAGTTCGGAGAGCGGCGTGAAGTTGTGCACGCGGACGGCGTAGTAGACGCCCGCCGCGACGAGAGCGACATGCACGCCAGCCGTGATCTTCGTGATTTGAATGGGGGACATAAGCGAAGCCCTGAAAAGAAGAAGCGAACGACCGCTGCCAGATATTGCCTTCCCCATCTGTCCCAAAAGAAACAGCATACCGATTTAGCCGTGTTTCAGCGCCGTCCTTGATCTCGGCCGCGCGCGGCCGCACCCTGAGCCCGTTCCAAATCATGGAAGCGAGGCCGGACATGCTTCTTCAAGCCAGTAGCTCTGGAATAACTCTTCCTGAAATCGATCTCCTGCTCGCGGCAGGCGTTACATTGGCGACGGCGGCTACCGATGCGGTCTACGTGCTGTTCACCTCAGCCGTCATTGCCCGGCGCCGCATCTGGGCCGCCAACTGGAGCAGCCTCTGGTATGTACTCTCGTCGTTTGCGGTCATCTCCTATACCAACAACTGGATTTACATCGTTTTCGCGGCCATCGGCTCCTGGGCCGGCGCCTTCCTGACCATGACCTTCCTGCATCGTCCGCCCGGCAGCCCACCCGGGCCCTTGGCGCCTGCAATGACGGACGGAAAATGAGCCGACGAAAATTCGGAACCCAGCCTCGATTGACCCGTTTTTGTCCTGTCCCCAAAGCAACGACAGGAGGCTTCATGCCGAAAATATCGAAAGCGAAAATCCTGATCCTCGCCACCGACGGTTTCGAGCAATCGGAACTCGAGGTGCCGTGCGCGAAGCTGAAGGAAGCCGGCGCCCTCGTCCACGTGGCCGCCCCCAAGGAGCGCAAGGACAAGAAGGAGATCCGCGGCTGGAAGAACAAGGACTGGGGCGCGGGCGTTGCCGTCGATCGCGAACTGTCCGACGCGTCGGAAAGCTTCTACGACGCGCTCGTTCTGCCCGGCGGACAGATGAACCCGGATAGCCTGCGCGGAAATGCCGAAGCAATGAAACTGATCAAGGCCTTCGTGGCGTCCGGCAAGCCCGTCGCCGCGATCTGCCACGCGCCATGGCTATTGATCGAAGCCAACGCCGTGCGCGGCCGCAAGACGACGTCCTACGCCTCGATCAAAACCGACCTCCTCAATGCCGGTGCCGATTGGCGCGACGAAGCGGTGGTCACCGATCAGGGCATCGTGACGAGCCGCAATCCCGGCGACCTCGATGCTTTCGTCGCCAAGATCATCGAGGAGGTCGAGGAAGGAAAGCACGACCGCGCACAGCTAGCGGCGTAGCGCCGTCGCGCCTGGAATTCCTGGAATGAACGAGAGCCCGCCGGTCCGCAACGTGGACCGGCGGGCTTTACCTATCGCCGCAAGAGGCGACCAAGCGCTGTCCAAAAGTCCAATATCGGTCGGCGGACAATTCGAGTGAGATCCCCTCATACAAAAGTGCACCTCCGGACGCCGCGAAACCGCCCGAGAAGAGCGCACGAAAAAGCATGAGGGGAAACGCCGATGGGACAACTAAGCCCTGAAGAAACAATGTTTTTATTGGGCTCTGCCGTATTGGGGCTGGCGCTTGTAGTTTTCCTTTTCCGCCGCCTTGCAAGTCGCAGGAAGCCCGAGGTCACAGCTGCCGCCCCGGCCGCCGCCGTCGTCCCGGCACCGATCCGGTCGAGCGCCGAGGTCCACACGCTTCGCCCCCAGCAACCCGCTCCGCTCCCGCCAACCGCGCCGCCCCGGCCGGCCCCGATCCAGGCCGCACCGCAACCGTCGTACACCGCCATCGCCCTGGCCGAAGCCACGCGCTTTCCGCCGCAAGCAGCAGCTGTCGCACCCGCTAATCCGGCAAGCATCGACTACGCGAACGAGGCAGCCACTGTATCGCCAGGCGCATCCTATGCCGCGATCGCCGTCGCCAACGCCGCGCGCGCGACGCGCGGTCTCCCGCCGCTGGAGATTTCTCGACCCGCAGGCTACGACAACGGTAACGCCGCTCCGGCAAACGCGTCCTATACAGAGGTTGCGATCGCGGCAGCAGCCGGCCGGTCCGCACTGCGCGAGACAACTCCGCCGCCGCAGCAACGCATCGACTATTCGGACGTGCCGACCGAGATCCTCGCAAGCGCTTCCTACACCGCCATAGCGGTGGCAACCGCAGCAAGACACGCTTAAGCGGAATGCGACCGAGGCTCACTTGAAGCCTCGGTCGCAACCAAGCGATCAAACGTTCTCGTTCGCTGCCTTCCGGCCGAGCGCGTCGAGTTCCGCGAAATCCTTGTCGCTGAGCGACACGCCTGCAGCCGCGACGTTCTCGTCGAGATGCTTGACCTTGCTGGTGCCGGGGATGGGCAGCATCACCGGGCTGCGCTTCAACAGCCACGCCAGCGCGATCTGGCTCGGCGAGGCGCCGCTCTGCTTCGAGATGCGCTCGAGCGCCGACGACTTTGCGAGCGAACCCGACGCCAGCGGAAACCACGGAATGAACCCAATCCCCTGCGCTTCGCAATAGTCGAGCACATCCTCGCTGCTGCGATCCACGAGGTTGTAGAGGTTCTGCACCGTCGCGACCTTGAACACGGCCTGCGCGGCCTTGATCTCGGCGACGCTGACCTGGCTCAATCCCACGTGCCGGATCAGCCCCTCCTTCTGCATGTCGCGGACCACACCGAACTGCTCTGCTTGCGGCACCTTTGGATCGATGCGGTGAAGCTGCCAGAGATCGATGCGCTCGACGCCGAGCCGCCTGAGGCTCAGCTTCACCTGCTGGCGCAGATATTCCGGGCGCCCCACCGGAACCCACGTGCTCGGGCCGGGGCGGACCAGACCAGCCTTCGTGGCGATGACGATATTCTTGTAGGGATGAAGCGCCTCACGGATCAGCCGCTCGCTGACTTCCGGGCCGTAGCTGTCGGCCGTATCGATGAAATCGACATCGATCTCAGGCAAGCGTTTCAGCGTGCGGATGGCTTCCGCCGGATCGGGCGGCTCGCCCCATCTCCCCTCACCGGTGAGCTGCATGGCGCCATATCCGAGACGGCGCACAGACAGATCGCCGCCGATCGCAAAACGTCCCGAAAGGTCCGCTGAAATCTTGCTCATATCGCGTTGGTATCCCCTGTGATCGTGTGCTCCGCCATGTAGGGAGCCGCCGCGCAACATGCAACGCGGCGCAAGGGGAGAGCCAAAAACGCAACTGCACCCAGTAAAGTCGCCGCCGTTTCCGCTCTTGCGACATCTGAGTGTCAGATCACAAAAAAAGCGCCCGTCTCGCAACGGGCGCCGAGTCGACTCTGGGATCGAATGTTCACGCGGAAGGAAAAACGCTAGTTCGTGATTGTCTTTGAAGTGGGCACCGGGCCGCGGATATCGACCGCAACGCCACGCACCTTGCCGTCCTTGGTCGCGGTGCCTATCCACTTGCCGTCGGCATCCTTGCTCATCGGCGACACGTCTGTGTAGCCGAGATGAAGCAGATGCTGGCGGGCCTGCACTTCGGTGAACAGGCTATGGAGTGCGGCCCCGGAATTGGTCTCGGCGGCAAACGCAGAAAAGCTCGTGCCGGCGGCAAGCGCCGCGGCAAGGGACAGAACACGGATCATGGAATGACCTTTTGTGAGATGTGAGAAGAATGCGGAGACCAAGCCGGCTGCAGGGAAACAGGCAGCTTGGCCCTCACTCTGTGAACGCGTTCGTCGGCGCGTTAGATGATGTCGATGTCGGCCGGCAGATAGCTCGTGACCTCGAGGCCGACGTTCTGCTCGCGCACTTCGGGAGCGGTCCAGATTTTCATGGATTTTCTCCGTTTATCGGATGCTTTGGCACCGCAGATTATCCGCGAGCCTTCGATGACTAAGACATAGGGACAAACCGGAGCGACCGCCAATCACTCCCCTTCACATGGCGGTGCGAGGCAACACACGCTTCGTGATCGAGCGTGAACAAGCCCCCGCGGGGAACGGAAAACACCATCACGCACGAAGCGGCCTCACAACCGGCTCACGCGAATAAAGCCGCTGTAGCAGCGCATCGAGCGACACCGGACCCGGCCCCGCTACCGCGAGCCATCCGAACAGCGCCATGTAGGCCACCTCTTCGAATCCGAGCAGCGTTTCGAGGGAATTCACCTGGTCGAGCTTCGCCGAAACAATCGCGACGATCATCACGATCACGAGCGGCGTCGCAGCGAGCCGCGTAAAGAGCCCGATGAGCAGCAGCAAGCCGCCGAAGAACTCCACGCCCGATACGAACGGCGTCATGACCTCCGGCCACGGGATCCCCCATTCCCGGAAATTCTGGATCATCTGGGGCAGGTTGTTGAGCTTCGCCCAGCCGGTCCATAGGAACACCCAGCCGACGACGATCCGCGCAAAGAGCGGCGGCAACCAATGGAATACGGCCGAGCGCCGTTCCGGCATATCGATCAACCACGCAACGAGCCCTTGCATCGTCCTCTCCCAGATCTCGCTTTTGTCCGGCATGCGCCCAAAACACACGCCTTGAGGGACTACGAACCACCCGACCGGAAGTTTCATCACCCGAGCCGATTGTTGGGCCTGCCCTCTTTCCTCTAAAGTGATCTCGATCCGCCGCTGCTCTCGCGCCGCGGCAACAGCCTTGGCCAAAAACAGCCCTGTACAAAACCATGTCCGCTATCGAACCCGGCTATTCGCTTCTGACGTTGCTCTTGGCGTTCGCGATCGGGATCGTGATCGGCCGCGTCACGGCGGGCGGGCGCAGGGAGCGGCACGCGCAAGAAGCAAGCAGCGACACCATCGCGCTTCCCTCGGCGGAACTACGCACCGAGATCGAAACGCTTCTCGCCGACGACCGGAAAATCGAAGCCATCCGGGTCGCCCGCGCCGCACTCGGTCTTGGCCTCAAGGAAGCGAAAGACCTCGTCGAGAGCCTCGAGCCCTCCAACGCATCCGGCGGCGCCCGCGTTTCCTGATCCGCCTCGCGATCGGAATGCGCTGCTCGCGATGGCACCGCGAGCGAGCCAAGAAACCCCTCCATACCTTGGGGTTTTCCTGAACGAACTGTTAGCTCCACGCCGCGCTTTCGCCATGCCCCCTGGCCTAAAAAACAATCACATGCCGGAGGCCAACGACTACCAGGGAGAACAACATGAAACTCAAAGCCTTCATCGTCGCCGCGGCCATCGCCACCGGAGCAGCGCTTGTTCCGCAGATGGCATCCGCCGCCGCATTGCCGGCAGCCGGCGCGCACCAGTCGGCCATGCCTGAAAGCTCGATGCTTCAGGAGGTCGGTCGACGCCACTGGGATCGCCATCACCGCCCGCACTTCAATCGCTGCCGGGTCGCACGTCATGTGTGCGCCGATCGTTTTGGCTGGGGTTCGTGGCGCTTCCATCGCTGCGTCGCCAATCGCGGCTGTGCACGCTGGTAAAGCCTCGGGCTGCCGCCAGGCGCGCCAGTCCGTACGTCGACAATCCCTCGAAACGAAACAGGTGCGGCTTCCGCCGCACCTGTCTTTTTTTGTTTCGGATGAGCGAGACGCCGGATGGCAGCGGCTAAGACTTACTGCACCATGACCTTGGTGCCGTCCGCACCCTTGGCTTCGCCGCCGGCGAGGTCTCCGCAGCTCGCGCCGAGATACTTGCCGGTCTGCGTGATCGTACGTTTGACGGCGACCGTCTGACCGTTGTGATCTCCCGACGTCGTGCTCTCGATCTTGACCGCGAGCGAGCTTTGGAAATCGCCGGACATCTCGGTGTGGCCGGTTACGTGGCGGCTCGCGAACTGGCACGACATGTCGACCAAGGTCTTATCGCCGTCCTTCTTCACCTCGTACTTCGAGCACTGCTTCTCGTGCTCGTGATGGCTCGCCGTCACGGTGTTTTTTTCCATCTCCGCATCGACGCAAAGCGTCAGCGTCTGGTCCTTGGGTCCGAGCCCTTCGTCCATGGTCGTGGTCAGCTCCCAGAGACCCGCCTTGCGCTCCGGCAGCCGCACGGCATCGTCCGCCGCGGCAGCCCCCACGAACACGCACAGTCCGCCAACCCCCGCTCCCAAAAGACCGAACCAAGCCGACCGCATCCGAAAAACCTCCCATAATAACGTTATATCGTTTCTAGCCGCGACCATAACCGTCTGCCGGCTTGTTGCAAGCCGAGACTGGAATTCCGCCCGCAAGCGAGCAGGAGAAGTGGCAGCCGCCCCCAATAAACCCGCCGGGGATGCCGATCCAGAGCAATCGGTTCCCCGTAGAGATCGAAAAGGCAAAGGGAGGCGGAGATGAAGCCAATCGTCGTGGCATGCGCGATCGGCCTTTGCGCGATTTCGAGCGCGACGGCCGCAACGGTGGGAAAACTGGAGCCTCGCGAGGCTGGCGCCCGCTACGGCCAAGCCCTCGGCGCCGCCCTCGTGTGTTACGGACTGAGCACGACCGCCGCCGTCCCCCGGCTTCCGGCGACTTACGTAGACAAGGACCGGCAGGCTTTTGATCAGGAAGCCGATAAGGTGCTGTTGGCTTGGCGGGAGGCCAGCATTTGCCATGCCGCCGGCGGTCCGAACCCTTGCCGCCTCGCTTACCTCTGGAGTTGCCGCGACGCCGTCCGGGAGATCGGCCCCAATGGCACCAAGCTCCCTGGACTCATCCAGGAAAAGACTGATTAATCATATGGTTAGTATTTTCGTGAGCAGCGCCTTCGGCCGCGACCGAGCATCGTACCCAAAAAACCCGATGCTCAGTGTTGCCCAGGGAACATCGCAATATTTAACGGCAGTGCTAAGAGTGTTTTGAGAGACAAAGCAGATACTGCCGGCCGTGCGGAAGGCCCAGGGGAGACCGACGTGACTGCAACTCGTTTTGCTGCACTTTGTGCAGCGACCATCGCGCTTGTCGCGACGACGATACCGTCCAACGCCAACGATGCCACCTTCGCGGCTCTGGCCGGCGCCTGGGGCGGCACCGGGAGCGTGAAGCTCGAGAACGGCAAAACCGAGCGCCTGAAGTGCAAAGGCTATTACAATCCCAAGGCGGGCGGATCCGGCCTCGGGATGGCCATCAACTGCGGCAATGCTTCGTTCAAGATCAACATGCGCGCCAATCTCAAGAGCGCCGGAAACAACATCACCGGCACCTGGGAAGAGCGCGAGTTCAACCAGGTCGGCAACATATCGGGCGTCAAGACCGAGTCTGGCTTCAGCCTCAAGTTCAGCGGCGCGATTTCGGGCTCGATGTCGGTCTCGACCAATGGCGGCAGCCAGACGGTTTCGATTTCGACGGGCGGCCCCGGGTTCAGGGGCGTCAATCTACAGTTCGCCAAGAACGGCTGACTCTGCTAAACGCCAAACGACCTAGAATTGAAGGAGAGCCGAGAATGACGAGCAGACAGGCCCTTGCCGCTTTCACGCTGGTTTTGCTCGGCGCTGCCCCCGTGTTCCTGCTCGCAGCCCTTCCGGCTGAGGCCGGTTTCCTGCGCCGCAAGCCCGAGCGCGACGTCGCAGTCGCCGTCAGCCGCTTCGGAAACGGAACCGTGACCGGCCCGGTGCGCCCGACCAGCACGGGATATGAGGTCCGCCTTCCGAGCGGCAGCTGGGTCGCCTGCCGCCGCAGCTGCTCCGAAACATTGCGCGTTGAAACGGTCGACCTCACCGAGAACGACGGCAGCCTCACCGGCTACGGCACCGCCGCCAACGAATGCGGTATTTTCGGCTGCCTCGACATCCGCTATCCGCGCTAGATCACGGCCCAAGCCGGTCTCACTAACGACCATCCTGATCGCTTCGAACCCACGCGCTCCGATCGTCGCGGCTCCTATCGGCCGCGGCGTGAATCGGCAGCGCAGGAAAAGTCCGAAGCGTGAATCCGCCTAGCTGATGAACGGATTGGTGCGCCGCTCTTCGCCGATGCTGCTGGTCGGACCGTGCCCGCAGATGAACGCGAAATCATCTCCGATCGGCAACAGCTTGGTCTTGATGGCGTTGATCAGCGCATCGTGATCGCCATACGGAAAATCCGTGCGCCCGATTGAGCCCCGGAACAGCACGTCGCCCATCATCATGAACTTGTGCGCCCGGTTGACGAGCACCACCGAGCCCGGCGAATGCCCCGGGCAATGCAGAACCTCGAACACATGGCCGGCGACCGTGACGGTGTCACCTTCCTCGAGCCAGCGGTCCGGCGTCACCGGCTGCGCGGGAATGCCGTAAGCAGCACCTTGCTTGGCGAGATTGTCGAGCAGGAACCGGTCGGCCACGTGCGGGCCTTCGATCTCGACCCCCAGCGCTTGCTTGAGCTCCGCAGCCCCGCCCGCATGATCGATGTGCCCGTGCGTCAGCAGGATCTTCTCGATCTTGAGCCCGAGTTCCGCGATGGCACCCTTGATCTCGTCCAGGTCCCCGCCCGGATCGACGACTGCGCCAACCTTGCTCGCCTCGTCCCACAACAGCGTACAGTTCTGCTGGAACGGCGTGACCGGCACGATGGCCGCCTTGAGGCTTTTGGTCTCGGCTGACGATTGGCTCATGTGGAAATAGGCCGCCTTGAGTTGAAAACGAACATTCGGGAAGGTTTAGAGTGCTTCCGCGAATGTGGAAACCGGGTTTTGCGATAACAAGATCTCCGATCAAGGAGCTAGCACTACGAACGCACCCGGTTTCTGTCTCCGCAGATCTGCTGACGCGCCCTGCGGCAGCGTGTAGGTTCCGCCGCGTGGCGCTCTGGGGATCCCCATGCAATTGAGAGAAATGCGTTTCGCCAAGATCGACGGCACCGAGGTGCTGGTCGAGGTGAAGTCGGCAACGGAAGCCAAGGCAGCGATCAAGGAGCTGCGGCACAAGAAGAAGGAGCTGACGCTTCTGAAGCGCCGGATTGCCAAGCAGGAGGGCAGCGCTCGCCGCACCATCGAGCGGGCCGAAGCCGCCGATCTGCGCGAATCACGTCGTCGCGGACTGTTCGCGACGCTCCGCAGGGTGTCCCGCGCCTTTAGTAAACGCACCCCCCTTCCCGATCTCGACGCCATCGAGCGCGATCTGGAGAAAACCGATGAAATTATTCACAATATCGAAAGCTGCATCGTCCAACTCGAGGGCCGGCTTTTGGGCTGAGCGGCCTCAATTGCGCTTCGTTAGCCACACTCGCCCCAAAAACACCGCTCTCAGGAATAAGCTAGGGGAGGTAGCGTTGTACCCAACAGTCGCGGAAGGGGGGCCGTGATGGACGAGATCCAATCGCGGATGATCGAACTTCTGCCGCGTCTGCGCAGATTTGCACTGGCGCTGACCGGCGAAAAAGACAAAGCGGATGATCTCGTACAAGACACGTGCGAGCGCGCCCTTGCGCACCTGGATCAATGGAAGCCCGGAACGAGCCTCGATAGTTGGATGTATCGTATTGCGCAAAACATTTGGGTCGACCACCATCGCAGTCGCAAGACGCGCGGCGAGCAGTTTCAGCTCGACGAGGCCGAGAACATCGCCGGTGAAGATGGTCGTAACGTCACCGAGAGCCGCCTCACCCTCGCGGCCGTTAACGAAGGCATTGCCCGCCTCCCGCCAGATCAGCAGGTCCTCATCGCCATGGTTTGCGTGGAAGGGATTTCCTACAAGGAAGCGGCGAGCATTCTCGACATCCCCATAGGCACCGTCATGAGCCGCCTCTCGCGCGCCCGACAATCCCTCTACGCCGCCCTCATCGAGGCGCCTCACGAGCCTCTGCCAATTGCCGCCTCAACTGTTCGGGAGCGTTGATATGGTCGCCGTACCCGACGAAATGCTGATGGCCTATGCCGACGGCGAACTGACGCCCGAGGAAAGCCACGCTCTCGAAAACCTGCTCGGCCAGGATTCCGCGTTACGTGCGCGCCTGGAACCCTTCGTCGAAACGCGCACCCGCCTCGCGTCCGTCTTCGAGGCGAGCCTGCACGAACCCGTCCCCGACCGCCTCATCGCGGCGATTGCCCGCGCTCAACCTGCAAGCAAGCCACGCCCCGTAACGAAGGCGCGCACGAATCCGGCGTCTGCCGCCGTCGGGTTCCGCCAGTTCCTCGACGCCGCAGCAGCAGCGCTGTTCCCGCAAGGGCTATCGCATGCCGCGCTCGCAAGCGTCGCGCTCCTGCTCTGCGCCGGTACCGTGGCGGGCTATGTCGCAGGCCGCTCGTCGGCGCCGTCCACAGCGCTTCTGGAGACCGCCGACGCCAATCTCGGCCTCGTCGCGACCGGCGCTTTGGCCCAGGTCCTCGAAAAAAGCCCGAGCGGAACTGCCCTCAACGAGCAGGCGCATGGCGCCTCGATCGTGCCCGTGCTGTCGTTCCGGTCGCACGGCAACGGCGTGTGCCGGGAATATCGCGTGACGCAAAAGGCTGCGGGCCTCGCGGCTTCGGATCCAGACTTCGCAGGCGTCGCGTGCCGTTCCGATGACGGCCAGTGGCGCGTCGCGCTCCACACCGAAACGCCGAAGCAGCAGGCAGCCGGCGAGCCAGGCTACCAGACCGCGACGGCGCAAAACGTTCCGGCCATCGACGCACTCGTCGACTCGCTGATCTCGGGCGACGCGCTCGGAATCGCCGACGAAGCAGCGCTTATGAAGGGCGGCTGGCAGGCGCATTCGCCCACGCCCCGTCATTAAAAAGCGGCCACGCCAGTAAGAAACGGCCCGGCTAGACCATGATCGCTTCAGGCCCTATCAGCCTGAAGCGTGAATCGTCGGTCTCACTAAGATGACCACGATCGCTTCGGACCCACGCGCTCCGATCGTCGCGCCCCCTATCGGGCGCGGCGTGAATCGGCAGCGCAGAAAATGCCTGAAGCGTGAATCGTCGGCCTCACTAAGGTGGCCATGATCGCTTCGGACCCACGCGCTCCGATCGTCGCGCCCCCTATCGGGCGCGGCGTGAATCGGCAGTGCAGAAAATGCCTGAAGCGTGAATCGTCGGTCTCACTAAGGTGACCATGATCGCTCCGGGCCCACGCGCTCCGATCGTCGCGTCCCCCATCGGACGCGGCGTGAATTGGCAACGCGGGAAAATGGAGGCTGTCCGGCTTCGCGGGACGAGATGAAATCGGCGGGACGGCAGCTCACCCGTCAGTGAAGAATGCCGTCGGGCACCCGGCCGCGGCAGACAAAAACGTGACTGGGGCAATCGAGTGCGCGTTTCGGAACGGCGTTACGGCGCGAACGCGGCTCCGGCTGTGCCCGCTTTGATCAGCGTCGTCTGCGACGACCACGAGTCGATCTCCGGCGCGGCTTCGACGGCGGCAGCGGCTGCCGGCACTGGCGAAGTGTTCGGCACCGGAGCAGCTTTCGCGATCGCCCCAGCTCCGCCCTGACAGCGCGCCGGCGCAAGCGCAAGGCCCGCCCCGTAAATGGGATCGCGCCCCGGCGGTCCGAGATCGCGGGTCGAAACCTGCTGCAGAAGCTGCGCCTTAGCCCTCGCGCCGCCAAGTTCCGCCCCGCGCGTGGCAAGGATCGCCGTGACGAAAGGCGCCGCGAATGAGGTGCCGGTCCGATAGCCCTGCTTGGCATCCGGCAAAGCGGTCAGAATGTCCACGCCCGGCGCTGCGACGTCGATGTAGGTGCCGCGATTGGCGTTGCGATAGTTTTCGCCGTTGCGATTGACGGCGGTGACAGCGATCACATTCGGATACGCGGCCGGATAGCTCGGCCCCGCGATCGGCCCGCCGTTGCCGGCGGCCGCGATGAACACGATGCCCTTCTCGCTCATGCGGGCAATGGCGCGCGAGACGGCCTCGTCGCGCGGCCCCGAGAAGCTCATGTTGACGATGTCGACATCGAGCCCTTCGAGCCAGGCCAGGGCCGCAATGAGACGCACGGTATCGGTCGAAGCGTTGCCGGCTGCGTCGCTCCGGAAGGCCGTCGCCAGCAGGAAGGTCGCATCCGGCACCAAGCCAGGCGTCCCGCTTCTCGGATCGCCGGCCAAGAGAGAGAGCACCGCCGTTCCGTGCCAGTCGTAAGGCGACGCCGGCTTTCCATCCAGGAACTCGCCCTGCTCGACCGTGATGTGCTCCAACGCCGGATGGCCGACGTCGAACGACGTGTCGATGATGCCGATTCGCACGCCCTTTGCGCACGAGCCGAGCGAGCTCTTCCACTTGATGAGCTCGCCGCCGAAACAGGTATTGTGCGGGCACGGCTGCGATGAAGCAGGGCTCACGCCGCGCCGGTCGGCACCGGGCTGCCCAGGCGGCGTGACTCCGGCAGAGCGATCCTTTTCACCGAGCGAACCGACGAAGATGCTGTGGGCCTGGTTCGGCGTGACCGACAGGAACGGCAGGATCTTGTGCAGCTCGCGCTCAGCCTCGTCACGATTGGCTCCCGCTGGCGCGCGAATGCGCTGGACCGCTTTTCCCAAACCCTTGAGTTCGACCGGCGGACTGACGATGAACCCGTGCGCCTCGGCCTTGGCCTGATCCACGGCCGAGATCCCCGTCGCGATCAGCTCGGTCGCCCGTTCGGCCTCGAACATCTCGACCGGCAGCTCCGCCCCGAGATCCTTGCCCGGGAACTTGCCGCGCAATCCCGGCACCCGATCCGAGCCTGCCGTCTTCGTATCTCCCGCCTTGGCCGGCTTGCCAGGGGTGACATCCTTGTCGGCGGCTGACGGAAGCGGCGCCCCGTCCTTGGCGTCGTCATCTTTGCCGCCGTTGTCCTTGCCGTCTCTCTTCGCCTGGTCGATGGCGGCCTTGACCGCATCGCGCCCCATGCCGAGACCGGAGGCCTTGCGCTCGTAGGCTTCGAGCCATTTCGACCCGCGCTCTGCAAACGGCTTCTCGTTCGGAGTGCCCTTGCCGTCGGGCGGGCCCCGATTGTCCTTCTCGACAGCGACCGGCAATGTCTGCGGTGGAACCTTTACCGGTCCAGGTAGGACCTTGACCGTTCCCGGCTGGGCCACCGGAGAAGGCTCAGGTTTGCGATCGGGAATATGAACCGGGTGCTTGAAGGACCGTTCCCGGATACGCGCCGCCCGCGCCGCCTCTCTCTCCTGCAGCATCTGCTGCTCCCGCGCAGCCTGCTCCAGCGCGCGCTGACGTTCCCGGCCGATCGCCCTCAGCTGACGCTCGCCGTCGCTCAGGAAAACATCGTCGCCGTCGTCATCGTCGAGATCGACCGGGTCGTTGCGACCCCGATCGGTCGTTTTATTGCGGTCAGTGTTCGTGGTCTTGTTGTCGTTCGTCGCGGACTTGTCGTCCTTTTGCACCGACGTCGGCGTTTTGGAGACCGTTGGCTGTTGATACGTTGGTTGCTGGGATGTCGGCTTTTGATAGGTCGGCTGCTGATAGCTGGGCTGCTTGATGGACTGCATCTGCTGCTGGCGCGCGGCCTGCCGAGCTTGCACCCTTTGCGCCTCGCGCATCGCTGCCTTTTGCGCCTCTTGCATCGCCTTAATGGCAGCCTGCAGCGCCTTTTCCTGTTCCTTGCGCTGGCGCTCCCATTCGGCCATCGCCTTCTGGGAATAGGAATTGTTGTAGTCGCTGCGGTAATCGCGGTCCTTGGCGTCCGCCGCGCGCACGAAGAGCAGCACGGCCGGCACGAACAAAAGCGCGAGCGGAAGCGCTCGGCTCAACGCCCGCCAGACGAACTTATGGCCCCGCGCGGCCATCATCGACGCCCGCCAAGCAAACGCAGAACTTCGCATCTTGAGCAGATCCCGACGCACACACCCCCAGCGTCCGAAGGGATCACCGATCTCAGAAGATGCAAAGAGGTTTTCATGCGTTGTCCACAACCGTTCAGTACAGACGATCGCCCTTAAAAAAGACGCCGATGCGGCCACACGCGGAAAAACATGAAAATTTATGTGTAATGAATCGGGGGCAGAGCGAAAGGCAAAAACGCTTTGCGTCTCTCCCGGCATGGGCAGCGCGCAACCGCCAGTCGCAGGACAACGGAAAGAAAGAACTCTGAACGCCCGCATCCGGAGCGCCTCTCGCGAGCGTCCGCGAAAGCTTGCCTCTGGGCTTTACGGCAGCGAACCGGAACGCTTCCAGGCACCGCGCTAAAAATACAGAACCTAAAAACGAAGAAAGGCGAACCCGACGGGTTCGCCTTTCTTTTCAAAACTCGATGATGGCGCCGGAATTAAGCGGCAGCGATGCTGTCGTCGCCCGGATTGCGCAGCACATAACCACGGCCCCAGACCGTTTCGATATAATGCTGTCCGCCGGTGGCAACCTGCAGCTTTTTGCGAAGCTTGCAGATAAACACGTCGATGATCTTGAGTTCCGGCTCGTCCATGCCGCCGTAGAGATGATTGAGGAACATCTCCTTCGTGAGCGTCGTGCCCTTGCGCAGCGAGAGCAGCTCGAGCATCTGGTATTCCTTGCCGGTGAGGTGCACCCGCTGCCCGTTGACCTCGACCGTCTTGGTATCGAGATTGACCCGGAGATCTCCGGTCTCGATAACCGACTGTGCGTGCCCTTTCGAGCGACGCACGATGGCGTGAATGCGTGCGACGAGCTCGTCCTTATGGAACGGCTTGGTCATGTAATCGTCGGCGCCGAAGCCCAAGCCCCGCACCTTGTCTTCGATCTGCGCGAGACCGGACAAAATGAGGATGGGGGTCTGTACCTTCGCGACGCGAAGCATTTTCAGGACCTCGTACCCGCTCATATCCGGCAGATTGAGATCGAGAAGAATGATGTCGTAGTCGTAGAGCTTGCCGAGATCGGCGCCCTCTTCTCCGAGGTCCGTCGTATAGACGTTGAAACCTTCGGACTGAAGCATCAGCTCGATGCTTTGCGCTGTTGCGCTATCGTCCTCAATCAGAAGGACCCGCATGCTAATTCCCTCTTCCTTGCCCCATCACAAGGCGCGCCGCCCAAATCTTAAAAGAACGCTACCGCCGCCCAAACAAATCAGCCCGAACTATCATTACAAAAGTAACAATCACAGGTTAACAAATCCTAATTTCCGTTTCGAAACACGACCCGCAAAGCAATGGTTCATTTTTAAGCGCGCGAGACAATAAGTGTCCCTCGCCCCGAACCAGCCGGTGCGTCCCGAAACCTAGAGTTGCAGAACTAGTCTTCGCCCCCTGGTACCGCCCGGAACTTTCGTTGCGCAGCGCCCGCCTCCTGGGAGGGGAGCGAATCTGCGCGTTCGAAGACACCCGACCGGCACGAATCAAGAGGTAACAGAATTCGCCCGCTAGCCCTAGGGCCCGAAAACAACTACAACGGCAAGGCAACGTAAAAAATTAGCAAACAAGAGTACAGCGTTGCTTTACCGCAACTTAATTGGAATGTGGAAGAGTAAACGTTTCGGGGATGCGGGCCCCCGGTTGTTATTTTTCATGCCCACCGTAAGGCGGGACGAGTTGTAAGGGACAGGATGGACGATTTCTGGGGGAGCGGGCGGAGTGGCACGCTTCTTGAGAATGCGAGCATCAGGTGTTCTTGAGTAGGGGTAATTGATAATGAAAGCACGCGAGACTGCGCTCAAGCTGAAGCGCTTCGAGATGGATGAAAGGGCCCGTAAGGTGGCCGATCTCGAGCAGATGATCCGTGAATTCGAGACCATTGCATCCGATCTGGATCGTCAGATCCAGGCCGAGGAAGACCGCACCGGCGTCAAGGACGCCAAGCATTTCGCCTATTCGACCTTTGCCAAGTCGGCGAGCCAGCGGCGGGACAACCTGCGCGCCTCGATCGCAGGCCTGCGCCTCAAGCTCGATGCGGCCCAGCAGGATTTCGACGAGGCACAGCAGCAGCTGTCTCGGGCCGCAACCGAGCAGCCGCGTGAAATCAGCCGCACGCGCCGCCGCCACGAGCGCCCGGCCGGCCTGGCGCTTCGTTGAGCAACAGCTGACCCCATCTGCCCTTAGCACCGAACCAATACGTTCAGGCGCTCAGGTCCCGCTCGGACCGAGCGCCTGAAATCGTTTTCGGCGGGTCGAGAGCATTGTCGGCGCGCACCATCCACACCTGCGAAGCGCGCCGCTTCGTCCGCCGACTTGCGTTCGCCCTTTTCCCGTGCCAATCGCTGCGTCAACCGGAGGCAGCAGGTTCCACCTCCCCCACCGCCGACAGGGAACCTTGGCGCACCCAGCCGATCGGCCATTCGAGGTGTGCGCCGGACAAGAGAATGCCGGACAGGAAACGATGCGCCGGAAGCAATCATCTCTCGCGCTTGTCGCACTCGCCGTTGCCGGCTGCTCCGCGGACGGACCGTCGCCCATTCTGAGCCTTCCGACAGCCGCCGAGCTGAATACCCAAAATGCTCAAAGTGAAAACAATACGACCTCGGCCCTCAGCGCCATTTTGATGCCGAAAGAGCTGGTTGTGGGCACACCCACCGAAGTCTATACGCGCATCGCACGCGGCGTGCTCACCTGCTGGTTCGGTGCCGCCGGGCCTCTAAAAGCTGAATACATCTACCATGCCGATGCAGAGCCGGCGTCCAAGGGGGGCAACTCGGAGATCAAGATCCTGACCCGCGATGCCGAAGCCGCAGACCCGCGCTCGGTCCGGGCCTACCGGATCGCGATCGCCCCGTCGGAGGGCAAAACCAAGGTCGAGATCGAAAACGTGCGTCTGCCCGAGCCTCTGGCTACGCGCCTCAAGCAGGACGTTGAGCGCTGGTCCGGAGACGAGGAAGGATGCGGCAAGACCCCCGTCACGGCGGGTTGGGCCGCCGAACAGGTCGTCGACACCAAAGCGACGAAGAAAAACAAAGAAAAAACGAAATAGCCGAAGGGCACGGCCTCGCGGGCCGCCCTGCAGCATTTCGCATGTTCGTCTACGCCAGCGACGCCCCGACAAATCGGGGTTAGCCGGCGAAAACCACATGCTTTGTCAGGACGACCAGATTAGCTCCGGTAATCCTGGATTCGCGTGGCACGAAGGCCCGGAAGCCCATGCTTGTCGATCGACCGTTGCCAGGACAGAAACTCGTCCACGGTCAACTTGTACCGCTCGCAAGCCTCTTCAATGCTGAGGAGGCCACCGCGCACGGCCGCCACGACCTCCGCCTTGCGGCGAATGACCCAGCGTTTCGTATCCCGGGGTGGGAGATCTGCGACCGTCAACGGGCTACCGTCAGGGCCGATAACATAGCGCACGCGCGCTCTCATCTGATGTTCGGTCATGATACTCGATACTGCTACTGACCAGCCGTCAAGCTAACCTAATTCTCTTAAACATGGCCTAAGCCATTGAGTAAACATACCATAAAACACTGTATGAAATCACGCAAACCCGGCCATTATGGTTGACGCTTCGCCACAATTTGGCACGCTTGGTAAGAGATGGCTGTATCCCGGCTTGCACCGGGGACGATGTGCCCCTTATCATGCGCCCCACAAACTTGGGGCCGCGGCTTGCCGAGCCGCGCGGAAATGACGGGCGGCCAAGGGATGGGGCAGCCATATAATTGTGCCCATTGAACAATCGCCCCTTTGAACGAGATACCAACGTGTCATCGCCTTCCCTTGAGACCCCAATCGGAGACGGCAAGCGGAAGCGCGTGGTCGTGGCGATGTCCGGCGGCGTCGACTCCTCCGTCGTAGCCGGCCTTCTCGCTCAGTCCGGACACGAGGTTATCGGGATTACGCTGCAGTTGTACGACCACGGCGAGGCCGTTGGCCGCAAGGGCTCCTGCTGCGCCGGCCAGGACGTCGAGGACGCACGCCGCGTCGCCCAGAAGCTCGACATCCCGCACTATGTTCTCGACTACGAGAAGCGCTTCTCGGACGCGGTCATGAAGTCGTTCGCCGAGAGCTACGTGGCCGGCGAAACGCCCATCCCCTGCGTCACCTGCAATCAGAAGATCAAGTTCCATGATCTGCTCGGCACCGCCCGCGAGCTCGGCGCCGATCTGCTTGCAACCGGTCATTATGTTCAGCGCGGCCAGGGCCGTGACGGCCCGGCCATGTTCCGCGCCAGCGACGCCGATCGCGACCAGAGCTACTTTCTGTTCGCCACCACGCGGGAGCAGCTGGCCCATCTTTGGTTCCCGTTGGGCGGCATGCAGAAGGACGATGTACGCGCCATCGCCCACGATCTCGGCCTGTTGGTTGCTGACAAGTCGGACAGCCAGGACATCTGCTTCGTCCAGAAAGGCCGCTACAGCGACGTCATCGAACGCCTGAAGCCCGGCGCCCTGCACCCCGGCGACATCGTCCATATCGATGGCCGCCGCCTTGGCCGGCACGAAGGCATCGTGAACTACACCATCGGCCAGCGCCGCGGCTTGAAGATCGCATCCGCCGACCCGCTCTACGTGCTGAGCCTCAATGCAAAGCGCAACGAGGTGGTGGTGGGACCACGTGCCTTCTTGCACACCCGCACTCTCATTCTTAGGAACGTGAACTGGCTCGGCGATGGCACCCTGGAAGACGCCATTTCCGGCCCGGGAGCAGATGCCTACGCGCGTATCCGGTCTTCGCAACCGCCTCAGCCGGCGACCGTTTCTACCGGCTCCGACGGAGCTGTGACGGTGACGCTGCGCGACGGCGAGCATGGAGCGGCGGCCGGTCAGGCCTGTGTTCTCTATGCCGACGGCTCGACGGAAGCCCGGGTTTTGGGCGGTGGATGGATTGCGGAGGCCGTGAAGGCCGATAAAATGGAACGTCTTGAATCGTCCGCTTGAGGGCGGCCGAGGCAAAGATCCGAAGTCGATCGAGGCCCGTGCGGTATCATGGGCAAGCAGGCTTCGTCGGGAGAGAGAGCGTGCAAAATATGAACCCCAACACGAAGCCTCGTTTGCGTGTTGAAGACCTTGAACGCTCCAACGGCCGCATCGTCGGTATCGGGCGCATCGAAGAGGATGTCGTCAAGGTTGCCTACCGCCGGTGGGCACCTATCTACGATCATACGTTCGGCCGCGTTTCGACCGAAGGGCGCAAGAGTGCCGCCCAGGTGATCAACAAGAGCCTCGATCAGGGCCGCGTGCTCGAGGTTGGCGTCGGCACGGGCTTGGCGCTCGGCGACTACGGCCGTCACCTCGAGGTCGTCGGCATCGACCTTTCGCCCGACATGCTCGACAAGGCGCGCGAGCGCGTCGCCAACGAGGGCCTCGATCACGTGACCGGCCTGCACGAGATGGACGCCGGAGACCTCCAGTTCCCGGACAATTCATTCGACATCGTGACCGCCATGTTCGTCATGACGGTCGTCCCCGAACCCGAGAAGGTCATGCGCGAGCTTGCGCGCGTCACTAAGCCCGGTGGCGAGGTCGTGCTCGTCAACCACTTCAGCCAGACCGAAGGCGTCCGCGGCTGGGTCGAGCGCCGCATGGCGCCGTTCGCCGAGATCATCGGCTGGCGTTCGGTGTTCGATCAGTCGCGCGTCATGGTCTGCGACAACCTCACCCTGAGCGAGCGCAAGGCGCTGCGTCCGTGGGGCATCTTTACGATGATGCGCTTCAAGAAGAAGGCCGAGCACAGCCTGCATCCGATCGCGGCAGAGTAAAAAACGGCCGATCACCCCCAGGGAATTGGGCAGCCAAGATTGAAATCACGATACCATGCGGGCGGCGCTTGACGCCGGGCTCGCTGATTCATATAGACCATGCTCGCTTCGGCCCGACCGGTGTCCGCGGCGAGGTTGATCGGCCTCCCCACAGGGACGCACGATTTTTGGCGGGATAGCTCAGGTGGTTAGAGCGAAGGTCTCATAATCCTTAGGTCGGCGGTTCGAGTCCGCCTCCCGCTACCAATTTTTCTTCGTATATTTTGCGAATCGACTGCGCTGCCGGCACGTTGGCCCCCAAAAAGACTCGCGAACAAACTGAACACTGCAAACGGGCCGACACATAAAAAAGTCGGCACGCACTGTTTTCGGGAAAAGCGATCGCAATCCGCGACCGCCAGAAACGCCAAACCCACCTCAGCCACTTATTGGACCATGTTTTCCCCAAGTTGAACAACGTCTGCCAAAAGATCATTTGCCGTCTGATTTTATCGGGTTAAATTTGAATGTCACCAAAACCCGGGGGCTGGCATGGCGATCGAATTACGTTCGTTGCACACTCGGAGAATTCCCGAATTTTCCCATCCAAATGAATACTTTCCGTATCGTCAGGAAAAACCCTGGCATAAGCCAGAAAAGAATAATTGCACTTTCTATCACGCGATGACACTGCCGGACGGGTCCGAAATTTCAGGTCCCTGGGACATTCGCGGCCGTTTCGACAAATACATCGGCGACTATCCGCTCCGCGGAAAGACCGTTCTTGATGTAGGGACTGCTTCGGGGTTCCTCGCCTTCGAGGCCGAAAAGAGAGGTGCCACGGTCACCGCGACCGATGCGCACTCGGCCCTGGATATGAAAAGCCTCCCGTTTCAACACTCAGCGCATTACGCGAACAAAGCCGCATGGCTCGCGGCCATGGACCCGTGGCTAATTACCCTCAAAAACTCGTTCTGGTTTAGCTGGCACGAATACCAAAGCGAGGTTGACGTCCTTTATGCGCCAATCGACAGACTGACCTTATGGGATAAGAAATTCGATGTTGTTATTGCAGGTGCCATCCTTGAGCATTTATCCGATCCCATAACAGCCATCGGCGTTTTTGCCTCACTAGCAAAGGAAGCCGTCATCATCGGATTTACGCCCGTTTCCTCCAGTGAAGGCCTTATCCTTGAAACAGTCACCCCATGGTCAAGTCCGGAACCGGAAATGAGCTATACGTGGTGGGCGGTTTCTCGCGGCCTCTACAAACGAATTTTCGCGAATATGGGATTTGATGTTGAGTTTGTGGAATGTGAAGCCGTTTGCAACGGCGTGCCGGCAAGTCGCCCGACGATAGTTGCAAGGCGCGTTCGTCCGATATAGCGCGCGCCGCCGCGCGCACATCTGCATGACAGCCTGATGACGTTTCGCTTAAACGCCAATTCACGCCTCGCTGCTAAACGTGCCCCAACGGAACGGCGGAGTGATCGATGTTTGGCGCGTTTGCACCCTTGCTCCTGGACAGCAAGGGGCCGGAAATCTTCTTGGATCGTGTGCGGGCAACGCTCGATATCGCCCTACAGCGCATCACCGACATACGTTCCGGCTCCGCCCACGGCTTCGAGGCGCTGGCCCGCAACACGCCGGCCTTCGATCCCGCCGCGAGCAAATCCTTGGTGGTCGCCGCGACGGGCCGCCGTATGCCGACGATCTCGGCGTTGAACGACACATAGGCGATGCTGGTCATGTCGCGCTGGTTGGCACCGACACACTTGTAGCGGCGCAGCCCAGATTGCATCTCGTCAAGCAGCATGACGTGGCCTTGCCACGACGCCCCGCGCGGAACTACGACGATATCGTCCGGCTGCGGGTTGGCACGCGCGTCAATCCCGAAGTTTGTGTAGGTGCGCGCAAGTAGACGCGTATCGAGCGGAGGCAACGGCGCGTGGGCGATCGCCTCGGCAAGCGCTTCCTCGGCCGTCGCTGCCGTCACGGGATCGGTGCTGTCGAGATCGGCGAGCGCGTACCCAGCGCGGCCGAATGTTTCGAGCACGAGCGAGGCGCCGACGGCGCCGGCACAGTTCGCAACCTCGTCGCTCGTGACCTCGGGATGGCGGACGAGCGAAAACCAGCTCGTCGGCGTGCCCGCGATGACCGGGTTCGCATGATCGCCCGGAACCTCCTTCTCGCCGATCCAGCCTCGAAAAATTTCGAGGCGGAGCAGCACCGCCGTGGTCGTCATCGTTACGCCCGATAAAAAGGCCGGCGAATGCCAGCCTTGCTAGTAGTCTTTTGAAACGCTTGATCGGTTCGCTCGGCCGTTGATAGGGTTACCCCTAACGGGGGGACACATGCCGAAATCACGAATGGTCGGTATCGACATCATCCGCATAATCGCGGCATTTCTCGCAGCGTTCTTTCATCTCGCCTACTGGTCATGGGCGCCAGCAAACAGCACCCCCAAGAGCGTTCTGCTCGGCGCGGCCGCGTATCCGGAACTGGTGCCCTATTCCCACTGGGGCGGGATCGGCGTCGATATTTTCTTTGTCATATCCGGCTTCGTCATCGCCTACTCTGCGACGACCGGATCCGCCGTTGATTTCCTGCGCCGTAGGTTTTTGCGTCTGTTCCCTGGCGCAATGATCTGCGCCAGCGCGACCATGCTCGTTGCGTGGCTGATCGGATGGCAGCCTTTGTCTGCGCTGATTAACCGGTTTTGGCGCTCCGTAACTTTCTGGCCGTACGGCCCGTACATTGACGGGCAATACTGGACGCTCGCGATCGAAGTTTCGTTTTACGCTCTGGTTTTGCTCGCTCTTGCCGCCAATCAGCGTTCGAGGCTCGAGATGATCATTGGCGCGATGGGCTGTGCTATCGCGATCATGTGGATTGCCCAATGGGCCTACTCGGGCACAATCAAATCCCCCGTCGCCGGCATCATTGACGCGCGAACCGCGGATATCTTGCTACTTCGGCACGGCGCACACTTCGCGCTCGGCGCCGTCATCTACCATGCCGCAATCGACCGATGGACGTGGACGCGGGGCATGATCGCGGCCGTGTGCGCCACTGGCGCGACCCTCGCAATCTTTATGTCCTGGGGCGCAGCAGCGCACGTTTCCGCTTGGGTCTGGCTTCTGTGCGTTGTCGCACTCTACTTGAGCGCGAAACATGACGGCATAGTTCAGCGCATTTTCCGCCCTATCGCCCCATCAATCGCCGTGGCGGGTCTCGCCACTTATCCGTTTTATTTGCTGCACGACATCATCGGCGCGGCGGCGATCCGGTACATGGTGTTGTCAGGAGTGGAGCGCTTTTCCGCCTTGGCCCTGGCGTTCGTGGCGATTGCCGCTCTGTCAGTTGGCGTGACGGCGGCCGAGGGGGCTATCAGACGCGGGCTATCGCGGATCCTCCTCTTTACCCGCCCATCCTCGAAAGAACTCGAGACTGAACGGCATCGTCGCTTGATTCCCCAACGATAACGGCCAACGGCCCCATAGCATCGATTGCTGAGCGATCAGGCCCAACGGCTATCGTCGGCGTAGTCGGGCGGGATCGGCACCATGCTTCTGCAGCGCAAAACTGGCAAGCCAGATCGACAGTCGATAGGCCGTCGCCGCAACAAGGACCTGCTGGAACTCCAGGCCCGTCAGCGTTACCGGCCCCATATCCGTCTCGATCGCGATCTCGCTCGCTCCGCCGCCCAGATTAATCGCAGCTTGCGCGCCCTTCGAAACCTCATCCCAGCCCTTCATATCGGCATCCGTCGTGCCAAGCCGGTGCACCGCCGCGGGCGTCGGCGAAGTTATAGTCTAATCCGCGTGCAAGTCGTCAACCGTGATCAGCGGCCCGCGAAGCCCGTAGGGACGCAGCACGTCGTTGAGCTCGGCTTCGTTCAGGAAGCGCGTCAAACGGTCGGCGGGCCATGCCGAAACGTAGGCGCCGGCCGCGCCTGCGCCGATCGCAGCGTCGATCACGCATTCTGCTACCTCGACTTCAACTTTTTCAAACCCTTCAACGACGTCTACGGATTCCACGTCGGAGACCGGGCCATCATCATGTTCGCTGAATTGCTGCGGGCCGAATTCGGCCACGACGGCGACGTGTTCCTCGGCCACATCGGGGGCGACGACTTCTTCACCAGCAGCTCCAATACCGTGAAGAACCTCCAGAGCCGTTTGATCGAGGTGAGAGCAAAATTCGCCTCCGCCGCCGAGAGCCTCTATGCCCCCGAGCAGCGCCTGAGCGGCTATCTCGAATGCGCTGGCCGCGACAACGTCGTGACGCGATTCCCGCTGCTGTCCTGCTCAATCGCTATGTTGCATCTCCCGGCAGGCGGACCGGCTGCAACCCCATCGGATGTCGCCCGCGAGCTGGCCGGCCTCAAAACCGCTGCGAAAAAATCGCCGTCCGGGTTGGCGGTTGCCCGACTCGCACTCGGCGCCATCAACACGATCACCGCGGATCCCATCCACGCCGCAGGCTAGCGCCGAGGTATTTGGTTTACCGCCCCGCGCGACGCGGAAGATCGATCGGCAGAAACTCGACACCGGACTGCTGGATCGGCTGCGGATAGAGCTTCATCAGCTCCATCACGTCGATCGGCATCCCGACCTTGACCGGCAGTCCGAGCGACTTCGCCTCTTCGGCCGTCAGCGCGTAGTCGTGCGTCCAATGCCCGCCTGCAAGCTTGTCCGCAATCGCTTCCGCCGCCGCCTGATCGAGACGCGGCGTCAAAAGCTCGACCGCCCCGCGCTTCACCTGCGCCAACGCCTTTTCGCTGACGTCCGCGAGAACCAGCGTCAAGTCCATGACATCCGACACCGGCTTTGAATCGCGCGCTTTCACGATACTCGCGGCCGGCAACCCGAGGATCTGCGGATCGATCGGACCCAGCACGGAAAATTCTCCGAGCACGATCTCGTCCGCCGCAAGCGCGATCAGCGTGCCGCCGGACATCGCATAGACCGGCACGTAGACGGTCACTTTCGCCGGATGCGCCTCGACCGCACGCGCAATTTGCATGGCGGCCAGCACGAGACCACCCGGCGTATGCAGAATGAGATCGATGGGAACCGTATCGGGCGTTTCCTTGATCGCCGCGATGATCGTCTGCGCGTCCTCGAGATCGATGTGCCGCGCGACTGAGAAGCCGAACAGGCGCCGCTGCTCCTGCCGATGGATCATCGTGATGACACGCGTGCCGCCATGTGCCTTCTCGATGGCCCGGATAGCCTGCACCCGGCGCACCGCGAACCAGCGCCCCATCAGCAGCGGCTGAAGCGCCAGGACGATAAAAACGATGAAGATCAGCGATGAGAAGTCCATGCGCACCTCGCCCGGCTATGCAGTGCAGGACGCATCGGGCACACGCACCCAGTGCGTCCCTCGCACTCTAGGCCGGACAGCCAGTTGAGGAAAGCGCGCGGATCAGAGGGGAACGTGCTTAACACCCGCCGCATCGAGCGCTCTGAGACGCCGGCGCAGCACGATGACATAGTAGAGCATGTAGAGGTACTGGAACGTCTCGACCACTTCGCTCGGCCGCGTGAAAAGCCGAGTGTCGAGAACATCCTTCCCGAGATCGTCGACGACCTTGAACGCGAGTGCGATTACCGCCGCCGGGGCGATTACCAACACCGGTGTCAAAAGCGCCAGCAGCGGGCGGCGGAACGTGCCGGTCCAGAGCTGGACGAGCGGCACGAAAATGCCGCCGATGAACATGGCGTTGTCGAACAGGAGCTTCGGGCGCTGGTTGAACCACACCGACGTATTGTGGAGATTGGTTTCCTGCTGGCGATTGATCTCCGACCAATAGGCCGGCGTGTTCCAATTGAAGAAGTGCTGCCCCCAGCTGTGCTCTTCGCCCGCGATGTAGAACGCCGCCAGCGCAAAGAACAGCACCGCGATCCAAAGCAGCGTGCTGCCTTTCACGACCTCGAAGCGCAAGGCCGTGAGGCACAGCACCGACGCGGCGGCCGCGAGAAAGAACTGCGTGAGTTCGAGGAACCCGAAACCCTCCGGCAGCACATACGCCTCATAGAAGGCAGGTGCCGTCGCATGAATCACGAGCACGCCCGCAAGGACGGCGAGCGGGAGATAAAGCCACCACCACGCATCCGACCGATCCGGAGACCAGGCGCGAGCGGGAATGACGTTCAACGGCGGCGGGAGACCCGGCTCAGAAGAAGTGGCGGCCATAGCGCGATCCATTTGAAAAGCACGACAGGGACGCATACCGAACGTGTTGTAAGACATGACAAATAGATGACGCCGCAACAAGGCCGCATCGTCCTTGGCCGGCGTATTCCACACAAGATGGGAACCCGAACGCAACAGACCTTCGCTGTCAGTCCTGCAAGCGTCCGGACGTAGCCTTCACCTTACCAATATGAACTTTTGTTAAGCCGAGCATTATCAGACCTTTGCCCACTTGAATCGATCCGCCAGCCAGCTAACTTCGCGTTCGCCGGACACGAGTAGCCGCCCGCAAGGCCCTGGCAGCCTTAGGGAATGGCCCGCCCGTGACAGCGACGGACGCCAAACGAAGAACTTGTGCTAACGCAAGCCGCACAAACGACGGCTGCGGCGGAGCGATCGGAACGACGCGATCCCTTCAGTCCGATCGCGAGGCACCCAGGGGAGGTTGAAGCATGGCCGCGCTTATCGAAGCGAAGGGGCTGCAAAAGACATTCGGTGCGATCACCGCCGTGAGCAGCATCTCGCTCGCCGTCGAGAAGGGCGAGGTTCTGGGTTTTCTCGGCCCCAACGGGGCCGGCAAATCCACCACGATGAAGATGATCACCGGCTTTCTCGAGCCCGATGCCGGTCAAGCCGCCATCTGCGGGTTCGATGTGCAGGAGAACCCGAAGGCCGCGAAAGCGCAGCTCGGTTACCTGCCGGAAGGCGCACCCGCTTACGGCGACATGACGCCCGGCAACTTCCTGCGCTTTATCGCTGAGATTCGCGGCTTCGAAGGCAGCGAGATCAAGGGCCGCGTCGCGGCAGCCCTCGCCCGCGCCGGTCTCGGCGCCGTCGTCGACCAGCGCATCGAAACGCTTTCGAAAGGCTTCAAGCGCCGCGTCGGCATCGCTCAGGCGATCCTCCACGATCCACCCGTCCTGATCATGGACGAGCCGACCGACGGCCTCGACCCGAACCAGAAGCATCATGTTCGCGAGCTGATCCGCGAGATGGCGCCGCACAAGGCGATCATCGTCTCGACCCACATCCTCGAAGAGGTCGAGGCGGTCTGCACGCGCGCCGTGGTCATCGACAAAGGACGCATCGTCGCTGACGGCACCGCCGAGGATCTCCTGCGCCGCGGACGCGGATACGGCGCCATCGCCATCAAGGTGCGCTTGGCAGATGCCGAACGCGTATCGAAGGCGCTTTCGGGCGTTGCCGAAGTGGCGGGCGTCGAGACCTTCGACAAGACCGGCGACACCATTCGCCTGCGCGCCTTCGCCAAGACCAACACTCAACCCGCCAAAGCCATCGCCGACCGCTTGAGCCGCGAACAATTGCCGTTCGAGGAGATCTATGTCGAGCACGGCCGTCTCGACGACGTGTTCCGCGACATCACAACCTCCACTCAGGCTTGAGCCCGAAGGCACCCGACCTATGCGAGATACCCTGAAAACAGCCTACATCATCGCCAAGCGCGAGTTCGCCGCCTACTTCGCAACACCGCTGGCGGCCGTGTTCCTCACCATTTTCGTGGCCGCGACCGGCGCCTTTGCCTTCTACATCGGCGGCTTCTTCGATCGCGGACAGGCGAACCTCGATTCCTTCTTCGCCTACCACCCCTGGCTCTATCTGCTGCTGGTCCCCGCCGTCGCGATGCGTCTCTGGGCCGAAGAGAGAAAGAGCGGCACCATCGAGTTGCTGATGACGCTGCCGATTTCGCCCTTGGAAGCCATCCTCGGCAAATTTGCTGCCGCCTGGGCGTTTATCGGGCTCGCCTTGCTGCTGACTTTCCCGATGTGGATCACCGTCAACGTGCTCGGCGACCCGGATAACGGCGTCATTCTCACGAGCTACATCGGCAGCTTCCTGGTGGCGGGTGCATTCCTCGCTATCGGCTCCTTCATCTCGGCCCTGACCAAGAACCAGGTGATCGCCTTCATCCTGTCGGCGACCGTCTGCTTCCTGTTCGTGACGAGCGGCATGGAGCTGGTGCAGACGGCACTCCGCGCCTGGACGCCGCGCCTCGTGGCGGACGCTGTCGCGTCCATGAGTTTCCTCACCCACTACGAGGAAATCACCCGCGGCGTCATCGGGGCGGGCTCCATTGTCTTCTTCGTCTCGTTGATTGCCTTCGCGCTGCTCGCCAACGCGATCGCCGTCAGCCAGAAGAAATCCGCCTGAGGTCTGGGGACATATCATGACAAACGTTCTCGCTTCCGTGCGCTCGAACCTCGGCTCCGCCTTCGCGGGTTTGGTTGCCTACGCCTCGCGCCTCACGCCTGCTCGCCTCGCCTGGGGTGGACTTGCGCTCGCCGCCGTCACGCTGCTTTCGATCAACCTCATCGCCTCCGAAACCTTGGGCGGCTGGAAGGCCGACCTCACCGAAGATCGCCTCTATTCGATCTCGCCCGGTTCCGTAACCGTGCTCTCCGCGATCGACGAGCCGATCAAGGCGCGCCTCTACTTCTCGAAGAAGCTTGGCGAGCTGGCCCCGTCCTACGCCCGTTACTTCGATCGCATCCGCACGCTGCTCGAAGAATTCCAGCGCATTTCCGGCGGCAAGTTCCAGCTCGAAATCCTGGACCCTGAGCCGTTCTCCGACGCGGAGGATCGCGCCGTCGCCGCCGGCCTCACCGGCCGCCGCCTCAACGCCGAAGGCGAGACCGGCTATTTTGGCCTCGCCGCCTCGAACGCCACCGACGACCACCAGGTGATCGGGTTCTTCTCGCCGGATCGCGAAAGCTTCGTCGAATACGACATCACCAAGCTGATCCACACGCTCGCGAACCCTAAGAAGCGCCGCGTCGGCATCATGACCTCGCTCCCGCTCGACGGCGGCAAGGCGCCGATGGGCGATCAGCCCACGCCGCCGTGGATGATCATGAGCCAGATCCGCGAATTCTTCGACGTTGAAACCGTCGATCAGGCCGTCACCGAGATCCCCTCCCGCATCGACGTTCTGCTCGTCGCGCAACCAACGACGCTGACGCCGGAAGCCGCCTACGCCATCGACCAGTACACGCTGAAGGGCGGCAAGCTTCTCGTGCTGATCGATCCCGCATCTGAAGCCGCTCAGTTCGAGTTGATGCAGAAGCAGGGCCCGGGCCGCGCCGAATTGGCGAAGCTCCTCAAGACCTGGGGTGTCGACTTCGACGCGAGCAAGGTCGCCGCCGATATTCGCCATGCGCGCCGCGTTCAGTTCGGTCGCGGCGATCAAGGCATGGTGACGGAGTTCGTCGCCTGGCTTGGCCTCGATCAATCGAACATCGACCAGCGCGATGTGCTCTCGAACGGGATCAAGGATTTGAACCTCGCGTCTGCCGGCATCCTGAAGCCGATCGATGGCGCAACCGCCACGATCACGCCGATCCTCACCACCTCTTCGGAGGCGATGGAGATCCCGAGCAGCAAGGTCGGCATGGGCGCCGACCCGCTTGGCCTGATCCGCGCCTATCAGCCCGGCGGCAAGCCGTTGATCCTGGCCGCGCGCATCTCGGGCGAGGCGAAATCGTCTTTCCCGACCGGCGTGCCGAAGCCCGACGCGAAAAAGGATGACAAGAAGCCCGGCGAGACGGCCGACAAGCCGGACAAAAAACCGGTTACGGACGCCCAGGCGGCAGAAGCAAAGCCCGCCGATGCGAAACCCGCCGACACCAAGCCCGGGCCGGACCATGTGGCATCCGGCCGGGTCAACGCCATCGTCATCGCCGACACGGATCTTTTGGCCGACCGCTTCTGGGTCGACAGCCGCGAGATGATGGGACAGGAGTTCGTAGTCCCGTCCGCCGGCAACGCCGCCTTCATCGTCGGCGCTCTGGAGAACCTGACCGGCAGCGACGCGCTGATCGCGCTGCGCGGACGTGGCATCAAGGATCGCACCTTCACCCTCGTCGAGGACCTGCGCCGCGACGCGGAGCGGAAGTTCCGCGAAAAGGAGCAGGTGCTGACCGAGCGGCTCAAGGGCGTCGAGCAGGAGCTTGCCAAGCTTCAGACGTCCGCCGCCGATGGCGCCATCGTGATGTCCGAAAAGGAACAGGCAACGATCGAAGGCTTCAAGACGCAGATGATCGAGACCCGCCGCGAGCTGCGGCAGGTGAAGCTCGCGCTCCGCCAGAGCATCGATCGCCTCGACGGCTGGTTGCAGTTCGCTAACATCGCGCTGGTGCCGCTGCTAATTGCGGTCGGCGGCGTCGGCTGGTCGCTGTGGCGGAACCGCCGCCGCAACCGCCCGGCATCCTGAAAAAACAGAACCTGGAGAAACCAGCGATGACACCGAGACAATTCGCAGTCCTCGCGGCCACGGCAGCCGTATCGCTCGCGGCGGCAATTATCATCTACGGCTCGCGCACCAATTGGACCGTCCCCACCGAGAACGCCGGAAAGCTGTTCCCGAGCCTGCAGAGCGACGCCGCCAAGATCGCACGCGTGTCGATCACCCAGGGCGATAAAACCCTCGTCATCGAAAAGTCCGGCGACCAGTGGCTCATGAAAAGCCGCGACGGCTATCCGGCCGCGACCGACAAGGTGCGCGCGCTTTTGGTGTCGCTCGCCGAGGCAAGCCTGCTCGAACCCAAAACCCAGCGTCCGGACCGCTTCGCTGTGCTCGAAGTCGATGACCCGACCGCAAAAACATCCAACGCACGCTTGATCAAGCTCGAAGACGCGAGCGGCACCGCGCTCGCCGAAATCATTGCCGGAAAGCGCCGCCTGGGTCAGGAGGGCGCAGCCGGAGAAGGCACCTATGTGCGCCGCCCCACGGAAAACCAGAGCTGGCTCGCGAGCACGACCATCGCAGGCGGCGCCTCGCTGCGGGACTGGGCAACGCCCCGCGTGTTCGAGGTCGATGGCCCCAAGGTCGCCCGCCTCACTGTCGAGGTTCAGGGCGAGCAACCCTACGACATCAAGCGCACCGACGACGGAGCCCATGAGCTGGAAACCATCCCGGCCGGCAAGAAGATCAAGTACGTGAACATGATCGACAACATCGTCGAAGCGTCCGCATTCCTCGATCTCGAAAGCGTCCGCAAGGCTTCGCAAGCCTCTGGCGGCGAAGCCGGCTCCGTCTCCTTCCAGACCACCGACGGCCTCAAGATCAAGTTCAAGGTTAGCCGCGAAAAAGATGCAGCCTGGGCGACCATCGAGGCGTCGGGCGAAGGCGACGCCAAGAAGCTGGCGGACGAGATCCAAACCCGCGCCAAGGGCTGGGAGTTCGAGATTGCGCCCTCCAAGGTCGAGACCATGCTGAAGAAGCGCGACGACCTTCTCGAAGATGCGCCGTCTTGATGGCGCATCTTTCCGGATCTCCGGTCAAAAAAGAGATCCCGCTAAACCCGCTCCACGGCAGCGGCGGTTTTCTCCCACGCGGGCGTGCCAAAACGCTCGACCAGAAAGTCGATGAAAAGGCGCGTCTTGGCGGCCAGAAACCGGTTCGGCGCATAGAGCGCGTGGATCGTGATGTCCTGCGGCGGATAGTCGGCCAGCACGATCACAAGGCGTCCTTCATCGAGATCGCCACTAACAAGAAAGCTCGGCAGCCGCGCGATGCCGATCCCCTTTACCGCCGCGTCCCGCAGAGTATCGCCGTTGTTCGAGCTGAGGCACGCTGCGATCGGAACCGTGATCGGCTGCCCGTCCTCGGTCAGGCTCCAGCGCGGCACCGTCGTCGAGTGTCCGTAGTGCAGGCAGCGATGACTGATGAGATCCTGCGGCGTCTTCGGCTCGCCATGCTGGGCGATGTAGTCCGGACTGGCAACCAGCACGACGCGCGCCGACGAGATCCGCCGCGCGATCAGGCTTGAATCGACCATCGCGCCGATCCGCACCGTGACGTCGACCCCTTCCTCGAGCGGATCCACCATGCGGTCCGTCAGCGTCAGCTCAACCTTGAGATCGCCGTGGCGCTCCATGAAATCGGCGATCGCCCGCCCAAGGTAGAGCGTTCCGAACGACATCGGCGCATTGACCTTGAGCACGCCTTTGGGCTCGTCATGAAGCCGCGAGATCTGCGCTTCCGTTTCCGAAATCTGCGCGAGAATGGCCAGGCAGCGCTCGTAGTAGGCCAGCCCCGCTTCCGTCGGCGCAACGCGACGCGTGGTTCGGTCGAGCAGCCGCGCGCCGAGCTCCTGCTCGAGCTGCGTAATCGCTTTGCTGATCGCCGACCGCGTCACGCCGAGGCGGCGCGCGGCCTCCGAGAAGCTTCCGCTTGCCACCACTTTGACAAGCACGTTCATGGCATCCAGCTTGTCCATGGCGTTTCGTGACCATCCTCCGTCGTACGGAGCTTCAGTTGACGGCTGCGGGACTTACGCGAGCAGCGTTTTGAAATTGGTGTAGAGCTGACGCGCGACCGAAGTGTAGAGCGGAAGCCGGCTCGCCACATCCGCTGCGAGGCGATCGACGATCCCCACGCCGAGGCTCGTTTCGAGCGCACGCGCATATTCGGGGATGGCCGCCCAGTCTGCCACCGTCTCACTCGTAACTTCTACATGGCATTGCAGCCCGTAGGCGTGCTTGCCATAGCGGAAAGCCTGGTTCTCGCAAACATCAGAGTGCGCGAGCTGAACGGCGCCATCCGGCAACCGCTGAACCTCCGCACCGTGCCACTGCAAAACCTCGATCGGATCGGGCACACCGGCGAACAGTGGGTCTTTGCGACCGGCATCGGTTTGCGAGATCGTAAGCGTCCCGACCTCCGGCTTGGCACCCAGCCCCACGCGTCCACCCAGCGCATCCGCGAGCAATTGATGGCCGAGGCAGATGCCGAGATACGGCCGACCGAGCTCGGCCACGAACCGGCGGATGGCAGCCTTCTCCGGAACCAGCCACGGAAACAGGTCTTCCTGCCAGACGTCCTGCGGGCCGCCCATGACCATCATCACGTCGAATGCTTCGAGGTCGGGGATCGGCTCGCCCTGGTCAAGTTCCACGGTGTGCCACGTAAAACCGTCCTCCCGCAGGAAATCCCGGAACACGCCCGGATGTTCGACTGCGAGATGCTGCAGAACCAGAATTTTCACGAGCCGCCCCCAGTGCCGATCAAGCGTCCGATGACGATTGACGCCGACACTCACTAAACGCTTGTTTCATCTACGGCACAAGAGTTTCCCTAGAGGAAATGAGAATTCACCCGTTTTTCTCTCTGCAAAACACGCGCGCGCACCACAGCAAGCAAACCTGCAACCGCCAAATATCGCTGCAGCGCAGCGAGAACGAACGGCGTTTTGATACAGGATCGAACCCCGAAGGAGCAGCCAACCTGATATGGTCAGACCAGAAACTTTTTGATTCGGTTGCGCGCCAATAGGAAAAATACCCGACTTTAGGGGGACGCGATCTGAAACCCGCACCAGACAGGCGGACGGGGGAGAGCACGGACGCACCGGAATTGTCCGGCACCGCGAAAGTGGCAGCGCTTCTCCTTGCGATGAACAAGCAGCTCGCCGCTCGGGTGCTCAAACATTTCGATGAAGAGCAGGTCAAGGTTGTCGCCCAAGCGGCCAACGACCTCGGCAAGGTGCCGAAAGAAACCGTCGACACCATCATCGAGGAATTCGCCTACGACATCAAAAACGGCGCGGACCTGACCGCGACCAACGAAAAAATCCAAGGACTTCTCGAAGGTGTTCTGAGCCCCGATCAAATCGCGGCCCTGATGGCGCAGACCGGCACCAAATCGGCGCATGCCGTCTGGCAACACCTCCGCAAAATCCCGGAAATGGCCATGACGCAATACCTGATGAAAGAGCACCCGCAGATTATCGCGCTCGTGCTCTCTCGCGCCGAAGCGACAACATCCGCCAGCCTGCTCAAGATGCTGCCGCGCGCCTTGTCCAAGGACGTGGTCGGCCGCATGCTGAGCCTCAGGCCCGTGCGCGAGCGGCCGCTCGTTCTTCTCGAGATTTCATTTCTGCAGGATCTGCTGCTCAACCGGCGGCGCGACTCCGACGTCCCGACCCACACCCGCTTGGCCGAGGTCATAAACAAAATGGACCGCAAGCTGATGGAGGAATGCTTGCAAGCCGTGGCGACCTACAATGAAAAGGACGCCGAGCTGATCCGCCAGCAGCTGTTCACGTTCGAGGACCTCATCAAGCTACCCAAGCCTTCTCTCGTCACGGTCTTCGACAGCATTGTCCCCGACCTTGTCATCAAGGCGCTCTACGGTGTGCCGAAGCCGTTCCAGGAGCACCTGCTCGAAGCCGTGCCGAGCCGCGCCCGCCGTGCGATCGTGGTGGAGCTCACCGAAGGCCCTCCCGTAAGAACCCGCGAAACTCTGAAGGCTCAGCGCACGATTGCCGACATCGCTCTCGAATTGATCGAGCGAGGCGTCATCGAAACCGCGAGCGAGGAAGAAGCAGAAGAGATTTAGCCCGTCTCTATCGCATCGCTCTTCCGCGGAAATCCGCGCGGAACCCAGGAGCGAAAGCAGCACGACCAATGCAAACCGGTGCCACTCGAATAAGCGCTCAGCCTTACGTTTAATCACCTAAGAGAAAGCGCTAGGTGGTATTACATAAGCGCATTTCCGCACATCCCCGCTCAAAATTTTCCGTGCCCCCGCAGAGACTTACGCGCGTGGCGAAGTCGTCATTCGCGCCTGTTTCATGTCTGGCACAAGAGTTGCCCCTTAGGAAACTGCCGACCGGTGATCTTCTATCGCCGCGATGGCCCGCCAAGGCAACGAGCAACGCTCGCAAACGGGGATGTTTCCTATGACGACGACTTTCAGTCCGCCAGTCGCAGATAGCGGCTCCCAAACACTCCATCGCGCCATCGACTGGCGCGGCGCGTTCTGGGTCGCGAGCGGCGTTCCCGCGCTCGTCCTGTTTTCCATCGGCGGCATTGCCGGCACCGCCGGCAAGGTGGCGTTCCTGATCTGGATTGTGTCCATGATCATGGGCTTCATCCAATCATTCACCTACGCCGAGATCGCGGGCCTGTTCCCGAACAAGTCGGGCGGCGCCTCTGTCTACGGTGCGGCCGCCTGGGTCCGCTATTCGAAGCTCATCGCGCCACTCTCGGTCTGGTGCAACTGGGTCGCCTGGACGCCGGTGCTGTCGCTCGGCTGCTCGATCGCAGCGGCTTACATTCTGAACGCGCTCGCCCCGATCCCCGCCGCCGACGCCCCGCAAGTGCTCGCCTGGATCAAGGCCAACGCCAGCTCCATTGCCGCGGATTCGCCGCGCATCGCCGAATGGCTGGCTGCCAACGCCGGCAAGACCGCGCAAGACGCGATCGACGCGCTGCTGAGCCAGGATGCCATCGCGGCCCTGACGCCCGCTGCCCGCACCTGGACGCTCTTCACGCATTCGCTCGGGCCCGTGTCGTTCTCTCTCAACGTCGCCTTCTTCATCGGCGCGGTTCTGATGCTGCTCGTGTTCGCGATCCAGCATCGCGGCATTCTCGGAACCGCCAGCGTGCAGAAGTACATCGGCCTCCTGGTCATCGTTCCGATGCTGATCGTCGGCATCGTCCCGATCCTCACCGGCCAGATCAACTGGTCCAACTATTCGCCCATCGTCCCCCTCGCCGCCGCCTACGCACCCGAACCCGGTAGCTGGAACATCGGCGGCTGGACCCTGATCCTCGGCGGCATGTTCATCGCCGCCTGGTCGACCTACGGTTTCGAGACCGCGATCTGCTACACGAGCGAATTCCGCAACCCGAAGACTGACACCTTCAAGGCGATCTTCTACTCGGGCCTCCTGTGCGTGCTGCTCTACACGCTGGTGCCGTTCACGTTCCAGGGTGTGCTCGGCCTTGAAGGCATGCTTGCGACCCCGATCGTCGACGGCTCGGGCGTTGCCGAAGCCATGGCCACGATGGTCGGCGGCTCCGGCTTCGTCACCAACATCCTCGTGATGCTGATGATCCTGGCCTTGATGCTGTCGATCATGACGGCGATGGCCGGCTCCTCGCGCACGCTTTATCAGGGCTCGATTGACGGCTGGCTTCCGCGCTACCTGAGCCACGTCAACTCACACGGTGCTCCGACGTCCGCGATGTGGACCGACCTCTGCGTCAACCTCGTGGTGCTGGCGATCGCCTGCGCCGATGCGACGAGCTTCTTCTTCATCCTCGCCGTGTCGAACGTCGGCTACATCATCTTCAACTTCCTGAACCTCAATGCCGGCTGGATTCACCGCATCGACAACGCGCATGTCGAACGTCCGTGGCGCGCTCCGACCTGGATCCTCGGCCTCGGCACGCTGTTCGCGTTCGTCAACGCAGCCTTCATGGGCGCAGGCGCGAAAGTCTGGAACCCGCTCGCGCTGTGGGCCGGCTTCACCGCTGCAGCCCTAATCATTCCGGTGTTCCTGTTCCGTCACTACGTGCAGGACAAGGGCGTGTTTCCGGCTCACATGCTGGAGGACTTGAACCTCAAGCCCGGCGATCTCGCGGTGAAGAAGGCTGGCATCCTGCCGTACCTGACACTCGCCGCCGGCCTTGCCGTGGTGCTGATCTCGAACTGGTTCTTCCAGCTTCCGGGATAGACGAGACGACCCAGGTGGAGCGAGGCCATCCTTCCTCTGCGGCCTCCTCCACCGCCCCATCCGATTTTCCTGCAATGCCCGCTAGCTAAGCCACGGGCCCAATGTTTGGGCAACGAAAGGAGCCGAATGACGAAGTCGCGCAGCCCTCCCGAAAACCGCGCGTAAGCGCGCGAAACCCCTGACTCCATGGCCGTTTGAGAGCCAAACCGGCAGAGCCTCCGAGCCCTGTTTCATGGCTGGCACAAGAGTTGCCTCTAGGGAAAGTTGCTAAGCGAGTGAGCACCGCGCGATCGGACGCGGCGCTGGCTTGTTGAGCTGGGGCTGCACTGCGAGTTAGCAGGGGAGATTTTGCATGACGGATCAAGCAACAGCGATGACGACGCTGTTCACGGAGTTCTACTTCTTCTTGTGTATCGTGCTGATGTTCTTCATCCACATGGGCTTCTGTATGTACGAAGTCGGCGTGGCACGCACGAAGAACGTTCAGCACACGCTGCTTAAGAACGCGATGGCCATCCCAACCATCGGCATCGCGTTCTATCTCTTCGGAATGTGGATCTATATCGCGCTGCAGGGCTGGCCGGTGGCCACCACTGAAGTCAGCTTCGCGACGGGCTTCGAGCCCTGGTCCAAGACTCTCGCACCAAACCTGGCGGACCGCATTTCCGGCGTCTTCCTCGGCGCCTTCATGCTGTTCGGCATGACCGCAGGCTCCATCGTTTCCGGCGCCATCATCGAGCGCTCCAAGACGATCGGCTTCCTCATCCTTGCCGTCTACGTCGGCGCCGTAGCCTGGGTTGTTCCCGCGGCTTGGGCTTGGGCCGGCAACGGCTGGATGGTGCAATACCTCGGCTACCACGATCAGTATTGCTCTGCGATCCTGCACAGCGTGGCGGGCTTTGCTGCTCTCGCCATTCTGATCAACCTCGGGCCGCGCATCGGCAAGTTCGCACCCAATGGCGAGCCGCGCGAAATTCCGGCTCACAATCCGTGGATGGTCACCCTCGGCCTGTTCATGATCTATGTCGGCTTCTTCGGCTTCTACGCCGCGTGCCACATCCCGATCGTGAACATCGCTGCGGAAGGCCAGCCGGCTTACTGGACGGCCACCAACATCTACGGCTTCCCGATCACGCTGTCGGGCGTCACGATGAACTTCCTGCTGGCACTGCTCGCCGGCATGATGACGGCCTACATGGTCTCGGGCGGAAACGCATTCTGGACCTTCTCCGGCGGTCTCACCGGCCTGATCAGCGCCAGCTCCGGCAACGATCTCTACCATCCGGTGGTCGCCGCGATGCTCGCTGTCGCCGGCACGATCTTCGGCTACATGATGCACAACTGGGTCGAGAAGCGGTTCAAGCTCGACGACGCGGTCGGCGCGGTTGCCGTTCACGGCTACTGCGGCGTGTTCGGCGGTATCGCCGCCGGCTTCCTGCTGTGGGGTTATCCCGCCATCAATCCGAGCGCCGGCACTCTCGTTGCGCTCTCGGAAGGTGCTGGCTGGTTTGGCACCAACGCCGAAGGCCTGCCGATCATCACCCCGATGGGCAACATCATCGGCACGCTCGTCTTCGCAATCGGCTTCGGCTTCATCCCGACCTACATCATCGCAAGGGTGCTGAAGGCATTCGGCATGCTGCGCGTCGATCCGAAGGTCGAGCTGACCGGTCTCGACGGCGATGCACAGGGAGCCACCTACCCGAACCTTTCGGGCGCAGAGGCTGCCTTCGAGAAGCTGCAGCGTAAGGAAGCCAAGACTTGAAAAGCTCTGGAATGGCGCCCGCCGTTCCAGCGATGGTTTCACACCGAACTCTAGGGCGTGGAAGGCACGTAGTTCAGAAGCGCCCTAGCTAACACGTAGAAGCTGAAAGGAGAGCACCTATGCAGACTGGCATCACATCTCTCAGCAAACTCACCGAAGTCACGACCGTCTATCCGTTCGCGGGACTGGAAGTTCCTTTCGCGATCGCGACGCTCGCTTTCTTCGGCGTGTTCCTCGCATGGCAGTTCGTCATGGAGACCAAGCACCACAAGGCGATCATCGGCAACTTCACGGCAAGCCCCGCCGAATAAGCGATCGCTGAACCGTATCCGCCGGCTGGCTGAGCACCCCGGCCGGCGGTGCGTACCTCGAGGCCCCAGGACCCTTGGCTTGAGGCCTCGAGATTTACTTCCGCAACGACACGCATTCGAGGACGCTCATGGCAGCGGCGATGCTGAGCCGACCCGTCTATCCCGGCCTCGTGCCGGACATGCACGCAAAGCACAATCTGATCGTGACCGAGGGTGAAGGCGCCGAAGCCGTCCTCGACCTCGCGACAAAAACCTCCGCTGAATTCTTCGCCAGAACGACGATCCTCTACTGTACCGCGGGTTCCGCCGCAAAGGATCACGAGACCGCCCTCGCGAAGCTCAATCCGAAACATCTCTGGGTTCTGCCGAGCCTGCCGACGGTGATGTTCCGCCTGAAAGGCGTGCTCGCAACCGCCGACATGGGCACCCGCCTCTATGCGGCCGGAACCGAGCCGTTCATCGGCAGCGTCATCCAGGAAGCCCTCGCCGCCGGCATCGATTTCAAATCCGTCGTGACCGAGCACCGCGGCTCCGCCAAGCGCCGTGTCCAGTGCGTTCACTGCAAGGGCATGACCGAGAACGTTACGACAAATCCCGTGGCCTGCAGCCATTGCGGCATCAATCTGTTCGTTCGCGATCACTATTCGCGGCGCCTCGGCGCGTTCCAGGGCGTCATCATCGACGCCGAGGAACCTGGCTCCGCTCCTCCCCCCGAAGAGATCTACCGATGACGACAAACCAAATCCGCGTTCGCGTGGCCGAAGTTGAAACGGTTGCAGCTCAGATCCGCCGCCTGAAGCTCGTGCCCATCGGCATGAGCGGCCTTCCGGATTTCTCCGGTGGCGCCCATACCATTCTCTCAATTCCGGACGGCGAGCGGACGTTGCGCAACCCGTACTCGCTGATGAGCTCGCCCTACGATACGTCTTCGTACGAGGTGAGCGTTCTGAAGGCGGCGGAGTCCCGCGGCGGATCGGCCTTCATCCATGACAAGATCCGCGAAGGCTTGCCGATCACCATCAGCGCACCGGTGAACCTGTTCCCGGTCGATCGCCGGGCGCGCCGTCACATCCTGATCGCCGGCGGCATCGGCATTACGCCGTTCATGTCGATCATGCGCCAGCTCGAACACGATGACGTGCCGTTCGAGCTGCACTACGGCATGCGCAGCCAGGAGCGCGGCGCCTACTGGCGCCAGCTCAGAGAGACCTACGGCCACCGCGTGCACATCTACTTCGAAGACCAGGGACAGACGATCCCGCTAAAGACGCTGCTCGATGGCCAGCCACTCGGAACCCACGTTTACGTCTGTGGCCCGTCCACGATGATCGACTGGGTGCTGAACGGGGCCCGCGACGCAGGATGGCCTGCCGAGAACGTCCACTACGAGCGCTTCAGCGCACCGCCCCCTGGGACATCCTTCACGGTCGAACTCGCCCGTTCCGGAAAGACCGTTCCCGTAGGGCCCCACCAGAGCATGCTCGAAGCGCTGGAAGCCGCCGGCATCGATGCGCCCTATCTGTGCCGAGGCGGCGCTTGCGGCCAATGCGAGACCCGCATCGTCTCGTGCGCGGGCGCGATCCAGCACAACGACCACTACCTGTCCGACGCCGAGAAGGCTGCCGGCGACAAGATCATGATCTGCGTCTCGCGCGTCGACGGATCCACCGTCACGCTCGATCTCTGACGCATGCCTTACGCTGACCCCGGCAACGGAGCACCCACACCATGGGCTTGATGTTCAAGGACGAGACCTATCGCGGCGATTTCACGTTCGCGAACAGCCCGGCTGCGATCCGCCATTTTCCGTTCCCGTTCCATGAAGACAAGTACATGTATGCGGTCAACATCGAGCCGCATGTTCCCGGCCGCAAAGGCACCGCCTACGAGTTCCCCATCGATATCGACGAGCACTATCTCGCCGACATGCGCGATCGCGCCATTACGCTGGCCGAGGATCCGCTGCGCTGCCAGTCGCTCCCCCACATGCTGGCCGCCGAATGGGATCTCGTCGAGCTTCTAATGACCTCGATGGCCCGCGACTACCCGGAACACTTCTCGCTCACTCGCGATGGCGACCAGTGGCACTGGATCAATCGCCCCATGAAGATCGAGGACAAGTTCACCTTCGGCAACGTCGCAACGCTCCCGTTGCGGCCGATGGAGTACATCACGCGTCAATGCCAGGGCGATTTCTGTCTCCTCGATCAGCGAGACGGCGACCTTTGGATGGACGCCGGCATCGTGACATCGCAGGCCGACTGGTCCTTGGATTTCGACATCGGCATGAGCTTCAAGGAATGGCACGCGCCGGTGCCAATGGCACACGAGATCGGCATCTTCGACCGCGCGTTGAAGTTCCTGCTCGCGATGCAGATCGGGCATCCGGTCCGCCGCCTCAACTGGACCATGACCATCAACCCGCGGCTCGATACGGCGCCCGAAACCTACCCCAAGTGGGGCATCGACCGCACGACGGTCACGCCGGAGAATGTGGGCGATAAAGTTCATTTGCGCGTCGAGTTGCAGGCACTCTGGCGTCTGCCGCGCTCGAACGCGATCGTGTTTTCGATCCGCGGCTATCTTCTCAAGATGCGCGAGTTGGTGACCATTCCGAAATGGAGCCGGCGCATGCACCGCGTGCTGAAAACGCTTCCGCCCGAGATCGCGGCCTACAAGGGTCTGTCGCGCTACCAGCAGACGACAATCGACTGGCTGTCGAAATACGACGACGGGCAGCCAACGTCGCTTGGCTTCTTCCCCGATTGAAAGCGCGCCAACCCGCCGCCTTCACCTGCAACAAGCATCTGAACAGGAAGCGTTTCCATGGCAGAAAGAATTGCGATCATCGGCGCCGGACCGAGCGGGCTCGCAGCACTCCGGGCTTTTCAAAGCGCCCGCAGCAAGGGCGCCGCAATCCCCGAGCTTGTCTGCTTCGAGAAGCAAAGCGACTGGGGCGGCCTCTGGAACTACACCTGGCGCACCGGAACCGACGAGTTCGGCGAGCCCGTCCACGGCAGCATGTACCGCTATCTCTGGTCCAACGGCCCCAAGGAATGCCTCGAGTTCGCCGACTATTCCTTCGAGGAGCATTTCGGCCGGCCGATCCCGTCCTATCCACCCCGCGCCGTCCTGCACGATTACATCAAGGGCCGCGTCGAAAAGAGCGGCGTGCGCGACTACATCAAGTTCAACCACGCAGTTCGCGGGGTGACTTACTGCGACAAGAGCAAGAAGTTCACCGTCACCGTGAAAGACCTCGTTGCCGACGAGGTGAAAACGTCGGAGTTCGATTACGTCATTGTCGCGTCAGGCCACTTCTCGACACCGAACATCCCTGACTTCCCGGGCCTGCGACAATTCGAAGGCCGCGTGATGCACGCCCACGATTTCCGCTCGGCCGACGAGTTCGCCGGCAAGGATGTGCTCTTGATCGGCGCGTCCTACTCCGCAGAAGACATCGGCATCCAGTGCTACAAGTACGGCGCCAAGTCGATCACCTTCTCCTGGCGCACGCGACCGATGGGCTTCGACTGGCCGGAGCGTATCACCGAGGTGCCGCTTCTGCAGAAGGTCGAAGGCAAGACCGCCTATTTCAAAGACGGCACCAAGAAGGATGTCGATGCCATCGTGCTCTGCACGGGTTACCTGCATCACTTCCCGTTTCTCGACGATCTCCTGCGTCTGAAGACGCGCAACCGCCTCTACCCGCCGCAGCTCTACAAGGGCATTTTCTGGTGGGGCAATCCGAAGCTGATCTACATCGGCATGCAGGATCAGTACTACACCTTCAACATGTTCGACGCGCAGGCTTGGTACGCCCGTGACGTGATCCTCGGCCGCATCAAGCTGCCGCACTACACGGAGATGGCGGCCGACATCAACAAATGGATCAGCCTCGAAGAGAAGCTCAAGGACCCCTTCGAAGCCATCGACTTCCAGACCGAGTACACTCGCGATCTTCTGTCCGCGACCGACTATCCCAAGCTCGACGTCGACACCGTCGCCAAGCTGTTCAAGGAATGGGAGCACCACAAGATGGAAGGCATCCTGACCTATCGGGACAAGTCCTATCCGTCGACGCTGACCGGGAATATGGCACCGACCCATCATACGCCGTGGATGCAGGCCCTCGACGATTCCCTGGAAGCCTTCCTGGCACAGCCGGATCCGGCGGCCAGCAAGGTGGCCTAGTTCGCGAAAATCTGACAAACAGGGGCTTCTCGAAACGAAGCAAAGGCTGAGGGCGGCACAAGTCGCCCCGGCCTGAAGGCATGGCAGCTCCCACCCCATGACAGCCTCCCTCGCTGCCGTCCCGCTCGAACTCTGGATGTTCGCCGCAATCCTCGCTGCCATCGCGATATTCCATCGCCATACGCTGCTGGTCTCGCTGATCGGCGTCGCAGCGATTGCGCTCTACAAAGTGGCGTTTACCGGCTTCAAGGCTGGCCCTGGGCTCTCCGGTCTCACAGCGCATTTCGGGCACGAAGCGGTTCTGCTCATGAACCTTCTCCTTCTGCTGACGGGCTTTGCACTGCTGGCGCGCCATTTCGAAGAGTCGCAGATCCCCGCCATCATGCCCAACCTGCTGCCGGACAACTGGACCGGCGGCGTCGCGCTTCTGGCGCTGATTTTCGTGATGTCGGCCTTTCTCGACAACATCGCCGCCGCGATTATCGGCGGCACCGTGGCACGCAGCGTATTCCGGGGGCGAGTCCACATCGGCTATCTGGCCGCCATCGTCGCAGCGTCAAACGCTGGTGGTTCGGGCAGCGTCGTCGGCGACACCACGACCACGATGATCTGGATTTCCGGCGTGAGCCCTTTGGCCGTCCTGGAAGCCTACATCGCCGCCGCCGTGGCCTTCGTCGTATTCGCGATCCCCGCCGCCCGCAGCCAGCATCGCTACCAGCCGATCTTGAAAGGCACCGCATCCGGCATCGCCATCGTGCCTGGCCGCATCGTCATCGTGCTCTTCATTCTCGCAAGCGCCATCGCCGCCAACGTGCTCGCCACCCTTTACGCGCCCGAGATCCTGGATCACATCCCTCTCGTCGGCCTCGCGGTCTGGGCCGCGATCCTGATCGCCGCCCTCTTTCATCGTCCGGAGTGGAGCCTTCTGCCCGAGGCAACGAAGGGCAGCATCTTCCTGCTCGCGCTCGTCGGCGCCGCCTCGATGATGCCGATCGATGCGCTGCCGCCTGCCTCCGCCGCCACCGCGTTGACGCTCGGCTTCGTGTCGGCTGTGTTCGACAACATCCCGCTGACCGCGCTCGCCATCAAACAGGGAGGTTATGACTGGGGCTACCTCGCCTACGCGGTCGGCTTCGGCGGTTCGATGATCTGGTTCGGCTCGTCGGCCGGCGTCGCCCTGACCAACCTCTTCCCCGAAGCCCGCTCGGTCGCTGCCTGGCTGAAGGCCGGCTGGTTCATCCCACTCGCCTACGTCGCAGGCTTCGGCGCGATGTTCCTGGTTCTCGGTTGGTCGCCATAGCCAATAGAGCGCTCATCCGCCCGAGATCGCCGTCAGCACATAGATCTTCGCACCCGCGCTCAGTTCCGTATCGAGCGCCACCCGCCTTCCATCGACGAACACGTTGATGTGCCGCCGGATCCGCGGAGTGGAATCGACCAGGCGGTCACGCATGCCTGGCCAGCGCTGATCGAGCGCCGCGATCACCTCCGCAAGCGTGCCCGCCGGCACCACCACCTCGCGCTCAGAACCGGGAAACAGATCGAGCAGCGCGCGGGGCAGCACGACGGAAACCGTGGCTCCCGCCGTAGCCCCACCACCTACGCGATCTTGCGCCGTCATTCTTCCCTAGCTCTCGACCACAAGCGTCTCGACCGACGAGATCGCCGGCAGATGCTGCGCGAGGCACGACCAGCTTTCGCCTTCGTCCGCACTCGCGAACAGTGCGCCGCCGCCGGTACCAAAATAGACACCCGCCGGCTCCAGCCGGTCAGTCGCCATGGCTTGGCGTAACACTCCAAAATAGGCGTCCTGTTGCGGCAAGCCGTTGCGGAGCGCCGTCCATGTGGACCCACCATCCCGCGTCCGCCACACGGCGGCCTTCGCATCCGGCATATAGCGCCCTTTTATGTCACCGTTGAGCGGCAGCAGGAACAAGGTGTCGGGATCGCGCGGATGAGCCGCGGCCGGAAACCCGAACGTCGACGGCAAGCCGGCTTCGATGCTCGTCCACGCCCGTCCGCCGTCGTCGCTGCGATACATGCCGCAATGGTTCTGCTGGTAGAGCCGCTCGCCGCCCCCAGGCGCCAGCGCCAGGCTGTGCACGCACTGGCCGAACTCGGGATAGCGCTGATCCTCGGGATTGAAGTCCGCGCGCGTACCGCTGTTGCGCGGCTCCCAGGTCTCGCCGCCGTCGGCCGAATGGAACACGCCGGCCGAGGAGATCCCGACCCAAAGCTTCTTCGGATCATCGGGATGCTGCACGATCACGTGCAGAATGAGCCCGCCGCCGCCCGGCTGCCAATGCTCGCGTGAGGGATGATCGCGCAAGCCCGAAACATGCTTCCAGGTTTCGCCTTCGTCGGTGCTCTTGAACAGACCCGCGGGCTCGACGCCCGCATAGAGAGCGTCGCGCCCCTGCGCGAGGCTCCACGCCGCCGCGATCGGCGTTTCGCCTTCGGGATAGGAAAGCCCAGCGCTCGAATGCGTCCAGGTCTCACCGAGATCGGTCGATTTCCAGATCGCAGGCCCGAACCACGCATTGCCGCCGGCGGCGTAGATCGTGCCCGTAGCGGGATCGGCCGCCACGTGCTGGATCGGCCACGTATTGCAGAACGGTCCCTTGAGCGCCCACGAGCGGCGCTGCTTGTCGCCTTCGAGAATGAAGGCGCCCTTCTTGGTCCCGAGCAGGATGAGCACTTTCTCCATGGTATCCTCCCGTAGATCAGTTTTACGATTGCGGGGACAAAACGGCGGGGCCTTCCGCCATGGCCTTGAGACTGGCGAGCCCAGCCGAGAAGTCGTCTCCGCACATCTTCTCCATGTCGATAAAGAGATGGAGCACCTTCGCGAACAGCGGCACCTGTCCCTGCATCGACCAGGTCACGTTAGTTGTGGCGCCTTCGGGGACGAGCGTGAACGAGACCAGGTTCCGGGCCGACATCGGCTTGATCATGTTGAGCTCCATATCGACCTTCGAGGAAGGTACGGAGCCGATGATGCCGAACCATCCCTTACCGATCTCACGATTCCCGTCCCAGTCCAGCCGCTGCCCGACGCCGCGATCGGGGCCGCTGTAGACCCGCGCCATGTTCGGATCTTTCTTGTCGAACGGAGACCAGGTCGAAAACTTGCGGAGATCGTTGATCAACGGAAAGATCGTCTCTGCCGGCGCGTTGATCGAAACCGAGCGCGAAACTTGAAAAGTATCCGGCCGCCGCGAGGCAAAAACCACAATAACGGCAATAATTGCCGCAAGCGTCAGAAGTGAATAGAGCGCGATCTCGAGCATGATGTCCTCCATGAGCTGGACTTAGGACGAAGACGCATCGTGTAAGCCGACAATCGTGCGCAAAAAATAAGTACCGAAGGGAGACCGGGGCTACGTCACCTTACTCTTTGACCCGATAGTCTTGGCGCCGGCGCGGCCCTCGTCTCCGAGCTTGTCGAGATGCAGGCGGATATGGGCCGCTTCCTGCGCGGTCCGCGCGAGTGCAATTGCCCGGCCGAACGCCTCTCGCGCTTCCGGCGCACGGCCAAGCTGCGACAGCAGCGCTCCTTTGAGCCCGAAGAAATGGAAATAGCCGGAAAGTTTGGGCGCCAGCGGCTCGATCATCGCCAACGCCGCTTCCGCACCCCGCACCTTGCTGACCGCAACCGCCCGGTTGAGCGTCACGACCGGAGACGGCTGTAGTTGCTCGAGCGTCGAATAGAGAAGGTCGATCTGCCCCCAGTCGGTTGCGTCCCATACCTCGGCGGTGGCGTGCAGCGCCGCGATTGCAGCCTGCACCTGATAAGGCCCGGGACGGCGGTGGCGCATCGCCTTGTCGATCAGCGCGGTGCCCTCGGCAATCATCCCCTTGTTCCAGAGGTTGCGATCCTGATCTTCGAGCAGCACGATGGCACCGTCCGCATCGAGGCGCGCGGCCGAACGCGCATGCTGAAGCAGAAGAAGCGCGGTGAGACCCAGGATTTCAGGCTCTGATTGGAAGAGCTTCAGCAACAAGCGCGCGAGCCGGATGGCTTCCTCGCACAGCGGCAGGCGCACGTGCGCGTCGCCTCCGCTCGCCGAATAGCCTTCGTTGAAAATCAGGTAGACCATGGCGGCAACCGCGCCGAGCCGTTGGCTCCGCTCGACCGCGCCCGGCGTCTCGAACGGCACCTCGGCCTCGCCGACGCGCCGCTTGGCCCGCGTGATGCGCTGCTCCATCGCTGCTTCGCTGACGAGAAACGCGCGCGCAATCTCGGGCACCGTAAGCCCAGAGACGACGCGCAGGGCAAGCGCGATCTGCTGCGTCGCGGGCAGGTCCGGGTGGCAGCAAATGAACAGCAGCCGCAGGATGTCGTCACGATAGTGCGCGTCGTCGAGCCGGTCTGCGAGCGCGCTTTCCGCATCGTCGAGATCGGAGATCGCATGCTCGTCCGGCAGCGCTTCCGATTTCCGCTCGCGCCGAAGGGCATCGATCGCCACGTTGCGGCCCACCATGATCAACCAGGCAGCCGGATCCCGCGGCGGGCCGTTCTGCGGCCACGACTTCAGCGCCTTGAGAGAAGCCTCCTGAAAGGCCTCCTCCGCGCGGTCGAGATCGCGGAAATAGCGCAGCAACGCGGCCATCACCTGAGGCCGCGCCCCGGTCACCGCCGCATCGAGCCAGCCCAGATCCGTCACGTGCCCGCGCTCCAATCAAAGAAGTATCCGATCGGCCGGACTTCATAAGCGCCACCGGGATTGACGTCGGCCAGCTCCTTGGCGAAGGCCAGCGCCTCCTCGAGCCCTGAGCAATCGACAACAAAGAAGCCGAGCAGTTGCTCCTTGGTCTCGGCAAACGGCCCATCCAGCACCACCGGAGGTTCGTTATCCTTGCGCAGCGTCGTCGCCGCCGTCGTCGGCATCAGGCGAGCAACGGGCCCGAGCTTCTTGGCCTTCGACCACCGCTCCTCGACCACGGCGATCTTCGCCATGATCTCCGCATCATGCTCGGCACTCCAGGCACAGACGACATTTTCCGAGTGATAACAAAGCACTGCATATTTCATTGTGGCTCCGTCCCGATATCCGTACTGCCCAAGGAACGAACGAGACTAGTCGATCCCGACCACCCCCGCCAAAAACCCTCAAAGGACGACAAGGCAGGGGAGACCGGCTAACCGCCAAAAGCCGGCTCGAAATAAAAAATCGTTTGTCATCCGCACGTTCCGCCGGGAACAGCGGCGGCGGCGGTTTTGGGTGAAATTGCTCTCATCAACCCCGGCGTCACAGACGCTTCAAGCACGATGGAGAGAGCCATGACCCCGATCACGACCATCCTCGCAAGTGCAGTTGCCCTCGGCGCGCTCGTTGTTTCGAGCCAGGCCGGTGCCGTCAGCCTCGGCGTAAAGCTTGCCTGCGCAAAGGATTATTACGCCTACTGCAGCCAGCACACCCCCGACAGCCCCGGCGTTCGCAAGTGCATGCGCGCTCACGGCCCGCAGCTTTCCAAGGGTTGCATCGGCGCCCTCGTCTCGGCCGGCGAAGTCTCCAAGTCGGTTGTCGAGAAGAAGCTCGCCGCCAACTAATCCGGATCGATAGATCCAGGCCCGGCACGTGCGCCGGGAGCATCCAAGCCGGGGCGCCTCTCCACGCTCCGGCTTTTTCTTTTGCGCAAGCCTGGGACGGTTAAGGCGAGATTCGAAACAGGGGCGATACGGGGGAAATGGTGCTGCCGGCGAGGATTGAACTTGCGACCTCTCCCTTACCAAGGGAGTGCTCTACCACTGAGCTACGACAGCCAATGAAAATATCCGCTTAAGATCAACGGGTTGACGGGATGTTGAGCCCGCCGAAGCGCCGTATCCTCCCATTGATGGGTGCGGAATGGGCGCGGCCACACTGATCGGCACAGCCGCGCCGTGATCATCTACCCGAGCCGCGAAGCGAGAGCAACCGTTGCGGCGGTAAAAAATGCGCTTCTTCCGCAAGCCTTGTCAGTCTGCCGCAGTCACGATCTCGCTTCCCCGGAACAGCACCGACTGGAAGCACGCCGTGAACTGAGTGGACGGCGCCGCCTGCATGGTGACCTGAAGCGCCTTGGGCATCCCTTCGAGCGGCATCACCCCGCCCGACAACAGGTTCATGACGACGAAGAATGAAATTGTCGCCACCCCGAATTGAGGCATCGATTTCGCGAGCGTGATGCCGAGCGCCAAGCGGTCCTTTGACAGCGCACCGCGCGCCGCATTGGCCGACATTGAGACTTCGAAATCGAGCCGCTACCATGCCCCGACCTGCATCGGGCTCACTCGATTTTACGCAAGCCCGACAAGCCCTTCTCGATGCGCCATGCGGGAACCGGCGGGCGGGCCCGTTGATTGAAGTCAACCATCGGCCTCCGCCGGAGCGGCTATCATGCCGCCATGCCGCCAACGGCGAAAGCCCCGGAAATGAGGAGGCCTTGCAAATATGTTTAAACACATCTTGATCGGAACCGACGGCTCGGAACTCGCGCAGAAGGCCGTCACCGAAGGACTCGAGCTGGCGAAGTGCAGCGGCGCAAAAGTTACGGTGATCAACGTCACCGAGCCGTGGGTGGCAGTCGCACCCGGCGAGATCGCGATGGCTTTCCCGATCAAGGAATACGACGAGAGTGTTGCCGCCAACGCAGCCCAGATCCTGTCCGCGGTCGAGACCCAGGCCAAGGCCCTTGATGTCGCCTGCACGACGCTCCACGTCAAAGACCAGTTCCCGGCCGAAGGCATCGTCGAGACGGCGACCCAGCGGGGTTGCGACTTGATCGTGATGTCCTCTCACGGACGGCGCGGACTGATGCGCTTCCTGCTCGGCAGCCAGGCCATCAAGGTTCTGACCCACAGCGCGATTCCCGTGCTGGTTTGCCGGTGAACCGGCCTGCTGCTGGTGGAAGCATCCCCGCGGGATGCGAGCAATCCAACCGATGCCGCACAGTCAATATTCATGATTTCGAGCATGAATGGCGGCGAGGAATGAGATCGGCAACGAGGCGAGACCCATGACGAATTCCGGCTCGGCGCTCCGCAAGACGGCTCCCGCATCGGCTTCCGCGGGTGAAGCACAAGCTTCCTGGGCTGCACCGTCCGGACGCGAGAGCCGGCCTGACATGTCGGCCGAAGTGAAAGCAGCATCCTCGCCCTTCCAATCGCTTTTCTCTCAGTCGCCTCTTTGGCCCGCACACCCGATGCTTGGCGAGCCTGCTCTGTTCTCGCCCCAATGCGGCCGATCCCTCGACCGCAGCCTGAACTTCCTTGTCTCGCGGCTGACGTTCGGCCTCGCCCCCTCCGCGCTTGCGGAAGTCTACTTCGACTGGCTGATCCATCTTGCCGCCTCGCCCGGAAAGCAGGCCGAGCTGGCCCAGGAAGCGCTCCTCAAGTCCGCACACCTGATGCGCCAGACTTTCCTCTCCGCGCTCCCGCACGAAGCTTCCGCCGAAAACAAGCCGAAAGCCGCCGACAAGCGCTTCGGCGCGCCCGAATGGAACACGTGGCCATTCAGCTTCTTCCGCGACGCCTTCCTGCTTCAGGAGAGCTGGTGGGACAGCGCGACCAAGAACATTCACGGCATGACACGCCAGCACACGCGCGTTGCGAATTTCGTCGCCCGCCAGCTTCTCGACATGACCGCACCCAGCAACTTCATCGCGACCAATCCCGTCGTCTTGGGCGAAACGGTCACGAAAATGGGCACCAACCTCGTCGAAGGATTGTCCAACCTCGCCGAAGACCTCGACCGCAGCTGGACCGGCCAGCCGCCGGTTGGCACCGAACGCTTCAAGGTTGGCGAGAACGTCGCCGCCACACCCGGCAAGGTCGTCTATCGCAACGACCTGATCGAGCTGATCCAGTACGAGCCAACCACCGAGAAGGTCCATGCCGAGCCGGTGCTGATCGTGCCGGCCTGGATCATGAAATATTACATTCTCGATCTGTCGCAGGAAAATTCCCTCGTCAAATACCTGCGCGACGAGGGCTTCACGGTCTTCATGGTCTCGTGGAAGAATCCAACCGCCGAAGAGCGCGATCTCGGCATGGATGCGTACCGCAAGCTAGGAATTCTCTCGGCACTCGATGTCGTCGAGCACATCGTGCCCGGCACCCAGGTGCACGCGGTCGGCTACTGCCTCGGCGGCACGCTATTGTCCATCACCGCCGCCGCTCTCGCCGGCGAAATCGCGGACGGCCGCAAGGAGCGCTTCAAGAGCCTGAGCCTGTTTGCCGCTCAGATGGATTTCATCGATGCCGGCGAGCTCACGCTCTTCATCAACGAAAGCCAGGTCTCGTTCCTGGAAGACGTGATGTACGAGCAGGGCGTTCTCTCGGCTTTCCAGATGGCCGGCACCTTCCAGCTGTTGCGCTCGAACGATCTCATCTGGTCGCGCGTCGTGCGCGACTATATGATGGGCAAGCGCATGCCCTCCTCCGACCTCATGGCGTGGAACGCCGACGCGACCCGCATGCCCGCCCGCATGCACGGCGAATACCTGCGCCGCCTCTATCTCGACAACGAACTGACCGGCGGGCACTACCATGTCGACGGCAAGCCCATCGCGCTGACAGACATCCGCGCGCCGCTGTTCGTGGTCGGCACCGAGACCGACCACGTCGCGCCATGGCGCAGCGTGTACAAGATCAACCTCTTCACCGACACCGAGATCACTTTCGCGCTGACCACCGGCGGCCACAATGCGGGCGTCGTTTCCCCGCCGGCCAATTCGAAACGCCAGTTCCGGATTGCAACCCGCGCCGCAACCGACACCTATATCGACCCCGATCGCTGGCTCGCCGAAACGCCGCGCCAGTCCGGATCGTGGTGGCCGGCCTGGACCGACTGGCTGCGCAAGAAATCCTCGGGACGCATGACGGCCCCGCCGCATCTGGGCGGCGCCGGCGCCAGGGAGGATCTGCCCCCGGCTCCCGGCACCTATGTTTTCCAACGCTGAAAGCCTGGGATAGCCTCAATCGCCCCGCGCCGGCTGCATGCCGATCACGCCACCAGCGATCCGAACGGCCGTTTCGCCGCGAGAAAGCTTGGAACGTCCTTTTCAGTCAGTGGCTTCGCGAAATAGTGCCCTTGAAGGCTGCCACAGCCCATGCTTGAGAGCAGCAGCGCCTGCTCCTTGTTCTCGACACCTTCGGCCGTGATGTGCAGATCGAGGCTCCGGCCGAGCTGCGCGATAGCCTGCACGATCGACAGGCTGTCCTTGTTCGTCTGCATGTCTTTGACGAACGACCTATCGATCTTCAAGCGATCGATCGGATAGGCCTTGATATGCGAGAGCGACGCATAGCCCGTGCCGAAATCGTCGAGGGCGATCTCGACATCGAGCTTGTGAAGCTGCTCCAGCGCTTCGCTGACATGCACCGCACCGCTGCCCAGGAACACGCGTTCCGTGACCTCGATGCAGAGCCGGTTAGGCTGCACATTGAACATTTCGAGCTTTGCCTTGAGCCGGCGAGCGAAGCATCCGAATGCAAAATCCGCTGACGTCACATTGAAGGCGACCCGTCCGAATTCGAGTCCCTGTCTCTCCCAGCTCGCGATCTGCCGGAGCACGAGATCCGCGACGCGGTTTCCGATCGCAAGCGCGACCTTCGGGTCCTCGAAGATTTCCTCGAAGCTGTTTGGCGTCAGCAGCCCTTGCGTTGGATGGCGCCAGCGCAGCAGCGCCTCGAACGACGGCGGCGCGGCCAGATCCTTGGGTACGATCGGCTGATAGTAGGTCACGAACTCGTTGCGCGTCAGCGCATCGAGAACATCCTTCTGAAGCTCCACGCGCCGGTCGAGTTCGGCCCTGAGGTGGGCCGAGAAGCGCTCCGTACGGCCACGCCCGAGGCTCTTCGCGCGATAGAGCGCAAGATCGGCGTTCTTGAGCAAGTCGCCCGGCTCCGTCGCGTCGCGGGGGAATATCGTCACCCCGATGCTGGCCGAGCAGGATCTGAGCGTCCCCGACAAATGGATCGGATCTTCGAATTCTCTTTCGATCGCGGCAAGCGCCGCATAGATCTCCGCCTCGTGCTGGCGCCCGAGAACAAGCACCGCAAACTCGTCGCCGCCGAGCCGAGCGATCACGTCGCTGCCGCCGAGCGCACCCTTCAGTCGGGTGGCAATGATCTTCAGGAGCTCATCGCCGGCATCGTGCCCGAGCGTATCGTTGATCTCCTTGAAGTGGTCGAGATCGATCAGCGCAACGCCCATCGCATTCTCGTTCATGCTTTTCGAAGCGATGGCCTCGCGCAGCGTTTCGTTGAACAATCGCCGGTTCGGAAGCTCTGTCAGAGAGTCGAGCTTCGCCAGCCGCCAGAGCTTGTCCTGCAGTTTCTTACGCTCGGAAATTTCCTCGGTCAGCATCATCATGCCGCCGACCACGCCGTCCGGCGTGGACCAGTGGCGCACCTCCCACCGGATGATGTTCTCTGAGCCGTCCGCCCGGACGAAACGTTCCTCTTCGCTCCGCTCCGCGGGCGCGCCCGCGAGAATGCGGGCATGTTTGGCGCGCCACCGCGCGGGCACTTCCGGAAACACGTCATAGTGATTGAGGCCGACGAGCGACGACTGCTCGAGCCCGTAGTCCTGCAGCCAGCGCTCGGTATGGGCCACGTAGCGCATTTCGGTATCGAACATCGCAACGGAAGCCGGCGCGTGTTTGACGAAGGCTTCGAGGCGGGCGTGCGCGCGCTTGAGCTCGAGCTCGGCGCTTCGTTGCTCGGTCACGTCGACGCCGATCGTCGTGATGCTTTCCAGCTCCCCGCTTTTCCCCTTCCACGGAATGACGATGGCCTTGATCCAGACCAGCGATCCATTTTTCGCCCGATCACAGAATTCACCGGACCACGTCTTCCCGGAGTTTACGGTGCCCCACATCTCGGCGAGATAGTCCGGGCTGTACACGCCGGAGCAAAGCGCGCCCATCGGCTGCTCGCGAAGCTCGTCGAGCGTATATCCCATACGGCGAAGCAGATTGTCGTTTGCCTCGTAGAAGCGGCCCTGCGTGTCGGACTTCGACACCAGGAAGTGCGTACAGAGCATCTCCGAGTAGGAGCGAACCGCGTCCTCGGATCGGTCTGCCGAAATCTTCTCGCCTTCCGCGATGACGATCGCGATCACGGCGATTGCGATTGAAGCGACGGCGTTCGCGGCAATCACCGCCGTCACCCAGGTGAGGCCTTCGGTCAGCGCGAGCGCGAGCGTTACGGCAAGGAGGGCAGCCAGACCGATGACCAAAATGGGAATGCCAAAACGCAACTGATCCGCAAACGCGGTCAGGCTCTGACGAACGTGAGAGGCACTGGCAATCCACATTTCAAAGAACCGGCGAGAAAACAAATCCGAGAACAGAACATCAGCAGCCTCTCAAAATACCGTTTGCGGCAGATTAAAATTGCCGACAGCGCAATTGCGAAGCCCTTATGCTGCATTGCGATTTTCGAGGTTTCGCGTTGAAAGTATGCGATTTTATACGCTGTATAAAAAATGCGCACTGCACCGCAAAAAGTGCCCCAGCCAGGCTAAAATGCGTCTTCAAACGATGAAATTGATCACTGTATACATCAACGCGGCGAGGGAGGCCGCAGCCGGCACCGTGATGATCCAGGCGGCCACGATGGTCGCGAAATGCGACCTGCGCACGAGCTTGCGCCTGCGCAACACGTCCTGATCGATGGCCGTGAGATAGCGCGGCACCTGGTGGACCCTGTACCCGCGCTCGAAGTGGCGCCGCCTGCGATAGCGAACCGTCCAGTACTCGCGGAAAAAGCCGACGCCGAAAATAGCCCCGACGGCGATATGCGTCGAACTCACCGGCAAGCCGAGCGCGGACGCGACGATAACCGTCAGCGCCGCCGAAAGCGCCACGCAATAGGCCCGCATCGGGTTCATTTTCGTAATCTGGTCGCCGACGAGGCGGACGAGGCGCGGCCCGAACAGCAGAAGGCCGAGACTGATCCCAAAAGCGCCGATCATCATCACCCACGACGGAAGCGAAACGCTGCCGCCGACCGGAACCCCATCGAGGCTGTGCAGGATCGCCGCGACCGGCCCGACGGCATTGGCGACGTCGTTGGCCCCGTGCGCAAACGACAGCAGGGCGGCCGAGAAAATCAGCGGCAGGCGGAACAGCGGCTTGAGCGATTGCCTCCGGTTCTCGAGACCTTCCGATTGCCGCCGGATCATCGGATCGACGCCAGCGTAGACGAGAATGCCTGCCGCAACCGATATGCCAAGAACCCATTGCGGGCCGGGCGCCCAGATATGTCCGAGCCCTTTGACCAGCAGATAGCCGGCGAATGCCGCCGCCATCACCGCAATCAGCACCGGCACCCAGCGTCGCGCCGCCGCGATCTTGTCGTCGCGGTAGATGATCATCACCTTGATGAAGGCCAGAAACAGCGCCGCAACGACGCCGCCGAGCAGTGGCGAGATCACCCAGCTCGCCGCGATGGTGCCGAGCACCCCCCAATCGATCGGCTGCGGGCCGATGGCGGCGAGCGCCGCTCCGAGCACGGCGCCGACGATGGCATGCGTCGTCGAGATCGGCGCGCCGAGAAACGTTGCCAGATGGACGCAGAGCGCCGACGACAGCAACGCCGACAGCATCAGCCAGACGAAGGTTTGCGGATCGGAAACCTCGGCCGGATTGACCAGCCCCTTCGAGATCGTCTCGACCACGTCGCCACCCGCGAGCAGCGCACCCGCGCTTTCGCAGATGGCAGCGATGATGAGCGCGCCCGTCATCGTCAGCGCGCGCGCACCGACCGCAGGGCTCACATTGTTTGCGACGTCGTTGGCGCCGATCGTCAGCGCCATGTACCCGCCGATCACCGCCGCGGCGACGATCAGCGTTGCCTTGCCCCCGAAGCCGATGTGATAGGCGGCGAGGCATCCTGCCAAGGTTAGAAAAAGCAGGGCGATCCCGGGCGCAACAAGGCCGCGCGTGGCGGAGCGCGTCGCCTCCTCCATGCGGTCGATTTTTCCGAGATCTTTGTCGAGGGTCGATTTACGCAGCCGCTCGGGCTTGTCGGCGGCCCTCGGCACGTTCTGCAACGTCATCGCCTATCCCCCTCTCGGGGTCTTAAGCGAGACAACGCAAAAAAACAAACCCAACGCACGACTTATGCCTCCATTCTGCATGGAGGCCGGCAGATCCGCGCGTGACCGGCCTACCCCCCGCCGGGCGGACCGACGAGTTGCCCGAGCCGCAGTAGGATTTGCGCCAGGCCCCGCTCCCGCACGAGATCGGCCGCCTGCTCGGGCCCAACCCAGGTCTGCCGCCGGCTACGCTGCTCCGGCCAATGCACGAACTGGTGAGTGACTTTCATCGGATAGACCACAACCCGGCATCGCGCCCATGCCAGGAAATGCAGGCGTTTCGTATAGTCGAACGAGCCGATCGGCTCCGCCCCGACGTCGCCGCCGACACCCGCCTCCTCGAAGGCCTCGAGCGCGGCGAGCTCACGGCCCGTGAGCTTCGTTTTCGGCCAGCCCTTCGGAATCACCCAGCGCCCCGTGCCCCGACTGGAGACGAGCAACACGAGCCAACCCTCCGGGCCCTCGACGAAGGGCAGCACGGCGAATTGCTTGAGAGGCTCCATTGCGCATCTCCCAAACCGCGAATCACGCAACGACGTTACGACAGCAGGCGCTGACCGCCGCTCGTTACTCGCTTTGACAGTTGGGAAAAAGGCCTTTCGCTGCCCACGGGCCGCAGAACGGGCGATTAGACGGAAGCGAAACGTTTAAGACACGCCTCGGCCTCGCTGACCATACCGCGCACGAGATCACCCGCCGGGACAATGCCGTCGATCAGCCCGACGGCCTCTCCGACGAACGTGTTGCTCCCCTCCGGATCGCCGTCGGCCCAGGCCTTGCGATATTTCTGGGCCTCCTCTTCGGCCACCGCGATCAGCTCCTGCTCGCGCCCATGCCAGCGCGCCGTATAGGCGTTGTTGAGCACGCGGGCCGTGTACCGGCTGGGCCAGTCGAGGCGGCGTGCCAAATCCATCACCTGCGTGCGGATCGTATCGTCGCCGTTAGCGGCAAGCGCGGCCGCGTGCATCCTGGGGCCGACGTTGGCCTCGGCGGAAGCCCACAACCGCGATCCGACCAAGACGCCGTCGGCGCCGAGCATCAGCGCCGCCGCAAGACCCCGCCCATCGGCGATACCGCCCGCCGCGCACAAGAGCGTCTGCGGAGAGCGCCGCGCGATCAGGTCGGCAACCTCAGGCACCAATGTCAGCGTCGCCCGCTTCTCGCCGTGCCCACCCGCTTCCGACCCCTGCGCCACCACGACGTCGGCGCCGCAATCGAGGGCGTGCTCCGCATCGCGTAACGTCTGGACCTGCGTGATCAGCGCCGCCCCCGCATCTTTCACGCGCGAAACCAATGGCGCCGGATCCCCGAACGACAGGAAAATGGCTTTCGGTCTGTGCGCCAGCACGAGATCCAAGAGAGCAGGCTGCCGCAGAAGCGACCAGGTGATGAACCCGCATCCGAACTGCCCGGCTTCGACGAGACCAAGTTGCTCTTCGAGCCAGGCCGCATCGCCGTAGCCGCCACCGATGAGCCCGAGCCCGCCGGCTGCCGAAACCGCGGACGCCAGGCGCCCACCCGCAGCGAATGCCATCGGCGCGGAAATGATCGGATGGGAAAGCGAAAGTCGCTCGGTAAGCCGTGTCGAAAGAGCCATGTCGCAAACGCCTCCGCTAGAACATTCAACCCGCGTCGATCGCCAGCGCGTCCGCGAGCGCCTTCGGCTTCGCGACGAGATCGGCGAGCGTCCAACCGTCGAGCGAGGATAGGAATGCGCCGAGCGCCTGGTTGAGCACGCGCTTCAGCCGGCACACGTCGGTGATACGGCAGAGATCGTCGCTGCCGAAACATTCGACGAGCCGAAAATCCTCCTCCATCGCGCGCACCACAGCTCCGAGCCGGATGCTCTCCGCATCGCCCTTGAGCCTCAGCCCGCCGCCACGCCCGCGAACCGTCTCGACGAAGCCGTGCTGCGCCAGCCGGTGCACGACCTTCATCAAATGGTTTTCCGAGATGCCGTAGGCGCGAGCGATCTCCTCGATCGTGGCGAGCCGATCTGGCTTTGCGCCGAGATACATCAGCACGCGCAGCGAATAGTCCGAATGTGTGGTCAGCCGCATCGAAACCGCCCGCCGAAATGCCACATTGAGCCACGCTTGGCTCCAGCCGACATAAGATGTATTCTAAATATATCTTAAAAGATAGGTCGAGAGTGTTCTCAGCCATGCAGCACACGCCCCATCCGAAGGCTCCCGGTCTCGCGGTCGGCATCACCGAGGCCATGATCCACGACCTCGTGCACAGCTTCTATGCCGAGGTGCGGCGCGATCCTCTGCTGGGGCCGATCTTCGGAGCCCGTATTGAGGATTGGGACGCCCACCTCGAAAAGCTTTGCGCGTTCTGGTCGTCGGTCGCGCTGATGACCGGACGTTTCAAAGGCCGCCCGATGCCGGTGCACATCGCCATCCCCGACATCTCCATCGAACATTTCGAGCGTTGGCTGGCTCTCTTCCGCGCGACCGCAAAGAACGTCTGCCCCGAGCCCGCCGCCGCACTCTTCATCGACCGGGCCGAGCGGATCGCCGAATCCCTCCACCTCGGCATCAGCCTGCATCGCGGCGAAGGCCCCGGCTTCACGCCCGCCAAGTTTGCCTCCACCCCCGCAGACGCCTGACGTAGCGTTTCATGGCATGAGCGCCCCGCAACCAGACGACTGGAAGGGATGGCGCCGCGAGCAGCGCCGGAGATTGCTGGAAGCGCGCAATGCGCTGCCCTCGGCGACGCGGCGCGCTCTGTCGGCGCGCGTCATCGCCAACCTCGACACGGCGCTTGGTGACCTCCCCGTCGCGACACTCGGCCTCTACTGGCCGATCAAGCGCGAGATCGACCTTCTTGAGTGGGCCCGTCATTTGAGCGCGGAACGTGGGATTGCGCTTGCCCTTCCTGTCATCACGGCCCCTAAGCAACCGCTCGACTATTGCGTCTGGCAACCCGGCGCCCCCCTGCGCCCGGGCGTCTGGAACATCCCCGAGCCGGCGGAAAAGCAGTTCATTGCCCCTGAAATCGTCATCGCCCCCCTCGTGGGGTTCTGCGGATGCTGGCGACTCGGCTACGGCGGCGGCTACTTCGACCGCACCCTCGCCGCCCGCAATCCGAGGCCGCTCGCCATCGGAATTGGGTTTGACGAGAGCGAATTGACGGACTTCGCGCCTCAAAAACACGATCTCGCGATGAAACTAATCGTCACCGAAAGTCGTATTGTAGGTAGTGCCAAGTAATTTTTGTGGCCGCACGATCTAAAAACAATGTGCGCCCACGGACATAATCTGGTTAATATTGCTCAAGAAACACACGCGAAACCTCCTGTTGACACCGCGTATGCTGATCAAAAACGTCGCACGGTTCAAAATCGGAGTTTCCTAGGGAACAGACGGACTTGATCAAAGATTTAACCTGAGCCCGGTACCCTTACTAATTGGTACGAAAGCGAATTATGACTTGATTATGACAAGTCGCCGAACTACATGCACCGTGCGTACGGGAGTAAAGCGTTATGGAGAGCGTCTGTCGGTCTGGAACTTTTGAGCCGTCGAGCAACGGAATGGGGAATTTGAATCCCGCCGTTCTTGGCTCCGGCGTCGTGCTGCAGACCGTAAAAACCAGCGAAATTCTGTTTCAGGCCGGTGACGACCGCGCCCTTTATCGCGTCGAGCGTGGCGCCATCTGCCATTACATGCTCTGGGCCGACGGCCGTCACGACGTAATCGAATTCGCATTTCCGGGCGACATCATCGGTCTCGGCCATCTGCGCCGTCACGTGAGCACCGCCCAGGCAATGGTCGACACCGTCGTGAGCCTTGTTTCGAATGAAGAGTTCGAAGAGGCCATGGACAATGACGATCGTCTGTCGTTCCGCTTGTCGGCCGCTGTCGAACGCGAATTCGATCACCTGCGCGATCAGGCCCTCGCGGCCAAGGAGCCGCCGGCTTCGGCTCGCGTCGCAAACTTTCTGCTTGCGCTTTCGAGCCTGAACGGCCCCGAGGGACGCGATAGCAACCTGATTTCCGACGACATCACCGCCGGTTTCGTTGCGGAGAAGTTGGATTTGAGCATCGACAAACTCGGAGCCGCGCTTTTGAACCTCAAAAAGCATGGCGCCGTCAAAGAAACCCCGACGGGTCTCCGCATTATCGACGCCGCGGCGCTGCAGAAATTGGCGAACGCCGCCTAAGATAATTGCCACCCTTGAAACATATCCCCGCCCGCGCGGCTGATGACCGCACGGGCGGATCTTTTTGACCCCTATCAAGCGGGTTGCCCGATAAGGGTACATCACTCTATGGTCCCGGTTAATTTCATGATTTAAAAAATCAAGATACCCGGAAGGGCCAGAAGTCTAGGCCTTCGCAAAAGCAAGACCCGAGCGCGCGACAGGCGAACGACGAGACAAGAGGGAACCACCGCCCGATGCTGGATGACACCCAGAACGAAGCCGTGCGCGAAACGCCCGCCCCCGCGGCCCGGAGCACCGGAAACCTGTTCGTCGAACGGGTGCTGGACGTGGCCCACTACACCGACCACCTGTTCAGCTTCAAAACCACCCGCACCCCGTCGTTCCGCTTCCAGAGCGGCCAGTTCACGATGATCGGGTTGATGACCGAAACGCGCCCGCTGCTGCGCGCCTACAGCATCGCCAGCGCCGTCTACGACGACCACCTCGAGTTCTTCTCGATCAAGGTACCGGACGGCCCGTTGACGTCCCGTCTTCAGCACATCAAGCCCGGCGACGAATTGCTTGTCGGCCCGAAACCGACCGGCACACTTCTGCTCGGCAACCTGCGCCCCGGCAAGCGCCTGCTCCTGCTCGGCACCGGCACCGGCTTTGCCCCATTCGCCAGCGTTCTGCGCGACCCCGAGGCCTACGAGAATTATGAAACCGTGATCGCCGCCGAAGGCTGCCGTACGGTGGCTGAGTTGAAATACGCCGCCGACGTCGTCGCTGATGTGAAGCAGCACGAGCTCCTGGGCGAACTCGCCGCAGAAAAACTGCGCTACTACGATACCGTCACCCAGGAAGCCTATCGCCATCAAGGCCGTCTGACGGATCTGATCACCTCGGAAACGCTGTTCCGCGATCTCGCCCTGCCGCCTCTCGACCTCGAAACCGACCGCGTCATGATCTGCGGCAATCCCGGTATGCTGGTGGATCTCACCCAGATGCTGATTGCGCGCGGCTTCAAGGAAGGCAACAGCGGCACGCCGGGCGACTTCGTCATCGAGAAAGCCTTCGTCGAGCGCTGAGCGCCGAAGAACGAACGCCGCCCAAACCGACCAATCGATCCCCCATCCAGGGCGGCGATGCCGGCCGCCCTGTCAGCCAGCTGTCAGCCACAGAGCGCTATATCCTCGCTACGATTTGGTAGTGCTAGGATGTTTGCGTACACATGCACTCGGACAACATCGGCGCTTTTCTCTGCTACGATCCCCGCGATCCCTCGCAAACGGTTGAGGATCGGGCGACATGGCAGCTTACGGACAACGCAATCCTGATCACCGCGACGATGCTTCTCGCGATGGATGCCGAACGCTCCCGGATCAACTGGGAACGCGTGGCAGCCCTCGCCGATCTCTGCGAAGAACCCGAATTCACGCCAGCTCGCCATACGCTGCCGAAGAAAATCGCAAGCCGCAAGGAAACCGACGCGATGCTGCGAGCGACGCTTGGCCTCGCGCGCCGTCAAAAGCCTGCGACCTGATGCCGGTTGCAACCCAGCGCCCGATCACGGGAAGCTAGCCGATAGGAATTTTTCCCAGGAGCGGCATGTCCCTCGAAGTTCTCCACGCACCCGGTCGCGGCAGGCCGAGGGACGTCGATATCCTTCTCGTACACGGCATCTTCGTCGGCGCGTGGGTCTGGGAAAAGACTTTCATGCCCTATCTGGCCGAGGCCGGTTACAACGTCCACGCCGTGAGCCTCAGCGGGCATGGCAAGAGCTGCGGCGCCGACCGCCTCGGCGCGCTGACGCTGAGTGACTACACCAGCGATCTGTTGGAAGCCGCATCAGCCATCGGGCGGCCTGTGATCGCGGTCGGCCACTCCATGGGCGGCGCCGTGGTACAGAGCGCGATCAGCTCCGGCGCAGGTTTTGCGGGCGCCGTCTTGATGGCATCCGTTCCGCCCAACGGCCTGATGGCCGCGAACCTTGCCATGATGTGGCAGCGCCCAACTCTCTGGCGCGAGCTCTCGACGATGTTCACGTCCGGCCTCAGCCAGGTGGATTTCGAGATCCTGCGCGACGGTCTGTTCTCGAACCGCATCGACAAGGCCACGTTCGCCGCCTTCGCCGCGCGCGGCGGCCAGGAGAGCCCGCTCGTCGGCTTCGAGCTGCAGGGTATGCGGCCGTTTGCACCGATGCCATGGCTCGCCCCGCCGATGCTCGTCATGGGCGGCACCGAGGATCGCTTCATCCGCAGGGAAGACCTCTGGACGACGGCCACGTGGTACGGCACATCCGCCCAATTGCTTCCCGGCCTCTCGCACACTTTGATGCTCGATCCCGATTGGCAGATCTCCGCCGATTGCCTGCTCGCCTGGCTTGCCAAAACCGAGGGACGTCTGCCGCATTGAATTTATATCCGGCAGACAACCCTTCATCGGTCCGGCTTGACCTCACGCCTCAGTGCACGTCCGCGTGCGCATGCGCCGGATGCGGCAAATCCTCTCCGAGCGCCGTGGGACCGCCCGTGTGCCGAAGCGGCTTTCCTGAAAGTGTGCGCAGCATCACGTAGAACACCGGCGTCAAAAAGATGCCGAAGAACGTCACGCCGATCATGCCGGAGAACACCGCGACGCCCATCGCCTGGCGCATCTCCGCGCCCGCGCCAGTCGACGTGACCAGCGGCACCACGCCCATGATGAAGGCGAGCGACGTCATCAGGATCGGGCGCAAGCGCAGCCGGCTCGCCTCGACCGCAGCCTCGAGCGGCGTCCGCCCGGCGAATTCCAGCTCGCGCGCGAACTCCACGATCAGGATCGCGTTCTTGGCCGAAAGCCCGACCAGCACGATCAGGCCGATCTGCGTGAACACGTTGTTGTCGCCACCCGTCAGATACACGCCGAAGATCGCGGCCAGAATCCCCATCGGTACGATCATGATGATCGAGAGCGGCAGCACCAGGCTTTCGTACTGCGCGGCGAGCACCAGGAACACCAGGAAGATCGAAAGCGGAAACACCAGCATCGCCGAATTGCCCGCCAGGATCTCCTGGTAGGTCAGTTCCGTCCACTCGTAGCCGATGCCCTTCGGCAAGGTCTCCGCCGCAACCCGCGCGATGGCATCCTGCGCCTGGCCGGACGAAAAGCCCGGCGCCGCGCCACCATTGACGTCGGCGGTCAGGAAGCCGTTGTAGCGCATCGCCCGCTCCGGCCCCGCGACTTGCTTGACGTTGAGCAGCGCCGAAAGCTGGATCATCTCGCCGGACTTCGAGCGCACCTTGAGCTGGCCGATGTCGTCCGCCCGCGACCGGAACGGCGCATCGGCCTGCACGCGCACCGAGTAGGTGCGCCCGAACTTGTTGAAGTCGTTGACGTAGAGCGAGCCGAGATAGATCTGCATGGTCTCGAATACGTCCGTGACCGCGACCCCGAGCTGGCGCGCCTTCGTACGGTCGATCTCGGCATAGAGTTGCGGCGTGTTCACTTGGTAAGAGGAGAAAAGGCCTGCTATCTCCGGCGCCTTCGCAGCACCCGCCAGGAAGCCGCGCGTCGCTTCGTCGAGCGCGTCATAGCCGAGCCCGCCCCGATCCTCGATCTGCAGCTTGAAACCGCCGATCGTGCCGAGCCCCTGCACCGGCGGCGGCGGGAACATGGCAATGAAGGCTTCTCGAATGCCGCCGTATTTCTTGTTGAGCGACTGCGCGATGGCCCCGCCCGAAAGCTCCGGCGACCTGCGCTCGGCAAACGGCTTGAGCGTCGCGAACACGATGCCCGCGTTGGAGCTGTTGGTGAACCCGTTGATCGAGAGACCCGGAAACGCGACGGCACTCTCGACACCCGGCTCCGCCAAGGCGATCTCGCCCATGCGGCGGATGACCTCTTCGGTGCGATCGAGCGTCGCGCCATCCGGAAGCTGCGCGAAGCCGACGAGATACTGCTTGTCCTGGCCAGGCACGAAGCCGCCGGGAACCGACTTGAACAGCCCGACCGTCACGCCGATCAGCACGAGATAGACGCCGAACGCCAGCGCCTTGCGCGAGAGCATGCTGCGCACACCCCCGCCGTAGGCCTCCGAGCCCCGGCGAAAGACGAGGTTGAAACCACGGAAAAACCCACCGAGCACACGATCCATCCCCCGCGTCAGCCAATCCTTAGGCGCGTCGTGTCCCGTGAGCAGAAGCGCCGCCAGCGCCGGAGAAAGCGTGAGCGAATTGATGGCCGAGATCACCGTCGAGATGGCAATCGTCAGCGCGAACTGCTTGTAGAACTGCCCGGTCAAACCGCTGATGAACGCGAGCGGCACGAACACGGCAATCAGCACCAGTGCAATGGCGATGATCGGTCCCGTCACCTCCCGCATGGCGCGATACGTCGCATCACGCGGGCTGAGACCCGCCTCAATGTTGCGCTCGACGTTCTCAACCACCACGATCGCATCGTCGACCACGATGCCGATTGCGAGCACCAGGCCGAACAGCGTCAGCGCGTTGATCGAGAACCCGAACACGTGCATCACCGCGAACGTGCCGATGATCGACACCGGAACCGCGACCAGCGGAATGATCGAGGCACGCCACGTCTGCAGGAACAGGATGACGACCAGCACGACCAGCGCCACCGCCTCGAGCAGCGTGTGCACGACGGCCTCGATGGACGCCCGCACGAACTGCGTCGGATCGTAAACGATCTTGTAGTCCACACCCTCCGGCATGTTGGCCTTGAGCTCAGCCATCGTCGCGCGGACGTTGTCGGAGATCTGGATCGCGTTCGAGCCCGGCGCCTGGAAGATCGGAATCGCGACCGCGGATTTATTGTCGAGCAGCGAGCGCAGCGCATACTCCGCCGCACCAAGCTCGATACGGGCCACATCGCGCAGCCGCGTGATCTGCCCGTTGGCGCCGGACTTCACGACGATATCGCCGAATTCCTCTTCGCTCTGAAGGCGCCCCTGCGCATTGACGGAAAGTTGCAGGTCGACCCCTGACAGGCCGGGCGAAGCTCCAACGACGCCAACCGCCGCCTGCACGTTCTGCGCGCGGATCTCGTTGACGATGTCAGACGCGGAAAGCCCAACCTCGGCCGCCTTCTTCGGATCGAGCCACACGCGCATCGCATAGTCGCCCGAACCGAACAGCTGCACCTGCCCGACGCCGTCGATGCGCGCGAGCCGGTCCTTGACGTTCAGCACCGCATAGTTGCGCAGATACGTCATGTCGTAGCGGTCGTTCGGCGACAGCAGATGCACAACCATCGTCAGGTCGGGCGCGCTCTTGATCGTCGTGATGCCGAGACGGCGCACTTCCTCCGGCAGCCGCGGCTCCGCCTGCGAAACACGGTTCTGTACCAGCTGCTGCGCCTTGTCGACGTCGGTCCCGAGCCGGAACGTGACCGTCAGCGTCATCAGGCCGTCGGTGGTCGCCTGGCTCGACATGTAGAGCATGTTCTCGACGCCGTTGATCTGCTCCTCGATCGGCGTCGCGACGGTCTCCGCGATGACCTTCGGATTGGCCCCCGGATACTGCGCACGAACGACGACTGACGGCGGCGCCACCTCCGGATATTCGGAGATCGGCATTACCCGCAGCGCCAACAGGCCCGCCAGGAAGATCAGGACCGACAGCACACCCGCAAAGATCGGGCGATCGATGAAGAATTTCGAAAAGTTCATGGCGGACTCAATTCAAATTCGTTGTCGCGCAGCGCTATTGCTGCGCGATCTTCGCGGGCTCGGAAGAGGCCTGCGCATGGTCGAAGTGGCTGGTCCCGTCCATCGCGACGGGCTCGGGGGCGACCTCGTCGCCGGGCTTCACGCGCTGCAGGCCGCTGACGACGATGCGCTCGTTTGCCGTAAGTCCGCTCGTGACGATGCGAAGCTGCCCCGTCATTCGTCCGAGCGTGACCTTGCGGTAGGCAACCTTGTTGTCGGCGCCGACCACCATCACGAATTTCTTGTCCTGGTCCGTGCCGATCGCGCGCTCGCTGACGGCGAGAACCGGCGCCTGCCGGGGTTGCGCCATGCGCACGCGCACGAACTGCCCGGCGATCAACCGCCCGCTCTTGTTATCGAACACCGCCCGCACGCGAACCGTCCCGCTCGCCGCATCGACCTGGTTGTCGATGAGCTGCAGACGGCCCTCGGTCCATTCACCGGCGGGTTCAGCCGTCGCCATCTCGACCGGCAGTTGCCCCACGTCGGCCGCCGCGTTGGCTTCCGGCGAAAGCACCGCGAGCGCGCGAGAGACGACACCCTCGTCGGCGTTGAAGCTCGCATAAATCGGATCGACAGAAACAAGCGTTGTCAGCACCGGCGCGCCGGGGCCGGCTTCGACGAGATTGCCGACGGTATATTCGCGACGGCCGACGCGGCCCGAAACCGGCGCACGAACCTCGGTATAGCCGAGGTTGAGGCGGGCGGCCTGCAACGCAGCCTTCGCGGCCCTCAGATTGGCTTCAGCCTCCTTGAAGGTGTTGGTCCGCGTATCGAGTTCGCGTTCCGACAATGCGGGCGTACCCGCCAGCCGCTTTGCACGCTCGACCTCACCGCTCGTAAAACCGACGCGCGCCTCGGCCGCCGCCACTTGTGCGTCGAGCCGATCCACCTCTGCCGCGTACGGCGCCGGATCGATCGTCACCAGGAGGTCACCGGCCTTGACCAGCGCCCCTTCGCGGAAGTGGATTTTCTGGATGGCGCCGGCCACGCGCGAGCGCACGTCGACGCGCTCGATGGCCTCGAGCCGCCCCGAGAACTCATCCCAGGTCTCGGCTTGACGCGGCTCAACGACAGCAACCGACACAGCTACCGCATTGGAAGTGGGCGGAGCGCTGCTATTGTCGGCATGCAAGCCGCCGCGGGGTGTAGCAACAAGAACGCCGCCGGCGGCAACCGTCGCCATCAGGACAGTGCGAAGCGAGCGCTTGGAAATTGGGGTCATGATCATCGTTCCTTTGAGGGCACACGAAGCCGCAGACCACCGCCCCGCGCCCAACGGCGGTGTGACGGAGGCCCTGAAGCGGAAATGTCAGAGCGGACGGTTAGGAGAAGTTTTCGAGCCCCAGCGCCGGCCGGCGCCAGCGCGTGCGCGAGGCGCTCGGCCGTTCCTCCGACGAGGGTGCGCGCCAGCAGTCGGAAGTCTCTTCTGCGGCCTCGGCCACCATCGAGATATCCTCATCGGCATTGTCGATTTCGTGGAAGGAAGAGCTTGCCATTTGAGCCTCCGGGGGCCATATATTTGTACTGAGTGGTACGGATATAGGACGCGCCGGGACGCTGTCAACGAATTTCTGTACCAATAGGTATGAAAATGCAGAATGACAACTTGAAGCAAGAAAAACCGGCTGCCCACAAAGGCCGTCCGCGCGAATTCGACACCGAGGAAGCGCTCGACAAGGCGCTGCACGTCTTTTGGCGCAAGGGCTACGAAGGCACCTCCCTGTCGGATCTCACCGACGCGATGGGCATCAGTCGCCCGAGCCTCTACGCAGCATTCGGCAACAAGGAAGAGCTGTTTCGACTTGCGCTCGATCGCTACGCCGAGCACGGACCCGGCGCCATTCAGCGCCAGGCGCTCAGCGAGCCGACGGCGCGCCGCGTCGTCGAACGGCTGCTGCGCGGCGTTGCGGAGACGCTGACCGACCCGTGCAATCCGCGAGGCTGCCTCGCCGTGCAGGGCGCGCTCTCGTGCGGAGAGGCCGCCGAGCAGGTCAAAGCAGAGTTGTGCAGCCGCCGCTCGAAGAGCGAGGCCGCCCTTGCCGAGCGCTTCGAACGCGCAAAGCAGGAAGGCGACCTCGGCAAGGCCGTCGATCCCGCCGCCCTCGCGCGTTTCGTCGTCACGATCACCCAGGGCATGTCGGTCCAGGCGGCAGGCGGTGCCTCGCGGACCGATCTCCTCGCCGTCGCCGACATGGCGTTGCTGGCCTGGCCGTCCTCGGCATAAGCCGAGGGCAGAGACCCACCCGCAAGTATGATTGTCGACGGCGAGCGCGAGCCGTAAGAACGAACGGCAACAGCAGCCGGGAACACAGATCTTGAGCACGTTCGATGTCATCGTCGCCGGCGTCGGCGCCATGGGCGCCCAGACCTGCTGGCATCTCGCACGCCGCGGCCTACGCGTACTCGGTCTCGACCGCTACGACATTCCGAACAGCATGGGCTCCTCGCACGGCGTCCATCGCATCATCCGCCTCGCCTATTTCGAGCATCCCCTTTACGTGCCGATCCTGCGCCGCGCTTACGAGCTATGGCGCGAGACCGAGCAGCTCGCGGGCGAGCAACTGCTTTTCATCACCGGCTCGCTCGACATCGGCCTCGAAGGATCGCCTGTGGTTGAAGGCTCGCTCGCGAGCTGCCGCCAACACAACCTGTCTCACGATCTGCTCACAGCGTCAGACATCAACGCACGATATCCGGGCTACCGCCTGCCCGATGGCTTTGTCGGCGTACACCAGCCGGACGGCGGCTTCGTTGCCTCGGAACGCGCCATCGTCGCGGCGGCAGGCCTCGCCATGGACGCAGGCGCGACGCTCCGCGGACGTGAAGCCATCCTCGGCTTCGAGCCGCTTCCTAGCGGCGGCGGCGTGCGCGTGAAAACCGACCGCGGCACCTACGAAGCCGGCCGGCTCGTCCTCGCAACCGGAGCTTGGATCGGCGAACACGTCGCCGGCCTCAAGTCCATCTCCGTTCCCGAACGCCAGACGCTCGGCTGGTTCCGCCCCAAGCAGCCCGAACGTTTTCGCTTGGGCACGTTCCCAGTCTCGAACCTCAAGAGCGATCTCGGGCACTTCTATCAGTTCCCGGTCTGGGGCGTGCCCGGCTTCAAGATCGGCCTCTATCATCATCTCGGCGAAAAAGGCCTGGCCGATCAGCTCTCGCGCGAGCCCAACGCCGCCGACGAAGCAGCCCTGCGCCGCGGCCTCGCCGCTTTCTTTCCAGATGCCGACGGCGACGTGCTGGCCTTGCGAACGTGCCTGTTCACCAACACGCCCGACGAGCACTTCATCCTCGATCGGCTTCCGTCCGCACCCGCGATCATCGTCGCCTCGCCCTGCTCGGGGCACGGCTTCAAGTTTTCCTCTGCGATCGGTGAAATCCTGGCCGACATGGCGATGGATCGCACGCCTGCTTTCGATCTCTCGGCGTTCAGCCTCTCGCGGTTCTGATCGCACGGCAGAAACGTCAAACAGGAACCCGGCACGCTCCCCCACGTTTCAAAGATGTCGGCCGCCTTTGCGGATGCCGGCGTTAATCAATGGCGGGAGACAAACAATGAAAAGCGATCCGAGAAAGCCTCGCGTCCCGACGCTTCCCGGAGATAAGCCCGAGGAAACGCCCAACAATCCCGTTGGCCCTCTGCCGGAGAACCGGCACCCGGTTGACGAGCCGGTCGATGAGCGCCAACGCCGGGACGACCTTGAGGATCGACAGGAAAATCTCCTTTGAGATGAAGCGGAACTTCGCACTGCATTTAGCCGTTCTCTTCAAAAGAGAAGGAGGAAGCAGATGGCCTTAACCAAGCATGACGAAACGCGCGACAATTATGGCAACCCGCCGCGTGATGCGACCGGCACCGATCCCCGCTCTCACTCGGTGTGGTCCTATGTGATCGGCATTGTGGCGGCGGCACTCTTGGCGTTCGCCATTTTCGGATCGATGACACCGACGACCCAAGACACCTCGACCTCATCGACAAGGACGAGCGAACCGGCCACGCCGCCACCGGCGCCTCCGGCAACCGCGCCATAAACGACGTACAGCGCGCAAAGAACGGCCTCGCAAGCGTTTTGCTTGCGAGGCCGTTTTCTTGTTTCTCATTCTATTAGGTGAGGACGATCACATCGATGATCGCATACGTCACCGGATCAACGATCACCACCTGATCGTCGACGATGAAATACTTGTAGCTGCGGTAAGACGGCACGATCACCACGACGTCTGCAGGCACGGCGTAGAGAACGACGGTTCGTGGGACCACGACACCGACATTGATCCGCACGTCGATGTCTTTGACGGTCGCATCCGACTTGTGCGAGCGGAACGACGATTGCACCTGCGTCCGCTGCTCGCTGGAAAGCTGCGTGACGCTACCGCCCGGCTGATCGCCGCGCCCCTCCGTGCCCTCGGAGCGCCCTGACGCCGCCGAACGATCTGCATCAGATTTGCTCTCGGACTTCGCGGTGTCGTCCGAACCTTTCGATTTCGCCCCAGTCTTGTCCTGACCAGTCTTGTCCTGAGTGGCTTTATCCTGGGCTTGCTTGTCCTGTGCATCGCGTCCCTTGCCGCTCCGACCTTCTTCGGACTTCGCCGTGTCACCGGCAGCCTTCGATTTTGGAGAGGTCTTGTCTTGCGCCTCGCGCGACTTCTCGGGCTGACCGCGATCGCTGCGGCTTTCCGGGTTCGCCTCACCCTTGGAACCGTCGCTTCCTTCTTCGCTCATACCGCGCTCGCCTCGCGGCATTTGCCCGGCTTCGCCGCCGCCGCGTTCGACACTCGGCATTTTGCCGGCGCCTTCATGCGGACCGGCCCACTCGCTTTGCGCGAACGCGCTAGGCCCGGCAATACCGACGAACAGAGCCGTTGTGCAAAGCAGGATTCTTCTTGTCATTGGGATCTCCTTTGAAAGCCGACCCCCATGGAAAACCGCTCAACGGACGCATTGTTCCCCCGACATTGTTCCCATGACGTTCCAACAACCGCGAACATCACGCCGCGTCGCTTCGACAATATGCGGCACTTACCCCTTGGAATTGCTGACTTGTGTGTCGCGAGCAGATCGAACATTAGCAACGGGACGAAACCCCCTTCGCACCTCACGAATCGCAGCGCGCTCGTTGCGATTTGGCAACGTCACCAACCCGCCTCGCGGCTTGCCGGCGCTGCAAAGCCGCCTTATCGAGGCCCCCAGCCTCCCCGGGGCGTTGCCAAACCGCCGCAACGGGCGTTGGATATACAGACCGCAACGCATTTGTGGGATATCTCTCAGGGGCTGACTGGAGTTAACTTCGGTCAGCCCTGCTTTGCGGCGGTGCACCGGAGCGTGCGATCCAGCGCGTGCCCCGTGCGGTGCAATTTGGAGCCGATATGTCGAACGATGTGCTGATCTTTCTACGCTCGTGGGTTTCCGAACCGCTTCGGGTCGGCGCGATCGCGCCTTCGGGCGGAGCGCTCGCGGATCTGATCACACGGGAGATCACCCCCGCGACCGGCCCCGTCATCGAGCTCGGCCCCGGCACCGGCGCATTCACGAAGCGGCTGCTGAAGCGCGGCGTGCGGGCGGAGGATCTGACGCTGGTCGAGTACGGCTCCGAGTTCGCAACCTTGCTGCAGCTTCGCTATCCCGGCGTTCGCGTGCTCCGCCAGGACGCCGCCCGCTTGAGCGGCAGCCGGCATTTCAAGGACGTTAAGCCGGCGGGCGCCGTCGTCAGCGGCCTTCCCCTCGTCGGCATGTCGATGCGGAAGATCATGTCCATCCTCGGCGGCGCGTTCACCCATATGCGCCCGGACGGCGCCTTCTATCAGTTCACCTACTCCATGCGCTGCCCGGTTCCCCCGGCGATTCTCGACCGGCTTGGTCTCGAGGCGAAGTTGGTGGATCGGATCATCCTGAACGTCCCGCCCGCAGCGGTCTATCGCATCACGCGACGCGCGGCGAACCAGGAAGTCGCCTGAGACAGACGACCTCTTCTGCGCCGCCCTTTCTTTTAGATCGTGCTGAGCACGCTGAGCCACGGCGTGATCTGGCGGACGCGCCCGCCATAGGGACTGACCACCGCTTCGAGCGCGGCCGTCGGATCGCTGAGATCGTAGAGCCCGCTGACGCGCGAAGCCGCCAGTCCCGGCTGGGCAACGATGACCCGCGCCGATTGCCAGCGCGCGATCTCCGCGACGACTGTATCGATACGCTCCTGATCGGCAACGAGAAGACGCTGGCGCCATGCGGCGACCTGATCGGCCTGGCGGTGGCCCTGCTGGCGCGCGTCGCGATCCGGTCCGACCGCCATCCAGTCACCGCCCTCGAGGAGCTTCCGCGCGCTGGCCTCTTCGTCGCTCTCGACCGCGACGTTGCCGGAGCTCGACCCCACAAAGCTGCGCCCGCCGTTCTGGCGAACCTCGAACGACATCCCCGCGTTCGCGAAGGCTTGAAGCCCGCCCGTCTGCGCCACGAACGGACGGCCCTCGCCCCCGGCGACGTCGAACAGCACCATTCCCTCGATGAGCCTCACCAGTCTTTGCGACGAGGAAAACGCGATCTGCACGGCACTGTCGGGACCGAGCGTCATTCGGCTGCCATCCGGAAGCCGGCTGACATCGATCGCACCGATCTCCGTCGTCACATCGGCCTGCCAGCGCCGCCACAACTCCGGCCCCTTGATCAGGCCGGCCCCGACCGTGACGGCCCCGACACCAGTCAGGATGTTACGCCGCGTCACGTCGCGCGCTTTCTTGCGCTTGCTTTCGTGCTCCGACACACCCGTCGCTTCGCCCGTCAGGCGGTAGAGACGTTTCGCGTCGTCCCACGCCGCACGGTGTTCGTCGCTCTGCGCCGAGAACGCCGTGATGGCCTCGCGCAATTCGGCATCGTCAGGCGCGGACTGCCACCGCAAGAGCAGCGCCATCGCTTCGTTCCAGAGGTCTTCTCTGTCAGCCGCCATCTCTATCCCGAGCAAATCCGTTTCGCGGTGACGCTCCATAGAACGAGCGATGCGCACGCGCCATATATGTCATGACGAACGGATCGGGCTGATTTCCACACTGGTGCGAGGCAGACCGGGGTGAGCTCAGCCCGCGCCGGCTTCCCGCAGGCGATCGCGAACGATCCGGTACCCTTCGAGCACCAGACGCCCCGCCAGCGAGGTCGAGATCCCGAGCGCTTTGCCGATCTGCACCAAGGTGTGATCGCCAAGCCTATGCATTTCCAGCGCTTTGCGCGTTCTGGGCGGCAACGATGCGATCGCAGCGAGGGTAATCGCAAGCGCCTGCCTGTCGGCTGCGACGGCTTCAGGAGACGGCGCCGGATCGACGAGTGCGAACAGATCGGCCTCGGAAGCCTGAACGAACGCACGATGCTTGCGGACATGATCGATCGCGAGATTGCGAGCGATCTGCGACAGGTAAGCTTTCTCATCGCGGATGGCCTGCGATTGCGCAGCACCGAGAACGTTGATGAAGGTGTCTTGGACGAGATCCTCGGCGGTAGCTTGATTGCCGACGATCCGGTGGATCAGCCGCCCGAGCCGGCTTCGTTCGGACACATACAAACCCGCCAACTCGAACGCACGCGTCGTCATTCCCTGGTCCCCGTCCCCATATGCGCCGAGGAACTCACACTCCGTCTCACCCGGTCGCAGGGGCTGATCGTGTCCTAGCAGTCCGAAAATTGATGTGCAAACCCAATAGTTTAAACCCATTCAAAACGAGCGCGACGGCCGACCATAAAACCGTACTTGAGGAGTACACTTAAACCTTGAAATCGTTGTGCTTTGGCTAAACCTCGCACACGCTGAACCGTATACGTCCCTTCGCGGGCTGAGCGACCGGTTTGAAAAGAATCGTTGCGATTTGGCAACTCGCGCGGCACGCGCCTCGGACACGACGCAAATCGCGACGGATAACCGAGACCCGCAGCGATCGTAAAATCCGTTTCGATATCGGGCAGGAACCCGCCCTACCATTTCCCCAGAGACTTCAGATACGCGACAATCTCCCAGATCTCTTCAGGACTGAACACGTCTCCCCAGGGCGGCATCGGCGTCGCGCCTTTTCCCCCATCCCGGATGGTGTTGTAGACGTACTCCTCGCTAAGCCCCGTGCGATCGACGAAGAGGGTCGGGTTCTGGCCATGGCAGTAGGCAGCGCACGTGGCGTTGAAGGTGCCCTCGCCCGTCTTGATCCGTTTCGGATCTGAGAGATCGAAAGGCGCCGTTCCGGCATGGTTTTCCGAACTCTCCGGAGTCTGGCCACTGTCGCTCGGCGGCACACCACCGGCCTGCACAGAACTGGGAAGGCAGCCGAACGCGATAGCGGCCGCCAACATCATTCCAAACGCTTTCGCGCCTCGTTTGTGATCGTGCTTCTTCATTGTCACCGTTGATCCGTTCACGTCGACACCGCTTCAAAGGAGCGGCCTGCAATGGCTTCAGCCCGCCCCGGACGGGGCGGGCTGTTCGCTTTGAGAGAACGTCAGTTCACTTGCACGGCGACAAGCTCGGAGGGCGTGCCCGCCCCGCCGACAGGCGCCACGACGAACTGCTTGTCACCAACGGTGTAGGACATCAGCGCCCCATACACGCCGAGCGGCAGTTCGATCTCACCGAGGAGATCGCCGGTCTTGGCGTCGTAAGCGTAGAGCGCCGACTCGTCCTGCTTCTCCTTGTTCTGGGCGATCAGCGCATTGCCGCGCGTGTTGAGGCCCAGCACGTCGTAGGCGCCGTTGGGAGCCGTGAACACGATGTCGTCGGTGATCACGATGAAGCTCTGGTGCGTCGCGCCCACTCGGTCGAGCCCTGCCGCCTTGATGGCAGGGTGATTGACCGGTCCACGGCCGGCCGGAACCCGCCACTTGTGGTCACCTGTGTTCATGTCGATCGCCGTGATCGTCGAGAACGGCGGCTTGAACAGCGGCAATCCATCCGGGCCACCAACACCCGCCCAGGTGCCGGTGTACTTGTGTGCCGATGCGCCTTCGACTTCCTTCTTGATCTTGATCGCGAACGGAATGGTGAAGGACGGCACATAGAGCACGCCGGTCTTCGGATTGTGTGCTGCACCTGCCCAGCTCGCGCCGCCGAGAACGCCGGGAACCAGCAGCGTGCCTGCCTTTTCCATGCTCGGAGGCGTGAACAGCGGACCATACTTGTAGCGATTGAGGATCTTCTTCGCCTGTTCCTTGAGTTCAGGCGTAAGATCGATCAGGTCGGCTTCGCTCGCACCTTGCTGGATGTAGGGCGCGGGCTTGGACGGGATCGGCTGCGTCGGCGAGTATTCCTCGCCAGGCACGTCGCCGGCCGGGACGGCCTTCTCGTCGATGGGCCAAATTGGCTTACCGGTGGTGCGGTCGAAGGCATAGACATAGCCTTGCTTCGTCACCTGCACGGCGGCCTTGATCTTCTTCCCGTCAACCGTGATGTCCATCAGGTTCGGGCCAGTCGGGATGTCGTAGTCCCAAAGGCCGTGATGGACGATCTGGTAATGCCAGACGCGCTTGCCGGTCTTGCCGTCCAACGCCACAAGCGTTTCCGCGAACAGGTTGTTGCCGAGACGATGGCCGCCGTAGAAATCGTTCGAGGGCGTCGAAAGCGGTAGATAGACCGTGCCCGTTTCGTCGTCGCACGAGGGACGCGACCACAGGTTCGTGCCGCCCGTCTCCTCAAGCCCGCTCTTCCACGTCTCGGCGCCGGCCTCACCCGCAAGCGGCGGGTTGTGGAACATCCAGACCCGCTTTCCGGTCTTCAGATCGAAGGCCGGGAGGTCACCGTTCGGATGATACTTGAACGGCGGCCGGCCGCTGGCAAACGAGTCGAGGACCGCCAAGCTCGGAATGACGTTGCCGCCGCACACGATCGGCGGAGAGCTTACGGTGACGAGGTCGCGCTGCACGGGGCGGCGCTTGTGGATAGTCAGGTCGACGCGACCTTTTTCACCCCAGCTCTCGACGACCTTGCCCGTCTCGGCCTCGAGCATGATCAGGAAGCCGTCCGGCGTTCCCGCAATAATGCGCTTCTGGCCGTCGACCACCACATACGTCAGGCCGCGGCTGATGAAGCCAAGGTTGGGCGCCTGCCCAGCCAGATAGCCTTGCGGGTCGTAGAGCCATTTCTCCTTGCCCGTCGCGCCATCGACTGCCGTGACGATGCCAAGCGGCGAGGTCGCGTAAACGATGCCGTCGATGGCCAGCGGCGTCGACTCGTTGACCCAGGTGCGCAGATCCGGGTTCTCGGCCGCAAGGTCGTTGCCCGGCAGCGGAAGGCGCCACGCGATCTTCATGTTTTTGACGGATGCGGCTGTCGCCTTGCCGCCGGCGAGATACCTCGCGCTCGTCTTGTCTCCAGTGTACTCGGTCCAGTTTTGGTCACCGGCCTTAGCCATGCTGGCGCAGACCGCCATGCACGCAATGAGCGACCACCTCGCCAGCCCGCGTTTGCCCTTGGAAAGCATTTTCCTCGCCCTTCGCTGTTTCGTTCTTCTTTGGAACGCGTCGAAAGGCACTCGAACGAAGCCCCCTTCGCGTTTGCAAAATCTCCGCGAATTCCACTCGTCGCGTGATCCATGCGGGAAAGAAGAGAAGGCAAGCGCTATGCCAAGCCGATTAGCCGGCTTGGTACGCAAAGTTATCCCAACCGATTTCCGGGATCATCGAGCCAGTCAGCGCATATAAATTTTAAATTAACATATTGATCACGCAGCAACATATGTGCGGCGCTGATCTTTTGAAAAAATGGCATAATTCCACATTTGAAAAATTCATTTCCGCGCAAACAAAAGATGGATGCGAATTTCACGCGCGTCCACATTGCGTCATGTGTTGCAACTGTAAGATTGCAATTTCCGAAATGTCCTGAATTGAATGGGAATAAATAGAAACAAAGCAGGGAAGTTTTCTCGATTTACGGCCAGATATTTCCCGATTTTCCGTCCACCGCCTGCTTCGGCAAGCTCGGCGAAAACCTGTGTCTGGCCACGACGCTTCCCGTTGTCGGCCTACATGCCGGTCTCGTGGGCGCGCACCCGATCAACCTGACGCCGCGCTCAAACCCATGAGCAGAACGGCATGCGATTTGACCCCTCCGGTCTCGCAACGGAATGCAGCAGCCTGTGCAAACGGGCGGGCTTGGAAACAGGATGCGCGAGGGGGGCAAGGTCACGCCGGGCACCCACACCGTATTGCCTTCCGACGAAGCAGAGTCGGCGCAGCATTCGCGGCCGAAAACAGCGCGATCGAACGACACCCGCCGGCAACACAAGCGAGAATTAACACATTGAATTTTATTGATAAATCGAGTGGCGGTCCCTACGGGACGGCCATAACGCAACGATATCAGCCGCTTACGGGATGGTGGGAAACCAATCGTTGCCGCGATTTTACGGGGTTTTTCGCCCCCGGTTTCCCACCGTCGGCGCGATCCGATAGTAAATTTCAAATGTAGCCTGTTGCGCTACACGCTACGATTTGCTAAGTGGTCTGCAATCGGGAGTAAGCGAGGTCGACCATGAGCAAAAAGCGTCCTTCGAGGCAATCAATCGGCCCAGAACAGGCCGTTCACCCTGGGGCCTATATCCGCAGAACTGTTCTGGCCCCGAAAAAGATGTCTGTGACGGCGGCAGCCAAGATCGTCGGCGTCGGCCGTCCAGCCCTTTCCAACTTCCTCAATGGACATGTCGCAACCACGTCCGACATGGCGGCGCGACTTGAGCGGGCCTTTGGTCTGTCAGCGCAAAGCCTTCTCGATATGCAGGCAGCGTACGACGCCGCCCAAGCCCGAACCAAAGGAACGCCAGCAAATACGAGGGCTTATGTCCCGGCATTCCTCGATATCAAGGCCAACGATGTTGAAAGCTGGGCCACATCCACCATTTCGGCCCGCGGAAGGCTGCCAGTGCTGCTTAGAACGCTGGTGAACTCCACCGGGGTCGATCTGCAGAAGGTCGACTTTCCTGGAAACGACGATTCCCAACGTCCGGGGTGGGACGGATTCGTGGAGGCGAACGACGTCACCCCCTGGATCCCGCGCGGAGTGTCGGGCTGGGAACTGGGCACCAACAAGGACATCAAGAGCAAAGCAGACCAAGATTATGGCAAGAGCGTCGAGGCGACGTCTGTAGCCGATCGTATTGAGACCACATTCGTCTTTGTCACGCCGCGCCGTTGGGCCGGAAAACTCAAATGGGTGGAGGAGCATCGGAAGACGGGGCAATGGAAGGATGTTCGGGCGTACGACGCCAGCGATCTTGAGCAATGGCTCGAGCAATCAATCGCCGGACAGGTGTGGTTTGCGAACGAGACGCAGCGTCATTCACGCGGGATTCGCTCCCTCGATCAGTGCTGGTCAGACTGGGCGAACGTTTCGGAGCCCCCCCTTGTCAGCTCGCTCTTTGCGCCGGCAATCGAAAGCGCCCAGCGCGGCATGCGCGCGCGGTTGGCCGACGCTCCGGGCAGACCAACTGTTGTGACCGCGGACTCCTCGGAGGAAGCGCTGGCCTTCTTGGCTCAACTGTTTGGGCACGCCGGCGGCGAGCTTGCGGACTATCGAGACCGCGTCCTCGTTTTCGACGAACCGAACATTCTCCCGAAGCTTGCGCAGGGGGCGACAAACTTTGTCGCAGTGACTTCAAACCGTGAGGTAGAGCGGGAACTGGCGCGGCTTGGCTCGAATCTGCACGCCATCCTCGTCTATCCTCGCAATGCCGCAAACGTAGAGCCCAACATTGTGCTCGAACCACTCAATCCAATTGCGTTCCGCACATCGCTCGAGGAAATGGGCTTCGACCGCGACAATATCGAAACCTACAGCAAAGAATCTGGTCGCTCTCTGACGGTTCTCCGCCGCCGCATGTCGGACGTCCCGGCTATCCGGACGCCGGCGTGGGTCGCGAACGAGCAAACTGCCGCGAGCCTCATCCCGTTCCTTCTTGTGGGGGCGTGGAATTCCGCCAACACCGCCGATCAGCAGATCCTTGTGGAACTTTCGAACGGGCGTACCTACGAGAGCCTCGAGAAGGAATTCCAACACCTTGCGCGTTTGAATGATGCACCTGTTTGGTCGGCGGGCACATTCCGAGGTGTGGTCTCCAAGATCGACCTCTTGTTTGCGATTTGCGGTTCTCTCACACGTGAGGATCTTGAGCGATATTTTCGAGTAGCAAAGGTCGTGTTGGGAGAGGACGACCCGGCGCTGGATATTCCCGAAGACCAGCGTTGGTGGAAGGCCGCATTTCAAGGCAAAGTGAGAGAGTACTCCGGGGCACTCCGCGAGGGCATCTCCGAGACGCTAACGCTGCTTTCGGTTCATGGCAGGCAGCTCTTGCGCGCGCGGCTTGGCATTGATCCTGAGTTAGAGGCCATAAAGCTTGTGCGTGGGGTGTTGACGCCACTCACAACGCGGACTCTCGAAGCGAATGACCCAGACCTGCCAACATACGCCGAGGCCGCACCAGAAGATTTCCTGAGTATTCTAGAACGCGACCTCGCAGGGGCGACCCCGGCAAGCCTCGGCCTCCTGCGGCCGGTCGACAGCGGTGTGTTCGGTAGTCGATGCGCGCGCACCGGATTGCTGTGGGCACTCGAAAGTCTGGCCTGGAACCAGGACACTTTACCCAGGGCGGCGCTCATTCTGGCGCGTCTGGCCGCGATCGAGATCGACGACAACTGGGCCAACAAGCCGATCAATTCGCTGCTTGCGATTTTCCGATGCTGGATGCCGCAAACGGCCGCTAGCCTCGAACAACGGGTCGCCGTCGTAAAGCTTTTGGCCGAGAAGTTCCCGGATGTCGCGTGGAGGATCTGTGTCGATCAATTCAGCACGTCGTCGCAAATCGGCGAGTACAGTTACAAGCCGCGCTGGCGCACGGATGCCCATGGATTCGGCCAGCCTCTTGCAACCTGGGCGCCGATCGTCTCGTTCAGAACGCAGATGATCGATATGGCCCTCCGCTGGAAGGGACAGGATCGCGATACGCTATGCAATCTTATCGAGCATTTTCCGGACTTTGACGACGGACAACGGTCAATCGTGTGGGGGCTGGTGGATACCTGGGCCCAGTCAGGTGTACCCGACATGGACAAGGCCATTGTGCGCGAGAAGATCCGCCTCTCGATCATGTCGCGGCGCGGCGCAATGCGCTTGCAACGGCGAGGAACCTCGATCCAGCCGAAGCGCGCTAGCGCAGCTTATCGCGCGCTGGAGCCATCTGACATTGTGATCAAGCACGAATGGCTGTTCCGAACCATGTGGGTCGAGGAGTCCGCCGACGAACGCGGCGCCGAAGACCTCGACTACCACAAGCGCGAAGAACGCGTCACCAAAGAGCGCGTAATTGCCCTGCGGGAAATTTTATCGGCCCGCGGGATCCAGGGCGTGTTCGATCTAGCCGAGATGGGGAAAGCGGCGTCCGAGATCGGGCGCTTGCTGGTTAGCCGCATCTTGAAGGTAACCGAAGTGGCCGAGTTCTTGTTCGCCGCCTTGCCGCCCGGAGCGAACAGCGCCTCGTGGGCGAAGTGCAATTTGATCTACGGCGGGTTGCAGGCCCTACCAAATGATGACGCCCGGACGCAGGTGCTCGGAGAGCTGCGCCAGAAGCTTCCACAGGGCGAGTTTGCGCGGATCCTCCAGCTCGCGCCTTTCAACCGAAGCACTTGGACCCTTGTCGATCAGCTGGATGAGTTCCATCGGCGGACCTACTGGGACGATGTCGAATGCGAATGGCGCTTTCAAAACGACGACGAACTCAATGAAGCCATCGAGCGCCTGCTCGCGGTCCAGCGTCCACGCGCGGCATTCGCCTGTGTACGGTATAAACTCGATATTATCGACCCGAAACGCCTGTTTCGGCTGCTTTCGGAGATGGCAGTCCCAGGAGGGAAGGACAAGGAAGGCCAATATCGGCTGGACACCCATCGGGTCGAGACGGCGTTTAAGCTGGTCGCCAACAGCCCGGAGCTCACGCTTGAAGAGAAGGCAAGATTGGAGTTTGCCTACCTAGATGTCCTTGCGCATTACGGGCGCGGAAAGCACGGAGCCTCAATACCGAGCCTGGAGAAGTACGTCGAGACACACCCCGAGCTTTTCGTCCAAGCCCTTGTGTGGACTTATCGCCGGCATGAGAAGGGTGAAGATCCTCCGGAATGGCAAGTGCCAGCGGACAAAATTGAAGGCCTTGCCACACGAGGCCACCGACTTCTTGACACCATGACGCGCATCCCGGGCCATGATCACCTCGGTGTGCTTCAGCTGGATCGGCTGACGGCCTGGATTCATGAAGTGCGGCAGGCCTGCGCGGAACTTGACCGAGCCGACGTTGCGGACATCTGCTTGGGCAAGCTCTTGTCTCATGCGCCCATCGGGAGCGACGGCGTGTGGCCGTGCGAGCCGGTGCGCCAGTTGATGGAAAACATCCAGTCAAATCACATTTCAAAGGGAGCATACACCGGTCTTTACAACGCGCGCGGCGCAACATGGCGCGATGAGGGCGGGGCGCAGGAGCGTGCATTGGCAAGCAAGTATCGCGCCTGGGCAGATGCCTTGCGCTTCTCTCACCCGTTCGTCGCGTCCACACTTCTGATGGCGATGGTCAAAACCTATGAACATGAGGCGGATAGCGAGGATACGCGCGCCGACATTAACAAGAGATTGCAATAGGGCGACGAACGGCCGGACCACCTTCCTGACTTCCCGCTGACTTCCCATCAAATTTGGGAATCAATCCCCCTTCGCGCATAGCAAAACACTCTTCGAAACAGCGACATAAAATAGGAGCAGTGGGAATCAAGCATCATGGGAAGTCAGAAAATTCTGCCCCACCTAGCGGGGTTTCGCGCGCAGCGCTGCCCGCAGGCGTTTCGGGGCTGGAAGGTACCTTGGCCTCCGTGGGCGGGCCTGGGCGGCGCGGCAGCGTGCGCTTGCCTCCGAGGCCGAAGATAGACGCGCTTGCCCCCTCGCCTCTCTGCCCTGCCCCGTCAAAGCGCCGCGCAATTGCCTCAGAGACCGTACTTCGACTTGGCCTTCTTCAACTCCACTTCGGCGCGCCCCGCACTCTCGCGCAGAAACCAACGCGCTTCCTTCGTCACCAGCGCACGGCAAAGGGCAGGGCGACGCTGCATCTCGCGCACTTGTTTCGGTCCCCAAAGCGGCTTGATCGATAGTCGCGCGTAATCCATGCGCGTGAACAGAAGGTCGCCCTTTAGGCCCCCCGGGTGAATGGCGCGGCGTGTAGGAACCCTTCGCCGTCTGAGCTCTAGCGAAAACGCCAGCGTGACTTCAACTGCCTGCGGCACTGGATTCCGCGCTTCCGAGAACGACGGGCGGCCGACCGGTAATCTTCTCAAACGCGAAGCTGCCGAGTACTGCGATCTTGAACGCGATGAAGAGCCCAAGACACGCCCATCCGATCCGATCAGTCATTTTTTTCAACATTCGGGTGCCGTTGGTTGTTTCTTTCAGACCAGCGGATTGCGCGCTCCACATCCTTCTTGAACGCCCACCGGTTCGCTATCCAGCAAACCACCACGAAAGCGGCGACAGAGAACCAAATTCCCTCGCCCAAAAGCCATTCACTCATTGCCGCCCCTCGCTTCCCGATAGCTTACTGCACTTATCCCTTTTTTGCTTTTCGATCTGCCTCAAGTCCTCGGACAATGAGTTCGCGGATCACTTGATTGCGGGTTGCGCCATCTTTGCGAGCGTCGACTAAAGTGTCGATCTCGGCAAGAAGCTCAGCCGGCAGGCGCAACGGCACCGTTAGGGCCATCGCTTTCTGATGGAGGGGAGGACGCCCCCTTTTGCGAGTCTCTCTCATGAACAAATTTTCGCATACATAAATATACGTCACAAGCTCAAATTCATCTTGATTTTCGCATACACTTAATACACAATGCAGCTTGAGACTGGGAATGCTATGTCCCAGAAAAGGAAAAGGCCGGCAGCTGCGCTAACAGCTCCGGCCCCGATGTCTCAAACCCCATCCGCAAAGATAAGGACTCTCGACATGAAACACTTACCACACTTTTCTCGTCCGCTTCCAGCGGAACCCGCCGCGCTTGTCATCGCAGGCATCGCGGCGATCGCTGGCGCCCTCGGGCTCCTGGCGCTCCAAATCGTGCTCGGCCTCGAATACACCGACGGCGGCACCGCCGGCACCCGCTGGTCGATGATCGGCGCCATGGTCACGCTCGCGCTGCTGCCGGTGTTCTGCGCCATCGCCTGGCGTACCGGTGCCCGCCTCATCGCGGGCGCGATCGGCATCTCGTTCGCCGCGTTCCTGTTCTACTCGCTGCCCGCCACATCGGGGCGCACGGGCGAGATCAAGGAGGCGAAAGCCAACATCGCCGACGACGTGGCCTCGTGGAAATCGGAGCACGACGAAAACGCCAAGCAGCTCCGATGGGCGGTGCCCGACAAGAACGCCGAATGCGCGGGGGCACCCAATCCGCTCCCGCCGAGCGGCTGGCCGAACTGCCGGCGTAAAACCGGCACGGTCACGGCGCTGCAGGAACGCCAGACGAAGCTCGAAGCCGACATCAAGGCAGCTGGGACTGCCGGCGTAACGGGCGACCTCGGCTCCACGCTGTGGGCCTGGGCGCTTTCGTGGGCGGGCTTGACGGCCGGCGCCATCCGCAAGGGCACCGTGATCGCCTTCGCCGTCGGCCTCGATTTCGCAATCTGGTCGCTGGTGGCGCTCGGCGAGTATCTGATCGCGTTGGCGCTGCAGGTGCGGCGCGAACGGAAGGCCGAGCAAACCATTACGCTCCGTAATGCCTTGCCGGTCGATGCAGCCGGACAGTCGGATTATCCGGCGCTACTCAGGAACGCTCCGGACACTCCGGATCGTCCGGCCGGCGGCACCAAGCCGGACCGTCCGGCGCCGAAAGGCCCGAAGCCGGACGGACGGACGGACGGATTGAAGGGCGAGGTGCGCAGTTACGTGCTCGGCCAGATCGCGGACGGACGGAGCGTGCCGAGCAACATTTCGTTGCAGGTGATGTTCGGAGCCCCGCGGTCGACGGTGTCGGACTGGCTCGGAGAATGGGAACGCTCCGGCGTCATCCCAGCGCGCCGGACGGTCGGACGTTGCAAGGCGATCGTACCAGCGTAGTGGGTTGGGAAAGTCCAGACTCGAACCAGACATACCGTTAGATGACTTCCCCAAAACCGCCCAGCGCCCCGGAGGCTCACCCCTCCGGGGCGTTTTCGCCAAGCAGTTCACTCAGCCGGAGATCCAACACCTTCTGGGCCACATCAGCAATCTCACGCGCCTCATTGCTATCTGGCCGCGCCGCAAGCCGAATGCGCGCGTCAACATAGACGCCCAAGGCCTCAAAAAACCTGCTTCGTTCTATTCCGTTCGCCATCGTGCCTCCTGTCACCGCTTCAAATTGCGAATGCTCTCCACAACGCCCTGCTCCGCGACCATATAGATGCGGTTTTCGCCGCTGCCTCTATCGCATCGTTTCAAGCCGAGCGTGCCAAGTCCTCATCGTGGTTTAGGCCACGTAGCGCATTTAAGCTTACGTTACGGCATCCGCTACGTCGGATGCCACCTCAGGGGGTCATCGAACGACAGCTGCCTTTCGAACAGATCGTCCAAGATTACCGCTGCCTGTTGAGCGTGATCGTCATCGCCTTTTTTCTCCTGCTGGAGTCACCTAGCCCAGTACTTATCGAGTGCCTTGTTGACGTACACTGACCTTGCCTCAAGGCAAGCTCCTCCGCTTCGCGAACGTCCGTTGCTATGGCACGCATGGCACCAGGCGGATCACTTGACTTGCTGGTCGGAACAATGCCGATAGGTCGAGTTCTAATGTTCACTCGAGACATCATTGCCTTGCGATGGTCCATTTCGCCAATCACATCAGCCCAGATCAACTCCCAACCGCGTTCCGCGCGTTGATGCAGATTGTTCCATGGAGTGTCTGGGAGAAGCGGATTGGAGAGCTTCGGCCTTTGATGAACCGGCTGCCGGCATGGGAGCAATATTTGCGGGAGAGGCATGGCTTAGAATTCGCCCTTGCCGATTCTCGAGAGTATCTCAGGAACACTGGGCGGTGGCCTTGGCCGCCGCGCACTGCTGACGAGTACCGGCTTGCCGCATTCATCACGGTGCTCGTCCGAACGTTCGGAAACGTCAGCGATCCAGCGAAGCGTCGACTGGCTGGATCAATACGCAGCGCTCTGGAAAAAGATTCAGGTCTTGGACCATTGGCGTTGGAAATGAAAGCCACTGGCTTGGCGATGAGATCCGGCTTTGACGTTACGTTCCACGATCTCGAAAATGGCGGCGGATTTGATCTTCTCGCGCAGAAGGGATCTTCGCAAATCGAGATCGAGTGCAAACACATTTCGGCGGACATCGGCCGGCAGATCCATCGCCGCAAAGTGTATGAACTTGGTGATAGACTCCAGGGATTTCTGTCAAACTTGCTAGACAAATTCGACGGAGGGATGCTGGTCCGGATCAATATCCCAGGACGGCTAACAGGCAATCCTCAGCAACAGAGCGCTATTGTTCGCAATGTTATGTCTGCGGCGGGCGGCCAACCTGTTAGCGACGACACCTGCGAAGCGCAGATTGAGCGGTTCTCACTCGAGAACTCACCGTTTTCTGGAGTATCGGGGCATCTTTCGACCCTTGAGGACGTTCAGAACTTTACTGCTCGTAGATTCAATCTCGACAACGCTCATATTCTTACCCACTGGCGCCCCGGGAAGGCCGCCGTAGTTGTTCACATTGCAAGTGCGACGCCTGACAGCGTCATCGACAGACTGTTCAAACACATGATCGATGACACAAAACATCAGCTATCAGGAACTCGGCCTGGGTGCCTATGCGTGCATCTAGCAGACCTCAGTCCGGAACAGTTGCGTGATCTAGCGAGAGCAGAAAAGTTAGGTGAAGTCACCGGCATCCGTAGAGCGATCAGCGCCTTACTGAATAGGCGTAGTCACTTGCATACGGTAGCGTTGCTGACGGACGGGGACGTCAACTTCTATCAGACGCGTATCGGGTCTAAACGAGTGACAGAAGTGGTAGAAACTGGGCCAAGTTATGTATTTTACAATCCTGACCACCCCTCCGCAAACGACCCAGCACTAAAGCATTTGTTCGGCGGAAACTCCTAGTAGGTCCTGCTTGTCCATTCCGCTCTGCACGATGCGCATGCGCTCGGCCGGATAGGTCCGCACCAGACTGTACGCTGCTTCGGGGCTGCCGGTTAGCCAGGTCTCGAAGTCCTCGGGCTCGGACAGCAGTACCGGCATGCGGTCGTGCATGATGGTGGCGGTCAGCGCGTTCGGGCTTGTGGTCATGAACGCATAGACGTCGACCTCGACCGGCTCGCCGTCCTTTTTCATCGGGCCGCGGTAGCGCTTCCAGATGCCGGGGAACGCGAACAGGGAGCGCGCATCCGAATCGTAGGGCAAAGTCTCGTCAATTCCGTCGTTTAGAGCGAACCAATGCCACCCGGCGGGCGAATTCGAATCTGGCTCGCAATAGGAGGACGCCGGCACCAGGCAACGCCGCGCCTCGAAGGATGGCCGCCAGAACGGCGACGTCAGCACGGTGTCGTCGCGCACGTTGGTCACCGGCTTCGGCGCGTAGCCTTTCCGTAGCAGCGGGAAACCCCACGTCATCGGCACCAGCTCGCGCTCGCCGTCCGACGCCACGCGCACGACCGGCGCCACCGCCTTCGGAAAGATCGCCGGCATCGGCTCGAACGCATAGGCGCGGTTGTCCGAGATCTTGAACGCCCCACGCAGCGCGTCGCGGGTCTTGGTGTTGCTGTAGAGGTTGCACATGTCGCCGAACCTAATTGATCCCAGCACAGGGGAATAGTCGATCTCGCCGGCTCCCATCGCTTTGTCGGCGAGGTAATGCATGCTCAGCGGCTCGGGCCAGACGGCAGTTCCGGTCCAGCGGTAGTGTTCGTCGATCGGCGGGTATGCGAATGGCGGCTTTCCGTCCGAATTGGGCCAGCGAACCGTCGTGCGCCGGCCGCCGCAGCGCGTGCAGCGAAATCCTGTGAGCAGCTGAGATCTCAACGCCTCGCGCCCCCACCGAATGATCAGCGGCGTAAGCGGGAGCGCTGCGCAACGGCCGCATCCCGAAACTTCGCAATAGAGCCAGAACCACGCGCCACCAGCCGAGCGGATCTCTGCCAGAGTGCGTTCCGGGCTAGGCGACGTGCGGCGCGTGATGCGCAAGCGGCGCTCAAACTCGGCGCGGCGGGCCACCAGTTCCTCGGGCGTGCATTCCAGCCGATCGTCATTCCTGGATCCCATACCTCCCGATTAGCACGTTTAGAACGAAACGGGAACATTGTTGCATGGTGATCCACCAGTCCGTATACTCATCAGTGTCGGATGCGCTCTGCGTATCCGGTATATGCTCGTAGCTCAGCGGATAGAGCGCTCGCTTGCTAAGCGAGGGGTCGTGGGTTCGATTCCCACCGGGCCCCTCTCGCTTTTTTTTGGGACTCGATTTCCTTCAGCGTCGCGTCCCAGCGCAACTTCGGCTCGTCATAGATCGCCTTATGCTCACGCTTCCTGTTCGGCCGCGAGCACTGAGCGATGCCGACCTTCCCTGCATCCGCATGAAGCGTGGCGCGCTCCGCAGGACTCGAACCTGCAACCCTCGGATTCGAAGTCCGATGCTCTATCCAATTGAGCTAGGAGCGCTGTTCGCTTCGCCGGCATCGAAGTACCGCAGAATTGAGTGCTCGCGAAACTCCGCAACTCGTCATGCAACAGGCAACGGCTGTTGCATGCCCCGTTGCATCCCCCCCGTTGCATTCATCAAACAAGCGCTAAGCGATTCCATTGACTCAGGCTTTTCGCGCTCGACCGCGTCACACAATCTAAAATGCAACCCAATTTTTGCGCTTTCACCTAGCGGGGTTTCGCGCGCAGCGCTGCCCGCAGGTGTATCGGAGCTGGAAGGTACCTTGATGGTCGCACCGGCGCCTGGGTGGCACGGCGTCACGCGTTGCGTATGAGGCCCGACTGGTTGGCTCTTCACCCTCGCGCCTTTCCATATCAAGACCGCAACGGCGACAATAAACCAACGTAGCTACTAGTTTGCCAAGCAGAATGCGGTAAGATTCTCATCTCCTGTTACCCCCCAAAAAAAGGAGTTGCGATTGATGGCAGAACACCACGGTTGGAGAGAAACTGTGCTCGACTTACTTGTCGAGCGCTTCAGATCTGCGCACCCTGAAGTGCGCCAGATCTCAGCCGGATTCTCCGAGGGAAATAACGGCGACGTTAATTTCCAAGTCCAAGATGCAAAGGATAGCCGGGTGAGAATGCATCACACTGAGCGTCGACCCGCTGCGTAGTTACGTCCGGACCAGAAGCATACGAATTGCAGAAACCCGGCCGGAAAGTTGCCGGCCGGACCATCCGGCGCCGTCTCGCTCCCGGAGTTTAATTTTGGAGCAGAACGGCGCCGATGCTATTCGTTGAAGCGCTACTCGGCGGCTTCCACCTTTACCGCCGGCTCAAGCAGGGCCCGCTCCACATCCATCCCGCCATCTTCATCACGATGAAAGCAAAGCAAGACCTTGTGCCCGAGATTTTCCAACTTGGTCGCATAGTATTCAATGCTGTGGCAGGGCACTCCCGATATCGGAATCGCTTGACCATTGTGCTTCCCGCGCGTGTTGAGGACGATCCCCAGCGCCGCAGAGACGGTCACGGCGTCATCAAAAAAGCACTCGTAAAAGCCGCCCATGCGATACATCAAGATTGCGCCGGGATGTGCAGCCCTTAGCTCCAGATATTGGTCGATCGAATTGGTCTTTGGCTTCGCCGTCGGAGTTTGCACGCGCTCGTTCTTGGCAAGTTCGTCAGACAGCTCCAACCCATCCAGGCAAAGACCGAAGCTCTCACGCCTCACGCCGTTTTGGCGGCAGAGGAATGCGCCGAGATTCCGCAAGCCCTCGTGCAACCTTTTTACCTCAGGATGATCGAAGCCTTCGGCGTCTGCGACGTCGCGTAGGGTCGCTGCGGTGGCTTCCAAAAACACAACGTACTGTTGTTCTTGTCCAGGAGCGAGTTCTGCCACAGAAGCGATATCCGAAAGCTCCTCACCACGCTGGCAATGCCCGGCGTGCTCTTCCTCCAACCCATCGACACCCGGCGCGCCAGGCTCCGCAGTGCTCAACTGCGCAAACACCGGAGAATCTATCCTCTGCAGCTCAACGAGCTCGTTCGCAATCTCTGTGAAATTCATGACGCAACTCCTTTTTCACGGATTTTCCGTGAAGGCGAGATTCGCATGCAGAGAGGCAACGCGTCAATGCCGCCATTGGTTTGACTCGAATCTTTTACGCTGGCTTGTCGGCCATATGATCACCGCCGGACAATGTCGAGCTGCACGAGGCCTGCTTGGATGGACTCAGGAGCAGCTTGCCGGCGCCGCAGGAATTGGTCTCTCGTCGATCCTGTACCTTGAGCGCGAGAAGCGCACGGTGTCAGACGAGATCAACGTAAGCATTCAGAAGGCGCTCGAGCGCGCCGGCGTGGAATTCATCCCGGAGAATGGCGGCGGTGCCGGCGTCCGTCTGAAGCGTCGCAAAACCTAACGGCCGGCATCCGGCATCGACTTGCCGGTGTTCAGGTTGCCTTTGAGATCTCCTCCGGTCTGCTTCGTCACCTCGCCATTGCCCTTGACGGTGACCTCGAGCTCCATCTTACCAGCCACGGTCCCCTGCACGTCGGCCTGCACGCGTCCCGTCACATCGATTGTCTGGGGCCCGGCCAACGGTTCAATGTCGCGGATCAACCCGCGCTGGCCGAAGTCAAAACGATCAACCGGTGCCGGAGGAACGTTAGGTCCAACCGGAGCCGGCGTTAGATTGCTGAATGGGTCCGAGAAGAATGACGCAATGTGATCCTTCCACTCCCGCATCTTGGCTTCGATCTCATCCCAATTCTCGTACGCTTGGTATCCGAGATAGCCGGCGGCCCCGACACCCAGCGCCGCTAACCCCAAAGGGGTGCCGGCCAATAGCGTCAATCCAGTTGCGAGGGTCGGCAAAACACCCGCCAGCGCGGCAATGCCGCCTACGGCCCAGCCTGCTGCACCCAGCGCGAGCAGACCCGCGGCAAGACCGCCAAGTACTTCCACGACCGATGGCGGCAACGAAGCAATCCCGTCGGCGAGCCGTCCGAAGACGCTGATGAGGTTGTTTACACCATCGGTCTCGCGCAGTTTGATCAGAGCGCGGCTCAATGAGGACACTGACTCTTCCCAGCGACCTGCTGCTGATTCCTTGTAGGCCTGAACTCGCGTGTCCTGCCCTCGTCCGGTCGCACTCTGGCTTAGCCCGAGGTACCGGTCCATCCACTCCGAATGTCCAAGAAGAGCACTCATTTTGCTGTAGTGGTGCTTGGTGAACGCCTCGATGAATGCCGCGTCAGAGAACTTGCCCTCCTTCTGGAGCTCAGCAATGTCGCGAAGATACCCGTAGTAATCGACCTTGCCTCCGGACGTCACGATCGCATTGAGCACCTTCATGTGCGTATCGTCGATGCTCTCTTTCGCACCCGTCGCCTTGTTCAGAATACCGGCGATTTCGCCGATGAACCCAGGATCAGCACCGCGACCAGATTTGAAAGCTTCAGTGAGCTTCTGAAACAGGCTCTGTTTGAGCGCCTTGTCGATGTATCCAGGAAAAAGTTGAACGAGCTGGTTTACCGAGCGCCTGGGATCCGCCGCGGTGATGTCGAGATATTTTGATCGATCAATTCCCGCGGCCGAAAGTGCCGAGCTGTGCGGAAGCGTCGGGCTGATGAGCCGAACCAAACCCATTTTGAGCGCGGTTCCGGTCTCGATATCGTCTTGCCCAAACTTGGTCGCCGTGCCCAACAGAGCATTGGCTTGGTCAATCGTTCCGCCGGACAACGCAAACGCACCGGCAAACTGGCGTAAGCCTTCCGAAAAACTCGATATATCCGTTGGCGCAGCGGCCGCCACGGTCGCGATTTTGTCCGCGGTTGCTTTGACCCACTCATTGTAGGCTTGCGGGTCTTCCGGAGCATTGAACATTGCAGCCAGCTTGCCCAGAAACTCGGCGGCCTCGGCCGGAGCGTATTCCTGCTCGGCCATATTCCAGATCGCGGCATTTCTTGCGACGCTCTCGGCTTGCTTGAGCGAGACGCCGAGCTTCGCAGCTGCTTCAGCCGCTTGCATAAGACCAGTCGGCGAAAAACCAAGCTGTTCAGACAAGCTCATGACCGAGCGCTTCAGCTGCTCTGCGTCCCGCTGCAGAAGCTTCACGTCATTGACTTGACGGAGATTGCCTAGGTCGTCCATCGCCGACATCGCAGCCAACTGCACGCCGAGCAGACGTCGCTCGAACTCCTGCGTTGCGTAGATCGTTGCGCCGAGCCCGAGTGTCGTTGGTCCGGAAAGCGTGCGCCCCATGCGGGAGAATGTGTTGCGCGCCGCAGCAGCTCGGCCGGCAAGCCGGTCGCCAGCCGTCACAACGCGAGACGTCAAAGTATTGAGGGCGCCGCCCATCGCCCTCACTGGACCGGAAAAGCGATCAATTGCGGTGATGATCGCGTTCGCTCGAAGATCCATCGCTATTGCCTCGGAAGTAGCCGCACGGCGTCAGTAACGTTTTGTTCGAGATACTGGCGGCGGTCCTGCTCGAGCTGATGGCGCACCCGGAAGAATTCCAAGGCGTGCCCATGCCAGAATCTAATTTTCTCGGGAGTCCACTGCTCGATGTACCAGGGGTCTACGCCGCAGATTAGCCAGAGCTCGACTGCGGCTTGTTCAAATTTCCCACGACGAAGACGTTCACCGCTTCGACGACGGCCTTGCTCAGGTTGTAACCGTCGATTGGATCGAGCGTGGAGAGCACAATCTGGTCAATGTTGGAAAGCCGAGACGCCCAGCGCATAAGTCGCTGCAGATCGATCTTGCTTTCCATCTGACGGGCCTCGCCGTCGGCGTTCGAAAACACAAGGTTCTCGACCGGGCCGATCTCGATAAACTCGCCGAACTGGGGCTTTCGAAGAACGATCTCTCGAACGTCGCCTTGGTGGGTCTTGAGCGGCCGCGAGAGCGGCACGGTAGCGCAGGCAGACACATTAGCTGGGGTGGAAATTGCTACGGCAGCGTTTTGCATAGTGCGTTCTTTCAATGTTGAAGATTTGGGCCAGTCAAATGGTTCAGCGTCTGGTCTCGCTTTCGCCGCCCCGTCGCGGTCGGCTAACATCAGCTGTGGCCGGCAGGATGCTGCTCAGGTCGAATTGGAGCAGGCGATCGCATTCACGGCGCCGGGAATGTGCAAGCAGCCGAAGAACGGCAGGGTTATTCGCGTCCAGGTTCATTCGGACAAACCTCCTCTAGCGGAAACGGGATGATCTCCGCAGTTCGCCGCGGAGGTGGCGTTACGCAAAGAACGATAGGGGCAAGACCGTCTTCGACGATCTCAACCGTCCGAGAGACGCGAACAAGATCGATGTTGCCAAACCTCTCGATTGCGTCGCTTTCGCAGTACGCAAACAGTCGTTGCGCTTGGTCGGCGACACCGGGTGCAAAGGCGATTTCCAAATTCATGGATCAGCAGCTCCCTATTGGTCCCAACAGGCCCCCCCAGCGCACCGAATGACTGAAACCGCGCGCTGGAGGGCCCTTCCATCCACAGCCGCGGTTAGATCCCGCGGCTGTAGAACCTAAGTCGGCGCTTCGGACGCTCCGATCCTCTCCACGGCAACCTGCGTTTCCGCGTGGCGTTCGCCTATCGCTGCAACGACCTTGCTCGGGTCAGTCGCCGCCCGGGCATCGCCCAGAGCCTCGATCCCCGAAATGACAGCTTCGGTGCTGGTCGGTCGGGGCGTCGTCGACGATACGGCTTCCATCAACGCTGCATGACCGGATTGGCGCTGCTTCGACATCACTTTGACGATGTTGACTGGCGAAGACGCCTGGCGGGATTCCGTGAGCGCCTTAATTCCGTTCAAAGCATCCTGAGATCGGTGTTTCATTTTCCAATCCTGTCCTTCATCGTGCTGATCAGCGGCGATTGGTTCTTGGCGCAATCTGCGAGGCCATCTTCCGTGCAGACAAGACCAGGCTTGAACTGGCCGGCGTCGAGGCTGTCTCTGGCCCGATGCGGCCTGCGTCGTTTGCGCTGTGAGTAGCCTTCTGTCCGGCGACAACCCCGCCAGCATCGGCGTTTGCGCTTTGACTATGCTTCTGGCCGGCGACAAACCCGACAATCGCGGCTGCGAGTAGCGTTTGATCGGTGATCATGATGGATGTCTCCTACGCAGTTAACCGAGCCAGGGAATGCGTACGAGTCCCGGTTGTCGAAGTTTTTGCACCGGGATCGTCCGCGATTTCCGCCAGAGAGCGCTCCCCATCAACGCGGCATTCATTGAACGCTCCCAAGTCGACCTCGTTCGTGCGTTGGAGCTCCGGATATTTTGCCCTGAGCTCTTTCACGTCGATTTCGGTGATTGCGAGGTGCGCGGCGTGCTGGTCAACAGCGCCAGCCTTGACCATCTCTTGCGCTATCGAGCACGCTACGTTTCCGGCGAAACCTGCCTTCCAAGTCCGCCGGCCTCGCTCGTCTTCTTGCGTGAAGCCACGTTTGAGCTCGACCCTTACGTGCTTGGTCTCGACAATCACTGCGGCCCCGATGCGCACCGCTGCGTCTGCCACTGCTTTCGGCACCTCGATGAGCGCTCCGGCAAATGCGCCGAACGATGCGACGACCGGGTCTCCCATGTCTTTCCAGCGGATCGATTTGCGAACGTAGATGGGCGTGTCACGCGCGAGCGGTGGCCCTGGTCGCGCAAACATTGGCTGACCTCCGAGGCGTTGCCCAGCGCTCTTCCGATACAAATCAGCTGAAGCGGTGAGTTTGGCAGACATTCCGTGGGGGCGATCCAGATTGCTGGCGTGAACGGCGTCGCGCAACGCTGATCCGATGTCGGCGAGGATCATCGCTCTGCGTTCCCCAGTGGCGGAGCGCTCGACGATGGCAACGACTTCGTTAAGGCGGTCGATGATGGCCGGCATCGCATCGGCGGAGACCAAAAGCTCATTCGCCTGGCTTTCCCAGCGCCGCGTTTGGATTTCGGCCTGCTCAAGGCCGGCGAGCTCATCTCGTCGCGCCTTTGCGACGCGAATAGCCTCGTCGATAAGGCCAAGCGACCGCTCGTTGTCATGAAGTTGCTTCTGCTGCTTTGCGCTTGGCGCCTCGCCTGCGATCTTGGCGAGAACACATTCGGAGTCGAGCCGAGCGGCCTCTGCGGAAAGCTCAGTTCTCTCTCGCTCGAGTTCGGGAATCCGTCGAGTGAGCTGCGCGATTTCCTCACGAATAACCGCAAGGATACCGTCTAAATCGCTTGGAATAGAAGGCGCCTTTTCTCCGCCGGTGCCTTCGCTCATGCAGCTTTCCTCCAAGCGGTCATTCTGCGCGGAGTCGGCTCCACCGCCGCCGCTGGAGTCTCTCGCGAGATCTGAATCGTTCTCGGAGTCGGAGCCGGTATGTTGTACACACGCAACCGATGCTTCTCGCCGCTCGCGGGATCCACGATCCAGACCCATCGTTTAGTACCTCCAGATATTAGTAGGGACAGTTCTCGGCCAACGAGGCGCCACGGTTGTGGCTTCCACCCCATCTCGGCACAGAGCTCGCGATGCTGCCGCTCGACGTCACGAGCAAGCATTCGCCCGCTGAAGACTTCGGCGCTTACCACCGAGGATCCGGACACATCGCCTTGTAGCCATGCAACAAGGCGCTTCGCCTGCTCTTTCGGAGGGACCACGGACAGGGCCGGCTGAGCAGGTTTTGATTTGCGCCGCTCGACCGGCGGTTCCACATCGATCAAATGGCCTGGAGTCGGTGATTTTCCGACTTCAGATCCGCGGAGCAGTAGCACCACAGACTGGACCAGGATTAGGAGTCTCTCGGAAACGCGCACCATCAGCGACCCCTCCGGCTCAAGCGGTCTGCTTTCGGTTCGATCGGCAGCTTTCCTAGAAGGTCGCTGACAGCCGCTGCAGGCAGATCGGTTTCGAGCGCAAGAGCGAGAGCTGTCACCGGACGCGCTGCCGCGGCGCCGTGTTCCACGATTGCTCGGATCCGCTCGCGTTCTTCTGCGCGCCCCACCTCAAACGCGACTTCGCGCTCGAGAACCGGATTGCCGAAATCCATGTGCTGGAAATCCGCGCGCCTTCCGCAAATGCTCTCCGTCATGAGCCAGACCTCGGGTTTTGCATCTGCTGCCCAGACGAATCGATTCGCGGACTGGCGGAAAGCTCGCCACATTTCCGCTGCCGCTTTCTTTCTCTCTCTTCCCTCGCCCTGCCTGCGAGAAAACTGGATTTGAACGACAAATCACATTGGCCGTACCAGGCACGGCTAAACTGCTCGGCTTTGATTCCGCGCGGGCAGAGCGACCGATGTGCGCGGATTTGTGCGGCTGCGGCGGTCGCGCCTACTGACCGGCGCCCCGTCGACGCAACATTCCGCCTGACCTCTTTGGCCAGCACCTTTGCAATGGTTGATCGATCGCGATTGAGTTGGGCAGCTATTTGCTGATCATCAGCACCCGCGCGACCCAACGCGGTGATTTCTTGGCGTTCAGTGTCAGATATGCGGGGGCGTTTCAAAGGGTCAGCCCCTCCAGGCAGCCCGCGGTTTCCGGGGTATCCGCCAATGACGCTTCAGGCGCGCGGCTCGTCCTGCGAGCGGCCCGGGCCGCAATGCGCTCATCGAGGTGATCCTCGACCAGCTCCCTCACGAGCTTGGAAAACGCTGCATCGTGGCGCATTTCTTCTTTCGCAATCCGAGCCAGCTTTTTCACGGTTTGCGCTTTGCGATTTCCATAGACAGCTCCCACGACGCTAGGCTTTGCACTCGTCAGCAGGAGCGCCATGTAGCAGGCAACTTGAATCGCAAGTTCCCGCCGAACCTCGCAGCCAGGAGTTGCCGAAGTAGGTTCCGCGTAAATGGCCGCATCAGAGATCCCGAGGCGTTCGGAAACCATGCGAGCGATGCGTTCGAGCGCCTGACGCATGCGCCGGCCGATTTTGTTGGTCCCGATCATGCGGCACCTCGTTGCGACTGCGCAGGCGGCCACTCCGACATCACCTGCCAGACGCCGCTTTTGACCATCGCGCGTGCTTGACGTGGATCCGCCGTCTCGAAATGCACGACCCAGCGCTGCCACTGCGGCGTACCAGGGCGGATAACAACCATTGCTCCGCCCTTGCGGGCACGGCCGATTTCTTCGCGGATTAGGACGACGGTCAGTTTGTGCGATTGATTGCAGAGCCGCTTGACGGTGGCGGTGAGCGCGGGCGCGGCGATGCCGTGCGCGGCGGCGGCGATCTCGGCCAGCGCTTCGAGGGGGGTCTTGCCAAGCGACAGGCGCTTGTTGGAAGCCAGCAGCGGCGCGATCAGCCCGTCGACCGCATCCCGGTGCTTGCCGCTCTCGCGCAGCGCTGCCAGCCAAGCGACCTTCTCGTTTCCAGAGTACCCACTAAGCCCCCCTTTGGGGGGTAAGGGGGAAACTGACGGTTCAGTTGATGGTTTGGGGCCATCTGATGGCCACGTTTGAACCAGCTCGTGGCCCGGCTCTTCCGTGAACGGGTCTACCGACTGGACCGGTCCACTGTCTGGACCGGTCCGATCAGTCGGCTCAATCGACCACTTTTCGGCTGACAAAACGAACTCTGCGGTGCCCATCGCTAGAGCGCGAAGCACCTTCAGATCGAAGCGCCTCACAGTGGTGTTTTTCCAAGCGCCTCCCGAGCTGCGCTCGTCGGCGATTAACAGTCCGCATGCGTCAAAAATCGAATTCCACCGCTTGACGACTGCTAAGCTACACCCCGTGTCCCGAGCTACCGTTCTATTCGACGGAAACACGTTTGAGCCGTTATCATGGGAGCAATCCGCGTGCTTGAGAGCAATAAGCTTTGCCACCGGAGTGGGAAACTCGGCGTCCCATACCAAGGTCATTACCCGAACGCTCATCGACTCCTCGTATCGTCAGTTGCTGTGCGGAGGTGATGCCTCTGTGCCGGGCCCGCACGAGCCGGTGATTGAACGCAACGCAACTAACGCCACGCATCAAATAGCCGGCCGGCCGAGATGTGCCGTGACCTGCCCGTAGTCGTAGAAAACGCGCCCCCCAGTCCTGATGGGTGTCAACAGGCCGCGATCTTCCCAGTCGTAAAGCGTCCTCGGCTGCACCTGCAGAATGCGAGCAGCGTCGGCACGCGTGATGCGGTTGCCAGGCAAAATGCTGACCTCCACCAACACGCGCTTCTCAACAATTTCCTGCATTAGACGTCTCCACACAGGCTTGCGATTCGTTATTTATGACGATACGTGGTGATTAACGACCACGCAATCGCATCGTTGCGTGTTGCTGTGGAAACAGACTCGTGACATCGAAAAGGGATGAAGAATGCCAAGAGCCGTTTTCAGAAGCCGCGAGAGTCCATCGCATTTCGACCGCCGCAGGAGCTCCGAGAAAAGCTCGAGGGGGCTGCGGAAGCGGCTGGTCACTCACTTTCCTTCGAAATCACAACGCGTCTTCAACAGGCCTACTCTGAGCGTGATTGGGCTCGAGCGGAGTTGGGTGAGGCCTTCGGAGATTTTGAAACAATGGCCGTCGTCTTCACGATCGCGAGGGCCGCAATCGCCGTCACAAATCGCAGGCGAGCGCATTGGCTGGGGGATCGCGACGCGTGGGACGAGGCGCGAGATGCGATTGAACGCATTTTATACCGCTTCGCTCCCTCAGGCCCGGGACAATGGTCTCCGACAGATTCTCGTAGACAGGAGTGGGAAACCTACAAGGCGTCTGATCAATTCAAGGCAGCCGGTAAAGTCACCGCCAACGAGCTACTCTCGCTCATCGAAATTGGCGGACAAGATTGGTGGCCCTTTGGCACGCCGGGACCGAGTAATCTTACGAAGGAATTGCAGCGCGATATCATCGAGCGCGACGAACTATTACACGTCCTGCAAAAACTCCTTGACGATCGCGAAGGACTATCGCTGCCGAGCGACAAGAAAAAGAAGTGAGGCCGAACACGAACTTGGCGGAGCATGCTTGTGATGCCTCGCGCGCGGTCCCGTCATGAGATCCTGCCGGCGAGCCTCCCACCGCGCGGGCTTTCGCGTGAGGAGGCCGCGGCTTACATCGGGATAGGCGCCACCAAGTTCGATGAAATGGTCGTCGACGGCCGCATGCCGAACCCCAAGCGTATCGACGGCCGCAAGGTCTGGGACCGGCTGCGGCTTGACTCCGCCTTCGCCGCGTTGCCCTCTGAAGGCGGCGAGGAACCGGCGGACACGGATGATCGGTGGAGCCGCGTCGCCGTATGAGGGGCGCAGCGGACATGATCACCGTCAAGATTCCCTATGTTCATGAGGACGTTGACCGGCACGGCAACGTGCGGATCTACTTCTGGCGCAAGGGCGAGCGCAAGGTCAGAATCCGCGAGACACCCGGAACCGAGGCGTTCGAAAAACGCTATCGTGAACTCCTGGCCGCCAACACAGCCCCAAGCCCGCTAACGGAAGAAGCGCCAGGGTCGAAGCCGATAGCGGGGACCTGGCGCTGGCTTTGCGTCTGCTATTTCAAATCGATGACGTTTTTGACGCTCGACCCTGAAACCCAGGCTACGCGGCGCGGCGTGCTGGAGCGCACGTTCCAGGAACTGATCCACCCCGAATCGTCAGACAGATTCGCGAACCTGCCGGTGCGGTTGATGAGCGCCAAGCACGTCGAAGTCCTGCGTGACCGGAAGCTGAAAACGCCGAACGCAGCCAACGATCGCGTGAAGGTCGCTCGCTACGTCTTCAACTGGGCAATGGAGCAAAAGCCACCGCTCTCGATTGGGAACCCGGCTCAGGGCGTGCGCCTGATCAAGGTTGCATCTTCAGGCTGGCACACCTGGACCACGGAGGAGGTTGCGAAATACGAGCAGCGGCATCCCGTCGGAACCAAGGCTAGGCTGGCGCTCGCCCTGTTCATGTTCACAGGGGCGCGCCGGTCCGACGCCGTACGGCTCGGCCGTCAGCACGCAAGCAGTGGGTGGTTCAAATTCCGCCAGTTCAAGAACCGCAATCGGCACCCGGTCGATATCGAGATCCCGATTCTGCCGGAACTTCAGCGCATCATCGCCGCGAGCCCCACCGGCGACCTGACCTACCTTGTCACAGACTACGGGAAACCGTTTTCCACAGCCGGATTCGGCAACAAGATGCGCCAGTGGTGTGACGAGGCAGGCCTGCCTCAGTGCTCAGCCCACGGGCTCAGAAAGGCAGGCGCTACGCTGGCCGCAGAGAATGGGGCGACCGAGCTGCAGTTGATGGCCATTTTCGGCTGGAAAACCATGCAGGAGGCCGAGCGTTACACGCGCGCCGCGCGCCGCAAGAAAATGGCCGGCGACGCCATGGGATTGCTGCAGGGGCCGAGGTCGAAGAACGAGAATAAATCTAGAACAAAAGTTTCCCACCGCTAGCGGGGGTAGGTTTCCCACCGCACCTAAGTTGCTGATATTGCATGGGAAAAAAGGCGGGTGGCGGTCCCTACGGGAGTCGAACCCGTCTTTCAAGATTGAAAATCTCGCGTCCTAACCGATAGACGAAGGGACCAGCCGAGCGGCGGCAGGGCCGCGGCGCGTCGGAAGCCGGTGTATAGGGACGTTTGCCGCCAGACGCAAGCGCGAGCCCTCGGAGGCCTCCCGAGCGCGCCATTTTCGCGCACTCCCCCTGAAAAGTCAGGGCTATTGCTTCCGCGGATCGGCCGCATCCTCGATCTGAAGCTCGATCCGGTTCCGCCCGCCCCAGGTGTCGCGCTTGAGTTGCCCCACCACGTGCAGGGGAAGCCCACCCGAGGCTTCCATCAGCAGGTCGCCAAGCGGCTGCCCGGCCGCGCGAAACGCCACCGCATCGAGCCGCGACCCGTCCCCCGCCTCCAGCACGCAGCGGATGTGAGCGGTCCCCACGGGCTTGGCAAACTTCACCCGGTGGGCCGGAAACGCAAAGCGCGGCTGCGGATTGCCCTGGCCAAAGGGCCCAGCGCGTCCCAACAGATCCACGAGCGCGTCCGACGCGGCCGAAGGCGTCAGCGCCCCGTCGACAGCAAGCGTAGCCCTCTCGGCGAGACGCGCCGCCGCCCCCTTGAGTTCGGTAGCGAAAAACTTCGCGAGGTCGTCGTGTCTGTCCTGAGCGACCGTCAGGCCCGCCGCCATCGCGTGCCCGCCGCCCTTGACGAGAAGCCCCGCCGCGACCGCGTGGCGAACCGCCGTACCGATGTCGATACCCGCAACCGAGCGCAGCGAGCCTGTGCCCGTTACCACGCCGCTCCCGCCATTCTTTTCCCACGCGATGACGCACGACGGCCGCTTGAAACGCTCGGTGATCCGGCTCGCGATCAGACCGACGACGCCCTTGTGCCATTCGGGCGATCCAACCATCACGACGCTCAGGTCCGGCGTTTCGTCGAGCAGCCGGTCGGCCATGGACGTGGCCTCTTCGAGCGCCGCCTGCTCGATCTCCTTGCGCTCCTTGTTCAGCCGATCGAGGATCGCCGCGATCTTGACCGCCTCGCCTTCGCTATCCGTCGAAAGCAGCTTCGCGCCGAGCCCCGCATCGCCGATGCGCCCGCCCGCATTGATGCGCGGGCCGAGAATGAAACCCAGATGATAGGCAGTTGGCGCCTCGCTGAGCCCCGCCGCATCCTGCAGTGCGCGTAGCCCGACGTTCTCGCGGCTGCGCATGACCGCGAGCCCCTTGGTGACATAGGCTCGGTTTAGCCCCTTGAGCGGCACCACGTCGGCGACCGTTGCAAGCGCCACGAGATCGAGATCGCCGATCAGCTGCGGCTCCCGCAAATCGCCGTAGAAGTCGCGCCGCCGAAGCTCGCGCACCGTTGCCACCAGCACCAGGAACACCACGCCCGCCGCGCAGAGATGGCCCTGTCCCGAGATGTCGTCGAGCCGGTTCGGGTTGACCAGCGCATGCACCGCCGGCAGCACCTCGTCGGCCTGATGGTGATCGATGACGACCACATCGACGCCGCGCTTTCCCGCTTCCGCGAGCACGTCGACGCTGGTGGTGCCGCAGTCGACCGTGACGATCAGCTTCGCGCCTTCGCCGATGAGCTGCTGGATTGCTGCCGCGTTCGGGCCGTAGCCCTCGGTCAGGCGATCGGGAATGTAGATCCGGCTCGGCACGTCGTGATGGGCGAGAAAGCGCGCAACTAGCGCCGACGAGCAGGCGCCGTCCACGTCGTAGTCGCCGAAGATCGCGACCGGCTCGCGCTTGACGATCGCGTCCGCGAGCCTGCGCGCCGCCTTGTCCATGTCCGTGAGCGACGACGGATCCGGCATTAGCACCTTGATGGTCGGATCGAGAAACACCGGCACGTCGTCGAGCCCGACGCCGCGTGCGGCCAGCACCCGCCCGAGCAGCTCCGGCAGCCCATGCTGCTGGCTGATCGCAATCGCGTCCTTCACCCGGGAAGGATCGATCGTCTCGACCCATCGATAGCGGCGGGCCGATTGCACGACGCCGAGAAACGCCGCTTCGGCGGGCGCCGCGTCCTTGAGATCGAGACGCGCCTTGCGAACTGCCGTCATGTCCCGGATACCCCCGCACCGATTCGCACCAAAGACGCAGAATCCCAGGAGATTGGGCGCGGAGCGACCCCTCCGACCCCGTCATCCACAGGTCAAGCTTGTCCGGATGCGCCGCCTGTGGCAGAGGTGCAGGAGTGTCACAGATAAGGCCCAAGGGGACCCATGGACTCCAAGAACATCATCATCGCCCTGCTGCTGATCGGCGTCGCCGTGCTCGGCTATCTTTATTACGAGAGCCAGCAGACCACGGTAAAGATCGACGTCCCCGGCTTCAAGCTCGAAGCCAAGTAACGGCGCTCTTCCCGCAGCCGGATAAAAATCCTGGATGTGATCAGTCGCGGGTCTGGGCGAGCAGATGCTTGCCCACGTCGCGGAAGCGGCTCTTGATCCGGCGCACGGTGCCGGTCTTGGAGCGCATGATGAGCGTTTCGGTTTCCGCCGTCTGGCCACGGAACTTCACGCCCTCAAGCAGCGATCCGCTGGTCACGCCTGTTGCGGCGAAGATCACGTCCGAGGACGCCATGTCCTCGAGCTTGAGCTTCTTTCTGATGTCGGTGATGCCCATCTTGCGCGCGCGGTCGCGCTCGTCGTCGTTGGAGGGCATCAGCCGGCCCTGGATCTGCCCACCGATGCAACGCAGCGCAGCAGCGGCCAGCACGCCCTCGGGCGCACCACCCGAACCCATGTAGATGTCGATGCCGGTTTCCTCGGGATCGGTGGTCCAGATGACGCCCGCGATATCGCCGTCGGGAATGAGCTGGACGGCCGCTCCGGCTTCGCGCACCGAGCGGATCAGCTCGGCATGGCGCGGGCGATCGAGAATGCAGGCGGTGATGCCGCTGATCGGCACGCCCTTGGCTTTGGCCAGCGCCTCCAGGTTCTGCGCGACCGGCGCGTCGAGATCGACGACGCCTTCGGGATAGCCCGGGCCGATCGCGATCTTGTTCATATACATGTCCGGCGCGTGCAGCAGGCCACCCCGCTCCGAGATCGCGAGAACCGCCAGCGCATTCGGCATCAGCTTGGCGCAGATCGTAGTGCCTTCGAGCGGATCGACGGCGATGTCGACCTCGGGTCCGGTGCCGTTGCCGACGACTTCGCCGATGTAGAGCATCGGCGCTTCGTCCATCTCGCCTTCACCGATCACGACCGTGCCGCGCAACGAGACGCGCCCGAGTTCGTGGCGCATCGCATCGACCGCAGCCTTGTCGGCGGCCTTCTCGTTGCCGCGTCCGCTGAGCCGCGCCGCCGCGAGTGCCGCAGCTTCCGTCACTCGCGCCACCTCGAGCACGAGCATGCGGTCCAAACCGACCTCGCCGTTATCCTTTGCCATGCCGTCCTCTTGGCCCAATTTCGTCCTCGCCCCGAGTCTCTTTAGAGATCCTCGATCCGGATCATCTGCGGTCGCTCCGTGACCTTACCGTCGCTCTCGATAGCACGGAGTGCCTTGCGCATCGCAAGCTCGGTGGTGTCATGGGTAATCAGTATAACATTGGCCGCCGGCTCCGCCGCACCGGGCGGCGGTTCCCAAGCCTGGCCAGGATGCACCGCACCCGGCCGCTTCTGAACGATGCTTTCGAGCGATACGTTCTCGTTGCTCATGCGCGTCATGATCGCGGCCATCGCGCCGGGGCGATCGTAAACCGAAAGACGCACGTAGAAATTTCCAACCCCGCCGTCGATGTTGGCTTTGTTGACCGGAGCCAGCGACGAGGTCGGCCGGATGAACGGCGGCATCACGAGCCCGCGCGCGATATCGACGATGTCGCTCGCCACCGCCGAAGCCGTCGGATTGGCGCCCGCCCCCGGGCCCACGAGCAGCAGGTTACCGACGAAATCGCCGTCGATGCCGACGCAGTTGGTCACGCCCGAAACCTCGGCCAGCGCCGATTCCTCGGCGACGAGCACCGGCGTCACGCGCGCTTCGATGCCTTTGTCGGTCTGCGTCGCAACGCCGAGCAGCTTGATGCAGTACCCGAGCTCGGTCGCCGCCTCGATGTCGGCGGTGGTGACGTGCTCGATGCCTTCCACCTGGATCTGGTCGAACGCCAGCGTGGTCCCGAACGCGAGGCACGTCAGCAGCGACAGCTTGTGCGCCGCATCGAAACCGCCGATGTCGAAGGTCGGATCCGCTTCCGCGTAGCCACGCTCCTGCGCTTCCTTGAGCGCATCAGAGAAGGCCCGCTTCTCGTCGGTCATCTTCGAGAGAATGAAGTTGCAGGTGCCATTCAGGATGCCATAGACGCGGCGCACCTCGTTGGCGGCCAGCGCCTCGCGCAGCATCTTGATGATCGGAATGCCGCCGGCCACCGCAGCTTCGAAGTTGAGCGCGACGCCGTTCTCCTCGGCAAGCCGCGCGAGCGCGACGCCGTGCTTTGCCAACAGGGCCTTGTTCGCCGTGACGACGTGCTTCTTGGCCTTGAGAGCCGTTTCAACCGCCGTCTTGGCCACACCCTCTTCCCCGCCGATCAGCTCGACGAAGACGGAAATCGAAGGATCCTTGGCCAGCGCGACGGGATCGTCGAACCAGCGCACATCGCCAAATCCGGCCCCCCGCGCCTTGTCGCGCGAGCGCGCGGAAACGCCGACAACGGTGATCGGACGGCCAAGCATCTTCTCGAGACGCGGCGCGTGGGCGGAAAGCAGTTGAATGAGACCCATGCCGACGGTGCCAAGTCCGGCAACGCCGAGGGTCAAAGGCTCTGACATGGGTTAATTCTTGGGCTGGATCAGATGCTTAAGGGCTAGCCGCTTGCTTTTTGCGGAATGGGGATGACGTTATGCATCGTTTCCGGGCTCTGGGCGAGAAACTTCTTGATCGAGCGCGCCGCCTGCCGGATGCGGTGCTCGTTCTCGACCAGCGCGATACGCACGAAGCCCTCGCCATATTCGCCGAAGCCGAGCCCCGGAGAAACGGCTACATCCGCTTTCTCAATCAAGAGCTTAGCGAACTCCACCGAACCCAGCGCCCGGAACGGCTCCGGAATCGGGCACCACGCGAACATGGTGGCCGGCGGCGGCGGCACCGGGAAACCGGCCCGTCCGAAAGCCTCGACCAGACAGTCGCGGCGGCTATTGTAAGTGCGGCGAATCTCCTCGACGCAGTCCTGCGATCCGTTGAGGGCCGCTGCGGCCGCAACCTGGATCGGCGTGAACGCACCGTAGTCGAGATACGATTTGACGCGCGCGAGTGCACCGATCAGCCGCTCGTTGCCGACCGCGAACCCCATGCGCCAGCCGGGCATGTTGTAAGTCTTGGACAACGACGTGAACTCGACCGTGATGTCGATGGCGCCCGGCACTTCGAGCACCGAGGGCGGCGGATTATCGTCGAAGTAGATTTCCGAATACGCGAGATCCGACAGGATGATGAGATCGAGCTTCTTCGCGAGCGCGACGGCTTCTTTGTAGAAGTCGAGAGAGGCCGTCATCGCCGTCGGGTTCGACGGATACGACAGCACCACCGCGAGCGGCTTCGGAATGGAATGACGCACGGCGTGCTCGACCGCGCGCAGGAAATCCTCGCCGTTGCCCGCCTTCACGTGACGCATCGAGGCGCCCGAGATCAGGAATCCGAATTCATGAATCGGATAGGTCGGGTTCGGAACGATGATCACGTCGCCGGGCGCGGTGATCGCCTGCGCCATGTTGGCGAAGCCTTCCTTCGAGCCGAGCGTCGCCACCACTTGCGTTTCGGGGTTGAGCTTCACGCCGAACCGGCGCTCGTAATAGGCGGCCTGCGCGCGGCGCAACCCAGGGATGCCTTTGGAGGCCGAATAGCGATGGGTGCGCGGCTTGGCCACCGTTTCGACAAGCTTGTCGATGATGTGCTGCGGCGTCGGCAGATCGGGGTTACCCATGCCGAGATCGATGATGTCCGCGCCCCGCGCTCGCGCACCGGCCTTGAGGCGGTTCACTTCGGCAAAAACATAGGGCGGCAAGCGCTTGATGCGGTGAAAATGGTCAATCACGGGCGTCTCTTGGCTGTTGCGACCCTACGTCGTGAGGCTGCCTCTTGCGCGAGGCCGCCATCCAGGAGTTCACGACGAAACAGGGGTCTATAACTCTAAGTATTTACGCCATCCGAGGCACCAACGTCCAGAGGCAGAACCGCCCGACTGGCGTCAACTGTGCACATCTCGCGGCTTATGTAAGTCCCCACTTTCATCCTACTATGCGTTGTCACAAGTACCCCCTATCCTGGTGTCCATGACCGAGACGATCACAAAGCCCGCCACCACCCCCTACCGGATCGAAAACCCCGAAGAGTTCGCGCACAACATAATGCGCTTTTTCGAGGAAGGCGGGCGAGCCCTGTCCGAGCTTCTCGAGCGGCCGGATGCCAAGATCAGCCCTTTTTCCGCGGCCAGCGAAGTCAACGAGGCCACCAAGACGCTGACCGACATCGCCCGCGTCTGGCTCAACGACCCCGCGCGCCTGGCGGAAGCCCAGGGCACCCTCGTCAGCTCCTATCTCGAGCTCTGGAACAACGCGATTCGCCGGCTGCTCGGTGAAAAAGTCGCCCCCGTCGCCGAGCCGGAACCCTCCGACAACCGCTTCAAGGATTCGGAGTGGTCGTCGAACCCCTATTTCGATTTCTGGAAGCAGGCCTACCTGCTGACGACCCATTGGGCCGAAGACGTTCTCCAGCAGACCGAAGGACTGGATGAGCACGAACGCCACAAGGCCGAGTTCTATCTGCGCCAGCTCTCGAGCGCGCTTTCGCCCTCGAACTTCCCGATGACCAATCCGGAGGTCGTCCGCGAGACCTTCGCCACCAATGCGAAAAACCTCGTGCAGGGCATGGCCCATCTCGCGCACGATATGGAGAAGTCCGGCGATCTGCTGAAGATCAGCCAGACCGACACCACCGCCTTCGAGGTCGGCAAGAATCTCGCGACGACGCCCGGAAAAGTCGTTTTCGAAAACGACGTCTTCCAGTTGATCCAGTACACGCCGACCACCGACAAGGTGCGCGAGGTGCCGCTGCTGGTGATCCCGCCGTGGATCAACAAGTATTACATCCTCGATCTCACGCCACCCAAGAGCCTGCTCAAGTACGCCGTCGATCAGGGCTTTACGGTATTCGTCATCTCGTGGGTGAACCCGGACGAACGCCTCTCCCACAAAACCTTCGAGGACTACATGCTCGAAGGCATCCTGACCGCGGCCGACGCGGTCAAGCGTGAGACCGGCGTCGAGAAGTCGAACGTTGTCGGCTACTGCGTCGGCGGCACGCTTCTCGGGAGCACGCTCGCCTATCTCGCCGCCCGCGGCGAAGAGCCGTTCCGCGCGGTGACATTCCTCACCACGCAGCTCGATTTCTCGAAAGCCGGCGACCTCCTGCTCTTCACCAACGACGACCAGCTGACTTCGCTGCAGGAGATGATGTCCGAGCGCGGCTTCCTCGATGGCTCGCGCATGGCCAACGTCTTCAACATGATGCGTCCGCGCGACCTGATCTGGCCGTACATCGTCAATAACTACCTGCTCGGCAAGAAGCCGTTCCCGTTCGATCTCCTGTATTGGAACCAGGACTCGACGCGCATGGCTGCGGCCAACCACGCCTTCTATCTGCGCGAATTCTACAACGAGAACAAACTCGCCAAGGGCGAGATGAGCCTCGCCGGCGTCAAGCTCGATCTCAAGAAGATCAAGCTGCCGGTATTCGAGGTGGCAACCAAGGAAGACCACATCGCCCCGGCGAAGTCGGTGTTCATCGGCTCCAAGCTGCTCGGCGGCCCGGTCGAATTCGTGCTGGCGGGCTCGGGCCACATTGCGGGCGTCGTCAATCCGCCCGACAAGATGAAGTATCAGTACTGGACCGCCAACAAAGCGGCAGCCGATACGCTTGAAGAATGGATCGGCATGGCCAAGGAGCACCCCGGCTCCTGGTGGCCTTATTGGATGGAATGGCTGAACAAGCATTCCGGCGGCTGGACCATCCCGCGCGAGCCGGGCGAGAAGCTCGGCCCGATAGAGGACGCGCCGGGAAGTTACGTCAGAACCAAGTCGTGACACCAAAATCCTGAAGTAATTCGGATTGGTAAACGCGCCTTGCCTGCACCCGCATGCAATAAGTTCGACATTGCGGTGACGGGGGCGCATAGTGAGTCCATCATCGTTTGATTGCCATGGCCGACGATGACTGAGAGATGCGCAGCGCTCCCGCCTATAGCGAGGAGTCGTGCGTGCCGTTCATTCAAAAACCTGAAGGATTGAGCCTCGAAGCGCTCGAGTTGCTCGACACGGCCATGACCAAGCTTTGGCTGGATCATGTATCAACCGCCGCCGCCCAGAGTGGCGTTGCGCCAGAAGATCTGCTCCGCGCCAGAGCTGAAAACGATCGCAAGCACGATCGACTGGGCCTTCGCAACCGGAAGGTCCGTCCGCGCCATACATCCTCTTCATCGGAGAACTGAATGCCCCCGCACAAATACAAAACCGGCCAGGACGTCCACTACTCGCCTCCCAAGGGAACCGTGCTGGGCGCGTCGAAGTACACGGTGGTTCGGCCTCTTCCCACGGAAGGCGGCGAAATCAAGTACCGCATCAAATCGGCAGCCGAGCACTTCGAACGCGTGGCGAAGGAAAGCGAACTGACGAGGCGATAGCAGGAAAAGTAATGAGCATGTTTGATTATACGGCAGAAGCAGAGCTGTTCCCGGCACGGGCCCGCGGCATGAAGCGACTGGCGGTGTCATACAAGAAGTTCAATACCGCGGCAGACGCCCTCCGTTACGCTATCGAAGAACTCGATCCCGCCCTCCTCATGGGAGCGATCCTGGAGGTCGACGAGGAACGATTTGATAGTAATGACATCAAAAATCTCTACGCAGATGAGCGCTATCCCTTTAAACGGACCAATGCGGCGTCTGGAGGTGATTGATGAAAGAAGACATCCACGTCACGCACCAGGACGGCTCAGGCTGGGTCGTCCAACGTTCCGAAGAAGCGAGCACGCCACTCGCAAACTTTCGTAGGCGCGCGATCGCCGAAGCTTATGGGCGCGCACTCGCCCACCGCCATCGCGTCGAACTCGTCGTTCATCGGGTCGACGGCGAGCAGGTGCGCTATCACCATTCCGCATTGAGCTACGCCGCGCATCTTTCGTGATGGGCTGTGACGCCTCAAGCGCTTGGCTCGCGCCAATGCCCTACGCGCATGGCGCGGCAGGAAATCGATAAAATTTTCTCGAGCCTGAACCATCCTCGTTCACCACGTCACCGTAAGTGACCGGGGAACAGGTGTTCACCTGCAGGGTCTTCCGAAACGATTAACCTCCGAAGATCACCCTGCTGAGGATCGAACGATCGAGATCTTGATGGCCGCCAGCTCCATTCCTTAGCGCAGCATCGGAGCGGATCGGCCTCGATCGAGAAAAGAGAAGAGGGAGAGATCCGCATGCTGGCCTCCTCCGGCCGCAGCGCTCGGGCGTTGTCCCAGTCCACGTGCCTCGCGGCCGAGCCACTCGCCGCCGTCATGGCCTTCGACTGGTCGAAGACAAGCGTAGGCGCATTCGCGCAATGGCCCGAAGCGCTTAAAAGCGCCGTCCGAAGTGCGTTGCTTTCGTCGTCTCCGATGGCTGTCCTCATCGGGCCCGCCGGCCTCTTGATTTCCAACAACGCCGCCCGCGCGATCCTGGGCGACAGCGCCGCCGCGCTCGGCAAGCCGGCAGCCGACATACGGCCTGACGCCGCAAGCTTCTTTGCATCCGTCGTCGCACGCTATCTCGAAGGCAAGACCACCAGCGTCCGCGACCAGCCTTTCAAAAGCCTGCCCGACGCACTTTCCACCCCGATCCAATCAACTGCGTGGTTCAACATCGACGTCGTCCCCATCGTGGATGCCAACGGCGCACCGCTGGGCGGCCTGATGCTCGCCTCCGAAACCACCGAGCACATCCATAAAACGCTGGCGCTCTCGCAATCCGAAGAACGCTTCAGGCTCGCCCTCGAAGCGTCGGGCATGGTCGGCGTATGGGATCTCGATCTGCGCACCAACATCAACACCGCCGACCCGGCAGTCGATAACGTCTTCGGAATCGACCCCAAACTGGCGCTCAAGGGACCGAGCCTCGAACGCTACATCGAGGCCATCCACCCCGACGACCGCGGTCGCGTTGAACGCGCCGTGCAAGAAACCATCGATGCCGGACAACCGTATCGCATCCGCTATCGCGTTATCGACGGCGACGGCAAACAACGCTGGGTCATCGCCGCCGGCAAGCTCGTCTATGACGAGCAGGGCCGGGCCGCACGCTTTCCCGGCGTCATCGTCGACGTCACCGAGCAGATGCAGACTGCCGCCGCGCTGAACGAAAGCCGCTTCCAGTTCGAAACCCTTACGGAAGCCCTTCCGCAAATCGTCTGGAGCTGCGATTCCGAAGGCGTGCACGACTACTTCAGCAAACGATGGCACGAATACACCGGCTTGCCGGAAGCCCCGGTTCATGCCGAAACCTGGAAGAAGCTCGTCCATCCGGATGATCAGCAGCGCGTCTTTACCTGTTGGAGCGCCGCTCTGCGCACGGGCGCGCCGTACGACATCGAATACCGCTATCTCCACCACTCGGGCGAACATCGCTGGCTGCGCGTGATGGCGCTGCCGGTGCGCAACGAGCAGGGTCGCATCACCCGCTGGTTTGGCACCAGCACCGATATCCACGACGCCCGTCTGCTGGCCAGTGAACGCGAGAAGATCTCGAAGGAGCTCGAGCGCATCGCCACGCAGGATCCACTGACGGGCATCCTCACGCGCCGCGCCTTCATCGAACGGACCAGCGCCTATCTGGCCAAGCTCCCGCGAGACCGCGCAGCCTGTGTCCTCATGCTCGACATCGACCACTTCAAGCACATCAACGACACCTTCGGGCATGCCGGCGGCGACAAGGTGCTCTCTATCTTCGCCAAGCGTGTGGGGAGATGCCTCCGGAGCAGCGATCTGTTCGGCCGTCTCGGCGGCGAGGAATTCGCGGTTCTTCTCACGTCCTGTTCGGAAAAGCGTGGCGCACAGGTCGCCGAACGCATTCGCTCGAAGCTCGAGCGCGAGCCGGTCGATCTCGGCAACGGCGCACGCACCGCGCTGACCGTCAGCATCGGGATCACGGTAGCCGATGACCCGCGCTGGTCGCTCGAAGGGCTGCTGGCCGAGGCCGATCAGGCCCTTTACCGCGTCAAGAATTCCGGACGCAATGCCTGCCTCGTCTGGAAGCGGGAGGAGATGGCCCTCTAGGTTTTGGAGACGCCCTCGTTGTCGTCAGAGTTAACCCTAAACCGACAATTAAGCGGCTGAGACCGCGAGCGGCGTGCTTGGCTCGCCTTGACGGCACGTTATCTCGGCACGGCAACAGCCGATTACGCGACGTTGTCGTTTGGGAGCCGCTAAGGCGTCCCGCGTCTCGAATGCATTCGAGCCACAGCATGCCTATAAAAAATCCGCTCCCCCGCAGCACCTCGATCTCCGCCGCCTTTTGGGCGTGCCTTCGGTGTGCTTCTGCAATGATCGGTCTTGCCGCAATGGACCCCGCGCTTGCGGAAACGGCAGCGAATGCGGCGATGGCGAAGCAGGAAGGCTCACGGACCATACGCGTTCTGCCGTTAGGCGACTCGATCACCCAAGGCGGCCGCAGCGACCGCCCCGAATACACCTACCGATATCCGCTCTACTTCATGCTGAAGGACGCCGGATACGACGTCGACTTCATCGGCTCGCAACACGCCGGGCTCGAGGAAAGCGCAACCTGGCCCGACCGGAACGGCGTGGCCTTCGATCCCGATCACGAAGGACACTACGGCTGGACGACCGCAGAAGTGCGCAACCACCTGCAGGAATGGCTGTCGAAATATCCGGCCCCGCCGGACATCGCCTTGATCGATCTCGGCAGCAACGACCAGGAAGCCGACAGCTATCAAACCGCCATCGTCGAGCCGCTGAAGGACATCGTCGCGATGCTGCGCGAGAAAAACCCGAATGTCGTCGTGCTGCTCGGGCACATCCTTGCGAACGGGCGCAAGGCGCGCTCCATTCGTCCGCTCCTGGAACAGGTCGCCCGCGAAACCCGCACGCCCGTCTCTCCAGTTGAGACCGTGCTGCACTACAAAAACTGGCACGAACGGCCGGGCCTTCCCTACTCCGACACCTTCGACTGGGCCCATCCCAACCCGAGCGGCCAGCGCAAAATGGCCGACAACTACTTCGCCGCCATGCGGCCCTATCTCGACCGGCTGCAGAGCGGCGAGGTGGGCGTCGCGCACCGCGCGCAAAGTGAATAGAAGCACCGCGCGCTAGGGGAATGAGCGCATCGCGCCTAACGCGAATGAAATGTGACAACGCCTCCGTTCGAGCGGAATAATTCCAACGCGACATCCGCCGTTTGCGTCTTGAAGGCCGTGCGCCCGTCGCGATAATCTTGCAGCTATCCCGTGGGGCTCCAACCGCGACCGCCCCGTCAGGCATTCGCCCAAGCGTCGCTCCATCGGCCTCTTGGCTGAAGGAGTAGCCATGTCCGGCGAACAAAGTTCTACCTTCGATACCATGCCCTCCCAGAAGCCTGCTCCGTCGTTTCAGGAAGCCCTGAGAACGTTCGCCCGCATCGGCCTGCTCTCATTCGGCGGCCCGTCCGCGCAGATCGCGCTGATGCACCGCGTGATCGTCGACGAGAAGAAGTGGCTAGATGAGCCGCACTATTTGAGCGCGTTGAGCTTCTGCATGCTGTTGCCTGGCCCCGAAGCCATGCAGCTTGCGACGTACGTCGGCTGGCGGCTCCACGGATTTGCGGGCGGTCTTGCCGCCGGCCTGCTGTTCGTACTGCCGGGCGCCTTCGTCGTGCTGGCGTTGTCGATGATCTACGCGGCCTACGGCAACGTGCCCGTGGTCGAAGCGCTGTTCCTCGGCATCAAGGCCGCTGTCATCGTGATCGTCGTCGAGGCATTGCTGCGCATCGCCAAGCGCGCCTTGAAGCTCACCGAGCACTGGGCCATCGCCGGCTTGTCGTTCGTGGCGATTTTCTTCCTGGGCGCACCCTTTCCGCTGATCGTCCTCGCCGCTGCGGTGTTCGGCTACTTCCGCGTCTCCCGCGACATCGTCTCCGCCAGCACCGCTTACGCCCAGCCCCTGATCGCCACAGCTCAGACGCTCCGCACCATTGCCGTTTGGCTTGTGATCTGGGTTGTTCCGCTTGCCGCGAGCGCCGCCGCCTTCGGCCGCGACCACGTCCTTTCCCAGCTCGGCCTCTTGTTTTCGAAACTCGCCGTCGTCACCTTCGGCGGCGCCTACGCCGTTCTCGCCTACATGGGCCAGGACGTCGTGGGACACTACGGCTGGCTCGATGCGGGCGCGATGATGGACGGGCTCGGCCTTGCCGAGACCACGCCCGGCCCTCTCATCCTGGTGACGGAATTCGTGGGCTACCTCGCCGCCTATCGCAACGGCGGCGAGCCGCAGGCCGTCATGGGTCTGCTTGGCGCCTTCGTCGCGCTATGGGCCACCTTCGTCCCTTGTTTCCTGTGGATCTTTGCCGGCGCTCCCTACATCGAATGGATGACGCATCAGCCGCGCCTCAAGGGCGCGCTGACCGCCATCACCGCGGCCGTCGTCGGCGTCATACTGAACCTCGCAATCTGGTTCGCGCTCCATGTGTTCTTCGCCAAGGTGGACCTTGTCGAAGCCGGCCCCCTGAAGCTGTGGACACCCACGCTGTCGTCCCTCGACCTGCGCGTCGTGGCCCTGTCGGTGATCGCGGGATACGTCCTGCTCAAACGGCATTGGGACATCCCGGCCGTTCTGGCGCTGACCGCCGGATTGGCGCTCGCCATCAAGGCTGCGGGACTCTAAGGCCGAAATCCAAATTAGCCCGTCCGGACAGGATTTCCTGAGCGAAAACGCGGTGTTGGGAAGCAGGGGAGATTGCCTCCCCTGCGGCCTCTTCGCATATGGGCTACACGACGGGCGAACCTATGGTAGAAGGCCGTTTTTCCGCCGAAGGCATCCGATGACCGCCAGAACTCCGGTGACAATGAGAACTCCGGCCACCCAGAGCCCAACCGCACCCCCGCGCAGCCTGAAACCGGCCCCGAAGGTCGGCTTCGTCTCGCTTGGCTGCCCGAAGGCCCTCGTCGATAGCGAGCGCATCATCACCAAGCTCCGCTCCGAGGGCTACCAGGTGGCGCCCGACTATGCCGGCGCCGACGTGGTCGTCGTCAACACCTGCGGCTTCCTCGATAGCGCCAAGCAGGAAAGCCTGGATGCCATCGGCGAAGCGCTCGCCGAGAACGGCCGCGTCATCGTCACGGGTTGCATGGGTCTCGAGGAAGGCCGCATCCGCGAGGTCCACCCCGGCGTGCTCTCCGTGACCGGCCCACACCAGTACGAACAGGTGGTGACCGCCGTGCACGACGCGGTGCCACCGCTGCACGATCCCTATCTCGATCTCGTGCCGCCCGAAGGCCTGCGGCTCACGCCGCGCCACTACGCGTATCTGAAAATTTCCGAGGGCTGCAACAACCGCTGCTCGTTCTGCATCATTCCGAGCATCCGCGGCGACCTCGCGAGCCGCCCCGCCAATCACGTCATGACGGAAGCCGAACGCCTCGTGAAGGCGGGTGTCAAAGAGCTGCTCGTCATCAGCCAGGACACCAGCGCCTACGGCCTCGACATCAAATATGCCGAAAGCCAGTGGAAGGGCGCGCCGCTGAAGGCGAAGTTCCTGGATCTCTCCCGCGCGTTGGGCGAGCTCGGCGCCTGGGTTCGGATGCACTACGTCTATCCCTACCCGCACGTCGACGACGTCATCCCGCTGATGGCGGAAGGCAAGATCCTTCCTTATCTCGACATCCCCTTCCAGCACGCCTCGCCCGCGGTTCTGAAAGCAATGCGTCGCCCGGCGCACCAGGAAAAAACCGCCGAGCGCATTGCCAACTGGCGCAAGGTCTGCCCCGATCTCGCGGTTCGTTCGACTTTCATCGTCGGCTTCCCCGGCGAGACCGAGGAAGATTTCACATTCCTTCTCGATTGGCTCCGCGAAGCGAAGCTCAACCGCGTCGGCTGCTTCAAGTATGAAGCCGTCTCCGGCGCAAAGGCCAACGAGATCGAGAGCGCTGTGCCGGAGGAAGTGAAAGAGGAGCGCTGGCACCGCTTCATGGCCACCCAGCAGGAAATCTCGCAGGAAATCCTGGCAAGCCGCGTCGGCACCACCATCGACGTCATCATCGACGAAGTCGACGAGGACGGCGCGCTCGGCCGCTCCAAATGGGATGCGCCCGAGATCGACGGCAGCGTTTTTCTCAACGGCGAGCAAAACGTGAAGCCCGGCGACATCGTCAAGGTCCACGTCGACAGCGCCGACGACTACGACCTCTGGGGCACCGTGGCCGGCAAGGCATAAGCCGCGTCCGCCAGCCCCGTCACCACTCCGTCATTCTCCGCGCCCCGCGTTGACAGCCGCCGCGAGCCGATGCGACAGTCCGCCCACGTATCACAAGGGGGAGGGATTTCGCATGGCCACGCCCGATCAGGCGACAGCGCCCGCGACGCAGAACGCGACGGAAATCCGCATTTATGGACACTCGGCGATCATCTTCTGGTGGCCGGTCTGGGCCTACGGCTTCGTCTGCGCGGCATTGACCTACGTCCAGGGCGTGCCGCTGATGCTTCCGGAGAGCCCCAAGCCCATTCTCGTTCACCCCGATGCCTGGGTCGGCCTGTCGTTCACGCTGCTGCTCCTGCTCGTGATCGTCGCGACCAGTGTCCGCGCCCGCGGCGTCAACGCCCTCCTGTTGCTCGCCTTGATCGGCGGAGCCGCGGTCGCAACCTATTTCATCATGAAGGTTCCCGGCCTTTGGAACTCTCCTCCGGCCCTCCTGCTGCACATGAACCTGGCCTTCTACCTGCTTGTCTCGTCGGTCCTGTTCATCGTCTGGTTCGTGATCGTCTTCATCATCGACCGGATGAGCTTCCTGCGCGTGCGCGGCACCCAGGTCGAGCGCGTACAGCTTTTCGGCTCGGCGATGGGACGCGCGCCAAAAACCTGGTCCGTTCTGCATATCCGCCTCGCCCGCTATAGCGACGACCTGATCGCACACAAAATCCTGTCCCTCGGCTTCCTCGGTTTCGGCACCAGTGACATCGACGCCAAGCTTTCCATCTTCGGCGGCGGCCACGAACAGTTCCGCGTCGAGAACGTCTGGCGCGCCACCCGTCCCCTGAAGGCGGTGCAGGCCGCCATGGGCCAGAAAGCCACCGTCGTCATTTAGGGAACAGCCACGACAGCCGGCTTCAGACAACGTATGGAGAAACGAGCTCTTGCCCAGAGAGCCATCCCATCTCGTATGATCGAGCCATGACCCTGTTGCGCCGCCCCTCGCTGCATCTGATCGTCACCGCCGTCGTGCTCGCGCTAGCGGTCGCGCTGCGCATCATCGATCCGAGCCCGGTCGCCCGCCTGCGCCTCTCGATCTTCGACAGCTACCTCAATCTCAAACCGCGCGACGCCGATCCCGCCTTCCCCGTGCGCATCGTCGACATCGACGAGGCTTCGCTGGCCAAGATCGGCCAATGGCCCTGGCCGCGCTCCGAGCTTGCCCACATCGTCGAACGGCTGGGCGAAGCCGGTGCCAAGACAGTCGCAATCGACTTGATCCTCGCCGAGCCCGACCGCTTGTCCCCGGCCGCCCTCGCGCGGCAAGCGCAAATCCGGAGCGAGCTTGCGCCCATCGTGGCCGAGCTTGCCGCCCTGCCGTCGAACGACGATCTGTTGGCTCGCGCGATGACAAATGTCCCGGTTGTGCTTGGCGTTGCCGGCGACGCGGTTACATCCCGCGCGCCCAATCCGCCGAAAGCCCGCTTCGCAACCGCCGGCGACGACCCGACGCTGTTCGCCCCGCGCTTTCCCAACGCCATCGAGCCGTTACCCGTTCTTGCCGCGCCCGCCACCGGCCTCGGCGCCGTGAACTGGCTGCCCGCCGCCGACCAGATCGTCCGCCATGTCCCGCTTCTGATCACCCTGCATGGCACGCTCTATCCGACGCTCTCTCTCGAAGCCCTGCGCACCGGCATGCGCGAAACCACTGCCTTCGTCCGCGCGTCGGGCGGCAGTGGCGTGCTGTCGTTCGGCGAGCAGACCGGCATCGAGACGGTGCGCGTCGGAAAAATCGTGCTGCCCACCAGCGGCGACGGCCAGCTCTGGCTCAACTTCGCGCGGCCCGATCCGCGCCGTTACATCTCGGCCCACAACGTCCTGGATGGAAGCTTCGATCCGAAGGACATCGCAGGCCGCCACGTGCTGATCGGCGCCAGCGCCACCGGCCTCCTCGATCTCAGGGCAACCCCGCTTGCGGCGTCCGTGCCGGGCGTCGAGATCCACGCCCAGGCCATCGAGCAGATGCTGTCCGGCGCCCACGTTTCACGCCCCCCGCTCGCGACCGGAGCCGAGATCGCCTTGCTCCTCGCTGTCGGCGCGCTCGTCGCAGGCCTGATCCGGCGATCCGGCCCGCTTGCCGCGGCCGCCATTGGAGCCGCGGCTACAGCTGTCATCGGCATGGGCTCCTGGCTCGCCTTTTCGAAGGCGGGTCTGCTGTTCGACCCTGTTTATCCCGCCCTCTCGGTCCTGGCCGTCTATCTCGCGGGCTCGCTGCTGTCGTTCGTGCGCACCGAAACCGATCGCGCCCGCGTGCGGCGCGCGTTCGGCCACTATGTCTCGACCCCGCTGGTCGAGGAACTGGCCGCCGATCCGTCGCGCCTGAAACTCGGCGGCGAAACCCGCGCCGTCACGCTGCTGTTCGCCGACGTGCGCGGCTTCTCGCGCCTCTCCGAAGGCATGGACGCGGAGACGCTGATCCGGTTCGTGAACCGCCTGTTCACGCCGCTGTCCGAGATCATTCTCGAGCACCGCGGCACCATCGACAAATTCATGGGCGATGCGGTGATGGCGTTCTGGAACGCACCCGTTCCCGATCAGGCGCACGCCGCCAACGCCTGCCGCGCTGCGCTCACGATGCAAGCCCGCATGGACCGCATGAACCGCGAAGAGGCCGCCCGCAAGGCCGCCGCCGGCGAGCCCGCGCAACCGATCCGCATCGGCATCGGCCTCAACACCGGCCCTTGCTGCGTCGGCAACGTCGGCTCGCCCCAGCGCTTCGACTACTCTGTGCTGGGCGATACCGTGAACGTCGCCTCGCGCATCGAGGATGCGACCAAGATCTACGGAGCCCCCATCATCGTCGGCGCCGAAACTGCCCGCGAAGCTCCCGGATTTGCGTTCCTGGAGATCGCAACCGCCGCGCGCCTGCGCGGCAAGGAGCGCTCCGAGCAGTTGTTCGCGCTCGTCGGCGACGAACAGCTGGCGAAAACCGAGAGCTTCAAGGCGCTAGCTGCCCGCTACGCCACTCTCCGCGACGCATTGGTGCGCGCAGATGCGGCAGCAGCGGTCACCGAAATCGCCACCTGCCGCGCGCTGGCCAAGGCCGCGTCACCGTTGCCGCTCGATGCGATGTTCGACGCCTATGCGGCCTCCCTCAAAACCTGAGGCGACAGCCGCTACCTGGGCATCCGGCCACTGCTGCCGCGGTTCGGCATGTCTCCGCCACCGCGCGGACCGTCATAGCCGCCACCGCGGCGCTTATTGAGCAGCCCGCCGCCGATCCCGACCGCGATATCCATCCCCGTGACGATGTTCTCGTCATCCGATTTGCGGGTCTTGGCCGTGCGCGTCTTCTTCGGCTTCGTCTTGGTCTCGGTCGGCTTGGCCTTCTCGGCGCGCTTGGTCGGTTTCGTCGTCTCTGTCTTGCGCTTCGGCTTGTCCGCGTTGGGATACGTGCCGAGCAGGATCGCATCACGCGTGAACACCGGCGTGGGATCGATGCCCGGCGATTTCGCAACGAACGGGAACGCGTTGTCGAACGGAACCGAATCCTTCCCCTGCAGCGAAGCCCATTTAACGGGCGATCCCACATCGCCGTCACCGCCGATGCGGATCAGCTTGCCCGGCTCATCGTGGATCCGGCACTTCCCGCGCTGGTTGCAGATCTCAACCGCGCCTTCGTGCAGCAGCAGCCACGACAGTCCATCCTCCTGCACATAGACGTCGAAGATCGTGCCCCGCACCGTGATCGCCGCCGCCGGCGTCTTGATCACGTAGGTCGGCTTCTCGGCGACGCCCGTCATGAACCGGAACGTGCCTTTCACGAGATCCAGAACGATCGAGCCTTTCGCCTTGGCCGGATCGTAGACGAATTTGTCAAGCGTCAGGTGCGAGCCGGGCCCGAGCGCCAGCTTGGTCTCGTCGTCGAGCTTGAGCTCGCTCGAGCCGTCGAGCCCCACTTCGATGGTCTCGTCCTGGTGCACCCGGTCGCCTTGCTGCAACGTGCGCGTATCGCGGTTGAACTCCGCCGTCACCAGATTGACGACGATGAGCGCGGAGCCGACAGGTTCCTGAGGCGCCGCGGCCGCGACCGACGCTGAGGCCAGCAGCCCGCAGATTGCGAAGAATGCCGAAGGAAATTTCATGACAGCCAACTTTCCTTGGGGGGCCACGCAGAACTGAGGCGCGCTTTTTCAAGCTCGCCATTCGGTCGGCCCCAAACGAAGCGGCGTGACCTACGTCTACCTTTATAGCAGACGGCTGATCGCCTCCAAAGCGACGAACGAACGTCCCGATGGATTGACACAATTTCTAGGAAGCACTGTCTTGCCGCCGGAAGCTGTTCCCGAGGGAACAAGGCTGCTCCTCAGAGCCGGATCGCGCTCTTGGAGTGCTTTTTGGCCTTATACTCAGGCTCGACATGGATGACGACCTCGGAGCCCTCGATTTCGGCTTCGAGCGCGGCTTCGAGCCGGTCGCAGATGTCGTGGGCTGCGTTCACGGTCATGGTCCCCGGTACCACCAGGTGAAACTCGATGAAGAGCGCGCGCCCCGCCTGCCGCGTCCGCACGTCGTGTGCTTCGAGCGCACCGTCCCCGCTCCGCTTGATCGCATCCCGGATGCGCGCCTGGATATCGCTGTCCGCCGCCTCGTCGAGAAGACCGCTGATCGACGCCATCGCGATCTTCGATCCGCTCCAGAGAATGTAGCAGGCAACTGCAATCGCGATCAGCGGATCGAGGATGTGCAGCCCGGTGGCCCAGCCCAGGACCAGCCCTAAGACGACGCCCACCGAGGTCAGCACGTCGGACAGCAGGTGCCAACCGTCGGCGACGAGCGCAGGCGAGCGAAACGCGCGACCGCGGTTGATGAGAAATGCCGACCAGGCCCCATTCAAAGCCGTCGCAAGGAGGCTGAGCAGCATGCCGAACCCGAACTCGGAGAGGTCGCGAGGTTTAAGAAGAGCATCGTAGGCTTCGCGAATGATCAGGAGGGCCGCCACGACGATCAGCGCGCCTTCGAGCACGGCGGAAAGATACTCGGCCTTGTGGTGTCCGAATTGATGATTTTTGTCCGCCGGCCGCGCACTGACGTTGATGGCAACCAACGCCGCACCCGCCGCCACGAGGTTCACGATGCTTTCAAGCGCATCCGAATAGAGCGCCACGCTGCCGGTCACCGCGTAGGCGGCGTACTTGAGCCCGAGAACCGCGAGCGCCACGGCAATGCTGCCCACGGCGATCAAATGCAGCGTTCGGGTTACGCGAGCCTCAGTCATCGGAGCAGCCATCATCCAAATCCATGAAACGCCAAATTCGTGAACCCCAAGGCCATGAACCAACGGGCGATCTGAAAATACAGGCGCAACCCCGATCGGAGGGGACTCTAGGGTCCAAAGCACCCACCGGCCACCTTCAAGGACCGGAAGAGGAACGCGGTTCCATCGGGATCAATCGCCGCCCTAGACCATGATCGCTTCGGACCCTATCAGTCCGAAGCGTGAATCATCGGTCTTACCTAAAGTGACCATAGTTGCTTCGGGCCTTATCAGGGCGAAGCGTTGCAATTCTCTAAGTCGCTTCGGGCCCTACTTGCCAGATGAGAGGCCGAAGCGCTACCCCAACGAGGGATCGTGTCGCATACGCCCCAGGCCGCCTCGCATACGCGGCTTTATCCACATCGTTTGCATCCTGAAAGCTCCAACGACGAAGCAGAATCTGCTCCGAAAGAGACCCGTAGCGCCAACTCGTTTGCGACACTGGCGCACGGCTTCGCATCGGGGAGCACTTCGCCATGGCAAATTTCACGACGCATATCGCAGTCGGCACACTTGTCTCCGGCTCACTCGCCACCCTGACGCTGGCCGCCAACGTCATCGCGCCCGAAAATCTGATCCCCATCACGCTTGCGGGCGTTCTGGGCTCGGTGCTGCCGGATATCGACCTCAAGGAAAGCCGGCCCAGCCGCGCCATGTTCGGCGGGCTCGCCATCTTCTTCTCGTTCTCGGTGCTGTTCTCCGCCGCGGATCGCCTGTCCATCGTGGAGCTATGGATGCTCTGGCTCGGCACCTTGCTACTGGTGCGCTACGGCCTCCGCAACATCTTCCACAATGTCTCGGTCCATCGCGGAATCTGGCATTCCATCCTTGCCGGCCTGTTCTCGGCGGCCGCGACGGCCGTCGTTTTCGCCAATGTCCTGGATCGCCATGAGGGCGTCGCGTGGCTCGCGGCAGGGTTCATGTTCGTAGGGTTTCTTGTCCACCTCACGCTCGATGAGATCTATTCCGTCGATATCGAGGACAAGCGGCTGAAGTCGTCTTTCGGCACCGCCTTGAAGCTCTTCGACCGCCGCCACCCCTATGCCACGGCCGGGATGGCCGCCGCACTCGGTCTCGCAATCTGGCTCGCGCCCTCCCCCAACGTGTTCCTGACCGGCCTGTCTTCGCGCGACATGTGGGCGGGCCTCAATGAGCGCATGCTGCCGAAGGAGAGCTGGTTCGGACTTGTCAAAGTGCCGAGCCTGATCGCCCGCACGCCGTCACCCGCTCCGCAGGACATTACGACGGGCGCAATTTCGAAGGATGCACCGAGCAATTCCGCAGCCCCGCCAGCATCCTCTCCGTGAGGAAGTAGCGGAGCTCTGCTCGCGTCGAAATGAAATACCGTTCTGATCACGCGACTTTCGATACGCCATTTTGGAGGCAACGAAAGATCGCAACATCAAAATCATCGAAATTCGGAACAGCCTGCAGAAGTGAAATCGTTTTCATATCAAGAAAACAATGGTGGCCGATCAACGATCCCGGAACGAAACCGAAGGCGTAAATAGCCGAACAGCAAAGCATTGGCCTCAGGAGGCCATCGCTCTTTGCGCTTCGTAGCCGACGAGATAATTCCGCACGAGATCGTTCATGAGCACGCTCGCGTCGTCCGCAGCGATAATCGAGAGCTTGTCTGCGGCGGATAGTGACGCAATGCCATGAACGCCCGCCCAGAGCACGCGCGCAGCGCGGCGAACATCCTCGGCGTCTCGGCCTTCCGAGAGGGGCAGAAGCGTGCCCTCGACCTCACCCATCAGCGCCTCGAGCTTCTGCCGGTACCAGTCGGGAACCACGCGTGACGCCGGGATGTGATGCTCGAACAGCAGATTCCAGAGCTTCGGATTCCGCGCGGCAAAGGCAAGGTAGCAATTTGCAAGCTTGTGAACGCGCTCCCGCGGATTTCCTCCGCGCGGGACACTGGTGAGGTCGTGCAGCAGATCGTCGAGCAGCCTGCCCTCGATCGTAAGCACGAGATCGTCAAGGTTTTCGAAGGAATTATAGAGCGTTCCCGGCGAATAATTGATGCGCCGGGCGATTTCGCGAGCGGAAAGCCCGCCAAGCCCGGCCTGCTGGATCAATTCCGTGGAAGCTCCGATAATCAGTTCTCGCAGCTCTTCCGCAGTATGAAGCGATCGACGGCCCATGGTTGTCCCCTCGCTCGTAACTTCACATTCAGGGCGCCTTGGCGAACTGGCGCCTTATGTCCAAGTGACTTCGATTCTGGCAACCGCGGCCCGAGGCCAACATCAAACACTGACTGGAAAATTGGATCGGGCCAAACCAAAGACAAGAGTTCCGAAACACGATCAATCAGACAATCAAAAAACAACAACATCCGAACCAGGATGGTCCGATCTCACCATAAATCGATTGTCGAGACCGTAACAAACATGACGTCTCCAGAGCTTTCTCTAGAGAGCGCTGATCTCGATCAGGCAGCACGATATCGTAGCAATATTCAGCGACAGGCGTTCAGAACAGCTCATGTCCGCAAATCACCCAACGAAGCCCAACTTTAAGGACGGTGAAACGTTCCGAAACGGCCCGTCAATTCGCTTGGTGTAATTAGTTGCTGGGCTGAGCATACTGAAGATCGGTCACAACTTCAACAATGAGCTCTCAATCATTTCACCTGCACACCGGAGGCACGTGGAGGAAAGCTGCAGATTGAAATTTGATTAGGAGAAGCACGAACTTAAGCAGTTGTCGTCGAACACGACGCAGAGCCCCTTTCGGGGTTTGGCGAAGGCCTTGCTCGTCCAATCGCTCGTGTTCATCAAATATCCGGCGAACATCGGCTTGAATTTGTAGGTCGCCTCCACGACGATCACGCTCTCGTTCTTGCTGAGAACGCCTTTGGTCAGCGAATAGGCCTGGCAGCGCGCCGGCTGTGCGCCACCGTTGAATGACGGACGATTGGTCGTCGCGGGATAGACGCGGGTATTTTCCGCGTTTGAGGCGCTCGACATCACCGGGATGATCGAAATTTTGAGATCGTTGGCGTCGTACGGGCTCATCATCTCGCCCGCGATGTCGTAGATCGCCTTCACGTCGTCCGCGGTGAGCCTGTCTTCTCGCGCGACGAGATCGGCAATCGCGCTGGTCAGATGATCGAACCTCTGGTCGATCGCGATCGCACGGGTCAATTCGATCGTCCCGAGCAGGAACAGCAGCATGATCGGGGCGATGAAGCCGAATTCGACGGCCGCGATCCCACGGATATCGGCTCCGAACTTGCTTACCGCGTGCCCAACTCGCGCGATCGCCCGCTTCGTCGACGCGACCGGCATCGAACACGCTCCCGCTTCAACGCTCTGGCGGCTGGTCATGATACGCATCCCGTCGTCGCTCATCTGTAGGGCTCGGACCGGAACGCGGTCGTCGCGGAAAGAACGGTCTTGCCCTGCAAGATCGGAGTTGGCGAGATGAGATCCCAGATCGTCTGCCAGAAAACCGAGCCCATCTCCCATTCGTAGCAGGCCGTAACTTGAACCGCCGTGCTCTCCTCGCCGGATCGCGAGCTGACGGCATCCGTCCCGTTCCCCGCCGAAGGGGTCAACTTGCCGTTCGTCAGGCAGCTCGTCGCAGGCGCGAGCCCCGCGAACTTGGCGTTGCTCTTGATATGAATGACCAGATGCTTGTCGCACGAGATGAAGCTGCCTGCCGCATTGCAGACCAGTTCACGGAAATCGTCGAGATCGAGCCCCGCCTTCTGCGCCTCGCCCGTTCTTAACTGACGCGCGGCATCCAACACCCCCCGTTGGAGTGAATGGGAGGTCAGGAAATGAATGCCGACCGTCATCATCGCGAGGATCATCACGACGAACGGAATCGAGACGAGAGCGAACTCGATCACGGTCGTCCCCTCGCTATCGTGGCGAAATTCGCGGAAGAAGCGCGCCAGCTTTGCGCGAACTCTCGGAAGGGGAAGGCTGATGCGACGCATGGGAAGTCCGGCCGGCGGAGGAATGGGCTCCACGAGCTTAGGGACCGGCCGATCTAGGAATGGTTGACGCGCGCGCAATTTGCGCGGGGAAGGTAAAGAGGGGGTTACTGACCGCCCACCGGAAGTAGGAAGGGCTGATGAGAGGGGCCATCAAGGCCACCTTGCCCACCGGCAGCCGCGGGCGGCCTGCCAATCCGGACTCCGGGCATTCACCGGAAGTGAGGCCCTAGAAAAGCAAACACCCGGCAAGCCGGGTGTCTCAAGCTCCAAGAGCTCTATGGTGCGGTCGAGAAGACTCGAACTTCCACGGGTTGCCCCGCTACCACCTCAAGGTAGTGCGTCTACCAATTCCGCCACGACCGCATCACGGCTTTGAAGCGCCCCATATAGCCAACCCGCGTCGGCTGAACAAGGGGCACCTGAGTGCCTGGCCGTTCAGGATGCGAGAGGAAAGCTCGCATGAGGAACAGAACAGGCGCTCAGCCAATTTCCCGGAGCACATCAGCGCTCTGGGAGCCCGCGGAACTAACAGAGGGCGACCGGGAAGGCAAGCCCGAAACGACGGCCGTCCCGGAGGGGCCGGAAAGCCGTATGAACGGGGTAGGCGGCAGGATCGCGAAATGCCCGAAACACCAAGCCGCGAGCCCGATACCGAGGCTCCAGCCCGCCCGGTGCGACATCGGGGCCGAACACCTCCTGCACCCCATTTTCGATAGACCATCGTCGAAGCTGGCGACATCGCGCTCCGAACCGCCCATTCGCACTCTATATATGCAATCGAGGAAACGTTCGCAGTCGTTGGCCGCGCTTCCGATAGAGATTGAGAAACCCGCACGGTCCGCAACGGCGTCCCATCGCGGCAAGCCCGAAGACAAGAGCGTCATCCATGATGGATTTCGATAGAAGCCCGGTCGCGTGGATGGTGAGCCCGGGGCTCACCGACTACCCGTTTGCCGTCTCCACAATGGAAGAGCGCGCCGCCCAAGTCCGCCAGCGGCAAGCCTCCGAGGCGATCTGGCTCGTGGAGCATCGCCCCCTCTACACGGCCGGCACCAGCGCCCGCGCGCTCGACCTCAGAGATCCGAACCGCCTGCCCGTCTTCACCACCGGACGCGGAGGGCAATACACCTACCATGGCCCTGGCCAGCGCATTGCCTATGTGATGCTGGACGTTCAGCAGAGGTTCGGCACCGATGTCCGCGCCTTCGTCGCAACGCTGGAGCGCTGGATCATCGACAGCCTCGCCTCACTCGGGATCACCGGAGAGGTCCGCCCGGGCCGGGTCGGCGTCTGGGTGGTGACGAATGGCTCGTCCGAACGAGCAGCCTCGGAGAGCAAGATCGCCGCCATCGGCATCCGCATCAGCCGGGGCGTGAGCTATCACGGCATCAGCCTCAACGTTGCTCCCGACCTCTCCCACTACGACGGCATCGTACCGTGCGGAATTTCCGATCACGGGGTCACGAGCCTCGGCGATCTCGGCCGCACCACCGCGATGAAAGATGTGGATATGTCCCTCAGGCAGTCCTTCGAACGCCATTTCGGACCGACACACGAAGCCTCCCCCCCATCGCGAGCCTGATTTCGGAGCCGTAAAACGTATCGAAATGGAACGCGGGGCGCATCGCTTGCAGCCCAAAAGAAAACCCGGCCCCGCAACAAGCGGGACCGGGCCTCTATTCACTACAACGGATCTCTTCTACGGACGCGAGTTGGGCCGAGAAGGCTGGGCGTCATTACCTAACGCAGGTTCTGACGGCACCCCCACCTCATCGTCGTAGAGCTGGCCATCCTCGATCGACGTAATTTCCGAGCCCTCAAGCTCGAACGGGTCTTCTCGACTGGCGCCGAGCCGGATCAAGCACCCCTTCTGACAAATCCCATCAAGAACCGCATTCGGCTTGAGAATATGGTCTTTTTGGGAACTTCCCTCGATGACGGTGACCGTTTGGTCCCTGGCATCTCGATTTGTGATCGAAGCCGCCTGAGCGGCTGAGGTGGACAGAAGCAGAGCGATCAGGAACCCCGGAATGACGCGATCAGATGACACAACCAACTCCGAGACCACGTGGCAGAAACTCTTTACTTCTTCTTCTTCGCAGCGGGCTTCTTTGCAGCAGCTTTCTTCGCGGCGGGCTTCTTAGCAGCTTTAGCCATCTTCGTTAGTCCTTCCATTGAACGCCCAGCGTGGGCTGAGCCGAATCTGACCCGACTCACGACGGGCCGATCGTCAATGTGGTCAGAATCAATCCGAGCTTCAAACGGAAATTTCCGGTGACTGATATCGAAGATTTCGATAGATAGCTCGAAAGCGTCTCTGCGCAATGCGAGCGGCATATGGATATCAATCTCGCGCGTACGTTTCTGATGGTCATCGAGACCGGCAGCTTCATCGAAGCTGCGGTGAAGCTCAACATCACTCAATCCACAGTTTCAGCGCGCATTAAGGTGCTCGAGGATCTCCTGGGGCGCCCGCTTTTCGAGCGTTCGAAGTCCGGCGCGGACCTCACCGCAGCCGGCGAGCAGTTCAGAAAGCACGCCCTCGCGCTCGTGCGCGTATGGCAGCGGGCCCAGCTCGAAGTCAGTCTTTCGGATCAGCACCGCGATCACCTCGCGATCGGCGCCACCATCGGATTGTGGCAGGGATTCCTGTTGAAATGGGTTGCGCGGCTACGCACGGAGACCCCCGATATCGCCGTTTCTGCCATCTCGGCGCCATCCACGACCCTCACCCAGCGCCTGATCGAGGGAACGCTCGATCTCGCGGTCATGTACCGGCCCATTCAGCCGCCGGGGCACGTCGTCGAGCATCTGTTCGACGAAGAGTTCGTCTTGGTGACCAGCGCCAAGCAGACGAGTCGCAGGGCCGGCGCCAGCGATTACGTCTTTGTGGATTGGGGACCGGACTTCCAGCAGGACCACGCCGCCGCCTATCCGGAGCTCACCAACCCGGGCCTGCATCTCGACCTCGGATCGGTCAGCATCGAATATCTGCTCGCCAACGAGGCCTCCGGCTACTTCCCGTCCCGTATCGTCAAGCATCACCTGGCGCGCGGCCGTCTGCGCCAGCCAAAACGCGCGCGCCGTTTCGTCTATCCGGTCTACATGGTCTATCCGGAAGCCCGTGATGAGGACACTTACGAGCTGATCATCCACGGCCTGCGCGCCGCCGCCGCCCGTCTCGGCTGACCCGTTCGATTGTCATTCCGGCCAAGCGACGGCCTCCAGCGGAGCCCGAGCACCGAGCCGGAACACAGCGCAAAGCTTCTATCACCCGAGACTTCTCGCGCCTTCGGCAACTTCTGCGCCGGGTTCGGCTCTCGAATGACGATAGGGGCTCCTAGACGACAGCAAACACGCTCTAAGCCGTCTCGCGCTGCTCGAAGCCGGTGAACGTTCCAGCCTCCACCTCGAGCAACAGCACCTGAGAGACATCGGACATCTCCGGGCCCCGCCGGCAGCGCGCAATCATAGTGTCGACGGCTTCGGCCGGTCCCTGGAAGACCGCCTCGACCGATCCGTCGCGACGGTTGCGCACCCAGCCCGTGAGCCCGAGCGACAACGCGGTCCGCCGCGTCCAGGCCCGATAGCCCACGCCCTGTACGCGCCCCTCGATCCTGACATGCTCCGTCCGCACAGCCTCGCCCTGCCTGCTACCTGCCCAAAATGAATGACGCCTCCCTCTCCGGCAAGGAGAGGGAGGCGTCGAACGATCTCATCGTGCAAAATCGCGAGTGTCTCGCGCTATCCCTTATGCGAATTCGAGGATCACCGCGTCCACCGCAAGGCTGTCGCCCGGCTTCGCGTTGACCTTCTTCACGACCCCATCGCGCTCAGCCCGGAGGATGTTCTCCATCTTCATGGCCTCCACGATCGCCAGCGCATCGCCCGCCTTCACCTCTTGTCCTTCGGCGGTATTGATCGCCTTGACGAGGCCCGGCATGGGGCAGAGCAGGAACTTCGACATGTCCGCTGCCGCCTTGACCGGCATCAGCGCCACCAACTCGGCTTCCTTCTCGGTGTAGACGTAAACCGGGCTCTGGATACCGCGATAGGAGAGCGTCGCGCCATTCAGGATCGGGCGAACCTGCACCGACACCGTCTTGCCGCCGACCTCGCCGCGCCAAACCGGCTCACCGGCCGCCCACACCGAGCTGACCGTCAGGGTCTTCGCCGGGGCACCACCGGCGCCGATGAAGCTGACGTGCAGAAGCTTGCCCTCGGACCCGGCAACCTCGATCGTCTGCCGCTCGCCGCCGATTTCGACAACGCGGCGCTTGGCGAACGTCACCGCGCCGTTCGTCATCTGGTGGCTGATCTCGCGCCGGCGGATGTTGTGAAGATGATCGATGGCCGCCGCGACGGCTGCGAGCACGTCGCGCTCCTCGCCCTCCGCCTTGCGCGGCCTGAAGCCCTCCGGGTATTCCTCGGCGATGAAGCCGGTCGAGAGGCGCCCGTCGCGCCAGCGCGGATGCTGCATCAGCGCGGTCACGAACGGTACGTTGTGCTGGATGCCGTCGATATAGAAGGCGTCGAGCGCCTCGGCCTGCGCGTCGATCGCCGCGATGCGCGTCGGCCCGTGCGTCACGAGCTTGGCGATCATCGGATCGTAATACATCGAGATCTCGCCGCCTTCGTAGACGCCGGTGTCGTTGCGCACCGTAAGCCCGTCCTTCGAGCCTTCGACGGGCGGGCGATACTTAACGAGGCGCCCGATCGAGGGCAGGAAGTTACGGAACGGATCCTCGGCATAGACGCGGCTTTCCACCGCCCAGCCGTTGAGCTTCACGTCCGCTTGCTTGAGCGGCAGCTTCTCGCCAGCCGCCGAACGGATCATCATCTCGACGAGGTCGACGCCCGTGATCAGCTCCGTCACCGGATGCTCGACCTGGAGGCGCGTGTTCATCTCGAGGAAGAAGAAGCTCTTGTCCTGTCCGGCCACGAACTCGACGGTGCCAGCCGAATCGTAACCCACGGCCTTCGCCAGCGCGACGGCCTGCTCGCCCATGGCGCGGCGCGTCTTCTCGTCGAGAAGCGGCGAGGGCGCCTCTTCGATGACCTTCTGGTTGCGGCGCTGAATCGAGCACTCGCGCTCGCCGAGGTAGATCACGTTGCCGTGCTTGTCGCCGATCAGCTGGATCTCGATATGGCGCGGATCGACGATGAACTTCTCGATGAACATGCGGTCGTCGCCGAACGAGGCCTTGGCCTCGGAGCGCGCCAGCGGGAAGCCTTCCTCGACTTCCTTGCGGTTGAAGGCGATGCGCATGCCCTTGCCGCCGCCGCCGGCGGAGGCCTTCATCATGACCGGGTAGCCGATTTCCTCGGCGATCTTGATGGCGTGCGGGGTGTCGGCGATCTCGCCCATGTAGCCGGGGACGGTCGACACCTTGGCCTTGGCGGCCGCCTTCTTGCTTTCGATCTTGTCGCCCATGGCGGCGATCGCCTTGGGATTGGGGCCGATGAACACGATGCCGGCCTTCTCGAGCGCGATCGGAAACGCCTCGCGTTCCGAGAGGAAGCCGTAACCGGGATGAACGGCCTCGGCTCCGGTCTGCTTGCAGGCCTCCACGATCTTTTCGATGATCAGGTACGACTGGGCGGCCGGCGGCGGCCCGATGTGCACCGCCTCGTCGGCCATCTCGACATGAAGCGCCTCTCTATCGGCGTCCGAATAGACCGCCACGGTCTTGATGCCCATCTTGCGCGCGGTCTTGATCACGCGGCAAGCGATCTCGCCGCGATTGGCAATGAGGATTTTTTTGAACATTAGCCCTTGGCGCCCTTTTGAATCTCGAAAGAGTGTCATGAATGTCGGGAGAGGAAGGTCGATACGGCTCTTCTAGACTAAACCCGGCGAGCCCGTAAACCGCGATAAATAGCGGCCGGCAGGCTGGGCATGACAGATTTTAGTCGGGATTTGGGCCGGGCTGCCCCGCACGCGGCATTATGGCCGCGGGCATTGCCTGCCCGCGGCACGCGGCCGGAAACGGTAAACGCCTGATGGAAGGCTTAGGCTGCCCAGCCGCCGCGGGCGACCACCCTCTGGATCTCCCAGTCTTCGCCGATCAGGCATTCCCGGCTGAGATGATCCATAACGGCGGCTTCGATCGGCGCGCGCGAGAGCCGCGAGAAGACGAGGTCGGAGAACCAGCCGGCGTCCTCGGTCACGATCGATTCCCCGGTCACGATCTCGATCCGCTGGCGTTCGAGACGGGCAAGCGCCCGCTCCTCGACCGACTGGCTGTGATAGTCGAAGCGCAGGGTGCCGAGCGAAAGCGCCACCTGCTCGTCGAGCGCCGCCGGCGGTTCGGCGGCAACGCGCGGCCGGAGCGCCACCGAGCGCGGCGGAACCGAATAGCCATGCTCGGAAAGGATTACGTTCGCGATCGCCTTGGCAAAAAGATCCGTCCAGGCGGCCGGAACCTGCCGGCCTGCGATCGCTTTGTTTACGCCGATCAGAATTTCCATCTCGGCCCGCGTCAGCGGCAACGCGCTGTCACCGCCGAACGCATTGAGAATGGTCCGGAGAAGCGCGATTTCCCCCTCTCCGATGGAGCCGGGCACCGCGCCAAGCTGGCCGTAACCCTGGCCGTTTCTCAGCGGCCCGTAGCCGTGAATGACCGCACCGGCCACCTGGTCGAGCGCGAAGGTCGCCAAGCTCAACGGGAACCAGCGGGCCTTTCCGAGAATGCTGACCAGAAGATCGAACTCGGCTCGGTTGGCGATCCATCCGTCGGTCGCAAGCTTGCCGATGAGCCAGCGGCTCTTCTCGGAGGTGATGTATCCCTCCGGGCCGCTCTGATTCAGAATGTAGTCGGCGATGACCTCGACCAGGAAGCCGCTCCACGACGGTGCCTGGATCGGGCAGCTCCGGTTGAGGCGAAGCAGCGCCTCCGCCTCGTTCTCATGGACGTGCGGATCCTCGGCAAAAGCCCTGATCATCCGGGTAACGTCGCTGTCCTTGATGCTGCCGCGAAACTCGAAATCCTCAACTGGAACAGACTTGACCACGCGCATCCGACTTCCCCGCCCCGAGCACTTCACTAGCTCTGAACGTAGGAAACTAGTCTTACCAATAACCTAAGATGTGTCCCCGATTGAACGCGCCCGCCCGAGTGCGCCCCCAGTGTGACCCAATTGCCGCGTTTGCCCCCTGGCTCCCAGGGGCGGCTGGCTGACCTCGGCGCCGCCCCAGCCGCCACGACCGCCAGGGCTTGAGTTCTCGGTCGCGGGCGATAGGGTGGCGCCGAATCCGATCGTCACCGGATCGCCATCGCGCCCAGCGCCGCGCCAGCACGCCGAGACCGTCCGCACCATGAAACCAACCGTCCGCTTCGCCCCGAGCCCCACCGGCCGGCTCCACATCGGCAACATCCGGACCGCAGTGCTGAACTACCTTCTCGCGCGCCGGGCCGGGGGCACCTTTATCCTGCGCCTGGACGACACCGATCGCGAGCGCTCGACCGACGCCTTTGCCGAAGGCATCCGGACGGATTTGCGCTGGCTCGGCTTCGAATGGCAGCGCGAGGAGCGCCAGTCGGACCGGATGGCCCGTTATGCCGAAGCGGCCGAAGAACTGAAATCAAAGGGCCGGCTCTATCCCTGTTACGAAACCGAGGACGAGCTCGACCGCAAAAGAAAGCGCCAGCTCGGCCGCGGCATGCCGCCGATCTACGATCGCGCCGGTCTCAAGCTGACCGATGCGGACAAGGCCAAGCTCGAAGCCGAAGGCCGCCGGCCGCACTGGCGCTTTCGCCTGGACAACACCAGCGCCGAGAGCGGCCTAGCCCCGCTCCCCACCATCGTTTCGTGGAACGACCTCATTCGCGGCGATCAGACCGTCGACATCGGCTCCCTGTCCGATCCCGTGCTGATCCGCGAGGACGGCACGCCGCTCTATACATTCACGAGCGTCGTCGACGACATCGATTTCGCCATCACCCACATCGTACGCGGTGAGGATCACGTCACGAATTCCGGCGTCCAGATCTCGATCTTCGAAGCCCTCGGCGCCGTCCCGCCCGCATTGGCCCACCACAGCCTGCTGATTGGCGCCGACGGGCACGCCCTGTCGAAGCGCCTCGGCACGCTTTCCATCGAGACATTCCGCAGCGACGGCCTCGAACCGATGGCGATCCTGAGCCATGCGGCGCTCGTTGGCACATCAGATGCCATCGAGCCCCACGCCAAGCTCGAAGAGCTTGCGGCTCTGTTCGACCTCGGCAAGATCTCGACCGCACCCGGCCGTTTCGATGTCGAGGAGCTGAAATCTCTCAACGCCAAACTGCTCCACAAGACCGCTTATGAAGCTGTGGCCGAACGATTGCAGGGTATGGGCATCTCGGGCGGCGCTGCATTCTGGGACGCCGTGCGCGGCAACATCACCTTGGTCGGCGACGCGCGCGATTGGTGGACCGTCGTTTACGCCGAAATCGACCCGGTAATCGAAAACATCGATCTCACGACCAAGGCCGCCGGGCTTCTGCCTCCCGAGCCCTGGGACGCAACCACCTGGGGCGCGTTGACGGCGAAGGTGTCCGCCGAAACCGGCCTCAAGGGACGGGCGCTGTTTCATCCGTTGCGCTTAGCGCTCACCGGGCGCGAGGCGGGGCCGGAGCTGAAGGCCCTCCTCCCGCTGATCGGCCGCAGCCGAGCCGAAACCCGCCTGCTGGGAAAACGCGGATAGCCCAGGCACGAAGCCCAGGCAAAACCACCCAAATTCTCGATTGCAGAAACGCCTTACTGTGGCGTCGTCGACCAGGGCAGCGTCTCACCGCTTCCTTGCGGCGCTTGAGCCGGCGGCGGCTGTGCAGCCGGATTCGCCCCAGTGGGGCTTTGCGAGACCCACCCGCCGGCATCGCCAGTTGCACCCGGCACGGGCGAACCGGGCGGCGGCGTATACTCCGCCATCTTGCAGGAGCATCCCTGCACGTATTCCTTGCGGTAGCGGAACGCGGTCTTGAGCTGCGTGTATTGCACGTTGCTGCGAGCGGCCACCGCCTGCTCCATGCCCGCGCCCGGGTTCTGATGGTAATAAAGCTCGGCCGGCGCCGCGCACTTCGACTGGCACACTTCTTCGTCGCGCTGGAAATGGTTCGGCAGAGTCGAGAAGCTCACCGGAAAATAATAGCCGTCGCACAGCCGGACGCAGACGGTCCGGTAAGTTGCATAGGGCAGCGATCCGAATCCCGATCCGCCACCGCCGGAGCTGCTCTCTTCATCTTCCCAGAACGCGGACAACCCGCCGCCGCTTTGCTTGCGGGCCTGTTGCTGGTAGTTCGCGCCGCAATTGTTGCGGGCAAGCTCGCGCACGATTTCGTCCTGATAGGACCGCCCGGATGAAGATCCCTGCAGCTGCTGAAGCTGCACTTCAAGATCCTCAATCCGCTGCCGCGTGGCGTCCGCCTGGTTGGCGAGATCCACGCACCGCCGCGTACGCCTCAGCGTCTTGGAGAACAGAAAATATTCGTAGCAGTCGCTGCGATCGAGCTGCTGCTTGTGGCCGCGATAAGTCTGCTCGGTCTGCCGAAGCTCGTTCTCGACCATCGGAATGAGATTGCGGGACTCGCTGCCGCGCTGGCCTTCCTGGACCAGGCGCTGCTCGAGCTGAAGACAGATCGGGCTCCGGTTGCCTCCGCTCCAATTGCCCTGCGCTTGCGGAGGCGGCGCCTGCTGGGCCGGATCCTGGTAAACGGGCTCGCGCGGAACCGGCGCCTGTCGCTGCTGAGGTTGATTGTCGTTGAACGGCCACCAGCTTTGCGCCAGGGCGGGCACGGCCACGCTGCCGGCGAGCAGAATGCCAGCCAGCGCGGCATACGCCGTGCGCTTGTCGACTTTGGTCGCGAAGCTGAAAACCGCGCGCCCGCGTCCGCTGTTTTTAGAACCTTCCATCGACCCCATCGATTACCAAGGGTCTCAACGCCCCTGACATGGCCATGTCGTTCACTTGACTACGTGACCCAGCGCATAGATGCCAAAGCGCATTCCGGCAAGAGGCACGCGAACGCCTAAGGCCGTTCCGGGATTGAACTAAAACCGCAAAGACCCTAGGGGGTCAATGCGGGAGAAATGCGGCGTGTCGCCCTTTCCCTTGGTTTTTCGGCGGAAACCCGCGCCAAGGCCGCCGCTTGACGGCACCGATACGTCCAAGCATAACACCCGCCATGAGAACCACGCCGTTGAACATTGCCGTCGCCATCTGCTGCGGCATTATTATTTCGAGCTAGTCCACACCGGCTGGCGCGCGGCCCCGTTCTTTGCCTCATGACAAGACAGAGAAACGCCCCGCCAGACGGAGGGGACGCCTGTGCACGTGGCCTGATCCGCTACGGCAAGGGCAAAGCGCGGAACGGACACGGCTTGGGCATGGAATGACCGGGCGGGCCCCGCCGGAGCATGAGGAGAGAACGCGTGTCGCTGACGCTTTATAATACGCTCTCGCGGCGCAAGGAGACGTTCCAGCCGATCGATCCGGCACGCGTCCGCATGTACGTCTGCGGCCCCACCGTCTACGACTATGCCCACATCGGCAACGCGCGCCCCGTCATCGTCTTCGATCTCCTGTTTCGCCTGCTCCGCCATGTCTACGGAGCCGACCACGTCACCTACGCGCGCAACATCACCGACGTCGACGACAAGATCAACGCACGCGCCGCCCAGGACTTCCCGAAGCTTCCGTTGAACGAAGCCATCCGCCGCGTCACTTCCGCCACCGAACAGCAGTTCCACGACGACATCGCGGCCCTGGGCGTCCTGCCGCCGTCTGTCGAGCCGCGCGCCACCGAGCACATCGAGGAAATGAAGCAGCTCTGCGACGCGCTCGTCGCCCGCGGCCACGCCTACGTCGCGGAAGGTCACGTCCTGTTCGACGTCTCGTCGATGGCCGACTACGGCAAGCTGTCGAACCGCTCCCTCGAGGAGATGGAGGCCGGCGCCCGCGTCGAGGTCGCGCCCTACAAGAAGGGCCAGATGGACTTCGTGCTGTGGAAGCCATCCAAGGCCGGCGAGCCGGCCTGGCCCTCTCCGTCCGGCATCGACATCCCCGGACGCCCCGGCTGGCACATCGAGTGCTCGGCCATGTCGGAAAAGCACCTCGGCCCCGTGTTCGATATCCACGGCGGCGGCATCGACCTCGTCTTCCCCCACCACGAGAACGAGATCGCTCAGTCGCGCTGCGCCCACGGCACGCCGGTGATGGCGAACCTCTGGATGCACAACGGCTTCCTGATGGTCGAGGGTGAGAAGATGTCGAAATCGCTCGGCAACTTCATCACCATCAACGAGCTGCTCGAAACCAAGAAGTTCGGCGCGAGCCCCTGGCACGGGCGCGTCATACGCCTCGCCATGCTCGGCACCCATTACCGCCAGCCCATCGACTGGACCGCCGATCGGCTGCTGCAAGCCCGCGCGACGCTGCTCGATTTCGCCGATCTCGTATCGGGTGTGGAACCGGCTGCCGCCCCGAACGCGGACGTCATCGCCGCTCTTTCGGACGATCTCAACACACCAAGTGCGCTCTCGATCATCCACGGCCTCGCGAAATCCGCGCGCCGCAACGCCGATACAGCGGCCGAACTCAGCGCCACGCTTGCCTTCATGGGCCTTTACGGCGGCGAGACCCGCGACGAGCTGAATGTCGGCGTCGAGGCCGTTGCCGTCGACGCAGCAAAGGTCGACGCTCTCGTCGCCGCGCGCTTGGCCGCGCGCAGGTCTAAGGACTTCAAGGAATCCGATCGTCTCCGCGACGAGCTGGCCGCCATGGGCGTCGCCTTGAAGGATGCCAAGGATCCCACGACCGGCGAGATCGTCACCACCTGGGAAATCGCCCGATGAGCGACTGGCGCAAGGACACGCCGTTCCCACGGCACTGGCTGTTCTACGTGGCAGTCAAGATCGCCATTCTTGCGCTCGCCTTCTATCTCGCCCGCGCCCACGGCTATATCTGAGCGTACACCCATGACCGCATCTTTCCCGCTCCGTCCGTTCCTACCCGCCGACACCATGGCGCTGCGCGAGCTATTCGCCCAGAGCATCGAGGAACTGACCGCCGACGACTACGACGAGGACCAGCGTGTCGCCTGGGCCAGCACCGCGGCCGACGCGGAAGCCTTCGCCAAGCGCCTCGGCGCCATGGTAACGCTCGTTGTCCAGGTCGAGGGCGAATATGCGGGCTTTGCCTCTTTGAAGGACAACAACATCTTCGACATGCTCTATGTTCACCCCTACTTTGCCGCACAGGGCGTGGGCTCCGCTCTGGCGGACGCCGTCGAAGCGCTCGCCAAGGGACGGGGCGCAACCGAGATCACGGTCGAAGCGAGCGACACGGCCGAGCCATTCTTCGAAGCCCGCGGCTATGCAGCGACCCAGCGCAACATGGTGCCCCGCGACGACCTCTGGCTCACCAACACGACGATGAAGAAGCAGCTCGTCGCCGCGAACGACGGCTGAGACCCGAGACGGACAATGACCAAGGAACGCCTTTATCTGTTCGATACGACCCTGCGAGACGGCGCGCAGACGACGGGCGTTGACTTCTCGCTTGAGGACAAGCGGCGCATCGCGGCCCTCCTCGACGACCTGGGTCTCGACTACGTGGAAGGCGGCTATCCCGGCGCCAACGACACCGATTCCGAATTCTTCAAGTCGAAGCCCGCATTCCGCCAGGCCCGCTTCACGGCTTTCGGCATGATCAAGCGCGCCGGCCGCTCGGTCTCGAACGACCCCGGCCTGCAGGCGCTTCTCACATCCGCCGCCGACAGCATCTGCCTCGTCGCCAAGTCCTGGGACTATCACGTCCGCGTCGCGCTCGGCATCTCGAACGAGGAAAACCTCAAGGGCATCGACGAAAGCATTCGCGCCGTCGTCGCCTCCGGCCGCGAGGCGATGCTCGATTGCGAGCACTTCTTCGACGGCTTCAAAGGCAACCGCGACTACGCCCTCGCCGTCGCCAAGACGGCTTATGACGCCGGCGCCCGCTGGGTCGTGCTGTGCGACACCAACGGCGGAACGCTCCCGCACGAGGTGGAGCGCATCGTCGCCGAAGTCGCGCGCCACGTCCCGGGCAAGAACCTCGGCATCCACACCCACAACGACACCGACAACGCCGTCGCCAACACGCTGGCCGCCGTGCGCCAGGGCTGCCGCCAGATCCAGGGCACGCTGAATGGCCTCGGCGAGCGCTGCGGCAACGCCAACATGACCTCGATCATCCCGACGCTGCTCCTGAAAAAGGACTTCGCCGAGAACTTCGAGACCGGCGTCACACCCGAGCGCCTGCGCACGCTGACCCACGCAAGCCGCGTGCTCGACGAGTTGCTGAACCAGGCGCCGAACCGCCACGCGCCCTATGTCGGCGACAGCGCCTTCGCGACCAAAGCCGGCATCCACGCCTCCGCGATCGTGAAGGATCCCGAGACCTACGAGCACATACCGCCCGAAGCCGTCGGCAACGAGCGCCACCTCTTGGTCTCGAAGCAGGCCGGCCGCTCGAACGTGCTGGCCTCGCTCGAACGCCTGGGCCTCGCGACCGACAAGGACGACCCGCGCATTCAGTCCCTGCTCGATGAGGTGAAATCGCGCGAGAGCGCCGGCTACGCCTACGAATCCGCCGACGCCTCCTTCGAGCTGTTGGCGCGCCGCCACCTCGCCGACGTGCCGCATTATTTCTCCGTCGACAGCTTCCGCGTCATGGTCGAGCGGCGCCACAACGCGTTGGGCGAGCTCGTCACCGTGTCGGAAGCGACGGTGAAGGTGTTCGTCAACGGCGAGAACGATCCGCTCTGGTCGGCCGGCGAGGGCAACGGCCCGGTCAACGCCCTCGACCGCGCGCTGCGCAAGGACCTAGGCCGCTACCAGAAGCACATCGAGAGCATCGAGCTGGTCGACTACAAGGTGCGGATCCTGACTGGCGGCACGGAAGCGATCACACGCGTGCTGATCGAAACCTTCGACAACGCAACCGGCGAGCGGTGGCTGACCGTCGGCGTGTCCCCCAACATCATCGATGCAAGCTTCGAGGCGCTTCTCGATTCCATCAACTACAAGCTCTTGAAAGACGGAGCCACGGCGGCCTAGCTCAGGAAAATTGCCCTACCCTCGCCTCGCCGCCCGTGGTTACGTCGCGCCTCGTCTTTCGAAACGAAGTTCGCGGCCCTCGATCAAGCCAAGGGAAGCCGCGCAAGCACCGGAGCAACCGCGCCATGCGCGCCAACCCAGCCAGCCGCTTCATCACGCTTGCCCTGGCGTTCGCCGCCGCGGCGCCCGCGGCCGCCGACGATCTGCCGAGCTACACCACGCCGGGTGCCCCTGCTTCGGGCGCCGAACAAGCGGTCAAGCTAACGGCGCGCGCGGTGACGGAGCGCCTGTTCAAAGCGCCGGCTGGCACGCGCCCCGATCTGAAGTCTGCCGACCTCAACAGCCTCGATCTCGCCGAGCTCGATTTCAAGGCGGCAGAGCTTGCGGGCTCCAACCTTTACGCCGCAGATCTGACGAAGGCCCACCTCGCCGGCGCCTCCCTCGTCGGCGCGGTTCTCGACCGCGCGACGCTCACCGCCACCGACTTTTCGAATGCCGACCTGACCGACGCCCGCATCCTGCGCCCGACCATCTTTACGTCCCTCGAAGTGGCGACCAACGAGGCTCCTAAATTCCGGGGCGCGAAGCTCGTGCGCATGCGCTCGGACGGCATGTTCGAGCGCGCCGACTTCTCGGGCGCCGACCTGACCGGCGCCGTGCTCGGCCGCTCCGCCGTTCGCGAGCCGGCGGTCAACTCGCCCGCCAGCCTGTCGAGCGCCAACTTCACGCGTGCGATCCTCAAGGAAGCGAAGTTGCCCGGCACTTCGCTCGCCTACGCCCGTTTCATCGAAGCCGATCTGCGCGACGCCAACCTGCGCGGCTCCAATCTGACCCGCGCCGATTTCACCGGAGCCGACCTTACCGGCGCCGACCTGACCGGCGCCAACCTCGACGAGGCCGATCTGCGCGGTGCCAAGGGCCTCGACAAGGTCACCGGCCTCACCTCCGCCACCAACTACGACCGCGCCCAGCGCGACCCCATCCCCTGATCACGGCCCGGCAAGGCCGCGGACCACGATTAAACCCGACTGCCCTCCAACAGTGTCATCCTAGGCCCTGTGCCTCGGATCCAGCGGACAACGCACCGCCACCTCAAACGGCACGCCCTCCGTCACCGCTTGCGCGCGTGGAAGGCTGGATCCTCGGCATAAAGCCGAGGACGACAGTGGCAGCTCATTGCCCCCACTCCCGCGTGCCGAATGCCGATTGCCGACATACGGCCTGCCTGCTGCCCGCCACCCTCTGCCTCCGTTCCTGCCTGTTGCCCGCTGCCCGCCGCCCGCCTAAAACACGGCATGTCCGACACACTCTCCCTTGCCGCGCTCGCCGACGGCACCATCCTGTCCCCGTTCTCGCGCCTGCGTCAGCTGCTCGACGGCGTCGCGCCCGGGCACGCGAAGCCGATCGACCTGACACTCGGCGAGCCGCGCGAGACGATGCCGCCGTTCGTCGCCGCCAAGATCGCCGAAGCCGAAGCCCTGTTTGCGAAGTACCCGCCCATTCGCGGATCGGATGAGTTGCGCGCCGCCATCGCCGCCTGGATCGGCCGCCGCTTCAATCTCGAAGGCATCGTTGATCCCGCAACCGAGATCCTGCCCTGCAACGGCTCCCGCGAAGGGCTGTTCTATGCGGCCTTCCCCGCCGTCGGCCGCAAGCAGAAGCAGGGGCTCGCCGAGCGTCCGGCGATCCTGATGTGCAATCCGTTCTATCAGGCCTACCTCGGCGGCGCGTTGGCCGCCGGCGCCGAGCCGGTGTTCCTCGATGCCACCGCCGCCACCGGCCATCTGCCCGATCTCGACGCGCTCGAAGCCGACCCGGCCCTGCTCGCGCGCACGGCGGCGCTCTATCTCTGCTCGCCCGCCAATCCGCAGGGCGCCGTCGCCAGCGAGGCCTACATCGCCCGTGCGCTCGCCCTCGCCCGCACCCACGACTTCATGCTCTTCTTCGACGAATGCTATTCGGAGATCTACAGCGGCGCCCCGCCGCCAGGGGGGCTCGAAGTTGCAGCCAAAACCCCGGAACGCTTCCGCAACCTCGTCGTGTTCAATTCCCTGTCGAAGCGCTCGAACCTCCCCGGGCTGCGGTCGGGCTTCTCGGCCGGAGACGGCGGCTTCCTCGCCACCCTGTTCGAGGTTCGGAACCTGATCGGCCCCCAGATGCCGGGCCCCACCCAGCACGCCTCGGCCGCCGTCTGGGCCGAAGAGCAGCACGTGACCGCCAACCGGCTCGCCTATAGCCGCAAATATGATGTGGCCGATGCCGTCCTCGGCGACCGCTTCGGCTACCGGCGCCCGGCCGGCGGCTTCTTCCTTTGGCTCGACATGAGTCAAATCGGTGACGGCGCTCACGCCGCACTAACCTTATGGAAACGTTTCGGAGTCAAGGTGATACCCGGTGCCTACCTGGCTCAGACCGGACCCGACGGAACCAATCCCGGCGCGAATTACATTCGCGTGGCTTTGGTTCACGACGAAGGAACGATCAGGGAGGCGCTCGAACGGTTGGTTCATGTATCTGCGTAAAAGACGTTCGGCCCCATGCCCTCAGTTGCGTCCGTTAATGGACATGATCGTCAGCGCCTATTGCCGCCCGCTCTCGAGGCCCGCCTAATCGGCACCCTCGGCCGCGGATGCGGGCTGCTGCTCCTCGCCACCCTGGCCGCCGCTTGGGCCAGCATGGTGACGTGGTCCGTAACCGACCCTAGCCTCACGCATGTCACCGGCGGTTCCGTCCGCAACGCGCTCGGCGCACCCGGCGCCATCATCGCCGATCTTTTGATCCAGACCCTCGGCCTCTCGGCTGCCATCGCTCTTTTGCCCCTGATGATCTGGGGCATCGAACTCGTATTCGCAGAGCAGATCACCGGGCTTCGCGCCAAGATCACCTATTATCCGTTCGCAGTGCTCGGCATGGCCGGCGCCGTGAGCGCGTTTCCGCTTGCCGCATCCTGGCCGATCTCGCGCGGCTACGGCGGCATCCTGGGCGACGTGCTGTTTGACGTCACCTCGTCCCTGCTCCGCTTCATCAATTCCGAGACGGCGGCCATCGCAGCCGTGATCCTTCTCGGCGGCCTCGGCCTGTCCGCACTGTTACGCACGCTCGGTTTCAGCAACGACGACGTCATGCGCTGGACCCGCCGCCGCCCGACTTACGCGACCCAGTCCGCGCAGCCCGCGTGGGCGGCCGCCGCACCCCATCACGAGATCATGCCTCGCCTCGATCAGCCGCGCAGCGGCGGCCTGATGGCGGCCTTCGGCGCTCTGCGTCCCTGGACACTTCGCGCACCAACGTCACACGACGATTACGGCGCGTCCGAACCGGTACTTCCCGGCATGTTCGCCAACGCGCGCCAACCGTCAGCCGAGCCGCGTCGGCCTGGCTACGGCGCAGCCCCCTTCGATGCGGATCACGACGCCTTCGACCACGACGCGCCCGAGACTTTCGGGCACGACGAACACGAGACCGACATGGGCGACCCCGCCCTTGAAATCTCGAGCCGTGCCATCGCCGAGCGCTTTGCCCCGGCCAACGGCCGGCCCATTCCGCGCGAGCCGTCTCCCGCCGATCAGGATCTGCCCCGCATCGTGCGTGACGCAGCCGCTGCCCGCGCGCCCGCTCCCGTTCCGGCTGCGAAGCCTCAAGAAGCGCCGCGCCGTCCGAAATCCGGCCTGCTGCGCGCCGTCAAACCGCGCCGGGCCGACCCCATATTCAAGCGCCCTCAGCCGTCGATGCTGAAGAAGAGCCCGCCATCGAAGGCCGGCAGCGAATTTTCGCAGACGGTTCTGCGCGGCACCGCGCGCCTCCTCGAAGACGTGCTTGCTGATTTCGGCGTCAAAGGCGAAGTCCGCGACATCAAGCCCGGCCCCGTCGTCACCTTGTTCGAGCTGGAACCCGCGCGCGGTACCAAGGCCACGCGCATCATGGCGCTCGCCGACGACATCGCCCGCTCCATGAGCGCCACCAGCTGCCGCGTCGCCGTGATCCCCGGCCGCAACGTCATCGGCATCGAGCTGCCCAACAGCCGCCGCGAGATGGTTGGCCTGCGCGAGCTCCTGGAAAGCCCGACATTCGCATCCGCTGACGGCGTGCTGCCGCTGACCCTCGGCCGCTCCATCGGCGGCGAGCCCGTCATCGCCGATCTCGCGCGCATGCCCCACCTCCTGGTCGCGGGCACCACCGGCTCCGGCAAGTCCGTCGGCGTCAACGCGATGATTTTGTCGATCCTGTTCCGCCATACGCCGGAGCAGTGCCGCTTCCTGATGATCGACCCGAAGATGCTCGAGCTGTCGATCTACGACGGCATCCCCCATCTGCTGACACCCGTCGTCACCGACCCGCAGAAGGCGGTCGGCGCATTGAACTGGGTCGTGGCCGAAATGGAAGAGCGCTACAAGCGCATGTCCAAGCTTTCTGTGCGCAACATCGAGGCCTTCAACACCCGCGTCAAAGGCGCGAGCGAGCGCGGCGAGCAGCTCGGCCGCACCGTGCAGACCGGCTTCGATCCCGGAACCGGCCAGCCGATCTACGAGCGTGAGGACATGGACCTCGCGCCCATGGCCTACATCGTCGTCGTCGTCGACGAGTTCGCCGATCTGATGATCACCGCCGGCAAGGATATCGAAACGGCAGTCCAGCGCTTGGCCCAGAAGGCCCGCGCCGCCGGCATCCACTTGATCATGGCGACGCAACGCCCGTCGGTCGACATCATCACCGGCACCATCAAGGCGAACTTCCCGACCCGCATCAGCTTCAAGGTGGCGTCCAAGATCGACAGCCGCACCATCCTGAACGAGCAGGGCGCCGAGCAGCTGCTTGGCCAGGGCGACATGCTCTACACGTCCGGCGCCGGCCAGATGCTGCGCGTCCACGGACCGTTCGTGTCCGACGATGAAGTCGAGGCGGTCGCCGCGTATCTGCGCACGCAGGGTGCACCCCGCTATATCGAGAGCATCGCGGACGCGCAGGAAGCCTCGTCCGGCGCCCAGCCCGGACACGCCGGCGGCGGCGAGGACGGCAACGACAGCCTCTACGATCGCGCCGTCGCCATCGTGCTGCGCGACCGCAAAGCCTCGACGAGCTATGTCCAGCGCCGCCTTTCGATCGGCTACAACCGCGCCGCCGACCTGATCGAACGGATGGAGCAGGAAGGCCTGATCAGCGCCCCGAACCACACCGGCCGCCGGGACATCCTGGCAGGCGACGGCCCCGCCCGCCATCAGGCGTAAGGCTTTTCCCTAGACCATGATCGCTTCGGGCCCACGCGCTCCGATCGTCGCGCCCCTTATCGGGCGCGGCGTGAATCGGCAGTGCAGGAAATGCGCTCCGATCGTCGCGGCCCCTATCGGGCGCGGCGTGAATCGGCAGCGCAGGAAAGGTCCGAAGCGATGAATCATCGGTCTCATCAAGAATCTAGAGCGGGATTGCGATCCGAAGAAAAGCAAACCTACCCTAGGTATGGATGTGACAGTCCCCAACGGGGAAAACTGCGCGCTTCTCCGCATCAAAGCTGGCGTGAGCAGGCTGATCCCGTTAGACCAGGGTCGCCGATCTGACCCTTCCGGCAAATCCGCCAACTTGTGGTCGCATTTGTCCGGTCAGACAACGAGACGTGCCTTCAAAGCTTCGGAGGCGGGGGCTAGTGAGACGGAACATGAAGACATTCGAGTTGCTCGCTGCAGCGGGATTCGCGCTTGCGGCCATGACGATATCCCTGCCTGTGCAGGCGGAGGATACGAAAGCGGCTCAACCCGCCGTCCCAGCTCCCGTGCCCGCCACGCGCCCCGATTCCAACACCACGCCTCCGCCCGCCGATGGAGGCGCCGCGGCCGTCGGCCAAGGCTCCGGCTGGAATGCCGAGGTCGCCACCCCAGGCGGCGGCATCATGCTGAATGACGCCCAGACCGACGTCGTCAAGAAGATCAACGGCTACTTCAATAACCTCGGCGATCTGAAGGGCGATTTCGTCCAGACAACTGCCGATAACAAGCGCATGAAGGGCAAGTTCATGGTCAAGCGGCCCGGCCGCTTCCGCTTCGATTATGCGCGCCCGTCGCGGCAGATCATCATTTCGGACGGCGAGTATCTCGCCATTCAGGATCTCGACCTCAACAACGAGGATCGCGTTTCGCTCGATCAGACGCCGTTCCGCCTGCTGCTCCGCAAGGATGTCGACCTGATCCGCGATGCCAAGATCGTCGAGGTTCAGGAATCGGACGACCAGATCGTACTCGCCATGCGCGACAAGAGCCCCGACGCTCCGGGCAAGATCAAGCTGTTCCTGTCGACGAAGCCGGAGCTTGAGCTCAAGGAGTGGCTGACGACCGACGCTCAGGGCCTCGATACCCGCGTCGAGCTGTCGCAGCTCTCGAAAACCGAAACCCTCGACGCCAAGCTCTTCAAGATCGAGGCCGTGAGCCTGAATAAATTCCATCCCTGAACGATGTCGAATTGATATTGAGGGCGAAAGCCCTTGCGCTTTCGCCTGCGCCGCCTAAATAGGCAGTGGACGGAAGCGCTTAAAACAAAGGCATTTTTGGCGCTTTCTTAAGGCCGACTCGCGGCCTTCTTGGGGATATCGGGCAAAAGTCAATCACGTTTTCGTGATATCTCTCGCTCCCCCCTATTGAAAGCTAGCGTGTTGCGCTTATGTCATTGTCAGTCAGGCGATGCCATATACATCGGTAGCTCCCCCCGTCTAACCGAGGCAATCGTCTGGAACGCCGGCTTCCCTCCCGGCGTTGCGCGCGAGAGCGCTAACACGCCCAGCCCCGCCCCCCGGGGTTGGGCGTTCTCGTTTCTGGGCGCGCTTTCTCTTTTGTTGCGGCCCTCGTTCCCAACATGAACGCCCGCTGAAGGCACCATTCAGTCCCGGTTCAAAGCCGTCCCGCTATCAGTTGCTTCATCGAACACCGGCATCGCGCCGGATACGAATGAAACACAACTGGAGACGGAACATGATCCGCATCACTTCGATCGCCCTCGCAGCTCTCATTGCGGTCCCGGCGATTGCCTCGGCCCACACGATCGAAGATCGCAAAGCGATCCAGGCCTACAAGATCGAGCAGGGTCGCAAGGACGGCTCCATCACCTGGCGCGAAGGCATCAAGCTGCGCGGCGAGCAGCGCAAGATCGAACGCACGGAAACCCAGATGAAGGACAAGGGCTACCTGAGCAAGCGCGACCGCCGCGAGCTGAGCCAGATGCAGAACAAGGCCGCCAAGCACATCTATGCCGAAAAGCATGATCGCTGGCACCGCGCCTGGTTCCTCCCGCGCGTTGGTCGCTAATCAACACGAATGCGATCCTGAGGTCGTCCGATGATCCGTTCTGCTCAATCCCTGCTGCCGGCTTCGGCCCTGATGCTCGCCGCGACAACGAGCGCGGCGAGCGCCGGCTGCCACCTGGTGGATTGCGTCGAAAACGTCTTCGTGACGCCGCAACAGCTGAAGACCAAAAGTTGCGAGGATCTCTGGATCCTTCGCAACTCGATCTGGAAAGATGCGGGGTATTGCTTCAAGACCCCGCGCGCCATCAAAGCCTTCGGCACGCAGGGCTGCCTGCATACCGACCAATCCGCCGTGCCCCTCAATGAGTATCAGCGACGCAACGCCGAAACGCTTCTTTCGGTAGAGACAGAAAAAGGCTGCTGACGACGCGTTTCCGACAGAAACGAACGGAGATGATCCGAGATGTTTTGTCCGATGAATGCGACCAGCCAAGAACCTCTCGCCAGTTGCGCCCGCTCCTCCCGATGAGCCGATCTCCCGATCGGCTCATTTTTTTATGCGCGCCCGATCGCGTTGATCAGGATGGAAACGCCACCCCGCGAGATGAACGCAGAATGACCGGAGCATTCAGAGCGGGTTCAAGGGGCCGAGCGCATCATCTCCTCAACGCTGGACAAACCGACGTGGGGTCGGCCAGCCGCAATAGGGAGACGCAATATGTTGAACACCAAGCTTCTGAAAGGCGCGCTCGCTGCCGTTGCCGCGCTCGTCGTCGTTTCGCCGGCACTCGCTGGCCCGGCCGTACCGATGAAGTTCGATCAATCGAAGGTCGAACTCGTCCGCTCGGACCGCGGCTACAATAGAGATCGTTACTACGGCAACGATCACTACAAGCCCTCGCCTTACGCCTGGAAGCACAAGAAGCGGCATTTCTTCGGTTGGCGTAAGCATCGTCATTGGGGCCCGAGCTACGGCTATGGATACGGGTACGGATACGATCGTCCCCATCACCACCATCGCGACTGGCGCTAAGCCGATCCGAACGTAAATCCTCCCCCTCTGGCCCGGCCTCAGCGCCGGGCCTTTTTTTGTGCGCGATTTGCCCTTGCGCCGCGCGGGAGAAAATCCGAAGCTCCCCATGTTCCAAGGGGCGCCGGATGACCGGCTGAGATCGCAGTGTGCCTGCGAGAATCCTTCGAACCTGATCCGGCTCATACCGGCGAAGGGATGGACGATATGTCAAACGCAGAGCTGATAGCCGGCTTTGCCGGCCCGCTATTCTTGGCGGTCGCGGCCGCACTTCTGGTCAACCGGCGCACGGTGACCGGATTGGTCACCGGCGTCTTGAACCGCCCCGAGTTTATTTTCTTTTCCGGCATTCTCACCCTGCTCGCAGGGCTCGCCATCGTACGCACTCATAACGTCTGGTCGGCCGAATGGACGGTGCTCGTCACTGTCATCGGCTGGTTGTGCGTGATCGGCGGGATCATCCGCATCATCTGGCCGGAGCGTGTCTCGTCGCTCCGCGAAGGCATGATGCGAGGCGAAAACGCCGTCACCGCCTGGGCACTCGTCACGCTGCTGCTCGGCGCGTTCCTCACCGCCAAGGGCTACGCGCTCGTCTAGCGCCGTCTCTTCTCCCATTCTCATTTTCTTGGAGCGCATTCCTATGAACAAGCCCGCACGTCCGTCCGAGATGACGCCGTTTCAGGTCACCACCGGCCCGCTGTCCGGCTCGCGCAAAATCTATTCGGCCCCGGCAGAA
>NZ_JAVIFT010000006.1 GCF_031157355.1 Hyphomicrobium sp. LHD-15
GATGGCGGCGCAGGGATCGTTGCCGGAGCGGGCGGCTTCGGCGGCGGCGGCGGCGGCGCTGGCGGCGGCAGGACAGGAGGCGCGGGCGGCTTCGGCGGTGGCGGCGGCTACGGTGGAAACAGCGGTGGAAACGGCGGCTTCGGCGGTGGCGGTGGCGCTGGCGGCAGCGGCGGATTTGGCGGCGGTGACGGCGGTGGCCCAGCTTCTATACGCGCGGGCGGCGGCGGCGGCATGGGCGGCGCCATCTTCGTGGTGGAAGGCGGCAACCTCATCCTGGAAGGCAACCTAACCCTTAACGGCGGCAGCGTGGCGGGCGGCGACGGCCTCAACGTAGGTTCCGCTTTCGGGTCGGGCATGTTCCTTCAAGGTGACGGTACGCTCAGCTTCGCGCCGGGCCTGGGTTCAGAGCAGGTCATTTCCGACGCCATCGCCGACCAGACCGGCTCCGGCGGCAGCGGCACCTACGCCAGCGGCGGTCCGAACTGCACGCCTGGCGCGGGTTGCGCCGGTTATTCCGGTACCGGCTCCTGGAGCCTGGAGAAGAACGGCGCTGGCACCACCATCCTCAGCGGCACCAACACTTTCACCGGCACGACGATGGTCAACGACGGCGTGCTGGCGGTCAACGGCTCGATCGCGACGTCGAGCCTGACCACCGTGGGCAACGGAGGCACGCTGAAGGGCACCGGCATGCTCGGCGCCGTCACCGTCAATGCCGGCGGCATACACGCGCCCGGCAACTCCATCGGCGCGCAGACGGTCAACGGCAATTACGCGCTCCTGCCGGGCGCCGTCCTCGAGATCGAGACAAACGCCGCCGGACAGAGCGACCTCATCGTGGTCGCCGGAACCGTGGGCCTGACCAACGCCATCCTCAATGTGATCGCCGACCCCGGCGCCTATGCGGCGATCACGAGCTATCTCATCATCAACAACGACGGAGCTGACGCGGTGGTCGGTGAGTTCGCCGGCGTAACGAGCAATCTCGCCTTCCTGACGCCGATCGTGAGCTACACCGCCGGCACCGGCAACGACGTGGCGCTGACGCTCATCCGCAACGACATAGCGTTGATCGATGTGGCCGTGACGCCCAACCAGCAAGCGGTGGCGGCGGCCCTCAACCAACTCCCGTTGTCCGATCCCCTGTTCCTCGCCGTGCTCGGCCAGAACGCGGCGGGCGCGCAGCAGGCCTTCGATGCACTGTCCGGCGAAATCCATGCTTCCGTCGCCGGGCTGCTTATCGACCAGAGTCGGCTCACGCGCGATGCCATCCTCGCCCGCCTGCTGCAGGCCTCCCACGGCGACGGGGGCGTCGGCACCGTTGCCGCGCTTGCCTCGGGTGGGCCAACCACGGTGGCCGCCGGTTCGGGCGATGCACCGATGATGGGCCTCGGCATGGCCTCAGAACACACAGCGGCACCGCTAGCCTCCGGCCTCGCCTTCTGGACGCAAGGCTTCGGCTCGTGGGGCAACTTCGACGGCGACGGCAAGGCCGCCAGCGCCGACCGCACGCTGAGCGGCTTCGTGTCCGGCGTCGATGCGGCCATCGGCGGCGGCTGGCGCACGGGCTTTGCGCTCGGCTACTCGCAGGCGAGCATCGGCGTTGATGGGCGCCTCTCGTCGGCCGAGGTCGATAGCTATCACCTGGGCGGCTACGCTGGCGGGCGCCTCGGCGCCCTGGCCGTGCGCGCCGGCGGTGTGTGGACGTGGCACGACATCGATACTGCCCGTACAGTGCTGTTCCCCGGCTTCCTCGACCGCACCAAGGCTTCGTACGACGGCGACACAGGGCAGATCTTCGGTGAGATCGCGCTCCCGATCATCGGCGGTAAATCGGCAATCGAGCCGTTCGCCGGCCTCGCTTATGTGCGTGTCGATACCGGCGGGTTCACCGAGAAGGGCGGCCTTGCTGCGCTAACCTCGGGAGGTAGCGACGCCAATACGAGCTACTCCACGCTCGGCGTGCGCGCGGCCACCGAAGTGCTGATCGGCGGGGTCGTCGTGATCCCACATGCCTCGGCGGCCTGGCAGCATGCCTTCGACGACGTGACGGCGGATGCAGCGCTGGCGTTCAACACCGGCAGCGCCGGCTTCACCGTCTCCGGCGTGCCCATCGCGCGCGATGCCGCGCTCATCGAAGCGGGTCTCTCGCTCAAAGTCGACGGCGACATGACGCTCGGGCTCTCGTATCAGGGCAAGATCGCCGACGACATTGGTGACCACGGGCTCAGTGGCCGCGTCGACTGGCGATTCTAGCCGCCGCGAACCTCGAAGGCACATCAGACTTTTGTGGTTCCGCCGAAGCGCGCGCTGAGCGCCAACAGCTCAGTTTCGGGTTGTGGACCGCCGCTGAAGTCGTCTTTGACAGGTTCGTCCCATTTGCGGACGTAACCTGTGATCGTGCTTGTGCTACTGCCCGTCCCGCGACGCATATCTGCTTTGGGCGAAAAAGCAGACTGACATTTCCGCAGTTTTCAAATGCGGAGGCTCGGGCAACTGGTTGCTTCATCACGGCGACGTCAGTTTCACCGGTGGTTTGATCATGCCAGGAAGATCTCACGGCATGTTTTTGAATTATTTCCTAAGTAATCTTGGGAAAAATCCCCGCTTCCCGAATGCTCCGGGAAAAAATCTTCATTGTGTGTGCAATCGCTGATTGTCTACTAATTGATTAGTGTCCTGCGGTAGGGAAAAACACCTGCGGCTGCTTAGCGGCCCGCAAGAGGCTGGACCAGCGAACGTTTTTTGTCCTGGGGAGGATCCTTATGAGTTCTGTTACGGCCAACAGCGCTTCGGCGCTGAACGATGACGCTTGGGCGATTACCAACCATATTGGCCCACTGTATCGGACGCTTCCAGATCCGCTTACCGGTCTTCTTCCCGATCCCAACTCCAGTTCGACCTACTTCCCGGGTGACCCGCTGTTTGCTGACCAATGGCACTTCGAGTGGCTCGGCGACATTCAAACAATCTGGGACGAGTACTCGGGCGCAGGGGTGAACGTCGGCATCTATGACAATGGCACCCAGGCAAACCACCCCGACTTGATCGACAATTACGATGCGAGCCTCGAGGTCGAGGTCGACGGCGTCACAATTCCGCAGGTGGCTGGTGATCACGGTACCGCGGTCGCAGGCCTCATCGCTGCGGCCAATAACGGCATTGGTACAACCGGCGTGGCCTGGAGCGCATCCATCACCGGCGTTGAAATGCTCAACTACGGACCCGCGGATATAAATATACACTTCGAAGGATTTCTTCAGGCCGTCCACCAGACCAAAAACTTCGACATCACGTCTAACAGCTGGGGCAAGTTCCCGAGCTATTCGCAAGCCTCTCAATCAGACGATAACGCGATCCTCGATGCCTATTTCGAAGCGGTGGTTGAGGGTCGCGATGGCCTGGGAACGATCATCGTCAAGGCCGCAGGCAACGACAACCGCGATTCGAATGGCGACATGCTCGATGTCACCCGCGCGACGATCATAGTCGGTGCCTACGCCGACGACGGTAACGCTTCATGGTATTCGAGCTGGGGCGCGAACTTGCTTGTTTCCGCGCCGTCGAGTGGGACGACTGGAGTCAATGCCCGTCTCGTCACGACCGATGTTACCGGTGGCTTCGGCTATGGCAGTGGTGACTACACCAGCATTGGTTCAGACGGTTTCGGCGGCACATCGGGCGCAACGCCGATCGTATCTGGCGTTGTAGCCTTGATGCTGAGCGCAAATCCCAACCTCGGCTGGCGGGACGTGCAAAACGTTCTTGCCTATTCAGCACGCGAGGTCGGGAGCGGGGTTGGCGGCGTCCCGACGGCGAACGAGGAACACGCCTGGTTCTACAATGGCGCTGACAACTGGAATGGCGGCGGCCTGCACTTTTCCGTCGACTACGGCTTCGGGTCCGTGGATGCATACAACGCGGTGCGCATGGCCGAGGTCTGGCACCTCTTCGACGGTCCGAAGGCCAGCGCAAACGAAACGACCCTGGAGCAATCGACCGGCGCAGCGATCGCGCTCGCAGACAAGAAGGTGACCGAGGTTAAGTTCGACTTCTCGAACACCGACTTCCTCGTCGAGTTTGTCGAACTCAAACTCAATCTGACCCATTCCTCACTTTATGACCTCGTAATCGAATTGGTTTCCCCCGACGGAACCGTGGTCTCCGCGCTTGATGTTCCGCCGGAGGTTTCCACGACGGCGGCGAACGGCGTGGAGTGGATCGCTCGGTTCGGCGCAAACGCCTTCCGCGGCGAGAATGGCGCGGGGAATTGGACCCTGCGCATTACTGACAACTGGGCTGAAGACAGCGGCACGCTGAACTCGGCAACCCTGTCGCTCAATGGCACGGATGGCGCGAGCGCTGACCTGACGCGTGACGTCTATCACTACACCAACGAAATATTCACGACGCTCGCGCGCGATTCCTCTCGCCTGACACTCTCCGACGCCGATGGGGGTACCGATTGGCTCGACATGTCGGCCATGACGGGGAACCTGAATGTGAAGCTCGCGGCTGGGGCAACTTCGACGACGGGAGGTGCTGCGTTCCTGAAGATCGCCACAGGCACCGACATTGAGAACGTCGTCACGGGCGACGGGGACGACCGCATCACCGGCAACGCACTCGACAACCGCCTTTACGGCATGCGCGGCAACGACATCATCGACGGTGGGGTCGGGGCAGACGTCCTTTCCGGCGGCGCAGGGAATGACAGGCTGACCGGCGGAACGGGTGCGGATGCATTCTTGTTTGATCGCGCACTCAATGCGCTGACAAACGTCGATATCATCGCCGACTTCTCCCACATCGACGATACGATCTGGCTCGACAGCTCGATCTTTTCGACGCTGTCCCTCGGCCCGCTCTCTGCGGACCTGTTTTATGTCATCGGCACCGGATCCGAGACCGCTCTCAGCCGCATCGTTTATGACGCCGAATCCGGTGCGTTGTTCTACGACATCGACGGCGGCGGATTGGGAGCAGCGATCCAGTTTGCGACGCTATCGAATCGCCCCGCGGACCTTTCGTATAACGACTTCCTAATTGTCGACACCTCCAATAGCGCTGTTACCAGCGTTACCGATCGCACCATTTCGCCGGCCATCGCGGTTGACACGCACGATCCGTCTGTCGTTTACGGCGACGGCCTCGTACCAATCTATGGGACGGAAAGAGACGATGCGATTGCCGGTAAGAGCTCGAATGACACCATTTTTGGTCGGGGCGGCAACGACCTGATCCGCGGCGGCGCCGGTAACGATTTTATCGACGGTGGCGCAGGGTTCGACAAGATCTGGGGCGGCACCGGTAATGATGAGATCTGGGGCGGAGGCTCGCCGTCACTGCTCGGCGACGAGATCCGCGGCGAGAATGGCGACGACATCCTCCACGGCAGCGATCAGGCCAACGGCGTGGCGTGGGTCATTCTGGGCGCTTTGGGGGATATTATTTCGGGCGGCAACGGTAACGACGTCATCTACGGCTACGGCGGCGACGATTTCCTGTACGGCGATAACAACAGCGATCAGCTGTTCGGCGGCGACGGCAACGACGAGCTCTATGGCGGGACAGGCAACGACAGGCTCGATGGCGGCCTGGGACACAACCTTATCGTCGGCAACGCCGGATATGACGTGGCGGCGTTCGCAGGCAATTTCAACGATTACCGCATAACCGGGTTCGCTGACGGCGATCGCGACAGCATTCTGATTGAGCGAATTTCAGGCTTGGCATCCGGCGAGTTCGAAACTCACGTCGTTCGTGCCGACATCGAGGTCTTGGAGTTCCAGGATCAGATCATTGAGCTGGATGTAAATCCGCTAGTGCTCGTCATCGAGAATGATTGGTTGATCAAAGATCCGGTAACGGTCGACATCAACGGCTACGAAATCGGCGTGGTGATCAATTCTGCGTCCGACGTGACCATAACGGATCACGGTTATGAATCTGCCACCGAAGATCGGCTCCAGTTTGTGTCGCTGGATGGCGTGACCGGCAATGTCCTGATCCAATCCGATGCGCTAACGAACATCGAGCTGGCCAACATGGTCAAGCGTCCGGATGATGAGATGCAATCGTTCGTCGGATCTGTGGCGATCGACGCCGCAGTCGGTGAACGCACTCTGCGCATCGACACTCTTGGCATCGAACTGGGCGAAGGTCAGCGCATCACCGACAATACCGCGACAAGCATCGTTCTCAGTCTTGGCGACCGAGACCATATGAACGGCGCGGCAGTGAATGATTACAATCTGTCGTTTGAATCAGCGACAAGCGTCCGCATCGTGCGCAGCTATGCGGCAGAGATAAAGTGGTTCATTCCGAACGTCACGACGATCGATGCCTCGGCGGTACTGGATGAGAACGGCGTCGTCATCAATGACGGCAACTGGGGTACCCTGTACCTCGACACTCCCTTGGACGATTCCGTCCTTGCGCCGGCGGGCGGCAGCGAAGAATTCCGCTTCATCGGCGGAGGAAAGGAAATCGTCAGTTTTGGAAATCTCGGCGCCGTCAATGCGTCGAATGATGGAACTGAGGGCTATGATCAGTTCCTCAATGCCGGCAGAGGACTGAAGGGCGTACTGACCCTGAACGACGGCGACGACGAGGTCCGCATTCTCGGAACGGATGCCTTCCAAGGGGGGACCGTCGATGCCGGCGAAACGCTCGGTTTTGAGAACGACCTCGACGTCATTCGGATGTCCTTCGGCGTGGCTGCGGCGATCGGTGACATCAGCGCGTACATCAGTCAGTTCGAGACCATCCAGCTCGACATGCCGGTACTTACTGGGCAGACGGTCGATGTTGCCCGCTTCGACAACATTCAGAGGGTCGTTGTTACCGGCGCTGATGCGGCAACAGGGGACAATACCATCATCGGCTTGGAAGATGGCGCCGAGGTCATCTTGCGGAGCATTAGCCTTGCCACGCCCACCAGCTACGAAGGGAATTTTTATTCTCTGTTCAGCAGCTTTGGTAACAACTTTGGCACGGTGCACCTCGACGTTGCGGAAGGAAGCACGCTTAAGCTCGGCTTTGTAGGCATTTACTCCGACGGCTCCGATGCCGGGACGATTCATGTCCGTGGAGCGACCTCGGTCAATATCGGCACTGACGCAATTGATCAGGAACTAATTACGCCGGATGGTTCATTCCCAGCGTCCGAGCCGACCGATCCCTTCAACCAGGTGCTCGTCTTCGACGACGCTACGACAATTACGCTTTCGGGTGACACCGGTTGGGATTTCACGATTGTCGGCACGGACATTGGCAACGTCGTGACGCTCGACGCTTCAGGCGTAACGACGACGGGCGCGGTCGGCGCGGTGAAGGCGTCGGCGCAGACGACGTCGGCCGTGACGTTCACCGGTGGCATGGGTGATGATGCACTCACTGGCAATGTCGGAGATGACACGCTCGCGGGCGGAGCCGGCGGCAATGATCTGCTCGACGGCGGCGGCGGGAGGGACACTGCCATCTTCTCGGGCCTTTCGAGCGATTACGCCATTAGCGACAACGGAGATGGGAGCTACACGGTCGCGGGTCCAGACGGGTCATCGGATACGCTTCGCAATATTGAGCTCCTGCGTTTCGATAACGGCCTCTACAACATCGACTTCGAACTTCTGGAAGCGCCGACCGATATCTTGCCGGATGATGCGTCGATTGCCGAGAACAGCGCTGCCGGCACATTGGTGGCGGAGCTATCGGCTGTCGATCCCAACAGCGGCGATACCTTCACGTTCGCGCTGCTTGACGATGCTGGCGGCCGGTTCGAGATCGTCGACGGTAACAAGCTGGTCGTGAAGGATCCGACAGGCCTCGATTACGAAGCCGCAACATCGCACACGGTTACGGTGCAGGTGACGGATAGCTCGGGTCTGTCGCTCGACCAGGTGCTGTCGATCGCCGTCACCGATTTCGATGAGAACACCGCGCCGACGGTGTCGCTCGCCAACACGCTCCTGTCAATTGCGGAGAACACCTCGACCGCCTCGCGCGTCAAGGTGGCGGACATCGTGCTGACCGACGACGGGTTGGGAACCAACCGCCTGTCGCTCGTCGGACGCGACCGGGCTCTCTTCGAGATCGTCGGGCTCGCTCTGTTCCTCAAGGCGGGCGCTGCGCTCAACGCGGCGCAGGCCGCAAGTCTCGAGGTGGCGGTCGCGGTGGATGACGACGCGCTGCCGGGCTCGCCCGACGCAACCAGCGCCACCTTTCGGCTCGCGGTTGCCGACGTGCAGGGTTTGAAGATGATCCACGGTACGGAGGCGAGCCAAACGCTCTCAGGCACGTCCGGCAACGACTGGATCGACGGCCACGGCGGCGCCGATACCATGAGGGGCGGCAAGGGCAACGACATCTACGTCGTCGACAGCATCGACGACAAGGTGATCGAATCCCGCAGCCAGGGCACGGACAAGGTGCTGAGCTCGGTCAACTACAGCCTTGGCAGCAACGTGGAGAATCTCACGTTGACGGGTGATGGCGCCATTAACGGCACCGGCAACTCCTACAACAACGTGATCAACGGCAACAATGCCGCCAACGTGCTCAAGGGCGGATCGGGCAATGACAAGCTCTACGGCCACGGTGGCAACGATACGCTCCTTGGCGAGAGCGGCAACGACACGCTCTATGGCGGCGACGGACTGGATTTCCTGTTCGGCGGCACCGGGAACGACACGCTCTATGGCGAGGTCGGCAACGACACCCTCTACGGCGACAGTGGCAACGACGTCCTGGCTGGCGGTCTCGGTACGGACCACCTCTACGGTGGTGCAGGCCGCGATCGCTTCGACTTCAACGACGCACTGGAATCGGCTGTCGGGTCGGCGCGGGACATCATCTTCGATTTCGTGCGCGGACAGGACAAGATCGACGTCGCATCGTTCGACACCAATCCGGCGAAGAAGGGCGATCAGGCCTTCAAGTGGATCGGGACCCAGGACTTCCACGGCGCGAGCGGAGAGCTGCGGTTCTCCGATCTCGGATCCGAGGTGATCGTGCAGGGTGACGTCAACGGCGACAAGCACGCCGATTTCGAGATCCTCGTCAAAGTCGGAACGCTGAGCTCGAGCGACTTCTATCTCTGAGACAAACCTACGCCGGCCGCGCAAAACGTGGCCGGCGTTTCTCCCCTTCAAAAAAACAAAGCTCTCAGGAGACGCCCCGCATGTTCTTCAAGAAGTCCCAGGACGAAGCAGAGAGCAAGCAGACGGAAACCGCCGTGCACAAGAACGGAGCAGCAGGCGCCGTCGAGATTTCGGCGCGAGACAAGACACCGGATAATGAGGATCTGGCCGCGCCCGTGACGCTCGACGCGGACGAAGCCAAAAAGCGCGCAGCCGCGTCGAAGCGGATGGCGGCATCGTTCGGCGAGATCGTGCTGCTGATGAGCCAGTCACCGGCTGAACAGCATTACGCGCTGCGCGATCTCGACTGGCTGGTCGCACCGGCCGTCCGGCTGGGTCAATTCGCACTCGCCGAGGCGCAGTCGAAAACCAACGGGCAGGTGCTTCCTGTTGGCGCCATCTTGTGGGCTGTGGTCTCGTCAGAGATCGATCAGCGCCTGTCGGGCCAGGAGACGGGACCGATCCGGCTTGCTCCCGGCGAATGGCGCTCGGGCGATATCCCGTGGATCATCCACACCGTGGGCGAGCCGAAGATCCTCGGCGGCCTCATGGAACAGCTGACCAAGACCGTGTTCAAGGAACGTGCGCCGAAGATGCGGGTTCGCGGTCAGGACGGCAAAGCCAAGGTCGGCGAGATTCACGTCAAGGAAAAGGCCGCGTGAGCGCGGTCGAGCTTAAAGTCGACCCTTCCAGAACAGGCGCGCGCGACCGGAGCGCGCGTCTGATGTCGGAGCTCCGCTCTCGAATTTGAAGCAGACGGCATTGGTCGAGCAAACTTGATCTTCTGGAGCCGTTCGGCCGACTTCCGCTTTCTCGGCATCGCGTCGATGGGTGGGACACTGGGAGTGTGGTAATGCTCTGCGCCCGAGGAGGAGCAAATGGCGGCAGATTGGAAGAGCTCGATGACGGCACTTCTCCCGCTAGCAGCTCCGCTCTGGCCATCGCCCAAAATTTGCCCGTATGAACGCAAATTGGGGACCACCAATGGACCGCCGACGCGGTCGGAAAAACACAAGTCATTGAAAACATTGGTGGGCCCGCCAGGACTCGAACCTGGAACCAGGCGGTTATGAGCCGCCAGCTCTAACCATTGAGCTACGGGCCCCGGGGCGGGCTCGTTGCGCACAAATCCTTCCCAAGGATCGAACCCGAGGAGGGGAGCGCACGGCATCACCCGGAGTTGAGGCGCAGCCAGCCGCCGGCAAGCGGGGAGCACCTCCGCAGCTCTATAGCAGAGTTCGCGGCCCGCACCAGCCGAATGAGGCGCCGCGATCTTGGCCTGCGCAAGCCTTCTTTCCTCCCCGAACGTGCACTATCTCAAGGCGCCTAACAGGAGGAATTTATGCGACCAATGACGATCATTCAGCCCGCGGCTGCCCTTCTCGCCGCTTCATTTCTTGTAGCAATTGCCGCCCCGCTCCGCGCCGAGGAAAAGCCGATGGACCGCCTGATCACCGTCTCCGCCACGGGCTACGCCTATGCCGAGCCCGATCAGGCGCGCCTGTCGTCCGGCGTGACCGCTGAGGCCGAGACCGCTCAGGCCGCGCTTGCTGCCAACACCGAGAAGATGAAGGCGGTCGTCGCCGGATTGAAGGAAAGCGGCATCGACGCCAAGGACATCCAGACCAGCAATTTCAACGTCAGCCCGCGCTATACGTCCCCGAAGGATGGCACGGCGCCCGTCATCGATGGCTATAGCGTGTCGAACCAGGTCGAGGTCCTGGTGCGCGATCTGAAGGCGCTTGGTGGGCTGCTCGACAAGCTTGTCAGCCTTGGTGCCAACCAAATCAACGGCCTGAGCTTCGTGGTCAGCAAGGCCGAGACGCTGAAGGACGACGCCCGCAAGGACGCCGTCGCCAACGCCCGCCGCCGCGCCGAGCTGCTGGCGACTGCCGCCGGCGCCGAGGTGGGTGACGTCGTCCAGATCTCCGAAGAGACAGGATACGGTGGCCCGCGTCCGATGATGGCGGCCCGCGCGGAAAAGGCCGATTTCGCGCCGGTCGAAGCGGGCACCGAAACGCTCGAAGCCCGCGTATCCGTTACCTGGAAGCTGAAATAGCCACGGATTGAAGCACGGGGAGAGGCCACGAGCCTCTCCCTATTCTTGAACAGAGTTCGAAAGATTTTTGCCCCGCCCCGAGCGCATTCCCTAGGGATTTGAAGGGGTAGTGCGCAATCAGTTGTCAAAACAATCTTATCTTTTCTCCGATAGATCTCCCATCTTGCGGCTCGGCTGCGGAGATGAGGATGAACACGATGGGTTCGCTAGCCTCGGCGGTCCGACAGAACCCTTGGACCAGCGCATTCGACGCGACGCTCCTCGGCATTGCGATGGTGGTCAGCCTTTTGCTGGCCCTCGAATATGAAATCGTCGTCTTCTGGGATCAGCTCACGGAGCGTCAGCGCCGCATCCGCATAGAGGAGATCTTTCTCCTGTCGGTGTTGCTTGCGATCGGTCTCGGGGTATTTGCGTCCCGTCGCATGAAGGAGGCGCAGAGCGACCGGGAGCGTGAGATGCGAGCGGCGTACGAGGCGGAAGCCGCCCGCGCACTCGCGATGCAAGATGCATTGACGGGCCTACCCAATCGGCGCGCACTCGAAGCTGCCGTCGAGCGGGCAATCGTTCAGCCGCCGGTAGAGGGCCGCATGCACGCCTTCTATCTTCTGGATCTCAACGGCTTCAAGCGTGTGAACGACGAACACGGACATGCCGTCGGCGACGCGGTTCTCCAGGGTGTCGCAAAGCGCTTTCGCGCCGCCGCGCGCCAGGAGGATCTGGTGGCGCGGCTCGGCGGGGACGAATTCGCGGTTCTCGCCTGCGATCTCGGCGATCGGGCGAGCGCTCTCGCGATAGGCGAGCGTTTCGTGTCCGCGCTCGGCAATGAAATCGCCGCCGGCGGGCGCACGCATCCGGTCGGCGTTTCGGTGGGCGTCGCCCTTTACCCGCAGGATGGCGGCACGGCCGAGGCGGTCATGCATCAGGCCGACCTCGCCATGTACAAGGTCAAGGCCGGGAAGCGGTCAGGCGTGCAGCTGTCCGAAGCCGCCTGAACGGCCCATTCGCAAGCGAACTGCTGCGCCTCAGATAAGCTTCACGCTCTCGACCGTATGCTTCAGCGGCTCGGCGCCGGGCTGGGCTGGCCAGTCGCCGAAGTTGCGCATCTCGCCACTGGTCCGCAGGCGGCGCAAGGCCGCGAGATCGACGGCCGCATAAACCCACATCGGATGATTGAGCGTGCCTTCCGCGATAACGCCGGTGTCGCTGACACCTTGTTCTGGCGGCACGTAGATGCCGGCCGCGCCGACGTTGAAATCGACGGCCGGAGACCACGGCGCATCGCCGACGGTCGGGCTTTGCACGGTGACGATGGTGTTTTCGAGCGCGCGCGCTTGCGAGCCGGTCCGCACGCGATGATAGCCCGAGACGCGCTCGGTGCACGACGGCACCAGGATCGCGTCGGCGCCAGCTTCGACGGCAGCGCGGGCAAGCAGCGGAAACTCGCTGTCGTAGCAGATCAGGATCGCAATTTTGCCGAGCGCGGTCTCGAACACGCGCAGCGGACTGCCGGCGGTCACGCCCCAGCCGTGCTCGAACGGCGTCATGATCAGCTTTTCCTGCACGCCGACGAGCCCCGAGGGCGTGACGAGCTGCGTCGCGTTGACGAAGCGGCCGTCCGCGTGCTTCGCGGGGCCGGAGCCGACAAGAATATGCACGCCATGCTTTTTCGCGAGCGCGGCATGGTGCGCGACGCGCGACGGCGCAAGCTCCGCGACGCGCTCGAGCGTCGTCGTGAGATCGTTGTAGACTTCGGGCCCAAAGCAGGCCGCTTGCTCGATCGCGGCGTATTCCGGAAACACCAGCAGCTCGGCGCCCGTTGCAGCGCCCTCGGCCACCCAGGACGCGATCTTGGCTTCCCACTCGGCGAGCGAGGCGGGCTGCCCGATCGGATACTGGGCCGAAGCGACTTTGAGAACCTGCGGAAGCGCCATCAGAGTGCTTTCATCCAGAACTGCATGGTGTGGGTGGTTTCGTCCGGCTGGTCGACATCCTTCCAGTCGTAGGTGGCGGTGAGGCCGGGCACAGGCGCATAGCCGCGCTTGGTCCAGAACGCATCAAGCGGGATGTAGTCGGCCGGTTTGAGCGGATGATTATCCGGGCGCACCACGCGACAGAACGTCGAATGCGTGAACCCGCCGAGCGCGTGTGCCTGCGCCTCTCGAAGCTCGAAGAACGTGTGCCCGAGCCGATGCCCGCGATGGCTTTTGAGCAGTACGCTCTCGCCGCAGTAGAAGATCTTCGAGAGATCGTAGCCGGCGTTGCGAAACGGTTCGCCGAACTCGTCCGCGTGCTCGACCATCGGCGCGCCGGTGGAGGCGCCGACCACGAGATCGCCGTCGCGCGCGACGACGCACACCGCGCCTTTCGCAGCCGCGAACTTGGCGAGGTACTCCTCCTCGTATTCGAGCGTGCCGTCATAGAGGTACGGCCAGTCGCGGAACACGGTGATGCGAAGCCGCGCGAGATCCGCCAGCACGGCCTTGATGTCGTCGCCGGTGAGGGCGCGCACGTCGATGCTCATCCCGAAGTCCTTTTTCTCAGCGAATTTGCCTCGCAGGGGCCGGGAGCGTCTTGGCGGAGCCAAGCTTCGCTTGGACGCGACCCGCGACTTGTGTCGCGCCCTCGCGGAGGCTGCCCGTTCGCGAAGCGAACGGAACAGCAGCCGTGAGCGGCTTATGCCACCTGCGCGATCCAGTCGGTGAGGTTGTAGTAGGTGGTGACGCGCGCGATCTTGCCGTCGCGGATGGCGAAGAAGGTGCCGGCGGGCAGCACGTAGGTCTGGCCCTTGGCAGCCGGCAGGTCGGAGTCGGAGTTGAGGTAGGTGCCGTTGACGTTGAATTCGGCAGCCGCGCGCGTGCCATCCTTGGAGACGAGCACGACGATCTCGGTCAGAAGCTCCTTGTAGTGGTGGGTCATACGCGCGTTGAAGGCGCGGAACTTCTCGATGCCGACGCGACGCTCGCCCTGGTTGACGTCGTGGATCACGTCGTCGGTGAGGAAGCCCAGCATGGCGTCGGTTTTGCCGGCGTTGAATGCTTCGTAATAGCTGCGGATCAGTTGGGCGGTTTCGATGCGCTTCTGGCTTTCGGCGTCGCTCATGAGAGCCTCCATGATGTGAATTTGGAGGCCCTATTAGCAGGTTGCGCCCGCCTACTCAAAGGGGCGGCGGAAAATCGCTGCGCGACAAAGAGCATCGCGAAGGATTATCCGCCGGCCTGCTGGTCTAATCGAGAAAAACGTTAACGATGCGGGCGCGTTATCAGCGCTTCTTGGCCGCCGTCTTGGCAGGCGCCTTCCGGACCACCCGCTTCACGACCTTCTTGGCGGGCTTCTTTGCGACGGCTTTTTTCGCCGCGGTCTTCTTGGCCGCAGGCTTAACGGCTGCCTTGACCTTCTTGCGCACGCCCTTGAACGGCTTCTTGTCGGCCTTCACGTCCAGGAACTTGCCGCTCTTGTCGTCCCGCTTCGTCCAGGTTCCCGTCAGCTTGTTTTTGATCTGCGAGCGCTTCTTCACCGCACCAACGCGGCGATCGTCGCCCGCTTCCTTGTTCTTCGCCATAAAGACCTCCTGTCGAAAAGCGAACACGAAATGAGAGATGAGTGCGAGCGTCACGCGCCAATCACATGCAACACGATCTTGCGTGCATGCGGTTGGTTGCGATGCTCGAAGAGATAGAGCCCCTGCCACGTCCCAAGTGCAAGTTTTTCTTCCATGATTGGAATCGTGATCGAGGTTTGCGTCAGCGCGCTTTTGACGTGTGCGGGCATGTCGTCGTCGCCTTCGAGCGTATGCACGAACAGCGGATCGCCATCGGGAACCAGGCGCTGGAAGAACGCGATGAGATCGCGCCGGACGTCCGGATCTGCATTTTCCTGAATGACGAGCGAAGCCGACGTGTGTCGGCAATAGGCCGTGAGCTGGCCCGTTCTGATGCCGGCATCCTTGGCAAAACGGCGGACCTCTTCGCTGATTTCGTAGAGACCTTGCCCGTCGGTCGTAACGATGATCTCCTTCTGAGCTTGCTGCATCCTCGAGCGCTCCCCATGTTTTTTATCGATACACGGACTATATTAGGCCCATGAGCAGAGCATTCGTCAAAGAACCTGATGGCCTCGAAGCTTTCGATGAGCTTCCCGAGCGCCTCGTGTCGGATCATCCGAACCTCGTGACCGAGCAGGGGCTCGCTCACATCGAGGCCGAGGTTTCGCGCCTGCAGCAGGCTTATGCGGAAGCGCAGAGCGCGGGTGATCGCGCTGCGCTGAACCATGCCGCGCGAGATCTACGGTATTGGTCCCAGCGGCGCGCGACCGCCGAGCTCGTCGAAATACCTAAGGATGGCGGCGAAGTCCGTTTTGGATCGCGCGTGACGCTGCTGCGCGCCGACGGGCGCCGCCAGACCTATCGCATCGTCGGCGAGGACGAGGCCGATCCGTCGAAAGGCACGGTTTCGTACGTGTCGCCGCTGGCACGTGCGCTGCTCGGAAAATCGCTCGGCGACACTGCGGTGGCCGGCGCTGGCGAGGTCGAAATCCTCGAAATCGTGTAAGCGCGGGGCGCGCAGCCTGTTCCCTGGGAAACAGCTCGTTTCGATCCTGAGCGGCATACACGCCCTCGCTCGGCGCCGCTAACGCGCGGGCAAACGGTTCGAAGTTTCGAGTTCAAAGTCCAGGAGATCCCCCCAAATGAGCAGCACGTTCCGCGCCGGCCTTGCCGCGCTTGCAGTCACCGGCCTCGCCCTCACGGTCGCCACGTCGGCTTTCGCCGGCCACCGCGCAGACCGCGAAGGCGGAGAAGCTGAAGTTGCGGGCATCGGCCCCGTGGCGCGCGATGCCGCCGTTTCGGCCGCGATTGCGGATTGGAAGCGCGAAGTGCGCGAAGAGACCGGACGCACGCCGCTGTGGCGCACCGCGACCGAGAAGCGGATCGCGTGCGAGACCGAGCGCGGCCGCAAGACCGAGTGCGAGGTTGAGGCCCGTCCCAACTTCTGAGATTCGAGCGTCCAATCCCGGCCCGATGCCGGTCAGGGTCGGCCCTCCACTCCGGAGGCCGGCCTTTTTTATGCTTGGATATCAATCCATTTTGCCCGCGCTGAGTGGCCGCGCGAGAGGCTTGCGAAATCGTCGCGCCCGGTCATAGTCTTCTGGCGAAAACGGACGAGGGTGTGGGAACGAGCATGCTGGGTCTCGGACAGGCGGGGATGAAGCGCGCGACGCTGGGGTTCGTCGTTGCGGCGCTGGTGGCGGCAGTCGGCCTGACACGTACGGCCGAAAGCGGCGAAGCGGGTCTCGTCGAGGTGAAGCTCGGCCTGAACAGCATCAGCAAGACCGAGCGCGAGACGCTTTGGCGCCGCGTCGACGAATACGCGACCGTCGATGCGCTGCTCGATTTCTGCGGCAAGAAGCTCAATCTTCAGAGACGCACGTGGGTCGCGGTGGCGCCGTGCGTCGAGGTTTCGTCGCTGCGCAAGGTCGCGGCGGTCTTCCGCGCGAAAAAATCGACCTACGTCAAAGCCTGGGAGGAGGCCTTCGCCGATCCCGAGAAGAAGAAGACGTTGTGCGAAGCGCAAAAGCCGAAACTCGCGGAATATACGCGGATTCTCGATGCCCATATCTCGGAAGCCGCCACCATGTGCAGCGCCTGCCTGTTCTGCTGAGCAGGCCCTGGGGAACGGACGGGTTTGCCAAAGCGCCACGCTGAGGTGCTGACGCCACATTCGCTCCATGGTTTTCGATGCATGGTTGCAGTAGATGATGCAGCTCCGATGAGTCGCGTCGCAACCTGCTGTCCTTGGGGGAATTTTCCGATGTCGCCGAAAGCAACCATCCTCAACGTGCTGCTCGCGATCGCCTTGCTGTTCGGCGCGGCGCGCGGCGCCAACGCCGCGTCTGCCTATGAAATCGACGCCGATGTCGACAACGCGCTGGGGCATTTCTATCGCACCGTGGGCGGCGCGCGCGAACTCGTGCGCGATGCCGCGGCTGTGCTGGTGTTTCCTTCCGTCGTGAAGGCCGGAATGGGCATCGGTGGCGAGTATGGCGAGGGCGCTCTGCGCCGGCGTGGCCATACCGAAGGCTATTACAATACCGTCTCGGCTTCGTTCGGCTTTCAGCTCGGCGTTCAGGCGCGCACGGTCATCATTCTATTCATGACCGAAGAGGCGCTGGGAAGCTTCCGCCGCAAGCACGGCTGGAAGGTCGGCGTCGATGGATCGGTTGCGCTCGTCACGGTCGGCGTGGGCGGTTCGGTCGACACCAATCAGATCAAAAAGCCGGTGATCGGCTTCATCCTCGACCAGAAAGGCCTGATGTACAACCTGACGCTCGAGGGCTCCAAGATCACCCGCATCGATCGCTGATCGATCCGGCGCGGGGCGAGCGAAGGCGCGCGCGGCCGAATGTTAGGCCGCGCGGTCCGTGACGTTGTCGGCCTTGAGTGCCGGAGTTGCGATATCGAGCAGGAGCTGGCGGATGTCGGGAAGCTCGGACAGCTGGCCGGTGTCGAGCGAGGCATCGTAGACGCGTGAGCAGCCGCGCCCGTCGCGCTTGGCTCGGTAAAGCGCCATGTCGGCCTTGGCGAGCCAAGCGTCGATCGACAGCGTGGAGGGCGTCTCGAACACCGCCGCGCCGATGCTGACGCTGACGTCGAGTTCGTGGCCCTGGAACATAACCGGCTGCATCAGCGTATTTTGCAGCAGGTTTGCGGCCTCCGCGGCTTCGGTCCGCGAGGCCAGCGGCGCGGTAACGGCCGCGAACTCGTCGCCACCGAGCCGCGCGGCGATGGTGAGACGGCCATCCAGTCCCTTGAGCCGCTGTGAGATCGCCCGCAGGATCGCATCGCCCGCGGCATGGCCAAGCGTGTCGTTGACGGTCTTGAAGAAATCGCAGTCGATCAGCAGCACCGCGAAGGTGCCGCCTTGCTTGCCCGTGCGCGCCAGAATTCCTTCAAACACGTGCATGAACCAGCCTCGGTTGGCGAGACCGGTTGCCGCGTCGTGGCGCGAGGCGTGAATGGCGGCCTGCTCGCTTTCGGCGAGCCGCCGCGTGAGGCGCCGCACGGTGATCGCCGCAACCAGCGTCATCAGCGCGATGAGGCCAAGCGAGACCGCGATGGCGGGCAGCGCTGCTCTCAGGATCGCGAGGCCCGGCGACGAGAAATCCCACGTGACGTAAGTCACGATGTTGCCCTGCGTGTCCCGGATCGGGTGCGAGTGCTCGCCGGTTACGGTGGTGTGGCTCGCGGCGACGTGCTCGAGACCGTCGATATGCGAAAGCGACTCGAGCTTGTCGAGCAGCGTCTCCGTCATCACCTGCACGCCGAGCAGCAAAGTCGGCTCTTGCGGTGTCTCATGATCCTCGACGTCGGGCGTGAACGGCGAGACCGTGACCATCGCCGATTGGCCGCCGATCTTGATGATGTCGTTGACGTAGATGCCATCGCTCATGGCGCCGGGTAGCCGCTCGTCGAAGCCGTCGCCGGAAGCGCGCGCGGTGCGGTAGAGCGCGCGGGCTCTGTCCATCGGACGCTGTGCCGCCGCCAGAATAGGTGCGACCGTCTCCGGCGGCGGAGCAGCTTCGATCTCGCTCGAGAATATCGCCTTGCCGCGTCCGTCGATGATGAAGAGCTGCTGCACGCCCTCCGAAGAGAGCGCCTGCTTTCCGAAGTTCTCGCGAATCCAGTCTTGCCGTTTCGACAGCACGACATTGCGGAACGCCGTATCCCACATCGTCTGGGACAAAACCTCGGAGGCGTGCAGGTCGCCGAGCATCCTGATGCCGCGTTCGAGCGCCGCCGTTTCGCGCTGTAACGCGCTCTCGTTGATCTTGTCGACCACCATCAAGGTGTCTTTGCCGAGCAGGATCACTGCGATGAAAGCAGGAAGGCCGATCGCCAGCCCGACCCATCGGACGAGCGCCGTACCATTCGCTGCTTGATTGTGAGACATGCCGGATCCCCCCGTCGTCCTGATCAAGACAACCAAACTACTGACGACGTCTTGAGGGAGGTACAACGCAAACCGTAAAACACGGTGCTTTCGGGAAAGCTTTCGTTGACCAAGTCTAGCCGGGTGACGTCGGAAACGCCGCAAATCCGCTCCTTACGGAAGCGGCCGACGGTGCATTGCGAGCCCCTGGCGTGCGTCAACTTTTAAGATACGTGCCGATCAGCGTCGCCTGGGCCAGAACGTGCCCGGCCATGGCCGCCTCGACCGCCTGCTTCGTCGGCGGTGCCTCGAAACCCGCGAGCCGGATGTCGAGCGCATAGAGCTTATGGAAATAGCGATGCCGGCCGATCGGCGGGCAGGCGCCGCCGAAATCGGCCCGCCCCCAGTCGTTGAGGCCCACCTGCGTTCCTGGCGGCAGCCGGTTGGGCGGCACGGCCTCCGCGAGAGCCGAGGCGTCCGGCGGCAGATTGTAGAGCACCCAATGCACCCAGGTTCGCTGCGGCTTGGCCGGGTCCGGCGCATCCGGATCGTCGACGATCAGCACCAGGCTCTGCGTGCCCGGGGGAACGCCGCTCCAGCCGAGCGGCGGCGAGACGTCCTCGCCCTGGCAGGTATAGAGGCTCGGAATCGGCCCCCCATCGGCGAATGCGGTCGAGGTGAGGGTGAGCGTCATGGAAGCCTCCCTTTTTAAGCGGATTGAAACGAGGCACGGACCCGGCGTGCGCGTCCTAGATTTGAAACAAGGCCAGCGGGCTGTTTTGAGTCTGTGATGTGGCACCTGTTGTGGCACGACAGGAAGGGAAACGCGCTAGGATTGCCTACGGGTTCCGCGAGCTGGAGGTTCGCTTGTCCGCAACGATGAAAGCGATGCTTTTGGATGCGCCTGGCGCGGCCTTGCGGCTTGCCGATATCGCAATCCCCGAGCCCGGACCTAAGCAGGTCCGCGTGAAGGTCGCCGCCTGCGGGGTGTGCCGCACCGATTTGCATGTGGCAGACGGCGATCTCACCGATCCGAAGCTGCCGATCGTACCTGGGCACGAAATCGTCGGCCGCGTCGACAAGACCGGCCCGGGCGTCATCCGCTTCGCGATCGGCCAGCGCGTCGGCATTCCATGGCTTGGCCACACCTGCGGTTCCTGCCGCTACTGTCGCGACGGCCGCGAGAACCTGTGCGACCATCCGGGTTTCACCGGCTATCAGATCGACGGCGGCTACGCCGAGTATGCCGTTGTCGACGCTGATTACTGCTTCCCGCTCCCCGAAGGCCTCGGCGACGTCGAGGCCGCGCCGCTTCTGTGCGCCGGCCTCATCGGCTACCGCACGCTGCGCATGGCGGGGCCGGTCAAAACGCTCGGCATCTATGGCTTCGGAGCCGCTGCCCACATCGTCGCGCAGGTCGCGCGTCACCAAGGTATGGAGGCTTATGCGTTCACGCGACCGGGCGACACCGCGGCGCAGGTTTTCGCGTGTGAGCTTGGCTGCGTCTGGGCGGGTGGCTCGGACGAACGCCCGCCCCAGCCGTTGGACGCCGCGCTGGTGTTCGCGCCGGTTGGTGGGCTGGTGCCACTCGCGCTCGAAGCGGTCCGCAAAGGCGGTGTCGTCGTGCTCGGCGGCATCCACATGAGCGAGATTCCCGCGATGCCGTATGCGTTACTGTGGGAGGAGCGCGTCATACGCTCTGTCGCGAACCTCACCCGCCGCGACGCCGAGGAGTTTCTGGCGCTCGCCCCACGCGTCCCCGTGCGCACCCACACGACGGCACTCCCGCTCGCGAAGGCCAACGAAGCCCTCGATCGCCTGCGTCGCGGCGAATTAACCGGCGCGCTCGTGCTGGTTCCGTAGCCGTCTCGGAGCTGGAGGGCGTCACACGGCAAGCGTTCGACGCGCAAGCGCGAGGCAATCGCGAAAGCCTTGGAGATCCGACAGAACGCGATCCGGCGCCACGTCGCGCACCACGAACTCGCTGCCGGTATCCAGCACGGCAATCGCGATCATCAGATTCTCGGCGAGACCGAAATCCTCGATGTCGGCGCGGCGCGTTTCGATATCCCACGACGCATGAACTTCCTGCGGCGTCGATCGCACGCGGCGCGCGTAGTCGGCGGCGACGTTGCTGTAGCCGAGCACGGGCTTGCCGAGCGCGCGCATGAATCCGATCTCGAACGCCGTGCCGCTGTCCATGCTGGCGCCGCGAAACGGCGTGCAGTTGGCGACGATGAGATCCGAGCTGCGCATCAGCGCCTCGTTGCCGTGGCTGATCGCACGCGCCAGCGCTTCCGGCGAGAGGTTCCGGCCGTTGATCTCGTTGTCGAGCGGAAACACGCCTTCGAATCCGAATTCCGCGCAGATGCGCTTTTTCTGGACGCCCTGCGCGACGGGATTGTCGAAGAAAACTTCCGGCCCGGCGAGATAGACGCGGAGCGGCTTGGCGCGCCCGCCCGTAATGTCGTGAGACCCAGCCACCCGTTACTGCTCCTTTCCGCTTTCGACATGAAAGCGGTGCAGCACCCGATGCGCGATCGGCGCCAGCACGAACCCCGCGCCGATGACGATGATGAGACCGGAGAGGATCGCGTAGGACCCGGCAAACACCTTGCCCGCTGTCGTATGCAACTCCGCGACCGGCCCCATGCCGGAGAGGATCATCGCCGCGTTGACGAAGGAATCGGCGAGCCCCATGCCTTCGGTCCACGCGTATCCGATCATGCCGATCGCAAGCCCGCCGAACGTGAGCAGCAGCCAGAGCCCGATCGCCCCGGCCATGCGCTTGGCAAACGCGGTCCGCGAGATCACCTTCTGGTGTCGCGGCTCGAAGCCAGTGAGCAAAGGGCGCTGGGTGCGTGGCATGCCGTGAGAATAGGACGAGGCGCGCCATGGCGCCAAGCTCAATGAGGGCTTCCGGCAGAGTTCCAGATTGGGACGTCGGATCTAGGCACACCTGGCGCTCGCGGACTGCCGGTGCCCCGCGAACTGAGATAGATTGGTGGCGAGAGACCTGACAAGCCACCTGCGAGAGGAGTGCCATGCGCCAGCGCAATCAAATACGAAACGTCCGGCCCATGCGCGCCGCCGGCTCTGTCTCTGCAATCCTGGCGCTGTGGGCGGCGCTGTATCCTGCGCTGGCAGAGGCCGCGTCGTCGGCCCGCACCCGCCAGCTCGCGGCCTCGCCGCCCAAGGACTGTACGCGTTTCAACGGTCGCTTCGGCTATTACGCCAACCCGTGGTGCTCGCCCGCCGAGCAGGAGCGCTGGGACCGCTGGGAGGCGGCGCGCGCGAAGCTGCGTTGAACTGGTCTGCGCGTGAAGTCTATTACAACCATTTGCAATGATTTGAATTTTTGTAAGCTTCTCGCCACACGGTCGCCGTTGCGTGGCCATTTCCGCTTCCTACATGTCCTCGCGTAGTTCAACAGTGCGGAGGACAATCCATGCAGCTGACAAGCGGGTTCCGGGCCGACGCCGCCCAGGTACGCGACGAGACCTACACGAGCATCATCGAGCACGCCAAGGCGCAGGCGCGCCGTTACGCGGCGCTGGACACGCGCGAAGGGCGCACCGCCGCCGTCGCGGTGTTGCGCTTCGCCCGCAGCCTCCGCGCCCGCCGCAATCGGCTCAGTGCGTAGCTCACTGCCGGTTCCCAACAACAAAGCCCCCGAGCATCCCTCGGGGGCTTTTGTTTGATCAGGCCGCCCGGCGCGCGCATCTGATCACACGCCGACCAACTCGATCCCCATGCGCCAGACGCGCCGCTCGCGGGGCGCGAGCCGCACGATGCCCGGCTTGTCCCAGATCTCTCCCGTGAACCCGGCAGGATCCGCATAGCCCTGCCACGGCTCGACACAGACGAACGGAGCGCCCGGCTTCGACCAGATGCCGAGATGCGGCGTGTCGGGATAAGAGATGCGAAGGCCGTGACCGTCGCCCGCGCCATAGGTGAGCCCTTGTCCTTTGAGTTCGGTCAGAACGAGGGCGCCATCCGCGAACAGCGTGTCGTCGAGCCACAAGGTGCGCCCATCGAGGTGATCCGGCCGGCCTGCCGCCACGAGCAATCCGTTTGCGTCGGGTCGAAAGACGGCCGCCGTCTCGGCTTCGTCGAACAGAATGAAATGGTCCGCGCGCGCCGCGCCAAACGGCAGCGGCCAGAGAAACGCCGGATGATAGCCGAAGCTCGCTGGCAACGGCGCATCGCCGGTGTTGGTGAGCGTCGCCGTCACGGCGAGCCGCGCACCCGCGATTTCGAACCCGAGATCGAGCGCGAAGTCGAACGGATAGACGGCGCGCGTCTCCGCGCAGTTTTCGAGACGCAGCGTCGCGTTGTGATGGCATGCCGCGATCGGCGTGAAGCGGCGGCGGCGGCCGAAACCGTGTTGCGGCAAGGCGTAGGTTGCTTCCCCGATGCGATAGCTGCCATTGGCGAGCGCGCCAACGATGGGAAAAAGGATCGGCGCTCGCCCGGTCCAGAAGGTGCCATCGCCGTTCCAGATGAGATCGCGTCCCGCGGCATCCCGCAGCGTCCATAGCTCCGCACCGAGCGTGTTGATCGAAGCGGAGAGAAGGGGGCTCGCGATCGAAATAATATCTACAGTCACGGTATGTCCAGGGACTCAAAACTTGCGGGCGTAATCCTTGCTCACGTGCTTCGTAATGTAGCTAGCCAATCCACGTCCCTGTTGTGCAAGACGCTTCATCGTCTCGACATGCTCGCGACCTGTGTGGCTATAGTTGTACTCGTACGCGACGTCCTTTTCGAACCATACGCAAACTAATGACGGACCAATCGCAAAAAAGCGGACGGGCGAATTCCCACTGACATTGCGGTATGTCTGACGCTGTAGTCCTTCCATGTGTCTGCCCCCAGAAAGCAAAAAAGCCCCCGAGTTTCCTCGGGGGCTTTTGTTTGATCAGTTATCCAGGAAGCTGCGCAGCTTCCGGCTCCGGCTCGGATGCTTCAGCTTCCGAAGCGCCTTGGCTTCGATCTGGCGAATACGTTCGCGCGTGACCGAGAACTGCTGGCCGACTTCTTCCAGCGTGTGGTCCGTGTTCATGCCGATGCCGAAGCGCATGCGCAGCACGCGCTCCTCGCGCGGGGTCAGCGAAGCCAGCACCCGCGTCGTCGTCTCGCGCAGGTTCGCTGCGATCGCCGCCTGATCCGGCAGCACCGCGTTGCGGTCTTCGATGAAGTCGCCGAGATGCGAATCCTCTTCGTCGCCGATCGGCGTTTCGAGCGAGATCGGCTCCTTGGCGATCTTCAGAACCTTGCGCACCTTCTCGAGCGGCATCGCGAGCTTTTCGGCCAGCTCTTCCGGCGTCGGCTCGCGGCCGATCTCGTGCAGCATCTGACGCGAAGTCCGCACGATCTTGTTGATCGTCTCGATCATGTGCACGGGGATGCGGATGGTGCGCGCCTGATCCGCGATCGAGCGCGTGATCGCCTGACGGATCCACCACGTCGCGTAGGTCGAGAACTTGTAGCCGCGGCGGTACTCGAACTTGTCGACGGCCTTCATCAGGCCGATGTTGCCCTCCTGGATGAGATCCAGGAACTGCAGGCCGCGGTTCGTGTACTTCTTGGCGATCGAGATCACGAGGCGAAGGTTGGCTTCCACCATTTCCTTCTTGGCCTGCCGCGCCTCGCGCTCGCCCTTCTGCACCGCCTTCACGATGCGGCGGTACTCTGTGATTTCGAGGCCGGTTTCGGTCGCGAGCTCGTGGATGTTGCCGCGGATCTGCGCAATGCCGGGGCGCTCATTCTTGATGAGGTTGCCCCACTTCTTGCCGTTCTCGGCCATCCGGTCGAGCCAGGTCTGGTCGAGCTCGTTGCCGAAGTATTCGTCGATGAACTGCTGGCGCGGAACGCCGTAGCTGTCAGCCAGCCGCATCAGGCGGCCTTCGAGGCCGACGAGGCGCCGGTTGATCGAGTAGAGCTGCTCGACGAGGCTTTCGATACGCGCGTTGTTGAGCGAGAGGCTCTTCACGTCGGTGATGATCTCTTCGCGCAGCTTGTCGTAAGCCTTCTGCTGCTGGCGCGAGCCGGATTCGCCCGCCACCTGCTGCTCGAGCTTCTTGTCCTGCTGCTTGCGCAGCTTCTTGTAGGTGCCCGCGATGTTGTCGAAGGTTTCGAGAACCTTCGGCTTCAGCTCGGCTTCCATCGCCGCGAGTGAGAGCGCGTTCTCGAACTCGTCCTCGTCTTCGCTCTCTCCCGGAGTAGGGGGCGCGCCTTCTTCGCCGGCGGCCGCTTCCTCTTCGCCTTCGCCCTCTCCGGCAATCGGCGGCGCCTTGGCCTCGGGGCCTTCGTAGGTGGCTTCGAGATCGATGATGTCGCGGAGCAAAATCTTGCCTTCGTTGAGCTCGTCGCGCCAGATGATGATGGCCTGGAACGTGAGCGGGCTTTCGCAGAGTCCGGCGATCATCGCCTCGCGGCCGGCTTCGATGCGCTTGGCGATGGCGATTTCGCCCTCGCGCGACAGAAGCTCGACCGAGCCCATCTCGCGCAGGTACATGCGGACGGGATCGTCGGTGCGTTCTGCGGGCTCCGCGCGCGTTTCAGAGCGCGCCGGCAAACCGCCCGCGGTGACCACGGCCCGGCTGTCGTCCTCGTCGGCGTCGGGAGCGGCCGCATCCGCACCCTCTTCGCCTTCTTCCGTCTCGACGACGTTGATGCCCATGTCGGACAGCATCGCCATCGTGTCTTCGATCTGGTCCGGAGAAACCTCCTCGGACGGCAGCACCGAGTTGAGCTCGTCGAGCGTGACATAGCCCCGGGCCTTGGCCGTCTTGAGCAGGCGTTTGACCGCCTGATCGGAAAGGTCCAGCAGCGGGCTATCGCGCTCTGCCGGTTCGGCTGTCGCGGTATCCTGCTCTTCGTTCTTTGCAGCGTTTGCCATGTGTCTCAACCGTCGCCAAAGAGTGAGGGGAGGGCGCGCTGTGTGGCGCCCGGTATCTCAGAGTGAAGCCCCGTCGGTCTCGAAACCGCGGAGCAAAAATCGATCGCAGATAGAAGGTCGGTCCATCGTGCCGGTAGGGACGCCCGACTTCGAATGCGAGACCCGGCGGCGCAAACAGTCACAAGCGGCGGCTCCGACCTCGAAGAGGTGGAAGCCCCGCCCAAAACTGGCCGAGCAGGTCGCGTTTCCGAACGTGGCGCTCCCCCTATCGTCAAGACGAGTGACCGAATTCGGCCGCTATGTCGAAAGCGTTCGTACTGCTCAACAGCTCGAGCTGCTGCTTGAGATCGCAGATGCGGGCAAAAGACACCTCACTCCGATCCTCAAGCCAAGCCTGCTCAGCCGCCTCCAGCGATCGCTGTAACCCTACGTGCCGCTCGTGCATCGCGAGGGCGTGGCGCCAGCCATCTTCCACCTCGGTGCGCCCGGCATCGGGCTCAGCAAATCGATCGCACTTATGCGATACCGCGCGTTCGACAAGGGTCAAGGTCTTGCCGTCGCTGGATTTGTTCAAGTGGGTTCGAAGAGTCTCTGTGTCAAGTGAATTGTCAAGGGCATGGGCAGAAAGGATCGCGTCGCGTAGCCGGGAAAGCGCACCGGACGTAAACGGCAGCTCGGCGATGGCCTCGGCCTGCTCGTCGATCAACCAGGGGTGGTTGAGGATCACCTTGATCAACAGCGCTTCCCGCTGCGGCGGCAGACTGGTTTCGGCCGCAACGAGCGAACTTTTCCTGAGGCTGGAACTAGCGTTAACGTGCTCGGAGCCGTGCCCGAGGCTTGGTGGAAACTTCTTCTGAGGAAGGCCGCGACGGGCACCCGAAGGCGCGCCGAACCGGCCGTTCTGAGAACTGCCCGCGCGCTGCCAAGCGCCGCTTGGACTGCCGCTCCGCCCATCTTTGCTCCCGGACCGCGACCCTTCGCCCCCGTTGCCGCTTTGGCCGCGCCAGCTGCTCTCGCTGAGGCCCCAGGCCGCATCGAGCCGCTGCTTGAGGGCATGCCGGTAGTGGGCGCGGACGCTTTCGTCCTCGATTCGGGCGATCAGGCCTTTGAGCGTCTTTTCGAGCCCAGCGCGCCGCTCGGGCGTGGACCAGTCGCCCTGGCTCCATTCCCGTTCGAACAAAACGTCGATCAGTGGACGCGAACGCCCGAGGCAGGCATCGAGTGCGGCAGGGCCCTGCTGGCGCACGAGATCGTCCGGGTCGAGTCCGTCGGGCAGGAAGGCGAACATCAGGCTCGCACCCGGTTTCAGGTGCGGTAGCGCCGTATCGACGGCCCGGAATGCAGCGCGCTTGCCGGCGCCGTCGCCGTCGAAGCAGAGGATCGGCTCGGCCGACATGCGCCAGAGCAGGTTGAGCTGATCTTCGGTCAGCGCGGTGCCGAGCGGCGCGACGGCTTCCGTGAAGCCGGCTTCCGCAAGTGAGATCACGTCCATGTAGCCTTCGACGGCGAGCACGCGCTCCTTGTCGTGGGCGGCTGGGCGGGCGCGATGGGCGTTGAACAGCAGATGCCCTTTATGGAAAAGCGGCGTTTCCGGCGAATTCAGGTATTTGGCGTTCTGCTCCGGGTCCAGCGCACGACCGCCGAACGCGACGATCCGGCCCTTCGCGTCGCCGATCGGAAACATCACCCGGTGACGGAATCGGTCGTAGGCCACGGGTATGTCGTCGCCCGAGATCAGCATGCCCGAGAGCGACATTTCTTCGAGGGTATAGCCGGCCTTTGCCAGGTGATCCTTCAAGGCGTGGCGGGAATTGGGGGAGTAACCGACGCGGAACGTCGCGAGGGTTTCGCGCTTGAGGCCGCGCTTCTCGATATAGCGGCGGGCCTCGGCGCCACTGGCGCCATGAAGGGCAGCTTCGAAGAACTTCGCCGACTCTTCCATCAGCGCCAGCAGCCGCGTGCGCTGATCCTCGCGCTCGCGGTCCTCCGCTTCGACCTTGGGCAGCGGCACGCCGGCTTCCTCGGCGAGCTTTTCGACGGCTTCCGGAAAGCTCAAACCCTCGGTGGTCATCAGGAACTTGAAGATGTCGCCGTGCTCGCCGGACGCGAAGCAATGGTAGAAGCCCTTCTGGTCGTTCACGAAGAACGAGGGCGTCTTTTCCATTTTGAAGGGCGAGAGGCCCGAGTACTCGCGACCCTTGCGCTTCAGCGAAACCTTGCGGCCCACGACCTGGCTCACCGGGAGCCGGGCTCGGATCTCGTCCAGGAGATGGGGCGAAAATCGCATGGGGCCTGAAAAGTCCGCAGCTGGCAGAAAATCGAGATGTCACGAGCCGTTATCGGCTCATGACGAGCGAACCTATTAGTTACGCGATTCGCAGATCACCCCGGCGTCAGCTCACCGGTTTCGCGTGCTTGTGAGCACAATCCACAGGGGGGATGGGCAACGGGCAGGCGCACGGAGACGGCGCTTCCTGCCTGTTGCCGGCTGCCCGTTGCCTACTTCAGCAACTCCTTCAGCACGCCACTGGCCTTGCCGAAATCCATCTGCCCGGCAAACCGCTCCTTGAGCGCGCCCATGACCCGGCCCATGTCCTTGGGGCCAGCCGCGCCAAGCTCGGTGACGAGGGCTGCCACTGCCGCCTTCACGCCCGCTTCGTCCATCTGCTTCGGCAGATAGTGTTCGATGACGACAACCTCGAATTTCTCCTGGTCCGCCAGGTCGGTACGCCCTGCCTTTTCGTAGGTGGCGATGCTCTCGCGGCGCTGCTTCACCATCTTCTGCAGGATCGCCACCACTTCCGTGTCGCCGACCTCGATGGGCGCTTGCCCGCCCACGCCGATCTCGCGATCTTTGATAGCGGCCGTGATCAGGCGCAGCGTGGAGAGGCGCGCCTTATCGCCGGCCTTCATGGCGTCTTTAACGTCTTGGGTGATGCGCGCGCGCATGGGGCAAAGTCCTTTGATCCGTAAATCTGTCCGCGCGGTATATAGGCGATGCGCGCGCCGAGCGCGAGTTTGGCGCTGAGCAGCGCATAATATTGACGCGCCTTCATTCCGTTGCGCCCGATTTCTTGACGCGGTGGGCGCCCTCGCATAGGTTCCGCCGCGATCCATGGACCCGGCCCTTGAGCGGACGCCCCTTGCTTAGCACGCGAACGGCTTTGTTGCGTGTGCGAGACGAGCCGCTTCGAGCCCAAAACGAGCCCGTCGCCCGATGAAAACCACGCCCGCGCCCTGGACCGAAACGCCTCAAACGGCCCGCCTCGTGCTGGACGACGGAACCGTGATTTCCGGTGTCGGCCTCGGTGCGGTCGGCTCGGCCGTCGGCGAGGTCTGCTTCAACACCGCGATGACCGGCTATCAGGAAATCCTGACAGACCCCTCCTACGCAGGGCAGATCATCACCTTCACGTTCCCGCACATCGGCAACATCGGCACCAATAGCGAGGACACTGAAACCTCGAATCTCGCGTCCCGTTCGGGCGTGCGCGGCTGCGTGCTGCGCGCCGAGATCACCGACCCCTCGAACTATCGCGCCGGCTCCCACTTCGACGCGTGGCTGAAAGCGCGCGGAATCATCGCCATTTCCGGTATCGACACACGCGCGCTCGCAGCCCTCATCCGCGAGAAGGGCATGCCGAACGCCGTGATCGCGCACGAGCCCTCGGGCAAGTTCGATCTCGACAAGCTCAAGGCCGAAGCCAAGGCTTGGCCGGGCCTCCTGGGCCTCGATCTGGTGCCCGACGTGACCAGCGGCCAGAGCTACACCTGGGACGAGACGCGCTGGGTTTGGGGCAAAGGCTATGGCCGCAACGAAAGTCCCGACTTCCACGTCGTCGCCGTCGACTATGGTTTGAAGCGCAACATTTTGCGCTGCCTGGCGTCGGCCGGATGCAAGGTGACGGTGGTGCCGGCCAAGACCTCGGCTGAGGAGATCCTTGAGCGCAAGCCGGACGGCGTGTTCCTTTCGAATGGCCCCGGCGACCCCGCTGCCACCGGTGAATACGCGGTGCCGGAGATCAAGAAGCTCGTCGCTTCGGGACTGCCGGTGTTTGGCATTTGCCTCGGCCACCAGATGCTCGGTCTCGCGCTCGGTGCCAAGACCAGGAAGATGCATCAGGGGCATCACGGCGCCAACCATCCAGTCAAGGATTCGAGCACCCAGAAGGTCGAAATCACATCGATGAATCATGGGTTTACGGTGGATCGCGAGACGCTGCCGAAGGGCGTCGTCGAAACCCACGTTTCGCTCTTCGACGGCACCAACTGCGGTTTGGAGCTCGAAGGCCGTCCGGTGTTCTCGGTCCAGTACCATCCGGAGGCTTCGCCAGGCCCTCAGGACAGCCACTATCTGTTCACGCGCTTCGTCAACAAGATGCGCGAGCAGAAGGCTCAGCCGCTGAAGCCGGAGCGGTGAGGCTGGAGGCGGGAACGGCGCTCATCATGACGCCGAATTAACCCGGCCGAACATCGACTTTTTCCCGACAGGGCGTATAGGATGCGCGCCGATCGGAAAGCTCCTTTGAATTTCGGAGCTTTCCGGCCAGGAAACGCCTAACGCTCAGCAACGGAAGAGACGCCGAGATGCGCCCCAGCCTGATCACAAAGAACAGCTTGATCACCAAAACGAGCCTGATCGCCTATTCGATGGCAGCCCTCGTCGTGGCTGCCCCGGCCGCGTTGGCCTGCGATGGCAAGACCGAGGTGGAAGCCGCCTTCACAGCCCAGCACAAGGGTCCGTGGCGCACCGAGACCGAATCCAAGAGCGACACCGGTGTGGTGCAGACCCAGACCTTCGATTACCAGCCCCCCGATCGCATTTATCGCAAGGTGGTCTCTGGAGAAGAGAGCGCCGAAACCATCGGCATCGGCAAGGTGGCGTGGAGCAACGAAGGGGCCGGCTGGCAGGAGTTGAAGGCGGGTCTCGCCGATATCATCGCCACCCACATGAAGGGCTCGTTCGCTCCGCCCAAGGTTTCCGTCGAGTTCAAGTGCCTCGACGCCGTAACCTACGAGGGCAAGAGCTATGTCGGCTACCAGACCACGCCTGAGACGGTCGAAGGCAAGACGCTCGCCCGCACGATCCTGGTCGATCCGGCGACCAAGCTGCCAACCTTCAACCTCGTCGCGGCGCCCGATCTCTCCGGCGAGCCGTTGATGAAGGAAGCCTACAGCTACCCGACCGACATCAACATCGAAAAGCCGCTCTGAGCGGCTAACGTCGGCCCGCCGTCTGGTGAGAAGCCGATCAATAAGAAAAACGGCCCCTCGCGGGACAGATCGCGGAGGGGAGTGGTTCAGGAAGGAAACGACACGATGTCTTTGAAGCACGGCAATGGCGCCATTGCCTCACTGGTTCTCGCCGCCAGCCTGTTCGCGACGGGCGCGGCGTTCGCGGATTGCTCCACCGAGGTCGCGCTGGCCGTGAACTCGCAGGGCAAGCAGAAATTCCTGCGCAAGGAAACCAACATGTTCACCGAAGCCGGTCCGGTGAAAATGGTCGTTGAATATCAGACGCCCGATCGCATGCGCCAGACCCTGACCCCGCTCACCGAGGGCAAGGGCGTCGAAAGCATCGTCGTCGGCGAAAAGGCCTGGACCAACAACGGCGAGGGCTGGAAGGTGGCCCCTTCGCAAGAGACCGATCAGCTCGTCCAGTACATGATCAAGAGCATCGCGCAGGTTTACCAGGAGGTCGGTAAATTCGAGTGCCTTGGCACCGAGCATGTCGAGGGCCGCGAGCTTCGTGCCTACCGTGGCCTCGACGAGGCGCCCAAGGACCCCAAAAAGGGGCCGGCAGCACCGAAGAACGAGGCCGTCCGGATCGTCTACCTGGACCCGGCCACTAATCTTCCCGCCCGCAGCATTTTTGCCCGTCCGGGCTTCATCGACAAACCGATTTTCAAGGAAATCTACACCTACCCTGACAAAATCGAGATCGAGCCGCCCAAGGATGTCGTGAAATAGCCAACCTGGATCGGTTACGAGTGAGCTTTTGGCGAGGGTGTCGTTTGACACCCTCGTTTGCTGTGGAGCGCCCCTGCGCTGGTCCAAGATGGCGCAGGTGAGGGGTGGTCAACGCAGCGTCTCTGCTATAGCCAAACCCGAACCCGTCGAATAGAACCGGCCTCGCCATGCCAAAACGCACAGATATCGACTCCATCCTCATCATCGGCGCCGGCCCGATCGTCATCGGCCAGGCGTGCGAGTTCGATTACTCCGGCACGCAGGCCTGTAAGGCGCTGAAGGCGGAGGGGTACCGGATCATTCTGGTCAACTCCAACCCCGCCACCATCATGACCGATCCGGAATTGGCCGATGCAACCTACATCGAGCCGATCACGCCCGAGATCGTCGCCAAGATCATTGCCGAGGAGCGCCGCCAGCGCCCGAACGAAAAGCTCGTCCTGCTGCCGACGATGGGCGGACAGACCGCGCTCAACACCGCCCTCGCCCTCGAGCGCCAGGGTGTTCTCGAACAATACGGCGTCGAGCTGATCGGCGCCCGCGCCGAAGCCATCGACAAGGCCGAAGACCGCAAGCTCTTCCGCGAGGCCATGGACCGCATCGGTCTCGAAAGCCCGCGTGCCGTGATTGCGTCGTCGCCGCCGATCAAGGACGCCGAAGGCCATATCGTCGGATACGACACGCAGGTTGGTATTGCCGAGGCGTTGCGCGCGCTCGATACCGTCGGATTGCCGGCCATCATCCGCCCCGCTTTCACGCTCGGCGGCACCGGCGGTGGCGTGGCCTACAATCGCGAGGAATTCGAGCAGATCGTGCGCTCGGGCATCGACGCATCGCCCGTCGGTCAGATCCTGATCGACGAGAGCCTGCTCGGCTGGAAGGAATACGAGATGGAGGTCGTCCGCGATAAGGCGGACAACTGCATCATCGTCTGCTCGATCGAGAACATCGATCCGATGGGCGTGCACACCGGCGACAGCATCACCGTCGCGCCGGCTCTTACGCTCACCGACAAGGAATACCAGATCATGCGCGACGCCTCGCTGGCGGTTCTGCGCGAGATCGGCGTCGAAACCGGCGGCTCCAACGTGCAGTTCGCGGTCAATCCCGAAGATGGCCGCCTTGTCGTCATCGAGATGAACCCGCGCGTCTCGCGCTCGTCGGCCCTTGCCTCGAAGGCCACCGGCTTCCCGATCGCCAAGGTCGCCGCGCGCCTGGCCGTCGGTTACACGCTGGATGAGCTGGACAACGACATCACCGGCGGCGCGACGCCAGCCTCGTTCGAGCCGACCATCGACTACGTCGTCACCAAGATTCCGCGCTTCGCGTTCGAGAAGTTCCAGGGCGCCGACACCACGCTGACCACCGCCATGCGTTCGGTCGGCGAAGCCATGGCCATCGGCCGCACGTTTGCCGAAAGCCTGCAGAAGGCGCTCCGCTCGATGGAGACCGGCCTCACCGGCCTCGACGACATCGAGCTCGAAGGCATCGGCCAAGGCGACGACAAGAATGTCATTCGCGCGGCTCTGGGCCGCCCGACACCCGATCGCCTGCTCAAGGTCGCACAGGCTCTCCGTCTCGGCCTCGACGCCGAGCAGGTGCATGCCTCCTGCAAGATTGATCCGTGGTTCATCGCCCGCATCCAGGAGATCCTGGAAGTCGAAGCGCGCGTGAAGGCGCATGGCCTGCCGACGTCTGTCGCGCACATCCGTTCGCTCAAGTCGATGGGCTTCTCGGACGCGCGTCTCGCCAAGCTCGCCGGCAAGACCGAAGGCGAAGTGCGTGAAGCCCGCCTCGCGGCCGGCGTGCGCCCTGTCTACAAGCGCATCGACACCTGCGCGGCCGAGTTCGCCTCTCCGACCGCGTATATGTACTCGACTTACGAAACCGGCCTCACCGGCGATCCGGTCTGCGAAGCCGATCCGTCTGATCGCGAGAAGATCATCATCCTCGGCGGCGGCCCGAACCGTATCGGCCAGGGCATCGAGTTCGACTATTGCTGCTGTCACGCCTGCTTCGCGCTCACGGCCGCGGGCTACGAGACCATCATGGTCAACTGCAACCCGGAAACGGTCTCCACCGACTACGACACCTCGGATCGCCTCTACTTCGAGCCGCTGACCGCCGAGGACGTGCTGTCGATCATCCGCCGCGAGCAGGAAAGCGGAACGCTGAAGGGCGTCATCGTGCAGTTCGGCGGCCAGACGCCGCTGAAGCTCGCGAGCGCGCTCGAGGAAGCGGGCGTGCCGATCCTCGGCACATCTCCCGACGCGATCGACCTCGCCGAGGACCGCGACCGCTTCAAGGCCCTGATCGAGAAGCTCGGCCTGCGCCAGCCCGAAAGCGGCATCGCTGCGACGCCGCAGGAAGCCGCTGCCATTGCCGAGCGCGTGACGTTCCCGGTCGTGATCCGTCCGTCCTACGTGCTGGGCGGCCGCGCCATGGAGATCGTCCACGATCGCTCCGAGGTGGATCGCTACATCACGCGCCTGTCGGCGACGCTCGACCGCCCGTCCGAGTTGGTCGTGTCGGCCAAGCGGCCGCTGCTGATCGACCGCTATCTCGCCGACGCCATCGAGGTGGACGTCGACTGCCTGTCCGACGGCAAGGATACGTTCGTCGCCGGCATCATGGAGCATATCGAGGAAGCGGGCATCCACTCGGGCGATTCCGCCTGCTCGCTGCCGCCGCACTCTCTGTCGCCGCAGATCATCGCCGAGCTCGAGCGCCAGACGCGCGAGCTCGCGCTTGCCCTCGGCGTCGTCGGCCTCATGAACGTTCAGTTCGCGATCAAGGACGATGCGGTCTACGTGCTCGAGGTTAATCCGCGTGCGTCGCGCACGGTGCCGTTCGTCGCCAAGGTCATCGGCAAGCCGGTTGCCGCCATCGCGTCCGAGATCATGGCCGGCCGCCCGCTCGCGAGCTTCGGCCTGAAGCCGGCCGAGATCAACCACGTCGCCGTTAAGGAAGCGGTGTTTCCGTTCGCGCGCTTCCCGGGCGTCGACCCGATCCTCGGCCCCGAGATGCGCTCGACCGGCGAGGTCATGGGCATCGATCGCGACTTCTCGATCGCCTTCGCCAAGAGCCAGCTTGGCGCTGGGCAGAAGCTGCCGACCGCCGGCACCGTGTTCGTGTCGGTCAAGGACGGCGACAAGGACCGCATCATTGCACCGCTCCGCGAGCTGACAGATCTCGGCTTCAAGGTGATCGCGACGCGCGGAACGCGCCGCCACCTCCAGGCCGCCGGCGTGCAATGCGAGGTTGTGAACAAGGTGTTGGAAGGCCGCCCGCATATCGTGGACGCCATTAAGAATGGCGACGTGGCGCTGGTCTTCAATACAACCGAAGGCGCCAAAGCTGTGTCCGACAGCAAGGACATCCGGCGCACGGCCTTGCTTCACCACGTTCCGTATTATACAACTTTGGCAGGCGCGGTGGCAGTGACGCGCGCGATAAAGGCCCTGAAGGCCGATATCCTCAAAGTGGCTCCGTTGCAGGCTTATGTAAGCCGCACCTCTTGAGACGTTTGAGCCACCACTGGCTTTATCTCACGACCAAGTCCCATTAGCGTATCGGGATATCACGAATTAGGGTGCTGGCTCACGGGCCGCGCCGAATGGGAGACTTTAGCGATGTCGATGGAACGTGTTCCGATGACGGTCGAGGGCTTCAAGTTCATCGAGGCGGAGCTCCATCGCCTGAAAGCGGAAGAACGCCCGCGCATCATCCAGGCGATTTCCGAAGCCCGTTCGCACGGCGACCTCAGCGAGAACGCGGAATATCATGCCGCCAAGGAAGCCCAGGGCATGAACGAGGCCAAGGTCGCCGAGCTCGAGGACAAGATCGGCCGCGCTGAAGTCGTCGATACGTCGAAGCTGTCGGGCGACACGATCAAGTTCGGCGCCACCGTCACCCTCGTCGACGAGGACACCGACGAGAAGGTCAAATACAAGATCGTGGGCGATCTCGAAGCCAACGTCCGCGAGGGCAAGATCTCGATCTCGAGCCCGATCGCGCGAGCCCTGATCGGAAAATCGAAAGGCGACACCGCCGAGGTGACGACGCCCAAGGGCGCGCGCTCGTATGAAGTGCTGAAAATCGAATGGAAGTAGCCTGAAGCCACAAGCGGCGCGAGGCAGGGTTCGAACGCACCATCGCCGCCGCTGTCGGAGTGATTAGTTGGACAAGGACGTAAGAGCCGGCGCAGGCACGGGACCGTCGCCATCGGCCTTTGCCTACGTCGCGTTTCGCCTCTATTGGACGGCGCGCTTTCTCAACGGCTTTGCGACGCAGATCGTGTCCGTGGCTGTCGGCTGGCAGATCTACGACGAAACGCGCGATCCCTTCCTGCTCGGCCTTGTGGGGCTCGTCCAGTTCGCACCCGCGCTCGTCTTCGTGCTCGTCACCGGGTCGGTGGCGGATCGCTACAACCGGCGCGCCGTCATGGCGCTCTGCATCGCCCTCGAAGCCCTCACTGTCGCTACCCTCGCGGCCTTCTGGATGCTGCACGACGCCAGCGGCCCCGGCCATCCGGTCTGGCCGGTCTTCGTCATCCTGACCTTCTTCGGCGTGGCGCGTGCCTTCCTGACGCCGGCGCTGCAGTCGCTCGTCGCGAACCTGGTTCCGCGCGAAGTCTTTGCCAACGCGGTGGCCTGGAACTCGTCGTCGATGCAGGCGTCGTTCACCGTGGGCCCCGCCGTCGGCGGCCTTCTCTACGGCCTCTCGCACCTGGCGGCTTACGGCGTGGCGTTCGTGCTGTTCGCGACCGCCGTGGTGCTCGTCGCGCTCATTCCCAAGCCCGAGCAGCACACCACGTCGGAACCGCGCACCATCGAGAGCATGCTTGCGGGCGTGCGCTACATCTTGAGCAACCCCGTCGTGCTCGGCGCCATTTCGCTAGATCTGTTCGCGGTGCTGCTTGGCGGCGCGACGGCGTTGCTGCCGGTGTTTGCGCGCGACATCCTCGAAGTGGGGCCGTGGGGCCTCGGCCTCTTGCGCTCGGCGGCGGGCGTCGGCGCGCTGGTGATGGTGTTCTGGCTGGTGCGCAATCCCATCCAAAATCATGCCGGCAAGATCATGTTCGCGGGCGTCGCGGTTTACGGATTAGCGATCATCGTGTTTGGGCTTTCGACCACGCTCTGGCTTTCGATCCCGGCGCTGTTCGTGATGGGCGCAGCCGACATGATCAGCGTGAACATCCGGTCCACCCTCATCCAGCTCGCGACCCCGGACGAGGTCCGCGGACGCGTCACGGCGGTGAATTCCGTTGCCATCGGCGCTTCGAACGAGGTCGGCGAATTCCGGGCGGGCACGATGGCGGGTTTCATCGGTGCCGTGCCGGCCGTCGTCATCGGCGGCGCGGGAACGCTCATCATCACCGGGCTCTGGACGCGCCTGTTCCCGCAGCTCTACGCGCGGCGCAAGCTGACGTAACGATGGATCTCTCCCGGCAAGCGGAGAGAAGGCGAAGCTAATCTCCATCGGCCTCCGTCAGCGTGACGCCGGGCGCGAGCTTGGCGCGGCGGATGGCGAGGCTGGTCTTGACGCTCGCCACGTTGGGCGCCGCCGTCAGCTCCTTCAGGATGAAGTCCTGGAACGCCGGCAGGTCGGGCGCGACGCACTTCAGAATGTAGTCGCTCTCACCCGAAAGCATGTAGGCTTCACGCACCACCGCCCAGCCGAGCACCCGGTTCTCGAAGGCGCGAAGATCCGGCTCCGACTGGCTGTGCAACCCGACCATCGCAAAAGCCGTCAGCTCGAAGCCCAGCGCGCGCTCGTCGACCAGCGCCGTATAGCCCTGGATCACGCCCGCATCCTCGAGGGCGCGCACACGCCGCAGACACGGCGGTGCAGAAAGTCCGACCCTTTGCGCCAGCGCCACATTGGTGAGCGCTCCGTCCGCCATAAGCTCGCGAAGAATCCGCCGGTCGGTCGCGTCGAGTCGAAGGGCCATGAAGGTCTCTTGGTTTTGGTACTGGGTAGGGGTTAAGCCAGGCGAGCAACAAATGCAAAGATTTACTCGGCAAAACAGTCGCACTCTTGCCAGGCGGACGGAGACTCGACAGACGAACCGACTGCGGGGAAGGTGAGGCATGCAGAACCCGACAGGGACGATGGGGCATACGCGCTCCGGCCACGCACACCCTCTTGCCGGCGCGCGCGGCTGGATCATCAGCGACGGCAAGGCTGGCCATGAAGCGCTTTGCCTCGGCGTTGCGGCCGCGCTCGGCCTTTCGGTCGAGATCAAGCGGATTGCGCCAAGCGGGATTTGGAAAGCGCTCGCTCCCTGGGGGCCGGTGTCACCAAGCGAGCGCTTCGGAGCCCCCCACACCACTTTTGCGCCGCCCTGGCCGCAGATCGCGCTGGCCGCCGGCCGCACCACAACGCCCTACATCCGCGCGCTGAAGAAGAAGGCAGGCCTCAAGACCTTCACCGTCGTGATGATGGACCCGAAAACCGGGCCGGCAACCGCTGATCTCTTCTGGGTGCCCGAGCATGATCGCCGCCGTGGCCCCAACGTGATCGCAACGCTCACCGCGCCACACCCCTTGTCGCCGCAACGCCTCGCAGATGTCCGCAAGACGCCCGATGCCGCCATCGATGCTTTGAAAGCCCCGCGCGTCGCCGTGCTCGTTGGCGGTCCCAACGAGCGTTACCGCTATCCGAAGCCGGTGATCGACAGATTAGCCGACACGGTGCGCTCCCTCGTCGATCTCGGCGCGGGGCTGATGATCACGGTCTCCCGCCGTACGCCACCCGAATTGGTCGCGGCCCTCGACGACGCCGTGCAGGGAACGAATGCGATCTTCTGGAAAGGCGAGGGACCCAATCCCTATTCGGCCTTCCTCGCCCACGCCGACACCTTCCTGGTGACGGCCGACAGCGTGAACATGGTCGGCGAAGCCGCCGCCACCGGCAAGCCCATCTATGTGTTCGAGCCGCAGGGCGGCGCCGACAAGTTCACCGCGTTCCATGCCGCGCTGCGCGCCAAGGGCGTGACACGGGAAGCCCCCGACCGCTTCGAAACGATCGGCGAGTGGACCTATACGCCCCTCTACGCGGCCGATACCATTGCCGCCGAAATCGCGCAGCGCTGGCAGCGCCGCAAAAGCCTTCTCTCCGGCCTGACCTGATACGATGACGATCTTGAGCGACACGGCAATTCCGAGAGAGAAGCGCACGATGCGCGCCGGCGGCACGGTTCCGCTGGCCCGTACGCTTTCGCTTCCGATGGGCCTCTGGCTCCTGATCGAGATGGCGCTGCTGTTCGGAGCCGCGCCCCTCGTCATGTCCTGGCTGGTGCACGGCGAGCGCATTCCCTTGCTCTCGGAGTACATCCCGCCCGGAACCAAGCTCCCGATCTTCGTCGCGCTGTTGCCGGTGCTTTTTATCGCCGCCTTCTTGCTGCTCATCGATCCGAGCTTCCGCCTCAGGGACGAGCTGCGGCGCGGCCTAGGCTGGCGCAATGCGCTGTCGATCGTGCTGATTTTTCTCATCATGGGCGGCGCCGCGACGTGGTGGATCAAGACCTATCACCCGTCGTGGTTCCTGGAGTTTCCGACCAACCGGCCGGACACCTACATGCGCATCATGATCGCCTATCCGATCTTCTCGGTGGCCGCGCAGGAGCTGCTCTACCGTTCGTTCTTCTTCCATCGCTACGGCCCCCTGTTTGGAAACCACGCGTGGCTGATCGTGATCGTCAACGGGCTGCTGTTCGGCTACGCGCACATCGTCATGAACTCGATGTTCGCCATCGCCGCGACCGCCATGGGCGGCATGATCCTCGCGGCCCGCTATGCGATGACGCGCTCGTTCTGGGCGGTATTTATCGAGCACACGCTGTGGGGCTGGCTGATCTTCACCATCGGCCTCGGCCGTTACTTCTTCACCGGCGTCTCGAACGTGTGAGGCTCGCCGCCATCACTTCCGCCTGTCCTGCATGCTCTCGAGCTGAAGCTGCTGGATTTCGGCGAGCCGCTGCCACTGCTTGCTGATCAGGTGATCGAGCTTTTCGTGCAGGTGGCGGATCTCGAGCTCGGCCTTGAGGTTCACCTGGTAATCGTTGAGCGAGCGGGCGCGGTCCTTCGCCTCCTGCCGCTTCTGGCTCATCATGATGATCGGCGCCTGCAGCGCGGCGATGCAGGAGAGAATGAGATTGAGCAGGATGAACGGGTAGGGGTCGAACGCCGTTTGATCCCCGCGAGCGAGATTGAAGGCGATCCAGATCCCGAGCAGCATCAGGAAGCTCAGAATGAACAGCCAGCTGCCGCCGAAGTTCGCGAGATGGTCCGACACGATCTCGCCGAACGTGCGCTTCTCGTCGAACTCCGCCTCGACGTTCTCCGACAGCATCTCGTTGGTGGCGAGGCTGTCCGCAACGCGCCGTTCGAGGGCGCTGATCTCGCCGGTTTCGTCGCGGAGCAATTCTTCCACATAGAGGGCCCGGTAGCGTGCCAGCTCCTCGCGGGCGATCAGCGCGTCATGGGCGAGGTCCGGATGCTCGCGCCGGATGCGGTCGACGAGGCTTGGGCGCACGGTCTCGAGGTTCACGAGCTGCCGGCGCGGCCACTCCCGCCCCGAGATCGCGCAGGCCGTCTTGTCGGGCTTCGGAGTGTGCGGCGGCTTCGACATGAGGGCACCTCGGCAGGATCTTGCGGCTCAGGTGGAGGGAAGGCGGAACAACCACAATAGGATCAGCGGCTTACATATCCGTAATTCTCCCGATCCCGGCGATTGAGATTGACCGGGCGATCGGCTAAAACCCGGCAACTCCCGAAACAGCGCAAACGCAAGAGGCGCCCGAATGGCTGCGGCCCACCAGTACGTCTATCACATGCACAAGCTCTCCAAGACCTACCCGGGGGGCAAGCAGGTTTTGAAGGACATTTCGCTGTCCTTCCTGCCGGGCGCCAAGATTGGCGTCGTGGGCCTGAACGGCGCCGGCAAGTCGACACTTCTCAAGATCATGTCCGGTACGGTGGACGACTTCCTCGGAGAAGCCCGTCCCGCCGACGGCATCAAGGTCGGCTACCTGCCCCAGGAGCCGGAGCTCGATCCCGACAAGGACGTCCTCGGCAACGCCATGGAGGGCGTCGCCGAGAAGAAGGCGATCCTCGACCGCTACAACGAGATCGCCGCCAACTACTCCGAAGAGACCGCCGACGAGATGACGGCGCTCCAGGATCAGATCGACGCGCTGAACCTGTGGGATCTCGACACCCAGGTCGAGCAGGCGCTGGATGCGCTGCGCTGTCCGCCGGGCGATGCCGAAGTCACCAAGCTCTCGGGCGGCGAAAAGCGCCGCGTGGCGCTGACCCGCCTTCTGCTGTCGAAGCCCGATATCCTGCTGCTCGACGAGCCGACCAACCACTTGGACGCCGAGAGCGTCGCCTGGCTCGAGCACTTCCTGAAGGAGTACACGGGCTGCGTCATCCTCGTGACCCATGACCGCTACTTCCTCGACAACCTCACCGACTGGACGCTGGAGCTGGATCGCGGCCAGGGCGTGCCGTGGAAGGGCAACTACTCGAGCTGGCTCGAGCAGAAGGCCAAGCGCGCGGAGAGCGAGAAGGCGGCCGAGGAGGGCCGGCAGAAGCAGTTGGCGCGCGAGCTCGAGTGGATCCGTTCGTCACCCAAGGCGCGTCAGGCGAAATCGAAGGCCCGTATCTCGGCCTATGACAAGCTCGTCGAGGAGGCCGGTCGCGAGGAGGTCGGCAAGGCCTCGTTCTCGATTGCCGCTGGTCCGCGTCTCGGCGACATGGTGATCGAAGCAGAAGGACTGACCAAGGCCTTCGGTGATCGCCTCCTGATCGACAATCTCTCCTTCAAGCTGCCGCCCGGCGGCATCGTCGGCGTGATCGGTCCCAACGGCGCCGGCAAGACGACGCTGTTCAAGATGCTGACCGGTGTCGAAACGCCGGATGGCGGAACCATCAAGCTCGGCCCGACCGTAAAGCTCTCCTACGTCGACCAGAGCCGCAGCCACCTCGACGACAAGAAGACCGTCTGGGAGGAAATCTCGGGCGGCCTCGACATCATGAAGTTCGGCGACAAGCGCGAGATGAGTTCGCGCGCCTATTGCGGCTGGTTCAACTTCAAGGGACCGGACCAGCAGAAGAAGGTCGGCCTGCTCTCAGGCGGTGAGCGCAATCGCGTCCACTTGGCCAAGATGCTGAAGGAGGGCGGCAACCTGCTGCTCCTCGACGAGCCGACCAACGACCTCGACACCGAAACGCTGGGCGCGCTCGAAGCAGCTCTCGAAGATTTCCCCGGCTGCGCCGTGGTCATCTCACACGATCGCTTCTTCCTCGATCGTCTCGCGACCCACATCCTGGCCTTCGAGGGCGACAGCCACGTCGAATGGTTCGAGGGCAACTTCGAAGCCTACGAGGAGGACAAGAAGCGCCGCCTCGGCGAAGCCGCCGTCGAGCCGCACCGCATCAAGTACAAGCGCTTCGAGCGGTAAGGCATCCGGGAAGGGGGCGATATGACGGGCAATTGGAACATCATCCTCGTCATATCGCTCGGAGCCGCGGTCGCGTCGGTGCTTGTGCTGAACCTCAAGTCTCGTTTCTACGACGAGAGCGACAGCAACCCGCCGACCCTGCGGCACGTCGCGGCTTATTTCCTCGCCTATGTCCTGGGCTTCTTGGCCGTCGAAACGTTTGATCGGCCGTGGTCGCTGTTGGCGGTCGCGGCGGTTGCCGCGATCGCCTTCGCTGTGACGCTGAACGGCCGCAAACCTCTGATGACGCGCGACTACGCCCGCACGGCGGCGCTGACGTTCGCCGTGTTTTTCGCGCTTTGGGGACTGCATCAAGCGCTGCTGTTGATCGGCATCGACCTGCTCGCGAAGGATTTTGTCGCTCGCTCCTGAGACGGCTCGGACGCCAATATCGTTAAAGGTACTTACGGATTTGTATGCGGCGAACCTCGGTGCGATCCCTATGATGGCGAAAGGGGGAAACCACAGGAGGATCCGATGAAGAGGTTCGCTGTTTCTTTCCTAATCCTCGCCAGCTTTGCCGGAAGCGCGGCGCTCGCCGACGACAGCTGCAAGATGCAGGCGGCGGCAAAAAGCCTGCATGGCGCCGCGGAAACCAGTTTCCTGAAGAAATGCGCATCTGACGCCAAGACCAAATGCGAGGCCGACGCCAAGGCCAAGAACCTGCACGGCGCCGCACAAACGAGTTTCGTGACCAAGTGCGCAAAGGACGCCTCGGGCGCGTAAAGGCGGGCCGCGCTCGCTTCAGCCAAGCCGGAACATGTTGCGTAACGCAAGGCCGATCAGAAACAGGAAGATCGCCGACAGCAGGCTTTCGAGCAGAGACAGCTTGCCCACCCACGTCGGAATTGCGCCGCTGCGCCCGTTGTCGACAAGGCCATAGAGGCACCCATAGGTCCGCCGCGACGTGTCCGAGCGGTCGAAGATCAGCGCGTTTCGGATCGAGAGGCTGAGCGCCTCAGTCAGTTTGTCGGTCGGCTGGAGTTCGAGTTCCGCTTTATCTACGCTTCCGTGGCACTCGCGGGCCCACGCAGCCTTCGGATCGGTCGACTGCGCACCCGCGTAAAACAGCGCCGAGAAGGTCGTGACCACGGCTAACAGCCCGATGAGTGGGCGCAGGATGGAGCGCCCGTAGTCGGACACGAGCTGATAGAGCCATCCGAGCCAGAAGCGGCTGGCATTGCGCCCGAACGGCTCATCCACCCAGAAGCGCCGGGCTGCGATTTCGTCGGCATTGAACTGAAGCGCACTGGTGTGATCGTTGCCTTGCTCGGCCATGCCGCGTAGCGCGCGAAACTTGGCGTGCTCGTCTTTGTTCGACGCGTGCTTCGCCCAGTCCAACGGCGGGCGACGGCGATCATCCTCGACTGCCCAGCGGGTGAAGCACGATGCGATTTCCGCGTCATCTAGTTGCGGGGCTTCGTGAAACGAAGCCTCACGAAAATCCGGTGTTGAACGGAACGTGGCGCCAAGTGAGAACGAGCGCTCGCTCTTGATCGAGCGGAAACTAGCCGTGTCAAACTTTGCTCCATAGAATGTTACGGATCCCAAAAAATTTGCGAGGGCGAAAGACGCGCGAGTGAATCTCACGCCTTTAAAAAAACGCGCTTCCGAAATATTGCGCCATCGAACGTGGAGGATTTGTTAAATCGGGCGCCGTCGAACCACACGTCGCAACTAAACACGGTGCCATCAAAGTCGGCATCATCATTAAAACGGGCAACTTCAAAAGATGCGTCGCCGTTGAACGTTGAATTGTCGAATTCGACGCCACTATTGAATTTGGTGCCGTCGAATTCGCCATTGCCGCCGAATGTTGCATCTTTAAAAGAAGAGAGGCCGATGATTTTTACATTAGTAAACCAAACCGAGTCGTGAAAAGCACAGCCCTGGAATGTGATGTCGCCCCCAAATGTTGAGTTGTGGAACGCGGTGGCGCCAGCGAAGTTTGCGTTGCTAAACCAAACGTCACCGCCAAAATAGGCGCTGCCAAATAGGGTCTCTCCTAGCGGGTGAATATCGTTTCCAAATTGTGTTCCATTAAAATAAGCTGAGTAGGGAAAAACGTACCGTCTAAAATCGACTCCGCTGAGAAAGCAAAGCTGCGAAAAGTCTGCCGTGGCTATTTCGTTGAAGATAGGCCGAAACTTCTTTTCCGGGCGCAGCTTTCGCATCGCCGCTCCCCAGGCGTTCCACATCTCAACGCCTTCGATCCAGCGATTGACGCACGCGTTCTGGCGCGCAACTTCAAAGGCGTCGCTCTCGATGTCGAGTCCTCTTGCCCACGGGTTCAGCGCGTAGAGGGCCTCCAGCCACTCTTGTTCCGCACGCGCCGCTTCGGCGTCCTGCTCCGCCGCGTCTCGGTCCCGATCCTCGCTCCCCCGCGCGCTGTCCATGCGTCCGCCCCGTCATTCCTCCCAATCCTAAAAAAGACCTAGCACGGACGGATTGCAGCTTCCACGCAGTCGAGTTCGTCGTCTGCTCCTGATAGACTCCACTATCCAAGGAGCCCGCTCTATGACCCTCACGCTCTACGCGCACCCGTTCTCGTCCTACTGCCAGAAGGTGTTGATCGCGCTCTACGAGAACGCGACGCCCTTCACCTATCGCGAGTTCGGCCCCAACGACCCAGCCGCCGCCGAAGAATGGGCGCAGCTCTGGCCGATGAAGCGCATGCCGGTGCTCGTCGAAGCGGGCCGAACCGTGCTCGAGTCCAGCACCATCATCGAGTATCTCGAACTCCATCATCCGGGACCGGCTCGGCTCATCCCGCCTGATCCCGACGCTGCGCTCGACGTGCGCATGATGGATCGCATCTTTGACAACTACGTCATGACACCGATGCAGCGCTTCACGTTCGACCTTCTGCGTCCCGAGGCGAACCGCGATCCCTATGGTGTCCAACAGGCAAGGGACATGCTCGACATCGCGTACGCGTGGCTCGATGGCGCGCTCGCCGGGAAGGAGTGGGCGGCGGGCGGGGCGTTCAGTCTCGCCGACTGCGCCGCGGCGCCATCGCTGTTCTATGCCGATTGGGTTCACGAGATCCCAGCCCAGCTGTCGAACCTCAAAGCGTACCGGGCCCGACTGCTTGCACGTCCGTCGGTCGCGCGCTGTGTCGACGAGGCCCGCCCGTTCCGCAAGTTCTTCCCGCCCGGCGCCCCCGACCGCGACTAGGACAATCCGAGCCTCACGCGCTCTTTGGTTTGTTCTGCGCGCGCGCAGGGCGAGAGGCCGCGCGCTTAGACGCACTCGATGCCGAAGAGGTGTTCATCGCCACCGCGGCACGGATGAGGGCCTTGAACGCTTTCTCGTTGATCTTGTCGCCCTCATGCAGATCGATGGCGCGTCGCGTGTTGCCCTCGAGGCTGGCGTTGAACAGCCGTGAAGGATCCGAGAGCGAGGCGCCCTTGGCGAAGGTCAGCTTCACGACGGCCTTGTAAGTCTCGCCGGTACAGATGAGCCCATCGTGCTCCCACACCGGAACACCGAGCATCCCGTTCGACGGCTTTCGCCATTTCACGTCCTCGACCGCGTCGGGATCGGCCTCTCTGATGAGAGCGCGCACCCGAGCGAGCATCTCGCCGCGCCAGCCACCAATCTCCTCGATCCGCGCATCGATCAGCCGAGCGGATGAGGCGTCGCCTTCTCCGGCCCTCTTGGCGGTCGCTCTCTTGTTCGACAGTGTCGTCGCTCTCTTCATGACATGCCCCCTCGGGAACCGCTCACATCTTCTCTCCGGGCAATTGGCTCGCCTGCTTCACCCAGGCGGCAAACTGCGCTTCGTCGAACCCATCGCCCTCGCGGATGTCGAGATAACGCACCTCCTTCTGCTTGGATGCGCCGGGTGGGACAGGACGCAGCGACCCGCCACGAAAGAACGCCACCTTGATGTACTTCGCGAAGACGTGAAGGCCGAGGAACCAGGTTCCTTCGTTTTCCGCGCCCTCGGCCCCGTACAGCGGCGAGTTCCATTTGACCGCCTTTCGCACGCCGGGAACGGTGCGCACGATGAGTGCGTCGAGGCGGCGCCCGACGTTGCTCTTCCAGCCCGGCATGGCCGCGATGTAGGCCTGCACCGGCGCATCGCCGTACCCCTTCGCGATTTGAGGGTTGCCGCCCGAAAGGAGCGCCGGCTTTTCCGCGCTGCGGGACTGCGACTTTGACTTCGGCTGCGCCTTGCGCGGCTTCGACCCCGAGCCCACGACCCGTTTGGGGGCGGCCTTCTTCGCGACCTTCGCCGTCTTCCTGGACGTCGTCTTGGCCATTGAACTCCCTCGCACCGATAGGCGAGCAATCAATCAACCGGATTGCGGCTTTCTGGAAGCCGGCAACGAACCTGCGTAGCGTTTCAGCATGCTGCTCGCGCGTTCTGCAAATGGCGCACAGGCGCATCCCCCAAGCAACCCGCTCCCCAGAAAAATGCGCGTTAAGCATGAGAGCCAGTTGACCGCTCCCGCGACGCGTTTTTGAATGTTTTACGACAGTCGATTGGGAGAGCGCCCATGACGAATCTCGTTGCCGTAGGCCACTTGAACGTCTGCGCCGTCGCCGCCCTTTGCATCGCGGCCCTTGGAGCGTCGCCGGCTTCCGCCCTCCATTCGGGCGCGAGCGACATGCTGTTCGACACCGGAGAGGTCCACGATCTCCCCGCGATCGATGGCAGCGGCGAGCTGGTTTATCTCGATTTCAACGCTCCGTTGGAGCGCATCGTTGCCTCCCTGCTGCGGACATCCTCGTACGCGTGGCCTTACGAGGCTTTCGAGACCTTGGTGAAAAAGCATGGGCGCAGCAAAGTGCGCGCCGCCATCGCAGCCCACCTGCGCACCATGTCCGACCGCGCGCTTCTGATGACCCACAAGGGCGCGGCCGCAGACACGACATCGCCGCTGTCCGAGCTGCATCTGCCGGGCGATACATGGCTTGGAAAATGAGCTGATCGCGGTGCCGACGATCGTCGGCCGGATCTGTCTATTTCGCGTAGGCGCGATCGAGATTGCGGGCCTTGTCGAAGTTCACGACGGCGTCGCGCCCGACGAGCTGCTCGATATGGGCGGAGGCGAGATCGGCGCCATTGAAATCCGCTTTCGTCACGTTGGTGCCGGTGAAGTCGGCGCCGGCAAGCGCCGCGCCGGCGAGAATGCTGCCTGACAGATCGGCGTCTTTGAGGGAGGCGAACTCGAGCACGGCGCCGATCAGTCCGGCGTTGGTGATCGTCGCTCGATCGAGTTTCGCCGAGCGCAGAATGAACGGATGGCGACGGCTATCGCGCGCGGGCTTGCCGCCGGTCATGTTGATGCCGTCGAGGTGCGCCCCGACGAGGCTCGCTTGCGTCAGGTCGCACGCGACGCGCGCATCGCTGAGATCGGCGCGGTCGAGCTTGGCGCGCAGGAGCTGAGCCGAGACCACGCTGGCGCCCTTGAGGTTGGCACCGGACAGGTCGATTTCGACACCCCAGGCCTGGTCGAGCTTTGCCCCGGCCAGGTTGGCGCCCTTGAGGCTGGTGCCGTTTAGGCGCGCTGCAAACAGGTTCGCACCGTGCAAATCCAATCCCGACAGATCGAGCCGGTTGAGCTGCTTGCCGCTGAAGTCGACGCCGCCAGCCGGGCCCGCATCGGTAATGGCCTTTTCGACGTCGGCGCGCGTGACTTCGGCTTTGGTGAAGGCCTCAGAGTTGAGGTCGATGTATTGCCAGAGATCCTGCGCGATGGCTGCGGAAGCGGAGATCAAAAAGCCGGCGGCGATGCAGGCGGCGAAGGGGACGGCAAGGCGGCGAGGCGGGAGGCGCATGGGAATTGTCCTTTTTCGCCATGCTAAGCATTCCCGCCTCGCGCGCGCCAGCCTGCTGCACCGCGCTCACGTAGCTGTGAGCGCGGCCGCTCACATCCGGGTAGGCCTTAAAGCTTGCCGTCTGTTGCCTTGGCGCCCACGATCGCGCCGACGATAAAGGCCGTCGCCTTGGCGCCGATCAGCGGAAAGATCTCGGCTGATGTTTCCTTCTTGCCGGCGAGACGCGCGGCGACGCCGGCCGCAAACCCTATCGCCGCCCAGCCGACTGGGGCGATCTCCGGGACTTTGTCGCGCACCGACGCCTCGGGCAGGAGATCGTCGCGACGCCCCAGACCGAGGCGATGACCGACAATTTCCAATTCCCATGGGGAAACCCCGTTGCTGCGTAGCGACGTGGCGATGTCGAGAAACGCGTCTCCTGACAGGCTTTCGCTGGAGCGCGCGATGGCCCACGGGAGCCTCGGCCCGATGATGGGCGGGAACGGAGGAAAGGGCGGCCGCCACGGGCCGTCGAAGGGCGGGATAACGGTTTGCGAGGTTGCTTCGCGTCCGTTCCCGAGATCCGCGACGAGCATTTCCATAAGGTCCGCCTGCGTGGCGAGGCGCGCGTTCAGCCTGTCGAGCACCGTCGGCAAGTGGCATGCGATCGCGTGCTCGGAGGCGGGAGAGGGATCGGTCTCGCCCGCGAAATGAAGACCGACGGCCTCGTTGTCGCTCGTGTACCAGATGCTGCCGCTGTCGCCGCCCCGGGAAATCTCCTCGTCCGATGGGTTTCCCTCGACCAGCGGAACGATCTCGAATCCATCGATTGTTCGCACGCCGACGTCGTAGTTGATGCTGTAGGAGCCGAACTTCTTCGCTTTGCCTGTTGTCGCTTCGGTCGTGCGTCCGACTTTGGAGAGGGTTTCGCCGAGCCGAACGCGCCGCGCACGCTGGAACGTGACGTTGGTGAGGAAAGTCGCGGGGATCCACCGCCGATCGCCGGTGAGGTGGGCGAGGGCCGCATCGCCGTCCTTGTCCAGGATCCACCGCTCGAGCGTCGCGATGTTGTCGCGGCCAGGGCGCCCGCCGTCCATGGAGCCCGGCTGCAGGATCTTGTCGCCGCCTCGCCCGGCGGCTCCCACGAGCACATGCCAGTTCGAAAGAACGGACGCCTTGTTCGACTGCTGGTCGACGACGAAACATCCGAGCGTGCCGGCCGTTATCGAGGGATGGCTGATGCTGATGCCGGCCTTCAGGATCTCGTGCCGGGCGGTGGATGAGGCAGCCTGCGTTGCGGCCGCACGCTGAGTAGCGGTACCTTGCGGCTTGAAATCGCGCGCAATGGTTTTTACCGGCAGGTTTTCGAATTTCTCCGGCAGCTTGTCCTTCTCGACCTCGGCTTCCGGCGCGGACGTGCTGTAGCTCACTTCGAGAAACGGCTTGTTCTTGTCGTCCAACGCGACCACGACCGCGGTCCGCGAATTGCTTTTCTTGAGCTGCTTCTTGAAGCGACTGAGCTTGCCTTCGAGCTCTGCCATCTCCTTGTCGCTGATGACCTCATCGCCACTCATGATTGCATCCTCCGGGGACAGAAAACATGCCATACAACCCTAAATAGCATCTGCACGGAGTAATATACAATCAAAAGTAGATGATATGGTTCATTTCGCGGGAAGCGAGCAATATTGAAGCTGAGCTACAGTCGGTTTCGGTTTGCCCGGCAAAGCCCCAGTCCCGCCAGTAGCGGCAGCGCGACCTCAGCTGCTCTCTTCGCCGTCCGGATAGACGCCGCGAAGCACGTCGTCGAAGTGGGCTTTCACGCTTTCATTGCAGAGGCACGAGCGCGCGAGGAGGGCGTCGCGGTCGCGCACCAGCAGCGCCCCGCGACGGGTTTCCAGAACGCCGTCCGCCTTGAAAACCTGAATGACGCGGCTGGTATAGCTGCGCCCCACGCCGAGCATGGAAGCGAGTTCGTCGTGCGTGAGCGGCACCAGATGGTCGCCGGTCCGATCCATTGCCGAAAGGATCCACTTGGCGGTGCGCTGTTCGATCGAATGGATGGCATTGCAGGCGGTCGATTGAAACACCTGCGCCAGCAGGCAATCGGCGTAGCGCGCGAACAGCGAGCGCAGGCTGGGCGATTGCCTTTTCGCGGCCTCGAGCTGGGTGACCGGCATGAGCCCAAACGGTCCGCCGAACTTGACCACGACCCGGCAATAGGCCGGCAGATGGCCGGAGCTCACGATGCCGCCGACGGCGCCTTCGCGCCCGATCAGGATGGTCTCGACATCGTTCCCGTCCGCGTTGGTGACGAGAAGCGACGCCAGGCTCGGCCCGCCGGGGAAATACACGGTCCCGACATTGTCGCCAGGCTTGTAGAGCAGTTCGCCAGCCTGCCTCTCCGTGAACTCCAGATGCGGAGAGAGCAACGCATAGTCGTTTGGGCGCAGCGCGCGGAGCAGATTGCTGGCGAACGGCGCGTCATCAATATGCGAGGACGCATCACTCGGGCTCACGCGGGATACTCCTAAGAAGGTTGAGAGAACCCCCTTGTGTGCACAAGTGCACAGACAGGGCAAGCGCAATTTGATTGAGTAATGCGGATGACGAAACGGCGCGCAATTGGCGGCCGCGACGCTGCTACCGAGCAACTCTGGCCGATCCGGCAGAGCCTCTTAGTGTGGTCCAGTCGCGTGCGGGAGTAAGCGTCCATGAATTTGCTTGCTTGGTCCGACAGTCCCCCTCGTCTCGTAACAGGTCGTTCGATGGACATTACGAATGCATCGAATGACCCGGTGCCGGCGCGTCGCCGAATGCCGGCTGACGTGCTCCTCGTCGAGGACAACTTCATCATCGCGCTCGATACCGAGGATATGCTGCGCAAGCTCGGCGTCGAGAGCGTCCGCGTGGCGGCGAGCGTCTCCGAGGCGTTGGAATTCATCGCTGCGAAGCGCCCGGATTTCGCGCTGCTCGACGTGAACCTCGGAGACAACAAGTGCTTCGAGATTGCGGGGCTCCTCCGCGGCCTTGGCGCGCCGTTCGCCTTCGCCACCGGCTACGACGACAACGACGCCCTGCTGCCGGAATTCGCGGACGTCACGATCGTCTCTAAACCCTACAATGCCGACGATCTCGAAAAGGTGCTGGCAATCTTCTGAAGCCCGCCCCGGCGGCGTGCCAAACGGCCCAATTTCAGGGAATGTGCCCTCCCGCTAGGATGCGCCATCGCGTACTATGCGCGGCCATCTCGCCGGACAACCACACGCCCATGGATCTCCTTCGCCTTTACCAGCGCGCGCTCGGCATGCTCGCCGCCGAACGAACGCTTGCCATCGTACTTGCGGTCGCCTCCGTCGCCATCGGCCTCGTGCAACTGTTGGAGCCGATCCTGTTCGGTCGCGTCGTCGACACGCTGTCGCGCGGGGAGGCGGCCTTTCCGACCATCGCGCTATGGGCGGCGCTCGGCCTGGCGGGCATTCTGGCGAGCGTTGTCGTTGCCGTGTTCGCCGACAGGCTCGCCCACCGCCGCCACCTTGCAGCCATGGCGGACGCCTTCGAGCGCGCGATGACGCTGCCGCAGGGCTACCACGCCGACCGCGGCTCGGGCGCCGTGGTCCGCTCGATCCTGCAGGGCACCGACGCACTGTTCTGGCTCTGGCTCGGCGCCATGCGCGAGCAACTGACCGCCATCGCCGGCATCGTGCTTCTGGTACCGGCGGCCCTCGGCATGGACATGCGCATGGCCGCCATCCTGGCGCTGCTCGCCGCCGCCTATGTCGTCATGAACACGTTCGTCATGCGCAAGACCAAGGAAGGCCAAGCCAATGTCGAGCGCTACAACTCGGCGGTCTACGGCCGCGTCGGCGACGTCATCGGCAACGTCACGGTGGTGCAGAGCTTCGCCCGTCTCAAGGCAGAGACCGACGCCATGCGTTCGGTTATGAGCGATCTGCTGGCGGCCCAGTATCCCGTGCTGACGTGGTGGGGAATTCTCACGGTGCTGCAGCGCGCCGCCGGCACCATCACCATGGTCGCGGTATTTGCCATGGGCGCGGTGCTGGCCGGGCGCGGCGAGCTCTCCGTCGGCCAGATCGTGTCGTTCGTCGGCTTTGCAAACCTTCTGATCGCGAAGCTGGATCAAGTTGCGAGCTTCATCACCGCGATCCATCGTCAGGCGCCGGTGCTGAAGGGCTACTTCGCGTTGATCGACGAGCCGGACGGAATCGTCGAAAAGCCGGGTGCGCCACCGCTGCCGTCGGTAAAGGGCCAAGTGCGTTACGAGGGCGTGAGCTTCCGCTTTCCGGGCACCGACCAGGGCGTCCACGACGTCACGCTCGCCGCCGCGCCGGGCCAGACCATCGCGCTCGTCGGGCCGACGGGATCGGGAAAATCGACGACGCTCTCGCTCCTGATGCGCCTTCGTGCGCCCGACAGCGGCCGCATTGTCGTCGATGGTCATGACATCGCCGACGTCACGCTCCACTCGCTGCGCCAGCAGATCGCCGTCGTGTTCCAGGATGCCGGCCTGTTCAACCGCTCGATCGGCGACAACATCGCCATCGGCCGCCCGGGCGCCACCTTGGCCGAGGTCGAAGCCGCCGCACGACTGGCCGAAGCCCATGACTTCATCGCGAGAAAGCCCGGCGGCTATGGCTTCGTCATCGGCGAGCGCGGCGTGGCGCTTTCGGGCGGCGAGCGCCAGCGTCTCGCCATCGCGCGCGCCATTTTGAAGGAGGCGCCGATCCTGGTGCTCGACGAAGCGACCAGCGCGCTCGACGCCGAGACCGAAGCCCGCATCAAGCGGGCGCTCGACCGGCTGCGCCGAGGCCGCACGACCTTCATCATCGCGCATCGTCTTTCGACCGTCGCCAACGCCGACGAGATCCTCGTGCTCGATCAGGGCCGCATCGTAGAACGCGGGCGCTTCCGCGAGCTGGCGGAGGGCAGGGGACTCTTCGCACGCATGGTCTCCGAGGGCGGGTTCACGGTGCCGACATCGCCGGAGGAAGAGCGTCAGCAGTCGTGAATTCGCCGCACGAAGTGACATTCGAGCGCAATTGATGCACCGTAGGCGGAACGAGTGCCAGCGGAGCTTGCCTGTATGTATCTCGCGATTGTCGTTCTCCTGATGGGCGTGCTGCCCATCGCATCCGTCGTGCTCGAGATGGCCCTCGCGCCGGGCGCGGACCTGTTCCTGCTCATCGGGAAGTGGTTTGTGTTCTGGGCTATCGGGATTCGGCTGCTGATTGCCGGCGTGAGCCAGGTCTCAAAGCCTCAGACGACGGCCAACATCCTCGGCATGAAGGATGAGGCGTCCTTTGTGATCGTGCGGGAGCTTGGCTTCGCCAACCTCTCGATCGGCTCGATTGCGGCCGCGGCGCTGCTGATCCCGGGTTGGACGAATGCGGCAGCGTTGGCCGGCGGCATCTTCCTGGGCCTCGCCGGCGTGAACCACCTGCTCAAGGGCGAACGCAATGCCAAGGAGAACATCGCGATGATCTCCGATTTCGCGATTGCCGGCGTGATGGCACTTTTCCTGATCGCAGTGGCAATGCGCTGACGCGCCAGGAGGATCAGGCGGTTTCCCTCGCAGCCTTGGCCGCGCGCGCAGCAGCGAACTTCGGCCACAGCAGATTGAACGCCAGCCCCGCCATGACGAGCGCTGCCGCCGTGAGCTTCCAGTCCTGTAAGGGCTCGCCGAGCCACAGTGCCGAAGAGGCGATCCCGAACACCGGCACCAGAAGCGCCATGGGCGCGACCGTCGCCACCGGATAGCGCGAAAGCAGCCAGGCCCACATGGCGTACCCGAACATCGTATTGCCGATCGCCTGCCACAGCACCGCGCCCCATGTCGCGGCATCCGCCTCGACGAGACCGGTCCGGATCGCGGGCCAGCCTTCGAACAGGAGCGAGAACAGCAGGAGCGGGGGCACCGTGAACAGGCTGGCCCACACCACGTAGGCCAACATGTCAACGCCCGGCGAGCTCCGCACCACGATGTTGCTGCCGGCCCAGGAAGCGGCAGCCACCAGCACCAAGCCGAGCCCCAGCGGCGTCGTGTTTCCATCGGTGTGGGTCAGGATGAGCGCGAGCCCTGAAGCAGCCACCAGCACCGCCACGATTTGAAATGGCCGCACCTTCTCGCCTGTCAGCACGCTCGCGAGTGCGATCGTGAAGAACACCTGCGTCTGAACCACCAGTGAGGCGAGTCCCGGCGTGATGTGGCCGTTCATGGCGATGTAGAGGATGCCGAACTGCCCGGCCCCGACCAAAATTCCATACGCCGCGAGCGAGCGCCAAGGCACATCGGGCCGCTTCAGGAACAGCACAGCCGGAAAAAACGAAAAGGTGAAGCGCAATGCCGCGAGCAGCAGCGGCGGCAGGTGCTCGAGCGCGTCGTGGATGACCACGAAGTTCGAACCCCAGACAGCCGTCACCGCGACGGCGAAAAGTGCATCCCGCAGGGACAGGCTGTCGGACGAGGCGCTCAACGTCGCGCCCTTTCAATTGAGCTTACGAAAATACTGGCTCAGAGAGCCGGATCAGGACGTGGACACGGGCGCTGGGGCGAGGGCTGCTTTTCGCGCGCCGAACCCGTGCATGCCGAGCTTCCACTGCAGCGCCACGATGAAGCCTTTTACCGGCTGCAGCAGCGCAAGCGTCAGGACGACGGTGAGCGGGAGCCAAAGCGACCAGTGCACCCAAACCGGCGGCGCATAGGTGAATTCGGCCCACAGGACGAGGCCCACCACGATGTGCCCGACGATCGACATCACGATGTAAGCGGGCATGTCGTCGGCGCGATGGTGATGAAGCTCCTCGCCGCAGGATTCGCAACTGTCGGCAACCTTGAGGAACTTGCGGAACAGACGTCCTTCGCCGCACTGCGGGCAAGAGCACAGGGCGCCCCGGCGCAACGCCGTCGACATGGATGGACCTGTTTCCGTCATCACGACCTCCCGATTTATTATTTGACGTCCAAGCTGATTTCGGATGTGTAATCCAGATTGTATGGAGTCGCAACGCGCTGAATGACACGCTTGTATGGATTGGACACCTACAATTTCCGACCGCCAGGGGCCGCTCTACCAGCGCATCTTGAACGCACTGGCGGATGACATCGCGGCTGGCCGTTTGCATCAGGGGCAGGGCCTGCCGACCCATCGCGCGCTTGCCCGCGCCCTCGGCGTCGATCTCACCACCGTCACCCGTGCTTACGCGGAGGCGCGGCGCCAGGGTTTGACCGAAGCCCGCGTCGGGCGCGGCACCTTCGTCAAGGCGCGATCGCAGCTTGCAGCCCACGCGGCAGCTTTGCCCGGCATCGACCTGACGATGAACCTGCCGCCCCAGCCCTTGGAGGCCGATCTCGACGGCCGCCTTGCCAAGGCCCTGTCGGAAGTGCGGGCCAGCTCCGGGCTCGCCGCCTATCTCACCTACCAGCAGCCCGGCGGCACCGGCGGCGAACGCCAGATCGCTGCGGACTGGCTGCAGCCGCATGTGCCGGGCCTGACCCCGGATCGTCTCGTCATTGCGCCGGGTACGCAGCCGGCGCTGTTCGGTCTGCTGACGGCACTGGCCGCGCCGGGAGATTGCATCCTGACCGAGCGGCTGACCTATCCGGGCTTGATTGCAGCGGCCGCCACGCGCGGCGTGAAGCTCGTCGGCGTCGACATGGATGCCGGGGGCATGAAGCCGACGGCGCTCGATCGCGCAGCGAAAACCCTGCCGGCCAAGATCGTCTATCTGATGCCGACCATCCACAATCCGACGACGGCGACCATGAGTGCGGAACGTCGCGCCGAAATCGCGCACGTCATCCGCAAGCGCGGCATGACCTTGATCGAAGACGACCCCTACATGTTCCTGGCGCCGGGTCTCACGCCGGTATCCGCTCTCATCCCCGAACGGTCTTACCTGGCCGCAAGCCTCTCGAAATGTCTCGCACCCGGATTCCGGACATCCCTCGTGGTCGTGCCCGACGCCAACGCCGCTGCACGTTTGACGGCGCTGCTGAGATCGACGCTGCAGATGCCGGTCCCTCTGATGGCCGCGGTGGTGACGCGCTGGATGCGCGACGGTAGTGCGGACGCGATCATCGACGCCGTGAGATCGGAAGCCGCCGCCCGCCAGGAACTCGCGCGCGGTGCGCTTCAGGGGCATACTTACTCGGCACATTCCAATGGGCATCACATCTGGCTACCGCTTCCCGAGCGCTGGCCGGCGGCGCATTTCGCGGCCCACCTGCACGGGCGCGGGTTGGCTGTGGTCACTGGGGAAGCGTTCGCGGCCGATACGCCACCGCCGAACGCGATCCGCCTTGCCCTCGGCGCGGCCCGCAATCGCGGTCAGCTCGGGAAAGCGCTCGAAATTCTGAGCGAAGCCCTGGCGGTGCGATCACCCGTCGGCGGGTACTGATAGAACGGCGGCGAACGTGCGCATGGCACGCATGAAAAAGGGGCGCACTGCGCCCCTTTTGTATTGCTATGCCGAAACTCCTCGGAGCCTCAGACCAGCTCTTCCTCGAGAACGGCGCGCGCCTGCTCGGCGGTTTCAAACACGCGGGTTTCGAGACCGCGGCGGCGCAGCGCATCCTGCAGCTTCGTCCGCGTGAGCACGCTCGTCGCGTAGCGCGCGGTCCGCGCATAGTGATGCTTCACCAGGTAGGCGACCATGTCCGCGTATTCGTCGTAGAGGTCTTCCGCGATGCGGCAGCCATCCTGGTTGACGAGCGAATAGACGCGCCGCCCCGCAGCCTTCGATGCCTCGACCAGCACCTTCTGGAGATCGACGATGTCGGACTTCTTGCGCACGCTCCAGGCTTCGAGATTGACCGACAGGATGTTGCGCGCCGGATCGTAGCTGACCCGATCCTTGAGTTTGAGGTTCAGGAGATCCGACAGCAGATCCATCGGCTCGTCGCGGAACAGCGCCGGGTTCATCGGGATCGGTTTGTGGATGTGCGGCTTGAACGCCATGTGAGGCAGGATATCGCGCTCGATGTCGATGCCGGGCGCCACCTCGATCAGCTCGAGCCCGTGATCGGTGAGCTGGAACACGCAACGTTCGGTGACGTAGATCACCGGCTGGCCCTTCTCGGCAGCATACTGTCCCGAGAACGTAACCTGCTCGACCTGCTTCACGAACTTCTTGGCGCGGCCTTCCTTGACGATCCGGAGATTGCCGTCCTCGATCGCGATTTCGAGACCGCCCGCCGTGAACGTGCCCGCGAACACCACCGCACGCGCGTTCTGCGAGATGTCGATGAAGCCGCCGCAGCCGTTGAGCTTGCCGCCGAACTTGCTGGTGTTGACGTTGCCGAGGCTGTCGCACTCCGCCATGCCGAGGCAGGTGAGGTCGAGACCGCCGCCATGGTAGAAGTCGAACATCTGGTTCTGGTCGAGGATCGAATGCGCGTTGGCCGACGAGCCGAAGCTCGATCCGCCCGCCAGCACGCCGCCGACAGCACCCGCTTCCGTCGTCATGACGAGCAGCGGCGTGACCTTCTCTTCGTTGGCGACGTTCGCAACGCCGTCCGGTGCGCCGACGCCGAGGTTGATGACGCCGTTCGGCGGTAGCTCGAACGCGGCACGACGCGCGATGATCTTGCGCTCGTCGAGTTCCATCTTGGGAAGGCTGTCGACGGTGACGCGAACTTCACCGGCAAGTGCCGGATCGTAGATCACGCCGTAGTTCATGCGGTGCATCTCGGGCGGATCGGCGACGACCACGCAATCGACGAGAATGCCCGGAACCTTGACGTCCTTCGGCTTGATCGAGCCGTCGGCGACAAGACGCTCGACCTGCGCGATCACGATGCCGCCGTTGTTGTGCGCGGCCATCGCCTGCGCCAGCACGTCGAGCGTGAGGGCTTCCTTTTCCATGCTGAGATTGCCGAGAGGATCGGCGCTCGTCGCACGGATCAGCGCGACGTTGATCGGCGTGGCCTTGTAGAACAGCCACTCCTTGCCGTCGACTTCGACCAGCTTGACGAGGTCTTCCTTGGTGACGGTGTTGACCTTGCCGCCGCCGAGGCGGGGATCGACGTAGGTGTGCAGGCCCACGCGGGTGAACAGGCCCGGGCTGCCCGAGGCGCAGCTGCGATAGAGTTTCGAGATCACGCCCTGGGGCAGGTTGTAGCCCTGGATCTTGTTGTCTTGCGCGGCCTGCGCGACCTTCGGCATGCGGCCGAAGTTGGCGGCGATCACGCGCTTCAACAGGCCTTCATGATGCAGGCGGCCAGTGCCGAGGCCTTTGCTGTCGCCGGCACCCGCGCACATGATGAGTGTAAGGTCGCGCGGCGCTGCCGTTTCGACGAAACGCTTTTCGAGGGCCGCATGCAGCATTTCGGGAATGCAGCTCTGCACGAAACCTGTCGTCGCGATGACGTCGTTGTCTTTGATGCGAGCGATGGCTTCGTCGGCCGAAATGACCTTGGTCTTGTGCATCTCAATCGTTTCCCCCAAAAGGCCCCCACACTTTTAATTCTCGGGTGTTTTCACAACGGAGAACAGTCGGTGGAGTGCTCGATTTGTGTGTGTCTGGGTATAGGGATAGGACCGTAACCCCGCAACGACCCGAAGACGCTGCCAATCGTCCTACTCAACGGGGTGTCATCCGACCTACCCACCCCCGTTAACGCTGCACCGCAACATTGAAAACGGCACGGCCACACCTTCGCCGGATTGGTGGGAGCAGCATCCCCGGACCACGGATGTATTCACGCGGTGGTTGCTTGTGGGGGAACGGCCGGAGCTGGTGAAAAGCAGCGGCGAGCACAATTTTGAACGGCAAGAGACGCGTACTTTTGGGGGGACTAAGAATGGTTTTGCGTAGCGCCACGAAGGGCATTCAGGACGGAAGCGATATCGCGGTCGAAAACGCGTCGCGATTTTCGGGCGGACTGGGGGCCACGCTGCTCTCGGCCGTGGCAGTTGTCTTCTCCGGCTACAGCCTCTGGGATACGTCCCTCAAGAGCGCGGAGCTGGAGGTGTTCGTGCCGCGCGTGATTTACTACGCCTCGCCGTACAGCAACTCGAACTTCGAAATGATCTCGGTGCCGGTCACGATCACCAACGAGGGCGCCCAGACCGGAACCGTGCTGCAGATGGATCTCGCCGTCACCGATCCGAGAACCAAACAGACGAAGCACTTCTACGCCGCGGAGTTGGGCGTGTGGTCCATGGAACGCACCCGCACGCGCAGCTACACCGGCTTCGCGCCGCTCTCGCTGGCCGGACGCACGAGCCGCACGGAATCCGTGCTGTTCTATACGCGCGGCGACGACGAGAAGCCGGAGCAACTCATCCGCGAGGTCGGCCCTTACGAATTCACCCTGACGTTGACGCAGGCCGAGAACAAGAGCGACTTGTTCGGCACGGGCGGGCGCCCCAAGCCGATCTCGGTCAGTTTTGAACGCGTGCTGCCGTTCTACGACGCCCGCTCGTTCGAAACCGGCACCATATTCATGCCCTCCAAGGACTGGCAGACTTCGTCGAGCACCACGACGGACTAGGCCGAGCGCCGGATTGACTCGGAGCCGCGCGGCGCCATAGTTAACGCCAACCTGCCCCGGCGAGGATCCACCGATGAGACGGTTGCTGACGGTTGCCGCCGCGCTGCTTGGCTTGCTGCCGGCCTGGCTCTCCGCAGCGAACGCCCAGCAGTCCGGCGGCTTCACCACCAAGGCCCCGAACGCGATCCTGATGGATTACGATTCGGGCTCGATCATCTATCAGAAGGCGGCCGACGAGCTTGTCCCGCCTGCCAGCATGAGCAAGCTCATGACGCTGGCCGTGCTGTTCCGCGCGCTCAAGGATGGCAAATACAAGCCTGAGGACGAGTTCCCGACCAGCGAGAACGCGTGGCGCACGGGCGGCGCGCCGTCCGGCACGTCCGCTATGTTCATCCCGATCAATTCGAAGACCCCGATCAGCGAGCTGATTCAAGGCATCGTCGTGCAGTCCGGCAACGACGCCTGCATCACCGTTGCCGAGGGCATGGCCGGCAACACGGCTGAATTCGCGAAGATGATGGAGGCGGAGGCGCGCCGCATCGGCATGCCCAAGTCGACGTTCCGCAACCCGACCGGCCTCCACGATCCCGAGCACCTGATGACCGCGCGCGAACTCGGCACGCTCGCCCGCTATATCATCAAGAAGTACCCGGATTTCTATCCGGTTTTCGGACAGCGGGAATTCGCCTACCGGAAGCACAAGTTCTACAATCGCAATCCCTTGCTCTCGGCCGATATCGGCGTCGATGGCATGAAGACTGGCCACACCAAGGAAGCCGGTTACGGAATGGTCGTCTCGTCGGTGAGGGACGGGCGGCGTCTGATCGGCGTGCTCATGGGACTTGCCGACGAGAAGGAGCGCCGCGAGGAAACCCGTCGCATGCTCGAATGGGGCGCCAAGAGCGTCTCCAGCGCCAAGCTGTTCGGCGCCGGCGAGCAGGTCGGCTACGCGCGCGTCTGGGGCGGCACCGATTTCTACGTGCCGTTGACCGGCGAGGGCGATCTTGAGGTCATCCTGCCGAAATTTCCGGTCAACCAGAAGATCCGCGGCGAGATCGTCTATCAAGGCCCCCTGAAGCCGCCGGTGAGGAAGGGCGACCAGATCGCCATGTTCCGCGTGACAAGCACGGTGCCGGGCAGCCCCGAGCCGATTGCCGTCAGCGAAACCCCGCTGTACGCGGATAACGATGTCGACGAGGCGAGCTTCTACTGGCGCGGCGTCGATTCTCTGCTGTATCTCGCCCTCCGCCTGGTCCCGTCTCATCGGTAAGATGCGCTTCGATAACGCGCGGGAGAGGTCGCTTCCCTCCCGCAGCAACTCCCTCTAGTCTCCGGCGCCATGACGCGCGGACAGTTCATTACCTTCGAAGGCGGCGAGGGCGCCGGAAAGTCGACCCAGGTGGCGCGGCTTGCCGAACGCCTGCGCGCCGGCGGCATCCCGACCGTCGTGGCGCGCGAGCCGGGTGGAACGCCGCTCGGCGAAAACATCCGCGATCTGGTGCTCCAGGCGTCTCCGGAACCGGTAACGGAGCTGCTGCTGTTCGCCGCCGCCCGCGCGGAGCATGTGGCGAAGGTCATTCGCCCGGCGCTCGAGCACGGCACCTGGGTCGTCTGCGATCGCTTCATCGACTCGACGCGGGTTTATCAGGGCCGGCTCGGCGGCGTGCCAGGTGACCTTATCGGCGCGGTCGAAACCCACTCCGTCGCACCGATCTTCCCGGATCTCACCCTCGTGCTCGATCTCTCAGTCGAGGAAGGCTTGAAACGTACCGAAGCGCGCGGAGAGCTTTCCCGCTTCGATGCCAAGGGCACCGAGTACCATCAGCGGCTGCGCAACGGCTTCCTCGATATCGCGCGCGCCGAACCGGACCGCTGCGTCGTCATCGACGGCAGCCGCACGCCCGACGAGATCGCCGACGACATCTGGCGGTCGGTCGAGGATCGCCTGTTGGCGAAGGCGCGCTAGCGATGGCCCGTGCACCCGCCGTGCAGGAGATCGAGGAACTGCCCGAGGCCGACCGTCTCGACGGCTTTCCTCATCCGCGCGCAGTCGAACGTTTGTACGGCCACGAAGCGGCCGAGCAGACGCTGCAGGCCGCGTTCGCGTCGGGACGGATGCATCACGGCTGGCTGATCGCGGGCGCCGAGGGTATCGGCAAGGCGACGCTCGCCTACCGCTTTGCGCGCCACGTACTGGCAGACCCCGCCGAGCGCGCACATGAAACGCTCGACATCGCACCTGGAACGCGCGCTACGCGCCAGGTGCTGGCGCTTTCGCATCCGGGACTTCTGGTAATCCGCCGCGCCTACGACACCAAGGGCAAGCGCTTCCCCGCGACCATTCCCGTCGACGAGGTCCGCCGCCTCAAGACCTTCCTCGGCCGCACGACGGAAGAGAACGCCTGGCGCGTCGTCATCGTGGACCGCGCCGACGAGCTGAACGTCAGCGCCGCCAACGCGCTCCTGAAGTCTCTGGAGGAGCCGCCGCCGCGCACGGTGTTCCTGCTGATCTCGTCGGCGCCTGGCCGCCTCTTGGTGACGATCCGTTCCCGGGTCCGCACCCTCGATCTTGCTCCCCTGGCTGACGAGCCGCTGAAACGCGCCGTCTCGCAGGCCTTTGCCGGCAGTGGCGAGGAGGTTGGGGGCGGGGCGCCGCAGCCGTCGGAATGGGACCGGCTCGCGCGCCTGTCCGGGGGCAGCGTGCGCCGGCTGCTGTCGCTCCACGCCGCCAAGGGCCTCGTGCTGCACGACCGGATTTCCGCGATATTGGGCAGCCTGCCGGCCGTCGATTGGGGCACGGTTCACACCCTTGCGGACGAGCTGTCGGGGCAGGCCGCCGACCAGCGCTACGAGCTGTTCTTCGAGCTACTGATGGACGCCATCGCCAGGCTGGTAAACGCCGAGGCGCGTGGGGAGGGGCCTCCCGCTGAGATCTCCCTGGCGCGCCGCCTGATTGGGCCGGCTCGGCTTGCCACCTGGGCCGGCTTGTGGGAAAGAGTGGCCGCGGACAAGGCCGAAACGGCCGCCTTGAACCTCGACCGGCGCGCCTTGATTTTAGACGTCTTTGCGCGCCTCGAGGCTGCCGCGCGCGGCTGAGTGCCGTAACCTGAGTGCCGCCCGACAACGGAAAGCCTGCTCGACCATGCCCCGGCTGCCCAGAATGCCAAAGCGCCCGATCCGAATGTGACGGATATCCCCGCACCTTCGGCATCCTGAACCATTGGCCATTCACAACCGGACGACGGAAAGTCCCCAACGAGGTCTCATGAGCGGGCGAGAGAAATTCTACATCACGACGGCGATCTCCTATCCGAACGGCGTGCCCCACATCGGCCACGCCTACGAGGCCATCGCCTCCGACGCCATCGCGCGCTTCGAGCGCCTCGACGGCAAGGACGTGTTTTTCCTGACGGGCACCGACGAGCACGGCCTCAAGATGAAGCAGACGGCGGTGAAGGAGGGTCTTGAGCCGCTCGCGCTGGCCGACCGCAACGCGGCCCGCTTCATCGAGATGGCGGCGACGCTTGGTCTCTCCAACGACGATTTCATCCGCACCACGGAGCCGCGGCACTACGAGGCCTGCGCCGAGATCTGGCGGCGCATGGAAAAGGCCGGCGATATCTTCAAGAAGAAGTACGGCGGTTGGTACTCGGTGCGCGACGAGACCTACTACAAGGAAAGCGAAACCGAGGTGCGGGACGGCGTGCGTTACGCGACGCCGACCGGAACGCCGGTCGAGTGGACCGAGGAGGAGACCTACTTCTTCCGCCTCTCGGCCTACGAGGAGCGCCTGCTCGCACACTACGAGGCGAACCCGGATTTCATTCTGCCGATCGAGCGCCGCAACGAGGTGGTGAGCTTCGTCAAGAGTGGCCTCGAAGACCTTTCGATTTCGCGCTCGACGCTCGATTGGGGCATTCCGGTTCCCGATGCGCCGGGTCACGTCATGTACGTTTGGGTCGATGCGCTGACCAACTACGTGACCGCAACCGGCCTCTTGAACACGCCGAAAGGCAACCGCGCCGATTTCTGGCCGGCGGATGTGCACGTCATCGGCAAGGACATCGTGCGCTTCCACGCAGTCTACTGGCCGGCGTTCCTGCTGTCGGCCGGCATTGAGCTGCCGAAGCGGATCTTCTCGCACGGGTTCGTGCTGAACAAGGGCGAGAAGATGTCGAAGTCGGTCGGCAACGTCGTCGATCCGTTCGATCTCGTGCGGGCATATGGCCGCGACCAGCTGCGCTATTTCTTCCTGCGCGAAGTGATGTTCGGCCAGGACGGAAACTATTCGTCCGAAGCCATCGCCAATCGCATCAACGCCGATCTGGCCAACAACCTCGGCAATCTCGCGCAGCGTTCGCTGTCGATGATCTACAAGAACTGCGACGGCAAAATTCCTGAGCCGGGCGAGCTGAGCGACGCCGACAAGGCCATCCTCGCTGCCGCCGATGCGCTTTACGGCGAAACACGCAGCGCGATGGATAAGCAGGCTGTCACCCGCTATCTCGACGCGGTGTGGAGCGTGATCGCGGATGCGAACCGCTACTTCGCGGCGGAGGAGCCGTGGGCGAAAAAGAAAACCGATCCGAAACGCATGGAGACTATCCTCTATGTGACGGCCGAGATCGTGCGTCAGTTCGGAATTCTCGCCCAGCCGGCCATGCCGGAGCTGGCGGGCAAGCTGCTCGATCTTCTGCTCCCGGCGGATGGCGAGAGCCGCGCGTTCGCCAAGCTGGGTGAAGCCGGCCGTTTGGTGCCGGGCACGCCGATCCCCGAGCCGCAGGGCGTCTTCCCGCGCTACGTCGATCCCGACGAAGCCGCAAAGGCGTCTCCGGCGCCGAAGCAGCCGAAACCGAAAAAGGGCGACAAGCCCGAGCCGGCCTGAGCCTGTGCACGAGCCCTCTCTCCACTGGAAGAGGGTCAGTGTGAAGGGACTTGGGTGCGCACCGACGATTGTAATGACCTTGAGGGCGAGGCCGCGCCGACCTCTCCGCAAGGGGAGAGGTGAAGTAGGGCGGAGTTCAATGCTGGTCGATCACCACTGCCACCTGGATTTTCCCGAGTTCGCACCCGACCTCGATGGCGTCGTCTCGCGCGCGAAAGCTGCGGGCGTCGCCACGATGGTGACGATCTCGACGCGCATCCGCAAGTTCGATCAGATCCTGGCCGTCGCCGAACGCTTCGATGACGTCTATTGCTCGGTCGGCACCCATCCCCACAATGCCGACGAGGAACGCGGGATCCCCACGAGCGAGATCATCGCACTCTCGCGGCACCCAAAGGTCGTCGCTATCGGCGAGGCGGGCCTCGACTATTACTACAAAAACGGCAGCCCCGAAGCGCAGGCTGAAGGCTTCCGCGCACATATCGCGGCCGCGCGCGAGACCGGATTGCCGCTCGAAATCCACACCCGCGATGCCGACGCCGATACGCTCGCGCTGCTCGAAGACGAGCACAAGAACGGCGCGTTTCCTGCCGTGCTTCATTGCTACACCGGCGGGCGCGACTTGGCGCTGCGCGCCGTCGAGCTTGGGCTCTATGTGTCGTTCTCGGGCGTGATCAGCTTCAAGAAGACGGAAGCCCTGCAGGACATCGCCCGCGAAGTTCCGCTCGATCGCATTCTGGTCGAGACCGACGCGCCGTTCCTCGCCCCCGTTCCCTATCGCGGAAAAACCAACGAGCCGGCCTATGTCGTGCACACGGCAGCCGCGCTCGCTCGCATTCGCGGCGTGTCCGAAGCCGAGATCGCGCGCGCGACGACTGACAACTTCTTCCGCCTCTACACCAAGGCGAAGCGCCCGCAAGAGAACGGGGCCGTCGCTTCATGAGCTACCGTTTCACCATTCTCGGTTGCGGGTCTTCCGGAGGTGTGCCGCGCATCGGCGCCATGTGGGGGAAGTGCGATCCGACCAACCCCAAGAACCGCCGCCGCCGCTGCGCCATGCTTGTCGAGCGGCGCGGGCCAGGCGGGGTCACGAGCGTGCTGATCGACACGCCGCCGGATCTGCGCGAGCAGCTTTTGAGCGTGCGCGCCGACGCGTTGGATGCGGTGCTGTTCACCCACGATCACGCCGACCACACCCACGGCATCGACGATCTGCGCATGGTCGCCTACGCCATGAAAAGCCGCGTGCCGTGCTATTTCGATCCGGTGACGCGCCATAGCCTCGTCACCCGTTTTTCCTATTGCTTCGAGACGCCGGCAGGCTCCACCTATCCGCCGATCCTGGTCCCGAAAACATTGACGGCCGGCGAGCCGGTCACGATCGAAGGCGCAGGCGGCCCGATCGAGGCGTTGCCGATCCGCCAGTTCCACGGCGACATCGAAAGCCTCGGTTTCCGCTTCGGAGACGTGGCTTATTCGCCGGACGTTTCGGCGTTGCCGCTCGATTCAATCCCTCTGCTGGAGGATCTCGATCTCTGGATCATCGATGCGCTGCGCTACACGCCGCATCCGAGCCACTTCTCGCTTAAGGAAGCGTTGGAGCACATCGGGAGGCTGCGCGCGAAACGCGCCGTGCTGACCCACATGACGGGCGATCTCGATTACGACGCGCTACGTCGTGAGCTGCCCGATCACATCGAGCCCGCCTACGACAACATGGTCATTGAAATTAGACCATGATCGCTTCAGACCTTATCAGTCCGAAGCGTGAATCATCGGTCTCATCAGAGACCTAGCTAGCGAACGTCCAAAGCTGAGGCGTCAGGCGTCGTTGCTGGCGGCGAGCTGGGCAGCCGATTCCGCCGGCGGCTCGAAATGCACGAGCGTGCCGTTGTCCGTAGCCGCAGCCGAAAGCAGCGGAAGCGCGAACGCCGCGACCGCGCTCGGATCGGAAAGCTTCGCCTTGTCCTCGCCCGGAAAAGCCTTCGCGCGCAGCCCCGTCCGCATCGGGCCGGGATCGAGCAGGTTGACGTGCACACCCGTGTTGGCGACTTCGTGCGCATAGGTTTTTGCCAGCGCCTCGAGCCCGGCCTTCGAGACCGCGTAAGGTCCCCAGTAGGCGAGATCGCCGGAAGCTTCGGCCGCCGTCACGAACAGCGCGCGCCCCGCGTCCGAGCGCTTGAGCAGCGGATCGAGCGTCCGGATCAGACGCCAGTTCGCCGAGAGATTGATGTCGAGAACTTGCTGCCAGGCGTCAGCGGTGACGTGGGGCAGCGGCGAGAGCGAGCCCAGGATTCCCCCCGCAGCCACCAGAATGTCGAGCTTGCCCCAGCGCTGGAACAGAACCGGTCCCAGTTGGTCGATGCGATCGGCGGCCTTGAGATCCAGCTTCAGAATGGTGGCCTTGCCGCCGATGGCCCGGATCTCGTCGTCGAGGTCTTCGAGGGCTCCGGCGCTGCGCGCGCAGACGACCACATGCGCGCCTTCGCGGGCGAGCGCGAGGGCAAACGCCCGGCCGAGGCCGCGCGACGCTCCGGTGACGAGGGCGATACGATCCTTGAAGCGCGGGCGGGAGGACATGGTTTGGTGTCTTTGATGTCTTGTTGCGAGCCGAGGCACGACTGTAGGCGCAGAGGCCGGGAGGAGAGTAGTGCAGTCTCGGCGATTAGTTTCCAAGAGAAAAGGATATTGGTCGGATACTGCAGGCGCGAAAGGAGAAATCAAAAGGCTGATGCAAGTCAGGCCGGGAGCAGCGGCCCTTCTGAACACTGAGCAAAGGCCTCGAAAGCAAAACGGGCACCCGTTTCCAGGTGCCCGTCGAAAACGAGGCTTATCAAGCCTGATCGCGTTAACCCACTTCCGCCAGAAGCGAGAGCTGGCGCGTCCCGGCCAAGCCGTTCTGGTCGGTGAGCTCCGTCGGGTATTCGCCGGTGAAGCAATGATCGGTGAACTGCGGCGCCCGTGAATCGCGACCCTCGTAGCCGACGGCGCGATAGATACCGTCAACCGACAGGAACGACAGGCTGTCCGCGCCCATGAACGCGCGCATGCCTTCGAGGTCGTAATTGGCGGCCAGCAGCGCCTTCTTGCTCGGCGTGTCGATGCCGTAATAGTCCGAGTGCGTGATCGGTGGCGACGAGATGCGCATATGCACCTCCTTCGCGCCCGCTTCGTACATCAGCTGAACGATCTTCTTCGAGGTGGTGCCGCGCACGACGCTGTCGTCGATCAGCACGATGCGCTTGCCGCGGATGACGCCCGCGTTCGCCGAGTGCTTGAGCTTGACGCCGAGCGCGCGGATCTGCTGCTCGGGCTCGATGAAGGTGCGGCCCACGTAGTGGTTGCGGATGATGCCGAGCTCGAACGGGATGCCGGATTCACGCGCGAAACCGATCGCCGCCGGAACGCCCGAGTCAGGGATCGGCACGATGACGTCGGCATCGACCGGCGTCTCGCGGGCAAGCTGCACGCCCATCTGCTGGCGAACGTCGTAGACCGAGCGGCCGCCGATGATGCTGTCGGGGCGGGCGAAGTAGATGTATTCGAAGATGCAGGGCCGGGCCGGGCGGCGCGGATAGGGGCGATGGCTTTCGAGGCCGGCTTCGGTGATGACGACGACCTCGCCGTTCTCCACTTCGCGCAGGAACTCGGCGCCGACGATATCGAGCGCGCAGGTCTCTGAGGCGAGCACGTAAGCGTCACCCAGACGGCCGATGACGAGCGGGCGGATACCGACCGGATCGCGTGCGCCGATCAGCATGTCGTTGGTGAGCGCTACGAGAGCCCAGGCGCCTTCGATCTGCCGCGTCGCCTCGACGAAGCGCTCGACCATGCGCCGCTTCTTGGACCGGGAGAGGAGGTGGAGGATGACCTCGGTGTCGGAGGTCGACGGGAAGATCGCGCCGGAACTGATCAGCTCCTGGCGGAGCGTGAGGGCGTTGGTGAGGTTGCCGTTGTGGGCGACGGCGAAGCCGCCGGTGTCGATGTCCGCATAAAGCGGCTGGACGTTCTTGAGGGCCGGCTCGCCGGTCGTGGAGTAGCGGTTGTGCCCGACCGCCATGCTGCCCTTGAGGCGGTGGATGACGCCGGCTTCGTTGAAGTTGTCGCCGACGAGGCCGAGGCGGCGCTCCGAATGGAACTGCTTGCCGTCGTAGCTGACGATGCCGGCTGCTTCCTGGCCGCGATGCTGCAGCGCGTGCAAGCCGAGCGCCGTGATAGCGGCTGCCTCGGGGTGCCCAAAAACGCCAAAGACCCCGCACTCTTCGCGGAGTCTATCGTCGCCCATCCGAGACAGGCCGAAATCTGGAAATTTGTCGCCCTCGCTATCGAGAGCCTGCTCACTTTCATGAGCATGATCGTGCGCCATGGCTGCCTCCCGCTAAAGCATCCGCCGCAACTGCTACGCGATACAAAGCGCAACGGGTGCTAGTCGCACGCTACCGGGGGGAAAGCCCCGCCGTTGCATGCGCGGAATATATGATAATCGCGCGACCGTTAAAGAGCTTTGTTGCAGACTGGTTGTGAATGTCGCGGATCTGTCACCAGCTGGCGCATCGAGGTTACTGCGCAGGCGGCTCGGCCGGGGCCGCCGGCTGCGACAGACTGGTCGGCATATAGGTTTCGAGCACACCCCGGATCACGTTGCCGGTAGAGCGGATATAGGGCGTGGACAGACCGTCGCGAACCCACGGCAGGTGGTTCTGCTCGTCCGGAACGAACGAGGCGTAGAACATATAGGGAATAACGACCAGCAGGAACCCGCGGGCAAGCCCGAACAGGAAGCCCAGGATGCGGTCGATCATGCCGACGCTGCTATCCAGGATCGCATCCGAGATTCGGGCCGTGATCAGGTGCACAATAATGAGCACGATCAAGAAGATGACAGCTCCGATCGCGATCTGCGCGACCGCCACCTGTGTGTTGAGCTGGGCGGCCATGTCCTCGGCCACCTTCTTGTGATTGAGCACGAAATAGAGGGTGGCGCCGGCAGCCGCGATCCACGACAGGATCGACATCAGCTCACGCGTCAACCCCCGGTACATCGCGAGGAGCGCGGAAATAAAGCAGACCGCGAGCACGGCGGCGTCGAGATAGGTCAGCGGCCCGATCATGGTCTAGGCTCCTCCGGATATGGGAAGCGTTGGTGGCACGGTTTGTAAGTATCCCTGGCCGTTCAGTCGCATGGCAGAAGCCCCTCCGCAAGCTCCTTGAGATGGCTGATCCGCTGAAGCCCGATCTTGGCGCCGTCGGCGGAAAGGTCTCCGGCGGCCGGAATGACGGCGTCTGTGAACCCGAGCTTGGCGGCTTCCTTGAGGCGAAGACCCATGTGGGGGGAGGCCCGCACGGCACCGGACAGCGAAATTTCACCGAAATGGATCTGCTGGGGATCGAGCGCGTGGTTGGCGAGCGAGGAGAGCAGCGCCGCAGCCGCCGCGAGGTCTGCCGCCGGCTCCACGATCCGAAGCCCGCCGGCCACATTGAGGTAAACGTCGTGCTGTGCGAACGAGACGCCGCAGCGCGCCTCCAGCACCGCGATCAGCATCGAGAGCCGGCTCTGCTCCCAGCCGACCACGGCGCGTCGCGGTGTGCCGAGGCCCGACTGCGCGACCAGCGCCTGGATCTCGACCAGGATCGGCCGCGTGCCTTCCATGCCGGCGAACACCGCGGTGCCGGGAGTTGTGGCATCGCGCTCGCCGAGGAACAATTCGGACGGGTTGGCGACCTCGCGCAAGCCGGCGCCCGCCATCTCGAACACCCCGATCTCGTCGGTTGCGCCGAAGCGGTTCTTGGTCGCGCGCAGAATGCGATACGTGTGGCCGCGGTCGCCTTCGAACGACAGCACCGTATCGACGACGTGCTCGACGGCCTTGGGGCCTGCGATCTGTCCGTCCTTGGTGACATGCCCGACGAGCAGCAACGCGCATCCCGCCTGCTTGGCGTAGCGCACCAGCGATTGCGTCGCCGCTCGCACCTGGCTGACCGAGCCCGGCGCGGCTTCGAGCGCATCGGTCCACAGCGTCTGGATGGAATCGACGACGACGAGATCAATCTTCTTCTCTTCGCCGAGCGTCGCCAGGATGTTGGTCAGGCTGGTTTCCGACGCGAGCGCCACCGGCGCATCCGCGAGCCCGAGCCGGCTGGCGCGAAGGCGCACCTGCGCGGCGGCCTCTTCGCCCGAGAAATAGATCGCGCGGCGCCCCTTGCGGGCGAGCGCGGCTGCGAGCTGCAAGAGCAATGTCGATTTGCCGATGCCGGGCTCCCCCGAAATCAGCAGGACCGACCCCGGCACGAGGCCGCCGCCGGTCACGCGATCGAGTTCGGGCATACCAATCAGCAGGCGCGGCGCTTCCTCTGGTGCCCCCGCCAGGGATTCGAGCGACAGCGCCCGCCCTTTGCTCGCCTTTGCGAGGCCGGAACCGGGCGGAGGAGGGGCGCTGACCTCCTCGACGATGGTGTTCCACTCGCCGCACGAGCCGCACTTGCCCGCCCAGCGCGACGAGATCGCTCCGCAACTCTGGCAGACGAAGCTCGATTTCGCGGCCTTGGCCATATCTCAGGCCCCGCCGCCGGTATAGCTGCGCACGAAGCGCGGGCCGAGCCGGGTCAGCACTTCGTAGCCGATGGTTCCGGCCGCGCGACCCAAGGTTTCGATCGAAAGCCCAGGTCCGATCAGCGTGACGAGATCGCCTCGCGTGACGTTACCCGCAACATCGGTGATGTCGATCGTGATGAGATCCATCGAAACGCGCCCGACAATCGGCGCGAGCTGCCCGGCGACCAGCACGCTTCCGCCCGGTTCGCCCGAAGCCGCGCTGAGTGCGCGGGCAAGACCGTCCGCATAGCCGGCCGCCACCACAGCTAAGCGTGTTGGGCGCGAAGCCTGCCACGTCGCCGAATAGCCGACGCTATCGCCGGCCGAGAGCGTACGCACCTGCAGCACGCGGGCCTGTAGCGTGACGACGGGATTGACCGGCGTCGCGCCTCCCCCGAACGCCTGCCCGCCGTAGAGCGCATAGCCGGGTCGTACCAGGTCGTAGTGAAAGGGCTTGCCGAGCATCAGGCCATCGGACGCAGCAAGGCTTGCAGGTGCTGGCGGCAACAAGGCGCGCCTGCGATCGAACTCAGCGCGTTGCGCGTCGTTGTGAGGATCGGCCGGATCGTCGGCACACGCGAGGTGGCTCATGATCAGGCGGATGTCGAGAGCGGCTAGGAGATCCGGCCGGGCGACGAGCGCCTTGATGTCGGCTTCGCTGAGGCCGAGGCGGTTCAAGCCGGAATCGATCTGCAGCGCCGCCGGAGCAGGCCGCCCCGCTTGCGACGCCTCTGCAACCCATTCCTCGATCTCGGGCAGGCTCGAGAGCACCGGCGTCACGTTGGCTGCGCGCAGCAGCGATGCCGAGCCGCCGAGCAGCCCGTCGAGCGCGAACAGCCGCGCGTCGGGCGCAAGCTGGCGGGCCGCGCGCCCTTCCTCGGGCGTCGCGATGAAGAAGGTGCGGCATCCGGCAAGATTGAGCGCCGGGATGATTTCGGAGGCCCCGAGCCCATAGGCGTCGGCTTTGACCACACCCGCGCATTCGGAAGGGGCGACGAGCTTTGCCAGCGTCCGCCAGTTGTCCTGCAGCGCATCGAGATCGATGGTGATGAGGCCCGTCGCCTCGGGCGGGAGCGCGAGACCGGTCATGCCTCGCAAACTCCCGTTCTTGCGATCGCTCTCCGCATTTGCAGCGTCATTCCGGTGAAGGTCGGAATCCAGACACGTGAGAAGCGAGCAATCGAAATACCTCCGCAAGCTTTCGTGCGCGGCGTCACTCGTAGCGCTCGGGGAGCTGGAACTCCTTGGCCAGGTTGCCGAAGCGCGTGTACTGGCTTTCGAACGCGAGCTGCACGGTGCCCACCGGACCGTGACGCTGCTTGCCGACGATCACTTCGGCCTTGCCTGACACCGCCATCATTTGCGTCTGCCAATCGTTGAACTCCGGCGTCCCTTCGCGCGGCTTCTGCCGCTCGACGTAGTATTCCTCGCGGAACACGAACATGACAACGTCGGCGTCCTGCTCGATCGAGCCAGATTCACGAAGGTCGGACAGCTGTGGCCGTTTATCCTCGCGCTGCTCGACCTGACGCGAGAGCTGCGACAGCGCGATGATCGGCACCGCGAGTTCTTTCGCCAAGGCCTTGAGACCCGTGGTGATTTCGGTAATTTCCTGAACGCGGTTATCGCCCTTCTTCGAGGAGCCGGAGAGCAGCTGAAGATAGTCGACGATCAGCAGTTCCAAGCCCTTCTGGCGCTTGAGCTTGCGGGCGCGCGCTGCGAGCTGCGCAATGGAAATGCCGCCGGTCTGGTCGATGTAGAGCGGTGCGCGGCTCATTTCCTGCGACACGGCGACGAGCTTGCGGAACTCGTCCTCGTTGATCATGCCGCGGCGGATGCGCTCGGAGGCAATCTCGGCCTGCTCGGAGAGAATACGTGTCGCGAGCTGCTCGGCGCTCATTTCGAGCGAGAAGAAGCCGACGCGTCCGCCCTCGAGCGTCTTGTCCGTGCCGTCCGACTGCCTCTCCGAGCGATAGGCCTTGGCGACATTGTAGGCGATGTTGGTGACGAGCGCCGTCTTGCCCATCGACGGACGACCGGCGAGGATGATGAGGTCCGACGACTGCAGGCCGCCCATCCTGTTGTCGAGATCGGTAAGACCGGACGAGAGGCCCGAGAGGTGCCCGTCGCGCTCGTAGGCCGCGTTCGCCATGTCGATGGCGTGGGTGAGGGCCGAGCCGAACGACATGAAGCCTTGGCCATACTTGCCCTTTTCGGCAAGACCGTAGAGACGGCTCTCGGCTTCCTGGATCTGGCTTTCGGGCGGGAAATCGATCGGCGCATCGTACGCCGAGTTGACGATGTCCTCGCCGAGCACGATCAGCGAGCGGCGCACCGCGAGATCGTAGACCGTGCGTCCGTAGTCCTCGACGTTGATGATCGAGGTTGCGTTGGCAGCCAGGCGCCCGAGATACTGCGGCACGGTCAGATGCTGATCGATCGGCTCGGCCGCATCGAAGAAGGTCTTGAGCGTGATCGGCGTGGCCTGCTTGCCGGCCTGGATCATCTTGCCCGCGGTCTCGTAGATCTGCCCGTGCAGGGGATCGAAGAAATGCACCGGTTCGAGAAACGCCGAGACCCGGTCCATGGCCTCGTTGTTGATCAGGATCGCACCGAGCAGACCCTGTTCCGCCTCGATGTTGTGCGGAGCTTCACGGAATTGCACGGGCTCGGCCGCAGTCGCGGCTTCGCGCAGTTTTTCGGGGAGGAGGAGTGCTTGGTTTGCCATGCGGGGAACCTAGCTCAGCGCCCGAGTCGCCGCGAGCTGCAAGCCAGCCCGTCCCCGATACCCACACCCCCAAAATTTCGCGCTTGTGTGAGGCGAATCAAACGCAAAAAACAACGTGAACAGACTAACCCGGCGACCGCTGCGCAGCCATGTTGCGGGGGTGCCCGGAATTCACATCGGGGCGGACCGGCAAAGCTTTTTCCGCGTCCGTTATGCAACTCCGCGCAATCGGCAGCGCATGACCCGTCGCGGGCGGATCTGCGAGGGAAAAAGAAAAAGGCGGGCCGAGCGTTGCTCGACCCGCCGAAACTGCAGCGCGGAAAGCGCCAGGCCGATTAGGCCTGCTCTTCGCCTTCGCCCTCGGGAGCAGCGCCCTCTTCGAACACGGCGTCGGGATTGAACGTCTCGAGTTCGAGCGCTTCGTCCTTGATCACCGTGACGTCCTCGCCGCGAGCCTGCTTCTCGGCTTCTTCATCCGAGCGGGCGACGTTGAGCACGACCTTGACGACGACTTCAGGATGCAGCGCGACCTTGGTGTCGTGCAGGCCGAGCGTCTTGATCGGACGGTCGAGCACCACCTGGCGGCGCTCGATCGTGAAGCCACCGGCCGTGACGGCGTCGGCGATGTCGCGGGTCGAAACCGAGCCGTAGAGCTGGCCGGTGTCACCGGCCGAGCGGATCGCGGTGAAGATCTTGCCTTCGAGCTTGGTGGCGACCGCCTCGGCTTCCTTCTTGAGTTCGAGGTTGTTGGCTTCGAGCTGCGAGCGCTGGGTCTCGAAGTGCGCGATGTTTTCCTTGGTTGCGCGCAGAGCCTTGTTCTGCGGCAGGAGGAAGTTGCGGGCGTAGCCGTTCTTGACGTTGACGACGTCGCCCATCTGGCCAAGCCGGCCGATACGCTCGAGAAGAATGACTTGCATGGGGTTAGCTCCTTTGAAGATGTTCAAGAGTTGCGATTGAGTGGCGGCGCACCGGGGGGAGCCCCAGGCGAACTGTGCGAGCGGGCCCTGAGATGCAGGACCGTTTCGGCGAGGCCGAGCAGGGCGACGAAAAAGCCGATCCAGATATTGACGACGAGCAGGAGGCCGTAGAGCGCCCACAGCGCGAACGGACGCCAGGGTCTGCCGCGCGTCGTATAATGAAGAATGCCGAGGCCGAGCAGCAGATAGGCGGTGAAAAGCCCGCCCGCGAAGGCCGAGGCGGCAAGGCCCGGATAGCCCGCAAGCGTCGTTGCGAGAAGCATGGCGCCGAAAGCGAGCGGCGTACCGGCGGGATAGGTGATGGCGGCGAGATCCGGCCACGGCCGTCCGAGCTGGCCGGACGCAAGCGTGATGCGTCCCGCGAGCCACAGATTGAACAGCAGGCTCGCCATCCACGACATGGCGGATGCGCCCGGTAGCACCGAAAGCGCGATTTCCGAAAGCGAGGCGATCTCGGCTTCGCTGAGCTGGACCTGCCCGTTGGTTTGCGGAAGTTCGGCCACGACCGTGGTCTTGATGAATTCGCCCAGCGCCTTGCGCAGAAGCTCGAGGTCGCCGCCGAGCAGCAGCAGCGACGCAATCGCCATGACGCCCGCCATCACAGCCGACCAGATCACGAGGCGGCCGACCGGATACCATTCGAGAAGCGGAGCGGCGTCTTCCGAGGTATCGTCGTGGGCCGGCACATTTCTCTGAACCTCGCCGGAATTCTCAGCGAGCGGCCGTCCGAGCAGCGCGAGGTAGGTAAGCAGGATCATCGGCGCGGCCTGCGTCAGCGCGAAAATCGACGCGACGGTCGGGCCTGCGAAAAGCAGCACGATTCCGCTGCCGACAGCGCCGGCAAAAGCCGCCGCACGCCAGCCCCAGCCGAGGCCGGCGAGCGCGATCGCGAGCGGCGTGATGAAGAACAGGAAGAAGCGGACAAACAGCGGTCCCGTGGTCGCAGAGGCGAAAACCACCGCCGCGACCAGCCCAAGGCCAGCACCTGCCAGATAAGTTGTTCTCATAACCCCAGCTGTCCCGCATTCGATGCGGTTAGGGTGAGGGGGCAAACAAGAGAGCCCCGCTCATCCAACCCAGAAAAACCTACGGCCGAACTCACTTCGGCACGTAGGTCGAAACTTACTTCAAGACGTAGGGAAGCAGGCCGAGGAAGCGCGCGCGCTTGATGGCACGAGCGAGCTCTCTCTGCTTCTTGGCCGAAACGGCCGTGATGCGCGACGGCACGATCTTGCCGCGCTCGGAAATGTAGCGGCCGAGCGTACGCACATCCTTGTAGTCGATCTTCGGCGCCTGATCGCCCGAGAACGGGCAGGTCTTGCGGCGACGGTGGAACGGCCGGCGTGCGGCGATTTCTTGAATCTCAGCCATGATCAGCCCTCCGATCCGGTGCTGCCGCCCGGCTTGTTGTCTCTAAATGGCGGACGCGGACCGCGATCGCCACCCTCACGCGGGGGACGCGGACCACGGTCGCCTTCACGCGGCGGGCGCGAATCGCCGCCCTCGCGCGGAGGACGGGCACGGAACGTGGAGCCACCTTCGCCGCCGCCGAAGCCGCCGCGATCGCCACCACGGAACCCACCGCGGTCGCCGCCACGGAAGCCGCCGCGATCACCGCCACGGAACCCGCCGCCTGCGCCACGATCGCCACCGCGTTCGTCGCGATCCTGCTTACGCATCATGACGGAAGGCTCGGTCTCGAGCTCTTCGACGCGCAGCGTGATGAAGCGGATGACGTCGGTCGAAAGACCCATGCGACGCTCCATCTCGGCGACAGCCGCTGCGGGCGCGTCGATGTTGAAGAGCGAATAGTGGGCCTTGCGGCTCTTCTTGATCTTGAATGCGAGGCCCTTGAGGCCCCAGTACTCGGTCTTGGTGATCTTGCCGCCGCCTTCGGTGATGACGTCGGTATATTCTTTCTGAAGCGCCTCGACCTGCTGTTGCGAGACGTCCTGGCGTGCCAGGAAGACATGCTCGTAAAGGGGCATGTTTGGCCTTTCGTTTCGAGTTGACCGCCGGCTCAAAGAGCCGTGGATCACGATCCCGCTTCGGCGCAAAGCCCCTCATGGGCCCTAGAAAGGCCCAAAGGCACCCAAAGAGCGAAGACACCGGGGGACAGGAAAACCTGGGTCAAGCCCAGATTCTATTGGGCATACCCAATAGACCTTGCCGCCGAGCTGAGAATAGCTCCGCGGCCCCGTTCAGCCTCCAACCGAAGCGCGTGACGGCGCGACTTATACGGGATTTGCCGCCGTCGGCAAGGGGGAAGAGGGTTAACCTGCCGATCCGGCCGACTTCTCGTAAGCCGCCAGGCAATCCGCGCCATCGCAGTCGATCCAGCGGCCGCTCGGCAATTGCACCTCCCACACAGCCTCCCGCTTGAGCGGGCCCGGCGCCGGAGACTTATAGGCGTCCTCCCGGGTCGATCTGTAAAATTGGCGCGTTTTCAGCGTCTTGCCGTCCCGCGTCTGGATCGTGCCGGTGGCGATGACGTCCCGCGGCAGCAAATCCCACTGCCAGGCGAGAATGTAGGCTGCGGCCACCGCGACGAAAACCACCAGCGCCCAAACCATGCGTCTGCTCCTCATGGGCCTCAATTTCCGAGCGAATCCCCGATCCAATTCACGCACCCTCGTGGCCCCTGTTCCCCCGGGTCTTGACAATCACGGGGCCAACATGTCGAAAGCGCGGGAGAACGTTGAGATCCCGACGTGCGCCTTTGGCCGCCGGATACGGGACGAACAAATCACAAAAGGAGCGAGCGTGGCACGCGCATTCGTATTTCCCGGACAGGGCAGCCAGGATGTGGGCATGGGCCGCGAGCTGGCCGAAACCTTCCCCGTCGCTCGCGCGGTGTTCGACGAGGTCGACGAAGCCCTCGGCCAGAAGCTCTCCGCCATCATGTGGGAAGGGCCCAAGGAAACGCTGACGCTGACCGAGAACGCTCAGCCCGCGCTGATGGCCGTTTCGATCGCGGTCCTGCGCGTGCTCGAACGCGAGCGCGGCCTGAAGCTCGCCGATACCGTGAAGTTCGTCGCCGGCCATTCGCTCGGCGAATATTCGGCCCTCGCAGCTGCCGGCGCCTTCTCGCTGTCGGATACTGCTCGCCTCCTGAAGCTGCGCGGCAAGGCCATGCAGGCCGCGGTGCCGGTCGGCCAGGGCGCGATGGTGGCGCTGCTCGGCGTCGGTCTCGACGTAGCCGAAAAAGTGGCCGCCGAAGCGGCCCAGGGCGACGTCTGCCAGGTCGCCAACGACAACGAGCCGACACAGGTCGTGCTCTCGGGTTCGAAGGCCGCGATCGATCGCGTCGCCGAGATCGGCAAGGCGCATGGCGTGCGCCGCGCGGTTCCGCTCCCTGTCTCCGCGCCGTTCCATTGCGCGCTAATGCAGCCCGCCGCCGACGCGATGGCGGATGCGCTTTCGAAGGTTGCCATCAACAAGCCGGTCGTCCCCGTCGTGGCCAACGTCGTCGCCAGCGCGGTCAGCGATCCGGACGAGATCCGCCGCCTGCTCGTGCAGCAGGTGACTGGCACCGTGCGCTGGCGCGAGTGCGTGGGGTATCTCGCCGCGAACGGCGTCACCGACATTTTCGAGATCGGCTCCGGCAAGGTGCTGGCCGGTCTTGCCAAGCGCATCGAGAAGTCGCTCGAAGCGGCGAGCCTCGGCACGCCCGCCGACATCGAGGCCGCTTGGCCCAAGCTCAGCTCATAACGTGATCGAAAAGGACCCCACACAATGTTCGATTTGACCGGCAAGAAGGCGCTGGTGACCGGCGCGACCGGCGGCATCGGCGAAGGCATCGCGCGCGCCTTCCACAAAGCCGGTGCGGAGGTCGCGATCTCCGGCCGTCAGGTTGCCAAGCTCGAGGCGCTGGCCGCCGAACTCGGCGAGCGCGTGCACGTCGTGCCCTGCGATCTCGCCGACAAGGAAGCCGTCTCCAAGCTGATCGATGCCGCATCCGCCAAGCTCGGCCGCGTCGACATCCTGGTCAACAACGCCGGCCTCACCAAGGACAACCTGTTCATGGTGATGAAGGACGAGCAGTGGGACGACGTGATCGCCGTCAACCTGACCTCGACCTTCATGCTGATGCGCGCCGCCACTCGCCACATGCTGCGCTCGAAGACGGGCTATGGCCGCATCATCAACATCTCGTCGGTCTCGGGCATCATCGGCAACCCCGGCCAGGGCAACTATGCAGCCTCGAAGGCCGGCATGATCGGCATGACCAAATCGCTGGCTCGCGAGGTCGCCAACCGCGGCATCACCGCCAACTCGATCGCGCCGGGCTTCATCCAGACCGCGATGACCGATGTTTTGAACGACAAGCAGAAAGGGGAGATCTCGCAGCACATCCCCGCCCAGCGCTTCGGATCGCCCGATGACATCGCCGCCGCGGCCGTCTACCTTGCCAGCGTCGAAGCCGGTTACGTGACCGGACAAACGCTTCACGTAAACGGCGGCATGGCGATGATTTGACGACGGTTTTGGTTAACTCCCTCGGCTGCGCGGGCCGCAATCTGCAACCGGGGGCAATGTGTCGCTCTCGATGCGGGCTATTCGCAGCCCGTTGCATTGGGGGCAGTGCTGGCCAAGCCTAGGGAGATATGTTAACGAGCCTCGTTTTTTTGCTGCGCAGCTTTGGGAAAGGCCCTAACGATCAACGCTCACGCGCTGTCGTCCGGGACACACCCCTTGAATGGCGCCGCCAGAAGCTGGACGAGACACGACTTCATCTTGTGCGTTCCGCTCCGACGGGACCCGAGAAGACGATAGCAACCAGAAGATTAGAGCAGGGACACGAGGGAAGACGATGAGCGATGTCGCAGAGCGCGTGAAGAAGATCGTTGTAGAGCATCTTGGCGTCGAGGCCGACAAGGTCACTGAGAACGCAAGCTTCATCGACGATCTGGGCGCTGACAGCCTTGATACGGTCGAGCTGGTCATGGCGTTCGAGGAAGAGTTCGGATGCGAGATTCCGGACGATGCCGCCGAGCACATTCTGACGGTCGGCGATGCTGTGAAGTTCCTCGAGAAGAACGCAACCGCCGCTTAAGGCCGGTTTGCTCTCGAACACGCGCATTCGAGGTGCCAGCGGGTGCCTCGAATGGGCGAGCCGCCGACGGCCGAGGAAGCAAGCGGAGATCGAGGCGACGTCACGTCGGTCGAGATGTCCGCGAGACCTTGAAGCCAAGGCGGCTTGAGCGGGTTCGAAAGTCGCGTGTTCAGGAACTGGGAAACGGGGCGTAGCGGGGGCGCGTCTCGTGGCAACAGAGACCACCACAAGGCCTGGCAAGTTGATCGCCCGGCGTTGAAGGTCAGAGCTCCTTATCCATGGAACGCACATGAGAGAATTGCGCCGCGTCGTCGTCACTGGCCTAGGCCTGGTTTCCCCGGTTGGCTGCGGGGTCGAAGCGTCCTGGAATAATCTTCTGGCGGGCAAGAGCGGCGCACGGCGCATCGAGGAATTCGAGGTTTCCGACCTCTCGTGCCAGATCGCCAACTTCATCCCGCGCGGCGACAAATCCGAAGGCAAGTTCAATCCCGACGATTGGATGGAGCCCAAGGAGCAGCGCAAGGTCGATGATTTCATCATCTACGCCGTCGCAGCCGCAGATCAGGCGCTCGCCGATGCCGGCTGGAAGGCAGACACGCCCGAAAAGCAGGAGTCGACCGGCGTTCTCATCGGCTCCGGTATCGGCGGCCTTTCGGGCATCGCCGACACCTCGCTGCTGCTCAAGGAAAAAGGCGCACGCCGCGTCTCGCCGTTCTTCATTCCCGGTCGCCTGATCAATCTTGCGGGCGGCTATGTCTCGATCAAGCATCAGCTCAAAGGCCCCAACCACGCCGTCGTGACGGCGTGCTCCACCGGCACGCATGCCATCGGCGATGCCGCGCGCATCGTGGCGTTGGGTGACGCCGAGGTCATGGTCGCGGGCGGAACCGAAAGCTCCATCTGCCGCATCGGCATGGTTGGCTTCGTCGCTTGCCGCGCGCTTTCGAGTGGTTTCAACGACCGCCCGACCGAGGGCTCGCGACCCTACGACAAGGATCGCGACGGGTTCGTCATGGGCGAGGGCGCCGGCGTCGTCGTCCTCGAAAGCTACGAGCATGCCAAGGCGCGCGGCGCCAAGATCTACGCCGAGGTCGTCGGCTACGGCATGTCGGGCGATGCCTATCACATCACCGCCCCGTCCGAGACCGGCGATGGCGCGTTCCGCTGCATGCGCGCCGCGCTGAAGAGCGCCGGCCTCGCGCCGAGCGACATCGACTACATCAACGCACACGGCACCTCGACTCCGCTGGGCGACGAGATCGAGCTCGGCGCCGTCGAGCGCCTGTTCGGCAACACGCAGGCCAAGCTTTCGATGTCGTCGACCAAGTCGTCGATCGGACATCTGCTCGGGGCAGCCGGCGCGGTCGAAGCCATCTTCTCGATCCTGGCCATTCGCGATCAGGTCGCACCCGCGACGCTGAACCTCGACAATCCGTCGGTCGAGACCGCCATCGATCTCGTTCCGAAGACGCCGAGGAAGCGCGAGATCAACACGGTGCTCTCGAATTCCTTCGGGTTTGGAGGCACCAACGCCTCCCTCGTGATGCGCAAGGTGGCCTGACCAACCCGGTGAGGTCCCTGGAGAGCTGCCGGTTAAGGCCGTTCTGACCGGGGTTTTGCCACAATCCCGCGATCACGTCGTGGCGTGACGAGGCGCGCGGATATAAAGCCCGCCTCAAAGGGATTGCCTGCTCGCCGTCGGGGACGCGGCGCGACAGGGAGCGGACGCGAGACGGGAGCTGGTTGATGAGTAGAGGTCGCCGGGATGTGCCGCCCACGCTGTCGCGGCGGGACGGGGTTCGCCCGAGAAGCCCGGCCGAGGCCCTGGAGCCGGGACGCGCGCCGCCACGTCCGCGCGGCATGCGCCAGCGCAAGGAATCCCGGGTGCTTTCAGGGTTCGCCCGCGTCGTCAGCGGCGTGATGACGATCCTACTCGTGCTGATGCTGACCGCAGGCGGTTTGACGCTGCTGATGGGCCATCTCTACAGCCGCCCTGGCCCCCTAACGCTCTCGCAGACCGTCGTCATTCCCAAGGGCGCAAGCAGCAACGAAATCGCCGACGACCTCGAACGCGAAGGGGTCGTTTCGAGCCGCTTGGCCTTCATGGCCAACTACTACGTGCAGAGCCGCATGCGTCCGAAAGATGTGATGCTCAAGCACGGCGAATACCTGTTCAAGCCGAACGTCAGCATTCGTGAGGTCATCGAGATCCTCTCCGAAGGCAAGTCGGTGATGTACAAGGTCACGATCCCCGAGGGCCTGACCAGCCAGCAGATCGTCGAGCGCCTCAAGGGCGAGGAGAACCTGTCGGGAGAGGTAACGCAGATCCCGGCCGAAGGCTCGATCCTGCCCGAGACCTACAGCATCGAGAAAGGCATGCAGCGCCAAGAGCTTCTGGAGCGCATGCAGCTGAAGCAGAAGCAGGTGCTCGAAGCAGCCTGGCAGCGCCGGCAAGGCGAGCTGCCGTTCGCGACGCCCGACCAGGCCGTCGTGATGGCCTCGATCATCGAGAAGGAAACCGGCCGCGCCGACGAGCGCGAGCGCATCGCCGGTGTCTTCGTCAACCGGCTGAAGAAGGGCATGCCGCTGCAGTCGGATCCGACGATCCTCTACGGCATCTATGGCGGTGGCGTGCAGTGGGGGAAGCCCATCCTGCAGTCAGAGAAAGACACGAAGAACGCGCACAACACGTATCAGATCAAAGGCTTGCCGCCGACGCCGATCTGCAACCCAGGTCGCCCCGCGCTCGAGGCCGCGCTGAATCCGTCCCAGCACGGCGACATCTTCTTCGTAGCCGACGGCACCGGCGGCCATATTTTCTCGGCCACCCTGAAAGATCACAATGCCGCTGTAAGCAATTGGCGCAAGGTCGAGAAGGACATGCGCGCGCGCCAGGCCGCCGCCAAGGATGCGCCGGAAGGAGCTGCCGCCGCTGCTGCGCCGGTCGCCAATCCGGTAACGGAAATTCCGAGTCCGCCGGCTGAAGACACCGGCGGCGAGGCGGCTCCCGCCGCTGGCGCTGAGCAAGCAGGCGCTGCCCCCAATCCGGCAACGGCCTCGACCATGCCGCTCCCGGTCCGCAAACCGAAGCGCTAACCGCACCCGCACGCGACGCTTGCGAGCGCTCCTGCCGCCGCGTACCTCTGTCGCGCGGGCGCTGATCGGCGCGCGTTTGAAGCAATCCCGCAAGCGAACCACTCCGGATAGTCACATGACCCTGCAAAGCATGACCGGGTTCGCCCGCAGCGACGGTGCCATCGATGGCGCGACGTGGCATTGGGAAATAAAGAGCGTCAACAATCGCGGCCTCGATATTCGTCTGCGCTTGCCGACCGGCTATGAGGCCGTCGAGCCCAAGATCCGCGACCGCATTGCCAAGCTCATGTCGCGCGGCAGCATCAACGCCAACCTCAGCGTGGCCCGCCGTGCGCAGGTGAGTGACGTGCGCATCAACCAAGCAGTGCTCGACCGCGTGCTCGAGCTTGCGACGCGCCTGAGCCACAACACCGGCGCGGAGAAGCCACGCGTTGAAACCCTGCTCGGGCTGAAGGGCGTGCTCGACGTCGTCGAGGAAGCCGACGACGAGGAAACCCTCGCGCGCGAGCAGGCGTCCGTAATTCAGGGGTTCGAAAGCGCGATTACCGGCCTGGTGACGGCGCGCCGCGAGGAAGGCGCCCGGTTGAAGCAGGTTGTGAGCCGCCAGATCGACGAGATTGCGCGCCTCGCGAACGTCGTCGAGGCCTCGCCCTCGCGCAGCGTCGAGGCGATCCGCCGCCGGCTTGCGGAGCAGGTTGCCCGACTGGTCGAGACTGGCCAGGGCCTCGATCCTGTCCGCCTCCACCAGGAAGCCGTGCTGATTGCCACCCGCGCCGACGTGGAGGAGGAGTTGAAGCGCCTCGCCGCCCACGTGGAGGCCGCCCGCGCGCTGCTGCGCGAGGAGGGGGCCATCGGCCGCAAGCTCGATTTTCTGGCGCAGGAGTTCAATCGGGAGGCGAACACGCTGACCTCGAAGGCAGGCGATCAGGAAATCGCGCACGCCGGGCTGGCGCTGAAGGTCGTCATCGATCAGCTGCGCGAGCAGGTTCAGAACATCGAATAAGGGGCCGCGCTTATCTCTCGCGCCATCCCGGTTTTCCATTTTCGGAAAACATGGTCTAAACCCTGCGGACAGAACGCGGGGAGGCGACTATGACGAGCGAAAATCCGACGATCGAGCGGCGCGGCCTACTCCTCGTGCTGTCGTCGCCGTCGGGCGCCGGAAAGACCTCGCTCGCCCGTGCTTTGCTCGAGGCCGATCCGAACATCGCGCTGTCCGTCTCCGTGACGACCCGCACGCCGCGCCCCGGCGAGGTCGATGGGCGCGACTACTGGTTTCTCGACGAAGCCAAGTTCAAGGCGATGATCGCGGCTGGCGAGCTTCTCGAATGGGCCGTAGTCTTCGGCAACTACTACGGAACGCCGCGCGCACCAATCGAACGGGCCGTCGCGGAAGGCCGCGATGTGCTGTTCGACATCGATTGGCAGGGCACGCAGCAACTGTCCGAGCGAATGGCCAACGATCTCGTGCGCGTCTTCGTGCTGCCGCCGTCGGCTGACGCGCTCGAGCGGCGCTTGACGCAGCGCGCCCAGGATCCGCCCGATGTGGTGGCCAAGCGCATGGCCAAGGCCTCCGACGAAATCAGCCATTGGGCCGAGTACGACTATGTGATCGTCAACGCCAATCTTGAGGAAAGCAGCGCCGGGCTTCGCGCGATCCTCGCCGCGGAGCGCCTACGGCGTGACCGCATGACCGGTCTCTCGACGTTCGTGCGCTCCCTGCAAAGCGCGCTGACATAGTCGCGGGATGCTGATCCGCCCCGAGACGCCGGATCTCGTCGGCGCCATCCGGGCGCTTCATCTCGCGGCGTTCCCGACGTCTGCAGAGGCCGACCTTGTCGATCGGCTGCGCCGTGACGGCGACGCGACGCTCTCACTCGTTGCGCTGGATGCCGGCACGATCGCCGGCCACCTCATGCTCTCTCCGATGCATGCGCCCATGAAAGCGCTGGGCCTCGGGCCGCTCGCGGTTCGAGCTGACCGCCGCAGGCAAGGGATCGGCGGTCAATTGATCCGCAACGGACTGGCGGAGGCAAAGGCTGCGGGGTGGGAGGCGATCTTCGTGCTCGGGGAGCCGGCCTTTTACGGCCGCTTTGGATTCGACGTCGGGAGAGCAGTCGGCTTCGAGACGCCGTACGCTGGGCCTTACTTTATGATCCTTGCGCTCGACGGCAGCGAGCTTTCCGCGCGGTCAGGGCGTGTCGATTACGCGCCCGCATTCGCGGATCTCGAATAGGAAGATCAAAAAGCCGTCAGACCATGATCGCTTCGGACCCTATCAGTCCGAAGCGTGAATCATCGGTCTCACTAAGGTGACCATGATCGCTTCAGGCCCTATCAGCCTGAAGCGTGAATCATCGGTCCCACTAAGGTGGCCATGATCGCTTCGGACCCAAGCGCTCCGATCGTCGCGTCCCCTAGCGGGCGCGGCGTGAATCGGCAGCGCAGGAAAAGCCCGAAGCGTGAATCATAGGTCTCATCAAAAACCTAGAGCGTGATTGCGTTTCAAAGAAAAGCAATCATGGTCTTAGGGCAGCTCGCGTCCGTAGCTGATGACGGACAGAAAGCGGATCGGCAACTTCACCAGCTCCTCGGGGCCGTGCGGCGCATCCGCATCGAAGAACAGGCTGTCGCCCGGCTTCATCGGATAAAGCTTGTCGGCGTGCCGATAGACCACCTCACCTTCGAGAACGTAGATGAGCTCGAGCCCCGCATGCTGGAACAGCGGGAACACATCCGACTCTTCCGTCAGCGTGATCAGATACGGCTCGACCACGACGCCGCCCGCCTGGCCGCCCGAGTGCCCGAGCAACTGATACTGGTGTCCCGCGCGTGTTCCCCGCCGCTCGATCAGCAGTCCCTGGCCCGCCGAAACGAACACCGCATTGCGCCGCTCCTCGAACCGGCGGAACAGCGCCGTGACCGGAACGCCCAGCGCTTTCGACAGCCGTTGCAGCGTCGTGAGCGAAGCGCTCGTGACGCCGTTCTCGATCTTCGACAGCATTCCGAGCGAGAGCCCGGCCGCGCGTGCAAGATCGGAAGCCGTGATGCCGAGCTTGTTTCGGAAGGCGCGCACTTCGCGGCCGATTGCGACTTCGAGCATGCTGTCGCGTGAGCCCTGGAGCGCATGAGGATCCTGCTCCTCCTTGGGCTCCACCACCTGCAGCACCTCGGCGAGTTCCTCCTGTGACAGCGCCTTGCGGCCCTTGACGTCACCGCGAGGCGGTTCGGCGGTCGTTGCCTCGGTATTGCTGTCCTTTTTCAAGGGGCCTCCCGATCTCTGGTTCATGCGCGGCAGCCCATAAAAATTTTTCAAACCCTGCCGTATTCAATCGACAAATCGAACAGGAAGGGGAAATTCGAAAATGCGGGGCGAAAGTCTCGTCGGCAAGAGCATCAACACTGAAACACTCGTCACCCTATCGAACCACGAGTGCCGACGTCTTGGCAACTAACGAGTGAGCAAAGAAAAATACCGAGGACATCTGTTTGCACTCCGAAGTTACGTAAATCTTCGCGAGCAAATCACGCCCCGCTAGATATTTTCCCGCCAACGCAACCGGCCGGACTTTTTCGAGACGTCATCACGCGCTTTTTGAGAGCGCTGATCGCTGCGCCCAATTCGAGGGTTCGAAGCAGTTTGGCCGAGGTCAGACATCTCGACCGCACGCCAGGCGATAACCGATGACGGAACCGGTCCTTCATGCTGACCAGAGCGAGCCGCCGCACCGCTGCCCGCGCGCGGCTGCCTACGAAACCGGCATTCCCCCCGTGCAAGTTTATTTCCAACCACTCAAGGGTTGGGAGTCAAGCCAGAATTGCCCACTGAACAGGCATTCTGGTGCCAAATCTGCTCGTTATGGAATCAAACGCCTTGACAAACTGCGGCAGCACGACGCAGTGTTTTTCCGCACATAAAAAAAGGTTGCCTCACAGGCAACACCAGGAGGAACCCTCAAAACCCATCCAAGGGGGAGTTTAATGCAACAAAAAGCATCGGATCCACGCGTCCATTCTATGTTCGCCGGCGACCGCATATGGGCGTTCGGCGCAGTTCTTGTTCTCTGGGCGGTCTACGGCTTCGTCTACTGGCGATTGTCGGAAAGCGCTCCGACCGACGGCGTCCTGGAGGCCCTCGGCGTCGCCGGCGGTCTCGTTCTCTTGTTCAATTCCGCATCGATCCTCGCGATGATCAGCCACTACGCGGAAGACAAGGAGCACATCTACGGGCTCGACATCCACTACCTCGACGAAATGAAAAAGTCGAAGGCGTAGGGGAGAAAGAGCCATGGCCAAGACGCCGTATAAGCCGCCGACGCAGTCTGCGATCGGCCAGACTTTCGATACCTTTTTTCTCCTCGCCCTCGTGCTCGCTGCCCTTTTCGTGCCGCTTTATCTCGGCCTTGCGGGCGGCGGCAAAACCATGCTCGAGCTGAAGGACACCTCGTGGACCGGTATGGGTCAAAACGCGACCATGCAGGCCCAGTGGGAGAAGCTTGGCTTCACCCCAGGACCCAAAACGGAAGAGAACGCGACATCGGCCGCTGAGCTGATCGCCGCGCGCTTCGACTACGCGTTCGACCCTGTCGAACTCGCGGTCACCGCCCTGGTGGTGCTCGGCTACTTCTTCATCGTCTTTCACTGGTCCCGGAAGGAATACCGGGACGTGATCGACGAACGGTTCAACGGCAAAAAGTGAGGGAGGGGATCCCGTGAATAATTTCCAACTGCTCGAATACGCGGCCTGGGGCCTCTCCGCGCTCCTCGGCCTATGGATGCTGATCGATCTCATTCGCACGGACCGGACTTACAGCGAAGAGCTGCTGACCTCGTCCCAGGAGGGTGAAATCGAAGATGCGCTCGTCATCGATCCGACCCACCAGGGAGGTCACCGGTGACTCAGACAACAGCAATTCACGGCGAGAAGATCTCGCTGTTGCGCGTGCTTGGTCCGGGTCACGTGTGGGCGCTTGGCGTCGGCATCGTGCTCGTGGGCGAGTACATGGGCTGGAACTTCGCAGTCGGCAAAGGCGGCGCCATCGCCGCGCTGATCGCCTGCTGGGTGGCCGGTCTTCTCTACACCTGCGTGGCGATGATCGATTCCGAAGTGACCTCCACGGTCGCTGCGGCCGGCGGTCAGTATGCCCAGGCCAAGCACATCGTTGGGCCATTGATGGCCTTCAACGTGGGCCTGTTCCTGGTCTTCGCCTACACCATGCTCGAAGCGGCCAACGCCATCACGCTCGGCTACCTCGTGCAGACGGTCGGCTCGATGGCAGGGTTTCCCGAAACCCACGATAAGCCGTTCATCGTTTTGACGATCATGTTCCTCGCGTGGCTCAACTATCGCGGTGTCTACGCGACGCTCACGTTCAACCTCGTCATCACGGCGATCGCGTTCGTTGCGATCTGGGTGCTGTTCTTTGCAGTTCAGCCCTGGAGCAGCGTCTACATGAAGCACGGCGAACTGCTGACCGGCTTGCCTTATGGCTGGCTCGGCGTGCTCGCCGCCCTTCACTTCGGCATGTGGTACTACCTCGGCATCGAGGGCACGACGCAGGCCGCCGAAGAGGTCCGCTCGCCAGCGCGCGCCCTCCCTCTCGGCACCATGACCGGCATCATCACGCTGCTGATCGCAGCAACGATGACCTGGTACATCTGCGCGGGCATCATGCCGTGGGAATATCTGGGTCAGGCCGTGACGCCTCTGTTCGATGCGGCCCGTCTCACGGATTCCAACGTCCTGATGGTCTTGCTGTTCATCGGCACGATCTTCTCGACGCTGGCCTCCGCCAACGGCTGCATCAACGACGCATCCCGCGCCTGGTTCTCGATGGGCCGCGATCGTTATCTGCCGCAGGTGTTCGGCGCGGTGCATCCGAAGTACCGCACGCCCTATCGGTCGATCGTGTTCCTGGTGCCGGTGGCTCTGGTGTTCGCGTACTTCGCTCCGCTCGATCAGGTGATCACGTTCTCGATCCTGTCGGGCTTGCTCGAGTACACGTACATGGCGATCGGCGTCATGATGTTCCGGCAGAAGTGGCCGCTCGGCACGATCAAGCGGGGCTACGTGCACCCGTTCCATCCGCTGCCGGCCATCGTGCTGCTGCTCCTGTGCTCCGCCACCTACTTCGCGGTGTTCCTGGGCTACGGCACGCAGCTCATCGCGATGATGGTGTTCTACATCGTTGCTTCGCTGTGGTTCGCGCTGCACCGCTACAAGTTCGTGCGTCGCGGAGCGCAGTTCACGATGCCTTGGCCTAAGCCGGTCGGATACTGATCCGATCCAAGACGGCATGGCGCGGTTCGGCAGGCCCGGATCGCGCCATGCGCAACACCCAATCATAAGGCCCCGACGGGCCACGGTCCCGCCTGGGTCTCCGATCAAGTTCGAGCGGAGTGAGAGACCTGTGTCCAACGCCTCGGCAGCACTGTTGTTGCTGGTTTTCGCCAGCCCCCTCGTTTGGCTCGCGTTGCGCGATCACAAGGCCTTGCGGCTGAGCCGCATAGGTCTGCTCGATGGTTGTGCAGACGTGTTCGATCGCTATGCACTCACCCACGACGGAGACAGCTTTCCGCGTATCAGCGGGCGCTGCGGCCGTCGCAATGTCGACGTCCGGCTGATCAGCGACACAATGACCATCCGGAGACTTCCCCAGCTCTGGCTGCAGGTGACGATGCTCGACCGCATTGACGTTACGAGCGGCCTCGCCGTGCTCGTTCGCCCGTCCGGATACGAGTTCTACAGCCTGACGACGGGCTACCTTCACGTCCTCGATACGCCGCCGTCGTTTCCGAGCGAGGTGATCGTGCGGAGCGAGCATGCCGGCGCCGCGAAACTCCTGGAAAAACTAACGCCGTCAATGGCTAGGATCCTTGAGGATCCGCGCGTCAAGGAGATTGACATCACGCCTCAGGGACTGCGGATCATCCGCCAGGCCGACGAGGGGAGGCGTGGCGAATACCTGCTGTTGCGCCAGGCCGTCTTTGATCAGGCTGTCGTCACGGCCGATGAGCTTGGAGCGGCGCTTGCGGAACTCGAAACCCTCCGCGCCCCGATCGAAAAAACCGAGAGAGAGGCCCTCTACGCATGACCCAGACCCGCCGCCCGCTCAATCCTTACATGGTTCTTGCATTGGCGATTGTACTGCCCGGAATGGGGCACGTCGCAGTGGGACAGCCGCAACGGGGTTTCGGCTTCGCATTCTTCGCGCTTCTTCTGGCTTTGGTCTCCTGGCACACGACCACGCCGGAGCACTCGTTCATCGGCCGCTCGGCCGCAGGGCTTTTTGTTTGGGCCCTCTCAATCCCGGATGCCTACCGGCTGGCCCGCCTCAATTACGAAAAGTGGCGCCGAAACCCTTCCAGATTATCCCTACAGGAAAATTAGTTGCATACCAGTGGAATTGGTGGTTTGTTGCTGCTTAGTCAACTTTTAGGAAACAAACGAAATCGGGGGGTGACCGATGTGCGGGATTGTCGGCCTTTTCATCAAGAACAAGGCGCTTGAGCCTCGGCTCGGAGAGCTGACGGCCGGAATGCTGGCGACGATGTGCGAGCGAGGCCCGGATTCTGCGGGCTTCGCGGTCTACGGGGCGCCGAAGTCCGGCAAGGCCAAGATCACCCTGCAGTCTCCCGATCCCGACACGGATTTCGACGGTCTAGCAAAGGCGGTTGAGAAGGCGATCGACGCCAAAGCCAAGCTTGAGATCAAATCGACCCACGCCGTTCTGACCTGCCCTGCCGACAAGGCCGACTTGGCGCGCGAGGCCATCCGCGCCGGCCATCCGAGCATCCGCATCATGGGCAGCGGCGACTCCATCGAGATCTACAAGGAGGTCGGCTACCCGACCGACGTCGCCGAGCGCTTCGCTCTTGCGAAAATGACCGGCACGCACGCCATCGGCCACACGCGCATGGCGACCGAGAGCGCCGTCACCACGATGGGCGCGCATCCATTCTCGACCGGCCCCGACCAGTGCCTCGTCCACAACGGCTCGCTCTCGAACCACAACAACCTGCGCCGCGAGCTCAAGCACGACGGCATGACCTTCGAGACCCAGAACGACAGCGAGGTCGCCGCGGCCTATCTTACCTGGCGCATGAACCAGGGCCTCAATCTGGGCGAGGCACTCGAAAAGAGCCTTGAGGATCTCGACGGCTTTTTCACCTTCGTCGTCGGAACCAAGAACGGCTTCGGCGTGCTCCGCGATCCCATCGCCTGCAAGCCCGCGGTGCTGGCCGAAACCGACGATTATGTCGCGTTCGGTTCCGAGTATCGCGCGCTGGCCGGACTGCCCGGCATCGAGGACGCAAAGGTCTGGGAGCCCGAGCCTGCAACCGTCTACTTCTGGGAGCGCTGACAACATGCGGTCGATCGATCTTGAGAAAACGTCGCTCCGCGAGCTCAACAGCAGTCTCCACCAGTTGAAGGATGGAACCAACGAAACCGAGTGGGAGGTGTTGAATCCTCGCGGCCAGCATTCGGTCGCGGTCGGCGTCGACGCGCCGATCACGGTCACCATTCGCGGCTCCGTCGGCTACTACTGCGCCGGCATGAACAAGCACGCGACCATCGTCGTGCACGGCTCCGCGGGGCCCGGCACGGCCGAGAACATGATGTCCGGAAAGGTCGTCGTGAAGGGAGATGCGAGCCAGTACGCCGGCGCGACAGGCCGCGGCGGCCTGCTGCTGATCGAAGGCAACGCCTCCTCGCGCTGCGGCATCTCGATGAAGGGCATCGACATCGTCGTCAAAGGCAACATCGGCCACATGTCGGCGTTCATGGCGCAGAGCGGGCATCTGGTCGTGCTCGGCGATGCGGGCGATGCGCTCGGTGACAGCATCTACGAAGCCAAGCTGTTCGTGCGCGGCAAAGTGAAGAGCCTCGGCGCCGATTGCATCGAGAAAGAGATGCGCCCCGAGCATCACGAGGCCCTGTCTGCACTGCTTGAGAAGGCGGGCGTGACCGACGTCAAGACTTCGGAATTCAAGCGCTACGGCTCTGCACGCAAGCTCTACACCTTCAACATCGACAACGCGGACGCTTACTGATGAGCTATCAAAATCCGCCGACCACGCCCCGCAAATCCGCAACCTTCGACGACTACACGCTTTCGGAAATCCGTCGCGCCGCGCAAACCGGCATCTATGACATTCGCGGCGGCGGCGCGAAGCGCAAGGTCCCGCACTTCGACGATCTCCTGTTCCTCGGCGCCTCCATGTCGCGCTACCCGCTCGAGGGCTATCGCGAGAAATGCTCGACGGCAGTGACGCTCGGCACCCGTTTCGCGAAGAAGCCGATCGAGCTCAAGATCCCGATCACCATCGCCGGCATGAGCTTCGGTTCGCTCTCCGCCAACGCCAAGGAAGCACTCGGACGCGGCGCAACCCTCGCCGGCACATCGACCACCACCGGCGACGGCGGCATGACGCCCGAGGAGCGCGGGCAATCCGAAAAGCTCGTCTATCAGTATCTCCCGTCGCGCTACGGCATGAACCCCGACGATCTGCGCAAAGCGGATGCCATCGAGGTCGTCGTCGGGCAGGGCGCAAAGCCCGGCGGCGGTGGCATGCTGCTCGGCCAGAAGATCTCCGATCGCGTCGCCGAGATGCGCACGCTGCCCAAGGGCATCGACCAGCGATCGGCCTGCCGCCATCCGGATTGGACCGGTCCCGACGATCTCGAAATCAAGATCCTCGAGCTGCGTGAGATCACCGATTGGGAGAAGCCGATCTACATCAAGGTCGGCGGCGCACGGCCCTACTACGACGTCGCGCTTGCCGTGAAAGCCGGCGCTGACGTGGTCGTCGTCGACGGTATGCAGGGCGGCACCGCTGCCACCCAGGAAGTCTTCATCGAACATGTCGGCCAGCCGACGCTCGCTTGCATTCGGCCTGCTGTTCAGGCGCTTCAGGATCTCGGCATGCACCGCAAGGTGCAGCTGATCGTTTCCGGCGGCATCCGCAACGGCGCCGATGCCGCGAAGGCGCTGGCGCTGGGCGCGGATGCGGTCTCGATCGGCACCGCCGCGCTGGTCGCCCTCGGCGACAACGATCCCGACCTCGAAGCCGAATATGCCAAGCTGAACACGACGGCCGGCGCCTACGACGATTGGCATGAGGGACGCGATCCGGCCGGCATCACCACGCAGGATGCGGAGCTTGCGAAGCGCCTCGATCCGGTTCGCGCAGGCCGCCGCCTCGCCAACTATCTCAAGGTCATGACGCTCGAGCTGCAGACCATCGCACGCGCCGCCGGGCACAATCACGTCCACAATCTCGAGCCCGAGGATCTCTGCGCTCTCACCATCGAGGCGGCCGCCATGGCGCGCGTTCCGCTTTCGGGAACGAGCTGGATCCCAGGGCAGGGGAATCTCTAGCAGCGAAGCTCCGGCTCTCGGGTCGGAGCATCTTCATTCAGTCCGAGACGATCGATGTTTTGGAAATTCTGGAAGCAAAAATCGATCGCCAACTCACATGTAACCGTGTCCGGGGAAAAGCATATGTCACAGGATCTGGCTCAAGTCGCAAAAGAGCGCGGCATCCGCTACTTCATGATCTCGTTCACCGATCTGTTCGGCTTCCAGCGCGCCAAGCTGGTACCGGCCGCCGCGATCGCGGAAATCCAGAAAGACGGCGCCGGCTTCGCGGGCTTTGCGACGTGGCTCGACATGACGCCCGCCCATCCCGACATGTTCGGCATGCCGGATCCGGCAGGGCTCATCCAGCTTCCCTGGAAGCCCGAGGTGGCTTGGGTCGCGGCCGATTGCGTCATGGAGGACAAGAACGTCGCGCAGTCGCCGCGCGTTGTCTTGAAGAACCAGGTCGCCAAGGCCGCCGCCAAGGGTCTGCGCGTCAAGACCGGCGTCGAGTGCGAATACTTCCTGATCAACGCCGACGGTACCGGCATTTCCGATCCCAAGGACCAGGCCGCAAAGCCCTGCTACGATCAGCAGGCGCTGATGCGCCGCTACGACGTTATTTCCGAAATCTGCGACTACATGCTCGAACTCGGCTGGGGCCCATACCAGAACGATCACGAGGACGCCAACGGCCAGTTCGAGATGAACTGGAACTTCGATGACGCGCTGATCACCGCCGATCGGCACTCGTTCTTCAAGTACATGGTGAAGTCCGTCGCCGAAAAGCACGGCCTCCGCGCGACGTTCATGCCGAAGCCGTTTCCGACGCTGACCGGCAACGGCTGCCACGCCCACATCTCGGTGTGGGACGCTGCGACCGGCAAGACCAACATGTTCTTCGACAACAGCGACGAGATGGGGCTCTCGAAGCAGGGCTACAATTTCCTCGGCGGCATCATGCAGCACGCCGAAGCGCTCGCCGCCATCACCAACCCGACGGTCAACTCCTACAAGCGCATCAACGCGCCGCGCACGCTCTCCGGCGCCACCTGGTCGCCGAACAGCGTCACCTGGACCGGCAACAACCGCACGCACATGGTGCGCGTGCCGGGCAAGGGCCGCTTCGAGCTGCGCCTGCCTGACGGCGCTGCCAACCCCTACCTTCTGCAGGCCGTCATCATCGCGGCCGGCCTCGAAGGCATCGAGCGCAACGCCCACCCCGGCAAGCGCCTCGACATCGACATGTACCAGGAAGGGCACACCGTTAAGGACGCGCCCAAGCTGCCGCTCAACCTGCTCGATGCGATCCGTAACTTCGACAAGGACACCGGCCTCAAGGAAGCGCTCGGCAGCGAGTTCTCGTCCGCCTACATCAAGCTCAAGACCAACGAGTGGAACAGCTTCTCGACCCACTTCACGCAGTGGGAACGCGACAACACCCTCGACATCTAAAAAATCGGCAGCGGGCAATAGGCAGCCGGCAGGGACAATCGGTCCGCTGCCGGCTGTTTTCTTTTATGATCCTGCCGGTTGCCTGCTGCCTGCTGCCCGTCCTATAGCCTTCCGGGGATCAGCGGCAGGCGCGGGCACAAATGAACGGCACACGGCGGGTCGGAATATTGGCCGGAGGCGGCGAGTTGCCCCGCGAGATCGCGGATGAGCTCGCGCGCGAGGGGCGCCTTGTGGCCGTCGTCGCGATCGAGGGTGAGGCCGATGCCGACTTCGGCACCCACCCCGTAACCCGGGTCAACTGGGGCCAGATCGGCGCCATGATCCGCACGCTCAAACAAGCGCGCGCGACTGAGCTGGTCATCGTCGGCCGTGTCCATCGCCCCGAGATCGGCATTCTGAAACCCGACCTCGGCTTTTTCCGCTACCTTCCGCAGATCGTGAAGATCGTCGCATCCGGCGGCGACGACAGCGTGCTCCGCCGCGTCGTGCGGTTCTTCGAGCAGCACGGGATCACCATCATCGGTCCGGGCGATGCCGCACCAAATCTCGTCATCGCCGCCGGCCCCATCGGCAAGACCGCATCGTCTGCTCGCGATCAGGCCGACATCCGCAAAGGGTTCGAGCTCGTGCGTGCGCTCGGCGCCTATGACATCGGCCAGAGCGTGATCGTGTCCGAAGACGAAATCGAAGCCATCGAAGGCGCCGAGGGGACCGACCGCATGATCGCCCGCAGGGCGGCCAAGCGTACAGCCGGGGTGGGTCGCGCCGGTGTGCTGGTCAAGCGTTCGAAGCCCGGTCAGGATCTGCGCGTCGACATGCCCGCCATCGGCCCCGCGACGGTCAAGGGAGCCCTCGAGGCGGGGCTCGACGGCATCGCCGTGGAAGCCGGCAAGGTAGTCGTTGCCGAACGCGCGCTGACGCTCGAGCGGGCCGATGCCGCGGGCGTCTTCGTCGAGGGTGTGGAGGATCGCCAGGAAGAAGCACCGCCGCGCCGTTTCAACCCGCGCAATGTCGTCGTGAAGTTCCGCTGCTTGGGCCGTATCGCGCCCGAGAAGCACGCGACCCACGATGCCGTAAAAGGCCTCGCGGTGCTCGATGCGCTGACCCCCTTTAACGTGGGACGCGCCGCCGTCGTCGTGCGCAATCACGTGCTGGCGGTTGAAGTCGACGAAGGTCCGGAGGCCACGATCGCACGCGCAGCCGGACTGCGTCAGTGGGCGAGCATCACGCGCAGGCGGCGTGGCGTGGCCGCTTTGCGGGAGACGTCGGATCTGACCCGCCCGGTTATGGAAGCGGTTGCGAAATCCGGCTATGCCGGACTTGCGATCGCACGAGAGGCGGCCGCGGTGCCGGCCGCAATCGTCGCCGAGGCAGAAGCAAGCGGCCTTTTCATCGTCATCCGCGATCATCAGAACGGAGCCGCATCATGAGCGACGCCGCAAGCCGCGCACAGCCGAACGCATCCGGCGCCAGCAACGAGAAGCTGCGCATTTTTCTCATCGCGGGCGAGCACTCCGGAGATGCGCTCGGCGCCAAGCTGATCGCCGCCCTGCGCCAGCGTGTCGGCGACCGCCTGACGCTTGCGGGTGTGGGCGGCGACGAGATGGAAGCGGAAGGCTTCGTCTCAGATTTCCCGATGTCGGATGTCGCGGTCATGGGGCCGCTGTCGATCCTGAGGCATTTGCCGCGCATCCTGAAGAGCGTCTACGGTACGGTCGATCGTGCAATTCGCTTCGAGCCCGACGCTGTCGTCATCATCGACAGCCCCGAATTCACCCATCCGATCGCCAAGCGTATCCGCAAGCGCCGGCCCGACATCCCGATCGTCGATTACGTGAGCCCGAGCGTCTGGGCCTGGCGGCCGGGGCGCGCCCGCAAGATGCGCCACTATGTGGATCATGTCCTGGGCCTGCTGCCGTTCGAGCCTGCTGCCCACGAACGTCTCGGCGGCCCGCCGTGCACCTACGTCGGCCACGCGCTGATCGAACGCCTCGATTGGTTGAGCAATCTCGATACCGAGCCGTTACGGGCACGCTTGGGGCTCGACCCCGCCCGCCCGATTATCGTGGCACTTCCTGGCAGTCGCTCCTCGGAGGTTGGACGCCTGATGGAGCCGTTTGGCGATACGCTGCGGCTGCTGTGTGAGCGAGGTCCCGCGCCCCAGGTGCTCCTGCCGTGCGTGCCGCATGTGCGCGCGCTGATCGAGCAGAAGCGCAAGGGCTGGCCCGTGACCGCGCATCTCCTGGAAGACCCGGACGACAAGTTCCGCGCGTTCAAGCTGGCCCATGCCGCCTTGGCCGCTTCCGGCACCGTCACCCTCGAACTCGCGCTCGCCGGCACACCGATGGTCGTCGCCTATCGCGTCGATCCGGTTGCCGCGCCATTCCTGCGCCGCATGATCAAAGCCCCGACCACCGTGCTCGCGAACCTCGTGCTCGGCGAGAACGTGTTCCCCGAGTTTCATCAGGAAAAAAGCTCGCCCGAAAATCTCGCAGCCGCACTGATGCCGCTCCTGAGCGACACCCCGGAAAGACGCGCGCAGCTTGCGGGCCTTGCGCGTATTCCGGGTCTGATCAGGATCGAAGGCGGCAAGGAGCCGAGTGGGATCGCCGCCGAGATCGTGCTGAGTTACGCGCGTGCCGGGAAGGAGCGGCGCGCCGGGCCGATGTAGAGCTGACGCGGGCGGCCGATACGCTGCTCCGGATCCTCGATCATCTCCTTCCACTGCGCGATCCAGCCGACGGTGCGCGCAACCGCGAACAGCACCGTGAACATGTCGACGGGGAAGCCCATCGCACGCAGCGTGATGCCCGAATAGAAGTCGATGTTCGGATAGAGCTTCTTCGAAACGAAGTACTCGTCCTGCAGCGCGATCCGCTCGAGCTCCATCGCAACCTTCAACAGCGGGTCGTTGCGCTTGTCGAGCTCGTCGAGCACCTGATGGCAGGTCTTCTGCATCACCTTGGCGCGTGGATCGTAGTTCTTGTAGACGCGATGCCCGAAGCCCATCAGACGGAAGCCCGACGACTTGTCCTTAGCCTTGGCGATGAACTCGGGGATGCGTTCGACGGAGCCGATCTCCTGCAGCATGTTGAGCGCGGCTTCGTTGGCGCCGCCATGGGCAGGCCCCCAGAGACAGGCGATCCCGGCCGCGATGCACGCGAACGGATTAGCGCCCGACGATCCGGCGAGACGCACCGTAGAGGTCGAGGCGTTCTGCTCGTGATCGGCATGCAGGATGAAGATGCGGTCGAGCGCGCGCGCGACGACCGGATTGACGATGTACGGCTCGCACGGAACCGAGAAACACATCTGCAGAAAGTTCGACGTGTAATCGAGATCGTTGCGCGGATAGATGAACGGCTGGCCGATCGAATACTTGTAGGCCATGGCTGCGATCGTCGGCATCTTCGCGATCATGCGATGGCTCGCCGTTTCGCGCTGCCTCGGATCGTTGATGTCGGTTGAGTCGTGATAAAACGCGGAAAGCGCGCCGACCACCGCAACCATGATCGACATCGGATGCGCGTCACGCCGGAACCCGGTGAAGAACCGCGTCATCTGCTCGTGCACCATCGTGTGGCGCGTGATCGTGTGGCGGAACGCCTTGAATTCGTCGTTGGTCGGCAGCTCGCCGTGCAGCAGCAGGTAGCAGGTCGCGAGGAAGTTCGAGTTCTCGGCCAGTTCGTCGATCGAATAGCCGCGATAGAGCAGCTCGCCCTTGTCGCCGTCGATGTAGGTGATCTGCGACGAACAGTTCGCGGTCGACGTGAACCCCGGATCGTAGGTGAAGCACCCGGTTTCCCGGTAGACCTTCGCGATATCGATCACGTCTGGGCCGATCGTCCCGCTCCGGATATCGAGCGAAACCGGCTTGCCGTTGAGCGAGAGCTCGGCCTGGCGGGTCGCGTCCTCCGCTTTGGGGGTTGAGCTTTCCTGGATGCCCATTCCGCTTCTCCTTGGATCAAGGACCGTAGTTGGTTTCGGATCAGTCGAGCCCGACGGGCTGGACGCGCGTTGAGTCCTGATGCTGCACTGCAGTATAGTCACTTCGGAAGCAAGCCGGAAAGCCGATTTGCAGGACGTTCGATTGGGCAAACGCCCGAAAACCGGTCAGCTTGATTGGTCGGCGATGCGTGCGAGCGATTCCTCTTTGCCGAGCACACTCATCACATCGAAAACGGGCGGAGAGACCGTGCGCCCCGTCAACGCGGAGCGAAGTGGTTGCGCAACCTTACCGAGTTTGGCTCCCGTCTCTTCGGCATAGGTGCGGACGAGCGCTTCGAGCGCAGGAGCGGTCCATTCTGCCGATGCTTCGAGACGCGGCGCAAGTGCGGAAAGAACCGACTTGGCATCGGCGTCGATCAGCTTCTGCGCTTTGTCGTCGAGCGACAAGGGGCGGGTCGCAACAATGAACAGCGCTTGTCCGATCAGCTCAGTGAGGGTCTTGGCGCGCTCCCGAAGAGAGGGAAGCGCGGCCGCGAGCTTGTCCCAGCCCTTGGCTTCGAACAGGCGCGCGAGGTCGGCGCCGCTTGCAACGCCCGGCACCTGCGCCTCGACCTCACGGGCGAGCGCGATGTCTGAGCGAGCCGGAGCCTTCGGATCGACCGGAATGGCCCGGAGCGACGCAAAATCCAGATGCGGCAGCACACTCTGGATGCCGGCGAGAAGCTCGGCGTCGGGTGCATTGCGCAGATAGTGGCCGTTGAGATCGTCGAGCTTCTTGAAGTCGAAGCGCGCCGCGCTCTTGTTGATGCCGTCGATGTCGAACCAGCGGATCAGATCCTCGGTCGAGATGATCTCGTCGTCGCCGTGGCTCCAGCCGAGCCGCACGAGGTAGTTTCGGAGCGCCGCAGGCAGATAGCCCATGGCGCGATACTCCTCGACGCCCTGCGCGCCGTGTCGCTTCGACAACTTGGCCCCGTCCGCACCGTGGATCAGCGGAACGTGCGCCCATTCGGGGATGTCCCACCCCATGCCAAGATAGATCTGCGATTGACGGGCAGCGTTGGTGAGGTGGTCGACGCCGCGAACGACGTGCGTCACGCCCATGTCATGGTCGTCGAGGACCACCGCAAGATTGTAGGTCGGGTTGCCGTCGCTGCGCAGGATGATGAGATCGTCGAGCTCTTTGTTCTGGAACACGACGCGGCCCTGCACATGATCGTCGACCACCGTCTCGCCTTCGCGTGGGGCTTTGAGACGGATGGTGTACGTCGCGCCGGCGGGGGCTTCGCTCGGGTCGCGATCGCGCCACGGCGAACGGATCGTCAGCGGGCGCTTCTCGGCCTCGGCGTCCTTGCGCATCTGGTCGATCTCGGCCGCCGTCAGGTAGCAGCGGTAGGCGCCACCTCGTTCCAGAAGGGCCTGAGCCACCTCCCGGTGGCGATCGGCGCGCGAAAACTGCGACACCGGCTCGCCATCCCAGTCGAGGCCGAGCCAGGTCAGCCCGTCGAGAATTGCCGCAACAGCTTCGGGATTGTTCCGCTCGCGGTCGGTATCCTCGATGCGCAGCAGGTACTTGCCGCCACGCCCGCGAGCGTAGAGCCAATTGAACAGCGCCGTCCTGGCGCCACCGATATGCAGATAGCCGGTGGGCGAAGGGGCAAAGCGCACGACGGGAACGCCGTTTGGCGTTCGTTTGGTCTCGGTCATCAGGGATCGGCTCGGGTTTCGGAGGTTTGGCCCGCCATGTAGCATGGCGCGAGGAGGGGAGACTAGGGTTCGAAAGTCGATCATTCGACAAGCCGAGCCCTGGAAGCCCTTCCGGCCGGCACGGCGGCAAGGGGGCTCAGTGGACGCAACGCCCGGAAACGAACGGCGCACGGGTTCGGTTCCGGCCCTCTGGCGGCTTGCGGGCCGCCTCTCGATAGGGCGCGCGCTGAGGGAAAATCTGGAACGCGAGCGGGCCCGCTGGTTCGCGTGGTTGCCTGTTGCCCTCGGCATCGGCATCGCGGTCTACTTCTCGTGCACCGCCGAGCCGACGCTCTGGGTGGCCCTGGCTTTGCCTGTCATGGCAATCGGTCTCGCCGCCGCCAGCCGCAAGGGTGGGCTGCTTTATGGGGCGGCGCTCGCCCTGCTCGCCGGCACGATAGGGTTCTCGGTCGCCAAGCTCCGAACCGAATGGACGCGCGCGCCCGTTCTGCCATTCGAAATGCATCGCGCGAGCGTCGAAGGCATCGTCGAGCTGATCGAACCCCGCCCAGGACGCGGCGAACGCATCACGCTGCGGGTGACCGAGTTCAAGGGGCTCGCGCCCGAGCAGCGTCCGGAACGAATCCGCGTGCGCGTGATGATCAAGCGGGAGGGGCTGAAGCCGGGCGACACCGTTCGACTGCGCGCTTCGTTACGTCCCCCGTCGATCCCGACGCTCCCCGGCGACTACGATTTCGCGCGCACCGCCTGGTTCCAGAAGCTCGGCGCAACCGGCTACTCGATCGCCCCGGTCGAGATCGTCGAGACTGCCGCCGCGCGGGAGCAGAGCGTCGTGCCGAAGGCGCGCGAACACTTACTGCCGAAGGCGCGCGAACAAGTGCTGCAGCAGGCTCGCGATGGGCTCGAACGACTGCGGCAATGGATCGGAGAGCGCATTCGCGCCGCCGTTCCAGGGGAAGCCGGCGCCATCGCCGTTTCGCTGATCACCGGTGAGCGCGGCGGCATCACGGAAGAAACCAACGAGGCCTACCGCGACTCCGGCCTCGTCCACATCCTCTCGATTTCGGGCCTGCACATGGTGATCATGGCGGGCGCGGTGTTCGCGTCGATCCGCCTTCTGCTGGCGGCTTTCCCCGGCATTGCCTTGCGCTTCGCGACCAAGAAATGGGCCGCTTTTGGAGCTTTGATCGCGGCCGGCGCGTACCTCTTGATCTCGAGCCCCTCGACGGCGACTCTACGCGCGTTCCTGATGACCGCGATCATGTTCGTCGCCGTCATGGCCGACCGCCAGGCGCTGGCCATGCGCAACGTCGCCATCGCCGCGCTGTTCATCCTGCTGCTGATGCCGGAAAGCCTGCTCGATGCCGGGTTTCAAATGTCGTTTGCGGCCGTCGTTTCGTTGATTGCGGCCTATGAAGCCGCGCGCGCCCGCACCGAGCAACAGGGCCGGGAAGGCTGGCTGCGTCCCATCGCGTTCTTCTTCGGCGGAATTCTGCTGTCGACGGTGATCGCGAGCCTCGCCGTCGCGCCGTTCGGCGCTTATCACTTTCACCGCAGCCAGCAATACGCGCTGCTCGCGAACCTGATCGCGGTTCCGATCTGCAACCTCATCGTGATGCCTGCTGCGCTGCTGACGCTCGTCATGCTGCCATTCGGCCTAGAAGCCATTCCGCTCGGCCTGATGGCCAAAGGTATCGAGATGATGTCGGCGACCGCCTATTGGGTCGCGAGCCTGCCAGGCGCCGTGGCGCACATCCCGAAGATTTCCGAGGCGAGTTTTGCACTGATGATCGCGGGCGGACTGTGGCTGACGTTGTGGCAGACCCGCTGGCGTGCGCTGGGCCTGATCGCCATCGGCGGCGGCGTACTGATTGCGGGAGGCGGAGCAAAGCCGGACATCCTGGTCGGCCGCGGTGGCGATCTCGTCGCGGTACGTGGCAGCAACGGCAGCCTCGCGGCGAACGGCCCACGCGCCGGATCCTTCGAGCTGCAGCGCTGGCTCGACAGCGACGGCGACGCCCGCCGCCCGGCCGACGTGCTGCGCGCGCCGGGCTTCGACTGCGATGGCGCAGGCTGCACCGCAACGACGCGAGATCTGCGTGTTGCAGTATCTCGTCATCCGTCGGCCCTGATCGAAGACTGCGTGAAGGCGGACATCGTGATCTCCGGTCCACCTCGACCGGCGGGCTGCACGCGGCCATTGCTGGTTCTCGACCGCGCGGCCCTCAAGCGTGACGGCACCCACGCGATCTATCTGGAGGAACCGACGAAAGGCGCGGCCGCGCGCATCGCGAAGGTGGAAACCGTCGCAAACCTGCGCGGAGAGCGGCCCTGGACAGCCCACAGCGAGCGTGCGCGCGCCAAGCGCGTTCGCACACACCCTCCACCGACATCCAAGAGCAACGGCGCTAACCCACGCGAAGACGCACAACCCGCCACCGAGCCTTCAGGCTCGGTGCTTCCTCAAGCGGGCAACAACCCCTTGCCGGACGACGACGATCAATAGCGCCGGATCAGCCCGACCAGCCGGCCCTGGATGTCCACCTGATCCGGTCCGAAAATGCGCGTCTTGAATTCGGGGTTGGCCGCTTCGAGCGCGATCGTCGAGCCCTTCTTGCGAAGGCGCTTCAAGGTCGCCTCTTCCTGCTCGACGAGGGCTACGACGATATCGCCGTTCTCGGCCGTGTCGCAGCGGCGGATGATGACCGTATCGCCGTCGTGAATGCCGGCCTCGATCATCGAATCTCCCTTCACTTCCAGCGCAAAGTGTTCGCCGTTGGTCAGAAGATCGGGCGGGCAGGCAATGTCGTGGCTGTGGTTCTGGATCGCCGAGATCGGCACGCCGGCCGCAATCCGGCCCATGACCGGCACCGACACGGTACGGCTGTCGAGCATGTGGGACGGCGGCGCGGTGATGTTGCGGGCCTTGTTGCCTTCGATGACGCTTGGCTGGAAGCCGATGCGCCGCTGCGGCTCCTGGGTCGTTGCGACCGCCGCGACCGTCGAGCTTTCCGGCAGCTTGAGCACCTCGATGGCGCGTGCCCGGTGCGGAAGGCGGCGGATGAAGCCGCGTTCTACGAGCGCTGTGATCAGCCGATGGATGCCCGACTTCGACTTGAGATCGAGCGCGTCCTTCATCTCGTCGAACGAAGGCGGCACACCGTCGGCCTGCATGCGGTCATGGATGAAGAGCAGAAGCTCTTTTTGTTTCGACGTCAGCATTATGCCTCCCCGTGCCTGGCCGCGCGTTCCTGATGGAAGCGAGGACCGAGAGCTCCGTTGCTGTTCACGACGACGTTCCGCGCGAACGCCTCTTACGCGACTGTCGAACGCGTGGCACACACGCGCCGGCCGATCTATCGTCGGCATTGCTTCGGAGTCAGAGAGCAAAAGCCCTCCAGCTCCGTGCCAGGAACCCGATCATCGAGATCCTGAGCTGACCTAACGGATACATCGCGAGACTCACATAAACAAATCGTGAATGTACGCTAATCGTTCTCTCCACGTTCCGCAAGCCCCACTTGAGCGCCGGTTAACATCCGTTCTCTGAAGGCTGTCTTGGCCCGGAAAACGGAAGCCCGGCTGGTTCCTGACGGCCGTTATTTACGGTAGCGAGCGAATGCCATGGTGCACCGCGCAATCCTATGCGCAAATACTCCGCAGACTGCAGGACCGAGGGCGCAGATGAAGAATTCGATTGCGGGTTGGCGGATCCAGGTAACGCCTCAGTATGCCTACTCCGATCTCACGGCGTCGATTTTCATGAACGTCGAGATCGCGGATGAAGCACGCGCCGTCGCGTTCGTGCGCAATCGCACGGAAGCCGTGGCGGGCGAGCGCGTCTATGCCGTGCGCCCGCTCAGCGCCGAAGACCTCCGCAAGCCCGTCGCAACCGGCCTGTAAACACCGCCTGCGACGTCGGCTGTCAAAACTTCAACGAAAAGCCAGCCGCTCGATCTCGACCGAAGCACCTGGCGCAAGCGCATCTGCGTCCGGTCCCCGCCAGATCAGGCAATCGGCTTCGCTGAGCGCGCTGAGCAGCGAGCTGTCCTGCGACGGCATCGGCGAAACCGAGAGCGTGCCGTCCGCCCCCCGGCCGAGCTTGGCGCGCATCAAATGCAGACGCGGCCCGTTGGCATCGAGCGGCGCGGTGAGGGTCGCGACCTCGCGCGTTTGTGTTGCGCGCGGCGCCCCGAGCAACGCACCGATCAGCGGCAGCAGGAACACCCGCGCCGTGATCAGCGCCGAAACCGGATTTCCCGGGAGCCCGAGCACGCGCTGCTGGCCGAGCTTGCCGAACATCAACGGCTTGCCAGGGCGGATCGCGACTTTCCAGAAATCGAGCGCGATGCCTTCCCGTTCGAGCGCAGGCCCCACGAGATCGAGATCGCCGACGGACGCTCCGCCGATGGTGATCAGCACGTCCGCGTCGCGCGCGTCGCGAATGCGCGCGGTGATCGCGTCGATCTTGTCGGGTGCGATGCCGAGCAGGCGCGCCGTGCCGCCCGCGCGTGTGACGAGCGCGGCGAGGCCGATCGGGTTCGATGAGATGATTTGATCCGGCCCAGGCGGCGTTCCTGGTGGCACCAATTCGTCGCCTGTTGCCAGGATCGCAACTACCGGCCGCCGTATCACCGGCAGCGACGCCTGCCCCATGGCAGCGGCGAGGGTCAACGCGTGCGGATCGAGACGGCGCCCGCGCCGAAGCGCGATTTCGCCGGCCCGGAAATCGACACCCGCAACCCGGATGTTGGCCCCGGCCGTAGTGGCGTCGGTCGCGACGATGACATCGCCCTCGCGCGTGACGTTCTCCTGGATCACCACCGTGCCGCAGCCATCGGGGACCGGCGCGCCGGTGAAGATGCGTACCGCTTGACCTTGGGAAACCGCGCCGGAGAACCCGCGCCCCGCAGCCGATTGGCCGACCACCTCCCAGCGATCACCGGGCGACGCGGCGGCCGATCCGAACACCGCGTAGCCGTCCATCGCGGAGGAGTTGAAGGGAGGCTGCGTCAGCGCCGCCGCGAGGTCACGTGCGAGAACGCGGCCGTCGGCTTCGCCAACGGCAACCGTCTCCTCGCCGAGGGGCGAGACGCCATCGAGAATGCGGGCAAGTGCCGCGTCGGCCGAAAGCAGTGACATCGGATCAGCCCGCCTGCGCGGGTTGCGCGGGAGCGGTATACGTCCCCGAGCGCCCGCCGGTCTTGGAGGCCAAGTGAATGCTGCCGATCTCCATCTCGCGGTCTGCCGCCTTCAGCATGTCGTAGATGGTGAGCGCTGCGACCGATACGGCCGTCAACGCTTCCATCTCGACACCCGTCTGCCCGGTGACGCTGACGGTCGCGCGGATGAAAAGTCCGTGCGGCTTGTCGGACGGCGAGAACTCGATCGAGGCCTTGCTGAGCTGAAGCGGGTGGCAAAGCGGGATCAACTCGCTGGTTTTCTTTGCGGCCATGATGCCGGCAACGCGCGCAACCGCGATCACGTCGCCTTTGGGGGCCGCCTCGGCAACGATGAGCGCGAGCGTTTCCGCCTTCATCCTGATGAAGCCTTCGGCAACGGCAGTGCGCTGCGTCACCTCCTTGGTGCCGACATCCACCATATGCGCGCGGCCCTTGTCGTCGACGTGGGTAAGCTTGCTCATCACGCGGCCTCCGGGGTGAGCAGCGTACGCGTCGCGGCGGTCACATCTGCTTGACGCATCAGGCTTTCTCCGACCAGGAACGTTTCGACGCCGACGCGTTTCAGCCGCGAGATATCCGCCGGCGTGAAGATGCCGCTCTCGCCGATCACGATGCGATCCTTCGGCACGCGCGGCGCAAGTGTTTCCGTCGTCGAGAGCGTAGTTTCGAAGGTTTTCAGGTTGCGATTGTTGATGCCGATCAAGCGGCAATCGAGCTTCAGCGCACGATCGAGTTCGGCGGCGTCGTGCACTTCCACGATCGAGTCCATCCCCCAATCCTTGGCCGCCGCGGCGAGGTCGGCCGCCAGCGCGTCGTCCACCTCCGCCATGATGATCAGGATGCAGTCAGCGCCCCACGCGCGCGCCTCGACCACCTGGTAGGTGTCGATCATGAAGTCCTTGCGCAGCACCGGTAGTGAGACCGTCTCGCGGGCTTTCGTCAGGAACTCCGGCGCGCCCTGGAACGAGGGACCGTCTGTGAGGATCGAGAGGCAGGCTGCGCCGCCGTCCTCATAGGCGCGGGCGAGGAGAGGCGGGTCGAAATCGGCGCGGATCAACCCCTTGGAGGGCGACGCCTTCTTGATCTCGGCGATGAGCGCCGGCTTGCCGGCCTTATGCTTGGCTTCAAGGGCGCCCACGAACGAGCGGACACGCGGCGCGCTGCGGGCGTATTCGGCAACCACCTGAAGCGGCAGTGCGGCCTGCGCGGCAGCAACCTCTTCACGCTTGTAGCGGGTAATCTTTTCGAGAATATCGGCCATGACCCAGAGCTTACGACAGGTGAGAGGGAAGGGCTATCGGCGCGTCCGCGCCATCGGTTTCGGGCAGGCAGGCGGATCTGCGCCCGCCCCGCAATTTGGCGATTTCCTTTTCCAGGATTGTCCGGCCCGAGTCGAGGCATTCGGCCGGATTGGTTAGCGGTATCATGCCGCCTGGCTGATAGAGACGAGCTTGTCGAGCGCGGCAGCAGCCCGGCCGGACTGAATTGCGTCGGCGGCGAGGGCCACGCCCTCCTTGAGCGACCCGGCGCGCCCCGCCACGATCAGCGCGGCCGCCGTGTTGAGCAGCACGATATCGCGATAAGGCCCCTGTGCGCCTGCGAGCAGCGCGCGCAAAGCTGCAGCGTTGTGCGCGCCATCGCCGCCCTTGAGGTCGGCGAGTGAAACCCGCGGCAACCCGGCCTCCTCCGGCGTCACCTCGAAGGTGGTGATCTTTCCGTCCGCGAGAGAAGCGACCATCGATGATCCGGTCGTCGACAGCTCGTCGAGGCCGTCGTGGCCGTGCACCACCCAGGCCCGTTCGGATCCGAGCGAACGCAGCGCTTCCGCGATCGGTAGCACCCACTCCGGTGCGAAGACGCCGAGCACGTGATGGCGGACGCGCGCGGGATTGCAGATCGGCCCGAGCAGGTTGAACAGCGTGCGAACGCCAAGTTCGGCCCGTGCTCCAGCCCAGGCTTTCATCGCCGGATGATGCATCGGCGCCCACAGGAAGCCGACACCGGCTTCATCAACGGCACGCGCACTCGCCTCCGGCCCGCCGTCGAGCTTCACGCCCAGCGCTTGCAGCACGTCGGAGGCGCCCGAAAGCGAAGAAACCGAGCGGTTGCCGTGTTTCGCAACCTTGAGCCCCGCGCCGGCCGCGACGATCGCGGCCCCGGTCGAGACGTTGAAGGTGCCATGTCCGTCGCCGCCTGTGCCGACGATATCGATCGCGCCGGGTGCCACCGAAACGGCCGTCATCCTCTCACGCAGCGCCCGCGCCGCGCCGGTGATCTCGTCGACGGTTTCGCCGCGAACGCGGAGCCCCATCAGGAAGGCGGCCATCTGTGCCGGCGTCGCGTCCGCCGTCAGTGTTTCGACGGCAACCGCCATTGCGTCCGGCGAGAATCTCTCTCCGCCGGCGACCGCCTGCAAAATCGCTTTGACCCCCGTCGCACCGCTCATGAGCGTCAGGCCGCGTCGCGCGGGCGCGTCGCGTTGCGGCGGCGCGGATTGAGACCTGCGATGTCGAGGAAATTCGCGAGCAGCGCATGACCCTGCTCGGAGGCGATGCTCTCGGGGTGGAACTGCACGCCGTGCACGGGGTGGGTCTTGTGCTGAAGCCCCATGATGATCCCGTCGTCGGTTTCTGCCGTCACCTCGAGGCAATCGGGCAGGCTCTTCCGCTCGACGATCAGCGAATGGTAGCGCGTGACCTCGATCTTGGGTGGCAGCCCCTTGAACAGGCCCTTGTCGGTGTGGGTGATGGTCGAGAGCTTGCCGTGCATCGGGGCCGGCGCGCGGATGACCTTGCCGCCGTAGGCCTGCCCGATCGACTGGTGGCCGAGGCAGACGCCGAGCAGGGGAATTTTCGAGCCCGCCTTGGCGATGAGATCGAGGCAGACGCCCGCTTCGTTCGGCGTGCAGGGTCCCGGCGACAGCACGATCGCCTTCGGCTTCATCTTGAGGACTTCCTCGGCCGTGACCTTGTCGTTGCGGATCACCTCGGACGTGGTGCCGAGCTCGCCCAGGAAATGCACGAGATTGTAGGTGAAGCTGTCGTAGTTATCGATCAGGACGAGCATGGGGCAGGGGCCTCGCAGCAGCCGGGCTTTTCGGTCAAGAAAATGACACGGTGTCATTCCGAATGACCTCATGTGGGTGTAGAAACCCACGGAGCAAGCGTCAAGCTTGCGACAAATCCAAAGAGTGCAAGCGTCAAGCACGCGCGAACTGTCATCCTCGGGCTTGTCCCGAGGAACCAGGCTTCAACTCGGATGCGACTGGGATTGAAGCGCTGCGAATCCACTCGGAAACATGGATTCTAGGCACAAGGCCTGGGATGACAGGACGATGAGCGCCCGGCATCCGGGGTCGCTCCACCCGGAATGACGGGTTTCGAGGCCAAACGCCGACCTATGGTCTCATAATCCGTGGACCCGCGCTGTCAGGCCGCTCGCCCCCGGCGCCCGAATTCACTATAACCGCGCCATGACCCAGATTGACCCTGTAAAACCGAACCCCGAGGTTGGCATCGGCGCGCTGGCCGTCTCGAACGCGTCGCCGATCGTCGTTTTTGCCGGCCCCTGCCAGATGGAAAGCCGTGCCCACGCCCTCGAAATGGCCGGCGCCCTCAAGGAAGCCGCCGGCCGCCTCGGTCTCGGCCTTATCTACAAGTCGTCGTTCGACAAGGCCAACCGCACGTCGCTCGGCGGCAAGCGCGGTATCGGCCTCGACGCCGCCATCGAGGTGTTCGCCGAGATCCGCGAGAAGCTGGGGCTGCCGGTCGTCACCGACATCCACGAGAAGGAGCAGTGCGCCATCGTGGCTCCGGTCGCGGACGTGCTGCAGATCCCGGCCTTTCTGTGCCGCCAGACCGACCTCCTGGTCGCCGCCGCCCAGACGGGGCGCGTCATCAAGGTGAAGAAGGGCCAGTTCCTCGCACCCTGGGACATGAAGAACGTGGTCGCGAAGATCGTCGGCTCCGGCAATCCCAACGTGCTCGTGACGGAGCGCGGCTCTTCGTTCGGCTACAACACGCTCGTCGTCGATATGCGTGCGCTACCGCAGATGGCGGAAACAGGCGCTCCGGTGATCTTCGACGCCACCCACGCCGTGCAGCAGCCGGGCGGCCTCGGCGGCAGCTCGGGCGGCGACCGCCGCTACGTGCCGGTTCTGGCGCGGGCCGCCGTCGCCGTTGGCGTTGCGGGCCTCTTCATCGAGACGCACGAGGCGCCGGATACCGCCCCGTCCGATGGGCCGAACATGCTGCCGCTCAAGGATTTCGAGCCGCTGATGCGCGAGCTGATGGCAATCGACGCGCTGGCCAAAGCGCGCCCGCAGAGCTGACTGCTATCTGTTGAGAAGCGGTTGAAGGATCCGGGCCAGCGTGCCGGTGAACTCGAGCTTGCCTTCGTTCGCCATCAGGCAGATGCAACCCATCTTCGAGCACGCGACCGGGCTGTGCACGGCCGCTTCGTCGAGATCCGCGACATCGCCCTGCCGGTAGGTGCCGAGCGCGTCGGTGTAGCTTCCGCGGAGGATCAAGGTCAGTTCCTGACCTTCGTGGGTGTGCTCGGGAATCTTCTTGCCGGGCGCAACTTTGATCAGTCGAAGCTCGCCGCAGCACCCCTTCGACAGTGGGACCGTATGCACCCAAACACCCGGCGCAAGCCAGTGCCAGTCGACAGTGTCGAGGCTTTCGCCGACCAGCGGCACCAGCGGGCCCGGTACGCCGCCTGCGGTCATGCCGCAGCACGGGTGATGGGCTGGAGTGGTCTCGTCCTTCTGGGGCGCGGTCTCGGCTTCACCGGCGCGCATCGCGACGACCGGCGCCGGCCCCGCCATCTTGGCAGGCTCGAGCTTGTCGAACAGGGCGACACCGATCTGCTGCATCCGGCGAACCTCGCAGCAGCAGCTCTTGCACAGCGACAGATGTGAGGCGATGACGGCCGCGAAGGCCTCCGGCTGGCTGCCCGCAGCACAGCACATCAGGTTCGCGATATCCGGGTGGTGCGTGATCGTCATCTATCTCAAATCCTCGAGCGCATCGCGAATCTTGTGGTAGGCGAGACGCATGCGCGACTTGACCGTGCCAAGTGGCAAGGAGAGCCGCGACGCGATCTCCGCGTGCGACAGTCCTTCTACATACGCGAGCGAAACGACTTCGGATTGGTCGGGTGGCAACTCGGCCAGTATTTTGCGGACGCGGTCACCGCGTTCCTTCTCGCTCATCACCTCGTCGGGGGCCGGATCGGGCGAGGGCTGCTCGTCGTTGTCCTCGGGCAGCGGCTGCCAAGCCACTTCCTTGCGAAGCCTGTCGATGCGCAGGTTGCGTGCGATCGTGAAGATCCACGTTGTCGCACTTCCCTTCTCGTCTGAGTAGAGCGCAGCCTTCCGCCACACGGTGAGCAAGGTTTCTTGCGCAAGCTCTTCCGCGGTGCGCGGATCCGCGCCCTGCCGCATCATGTAGGATTTGACGCGGGGCGCGTAGTCTTGAAAAAGCGCTCTGAAAGCCTCGACATCACCATTCGCGGCGACGCGTTGTAAGAGATCGGCCATAGTCCTCGTAGCGGTCACCGCGGGGCGCGCAAGGCGCGCGCCCTCCTCAATCGGGAAGCATAGCGGAACCGCGCCGTCCCGCCCAGGGCCCGTGCCCAACGCGCGGGCAATCTGCCCACGACAGCGCTGGGGTCGCGGCCGCAACGGGGGAGGGAATTGCACGCGAAACCGGGAGCTGACACTAGACGAAGAGCTTTCAACATAGTGAAATAAGTTTCACCGCATCAATTTTCGGGGACAGATGCCGCTCGTCACGCTGACTGAAATCGCCGTCCTGCTCGCCGCGATGACGATCGCCCCGGCGCTCGCACGCTGGCTCGGCATCGGCTCGGTACTCGGCTACCTGATCGCCGGCATCGCGCTCGGCCCCCACGGTTTTCGGCATGTGTTTTCGAGCAGCGATGCCCACGAAATCCTCGAGCTCTCCGAGTTCGGCATCGTCTTTCTGTTGTTCCTGATCGGTCTCGAGCTGAGGCCCCGCCGGCTCTGGTCCATGCGCTCGGCGATTTTCAAGCTCGGCGGCGCCCAGGTTGCGCTCACGGCGCTCGTCCTTGCCCTGTTCGCGATGTGGGTCGGCCAGGCATGGTCCGCGGCCGTGTTCATCGGTTTCGCGCTGGCATTGTCGTCGACGGCGTTTGCCCTCCAGGTGTTGGAAGAGCAGGGGGATTTGACGGCACGCCATGGGCGGCTCGCCTTCGCCGTGCTGCTGTTCCAGGATCTTGCGGCCATCCCGTTGATCGCGCTGGTTCCTCTGTTCGCCACCAAGGCGGTAGAGGTCGGCCACGCCATGGACCTCACGTCGGCGCTTCGCGGCCTTGGCACCATCGCCGCCATCGTGGTCGTCGGTTATTTCGGCCTGGACTCGTTCCTACGTCTGGTCGCTCGCACCAAGGTCAAGGAGGCGATGACCGCGGCCGCCCTGCTGACGGTCGTGGGCGTCGCGATTCTGATGCTGAAGGCGGGCCTGTCGCCCGCGCTGGGCGCCTTCATCGCCGGTGCGCTTCTCTCCGAGAGCGCCTATCGCCATCAGATCGAAGCCGACATCCAGCCCTTCCAGGGCATCCTGCTGGGATTGTTCTTCACCGCCGTCGGCATGTCGCTCAACGTCAATCTCGTGATTACCCAGCCCGTGACCGTGATCGGCCTTGCGATCGCGCTCGTCGCGGTCAAAACCGGCATTCTCTACACGCTCGGCCGCCTCGTCGGATTGGACAACGGGCCCGCGCGCCGGCTCGGATTGTCGCTGAGCCAGGGCGGCGAGTTCGGCTTTGTGCTGTTTTCGGCAGGGCTCGCGGCGGGTGTGCTGTCGCGCAGCATGAGCGATCTCCTGGTGGCGGTCGTCACCGTTTCGATGGCGGCGACGCCGTTGCTGCTCGTGCTGGATCGGCTGGGAAGCCGTATCCGCAAGCGCCCGGCGCCGGCCTATGACGACGACCTCCCGGCCAAGAACGAGCACGTCGTAATCGCAGGCTTCGGCCGCTTCGGGCAGATCGTCGCCCGCGTTTTGCGCGGCAAGAAGATCCCGTTCATCGCACTGGATATTTCCGCTGAGCAGGTGGACCTCGTGAAGAAGTTCGGCTCGCAGGCCTTCTTCGGGGACGCGAGCCGCGCCGAGATCCTGGAAGCGGCACAGGTCGAGAAGGCCCGCGCCTTCGTTCTGGCCATCGACGACGTGGAGGCCTCGTTGCGCACGGCGGCCCTGGTGCGCAACCGCTATCCGGATGTGCCGATCATCGCGCGCGCACGCAATCGCAATCACGCCCACCGCCTGCTCGATCTCGGCATCACCAGCATCCAGCGCGAGACGTTCCTGTCGGCGCTCGAAGCCACACGGCTCCTGTTGATCGACCTCGGCTACTCCGAGCGCGAGAGCGAGCGCATTACCCGCACCTTCCGCGCCCATGACGAACAGCGCCTGATCGAGGACTACGCTGATTACAGCAATATGGAGCAAATGCAGGCCAAGGCCCGCAGCGACGCCTCCGTCCTAGAGCGTTTATTTGCCGAGGACGCCGCTGCAAGTGCCAAGGACAGCAAGGATGCAAAGCCCGCCAAGGCGCTGAAACTGACCGCCGCCGAGAAGCCGGCAGCTCCGATACCGGACCCGATCCCAGAGCAAGCACCTTGAACTTAGGGCGTTTTCGCAGATGCGAACAGGTGGGGGCCCACGCAGATCCTCATCGGACTGTCGAATTTGCGAGACCGCCTCTCGGACGTTCGGCGCGGTAGACGGGGCGGCGTCACCCCGTTAAATGTGCCCGCATCACAAGACAGCAGCGGGATCGCAGGTCTAGCGGAACGATTGCGCTCCGGCGGGAAGGATTGATCGAGAATGGGTGAGGCGGCAGAGACGACGCGGGCAGCGGCCCCCGGTACGCGGGACATGGCCAATGCCATCCGCGCGCTCGCGATGGATGCGGTGCAGAAGGCGAATTCCGGCCACCCTGGCATGCCGATGGGCATGGCGGACGTGGCGACCGTGCTGTTCTCCGAAGCCCTCCGTTTCGATCCCACCGACCCTGCCTGGCCCGATCGCGACCGCTTCGTGCTGTCGGCTGGTCACGGCTCGATGCTGCTCTATTCACTGCTGTATCTGACCGGCTACCCCGGCGTCGATATCGGGCAGCTCGAAAACTTCCGCCAGCTCGGCTCCAAGACCGCCGGCCATCCCGAGTTCGGCCACGCCGCCGGCATCGAGACCACGACCGGCCCCCTCGGCCAGGGCATCGGCAACGCCGTCGGCATGGCGCTGGCCGAGCGTCTGCTCAACGCCCGCCTCGGCGACGACCTCGTCGGCCATTACACGTACTGCCTTGCCGGTGACGGCTGCCTGATGGAAGGCATCAGCCACGAGGCGATCTCGCTCGCGGGCCACCTGAAGCTCGGCAAGCTCATCGTGCTGTGGGACGACAACTCGATCTCGATCGATGGACCGACGAGCCTTTCGGTCTCGGACGATCAGGTCGCCCGCTTCGCGGCTTCCGGCTGGAATACGATCCGCGTCGACGGCCATGATCCAAAAGCTATCTCGGCCGCGATCGCGAAGGCCCGCGCCGATAGCTCGAAGCCCTGGCTAATTGCTTGCAAGACCGTGATCGGTTACGGCGCCCCCAACAAGGCCGGAAAGTCCTCGACCCACGGTGAGCCGCTCGGCGCCGAAGAGATCAAGGGCACCCGGGAGAAGCTCGGCTGGGACGCCGCGCCGTTCGTCATTCCGGAGCCGATCCTGAAGGCCTGGCGCGCGCTGGGTGCCAAGGGCGCCAAGGAGAATGCCGCCTGGCAGGCGCGTCTCGCAAAGGCTCCGGCCGCCGCGAAAACTGCGTTCGAAGCACCGGCCGCTGCGTCGCGCAGCAAAACCATCGCTGACGCCATCTCTGCGGCCAAAGCGCAGTTTTTGGCCGACACCACAAAGCGCGCAACCCGCGTCTGGTCGCAGTTGACGCTCGAGCACCTGGTGCCGGCCGTGCCGGAGCTGCTCGGCGGCTCGGCTGATCTCACGCCCTCGAACGGCACCCGCACCAAGCATCACAAGGCCGTCGAGCCCGGCAACTTCGCCGGCGACTACATCCATTACGGCGTGCGCGAACACGGCATGGCCGCAGCGATGAACGGCATTGCGCTGCACGGCGGGTTCATCCCCTACGGCGCGACGTTCCTCGTATTCACCGATTACTGCCGCCCGTCGATCCGCCTTTCGGCGCTGATGCAGCAGCGCGTCGTCTACGTCATGACGCACGACAGCATCGGCCTCGGCGAGGATGGCCCGACCCATCAGCCGATCGAGCATCTGGCTTCGCTGCGTGCGATCCCGAACCTCCTCGTGCTGCGCCCAGCCGACGCGCTGGAGACGGCGGAAGCCTGGGAGATTGCGCTCACCAACACCAAGACGCCGTCACTGCTCGCTTTGTCCCGCCAGGCGCTCCCGACAGCACTGCGCGCCAATCCGGCCGACGCGGCAAACCTCACGTCAAAGGGTGGCTACGTCGTGAGCGGCGGCGCCAAGCGCGACGTGACGCTGATCGCGACCGGCTCGGAAGTGGGTCTCGTCACGGAAGCAGCCGTAGCCCTCGCGAAGGACGGAATTACCGCGGCCGTCGTTTCGCTGCCGTCGTTCGAGCTGTTCCGCCGCCAGGACGAGAGCTACCGCAACGACGTGCTCGGCACCGCGCCGCGCATCGCCGTCGAGGCGGCCGTCGCCCAGGGCTGGCACGAGTGGCTGCGCCCCGGAGATCGCTTCATCGGCCTTTCGGATTTCGGTGCATCTGCGCCGGCGCCCAAGCTCTTCGAGCACTTCGGGCTCACCGCCGCGAAGATCGCCGACGCCGCCCGCGCAAGCCTTTCCGCAAAGAGCTGATTGCCATGAACCTCGACAAGCTCAAGACCACCGACGGCCTCGATCTCGCAGGCAAGCGCGTGCTCGTGCGCGCCGATCTCAACGTGCCGGCCAAGAACGGCACCGTGACCGACGCAACGCGCCTCGAGCGCATCGTTCCGGGCCTCCAGGATCTCGCCAAGCGCGGCGCACGCGTCGTCGTGCTCTCGCACTTCGGCCGCCCGAAGGACGGCCCGGATAAGGAGAACTCGCTGGCTCCTGTCGCGGCTGTGCTTGAAAAGCTCGTCGGATTGCCCGTCTCGCACGCTGCCGATTGCGTGGGTGACGAAGCGGCTCGCGCGGTCGGCGCACTCGCGAACGGCGGCATCGTCGTTCTGGAAAACACCCGCTTCCACAAGGGCGAGGAAAAGAACGACCCGGCGTTCGCCAAGGCGCTGGCGGCGAACGGCGACGTCTTCGTCAACGATGCGTTCTCCGCTGCCCACCGCGCCCATGCCTCGACGGAAGGTCTCGCGCATCTGCTGCCGGCTTATGCCGGTCCGCTGATGATGGAGGAGATTAGCGCTTTGCGCGCCGCGCTCGAACAGCCCAGGCGTCCGGTTGCGGCCGTCGTCGGCGGCGCCAAGGTCTCGACCAAGATCCCGGTTCTGACCAACCTGTCTGCCAAGGTCGACAAGCTGATCATCGGCGGCGGCATGGCCAACACGTTCCTGCTGGCGGGCGGCGTCGAGATCGGCAAATCACTCGCCGAGCCGGACCTCGTCGAGACCGCGCGCGAGATCATGCATGCCGCCAAGGCGCGGAGCTGCGAGATCGTACTGCCGCAAGACATCGTCGTCGCCGAGCGCTTCGAGGCGGGTGCGCCGTCCCGCACCGTGCTCACCATCGAATGCCCCGCCAGCCAGATGATCCTCGACGTCGGTCCGAAGTCGGTCCGCCACTACGTCGATGTGCTCTCGCGGTGCGAGACGCTGCTATGGAACGGCCCGCTCGGCGCGTTCGAGATTGCCCCGTTCGGCGAGGGCACCTTCGCGCTGGCTCGCGCCGCCGCCGAGCGCACCAAGGCTGGGTCGCTGATCTCGGTTGCGGGCGGTGGCGATACCGTCGCCGCATTGAACACCGCTGGCGTAACCGGCGACTTCACCTATGTATCGGGGGCGGGCGGCGCGTTCCTCGAGTGGCTCGAAGGCCGTGAGCTGCCCGGCGTCGCCGCACTGGCGCGCTAGGCCATGATCGTTTCGGACCCAATCAGTCCGAAACGTGAATCATCGGTCTCATTGAAAAGTCAGAGTGGGATTGCCGTGCAAGGAAGAGCAATCACGCTCTAGAAACCAAGGGGCACGATGCTCGCTGAAGCTCATCTCTATCTCGGCGTGGCGCTCGCTGGCCTCGTAAGCTTCCTGTCTCCGTGCGTGCTGCCGCTGGTCCCGCCCTATCTCGGCTTTCTCGGCGGCACGACGTTCGAGGAGATGTCGCACGAGAAGGGGCTCGAGCGCGCGGTCTGGCGCCGCGTCGTGCTGGCCTCGATCTTTTTCGTGCTTGGCTTCTCGACAGTCTTCATCGCGCTCGGTGCCAGCGCGTCGCTGATCGGCCAGTTCATCCAGACCTGGCGCATGGAACTCTCGATTGCCGCCGGCATCGTGATCATCCTGTTCGGTCTGCACTTCCTCGGCGTGTTCCGCATTCCGCTGCTCCTGAGCGAGAAGCGCTATCACGGCCCTCAGACGGGGGCGAGCTACGCCGGCGCCTATGTCATGGGGCTCGCGTTCGCCTTCGGCTGGACGCCCTGCATCGGGCCGATCCTGTCCACGGTTCTGGCATTGGCGGCAAACGAAGCAAGCCTCGGCGCGGGCGTACGTCTGCTCGCGGTTTATTCGGCTGGTCTCGGAATTCCGTTCGTTCTGGCCGCGGTCGCGATCCGCCCGTTCCTGTCGTTCATGCAGCGCTTCCGCCGCCATCTGTCGTTGATGGAAAAGCTCATGGGCGTGCTCTTGGTGCTGACCGGCATCGCCTTCCTGAACGTCTTCGACTGGTTCTCCATCCAGGCGTTCGGGCAATGGCTGATCGAGACGTTCCCAGGGCTTGCCACGATTGAAGAGTGGATGACGCCTGCGAAGCTGCAGCAGGATCTTCGCAACCTAACGCCCTGACGTTGAGGATGCCGAGACATTGAGGGCGACGAGACGTTGAGCGCGAGACTTGGACGATGAGCGATCCTTACAACACGGGCACGGCCATCGCGCTGACCATCGCGGGCTCGGACAGCTCAGGCGGGGCAGGCATTCAGGCCGACCTCAAAACCTTCACCGCGCTCGGCGTCTATGGTGCATCGGTCATCACCGCCATCACCGCGCAGAATACGCAGGGTGTGCAGGGTGTGCTGACGCTACCCGGCAGCATCATCGCCGCGCAGATGGCATCGGTCGCGTCCGATCTACGCGTCGGCGCCATCAAGACCGGAATGTTGGGAGATCTAGCAACGGTAGAGACCGTGGCCAAAGGCCTCCCGCAGTTTGGTGGGGTGCCGCTCGTGGTCGACCCGGTCATGGTTGCAACGAGCGGTGACGTGCTGCTCGCACCCGACGCCATCGACGCCGTGCGAACGCGGCTGTTCCCGCTTGCCGACCTCGTGACCCCGAACCTTCGCGAAGCTGCCCGCCTGCTCGAGGGGCCGATCGCAACGTCGCTTGACGAAATGGAAGCCCAGGCCAAGAGCCTGCTCGCGCTCGGCGCCAAGGCCGTGCTCCTCAAGGGCGGACACGGCGACGGACCCGAAGCGACCGATATCCTCGTGACCGCCGAAACGACGAGGCGGTTTACGGCGCCGAGAATTACCACGCGCAACACGCACGGCACCGGGTGCACGCTCGCTGCCGCAATCGCCGCGCGGCTTGCCGAAGGCGATCCGCTGGCCGCCGCTGTCGATGCCGCCAAGGCCTACGTCTGGCAGGCGATCGAAGCAGGGCGGACGCTGAGTGTGGGCCAGGGTGACGGCCCCGTCGATCACCTCCATGCAATCCGGCGACACTTATCCTGACCCTCTAGAGGGCCAACCAAGCTCCGTCATTCGAACGCGATAGCCACTGCACTTCAGAGAGTTGCTGGAAATTGCGCGGGTTATGCCCAAGGCGAGCGATTCACCATCACCACACCCTTGTTGCGCCTTTGCATCGCTTCACGCGCAATGCGTGTCCCCCATCTTGTAAGCGCCCCTGGGTTCTGCAACTCTCCCCCTCGTGCAGCGCCGAGCGTCGGGGGGCGATCGAGCAGCGCACAAGCACTACACACTACTTTGGGGGGAGCTGGGCAGCGAACAGGGACGCTGCAGAGCTCGGCAAAAACCGGTCCGGACTATCCGGACCGGTTTTTTCTTTGCCGGCCGCTCGCCTCGGCATCAGCCCGCTGCTAAAAGTGCGCCCGGCCAAGAGAAGCCGGCACGAGGGCAAGGACCTCGCAAGCCGCAAGATCGGATAAATCGGCATGGGCGCAGTCGAGACCGGCGGGCAGAGACGCAAGCTTGCCGTGGGCAGCGCCGAACACAGCTTTGGCCTTCGCCTTGCCGGCTTTTACGCCGCCCTGTTCGTGATCTACGGCATCCATCTGCCATACCTGCCGGTCTGGCTCGACAAGCGCGGCCTGACCGCCGAAGAAATCGCCACCATCACCGCTGCCCCGTTCTTCCTGCGCGCCTTCATCACGCCGACCGTGGCCATGCTGGCAGACCGGACCGCGCGCCACCGGGCGCTGATCAACGCGCTCGCCTGGCTGACGCTGGTGCTCGCGCTTTTGTTGAGCCAGATGCAGAGCTTCTGGGCGATCTTTTTGCTGGCCGTGCCGTTCTCGATCACGCTCTCCACCATCATGCCGTTGACCGAGACCATCGCCGTCGCTGGCGTACGCGCGCATGGGCTCGACTATGGCCGCATGCGGCTCTGGGGCTCGCTGACGTTCGTGACGGCGGGCTTCGTCGGCGGCTGGCTGATCGACCACACCGGCGCCACCGCCGTGCTCGCCTGCCTGATCGCTGGTACCGTCGCGACCGTCGCCACGGCCTGGCTGCTGCCGGAGAAAGTCGAGCGCGCGCCCGCCGCGGATCCAGCAGCCGGTACGGATCCCGCCGAAACGCTTTCCCACCAGGCCCCGATGAGGGGAGGGAGCATCGAGGAAGCCTGGAAGCTCGTGAGCTCTCCCGTCTTCCTCGCGTTTCTGTTGGCCGCCGGCGCAGCGCAGGGCTCGCACGGCATGGTCTATACGTTCGGCGCCTTGACCTGGCGCGCCGAAGGCATCTCGACGGCCTGGGTCGGCGCACTATGGGCGATTGCCATCGGCGGCGAGGTGCTGCTGTTTGCCTATTCCGGCCGCGTCGTGCGCCGGTGGGGACCTGTTGCACTGCTGATCGGGGCAACGACGGCGGCAATCGTCCGCTGGATCGCGATGACCTTGAGCCCGACCCTTATCGGATTGATCCCGCTGCAGGTCCTGCACACGCTGACCTATGGCGCCTCGCACCTGGGCGCCATGCATTTCATCTCGCGGGCCGTGCCGGAAAGCGCGCAGGGAACCGCCCAGGCCCTCTATGCCACCGTCGCGTCGGGCGTGCTGATGGGCACGGCCACGCTGACGTCGGGCTGGCTTTACGGCAAAGTCGGCGCGCTCGCCTATCTGGCCATGGCCGCGCTGGCAACGGCCGGGTTTGCGGGCGCTCTCTACGTGGGCGCCCGTTGGCAGGGCGGTTTGTTGTGGAACGCAACGACGGCCACTGCGCGGCCGTGAAGCCGGCAAAACCAGCCGCGGTGTCTCAGCCCCAGAGCCTCGGCGACGCCGGTCGCAGCTTGCCGCCTTCGAAATGCAGCGGCGGATCGCGGTCAGTCGCGAGCAGCAGCGGGCCATCGAGATCGACCCAATCGGCGCCCTGGGCCGCGAGAAAAGCCGGCGCCACGGCGAGCGAAGTGGCCACCATCGAACCCACCATCACCTTGAGCCCGGTATCGCGCGCGACAGCCCGCATCGTGAGCGCCTCGGTCAAACCGCCGGCCTTGTCGAGCTTGATGTTGACCGCGTCGTAGCGGTCCTTGAGAGCCGCGATATCGGCGCTTGTATGCACGCTTTCGTCGGCACAGACCGGAACCGGGCGCGGAACACGCGCGAGTAGGGCGTCGGCGCCGGCCGGAAGCGGCTGCTCGACCAACTCGAAACCGGCCTCTGCGGCGGCGGCGAGAAACGGCGCCAGCATGTCCTCGCTCCAGGCTTCGTTGGCATCCGCGACGAGGCGCGCGTCGGGCCGCGTCTGCCGGACGGCCGCCATGCGCGCGATATCGCCGTCGCCGCCGAGCTTGAGCTTGAGCAGGGTGTGCACTTGCGCTGCCTGCGCGGCACGCGCCATGGCTTCGGGGCTGTCGAGGCTCAGCGTGAAGCAGGTATCGACGCCGGCGAGCGGCGCCAGTCCGAGCCGCTCGGCCGCTGGAACTCCGCTGGATTTTGCTTCGAAATCCCAGAGCGCGCAGTCGAGCGCGTTGCGCGCGGCCCCTGGTGGCATCGAATGCGCGAGGCTGTAGCGGCTGCTGAGCGCACCGGGAACGTGTTGAAGCGCTTCGATCGCCTGCGCCACGCCCTCCGGCGTTTCGCCATAGCGCGCATAGGGCGTGCATTCCCCGCGCCCCGTCGCCTGTCCATCCGAAAGCGAAACCGCGACCACCGTCGCGTGCGTTTTTGCGCCCCGCGCGATGACGAACGGCACCTTGAGCGGAAAGCGCTCGATCGAAACGGAAAGCGAAAGGGCGGCCATCGGCGATCAGGATTTCAAAGCGGCGGGGACGTTCAGGTGATGCGTCCGCTCACATGTGCAAGGAATAGGTAGACGCGGCCCATGTCCGAGAGGAGATGCGCGTTGATCGCCCGCCCGGATGGATCACGCTGCTCGGCGTCACGCCGGATGTTCTCGAAGTCCATGAGGTAGTGATTGATCGTCCGCTGCAGATCGCCGTCGACGCGATAGCGCATGCTGAGATCGTCGAAGATCGCGCGCCCCTCGGGCGAATAGATGCTGCGCACCATGACGCCGCGCTGCCCGGCCGCGATCCGTTGCCAGAGCGCCGCCGTCGTTGCGGGATCGAGTGCGCGCGCGATGATGTCGATCTGGCTGTGGAACGGCATGGGTGCTGCGGCTGGAATACCGCCCGCGCCTCCGTGTGCTTCCTCGTCGCGCGAGGCGCGCGCGAGAAGATCGCCAAGCGACCAGCCATCCCGGCTGTCGCCGCCCTGGCCCGCGGCAGCGGGGCGAGCCAGCGCCCCCTGACCCTGATAGGGCGGCTGGCCTTGATACGGCGGCGGCTGCCTGTAGCCGGGATCCGGCATGTTCGGTTGCGAAAGCGCGCTCAGTGCGCGCTGGCCACCGTCCGAGCCCCGAACCTCGGACATATAGCTGCCGGCAAGCGTCGAGGCGCCATGCGAACCGCCGGACATCGGCGACTGTTGGGGAAGGGTGATATCGCGCCCCGAGAGCGAGCGCGTCGTCAAATTCGAAAGCTGCTCGATGGCGCGGAGCTGATCCTGAAGCGCGTGCCGCATGGCTTCCGCGTTTTCGCGGGTCGCCATCGGCAGCCTGTCCATCTGCTCCTTGAGGCGCACCTGCTCGGCGGCGATCTCGGCGGCGGCGCGATTGGCCCGCTGGCGCACCTCGTCGGAGGTTTGATCGAACCGGCTCGTGAGGGTGGTAAGCTGCTCGTTGACGACATTCGAGATCGACGAGAACCGCGACCGCAGTTCGTCGAGCGCACGGTCGCCCTCGGCGCCTGCTTCGAGCCGGAAGCGTTCGAGATCGTCGAGCGCGGAGCGCTTGGCGACCTCGGTGCTGGCGCGCAACTGCTCTGCGGCCGCGCGTGCACGCTGCTCGGCGCTCGTGAGAGAGCCTTCCATGGTGGACGAAAAGCCTTCGACGAACCGGCCGAACTCGTCGGCCTTGCCGGAGAGGCGATCCATCGTGTTGGTCAGCTCGGCGTGGCGGCCCTGCAACGTGTTTTCGATCTTGAAATTCGCATTCTCGAGCGAGTTGGCGGCACGCATGATCGCCTGCCCCTGGCCCTCGAAACGATTGGTGACGGAATTGACCTGCGTCAGGAGATTTTCCGAAACGCGCTTCAGCATCTCGGACTGGCCGGCCAGCCCTTCGATGGCCTTGAGCGACTGGCGCGTGATGTTCTCGCTCGTCCGGCGCACCGAGTTGATGCCGTGCATCAGGCTCTCGTCGAGATTGACGGCCTGCCGCGAGATCGTCTCGCTGAACGTGCGCGCGTGGTTGTCGAGCGCGGAGGTGAGGGCGCGCGCCTTGTCGGCGACGGCGGAGTCGATGTTCATCGTCGAGCGCACGATCGACTCGTCGAACACCTTGAGACGCTGTCCGAACGCGGCATCGAGCGCCTTCGTCCGTTCGACGAGCTGAATGTCGAGCGCCTGCGCCCGGTTGGTCAGCGACGTATCGAGCGCACGCGCATATTCTTCGAATACGAGCTGCAACTTTTCGGTGCGGTTGCTGAGCGACGTGTCGAGCGTCTCGACATAACCGGCGATCGCTTCCTGCAGCTGGTCGGTGCGTGCGCCGAGTGCCGTCGCAAGCCCGGTCGTGTAGCCTTCGAGCATTCCCTGCAGCTGCTCGGTCTTGTTGCCGAGCGTGATCTCGAGCCGATCGGTGCTCTGTCCGACGGCGGTCTCGAGCGCGGTGAGGTTCTCGCCGGCACCCTGGATGATGTGCGCGAGCTTGAGCTGCTGGTTCGACAGTTTGTCGATCAGGGTCGGAATATCGGTGCCGAGCGTCTTCAGCGTGTCGGTCACGCGCTCGCTGGTCGAGAGCAGGGAGTTCCGCTCGCCAGCCAGCTCTTTGATGAGGCCGCGGATCTTGCGCTCGTTCTCCTCGTAGGAGCGTTCGAGCGCGGTGACTTCGTTGTGGACCAAAGCCTCGAGTTCGCCTGCGCGGCCGAGCGCGCGCGAGATGGCTTCGTTCATGAAGCCCACTTGCCGCCGGACAGCCTGACCGAGCGACGCAACCGACTGCTCGGCCATACGGTCGGGTTCGGCGAGGCGGATGGCCACTTCCGTCATCGTCGAGGAGCGCAGCCTCAGCTCGTCGGATCGCCAGGCGAGAAGCGCGAGCGCCCAAAGCACGGCGATGGGAACGATGATCGCGGTTGCGGTGAGGAAGGTCGAAGGCTTTTCGAGCAGCGACATAACCGTGCCGCCGTTCTCGAATTCCGCCCGCACGATCACCCACGAGAACGCGAGACAGATGGCGATCCAAACGCAGGTGGCGATCGCCGCATACTTGAACGGCGCCATCGAGGGCTTCTGCTCGAGCGCGTAGATCAGGCCGCCGATCGAAGGTGCATCGTCGTTCGCCGCGATCTTCCCGCGTGGCGGACCGGCCGGGCGCCGACGAGCCGCGCGCCGTGGTTGCGCCTCAGCCGGCTGCGCATCGCCCGGACGTTCGTTGCCGGCCGGGCTATTGGCGGAATTGCTTTGAGCCCGCGCCGCCATATTCGGCAACGGAGGCGGAAGGCGATGATGAACGGTTGCGGTGGGCGAGCCCAGATTGGGCGCGTTGGCGGGGGAAACGGCCAGCGTCAAGGCATCGGCAACTTCCGGTTTCGCGGAGTCGCTGGAGCCCCCGCCAAAGGGTGCGGTGAGGGGAGGAGGCAACGCCGGTAAGGGCGCAGCGGCACTTTTCGGTTCCGCGGATGCGGATCCGTCAGGCAGCGCCTTGGCAGTCGCTGCCGAGTCTGATTTTAGCTCCTGAGCCATCCACCCGTCCGAGCCGGAGATTTCCGGCAGCCCCACAAAGTCATGATACTGCAGTCCAAGGCTTGTGCTCAAACGAGTTTTCTCTCGCGAACGGCCCCATCAACGCCCTTTTTCCAGGGCTCCGGGGCGGCCCGTCGGACTATGCCGAGTAGGCCGCCTTTGGGGCCAAATGAAGTTCAGATCCCCTCCCTCCGGAACCAAACCTCTTAACGCAGCCTTCTCGGATTGGCTCGACTTAGAGATATAGCGTTTACAAATATTTAGAGATTTAAGTTCAGGTTAGATGTTAACATATCGGATACCGCGTTTTCCAACGGCGCAATGTTGAGGCCGCAACCCATCGGCCATCCACCCCACCGTTAACGAGCCCTAAGGGATTAGGTCGATCCTATGAGCACACCGCGTCAAAGCACGCTCCGGCGCCGCATCAATGCTGTGATGGCCCCTGAGGCCCCCGTCTCGATCGTCCCGTCGACCGATCCGATCGATCGCACCCATCTGGCCCGCTACACCCTCGGCAGCCCCACGTTGGAGCGCGAAATCCTGGGTCTTTTCATGGCCCAACTTCCCCTGAGCATCGAGCAGCTGCGTTTTGCCGCGACCGACCGCGAATGGCAGATCGCCGCCCACACCATCAAGGGCTCTGCGCGCGCTGTCGGCGCCCGGCACGTGGCCCGCTTGGCGCTCGAAGCCGAGCAGACCTCGGGCGTCGTGGACGACGAGCAGGACCGCGAGCGGATCCTGACGCTGCTTGAGGAAGCCTGCGAGGAAGTCGAGGGTTACGTCGAGGGCGCCTTCCCGTCCCACGAGACGCCCCGCGCCTGATTAGCTCCCGATTACTTAAAGCCTTTTCGGCCAACGCGTTTTCCTAAACGCGCGTGGAAAGCTTGAATTCGGCGAACGAGCCCATTAATCCTGCCGCGACCGCTCCCCCGGAACCGTGGGGACGAGAGGATTTGGAGCCGCCGTCGATGGTTAAACTCACTTTCATCCAGCCCGATGGCGCGAGCCAGACCGTAGAGGTCGAGGCCGGCCTGACAGTCATGGAGGCGGCCAAGCTGAACGATGTCGCGGGCATCGAAGCCGAATGCGGCGGCGCCTGCGCCTGCGCGACCTGCCATGTCTACATCGAGCCGGGCTGGGTTGAGAAAACCGGCAAGCCTGCCGACATCGAAGAGGATATGCTCGACTTCGCCTTCGACGTACGCAAGGAAAGCCGCTTGAGCTGTCAGATCAAGGTCACGACCGACCTCGACGGGCTTACGATGCGCGTGCCCGCCAAACAGTTCTGAGAGCGCGAGCAAGCCGCGGCAAAACGAGAAACCGAACCGGGAGATCACACATGGCGCTGGACGACGCCGGCCAGAACGTGACGACAGGCGCAACCGAATTCGACGCGGTGGTCATTGGTGCCGGTCCCGTCGGGCTCTTTGCCGTGTTCGAGCTTGGCCTCGTCGACGTCAAGACCTGCGTGATCGACATCCTCGGCAAGCCGGGCGGCCAGTGCTCCGAGCTCTATCCCGAGAAACCCATCTACGATATCCCCGCGCTCCCGTCCGTCACCGGCCAGGAGCTGACCGATCGGTTGATGGAGCAGATCAAGCCGTTCGGCGCGGAGTTCGTATTCGGCGAACGCGTCGACGAGCTGCAGCGCCGGGAAGACGGCCGCTTCGATCTCAAGACCGACGCGGGACGCACGATCGTCACCAAGGTTGTCGTCATCGCGGCCGGCGGCGGCTCCTTCACGCCGAAGCGCCCGCCGCTCGATGGCATCGAGGCCTATGAAGGCGCGTCGGTGTTTTACGCCGTGCGCCGCATGGAAGACTTGCGCGGCAAGGACGTGCTGATTGTTGGCGGCGGCGACTCCGCGCTCGACTGGACACTCAACCTCGCGCCGATCGCCAACTCGCTCACGCTTCTGCATCGCCGAGACGAATTCCGCGGCGCGCCTCACTCTGTGGAGAAGATGCGCGCGCTTGTGGCGGAAGGAAAGATCCGCTTGCTCATCGGCCAGATGACGAAAGTGCACGGCGATAACGGCGTGCTCGAAGCCGTCACCGTCAAGACCGCCGACGGAGAGGAGCGTGTTGTCGCCAACGCCATGCTGCCGTTCTTCGGACTTACGATGAAGCTCGGCCCGGTCGCCACCTGGGGCCTCAACCTCAACGAAAACCTGATCCTGGTCGACACCGAGAAATTCGAGACCAGCGAGAAAGGCATCTTCGCCATCGGCGACATCAACTGGTATCCGGGCAAGCTGAAGCTGATCCTGTCGGGCTTCCACGAGGCGGCCTTGATGGCGCAGCAGGCGCACAAGTACGTGCACCCCAACAAGAAGCTGCTCTTCCAGTACACGACCTCGTCGTCGAGCCTGCAGAAGAAGCTCGGCGTGAAGTAACGCGCCGCTGGCAGCACCGATGTGATCCGGCGTCGCTCCGTTTTCTGCCTCGGTCTCGTTCAGCTCGTCTCGTGGGGCGTTTCCTACTACCTGATCGGCGTGTTCGGCGACGCCATCGCCGCCGATCTCGGTTGGTCGCAAACGACGGTTCACGCCGGGTTCTCGGCCGCACTCCTGGTGATGGGTTTGAGCTCGCCGCTCGCCGGCAGCCTGATCGACCGCTACGGTGGCCGCCGCGTGATGATGATCGGCGCGGCTCTGAATGCGGCAGGCTGTGCTCTGCTCGCTGTTTGCGAAAATCTCCCGGTCTACTTTACAGCCTGGCTACTGCTCGGGCTCGGCATGCGACTGACGCTCTACGATGCAGCGTTCGCCGCGCTCGCCCGCATCGGCGGACCTGCTGCGCGCCGCCCGATGTCTCAGATCACGCTCCTTGGCGGCCTCGCCTCAACGACATTCTGGCCGTTGGGCTATCTCCTGATCGAACAACTCGGCTGGCGCGGAGCACTCGGCTTTTACGCAGTCTTGGCGTTGTCGGCTGTGCCGCTGTTAATCGGGCTCCCCGATGGCCGCTATGACGCCGAAGCGGCGCCAAGAGAACCACGCGTCGCGCCGCTCGCCGCAAATGACCGCGAGCGTTTTGTTGCCGGCGCCCTCTATGCGCTGATCGTAACGCTCGCAAATTTTCTCGCTTCCGGCCTTTCTGCCCACATGATCCCGATCCTGACCGGGCTTGGTGTCGGCGCCGCCGCCGCGGTTTCGATTTCGGCGCTGAGAGGCATTGGGCAATCTTTGGCACGCCTCTGTGAGGTGCTGTTTGGGCGGCACGTTCATCCGCTCGCGCTCAACATCATCGGAACGCTTCTGCTGCCGTTTTGCTTCGTCGCAGGATTATGGTCTGGCGAAAGCATCGTCGCTGCGGTCGCCTTCGCGTTCTTCTATGGCGCCGGCAACGGCTTGCTCACGATTGCGCGCGGAACGCTGCCGCTGGTCCTGTTTGATCCTCGCACATACGGCAGCTTTGTCGGGCGCTTGCTGACGCCAAGCTTTCTGCTGTCGGCCGCTGCGCCGTTGATCTACGCCTGGGCGATTTCGCGGTTCGGCGAGGTTGCCGCGCTCTACATTTCGCTTGCCGCAGGTCTGGCCGCACTATCCGCAGCGCTCTATCTCAATCTCGCCTTTCGCGCCAAGGGCCCGAGTGCCGTCTGAACGTCAGCGTCCTGCGATCGAGCGCTCGTAGACCAGTGCGAGCTTCGCGAAATCGCGGACCGGAACCTGCTCGGCCCGCAGCGTCGACCCGATCCCGGCTGCATCGAGCAGTTCTTCCGGATTAGGAACCAGCGTCTTGAGCGAAGCACGCAGCATCTTGCGGCGCTGTCCGAACGCAGCCGCCGTCACGCGCCCGAGCGCCTTGACCGAGCACGCCGGCTGTGGCGCGGGCCTCGGCGTGAACACAACGACGGCCGATGCAACTTTCGGCGGCGGCGTGAAGGCCTCGGGCTTGAGAGTGAGCGCAATTCTCGCTTCGCTGCGCCACTGTGAGATCACCGAAAGCCGGCCGTAGTCCTTGCTGCCCGGCGCCGCCACGATGCGCTCGGCAACCTCCTTCTGAAACATCAGCACCATGCGGTCCCACCACGGCGGCCACGGCTCGGTTTCGAGCCAGCCGATGAGCAGCACCGTCGCGACGTTGTAGGGAAGATTGGCGGCGATCACCGCCTTGCCGGAGGAAGAACCCAGCAGCGCGCTCCAATCAGTCTCGAGCGCATCGCCTTCGTGGACCTGAAGCTGATCCGGATAGCGAGCGCTGATCTCGGCAAGCGCGGGCAGGCAGCGCGAATCCCGCTCCACCGCAATGACGCGGCCCGCGCCTTCGAGCAGCAGCCCGCGCGTGAGCCCGCCAGGTCCGGGACCGATTTCGATCACCGTGCGGCCGGTCACCGGCCCGCCGGCACGCGCGATGCGGCGCGTCAGGTTGAGATCGAGGATAAAATTCTGGCCGAGGTTTTTCTTGGCGGCAAGCTCATGCCGGCGGATCACGTCCCGCAAAGGATCGAGCCCATCCGGGCTTGCGCCCTCGCGTGCAGGACCTCCGGCCGTATCGTCGCCGGTCAGCGTGCTCATGGCGCAGCCTCCGCGCGAAGCGAGGAGGCGCCGCGGCGCGCGCCGATGTCGCCGGCGAGCTTCAACGCTTCGATAAGGCTGCGGGCATTGGCTTGTCCGCTACCCGCAATCGAAAATGCAGTGCCGTGATCGGGCGACGTGCGCACAAACGGCAACCCGATGGTGACGTTGACGCCGCGGTCGAACGCCAGCGTCTTGATCGGGATCAGCGCCTGGTCGTGATACATCGCGAGCACCGCATCGTAGGTTTCGCGAGCGGCGGCATGAAACAGCGTGTCGGCCGGATGCGGCCCCGTGACAGCGAGCCCACCGTCCTGCAAAGCTGCGATCGCTTGCGCGATGATGCGGCTGTCCTCGTCGCCGAGTTTGCCGTCCTCGCCCGCATGCGGATTGAGGCCGGTCACCGCAATGCGCGGATCGGCAACGCCGAAATCCTCGATCAGCGAGCGATGCAGGATCTGCGTCGTCTCGATGATACTGCGCGTGGTGATCGCGCGCGGGACGTCCGAAAGCGGAATGTGCACGGTGAGCGGCACAACCTTGAGCTCTTCGGACGCAAGCAGCATGACCGGCGTCGCAGCCGACACGCCGAAATGCGCTTCCGCCAAGGCGCCGAGGAATTCCGTATGGCCGGGGTAGGCGAACCCGGTCTCCATCAGCACGCTCTTGGCAATTGGGTTGGTCACGACGGCGCGGGCTTCGCCGCGCTTGACAGCGAGCACGGCCGCTTCGATCGCCGCGATCACAGCTGGCGCGTTTCGCGGATCGGGCTTGCCGGCGCGGACCGTCGCCGCGACCGGCACCGCAAAGACAGGAAGGCGCGTTTCGAACAGAGCGGAGCCTGCCCGCAAATCAGAAACGGTGTCGATCGGGACGGCGAGGCGAAGCATCTCGGCACGCGCCGCAAGCGCATCGGGGTCGCCGAGCAGCACGAACGGCGCCAGCCCATGCCGGTGCCGCTCAGTCCAGGCCGCGAGCGTGATGTCGAGACCGATACCGGCCGGATCGCCCATACTGAGCGCGAGCGGCGGCGCGCTGTCGGGATCGCGTGTCATCAGCGGATCTCGATCGAGGCGTCCTGCCGCAGATCCTTGAGATGCTTCTGGGCGAGAACTTCGAATTCCTTCTGCCGCAACTCGTTCTGGGCGTTTTCACGCACAGACCCATCGCCGCCGCCTTGCGCCTTGCGGCTGCACAGCGCCCAAAGCTCGACGGTCGATTGTCCGATGCTCGCCGGCAGCAGGTCGCCGGCCGACGCGTTGAGCAGCAGGCTGCGCGTGGGCTCGGGAATGGAGGAGGGTTTACGCGTACCGAGATCCTCGAACTTTGCGCCCGGCACCGAAGCGGCAAGGCCTGACATCGTAGCGCATCCGCCGTAGCGCTGATGCAGCGCATCCGCTTCCGCGATACGCTGCGCGATCGCCGATTGGTTACCCACTGGCAGCGTGATGCGCTGGACCTGCAACTCGACGTCGGCCTGGGCCGTGGAGGTGTTGGCGACGAACTGATCGACGTCGCGCTCGGTGATCGCCACGAGACTTCCGAACTTCCGGCGCACGACTTCGCGCCACGAGATCTCCGCCCGGAAACGGGCCTTCATCGTGTTGATGTCGACGCCCATGCCCTTCATGTGCTGGGCGAACTGATCAATCGTCATCTTGTTGCGCTCGGCGATGCCGGAGACGATGCGCGTCACCTCGGCTTCGTCGGTCGTGGCGTTGAGGCGCTTGGCCTCCTGCAGCTTGAGCTTTTCGTCGATCAGCTCGTTCTGCGCCTTGACGCGCGACCCCGCGACGGCGCCAGACCGCGCCTCGCGCTTCAGCTGGTCAACCATCCGCGCCTGCAGGTCCTTCACGTACTTCGTTTGAAGCGCGCGGGCTTCTTCCTGCGATTGCACGTTGTTCTTCTTGAGCAGCTCCTTGAAGCGCTCGTTGGTCTTTGGATCCTGGACGATGGCTTTCCAGCGCGCTTCCGCCTTGGCCTTGAAATCCTGGCCACCGCCGCCACCCTGGAGCGCAATGAAGGAAGCTCGCTGCTCGATTTCATAGGCGGTAATCGGCTCGTCGTTGACGAGCACGGCGATCGACTGTCCGCCTTTGCGCGACGACTTGCCGGCGCCGCCCTTTTCGGCGGGATTAGCAAGCTCCGCGTTTGCGGTCCGCCCTTTGGATTTCGCTGCATTGGGTTCGGCACCCGCGCTCCCGGAGATCAGAAGACCTCCGGAGACAAGAAGCAGGGCGCGGAAAAGATAGGACATGGAAGCTGTCTCGCCAGCAAGAAACGGATTACGGCGCGACAGGATGGAAGAGAGTTAACGCTCGGCCAGATCCATGAGGCGCCGGAAAACCCGACATTAAAGCGTGACCAGCATAAGCGCAAAGGTCACGCCCGTTATCCACACGAACCATGGCGCGGGCAAGGCGGGCACGAAGCCGCAACCGCCTTCAAAATCAGTTGCCGTTGAGCGCGCCGCCAATCGAGGAGGCGTCCTCGCCACCCATGAAGTCGACCACGTTGGTCTGGTAGTTGAAGCCACCCAGATGCTTGAACTCGAAGCGGAGCATGACGACCTGATCGGGCTCGATATCGCGCGAAGCGTCGGTGATGAACGTCTCGCTGTAGGTCGCGCTCAGCATGAAGCACTCGTCGAGATAGGCGATCCGGATCGAGTCCGTGAGCGTCCGGGAAGCGTCGAGATCGTAACGGAGAGCCCCCGACAGGGTCCAACGATCGGTCAACCGGAGCGACGCGAACGCAAGAATGTCCTGCTGATCTTCATACGATAGGGTCGTGTCGTCATAGATCGAAGCGTAGGTGTAGGTTACCTGGGCAGCGAGTGGGCCGTAGTTGAAGGCCGCCGTCAGATCCTCACGACGAAGCGTCAGGTCGTCCTCGTCGAACCGCGACTGCGAGATGATGCGGAAGGTATCGGTCGGCGCAAGATAGGCGCCAAGAACGTAGTCGGACTGGTCGCTCTCGAGACCGCTCTTGGGATTGAAGCCGTTATTGATCTCGTCATAAGCGTTCGTGCCGCTGAGATGGTAGCTCTGGCCTGCGAGAACGCGCGCATAGCCGACCGGTCCCTGGAAAGTGTACTGCACGCCCACGTTCGCGCGCACGCCCGTCTCAAGCCGGTCATAGCCGGAAAACTTGGTGGTCTCGAACAGGTTCGTATCGTCGAAGATCAGGCTCTGCGCATCTTCGTTTGGCAGAAAATTCTGGTCGACGTGCGAGTTGTGCGCCACCACCTGCCCGATGGGCTCGATGACGTGCGAGGTCGAACCCGCATTCGCGACCCATGGATACGATACGGTGGCACCGCCCGTCGCGAGGCCGCGCACGAAGCTATCGTCCAGCGTAACGACGCTCGGATCGTTCGGATTCTCGTAGTTGACCTGATAGGCGTCGCCGCGCAGCTCTCCGAACGGCGTGTAGGTGATGCCGATCGCGTCCGTGAAGCGCCGGCGCCACTTGACCTCGGTGATCACGCGGTTCATGTCGCCAGCGACGAAATTGCCGGGACCGAGGTTGGTGAGATCGGAGCGCGAGAGGCTCAACGCGTTCGATTTCCAAGACAGCTCGCCGCCCAGCACCGGATCCTTGAACACGTAGTTGTGGTCGATGACGGGATGCACGAGCGACTCAGTCGAGTCGTCGTCTTCCACCAGGAGGCCGCCGAACTGGTACATTTTGGCGCTGAAGTAGCTGCGCTCGGAAAGACCGGTCAGCCACACGTCGTTGACGCGATCGGTCAGCAGAATGCCGTCGAGCTTGTAGAAGCGCCGGAAGGTGTCGTCGCTTTCGATGATGGCGTTCCAGCCATAGCTCCACCAGCTCGACAGCGAAAACTTGCCGTGCGTCTCGACGCTGCCGCGCCAGCCGTCCAGGTTATCGTTGCCGCTAGGCAGATCGCTGGCATTCTGATCGATGCCGGCCAAGCTGACCGTGTATTCGCCGTTTGCGAGCTTTTGGCGCCAGTCACCCTGCCACAGGATGCCCTGCTCGCTCATATAGCGCGGGCGGAACGTGAAATCGTAGCTCGGCGACAGCGCGAAATAATAGGGAAGCTCGACGAACACGCCAAGGTCGTTGGAGTTGCCGTAGACCGGCGCCAGGAAGCCGCTCTTGCGCTTCACCGACGGATCGGGGTGCTCGAAGTAGGGCAGGTAGGCGATCGTGGTGCCGTAGATTTTGACCTCGGCATCCTGGTACGAGATCGTCGCGTTGGCCTGATCGTGAATGATGCGCTTGGCGCCGATGCACCACAGCGGCGGCGTGTTGCCTTCGCTTTTGCAAGCCGTGAAGGTGGCTTCCGAGAACTCGGTCACATTGCCTTCGCGCCGCTCGCCGCGCTCGGCGGTGATGCGCGACTGATCGCTGGTGACGACCGACAGCGATTGCACGAAGCCATCGCGGAAATCGTCCGTCAGGGTGTAATTGTCGGCGCGAACGATGTTGCCGTTGGCTTCCTTGAGCTCAACGTTACCGCGCGCGGTCAGCGTGTTCGCGCTCTGGTCGTAGATGACCTCGTCGGCGGTCAGCACGTTCTTGTTGTAATAAATCTCGACGTTGCCGCGTGCGATCACGCGGTTGCCCTTGGTGTCGTAGACGAGCTCGTCGCCCTGCAGATAGAGCGGCAGGGACTTGTCGAGCTTCTGGGGCTTTCCGAAAATTCCGTCCTTGGATTTCGGGAACGCCGACTGCGCGAGTGCAGGCGCCGGAGCGAGAGCCAGGACAGCCGCCAGCGCGCCGCCGAGCGCGGCAGCTGCAAACGAGCGCAAACGCCCGTATCCTACAATCTCTCGACGAGGACACGAGGTTTGAAACTCAGTGCATGTCGCCAGCATTTTGCGCGCAACACGCATCACTCAGCCGTCCTCCTGGTGCAACAGCACCGTCACCGAAATTAGAATAGCGAGTACCACCGGAACCCAAACCGCCGCCCAGATTGGGGCGAGGCCCGCGGTCCCGATCTGCCTTGAAATCTCCATGAAAAGGAAAAATCCAAAGCCCCCGATCATCCCTGTGACAACCATAGTCTGGATCCCGCCCGAGCGGAATGACCGCAACGACACAGTTGCCGCCAAAAAAACCATCGCGACGCAGAGCAGGGGGCGGGTAAGGAGAAGTTCATATTGAATTCGCAAGCGGCTTGAGGAAAGGCCCGCTTTTTCCGCCACATAAATCAGGTCCGGAAGCTCCCAGAACGAGACTGAGATGACGCTTCCCAGGGCATCCACGACGCGCTCGGGAGTAAGGTACGTAGAAAGCAAGTACTTTCCGAAGGTCTCGGGCTCTTTTCCGACCCTCGATACGAGGGCGTTCTCCAGGACCCAGAAGCCCTCTTCGAGCTTGGCCTGCTGGGCATCGACCCGCTCCGAGAAGCGCCCCGATTTGTCGTAGACGAAAGCCGTCACCGTGGTGAGTTCCGTCCCCCGCCGCCGCGCGGAGGCGGCGTTGAGCACCGATTGCCCGTCGGCCCCGTCCTGGCGCAGCCAGGTCCCTGACCCGCCCTTGCCGAGCAGGCTCGACTCGCGTCCGAAAACCTCGGAGTAGAGCCGCTCGGACCGGTCGCGAGCGGAGGCCGCCATCGGATTGAACACCGTTGAGCTGAAGATCCCGAGCAGTACGGCCACCGCGATGCCCGGTCTCAGGAACTGCCAAACCGACATGCCGCCGGCCCGCATGACCGCAAGCTCGCTTTTGCGGGCGAGCAGCAAAAGCGAGCTGATCGAGCCGACCAGGACCGCGAACGGCAGCAGGATTTCCGTGTAGGCCGGCAGCCGCAGGAACGTGATCCACGCCAGCATGTACGCGGGAACGCTGCCGTACTTGCCGGCCTGTCGCAGCAACTCGACGAAATCGATCATGAAAATCAGAACGGTGCAGAGACCGAACACGCCGAAAATCGCGGTCAGGAACCGCAGCCCGATATAGAGCGAAAGAGTGGAAACGCCCGGCATGGCCCGCTAACCCCTCGAACCTGCGGACGCGGGCTGACCCCGCCGGAACCGCTGCCGGAGATTGCCGCCGACCTGGGTCGCCCAATCGGCGAACCTTTCGAGCAGCGCCGAGCCGCGTGACGGACGCGCGCCCCGCACGATCAGCATCAGCGAGACGCCGATTGCGGTGAGCGGGATCAAATAGAGGATCGGAACCGCACTCGCGTTCAACACCACGACGTTGTTGACCGCGAGCCCTGACAGCCGCAGGCCGACGCCGATCAGGAAGCACATTCCCATGCGCAGCGTCCGGTTCTGGCGCGTGCTCTGGGCCTGGCCGATGAGCGCAATCGCGAGCAACACGAACGCGAGCGGATAGAGCGCGCTCGAAAAGCGCTCATGCAACTCGGACCGGAACCGTCCCGGTTCCTGTTTGAAGGCCTGACTGTTGGGAGCGGGATTGACCAGCTCGCTATAATAGCGCTCGCGCGGCTTGAGATCGGGTGGCCCCACCGCGCGCTGCTCGAAACGGTCGAGATCGACGGCATACTTGTCGAACGCGATGATCTGCGTCGGCTCGCCGATTCCTCCATCGCGGCGCAGGATGTGCCCGTCCGTCATGAACAGGTACGCGCCGCTGTCGTCCTTCAGGATGATGCCTTTGTCCGCCAGATACGACTGCACCTCTTTTTCTTTGCGGGCGTCATGCATGACGAGCCCCTGCAGGGTGCCGTCCAGCGAGCGCTCGCGGATGTGAAAGGTGAGGCCCTTTTCGGGGCTTGAGAAGCGGCCAGGCTGGATCACCTGGGTCAGAAGATCGGTGCGCACGTCGACGACGATGTCGCGCAAAAGCCGGAGGCTCCACGGCATCGCGATGTGGTTCACGAACGAGATGAAGACGCAGACGATCACCGCCAGCGCGACGAGCGGCTTGACGATCGTCCAGGCGGTGGCACCGGAGGCCGTCAGAACGATGATCTCGCTGTCACTGTTGAGGCGGTTCAGCGTATGGATCACCGTGATTAGAAGCGCGAATGGCGTGATCACCGCGACGAAGTTCGGCAGACCCAGCGTCGTCATGGTGACGAGGGTCAGAGCGCTCTGGCCGAGGCTGGTCACGACATTGAGCTCGCGCAACGCCAGCGAGATCCAAACGATACCCGTCAACGACAGCAGCACGAGCAGCAACGCGCTGCTCGTCTGCCGGAAGACATATCGCGAGAAGATCCTCATGAGATGGCGATCACGCTTGGCTTCGGCTGCGAGGTGACTTCGGCTGAGAAGGCGGCGATGCTCGACGGTTGGATGGCGAGGCGGCCCGGCGCGTCCGAAAACACGAGACACGCCCGAAAACGTGACAAAGCCCCCGAAACGTTACTGCCAGCCGTAGAACGGATCACCCCCGTGTCCGTCGTTCCACGCGAGAATGGCGGAATTTCGACTGTACTCCAAGCCACTAGCCACCGTCCCGCGACACAGAAGACGCTCTCTTTGCCGAAGCAGCCGCAGCCAACCGGCCCGCTCCTCGAGGAGGAGATTAATCCTGAAACCCCACTTTTAGGCCGTCTCGGCTTGCACTTCGCGTCCAAGCGTCTAATTTCCACAGCGAAGATCGAAACCGCATATCTCTGTTCGAGATCCGCCCGGCTCTCACGCTGGCGCCGAGTTTTTGGCTCGCGCCCGTGCCTGGATCGCTGCCGACGGACCCGAAAAAGGGATCCCGTCCGCACCCGCCACCAGAGAGTATATCCAGACGAGCCTTGCATCCCCATGCTGTCGGAGTGTCGAGAAGCCAAATGACGATTGCGATCCGTCCCCTTACGGACAACCGCAATTCCGCACCGACCCGAGCTTGCCCCGCACACGCAGGGCAAAGACGGCATGAACCCGCCCAGGATCTAGCCCACGATTACCCCCCGAGGAGCACCACAGACCGATGACCATCGCTCTTGAAATCACGTTCGCCCGTCTCGACGCCGCGCACGCCGCCACCACGGCCGCGTTCATCGGCCAGGACCTCATCCTGTCTCCCGCCGTCCAGGTTCTGAACACGCGCAGCCAGGGGCAGATCCTGAAGGCTGCGGAAGCCGCCGATTTCAAGGGCAAGAAGAATGCGGCCTTCGAGATCCTGGCACCGCAGAAGCTCGATGTTCAGCGCCTCGTGCTGATCGGCGCGGGCAAGGCCGCGGATCACGGCGATAGCGATTGGGCGAGCCTGGGCGGCTATGCCCTTGGACAGATCACTGCCCGCAAGGCTGCCGAAGCGAGCCTCGTCGCCGAAGTCGGCGGCGCGACCGACAAACCCGAGACGATCGCCGCAAACCTCGCGTTCGGCGCGCTGCTCCGCCACTACGCGTTCAAGAAATACCTCACCAAGAAGAATGGCGAGGACAATGCGGCCAACAACGGCGCGGGCGATCAAAAGCCCACCCAAGATCGCCTGACGCGCCTCGTCGTCCATTGCGCCGACCCGGACAAGGCCCGCGCCGCCTTCGAAAGCAAGCGGGCGCTCGCCGAGGGCGTCTACATCGCGCGTGATCTCGTCAATGAACCGGCCAACGTTTTAGGCCCCGTTGAGTTCGCCGACCGCGTCAAGGAACTCGAGCGGGTCGGCCTCGAGGTCGAAATTCTCGACGTCGACGCGCTGACCGAACTCAAGATGAACACCCTGCTGTCCGTGGCACAGGGCAGCGTCCGGCCCGCCCGCGTCGCCGTCATGCAGTGGCACGGCGCCAAGTCGAAGCGGGCGAAGCCGCTGGCCTTCATCGGCAAGGGCGTCGTGTTCGACACCGGTGGCATTTCGATCAAGCCCGCCGCCGGTATGGAGGATATGAAGGGCGACATGGGCGGGGCCGCCTGCGTGGTGGGCCTGATGGTGGCGCTCGCCGAGCGCAAAGCGCCGGTCAACGCCGTCGGCATCATCGGCATCGTCGAGAACATGCCGTCGGGCTCCGCGATCCGTCCGGGCGACATCGTCGTCTCGATGTCGGGCCAAACGGTCGAGAACCTCAACACCGACGCCGAAGGCCGCCTCGTGCTGGCCGACGTGATCTGGTATGCGCAGGAGCGTTTCAAGCCACGCTTCGTGATCGACCTCGCGACCCTTACGGGTGCCATCATGGTCGCGCTCGGCAAGGATTTCGCGGGCCTTTTCGCCAATGACGACAAGCTCGCCGATCAGCTGGTCGCGGCGTCCAAGCTCACCGGCGAGAAGATCTGGCGCATGCCGCTCGACAAATCCTACGACCGCCTGCTCGACAGCAAGAACGCCGACATGAAGAACATCGGCGGCCGCTGGGGAGGGGCCTGCACCGCCGCGGCCTTCATCGGACGCTTCGTCAAGAAGGAAACGCCGTGGGCGCATCTCGACATCGCGGGCACCGCAATGGACGCGCCGAAGAACGAGATCAACACCAGCTGGGGCTCGGGCTGGGGCGTCCAGCTTCTGGATCGCTTCGTCGCCGACAACTTTGAAAAGTCGGAGAAGTAGATCGACACGCCCTGAATGGCGGGCGCGGATCCCAGCGGATCAACGCCCGCCATCGACACCGGCAGACCAGGATGCCAGCGGCCGCATTTTACGGCGGTCTGGATCATAGTCAGCAACATACTGTTAACGCGTAATCTAGATCTGCTATTTTCCATAATATATATTATGCGAATGACGGACGGGCTTAATTTGGACGCCGGCCGCATTGAGCTGCGTGAAATTGAATGCGCAGATCCCGAAATCCGCTTCGCCGAATCCGACGCCGCACGATCGGACCACACGATCGGATTGTCCCCGGCTGACAAACTGAACGCAGCAAAGTGATCCCCAGGCTTCAATCACGAGCTGCTTCCCCACCGGCCGCGAGTCGCTCAGTTTGCCCGATGCAAGATTTCTTCCTCTCGATTGCCCGGATCACCCCGCGATGCTGCCCGCACCCAAAAAGCCGGTCCTCATTCACGACGTCATCGCCAGCACGACACGCGTGCGCCAATCCGCAGCGAAGAACATCGATGGCATCCACAGCGTCACCACCCAGCTTCGCGTCCTCGCCCTCAATGCCCTGATGGAAGCGAGCCGCGCCGGCGATCACGGCCGCGGCTTTGCGGTGGTTGCCGAGGAGGTCAAGAAAATCTCCGGCGACGTCGAGACCTTCGCCCGGGCGCTTTCGAAGGACCTCGGCGGCGAGATCACCTCGCTCGACGAGCTGACGCGCCGGATGGCGGCCGAGGCCAACGGACGCCGCATGATCGATCTCGCCTTGAATGCGATCGAGCTTCTGGACCGCAATCTCTATGAGCGAACCTGCGACGTACGCTGGTGGGCCACCGATTCCGCCGTCGTAACCGCGCTCGACCGCCGTGCATCCGAAACCGCCGACCACGCGGCAACCCGCCTTGCCATCATCCTCAAGGCCTACACCGTCTATCTCGACATCTGGATCTGCGACTTGGATGGCAATGTCGTCGCCAATGGCCGGCCCGACCGCTATCGCGTCGCCCAGACATCCGTAGCCGATCGATCCTGGTTTGCACGCGCCAAGGCCCTGCCCGACGGAGACGCTTACGCCGTCGGCGAGGTTGCAGCCGAGCCCGGACTCGCCGGCGCGCAAGTGGCAACTTACGCAGCGAGCATCCGCCGCAACGGCAACAGCTCCGCGCCACCACTTGGCGTCATCGCCATCCATTTCGACTGGCAGCCTCAGGCCCACGCCATCTTGCGCGGCGTCCGCCTCACCGACGAGGAGCGCAAGCGCTCGCGGGTTCTGCTTGTCGATTCCGGCGGCCTCGTATTGGCATCTTCGGATGGACAGGGCGCACTTGCCGAGCGGATCCCGATAGCATTCGACGGACGCCAATCCGGCTGCGATATCGACGCCCGCAGTCGCCTGATCGCCTTCCATCATACGCCGGGCTACGAAACCTACGAAGGCCTCGGCTGGTACGGTGTCATCATCCAGGATGCCGACCGCTCGACGTAACCGCCTACGGCAGTCCCTCTTCCGCGGTCCGCACGCAGGCCGCGATCACCGCGGCATAGACCGACGCCACGAACCCGGTCAGCACGTTCACGCTGATGACGACACCGACGAGCCGCGCCCATTCCTGCGGCATGACGGTCGCGAGCAGCGTCACGATGAAGTCGTCGAACGCCTGTTTGAGCTGGAAGAACAGCTCGCTGACCTGGCTGACGGACGGCTTTTCCGGCAACTCCCACACCAGCTTCCAGCCGATTTCCCCAACGCTCGCCGCATGGATCAGGCCGACTGCCGCGAACGCGGCAAGGCCCGCCGAGAACAAAAGGCCGAGCGGCGGCCCGAGCCGGAAATAGCCCCACCGCCAAGGCTGCGCGCGGAAAGAGACCGAGAGCGCCCGGAGCGCGCTCGATCCTAGGTAGGTCGTAAGGCCGAACACGACTGCCACCCAGAACAGGCGCGAGCTGTCCGTGCCGCCGAAGGTGAAGAGAGCGGCGAGCCCCGCGAGCACACCCTTCATCAGGGCTTCGACACCGCCCACGAGCGCGACGAGCAGCCGCCGCGGCGAGCGCTGCCCCTCGAAATAGAACGGCAGCTCATATGACAGCCGCGCCATTTCGAGCCGGAGCCCGAGCAGGAAGCTGAGCCCCGCCGTCAGCGCCGCGAATAGAAACGGATGATAGAACCCGAGCGCTGCGACGCCCGCGACGGCGGCAATCTCGGCCGCCATGATCACGCCATTGAGCAGGATGCGAAGGACGAACATGGTACCCGGACGGGCGCTGGCGAGAAAATGAAGACATCCCGGCTGCGTTCCCACCGCTCCCGGGATCGAAAGCAATGTTCAAAAATCTAGAGCGCTTCCGGAAAAGTGTGTAGCGATTTTCCGCGCCCGCCCTCAATCGAGCAGCGAGACGGTGCTTTCCGGGCGGCAATGCGCATCTCCAGAGCGCACCAGCGTCGCATTGTACGGGAACGAGCGGCGGAACATGCGGAACTCGCCGCCGGTATCGCCGGTGATCTGCAGCTCCGTCTTGGGATCGTCACCGCGGCCCGGCATGAGATAGACCTCGATCACGTATGGCTCAGTTCCTTTGGCAAGTTCCAGCTTGCCCTTGAACAGCGTGCTGGTGCCGGCGGTCGCCTGCCCGCCGTCGAGCTTCAAGGCCGTCGTGCCGCAGCGCCGTTCTGTGCCGATCACCTCGACACCGCACCAGCCGCTCTGGCAGCGGGCAATGTCCAGCACCAGCGTGCAGCGCTCGTCGCTGCAATCCGCCACCCGCCGGGCCAGCTCGAAGCTGCGGCCTTCCCAGCGTCCGGCGAGATCGACCGCGGCAGGTGGTGCCCCCGCCCCGGCGTCAGCCGCGCCAGGTTCATTCGCGAGTGCCGCGCCCGCCGTAGCCAGAACACAAAGTACGGCAAAGCTCGAAACGATCCGACCAGCCCGTGTGCCCATACCCACCATGACGCGACTTGAAACCTCCGAAAGATTGATCACGGAACCGATCAAATCATCGCGGGCAGGCGAATTTGTGTCGCGCATGTGTCTCTTCGCGGCTGTCGCGGTTCTGATCGCCCTCGCCGTTCCGACCGGTGTGATCGCCGTGGTGGAAGGCGTAGGCGCGATGCCGCTTCCATATAACCTGCATGTTGTGGACATGAGGTTACCGGGAATCTTTAAAATCCACATGTTGGCATCCGGTGCTGCGCTGGTCCTGATGCCCGCCGTCATCGCGGTTCGCCGGCATCGTCGCTGGCACCGCCCGCTCGGACGCGTGACGGCCTTGTTCGTGATCGCCGGCGCATTGACGTCGTTCCCCGTCGCCTACGAAAGCATCTCCGTCTGGCCGGCCCGCGTCGGCTTCGTCGCGCAAGGATTGGTCTGGCTCGCGCTCCTCGTCGAGGGCGTGCGCGCCATCCGCAACAAGGAGCGCGCCCGTCACGCCACGCTGATGCTGGCCATGGCCGCGGTCGCGTCCGGCGCCATTTGGGTGCGCCTGACGACCGCGGTCGCGACCGCCTGGGATCTCCCGTTCGATCCGATCTATGCGTGCGCGACCTGGCTCGGCTGGCTGCTCCCGCTGGCGCTCGTGCTGGCGTTCGCTCCGACGTCGATTTTGCCGCGTCGCGCCCCCTCGCGGACTGCTCTCGCCACCTGAGGTTTGCTCGTTTAGGGTCCGCCGAATGAGATCCTTGAAATCGGCCGAACCTGCATGACCCCTTCCAAAGACATCGCCCGCCTGATCGAGATCATGGCGGCGCTCCGCACCCCCGAAACCGGCTGCCCGTGGGACCTCGAGCAAACTTTCGAAACCATCGCTCCCTACACCATCGAGGAAGCCTACGAGGTGGCCGATGCCATCGCCCGTGGCGACATGCCCGATCTCAAGGATGAGCTGGGCGATCTCCTGTTGCAGGTCGTCTATCACGCCCGCATCGCGGAAGAAGACAACGCGTTCGCGTTCGGCGATGTCGTCGAAGCGATCACCAGCAAGATGATCCGCCGCCACCCACACGTGTTCGGCACCGAGGAAGAACGCGCCGCCGGAGCTGAGCCGGGCTTCTGGGCCAAGATCAAGGCCGAGGAGCGCGCCGCCAAAGCCGCCGAACGCGAAGCCTTACCCTCTGCGTCCCGGTCGGCCAAATCTCTCCCGATCGGCCGGCGCGGAGAAGGGCTGCTTGCCGACGTCTCGCTTGGGCTGCCCGCCCTCACGCGCGCCATCAAGTTGCAGGACAAAGCCGCCAAGGTCGGCTTCGACTGGCCGTCGCTCGGCCCCGTGTTCGAGAAAATGCGCGAGGAGCTGGCCGAGCTCGAGGAAGTTGCGGTTCCGGCCGATCCGCGCGGCGCATCGTCGGATCGATCGCCGGAGCGCATCGAGAAAATCGAGGAGGAATTTGGCGACCTCCTGTTCGTGATGGCCAACGTCGCGCGCCATCTGAAGCTCGATCCGGAAGCAGCCCTCCGCGCCGCCAATCAGAAATTCGTCCGGCGCTTCGACCACATCGAGCGACGCTTGGCCGAAGCGGAGCGCACACCCACCGACGCAACCCTCGCCGAGATGGATGCCCTTTGGGACGAGGCAAAAGCCAACGAGCGGAACGGCTGAGCGCGCGTGGTCAGCCGTTCCCGACGCGAACCGCGCCCGACACGCTCTCGCGCCGTACGCCGAGACCGAGCACCCGCGCGGGCAGCCGCTGCAGCACCGGAAACATCTGCAGGAGCCTTAGCGCGAACGGAGGTTTCGGCTGCTCGCGCAGCTTGAGCGTACCCGAGATGATGGTGTTCTGCATCGCGAGCTGGATCGCCTGCGTCACGCGCGTCGGAAGCATCCGGCGCTTCTGCACGGCCGCGAGATCGGCTTCGCCAAGAGTTCCGTTCCGCAACGGCTCGACTAGGATGTTCGCCGCCGCCACCGCGTCCTGAACGGCCAGGTTCACGCCGACGCCGCCGATCGGGCTCATCGCGTGAGCAGCATCCCCGATGCAGAGGAGCCCCGGCCGGTACCATTTCAATAAGCGATCGACACGCACCGTCAGAAGCTTCACGTCGTCCCACGATCCGATCGCATTGAGCCGCTCGCGCTCGAACGGCGACGCGGCGGTAATCGCATCCTGGAACGCCTCGAGGCCCGCAGCCTGCAGCGCAGCGAGCGATCCCTTCGGAATGACATAAGCGCACTGCCAGTAATCGCCGCGATTGAGCAGCACCAGGATCGAGCCGGCGCCGAACCGGCCCATCGTCTGCCCGTCCTCGCCGGGCCTCATCGGCAGCTTGAACCACAGCACATCCATCGGCGCACCGAGGTTCTCGCTTTGGAGGCCGGCCTTTTCGCGCACGATGGATCCGCGCCCGTCGGCCGCTACGACCAGATCGGCAAGAAACTCCTGCTCGCCGTTGGGTCCGGTGGCTTTGACGCCGACGATCCTGTCGCCCTTTTGGATGAGGTCCGTGACTTGGGTATTCGTCTTGAGCGTGAAGCTCGGGTAACGCGCTGTCTCCGCCGCGATGAAATTCAGGAAATCCCACTGCGGCATCATCGCGATATAGCGCTCGCGCACCGGCAGATGCGTGAAGTCCGCGATGGTCACCGGCGTCGTGCCGACGAGGCCGCCGAGCTTCTCCACCCTCTGATGTGGCAGCTTGAGGAAACGATCGATGAGGCCGAGTTCGACCATGATTTCGAGCGTCGAGGGATGCACCGTGTCGCCACGAAAATCGCGCAGGAAATCCGCGTGCTTTTCGAGAACCGTCACGCGAACGCCGGCGCGAGCGAGCAGGTAGCCGAGCATCAGCCCCGCAGGGCCTCCGCCAGCAATACAGCACTGGCTTCTGGAACTCTCCGTCATCGCGACTGACCTCTATCGACGCCGCACGCCGGTGATCAGTGTACTATGGAAGCGAAATCCCGGCGCGTTCGAGTTGCTGAACGAGGCGGATTTTCTTCTCCGACGCGATCCGGACGCGAACCACGATCTCGCCCTCCTCGTTCGCCTCCTGGTGGAGAACATCCGCGTTTTCATGAAGCCAGGCGATCAGGCGACCGTCGTGCGCGGGCAGCGAAAGCGTCAGAATTTCGTCGCCTTGCCCGAGCCTTGCATCGATCCGATCGAGCAGACGGTCGAGCCCGTCGCCTGCCACCGCCGAGATCAGCACCGGCTGCGGATCACGGAAACGGGCGGCAGCTTCCGCCTCCTCCCGCGTAACCGGCGACAACAGATCCACCTTGTTCCAGACTTCGAGAATGGGCGCATCCGCCGCGATCGTATCGATGCCGAGATCGCGCAGCACGCCTTCCACGTCGGCCGCCTGCGCCTCCGTTTCGGCGTGCGCGATGTCGCGCACATGCAGAACGAGATCCGCTTCGATCACCTCTTCCAGCGTCGCGCGGAACGCGGCGACGAGTTGTGTCGGCAGGTCAGAGATGAAGCCCACCGTGTCGGAGAGAATGATGCGCCGACCGGAGCGGAGCCGCACCTCGCGCATGGTCGGATCGAGTGTCGCGAACACCTGGTCCATCGCCAGCACGCCGGCGCCAGCGACGCGGTTGAACAGCGTCGACTTTCCGGCGTTCGTGTAGCCGACGATCGCCACGATCGGATAGGGAACCTTGCGCCGCCCCTTGCGATGCAATTCGCGCGTGCGCACCACGCCTTCGAGTTCGCGCTTGATCGCGATGATGCGCTCGTCGAGCATGCGCCGGTCGAGCTCGATTTGCGCTTCGCCCGGACCGCCGAGAAAGCCGCGGCCGCCACGTTGCCGTTCGAGATGGGTCCAGGCGCGAACCAGGCGGCCCTTCTGATACGAGAGATGCGCAAGCTCGACTTGCAGCCGTCCTTCACGTGTGCGGGCACGGCGGCCGAAGATTTCCAGAATGAGCCCGGTGCGATCCAGCACCTTGGCCTTCCACGCGCGCTCGAGATTGCGCTGCTGCACCGGGCTGATGGCATGATCGACGATGACAAGCCCGGCTTCGAGCTCCGTGACGAGATGCTGAAGCTCCTCGACCTTGCCTGAGCCGAACAGCGTGCCCGGCTTCGGCTGCGCGACCGGCACCAGCATCGCGCCGACGACATCGAGATCGATCGCTTCGGCAAGCCCCTTTGCTTCAGCCAGACGATCCTCCGGCGAATGCAGCGAGATCGCGCGCTCCGGTTTCGGCGATGTTCCCTCGCCAGAAGCCGCGCGCGCACGCGCCAGCACAGGCACGAGCACCAGCGTGCGCATCGCGCCTGCTCGTGTTGTCACCAGCTCTTTGTTGCCCGATTGCTTCTTGGGGCTTTGGTCCGGGACGCTACCCGGCTTCGTGCTGCGGTCGATGGGACGTGCTCACGCTTACTGACCGTCGGTCTCCGCATCCATGAGATGAACGGGAGCGCCCGGCATGATGGTCGATATCGCATGCTTATAGACGAGCTGCGAGTGACCGTCGCGGCGCAAGAGAACACAAAAGTTGTCGAACCACGTCACAATGCCTTGAAGCTTGACGCCATTGACGAGGAAAATCGTAAGGGGCGTTTTGCTCTTTCGAACGTGATTGAGAAAGGTGTCTTGAAGGTTTTGAGCGCGTTCTGCAGCCATCGTTCGTTGCCTCTTTTTTTTAGCCTCTTCCTGGACTTTGATCTTGGGCGTCAGGCGCGACCTTCATCGTCGCCTGACAAGCCGCGAGCACGCCGAACCACTCGGGACTCAGGAGCAGCTAACTTAGCTTAATTGCAGGACAATAGGCGGGAGTGTGCGCCGCGACAACATGGAGAATTCGCACAGTTGGAAGTCAGCGGGAAAATTCGACAGCTTGATGAAAGTTTGAGCGTAAGCGCCGCGTCAATTCCCCTGGATGACCATTCCCGATTGGCCGTCCGTCGATCGCGACAACCGGCATAACGGTGCCGGAAGCCGAGGTAATGAACGCTTCGCGTGCGGAAAAGGCTTCCTCGACGCGAAACGGGCGTTCCGTGAACGGGATTTTTTCCCCCATAAGCAAATCAAAAAGCGATCTGCGTGTGACGCCGGGCAGGATTGCATTTCCGGTCGGTCTCGTGATCAGCGTTCCTGAAGCGTCGACGATCCACGCGTTGCTCGACGCCCCTTCGGTAATGAACCCTTCGGAATCGACCAGCCACGCCTCCTGCGCGCCGTCTGCGGCTGCAGCTTCCTTGGCGAGCACCGCAGGAAGCAACATGACGGTTTTGATATCGCACCGGCCCCAGCGGATGTCGGGCATGGTCTTCACCGCGATACCCGCAGCAGCGCGCGCCGCACGCTTAGCCCCGTCCACACGGCGCGCCAGACAAACGATGGTCGGCGCGATGTCACCCGTTGGAAACGGAAAGTCGCGAGGTGCTGCCCCGCGCGAGATCTGCAGATAAACGAGCCCAGTTTGCACCCGGTTGCGCTTCACCGTTTCGCGCAGAACATGCCCAAGCGCACGGCGCGACATCGGCATCGGAATGCGCAATTCGCCGAGCGAGCGTTCGAGCCGTTCGAGGTGACGCGTCTCATCGACGAGACGGCCCTGATCGACCTCGCACACCTCGTAGATGGAATCGGCGAATTGAAATCCGCGATCCTCGACGTGAACGCCGGCCTGCCCATAGGGCAGATACTGCCCGTTGACGTACACGACCCGCGTCATGCCCGCTCGTCCCCCTGCCCGCTGCCTGTTGCCAGCTAAGCTACCTATTACCCGACCTTCATCTCGTTACCGCGCTGATCCGACGAAACGCCGAGCGCGCGCAGCTTGCGATGCAGTGCCGAACGCTCCATGCCGACGAACTCCGCCGTGCGCGAGATGTTGCCGCCGAAGCGGTTGATCTGCGCGAGCAGATACTCGCGCTCGAAAATCTCGCGGGCTTCACGCAGCGGCAGGCTCATCAGATGCTCCGCCCCGCCATTCACCGGCAGCGGCACGTTGGAGCCGATCTCCTCCGGCAGCATGTCGGCCGTGATCACCGCACCGGGATCACCGCCCGCGAGGATCATCAGCCGCTCGATGTTGTTGCGAAGCTCGCGCACGTTGCCGGGCCAGTCGTGCGCCTGCAGCACAGCGATGGCGTCCTCGCCGATGCGCCGCGGCGAGAGGCCCGACGCCTGCGAAAGCTGGTTCACGAAATACTGGATCAGCTCGGGAATGTCCTCGCGCCGTTCGGCGAGCCCCGGCACGCGCAGCGGCACGACGTTGAGCCGATGATAGAGATCTTCGCGGAAACGCCCCTCGCTCATGTCACGCTCGATATCGCGGCTCGTCGACGAGACGATGCGGACGTCGACCGAAACCTTCTGCGCACCGCCGATGCGCTGAAACTTCTGCTCGACGAGCACGCGCAGCACCTTGCCCTGCGTCTCGAGCGGCATGTCCGCCACCTCGTCGATGTAGAGCGTGCCGACGTGCGCTTCTTCGAGCGCGCCGACCTTGCGCGGACCGCCAGAGCGATCCTCGGTGCCGAACAGCTCCTCTTCCACGCGATCCGGCGCCATCGAAGCCGCGTTGAGCACGATGAACGGCCCATCCGCGCGATGAGACTTCTGATGCAGGAGGCGCGCGGCCAGTTCCTTGCCGGCCCCCGACGCGCCGCGGATCAGGATACGGCTGTTGGTTGGCGCCAAGCGATCGATCGCGCTCTTGAGCTGGTTGATGGCCGGCGACTTGCCGATCATTTCGGCCGACACCGTCGAGCGCTCCTTGAGCTCGCGCACCTCGCGCTTGAGCTGCGAGGCTTCGAGCGCGCGCAGCGTGACGAGCACCAGTCGGTCAGCCTTGAACGGCTTCTCGATGTAGTCGTAGGCGCCGCGCTTGATCGCCGTCACCGCCGTCTCGACGTTGCCGTGCCCCGAGATGATCACCACCGGCAGATCCGGATAGGTCCGCTTGATGACCGACAGCACCTCGAGGCCGTCGAGCCGGCTTCCCTGCAGCCAGATATCGAGGATGACGAGCTGCGGCCGCCGTTCCTCGATGATGCGCAAGGCTTCGTCGCTGTCGCGCGCAAGGCGCGTACGATGGCCCTCGTCCTCGAGAATGCCCGCGACGAGTTCCCGAATATCCGCCTCGTCATCGACGATCAGAATGTCTGCAGCCATCTCTCAACTCCTAAGTGTCGTCTGGTGTGCATCAGATCTCGCGATTGCCGGCCGCAAGCTTGCGCTCGCTCGGGTCGCTGTTCGAATTGGCCGCTGCCTCCGACGTCAGGATCGAGATCGGCAGCGAAAGCGTGACGCGGGCGCCGGAGGTCCGATGCGCATCGAGCGGCGCATCGTCCAGCAGCAACTGCCCGCCGTGTTGTTCGATGATCTTCTGGACGATCGCGAGGCCGAGCCCCGTACCCTTGTGGCCCTTGGTCGTGACGTAGGGTTCGAGCAGCCGCGAGCGGTTCTGCTTCGGAAGCCCGGGGCCGTTGTCGCAAACCTCGATCGCCACCGTCGTCGCATCGAGCCGAAGCTCGACGTCGACCCGCCCTTGCCGGCCGGGGTCGCTGTCAACGGAGCTCTCGACGGCCTCGGTGGCGTTCTTGACGAGGTTGGTCACCGCCTGCGTCAGCAGCCGGCGGTCGAAGGAGGCGTAAACCGGCTGCTCGGGCATCTTGAGCCCATAGACGACGCTGCCATGGCTCTCGCGGAACAGGATGACCGAATCCAGCACAGCATCCCGGAGATCGTTGTGCTCCATGACCGGCTTCGGAATGCGCGCGAACGAAGCGAACTCGTCCACCATCGTTTTGATGTCGCCGGCCTGCCGTTCGATCGTCGCCGTCAGCTTGTCGAAAGTCTCGCGGTCTTCGAGAATGACCTTTCCGTATTTCCGGCGAATGCGCTCGGCGGAGAGGATGATCGGCGTCAGCGGGTTCTTGATCTCGTGCGCGATGCGCCGCGCGACATCGGCCCAGGCGGATGTGCGCTGAGCAGAAACCAATTCGGTAATGTCGTCGAAAGTCACGACCGAGCCGACATCGCCGGGGCCGGCTTTCTCGCGCGTGACGCGCACGGCGAACGTGCGCTCCTCGTCGCCGATCGCAATCGAGATTTCGTGTGCGCCGCGCGCCTTGACGCCGGGCTCCTCGCGCCGTTCGAGCGAAGGCGCCAGCATCGGCAGCGCATCGACGAGCTTCTTGCCGACGATGTCGGCTTCCTGGGTCGCAAGCAATTGCTCAGCGGCGCGCGAAACGAGGGTGATGCGATCCTGGCTGTCGAGGCCGATCACGCCGGCGGAAACGCCCGACAGCACTGCCTCCATGAACCGGCGGCGATCGAGCAGCTGCTCGTTCGCCATGACCAGCGCGTCGCGCTGGTGCTTCAGTTCGCGCGTCATGGTGTTGAAAGTTGTAGAGAGGCGCCGGAGATCGCCTTCGCCGCGCCGTTCCGGCAGCTCGACCCCGAGATTGCCACGCGAAACATCGAGGGCCGCCTCGATGAGACGGCGGATCGGCGCCACGAACCGGCTCGCGAACCACAGGCCCACCCAGATTGCGGCCAGCAGCGCCGTCATCGAGATCATCGTGTAGATGAGGCCGTGCGCGAACTTGAGGCCACCGCGCGCCGCTCGAAGCCGGTTGAACTCGTCGACACTCTGCGCGGTCCTCTGCAGGTGTCCCATCACCTTGGGGCTCAACAGTCGCGACACATAGAGGTAGCGGTCCGGATAGCTGTTGAGCTTGGCAACGCCCGACACCTGCGAGGTGCCGGACGGCGAGAACAGCGCCACCTGCCCGTTCTTCACTTGCGCCAGATAGGGAAACGGAACCGGCGTGAACGGCTGCGCCTGATCCTCGAGCGCCGCGATGAGCGGGTCTCCATTGCCGTCGAGCACGTATGCGGCCGGAATGTCGCGAAGCCCCGCCTGGGCGATCACCTGCTGGCGGAATTCCGGGCTATCGATTGCAATGTGATCGGCCGCCGCATCGACGTCGCGCACCATGTTGGCGAGATCGGTGCGGAGCAATTGCCCGTGCTCGTCGACATAGGCCTGCGCCACCTCGACCGAGTTGTTGATGATCGCGCGCGTTCGGGTTGAGAACCATCCATCGAGCGAACGCGAGAAGGTCGTCGTGGCCGCCACCGCGAGCAGCATCGCGGGCAACGCCGCGATGATCGAGAACAGCAGAACGATGCGGACATGCAGCCGGGCGCCAGGCAGCCTTTCGCGCCAGGCCCGCCACATGCCGTAGCCCTGCCACGCGATGACGGCGATCATGGCCGCGATCAGCACGACGTTCACGAGCAGCGCGCCGAGGACAATATCGTCGCGCGGCGCGATCGGCGTGAGACCGGTGAGAATGAGATAGGTCGCGAGTGCCGAGATCAGCGACAGGACGACGACGACGAGGCCGATCCAGAACGCCCGATCGGTAAGATCGAGCAACGGCGACGCAGCGCCGTGCGTCCACTCGGCTTTGCTCGTGGTACCTCTACCGACCATTCGACCTTCCGTCACTTTGCAGCAGATGCTCAGCAGAGCGTATGACCAGCGGGAGTGTTACTCGCCGATCACGAACGTTCCGTCCGGACGAGGCGTGTTCGCCACTGCCGCCACCCATACTGGCGTGCGCCGGGCACAAGTGACAGTGTAACTGTGACATTCCTGCGACGCAATCGGTGCGACAGATGGACTTTTCTTGCAAACTCGCAACGCCCGATGGCGGGAATGTTACGCATTCCCGCGCGTTGCGAGGATCAACTGATCGGAAGCCACCCTGGCAGCGACCAAAAATAATCGTGCCAGGGTGCGTGTCCGATGTTGTAGCCCGAGGTCGTCAGGGCATCGGCGTTCTGAAAACGCGGATGTCGAGGGCTTTGATCCGGCTGCGGAGCGTGTTGCGGTTGAGACCGAGCAGCTCGGCGGCTCGAATCTGGTTGCCGCGCGTCGCCGTCAGCGCTGCCGACAGCAGTGGATGCTCGACCTGCCGGATCACCCGATCATAGAGGCCGGGCGGCGGCAGCTCCTTGCCGAAGCCGGCGAAATACTGAGCAAGGTAGCGCTCCACCAGCTCCGAAAACTCCTTCGGCTCCGTGTCCGACGTCGGGCTCCGTTTCGGCAGCACCTCCGCCAGCTCCTGATCGATGATCTGCTGGGTCAGCGTGTCTTGCGTATAGAGCGCACCCACCCGGCGCACGAAGTTTTCGAGCTCGCGCACGTTCCCCGGCCACGGATGCGCCTTGAGACGCTCGATGGCCGCTGTCTCGATCGATTTCTGACCGAGACCCTCGCGTGCCGCCTGGCGCAGGAAGTGACGCACGAGATCGCCGATGTCCTCGACCCGCTCGCGTAGCGGCGGCAGACGCAACGGAACCACGTTGAGCCGGTAGTAGAGGTCCTCGCGGAACAGCCCCTGCTGGATCTGGCTCCGGAGATCGCGGTGGGTCGCCGCGATGATCCGGACGTTCGTCTTGATCGGAGTACGCCCGCCGACAGTTGTATATTCGCCCTGCTGCAACACGCGCAAAAGCCGTGTCTGGGCTTCGAGCGGCATGTCGCCGATTTCGTCGAGAAACAGCGTGCCGCCCTCGGCCTGCTCGAAGCGGCCGGGCGTGCGCGTCTGCGCGCCCGTGAACGCGCCCTTCTCGTGGCCGAACAGTTCGCTCTCGATCAGCTCGCGCGGAATGGCCGCCATGTTGATGGCGACGAACGGCCCCTGCCGCCGCTTGCCGTAATCGTGCAGCACGCGCGCAACCAGCTCCTTGCCGGTGCCGCTCTCGCCCTGGATCGTGACCGTGAGATCGGTCTGCGTGAGGCGCGCCAGCGCCCGGTAGATTTCCTGCATCGCGGGCGAGCGGCCGATCAGCGGCAGCTCCTCGCCCTCCATTTCCGTGCTGGTAGCGGCACGCGGCCGCCGGCCCTGCCCCGCAAGCGCCCGCCCGACGACCGCCACGACCTCCGAAAGATCGAACGGCTTCGGCAGATATTCGTAGGCGCCCTTCTCGGCGGCCGTCAGCGCCGTCATCAGCGTGTTCTGCGCGCTCATGACGATGATCGGAAGCTCGGGCCGCACCTTCTTGATGCGCGGAATGAGATCGAACGCGTTTTCGTCGGGCATCACGACGTCGGTGATCACGACATCGCCTTCACCCTGGCTCACCCAGCGCCAGAGCGTTGCGGCGTTGCCGGTCGCGCGTGGCGCGTATCCTGCTCGCGCCAGCGCCTGGTTCAAGACGGTCCGGATCGCGGTATCGTCGTCGGCAATGAGAACAGTGCCACGGGCCATGGATCAGCCTCTCCTGTCATTGGCGAGAAAGGGGCGCCTGCTGATCGGCGCGTCCTTTCGGCTTCGGTCTTGCATCGGCAGGAGGACGCGGAACACCGTACGATTGGCCTCGCTCTCGCACTCGATGATGCCGCCATGATCGCCGACGATCTTGGCAACGAGCGCCAACCCGAGACCTGTGCCGTTATGCTTGGTGGTAACGAAGGGATCGAACAGGTGCGGTTTCAGATGATCCGGCACCCCGGAGCCGTTGTCCTCGATCTGGATCATCAGCGGCAGGCTCATGCGCGCATCCGCGCCCGGTACCAGCAGGCGCACGCCGGGACGAAACGAGGTCTGCATGATGATGCGACCCTGTCCCTCATCGTTGTCGCCGATCGCTTCGACCGCATTCTTGAGAAGGTTGAGGAAGGCCTGCACGAGCTTGTCGCGATTGCCCGGAATCGGCGGCAGCGAAGGATCGTAATCCTCGATGATGCGCACGCTCCGCCCGAACCCGGTTTCGGACAGGCGGCGCACGTGGTTCAGCACGTCGTGGATGTTGACCGGCTCCTTGGCCAGCGGCCGCTCGTCGCCGAATACTTCCATCCGATTGACGAGATTGCGGATGCGGTCTGTCTCCGAGCAGATCAGCTGCGAGAGCGCGCGGTCCTCGTCCGAAAGACCCTGCTCGAGAAGCTGGGCCGCACCCTTGATGCCCGAAAGCGGGTTCTTGATTTCGTGGGCCAGCACCGCGGCCATGCCCGAGACCGATCTTGCCGCCGCCCGATGCGTGAGCTGTCGCTCGATCATCTGCGCCATCGTGCGTTGCTGGAGCATGATGACGATCAACTGGCTGCTGTCGTTCATCGGGCCGGCGTAGACGTCGACCAGCTTGGCGTTCGCGAACTTGGGGCTCGCCATCTCGACGCCGTACTCGTTGACCGTCGCCCCGCTCTCGCGCACCTGCTCGACGAGCGTGAGAAGCGGGCAACCGAATGCGATGATGTCGTCGAGCTTCAGCCGCGTCAGCATCACCGCGCTGGTCGAAAGGAAGGATTCGGCCGCGGCGTTGCCGTAGATGATCTGATTGCCGTCGCTGACCACCAGGATCGGATGCGGTAACGCGGCGAGCAGCATATCGTGCTCGACCACGGCCTTGCGGATAGGGATAGGACGCTCCACGGCTCTCTTGCTCACGCAGCTTTCTCCAACACGTCTGCTTCCGTCGCGTCTCCGTAGAACGCCTCGATCAGCGCCAGGACGCGAGCCGGGCTCGCCTCCGTGCACAGCTCTCGGCGCCACGCCTTGATCGACCCCACGCGATGGCCGCTCGATTCGAGATACCAACCGATATGCTTGCGCGCATTGCGAAGCCCGATGAACTCGCCGTAGTGGGCGAGCATCGCTTCCACATGAGCGCGAACCACACGGCTCTGCTCCGCGAGCGGAGGCAACTCCGTCTCTCCGCCCTCGGCCAGCGCAGCCGCGATGCGACCCAGAAGCCAAGGCGCGCCATATGCGCCCCTGCCGATCATCACGCCATCCGCACCCGAAGCGGCGAGTGCCGCCCGCGCATCCGCGACGCTCAGGATGTCGCCATTGACGATCACCGGAATGCCCACCGCCTCTTTGACTGCGCGAACGGCCGACCAATCGGCACGGCCTTTGAAGAACTGCTCGCGTGTACGTCCATGCACGGTAAGGAGCTGGATGCCGGCCGCTTCCGCCCGCTTCGCAAGCACGGGCGCGTTGCGGGAGCGGTCGTCCCAGCCGAGACGCATCTTGAGCGTCACCGGAACCGACACCGCCCCGACGACAGCCTCGATCAGGCCCAGCGCATGATCGAGATCGCGCATCAGCGCCGACCCCGACGCCTTGCCCGTAACCTCGCGGGCCGGACAGCCCATGTTGATGTCGATGATGTCGGCGCCCTTAGCTTCCGCGATCCGCGCCCCCTCTGCCATCCAGTGCGGATCGCAGCCGACGAGTTGCATCACGAACGGCGCGAGACCTTCGCCCTCGGCCCGCCGCAACACGTCCGCGCGGCTGCTGACCAGCTCTGCGCTCGCCACCATTTCGGAAACGACGAGTCCCGCTCCATACGAATGCGCGAGACGCCGGAACGGCAAATCGCTCACGCCTGTCATGGGCGCGAGAAACACATTGTTCTCAATTGGTTGCTGGCCAAGCTTGATCTTTGTCAAAGCCGCGCGTCTCGCGTTTGCCTAGGTCTTGAGCACATTCATGAGGTGCCTTGGATTTAGGCACAATATGCTGGCGCATAGCATTGTGCAAGCGCGAAGCTTACCGGGATGATTGCCCAATTGCCGCGTCACGGCTAAGTCCGATACCTGGACTGAACCCCTTTTCGGGACGCTTTCGTGACTGCAGTTGCCCTGATTGTCGCCGCCGGCCGCGGTGCTCGCGCCGCGCGCGACCTCATCCAGCCCAAGCAGTATGCACCGCTCGCGGGCCGCCCCGTGCTTGCGCACACGCTTGCCGCCTTTGACGCCTGCCCGGCCGTCGGCGCCATCGTCGTCGTCATCCACCCCGACGACCGGGCCTTGTACGCAGCCAGCACCACCGGCGTATCGTCCAAGCTGGCTCCTCCTGTGTTGGGAGGCGCGACGCGGCAGGAGTCGGTGCGCCTCGGTCTCGAAGCCCTCGCGACCGCCGCACCCGAGCACGTCCTGATTCACGATGCGGCCCGCCCGTTCGTGACACCGGACATCGTGGCGCGCGTCTTGGCAGCTCTCGATACCCACGAGGGCGCCATCGCCGCCGAGCCGCTGTCGGACACCCTGAAGCGCGATGACGGTGCCGCCGCGATTGCCGAAACAGTTCCCCGCGCCGGCCTCTGGAAGGCGCAAACCCCACAAGGCTTCCGGTTTCCATCGATCTTGGCCGCACACGTCCGGGCCGCCGACGACGGACGCGAGGATTTCACCGACGACGCCGCGATTGCCGAATGGGCCGGCCTGAAGGTCGCCCTGGTTCCAGGCGCTAGCCGCAACTTCAAGCTCACCACGCCCGAGGACATGCAGATGGCCGAACGCCTTTTGAGGCCCGAAACGCCGGCCTGGGAGCCTCGCACCGGCACCGGCTTCGACGTCCACGCCTTCTGCGCGGGCGATCATGTCTGGCTCGGCGGCGTGCAAATCCCGCACGACAAGGGCCTCCTCGGACACTCCGACGCCGATGCCCCGCTGCACGCCTTGACCGATGCCCTGCTCGGTGCCATCGGCGACGGCGACATCGGCCAGCACTTTCCGCCGTCCGATCCGGCCTGGAAAGGCGCGCGCTCGCGCCTGTTCGTTGAGGACGCCGCCAAACGCATCGCCGCCCGTGGCGGACGGATTACCAACGTCGACCTCACCGTCCTGTGCGAAGAGCCACGGATCGGCCCCCATCGCGACGCCATCCGGGCGGCAATCGCCGACATGCTGGGGATCGAGGTCGGTCGCGTGGCCGTCAAGGCAACCACCACGGAACGACTGGGATTTACCGGGCGCAAGGAGGGCATCGCCGCCCTTGCCACGGCGACCGTTCTGCTGCCGCTCTGAGACCAGCATCGCTTAAGGTCCGGCGCATAGGCTGCCGCGAGCAGCCGCCTTATCCTCAGCCGTGAGCGAGGCGCGCGTTGACCCCCCGTGCAGAATCGCGCCATCACCGTGTCAGGTGGTTGTATGACCAAAAGCGATACGGGGGCTAACTCCATGAATCTGATGCATACTCTCGAGCGTCCTGCGACGGAGCAGTCCGGTGGCGCCAATATCGCCGACATCGCCGAAACGACGTCCGCGACCTGCTTGGCAACGCGCGTCCGTCAGCTCTCGCGCATCATCACGCGTCTTTACGACGACGCCATGCGCCCGCTCGGCATTACCGCGAGCCAGTACACGCTGCTCGCCCAGCTCGCTTCGCGCGACGGCATCACCGCCGTCGAGATCGGCCACGAGCTCGACATCGAGAAGTCGACTCTCTCGCGCAATCTGAAGCGCCTCCTCGCGCTCGGCATGATCATCATGGATCCGCCGGCCGGACGCCGCGGACGTGGCCTTCACCTGACGCCGAAGGGCCAGGCCGTGCTGAAAGACGCCTATCCGGTTTGGCAGGCGGCCCAGGCACGCTCGGTCGCGATGATGGGTGTCGATACCCGCGCTAAGCTCGACGACCTGCTTCGCCTCGCCGAAAAGCTGATCGCGGAATAACCGGACGCGCGCGTTGCGCGCGGCAATCGGATTTGACTACTCTCGACGAGGTGCGCCGCAAGGCGCACCTCGTTTGCTTTTGGGAAAGCCTCGCCCGGCACGACTGGAGAGCCATGCAAACCACCGATCTCATGCCGAAAGCCGAACGGCTGATCGCAGTGCTGCGCGCCCGCGGATGGAAGCTGGCAACCGCCGAGAGCTGCACCGGCGGGCTAATCGCAGCCACCTTCACCGAGGTGGCCGGCGCCTCCGACGTCTTCGAGCGAGGTTTCGTCACCTACTCCAATGCAGCCAAACTTGGCGATCTGGGCGTCGACTTCGAAACCCTCTACCGGCATGGCGCGGTGAGCGCCGAGGTGGCTGAGGCGATGGCCAGGGGCGCGCTCCGCGCATCCGCAGCCGATATCGCGCTCTCGGTAACCGGCATCGCAGGCCCTGGAGGCGGATCGGCGTTAAAGCCGGTCGGTCTCGTTTACATTGGCTTGGCAGCCCGCGGACTTCCCGCCGTGGCCCATGAATTCCGCTTCGGCGATCTCGATCGCGCCACGATCCGCGCCAACACCGTTGCCGAGGCCCTTACCATCCTGGAGCACGCAATCCGCGCTTGAGCCCCAGACCATGATCGCTTCGAACCCTACCAGTCCGGAGCGTGAAACATCGGTCTCAAAGGCACAGATCCTTTTGCCGATCCCTTACGTAATGCGTGATGGTCAGGCAAAGGCTCCGCCGCTACCATGCGCGCCTGTTGCCTTCGCCAGTGATGGGCCTTCAGCACAGAGGTGCGCCTTGCCGAGCTTCCTGCGTTCCGCCTCGCTGCCGCTCCTCGCGTCTGGCCTCTTCGCCCTAATGGCAGCGCCGAGCCACGCCGCTGACTTCACCGCACGCCAGATCACTGAACAGCTCTACAAGGCCGCCGCAGGCGCGAGCATCGATTTCAGCGGCCGCGATCTTGAAGGCCTCGATCTCGCCGGCCTTGCCTTCAAGAAGGCCCGTCTTTCCGAAGCAAACCTGTTCGGCGCCGATCTCAGCGGCGCAGATTTGAGCGATACCGATCTCCGCTCCGCGAAGCTCGACCGCATCAACGCCATCGGCACCCGCTTCGATCGCGCCAACCTTGCCGGCGCGAGCCTGCTGCGCCCAACGACTGCCACGACTTTCGACGGCAGCAGCACCGGAGAAGCCCCGAGTTTTATCGGTGCCGACCTCACCAAAGTGCGCATGTTCGGCGTTTTCATCGGCGGCAATTTTTCCGGGGCCAAGATGGCGGGCGTAACGCTGGCCCCCGCAAACGACAGCGGCTTCATCGAGGTTCTTTGGCGCTCGCGGCTCGATTCCGCCGACATGAGCGGCACCGACCTCTCGGGCGCCAATCTCACGCACGTCTCATTCCGCTTCGCAAACCTCAAGGGCGCCAATCTCGCCGGCGCGAAGCTCAAGAATGCCGACCTCAGCCATGCCGATCTGACCGGCGCCAACCTGGCGGGCGCCGACCTCAGCCACGCCGATCTCGACAGCGCGAAGCTCACCGGCGTCACCGGTCTCGACACCGCCTCGGGTCTCGACAGCGCCCGCAACCGAGACAAAGCCATCAACTGAGATTGACGCGACCATGATCGCTTCGGACCTTATCAGTCCGAAGCGTGAATCATCGGTCGCGTCAAAAAACTGGAGCGTGATTGCGATTCAAAGAAAGGCGATCATGCTCCAGGCTTTCACGCGCCGGCAGGGGATCCGTAGAGCGTCCGGGCCCGCGCTTCGAACGCATCGGTATAGCTGCGCACCGCCTTGTCGAACGCCGCCCCGACGATCAGCGATAGCATCGCCGAGCGAAACGCGTAGTCGATTGCGAAATGCACGTCGCACCCGTCGCCCGCAGCCACGAACCGCCATTGGTTTTCGAGGTGAGTAAACGGCCCGTCGAGATTACGCACCCGGATCAGGTTCTGCGCCCGGTCCAGCACGACATGCGTCGTGAAGCGCTCGGTGATGGCCTTGTAGCCGACCGTCATCGTCGCCCTGAGCTCTTCTCCCGCCTCGCCGGCTTTGCGCTCATGCACGACGAGCCCTTCGCACAGCGGCAGAAACTCGGGATAGCGTTCGACATCGGCCACGACATCGAACATCTGCTCGGACGTGAACGACACGCGGCGAACGGTGCGGAAACTCGGCAAGAGATCAATCCTGGATGCTTGACTTGAGGGGGGCGACTGCGATCAGGCCTTGGCAATCCCGCCGGCCCGCGCAGCCTTGAGGCGGCGGAAATCGTCGCCCGCATGATACGAAGACCGCGTCATCGGGCTCGACGCCACGACGAGAAAGCCCTTTGCGAGCGCGACCCGGCGCAGATCCTCGAACTCCTCCGGCGGAACGTAGCGCTTGACCTCGGCGTGTTTCGCTGACGGCGCCAGATACTGCCCGATGGTCAGGAAATCCACATCCGCCGAACGCAGATCGTCCATCACCTGCAGGATTTCGTCACGCGTTTCGCCAAAACCGACCATCAGGCCGGATTTCGTGAACAGCGACGGATCGATTTCCTTGGCCTGCTGCAAAAGCCGCAGCGAATGGAAATAGCGCGCCCCCGGCCGAATGCGCACGTAGAGACCCGGCACCGTTTCGAGATTGTGATTGAGCACGTCCGGCCGCGCCTCGACGACGTGCACGAGCGCGCCATCCTTGCGCAGGAAATCCGGGATCAGCACCTCGATGCTGGTATCTGGCGCGCGCCGCCGCACTTCGCTGATCACCGAACCGAAATGCACGGCTCCGCCGTCCTCGAGATCGTCCCGGTCAACCGACGTGATGACCACGTGTTCAAGGCCGAGGGTCGCCACCGCCTCCGCCACGCGCTGAGGTTCACCCGCATCGAGCGGCAAAGGTCGCCCGGTCGTCACGTTGCAGAACGCGCACGCCCGCGTGCAGATCTCGCCCATGATCATCATCGTGGCATGGCGCTTCTGCCAGCACTCGCCGATGTTCGGGCAACCCGCCTCCTCGCAGACCGTCGCAAGGCCATTCTGGCGCACGATCGCACGCGTCGCGAGAAACCCGTCGGACGAAGGCGCGCGCACGCGGATCCACGGCGGCTTCGGCAGCATCGGCTTGTCCGGCCGATGCGCCTTCTCGGGGTGACGCGGGCGCTGGGCGCCGTCGCGTGGCGCCCGCGTGTCGATGAGTGTGACCATGACCGTCCTCTGCCGGACTCGCTCTGACACGAGTTTAGCCTCGGATCGTCGCCGATGCGAGGCTACGCAAGTCGACGATAACCCAGGGCCGTTCCGACTTTAGGGGTAGCGCGGGCCTTTTCAGCGCCCGCCGAGGAAGCGGGCCACGATGACCACGATCAGCGCACCAACCGTCGAAACCGCGATCTGGTTGCCATAAGGGATGATGGCGTCGAAATCGTAGGGCACGGTGAGCAAGCCGGCGGAAACCAGATAGCCGCCGAGCACTGCGCCGATCAAACCGACCAGGAGGTTGCGGATCAGTCCGCCGCCGCCAAGCAAAAGCCCAGCCAGCCAGCCCGCGACCAGGCCGTTCAGGATCATGATGATCCAGGCCTTGTTGTCGCTCGCGAATTGTACGTAGTCCATCGAATGCTCCCCTAACCTCTACCGACCGGCCTTAAAGGCCATAAGTCTTTCAGACCATGACTGCTCCGCGCCCTTTGAGCCTGACGCGTGAATCACTGACGCATCAAGGCACCGGACTTCGGCGGAATTTACATCGGAAGAGTACAAGGTTCGCGAAAAAGTGGGACCACAGTCCCACGGCGACCAAACGCCCAAAAAACCGCAACGGTTACAGAGGCTAGAACGCGCCCCGCACCAATGCAGCAGCGGATCAGACGTGGCAGCGTGCGCCGAGATAGTCGTTCAAAAGGCGGTTGTAGAGGTCGGCATCGGCCTTCTGGGCCGGGCTGATCTTCTTGCCCGACGCTTCAGCCTGCACCGAGGACGGCACGCCCTTGGCATCGAGCCGGTTCAACTGCTGCTTGATTGAGCCGCAAGACTCGCCATTCGCCAACGCCTTGCTGGTCGGTCCGCTGCCGCCACCGGACGCGCAGCCGCCAGCCGATACGGCAACGCCCAGCGCGCCCAACACGGCAAGACGAAATGCGCCTCCGCGCATCATCGCAATCATGGATCGAAAGCCCTCTCGAAGTAGCATCGACAGACAAGGTAGGGTGTTCGGCAAATCAGTTGAACCCCTGCCCGCTCTAAGCAGGCCTTTCGCGCAAAAGTGTGGCCGACCTGCAGCAGTAACGTCTACGGGTCACAGCCCCTGCCGATACGCTATCCGGAACCCTACGCGGAACAGCCGAACTCTGTCCAGCACGGGGGACCGGCGGACAGAACTCGGCTGTCGGATTCACGCGGTACGGACAACGCGTCCGGCCCGGCTTATGCGGAAATCAGGACGACCCGCCGAAAGATCAGCGGTTTTGCTGCACGACCGGCGGAGCCGTCGCGGAGACCACCTGCGAAGAATTCGTGGCCGGTGTCCCGGGCGCGACCTGCGCGGTCGTCTGAGCCGGCGGCCTCGGACCGAAGGCCGAGCACTTGGCCTGGAATTCGGCGTTGGCCTTGTCGAGCTCAGCGGCCTGCGCGAGCGAGACGCGCTTGATCTGCACCGTCGACGACTTGCCGACCGAAGCCTTCTCCAGGCGATCGGTCAGCCCATCCTTGCGCAGCGTGTCGATGCGCTGCGAGAGCGAGTAGCAGGCCGGATCGACCCGCGGCGCTGCCGCGACAGCCGTTGTGCTGGCGTTCGTGCCGATCGATTGAGTTGTCAGCGACGAACCGAAAAGGTTGCCGTCCGACGAGCAGCCGGCGAGAAGCGTTGCGCCGAGTGCAGCAATGGCGAGTGCTGGCGATTTCTTCATGATGTCCCCCGTGACGTACTGCCGTGGCCTGTGTTGCCTGTACGTGCTCCAGGTCTAAGGGCGAAGCCGAGCTCGTAACAAGAAGACCTACGTAAAATGCCGGTGTATTGGCCAAATTGACAGACCCGAATCTGTGGAAAGCAGGCCCCCGTGGCGAGCAAGCCACAAGGCATCCAAGGTGTTGTCAGTAAAACCAAAAAGCAAAACGCTGTATTTCGGGCTGGCGAATCGATTCGATGCAGATCTTCAGACGGGGAGCCGCATGACCTCGGCCCGAAATCATTGAGGAAGCTGGACAATCCGACGATAAGCGCGTGTTACGCGCCCCGCACCGTCGCCAGAATGGCTTGAAATGCCTGCTTCGCGGTAGGAAGGGCGAGCGCCTGCAGCTCGGACGCATAGGGCATCGGCACCCCGGCGCCGGCAAGCCTTACCGGCGCGCGCTTGAGCGCGCCGAAGCAGCGCTCGACGATCGATGCCACAAGCTCAGCTCCGATCCCGCCGTCACCCCAGCCGTCTTCGAGCGTCACCAGCCGCCCGGTCCTCAGCACCGAGGCCGCGACCGCATCCCGATCGAGCGGACGCACGCTCATCAGATCGACGACCTCCGCCTCGACGCCCTCTGCGCTGAGCAAGCTTGCGGCTTCGAGCGCGAGCAGCACCGCGCGACCGGCTGCCGCGAGGGTCACGTCCGTTCCGGCCCGCCGAACCCGCGCCACGCCGAGCGCCACCACCTCCTCAGGCTCGGCCGGCCCGCGGACCGCGTAAAGCTGATCATGCTCGAGCACGGCGACGGGGCCGGGATCCCGGATCGCAGCCGCGAGCAGCCCGTAAGCTGCGGACGCAGTCGCCGGCTGGGCGACCTTGAGCCCAGGGATCTGCGCGAGTTGCGCGGCGACGCAACGCGCGTCCTGCCCGGTCAGCCCTGGAGCGAACCCATTCGGCCCCCGCAGCACGATCGGCACGGGCAGGCGTCCGCCAGAAAGATAGAACGTCTCGGCAGCACTCGCCACGTAAGGCGCCCACGCCTCGAACGAGGCCCCCCAAGATGGAAGCTCCACGACCGGCTTCAATCCCGCGTACGCAGCCCCGACCGCAATACCGAGTACGGCCTCCTCGATCGACGACACCGAAACCACGCGCGACGGACCGAACGCATCGAGCAGTCCCTGCGCGACTTTCGGCGCCCCTCTGTTTTGGGCGACATCGACGCCGATCAGGAACACATCCTTGTCGCGCCGCATCTCGTCGGCGAGCGCATCGCGCAACGCCTCGCGGTAGCTCAAGTCGTTGCCTTCCAGGTGCGCGGCGGCAGGGCGCGCGGCAGTCCTCGATGGCTCCGGCAACGGTTCGAGCGCGGCGAAGGAAAGCGGCTGCCCCAGCGACGAACGCTGCGCGTCACGCGCGGCATTGAGCAGAATGGCGATCGGCGTGTTGACCTTCACGCCTTCGGTCCCGGCCGGAAACAGGATGCGTTCGACCCGCCCCTCGTCTTCCGCCTCGATCTCGACGGTTGCACTGGAGGTCGCGATCTCGACCAGGAGATCGCCCGCGGCCACCGCCTGCCCTTCCGCGACGTGCCAGCGCGAAATCTTTCCGTCCGTCATCGACGGCGTCACCGGCGGCATGAGAATTTCGCGACGCATGGGGCACCTCATGCCTCGACGAATGCGAAGAGATTGGCTGGATCTGGCACAGGTGCCGCCCGAGCCGCCGCAGCCGCCGCCGTGACTGTTTCCTTGATTTCCTTTTCGAGCGCCTTCAGCGCCTCGGCGCTCAAAATGGAAGATGCCAGGATGCGGCTCCTTGCCTTCGACACGGGATCGGCGTCCTCGATGCGCCGCTCGGAGGCACCAGCACGCGCTGGTCCGCCACCATGGCCGCGATAGCGATAGGTCAGCATTTCGAGGATGGTCGGGCCTCCCCCCTGACGCGCGCGTGCAATGGCGCGGCGGCCGGCAGCGAACGCGCTCCGCACATCGATACCGTCCACCTGCTCGCCGGGAATGGCCGAGGAGGAACCGCTTGAAGCCAGCGCGGAGGGGATCTGACCCAGCGCAATGCTGGCGCCAGGTGCCGCGGTGTTGTTGTCGATGACGAACACGATCGGCAGCGACCACCGGGCCGCCATTCTGTAGGCTTCTGCCACCCGCCCGCGCGAGGCCGCCCCATCGCCGAAAAAGCAGAGCGTGACGGCGCCGTCGCCGCGATAGCGTGACGCGAAGGCAAGGCCCGCGCCGATCGAGGCACCGAGCCCGGCGCGCCCATGCCCGCCGTAAAGCTTTTGCTCGGGCGCGAACATCCTGACCGTTCCGCCATTACCCCCGGCAATGCCGGTCTTGCGGCCGAGCAGTTCCGCCATGACCCGCTTGGGATCGATGCCGCGCGCCAAAAGCGGGCCATGCGTGCGGTAGCCGGTGATCACGGGATCCGTGTCGCGCGCCGCCATCATCATGCCGACGATGGACGCCTCCTGTCCGATCGAAAGCGGACAGACGCCGTGGATCGCCTGCAGCGCATAGAGCTGACCGGCCTTTTCCTCGAAACGGCGGATCAACAGCATCGCCCGATAGGCCGCAACCTCTTCGTCCGGCGAGAACAAGCTGTTCTCTCCATCAACCGGACCAAAAGGTTTCCCCGTCATCTTGGCTCCTCGTGCACTTCGGGTCGTCTGCTTCCGATGCGACCGGACGTCGGCTTCGGCGTGAGACTCAGGGCCGCAATCAGCTCCCTATCTCTGCCATCGAACGACAAAACTTACACGACGGAATGGCCGCGAAGCCAGCATCACTCATGTTGCGGCGCAACGAAGCGAGCGTAGACCATGATCGCTTCGGACCTTATCAGTCCGAAGCGTGAATCATCGGTTTCACAAAAAACCACAGTGATCGCTTCGGACCCACGCGCTCCGATCGTCGCGGCCCCTATCGGCCGCGGCGTGAATCGGCAGCGCAGGAAATGTCCGCGTAGCGCGAACATAAGCACAACATGAGCGATGACGAGAGGGGTTAGAAGGCCGGGCGCAACGACTTGGCTATCCGGCGGGAGAATTGTCCACGACGACACGATCCCGTGGGTCGGCGAAGCCGAGCACCTCACGGGCGATTTCTTCGACGAAATCAGGGTCGGGAAGATCCGGCCGCAACAGCGCCACATCACGCTCGAGTTTGGCGCGCACGGCCTCGAGGCTTTGGATCTCGAACTGCAGAACGCTTTCGCGCTCCAGCAGCCGATCTCTCGCCTCGAGGCCGTGGCGGCCGTTCAAGGTGTGATAGGCGAAATAGGCCGTCAATCCGAGGCAGAGAAGCAACACCAGCGCCTGCCGCGACCTGGCTCGCCCATCATATGTTTTCTGACGCAGCACGAATGTTCGACGTTACGCGTTATGAGAAACCGGGAACGAAGTGATCCTACGTGGATCACCTTAAGACGAGGTAAAGCACCGTACCGGCCCGGAATTTCGGAAGGCCATCAGATCCCGCAATGAAAACGGCGCCGCTGCTGTCGCAGGGCGCCGCAATTTCACGCGCGTGGCCTTGGCGTTTACGCCACGGCGCGATCACCGCGCAGGATGCTCTTGCCCGCATAGACCGCGACATCGCCCAGCTCGCCCTCGATACGGATCAACTGATTGTACTTCGCGAGCCGGTCCGAGCGGCAGAGCGAGCCGGTCTTGATCTGCCCGCAGTTGGTCGCGACCGCGAGATCGGCAATCGTCGAATCCTCGGTCTCGCCCGAACGATGAGACATGACGGCCGTGTAGCCCGCGCGCTGGGCCATCGACACGGCGTCGAGCGTCTCGGTCAGCGTGCCGATCTGGTTGACCTTGACCAGGATCGAGTTTGCCGTCGCCGCCTTGATGCCGCGTGCGAGACGCTTGGTGTTGGTCACGAAGAGGTCGTCACCAACGAGCTGTACGTTCTTGCCGATAGCGTCCGTCAGCGCCCTCCAGCCGGCCCAATCGTCCTCGCCCATGCCATCCTCGATCGAAATGATCGGGAAGCGCTTTGCGAGGTCTTCGAGGTAGCGCACCATGCCCGCGCTATCGAGGCTCTTGCCCTCGCCAGCGAGCTCGTACTTGCCGTTCTTGTAGAACTCGGTCGAAGCGCAATCGAGCGCCAGCACCACGTCTTCGCCCGGCTTGTAGCCGGCCTTCTCGATCGACTTCATGATGAAGCTCAGGGCCTCGTCGGCGCTCTTGAGGTTGGGCGCAAAGCCGCCCTCGTCGCCAATGCCGGTGTTGTGGCCGGCGTCCTTCAGGGCCTTCTTCAGCGTATGGAAGATCTCGGCCCCGACCCGGATCGCGTCCGAAACGGTCGGCGCCGAAACCGGCATGATCATGAATTCCTGGATGTCGATCGGATTGTCGGCATGCGCACCGCCGTTGATGATGTTCATCATCGGCACCGGCAGCACGTGGGCGGAGGTGCCACCGACGTAACGGTAGAGTGGCAGCGAAGCGGCTTCCGCGGCGGCCTTTGCGGCCGCGAGCGAAACGCCGAGAATGGCGTTGGCGCCGAGGCGGCTCTTGTTCTCGGTATCGTCGAGCGAGATCATCGCCGCATCGATCCCGCGCTGATCTTCCGCATCGAGCCCGATGAGCGCGTCCGAGATCTCGCCGTTGACGGCATCGACGGCCTTCTGCACGCCCTTGCCGAGATAGCGCTTGCTATCCCCGTCCCGCAGCTCGATCGCCTCGTGGGCACCCGTCGAGGCGCCCGAAGGCACCGCCGCCCGCCCCATGGAGCCGTCCTCGAGCATGACATCGACCTCGACGGTCGGATTGCCGCGGCTGTCCAGAATTTCGCGGCCGAGAATGTCGACGATGGCGGTCATGAGCGGTTCCTCGAGAGGATGATGGAAGAAAGTTTTTTGTGGGAGGACGGATAGGTGTTGCATGGACCATTGAAGGCATCACACAACCGGTCGGAGCGCGTTTTAGCCGGGTTCGCCAGGCACGGAAAGACCCCATTGGGTAGGCCTTCCTACCCCACCCGCGCAACAACCTGAGGAAGCAAAGGCACTCAAACCATGGACGAAGCCCTGACATACCATGGCTCCTGCCACTGCGGCGCCGTGCGCTATACTGCAAAAAGCCCGGCCATTACTGCGGCGATGAGCTGCAATTGCTCATTTTGCCGGCGTTCTGGCGGTCTGCTGGCGTTCGTTCCCGTGCATGATTTCACGTTGCATTCCGGAAGCGAAGTCCTACAGGACTACCAATTCGGCAAGAAGGTCATTCATCATCTTTTCTGCGCGGCCTGCGGCATCGGCAGCTTCGGCCGCGGCAGCCTGCCTGATGGCACCGAAATGGTGGCCCTCAACGTGCGCTGCCTTGATGAGATCGATGCCGATACGCTGGCAATCAAGCATTTCGACGGCAAGAGCTTGTGAGACTTATGAGCAAAGAAGGAAGCGCCCTGGTTCTCTTCTCCGGTGGCCAGGACAGTACCGTATGCCTGGCCTGGGCGCTCGACCGCTATGAGCGCGTCGAAACCCTCGGCATCGCCTACGGCCAGCGTCACGCGGTGGAGCTTGTCCAGCGCCGCGTCGTTCTCGATGCGATCCGAAAAACATTTCCCGCCTGGGCCCAACGCCTCGGCCCCGACCACGAGATCGAGCTCGGCGAATTGGGGCGCATCAGTGAGACCGCGCTCACGCGAGAAACCGAGATCGAGCTGACCAGCGCCGGTCTTCCGTCTACGTTCGTTCCGGGGCGCAACCTCCTGTTCTTCGTTTACGCCGCAGCGATCGCCTACCGGCGTGGCATGAACGTCCTCGTCGCCGGCATGTGCGAGACCGACTATTCCGGCTACCCCGATTGCCGCAACGACACCATCCGGGCCCAGGAGCAGGCCATCACCCTTGGCCTCGACAAGCCGTTCACGATCGAGACGCCGCTGATGCACGTCGACAAGGCGGGCACCTGGGCCATGGCGGATGCACTCGGCGGCCAGCCATTCGTGGACCTCATCCGCGAGGAGACCCACACCTGCTATCTCGGCAATCGGACGCTTCGCCACGCTTGGGGCTGGGGCTGCGGCACCTGCCCGGCTTGCGAGCTGCGCGCCAACGGCTGGGAAATCTGGCACGGCGACAAGGCTCCCGCCTCGCCCGGCTGACGAGCAGCAGCCGGCTGCCCCATACCGTTAACGGCGCAATGAGGCTATGCGGAACCGGACGCTTCCTTTCCACGTCTCGTCTCCCTACCTTAGCGATCGATAGCCCCCACCTGATGGAGCCCCCCATGGCAGAAACGAAGCCCGATCTGAAAAAGGCCGCGGAACGCCGCAAGGCCCCCCTCACCACGCCGAGCGACCTTGGCGACAACGCCGTCCGCGACCTCACTGGCGCCCTCAACGAATTGCTGGCCGACGTATTCGCGCTCTATCTCAAGACCAAGAATTTCCACTGGCACGTCAGCGGTCCCCACTTCCGCGACTACCATCTGCTATTCGACGAGCAAGGCGGACAGATCTTTGCCATGACCGACCCCATCGCAGAGCGCGTGCGCAAACTTGGCGGCACCACGCTGCGTTCCATCGGCCAAATCAGCCGCCTCCAGCACGTAAAAGACAATGACGCAGATTACGTGGATCCCGAAGGCATGCTGGCCGAACTTGCCGAGGACAATAAGAACCTCATCGCGCGCTTGCGCGAGGTCCACGGCCTGACCGACGAGCATCGCGACTACGCGACTTCGAGCCTGCTCGATGTCTGGATCGACGAAACCGAGCGCCGCCTATGGTTCCTGTTTGAGGCGAGCCGCCGCGAAGTGTCGGGACATTGAGACCAAAGAGGCAGCAGGCAGCCGGCAGTTGGCAGGATCATTCTGCCGCTGCCCGCTTAGCTCATACTCGAACGGCTGTCGCAATCACTGGCTTCGCGCCGCTATCAGCCGCGGCCTTCGCATCATTCAGCGCCGCAACGCGCGCGTCGAAATCCAGTCTCAGAAAATCGTTGAGCGCACCGTCTGCCACGGCGTAGTGGCCGCATCTCTTGCAGCCCACGATAAGGCCGTCGAAATCTCCGGACGACAGATCCTCGGCCTCGGCTCCGCAAATCGGACACTGCATGTTGAACCTCGCTTTGCGCTCCAGGTTATGGGAAACGCGCAAGGCTGGATCCGGGTTCAATGGAGGCAGGAAGCGTGCCGGCGCCGATGTGCCGCTTGACACCCGCCCGCGAGGTTCTAGGGATCAGCGCACAGCCCACGGGTCAGTGCCATGTATGCGGTCAAAGAGATTTTCTACACGTTGCAGGGTGAGGGCACCCACGCCGGCCGCGCCGCCGTGTTTTGCCGCTTCGCGGGCTGCAATCTGTGGTCGGGCCGCGAGGTGGACCGCGAGCAGGCCCAGTGCACGTTCTGCGACACCGATTTCGTCGGCACCGACGGCGACGGCGGCGGAAAGTTCCGGACGGCCTCCGATCTCGCCGGTGCCGTGCTCGCCGCCTGGCAGGGCGGCACGGGCGAACGTTTCGTTGTCTTGACGGGGGGAGAACCGGCGCTCCAGGTCGATCCCGCGCTGATCGATGCGTTGCATGAGCATGGCTTTGCCATCGCCATCGAGACCAACGGCACCCTGCCCCTCCCCCAAGGCCTCGACTGGATCTGCGTCAGCCCGAAAGCCGGCACCGAGATCCGCCAGACCGCGGGAGACGAGCTGAAACTGGTTTACCCCCAGGCCGACCTCACCCCTGAGAGCGTGGCTGGCCTCGATTTCCCGCGCCGATTCCTGAGCCCCATGGACGGCCCTCGCCTGGCCGAGAACACCGCCGCCGCGGTGGCCTACGTCAAGGCCAACCCCCTCTGGCGCCTTTCGGTGCAAACCCACAAGCGGATCGGAATTCCTTAAGGCGGGCAAGCAGCAGTGTTAACGTCCTGCCCGTTGCCCGCTGCCTCCTGCCTCACCCCAGGGGGTGGCATCTCGGGCGGAAATCCCTTATTTGAGCGCCATGCGCATCTATAAGGAATTCCTGTTCGAGGCAGCTCACTACCTGCCGTCGGCCCCCATCGGCCACCCCAATTCGCGGGTGCATGGCCATTCGTTCCGCGCGCGCGTCGTCATCGACGGCGAGCCGAACGCAGAAACCGGCCTCGTGTTTCACTTCGACGATCTCTCGGCCGCCATCGCCGAAGCCCACGACGCGCTCGACCATCGCCTCTTGAACGAAGTCGAGGGCCTTGAATTCCCTACCCTCGAGCGCATCTCGATCTGGCTCTGGAACCGCCTGCAGAACCGCGTTCCCGGCCTCGCTGAAATCCACGTCTCGCGCGACAGCTGCCATGAGGGCTGCATCTATACCGGGACGCCGCGCCCCAAAGCGCTCGCCGCAGAGTAAAGCTTCCAGAGGAGCAACGCGCGATGGGTCGCGAAACAACGGGCATCACGCTGCTGGGCGGCGCCTCGCAAATTCCGGAAAGCCCGGAGAAGGCGCTGCTGGAGCGCGTCGCCAATCCTCATGCCGACACCGCCTACGTCGCCCGTTTCACCGCACCCGAGTTCACATCCCTCTGTCCCGTCACCGGGCAGCCGGATTTCGCGCATATCGTGATCGACTACGTGCCAGCCGATTGGCTTGTCGAGAGCAAGTCTCTGAAACTCTACCTGGCTTCGTTCCGCAACCACGGCGCCTTCCACGAGGATTGCACGGTAGCCATCGGCAAGCGTCTCGCCGCCTTGCTCGAACCGCGCTTTCTTCGCATCGGCGGCTATTGGTATCCGCGCGGCGGCATTCCAATCGACGTGTTCTGGCAGACTGGCGATCTTCCGAAAGACGTCTGGCTGCCGGACCAGGGCGTCCCGCCCTATCGCGGCCGCGGCTGAGCGCCACTCTGCGCGGTGTCATCCCGGCCAAGCGAGGCGAAAGCGGAGCGCAGAGCCGGGATCTAGCGAAAGCTTCTATCGCAAAGATTTGAGCGCCTTCGGCGCGCAGCATGCGCTGGATCCCGGAAAAGGCTTCGCCTTTCCGGGATGACACAGAAACGGCGCAAGCGCACAGCCTAAGCCCGACCCTGACCAGTTGCCGGCTCCGCGACCGTCATGTCGTTACCGCGCCAGGTGAAGCCGTCGCCGGTCCAGCCCTTGAGCCAGACGAACGGCAGCGCGAGATCCCGCACCAGCCACGCGACGGGCGAAATCGGGCTGCAATGCCAGCCCGCCCCGCGAGCCAGCAACGCCTCCGTGCCGAACCAGACCACCGCCAGCAGCGCCGCCGCAGACAAACCGTCGAGATCCAGGACCGGCGCCCCAACCGCGGCAGCCACCAGCGGCGCCACGCTGCCCGACAACAGCTCCGGCGCATAGCACAGCGGGAACGTCGCCCGCCGCAGCCGCGCCCAACGGATCTGCCGATCGAGAATTTGCGGCCGGCTCCGCGTCCCGAGCGGCTGCTCGAACGGCGCATCGACGAGACGCACGCGAAGACCTTCCGCGCGCACCACCTTGGTCGCCGCGGCGTCCTCGGCGATCTCGACGCCAAGCGCCCGAATACCGCCAGCGCCGTCGAGAAGATCCTTCCGCCACAGCATCGACTTGCCCTGCGCGAACCCGAACCCGATCGTATCCGCGGCCAGTTGCCAGCGCGCCTGGTAGGTGTTGAGGAACGCGCACTCGACCTCGGCCCAGAAGCCGGACGGCCGACTGCCGATCGGCGGCGAGCAGACGAGGCCGGTATCGCGCCGCATCGCACTGAAAAGCCGGCTCACGTAGTCGCGCGGCATCAGCACGTTGCTGTCGGCGATGACGACCCAGCCGTGCTTGGCTTGCGACCAGCCCTTGATGATGTTGTTGAGCTTCGGATTGGGCGTGCTCTTGTCGTCGCCGATCAGAAGCCGCGCATCGATGTGCGGATACTCGGCGATGAGCTTGCGAACCAGCGGAACCGCTGCATCGCGTTCACGGGCCGAGCAGAACAAAAGCTCCACGTGCGGGTGCGCGAGTTCGAAGGTCGTGCGAAGCGTCAATTCATCGAACGGATCGAGACCGCAAACCGGCCGAAGGATCGTGACCGGGGGATGCGCGCTAAGAGGAGCGGGAGCGGAGCTGGCGCGCCGCACGCGCCGAAACGACATCAGCGCCGAAACGATATGCACCAGCGTTGCCACCGCTGCGAACACCAGGGCGGTCCATTCGATCACGGGCTTGCGCGCTCCCCTTGATTTGGCGTCTCGGCGATTGTGGGGATTCAAGTGACAAGCCGATGACGCCGCCGTGACGGTTCGATGACGGACGATCGCGGCGGAGCACCCGCGGCGCGGATAAAAAAAAGGGGACGCTCCGTAAGCGTCCCCTTCCAAGTCCGTGGGAGAAGTTTGCCCAAAGCGTCGAGTGACAAGCAAAGGACGGATTTATCTATCCGCGCAGCATTAACCCCCGTCAACGAAAGACGTTTCCGGCGCGCGGCGCCATTTCGCCGCGCACGCCTGTCACACATCCGCAATATTGGAAACCGTGCTCAAGAAGCGGTCACAGCATGCCCCTTCTCTCGCCCGGAAGTCGCCAAAAAACTGAGACGAACAGCGACTATGTTCGCCCTCACTGACGGATTCGCAAAATGAGGAGCGACAGCATGTCAGCGAACTTCGACGGTCTCGATACCGGCGACATTCTCGAGATCAAATACCGCGTCTGGCGACCGTCCGGCGCGGGTGAGGACGTTATGGAGCGCTGGGTAAGCGCAGCGATCATCGCCAACGAGCACGGCACCTGGCCTCTCGCACGTCTCGCCGACGGCCAAGTGACAGAGATCCGCCCGTTCATGACATGGCGCCGCGTTTTCACCGCCAAGCGCCGCGGCGTCGCCGCCTGAAAACGCCACGAGGTGGCGGCACCCTCTCGACGTTCAATCAGACAATCATTGCGTAGCGGTTCGAGGCGCTGACACTGGCGCCTCGGCCGGCGCCACGAGAACGGGGCGCTTCGGCGCCGCGCTGGCCTTTTGCGCGCGGCCCTTTGCCTTCGGCGCCACCTTGGCAGCGCTCCGTTTCGGCCGCGCACGGGCTTTGCTCGCCGGCGAAAGCGCGCCTATCTGCGTGGCCAATGCGGCCTGCTGCTTGCCGAGGGATTTGATCTCGCCCTTGAGTTTCGCAATCTCGGCAAGGATGAGATTGAGCTGTTCGCGTTTACCCAGCTTGTCGGACTTGCTCGCTTTTTTGCCCATCGCACGGTCCTCCAACCAACGAGAGAGGCCGCGAGCCTCGCATACTTTCCCCCCTAAAACGAGGCCGGACGGCAGGCGCACACTGAATAGGCAGCAAAACACCGGCGCTTCCCATGCAACGAAATCCATTCATGCTGCGTTCAACCGGCGGTCTTTAAATCTGTCACCTAAGGCTTTCCGACCGACGGAGGTGTCATGTCTGCTTCGTTATGGATTGGAGAGAGCGGCGGGGCTTGGAGCCCCGCGACGAGGGAGCCGGCCGGCCTGTTTCGGGTCCGGACGGAAGGAAAGATGATCGCGGCGATACCTGACGAGTTGATCATGGCCTATGCCGATGGCGAACTGGACGCCTCCCATGCAGCAAGCGTGCAGGAAGCGGTCCGCAACGACGAAGCCCTCCGCCGCCAGTACGAGATCTTCCGCGCGACACGCGCGATACTCGCGACGGCCTTTAACGATATCCTGGACGAGCCGGTTCCCGAAACGCTGAAGGCCGCCGTCACCGGAGCACGCCGCCCAAAATCGTCGCCGTAATCTGTCAAACGCCCACGGCTGACCAGAACCGGACGATGGCGTCGGCCGCTTCCTTGGGCCGTTCGACCTGCCACCAGTGTCCGCAATCGAGCCGGACCACCTGAGCTCCCGTCGCCTCCGCAATTCTGTCGGCATAAGCCGGGCCTGCGTAGGCGTCGCTCTCCCCCCACAGCGCCAGCCCCGGTACGTCGTGAACGTCGCGCCCGGAAAGATCCGGCGCCCATTCGCAGAACACGTCCCGCCCCGACCGATAGAGCGCCAGGATGGAGGCTTTCATGCGCGCGTCGATATCCTGCGCGGCAGCCTGCGCCTCGATCTCCGGCACGCCGGCCCGCTTCAGCATCTCGACCGCGAGTTCGGGCGTGAGCCGATCCATTGCCTTCTCTCCCGCGCCGGGCGTCTGCCAGAGGCGCGCCGTTGGGTGCCATGTGTAGTCGGCCGAATAGGGCGCGCCACCTCCGACCCAGCTGCGGATCAGATCCGGGCGGAGCGACAGCACCCGCAGCATCAGGATCGAGCCCCAGTCGTGTGCGATCACATCGCGCGGGGCCGGGATCGCTTCGAGCGCCGCGATCAGCCAATCGGCATACTCTTCCTTCGTGCCCTGAAAGCCGGGAGGCACCGCGCACCCGAAGCCGGGCAGCGACAGCGAGACCGCCTCACGTTCCGGCAGCAACGGCGTAAGACGCGACCACACGCGCGCCGTGTCCGGCACGCCGTGAATGAGTACTGTGGTCATCGTGGCTCCTTTGATCCCCCGTCGCGCCGATCCGGCAAGCAGCCCGCCCGAAGCTCAATACACGGAAAGTTAGGCGCGCTCATCCACACTGTCTCGATCGGAAAATCGGCTTCGATCTGAAAGCGCGGTGGGGACAAACGTGGACACGAGCCCCGAGCCCGTCCAAAATGCAACGAGCGAGGCCCGCCATGGCATCGTGGTGCTCACGGCACAAGGCTCCCTGAGCCGTATTGTCGTCAATGGCCTCACCGCGAGGCTCGGGCCACTGACGGTCATCGCCGAGGAACCTGAAAGCAGGTCGGCTGTCATCCGTCGCCGGATGCGCCTGCTGGGCCCGATCCACGCCGCCGGCCAGGTCGCACTAGGTTTTGCGCTACGTCTCGATCCCCGCCGCAGGCAGCGGCTCGACCGCGTGCTTGAGGAGCACGCTCTCGATACCAGCCCCGATCCGCTCGTCACGGTGCTGGCCGTTCCATCGGTCAACTCCGATCTCTGCCGCGCGCATCTGGCGAAGCTCGCACCGGCCGTTGTCGCGGTTTACGGAACGCGCCTCCTGAAACGCGAAACACTCGCAGCCGTCGCCGCGCCGTTCATCAACTATCACGCCGGCATCACGCCCAAGTACCGCGGCCAAGATCCAGCCTATTGGGCGCTCGCGACCGGCGATGCCGAGAATGCCGGCGTCACTATCCATCTCGTAGATGAAGGCGTGGACACCGGCGCGGTGCTCTATCAGGCGTCCGTGCGCTTCGCTCCAAGCGACACCATCGCCACCTATCAGTACGTCCAGGCCGCCGCCGCGCTGCCTCTCTTCGCGCGCGCCATTGAAGACGCCCTCGCCGACCGCCTCGCCCCGAGAACGATCGATCTTCCATCCCAAAAATGGTTTCCGCCAACGCTCTGGGGCTACCTCGCGACTGGCCTCACACGCGGCGTTTGGTAGGCCGCGCACCGGGCCCTCGCTCCCGCCTCTCGGCAACGTTTGCTCACGGTCAAAGCGCCCCATGGGCGGCGCCCCTATAGCATTGGACTTTCGCCAAATCCGTTCCGCGCACCTGGTGCCGACGGTTGCAGAGACACTGAGCCGGATGACCCTATGAATACTGTCCCGCGCAAAGAGCTTGCCGAGCAGGTCTATGAGGACATGCGCACCCTTTACGGGCTCGATCACTATCGCCCGTGGTCCGAGCTGGGACCCCTCACGCGCAGCCGGTTTTTGATGCTTGTGACCGAAATGGAGATCATCGGCCTGATCGATCCACAATATCCGGAGCACAATCCGTAAGTTAGCTTGCGCGCGATCAGCCGCACAGCCCGCCAAACCCGTAAATCTCAGGTTGCATTTAAATCTCGCGATCGCCTTTGCGAGGCCCAACGCCGCGCTTGCCTTTTTGTAGTAGCGCCCACTACAGTGCTCACTACATTGTAGTAGCGCGGTCGGGAACATTCGGCATGGCGGATCTTGGCACCAGCAAGAAGCCGGGCGACCGGCTCGGCGAACGCATTCGCACCCGACGAGACAGCCTGACCCCGACGCTCGCGCGCGTCGCTAATTTTCTGGAAGCAAATCGGATCGAGGCGCTGACGAAGTCGGCCGTCGAGCTCGCCGCCATAATCGGAACGTCCGATGCCACCGTGATCCGCGCCGTCCAGGCGCTGGGGTTCGAAGGCTTGAAGGACCTCAAGCAGGAACTCGCTATCTCGTTTGGACAGGGGCAGTCCGCCGCCGACAACATGGCACGGACCTTCTCCCGGATCGGCGACGAGCGGGATGCCGCCCTCGACCGCGTCTTCCAAGACCATCGCGAAGCTTTCGAGACCCTGACCTCGCCGGAAACGCGCCTGCAGCTGCTGCATGCTGTCGACGTCCTGGCACCGGCACGCAAGATCGGCGTGTTCGGCCTCGGGCCATCGTCTTATCTTGCAAACTATTTCGCACTGTTGGTGTCGCGCAGCGGCCGTCCTGCACGTGCGTACGATGGCAGCGGCGCGCCCTTTCCCGATCAGATCCTCGATCTGACCGATCGCGACGCGTTGGTGATGCTCGCCTATGGCCGCCCCTACAAGGAAGCGACCACTTTCATCGATGAAGCCCGTGCGCTCGGCAAACCCATCGTGCTGGTGACCGACACGCCTGGAACCGGCCTCACCAGATACGCTTCCGCCGTTGTAACGGTCCCGCGCGGACACACCGGGCTCGTCTCGCTTCACGGCGCAACGTTCGTGTGCCTCGAAGCGATCATGCTGACACTGGCGTCACTCGATCGGCCGCGCGCCATTCAAACCCTCGAGCGGCTGAACCATTTGCGCCGGTCGGTCGGCAAGACACCGCAATGAGCCGCAATCACCGACCCGCCGAAGTGTTTGAACGACGTATGTAACAAACTGTGTCGAATAGGCCTCAGCCTTCGTGCAATGCGGCAAAAGCCGCCTGGCTTTATTTACTACTACAGTACGCAAATCAAGCTGCCCCCCAAGCAAGTGCGCAAGCCAGTAAGCCGAGACGGCCTCAGCCAGCAAGCTTGTCGATCGTCGATGCCGCGGGACGCTGAGTTCCGCGGCATCGTCCGCGCCATTCAGGTTTGGGGGATTTTTTATGCGTCGCATCAAAGGCCGCAGGGCGGCCGCCATCGCAATAACGACAGTCGTTTCCGGAAGTTTCAGCGTTGCATCGAGCGTACTGGCACAGGAGCAGCCCAAGGAGTTGCCGCCTATCGAGGTGACAGCCCAGGCAAAGAAGAAAACCACCGTCGCGAAGAAAAAGGCCCCGACATCACCGGTGCCGCAGGCTCCCGCGGCCGCACCTGCGCCCGCCGAGACCGCAGCGAAAGAAGACCAGAATGGCGCCCTTAGCTCGAACGGTGGCGTCGACGGCTATCTCGCGACAAAATCTTCGACTGCCACGAAAACCAATACCCCGCTGATCGACATCCCCCAATCCATCACCGTCGTGACCAAGGAGCAGGCCAAGGACCAGGGCTCACGCGACCTGAACAAGGCTCTGACTTACGTGCCCGGTATCGTGATGGGACAGGGCGAAGGCCACCGAGACGCACCGACCATCCGCGGCGTCAGCACGACTGCGGACTTTTTCGTCGACGGCGTCCGCGACGACGTCCAGTATTTCCGCGACCTGTACAATATCGATCGCGTCGAAGTGCTGAAGGGTCCGAACGCCATGATCTTCGGCCGCGGCGGCGGCGGCGGCGTCATCAACCGCGTGACCAAGAAAGCCGACGGCGAGCGCATTTACGAAGCGACCACGACTTACGGCTCGTTCGACACCAAGCGCGTCGAAGTCGATGCTGGGCAGGCGGTGACGAACGACTTCGCCGTACGCATCAACGGCATGTACGAGGATTCCGGAAGCTACCGCGACTTCGTCGATCTGGAACGCTACGGCATCAATCCAACGGTCACATTCAAGCCCGCCGACAACACCAAGGTTCGCCTCGCCTACGAATACTTCAGCGAGGACCGCACGGTTGATCGCGGAATTCCGTCGAATTTTCTGACCGGCAAGCCCGCCAAGACCAATGAATCGACGTTCTTCGGCAACCCCGACGAAAGCTACATGTACTTCAACTCCCACGTCGCGACCGCGATCGTGGAGCACAAATTCGATAACGGCATCCAGATCAAGAACCATACCCAGTATGGCCACTACGACAAATTCTATCAGAACGTCTTCGCCAACAGCGCTCTGAACCAGCCGACGTCGATCGGGGGTGGCTATCCGACATCGAGCTTCATCCAGCTGGGAGCGTATAACCAGCTCACCGAACGCGAGAGCGTGTTCAATCAAACCGACGTCACCACGAAAATCGATATGGGCAGCGCCATTCGCCACACCCTCCTGGCGGGTGTCGAGGTCGGCTCTCAAACCTCCGACAACCAGCGGCATCCGGCGTCAGGCAACTATGGCGCACCGAGCTTCCCCAACTCGGAGCGAAACGTCCCGTTCGATAACCCGACAACAAGCGCCGGACCCGATTGGTCACTCGATCCAGGCCCCCGCCAGCACTCCGAACTCAACGTCGCTGGCGTATACGTTCAGGATCAGATCGAAATCACCAGGTATTTCGACGTGATTGGCGGTATCCGCTTCGATCGTTTCGACATGGACTACACCAACCAGACGACCGGCGACGGATTTGATCGCGTCGATGAGGTCTGGTCGCCACGTGTTGGTATTGTGTTCAAGCCGATCGAGGCCGTGTCACTCTATGCCAGCTACTCGAAGTCGTTCCTGCCGCAATCGGGCGAGCAGTTCGGGAGTCTGACGGCAACCACCAAGAACTTCGCGCCTGAGGAATTTGAGAACAAGGAAATCGGCTTCAAGTGGGAAGTCGCACCTCGCTTGCTGCTCACCGGTGCAATCTTCCAACTCGACCGCAAAAACCAGAGCGTCGCGATCGCACCCGGCGTTAATGAGATCATCGGCAAAAGCCGGTCAGAAGGCGGCGAACTTGCACTCACGGGATACCTGACCGACAAGTGGGAAGTTGTCGCCGGCTACGGCTACCAGGAAGCCGAAGTGGTCCAAGGGACACTGACCACCCCATCGACCACCGGAAACGAGATCGCGCTGGTTCCTCGCCACACGTTCTCGCTCTGGAACAAGTATCAATTCCTGCCGAACTGGGGTGCAGGCCTCGGTGTAATCTCGCGCAGCGACATGTTTTCGTCCACGGCAACCAATGCCGTCACACTCCCCGGCTTCGCACGCGTCGACGCCGCGCTGTTCTGGGACATCAACGAAAACTTCAAGGCCCAGCTCAACGTCGAGAACGTTTTCGATATCGACTACTACTCGACCGCGCACAGCGACAACAACATCACGCCCGGCTCACCCAGAGCCGCGTACTTCACTCTGACCAGCAAGTTCTAGATCACGCGGCGCGGCGACGAAAAAATCGCCGCGCCGTTATTTTGAGGCGTATAGCCCGGGACAGGTATCAGATGCTCGTCGTCTCTCGAACGTTTGTTGCGATCAATATCCTGACCTACGTCAGCAGCTGCCCCGATTGGACAGCCACCAATCACAGCATCGCCGAAGAGCTGGAGATCCCACATCCCTATCAGCGCAAGATTGCCCATCAGCTCGTCCAGGCCGGTTTCCTGGTTGGCCTGCGAGGGCGCACCGGCGGCCTCAAACTGGCGCGCCCGCCACAAGAGATCCGCGTCGGCGACGTCGTGACCGCCATCGAAGAGTCGAGAAGTCCTAGAGCAGGCACAAAAGGCGCCTATGACCTGACGGTGCTCATGGATGACGCAAACCGGAAATTCATCGAGATCCTGAACGAGCACAGCGTTGCCGATCTCGCCCGCGCCCGTCCGCAGAAAAAGCGCGTGTCCAAAGAGGCCGCGCGGCCGTCCTGGAAACGATCCGCCAAGCCACAGCAGGCCGGCGCACAGCTTGGCAGCAAGCGCTAAGCGGGATCGCTTCGAACCACATCAGAGAGATCGCATAACCGATCGAGCTCACACCGAGGGTGGCGAATGGGCTTTATTTCAACGCTCCAGGCTCTGGACTGACGTTCCATAGCGCCATGTTTGCTGCAGCCCCCTCAGCATGGAGTTTCCAGAACGCGTTAAGCCGCGCCGCGTCGTGATACTCCTCGATCCGAGATATTCGAGTGCGTCCATATGAGATGATTTGCCGGTAGCTCGCCTCGAGAGTGGCGCCGCTTGTGAGGCTTTGCATTTGTATGCTGGCTCTCGCATGCGCGAGCTTTCCATCAAACCTGAAAGAAATCAGTTGTGATTGGGAACGTGTCGTACGCAGCACTGCTTCTAGACTCTGGCGAAAAGCACCTTTTCCCTTGAACTCAATTGGTCCGCCATCGAGATTTCCGGCATTGCACCAGAACTCGATAGAATCGGCGAACTGATCAAGCATTCCATCGAGATTTCCGTTGCTCCACTCGCGATGAGCATTGGCGATGAGGGCGTGCGCTTCTTCGTCAGTTAGCATACACTTCCGTCCATCCTTGAGCCGCACCGGGACATGCGCGTCGGGGCAAATATTCAATGACTCGGCACGTCAGTGGTCGGACATAAGTTCGCAGCAAGGCGAAAGCAGGCGAGGGTAGCGTTCCGCCATATGGATCACGATCGCACCCGGCTCCAACGGAAGTGAGATCGCCCTCCTCATGCGTTGGTATCTGACCGAGAGAATGAAGCGCTAGATGTCGGAGTTCCTACGCGATCAGTGAGGCGGCAGCTGTCAGCACCGCGAAACTCCGGACTCCCGCTGTGTCTCGCTTGCTTCCCCGAAGCGTGCGCTATGGCACGAGAACCTAATGGTGATCGACTGCCGAACGCATTTGCCGGCAACGCCGAAATGCAGAATGGCGAAGCCAAAACCGGCTGACCCATTGAAGACACTGGTCGGAGCGGGGAGATTCGAACTCCCGACCCCTTGCTCCCGAAGCAAGTGCGCTACCAGGCTGCGCTACGCTCCGCCCGACCTTCGTGTCCAAGGCCTAAAACCACGCCAAACCGATCCGGCTCGACGGGCTCCATATGGCCTAAACTCATGATGTAGATCGTGTTTTATGTTTTTGATTGAAACAACCAAAAACGATCACGCTCTAGACGAGGCATGAGACCGCGCCGCGGCACCCACAGGGAAAACCGAAGCGCGAGGCGGCTTTATAGCGACAGGTCCGGGCCAGGGCAAGCTCATCTCGCACCTAGCCGGCAACTCCTTTGAGATACCGGAAAGCTGAGGAGGCAATGCGGTAGAGCGCATGCTTTGGGAGCAGGAAGTCGGAAGATCACAATTCCGCCGACGGATAGAGGCGAAGCCGTCCATTTCGCCGACCATCCGGCCCGAGCGCCGAGGCCGGCGCAATCGCGCGCCATTCAGCCGGGCGCAGTCCCTTGTGTGAACCGTACCAGCACCTTGCGAGCACCCTCGGAGCAGTGTACAGGGTCGCCTCATTGGGACGTAGCCAAGTGGTAAGGCAGCGGATTTTGATTCCGCCATTCGGAGGTTCGAACCCTCCCGTCCCAGCCAAACTTTCAATGACTTAGGCTTTGCATTCCACGCGACGAAGCCGGCCGTTTCCGCGCCGACCACCCGCAATACGCGCGCCCTCGCTTACGTCCGCTTTCTCAGCGCAACGTCGCAGTACAGGTTCTCGTGCAGACAGTACGCGACGATCTCCCACCCTTCGTTGACGCACATCTCGTTCACGGTCTGAACCACGCCGTAGGCGAAGCCCTCGTGGTGCGACCAGATGATGTAGTCGTTGAAGATGATGAGCCCGCCCGGCTTGACCTTGCGAGCCGCCGCGCTCGCGTCCGCCCGGACGTTTTCATAGAGATGGCCGGCATCGATGTAGATCCAGTCGAAATGGCCGTCCGGGAAGCTTTTGAGGGTCTCCGCGGAATCGCCCTCGTGCAGCACCACGGCAGGGTTCTCGCGCACGGCCGGGTTGCGCAGCTTGGCGAAGGTCAAATCGATGAGATGGATCTTCTCCGGCTTGACCGTCTCCAAGAGGAACGCCGAGAACTTCCCGTTCTGGACGCCCACTTCCGTGCAGATGCCGCCCTTCGGCAGGGTCGCGATGTAGTCGTAGCGCGACGCGAACACCTTGGCGGATGCGACGTGCTCGCTCCGGAGTGCGAGGGGCTTTTCCGGTCTCTTGCGGTCCAGGCGGCCACTTACCTTTCCAAAGGTCCCTGTCGCGCGCCGGACCCACCTGGAGACGTCGCGCGGAAGATACTGCCAGTCCATCGTAAATGCCCCTTGGATACACGCGGGAACGCCCCAGCCGCCGCAACGTAGGTCGCTCCAACTGGGCGAGCAAGCTATATCCGCCGCCCCCGATCGGGCTTGGATAGTCTGGGCAACTCCACACGGCAGCACCGCATTTTTTGCAGACGATCCGACGTCATCCAGCCTTGGTAGCCTGCGGCATAATTCAGCTCCCCCTAGCCATTTCTGCGCGGTTTTGCATCGCAGGTTCACGACATTTGCGGATCTGCCGTAAACGTATTGATGCTATAATCGACGCAAGCAGTCCTCTATCGGGCAAATGATGGACGATCCCGAAAAACGGCGTGCAGCAAGAAAACGGACGCTCAAGGGCGCATTGATCATCTTCAATGGCCGCACCTCGACGCTGTCGGCCACGCTTCGCGACATCTCCGACACCGGCGCGCGCCTCAGGGTTTCAAAGGACGTCGCGATGCCCGAAACATTCGACCTCGCGATCGACACGGATGGCCTCGAAGTCCCCTGCACGTTGGCTTGGCGCAAGGGCGAGGAGATCGGCGTCAGATTCACCGGCCCAGCCGTCAAGGTTGCGCCGAAACGCGCGCAGGTGGTGACCGCCCTGAAGCAAGGCGGCCAGCAGCAGCAGCCCACCTCGCTGCTCCGGCGCAAGCCGATTTCGTAAGCCGATCCGGCTCGCAAACCCGGGCAGCCCGGACAAAAAAAGCCGGGCAGCCAAAGCCGCCCGGCCCGAATTCCGCGTGAGAGGTGTTTACCTCTTTTGCAGCCCCTGCATGGCTTCGGCAACCAACCGGCCAATTTCCTGCGCCTGGAGCGCGTAGGCCTGCATCTGCGCCTGCGCGAAACGGCTCTGATGGGCCAATACCTCTTGAACGTCCTTTGCGCTGGCGAGGTCGCTCGCGAGCGCGAATGCGGCCTCCGCGTTCTGCTTGGCGAACTTCGTTGCACGATCCTGCACCGCGCGGAATCCGGCCGAAGCTTCGTTGGCTGGCAGCGACTTGGTCCAGAAACCCATCGCCTGCGTCATCGCATCCATGAACTGCCCATAGGCCGCGCGGGCCTGATCGACGTTCTTCTCAGCCAGGTCACGCATCTGCTGAGGGATTTCGAAGGGATTCTGTGACATGAAGTTTCTCCGGCTTGGGGGCTGTATTCTTAAATATGAGCTTGGGGCTGTCACTATATTGGTAGCGCCGATCGCGCGTCCCGCATACTGGCATCTTTTGACCCACGGCGTGAGACAACCGGGAACAAACTACTCCGGCAGCGCGATAAACTCTTCCCCGTCGCTGGGAACGGGCGCAAAACGCCGCGCTTTCCAATCCGCCTTGGCCGCATCGATCCGGTCCTTGGAAGACGAAACGAAATTCCACCAGATGTGGCGAGGACCGTCCATTGGCTCGCCTCCGATGAGCATAACGCGGGACATGGCGGTGGCCAGGATCGAAATTCGGTCCCCGGGCCGGAACACGAGCAGCCGCCCGGCCCCGAACGTTTGGCCCGCGATGTCGACCTCCCCGGCCGCCACATAGATCGCCCGCTCGTCGTAGTCGGGGTCGAGCGGTAGTATGGCGCCCGGCGCCAGCACGGCTTCGGCATAAAAGCAGTCGTGCGGAAATTCTGCCGGCGACCGTGCCCCGTAGAGGCTGCCCATGATCAGTCGCACCGTCTTGCCTTCACCCGTGATGCGCGGCAGCGATGCCGCCTCGTAGTGGGCGAACGTTGGCGCGGTCTCCTCGTGCGATTTCGGCAGCGCCGCCCAGGCCTGGATGCCGAACAGCCGCGGACCCTTCGCGCGCTCTTCCGGGCTGGTTCGCTCCGAATGCACGATCCCGCTCCCCGCCGACATCAAGTTGAGTTCGCCCGGCCGGATGGCCAGCTCCGTTCCGAGGCTATCGCGATGCATGATCTCGCCGTCGAAGAGATAAGTGACGGTCGCGAGACCGATATGCGGATGCGGGCGCACGTCGATGCCGGTGCCGATCAGAAACTCTGCCGGCCCCATCTGATCGAAGAAAATGAACGGCCCCACCATCTGCTTGGCGGCTGCCGGAAGCGCACGCCTGACCTCGAACCCGCCGAGATCTCGAACCCGCGGCACGATAATGTGCTCGATCGCATCGCAGGACATCGCATCACCCGGCTTGGGATCCTCGCAAGGCTGCCAGCTCATCACGTCCTCCTGCCTTCGGGGGCGAGCGCCGCGCGACCGGAACCCTGTCGCTGCTCTCTGGAAAAGATAAGAACTTTCCTCCCGAGATCACAAGACAAATGGCGCGATCACCTCGAGCCGGCTCCACCAGCCCCCGATCGCGCCCAAAGCGCCCCATTTCACTCGCTTACACCTGCTTCGAAGGCGTCCGTGTGACACGGCGCACATTGCGCAGGCTCGGAGAGGCGGGAGCGCCAAACGTGCGTCGGAATTCGCGCGCGAAGTGAGCCTGGTCCGAAAAGCCGGCCGCATGCGCTGCAGCGGTGAACGTGCTTCCCGCTGCCACCTCGCCGATCGCTGCACGCAATCGCTGCCAGATTCGGAAACGGCGAAATGGAACGCCGATCTCCTCGGCGAAGAGATGCTGAAACCGTGACGACGAAAGCCCCACCTTGCGGGCTGCTTCCGCCGCCGGAACTCCGTCCGACGCATTCGCCGAAAGGCTCGCCACCGCAAGTGAGATCCTGGGATCGAGCACGCGCCGCGCGCGCCTCTTGCCATAGCCGAGCAGACTATCGAGCGCGGTGCCGACATGACCCGCGCCATCGCGCGCTTCATAGAGCTCGCGGATCAGCGCGATCTCGCCCGCCTGCCCCACCAGCACACCGGCCTCCTCGTGTCCGTCGCGAACCAACGGCAGAAGCGCGCCCACTCCCGCTTCGGAAGGTTCGAGATAAAGGACGGCGAGCGGACTTCCACCGATATCGAGCTCGTAGCAGACGCCCGCGGGCAGAACGGCGCTCCGGCACCAGTGCCACGCACCACCCGCGATGCGGATCCGGAATGAGTCGTAAACCCCGGCCAGATAAACCGGCACGCTGTGCGCATGCGGAGCGTTGTAGGTCAGCGGCCCGACAAAAAGCCCACGCCCCGCATCGAGATGCCAGATCGGCAGAACAGGGCCGGAAGCGGCTGTAGCACGTTCGTACAAGCGCGGTGCTCCCGTGAAAGCTAGCGTCTCCTCAAACGCGCATAGCAATTCGAGGAGACGACCTCAATGTCCAACAGAGATTTCGCGATCGACCGCCGCAGGATGCTGGCCTCCGCGGCAGCACTGACGGCCGCGCCCCTCCTTGTCGGCGCCGGCCTCGCCACGCCAGCCCGCGCCGCAGAAGCGAAGCTCGGCGCCTGGCAGCCCCGCCATTGGCGCTATAAAGTGGGCGGCTTCGAGATGACGGTAATCGCCGATTCCGAAGTGTTCATCGATGGCCCCTACCCGATCATCGGCAAGAATGCCGAGGAGGCCGACGTCCGCAAGCTGATGCGCGACAATCTCCTGCCGGAAGCAAAGTACCAGCCGGGCTTTTCGCCAACCGTCATCAATACCGGCCGAGAGCTGGTGCTGTTTGACACCGGTAACGGCGAGAACGGCTTCGTGCCGCGCCCGAACGGCGGATGGCTGGCGGCAGGTCTCGCGCCCGCCGGCATCAAGCCCGAGGACATCGACGTCGTCGTGCTGAGCCACGGCCACCCCGATCATGTCGGTGGGATGATCGAAGCCGGAAAGCCCCTCTTCCCGAACGCCCGCTACGTGATCGGACAGGTCGAATACGATTTCTGGGCACCGGAAGGAAAGCACACAGGCGATATCGAAAAGTTCGCCGCAGTCTTCCGCGCCAACACCAAGGCGCTCGCCGACAAGTTCACCTTCTTGAAACCGGGCGACGAGGTCGTGCCCGGCATCCGCGCGCTCGAAGCTTTCGGACACACGCCCGGGCACTTGAATTTCCACATCGAGAGCGAAGGTCAGGCGATCTACTTCTGGGGCGACTGCGCCCACCATCAGGTTGCCTCGCTCATGCGCCCCGACTGGCACTGCGTGTTCGACGCCGACAAGGAGCAAGCGGCCACCACCCGCAAGCGCGTTTTCGACATGCTCGCCACCGACCGCATTCCGGTGATCGGCTATCACATGCCGTTCCCGTCGGTCGGCTACATCGAGCGCAAAGGGCCCGGCGCCTACGGCTGGCTCGCGCACACCTATCAGCTCAATCTCTAGAACAAAGGCCGCAAGCGGAAACGCGTAGAAGCGGCAGCGAGAGTTGCGCGAGCAGTCTCCCACGCTAAGGTGTGAGTTCGGAATATTCCCCGAACTCACAGCCCAAGCCGCGCTCGCAACGAAGCGAACCGCGGCATGGGCCTGTCCGGAAAAGGACGCTGCCTGGCCCTCATGATCGCCGCAACGATTCCACTCGCCGCCGTATCAATGATCGTATTTCCGATCGTCTTGGTGTGGTGGCTCACGCGCCGTCTCTCGATGCCGCTGAGCCTTGCACTGTGCGGTGCCGGCACGTTCCTCGTCGCTCAAGCGCTTCGCTTTCCGCTGCTGCAGGGCCTGACCTCGCTGTTCGAGACTGGCGCACTGCCGGCGCCACCGGCTGCCTATCTCCTTGTCTTCAACATTGCCGTGTTGTCGCTCACCGCCGGGCTCTTCGAGGAAGGCGCACGCTACGGCGCCTATCGCTACGCGATCCCCGAAGCACGCTCGTGGAATGCGGCGGTCACCTTCGGCGCCGGCCATGGCGCGATGGAAGCGGTCATCCTCGGCGGACTGATGGGCGTCGAATTCTTCGGGATGCTCGCTCTTGGAACGCCGGAAGCCACGCAAGGTGTCGACCCGGCTACCCACGCGCAGCTCGCCGAACAGACCGAACGCTATTGGGCACTGCCGGCGTACATGCCGCTGATCGGCGCCCTCGAGCGTGCATTCGCCATCGGCTTTCACATCGCGATGGCGGTCTTCGTTCTGCAGGCCGTTGTCCGCCGCAGCTGGACTTGGCTCGCGGCCGCCATTGCCGCACATGCCCTCGCCAACGCAGCAGGAGCCGTCGCCCTCGTACGATCTGGGCCGGTAGCCGCAGAAATCGTCGTCGCGATTTTTGCAGGCGCGGCACTCTACATCGCGTTCCGCCTTCGCAGGCCCGCAAACATTAGGTCCGACGCAGCCTGACCGGCCCTATTTCCAGACGCCGAACAAGCGACCGGGCGCCGCCTAGGCACCGCTTCCGGGATCGACTAACCTCCCGCCCGAAGCAAAGCCCGGGTTCCGATGTCCCACGAGTTGCAGTTCAAGACGTCCATGGTGTTCGAGTACGACCAACCGGCTCCGGTAAGCCCCGGCATCGTGCGCATCGTCGCCAACAATCCGAGCCCGTTAACCTTCAAGGGAACCAACACCTACCTCGTCGGCATGACCGAGCTTGCCGTGATCGATCCCGGGCCGCTCGATCCCGACCACCTCTCCGCAATTTTGAATGCGGCAGGCGGACGACCTATCCGCCAGATCCTGATCACGCATGCTCACCGCGATCACGTGGATGGCGCCAACGCCCTCAAGGAAGAAACCGGCGCGCCGATCATGGGCTTCGGACGCGACGAGATTCCAGCCGAAGGTCCCTCCGTCAATCCGCAAGGCTCCGAGTTCATCGACTACGTTTTCACCCCCGACGTGAAGATCGCCCACGGCGACGTCATCGCGGAAAAGGATTGGCGCTTCGAAGCCATTCACACGCCCGGCCACGCGCCCGATCATCTCTGCTTCGCCTTGCTTGGCCGCAACATCCTGTTTTCGGGCGATCACGTGATGGCCTGGAACACGACGCTCGTTGCCCCGCCGGAAGGCTCGATGGCCGACTACGTCTCCTCGCTGCAGATTTTGCTGGAACGGCCCGAGAGCCTCTATCTCCCCGGCCACGGCGGACGCCTCGACGAGCCCCAGCGCTCCGTCAAAGCCTATCTGCTGCATCGGCGCTGGCGCGAACAGTCGATCCTCGAAGCCATTCGCGGCGGCGTCGGCACCATTCAATCGATCGTGCCTGTGATCTATCCGACGATCGACCAGAAGCTGACGCGAGCCGCCGCACTGTCCGTGCAAGCCCACGTCGAGCATCTCATTGCCCGCGGTCTCGTGACCTGCGACGGTTCTCCGACTTGGGACCGTCCGCTTTCTCCTGCTTAGCGCGCTTACCGGCCTGGCGCGCATCCTGGGCGGTCGGAACCGTGGAATCGAGACGCGCCTGAATTTCCTTCATCAGCTCGCGCACCCGCTCCGCGTTGCGCCCCATGTCGCCGCGGCCGAACCGCGAGGCCGAACGGATATCGATCCGCGAAACGTCTCCCTCTTCGCCGACACGGATCGCCACGTCGTCGTAGAAACCCATGATCAGCGTGCGGTCGACGGCTTCGATCATGCCGGGCGTTCCAGCGCTGCCGTCCGGCGCATCCTCGCGCTCGATTTCCATGTGCAGCCGCTTCACCGCATCGATCACCAGCGCATAGACCTCCTCGGTCGAGCGCGAGATCACCATCGGCTTGATGTCGGGATAGGCGCGTGCCTGCTCGTCGGCAAACTTGCGGGGATAGGTGAGTGAATTGCTACCGGGCCCGCGCAGACGGGCGACCGCTGAGAATACGGGCGGGTTGTTGAAGTCGGTGGTGACGTCACTGACCTTGGGATAGTCGCGGAGCCAGACCAGGAACAAGAGCGGCGCGGCAAGGATCACCACGCTGAGGCACACCGCGAACATGACGCGCGCCGTCCCCGGCCGTCCCGTGTGCCAGATCACGGCCCCTGCCACCAGCGCGCACACGATCGAGAGCACGGCGACCGCAAGCCCAACGACAAACAGATTGAACGCGATCGGCGTCGGCATCCCGATGACGCGATGCAGGAACGCGGCGGTCAGGATGAGGCCGAACGAGAACAGCGCCGCGCGGCTGGCCCAGCGGCTGGCGGATGGCTCTCTCTCGGGGATTGCAAGCATGGGTGTTGGAAACCTTGCCAGTTCGGCGGACTCGCCCGAGGATAGCCTCGGAATCGGACGAAATGTAGCATCGCTCTTACGCCAGGACCGTTTGTTCCGACAGGGGGCGTCCGTGCTCGTGCGGCACACACTCAAACCTCAGAAAAAATTGCGCGATCGTCTTCTCCGAGAACGAGCCCCTGCACGCATCGGCCTTGCCGCCGTATTCGCCGGGGTCGCGTCCCTGTCCGCGACCGGAGCGGAAGTTTCGAGCCGTCCGCCACTCGGATTGACCGTCGCGATCCTCGATCTCGCCGAAGCGCCCGACTTGACACCCGCCGCCCCGCCCGAGCCGCCGGCCCCAGCCTGGCGCACGACGTTCGGATCCGAGCGCCAGACCCTGCCCGAACCCAAGAAGGTGTCCGACAACGGCCTGCTCGCTGCGCTGGCCGATAGCGACGCTGTGTTGATCCAGGGGGTCAAGGCCCCAGCCAGCCTTCGCAAACTCTTTCCACCGCGCACCTGGCGTTTGATCGTATCGCGCCGGATCGCCGCCTCCGAAAGCGTCACCGAGGGAGAAGCCGACCCGGCAAACGCCGATGCCGTCAGTGCCGAGCTCCCGGCTGCGACCGCCATCGCTGTAAAAGTGCGCGCTTCCCTGCGCGTGACAGCCCGCGCGCTGGCCTTGCGCACAAACGAACCGATGCCCGAGGAAGCCCCCGTTGCCAATCCGCCGCCCGCGCCGCAGGTGGCCGCGACCGCCGTTCGGCTCGTCGATCGCGGCCGGGCGCTCTGGGTCGCTTCCGTTGCTCTTCCACCATCGTGTGGCGCCGGCACGCCCGAACCGTGCCCCGCATGGGCGGAGCTCGATGCCTGGCGCGCCGCCAAACGCGGGGCCGGCGAAACCACCGTGATCGGCGGCCGCCTGACCGCAAAAAACCCGGCGGCTTTGGCGGCCGAAACGCCGCAGGCCTGCCTCTCGCACCGCATCGAGTCGGACCTCCAGTCGCAAATTATGCCGCCTACAGAACCAATTCCGTTGTCACAAACCGGAACCGGTTGCCTCTCCATCGTCCGCGTCGGCAGTTAGCCATTTTTGCCTATACGCGATGGAAATATCTTGCCGATACAGGCTATTATCCAGGAAAATAAAACGCTCACAACGCGGCGCAATTCCATGGCTTTCCGCTTCAAGCTCGACGAACCCATCGCGCAAAACTTTCATCGCATCGGCCTCGAGCAGATCCAGCGGGCGAGGAAACAGCTCGACGCCAACGTCGCGCCGGAAACCGAGATTCACGAAGCGCGCAAAAGCATCAAGCGCATCCGCGCCCTGCTCAGGCTTGCACGCGAAGGCCTCGGCGATCGCGTGTTCCGTGCCGAGAACGCGCGCTTCCGCACCATTGCGGCCCGCTTGGCACCTGCACGCGACGATCACGTCATCCTGCAGACAATTCTCTTGCTGGAAGCGCACGCCGACGGCGAAGCACGCGCCGCGCTCACGCGTCTCAGGACGGCAGTGATCGCGCACGGAAATGGATCGCTTCAGGAACGCGGCCAGGGTATCGCCGAAGCCAACACCGCGCTCGAGCGCGCCGCCCGCCGCTTCCGCCGCCTCGCCATCGAGCCCGACGATTTCGCAACCTTGGCGAAAGGGCTGACGCGCAGCTATCGCCGCGGCCTCAAATGGTTTGCGCAGGCCTACGCCGAGAACAACGATGAAGCTTTCCACGAATGGCGCAAGTGTGTGCAGGCTCATTGGCGGCATATGTCGCTGTTGTCCAAGGTCTGGCCCGCCGTGTTCGAAGCCCGCGTTGAGGCCGCTCGTGACTTGTCCCAGATCCTGGGCGAGGACCATGACCTCGCGATTCTGAAGGCCCGCCTTCCGATGCTGCCTGCCGGGACGTTGTCCGACGAGGAGGCTCGCGTCATCGAGCAGATGGTGCTCGTGCGTCAGCACGCTCTCCGCCGCGCGGCAGCACCGCGGGGGCAATTGCTCTACGCGGAAAAGGCCAAGGCCCACGGTCGCTGGATCCTGGCCCTCTGGGAAGCGGCCACCGCTCTCCGGCGCGGGGATACCGAGCCCGAAAGCGAGCAAACGTCGCCCCGCCTGGAAAACGGCTTCCCGCCCACTGCTCGCGCCTGAGCGGCAAAAAAATATCATCCATTCCGCCCCGGACCGCGTAGAAGAGAGGCCGAAATATCTGACGCGGGAGCCGAAAGCGGGAATGCCGCCCAAAATTGAAAACTCGATCGGGGAGAACCAAAGCCCCCTGCCGGACAAGCATCCGAAGGTTCGATACGGACGTATCGGCGTTCTGCTCCTGAACCTCGGCACGCCCGACGGGACGGACTATTGGTCCATGCGCCGTTACCTCAAGGAGTTCCTGTCCGACGAACGCGTCATCGAGGAACCGCGCTGGAAGTGGTGGCCGATCCTCAACCTCATCATTCTGACCGTTCGTCCCGGCCGCAAGGGTCGCGATTACGCAACGATCTGGAACAACGAGCTGAACGAGGGCCCACTCAAGACCATCTCGCGCAATCAAGCGGAAAAGCTCGCCAAGCGTCTCGCAGCCCATCCCAACGTGGTCGTCGACTGGGCCATGCGCTACGCCAACCCGACAACGGAAAGCCGGATCGAAGCGCTGCTCGCGCAAGGCTGCGACCGCATCCTGCTGTTGCCGCTCTATCCGCAGTACGCCGCCGCCACCACCGCAACCGCAGCCGACCAGGCCTTCCGCGCGTTGATGAAACTGCGCCGCCAGCCCGCCGTCCGCGTTGCCCCCTCCTATCACGACGATCCGGCCTACATCGCGAGCCTCGCCGCCTCGATGAAGACAAGCCTCGGTAAGCTCGACTTTGAGCCCGAACGCATCATCGCGACCTTCCACGGCATGCCGGAGAAGTATTTCGAGAAGGGCGATCCGTACCACTGCCACTGCCAGAAGACGTCACGCCTGTTGCGCGAGGCGTTGGGCTGGCCCGAGGAGCGCTGGCTCACCACGTTCCAGTCGCGCTTCGGCAACGATCCCTGGCTGCAGCCTTACACCGACAAGACCGTCGAACGCCTCGCCAATGAAGGCATCAAGCGGCTCGCGCTCGTCGCTCCGGGTTTCTCTGCCGATTGCCTGGAGACGCTCGAGGAGCTGGACGGCGAGAACCGCCACATCTTCGAAGGCGCAGGCGGCGAGAAGTTCGCCTATTTGCCCGCCCTGAACGACAGCGAGGAAGGCGTCGACGTGATCGAAGCCGTCGTGCGCCGCGAACTTTCGGGCTGGCTCTGACGCCCGCGGGCTTTTCCTTACTCGCCAGCCCGCCAAGGCGTGAGCGCCCAAGGTTGTATTTCCCTCAATCGACATCGAACGGCATCTTCAGCGCTGTCTGTTCCCTACGCGACTGCGCCGGGTAAGGATCAATTTACCTGTTCGCTGACGGCGCCCTCAAACGCCCATAGATTGGTAATACGTGGGCGCTAGAGCATTTTCCGACGAAGCCTGTCCCGGACACGATCCGGGATGGCCTCCGGTTCGTCGAAAGAAAATGCGACCCAACAAGAAGCTAGAGCGCGAATGCGCTCTAGGGCTGAACAATTAGTTTGATCGACGCGAAAGGGTTTTTGAGATGTATGGCGGCGGATTTGAGGTTTTTGGCCTCCTGTTGATCGTGCTGGCAGCGGCCGTGCTGTGGTCGACGGTCAAGGTCGTGCCCCAGGGCTTCAACTACACCGTCGAGAGCTTCGGGCGCTTCACGCGCACCCTGATGCCGGGCCTGCACTTCCTGGTGCCGATCGTCGAACGCGTCGGCCACCACGTGAACGTTAAGGAGCAGGTGATCGACATCCCGAGCCAGGACGTCATCACCCGCGACAACGCCATGGTGCGCGTCGACGGCGTCGCCTTCTTCCAGGTGCTGAACGCGGCCAAGTCGGCCTACGAGGTCGACAACCTCGAACACGCGATCGTCAACCTGACGATGACCAACATCCGAACCGTGATGGGCTCGATGGACCTCGACGAGCTCCTGTCCAATCGCGACAAGATCAACGCCCAGTTGCTCCATGTCGTGGATGCCGCCACCGAATCCTGGGGCGTCAAGGTCACCCGCATCGAGATCAAGGACATCGCACCGCCTCGCGATTTGATCGACAGCATGGCCCGCCAGATGAAGGCCGAGCGCGAGAAGCGCGCGCAGATTCTCGAAAGCGAGGGCCTCCGCGCCGCCGCGATCCTGAAAGCCGAAGGCGCCAAGCAGGCCGTGGTGCTCGAAGCCGAGGGCCGGCGGGAAGCCGCCTTCAAGGACGCCGAAGCGCGCGAGCGTGCGGCCGAAGCCGAAGCGACCGCGACGACGCTGGTCTCCAACGCCATTGCCGGCGGCAACGTCCAGGCCATCAACTACTTCGTCGCCAACAACTACGTGAAGGCGCTCGAAGCGCTCGCCTCGGCACCGAACCAGAAGGTGATCCTGATGCCGCTCGAGGCGTCGTCGGTGATCGGCTCGCTTGCCGGCCTCGCACAGATCACCGGCGAAGCTTTCGGATCCAAGGAGACGCCGCCGCCCGCCGCGCCCGCACGTGGCAGTGTTCCTTCGTCCAAATCGTAATCTGAGCTACAATTGCCGCGATCGGAGCCTAGGTTCCGATCGCAACACGACGGGCGCGACCGGACCGTAAGGCCCCGCGCCCCTCTTCAACCTCGGGATCCCGTCCATGTCCGCCCTGATCAGCCTCTTCGCCGACCTCGGCCCCTGGAACTGGTTCATCGCCGGCGTTCTGCTGATGGCGTTGGAAACGCTGATCCCGGGCGTGCATTTCCTTTGGTTCGGCCTCTCCGCCGTCGTTGTCGGTGTGCTTCTCTTCCTGCTCACGGCAGCCGGCCTCGGCGAGGCCCTGAGCCTGCCCTGGCAGCTCGTATTGTTCGCCGTCATCTCGGTCGCAACCGTGTTCTGGGTTCGCCGCTTCGCCAACGCGCAAGACGTTGAAAGCGAAGACAAGGACCTCAATCAGCGCAGCGCGCAGTATTTCGGCCGGGTCGTCGTTGTCGAAGATGCCATCAGCGGCGGCCGTGGACGCGTGCGCGTCGGCGATACCCTGTGGGCTGCGTCCGGCGCCGATGCCGAAAAGGGCACGCGCGTCCGCATCACCGGCGCCAACGGCACCGTCTTCACAGTCGAGCCGGCCTAGCGAACGCCCCGCAAACCTTAAGCCCTCCTTAACTGCCGCTCCCTACTGTCGCCCTAAGCAGTGTGCGTCGAATGCGGTCCTTTTCCTCATGAGGGCGCCACGCGTGGCTGTGGTTTGGCGGCTTGGCTTGATCCTGTTCGGCTTCGCAGCGGCAACGCTCGTGGCTGCGTTTTCGTATGCGCCCCCGGCCGATGCACAGGAACGCACGCGGATCGCGCGCCCCATCGCCGATGAGCCCGCCGCCGACTATGAAACGCCGCCGCAGCGGCTGCGCGATTTCAACTCCGATCCTGACGCCGCCGATCCCGAGGGCAACCCGGCGCCGGCTGACTCCTTCGGTGACCAGGACGACAGCCCCCGCCCTCCATCCGACAACAGCGCTGAAGGCGAACCCGCCGCCCCCGCCGATGGCGCGCCGACCTCCGACGGCCTGATCGACCTCTCCGAACCTCAGCCCCCCGAAGACGGCGCTGATCCGACCCGCGACACCCGTCCGCCGGAAGACGCTGCGGTATTCGAAAACCCACCGGCCGGCCCCGACCCGCTGCTGTTCCAGATCGAGGACGTCGATCCGGTCCAGACCGATCGCCGCCCGGCGCGTCTCGCACGCTTCGAGCCCTACGATCCGATCGGCATTCGCATCGGGAGCTTCGTGTTCTTTCCCGAAGCGGAAATCGCAGGCGTCTGGACCGACAACGTGTTGAGCTCACCTGACGCCCACTCCGACATCGCCGCCGAGATCCAGACCAAGTCGCGCCTCGTCTCGAACTGGTCGACGCACGCGGTCGAGCTTCGGGGTACCAGCCTTTCGAGCTTCTACGAAGACTTCCCATCCGAGGATGATCGCGCCTGGGGCATCGAAGCGCGCGGCCGGCTCGACATCACGCGGCGTACCAACCTGCAGGCAATCGCAAGCCACAACGTGAGCCAGGAATCCCGCTCGGCGATCGACGCCAACCAGGCCGGCGAACGCGCGGATGTGAAAACCGAACTAGCCCAGCTCGCGCTCAACCATCGTTTCAACCGCCTCTCCCTCCAGCTCCGCGGATCGGTGAGCGACACCACGTATTCGGAGACTGACAACCAGGACAACGCTGATCGCGACACGCTTGAAACCAAACAGGCCGTGCGCGCGAGCTGGCAATTCAAGCCGACGTTCTCCGTGTTCGCCGAAGAGGAGCTGAACCAGCGCAACAAGGAGGATCCACCAGCCGACGGAATTCCGCGCGATTCCACTGGAACGCGCACGCGCGTCGGTCTCGACTTCGGGGCAACCGGCGCGATCCTGCGTGGTGAAGCCAGCATCGGCTATGGCCGCCAGACACCCGACGACAACCGTCTCTCGGCCGTCAACGCGTTTCTGTTCGACGCAAATCTCGCCTGGCGACCGACCGAAATCACGTCGTTCCTGCTCACCGCCCAGAGCGATATTTACGACACGACAACGACGGACTCGGGCGGAGTGGTCTCGCACACCATCGGCCTCGAAGCGCGCCACGCGCTGCGCCGCTACGTGATCGCCTCGGCGGGCATCGTCTACACGCACTACGACTACAGCAAATCGCCCATCGAGGAGAGCGCGCTCACGTCCTTCATCGGCGGCGAATATTACGCGAGCCCGGAGCTGGTGCTGTTCACGCGCTACCAGCACCTTAGCTACGCCTCAAATCAGATCGATGCTGATTACGAGAGCGACGAGATTCGCGTCGGCGTGCGAGTCCGCAAGTAGCGCCCTTCCGCGCGAAGCTTGAGCCAGCCTCTCTTATGCTCAGCCGGAGCGTTGCGCCGCATTCCTCGCGGCTTATCTTGATCACTCGACTGATTCGCTTCGGGATTTGAGCCCATGTCGCAAGCTGAACGCAGGGAGCCAGCCATGTCAGACCGTACCCAATTCGCTGTCGGCCGCCACAAAGTTGCGATGCCGCGCCCCATGAAGCGATCGCTCCAGGTCGCATCCGCCGCGCTGCTGACAGCCGCAGTGGTTCTGTTCGTCATGATGATCAATGGATTTCTCGTCGGCCGTGGCGGCACGCTCGCAGGCGTCGACGTCTGGCTCGCCTTCATCAAGCGTAGCGACATCATCGGCACCATCATCCTCACCGCGCTGGTAACGACGGCATTCCTGTACTGGCAGCGCGATAAGGAGCGCCGCTAGGCGCACCTTTTTTCCAGACAAACAGCAAGGACGAATAGGATGAGCGGCAGCCTGCGGGCTGCCCTCATCTCGCACCAATTATCTCACACGACAGGCGGCGAACCGCCCGGCCCCGCAATGAGCGGCTCCGGGACCAGTGCCTCCGCCCGGCGCGGCGCATTCGCCAGACGCTCCTTCGCGAGCGCAAGCGACGCCACATAGTCGGGCTTGCCGCTGCCGAGCAACGGAACGCTCGGCACGACCAGGATATCCGCCGGCACCATCAGCTCGTTGGCACCTTTTTGGCGTGCAAAGCGTGCAAACGCGTCGCGCGTGACCGACGCATCCGTCGTCATCAGCACCAGCCGTTCACCCTTGCGCGCATCCGGCAACGAGACGACGACGCTGATCAGCGCCGGCCACAGCTCCGCCGCCAAAGCCTCGACCGCCGACAGCGACACCATCTCGCCCGCGATCTTGGCGAAGCGCTTTGCACGGCCCTTGATCGCGATGAAACCCTGATCGTCGATGGCAACAATATCGCCGGTGTCATGCCAGCCGTCCGCCGGCGGCTCGAGCACACCGGGGTTCTCTGCGCGCATGTAGCCGAGCATGACGTTGGGGCCACGCACGTAGAGGCGCCCTGCCCCTTCGATGCCTGGCACCGGCTCCAAACGCGCTTCCATCAGTGGTGACAGCCGCCCGACGGTGCCCGACTTGTTGGCCAGCGGTGTATTGATCGCGAGCACCGGCGCCGTTTCCGTCACGCCGTAGCCTTCGAGAATACGAACGCCGAACTTCTCCATGTAGATCTGCCGCGTGCGCTCTTTGACGGCTTCCGCGCCCGCGAGGATCAACCGCACGCGTGCGAAATCGTATGGGTGCGCCGTCCGCGCGTAACCGTTGAGGAAGGTATCGGTGCCGAACAGGATCGTCGCGTTGGAGCCATACACGAGCTCCGGCACAATGCGGTAATGCAGCGGCGTCGGATAGAGATAGACCGGCACACCGGCCACGAGCGGCATCACCAGCCCGGCGGTGAGGCCGAACGAATGAAACACCGGTAGCACGTTGAACACCTTGTCCTGCCCGTTGACCGCGACGCGCGTCAAACTCTGCATGGCGTTCGCCAGCATGTTCCGGTGCGAGAGCACGACGCCCTTCGGCAAACCTTCCGAACCCGATGTGAACAAGATCGCCGCCGGATCGTTCGGCCCCCGTGCTACCTGCTCCCGGCTACCGACGAGCAAGCCGCGCACCTTGTCGGCGAACGTGATGGTGGCGCGAACGTCTTCGAGATAGACGATGCGCCGCGTTTCCGCGAGCTTCGCCACCACCGTTTCGAGATGCGCTTTCTCGACGAACGCGCGGCTTGTCAGCACGACGTCCACTTTAGCCGCCGTGCACGCCGCATCCACGTTCTGGGGACCAGCGGTGAAGTTGAGCATCGCCGGCACGCGCCCGATCGTCTGCAGCGCGAAGAAGGTCACGGCCACACCCGCCGAGTTCGGCAGCATCACGCCGACTGCAGCGCCTTCCGGGGCGAACGCTGACAGTTTCGCGCCGAGCACCTGCGCACTCGTGATCAGCTTCCCGTAGCCGAGCTGCGTGCCGAGCGGATCTTCGATGGCGGGCTTGCCGGTGTCGCGCGTCGCCTTCGCTTCGACGAGCGCGGAAAACAGCGTCTGATCGAGGTTCGCGGTCTTGACCGCGGTTTCGACCATGATGTCCTGCAGCGCCATGCCAGCCGCCTGGCGTCGCGCCTTGCCGCGCAATCCGTTTGCAACGGAGAGCTTCACCGGCGGCAGGATCGTCACCGTCGTTTTCGGAAACAGCGCCTTCTTGGCCTGGAAGCGGTTGAGATAGCCGAAATAGCTGCGCTCCGGCCCATCGATGCGCACCGGAACGATCACCGCATCAGCCTTGTCGGCGATCATCGCTGTGCCGTCGTAGACCTTCATCAGACCACCGGTCACCGTGAGGCGTCCTTCCGGGAAGATCACCAGCGTCTCGCCGGCCTTCACCGCCTGGATAAGGTGGCGCGTACCAAGCGGCTTGGTCGGATCGATCGCATGCGCGTTGACGAGCTTGAGGAACGGCTTGATCCAACTCTTCTGCGCCATGCCGGTGTCGATCGCGAACGCGGCATGCGACGGCAGGATCGAATGCATGATCGGCGCGTCGAGCAGGCTCACGTGATTGGGCGCGATGATGGTGCGCGTGCCCTCGGGCGGCAGGTTTTCGTAACCCTTCACCTCGAGACCCATGAACGTCTTGAACAGGAACACGCCGACATCCTGGATGCCTTGCTTGCCCCAGGCCATGAGGATCAGAACCATGGCGGCAAGGTTGCCGATGCCGAGCAGCACCAGCAGAAAGCCGAGGCTCGCCCCCTGCCACTGCAGAAGCGCGACGCCGAGACTGCCCACGGTCATGAACAACGCCGACATCACGTTGCAGGCGCCGATGGTACGGGCGCGCTCATCGACAGGCGCCCATAGCTGCACCGCCGCGAAGGCCGGAACGATGAACAGGCCGCCCGCGATCGCAAGCCCCGCAAGGTCGATCAGAACGCGCCAGCCGGTCACGCCGCTGACCATCCCGGAAATCGTCAAAACCTCTGGCGACTTGACGATCCCGGCAGTCGTCCAGGCGAGATCGAGTGAGAACAGGCCCATCAACAGCGCGCCGATCGGAACCAGCGCCAGATTGGGACGCGTCTTGCTGGCCCGCGCAGCCAACGCCGAGCCGATCGCGATGCCGATCGTGAACACGACGAGCGCAAGAATGGTGATGCTTTCGCCGCCGCCCATGACATCCTTGATCAGCACCGGCAACAGCGATAGCACCACCGTGCCGACGAGCCAGAACCACGCGGTGATGAGACCGCCGACCCACAGACGCCTGTCGCTTCTCAAATGGCTGATGAGAGCGGCCGTCGACGTGATCGGATTGAAATCGATGGCGAGGTCTGGCGCCGCCGCCCCCATCTTGGGGATGAGCGAGGCCGAGAACCAGCACAGCACCGCGAGCCCGATGACGAGCGCGGCCAACACCCAAACGCCATTGGCGTCGGACGCGGCGAGCCCGCCGCCGATGGTGCCGATCAGGATGGCGGCGAAGGTCGCGCTTTCGACGAACGCGTTACCCGCCGGCAGCTCGCGCGGGGCAAGCAGGGCCGGCAGAATGCCGTACTTGATGGGGCCGAACAGCGCCGCGATCACGCCGTAGAGGCCGAGCGCCACGAACAGCACCGGCACCGAATGGGTGACAAACCCGAACGCAGCGATGACCGCGACCGGGATTTCCCAGCGCTTGAGCCGCTCCGCCACCACCGCCTTGTCGTAGCGGTCCGCCAGTTCGCCGCCGATGCCCGACAGAATGAAGAACGGCGCGACCAGGACCGCGCCCGCGAGCGCGACCAGCGCCCCGCCCGACTGCGAACCGATCTTGAAGAGGATCAGGATGACGAGCGCGTTCTTGACGAAGTTGTCGTTCAAAGCCGACAGAAACTGGCACCAGAACAGCGGCGCGAAACGGCGGCTTGTGATCAACGCATTGAACATGGACGCACTCTGAATACGGCCTGCGGGCCAAGGTGTAACACTGTGTAACAAACAGAGCGGAACCTAGGGGCCTGATCATGGTCAAACAACGACACTTTGTGGCCGGCCTCGGCCAGGTTGCATCGTCTTACTCAGGAATCCCCGACTAAGGTCGCCCGCATCTGAACACGCAACCCTGTCAAATCACTGATAAAGTCGCGTTAATTGACAGTCCGCCGCGGCGGGCGCCATGCTCTTCGTTTGCAGAACCGGGCCCGAAAGACTAAGTGAGCCCCGAAACCAGAAATACGACCGCCAGCTCATGACACCGGACACCACACGCCTTCGCGACATCGTCTTAAACGGCCGCCCACTGTCGACCGGCGCCGAGACGCTGGCTGAGTTGGTCACCGAGCAGGGCTTCGCGGGCGTCAAGGTTGCAACGGCCATCAACGGGGAGTTCGTCGCGGAGCGGACGCGCGCCGGGACCGGCCTCAGCGAAGGCGACCGCATCGAGATCCTTTCCGTCCGTCAAGGCGGCTGATCCTCATGAACCAGACCCAGCCTCTCCACCCGCCAGGCCCAGCCGCTCCGCCCCCGCTCACCTTCTACGGTGTGCCCGTCGCCTCGCGCCTGCTGCTCGGCACGGCGCTCTACCCCTCGCCCCATATCATGAGTGAGGCCGTCCGGGCCGCCCGCGCCGGCATCGTCACCGTCTCGCTCAGGCGCGAGCAAGCGCGCGGCCGCACTGGCGAGCGCTTCCTGGACCTGATCCGCGCCCTGCCCGTGCGCCTGCTGCCGAACACTGCCGGCTGCCGCACAGCCAAGGAGGCGATCACCACCGCCGAGATGGCACGCGAGCTTCTGGATACCGACTGGATCAAGCTCGAGGTCATCGCCAACGACGACACGCTCCAGCCAGACCTTTTCGGGCTCGTTGCCGCCGCCGAAGAACTGGTGAAGCGCGGCTTCAGGGTGTTTCCCTACACCACCGAGGATCTCTCCGCCGCCGACCGCCTCGTCGCCGCCGGCTGCCGCGTTCTGATGCCGTGGGGGTCCCCGATCGGCACCGGCCGCGGGCTCGCCAACCCGCAGGCCCTCAAGACCATGCGCGCCTATTTCCCCGATCTGCCGCTCGTCGTCGATGCCGGCATCGGCGCGCCTTCACACGCCGCCGCAGCGATGGAACTCGGCTATGACGCGGTACTGTTGAATACTGCCGTCGCCAGGGCGCAGGACCCGGTTCGCATGGCCGCCGCCTTCGCCGCTGCCATCGACGCCGGCCGCACGGCCTTCGAGGCAGGCCTGATCGAGCCGAGCGACCGGGCACACCCGTCCACTCCGGTCGCCGGAACGCCATTCTTCGATCTCGATCCGCCGAGATCCGGCCCAACTGATCGGTAGCCGTCCATGAAAGGTGCAGCCGCTCCGGACGTGTTCTATCCGATCGTGCCGAACGCCGCTTGGCTCGAGCGCATCGCCCACCTCGGCGTGCGCACCGCCCAGCTGCGTCTCAAGGACAAGACGCCCGAGGAGATCCGCGAGGAAATCCGCACCGCTTCGGTGATCGCCAAAAAAACCGGCTGCCGCCTCATCGTGAACGACTATTGGCAGGCCGCCATCGATCTCGGCGTCAGCGAGTTGCATCTCGGACAGGAAGACCTCGCGGAAGCCGACCTCCCCGCCATCAGGCGTGCCGGAATCGCGATCGGCGTTTCGACCCACAGCGAAGAGGAGCTGGAAGCGGCTCTGGCGGCCGATCCCGCCTACGTCGCCCTCGGCCCCATCTACGAAACCAAGCTCAAGGTCATGAAATGGGAGCCGCAGGGCCTGGAACGCATCGGCGCTTGGAAAAAGCGCATCGGCGCTCTCCCGCTCATCGCCATCGGCGGCATCACGCCGGAGCGCGCCGGCCCCGTGCTCGCGGCCGGCGCCGATAGTGTTGCCGTCATCACCGATTTCATAACCTCTCCCCACCCAGAAGCCCGCGTCCGCCTGTGGCTCGACTGGGCGAGCACAGTGCGAACGTAGCAGGCTTACGGCTTGCGCTTGGCACGCTCCCGGGCAAGTTCCGTTTCGAGCACGCCGATCCGGTCTTGAAGACCGCGCACGATGTCCTCGATCTCCTCGACGGCGAGCAGATGCGGAATATGCTGCGGGCAGTTGCGATCCCACGCTTCGATTTCGAACACGATGCATCGCTCGGCGACACTTGCGCCCAGAGACGGACGCAAGCGCGACAACAGCGCGTCATCGTTCTCGACGACACGCGCCCGTCCCCACAGCTTGACGCGCCGGCGCCGCGCATAATCCATAACGAAGATGAAGGCGCGCGGGTTTTCGGCCAGGTTGCCGACGGTGATATACTGGCGATTGCCGGCAAGATCCGCAAACGCGAGCGTCCGCTCGTCGATCACGGCGAGAAAGCCCGGCGGACCACCGCGATGCTGAATGTAAGGCTGCCCCTCAGCGTTCGCGGTTCCGAGATAGAAAGAACGCGTAGCGGCAAGCTGTGCGGCGAGATCCGCCGTCACAACGCTGCCCCATCCTCTACCTTTCTCCATCCGCTCGTATTGCGTGCGCGATCCTCGGCGCGCCTGCTCGGCCTTGACCGCCGGCGTGAAGGCAATGTCGGAAACGGGACGTGTCATGTTCACTCCTCCGCACTGCTGACATTCGGGCGCTCAGAGGCCCGGCATGCCGATAAAGCCCGGTAGACCCTTGACGCGCTGAACCCAGGCCAAAACCGCTGGGTAACCCTCGAGTGGCACGCCACCCTCATGGCCGAGCGCCACATAGGGCATGCACGCGATATCCGCGATGGTTGGACGCCCGAGCGCCAGCCACGAATGGCGTTGCAAGTGCGTGTCCATCAGCTCGAGAATGTGATGCGCTTTCTTCCGCGCGCGCTCGACGTCGAGCGCGTAGCCGAATTTGTCGTGCAAACGCGCGTCGTTCGGGCCCCGCGCAATCTCGTTCTCGGCAACCATCAGCCAAGCCGTGACCTGCGCCAGCCCGGCCGGATCCGAAGGAAGCCACGCCTCCCCGCCCCATTTGCGCGCGAGGTAGACGAGGATCGCTTGGCTGTCGCGGAGAACGGCGTCGCCATCCACGAAGATCGGAATCTCCCCGAACGGATTGAGATCCAGAAGCGGCGCCTTCTTGTGGTCGCCAGCCAGGAAATCGACCGGAATGACCTCCAGCGGAGCACCGAGAAGCGCAGCGAGCAGGCGGACTTTGTAGCAGTTTCCCGAAAGTTCTAGGTCGTAGAGCTTGGCCACCATGGCGATGCCTTTTCGGCTGAGGTTCTGAATAGCCGAGAAGGTGGCGCTCCAGGCGTTCTGGCGGTAGATAGACAAATAGACAAAGATATTCTCATTTATTGGAAGAATGAGATGGACCGTTTCAGGGCTATGAGGACCTTCATCGCGGTGGCCGAAGCCGGAAGCCTATCGGCGGCCGCGCGAAATCTCGGCCAGCCGTTGGCAAACGTCAGTCGCCTGCTGTCGCAACTGGAAAGCCAGATCGGCGCGCCTCTAATCGAGCGCACCACGCGCCGGATGGCCCTGACCGACGCCGGACGCGACTATTTGCAAGCCTGTCGCCAGGCGTTCGAAATGCTCGACAGCGCCGAGAACCGAATCGCGGGTCAGGCCGAGGATCTGTCGGGAGAGATCGCAGTCACCGCGCCGGTCAGCTTCGGCCGGCTGCACGTGCTCCCGATCATCACCGAGTATCTCAGCGCCTATCCGCGGATCGATACGCGCCTTCTGCTCATGGATCGTATCGTCGATCTCGTGGAAGAGGATATCGATGTCGCCATTCGCGTCGGCGAGCTGCCCGACTCCGGGCTGCTTGCCAAGCGCGTCGGAACCCTGAAGCTGGTCGCGTGCGCGTCGCCTGACTTCCTCGAACGCAGCGGGCCAATTTCAGCACCCGCCGGACTTGCCGATTTGGACTGCGTGACATTCATCGGTATGACCGGTCAGAACCGCTGGATCTTCAAAAGCAAGCGATACGGCCGCAAAACCGTGAGAGTACGTCAGCGCCTTTCGGTCAACACGGCCGAGACCGCCGTTGCGGCGGCAATCGCCGGTGTCGGCATCACACGCGTGCTCTCTTACCAGGCAGAGGCCGCGATCCAGTCCGGACAACTGAAGCCGATCCTCGAACGCTTCGAGGATACCGAGATCCCAGTGCATCTCGTCTACCGTCCGACGCGCTCGAACAACCCGCGCGTGCGAGAGTTTGTGCGGCTCGCCACCGAACGGCTTCGCGCCCACACCGGGCGATAACGTCCCGTGCTGACGCCATAGCCATCATCCTGCAGTTGCACGCTTCGCGCCGCACTCTTCGTCGCCACCCGAGACACGTGCGGCAGCCGATTCAGGATTCAATGGCACTTACACCGTCCACAGACTAATGTGCAGCATTCTTCATTCATACCTGCTTCACCGCTCCATTCTGAACATTTCAAACAATGAATTTGTGGGAGCTTCTCAATGAGCGTCGAGATCGCCAAATCGTACCGCCCCCTTGTCCACGCCAAGCCGATCGGCCCTTTCACCGCAACCGCGCTCGTCGGAACCCACTCGGCCATCATCGGCTGGGACATCGATCCAGATGCGGACCGCGAAGGTTTGCTCGGCTTCGCAATCCGGCGCCTCGATTACGATCCAAAAACCGAGAAACTGTTGAGCGCCACGTGGCTGAATGGCCAGAAGCGCTTCAAGTGCGACAGGGACGCGGGCGTCGACGTGAAATCAAAGGACGCGCCGTTCCAGCGTTTTCATTGGAACGACTACACGTTGGATAGCGAAAAGTCCTACGTCTACGAAGTCTATCCGGCGTTTGGTGAACCTTGCGACTTGAAGCTCGAGCCGCCGCTCAAGCTGCCTTTTCGGCCCGCAGCCGAAACCGTCGACGACATCGGCATCTTTTTCAATCGCGGGGTGACATCGGCGCAGGCCTATCTGGACCGCTTCAAGGGAGCACGCCCCGATCAGGTTCCCGACGGCTCCGCATACACTTGGCTGTCACGCGGCCTCAAGGAGTCGCTCCTGGCCTTCATCGCCCGCGCCGAGCGCGGCGATACGCTCCACGTCGCGATCTATGAATTTCACGATCCCGAAATCGCGGCCGCGTTGAAACGGGCGATCACCAAGCAGAAAGCGAAGGTCGAGATCGTCGCCCACGCAACCGGAGACAAAGCCACCAAGCTCAATGTGGCGATGCTGAAGGAGCACGGCCTCGAAGCCCACGCCAAACTTCGCAAGAAGGCCGGCAACATAAGCCATAACAAGTTTGTCGTCCTGCTGACCGGAGACGAGCCGCACGCGGTCTGGACCGGCTCCTCCAACTTCAGTGAAAACGCGTTCTACTTTCAAACCAACAATGCGCTTGAGCTTCCATACCCGGAGATCGCGCAAATCTACGAAGACTATTTCCAGGTCTTGCGCGACGATCCGAAGCTCGCCAGGGCCAAGCAAGGCCAGGAATGGGCTCAAGACCAGGTCGAAGCGATAAACGCTCGCTTTGAAGCGCCCGCAACGTTCGACGCGCAGGTTCTATTTTCCCCCGTCCGAAGCGACCACGTGATCGACGCGACAATAGAGCTGCTGCGCTCGGCGCAGTCGGCTGTTTTCGTGAGTGCGCCGTTCGCCATGGAAAAGCCGATCGTCGAAGCGATCGGCAAGAACGAGACCCGAATTCTCGAGTACGGCCTTGTCAACGCCACGGCTAAAAAGAAGATCGACGGCTTGAAGCGCCGGTCGACGCGTTTCATCACGCCCTCGGTTCTCGAAACCTACATGGGACGCAAATGGGATGCGAAGGCTTTCGGCCAGCACAAGATCCACAGCAAGCTCGTGATCATCGATCCATGGGGAGAAAACCCGGCACTCCTGGTCGGCTCCTCGAACCACAGCGACGAGTCCTGCCGCAAGAACGATGAAAACAATCTGCTGATCCGCGGCGACCGGCGCATCATATCGGTCATGACCACCGAATTCATGCGCATGTTCGACCACTACAAGAGCCGTGATTTCATCAACAGTATTCAGAGCGGCACCGCTCCCGACGACGACAAGTATCTCAAGGAGACCGTAGAGGGCTGGGCGCGCACGTCGTTCGATCCCAACGCACGCAGCCACAAGTTTCGCGATCGTGAGGTCTTCGCCGGAAAGCTTTGATTGGATCGGTGCGCCTATCGCAACGGCTGCCAGCCCGGATGATCGAAGCGCGTGGCGTAGCGCGCCAACGCCTCGTCGATCGAAACGATGCCGTCGATCGCCTCCATCGACGAAGGTGAGCGTGCGATCGCCTCCGCGCCGACGAGAATATCGCGCGTCAGGTTTTCGAGCTCGTCGCGCACACCGCCGTCCAGTCCCGTCCCAGTCCGGAGCCGCTCGACCGCCGCTTTCACACGCTGATGAAACGTCTTCGCATCCACCGGCGGCATGCGCCGGTGCGTGACGAGCGTATGCGCATTGAGCGTGAGATCGCGAATAACCTTCATCTCGGTGCGCACGATCTCGTCGGTCGGCAGCTTGTCCTCCGCCCGCGCGCCCGTTGCGACAAAAACCGCCGAGACGAGCAATGCCAGAACAAGGAGTCCGCGACGCATCACCCGTTCGCCTTTTCCCGCACCACCGCACGCCACCCGATATCGCTGCGGCAGAACCCGCCCGGCCAGTCGATCTTCTTGATCGCTGCGTAGGCGCGCTCCTGCGCTTCGCCGACAGTGGCGCCCAGCGCCGTAACGTTCAGTACCCGGCCGCCATCGGCCAGGAGACGCCCATCGTCGGCACGCCGCGTGCCCGCATGAAAGATCTCGACGCCAGCGCTCTGCCGGGCCGCATCGAGCCCGCGGATTTCCGTGCCCTTCTCGGGCGTGCCGGGATACCCCTTCGCCGCCAGCACGACCGTCAAGGCCACGTCCGGCCGCCAGCTCAGCTCGAAATCGTCGAGCGCGCCATCGGCCGTCGCAACCATCGCCGACAGGAGATCAGACGTCAGCCGCATCATCAGCACCTGCGTTTCGGGATCTCCGAAGCGCACGTTGTATTCGATGAGCTGCGGACCACTCTTGGTGATCATGAGCCCGGCGAACAGCACGCCCTTGAACGGCGTGCCGCGCGCCGCCATCGCTGCGACCGTCGGCCGGATGATCTCCGCCATCGTGCGCTCGACGAGATCGGGCGTCATCACCGGCGCTGGCGAATAGGCGCCCATGCCGCCGGTGTTCGGCCCCGTGTCGTTATCGCCGACGCGCTTGTGATCCTGCGCCGTCGCAAGCGGAAGCGCGGTTTTCCCGTCGCACAAAGCGAAGAAGCTCGCCTCCTCGCCTTCGAGAAAGTCCTCGATCACGACCTCGGCGCCCGCCGCCCCGAACGCCCCCGTAAAGCACGCGTCGATGGCAGCTTCGGCCTCGGCCCGCGCCATCGCGACGACCACGCCCTTACCGGCCGCGAGCCCATCGGCCTTGACGACGATCGGCACCGGCTGCGTCGCGAGATAGGCATGCGCCGAGGCGGCATCCTTGAAGCGTCCATAGGCACCGGTCGGTATCCCGGCCTCCCGGCAAAGGTCCTTCGTAAACCCCTTCGAGCCTTCGAGCTGGCTTGCGGCTTTCGACGGTCCGAAATGCTTGATGCCCGCCGCAGCAAGCGCATCGCTCAAACCACCGACCAGCGGCGCCTCCGGGCCGATCACCACGAAATCGATCGCGTGCTCACGGATGAACGCCAGTACGGCCGCGTGATCGGCGGCATCGAGCTTGACGCACTTCGCCAGCTCCGCGATCCCGGCATTGCCTGGCGCGGCATAAAGCTTGGTCAGCAGCGGGCTGGCGCTCAAAGCCCAGGCCAGCGCGTGCTCGCGCCCGCCGCTGCCGATCAGGAGAACGTTCATGGTATCAGAGCCTTAGTAGTGGGCGATATTTTGCGAAAGCGATGCAATTTGGACGATCTTTCGTCCACCCTGTATCATCAATTGCGAAACAGACAACAGAGACGATTCGTTGGCCAATCCCTCCCCATCCGCATCGCCCACCGGCAACAACGTCGCCGAATTCACGGTTTCCGAGCTCTCCAACGCGGTCAAGCGCGCGCTGGAGGAAGGCTTCGGTCACGTGCGGCTGCGCGGCGAGGTTTCCGGTTATCGCGGCCCCCATGCCTCGGGCCATTGCTATTTTTCCTTGAAGGACGACAAGGCCAAAATCGACGCCGTCGTCTGGCGGGGCGCCTGGAGCAAGCTGCGCTTCAAGCCCGAGGAAGGCATGGAGGTCATCGCCACCGGCAAGATCTCGTCGTTCCCCGGCTCGTCCAAATATCAGATCGTGATCGAAAGCCTGGAGCCCGCCGGCCTCGGCGCTCTGATGGCCCAGCTCGAAGAACGCAAACGCCGTTTCGCCGCCGAAGGCCTGTTCGCCGACGAGCGCAAGCGGCCGCTCCCGTTCCTGCCCAAGGTCGTCGGCATCGTGACGAGCCCGACAGGCGCCGTCATCCGCGACATGCTGCACGGCTTCCGCGAGCGCTTCCCGACCCGCGTCGTCGTCTGGCCGGTCCGCGTCCAGGGCGAAGGCAGTGCGGCCGAGGTTGCGGCCGCCATTCGCGGCTTCAACGCGATTGCGCCAGGCGCCGCCATACCCCGCCCGGACGTGCTGATCGTCGCGCGCGGCGGCGGCAGCCTCGAAGATCTCTGGGGTTTCAACGACGAAGCCGTCGTCCGCGCAGTCGCGGCAAGCACCATCCCCGTCATCTCCGCAGTTGGCCACGAGACCGACTGGACATTGATCGACCTCGTTGCCGATGCGCGTGCGCCGACCCCCACCAAGGCCGCCGAATGGGCTGTGCCGAAGCATTCGGATCTGCTCGCCGAAACCGGCAAGCTGACGCTTCGACTACAGGTTTCCGTCCGCCGTGTGCTGGAGGCCCTGCGCCGCGATCTCAAATCGGCAGCACGCGGCCTGCCTCGCGCCGAGGATCTTGCCGCGCTCCCGCGCCAGCGCCTCGACACCATCGCCCATCGCCTTGAAGGCGCGCTGAAGGCCCGCGTTCAGCGCTGCCACACGCGCTTCGCCCAGGTTGCAGGAAGATTGCCGAGCCCGCGCACGCTCGTGACGCATCACCGCCAGCGCATCGACGCGACGGCCATCCGCCTCGGCCGCGCGTTGTCCGCCAACACGCAGGCGCATCACACGCGCCATGTCCGCATCGCCTCGCGCCTCGCCCCTCGCCTGCTCGATATCCGACTGACGCGCGCGAGCGACCGCCTCGAAGCGCTCGAACGGCGCGCCCGCGACGGTCTCGGCCGCACCGCTGCCGTGCGCCGTGCACGCCTCGAACGCGCGTCCGGCCGCCTCCAACCCGCACCGATCCGCCATCGCGTCGAGCGTTGCGCCGAACGGCTCGATACGTTGACGCGCCGCATCGAGCGGGCGCTCGCCGGCAGCCTCGGGCAGCATCGCCGCGCCCTCGACGGACAGGCCAAGCTGCTCGCCTCGCTTGGCTATCACAGCGTGCTCGCACGCGGGTTCGCGCTCGTGCGCGACGCCGACGGCGCCATGGTGCGCTCGGCCCATGCCGTAGCGGCCGGACAAAACCTCGAAATCGAGTTCGCGGATGGCCGTGTCTCGGCCGAAGCCGTTAACAGCCCGGTGTCGCCGCCGGGCGGGTCCGCCCCCCGGAGCGAACCGCGGAAGGCCCCAGAAAAAGCGGCCTCCAGCGCGTCGAAACGCCCCGCCAAGGACCAAGGCACGCTTTTCTGATAACAATTTCGCGTCTCGCGCCTTGACGCCGCCCCTCCGATTGGCAATTTCAACGGTCAAATCAGTCCTGCGGACGGCGTCCGAGGCATCCAGGATCGTAGAGCAGAGGTTTCATGAACCGCTTCGACAAGCTGTTTGGCATTCGGGGCGAAGCCCAGGTGCGCTACCTCGACGGCGAATTCCAGGTCGTTTCGCCGGGTGATTTCGTGCGCTGCGCCGTTACCGGAGAGAAGATCGACCTCGCGGATCTGCGCTACTGGAGCGTCGAGCTGCAGGAAGCCTACGCGTCGTCGGAAATCTCGCTCGCCCGCTATCTCGAAGCCGTCGGCAAGCGCAAGGCGGGCACCGCAACCGGCTGATCGCCAGCTAATCCTTGCTGGGAACAGGAGCCGCCTTCAGCGCTCCGTCCACCAGTGCCCGCAGCCGCACCAGATCGCGCTCTTCGAAACGAACTTCTATCGGCAAAGTCCGCGATAGGCTTGCAAGCCTTGAACGCGCCCCTTTCGCGCCCGCGAGACGCGCCAAATCCTTCTCCGTCGTCACCAACTGAGCGCCTGTCCGCTCGGCCTCCGCAACAAGCTGAGCCGCCTCCGCTTCCGAGAACGCATGATGATCGGGAAACGCTCGTTCCACGATGGAAGCCGCACCGAGGCTTTCGACAAGGCGGAAGAAGCGTCCCGGATTGGCGATTCCCGCATAGGCAAGCACGGGTTGTCCCGCGATCCATCCGGCATCGCCAGATGGCGAGACCGCGCCGCGCAGCACAGGGCCCGGAAAGCGCTTCTTGAGCGTTTCGAAAATTGGCGATGGACCGCTCGGCGGATCGGCGCCCATGACAACGATGCAATCGACGAGACCGAGCTGAAAATCGAACCGCGCCCGCAACGGCCCCGCCGGGATCACTCGCCCGTTGCCGAAGCCGCGCGTGGCATCGACGACAGCGATCGACATCGCCTTGGCGAGGCTCGGATTCTGCAATCCGTCGTCCATGATGACGGCGCCTGCACGCCCCTCATCCGCAATGGCTTTTAGCCCCGCCTTGCGGTCGCGCGCGACGACGACGCGGGCGGTGTTGGCGATCAGAAGCGGCTCGTCGCCGACCTCCTCCGCACTATGGGTGTTGGCATCGACCCAGACCGGCCCGGCCAGAGTTCCGCCGTAGCCGCGCGTCAGACACACCGGCTCGACGCCTTGTTCGGCAAGCAACCCGACGAGAAAGCGCGTCAGCGGCGTCTTACCGGTGCCGCCCGCTGTGAAGTTGCCGACGCAAATGACTGGGATATCGGAGCGATAGGGTTGCGCCGCCTTGAAGCGCCGCTCGACCACACGCCCATAAATCTCGCTGACGGGCCCCAGCAGTTTCTCCGCGAGCCGCGAGCCGCCCACATCATACCACCAGCGCGGCTCCTCAAGAGGCACGGCGCACACGCGACTGCGGCAGCATTTCGAGCAGCGCCGAAACCGTTCGATCGAGTGCGCCCGCCAAAGCCGAAAGCGCGAGCTTCGCCCCGCCTCGCATGCGCTGCAACTCGTCGTCCTGGGTCAGGATCTGCTCGGCAGCCTCGGCAAGCTCTTCCGCCGACGTGACCTCGCGGACGCCCTTGCGCCGGAGCAGCGCCCGGTAGAGATCGCGGAAGTTGGTCCAGTGCGGCCCCGTCAGCACCACCGCGCCGTGCCCGATGGCCTCGACCGGGTTCTGCCCGCCGTGCGCGATCAGCGAGCCGCCGACGAATGCCACCTTGGAGAGCGCATAGAAGGTTCCCAGTTCGCCGATGGTATCGGCGACGTAGATATCGGTCTCGCTGTCGGGAAGCTCGCCCGCCGACCGCAGCTTCACCTTGAACCCCTTCGCCGCGATCATGTCGGCGACGGCCTTGCCACGCTGCGGATGGCGCGGCGCGATGATCGTGCAGAACCCAGGCAGGCGCTTCGCGATGAGGCCGTGCGCCCGCGCGACGATCTCTTCCTCCGGATCGTGGGTGCTCGCCGCGACCAGCACCGGACGGTTCCCGAGAGCCTGCCTTAACCGATCCAGCTCGTCCGCATCCACCAGCGGCGGCGGCGCATCGATCTTGAGATTGCCGACCGCCTGCACGCCCCGCGCCCCGAGCCCCTTGAAGGAGCGGGCGAGAAGCTCGTTCTGGGCCAGCACAACGTCGAACCGCGAGAACAGCGGCAGCGAAATCCCTTTCAGACGCTTCCAGCGCCGCGCGCTCCGCCCCGACATGCGCGCGTTGACGAGGGCGATCGGAATCGAGCGGCGCGACGATTCAAGAATGAGGTTCGGCCAGATTTCGCTCTCGGCGAACACCGCGAGATCGGGCTTCCAATAGTCGAGAAACGTCCGGACGTACTCCGGCACGTCGAGCGCGATGTACTGATGAAACGCCCTCGGCCCGAGACGCCGTTTGGCGAGCGCCGCCGAGGTCAGCGTCCCGGTGGTCAGCAGCACCGAAAGATCTTCGCGCTCCGCCAGAAGCCGCTCGATGACCGGCAGCACCGCGTTGGTCTCGCCGACGCTCGCGGCGTGCACCCACACCAGCGGCCCATCAGGGCGCGGCAGCCCGGCCTTGCCGTAGCGCTCGCCGCGTCGCGACGAATCCTCCTTGCCTTGCCAGCTGCGGAGCGCAAGCAGCAGTGGCGCCGCGAAACCAAAAACCCGGGTACCGGCGCGATAGGTTTTGAGTGTCAGCCCCTCCTGGACCGGCTCGGTCGGCGGAGCGGACGCCGAAGGCGGCGTCACCCGCGCGACATCGGCGCCAACCAGCGAATAAGCGCGCTCCGTCACCCGATTGAGCGCAACCTCGACCTCCAGACGCCGCTCCTCGAGAACGGTCTCGTCTGCGTCCGCCGGAACCCAGATCGGATCACCAATGACATACGCAATCTTGGAGAACGGCAGGTTGATCGTCATCCGGCTCCACGTCGGCAACACGAAGAAGCGCGACGTGGCAACCGCGAATGGCACGATGGGGCGGCCGGCATAACGGGCGATCGTGACGATGCCGGTGCCGGCGATCCGCGCCGGTCCCGGCGGGATATCGGCCGTCATCGAGAACGTGCTGCCACCCTTCAGAAGGCGCACCGCTGTTCTGAGCGCCGTAGCCCCGCCCCGGTCCCGCTTGCGGCCCTGCGCGCCCGCGCCTTGCACGACATCGATATCGAACTCGCCGAGCAGCACGCGGATAAGCGTTGCATCGCCATGACGAGCCGCAATCGCCGATACCTTGAAGGCGCCCTCGTGCAGCGTCGGCTGCAGGATGAACTGCCCGTGCCACATGGCGAGAATGAAAGGATGAACGGCGAAGACGCGCTCTTTCGCGTCAGGCGGTTCGAGAACGACCGTCGACGAGGAGCGCACGAAACGCGTGTAGCGGGCCCCGAGCTTGCCGGCGAACCTGCCAAGTCTCGACTCTTGCCGTGGCGATTGTGCCATCGATCGGCCTCTCTCGCCTATCTTGCCCGAGCCGGGTCTATGTTGCGGAAGTCGCGCTTATATCGTGGAATGTGAGATCCCCCGCGCCAATCCCGCTCAATTTCCTATAGGGAATATAGGCTGCGTGCAACTGCAAGCCCCCGACCATGATCGCATCTGGCCCCGCGCCCGGAGCACGAATCACGGGGCCGATCAGAGGGCTACAACCTGATCGCGATTCAAACAAAGGCAATCGGACGCTCCAGTGTCAACAAGGCGTTCGACAGAGCGCGCAGGATAGTGCTAGGGAGCCCATGATCCGGGCTTTCCGCAGGCTAGACGCGCGCACTGCGGCCACCGGACGCGGCCACTCACGCTCTAGATCGCACGGGAATTTCAGAAGCAGATGTCATCCCTCACGAAACGGGCAAGGCGCGCACTTCGCCGCTCGGCGTGGGCAGGGGTGAGGGCCGTGAACGCGTCGCTTCCCACTTCCTGGCGCAAGCGCGCCGAGCCCTACGCCCGCTATCTCGACATGCTGCTGCTGGATCATCTGATCTTCCGGCTGTTTTTTCCGAACCGCCATCGCCTCTCACCCGAAGCCTGGCGCGCCGCCCAGCCGTTGCCGCATCAGATCCACGACATCGCGCGCCGCGGCGTGCGAACGGTCGTGAACCTCAGGGGCCAGCCGGGCTCCTCCACCTACGCCTACGAAAAAGCGGCCTGCCGCGAAGCCGGCCTCAACCTCGTCGATTTCCGCATTCGCTCGCGCGCGGCGCCGACCCGCGCCGAGGTGCTGGGCGCCCGCGATCTATTCGCGACACTGGAATATCCGGTGCTGTTCCATTGCAAATCCGGCGCCGACCGGGTGGGCATCATGAGCGCGCTCTATTTGCACACCCGGCACAACGTCCCGATAGAGAAGGCCCGCCACCAGCTCTCGCTCCGCTACGGGCATATCCGCCAAGCCGATACCGGCATCCTGGACCACGTCTTCGACGCCTACCTCGCGTACGCGGCAAAAACCCCGATCGCGTTCTACGATTGGATCGAAACCGTTTACGATCCAGCCGACATCACTCGGCAACTCCATTCGAACCGCTGGGCCAACCGGATCGTCGATAAGGTCTTCCGCCGCGAGTAGCGACACCAGGAGTAGCGACATCAGGCAAGCCGCGCCCCGCGCCGGCTTCCTGCCCGTTGCCGGCTGCCCGCTGCCTCTAATTCAACGCCACGCCGGGCGGCGGATTGTCGGCTTCGGGGTCCGAAAGCAGCTGAGCCCGGACCAGCCGCGCATAAGCGCCGCCCTGAGCGATGAGCCCCGCGTGCGTCCCCTGCTCGACGATCGTGCCGGCCTCCATCACGCAGATCAGGTCCGCGTTCTGCACCGTCGAAAGACGATGCGCGATCACGATCGTCGTGCGTCCCCGCGTGAAATCGGCCAGCGCCTGCTGCACCAAACGCTCTGACTGCGTGTCGAGCGCGCTCGTGGCTTCGTCGAGCAGCAGGAGCGGCGCATTCCTCAGGATTGCGGACGCGAGCGCAAGACGCTGACGCTGCCCGCCCGAAAGCCGCACGCCGCGATCGCCGATGATCGTGTCATAGCCCTGCGGCTGGGCGAGGATGAATTCGTGCGCCGCCGCCGACTTGGCCGCCGCGACGACCTCCTCGTCGGTCGCGCCGAGCCTCCCGAGCGCAATGTTGGCGCGGATCGTATCGTCGAAGAGCGTGACCTCCTGGCTCACCAGCGCGATGGAATCGCGCAGCGAGGCAATCGTCACCTCCCGGATGTCCTGCCCGTCGATGCGGATCGAGCCGCTCGTCACGTCGAACAGGCGCGGAACGAGATTGACGATAGTCGACTTGCCTGCCCCCGACCGCCCGACCAGCGCGACCGTCTTGCCGCCTTCGGCTTCGAGATTGAAATCCCGGACCGCGACGATCTGCTCGTCGCCGTAATGGAACGCGACATTTTCGAAGCTCACCGTTCCGCGGTCGAGCACCAGCGGCTTGGCACCGGGCAATTCCTTGATCGTCGGCTTATCGTCGAGAATTTCGTAGACGCTTTCGATCGCGGCGAGGCCTTCCTGAACCCGCGCCATCAGACCGCCGACGGCCCTCAGCGGCTGAGCCGCCATCAACAGAGCCGCCGTCAGCCCCATGAAATCGCCGACCGTCGAAGCCCCGCTCGATATCCGCCAATAGGCGACCCAGATCACGCCGGCCACCGCCGCCCCGCCCAGCGCTTCGAGCATCGATTCGAGACGCGCCTTCACCGACACGCCCTTGAGCCTCAGCCTGAACACGTCCTCGAAACTGCGATTGACGCGCTCGGAGGCATATTTCTCGAGCCCGAAGGTCTTGATTAGGCGTGTCGCGCCGAGCTTTTCCGCGAGCAACGACGTCATGCCGCCAAGCCCGGCCTGTGTGCGCGTCGCGTTACGCCGGACGCGCCGCGCAATGGTCACGATCGGCACCACCGCGAAGGGATAGACGCCCAGCACCACCAGCGAGATCAACCAGTCCAGATAGAACATCGAGCCGACCAGCGCGATGACCGAAAGGCTGTCGCGCATGAGCGAGTTCATCGACGCCAGCGTCGCCTGCTGGATGAACTGGATGTCGTTGGTGAGCTTCGACATCATCCGACCAGGCGTATCGCGCGTGAGGCGCGCGTAATCGGAATTGATCAGATGGGAGAACGTAGTGCTTTGCATGTCGGCCGTGAGCCGCAACACGATCCGCTGTGTCGCAACAGTCTGCAAGTAGAGCAGAACACTGCGAGCGAGCGTGATGATCACGATCGCACCGAGCACCCACGGCAGCCAGCCCACGTCGCCTTCGAGAAGATTGTCGAACGAGAACTTGATGACCATCGGATAGGCGCCGGTGGCCGCTGCGAGGCCCGCGGTCAGCGCCAGCGCGACGAGCAACTCCCGCCAGCGCGGCTTGATCCAGTCGGCGATAAAACGGGACAAGAGATCCCGCGAGCGCGCATCGAAGACCGCGTTCGATTTTTTCGAGCGGACCAGCGCCTTGTCCGGGCTCTCTCCTGTTGCGGTCGCCATAAGCTGCGAGGCTCCTGATCAAACGGGCGTTAGCGGTGCGTCGAACGCCGCCGGCCCGGCCCTCGCCTTTAAGCCAACGCCGCCTTGGGGGCAATCATGCTCTGTTCGAGGCCCCGCCGGTTCTAGGCGTCGCCTTCCGCCGGCTCCAGCAAGCGATGCATGTGGACGATGAAATAACGCATCGCTGCATTGTCCACCGACCTCTGCGACGCCGCCTTCCAGGCCACGAGCGCTTCGGCATAGTTCGGGAAAATACCGACGATATCGAGACCTGTCAGATCCCGGAACTCGACGCCATCGAGATCGGTAAGCTCGCCGCCAAATACGAGATGGAGAAGCTGCTTCGGTGCACTTTCGCCTTTGGCGCTCATTCGCTGGTGTCCTCTCCCCGTTCGCCGCGCCCCCGAGAGCGCATCCACCTTGATGTCCTGCCTCATCCATTCGGGACGTTCAAGACCGGCAAACCCCTGTCACGGCCGCGACTTTTTCGCATAATTCCGGCTCCGAGCACGCCCGAAACCGCAAATGGGGCAGAAAATTATCCGCTGTTAACGAGGTTTTTTAAGAGGATATGCAGCTTGGTATGTCAAATTGGATCTATGGCCGCTCAAGACGGCTGCTCAGAAGTTTACAGGGTCAAGCGGGGCCGGCGCGGGTAAAAGGGGGACCTTTCCGCGCCGTAACCTTTTGAGGAAACCGATCGACGCCCGCGAGCGGACCTGCATCTACGCGAGACGCCCTAGATGCCGCATGAAATGGCGGCTCAGAGCAGAGCCCAGGGCGCCATCATCAGCAGCACCGCAACCACCCACAACAGCAGGCTTTCGAGCTTCAGTTCCGTCATTGCCACCTCCCTTGCAAAGAGGACCTGACGACACCCCGGGATGGTACAACGCCGCGGACCCGTTTCAAGGCGCCAGCGACCGGACACACAGGCAAATTGCTCAAGTCTTTGGCAGGGGGCGACCCCACCCGGACAAGTGTCCAATACCGGGCGGATCGCCATTGCCGCCGCGAGCAGGCTTCGCTAGCGTTGGACAAATCCAACTGAAGCAAGAGCCGACAGCCTGATGAGCGACAATCCCTACGCAACCGGCCTCGACAAGAACCCGGCCAACTACCAGCCCCTTTCTCCCGTCGGTCTGCTCGAGCGCGCGGCCGCAGTCTACCCGAACCACACCGCGATCATCCACGGCGCGAAGCGGATCTCCTACGCGGAATTCTACGCGCGCGCCCGCCGCCTTGCGTCCGCGCTTCAAAGCCGCGGCATCGGACCGGGGGACACCGTCTCGGTGATGTTTGCAAACACCCCCGCCATGCTCGAAGCCCACTATGCCATACCGATGCTGGGTGCGGTTCTGCACTGCCTCAACACCCGCCTCGATGCGCCGATCGTCGCTTTCCAGCTCGACCACGCCAATTCGAAGCTTTTGATCACCGATCGCGAATTTTCTGCACTGGTGAAGGATTCACTTGCGATCGCGCGCGTGAAGCCTCTCATCATCGACTATTACGACACCGAGTTTCCGGCCTGCGCCGGCCCTGCTCTCTCGGACATCGATTACGAGGACGTCGTTCAGAGCGGCGATCCCGAGTTTCGCTGGCGCATCCCCGACGACGAATGGGAAGCGATCAGCCTCAACTACACGTCCGGCACCACCGGAAACCCGAAGGGCGTCGTCTATCATCACCGCGGCGCAGCCTTGATGTGCTACGGAAACACCATTGCAACCGGCATGGGCAAGCATCCCGTCTATCTGTGGACGCTGCCGATGTTCCACTGCAACGGCTGGTGCTTCCCGTGGAGCCTGTCGACGGTCGCCGGCACGCACGTCTGCCTGAGGTGGGTGCGCGCCAAGGCGATGTACGATGCCATCGTCGATCATCAGGTGACCCATCTCTCCGGCGCGCCCATCGTGATGTCGACGCTGCTCAACGCCGCGCCAGAGGAGCGCCGCGAGATCACCCATCGCGTCGCCTTCAATCACGCCGCCGCTCCGCCGCCGCAGGAGGTGATGGCCCGCATGAACGACGCGGGCTTTGCGCTGACCCACCTCTACGGTCTTACCGAGACTTACGGCCCGGCGACGCTGAACGAATGGCACAGCGCCTGGAACGACCTGCCAAAGCCCGAAAAGGACGAGCGCCGGTTGCGCCAGGGCGTACGCTATCCGGTGCTCGAAGGGCTGACGGTCATGGACCCGCTGACCATGATCCAGGTGCCGGCCGACGGCGAAACCATCGGCGAGGTCATGTTCCGCGGCAACATCGTCATGAAGGGCTATCTCAAGAATCCGGAAGCGACTGCCGAAGCCTTCGCGGGCGGCTGGTTCCACTCGGGAGATTTGGGTGTCCTGCACCCCGATGGTTACATCCAGCTCAAGGACCGCTCCAAGGATGTCATCATCTCCGGCGGTGAGAACATTTCATCGATCGAGGTCGAGGACGTGCTCTACAAGCACCCATCGGTCGCGGTTTGCGCGGTGGTCGCGAAGCCCGACGAAAAATGGGGCGAGACGCCATGTGCGTTCGTCGAGCTGAAGCCGGGCACCACCGCCGACGAGCCGGAGCTGATCGACTGGTGCCGCGAGCGCATGGCCCGCTTCAAGGCGCCGCGCCGCATCGTGTTCATCGAGGTTCCAAAAACCTCGACCGGAAAGGTTCAGAAGTTCAAGTTGCGGGAACTGGCAAAGGACGCCTGAGGCGGCCGCCAGCCTCGCTCAAAGCAATCTCGCCAAAGGATAGGCGCGCGCAGCTGCGTCCGAGGCATGGCCACGCTTGTGGCCGAGCGCTCGTCACGCGACGCGCAATCGTATTGCCCACGCGTTCTGACAACGAGAACACGGGGCAACCCGCGGCGCGATCCGCATCTGATCTCGCCATCCGACATTCGCCGCACACCTACAAAAAACGCAGGCACACGTACGTCATCAATCGCTCTGCGCAAGTGAACGGCAAGCGCGCGGCAGGCAATGCCGCAAACGCGACCATTCACTCACAACGAGTGAGGCGGAACATCGAATGACGCTATGTCGGGTTGGGAGATGCGAAAGCAGCTGTGCGACAGCTGCACTCGCAGCTCCGCTTGGGCGTCAGTGTCGGGTGGGTGATGTGCCGAGTCTGACGATTTCGTCCTTCAGTTTTAGTTTTTCTTGCTTGAGCCGGCGGATCGTCGTGTCGTCCGAACCGGGTCTTAACGCCTCCTCTTCAATCCGACGCTCGAGTTGCCGGTGCTTCTCTGAGAGTTCCTGAAGATGAGCCGATAGCGCCATCCTGACCTCCTTTTCAGAGTTGAAGACCAAAGCATTGTTACAGATATGCCACGCGATGTCCACGAGAACAGAAGGCTTAACAAAAAGTCCCTTGCCCGTTACCGAGCCTCTTAACGACTCACTAAGCATCGGTTTATCCAGCCATTTGTAAGGCGCGCTCACTGACTTGCTTGCACAGTGTAAGAAATGAGACGATAGTCCCGCCAGCTCTGCTCTGTGGGCAACCAACAGGATTGCGAGCCGGAGTTCGAACGAGCAACGACATGCAGCGGCAGAACGATAGGGAGCTTCGGGAGGAGTTGGTTAAACTTCGCTCCGAGCACCGCTTGCTCGACGACGAGATCCTGGCGCTCGAGATCGCCGGAGCTTCAGACCAGCTCACGATCCGCAGGCTGAAAAAGCGAAAGCTTTCTCTCAAGGATCAGATCACGAAGGTCGAAGATCAGCTCCTGCCCGACATCATCGCGTAAGCGAGCGCGGCCGCGCGGCATCCCCTTCGAAACAGCACCCCGCTCTCCCGTCCGCCTCCGGTGATGAAACCGTCCTCTGCGATCCGCATTTGCATTCATCCGTAGTGATGACGACGATGGCCTTTGCCGCGTCCCACATCCTGGCGGAGAGAGGATCTGCGCGAGATGCGCTCTGACGGAATTGATCGCTGGCTTTATCCGACCCCTCGCGGCCTCTACTGCGAGCCGGCCGACGCGTATATCGATCCCGCGTCCGCCGTCGATCGCGCCATCATCACCCACGGCCACAGCGATCATGCCCGCCCCGGCCACGGCGCCGTGCTTGCGACGGCCGAAACCGTTGCGATCATGAAGGTCCGCCTGGGCGAAGAGGCCGTTGGCCGCTTCGAGGCCGCGCCACTTGGCACAGTGCTCCACATCGGCGGGGTCTCCGTGCGTCTCGTGCCGGCGGGCCATATTCTGGGCTCCGCGCAAGTCGTGCTCGAATGGAACGGCCAGCGTGCCGTCGTGTCCGGCGACTACAAGCGCAGCGCCGATCCCACCTGCCTCCCCTTCGAACCGATCCTCTGCGATGTGTTCGTGACGGAAGCGACGTTCGCGTTGCCGGTGTTTCGCCATGAGCCCGCGGCGAGCGAGGTGGCACGCCTGCTGACTTCCCTCCGCCGCAACCCCGATCGCGCGCATCTCGTCGGCGCCTACGGCCTCGGCAAATGCCAGCGCGTGATCCGTCTCGCGCGCGATGCGGGCTACGACAAGCCGATTTATCTGCACGGCGCCCACATGGCCGTCACCGAGCTCTATCAGAACCATGGAATCGCCCTCGGCGAAATTCGCGCTGTCGCCGATACCAAGCCAGCGGATCTCGCAGGCGCTCTTGTCCTCTGCCCGCCATCGGCCGTTTCGGATCGCTGGTCGCGCCGCTTCCCCGATCCCGTAACCGCGTTCGCGTCGGGATGGATGCGCATCAAGGGCCGCGTCCGCCAGAGCGGAGTCGAGCTGCCGCTGGTGATCTCCGATCACGCGGATTGGCCGGAGCTGATCGACACCGTACTCGAAACCCAAGCCGAGGATGTCTGGGTCACGCACGGCCGTGACGATGCCCTCGTCTATGAGTTGACGCGCCGGGGCCTCAAGGCTCGCGCCCTCGCGCTCGTCGGCTTCGAAGACGAAGGCGAGTAGCGCTCATGCAAGCCTTCGCGCTCCTGCTCGACACGCTGACGACGACGCCCTCGCGCAAAGGCAAACTGACCCTGCTCGTCGATTACTTCCGCACGGCCCCCGATCCCGACCGTGGCTTTGCCCTCGCCGCGCTGACCGACGGATTGTTTCCCCGCCTTCCTCTCCGCCGAAGCTTAGCGACGCTGCTCGAAACCCGAGTCGATCCGGTCCTTTACGCGCTCTCCCGCGACTACGTCGGCGACACCGCCGAAACCGTCGCGCTGATGTGGCCAGCCCCGGCAATAAGCGCGCCCGCCGAGCGCGGACGCACACCCTCTCTCTCCGAGGTCGTGGCCAGCCTTGCCAACGCGCCACCAACCGAAGTAGCGCCCATCCTCGGCGACCTGCTGGATCGGCTCGACGTACGCGGACGCTGGGCATTGTTGAAACTCGTCGGCGGCGCTCCCCGCGTCGGCGTGTCTGCGCGCCTCGCCAAGACCGCACTCGCCGAGATGAGCGGCCATGCGGTGTCCGAGATCGAAGAGATCTGGCACGCGCTGGAACCGCCCTATAGCGATCTCTTCCTTTGGCTGACCGGGAACGGCCCGCGCCCCGATGCCGGCGGCAAACCGGTGTTTCGCCCGCTGATGCTCGCCCACGCCATCGAGGAACAGGATTGGTCGAGTTTTGCGCCGGAAGAATTCGCCGCCGAGTGGAAATGGGACGGCATCCGCGTGCAGATCGCGGCCCATGGCGAACACGTGCGCATTTTCTCGCGCACCGGTGACGACATCTCGCGCTCGTTCCCCGAGATCGTCTCCGCGTTCCTGGGTCGCGAGGTTCTCCTCGACGGCGAGCTGCTGGTTGCACGCGACGGCCTCGTCGCCCCCTTCAACGATCTGCAGCAGCGCCTCAACCGCAAAGCCGTGACCGGCCGCATGTTGAAGGATCATCCGGCCCATGTGCGGCTTTACGATCTCCTGATCGATGGCAGCGAAGACCTTCGAGAAATGAGTTTCCGCGACCGCCGCAAACGCCTCGAAGCCTGGTTCGCGGCCAAGCGTCCGCCGCTTGCCGATATCAGCCCGCTGGTTCCGTTCGCAACACGAGACGAGCTGGACGCGCTCTGGGGAGACGCGCGCGAAACCGGCATCGAAGGCCTGATGCTGAAGCGCTGGTCGAGCCCCTATCTCTCCGGTCGTCCGCGTGGCCATTGGTTCAAGTGGAAGCGCGCCGCACTCACCCTCGATTGCGTGCTGATGTATGCCCAGCGCGGCTCGGGCAAGCGCTCGTCGTACTATTCCGACTACACGTTTGGCGTCTGGCGCGAACTCGCGGAGCCCGCGCTTGAGGGTACACCGCGCGGCGACATCTACCCCGGTCACGAGCTGGTTCCGGTCGGCAAGGCCTATTCGGGCTTCACCGATGCGGAGCTTCTCGAAATCGACCGCTTCGTGCGGAACCATACTGTCGAACAGTTCGGGCCTGTGCGCGCCGTCGAGCCGCGCTTGGTGCTCGAAGTCGCCTTCGATGCGATCTTCGCGTCGTCGCGCCACAAGTCTGGGCTCGCCATGCGCTTCCCGCGCATTCATCGCATCCGCTGGGACAAGCCGCCCCAGGAGGCCGACACACTCGACACCGCCAAGCGCCTGATGGAGCAGCCTGCCGCCGAAAATGCCAAACAGGCGCCTTCGACGGACTAATACCCGCCGCCGAAGAACGAACCGAGGAAATCGTCGTTCGCGCTCTTGCCGCCGGTCGCAGCCTGCTTCACCGGCTTGTCTTCGAGGTGCGCCTTGTTCGGCACCACCGGCGCCAGATGATCGCGACCCTTGGCGATCTGCTGCCACTTGCCATCAAGCGCCTGCGTCACGCGCTTCTCGTGGCCGTAGATGTCGGAATAGGTCTTGAGCGCGCCGGCATCGTCGACCCACGCGGTAAAGTACGCGATGTGCATCGGGATCCGCTTCTCGATCAGCACCTCGTTGTTGAGCGAGCCGCTCTTGGCAAGCTCTTGCACCTTGGCCGCATCCCAGCCCTTGTCGTGCTCCAGCACCAGTTCGGCGACGCGCAGCGGATTGCGCAGTCTGAGGCAGCCGTGTGAAAGCGTGCGCTGCTTGGAGTTGAACATCCACTTGTCCGGCGTGTCGTGCATGAAGATCGTGTGCTGGCTCGGGAACGAGAACTTCACGACACCCATCGCACTGTTGCGCGTCGGCGGTTGCACCACCTCGTATTCGCGGATGTCGAGGGTGCGCCAATCCATTGTGCGCCAGTCGAGCCTCCGCCCGTCCTTGGTCTCCACTTCGAGCGCGTATTGGCGCATCAGTGCGCCGCCGCGCAGCAGGCTCGGCCACAGCTCGTTGACCTTGATGCTTTCTGGTACGCGCCACATCGGCCGGAAGGTGATGTCGCGAAGCCTACGCGTGAAGATCGAGCTTTGCTTGCCGATCTCGCCGACCACGACGCGTTCGGTGTGGATCGTCTCGCCTCCCTTGACCACCTCGATCATGTAGCTCGGAACATTGGCCATCAGGTAGAGATCGCCGAGATCGGCCCACATCCAGCGCCACATCTCCATGTTGGCGAGGATCTTCTTGGCCTCCGCGTTCGGTTTGCCGCCGCTCTTGGCAAGCGCCTCCGCGTATTTCCCCTTGAGCCGCTGGAACTGCGGATGCTGCGGATGCGTGCCGACGAGATAAGCGCCTTTGTCTGATGCCGACGCGAGCCCATCGAGCACTGAAGCAGGATCGAGAAGCTGCGGCTTGCGATCGAGATTGGAATTGAGCTGCTCCGACGGCCGCATGATGCGCCCGCCCCGCGCGAAGCGCGCGTATTTCAGAACCGCGCGCGACAGCTCGGCCTCCGCCGCGGCCTTCGCTTCGGCCGCAACCTCCACACCCTCGGCTGGGGCATCCAGCTTCGGAAATGCGAAATCGCGGCTGTCGAGCCCCCAAGGCGCGGCGGTGTTGAAGGCATCCTCGATGGCGCGCGCGTCGGCATTGAAACCCTTTGCCTCGACCCACAGCGGCACGTAGCCCCGTGCTCCGTAGAACGCGGCCAGCGCCGCGCGCTCCTTCTTCTCTTCCTCAGTGCCCTCGTCGGGCAGGGCCGCGAGGTGCGCCTTGAGCGCGGTCCCCACCGGCGTCGTCGGTTCGAGCATCGCCACGCTCGCTGCCGGAGGCGCGGCTCCCTCGGCCGGCGCCGCGTCTTTCGCGGCCTCAGCATTTGAGTCGGAAGCTGGCGTTGATTGAGAACCGGCGTCACTTTCCGGCGAAATCCCGGACGACACGGACGGTGTGGATTGCGAAGCAGCTGGCGGCACGGCCTGCGCCCAAGCCGGTCCCGCCGTCCCCAATATCAGCACCGACGCTATCGCGAGAAATTTAGAGCGAGCCATCGCACGCCTCCGATGTCTTGCCTAAGCAATAGAGCCATGCCCGGCCCGAAACTATGGCGTCCGCACCCGCGAGCCCACCTTGACGGCGCTCGTGTGCTTACGCCGCCGCAATGCTCAGACCCGGCAATACCGACGGCGCCGGCCCCGGCGGCACCGTCACGCCGAGCGTTTCGAGCATCGGCAGCCGCTTCTGAGCGAAATCCTGGCCCATCGTCGACAGCTCGCTGATGTTCTCGGCCGCCGTCTGCATCGGCTTGCCATCACGGATCAGGCGCTGCCCCTGCGCTTCCATCACCGGCCAGATGTCGAGCGCCCACTCCTGCGGCGTCCGCTTTCCGCGCGAAATCGCACGCAGGAACAACTGCTGGATGCGGCCGAGCGGCACGCCCGCGCCCATCACCGGGCTCGCCAGGAACGAAACTTCGTTCGAGAACACCGCGCGTTCGAGGATGTGCCGGTTGAGCGCCTGGGACGTTCCCCGCACCGCCGCGATCTGCTCGTCGTCCTGCGCCGCGCTCGCATAATTGAGCCCGGTCAGCACGAACAGCGCCTGTGCAAGCTGGTTTGCCGAAATGGACTTGAGCAACGGATGCGCCGAAAGCTCCCCGAAGCTCTTGGGCGCATGGGCACGCTCCGCCAGCGCTGCCGCAACCGGACGATAGACTTCGGCCTGAAGATGCGCCTCTCCCGCCGGCCCGTTCAGCTTGAGCGCGATATCGCCTTCTGCGGCCTGCAGCACGAACCGATGGCTTTGCAGCAACTCGATCTGGCGCTGAGGCGTCAGCCCGCGCGGCCCTTTGACGAACACGTCACGGCGGAATTGCTGGTTCTCGCAGTAGTCACGCACGGATTCGCGCAGCACCGGATGCGAGATCGAGGCGAGCAACTGCTGCTGTTGGGGCGTGAGGTGCAGCGTGTCGATATGCGAGACGAGGTTGGACGAAGCCGCGAACGACAGCTTCGCCTGCGCCAAGTATTCGGCCGCCTCCGAGAATGGCATCGGATGCCAATCTGCGTTGAAGAACTCGTGCGCGAGATAGTTCCGGTTGTGTCCCTTGATGGCCTTGAGCCGTTCGGCCACCGCCGGATTGGCGCGGAAATAGAGCGCGTTGGAATCGACGACCTGCTCCGCGAAATTCACCGCCGCATCGATACGCGAGCCGAGCCCCGTCGCTTCGCTCGTCGCGAGAGTCACATGCAGCGACATCAAATGGCGCAGCGGCATCGCCGCCGACCAGCCCGGCGTCGTGTTGTAGCTCACGTAGAAAATCCCGCCGACCGCGAGATGATTGCGCGCAAGATCGGCGATCACACGGCGGTTCTCGTCCGAGATCCAGCTCCAGATGCCGTGCAGTACGATAACGTCGAATTCCGGCAGATCGTCGCGATCGCGAAGCTCTTCGAATGATTGATCGAGCACTTTGAGGTTGGCGCCGGACGCGGCCGCCATCTCGCGCGCGTTAGCCGCCTGCGTCGGATTGAAATCCGTGCCCCAGAACTCGCCCTGCGTGGTCGCCGCGTGAATGTTGAGCGAGAGCCCCTGCCCGAAGCCGAGTTCCAGATAGCGGAGCGGGCGCTTGACGCTATGCGACTGCAGCCGCGACAGCATCGCGAGCTCCAGGTTGAGCGGGCTCATCTCGCGATAATAGCCGTGCGTGTAATCGAGCTCGGCAACATAGCCGGCAGTCCAGGAGGGAGAAGTCGATGTCATGTCTCAGCCACGTTCATGCCCGACGCCGCACAGAGCCCGCGTCGAAACACAGGCATCGGAACACTAGGCGATTCTCGCGCCACCGTGAAAATCCAGCCCCCTAAGGAGCACACCGTCCCAACCCCGCTCCGTACCTGCCCCTGCCCGTTGCCGGCTGCCTGCTGCCCGCAATTAATCATTCCACCGTGGGTTAGCTCACCAAATCCCGCCTTCCGCCTTGCAACCTGGGCCGGGCTCCTCTAAATGGCCCGTTTTCCCGGCGGGCAACGGCCATCCGGGCCTCAAAGCGGAAGTATCCGGCCAATGACCAAACGCCGTGCCGATGTGGGGATCATCATGGGAAGCCAGTCCGACTGGCCCACCATGAGCAAAGCCGCCGCCATTCTCGATGAGCTGGCCGTACCTTACGAGGTCAAGATCGTCTCGGCCCACCGCACCCCGGACCGCCTCGTCAGCTACGCCCGCTCGGCAGCCGAGCGCGGCCTCAAGGTGATCGTCGCAGGCGCGGGCGGCGCGGCCCATCTGCCGGGCATGACGGCCTCCATGACCACTCTTCCGGTCCTCGGCGTACCCATTCAAAGCAAGGCGCTGAACGGCGTCGACAGCCTCTATTCTATCGTCCAGATGCCGGGCGGCATTCCCGTCGGCACACTCGCGATCGGGGAAGCCGGCGCCACCAATGCCGGATTACTTGCGGCCCAGATCCTGGCCCTCTCCGACGCGGAGCTTGCCGGCAGGGTTGCGGCTTTCCGCGCGCGCCAAACGGCCAGTGTCGCCGAGGAACCCAAAACCGAATGACGGCCCTCCCTCCCGGATCGACGATCGGCATCCTTGGCGGCGGACAGCTCGGACGCATGCTGGCGCTCGCCGCCGCGCCCTTGGGCCTCAAATGCCATATCTATTCGGACGTGCCCGGCCCGGCCTTCGACGTCGCTGCGAAATCGCAAGTCGGCCCGTTCGAGGACACCGACAAGATCCGCGCCTTCGCCGAGACTGTCGATGTCGTCACCTATGAATTCGAGAACGTGCCGCTCGAAGCCGCCGCAGCCGCTCAGGCCGCAGCGCCAGTCCGGCCCGGCCCAAAGGCTCTCGCCGTCGCTCAGGACCGCCTCGAGGAAAAGAGCTTCATCCGCGGCATCGGCATTCCGGTTGCCCCGTTCGCGAACGTCGACTCGGACGCTTCCTTGAAGGCCGCGCTCGCCGCCATCGGCGAAGCCGGCATTTTGAAGACACGCCGCCTCGGCTACGACGGCAAAGGCCAGGTCCGCATCAAGAGCGCGGCCGAACTCGCACCCGCGTTCGAAAGCCTGAAGCGCGCGCCCTGCGTGCTCGAAGGGTTGGTGCCGTTCGCCTATGAGGTGTCGGTGCTGGTGGTGCGCAGCCTCGCAGGCGAAGTGCGATTCTACGATCTGCCCCTCAACACCCACAAGGACGGCATCCTCGACACGTCGACCGTTCCCTCGCCGCTGCCGGCCGCACACGTCGCCCGCGCGACCGAGATCGCAGGCGCCATCGCCACCGCGCTGGATTACGTCGGCGTTCTGGGCGTCGAAATGTTCTATCTCCCGGATGCCGCCGAGCCGCTGGTCGTCAACGAGATCGCGCCCCGTGTACACAATTCCGGCCACTGGACGATGGACGCCTGCCTCGTGGGGCAATTCGAGAACCATATCAGGGCTGTAGCCGGCTGGCCGATCGGCCCGACCACGCGCCATTCGGACGTCACCATGACCAATCTGATCGGCGCCGATGTCGACCGCTGGCAGGCCTTTGCGGCCGAGCCGGACACCGCTGTTCATCTCTACGGCAAGCCCGAAGCCCGCCCCGGCCGCAAGATGGGCCACGTAAACCGCCTCAAACCGCGCCAATAATCCGAGAAAATCCGCAAAAACCTTAAGATCAGCCCGTGGACAACCGCCGCGGCGTTTGATAGAAGCCAGCCAAACCAATTCCGCTCGAAGCGCCGGGGCCAGTCTTCCGGGGCTTGGAGCTGTGTATTTTTACAGAACATTCAAAACCAGAGGTCACCGCTTGCAGGTACTCGTCCGCGACAACAACGTCGATCAGGCCCTCAAGGCGCTCAAGAAGAAGATGCAGCGCGAGGGTATTTTCCGTGAGATGAAGCTCCGGAACTACTTCGAGAAGCCGTCCGAGAAGAAGGCCCGCGAGAAGGCGGAAGCCGTTCGTCGCGCCCGCAAGCTCGCACGCAAGAAGCTGCAGCGCGAAGGCCTTCTGCCCGGCAAGCCGGCTGCAACGCGTGGCGGCCCCGGCGCCAAGGGCCCCGGCCGTGGCGGCCCCGGCGCATGAACATCGACGGAACCAACGATCTGGCCTGTCTCAAGGGGCTGGACGAGGTC
>NZ_JAVIFT010000007.1 GCF_031157355.1 Hyphomicrobium sp. LHD-15
CGGCGGAAGCGGTGCTGCTGCCGGGCCGGGGGCGGCGGGACGGGGGCCGCGTGCCAGCGGCGGGGGGCCGTTGGATGCGGCGCCGAGCGTCGGGGCAGCCCGGCCGTCATCCTTCAGACGGCGGATCTCCTGGTCGCGGCGGTCGAGGATCTTAACGGGCCCGAAATCGATGCGGTGGCCGCGCCAGACAAAGGCATGGACGGTGAGTAACAGCAGATAGGCCGCCAGCGATGCGGTTGCCGCTACAGGCCCGGGCAGCCCGGCATGATGGTACAAGGCGACCGCGCTGGCCCCCGCCACAAGGCCCATCGCCACCACCACAACAGTCTGTGAGGCTGTTTGATTTCCCGTCATGATCTGCTCTTCCCCCAATACTTTGCAGATATGGCACCGAAAGACTCCGGTGCGAATCGTTGGAAGAGAGTCGGTCTGTTCCCCAACAATGGCAATCTGAGGGGAGGCGGGTATCACCAGCATTTCGTGAGGCGGGTTACCGACTTAGGCCGAGGCGTGGCGCGGATGCATCGGCGTGCGGGGATGGGTGCCACATGTTTGCGCAGGGGAGAGCCGCAATCGCGCCATGAGGCAGCCTAGACGCCACCCGAATCGAGCTGCCGTTTAGATGTCGTTAGGCGAATCGGAATGGTATGGTCCTGTCCGGGCCGCCTCACTTGTCCGGCGTACGAAGGAGACCTGCCCGCATGTTGATGAGCGTAATTTCGCGCCCGTATGAGTTTGTCGCCATGCCCGAGCTGTCGGGTTCACGCGTTCTCATCACCGGGCTGACGTCTACTTCAGGTTTCGATCTTGCACGCGGGTTTGCCGACCATGGCGCCCGTCTCGTTATTCAGTCACCGGAAGATACGCCGGAGATGACAGAGCTTGCCGCGGTGCTCGCGGAAAATTCTTCCGACATCCGTCTTTTCAACGATCCGCTCCAGGGCGACGAAGATGCCCAACGCCTGGTGCAGACGGCGGTCAAGGATTTCGGCGGTCTCGATTCCGTTGTCAACCTGGTGACGGTCGATCCTAGCGCGGTGGCGCGGCTCGAAACCGTCGCGGATGTCGAGCGGCTGGTAGCGGACGTGCTTCGCCTGCCACTGCGGTTGACTGAGATCACGGCGAATCGCATGCGCTTGGTCTGGATCGAGGGATCGATTCTCAATGTCGTCCGCGTCGCGGGCAGCGGAGACGGTCGCTCGATGATGTTCGCCGACGTGCTGCGCGCGACGCTCGCCGATCTCACGCGCTCGCTTGCCCAGGATTGGGCAGCCCATGGCGTGCGCATCAATGCGGTTGCGCCGCCGTCGTCGATCGCGGTCATGGGGCGGCACGGGGATGCGTCCGACGCGGATCTCGCGGCGGTTGCGCTCGAGATGGCGAGCCGCAAGGGCCGCAGCATTTCGGGTCATGTGCTCGATGCGGAAGGGGCAGCCCGCCGCTGGTGCTGAGCCTGCGGCGCAGCTCCGGCGATTGGCTAGCTAGTTAGAAAAGTTATTCGGCGGGCGTTGCGACAGCGCTGCCCGCGGGCTCGCTTTCGCGATGTGACGAGCCGATATAGCTCAGGACCGTCGGCACCACGAACAGCGTCAGGATCGTCCCTAAGCTCATGCCGCCGACGATGACCCAGCCGATCTGCTGGCGGCTTTCGGCGCCGGCGCCTTCGGCGAGCGCAAGCGGTACCGCGCCGAGCACCATCGCGCCCGTCGTCATCAGGATTGGACGCAGGCGCAGGCTCGCGGCTTCGACGATGGCTTCGGCACGGCGGCGGCCTTCCGTTCCCAGCTGATTGGCGAACTCGACGATCAGAATGCCGTGCTTGGTGATGAGGCCCACGAGCGTGATCAGGCCAATCTGCGAATAGACGTTGAGCGAGCCGCCCGCAAAGTGCAACGCGCCGAGGGCGCCGCACATGGAGAGCGGCACCGTGATCAGGATGATCAGCGGATCGCGGAAGCTTTCGAACTGGGCAGCGAGCACCAGATAGATGAAGGCGAGGGCCAGCACGAACACGACGGCGAGGCTCTGGCTCGATGCGCGATAGTCGCGGCTCTGGCCGTTGACGTCGGTCTGCACCGTTTGCGGCAGCGTTTCGTCGACGACGCGTTCGATGTGGGCCAGCACCTCGCCGAGCGCATAGCCGGGGGCGATGTTCGCCGACAGCGTCACGGAGCGAAGCTGGTTGAAACGCTTGAGCTCCTTCGGCGCCACACTCTCGACGACGCGGACGATGTTCGAAAGCTGGACCATGTCGCCGGCGGGCGAGCGCAGGAAGATGGTGTCGAGCGTTGAGGGTGTGGCGCGGTCGCTTTCCTTGAGCTGGACCAGAACGTCATACTGCTCGCCATTCATCTCGAAGCGGGTGACCTGGCGGCCGCCGAGCAGGGTTTCGAGCGTGCGTCCGACCACATTCACATCGAGGCGCAGGTCCGAGACCTTGGCGCGGTCGATCTCGAGGCGGAATTCCGGCGTGTTGAGCTTGAGATCGGTTTCGAGGCTTTCGAGACCGCGATACCCTTCGAGCGCTTCCATCACCTTGCCGGAGAGCTGCTCCAGCTCCTCATAGGTGCCGGACGACTGGATCACGAACTCGACGGGTTTCGAGGAGCCGCGCTGTCCGAACGCGTTCGGGTTCGGTGCGAAGGCCAGCACGCCCGCAATTTTGCGTACCTTCGGCGTGATCTCGCGCGAGATTTCCTGCTGGGTGCGTTTGCGCTCGTCCCAGTCCTTGAGCGGGGCGAAGATCAGGAAACCCGATACTTCCGGGTTTCCGTTGATGACGAGACGCGATTGAATTTCCGGCACGTCGGCGAGGATGGCGTCGGCCTCGGCACTGTAGCGGCTGGTGTAAGCAAGCGTTGCGCCTTCCGGGCCGGTGCCGCGCACGCGGATGATGCCGCGGTCCTCGACGGGAGCCAGCTCGGATTTGAGGTTGGCGAAGAAGTAGGCGCTGAACCCGGCCGTCGCGACGGCGAGGAGCAGCACGACCGGGCGATGGGCGAGCGCGACGCCGAGCAGGCGGCGGTAGCCGTTTTCCAGGCCGTTCAAGAAGCGCTCGATCAGCAGGAAGAGGCGGCCGGGATTGGGTTCGTGGCGCAGCATACGCGAGCACATCATCGGTGTCAGGGTGAGGGCGACGAAGCCCGAGATGATGACGGAGCCGGCGAGCGTGAGCGCAAACTCGAGAAAAAGACGTCCGGTTTTCCCGGGTGCAAACGCGATCGGCGCGTAAACGGCCGCGAGCGTTAGCGTCATGGCGATAACCGCGAAGCCGATCTCGCGCGTTCCCTTGATGGCGGCTTCGACCGGCTTCATGCCGCCTTCGATGTGGCGGTAGATGTTCTCGAGCACGACGATGGCGTCATCGACGACGAGGCCGATGGCGAGCACCATGGCGAGCAGCGTCAGCGTGTTCACGCTGAAGCCGAAGGCGAACATCAGCGTGAAGGTGGCGATCAGCGAGATCGGAATGGTGACGATCGGAATTAAGGACGCGCGGAACGATCTCAGGAAGAAGACGATGACGAGCACGACCAGCAGGATCGCTTCGCCGATGGTGTGGTAGACCGCCTGGATCGATTTCTCGATGAAAATGGCGTCGTCGTTGGCGATGTAAGCCTGAAGACCGTTTGGCATGGTCTCGTTGATCTTGGGCAACAGCGCGCGGGTTTCGCGGGAGACGTCGAGCGGGTTGGAGACGGCCTGCTTCATCACGCCGATGGCGATCGCGGTTTTGCCTTCGAAGCGGCTTTCGCGGCGTTCGTCTGCGGCGCCCAGCTCGATGCGCGCCACCTCGCCGAGCTTGACCTGATGGTTGCCGGTGACCTTGATGACGATGTTCTTGAACTCGTCGACCGTGACGAGGCCGGTGCGCGAGAGCACGCTGAATTCGCGGTTGGCGCTCTCGATGCGGCCGGACGGCAGCTCGACGTTCTGGGCGCGCAACGCGTTCTCGATATCCTGGACCGTCAGCGCGTAGGCAGCCAGGCGCTCGCGGTCGATCCAGATCCGCATGGCGTAGCGGCGTTCGCCGTAGATTGAGACGTCGGCGACGCCGTTGAGGTTTTTCAGCTGGTCGACGATGAAGCGGTCGATGTAGTCGGTGATCTCGAGGGGGCTCAGAACCGGGCTCGTGAACACGAGCAGCATGATCGGCTGCGCGTCGGCTTCCACCTTGGCGATGACCGGCTCGTCGACCTCGTCGGGGAGGCGCCCGCGGACACGGGACACGCGGTCGCGGATGTCGCTCGCGGCTACGTCCTGGTCGATGTCGGGACGGAAGCGGACGCTGATCCGGCTCTGCTCGGAGCGGCTCGATGAATCGATCACGTCGATGCCCGAGATGCCCGCGATCGAGCCTTCGAGAATCTGCGTGATCTGGGTTTCGACGATGCGGGCCGAAGCGCCCGGGTAGCGCGTGGTCACCGAGACGACTGGCTCATCGACGTTGGGGTATTCGCGAACGGACAGGCGCGAATAGGAGACGACACCCAGCAAAACCAGGACGAGGCTCAGAACGGTGGCGAAGACCGGGCGGCGGATGCAGAGCTCGAACAGGCTCATCAGGTGCCCCGCGCACTGGGCTGGCCGGCAGTCACGATCTCGACTGCAATGCCATCCTTGAGCTTCTGCTGTCCGGCGGTCACGACGATCGCATCGGCCGCGATGCCGTCGAGCACCTCGACCACGCCGTCGTGACGGTTGCCAAGCTTGACCCTGGTTTCGAGGGCCTGCCCGTTCTCGACGCGGTAAACGATCTTCTCTTCGCCGCGCGGAACGACGGCGCTCTCAGGAATGACGACGACATGGCGCGACACCTGCCCTTTGACGCGGATGCGTGCGAACAGGCCGGGACGCAGGACGAGATCCGGGTTCGCGAGGCGGGCGCGAATGTTGAGCGCGCGGCCGTTGATGTCGAGATGCGGGTCGATCGCGTAGATGGTGCCATTGAACGTGCGGCCGGGGAGGGCATCGACGGTGATCTCGACCGATTGCCCGTTTTTCACCTGGGCGAGGAACAGCTCGGGCAGCTTGAAGTCGATTTTGAGCGTGTCGATCTTTTCGAGGTTCACGATCGGGGCGCCGGCGGCAATGTAGGCGCCGGGTGACACTTTGCGAATTCCGGCGACGCCGCTGAAGGGCGCGCGAATGGTGTGCTTGTCGAGGCGAACCTTGGAAAGCTCGAGGGCGGCTCGCGTTGTCTCGGCGTTGGTCGAGGCCTCGTCGCGCGCACGCTCGGTGACGTTGCCGGACTTGGCGAGGGAATTGGCGCGTCCGAGATTGCCTTGGGCGAGATTGAAACGTGCCTGTGCGTCATCGACCTCGGCAATGGCGAGCGCGTCGTCGAGGCGGACAAGCACGGCGCCGGCGCTGACCGGGGCGCCTTCCGAGAGCTGAATCTCGGTGATGCGTCCGGTGATCTCGGAGCTGATCTGAACCGATTCATCGGACTGCAAGGTGCCGATGGCGCGGATGTCTTCCGTAGAGGTCGTCGAAAGTGCCGTCGCGGTTTCCACCGCCACGCTCTGGGTGCGCTCGCCCTTCGCTGCAGGCTGTTGGGCTGCGGAAGGGGCGCGCGGCGTGGCGAGAAGGGCTTCGGGATCGAGGCCGACGCGCTCGGGCAGCCCCCAAAGCTTCCCGTCGGTTGCGTAGAATGCGGCGCCCGCCGAGAGCGCCAGCAGACCAAAAGCAATCCAGACTTTGACCATGTTGGGCACCAAGACCTTAGCGTGTCGCGTGAATTCGGCTTTTCGATCGGGCCCGGCCCGATTTTCGGGCGTTCCGGCTCGCGGGTCGGAGAAGCACGCCCTATCCGTTCGACCGGCGCGTTCGCGGCTTCCTGACATCCCTAACGCGACGAGGCTCGGAAAGCCGTCGAAATTTCTCGCAGCACCGGGATGCCGGCCTTGGCCAGTTTATTGCCGAAATGTGGCAGGAGCTACAGCGCATGCATCCGTGATGCTTACGGGTAAGCGCTGTTTTGCGGCTGACGACAGGGCGGTCAGGTTGCCGGAGCCGTGCGGGCCTGCCGATGGCGGCGGCCGCGCTGGGCTGAGACCGGGGTCGACGCCCGGCGCCTTAGCGGCTGGGCGGCCACACGTTTATCTTCTGCCGGCGGAACCTCGCTGAGGCGGACTTTGGCTGCCGGTGCCAGCAGAGTGGTCGCGGGATCCTCTCCGGACAGCGTTTTCGGGGGTGGTACGGGGCCGTAGAATGGCACCAAGGTTCGCGATGGAGCCTTGGCGAGTATGGGCTGCAACTCAGAGTCGAGCGTGGCGAGCGGCACCACGTTGGCCTTGGCGCGCAGGTGGACGACCTTGAAGCCCTTGGCCTTGAGGCCGGCCAGGATAGCCGGGAGGGCCTTGGCGGTCGGCTTCTTCAGATCGTGGAACAGGAGAATGCCGCCGTGCTGCTGGACTGCCAGCTTCACGGTGCGGTCGGCGATGCGTTGGGGGTTGCCGATGAAGCTGTCGTTGGAGATCACATCGACGGTAAAGCTCGCGATGTTGCGCGACTGGAGATAGGCGAGCAGTTCGTCGCTGTCGTTCAGGCCAGGGAACCGGAAGAACGGCGCGATGCCGGTCGAGGCTGCCAAGGCTACCGCCGCGAAGCCGCGCTCGATCTGATCCTTGGCCTTGTCGAGTGACAGGCGCTTCAAGTTATTTGGATGAGACCAGGTGTGGGTGCCGACGGTATGGCCGCGGGCAAGAACTTCCTTGGTCATGGCCGGATACGATAAGGCCATCTCGCCGACCGAGAAGAACGTGGCCTTGGTGCAGAAGGCGTCGAGCGTATCGAGGATCGGTTCCGTAACCCACGGCACGGGGCCGTCGTCGAAGGTCAGCACGACCTCGTCGGGAGCGAGAAAGCTTTCTTCCTTGTCGCGCTTGGTGGCGGTGCCGAAGATCGGGCCCGCCGAAGTGTCGATCTCCACCACGCGCGAAACGCCGAGCGCCTTGTCGGGATCCTTGCACTCTGTGGCGAGGGATGGAGACGCGCAGGCGCAAAAGGCGCTAACGGCCATCCAGACATCTCTGATCCTCAGGCGCATGGAAGGGCTCCTGTCGTTCGGCGATAACGGCGCGAACTGTCGGTGATTTCCAGGCCAGCAACAAGCTTTCGGCCGCGCCGGGGTGAATTTTACGGTATCGGCGCGGCTTTTGGGACTCGCGTGAGAAGCAACTCTCGGGCTGGCTTCCCGCCTGCAGCGTCTTACTGGCTGCCGAACGGCGTCAGCTGCCAGGGATCATTGCTCGGGTTGGCCCAATCGTATGGCTTGGCGGGGCGGGTGGCCGTTTTGGGGGCGCCCGATTTGGCAGACGGCGCAGCTTTGGCGGCGGGTTTGCCTTGTTCGGGCGCGGGCTCATCGCCCGAAACGGGCCAGGTTACCGATCGCTTTGCGATTGGCGAATTGGCGGCTGCGGCTGATTTCGCCCGCAGCGCTTTTTCGGCGATGGCGTCATATTCCGGCAGCGTAGTTGCGCCGTGCTTCGGAACCATGTGCACGACCTTGTAGCCACGCGTCTTCAGCTCGGCGAGCAGGCTCGCGAGCGCGCCCGCTGTCGAGGGCTGAATGTCGTGGAACAGCAGGATGCCCTTCTTCTCGCGATCGAGCTGGCTCATCACGTTACGCAGAACCACGCCGGGGCTCTTGGTGCGGAAATCCGCGGAATCGACATGAATGCCGAAGATGCCCATGCCGCGGCCCTGAATGTAGGCGAGCGCGCTTTTGCTGTGGGCGAGGTAGGGAAAGCGGAAGAACGGTGCGATCGGTGTTCCCAAGGCGCCGGCGACAGCCGAGGCTCCAAGCTCAAACTCGCGCTTCATCGCGTCGGCGCCGAGCGCGCTGAGCTTCTTGTGGGACCAAGTATGAACGCCGATGGTATGGCCGCGACGGGCGACCTCCTGCAGGGTGGCGGGATCGGAGATGGCCATCCGGCCGACGGAAAAGAACGTCGCGCGCACGCACTGCTCGTCGAGCGCATCGAGGATCGGCAGCGTGTAGCGGCGCATGGGGCCGTCGTCGAAGGTCAGGACAACTTCGCCGGGTTGGAGAAACTTGACCTCGTCCTTGGAGTACTGGTCGCCGAAGCGCGGGCCGGCAGTGGTGTCGATTTCGACGACGCGGGAGACGCCCAGAAGATCGGTGCGGTTGACGCAATCGGGGGAGAACAGGCTTCCCGGGGTGACGGTGGCGTTGAGCTCGGTCTGGGCACCGGGGTTTACCGGCGGCGTCTGCTCGCCGTGGGCCCGCGTGGCGGGGGCTTTGGTGGCGGGTGGCGTATAAGCATCCGGCGTTTCCGCACGCACGCCATCGAAATGCCCTGCAGCCCCAATTGCCGCCAGTGCAATACCGAAGGCCAGTCCTGTGCACCGACTGGCGCCCATCATCCCTCTCCTTTTCGCCGGCCCATGTCCCAAGGCCGCGACGCGTTCAGCGTATTGAAGCACGGTTCGTAAAAGACTTTGTATCTAAATTGCAACCTTGCTCGGCCACAGCATTTTTTTGGCTGTTCGGAGTGTCGCTGGTGTGACGGCTATGCTACGCCGAGGGCCTCTGCACAGGGGCGCCGGGCGCAATTTTGGCCCGGTGTGCGCCGGAGATGATCGGCGCCGCCGTCTTATGTAACAGAATCCGCGAATTTTCGGAGTTTCGATGTCGGGCTTGGATGAGCAGGCAACTCCTGAGGCCGATGCCATCAGCGTGGCTGATCTCGTGCGCGACGTCGCCCTTGCGTTGCACGACGGCGACAATGTGCGGGCTGCACAACTTGTCGTCGATCTGCATCCGCGCGACCTCGCCGACGTCATCGAGCTTCTCTCGCCGGAGCACCGCATCGCGCTGATCCAGGCGCTGGGCCCGGCCTTCGACTACGAAGTTCTCTCCGAGATCGACGAGACGGTTCGCGATCAGCTGTCGGAGGCGCTGCCGAACGAGCTGCTCGCGAAGGCCGTCACCGAACTCGATACCGACGACGCCGCCTACGTTATCGAAAACCTCGAGCAGGCCGACCGCGACGAAATTCTTGCCCACCTTCCGAAGGGTGATCGCCTCGCCCTCGAGCGGCAGCTCGAGTACCCGGAGGAGAGCGCCGGTCGCTTGATGCAGAGCGACTTCGTGGCAGTGGCTCCCTACTGGACGATCGAGCAGGTGATCGAGCACGCCCGCGAGACCGACGATCTGCCGGATACGTTCGCCGAAATCTTCGTCGTCGATCCGGCATTCCGCGTGCTCGGCACCGTCGATCTTTCGCGGCTCCTGCGCACCAAGCGCGAGGTGCTGGTCTCCGACATCATGGAGACGGACCTGCATGTCGTGCTGGCGACGGCGGATCAGGAAGAGGTTGCGCGCCAGTTCGAGCGGTATGGCTTGATGTCGGCGCCGGTCGTCGATCAGAACAACAAGCTCGTCGGCGTGATTACGGTCGACGACGTGGTGGAAGTTCTGCAGGACGAGGCCGACGAGGACATGAGGGCACTCGGCGGCGTCGGCGACGAAAGCATCGCCGACAGCGTCATCCAGACGGCGAAGAGCCGCGTGCCGTGGCTGATCGTCAATCTCGGCACGGCGGTGCTCGCGTCGTTCGTGATCAAGGCCTTCGATGCCACCATCGAGCAGATGGTGGCGCTCGCGGTGCTGATGCCGGTCGTGGCGTCGATGGGCGGAAACGCCGGCACGCAGACCATGACGGTGACGGTGCGTGCGCTTGCGACCAACAAGCTCGGCGCGGCCAACGCGGGGCGCATCATCTCGCGCGAAACGCTCGTCGGGCTGCTCAACGGACTGGTTCTTTCGGTGCTGATGGCGACCATCGTTTTCCTGTGGTTCGGGTCGAGCAAGCTCGGCGCCGTGATCGGGATGGCGATGGTGGTCAATCTGCTGGCCGCGGCGTTGGCCGGTATCCTCATTCCGCTTGCGCTCGACCGGCTCAAGCTCGACCCGGCCCCCGCGTCGGGCGTGTTCGTGACGATGATCACCGACTGCGTCGGCTTCTTCGCGTTTCTCGGGCTGGCGTCCGTGATCCTGCTCTGACCCGGCTGTCCGCCGCTTCATATGACGATCTGATGACGCTTTACCCGCAGTTTGCAGCTTGCGGGCGCGTGGCGAGGCGTGGTTATCAGAGGAGTGAGGTCCCGAGAAGAAGCGGAATACGCCGATGGCCACCATCCAAGACAAGCGCGTCACCCATCTGCGTCAAATCCTGCTGTGGCCGGTCTATTTGCTTCCTCTCGACGAGGACGCGCAGCTACAGGATCACTGGGAGCATCTCGCGAAGCCGGGGCCGGACAACCCCTGGTTCGAACTCGATGACGAATTCGGGGATCCGGGCGAGTTCCAGGCTCGGCACTACAACGAATTCGTGACTTTTCTTCCGCCGGTTCAACGGTTTCTCTACGGGCAAGGTCTCGGCCGCTCGGTGAGCAAGGTCTATGGCGAAAGCCCGATCCGGGTGATGCGGCGCGCGGATATCGCGAAAGCGCGGGTGACGCTCGATCGCGGCGACGAGCCGATCACGCTCACGGTTGCGCACGTCGATCTCTACTTCTTCTTCGACATCGATATCGCCCTGCTTGCGCTCGAGGTCTACGTCGACGACATCGCGTTCGACACGGCCCAGAACCTGATGTTCCGGTTCGGGCGCGCCTATCCGGCCTACTGGGAGGCGGAGAGCGGGCGGGGCGGTCATTGCCCGTGGAAGGTCGAGTGGCTTTCGCTCGACGACAAGGTGCTGGCGACCTCGGACTACGAATGCCGCGAGAAGTTTCTGTCGTTCGTTGGCCGTCACCGCGCGCCGACGACGGCTGCGCATTGGGAATTCCTGATGTCGCCCTTGGTGCTGCACCACGCCGACAAGAAAGGCCTCGTGCGCTACCGCCAGCTCGAATACTACCGCATGCCCTACATGGCGTATCTGGCGCTTGATCGGGCGGAGACGATCTCGCGCTCGGATTCGATCCGGCTCGCGCTCGGTAACGAGGCAGGCGACGGCACGTCGTTGCCCTATTCGGAAGCCTATCTCGCCGATTTCGAACAGCGCTTCTGCTACGATCGGAATTTCAGCTCGGGTGGAGCGCAGAAAGCCGCCAGCGTGCGCTTTCACGCCTCCGGCGATACGCTGGTCGTGACGGGCGATGCTTCGGACGCCTTCTATTTGAGCCAGGAAGGCGGCGTGCTGTGCCGCTTCCGCCATCAGCATTTTCTGATGTTCCTCATCGCGCACTTCCAGAAAGCGGCGCTGCATATGTTCTCGGACCGCATGGTGGCGGCGGTCAGCCGGCTCGAGATCCCCAATCCGAAGGCCAACAGAATTTTCCGCCGCGATATCCGTAATGCGCATGAGAACTTCCTGAGGTTCGCGCATCGCTACTGGTTCCAGAACATCTCGCACCAGGCGCAGGTGCACGAGCTGTTCGACATGACGCGCCGCCATCTGCAGCTCGACGAGCTCTATCGGGAGATTCGCGAGGAACTGCAGGACATGGGAAGCTTCCTCGACGTCGAGGCGATGCGAAAGCAGAACGAGACTGTGGTCCGCCTCACGGTCGTGACGACGTTCGGTCTCGTCGGCACCGTGACCACCGGGTTCATCGGCATGAACCTGTTCGACTGGACGCAGGAGCCGACGTGGTGGCGCCTCGCCGCGTTTTTCGCGGTGTTCGTACCGACGGCGCTGCTCACGCTCTACACCGTCGTCAAGTCGCGACGCCTTTCGGATTTCCTGGATTCGCTTTCCGACGAGAGCGTGAGCTGGGGCCGGCGCTGGCGGGCGTTGATGCGCGTTTGGTTCGGCAAATCCGGTCCAGGTTAGTCGCCACTCGGCGAAATCCGGAATTCGAGCAGGTCGGGCCTTCCGCGCAAGTCGTTCGACAGTGTCTCGATGGCGTGCTTGCTCGCGGTGCGGACCATCATGCGATATTCGAAGAAGCCGGCTTCGCGATCCAACCGGTAGCTCATGTTGGCGATCGAGAAGCCTTGTTTGGCGATCAGGTCTCGAAGCTCGCTTTCGGCCAGGATTTTTTCTTCTCTGAAGCGCAGGACCAACTGTCCGAAGTTGTGGTTGGGGATCCAGGCTTCGATGCGACGGAAAACGGCGAGCGTGCCGAGTGTGGCGATGGTGGCTAGTGTGGCCGGATAGAAGAAGCCCACGCCGTACAGAATGCCGATGGCGGAGGTGATCCAGATCGACGCAGCAGTGGTGAGGCCGCGTACGGTCAAGCCGTCCTTGAAGATGACGCCGGCTCCAAGAAAGCCGATGCCGGTCATGATGCCTTGGGCAATACGTGTCGGATCGGTGCGAACCGTTTCCAAGGGTACGGTCTTGCCGAGCCAATCCCACTGATAGTGAGTGACGACCATCAGCAGCGCCGCGGCGAGGGAGACGAGTGCGTGGGTGCGAAATCCGGCGGGGCGGCCGTGGAAACTCCGTTCCAACCCGATCAAGCTTCCGGCGACCCAAGCGGCTCCGAGGTGCGATGCGATGTCGACATAGTGCTGCTGCATCTGCCCTCTTGTGCCTCGTGCGCTCAACCGAGTTCCCGTACCAAGGCGGCGCGCTTTGGAGCGCGTGCCCTGCGTGCGGCTAGGATCGCGTCAGCCACCTCGACGAAGCCGCGTCCGCCCGGTCCGTTGGCGATCCAGGTGGGCGGCTTCGGGATCTCGGGCAGGTGATGGACGACGGTGCTGACGCCGACCGATTTCGGCAGGTGGGCGAACATCGAGGCGTCGTTGGCCGAGTCTCCGACGAACGCGAGCTTGTCGCGGTCGAGATCGATGTCGTGGCCGGTGACTGCGGGCAGGAATTTTCGCGCGGCTTTGACCTTGTCGTAACCGCCGAACCAAGCGAGCGCCCAGATCGAGTTCAGCGTCGCGTCTGCGCCGGCCTCAAGCAACTGAGCATGAACGGCGCGGGCTGTGGCGCTGTCGCGCGGGCGTTCGATGGCGAGGCTCGTCAGGCGGAACGGCTGGTCGTCGGAGAGGCGGAGCGATGCTTCGCTCGCGAGGATCGTGCGGGCGATGTCGGCGAGCTTTGCTTTGGTGGATTTGCGTTCGGCGTCGTCGAGCCAGAAGCGGCGTTCGATGGCGGACCCGGCGACTCCGGGCTTGCGGCTGAAGCAGAAACCGCCGTTCTCGCCGATCACGGCCGTGACCGGCCACATACGGGCCATCTGATCGCACCATCCGGCGGGCGCGGCGGTGATGGGGATGACGCGCACGCCCGCGGCTTCCAGCCGTTCGAGGGCGTCGTAAGTCTCGGCCGAGAGCCGCCCGTCGAACGTCAGAGTGTCGTCCATGTCGGTCAGGACGACCTCGACATCGCGAAACTCATAGGGCGTTGCTTTGGCGAGAGGCCTCATCGGCTTTCCTTGGGGTTGGGTGCGCGCTGCCGAAGCGAAGCCGGCGCGTTGGCAGGAGCCGTGCGTGTCCGGCTCCGTAAAAGTGCGAAGGTAATGTGTCGATCCGGCAAGGCGAACGATGAATAGGTGATAAGCTCATCGCTTAAGGTGCGAAGCACCGGCTATCTCGGTGATGCCCGTCCACTGAGGGATTAGCGCTTGCCTGAACTCAGCTCGTGGGCGCGTCGAGCTTGCGGGTGAGGTTCTCGAACTCGCGCCGCAGTTCCTCGTTCTTGAAGATCTGCTCGAAGGTCGGGGCTTCGAGCTTCTGGATCGCCTCGAACGAGGTGGAGCTGTCGCGCATCAGATTGCGAAGTTCGAGGCTCGCTTCGACGGTGTCGAAGGTGTTGTCGGCGATGCGAAGATCGTGCGTCGCGCGGGTGCGGGCGGCGGCGATCTGCTCGCGCTGCTGGGCGAGATAGCGGCGGTAGCCTTTGGCGGCTTCCTCGGCGATTTTCTGGCTCTCGCGGTTGGCTTCGAGCGCGCGCTTCTGGTCGGGACGGTTTTCGGCGCGCATCAGCTCCTGGGTTTTCCGCTTCGCCTCCGTAAGGTCCTTCAGGATGGCATCGAGCTTCGGCATGAACTGCGTGTCGATTTTCTTGATCGTCGAATCCTGCGCGTGCACGAGCAGCGCGAACAGCGCCGCGTGCATCGCAAAATATTTGCGGGCCGCGCCGGGATTTTCGGCGGTCGCGGTCATCAGCTTGGCGAGCTGGCCGTCGATGATCTTGGCGGCGTGGAAGGTCGCGACGAGACGCACGAGGTCGCCCGACAGCACGCCGTCGAGCAGGAGATCGAGCTGGTCGGGAGCGAGATCGACGCCGGATTTCGTCAGTGCGTCCTTGATCTCGTTCTTTGCCGCGACGATCGAGGCCTGATTTTCGGCAATGCGGGTTTTGTGCTCGGTGATCTTGGTGGCGAGGCTTTCGACCGTGTCGGTCAGCACGCCGGGAAGCAGCGCGTCCTTCGGTGCAGTGAGCTGCTTCTCCTTGAGAGACACGATGCCCGCTTCGAGATCGCGGATGTTGCGCCGATAGCCTTCGATCTTCTTCTGTACGTCGACGACGGGCGCATCGGTGACGATGCCGAGCGTCGCGTCGAGCAGCTTGCGGACGCGATCCTCGCGGTCCTCGCGGGTTTCGGTCCAGAGCGGCGTGACCAGGAACTCGTCTTTGCCGGGCAGCTTCTTGGCTTCGGCGCGCTGCTCGGCGACATCGTTCAGGATGCCGTCGATGGCGTTCATCAGGAGGCGAGCCTGCTCGTAGCCCGCATCGCCCTCGCGCGGGTCTGCGGGTGCGGCTTCCGCCGTTGCGGTCGCTTCGCCGCTGGTGGTGGGCGCGGTTTGCCCCGTACGCAGGAAATCGGCGATGCCATCCTTGATGCGCGGCGGCTCGGCGGCGGCCGGGCTCGCGAGATGTGCCACGGCCAGCAGCGAGACCGCCGCACCGACGAGCGCGTGGGTGCGAAGTTTCAGGCGTGCATCGGGGTGGGCAAATGTCGTCAATCGAGCCTCCTCAAGGGACCGCTATGCAGCACCTGGATTCAGGCAAATCGATGATTTGGCGGGAAGGTTCCGGTGGGCGTGGCCGGTCAGACGCCGTCTGCTGCCTGCGCGACGGCAGCCAGCAGGGAGGGCGTGATCTGGCGGGCATCGTTCAGCACAGCCATGTGGCTCATGGGCGGTGCGCCACGCAAAGCGGGCAGTTTTGCCGGTTCCAGCGCGGCCTCTGGAGGCTTCTCCTTCAAGGCGAGGCCGAGCCGCAATTCCTTGGCGCTGATGGCGATGACGGCGAAGGTTCTGCCGGTGCTTTGCAACCCAACCCAACCCTCGTGCGCGGTTACAGTCACGTCCGGGACGGCCTTGCGGATCTCGGCGATCAAATAGGCGGCGAGGGGGCGAAACGCCTTGGCGCGCGCGAGCAGGGCGTCGAGCGCGGCAGGATCGGATTGGCCGGAGCTGGGGGCTGCAACCTGCGCGGCAACGGGCGGAGCGGGAGGAGGCGTTGGAACGAGCCGGAGAACCGGTGCGGACGGCTTCAGTGGGACAACCGCTGCGGGCTGGGGTGTGGGCGCAGGCGGGGGTGGAGCGGTCGCAGACTGAGGCTCAGGCGCTGGTGGCAGCGGGGGGTGAAGGCGCTGCCCGGCCGGATTGCGCGGACGCGCTTGGGGCCGCGGACCTCCGGTGCCGGCGTAGATCGGCTTTCCCCCGTTATTGTGAATGCGCTCAAGCCACGAGGCCTTCGAGAACATGAAGTTCTGACGTCGAAGCCAGTCGATGATGTCGTTGCGCTGAGTGAGCCCTTGGGACGTGATGGCGGCCATCCACTCTTCGAGCGTGCGCCCGGTGTCGGCTTTCAGCGCTTCGAGAAATTGGCGCTCCCTCTCGCCGTAGTCGATGCTCACAGGGCCTCTCTCGCTATGGCTCGCGTCATGCGTTTCAAATCCAGCGCCGGGTGGCGGCTTTGTAGCTGCGATAGGCGTCTCCGAAGCGTTCCTCCAGGTGGCGCTCCTCGGGCAGAATGGCGAGCCACGTGACCAACAGCGCGAACGGGAACACGAGGATCACCAGCCAGATGTTCTGGGTCAATTCCGCCAAGCCGAGCAGGATCAGGATGTCGGCGACGTAGATCGGGTTGCGGCGAAAGCGGAACGGGCCATCGGTGACGAGGACATCGGTGGCTTTGTCGGGCAGAACGGTCGTGCCGTGGCGGCGAAGCGTGACGACGGCCCAGATCAGCAGCACGATACCGGCTACGCCGAGGCTGCGCCCGGCGATGCGGGCGGCGAAATCGCTTTCGCCCGGCCAGGACAGCGGGACCAGAGAGCCGAGCGCGATTGCGCCGGCGATGGTGGCCACGATCAGGATCGGCGGCCACGGGATGGTCGAGGGCGGCACAGCTGCGGTTGCGGGGGAGGGGTTCGTCATCGGTCTCTTGCGTCGTTCTCTCGTGTGGTCTCTTGGACTGTCCGTTCGGTGTTTTAGGGTTAATTGTCCCTCGCTTCCCTGGCAATTCCGCGAGAGGGGCGATAGGCCTCACTTTTATCCGTAATCGCTCTTACGAGGTGCTGTCACGAGGCCGCGCTAGATATCAATCATCGGTTTGCGGCGGCTTCGTCACGCACGTCTCACAAAATCAAGTCGCTGATTCCCGTGTCCCTTATTAGCCCGAAGCTCGCTTCTCACTTCGCCCGGTTGCGTGACGCGCATGCCGCACAAGCGGGCTTCGGTTCAAATCCGGTTCATCAAGGCCGGTGTATTGGCGCCAATAGCGTCACGCGCATCCAAGGAAGGAAACATCCATGACCCTCAAAGCTCCTCTTGCTCTCGCCCTTGCCGGGCTGGTTTCGCTCAGCGGTTTTTCGGCCGAAGCGCAGGCGGCGCCGAAGTACGGCTGCTTCAAAGTCACGGTTCCTAGCCTCAATATTCGCGCGCGTCCCTATAGCAGCGCGGATGTGATCGGCGTTGCGAAAAAGGGCGACATCCTCGAGAAGCGGAAGCTCTTCTGCACGCCGCGCGGCTTCTGGTGCGCCGTCCGCAAGGGCTCGCTCGAGGGGTATGCAGACAAATCGAACCTGGCGAAGCTTCCGTGCCCGTAAGCGCGGCATTTCACAGCGACGGGCGGGGCTGAGGCAAACGAGGCGCTATGCCGTTTACGCTTTCGAAAATGCTGGCGCTTCTCGCTCAGCCTTCGTCGCTGGCCGTGCTTGCCGTCGTCGTTGGGCTTTGGCTCACGCGCCGGGGCAGGGAAAGCGTTGCCGGGCGCCGGCTCGCCTGGGGTGGCGTGCTCGCGCTGATTGCGGGTGGCCTCATACCGGTCGGCAATCTCCTCGTCCTGCCGCTCGAACAGCAATTCGCGTCGGTGCCGGCCCCCGGCCCCGATGATCGCGTCGATGGGATCATCCTGCTCGGCGGGTTCGAGGACGGGTGGGTGTCGAGCGGACGCGGCGGGCTCGGCGTCAACGAGGCGGCGGAACGCATCACCGAAGGTTTGCGGCTTGCGCTTCGTCACCCCGAAGCGAAGGTCGTGTTCACCGGCGGGGTTGGCGGGTTGCTCGCGCGCAACGTGGAAGCGTCCGAGCCTGTCGGGCGCTTCCTGATCGATGCGGGGATCGCCAAGGAGCGGCTGATCCTCGAAAACAAGTCGCGCAATACCTACGAAAATGCGCTCTTCACGCGCGAACTCGTGGCGCCCAAGCCCGGTGAGCGCTGGTATCTCGTCACCAGTGCCTTTCACATGCCGCGCTCGGTGGGACTGTTCCGTAAAGTCGGGTTCGACGTCATCGCCTATCCGGTCGACTACCGCACGCGCGGGCCGGAAGACCTGCTCCGCTTCTTCGAGCGCATTCCGCAAGGGCTGATGCGGCTCGATCTCGGCGCGAACGAATGGCTGGGGCTTTTCGCGTATCGCGTGCTTGGCCGGATCGACGACCTGTTTCCCGCGCCCTGATCAGGACTTGTGGGCCTGGCGCGTGCGCGGTGGGTCTTTTGCGCCGGGCGCAAGCTCTGTGTCGAGGTCGAAGTTCGGGCAATTTTTTTCTTCGAGCCGGCGGTTGTATGCTTCCAGCATGCCGCGGTCACGGGCATAGCGGCCATCGGGATCCATGCCCTCCGTCGAGCCGCCGAACACGGGCTTGGTGGCGGACTGGAACCCGCGCGCCAGCGCCGTGGTCTGGCTCCGGGTCTGGAAGTCGCGAACCTGGACGATGCGAACCGCCATGCGGCCGGTGAGCTTGCGGCAGTCGAGCTCAAGCTCGTTGGCCGAGAGCTGGTAGCCGGCGGCGGACGGAAGCCTGGAGACGGTCTCGGCGGCTACGACCGTGTTCTGGGACGGTACGATGGAGCCTGTCGTCGGGTTCAACCCCTCGGTTTGCGATGCGCAGCCGCCCAGCAGCAGCCCCGCGAATGCCGCGAGAGCAACCTGTTTGCCGCACATCTTGCCGCACGTCGTTTTCATGTTGGGCTGGAAGCCGTTCATGCGCCGATCGAAATACCGTGTGTGAAGTCCCCGTCGATTCGACCATTTTCGCTCTTAAAAAGCGGCATGACAAAGGCTTTCGCTGCGTCCGGTTGACCCCGATCCTCCTGCCGGGCTAACCCTCTCGCTCCAGTCGGAGTTTGGGGTGGCCTAGGGGGCTCCCGGGAAGGGATCAGCATGAAGCGCGGTTCGAAATTCGGAGTTTGGGGTGTCTTTACGGCCCGGGGCTTGGGGGCGCTTGTCGGATTGGGCCTGATGGCGGGCGCGGCCGGTGCCGAGGACATTCCGAAAAACCTCGAATGCTCGTTCACCGGGGGTACGTCGTGGAGCTACGATGCCGGTGTCTACAATTCGAAGGCTCCGAGCCCGCTGTCGTTCAGCATCGAGGAGATCGACCTCGAACAGCAGAAAGCGACGCTCAAGACCGGGACGGACGCCAAGGGCGGCAAGCTCAGCGTCGTGCGCGCGATCAACGCGAACCATTTCCTGGAGGCGGTCAACGAAGGCTTCCTGAACCTCACGACCGTCTATGACAAGGATCCGCACCTCGGCAAGTATCCGGCCGTGCATTCGCGCCACTTCGGTCTTCTGGGGCAGCCGGTGTTCGGTCAATACACGGGCTTCTGCACGGACAAGTAATCGCGTATCGCGCGCTCAGCGGCTGCTCTTTCGAGGGGAGCGAGGCATGGCACTCCATATCGTCAAGCTCTGCGTTGGCGTCTCGTCGATCGAGGATCTTGCCGCTTGGCAGAAAGAGCATTTTCGGGAGCAGAAGGCGCAGGGCGAGAAACCCCGGATCTTCCATGCCACGCTGCAGACGCCGAAGCGGCAGGCGGAGCTCATTCCGGGCGGCTCGCTCTACTGGGTGATCAAGGGCGTCATTCAGGTGCGCCAGGCGCTGATCGGTTTCGAAGACGGCGCGAAGGACGACGGGACGCCGTGCTGCCATATCCTGCTCGATAAAAAGCTGGTGCCGGTGCGGCCGGTGCCGCGGCGGGCGTTCCAGGGCTGGCGCTATCTCACGGACGACGATGCGCCGGGGGATCTGGCGCCTGGCAGTGGCGATCTCTCGGCGCTTCCCGCCGATATGCGGCGCGCGCTGCTCGATCTCGGTTTGATTTGAAGAGGGACGGATGGGACGGCCACCGATTACGCGCATCGTTCGGGAGCTGCCGAAGCTCGTTCCGTTCGTTGGTCCGGAGGCGCAGGAGCGGGCGCGGGGGCGGCCGTTCGCGGCGCGTCTCGGTGCCAACGAAAGCCTGTTCGGCCCTAGCCCGGCCGCGGTTGCGGCCATGGCGGCTGCTGGCGCGGAGAACTGGAAATACTCCGATCCCGAGAACCACGATCTTCGTCATGCGATTGCGCGTCATCACGGCGTGGCGGCTGAGAACGTCGTGATCGGCGAGGGCATCGATGGGCTGCTCGGCCTCGCGATCAAGATCGCGTCCGAGCCGGGCTCCGTCGTCGTCACATCGGACGGCGCTTATCCGACCTTCAATTTCCACGTGGCGGCTCAGGGCGCGCGCCTGGTCAAGGTTCCGTATCGCGACGATCGGGAAGACCTCGACGCGCTGCTCAGTGCTACGCTGCAACACGAAGCCGGTGTGCTCTACGTTTCCAACCCGGACAATCCGATGGGATCGTGGTGGGACAAGGACGCGCTGGCGGCGCTGATCGAGGCGTTGCCGGACGGCGTGCTGCTGCTGCTCGACGAAGCCTATTGCGATACCGCGCCGCCGGATGCGATTCCGCCGATCGATGTCGCCAACCCGCAAGTGCTGCGGTTGCGCACTTTTTCCAAGGCGTACGGTCTTGCGGGGGCGCGGATCGGCTATGCGATCGGGGACGCGGAGTTGATCGCGCACTTCGAAAAAGTGCGAAATCACTACGGGATCAACCGTGTGGGACAGATCGGCGCGCTGGCGGCGCTGCTCGACCAGCCCTATCTCGCAGTTGCCGTCGGCAAGATTGCGCGCGCGCGCGGCATCATCTCCGACATCGCTTCAAGCCACGGACTGGTGCCATTGCCATCGGGCGCGAACTTCGTCACGATCGATTGTGGCGCAGACGGAGAATTTGCGCGCGCGGTGCTGGAAGAGCTGATCTCGCGCGACATTTTCGTTCGCAAGCCGGCGGTGGCGCCGCTCGATCGCTGCATTCGGGTTTCGTGCGGGAGAGACGAGGATCTTGCACGTTTCGAGGATGCGCTGGGTGACGCGTTAGGTGCGGCGCGGGAACGATCAAAGATAAAATTGAACGAAACTTCGTCATAAGGACTCAGTTTCCCGCGCTATAATGCGACAAAAAAGCCGGGACGGCTGGGAGGCCGAATTCGGCGGGAGGGACGCGAATACAAGATGGTGCGGCCCTTGATTGATGCGTTGCGGCACCCAAGATCATCGCTTGTCGTGCTTCCCTGTGTGGAAGCACCCTTGGAAGGGGAGACTGATGCAGAACTTCAAACGGAGCATGTTGCTCTCTCTCGGGCTGGGGGCGCTGTGGCTCTCCGCCTCCGCTCCGGCTTTTGCGGATTCGCCCGGTCTTTCAGGATCGTGGAAGGGCGGCGGAACCTTTACTTACTCTTCCGGCGCAAAAGAAAGTGCCCGCTGCCGGGCCACTTTCAAGCCGAGTGGCAAATCTGCCTATGACGTAAGCGCCACGTGCGCGACGCAGTCCGGTACTGTTTCGCAGACGGGCTTCGTGCGCGGATCGGGCAGCAGCTATCGCGGGACATTCTACAATCCCGAGTTCGATACCTCGGGCAAAATCGCGATCTCTGTCAGCGGCGGCAGCCAAGTCGTACGCTTGTCCAGTTCGAAGGGGTCGGGCGTGATTCGGCTTTCACGGTAAGAGTTTTGGCAGGCTGAAATTCAAAGCGCGCCGGACGAGGTTCGTCCGGCGCGCTTTTTAGTTCTGCATCCCGATTGTGACCGTGTTCGATCAGGGCCAGCGCTTCAATGCCGTGCGCGGGAACGTCCATTCCGGCGTCACGAGTTCGTTGCCGATAGGCGTCGTGTACCAGGGCGTGCCGTCAACGCTGTTGGGGTTTTTCAGGATGTGCATGTCCTGGGCCGGCATGTAGCTCTGCAGCAGCAAGAAGCGCTTTTCGCCAGTCGCTTTGTTCTCGACCATGTCGGCGACGAGCACGGCGTGGCCCGGAAAACCTCCCTTGATGAAAACATCGCCGATGGCGATTGAGTCCGGCGCGACCGCCTTCAGCTCCCGCTCGAGCGAATAGGTGCCGGCGTAGGCGAACACGAGGTCCATGTATTTGCGAAGGCCGGGGTGGTCGCTGCGCTTCGTCGCCGAGAAGCGGCGGCGTTTGCCGTCGGTGTCGTTGAAAGCGATCTCCTTGTCGCGGTTCTGGCTGAACAGCCATTCGGCGCGCAACCGCATGATGGCATCGGCGCACTGCTGGAGGTCGCGCTTGCCGATGTCGATATCGACGACGGCTGCGTGCACGTCCTGCCGCCATTTGCGTGCGCCGGTGTAGGTGAGAACGGGGGCGCCCTCGGGCCGCATGGGGAGGCCGCGCAGCCAGGCTGCGAAGCTGTCAACGGGAGCAGATACGCGCTCGAAGCCCGGCGGCGGCGCGACGCGCGCGGCGAGCGTCGCTGACGCGACGGATGCGGTTTCGGCCGGTAGCCAGCCGTAGGGCGCACGGGCGTGGGCGATCGGTGCGGCGGCAAGCGTCGCCAGAAGGAAACCCAACGCTATGCGCCCGCAACGCCAGAAAAGGCGTGTTTGCGGGTGCCCGCGGTCGTTCTGGGTTGCCTGAGTTCGCGACGGGAGGGGGACGGAGATCAGCTTCATGCGGATTGGCTCGCACGCAATCGTGGCAAGGCCGCGACGTGGCGTGCGTCTCTCCCTGCTCGCGGTGTGCTGAGCTACAAAGACATGAGCCCGCCGGAGGAGGTGTCCGGGCGGGCTCACGCGATCGCGGTCGAGGACATCTGCAATGACTGCGGCAACGGCGCATGGTCCGGCTTCAGGTCGTCAGGGGCGGTTTCGCCCACGCCGATGGCCGAATGGCCGCTCCGCTTTGCGTCCTAGCCTGCTGATCTCCCTTTCGCGGACCTTCAGCTTTCTGCGCCGTCTCCCAATCTGGGCCATGCCGGCAGCCTCGGTTTCGAGGCGCTTGCTTGCGCTAGGCTGGGCTTGCTCTGGGCTGGCCAGCACTAGCCTCGCTGCTATCGGCCCGTACGGTGCTCTGGTCCTGTGTGCGCAGCCGGGGTCCCTTTCGCTCCCAACGGCTCGCTCGATCCATCTGGCCGACTGGGCTGGCTCCCGATCACTGGTCTTGCCAGGTGGGATCTACCAACGGTTGCCGATCCAGGATCTGACGATCGAATGCACAGGCTCTCACCGCGATGCCGGAGCGCTCGCAGATGATCTGAAGTATCCACGTGTCACGTTCGAAATTGTTTTTTGATGCCGTCCGACAATTGCTGGGCTGAAGCCCGGCAATCAGAATGCTTCGGACGGCTCATACTGATCCGGTGGCCACATTTTCTTAGACCTCCTTTCAGTTAATACGAGAATTGTGCGCCTGCTCACTCGCGCTGTCAATTCACGAAGTATGTGCAAGCTGTGGGTGTTCGTAGTTAAGGGATCGTTGAGGTCGCGGGCGTAGATTGGACCATCCGATTTCCCGGCGTCTCTGGGAGTCCTGCTCGGCGCTTTGCCAGCTTTCATTTTCAAAGCCTGATCCCATGGCTACGGGCCGGTTCTTTGCTCGGCCTTCGATCAGGCCCAAGCCTCACGAGGCTCGCATGAGATCGACGATCGGCTTCTTCTCGTTTCTGGCTTTCGGCGTTTTGGCCGCCGGTGTGCTGACGGTGATGGGCGCAGGCCCCAGCGTGGAGTTTTCGTTCGACGATGCGGTCGCGAGCCTCGATCGCTCGGGACTGCATGTGGGTTCGCTGTTGATCGGTCTCGTGCTCGGGTTCGTGCTCTCGGCGCTCGCACGCGTTTCGTGGGCGGAGCTGCCGCGTCGGTTCGTCTCTTGGCTCCTGCAGTACGAGCGCAGTTTTTACCGGCTGGCGCTGGTTGCGATCTTCATCGGCATCGTCGCGTTTTACTAAGTGAGGCGCCGCGCTTTCGCAGTGTGCCCAACAAAAAGGCCCGGCAAAACTGCCGGGCCTTTTCTCTTCCCCCGTCGCGAATTGGGAGCCGTAGCTCTTCGGTCGGACCTATGACGGTTTAGACCGAGTAGTACATGTCGAACTCGACCGGATGCGGCGTCATCTCGTAGCGCATGTTTTCGGCCATGCGCAGCTCGATGTAGGCGTCGATCATGTCGTCGTTCATGACGCCACCGGCCTTCAAGAAGGCGCGGTCCTTGTCGAGGGCGGCGAGGGCTTCGCGCAAGCTGCCCGCAACGGTCGGGATCTTGGCGAGCTCTGCCGGCGGCAGGTCGTAAAGGTTCTTGTCCATCGGATCGCCCGGATGGATCTTGTTCTGGATGCCATCGAGACCGGCCATCAGCATCGCGGTGAATGCGAGGTACGGATTGGCGCCCGGATCGGGGAAGCGGATCTCGATGCGCTTCGCCTTCGGGCTGGTCACGACCGGGATACGGCACGATGCCGAGCGGTTGCGAGCCGAGTAGGCGAGGAGCACGGGGGCTTCGTAGCCCGGCACGAGACGCTTGTAGGAGTTCGTCAGCGGGTTCGCGAAGGCGTTGATGGCCTTGGCGTGCTTCAGGATGCCGCCGATGTAGTAGAGGCAGATATCCGACAGGTCGGCGTACTTGTTGCCGGCGAACATCGGCTCGCCGCCCTTCCAGATCGACTGGTGCACGTGCATGCCCGAGCCGTTGTCGCCGAAGATCGGCTTCGGCATGAAGGTCGCCGTCTTGCCATAGGCCTGCGAAACCTGGTGGACCACGTACTTATAGATCTGCAGGTGGTCGGCCATGGTGATCATCGGGCCGAACTTGATGCCGAGTTCGTGCTGAGCAGCGGCGACCTCGTGATGGTGCTTCTCGACGGTGACGCCCATCTCGGTCAGGACCGAAAGCATCTCGGAGCGGATGTCCTGGCAGCTGTCGATCGGGGGAACCGGGAAGTAGCCGCCCTTGACGCGCGGACGATGGCCGAGGTTGCCCATCTCGTACTCGGTCGAGGTGTTGGTCGGCAGCTCCGAGCTGTCGACCTTGTAGCCGACGTTGTACATGTCGGTAGAGAACTTCACGTCGTCGAAGATGAAGAACTCGGCTTCGGGGCCGAAGAATACCTTATCGCCGATGCCGAGCGAGAGCATGTAAGCCTCGGCCTTCTTGGCGATGGAGCGCGGATCGCGCTCATAGGGCTGGCCAGTCAGCGGCTCGATGACGTCGCAGAAAATGGCAACCGTCGTCTGCGCGAAAAACGGGTCGACGTGAGCCGAAGCCGGATCGGGCTTCAGGAACATGTCGGAGCTTTCGATGCCCTTCCAGCCGGCAATCGACGAGCCGTCGAACGCGTAGCCCTCGAACATGGCTTCGTCGACCGTGCTCACGTCGGCGGTGACGTGCTGCATCTTGCCCTTCGTGTCCGTGAAGCGAAGGTCGACGAACTTAACGTCCTTGTCCTTGATCAGCTTCAGGACATCATTGACCGTTTTCATAAACACTCCCCTTATTGGAATCTCTTGTTCTCACAGCCAAAGACAGGCTGGCGCAGATTTTATATCGCTTCTGCGCCTGTCTCGCCCGTGCGGATCCGGATGGCTTCCTCTATCGTCGAGATAAAGATCTTGCCGTCACCGATGCGGCCTGTCTTCGCCGCCTTTTGGATCGCCTCGACGGCCTTGTCGAGCATTTCGTCGCCCAAAACCACTTCGATTTTCACTTTGGGCAGGAAGTCGACAACATACTCGGCTCCCCGGTACAGCTCCGTGTGCCCCTTTTGACGGCCGAATCCCTTCGCCTCGATGACAGTGATGCCCTGCAGGCCGATCTCCTGGAGAGCTTCTTTCACTTCGTCGAGCTTGAAGGGCTTAATAATGGCCTCGATCTTCTTCATGCGCCCTTATCCTCCAGCAGTCCCGTTCGCTAACCAGTCGCGTCGGACCGGCCATCGGGTAGCACGGGATATGCCAATTCGGTTGCTTCTGATTAATTCCCTATCTTTCAGGCGCTTGGATCGTTTGTGCCTTTTGGATGGGCAGTCCGGCCGCTCTTGATAGCTCAAAATTCGTGCATGTTGCGCACATTTTGTGCGACCGTTTTGCTCAGTAGGCGTGCCGAGCGCTTTCATCCGCTTGGACAATGGCCAACGCCGCGGCACACCATTACGCTCGATATTCGGCATCTGCGCAGGGAGAGGCAAGGCGTGGCAGGCGAGACGGTTTGGGCGGACGGTGGTGCGGAACTCTTGACCCCCGAGGAGATGGGGCACGCGGACCGGCTGGCGATGGCCAGAGGGGTGGCTGGCCTGGCGCTCATGGAAGCGGCCGGGCGGGCGGTTGCGGACGCGGCGCGGCGCCTCGTTCCGCCCGGATCGCGGGTCGCGGTGCTATGCGGCCCCGGCAACAACGGAGGCGACGGGTTCGTCGCTGCGCGGCTGCTAAAACGGGCGAGCTACGATGTTCGGCTGTTCCTGCTCGGGGAGAAGTCGGCGCTCAGGGGCGACGCGGCGGAAATGGCGCGGCGTTTCGACGGGCCGGTGCGGGCGCTCGATCCGTTCAAGCTCGAAAGCCTTCATCTGGTGATCGATGGCTTGTTCGGGGCAGGCCTCACCCGTCCGATCGATGGAATTGCGGCGGAGACGATCGAAACCGTCAACACGCTCAAAATCCCCGTGATCGCCATCGACGTGCCGAGCGGTCTCGATGGGGGCACGGGGGAAGCACACGGACCGGTCGTGAAGGCCACCGAAACGGTGACGTTCTTCCGTCGCAAGCCCGGGCACGTTCTCTATCCGGGGCGGGCGCTCTGCGGCACGGTGCGTGTCGCCGACATCGGCATTCCCTCCGACGTGCTGCCCGAACTCGAGATCAAGCACTGGACCAATGGGTTCCTGCGCTGGCGGGAGACCTTTCCCTGGCCTTCGCACGAGGGCCACAAGTATGGGCGTGGGCATGCGCTGGTGGTTTCGGGGCCGGCACATGCAACGGGTGCGGCGCGGCTCGGGGCGCGTGGGGCTCTCCGCGCTGGCGCCGGGCTGGTCACGGTCGCGAGCCCGCTCGACGCCATCTCCGTCAACGCCATGCATCTCACCGCCATCATGCTGCGTCCGTTCGAGGGGCCCGAAGGTTTGACGGACCTGCTGGTCGACCGGCGGCGGAACGCGGTGCTGCTCGGCCCTGGCGGCGGCGTCGGGGAAGCCATGTGCCGGCTCGTCGAGGCCGCGCTCCGTTCGCCGGCCTCGGCGGTGCTGGATGCCGATGCGCTAACCTCGTTCGCCGGGGCTCTGCCTCGGCTGGTGACGGCGATCCGCGGTCATTCCGGCTCAGTGGTGCTGACGCCGCACGACGGCGAGTTCGAACGGCTGTTCGGTGCCAAGGGTGGTTCCCGGCTCGTGTGTGCGCAGCGCGGCGCTGCGGAAAGCGGCGCGGTGGTTCTGCTCAAGGGGCCGGATACGGTGATCGCGGAGCCGGGCGGGCGAGCGATCATCAACACCAATGCCCCGCCCTGGCTTGCGACGGCGGGTTCGGGAGACGTACTGGGCGGCTTCATCACCGGGCTTCTTGCGCAGGGCATGCCGGCGTTCGAAGCCGCGGCGGCGGCCGTTTGGCTGCATGGCGCGGCGGCATCCGATTTCGGCCCTGGGCTCATCGCCGAGGATTTGCCGGAGCGCTTGCCGGCGGTGCTGGCGAGGTTGGCAGCAGGAAGCGGGCAGTAGGCCGGAAACCCATGCCTGCCCGTTAGCTGTTGCGCGCCGTCTACCTCTCGCGGTCCGTGTCGCGCATCGCTCGATCGGCGGCGAGAAAGGCTTCGAGCTCAGACGTCGGCGGTGGGCTCTCTGCGCTCGCGCCGAGGGTTTCCATCAGTTGGGCGACGGGGACGTAGCATTTCGCTTTGCGGTCGTAGAGAGCGCCTTTGAACAGCGCCCGCGCCGCAACCTGGCCTTCCCGGTCGCCTTGATCGAAGACGAAAACCTGTTCCATCAGAACGGCCTCCTCTAGCCATCCGACGACGCGCGTTTCCAGCCGGTAGCGATCGAAGGCCCGCAGTTCGCGGCGGAAACGCATGACGACGGCGTTGGCAACCGGGGTCCAGCTGTGCTGCCAGACGGCGCGGCCGAGACCGCTGCGGATCAGGAGATCGATCCGCCCGAGATCCATGATCGCAAGATAGCGGCCGTTGTTCATGTGCAGGCTGAGATCGAGGTCGTTGGGAAGCACCCGCAAAACGAGCGTCGATGTCTCGGCCGGGACGGCGAGTTTTGGGCGTCGCGGAGCGGTCAGAAACAGCCAGATCAGGCGGAGCCAGAGGTTCATGCGCGTGCCATCGGGAGGTTGCCGTCGGGCAATTGTCTATCGTTCGGGGGCCACAATCGGGCTTTATTGACCGAAGTGCCAGATTCGGAGGAAGGTTCGGGTCTGCCGCCAGTGTATCATGGCGACCGTACGCAATAGCCTCGAGGTTCACGTGACGCGCTCGCTCATCGTTCGCGCCGTTCTTGCGCTCGCTTTCGCGGCGGGCGGCGGGCACGTGTCTGTGCGCGCGGCGCCGGGTGAGCCTCAGCTCGCGGAAGAGGCGGCCGGAGCGCTGGTGCGCGGCGAGGTGCAGCAGGCGGTCTTCAACTATACCGAGGCGCTCAAGGATACGGCGTTGCCGAACGACCGGCGTGCGGCGATTCTGAACGATCGCGGCGTCGCCAATATTAAGCTCGGGCAGACGCGACAGGCGTTCGAGGATTTCAATCTCGCGGCGCAGCTGTTTCCCGAATTCGCAGCCGTCTACAATAATCGCGGCAACCTGCTTCTGTCGCTCGGGCTCGCCAAGGAAGCGGTCAAGGATTTTGATCGCTCGATCGTGCTCGCACCGGGGTATGCAGCGGCGTACAACAACCGGGCGGGTGCCTACGTGCGCCTCGGCAAGATCGACGACGCGATCGTCGACTATACGAAGGCCGTGCAGCTGCTGCCGTCCAATCCGGCGCCGCTCAGCGGGCGCGGGCTTGCGCACCTCTCCCTCATGCGCCCGCACGCGGCGATCCGTGATTTTACGCGGTCGGTGAAGGCGGATGCGCGCTTTGCCGCCGGCTATCGCAATCGGGCGGAAGCGAAGCTCGAGGTCGAGCACTACGACGAGGCGATCGAGGATCTTTCCCGCGCGATTGCGTTCGACGTCAATCAGGCTGACAGCTACGTGCTGCGCGGAAAGGCCTATCTCGCGGTACGCAACACCGCATCGGCCATCAAGGATTTCACGAAGGCCATCGAACTCGATCCGAAGGGGGCGATCGCCTATGCCGAGCGCGGGTTCGCGTATGGTCTCGCGGAAGCCCACGACGAATCGTTCAGCGACCTCAACCGGGCCATCGAACTCGATCCGCGGTCGGGGCTTGCTTTCGCCTACCGTGCCTACGCCTACAAGCAGAGCGAGCAGATCGACGTGGCGCTACGCGACATCGATGTGGCGCAGAAGCTCAATCCCAACATGCCCGAAGTGTTTTGGGTGAAGGCCGTGATCGAAGAAGCGCAAGGCCAGACCGATCAGGCCATCGCCGACAACAAGAAGGCGCTTTCGTTGCGGCCGGGCTATCGCGACGCCAACGAGGCGTTGCAGCGGCTCGGGAGCCTGCCTTCGACAGCCGAGGAAACGATGCTCGGCGATGCGGGCATCGATACCTGGCGCGTGGTTTCGCGCGGGCAGCGTTTCGTTGCGGTCAACGATCAGTATCCGCGTCTTGCCATTCCCTTGGAGATGATGGGAAGCGGCCAGCCGAAGCTGCTCGCATGGGAACTCAAGGAGCCGCCCTTCAAGGGGATCGGCCTGCTTCGCTTCTTCGGCGGCTCGGTGGCCGGCAAGACGGGCGCGGAGGACATGGAGCTGATCGCCGTCGTCAACGTAGATGCGAGCGTCGTGGTTGCGATCGAGCCGCATCGGCAGGGCGACAAGCTTTCGACGTGGACGTGGGAGAATGGCAAGATCACGGTCGCGAGCGTGGATGGCGTGACCGATGAATTCATGGTGGGCGCAGCGCGGAACCAGATCGCTGGCGGCGGCGAACGGCGCTACATGAGCGCGACTGAGCCGGGTGCGGCTTGGGCGCCGTGGGATACTCCGTTCGGCGGCGGCTTCGGGCAGTCCGCGCCGACCAAGAAGGTAACCGTCAAGAAGAAGCCGAAGACGATCTTCGATCTCCTGTTCAACTGAGCCTAGTGTTCAACTGAGCCTGGGCCGGTTCCTGCTTTTTTGTCCGCGCTGGCTGATCCGAGACGCGCTTCTCTCCGTTTCTGAAGCTATCTGCACTCTCGCGGCGCTCGGGGCTTCTGCGTGACGGAAAAGCCAATCATCGTCTGGTTTCGGCGCGATCTCCGGCTCGCGGATCATGCGGCATTGTCGGCTGCGGTCGAGACGGGGGCGCCGGTATTACCGATTTTCGTTCTCGATGACGGAGCCGCCGGGAAGTGGCGTGCGGGTGCGGCCTCGCGCTGGTGGCTGCATCACAGCCTTGCTGCACTAATGAGTTCCATCGAAGCGCTGGGTGGCAAGCTTGTCCTGCGCCGCGGAGATGCGGCGGACGTGCTGGCGGCGCTCGCTCACGAAACAGGTGCCGCGGCCGTCTACTGCTCGCGCGGCCACGAGCCTTTCGCGCAGCAGGTGGAACGCGACGCGCGCGCCAAGCTCGGTGCCTCGGATGTTGAGCTCAAGCGGTTCGCCGGAACGCTGCTGCACGAGCCCGATCACCTCAAGACGCAGGCGGGAGGTCCGTTCAAGGTCTACACGCCGTTCTGGCGGGCGCTCCGGTCCGGGATCAAAGTTGCGCGCGCGCTGCCTGTGCCCGCCCGCATTCCACCTCCGCGCAAAGTGCCCAAGAGCGAGCGTCTCGAGGCCTGGGAGCTGTTACCGGAGAAGCCGGATTGGGCAGGTGGATTGCGCGAGGCGTGGACAGCCGGGGAAGCCGGTGCGCAGGAACGGCTCTCGGATTTTCTTTCGGATGGGCTCGCGAATTATGCAGACGAGCGCAATCGGCCGGATCGAGAAGGGACTTCGCGGCTTTCGCCTCATCTTGCGTTCGGCGAGATCAGTCCGCGTCAATGCTGGTTGCAGGCCGGTCATTTCGCGTCCCGTCACCCGCACGCCGACAATGGGCACGAGACCTTTCTCAAGGAACTCGCCTGGCGCGAGTTCTCGGCGCACTTGCTGTTTCATTGGCCGAGCTTGCCGGATGAACCGTTTCGTCCCGAGTTTGCGGATTTCCCATGGCGCAAGAGCACGCGCCATCTCAAAGCGTGGCAGCGCGGCTTGACCGGCTATCCGATCGTCGACGCCGGCATGCGCGAATTGTGGACCACCGGCTGGATGCACAATCGCGTGCGAATGATCGTGGCGTCGTTCCTGATCAAGGATCTCATGCTGCCGTGGCAGGAAGGCGAGGCGTGGTTCTGGGATACGCTCGTCGATGCCGATCTCGCCAACAACGCCGCGAGCTGGCAGTGGGTGGCCGGCTCGGGGGCCGATGCGGCGCCCTATTTCCGGATCTTCAACCCGGTGACGCAAGGCGAGAAGTTCGATCCCGACGGAGACTATGTGCGCCACTGGGTGCCTGAGCTTGCGAAGCTTCCGGCCAAGGCGATCCATGCGCCGTGGCTTGCAGCCGCCGAGGTTCTAGCTGCCGCCGGCGTGCGGATCGGGTCCACCTATCCGGCACCGATCGTCGATCACGCGGAGGCGCGGGCGGTAGCGCTCGCTGCGTTCAAGGGGCTCAAGGATAAACCGTAGGGGAATGCGGGTCGATGCAACCCGTAAACGGCGTGCTAACTTGATCTCGGGAATTTGCGCCCGCGAATTATTGCTCCGGGCAACGATATCCTAACCGAAATGCGGTTTCCTTTGAGTTTGAGTGTCGCGTATGCGGCCGCTTCTTGTGTTTGTTCGGAGTAATAAGATGCGCCCCTTTGTCCTCGCGATCGCGCTTGCGGTCGCGTCGGCCGTTCTGCCCACCGCGGCGTCCGCCAACGTCCATGCCCGCATCAGCAAGAGCACGCAGACCATGCACGTCTATGTGCACGGTACGCTCTACTACAGCTGGCCTGTTTCGACGGGACGTGGGCGCTATGCGACGCCGTCGGGCACGTTTCGCGCGAAGCGTCTCGAGCGGCGCTGGTATTCAACCAAATACAGCAACGCCCCGATGCACAATGCCGTGTTCTACAACGGCGGCTATGCCATCCATTCGACGGCGGAAGTGAGCAAGCTCGGGCGCCCGGCCTCGCATGGCTGCATTCGCCTCGCGCCCGGCAACGCCGCGCAGTTCTTTTCGCTCGTCAGCTCGCATGGGCTCGGCCGGACAAAAATCACCATTGCGCAGTAGGTGCAGCCTTCAGAGGAGGCTTGCGGCCTGACCTGCAAATGTCTGATTTCCGTGCCAGATGCATAAGTTAGTTCGCCTTTCTCGCCATGTTTATTGCTCCGGTCCGTAGTGCGTTGGAGAGCCCGTGATGAGAGTTAAGGTTTTGTTCGGCGCGTTGGCGGCCCTGATGGTGGCCGGCGTGTCCGCGCGTGCTCAGTCCACCGCAGAAGCTGCGGGTGCACCCGCCAATGTCCCGACCGTCACCATCCTCAACAAGGGCGCAGCTCCGGCCGAGCCGGCTCCGCCGACATTGACGGTTTCGCCGGCCGCGCCGCAGAAGCCGTCCGAGCCAACCACACCTGCGCGTGTGTCCGAGCCGCCGGCTGCGTCAGCGGCTTCGGAGGCGCGCCCTGCTGCTGCCCCTGCTCAGGCGGCAACGCGAGATCAAGCCCGTTCAACCGAACCGACGGCAGTTGCGCAGCCAGCGCCGTCTCCCGTTGCTCCTGCTGCTCCGGAAGCCGATCCCGCAAAGGTCGAGGAGCCGGCTCCGCCGCCGGTGTCCACACTGGCCATCAACATCGACCTCACCCGACAGGTGATGACCGTCTCGGAACACGGGGCGCTGATGTACACGTGGAAGGTATCGTCGGCGCGCTACGGCTATCGCACGCCGACGGGCACGTTCCAGCCGACCTGGATGTCGAAGATGTGGTACTCGCGCCAGTACGACTACGCGCCGATGCCGCACGCGATCTTCTTCCACAAGGGCGTCGCGATCCACGCGACCTATGCCACCGGCATGCTCGGCACCCCTGCGTCGCACGGCTGCGTGCGCCTCGCGCCGAAGAATGCGGCGGCGCTCTACAAGCTCGTCAACGACCACGGCAAGGCGCGCACCGAGATCGTCGTTCATGGCACGCCGGATCACTCAACGGCTCAGGTGGCTTCGGACGATTATGACACGGTGCCGATGCGGCGGGGGCAGTATCGCTATCTGCCGCCCAACTATGATTCACGCGGGGTCTACTCGTCTTATGAGAGCCCGCCTCGGGGTTACTATTACGTCAAGCCGCGCAAGCCCCGCTATTACGCGGCGCCGCGGCGCTATTATCAGCCGCGCGGCTTGTACAATAGCTATTCGTACGGCTACGGGTTCTGATCTCGGATCACCAAACGTCATTCAAAACCGCATCGGATCATTCGGTCCGGTGCGGTTTTGTTTTGTGGTGGGTCGATGGGATCAGAACGGATTCCAGGTGGGACGCGAGGTGAAGCGCACGTAGCCGATGCTGGCGCCGATGCGCAATCCAAGCCCCGAGCGGATCGGAGCCATCAGCACGGGGCCGCCTTTCAGCAGCGTCATGCCGACGCCGCCGACAAGATAGGCCGAGCCGTCGACGCCCGTGAAGCGGCGATACAGGCTGTCCTTGTCTTCGAGATTGTAAATGAGGAACAGCGTGCGCGAACCCTCGGCGCCGACGTCGTAGCCGATCGACGGGCCGTGCCAATAGACCTTTTCCGTGCCGCCCGTCCGCAGATAGAGCGTGCCTTCGCCGTAACGCAGGCCGGCCAGGAACGCGCCGCCGCCCTCCTTGCCGAGTACATAGCCAGTCGGGCGTCCCGCTTTTTTGAATGCGTGCTCGATGACGCTTGCGAGCGAGGTCGAGATGGTACCGAAGAAGCCGCGCGTTGCTTCCTGGATTTCGTCGATCGAGTAGCCCGCGGCGCCGGCGGCGGGATTGTAGCTGTCGTCCACGCTGCCATCGGCGGGCGGCAGAGCGTAGGGCTGGCCCGGTAAGTCTCCCGACGGAGGCGGATTGAAAGCGGGCGGCAGATCGTGCGCTGGCGGCGCTGTGCGGAAGGGCGGCGGCGGAATAACCGCCTGCGCCGTGGTGGTGCTCCAGCTCGACGATTTTTCGGTTTCCGTCTTGTCGGGCGAGGGATGCGGCGCTGGCTGCGGCGGCTGAGGTGTCGGCTGTGCAGCGGGGGCTTCGGCTTTGTTGGAAGCCTCGGGTCTGCGGATCGGCGACAAGGCGTCGTTGGTGCTTTCCGCCTGGCCTGCCTTCGCTACAGCTTCGGCTGACGGCTGCTGGATTGCGGACGGTGCTGCGGGCGCCGGCGAGGGAGCTTTCGGGGCTTCGACGGCCGCGACGTTGGTCGAGGTAGCCGGTGCGGGCGATCCGATCTCGCGGTCGATACGGGCGATGAGATACCCGGATTTGGCGCGCATCACAGCCATTAGCTCGCTGGAGGCGGCTTTGAGATCGCTCAGGTTGGCGCAATCGGTGTTGGCGGCCTCGGAGGTTTCGGGACTTCCGAGGGTATCGATCTTGCCCAATAGGTCGCTTGCCTGCGCGTCGAACTCGTCGAGCTTCTGATCGTGGACCAGCGCTAGTCCTTTGCTCTCGTAGTCGGCGTCAGACCACTTCTTGTGCTCTTTGAGGGCGAGAAGCTTCTGCTTCAGCTTGGGTTGTGTCTCTGCGCTGAACGCACGCAGCTCGGCGGCCGACTGATCGACGGCGTCGCCGAAACTGTCGGCCGTACAGGTTTCCGCCGCAGATTTGTGCGAAGGCGCGACAAGTGCGAGCACCAGCGCGAGGCCCAGCACGGCCGGGCGCAGCAAGCTTCTTCTCATGGTCATTAGAACTCTCTGTCGCCAACTTGGGGCGTTTTTAGGGATTTTAGCGGCGAGAGTTGGGAGGCGTGACTACTTTTTCGTGGCGAAGCGTATCCACTTGTTTCCTGGTTAAGTTAACGGCAGCAGTGTTTTACTGCCATCAGGGGGCCGTCGGCAGGGTTTTGACGACACTCGACAAAGGTCGCTCGGTGCCGGCCGCTGGAAGGCCCTTCACATCTTTCTCGATCAGGGCGTCGTATTCGGCGAGCGTTTTGAGCTCGTCCTTTGCCTTCATCTGCACGACCTTGTAGCCGCCCTCTTTCAGAGCCGCGAGCAAGCCCGGCATGGCCTTCGCCGTATGAGGCTGGATGTCGTGCATCAAGAGGATGCCTTTGCCCTTCTTTTCGAGGCGCTTCATGATGTTCTTGACGAGTTCCTCGGCCGTTTGGCGCTTGAAATCGAAGCTGTCGACGTCGGTCGAGAAGACCGCGATGTTACGGCTCGCGAGATGGGCGAGGGTGGAGGAGGAATCGCGCAGATACGGGAAGCGGAAGAACGGCGCGACCGGACCGCCGACCGCGCGGCGCACGCCGCTGATGCCTTTCTCGATCTCGTCCTTAGCTTCCTGATCGGACTTCTTCCTCATGTCCTGGTGAGACCAGGTGTGGGTGCCGACCGTGTGGCCGCGATGGGCGACGTCGCGGATGATGTCCGGCAAGCCGATCGCCATCTTGCCCAGGCTGAAGAAGATCGCCTTCGTGCACTGCTCATCGAGCGCATCGAGAATGGCGCGGGTGGTCTTGACCTGCGGGCCATCGTCGAAGGTCAGAACGACCTCCTTGTCTTGGAGGAAATCGTAAGCCTTGTAGTGGTCCATGCCGAAGCCGGGGCCGCCGGTGGTGTCGATCTCGACTGTGCGGGTGACGCCGAGCGCATTCGGATTGGAACAACCTTTTTTGGCTGTCGCGGGAAGAGCCGACGTTTCGGTCGCCGCGGCGGCGGGCGCCGCCTGGGGTGGCGTCTTCTGCCCTTCCCCGGCCATCGCAGTGGTCGCGAACAAAACAAGCAGTGTCGAAAGCGTGAAGCGCATCTTTCTTCCTCCCGGCTTTGGCAGCGTTTCTAGCAACAAATCGTGTCGTCGGGGAGACCTTTGGCACGACAACGGACGGAGTGTGGGGATAAGAGGAGGCAGCGGGCAGCAGGATGCAGGCAGGAAGAACAGGCGGGTGACCGAGAGGCTAAAGCGACTTGCTCGCGACTTTAGCTTCGAAGCGCTTGGTGTCGACGATGATTCGCGTGTGGCGTGCGGTGCCGATTTTCTCATAGGGATCGCGCGCTTCGATCTCGAAGCTGAGCTTGCGCCCATCAACCGCCACGAGCGTCGCCTTGGCGGTGACCGACAATCCGGGCGGGGTCGCGGCGGTGTGGCTCACGTCGAGATGCACGCCGAGGGTCGCCTGGCCAGGGGCGAGATGGCGTTCGACGCAATCGACGGCGGCGGCTTCCATGAGCGCAATCATGCTCGGGCTCGCATAGACGCCGACGCTGCCGCTGCCCACGACGGGCGCGGTCAATGCATCGGTGACGAGGGTTGTCGCCTGGCCTTCGATGCCGGGTGCAAGAGGGGCGTGGGGCGGGCGTGAAGGCGTGTCCATGGGGGTCTCGCTCTCGGTTTCGCCGAAGACTTTTCATGAAAAGTGCAGCCTGTCACTGCCGGAACAGCGATGCGCGGGGAGGGCGTCTAGGTTGCCTCCATCAGGTCCACATAACCCGGCCTTGCTCATGGGCCGCAGATGGAGGCATCAATGACGTTTCTTCGCACCGCCGCAGTCGCTGCCGTCACCGCCGCCGTTGCTCTTTCGCCGCTTGTTGCGGGCGGCGCCTACGCCAAGGGTGGCAAGGAATACTTCGCCGAGACCTATCAGTTCGATCGGCCGATGAACGGCTATCAGGGCTTTTCGGGCGCCTACCACTGTTCGTACGTCAAAACGCCGAAGACCGTTTGCCTTGCCGGCAAATGCAAGCGGGTTTGGGAGCTTCTCCAGACCTGCCAGTAGACGCGCTCCTTCGATACCCCCACTTCCTCCCAGTCCCCTCACGTCAGCACGCTTTCTGACCCCGGTCCGTACCGGGGTCTTTTTTTGTGGCGTGCGGTGAGGTGGGGGCCTGTGACCGGCGGAGGCGTCACTGCGTGACGCGAAGCTCCACGCGCCGGTCGAGCTGATAAAGCGCCTCGCCTTTGTAGGCTGTGCGGTTGACGCCCTCATACGGCTCGGTCTTGCCTTTGGGGGTCAGCTTCAATTCGCCGGCATATCCGCCCTGCCGCAGGATCTGCGAGACGGTGTCGAGGCGCTCACGCGAGAGATCGAAATTATACTGGTTGGTTCCGCGCTCGTCGGCATGGCCGGTCAGCTCGACGGCGCCGAGACGCTTGAGCGTCAGATACTCGAGCAGGAGATCGGCGGCGTGCTTGCCTTCCGAGGTAAGGGTCGCTTCGTTGTAGACGAACATGATCGGAACCGGGATCACGGTCGTCTTGCCGGTGCCGGTTGCGTTGCTTTCTGTGGCCGAAAGACCGGACGCCGTGTTTGCCGTCGTCGCGTTTGACGCAGAACTCACGTCAGCTGTTGCGGGCGCTGCGGGCGGAGACGTCTCGGTTTGCGCCTGCTTCTCCTGCGCGCGCTCGTTCTTTTGGGCTTCTTCGCGGGCCTCCGAGACGATGGTCTCGAATTTCTTCAGCGCCTCGCCCGCAACCGCGGCAGCAGAGCGTGCGGCTGCGCCGGCCTGCGGGTCGACGGCGGCGACTTGAGACTTCGGTGCGGCAGCCGGTTCGGCCGGCGGCGTGGCGCTCGCTTCGAAGCTCAGCTTGGGATCGGTGCCAGCGAACTTGTGCTCGGTGACGATGCTCCATTCGCCGTAGGAGTCGGCTTTCGCGGTGCCTGCCGGCTTTCCGTTCTCGAGGATGGTGACGTAGCTGTCCGGCGCGGCGCGGCCGGCGAATACGGACGATCCATCCGGCGAGATGCGGGAGATGTCGAGTTCGACGCCGCCTGCGGCCGGTTTCGCCGCATCGGGCGTGCCGGCGCCGAGTGCTGCCGCGGTTTCGTTGATGACCGCTTCGGGCGTGTCCTTGCGGGGTTGGTCGGCTGCTTGATCACGTTTATTTGAGGTCGAGGCCGGCTCCTCTTGCTGCGTCCGCTCGGCGATCAGCCAGGGCAGCGGCACGCCAAAATGGGCCGCGGCGAAAATCGCCGCCACCCCGGAAATGATCAGCAAAAGCAAACCTAGCGCCGCGCGCTGCAGCATTGCCACCTCAGTCTGGATCATGAAGTCGAGGGCGTACGATGATCCAGGTTTGGGGACTTATCAAGGCTGCAAAGCGGGTTTCTCCGCAGGCGCGAAGCGAAATGAGGCGCGAAGGTAAAATCCTCAGGATTGTTCCTTCGCGCCCCCTTCAGGTTGCCAGATCAGCCCTTGTTGTCGGGGGCCGGTGCGTCCTTCTCGTTGTCGGGGCCGCGATCGTGCTTGTCGCCGTGATCCCGGTGGCGCTTCCAGTCCCCCTTGCCGCGGCGCGGGGCGAGCTTGGCTTTCTGCTCATCGGAGAGCGCGGCGTAGAACTTCTCGGCCGCTGGGCGATAGGTTTTCAGCGCATCGAGAGACGCCTCTAGGCCGACCTGGGTCTGGGCGAGACGCTCGATCGGCGAGCGGTTCGGGCGGTCTCCTTCAGCCGAAGGCTCCGGCTTCTTGGGGCAAGCTTCGCTCAGCTTGGTGGCGGCCGCGCGCGTTGCGGTCTTGAACTCCTCGAACGCGCCCTTCTGATCGTCGGTCGGCTTCACGCGGTGCTCGAGGCGTACCAGCATGATGTCTGCGAACTCGGTTCCGTCACCACGGCAGATACGTCCGTGCGGGCCGCCGAAGCCAAGACCCAGGATGCCCGCGCCGCCGCCGTGCGAGAAGTGATGGCGTCCCTTATGTCCGTCCCAATGGCCGCGCTGGGCGACGGCGCCGGCCGCAGCAAGGCCGACGGTGGCGGCTGCGACGCCGGCCAGAATGTACTTACCTTTACGTGTCATATGCTCGTTCTCCTTGCTCGATCGGCGCGCGGCCCGAGGGCCGATCTCCGGCGGGGGTCCGGTAGCGCCGTCTTGCAAGAAAGAACGGGGGAGGCGCGCATTTCCGTCGCGGCTCCGTTCGTGCTGATCACAAGGTTATTGTTACACACAGTGACAAACGCAGCGCTCGTCGCTTGTAAGAAATGCGGCGCCGAAGTGGCTTCGGCGCCGCATGATCGCGCGTAATGAGCGAAAACCCCGGATGATGGATCGCTTTCATGCTGCCCGGTCCGGCACTTCTCACTTGCAGGCGAGAAGATCCCGAGAGCCTGCCTCGTCGGTTACGGTGAGCGTGTCGCCGGAGACGGTGAGCGTGAAGTCGTAGGGCTCGGCGTTGCCTTCGACGGTGCAATCCGACTTCACCTTCCATTCGCCGTCGGCGCCGTCCACCGATTTGAATTTGCAGTGCGTCTCATGTTGATCGTAGCCGTCCTTCGAAAGCACGAGCGGGGCTTCCTGCCTCTCTTGTGCCACCTTGCATTGGCCAAGATCAGACGCCCAGGTGCCGACATAGGCGGGATCGGCCGCGTGCGCGGAAGCGGACGCAAGGAGGGCGGCAGCCAAGGTGGCCAAGCCGACCGAGCGTTTGATTGTTGTCGTGCGCATGCGTTGGTCTCCCGATGTCAATGTTCGCCCGCGGGCGTATGTGCCGCTTAGGCAAGCGTCTCGGACGCGATTGTGTCAAGAGGTAGGCCGGGTGGCGTGGGCCGACGCAGGATGCTATGTGGTCGCAAAACCCAGTGGAGCGGTAGGAATATTCGATGCTTAAACGGATCTTGCTTGTGATTGTCGCGGTCGTGCTCGCGTTCGTCGGGTACGTCGCGCTTCAACCTTCGACGTTTAGCATCGAGCGCGCCGCGATCGTCGTTGCGCCGGTCGAACGGGTATTCGCGGAAGTGAATGATTTCCACAATTGGCAGCAGTGGTCGCCTTGGGCGAAGCTCGATCCCGACGCGAAGGCGACGTTCGAAGGGCCTGCTTCCGGCGAAGGCGCGATCTTTCGCTGGGCGGGCAACGACAAGGTGGGCGAGGGGAGCATGACGCTGCTCGAAAGCCGACCCAACGAGCACATCAAGATCCGGCTCGATTTCGTGAAGCCATGGGCCGGCACGAATGCGACCAACTTCACCTTCAAGCCCGATGGTCCGCGTACGATCGTGACGTGGACGATGTCGGGCGAGCAGGGCTTTCTGCAGAAAGCGATCTGCGTGTTCATGAACCCCGACAAGATGGTCGGCGGGCAGTTCGAAAAGGGTCTCGCCAATCTGAAGCAATTGGCCGAGGGCAAGAGCGGCTGATCGCGGCTGGCTTTCAGGTTTTCTTTTTGGTCTTCTTGATTGCTGTTTTTGCAGCCGGCAGCTTTTCGGGTGGCGGGGTCGCATCAGGCGTTCCAATTGCGCCGTCGATCGATTGCATGAAGGCCTGAGCGGCGGTCGGCGCGCGGATCTTTCCGCCGTGAATGAAATAAACGAAGACGTCGCGCGGGCGACGCTCGTTCGTCTGCGCCGGCGCGGCGCAGTCCTTGGCGACGCGTTCGGGCAGGCCGCCCTCGGCCCAGGTTTGTGCGGCGTCGACCCAGCTTGCGAGGTCTCTCTTCGGATAGCAGGTCGGATTGTCGTCTTCGCCTTTCTGGAGGCGTGCATAGACGAAGTCCCCGACGAGATCGGAGATCGCGGGATAGGTAGGATGATCGGCGTAGACGACGGGTATATTGAAACTGCGAACGAGCGTGACGAAGGCCTCATCCTTGAACGACGGATGGCGAACCTCGACGGTGTGACGCAGCTTGGTTCCGTCGAACTTTTCCGGCAGCAATTCGAGGAAGGCGCCAAAGTCGGCGGCGTCGAATTTCTTGGTGGGTGCGAACTGCCAGAGAATGGGGCCTAGCTTCTCGGCGAGCATGGTGGGTCCGGAGTCGAGAAAGCGTTTGATCGAGTCGCCGGCCTCGGCGAGTACGCGCCGGTTGGTCGCGAAGCGCGGTCCCTTGAGCGAAAACACGAAGCTTTCTGGCACGTCCTTGGCCCATTTGGCGAAGGTGGCGGGTGTCTGAGAGCGATAGTATGTGCCGTTGACCTCGATGGTGGACAGCGCGCGGCTCGCGAACTGCAGCTCCTTGGCTTGGGGAAGCTTTTCCGGATAGAACACGCCGCGCCAGGGCTCGAAGGTCCAGCCTCCGATGCCGGCTCTGATGGTTCCGCGCTTGCTCATGAGCGACCTCCGCTGGCGCTCTTATACGACGTCCAGCCTTCGCCTTGGAAATGCTATCGGAGGCCGTTTAGTTCATGTGGACGCGACAACCTGCCGGTTGTCCGCAATCCCGGGTGGCGCCATCTGATGTGATAAGGTGCTTCGGCCAGGCGGCTGATTGGTGCGGATGAGCTTATGCAAACGGCCGATGAAACCTTTGCGCTGAGCGAGAGGCTGGTTCCGCCCACGGAGCGCGGGCAACGCGCTTTCTGGATTGCGCTCGGTGTGGCCTTCCTTTGCCATGCGGCTCTTTTCGTAGAACTTGCGCGCAACGTTTCGCAACGAACGCTCGGCGATCGCTCGGGCGTCGATAATGCGATCTCGGTTGAGCTTGTCACCTCGGCCGATCTCAAGAGCCTCGAATCCGTTGCGTCCCCGCCTCCGGGTGCACCGGCGCCTCCGCCCGCAGCCGCGCCGAAACCTGCGGAGCCTGCCCCCGAGCCGCCGAAGCCCGAAGCCTCGCGGCAGGAAGCTCCGCCCGAGCCCGCTCCCAAGGCGGCAGAGCCACCTCCGCTCGCTCCTTCCGAACCCAAGCCGCAAGAGCCTCCGGCCGAGGCGAAGTCGGCGCTACGGGATTTCGAGACCACGTTGCCGGATCTCGCGACGGTGCCGCAGCCGACCGAGCAACCCGAGAAGGCTGAGCCCCAGAAAAAGGCCGAGCCTACACCTACGCCGCCAGAGAAAGCAGCGGAGCCTGCCAAGCCCGCCGAGGCGGCCGCGAAGCCTTCGCCGCCAGCCAAGAAGAAGCCGCAGCAGGAGGCGCGTCTGCAGCCAACGCCGCGCGATCTCATGAGTGCGCCGCCCGGACGTTCCGCGGCCGCGACGCGCCCGCCGGGGATCACACGCTCGGGCGAAAACGACGAGTTCGGACGTGCCGTTCTGCGGGCCCTCCGGCAGACGATGCCGCCGCCCCAGGGACAGTTGGGTCGGGTGACGGTGCGTCTTCTCCTGACCGAGAACGGCGATCTCGCGCAGGTGCAAGTGCTCGAGCCATCGGGGATCGGCGGGCTCGACCAGAGCGTGGTGTTTGCAACGCGGCAGACCTATTTTCCGCTGCCGCCCTACAAGTCGACGGCCGTCGACCGGACGTTCGTGATCACTTACGTCTACCGCTGAGCGCTGGCACATTAGCCCCCACGCATTGTCGCTCCACCGACGGTACCTTTGCCTGAGAAAATGGCCCGCGAATTCCGCGAATAATCAGCGCAAACAAATAATTAAGCATCTTCTCTAAGCAATGCTTCATGCAATTCGTACACTTTGATTGCTTTGAATGTTTCTAAGCGCTCTTAGGCCGTCGGCGCGGCCCGAGTTTCTGATTCAACCCGGTTCTCCCTCGGCGAAATTTATGACACGCACGTTGCGCTTTCCAACCGTTTCGAGAGAGCTGGTGGGGCTCACCGCTCAAATCGCCTTCACCGTTTTCGTGGTTCATCTGACCGTGCTGGCGTTGTTGCCTGCCGATCCCGATACGATTGCTTTGCCGGCCGGGCGTACGATAGATGCCGCGCTGATCGCGATGTTCGGCGCGCCGCTCATCTGTTTCTGGATCGTAAGGCCGTTCGTGCTTGCCGCACTCACGGCAAACCAGGAGCTCAAGCGCGTCGCAACCACACTCGACGATGCGCTCCGCTCCAAGAATGCGCAGGCCGAACAACTTGCGTCAGCGGTCGCGCGCCTCAAGCTGCAGCGGATGATCCTCGATCGACTGGCGATCCTGTCCGAGACCGATCAGCGTGGCCTCATCACCGACGTCAACGACAACTTTTGCGAGATCAGCGGTTATGCCCGCGAGGAGCTGATCGGGCGCACGCACGGGATCGTCAACTCCGGCCATCACCCCAAGGAGTTCTGGAAAGACATGTTCGCGACGATGGTGCGCGGGGATGTATGGCAGGGCGAGGTTTGCAATCGCGCGAAGGACGGCAAAACCTATTGGGTTCATTGCATCAACATGGCGGTGCGAACCGCCGACGGAGCGCTCAAGGGCTATATGAGCCTGCGCATGGACATCTCGGAGAACAAGGCGATCCAATCGCAGCTCAAAGAGCAGAACGTAAAGCTCGATGCGGCGCTCAAGCACATGTCACAGGGGCTTGTGATGTTCGATGGCGAGCAGCGCCTCGTCATGTGCAACGAGCGATATGCGGCGATGTACGGGATACCCGCCCATCTGCGCGTACCCGGCACGCCACTGACTGCCGTCATCGACAATCATGTGGCGACCAATATCTACAAGGATGGGATGCCGGCCGACTATCTTCCGGACCGCATCCAGGACGTTTCGCTTGTGAAAGAGAGCCTGCATGCGCTCTCCGATGGCAACTCGATCGCTGTGGTGCGCAGCCCGATGGAGGGTGGTGGCTGGGTGTCGACGCACGAGGACATCACGCACAGGATTCGTCTCGAGGATCGCATCAAGCATCTCGCGCTTCACGATGGCCTGACCGATCTTCCTAACCGGATACTGTTGCGTGAGCGGCTCGAGCAAGCGCTCGCCGCGGCCCAACCCGATGAGAGCGTGTCGGTGCTGTACCTGGATCTCGATCGGTTCAAGCAGGTGAACGATACGCTTGGCCATGCGGCCGGCGATGCGCTGCTGATCGCGGTTGCTGCGAGAATCCGGAGTTGTGTCAGGAAGACGGATACGGTGGCGCGCATCGGCGGCGACGAGTTCGTTGTCGTACAGGCTTCGAACGATCCTTTGAACGAGGCCGCGCTTTTGGCAGAACGTTTCGTCGAGAAAATTTCGGCGCCCTACGAGATCCTAGGCCATCAAGTGCATGTGGGCGTGTCGATTGGTATCGCGGTTGCGCCTCGCGATGGGACCAGCAAGGAGCAGCTGCTTCATCACGCGGACCTCGCCCTCTATCGCTCGAAGGAAACGGGGCGGCGTACCTACAATTTCTTCGATCCCAAGTTGACCGGATTGCGGCAGCCGGTGCAATCCGCTGTCAACACGGCTGCGTAGATCGCGGTGTGTGGGCTGGAACAAAAAAGAGCGCCGCAAACGCCGCGGCGCTCTTTCTTCATTCGGACGTGGGAAATCAGAACTTCGCGGTCGTGCTCAAGAGGAACGAGCGGCCGGGTTCGTAGAGCGGCGTGACCTCGCCGACGAACTCGTGGCCATAGGATGCGCGTTCCGCGTATGTCTCGTCGAAAATATTGCGAACATCGAGCCTGAAGGTCAGGTCATAGCCCCGCAAATCCGGCTGGTATTCGACGAATGCGTTGAATACCGTATAGCTCGGATATGGCGGATAGCCGGCGGCCACGCGATCGTATTCCGGCGCGAACAGTGCGTCGGCGCGAATGGTCACGCCTGTTCCTTCGAAAGTGTGTGCGCCGGTGACGGTGATCATCTCTCCGAAGGGCGTCACAAGATAGTTGCCCAAATAAGAGTCGGCCGGCTTGCCATCGATCGTCGCGTCGATGTTGGCATACTTGACGCGCAAGAACCCGTTACGCCATTCGTATCCCGCGCCGATCTCGAAGCCTTCCGTCTCCACATCGAAGGCCTGAACCGAACCATATACGCCGGACCTGTTCGGTTCGCCCCACAGGGCGACGCGTGCGTTGTCTATCTCCGTGCGGAACACGCTGCCTTCGAACGTCCAGCCCTTGTAGCGGGCGACGAGGCCGGCGGTGTAGTTGTCGGCAACTACGGCGTCTGGGCCGCCCGGATAGGTCCAAACTGGGTTCATCACGAAGTTTTCGGCCAGAGGAATGCCGCCCCAGACATGCGAATAGCCGGCCTTGGCCGTCAGAAAGCGTCCGAGCAGATCCTGCTCACCGGAAATGTTTCCGCTTAGACCGCCTTCTTCCCATTCACGTCCGTTGACGCCGGTAAACCACTGTTGATCAGCGCGTCCGCCGAAGGAAAGCCGCGTCCCGGTCACAGGTTCGATACGAGCCTGTGAATAGGCGCCGACAACCGTGCTCTGCTCGTCGGCGTTGCCGTATCTCACGTCAAAGAGCTTCGCATTTCGCTTGCTGAAATCGACACCGGCAACGACGTTGCCGATGCCAATGTTGAATTTGTTCTCGGCTTTACCGCTCCAGGCATCGGACTCGCCGGATACGTCGTAGAAGTCGGTAGCGCTCTCATAGAGAGGCACCGTTACGTCCGACTTGCTGTATGCGACGACGATCTTTGGGTCCCACCAACCTTGTGGTGTCGCGTCGCTGTAGTTGAACACGGTGGACTGGCGGTTGAGTTCGTAGGGACGCGTAGCCGGCTCATATGGCCTGCCGATGATATGGGCGTTGGCGCGATAGGGCCGGATTGCGTCGTCGTTGAAACGCTCATGGCTGATTTCGAAGCGATCGCCGGTGGGGGCTTGATAGGCGAGCTTGCCGAGGCCACTGAGGAAGTTTGTCTCGGTGCCCTTGACTGTCTCGCCGTTGCCGGCCTCGAATTCATCACCGTCACCGAAGCTGAAAGAGCCCAGGATCTCGAAGCCGTTGGACATGCCATAGCTGGCGAGGTTGTTGGTGAAGACATTGCCGTTGGTGTTGAACTGGGTTTTGGCGAAGCCGCCAAAGCCATCGCGATCGAGCAGGTCGCCGACATCCTTGGTCTCGTAGGCGATGGAGCCTGCGAGCGCGCCGAAGCCTGCATCGGCGGGTGCCACGCCCGCATCAACGCGGACGGCCTTGAGCAGGCTCGGATCGATCAGGTTCGTGCCGTTATGGTGGAAGACCTTGTTGTTCTGAGCAGCACCGTCAACGGTGACGGCAAGGTTCGTCTCCTCGACGCCATTGACGTAGACTTTCTGCGACATCGGGATCGAGCTGCCGACGAGGATGCCGGGCTGGCCGGAAAAGACGTCCTTGATGTCGGTGGGGTTGATGCGCTCCAGGTCTTGCGACGTGATCTCGGTCGTGTTGGTGCCGATGCTCGGCTCTCCGGAGACCGTTATGGGAGCCGTCTTGGTTGCAGGAGCGGCTTCGATAGGTGCGCTCACGGGCGCGGGTTGCGCGGCCTTCGCAGGCGCTGCCTTCTTCTTTTTTGTAGACTGCTTTGCCGTCACCTCCAAAGGCGGCAGCTCGGCGGGCTTCTCTTGCGCCATCGCTTTCGGGCCAAGCCCCAAGCCACATGATACTGCTGCACTTACAATGATCGCCGCGGACCGAGGTCCGTTGCTTCTGATGTGACGCATAGATCGTCCCCCAAACTTTAACGGAGAGAGGGAGCCGCCACAGATGCAGCTCTGGCGGCTCCAACTTCAAATGTTGATTGGCTGGCTGGCTAAGGCGCCGTGGGCGCGGTGGCTGGCTGGCTGGTGTGAGGGCCAGATTTTAATTGCTGACTGTAGTAGTAAATAATTTGACGCGGGCGATCCGAGAAATGCGGTCGCTGATGCAAAATGGACACGCCGGCTATTTGTAAATGGCGCTGCGCAGCTCGCTCAGTCTCTCGATCGTGGATATCGCCTCCTGCGGATTTTCGGCCGTCAGCGCGAAGCTGATCGCCTCGAGGCAGACCAAGGTGGCGCCGTGCATGGCAATGCGTCCGGCGTGGCCTCTGAGTACCGGGACGATCACCTCGGCGTGGCGTGTGATGGCCTGCTCCTTGGTGTCGGTGAGCAGGACGATCGGCACCTTGCGGCGACGGGCCTCGGCGACTGTCGAGGCGGCCTCCCTGAATGGCTTTCCGTAGGCGAGCATCAACAGGGCATCGACGTTGCGGATCTCGAGAAGTTGTTCGGGAATGGGGGCCATGGACCCATCTATGACGATCGTTGAGCGGCCGATCCGATTGAGAGAAAGTGCGAAATAACGGGCTAAAAACGCCGTCGAGCTGATCCCGAACACGGCGATCTTCTTTGCCGGCGCAAGTTGTCGAACTGCTGCGAAAATGCTGGCACGCGTCTCCTCCGATGCCAAAGCGCCGAACGCTTCTTGATGATCGGAAAAGACCTGATCGACAGCCGTCAGCGAGCGCTGCTTGAGGGATGCGAAGGTTCGGGTGATCGTATCGACCGGCGTCTGTCCCGTGCCGAATGATGTGGCCAGATCCTGCTTGAGCTCTCGTAGCCCATGAAATCCGACAGCTTGCACGGCGCGGATCACAGTCGCGTCCGAAGTTCCGATCGCCATGGCAAGCTCCATGGCCGACATGCTCATGACGTCTTGCCGGTGGGTGTCGATAAAGGCGATCACGCGTGCAAGGGAAGGCGACAGTTTGCGCGCGCGAACACGTATCCGATCGCTCAGTTTGTCATGCTTTTTAGTTGCTGGCGGCATTCCCTACACTCGGCTCAAAGCACTACTACATCGCTAAATACGCATGTAGTAGTGCACTACAGCGATCATGCAAGGCAACACTGGATGATCCGTGGGGCGCTTAATTCGAACGGATGCCGAGCGCGGTTGGGAGGATCGAAAACGCTTCCCTCTTTTCTGGAAGCGATCTAAAGAGCGGCTGTTCTCCTCGCGCGGATCTTTGTTCTGATCGTGCGTGTTGCTTACGAGCTTCCAGAGGGGGCAGTCGCTTGGAGGCGCGCTCGATCATGGCTAAGGACACCGATATCAACGGTGCGAAGGCGTCGCGGCGCGATTGGATCGGATTGGCGGTCATTGCGCTGCCGTGCATCCTCTATTCGATGGACCTTACGGTCCTGCATCTCGCGGTTCCGCAAATTGCCGAAACGTTGAAGCCCGGCTCTTCCGCGCTGCTGTGGATCGTCGACATATACGGATTCATGGTGGCCGGTGCGCTGATCACCATGGGGACACTCGGCGATCGCATCGGCCGGCGCCGGTTGCTGCTGATCGGTGCGGCTCTGTTCGGCGCGACATCGGTGCTCGCTGCGTTCTCGACGAGCTCGGAGATGCTGATCTTCGCGCGTGCGCTGCAAGGATTAGCTGCGGGCTCGATGTCGCCGTCGACGCTCTCCTTGATCCGCAACATGTTCCGCGACGACGCCGAGCGCAGCTTTGCCATCGGCGTGTGGGTCGCCTGTTTCTCCGCAGGCGCTGCCATCGGTCCGCTGGTCGGCGGCGTCATTCTCAACCACTACTGGTGGGGTGCGGTGTTCCTCATCAACGTTCCGATCATGCTGCTTCTGCTGGCGCTGGGGCCCGCGTTGCTTCCCGAGTTCAAAGACGAGAACGCCGGGCGGCTCGATATCCTGAGCGCGGCGCAATCGCTGGTCGCGGTGCTGGCGATCATTTTCGGCATCAAGCGCATCGCAGAGCACGGCTGGGGGCTTCTGCCTGCGGTCGCGATCGGGATGGGTCTGCTCGTCGGCGTGCTGTTCTTCCGGCGGCAAGCTGTGCTGGCCGATCCGTTGATCGACGTGCGGCTGTTCCGGATGCCTGGGTTCACGGCGGCGTTGTCAATCAACGTGGTCGCAATCTTCGTCGTTTTCGGCATGTTCCTGTTCATCGCCCAGTATCTGCAGCTCGTGCTCGGGATGGGACCGCTCGAGGCCGGGATCTGGACCTCGCCGTCCGGAGTGGCGTTCGCGCTCGGATCAATGGCGGCGCCGTTCCTGGTGCGCCATTTCCATCCGCGAATCGTCATTACGTGCGGTTTTTTAATCTCGGCGGTCGGCTTCGCGATGCTGACCCAGCTCGGTTCTACCGAGACGCCGTGGTTGCTGTTCACCGGGATGATGGTGTTTTGCCTTGGCCTCGCGCCGATTGGGGCGATCACGACCGACGTCGTGATGACGGAGGCGCCGCCGGAGCGGGCGGGTGCGGCGTCCGGCATTTCCGAGACGAGCTTCGAATTCGGCGGAGCGCTCGGCATGGCCGTGCTCGGGAGCATTCTCACCGCGATTTACCGGGACGTGATGGCCGGCGAGGTGCTGGCGGGGCTGCCGGCAGAGTCGGCCGATGCGGCGAAGGATACGCTTGGCGGTGCCGTCGCCATGGCCCGGGAGCTAGGCGGCGCGGATGGCGATGCGTTGCTTGCAACGGCGCGCGCGGCCTTCGTTCATGCGTTCGAGGTCACCGCCGGCCTATCGGCCCTTGGGGCGATCTCGGCGGCTCTCGTAGCAGCGGTGCTGTTGCGCAAAATTGCGCGGTGACAATGCGAGGGGGACCTCCCGCATCGTCACCGCGTCGCGTCGGCTCAAGCGTGTGTTCAGAGCACGCTCGTCGGATCAGTCTCGGCAAGGCACCGAAATGACACGGCCGACGTAAGGGATCGTGAACTTGCAGTCGCGCTTCGGCGCGGAGTCGAAGCTTTCCTCCTCGGTTGCGGCAATGGGTTCCGGCGTGGTTTTCGATGCCGGCTTCTCTGCCGGTGCCGGAGCTGGAGCCGCTTCCTTGGTGGCCGCGGGTGCGGGCGCCGGAGAGGGTGTTTCGGTCGTTGCGGCGACAGGGGCCACTTCGGCCTTCGGTGTCTTAGGTGTGCCCATCAAGGCGAGGGATGCGCTGTTGGCGCCGCCGAGCGAACGCGTCGTGGCGGGTTCGCGAGATGCCTGTTTGGCCGGGGCCGCGTCGGTCTTCGCAATCGGCGCATCAGCCTTGGCCTCGACGATTTTTGCGGGTGCGGCGGCGGTGGTTTCTCCGCAGCGCGCGATGTCGTCCGGGGCGCGGTTCCAGGTGAAAGTCTTGCTGAAGAACGATCCGGCATTGCCGACGACGCGCAGAGTGTCGTCGCCGGTTCGCGTCAGCTCGACGCTGTATTTCTTGCCGCGGTCGGGGCTGTAGATCCACCCGCCTCCTCCCGGTGTGACGTTGCCCAGGATCTGCATGCCGCAGCGCTTTGTGTTCTTCTCGTCCTTGATGTGGACGACGTAGCCGCAGAGGCCCTTGCCACCGGCGCAGGGCGCGATTTCTACCGCGCCGCGGCCGTTGTGATCGAACCAGAGACCTGTGGGGTCAGAAGCGGCGTGGGCCGAGGCCGACCAGAGAGCGGCGCTTGCCGCGGCAGCGATCTTTAAGGTGCGCGTGTCGAGCAGCATGGCGGGGCATCCCCTGTTCAAAAGTTGCGTCTGGCAAACTTGTGAGGGGAGTTGTGCCGGGCCAGGAGGCCGGGTGCTATTCCGTGGGGAACAGGGTAGAGAAGAGGCAACAGGCAGGAGGCAGCGGGCAGGACGGGATGCCGGGCTTGACGTTGCGCGCCTGATGATTACCTCGTGGCTAGGCAACCTGGTTCTGGATGAGGCCAACATGCGGCGCTCGATACTGGCAATAGCGGGCTTCGGCGCCCTGATGGCGGTGGCCCCAACGATCGCGAGCGCCCAATCCTATTGGGATCTCGAACATGCCCGTGCCAATGCCCGCGCGGGTGGGCCGATCAGCGAGCAGGATGCGGAGCTTCTTGAGCGCTACGGCTGCTTGAGCGGCACCAACAGTGCATTCTGCAAAAAGCTCAGCGGCGAAAATCGATACGTAAATAAAAAAGCCCGGCAAAAGGCCGAGCGGCGGGTGCGGCGCAACGATTGAGCGCCAGACCTCCCGGAGCGACGCAGAGCGCCGTCCGGGAGGAAGGTTGAGCTTCGTGCGTGCCTCACTTCAGGCCGAGCAACTCCACATCGAAGATCAGCGTCGCGTTGGGCGGGATCACGCCGCCGGCACCACGTGCGCCGTAACCAAGCTCGGCCGGAATGATCAGTGTGCGCTTGCCGCCGACCTTCATGGTGGCGACGCCTTCGTCCCATCCCTTGATCACGCGGCCGGTGCCGATCGGGAACTCGAAGGGTTCGCCGCGATCGACTGAGCTGTCGAACTTCTGGCCCTTGGCGCCGTCGACGTACAGCCATCCGGTGTAGTGCATAACGCAGGTCTGGCCGGTCTTTGGCGTCGCGCCGGTGCCGACCTGCGTGTCCGTGATCTTCAATCCTGATGCAGTTGTCACTTCTGTTCCTGTCTCCTGAGCTATTGCGATGGCGGGTGCGCCGACGGCGTATGCGCCCGCGAGCGCGATCATGAGGGTAAGTGCCTTGAGGGTGTTGGTGCGTTTCGTCGATCGCATTTTTTTGCCTTGCTCCCTGTGTATGGCGGCGGGGACCCTATCACGTTCCCCCGACGGGGAGACGCAGATAACCTGAAACAGAATGCCGCGTCGCCGGCCTCTCGCGTGACAGCAAATTTCGGCATTGGGATGGACAAACGGCCGAGCGCATGCAAGTCCGGCGCGAGACTTCCGAAAAAGCCGGGCCAACGCGAAATCGAGACTTCTGAATGGAAATGGTCACAACGGCACTGCTTCTGCTGCTGGCGGTGGTCGTCAGCGGCTCGCTCTCGCGCGCTTCGCGGGTGCCCATCCCGTTGCCGCTGGTGCAGATTGCGCTAGGAGCTGTCATTGCTTCGGTTGCCGATCTCGGCGTCGTGCTGAAGCCCGATATTTTCTTTCTGTTGTTTCTGCCGCCACTTCTATTTCTGGACGGATGGCGTATTCCGAAAGAGGGTCTTTTCCGGGACAAGGGCACGATCCTGGAACTCGCGTTCGGGCTGGTGCTGTTGACCGTTATCGGGGTCGGCTTTTTCATCAACTGGCTGATTCCGGCCATGCCGCTCGCCGTGGCGTTCGCGCTCGCTGCGATCGTTTCGCCGACCGATCCGATCGCGGTGTCGGCCATCGCGGCCCGCGTGCCGATCCCGAAACGCCTCATGCATATCCTGGAAGGTGAATCGCTGCTCAACGATGCCTCGGGCCTCGTCTGCATGCGCTTCGCGGTCGTCGCGGCACTGACCGGCACGTTCTCGCTGGTCGAGGCGTTCGGGAGTTTCCTCTGGCTCGCGATCGGCGGGATCGCGATCGGTATCGCCGTCACATGGGGCGTGACCTGGTCGAAGAACTGGGTGTCGCGGCGGCTTGGGGAAGAAACCGGCTCGCAAATCCTGATCAGCCTTCTCATTCCATTCGGTGCGTATCTGATCGCGGAGCATCTGCATTGCTCGGGCATCCTCGCGGCCGTCGCGGCCGGGATCAGCATGAGCTACGCGGAACAATCCGGCCAGGCGCTGCCGATCACGCGCGTCCGGCGCAACGCGGTCTGGGAAACCGTGCAATTCGCGGCCAACGGCACCATCTTCGTCCTGCTCGGGGAGCAGCTGCCGAACATCATCGCCGGGGCCGCGCAAGTGGTCCGCGATACCGGGCATCACGAACCCGCATGGCTATTGCTCTATGTCGTCGCCATAAACTTCGCGCTCGCGGCCCTGCGCTTCCTTTGGGTGTGGGTGTCGCTGCGTTTCACAATGTTCCGAGCGGCGCGCAAGGGAGAAGAGTTCAAGAGGCCGGGCTGGCGCCTGATCGCCGCGACGACATTGGCGGGCGTTCGTGGTGCGATCACGCTGGCGGGCATCCTGACGCTTCCGCTCGTGATGAACGACGGCAGCCCGTTCCCGGCGCGCGATCTTGCGATCTTCCTGGCGGCGGGCGTCATCATCCTCTCGCTCATCGCGGCCAGCGTGGGCTTGCCTTTGCTGCTCCGGGGGCTGGAGCTGCCGCCCGAGCCTTCGCACCAGGAAGAGGAAGACAAGGCGCGGAACGCCGCGTCGGAGGCGGCTATTCATGCCATCGAGCTGCTACAACACGATCTCGGCGCCGGGCGTCCCGACGCCGATATTTATGCGGATGTCGGAGCCCGCATCATGGAGCTTTACCGCGATCGTATCGACGGGCGCTCGAAGACGGGTGACGAAGCGCAGCGCCTTCGCAAGCTGGAAGGGATCGATCGCGAGCTGCGCCTCGCGGGATTGCGCGCCGAGCGTGACGAGATCTATCGCCTCGGGCGTTCGCGCAGGCTTTCGGACGACCTGGTGCGGAAGCTCGTGCGCGAGGTTGATTTGACGGAAGCGCGACTGTTGGTGGTTTGAGACCGCACGATCCATATGATCGCGCGGCCTCACTGCTCTGCATCAGAGGCTGATGAGACCGATGATTCACGCTTCAGACTTTTTCTGCGCTGCCGATTCACGCCGCGTCCGATAGGGGACGCGACGATCGGAGCGCGTGGGCCTGAAGCGATCATGGTGGTTTTTAGTGAGACCGATGATTCATGCTTCAGGCTGGTAAGGCCTGAAGCGATCATGGTTTAGTGAGACGCAGCGCCCTTCGACGGGATGTCGCGCCCGAGCTTGTCAACGTAGGCGATGCCCACGGCGGACAGGATGAACACGATGTGGATAATGGTCTGCCACATCACGCCCGCTTCGGTGAACTTCGCGCCTTGGGTGCCGAGGTTTCCGGCTTCGATGAACGTCTTCAGGAGATGGATCGACGAGATGCCGATGATGGCCATCGCGAGCTTGATCTTGAGCACGCTGGCGTTGACGTGATCGAGCCATTCCGGCTGGTCGGGGTGGCCTTCGAGCTTCAAGCGCGAAACGAATGTCTCGTAGCCGCCGACGATCACCATGACGAGCAGGTTTGAAATCATCACCACGTCGATCAGACCGAGAACGATCAGCATGATTTCCTGCTCGCCGAATGAGCTGGCGTGGGAGATGAGGTGGGCCAGCTCTTTCATGAACAGGAAGACGTAGACGCACTGGGCGGCAATCAGACCCAGATACAACGGCACCTGCAGCCAGCGCGATCCGAAGATCAGGGAGGCGAGTATGCGAAGGGGCGAACGATCGAAATGTCCGGGCATGTGTGGGGACCTGTGAGGGTGAATTGCTGTGGAACGAAGCCTTACGGCTTTGCAATCAAGATGAGCCCTTGCACGGGCTTGCCATCAACGGACGGCATCCAATGCGGGCGCGACATCACTTTGAAATTCCGGATGCGTTCGCAAGGGGTATGCGGCAATCGGCATGCGGCACATGGAAGCTCGCGTGTGCGGAGGGTGAATTCCCGAGGGGTTTGGCGGTTCTGAACGCACTCACGCTTTCATGAGGCCCGGCCCATAGATAAGCGCGAAGTTCGCGCCAACCAGGATCGCGACCAGAGCGACCAGGCGATAAAGACGCAGATGAAAAGCTCGGTGGCCGATGAAATCTCCGGCGAAGTATCCCGCGGTGACGATGATCGCGAACGCGTATTTGCCGATCTCCGGGCTGCCCCAAATGGTCAGGACGTTGTCCGGGTTGGCGCCGTGGCCGATCAGGAAGGTCATACATAAGGCCGCAAACACCAAAAGGCTCGGCCATGTCTGATCATCGAAAAAGCGGTCAAAGGCGATCGGCGCCAAGGGTGGGGTGGAGAAGCTTGCAGAGACACGCGCGCCCGCTCCCAGCAGCGCCATGAACGCCGCGACGTTGAGTGCGGCGACGAGGTCGGGATGAAGCGTCACTCCGGCGAGTTCGAGCGGCGGCCGCCAGATCGCACGTGTCATGTCCTGCCACTTCGTGAGCAGGTCCGATATCTGCGGCGCGAGGGGAATTGTCTTTCCCAGTTCGGCGAGGACTGTAAGTGCCGCGCCGCTGAGAGCCAGAAGGGCTAGGCTCTCACGCTTGATCCAGGTGAAGAGCGCGCTGGGCCGGTGCGCCCGCTGCGTGTGAGACGGGCGCGGCTTTATCATCGTGCTGCGCTTGCGGACGGACACGGTTGCCCGGCGCGCTGAAGGATCTTGTAGGTTCATGTCCTTCAGCTCTTCCGGCCCGGTTTCCAAATTCTATTTCCGCTACCATCCTTTCACGACGCAATCGCAGTCTCAAGCCGGCAGTCTCAGGCAGGCGACGGCGGAGCATAAGCGGCCTCATGCCTCCGCCGACTGTTCATGCTCGAGCTTCGTGTCAGCTTTTGGTGGCGCTCGGCATGGGCTTGTGAGCTTTGAGCGCTGTCTTGCACGCCGAGCGGAATTTCGCGCGTTCTTTTCCGTGCAATCCTTTCGCATCCGCCTCCTGCGAGCATTGGATCGACTCCGGCGTTCTCACCTTTGTCGTCTTCATCGTGGAGGGTGATTTGCTGGAGGCGGCTGGCGGGCCCGTTTGTGGTGCGGTGCCGTAGTTCGCCGCCATGGCGCCGCTGCTCGCAATGAGAAGTGCGGATGCCGTCAAGGCCGGCAGATATCTGAGAGCACGCATGGGATTATACCTTTGTTGTGGTTTATCGAGAATTGGCGCGCGCTGCTTGCACGCCCCTCTACACTGATGGGGAGGCTGCCGCCCTGCTGCCAGCGGTGCGGCGGATACAAATCGGTAAAGTCCCGCGCATCTGATCCTTCCGAAACAGACTGACGCGCCGGGTATCATCGATTGTGGAACACGTGCGCCGTTTGCGGTTTACGAGGGCGGTATTCTGGAAGTCATAACGTGCGGGCCTGCCTTCGCGCTGCCGCCTTCTTGCGTGCCTCATCACCTCTGTAGGATAAGGGCCATGCGCTGAGATCTCAGAACAGTAACGAAGAGCCCGTTAACCGAAGCTAGATGCGAGAGTGCCGGACGCACGGACGTCGGGTATTTCGGGTGGCGCCGCGCAGGGGATTGCCATGATCAACTGGAAAGAGATTGCCGAGTACGTCGAGCCCGATTGGGCGCAGGACGGCACGGCGTTGCCGCCAAGCCTCTTCTGGCGCACGAAAAAAGGCGCGGTGCTCGGCTATCTGCGCGATGACGAGCTGTTCGATTGGAAGTGGGTCTATGTCTGCGACGGCAACAAGGTGACGCATTTCTCGGACGTTACCGGGCCAGTGAGCAACGTGGTGGATTTGAACGCGTTTCGGGCCGGGCAGGGGCAGGCAGCCGAACCGGAGGCGTAAAGAGGGGTGACGGGGGGCGGGCAACCGGCAGGTTCTGGGCCTGGGGAACTAGGTATGGGTTTGCTTTCCGCTCTGCTCGAGATTGAATGTAAGATGCTGGTGAGGAAAGGTTTTCTCTGCGTTCCGACCTTAGCTGAATGGGTGTGTTCCTGTCGGAACAGCGGCCGTGCTGCCTTCGTCACATGATCGGCCTCGGGGTTAAACATCGAGCCGAGCGGCTCATCTTCGGGAGGCACGCATGAACCGCACCATTCTCGCCAGCGCCCTGGCTCTCATTTCCGCCACTACGTTTTTCGCCTCCGCCGCCGAGGCCTGCATCTCCTGCAACTACGTTCCGGAAGTCGTGAATACGCCGTCGCCGCACGACGCGAAGCGCTTCCAGAAAAAGCGCGTCATAGTTGCTCAGCCGCAGCGCGCGGCGCCTTCCAAGCAGCGTATTGCCAAGAGCGCACCGGCCGCCAAGAAGGTCGAAACCGCCAAAGCCGCCGAGCCCAAGAGCATCGAGACCGCGAAGGCCGATATCCCTTCGGAGAGCAAGACGATTTCGACCGCCGCGCTGCTCGAGGACGGCGACAGGCCGGCGCAAGAGACCCAGGAGGTCGCGCAGGACGTCGGCTGCAAGAAGTTCTTTCCAACGATCGGCCAGACGCTGACGGTTCCCTGCCAGTAGGTCGCAACAGGTATGCGGTTGTCGGCAACCGGAATGTAGAGATCTTGAGGCGTTGTGCTTGCGCGGCGGCCAACCTGGGGTTAGCTAGCGGCGAGGAACGCGATAACGGAGATTTCGACCATGACGGATTTGAACGACGCTAACGAGACCATTGCTCAGCTCAAGAAGGAGGTTGCGGAGCTTTCCGGCCTCGCGCTCGCCACCGGCGTCATTCTTACCCAGCTGCTGCAATCGGACCTCAAGCGCGAGATGAATCCGTGGAAGTCCGCCACCAAGATGCTGGACGAGGCGCGAAGCGCAATCGAGGGCTTCAAGCCTGATACGGCCGGCGAGCGCGAGCCGGCGATGAAGACGCGCGCGCTCGAAGCGCTGAAGCAATATGAAGAACAGATCAAATCCGTGCTGCCGACGTAAAGCAGCGGGCAGCAGGCAATGGGGCGCGGTTGCGCAGACCGCGCCCTCCCACTGCGCGGGGCGGTGCTGCGCCGCGTTTAGAAAGGGTCTGTTCTCGCCTGCGCTAGATCAGGACGTACGCGAGCACGGCGAGCAAAACCGCAATCGCAGTGACGGCTAAGCGGATGCCGAGCAGGAAATTCCGATAGGTCTCGACGTGAGCCGGGTAATCGGCAGCGGCGACGGGATCAGCGGTCACCATGGCTTACCTCCATAGTCCCGGCCGGCCTTCCTACTGGCTCGGGCCTTTTGCAGTTTCCCCGTGATCAGGAGGTGGATCGGCTCGTCGCCTTTGCAAGGGCCGGCCCGCCAGGGAATGGGTGAAGATGGGATTTGCGCTGATTTTTTTGCAGCGCTTTCGGCCTATCGGCGCGACCCATCAGAGCGAAAGCGCTGGGAGCCGGACAAGTCCCCATCCCGGTTACGCAAGCGCATCCGGGATGGTCGACAGCGCGCTACCGTCGTGCGCGGCCCGAAGACTCGCGACACCGGTGACTTCCGTGCTCGTTCGTCCAATCAAATCAGTCGCAGAAACCAGCCGCAGAAGTAGGCCGCTCCGGCAGCGACCAGGCCGTTGCCGAAACTGCGTAGCACGGTGCCGCGAAGGGTCTCGGAAAGGCCGATTTCCTGGCCGCGACGATAGAGAGCGTGGTGCTCTGCGTACGATGCCGACGCGAGCGCAATCGCACATGCGGCGATGGCCCAAAGGCCGACATCCGCGTAACCCGCGAGGCTTGCTACGAAGACCGAGATCAATCCCAGCATGTCCGCATCCTTCTCGGCTGCGACGCGCACGGGCAAGGCAGCCCATTTCCCAATGCCAGATTCTGTGGGGATGCGGCCGACGGGTCTGTGATCGAGCTGGGGAAAACGGGTTGGCCTCTGTCGAGGCTTTGGGAAACCGACCAATGCTTCCGACCATCTGGGTTTGTGCTGAGATTCCCGCTCTCTATTGGTCGCGGCCGTTGTGCAGACGTCCAACAAATGAGAGAGTGCCGGATGTGGATAGACAGGGTTCGAACGGATCGAGGCCCGCTGTTCAACGGTAGGAGGCTTCCGTGACCAGGACGAAATTGGCCGTCGCCACCGCTTTTCTTGCCGTCGCAGGGCTTTTCGGCTCGCCCGCCGAGGCTTGCATCTCCTGCAATTACACGCCGGAAGTGGTCAACACGCCCGTCGGCAAGCCTCCTAAGGCCAAGAAAGTTGCCAAGCCGGAGCGGACCACGCCGCCCGCCAAGAAGCACATAGCCAAGAAGCCGCCGCCCACTGCCCCGGCCCAAACTGCCAAGGGCGACGACGCCCCCAAGGACGTCACGACCGATAGTGCGAAAGCCAATGAGCCTGCCGCGGCTGGGGTGGCAACTGCCGCTGCCCCGCCCTCCGGGTCCGCTACTGCTGCATTGGCTGCGCAGGGTGCCAGGGAGCCGAAGCCTGAGGCTCCGGTCGGCTGCAAGAAGTTCTCGGCGACGGCCGGGACGACCGTCGAGGTGCCTTGCGAGTAGGGCGCGCTCGGGCAACTGGCAGCGAGCAGGGAAAGCCATGGATCTTTGCCCTCCGGCGTTTGTCCAGGCGCGAGAGCCTAACCAAAGGAACGAGAACGAGGGCAAATTTACGCGCATAGGGTGCCGGATGTCCTTGCAAGCTTATTCCGCGGCGCCTTGCTTGATGGCGTTGAAGCTAGCCTGTGCCTTTTCGAATTTCGGCGTGAACAGCCACATCGCATCCAGGATCTCGCGGTAGGTGGCTGAGGTCTTTGCCCGGTTGGCCTTGCCGAACGTGAAGATGCTGTTGTTGCGCAGAAAGCCCATCACGCGCGCGTCGGAAATCCGGTAGGTCTCGACATTGCCGGATTTCAACGCGGCCCGCGTCGGCGTCGGTACGATCTGGATGAGCTGAAACAGCTTCATCTGATCAACCTCGTCGGGAAGCATTTTCGCGATCTCCGGAAGATCGGAGAAGAGATCGGCGTGGGCGTTCATGAGGCCGTTGCGCACGGCCGTCCAATGATTGTAGCGCTGGTCGATCTTCGCGGCGCGCGCCGTCTCCGCGTCGTCGCGCGCGGCAAGTTTCGGATCGAGTGCCGCGACCTTCTTCTTGATCGCTGCCCATTTCCTGTGGCCATTCCGATCCTCGGACTTCCCGGTCTGCAGGCTTCCCTTGTAGGTATCCGAGCGTGCATTGCCTATGTTCTGGCGCGCATTGGTTTCGGCGAAAAAGATGCCGAGCGCGATGCGGCCGGCCATATCGGCAGCGGCTTTGTCCGCGCCTTTGGCGCGCGCGATGGCGGTGCCAAGCTCGACGACATCGCGGCGCGGCGTCTCGGATGCTTGAGCGAACGCGGGTGGCGCCTGCATGACTTGGAAGAGGGCAGCGTATTCGTCGATCAGAGGCTCGATGTCGGCGTCGAAGTGATCCGGTGGAACTCCGAATTTGTTGGCTCGGCCGATCCGCTCGGGCCAAGCCTCGGTCAGGTCTTTGTAGGTGCTCATTACCTTGAGGCGGGCAAGGTAGACGGCTTGTCCTGGGAGGCGCGGTAGCTTTTTCGAAGATGCCTTTTTGCCGTCGATCTGCGCGCGCCGCTCCGCCAGGATTTTCCTAAAGTCGGCGAGGGCTTTGTCATAGGCCGCGGCGGCGGCCGCCTGTTCCTTGGAGAGCTTTGTCTGCTCGGCGTGCGCCGGTTTGATGACGCCGAGTTGCCCGACGCAGGTTAAGAGGGCCTGCAGTGCAATTGCGAAAGTGGCCACGCAGTGCCAGCGGATCGGTTTGGATGTTGCGAGAGAAGCCATACGCGACGATAGCGGGAACGTGCTGGGCCGTCACGTCGATAGAGGCTGCAGATTAGCTTAGCCGCGATGCTGGGGAACTTCTTTCGCGGCCATCGCGATTGCTGTGTTGTCTGTATGTCGGAGGCGGGTCTCAAAACTGATTTCTGCGCCAGAATGCGTCCCACTCCTCATTGCGCTTGCGGCTTTCTTCGGCGGAGCGGCGGTCGTCCTCTTCCCATTTCCGGATCTGGGCCTGCCATTCGTCTTTTTCTTTGCGGTCTTTCTCCTGGCTCGAGGTTTGCCAGAGGCCGGCGATGTTGGTGAGCAACGCGAGGATGCCAACGAGCAGCACCGCGATCTTCGTCGTGCGCCAGGTTGAGCGCAATGTCCCGCCTTCGCTTGAGGGTCCGTGCGCAGGTGAAGACGGCGAGCGCGTTGCTTCCTGAGCAAGCGCTGTCGACGCAGGTGGGCCGAACGCGCGCCAGCGGGTTTCTACCCCGTGGCGTAGTTCCTCTGCCGGAACGCCAACGGCCTCGTGGTGAAGCGCGACCTTGGCGCTCTTGTCGTCGACGATGAAGGTGTTGCCCCAACCAGGTCCCCGCATGAACGCCGAGTTGATGTGGATGTTGCGGTCGTAGAAGGCGCGCGAGACACGGATTGCGGTGACGTTGCGAAATTTGAGAAAGCGCGGCCGGACGAGGCTCGGGAAGAACGCGGAGGTGTCGATGACCTCGACAGCGGTGATCTCGCGCCAGGGAATGCGGATGTCCTTCACCATAGGAATGCGGAACAGGAGGTGGGATGGCGTCAGCGTGATCAGCGCCTTGCCGGGATGTGCGCGCCGGTAGAGGGCGTAGGCGATCCAGGTGATGCCGGCTGCGATCAGGATGCCGGCGGCAAGCAGATGCTCGAATTTGTTGCCGGCTGGGAAGGCGAGGACAGTGAGCCCTAGGAGCACGAGGAACAGCGCCAGCGGGAGCTGCTGGTACAGCGCGGTGTCGACGCGGTAGGCGACGGTTTCGTGAACTTTGATCGCGGTGGGTTCACGAGATGTGGGCTCAGGGTCGCTGGTCGTCACGGGGGAAGCCTCCCGGGCGGCGCGTGTTTTTCAGACCGTCATGATACCGCCTGACGCGTGCCCGGGATGATCCACGCGGAACAGTGCCGCGTGCCAGCGCAACTCAATGGTCGCCGTCTTCGCCACGCTGAAACCAGTATCGATCCGGACGCATCAGGCGAACGAAATCCGTGCCTGGGTGATACAGCTCCCGGGCGGCGAACTCGATCGCGCGGCGGCTTGGCTTCAACTGCTCGGCGACTGCATCGGTCCTGATGCTCGTGACCTCGACCTGGACGTGAACCACTTCTTTGGTTTTGCTGTCGCGCGCCGGCCAGATGAAAAACGTTCTGCCGTCGTGGTGGAACCAGTGGTCGCTGTTGTGGGGAAGGGCCGGAAATTCCTCGAGATCGAGCGTCGGTTGGTTGGGCATTACGGGTACCTCTTGGGCTGATCCTAGCGCTCACCAATGCTGCTGATGATAGAAAAATCTTCGCGATAAAAAGCAATTCTCACGCTTTCGCGCAGCGCTGGCAAGACGTGTTCAGCAAAATCAAGAGGCAGTATGGGGCTCACGACGGTTACGCCGGCGTCAGCCCCTTTCGTGAAGCTAGAATTCGATCCAGATGCCGTTGCGCCAGTAGCCGCGGCCGCGGCTTTCACGCCAGCGATATCTTTCTCTTTCGGCCTCGGGCCATCTCCAGTCGTCCTCGTAGACGCGGAGGCGGAACTCGGGCTTGTACTCGTAGCGCTCCTTGACGCGCCAGCAGTCGCCTTCATCGTTGCAAACGACGGCGGCAGAAGCACTTGTCGCCGTGAGGGTGAGGGCGCCAGCGAGAACCAGAGCAGCTTTCGTCATGGTCATGGCCTTCTCCTTCTGGTTGGCTTCTTGTGTCGGTGGCGTGCTTGAAACGCTCAGTTGACCGAAATGTTTCTCCTGTTGCGCGTGGACGGTGGAGCGCGGCAATCCAGATTGTTCCTGGCTGCTTCAGAGCGCTGCGATGGGCGCGATGCTTTTGCGGCGCGGAAAGCGTTTCAGGGCTCTTCGGGGAAGTACTTGAGCGTGCGCTTGCAGGATTTCTCGTACTCGGCCTTGGTCATACCGGTGTCGGCATCCCAGGTCTTCATGCATTCGGCGATGTCGGCGGCGGTGACGGGTTGGTTGGTATTGGGCTTGGTCAGGGCCTGATCGTCCGGCGGTGGGGCGCGCTGGGGCTCGGTGCTTTCGGGCGCAGTGTCCTGGGCCTGCGCGATCATCGGCAGATGCGTCGCGGTTGGCGGGGCTGCCAAAGCGGCGTGGTGGGTGGCGAAGCCGAGCGCGATGGCGGCGGCTGCGAAAACGAGAGAGGTTGAATGCGTGCGCACGGCGGGGGCTCCGATGGGCTGGTGTGAACGCAGAACCGAGAACGCAACGGTTCGGTCCCCACCAAACGCCGGCCGTGACGCCTCACTTGAAACGCCTGCCAGAACATCAAAGTCTTGCCGCGCGGGATTTCAAGGGCCGCGATGGGACATGGTAACCATCGGGCTCATAAACAGGGGGCGGCCAGGCGTGTGGCCTTTGTCCCGGTCCCTTTGCTTTGGGATGTCGAGACCGACGCGAGGACGCCTGGGGCCGCCCCGCGCCGGTGCTGCATTGGGTTACTTCTTCGGCGGCGTGAAGACCTTGACGATCTCCTTGTCGATGGCCTTCAGGTCGGCCTCGATGTAGTCGAAGATGGTTTTGGGCGCGGCTTCCTTCTTGGCGCCGGCAAGCGCCGGAGCCGAACCCATGGCGCCGACCAGAAGGCCAACGGCGGCGAGAGCGGACAGAGCCTGTGCTGCGAACTTCATGAACACCTCCCCTTCAAAAGCGGCTCCCCCCTCGGGAGCGTCGCGGCCCATAGGCTAGCAAGCCAGTGGGACAGGCGTGCAACGATTTTTTATTCCTAAGCTGTGCAGGGGGGGAGGCAGCGGGCAGCCGGCAGGGGGCAGGTAAGGGCGGCACGCAGCATTGGGCACCCGGCACTCGATTGAAGGGATGGGCCATCGAAGGTTTTGATGCCGATTGCCGTTGGGTTTGAAAGTGAGCACACTCGCTTGGTCTCGAAGCGAGAGGTGATCCTCATGAAGCTGCTCGTGCCGCTGGCCGCGCTTGCGATTCTCGTGTCGGGTGGGACTGCGCTGGCCGCGCCGCTCGATCAGAAGAGCTTGGCGCCGGCGTGGATCTCGGCGAGCCAGGCTGAGAAGGATGCCTGGATCGCGGCGTTCAAGTTTGAGAACGCGAATGCGGATCGCGCGGGAATCGCGCAGTGCCTGGACAAGATGGCGAAGTGGGAGGCGCTGGCGACGAATAAGCTGTCTGGCATCACGTCCATGTGCGAGACGGTTGTTGCGAAGGGCGGGACGTAAGGGCGCGGGCGATCGCGACGCTGCTGCGGGTAGAGCCCGGCCATGACGTTTTTTTGGGGATGGCGAGCGTTGCGACCCGGTCTTTCTTTACCTGTCCGCCCCCGTCGCCGCCTCGCGTCGGGTTTCCAAATTTCAGGTTTGGTCGCTCGGGGTTTCCGGGAGGGGCCGCGCGATTTGGGGCTCGATAAATTTGCCGTAGAAAAAGTAGCAGGCGCTTGCGATCAGGCACGCGAATATCACCGCGGCGACATAGGCGCTCGCCGTATCCCTTTGCAGGATGGCGTATGCGAACACCAATACGACAATGATAAATGCCGTAGCGCCGACGATGTGCTTGAGATCTTGAGTGCGGTTTCCGTGTTGTTGCGCGGCCATCTTTTGCGCCCGCTCCCATTCAGCCTCCTCGCGACGTGAAATCGCGGCATGATGGGTTTTGTTGATGCGGACGCAGAGGGCTTGGAAGCTTTCGTAGACCGAATATTTTCCGTCCTCGTAGACCTCGACAAAGCGGGTGGCCCAACGCTCGTCCTCATCGACGACCCATGCTTCCCAGAAGACGACGTCTCCGGTCTGCGTCGGGCCGTAGACTTCCTGAACCTTGTCATCGGTGCCGCGGCCCTCGATGATTTGGGTGACTTCGGCCTCGGTGAGATTGTTCTTGATCTCGCGGTTTGCCAACTCGGCAGGGATAGGCTTCTTGGCCATGGTCGGGCGCGCCCCTGAAAACCGAAACGCATAAAATATACAGCATTTTTATCCGTTGGCGGAGCGAGGTGGCGCTTTAGATGTGGATTACGTCTCGGGACTGCCTGCTCCACATCGGGTTCGCCTGCGGCACTCCATTGCTATCCGTCTCCGGTGGAATGCGGCCAGGGCGATGTCGTTCGATGGGGTGCGGCTCCGGCACGACGGCGCTCCGGTCGGCGCGTGCGAATGTTCGGCAAGGGGAGGCGTCGCGTGGTAGGGTGAGTCGACGGCGTATTGCGCCGTACAAGACGGCGCTGGTGCCGTCCCTCCATCGAGAAGGATACGCGCTTTGGCCAAAGGTCAGCAGAAGAGCAACAAGGAAAAGCGCAAGCCGAAGCAGGACAAGGTCAAGCCCGCGGCGCAGACTTCGACGTTCGGGTCGGGCGTGAACGTCGGCGGCGGCAAGAAGCGCTAGGCTTCGCAGATCCACACACTGTCAACGGACCCGTCGTCCGCGGGCTTTCGAACGCGTGCCCTCGTCAAACCGCCGAGCCCGGCGCACGGGCGCGCCTCACTCCTCTTGGGAATGCCTATGATCCACTGGAAGGACGTGTCCGAATACATCGAGCCGAACTGGGTCAAGGACGGCACCGAGCTGCCGCCGTGGCTGTTCTGGCGCACGAAAAAGGGCGCGGTGCTGGGCTATCTCCGCGACGGGGAGCTGTTCGACTGGAAGTGGCTCTACGTGTGCGACGCCAACAAGGTCACGCATTTCTCCGAAGTGAACGGGCCGGGCAGCAACGTGGTGGATCTGTCGGACTTCCGGGCCGAGCAGGGCGAGAGCTAGGGCCGCTCGGCGCCACGGGGCGCGGGGGTTGGCAGATCCTTACCGATGCCAACCGGTGCAGAATAGGCGGTCCCGGTGCCCTCCTCGGGCCGGTGCGGGTAGTCCGGTGCGCGGTGCCGTGGCCGATCGATCCCTGAACGTGCGGCCTCAGGCCTTTTTCACGAACTCCGATTTCAGGCTCATGGGACCGATGCCGTCGATCTTGCAATCGATGTCGTGATCGCTGTCGACGAGGCGGATGTTCTTTACCTTCGTCCCCATCTTCACGACCTTGGACGAGCCTTTGAGCTTCAGGTCCTTGATGACGGTGATGGTGTCGCCGTCCTGCAGGACGTTTCCGGCGGAGTCGCGGAACACTTTGGCGCCCGCTTCCTCGGAGGCGACCGCCGTCGCGATTTCCGGCGACCATTCGTGGGCGCACTCCGGGCAGATCAGAAGGTTGCCGTCCTCATAGGTGAAGGTCGATTTGCATTTCGGGCAGGCGGGCAGCGTGGTCATGTGGGATCCGTGGTGTGCGGGTCGGAGGTGTGTGTAAGTGATGGCGGGCGCTATAGCATGTTTGATGCGTCGGAGGGCAATCGGCCGCGACTGTTGAGTGATGGGTACGCTTGAATAGCCGCGAGGCGCCGAGCTCACGGTTTGTGTCCAGGCAGGTTCAAAGAGCGGCCTTAGAGAAGTTGAAACTCCGGGGAGCGGAGCGGCGGGCCGTGGGTAGAACTCGGGGATGCGGCCTCGACCGCCCCGCTGCTGCCCAGCATCGCGAGGAGATGAGCAACTTATGAGGTTGCTCCATCGCGACACGACCTCCACCGATACGGAACCGCGCGCCCGAACATCCACCGTGCGCGCGTTTGCTCCCCGATCCATCACATCGAGAAAGCTGCTCCGCACCTTGCTCGTCTAGCTGATGTTACCAGCGATAAGCGGAGGCGCAGCTCCTACCCACCAAACGCCCAGCTCGCGCCGGCCCCCGGATGAGCGGGATGGGGAGAGGGTAGGCGTGCGTTGGGGAGGTGGGGATAAGGTTTTGGATGTCAGCTACGGGCCCGTAGCGGCCAAGACGAACTATTCGCCCAGTGCGCCGCACAAAGATGCTTCGTCCCATAAGCGGAAGTAGGCGGCGTCAGCCGGAACGTGCTGAGCGATGACGTCAGCCGGATCGGATAGAGGTGAAAAGCGGACGCCGACGAGGAGTGGCAAATGAACGCGCATCGTCGGCCGGAGTGTCGGCTCATCATCCTCGCGGATGCAGTTCGGAACGCTGGCCGCTGACTCCTGCAATCGCGCGCTGGACCGCTGGGGGTAACCACGTAGTCATTTCAAATAGTCGGGAGCGGGACGTCGGGATGCCAACCAAATTCCCGCGCGAGAAAAATTGGGATGTGTCGGTGCTTGTGGATGGCATCGAGAGCGTTTTTGAACTCCTCCATGTCGAGGTCCGGAAGGTCGATGATGATGTCTTTGTTCGCCTGCATAGTGAAGAAGAAGAGCCGAATGCCCCATATCAGGGCAAAGCACGTCCAATAGTCGCGGAACATCTCCGACTTAATTTTGAAGTGAGGAACCTTGCCCCAAGGGCGGCGCGTAAGCTCGTGTGTGCTGAAGTGCACCGTCTTTGAGGTCGCAAAGTATAGGAATTTGTACAGTCGCTCGTGGTCGACCTTCGTCGCAATGAAAAAGAAAGAAGGAGGTTTTGGCTTGTCAAGCTTCGGGCGGGGAAAACCCAGCTCCTTAGACAGCTTGAAATACTTCTCGCGTTGTTCAGGTTCAATTTTTTTGAACGCCTGACGCGGGATGGTGACGCCCATCGCTTCGATTGACTCATCACCGGTATGGGCCGCCTGAGCCTCCAAGGTATTGTACATGTCGAAGAACAGCAGGTGCTCCACAAGCACAGACGCCTTCTCACGGCCAATGAGATTAAAATACTCGCACCAGATGTATTCTTCGACGGCAGGGCGAAGGAAAGGCACGGTCGTCTCGCCCAGCTCGACTTCGGTGAGGGCGAGCGTTGCTTTGATGCAATCGTGCTGCCGCTTGAGCGCGACCCTGCGCACGCAGTCGAGATGGTTGTGAACCTCCATGTTTAACAGGGAAACGTGGTCGATCACCGGCCGCCATGCGTTGTGTAAGAATTTCGCGGCGGCTGAAATTTCGGCAAGCGCTTCGTTCACCATCAACATGGCGGGCGATCCTGAGCAAAAATTATTGGCGAGGCTTATGGTGTACGATTCTCCCACTCAGGATCCGCTTGCGGACTAGAAGCGTTACGCATCTGCCTGACAAGCTGGTTTCGCCTCGTGCTTTCGCCAACGCCGGGGCGATTAACAGAAAGCCGAGCGCCAGAACGAAAGCATAGGCATTCGAATGCCTACTTCTCTTTGCAACACGCCACTCCGGCCGCGATCGCCTGCATAATCATGTCGGCACATCGCAGCGTGGCGGCGGTGGAGCGCCTTCAGACGCGCGTGCTACAAACCTAGATTTTGCTGCCTTGGCATCTGGATGAGGCCATGAACTAGCGTGACGACGAATTCCACGTTTGACCATGCTTGTGAATCTTCATCTAAGGACTGAGTGACTGCTAAATCGACGTCAAGAGCATCACCTTGCGAGATGCTGATCTCACGAGATTCAAGCCTATCGAAGAAAGGTGCGTCGGTGATTGGCGCTGAAATGTCGGTGCCGTTCCACGTGAACTGCCACTTGCGACGAGATCGGCGTAAGACCGCCTTGACGATCACGAGGCTTACCCTCTCCGTCGTAGTGCGAGTGAAAGTCCGGCGTGGAGTCAGCTGAAACGGTGTTCTCGAACCTTCAATAATCCGCCCAGCATTGTGGATGATCGTTTTAAACTCGTGACGGGGTAGCACTATCAGCGGGCGGGCTTCAGGTGTTATCGGAATAATCGCAACGCCGTTGACCTCCTCGTTATCTTCTACAGCTTCAAACGCCTGCTTAATGCTCTTTGCAATCTCAGGCTTTCGAGCGATCCGTTCCTGATTTTCAAGCACAGCAATAGGCAGCTTGATGACCTCCTGATCCGTTACGATGACAAACTCGTCACCCTCTAACCTAAACACTGGTTTCTTGTAGGTCGCGAGGTCGTACAGGTAGGCGGACAGCATCGCCAAAAGAAGATGACCAGCGATGCGGGCAAGAGGGCTCTTGGCTAGTTTTCGTATCCTGACATTGGCAAAGAAGCTGCCGCCAGAGGTCGCCTCGATGGTTATCTCAAGTTCAAACTCAGGGTCCACGACTTCGTTGATACGACGCAGCGCCTCGGCCAACGCAGAGAGCGTATCGCCAAGCGTGTCGACATCAATGTCAGATCGCTTGCCTGCGAAGTAAAAGACAAAGCCATCGTCGGAGAGTTCGCGGAGGTCCATCGGCGTCCGTGCCGCTCTTGCATATTGACAGGGCAGGAAATTCTGTGAGCTGAATGCATCTAGTAATGGAGCAGAAGTTGGTGCCGTTCAAGAACGACGAAATTCCTAATGGTGTATAGCCATTACCTAGTTGCGTGAGCGGAAGCCCTTCTGGGAAGCCTGCTGGCACGCGGATGATGAAGCCAGGGCAATCAAGGACATCCATCGCGATTCTTTATTTCTGCTATCGCGTCGCTTCTCCTAAAGTCCGCTTTTGAGTTAGCAGCTGACATCTCGCGCGGGAGCCTCGATGAGCACGAGCGGACTTTGTCACGTCCGCAAACTCGGCACTACGGTCGTCACCGTTCGCGGCACGCTGCACTAGCTCAGGACTGCTTTGGGTCAGAAGCGGACAGACCGTTGAAGCTTGCATGGATGGCCGCCTGCGCGGCCATGACGGTGGTGGGGCGGCGAACGCTCTGAGGCTACTCCGCCGCCTGTTTTTTGCCGTTTCCGTCTTTTGCTTGCCCGCCTCCGGCAGGACGCCCTTTCGCTCGCCGCACGAGCAAGTCCTTTAAATACCGCCCGGTGTAGCTTTCCTTGACGGCCGCGACGTCCTCGGGTGTGCCGGCGGCCACGATCTTGCCGCCGCCGTCGCCGCCTTCCGGGCCGAGGTCGATGATCCAGTCGGCGGTCTTGATGACCTCCAGATTGTGCTCGATCACCACGACCGTGTTGCCGGCGTCGGCCAGCTCGTGCAGCACCTCCAGAAGCTTCGCAACGTCGTGGAAGTGGAGGCCTGTGGTCGGCTCGTCCAGAATGTAGAGGGTGCGTCCGGTCGCGCGACGGCTCAGTTCCTTCGAGAGCTTGATGCGCTGGGCTTCGCCGCCGGAGAGCGTCGTCGCCTGCTGGCCGATGTGGATGTAGCCGAGGCCGACGCGGGCCAGCGTTTCGAGCTTGTCGCGGATCGGCGGCACCGCCTTGAAGAACGCGGCGCCTTCCTCGACGGTCATGTCGAGCACATCGGCGATGGATTTCTCGCGGAAGGTGACGTCCAGCGTCTCGCGGTTGTAGCGCTTGCCCTTGCACTGGTCGCAGGTGACGTAGACGTCGGGCAGGAAGTGCATCTCGATCTTCAAGACGCCGTCGCCCTGGCAGGCCTCGCAGCGGCCGCCCTTGACGTTGAACGAGAAGCGGCCCGGGCCGTAGCCGCGCGCCTTGCTCTCGGGGAGGCCCGCGAACCAATCGCGTATGGGCGTGAAGGCGCCGGTGTAGGTCGCGGGGTTCGAGCGCGGGGTGCGGCCGATCGGCGACTGGTCGATGTCGATCACCTTGTCGAGGTTTTCGAGGCCTTCGAGCTTGTCGAAGGGCGCCGGGTGCTCGCGGGCGTTGTTGAGCTTGCGGGCGACGGCCTTGAACAGGGTGTCGATCAACAGCGTGGACTTGCCGCCGCCGGAGACGCCGGTGATGCAGGTCAGCGTGCCGAGCGGGATCTCGGCGGTGAGGTTGTGCAGGTTGTTGCCCCGCGCGCCGGTGATCTTGAGCGTGCGCTTCTTGTCGAAGGGGCGGCGCTGTTTCGGCAGCGGGATCTGGCGGGCGCCCGAGAGATATTGCCCGGTGAGGCTCTTCGGGTCGGCCATGATGTCGTCGGGCGTGCCCTGGGCGATGATCTCGCCGCCGTGGATGCCGGCGCCGGGGCCGATGTCCACCACGTGATCGGCGGTGAGGATCGCGTCCTCGTCATGCTCGACGACGATGACGGTGTTGCCGAGGTCGCGCAGGTGGCGGAGCGTGCCGAGCAGGCGGTCGTTGTCGCGCTGGTGGAGGCCGATCGAAGGCTCGTCGAGCACGTAGAGCACGCCGGTCAAGCCCGAGCCGATCTGCGACGCGAGGCGGATGCGCTGGCTCTCGCCGCCGGAGAGCGTGCCTGCGGCGCGGGACAGCGTCAGGTATTCGAGGCCGACGTCGTTCAGGAAGACGAGGCGCTCGCGGATCTCCTTCAGGATGCGGGTCGCGATCTCGGTCTGCTGCTTGGTGAAGGTTTTCGGGACGTCGGCGAACCACTGGTTGGCGGTCTTGATCGACATGTCGCCGACCTCGCCGATGTGGAGGCCGCCGACCTTGACGGCGAGGGCCTGCGGCTTCAGGCGATAGCCGCTGCAGGCTTCGCACTTGTGGGCACCCTGGTAGCGGGAAAGCTCTTCGCGCACCCACTCGGAGTCGGTTTCGCGCCAGCGGCGCTCGATGTTGCCGATGACGCCTTCGAACGGCTTTTCGGTTTTGTAGCGGCGGGCGCCGTCCTCGTAGATGAATTCGACTTCTTCCTCGCCGGTGCCGTAGAGGATCGCGAGCTGCACGTGCTTCGGCAGGCGCTCCCACGGCATCGACATCTGCACCTTGTAGTGCTTGGCGAGAGCTTCGAGGGTCTGCTCGTAGTAGGGCGAGGTGTTGCCGGTGCGCGACCAGGGGTAAATAGCGCCGTCCTTCAGCGAAAGCTCGGGATCCGGCACGACCAGCTCGGGCTCGAACTGCAATTCCGTGCCGAGGCCGTCGCACTCGGGGCAGGCGCCGGCGGGTGCGTTGAACGAGAACAGACGTGGCTCGATTTCTTCGATGGTGAAGCCGGACACGGGACATGCGAAGCGGGCCGAGAAGGTGATGCGCTCGTGCGTCTCGTTCTTGCTCTTGTTGGCGCCTTCGGTTTCCGATTTCGGGAGCGGCTTGTCGGCGAACTCGGCGATGGCGATGCCGTCGGCGAGGCCGAGCGCGGTTTCGAAGCTGTCGGCCAGGCGCTTCTTGATGTCGGCGCGAGTTTTTTCATCGCCTGCCTTCGACAGGACGATCCGATCCACGACGACATCGATATCGTGCTTGAACTTTTTGTCGAGTTTCGGCGCGTCCGGGATCTCGTAAAGGGTGCCGTCGATCTTGACGCGCTGGAAGCCCTTTTTCTGAAGCTCGGCCAGCTCCTTCTTGTACTCGCCCTTGCGGCCGCGCGCGATGGGGGCCAGCAGGTAGAGGCGGGTGCCTCCGGGGATCTCGAGCACGCGGTCGACCATCTGCGAGATGGTCTGGCTTTCGATGGGGAGGCCGGTCGCGGGCGAGTAGGGGACGCCGACGCGGGCGAACAACAGGCGCAGGTAGTCGTAGATCTCGGTGACGGTGCCGACGGTCGAGCGCGGGTTCTTCGAGGTTGTCTTCTGTTCGATCGAGATCGCGGGCGAGAGGCCGTCGATGTGGTCGACGTCCGGCTTCTGCATCATCTCGAGGAACTGGCGGGCGTAGGCAGAGAGGCTCTCGACGTAGCGACGCTGGCCCTCGGCGTAGATGGTGTCGAAGGCGAGCGAGGATTTGCCGGAGCCCGAGAGGCCGGTGAACACGACGAGGGCGTCGCGTGGGACCTCGAGGTCGACGTTCTTCAGGTTGTGCTCGCGCGCACCCCGGACATGGATGGTTTTCATCAAGTCGGAGCCGGGGCGGGGTGCGGATTTCTTCGGGGATTTGCTCATGGGAGGAGATCTAGCCGAGGCTCCGCGCGGCGGCAATGCAACCCAACGGCGCGGGGGCAAAAATTGACAGGGACGGCGCTATATAGGGTGGGGAAGACGGGTTTTCAGGCCCCGCCCCCCGCGGGGCGGCGTGAAGCCTCTGACCGGGCGCCGGTTTCGCCCGCCTGGGCCGATCCGACAGGCGTCAGCGGCGCCAGCGGACCTCGCCGGGGGTGAGGCCATATTCCTGCCGAAACGCGCGGTTCAAGGCCGAGGCTTCGGGGAACCCGCATTCGAGGGCGATCGACAGGATCGAGCGGCCGGCATTGTGCGGGCTCTCGAGCATGGCGCGGGCGCGTGACACGCGTGCCCGGCGCACGAGATCCGAAAAGCTCGTCCCTTTGCGGGCGAGCAGCCGTTGCAAATGACGCGGCGACACGTTCTGACGGGCAGCGATCCATTCGAGGCTGAGGTTGGTGTCGCCAAGGTTGGCGAAGACGTCGGCTTCCAGAGCCTTCAACCGGACGGATGCGAGCGTGGTCTGGGCGGCCTCCTCCTGAAAGTCGGCTGAGCCGCCGATCGCCAATGCCATCATCTCCTGCAGGTGGCGTGCGGCCATTCCCTGGACGGCAGAGCCGATCAGAGGATCGTTTTCCAGTAAGTTCCCATAGCGGGCGAGCAACGGCAGCATGGGTACGTCGTTGCGGATCGCCAGGATCGGCGCGGAGCCGATCTGCGGCACCAGGCGTGCGATGTCGCGATGGGAGACGCTCGACGCCCAGCATGTCCCGCGCTCGTGAAGGATAACCTGCATTTCCCGGGCTTTGGACAGCAGCACCGCATCGCCGGGCTGAATAACGAGATCGTCTTTGCCCGGCGCGACGACGGTCATGCGGGATTGCGGCATCACCAGCATCAGATCATCGCAGCCGTCCTTGACGAGGCTGGCGGTGCGTGTGGTCGCCACTGCCGAGGAAACCGCGCTTCCCCAACTTGCTCCAGGAACAATCCGCAGGCTGGCCGCATACTCGAATGGTGCGTCCGGATTCAGCGCCTCGACCTCGGTCCGCATCATGTCGGAAAGATAGTCCCGCAGTGCTGAAAGCCGTTTGCGGTCCGGGACGCCGACAGCCGAGAAGCTGAGCGACGGAGCCGGTTGCGACGTGTCAGTCTCCATTGCGCATCCTGCAGTGTCGGTATGCCGACTAATGAGCACGGAGCTCATGGCCGATCAACTGGTCGCTCAATCCGTGAGGCGGATTGAGCGCTGAAACTGAAGCACTTTTGGCACATCGCCGGGATTTCCCGCGCGAGGTCGCTCAGCGACAAGTCCCAGGTCGCGGAGCGTCAATACGGACGGGGCGCGATCCTTATCTTGCATCCCAATGGCCAGGTCGAGTCGAAGGCCGGAAGCGGGTTGATGCAAGAGGGCAAGATGACGTCGAAGACGATCGGCAGGCGAAGTGCGGCAGAGCGTGGGGCTGCGCATGGGTGGGCCCGCCCGTGGCTTTGTTCCGTCTCCGCGCTGGCTCTTGCCGTGGCGGCGACGGCGAGGCCGTCGGTGGCGTCCGATTGGACCGGCGGGGTTTCGGACGCATGGAGCAGTGCCGCCAACTGGGACACGAACGTTGTTCCGACGGCGGCGACCTCGGTTTCCATCGACACGCAAGGCGCGGGTTGGCCGGTGATCGATGGCACCAACGAATATGCGGAGGTGGTTCGTATCGGCGTTTCCGCAGCAGGTGGAAATCTATTGATTCACAATGCCGGAACGCTCTCCAGCCTCTCGGCGGATATCGGTCTCAACAGCGTCGGTTCGGCCACGGTGAGCGGGGCCGGGTCGCTCTGGGCCGTCGCGACACACATGGAGCTGGGGTTTCTCGGGACCGGCACATTGACGATCCAGAACGGCGGCGCTGTCACGAGCCAGGACGGATATCTCAGCAATCGGGCTGCCGGCAGCGGTACGGTCAATGTGACTACTGGCGGCTCGTGGACGAACTCGCGGGAGCTGTTCGTCGGATACCAAGGCACGGGCGTGTTGAACGTGGCCACCGGCGGCACAGTGTCCTCGGTCGTCACGACGCTCGGCTTCTATGGTGCGTCCACCGGCACGGTGACCGTGGATGGGACCGGATCAACGCTCACCAACTCCGGCAATCTGATCGTCGGGCGAGAAGGTACGGGCACCCTGACCGTGACCAACGGCGGCGTAGTCAGCAATTCCGCGGGCCTAGTCGGCCGGTACGCGGGATCCTCGGGCTCGGTGAGCGTGGATGGCGCGGACTCGAGATGGAACAACGTAAACAACCTGGCGATCGGTGTGGAAGGCCAGGGTACCCTGTCCATTACCAATGGGGCCGCGGTGACCAACTATCGCGGCTTCATTGCGGAAGGTGATGGCTCGTCAGGTTCGGTCACGGTATCCGGTTCTGGTTCGACGTGGACCAACACAAGCGATCTGTGGGTGGGCGGTGAGGGTGATGGATCACTCACCATCGAAGGCGGTGCGCAGGTCCTCAGCGACGGCGGTGTCATCGGTCGGTATGGAGCCGGGTCGGGAACGGTTCTGGTGACCGGCACAAATTCCGTGTGGGATCTCGGAAGTGGAACGCTCCTTGTCGGGTTTGGTGGGGATGGACAGCTTACGGTTTCCAACGGAGGCCTTGTCGATGGGCGTATCAATGTCAGTAGCAATGGTGTTCTAAGGGGCAACGGGACCGTGGGGCAGACATACGTCTCGGCGGGAGGCGTGGTCGCACCGGGGCTTTCAATTGGAACGCTCAACGTCGCGGGCGACATCAACTTTGACGCAGGTTCGATCTACGAGGCGGAGGTGAATGCCGCCGGCCAGTCGGATCGCATCGACGCGACGGGAGCTGCCACTCTCAACGGCGGCCAAGTGCGGGTGCTCGCGCAAGCCGGCCTCTACGCCGCGTCGACGCCCTATACAATCCTCACTGCAGCAGGAGGGCTTACGGGGGCTTTCGACAGCGTTACCTCCAACTTCGCCTTTCTCAATCCGGCGCTGAGCTATGATGCCAACAACGCCTATCTCACGCTGACGCGCAATGCGTTCGGGTTTGGAGCGGTGGGCGCGACACCCAATCAGGTCGCGACGGGCGATGGCGTCGACAGCCTCGGTTTTGGCAATCCGCTCTATGACGCCGTTCTCTACCTCGCGCTGCCGCAGGCGCAGCACGCATTCGACCAGCTTTCCGGCGAAATCTACGCGTCGGCGCGCAGTGCGTTCATCGAGGATAGCGGCTTCGTGCGGGCCGCGGCGCTCGACCGCCTGCGCACCGCGTTTGAAGACGGCGCGCCGGCCGGCGGCGATCGCCTGGCCGCGTGGGGGCATGGCTTCGGTTCCTGGGGGGAGACCGATGGCGACGGCAACGCCGCGAAGCTCGACCGGGTGACGGGTGGTATCATCGTCGGCGCGGATGCGCGTGCGTTCGAAGCGTGGCGCGTCGGCGCGATCGCTGCTTACAGCCGCACCGATTTCGACGCCGACGAACGGCGCTCTTCCGGCGAAAGCGAGAATTATTCGCTCGGCCTCTACGGCGGCCGGCAGTGGGGAGCCTTGGCCTGGCGGTCTGGTGGCGCGTACACGTGGCACGATGCCGATGTCTCGCGCGCCATCGTGCTCCCGAGCTTCTCGGACAACGTGACGGGCCAGTTTGATGCGGAAACGCTTCAGGTTTTCTCGGAGCTTGGCTTTGGCTTCAAGGCCGGTGGCGTGCGCTACGAGCCGTTCGGCAACGTCGCCTATGTCAATCTCAGCTCCGATAGCCTCCGCGAAACCGGGGGAGCAGCTGCGCTCGCGATCGGGGGCGGGAGCATGGACACGGCCTTTACAACGCTGGGTGTGCGGGCGGCCGCGGACTTCTCGCTCGGGGCGCTCTCGGCGACGGCGAAAGGAACAATCGGCTGGCGGCATGGCTTCGGCGACATTTCGCCGTCGTCATCGGTTCGCTTTGCTTCCGGTGGCAATGCCTTCTCGATCGGCGGCGTGCCGATCGCGGAGGATGTCGTGGTGGTCGAAGCCGGCCTCGACTTCACGCTTTCGCCCGCTGCGACGTTGGGCGTGTCGGCCAACGGACAGTACGGATCGGGGGCGGTCGATCAAACGGTGCGAGCCAATCTGGATGTGAAGTTCTGACCGACGGGCGTGTTTGTTCCGCGCCTCATCTTTCGCTCAGGAGCTTGGTGATCTTGGCGGATATGGCTTCGAGGGAAAACGGCTTGGGCAGCAGCTGGACGCCCTCGTCCAGCACGCCATTGTGCACGATGGCGTTGCGGGTGTAGCCGGTCGTGAACAGGATTTTCAAACTTGGACGCCGGCGCTGGGCCTCCTCGGCCAGCTTGCGGCCGTTCATGCCCGGCATCACGACATCGGTAATGAGGAGCACGATTTCCGGATGCCTGTCGGCCAACACCAAGGCGTCGCGTCCGTTACTCGCGGATAGCACCGAAAAGCCTAGCTCGCTCAGCATCTCGGTCGTGAGGCGGCGCACGTCGTCGTCATCCTCGACGACCAGCACGAGCTCGCCTTTGCCGCGTACCTGAGTGGCGGTCTGCTCGATCTCCGAGGGGCTCGTTACGAGCTTTTCCGCCAGCCTTGGGATGTAGAGCTTGATCGTCGTTCCGACACCGACCTCGCTATAGATTTTGACGTGGCCACGTGATTGCTTGATGAAACCGTAGACTTGGCTGAGGCCGAGGCCGGTACCGGCCCCGACTTCCTTCGTCGTGAAGAACGGTTCGAAGGCGCGCCCGACGACTTCCGGGGTCATGCCATGGCCGTTATCCGTGACGGCGACGAGCACATATTGGCCGGCCGCGACGTCGGCATGCGCGGCCGCGTAGGGATCGTCGAGATGAGCGTTGGCGGTTTCAAAGGTCAGCTTGCCGCCGTCGGGCATGGCATCGCGCGCGTTCACGGCCAAGTTGAGGAGCGTGCTTTCGAGCCCATGCGGATCCACATGGATGCTCCACAAGCCACCCGCTCGCACGAACTCCATCGTGATGCTTTCCGGGATCGTGCGGCGGAGCACATCTTCCATTCCTCCCACCAGCCTGTTGGCATCTGTTCTCTGGGGCGACAGCGGCTGCTGACGCGAAAATGACAACAGACGTGAGACAAGCGTCGCGGCGCGCTCGGCGCCCTTCACAGCGCCGCTGAGGAATTCCTGAATGTTGAAGTCGCCGCGCGCCATGCGCCGTTCGGCAAGCCGCAGGCTGCTCAGGATGACAGCCAGCATGTTGTTGAAGTCGTGAGCGATGCCGCCGGTGAGCTGGCCGACAGCCTCCATTTTCTGCGACTGGCGGAGCGCTTCCTGTACGGTTTTGAATCTCGCCTGCTCGTTGAGGCGTTCGGTGACATCGTAGACGAACTGATAGGCGCCGATCCGCTGGCCGTTCGCGTCGTGGAGCGGGTTGAAGCGCATTTCGTAGAATTTCCGTTTGGCTTGCTCGCCGAAGTCGGCAACCTCCATGAACGATTCACCGGAAAATGCGCGCTGCCAGAGCGCTCGCGCGGCGGTCTGTTGCTCGGGGAAACGTTCGAGGAGCGCGAGCAGATTGTCACCCACCGTCGGACGGACGCCGAACAGTTGCTCGAACTCCTGCGCCGCGGCGCTATTGAGCGCGATCCATCTGTAGTCGTTGTCGAGAACTTGAACGAAGGCGTTCGTTGCCTCGACGATATCCGCCAGAACTTTGCGCTCCGCTAGAGTGTGGGCGACCCGCGCCTCGAGTGTTTCGTTGAGTTTTTGAAGCGCGTTCTCTGCCCGCTTTCGCGCCGTCACGTCCTGGAACAGGACGGCGACCTGCCTGAGGCTCTGCGGCTCGATGCGGAATGCAGAGAGGGCGAGATAGCGGCCGGTGGCGATCAACTCGCGCTCGAAGCGGATCGGCTCTCCGGTCTGCAATACGCCGCGATAGAGCTCGACCCAGGCGTCGGCTTCGTCCGGAACCATGTCGCGGACCTTCTGGCCGACGACATTTGGGATGCCGGCGTGGTGGGCATAGGCGGCATTGGCTTCGATATGGATGTAGTCGCTGAGGGGGCCATGCGGGCCGTCGAGGAATTCGATGATGCAAAAGCCCTCGTCGATCGAGTCGAAGAGGGTGCGATAGCGCTCGGCGCTAAGATCGAGCTGGCTTCCTTGGGAGGGGGCTGATTTTAACCGCGAATTCTCCTCTTCGAGAGACTTGATGCGGCGTTGCAGCTGGTCGATTTGTTCCGATGTCACGCGGACGATCCAATGCTAGTGCCGATCGAAGGAGGGTCGCACCGGATATTCGCGACTGGTCTTTGGAAGGGAAAAAGGGCTGTCTCCTAATAGCTAGCCTGCCTCCGAGTTCCATCGGACCGGAGAAATATTTTTAAGCCGGAACATGCGCGGTAGGCGTGCGCGTTTCCAGATCGCGCCGATCCGTAAGAGGTGACGCGAGGTGGGGTGGGTTCGCGCTGGGAGGGCAGCTCTCCTGCGCATGCCTACTGTAGAAAGATTGCGCTCCACGCGCGCCCGGATATGATCTCGTGACGGAGGCGTGTGGGTCGAGGAGGAATGTAAAACGTTAGACCAATATTTTGATCCGATTTGTATCGTTCGTTCTGATGGTTCTTGTAATTATTTTAATGAAGCCTGGCGCCGTTACGCGGCTGAACAGTCCCCGAAATTTGCTTCGGATGACTGGCTCGAATGTGTCCATCCGTCCGATCGGCATCGCGTTGCTTGCAACCTGAAAGAGGCTGTCAGGTCCGAGGAACTACTTGAGGCGGATGTGCGCCTCGAGCATTCGGTTGATGGATTTCGCTGGTTTCTCTTTCGGGCCCGTCCGCGCCTGGATGAGGGCGGCGCTGTCATGGAGTGGCTGTGCGTCCTTACCGACATTCATCAGATAAAACTTCGCAAGCTTGGTCTGGTTCAGAAGTCGCGGGCGCAAGCAGACATGCTCAATGCGAGCGTCGATTGCATTAAAATGATCGAGCGGGACGGCACCTTGTCGCAAATGAACAAGGCGGGCTGTGTTGCGCTCAACGTGTCGGAAGAAACCGGCTTCGGAATGGAGTGGCTTGGCCTGCTGCCTGAAGAAGTCCATTCAATCGGCAAGCTGGCGCTTGCGGAGGCGCTGGCCGGAAAGAGTGCGCGCTTCCCGGGAGTGAGCAAGCTGCCGAACGAGCGTCCTCGCTATTGGGACAACATGCTCACGCCTTTGATGAACGAGGATAGAGAGGTTGAATCGATCCTCTGCGTTTCGCGCGATGTCACCGCGCAGCGGGAAAGCGAGCAGCAGATCGAACTCCTCGTGCATGAGTTAAATCATCGCTCCAAAAACATGCTCACGGTGATACAGGAGCTGATCAGGCAATCCGTTCCAAATCCGGATGCGGAGTTCGTCAAAGTGCTCGAGCGGCGTATCGCATCGATCGCTCGAAATCAGGATTTGCTCATTCGCGGGCGCTTGACCGGCTCGAAAGTGCGCGACGTCATCGTCTTCCAGACGGCTGCGGTCGGAAAGCTGCGAAGCACCCGGATGCAGCTTATCGGGGACCCGGAGCTACGGATCAGTCCGAACGCAGCCGAGGTGCTTTGTCTGGCCATCTACGAACTGACGACCAACGCCCTCAAGTACGGCGCTTTCTCGAATGAGAGTGGAACGGTGGCGGTGGAATGGTCTGTCGAGGATGCGTCCGATGGCGCCCGCTTTCACCTGCAATGGACCGAGGCCGGCGGACCGAAGGTGATTGCGCCGTCTCGCAAGGGCTTTGGCACCGTCGTGATCGAGAGCAACCCAGCCGCTGCTCTCCGCGCGGAGGTGGCGCTCAACTTTCATTCCGAGGGCCTGGTCTGGAAACTGAGTGCACCGACCGGGTCTGTCCTCGCCGAGTAGTCGTCGGTCAGCTCCCGAAGCGGAAACGGGTTGGCCACCAATGCATGCTCCGGGGTGCTGTCTATCGGTCTACTGATAGCTGAGGATGCGCATGCGCCCAAGAGTTTCTCGTCGGCGTGGCACTGATCCGAGCCGCTCGGTACTCTCGCAATGCAACGACGTTTGACCCTTGACAGCAAGAGCTTAGAGGCCAAATCTCATAGGTGACGGCTGTCGCTGCCTTCGGTCTCCCTGGAATGGGTGGTCCCGTTCATTAAGGCCCGCAGCACCCCCGGTTGTGAGGACGGCTGTCCTAGGAGCTCAGACCTCGAGCTTGTCGGCTTGAACCCGCTGGTCGGCTGCAAGCGGACACGAGGTCTAGGATCAACAGCGAATGGAGGGAGCATGACGCCACCTGGTTACCTTGCCGGACCCCGCGCTGAAGCGAGGTCCAAGCTTGGATAAGGCGAGCTGCTGCAGCTTAGGCTCCACAGATCCAGGTTCTTCCAAGATCAACATTGTCGAACTTCATGCGAGGGCGGAGACCCGGTCAAGATCTGGGCCGTGGTGCCAGAGCCTCGCCTCATAAGCCCGGCTCAGCTGGGTAGGTTATCGAAGACAGAGAGCCCCGATCGGCCGAGTGCGCGACGGGGCTCATTCTTTTTGTGTGCGTGACTTCTTGTGTGCGTGACTTCGGCTTTTTGGGGATGCGGAATTCATTCGTCCGCACAGGGGAGGGCCGGACGCTTCAGGCGGGATCAACCTTCGCGTCCGACCCTGTTTTTGGGGTGCCGAAGCACCCCGGGACCGCGTCGGGGGTGCGCGGTTTCTGACAAGACCGGAACCACATGGTCATGATCGGTTTGGGAGCGACGCCTCGCGATCCCGGTCTATGTGTGAGGCCAGAGAGATGGCCTTACTGGGTGACCGAGCCTTCAACGACGGTCGCGCCGTTCAGCTTGGCGTCCTTGAAGGTCAGCTTGTCGCCGGGCTTCGCCATCCACGAGAAGCCCCACGGGCCGGTCAGGCCGCAACCCTCCTTGCATTTGGCGGATAGGTCCGCGCTCTTGCCGGCGGCAACGGATTCGACGTGCTCGACATTGCCTTCGTCGATGCCGACCTTCAGTTCGGCCTTGTCCTGGTTTTCGATGGTCAACGCCGCGGCCGGCGTCGCGAGCAAGGCAGCTGCAGCGATGGCAATGCACGAGGCTTTGAAATGAAACATGCTTCCTCTCCATGGTTTGTGATCGGTCCCGCGGTCGTTGCCGCGATCGTCACAAGATTTAGGAAGCAAGCGCGGGACCACCATTCCGGCCGGTGCCTTCTGTGGGAACCATTATGGATTTCGGCTAGGGGCATTTCCGATGTCCCTAAGGAGCCCTACAGTCGGTTTCGTTGGCCGTTGGGCGCGTGAAACTTGCGCCCCGTCCGCAGGTGCCCGCAGGTAGACGTAGATGTGCCATCGAGCCGGACAAAAGCCGCGAGTTGGCTCGGGCAAAGTAAACGCGATGGTCAATATCGGGTCGTGACGCTAGTTTCGGCACACCGTTCCGAGCACCTGAACGGCATATGAACTCTTCGCTCAAGCCTGGTTCAGGCAGGGCGTGTCACACAGCGGCCAGAGATTTCGCATAGCGAAGCGAGCGCCGCGCACGATGTCCAAAGCAACGACCTTCGAGGGAGCGAGACCGATGACAGATCGAGGTATAGCCGACGAACCGCATCTAGGCCCGGTGCAGCGTTTCGTTCCGTTTCTCAAGACGGCCGCACTCGTGGTGACGATCGTCGGCGCGGTTCCGACGGCGATCACGGCCTATCACGCGTGGCAGTACAAGGTGCCGTTCACGCAGGTTTCGCACCGCCTCGCCCAATACGCGATCTGGGAGCGGAACATCGACTGCCAGATCGAGTACAAGGCGCTCTCGACGTCGCAAGGAACCAAGGTGGATGCCGGCGCGTGCGCCAGCACCGGGGATATTTCGCTCAAGGTCTCGACATCGGACGGCAAGGCGACCTACGAGTGGATCGCCTACAATCAGCTGCAGAAGCCGGGTGAAGTGCCTCCTTCCGGCTTCCTCGATCTCATCATCGGGGCGGCGCGGGCGGATACTGCAGCGTCTCAGGGAACGCGCGTTGCGCAGAGCCTCGAGGTCGTGTGCCAAACGCTCGTCAGCAAGACGCAGCTCGTGCGCGTCGTCAAAGAGGGCGGCAAGTGCTTCCGCGAGATCATGTCGCCGATGCGTGGCTCGGTGGACAAGCGCGAAGAGGTGCCGTGCGAGACCAAGTGCACCGCCAGCACGGGGTGATCGGGTTGCCTGCTTAGAACAAAAACCGCGGATCGGGTGGCCCGATCCGCGGTTTCATTTTATGGGAGGCGGTGCGTCGGGCGCTAGCCGCGGCGTTTCCTGGCGCTACTTGTTCTTGGGTCCCGAGAACAGCATTTCGAAGCTGCCGGAAGAAGGGCCGCCCTTTTTCTGGGCTTGCCGGATGGGGCGGCGGGACTTGGCGGCGGGCTTGGCAGGCTCGGCTTCTGTGGGCGTGGCGTCGGGCAGTGCGCCGGTTGCAATGGGTGCTGCCGCTTCCGACGGGTCTGTCATCGGGTCCTGCGGGACGAGGCTTTGGGTCTGCGGGATCGCGGCGACGGTGACGAGCACGTCGTCGTCTGCGGTCAGGGTGGCGTTCTCGGCGACGAAGCGCGAAAGGTTCTCGGCTGGGGCTTGGTCCACAGCTACGCCGGTGTCGACCGCGACGGAAACGGGCTTCGACGAGGTGCCCGTGAGGGTCAGGGCGCCAACCGGGATGGCAGCCACCGCAAGGACGGCGACAGCGGTCGCGGCGCGCCTCGTGAGGGTCATGGTCGTCTCCTTATGAGCGACACAAGTTTGGTCGGCTTCGGCCGTTGCTCAAGCAACCGAAGCATCGGCGCTCAATGCGGCCGCCCCATAACACTCGGCGACCAAGCGCGCATCATAAATAAAGGACGCTTAACAATTTACTTAAACGCGTTTCGTTCCAGGGTTACCCCCCAGACCGTAACGCATTGAATGACCCAATCTATTGTGATTCGTGCAGGTGCGTGACGCCCGGATTGCCGAGGTTAGGTATTGGTGGTCACGGCAACCCAATTCGGATCCTCCTGCGAGCGGCGCTCGAAGCTCAGGAAGTCGTAGTATCCGCAGCGTCCCTTGCCTGGGAATGACCTGCAGACGGCGGGGCGCGCTTTATAGATCGTGCAGTGGCGATTTACGGTGTCGAAGAAGCGGCAGATCGCGCCGAAGTGGCGGTCCTTCTTCCGCTTCATCGCATACTTGCGCCCGTGGGCTTCCCGCGTGAAGGCGCGGCGGGCTTCCTCGAAGCCCATGTTGTGATGGCGGGCGAGCCGCTCGACGTCGCGCTTATCGAGTGCGATCAGCGGGTATGAGCAGCAGTAGCCGGGACACTTCTTGCAATCGTACACGAGACGTATCCGTCTTGACCCCTTGGGCGGACCGGAGCATTGCGCGCCCGGCAAGTTCACCCTTCCCTCTCTGTTAACTTCCCTTTGCGATGTCGGCAACGGTAAAGCCTGCTATGCCAAGGCCGTAGAATGGTTTTCTTCCGCGACTTTGCGTCCAGGGGGCCACAACGGCGGGGGAAAGTCGTGCCGAGTGTTCCTGGGTGCCTTGGCTTCCTGACACACTTTCTCCTTTAATGTCGGCGCATGTCAGTACGCGTATTTTATCGAGGGTTTCAGGTATGACGGATTTGACACGTGGCGCGCCAGAGGGTGAAACGCCAGTCAACCCGTACAGCCTGCTCGAGGCCGTCAACAGCTCGAGCGATACCGCGCATACGGGCTGGCTGATCTTCCTCGCCATCATGGCTTACCTCATGATCGCGGTGGCCGGGGTCACCCACAAGGACCTGCTGCTCGAGACTCCGGTTTCGCTGCCGATCCTGCAGGTCAACATCCAGCTCACCCAGTTCTTCCAGTTTGCGCCGATCGTGCTGGTGCTGATGCACTTGGGGCTGGTGTCGCAACTGACGCTTTTGGCCCGCGAGACGCTGGAATTCGACTATGCGATCCGGCTTCTGGAGGCGACCGAGCGGCGCACGCATCCGCTGCGGCTCGAGCTCAACAACTTCTTCTTCGTGCAGGCGATTGCGGGGCCTTACCGCAGCCGGGTGATGAGCGCGTTCCTGCATGGCATGAGCTGGCTGACGCTGGTTGTGCTGCCGGTGGTGCTGCTGATCTACATCCAGGTGGTGTTCCTGCCCTACCACGATGTCGGCATCACCTGGACGCACAGGGTCGCGCTGCTCGTCGATATCGCGATGCTGATCTCGATCGGCGTTTTCCTGATGCGGGCCGAGACGTCGTTCATGCAGGCGTTCCTCAGGACCACATCGGCGCATCCGGTGAGCTTCGTCGCGACCATCGTCGTGCTGCTCTCCGTATGGTTGTTCTCGTTCTTCGTTGCGACCATTCCCGGAGAGGGGCTCGACCGCGCGACGCAGCGCGTGCTCGGTATCGAAAACGAAGACGAGACGGGGACGCGGCCGCGCTATATCGCGGGCTACGCGGTGCCGCTGTTGTCGTTCGGCTCGGACGGCGCGCTGCTCGGCGTGTTCAAGCGCAATCTCGAGGTGATCGATACCGATCTCGTCGTCGACAAGGAGCAGACGGCGGGCGAGCCGAGCCTCAGCCTGCGGGATCGTGACCTCCGCTTCGCTAAGCTCGACCGCTCGGATCTTCATCAGGCTGATCTCACGGGCGCGGACCTGCGCGGAGCTTCGCTGAGCGGGACGGACCTCCGGGGTGCGTGGCTTGCGTGCGCGGATGCGATGCAGCTGATCCTGACCGAGGATCGCGACGCCGCCAACTGCACGACGGCAAGGCGGGCGATCTTCACACGTGCGCGCCTCGACGGGGCGCATATGACGGGCATCGATCTCCGCAACGCCAAGCTCGACGAAGCGCGTCTCGAAGGCGCGGAGATTCCCTATTCGCTGGTGCAGGGCGCGAACTTCTCGTCGGCGCGGCTCGACAAGGTGGACTTCACCGGTGGCGTGCAGGCGCAGGGTGCGAACTTCCTGGTCGCGAACCTGCAAGGGGCGGACCTCACCGGCGCGCATCTCTTGGCGGCCGATTTTTCGAGTGCGGATCTGACGGGCGCAATTCTCAGCTATGCGCATCTCGATCTCGCCGACTTCCGCGATGCCAAGCTCGACGGCGCGGTGCTTTATCGGGCCTCGCTGCGCGGGGCGGATCTGATCGGCGCGAGCGTCACGGGCGCGGATTTCCGGGAAGCGAAAGTGTGGAAGACGGTGCCGCCGGCGGCCGACCCCGAAGGGCTCGTCGATCTCACTGGTGTCTCAATCGCGGCGATCACGGACGCGGACGTGTCGGATCTCAAATTCTCCGAGGGGCGGATCATCAGCCGGCGCGTCAAGGCGCGGGTGGCGGAGCTTATCGAGCCGCTGACCAATCTCGCAGAGGCTGCGAAGTGGGGCTCGTCGCAAGACTACGCACAGTGGCAGAGCCTGGCTTCCGCCGGCTCGCAGGCCTATCCCGAGCTCTACAAGCCCCGGATCACCGACTATCTCTCGCGGCTGATGTGCCGGCCGCGCTGGGGCAATGGCGCAGTTGCGACCGGTATCGCCCGTCGGGCGCCGCGGCAGGAATTCCGCGGCGATCTGGTCGCGATCTACGACCGGCTCAAGTCCGACGACTGCCCGGCTTCCAAAACCGTGTTGCCGAAGGCGCTCAAGGATCTGTCGGCGGCGGCCGATGTCGCGCGCGGCGGGTGAGGCTTTCCGGTGCCCTAGGCTGTGAACTCATTCTGGCTGGTGCAGTGATGAGCCAAAGCGAGCCGAGGGCCAGGAAAAGCGCGTTATGCCGGAGGTATGCTTTCAGCATGACGGTCGATGCCCATCGCATCGGACAAGCGGGTCATGCCGGAGGCATGCTTTCAGCATGACGACGACGCCATTGGCTCGCTTTGGCTCACCCCACAGGGGCGCGGTCCTTTTCCGCCGCCGGTTCGTCGCGAGACCTTGCAAACCATGGAGGTTTGCGGCGGCCTCGCTCCTGCCAGCGACGCAAAAGTCCTCGCGGCAATGCGCCAGCCAGAATGAGTTCACAGCCTACTGTGTTGCCAGTATGGGCCCGGCATGCTAGAACATAACGAGAACTGTGGCGGAATCGCCTGAGCGGGTGATCGAAAAGCGACGCCGAGTGTGGAACTCGTGCGAACGTTTGCGCTCTAACCCCGCGCGACGCCTACGAATTGAGAAATCTTTGGACAACCGCGGACGGGATTTCCCGGCCGGCCGTTATTGCGAGTAGGGTTCTGCAACTTGAGTCGCTCGCGGTGATGCGTCCGTCAGGATGAATGCCACGCGAGCCGGCCGGAATTCGAGTTTGCCGCGCTTTCGAGATGGGCCGTTTGCGGTCTTGATCGGGGCGCGCCACAGCCAAGGAGTGACGACATGGCCGGATCGGTCAACAAAGTGATCCTCGTCGGGAACCTCGGGCGCGATCCCGAAATTCGCCGCACGCAGGATGGGCGCCCGATCGCCAACCTCCGGATCGCGACCAGCGAAACCTGGAAGGACAGGAACAGCGGCGAGCGTCGCGAAAAGACCGAATGGCATTCGGTCGTCATCTTCAATGAGAACCTGTGCAAGGTGGCCGAGCAGTACCTGAAGAAGGGTGCGAAGGTTTACATCGAGGGCCAGCTGCAGACCCGCAAGTGGCAGGACCAGCAGGGCCAGGAGCGCTATTCGACCGAAGTGGTGCTGCAGGGCTTCAACGGCCAGCTCACGATGCTGGACGGGCGCTCGGGCGCGGGCAGCGGATTGTCTGAAGGCGGCTCGGACTATGGCGATGCCGGCGGCAGCTTCGGTGGCGGCGGTGGTGGTGGGTTCAGCGGCGGCAGCAGCGAGCCGAAGCGGGCTTCGCGCAGCAGCGGCGGCGGCTCCAAGGGCGGCGGCGCGCTCGACAAGCCGTTCGACGACGAGATCCCGTTCTAGGGGTTGGCGGGGGGCCACTGGCAGCAGGCAGGCGATTGTCGATCAGGCGGTTGTCGATGTCGGCCATGTCCCCGAACACCCGCCGGTGATCTGTCCGGGCTGGGCTGAACGCTCGTGCCTGGGATCCATGGTTTGGGCTGGCGAGCGCTTCAGGCGAGGTTGCGTCAACCTTGCTGGCAGCGCGACCCTCACGACAAAATCGAGGATGACAGCGGTCTTCAGCGCTTGTGCTTGTGGCGTTTGCGCTCTTTGCGGCTGAGGTGCGGGGCCGGAGCGGAGGGCGTCTGCCGGGTGGGCGCCTCTGTGATTGCCGAGGACGAAGTGGGTTGCGCGGGGCGCTCGGCGGGTGCCGAGGCTGGCGGCGTGACTAGGGCGTCGGTATGCGAAGTCTTTCCGTCGAGCGTTGCGGCGAGGGCGCGTTCGGTTTCCGCGTGATCGGTGCTCGACTGGCCTTCCATGAAAAAGCGGCGCACCGCGGGCTGACGCGCTTTGATCGCGCGCTCGACGCGTGTCGTGGTGCTCTCGATGGTCTCTGCGGTCACGCCGTCCTCGAAATCGACGCTCACCGCGACCAGGATGTCGGTCGGTCCCAAGTGCATCGTGCGAACGTCGTTGATGGCGCGGATCGGCTTGCCGCTTCCCTGCTCGGCGGCGATGGCGTCGCGGATGTCCTGCAGCACGGCCGGAGAGGCGGCCTCGCCGACGATGAGGCTTCGAATCTCGATGCTCATGAAGGCCGCGACGGCGCCGAGCAGCAAACCGATCAGGATCGAGGCGTAGCCGTCGGCGGTGGATGAGCCGGTGGCGTGCGAAATCGCGATGCCGACGGTGGCGATGGTCAGTCCGGCGAGGGCTGCGCCATCCTCAAGCAAGACGGTGAAAAGCGCGGGGTCTTTGGACGTCCGCAGCGCGACGAGGGCGGGCAGGCTGCCGCGGCGGCCGTTGAATTCCTGCACGGCCTTGGTTGCGGAGATGGCTTCGAGCACGAAGGCGACCGCGAGCACGACGTAGTTGACGATCGGATCGGTGACGGGGCGCGGATCGATCAGCTTTTCGACGCCTTCATAGATTGCGACGCCGGCGCCGAGCGAGAACAGCAGGATCGCGACCACGAAGCTCCAGAAATAGAGCTCTTTCGAATAGCCAAAGGGGTGGAAGGCATCGGCTGGGCGGCGCGGGCGGCGGATGCCATGCAGCAAGAGCGCCTGGTTCGACGTGTCGACCAGCGAATGGATCGCTTCCGACAACATGGCGGACGAGCCGGTCCAGGCGGCGGCTGCGAATTTTGCAAACGCGATGCCGAGATTGCACGCGAGGGCCACGACGACGACGCTTGTCGAGCCTGCCGCTGCCACGTGTCGCTCCTCCCAGCCGTGCCGATATCTCGTGCTTTCCGTGTTTAAGCGTGTTTGCGGGTGGCCGGAAGAGTGCGCGCGACACGGCCTCAAACAAACACAAAGCCCCGCCCGAGATTTCGGGCGAGGCTTTGCAGAACAGCCGTCAAACGGCGATTACGGGTTGGCCGGAGCCGGTGCGGCCGGATCGGCGGGCGGGGTGGCCGGTGTCGCCTCCGGCTTTGAGCCGACAGCTTCCTTGGCGGTGTCGATGGCGCCGGAAACGGCTTCCTTTGCCTTCTCGAGTGCGGGGCCGGCTGCTTCCTTGGCGGCGTCGAGCGCTTCCTGGGCCTTCTTCTTGGCCTCGTCGATCTGTGGCTTCGACTTGTCGGAGAACTCGTTGACCTTTTCCTTGGCGCGCTCGAACAGCGACTTTGCGGGCTTCTTGCGCTGGAAGTCGGGTGCGGAGTCGATCGTCTCCTTGGTCAGGTCCGGGAGCGAAACGAACAGAGCGCCGTCCTTTTCCTCAAACTTGAGGGACGCCAGGTCGACGCCGACCTTCTTCTCGGCCCAACCGAGATAGCCGCCCGTGCCCATCACGACGCCCACGACCTGATTCTGGTCGTTGATGATGAGATCCTCGACGTCGCCAACGATGGTGCCTTCCTTGCCGTGGACCTTGGCGCCGATCAGATGATCCTTGGCCAGATATTCGGCGTCGGTCTGGGCGGGGAGAAACGTGGTGTCGGCCCAGGCGGCGGGGGCCAATGCAATAAGGCCGGCGGCAATAAGCGATATGTGTTTCATGTTCAGTTCCTTGGAGGAAAAAAGAGCGTGCTGGCGTGTGGTGAAGAGAAGCCGCCTACTAAGCACTGAACGCACGTAAGCACTACTTTTTGGCAGCCGTGCGTCGAAAGATCCCTGGGGAGAAAGTTGGGCCAAGCCCCTCAAATCCGTGAGATTCTCGTGGGCGGGGGGCTTGGACGGGTGGTCCAGGATTGCGGTTCGGGGGATGGGTCGGCTAAACTCAGCCAATCATCGAATCTGGAACGCGGCAGGGCCGCCCTCGGTTCAATTCTTTGAGATCTGATCTCAAGTTTCGCTTGCCGTTACGGCCCCGCAACTAGGACTCCGACATTGACAGATAACAGCGACCGGCCCGGCGCCTCAGGTCCGAGCGATATCCGCCCCGTGCTCATACAGGACGAGATGAAGCGCTCGTACCTCGAGTACGCGATGAGCGTCATCATCTCCCGCGCTCTGCCTGACGTGCGTGACGGCCTGAAGCCCGTGCACCGGCGCATCCTCTACGCGATGCAGCGGCTCGGGCTCGACTGGAACAAGAAGCACATGAAGTCGTCCAAGGTGGTGGGCGACACGATGGGCGACTTCCATCCGCACGGCAACCTCGCGATCTACGATGCACTCGTGCGCCTCGCGCAGGACTTCTCGATGCGCGTGCCGCTGATCGACGGGCAGGGCAACTTCGGCTCCGTCGACGGCGATCCGCCCGCAGCCGAGCGCTACACGGAAGCGCGCCTTTCCAAGATCGCGCAGTACCTGCTCGACGATCTCGAGAAGGATACGGTCGACTTCAAGGCGAACTACGACGACCGTTTGCAGGAGCCGTCGGTACTGCCGGCCAAGTTCCCCAACCTGCTCGTCAACGGCGCCGGCGGCATCGCGGTCGGCATGGCGACCAACATTCCGCCGCACAATCTCGGCGAGGTGATCGACGCTTGCGTGCTGATGCTCGACAATCCGGAAACGAACGTCGACGACCTCACGCAGATCATTCAGGGGCCAGATTTCCCAACCGGCGGCCTCATTCTCGGACGCGCGGGCGCACTCGCCGCCTATCACAAGGGCCGCGGCTCTATCATCATGCGGGCCAAGGTCGAGGTCGAGGAAATCCGCAAGGACCGCGAGGCGCTCGTCGTCACTGCGATCCCCTACCAGGTCAACAAGAAGACGCTGATCGAAAAGATCGCCGACCTCGTACGCGAAAAGCGCGTCGAGGGTATTTCGGACATCTGGGACGAGACCAATCGCGAAGGCATGCGGATCGTCATCGAGCTCAAGCGCGATGCGATTGCGGACGTGGTGTTGAACCAGCTCTGGCGCTATTCCGATCTGCAGACGACGTTCGGCGCGAACATGCTGGCGATCAACGGCGGCAAGCCCGAGCAGCTCAACCTGCGCGACATCATCGAAGCGTTCACGACCTTCCGCCAGGACGTGGTGACGCGGCGGACGCGGCATCTGTTGTTCAAGGCCCGCGAGCGTGCGCACGTGTTGGTGGGCCTGGCTATCGCCGTCGCCAACATCGACGAGGTCATCAAGCTGATCCGCTTCTCGCCCTCTCCGGCGGAAGCCAAGGCGCAATTGATGGCGCGCGACTGGCCGGCGAAGGACATGGCGCCGTTGATCGAGCTGATCGCCGATCCTCGGCATAGCCTTGCATCTGACGGTACCTACAAGCTTTCGGAAGAGCAGGCGAAAGCGATCCTCGATCTCCGCCTCGCACGCCTCACAGCGCTGGGTCGCGACGAGATCGGCGACGAACTGAAGAAGATCGCCGAGGAGATCAAGGACTACCTCGCCATTCTTTCTTCGCGCGCGCGCATCGTCGATATCGTCAAGGGCGAGCTTACCGCGATCAAGGACGAGTTCGCGACGCCGCGCAAAACCGAGATCGTCGACATCGAAGGCGAGGTCGAGGACGAGGACCTGATCCAGCGCGAGGACGTGGTCGTCACGGTTTCGCACAAGGGCTACATCAAGCGCGTGCCACTCTCGACCTATCGGGCCCAGCGGCGCGGCGGCAAGGGGCGCTCGGGGATGTCGACGCGCGACGAGGATTTCGTCACGCAGATCTTCATTACCTCGACGCATACGCCGGTGCTGTTCTTCTCGTCGCGAGGCATGTGCTACCGCATGAAAGTGTGGCGGCTCCCGGCGGCGACGCCGCAGGCCTCGGGCAAGGCGCTGATCAATCTCCTGCCGCTCGCGCAGGGCGAGGTGATCACGTCGATCCTGCCGTTGCCGGAAGACACCTCGACTTGGTCGAAGCTCGAACTCATCTTCGCGACCAAGAGCGGCGGCGTGCGCCGCAACGCGCTCACCGATTTCGAGAGCATCAACCGCAACGGCAAGATTGCGATGAAGCTCGACGCGGAAGAGGGCGCGGAGCCGGATCGCATCGTGTCGGTTGCCATCGCTTCGCCCGAGGACGACGTGCTGCTGACGACGGCGCAGGGGCGCTGCATCCGATTCCTGATCAAGGACGAGGTGCGCCTCTTCAAGGGCCGCGATTCCTCCGGCGTGCGCGGCATCAGGCTCGACGACGGCGACGAGGTGATCTCGATGGCCATCCTGACGCACGCCGAAGCGTCTCCCGCCGAACGCACCGCCTATCTCAAGCAGGCGGCGCAGATCCGGCGTAGCGAGACCGGCGAGGAGGCCGAAGCTCCCGTGGAAGCGGAGGTGGAAGCCGAAGACGGCGACGACGCGCCGGCGGAGCTGACGCCCGAGCGCTACGCCGAGCTTTCCGCCAAGGAGCAGTTCGTGCTCACGGTGTCCGAAAAGGGATACGGCAAGCGCAGCTCCTCCTACGAGTACCGGACGTCGGGCCGCGGCGGCAAAGGCATCGTTGCCATGGTCGTCAACGACCGGAACGGCAATCTCGTCGCGTCGTTCGCCATCGATCACTCGGATCAGATCATGCTGGTGACGGACGGCGGCCAGCTGATCCGTTGTCCGGTGGACGACGTGCGCATCGCGGGACGCAACACGCAAGGCGTGCGCATCTTCAAGACCGAAGCCGAGGAGCGTGTCGTTTCGGTCGAACGAATCCCGGACGACGGGACCGAAAGCGAGACGAATGAGGAAAACGGCGAAGCGGGCTAAATTATGCCGCGCGATCGGGGCATCTTTGCTGGGCGATTCTTCTTATGAGGGAACTAGATGAAACGTTTGATCGCAATTACCGCGCTGTCGTTGTCGTTTTCCGCGTCTGCGGCGCTGGCTGTCAATGATGCCGTGAAAAATGCGTGCCGCGACGACTATCACAAGCATTGTGACAACCTGGAAGTCGGCAGCGATGCGCTGCGGGCTTGCATGAAGTCCAAGGCGACCGAGCTTTCGACGGGCTGCCTGCAGGCGCTCGTCGACAACAAGGAAGTGACCGAGAAGGACGTCGAGGAGTACCTCAAGGAGCAGGAAGCGAAGAAGGCGGCTGCGAAGTAAGCGCCCGCGCTTTTTCTGCCGATATCCAGTGACGAGAGATTGGAACGCCCGGTTCATTCGTGAACCGGGCGTTTTGTTTTTTGGATGCGTCGGCGGGTCGGGACTGATGTCCCTCAGGCCACGAGCGTGCGGCGGGGTGCGGTTTCGTGCATCCGCCTGATGGTGGTGGCGATCGGACACTCGTAGGCGAGCGCTTCGATGCTGCGGCAGACGAGGCGGTTGCGTCCGGCGACCGCGATCAGCCCGTTCGCTCTCATGCGCGAGACGATTCTGGATACGGTGTCGGCGTTGAGCGCCAGGTGCTCTGCGATATCGGTGCGTGAGAGCGGCATGTCGAATACGATTCCGGCAGGAGTCTGCTTGCCGACGCGGAGCGCGATCTCGGTCATCAACGCCGCGACACGTTCGTCGCCGGTGAGGCCCGCGATGATCGTGTTGTGCAGGGCAAGACGGGCGGTCTGGTCGGCGAGGCGATCGGAGACGTGGTGCGCGAGATCCGGGTCGCCTTCGAACAGGCCACGGGCGATTGACCAGCGCAGCCGCCAGACTTCGCCGTTTTCCGAGGCGGCGGCGATCTCGGTCCCGTCCAATGGCGGGATCGCGGAGGAACGGATGCAATCGCCGGGGTAAAGCAGGCTCAGGATCTGGTGGCGGTCGTCGCGCCAGGCGGCGCGCACGAGAAAGACGCCGGTCTGGATCAGATAGAGCGTCTCGTCGGACTCGGCGGATATGGCGAGCTTCTGGCGCTTGCGCGTGGAGATGCGCACCGTATGCGGTTCGAGCTGCTGCAGAACGAATTCGGGTGATGGTTTCATTTGCTCGGCAGGTCTCGTCGGTGTCGAAGCTTCGGGGCCGATCGGGTAGAGAGCAGCGCGTTGGCGCGGCCCGCGGTCCGATGGCGGACGATCGATGCGCGGGATTTATCCCGGCGGTCCGATCCCCTTCTCCCGCGGATCTCGAACACTTCGGCATCTCGGCGATGGTTCGCTTTGACGGCGATCAAGGCCGCAGGGGCTCAGAGAGCCGCGCGACGCCGCACCCCTTTTGATCTCGATCAATGGTTTCGTGGCGTGGCTGCAACGAAGCCATCGGAATGGGGGCGGTGCTGATTTGTGTCAGCAATGCCAGCGATTTGGCGCTTAAGCCCGGACGCCGACGCAGCCCATGGTGTCGCGAGCGAATGAGTGCCGGCGCGTTGGTCGAGCCGGTCGGGGGAATTTTCAGTCGGGAAGGACTCGATGATGACGAGGACAAAACTTTTGGGATCGCTGGCCGTGATCGGCAGCTTGGTTGCAGCAACTCAGCCGGCAGCGGCCGGAAGCGAGAGCGGCAATTTCATGGTTCGCGTACAGGGCACGGTGGTCGATCCGGATTCGAGCGCCAAGGTTTCGTCCGGCGGCAGCGTGGTTGCGGGCTACGACGCGGAAGTCGACACAGAGGTGCTGCCGACGCTGACGCTCTCCTACTTCCTCAACAAGAACGTTGCGGTCGAACTGTTCTGCTGCTTCGCCAAGCTCGAGGCAGAAGGAAAGGGCGGTATCAACGGCACCGATCTCGGTGACTTCTGGGTGTTTCCGCCGGCTTTGACGCTGCAGTACCACTTCGACAACTTCGGCCGTTTCAAGCCCTACGTGGGCGCGGGCGTGCAGTACATCCACTTCTTCGGCGAAGGGCGTAGCGATCTTGGCGGCGCCAAGATCGATCTCGACGACGCCTTCGGGTTCACGCTGCAGGCGGGTGTCGACATCTCGCTCGGCGGCGGCTGGTACCTCAACGCCGACGTGAAGAAGACCTTCATCGATACGGACGCGTCGTGGAAGGGCACCGGCATCACGGCGGATGTCGAGATCGATCCGTGGATCTACAGCGTCGGCGTCGGCTATCGCTTCAATTTCGAGGATCTGTTCGCGCCGCGCTCGGCGCCGGTCGCCTTGAAGTAGGCCGCGACGCTTCCTGTTTTCGAATGTCTCCGAGAGCCGATCTCTCACTCTCTCGGAGGCTGCTCTGGGCCCGGTGCAAACCGGGCCTTTTTTATGCTCGTTTGCAGGTGCGAGCCGTCTGTTGTCGCGACGGCTCCATAGATGCCAACTGCGGCATGGACGCTACAGATGTCGCGCGCGTACGCAGCCGACCAAATATGTAACTATATAAAGTTCCAACAATTTGACGGTGCGCATGCGGTGGCACGGCAGTTGCGTAGTCTGCGCCGAAGCTTGGCTGCTTGAACCAAGCTATCGAAAAAAAAACTGAAGGGAGACCCCATGACGAGAATAAGCGCTCGCCGCTCTTCGGCGGCGACGAGGATGCTGTTGTCTGCCGTTCTCATCGTTCCATCGGCTACAGTTCTTGCGCAAGATGCAGAACCGCCGCTCGGGATAGATACGCTGGAGGCGACGTTTAAATGGCGTCCGAACTATGTCAGCGACGACATGCTCAAGAACGCCGACAAGGACGCCAACAACTGGCTGAACTACGGCAAGGGCTACGACCAGAAGCGTTATAGCCAGCTCACCCAGATCAACCGGGACAACATCAAGAAGCTCGTGCCGCTGTGGAATCTGTCGTTCGGCGTCAACGACGCGCAGGACAGCCAGGTGCTGTCGGTCAACGGCACTCTCTACGTCACGTCCAGCCAAAACAAAGTCTTCGCCGTCGAGGGATCGACCGGCCGCATCCTTTGGAAATACGAGCATCCGCTGCCCGCCGATATCGGGCCGTTCTTGTGCTGCGAGGCGATCAACCGCGGCGTTGCGGTCTATAAAGACAAAGTCTACATGGCGACGCTCGACACCCAAGTCGTGGCGCTGAATGCGTGGAGCGGCAAGGAGGTGTGGAAGGTCAAGCTCGGCGATTACACGAGCGGTGACATCTATACCTCGGCTCCGCTCGTCGCCGATGGGAAGGTCATCGTCGGCAATTCAGGCGGCGATCTCGGCGGAAACGCGGGCCGTATCAGCGCGCTCGACCCGGAAACGGGCAAGAAGATCTGGGAGCAGTTCACGCGCCCGACGAGCGCGGACCATCCGCAGGCCAAGACGTGGGGCAACAACTCGTGGGAGAACGGCGGCGCGTCAGCGTGGCTGACAGGCTCTTACGAGCCGTCGACAAAGACACTGTTCTGGGGTGGCGGCAACCCGGCCCCGGATTTCGATCGGCATAGCCGGCCGGGAGACAATCTCTACAGCGACTCCACCATCGCCATGAACGTCGAGACCGGCGAGATCAAGTATCATTTCCAGTATACGCCGAACGACGCGTGGGACTATTCGGGCAACAACGAAGCAATCCTGCTCGACGACGAGCAGGGGCGCAAAGTGTGGCTGCACGGCGATCGCAACGGGCACCTCTATTCGATCGATCGGACGAACGGCAAATGCAACTGGGTCGTGCCGATCGCGCGCGTGAACTGGGTGAAGGAATGGCAGGAGAACTGCCGCCCGATCGCCGATCCGGCGAAGGTGCCGGTCAAGGGCAAGCTTGTCACCGACATCGCGCCGGTGCTCGACGGTGGCAAGGAATGGCATCCCGCAACCTATAGCCCCAAGACGAAGATGATCTACATTCCGTTCATCGACAGCTCGATGAACATCGAGCTCAAGGATCAGAAGTTCGAACGCGGCAAGTGGTTCCTTCGCTCGAAGGTGCTGTCGGTCAATCCGTACACGGGCGGCCTCAAGGCGTTCAACGCGACGACCGGCGAACTGGTGTGGACGAAGCCGCAAAGCTTCCCGGCGACGAGCGGTCTTGTCAGCACGGCGGGTGGCCTCGTGTTCTCGGGTGACGCGGAGGGATACTTCAGCGCTGTTGCCGACGATACCGGTGAGGAACTCTGGCGCTTCAACGTCGGAACCGGAATCCACGGCAATCCCACGACGTTCACGGTCAACGGCAAGCAGGTCGTCGCCATCGTTTATGGGCCGGGCGGCGGCAGCTTGTGGCCGCTCGCTTATGCCGAGTTCATGAAGACGCACAACCGCGGCGGCGGTGTCATGCTGTTCGGGCTCCCGAACTAGCAACGACGGACGGCATCGGTCCCGCTCTCGGGCGGGACCGAAACCCTCGGCACTGACAACAATCGGGACTATCGCATGATAAGGAATTTCCTTCGGTCGCACCTGCGGGCGATCACTGCCGTCGTGTTGCTCGGCAGCCTTGCCGCTTCGGCGCACTTCGGCAACGTGTCCGCAATGTCGGGGGGGCAGTCTCAAGCTCCGGCGTCAAAGGCGTCACAGAACCCCTTCGCGGGCGATCACGCAGCCCTTTTGGAGGGCGCGGATTTGTTCGGACGCAACTGCCAGCAATGCCACAGCACGCGCGGGATCGGCGGGAAGTGTCCGCAGCTCATTCACGGGGCGTGGGGGCCTGAGGGGGCTAACACGGACGAGCTGATGTTTCGTACGATCTCCGAAGGGCGGCCAAACACGCAGATGGGTGCGTTCAAGGATGCGCTGACGAAAGACGAGATCTGGAAGATTGTTGCTTATCTCAGATACGAAGCCCAACGTTACGCGCATCAGTCGAAAGATGACGACGAGGACTCCAGCCGCCGCTGACGCGCGGGCAGGAGAAGTGGCGGGTCATCTCGCGTGTGGTCAGCTCTTGCAGACTTTGGCGGTGGCGCGGCAGGTCCAGAGCACGCCATCCTGCGCGCATTTGTAGACCGGCTTCGAGAAGCGATCCTGTTCGATCGGCCAGTTGCCCGTTACCTGGCGGATGATCAGGAACGCCTCGTATTCGGCGAAGCCGCGCGTGATGCCGGTTGCGGATCCAGCTTTGGTGACGCAGGCCGGGGCGGCCAAGGCCAAGCTCGATTGGCCGAGGGCGACCAGAGCCAGGGAGGCGGCGAGTGGGGCGATCGATTTCGGCCGACATGCAACTTTCAGCGCGTGGTGCGGTGGCATTCGGGTCTCCTGTTGCTGGTGCATGGCGGACCGTGCAGCAGGATGGTGACCACGCCAAGGCGCCATACTTGCTCTTGGGATTGCGGCGCGGCTAGATAGCGGCATGAGCAGAACAGGCTTTTACTCAGGTTCGTTCGATCCGGTCACGCTGGGCCATACGGACATCATCTCGCGCGCGAGCCGGCTCGTCGACCGGCTGGTGATCGGGATCGGCGTGCATCCGGCCAAGTCGCCGTTGTTCGCGGACGACGAACGGGTTGCGATGCTGGAAGCGGAAACGAAGCCGATCGCCAAGGCGGCCGGCATTCCGATCGAGGTCGTTACCTTCTCGGATCTCGCGGTCACGGCCGCGCAGCGGTTCGGAGCCGAGGTCATCTTTCGCGGATTGAGAGACGGCACGGACTTCGACTACGAGATGCAGATGGCCAACATGAACGGCGAGATGGCGCCCAGCGTGCAGACGGTGTTTGTCGCCGCCTCGCCGCAGGTTCGGCATATCGCGGCCAATCTCGTGCGCCAGATTGCGCTCCTGGGCGGGGACGTAACGCCGTTCGTTTCCAAGGCGGTTGCAGCGCGACTCGCCACGAAGGCGAAGGGTAAGCGGTAAGGCACTGAGAAGCTTATCGTTTCATGCCGGGTTGCCGGGCGTGATGCGACAGGCCATAACGGCGGGCGTCGAATTCCGCCCACGACGACAAACAGCAAGGGCTCGGGGAGCGCTCATGGAAACGATCAGGGGACTGCTGTCTCTAAGGGACTTGGTTCCGTTGAAAGGCTTGGTCGCGTTTGCACTGGCCTTCGTGATGACCGCCTGCAGCGGTAGCGCTCCGAACATTCAGGTCGTCGATAAGACCACGAAGAGCGCAAATAGCATGGTCACCACCGGCGCGGTGGCGGACGATCCTTCGAATACGCTGATCCTGGAGCTCAAGGGCGGCAAGGTTACGATCCGGCTGCGGCCTGACTTGGCGCCGAAGCACGTGGAGCGCATCAAGACGCTTGCCGCGCAGGGCTTCTACAATGGGCTCAAGTTCCATCGCGTGATCCCGGGCTTCATGGCCCAGACCGGCGATCCGACCGGCACCGGCGCGGGCGGCTCGAAGCTTCCGGACCTGCCGGCCGAGTTCACGCCGACGGCTTTCGAGCGCGGCACGCTCGGCATGGCGCGCACCTCTGATCCGAACAGCGCCAACAGCCAGTTCTTCATCTGCTTCACCTACGCGACCAATCTCAACGGTCAGTACACCGTGTTCGGCCAGGTGGTGGACGGAATGCAGTTCGTCGACCAGATCGCTCCGGGCGAGCCGCCGCCGAAGCCCGATACGATCATCAAAATGTACCTGGCTTCGGGCGCGCACTGATCCGCGCGCCGACGTTCAAGCCCGATGCGGAGCCGCACGTGCGCGTGGCTCCGCGCTTTTTCTGTTTCATCCTCTAGTGGAGCTTTGCCATGGCCGATATCGATCCCGAGAACACGCTGATCATCGAAACGACGAAGGGACAGGTCGTCATCCAGCTGAGGCCGGACCTTGCGCCGAACCACGTGGCGCGCATCAAGCAGCTCGCACGCGAAGGTTTCTACGACGGCGTCGTGTTCCATCGCGTGATCGAGGGCTTCATGGCGCAGACCGGTTGCCCGCACGGCTCCGGCACGGGCGGCTCGAAGTATCCCAACCTCAAGGCCGAGTTCAACGCTGAGCCGCATGTGCGCGGCATCTGCTCGATGGCGCGGGCGGCTTCTCCCGACAGCGCCAACAGTCAGTTCTTCATCGTGTTCGACGACGCGACGTTCCTCGACAAGAAGTACACGGTCTGGGGACAGGTGATCGAAGGCATGGAGAACGTCGACAAGATCAAGCGCGGCGAGCCGGTGCAGAACCCGGACAAGATGATCTCGGTGAAGGTTGCGGCGGACGCAGCGTAAGCCTAGCCGGAACGTTTGGAATTGATTGTGAAGGAGCGTGGCATGTCGGGCGGGGTGTGGGCGTATTGGAACATCGGCATCGCCGGGTTGCTCGGCGCTGCGGGCGTTGCGCTCGCCGCCGTCGCGGCACACCGGGTGGCCGAGCCCTCACTCACGACTGCCGCGCTCTTTCTGATCCTGCATGGTGCGGCCGCGCTCGCGCTTTCGGCGCTGGCCGGAAACGCGACGTGGCCGACCGGCTTTTTGGTGGCGGGCTCGCTGATGCTGTTTGCGGTCTCGCTGTTCTCGGGGGACGTGGCGGCGCGCGTTCTGCTCGGTGACCGGCTGTTTCCGATGGCGGCGCCGATCGGCGGGTCGCTCTTAATCATCAGCTGGCTGGTGGCGTCTTTGAGCGGTGTCATCACCGCGTTCAAAAGCGGCTGAGCGGGCGCGCTCTTCTCATTGCGTTGCAGCAATATTGGACAAGTCTCTGCCTGGTAGTTGAATTTGCTGCCGGGTGGATTACGCTTGCAACAGTCCAGCCTGAGTCGCTGCGTCGGAATTGTGCCGGCGTGGCATGTGCTGCAGGTGAATGGCGTCTCAATAAAAAGTGCTGGTGAGTGTTTTGGCTCGCGTTTTCGCGCCGGGCCGCGCGCTCGGCTCATTGCAACCAAACCCGCTTGGGGGAGACGACATGGAAATGATCAACACCACGAAGTCCTGGATCGCCGGCCTGACCGAAGTAGGCCTGATGCTTATCGCGCTCGCCATCGTCGCGTCGCTGCTGGCTGGCGGCACGGTGCCGTTTTTCGGCGGCGTCGTCGCCAACATCGTCAATATGGTGAAGGAACTCGGCACGAACGGTCTCGTCGGGCTCATCGCGCTCGGCTTTATCTTCTGGCTGTTCTCGAAGCGTACGATCGCCTGACAATCAAACAGGGGAGGGCGCGGGGCTGAAACCCCGCGCCGGCCGTTCATGCCTGATTTTATCGCGCACGTTCGCAACGCCGGATGGCTTGTCGTCGAGGCCGGGCTGCTGATCGTCATCCTTTGCGTGCTTCTCAACATCATCCTCGGGCCGTCGAGCAGCGGCGATTTCGTCGCCTCGGTGGCCACGAATGCCAACACGTTCCTGCAGGGATTGCCGGCGGGGACTGTCGTGGCGCTCGTGGCGGTGTTCATGGCCTACTGGATTGTGACGCGCCGGAACTTGGCCTCCTAAAGCAGACCAAGCGCCGGACAGGCTCGCGGTGGGCACACGCGGCTCGCCTCGGCAGCTAAACCCATTTGGGCAGGGGCTGCGCTGGGCCCTCCGGCGGGTCGATCTTGGGCTCCGGCTGCTCGTCGGGCGGCGGGACCGGCTCCTTCGTCGGATCGGGCCTTACGGGCTCAGGCGGCCGATGCGGGTCGGGATCTGCTGGGGATCGTGTCGGTTTGGTGGGGCCGGGCACGGGGTTTCCTCGTTTTCGTGGGCTTGTGAATTAAACGCTCTCTTGTCGCAGGGGTTCCTCTTGGCCCGCTGTTGAGGCTATGAGAGCGGCCATGCGCACCGATCTTTTCGATTTCGAGCTGCCCGAGGACCGCATCGCCCTTTACCCGGCGGAGCCGCGGGATGCTGCGCGCCTGCTGGTCGTCGATCCTACCGGTGGGCCTTTGCTTTCCGATCGCGTCGTGCGGGAGCTGCCGCAGCTGCTCAATCCGGGCGATGCGCTGGTGCTCAACGATACGCGCGTCATTCCTGCAGCGCTGGAGGGTATCCGGATCCGCGGTGAGCTTCGGTCGCGCGTTGCGTTCAACCTGTTGCGCCGTGTGGACGAGAGCCGGTGGCGGGCGTTGGCGCGGCCGGCGAAGCGGCTCGCCGTCGGCGATCGGGTTCGCTTCGGTTCCGAGAGCGATATGGCGTGCCTGCTTTCGTCGCCCGAGGCGACGGTGTCGGCGCGGCTCGGTGCGGGTGAAGTGGAGCTTCTTTTCGATCTCGCGGGTGCGGACCTCGACCGCGCGATCGAGGGCGTTGGTGAAATGCCGCTGCCGCCTTACATCGCGCTCAAGCGTGGGCCGGATGCGCGCGACCGGGCCAGCTATCAAACCATCTATGCGGAACGTGAAGGCGCGGTTGCCGCGCCGACCGCGGGGCTGCATTTTACGCCGGAGCTGTTCGCGGCGCTGGACGCGCGCGGTGTGTCGCGCCATTTCGTGACGCTGCATGTGGGCGCAGGGACGTTTCTGCCGGTGAAGTCAGACGATACCGCCGAGCACAAAATGCATTCGGAGTACGGCGAGGTTTCCGCCGAGACGGCGGCCGCACTCAATGCCGTGCACGCGCGGGGCGGACGTGTGATCGCGGTCGGAACGACGTCGCTTCGCATCCTCGAAAGCGCTGCCGCGCCGGACGGCGCGATCCAGCCGTTCGCGGGCGATACGGATATTTTCATCACGCCGGGCTATCGGTTCCGCGCGGTCGATGTGCTGCTCACGAATTTCCATCTGCCGCGCTCGACGCTGTTCATGCTGGTCTCGGCCTTCGCCGGTCTCGAGACGATGAAGAGCGCTTACGCGCATGCGGTTGCTGGCGGCTACCGGTTCTATTCCTATGGCGACGCGTCGTTCCTGCTGCGCGCGCCGACACCTCATCCTGCCGACAAGGGACACCATGACTGAGACGTTTCACTATCGCGCGCTCGGCGCCGACGGACTTGCGCGGCGCGGAGAGGTGGTGACGGGGCGCGGCATCATCCGTACGCCGGCGTTCATGCCGGTTGGCACCGTTGCGACCGTGAAGGCGCTTTATCCGGAGCAGGTGCGTGAAGCAGGCGCCGACATTCTGCTCGGCAACACCTATCACCTCATGCTGCGCCCGGGTGCGGAGCGCGTCGCGAAGCTTGGCGGGCTGCATAAATTCATGCGCTGGGACAAGCCGATCCTCACCGATTCCGGTGGGTTCCAGGTCATGAGCCTGTCGAAGATCCGCAAGATCACCGAGGAAGGCGCGATGTTCCAATCGCACCTCGACGGGTCGCGGCACATGCTGACGCCGGAGCGTTCGATCGAAATCCAGAGCCTGCTCGGCGCAGACATCCAGATGCAGTTTGACGAATGCATTCAGCTTCCCGCCGAGCGCCGCGAGGTGCAGCGCGCGATGGAGCTTTCGCTGCGCTGGGCGGAGCGGAGCCGGCGTGCGTTTGAGGCGCAACGTGCAAGCGGCGCAGTGACTGCGGGGCAGGCGTCGTTCGGGATCGTGCAGGGCGGTATCGATCCGGAGCTGCGGCGGCGCTCGGCCGAGGCTCTGGTTGGCGTCGGCTTCGAAGGCTATGCGGTCGGAGGGCTAGCGGTGGGCGAAGGGCACGAGCTGATGCTGGCGACGCTGGATGCCACGCTGCCGTTCCTGCCGCAGGACAAGCCGCGCTATCTGATGGGCGTCGGCACGCCGCTCGATCTGATCGAATCCGTTCGGCGCGGGGTCGACATGTTCGACTGCGTGTTGCCGACCCGGAACGGGCGCCATGGGCTCGCCTACACGTGGAACGGCACGGTGAACTTGCGCAATGCCTACCATGCCGAAGACAATGCGCCGCTTGATCCCGAAAGCTCGTGTCGGGCGGCGCGGGACTATTCGCGCGCCTACCTGCACCACCTGATCCGCTCGGGCGAGTATCTCGGCGCGATGATCCTTTCGTGGGTCAACACGGTGTTCTACCAGGACCTAATGGCGGCGATGCGCGCGGCCATCGAGGAGCGCCGGTTCGCTGCGTGGGCGGAAGAAACCAAGGCGCGCATTGCGAAGCCGGAGGCAAGGGCTGCGTGAAGCCTTGCCGCGTCACGGAGGCGGCGCGTCGACCATTTCCTTGGCGAGACTGCGCTCGCGGTGCACGAGGTAGACGCCCGATCCGACGATGAGCGCCGCGCCTGCGAGCGTCCAGACGTCCGGCAAGTCGCCGAACACGACGTAACCGCAGGCGACCATGGTCAGAAGCTGCATGTAGATGAAGGGCGCGATCGAGGATGCGGGCGCGAGCCGATAGGCGTGCAGGAACAGCCAGTGGCCGACGCCGCCGAAGATGCCGAGCGCGCAGAGCAGCGCCCAAGCCGAGAGGCTCATCGGCGCGTGCCAGTTGAAGAACGCGAGCGGGGCGCCGGCGAAGGTGCCGACGAACATCGAGTGGAACAGCGTGACGAGCGGTGGATCGAAGTGCGCCATGTAGCGCGTCAGCAGCATGAACAGCGCATAGACCAGCATACCCGCGAAGGCATAGATGACCGCCGGATGGATGGCGCCGAAGCCCGGCCTCACCGCAACAACGACGCCGAAGAAGCCGACGAGGATCGCGATCAGGCGATTGCGGCCGATCCATTCGCCGAGCAATGGCCCCGCCAACAGTGCCACGACGAGCGGGGCCAGAAACACGATCGTCACGGTCTGATCGAGACGCAGGTACTCGAGGGCCAGAAAGTTGAAAGCCGTCGTTCCGAACAGCAAGCCTGAGCGGAGGATCTGCAGGCCGCGCCGCTTGGTTATGAAGAGCGCTTTGGCGCCAATGACGCCGAAGGCAGGAAGCAGGATCAGCATCAGCGTGAACTGGCCGATGCAACGCGCCCACACGACCTGCCAGACGCCGAGATTTTCCTTCGTCACGAGATACTTCGCGGCGGTGTCGAGGCACGAAAAGAGGGCCACGGCCGCCACCATCAGGCCGATGGCCTTCAGGCGATTGCGGGCGGTTTCGTCCAGGCTCTGCGGATCGATGGCATTTTGCATGGCGCGCCGGGCTCGTGAGGATGCGCTCTCTTACTCCATCGGAGTGCGAAAGCGACGCGGCATTTTTCCTGAGAAGAAAGTACGAGGCGTGGAAATCCGCGGTCGGAGGCCTCGATAGCGGGTGGGTTTTCCGGGCTCCGGGTGGTGCGGGCGCCTAATTCCTTGGGCATCTTGTCATCAGGGTGCGAGCTTGCCTTGACCGTTCGCCGGTCGGCCCTTAGAAAGCGCACTCTCATTGAGGTCGGCCGCTCGGGTTTGCGGTTGGCTTCGGGCCGGTAGCTCAGAGGTAGAGCACGTGACTTTTAATCATGGGGTCGAGGGTTCGATTCCCTCCCGGCTCACCACCCCTTGGAATTTCCATTCTATATCATATGTTTAGAGAAGTGGGAAACCGATCTCACCAAAATGGTGGGAAACTTTTGTTCATTCTTTGCCCCTGACAAGCAGGTGCATGCCGCTCTTGGCCAGCCTCTTTCGCTCCGCGGCTCTGGTGTAGCGCTCGGCCTCTTTGAGGGTCAGCCAACCAAATATCGACATGAGCTGGTGGACTGTCGCGCCGTTCTCCGCGGCCAGGGTCGCGCCGGCCTTACGCAGCCCGTGGGCTGAGCATTGCGGCAGGCCCGCCTCATCACACCACTCACGAAACTTGTTGCCGAATCCGGCGTCGGCAAATGGCATGCCGTACGTGGTGACAATGTAAGTGAGGTCTCCGGTCGGTGATTGTCTGATTATCTCTTCCAGCTCAGGCAAGATCGGAATCTCAATGTCGACCGGATGCCGGTTGCGGTTCTTCCATTGGCGGAACTTGAACCATCCGTCTCGGGCGTGCTGGCGGCCTAGACGTACGGCATCAGAGCGGCGAATTCCGGTGAACAGAAAGATTGCCAGCGCGAGACGCGCCATGGTGCCGATCGGATGGTGCTCCTCAAATTGGCTGACCTCGTCGACAGTCCACGTATGATGCCCGCCGCTGGGGGTCGCGAGCTTCGGTACATCTCGCGCTGGGTTCGTCTGCGCTAGCGGCGGGTCTTGGGCCAGCGCCCAATTGAAAACGCCGTTGATAGCCTTCACGCGCCCGTTGGCCGCTGTGGGCGTCTTGCGTTTGCGGTCGCGCAGAACGCGAATGGATTTCGACGTCATGCGGGCAAGGGGAAAGCTGGCGAACGTTTCGTCCGAGCCGGGAAACAGAATCTCGTCAAAGGTCGACTCGAGAATGCCGCGGCGGGGGCGCTGGGTGGTCGGGTCGAGAGACTTGAACTCGCTTGACTTGAAATACTCGACGCACAGCCAGCGCCAGGTTCCCGGCGCTATGCGCCCGGGCGCGCTGTCTGAAGGGGCAAGCTTTCCTGCCTCGCTCTCGGCGAGGAGCTCACGATAGCGCTTCTCGAAGCCTTCGGTGCCTGGCGCTTCGCGAATACGGATTTTACGCTGACCTTTACGCCAGAAATAGATGCGGACGTTGCCATGCCGGTCAACGTCCTCGTGGACGTATGGGATCTTGACCGTGATCATGTCCGCGTCAGCCCTCATACGGCGACGCGGCTCCAGATGTCCTCACTTGAGTCGTCGCCTCCATCAGTGGGCAAGGCGGCGAATGCAGAGTCAAGCCGATGGCGGTCCCAGACTTTGCGGCTGTCGATTCGCTTGGCTCCTGGCATCCGACCATCTGCAACCATCTCATCGAACTTGGTGGCGCCGATGCCGATATAGGCAGCTGCTTCCTCGCGGGAGAGTCCGCGAGGCGGTAGGCTCGGAGGCAGGGTTTCACGGCGGGAGCGGGCTCTAGGCATGAGGTGTGATCCTCGCAGTGTTCCGCGAGCCTCTCTCGGAGAGGTGTTGGTGAGGAGCGTAGGGCCGCTCGATTTCGCGCTCGCGGGCCATGTGTTTGCAACCGACTACACAAATCTGTGGAGATTGGAGTTGACGCCTACATCGAACTGCTGGCGCGACCGAAATCCAGCGAATATGTGCGGACGTGCGTCGGCTGCGTTCGAATGCTTGTATGGTGGCATGCGAGTGGCGTGACAAAACGGAAAAAGGGGCGATCGTCTGTCAGAGGTCCAACTCGCGATTTGTTGGCAGCTTTCGTTGGTCCGATTCATAGGCAGGAGGGCACATGCCTGATGCGGAGGATGTTTGCGATGATCCGTGCTGGAATTTGCCGGACGCCGAAGACTTAAACGATATTCGCGACGTTAATGCCCTTCTTCGTTTGATTAGCAGCCGGATCGGGAACCGTGAAGATCCACTAGCACTCCAGCTTGATCCCGTTGCGGACAGCTTGGTTGAACGCGTTTTTCGTACCCTTCAAGAATTTACTGCGGAACACGGCGAAGCTTCTGCGTTAGTCGACGAAGTGGATATCAAGTTGACTGCATACGCCCTCGCGCGCCTCTTGACGATCGCAAGGGACTATCGGGTTAGCGGTAGCCAATATAGCACCTTGGCTAAGAGCATCGGCCTCCTTTATGGACGACTTGCTGAGAGGAGAGGGCAGAGGCGGCAAGTAAGAACTGTTATCCATCCAACTTTGCGCAGAGCGGTCTTCACACCGGTCTGGAGCCGCTTTCCTCGTGCAGTTCGGATCAGGAAAAATTTATCACCTAAGCGAGAAATTGAGCTATTCCGACGCCGGTGTGAAAATGCTCTGGCGGATGGCTGTAATGGTCTGCTCGCGACGCGCGCGGAATATGAATTGTCATTTTATTGCCAAGACTTGCTGGCCCGGCACGCAGGGCGTTACCCTTTTCCAGACTTTGCCATAGTTGCTCGGGATGGCCGGCTCGTCGCTGACCGCGATGAGCTCCTTGCGGCTGTTTCGGTGGCGCGGCATGCACTCGACGAAGATCGATCACTCAATAGTCGAACACCACTCTACGCCCATGATGTCGTTACCGAGCACATTCAGCTGGCGGCAGCCGTATTTGCAAACCGACGAGTTGGGGGGGCTACTGTTTCCCAAGTAGACAGTTCGTTTGCGGTGGGTCGCATTACGAAAAGGTCCGGTGTCGTTCATTCGCTTGTGAAGGAACTTGGAGAGCTGGTCGGCCTGCAACTTGTGACGGATGCCGACGACAAGAGAATGCGCAAGTATGGGGAAGGCCGCTCTTTCCGCTCCAAAGCCGGAAGTGCAAAAAATAAAAAAGCGTCGCTCAAATAACAGGTTAAGGCCGTACCCCCTTTTTCCGTTTCGCGCTCTTCTTGGCGATTCAGGCAGTCAATGACCCTCACGTGCACTCGTATGCAGTGGAGGTCAAAGAATGCAGCACGGCTCGAACGTGGCAACCGCCGGCGGTGCGAAGCCGCTGAAACTTGATCCCGAGACATATTACCCCGAGCCTGAGGCTGCCGAGCTTTTCGGCGTGTCGGTCGACACCATGCGTCGCAAGCGTATGCGGGCAGGTATTTCTGCTCTGCCATTCTCCAGGTTCGGGAGAAAGGTCTTCTATCGCGGCGCAGACCTGATCACTGCACTCGACGCAAGTCGTCAAATATCGCCTCCTAAAATAGGGGAGCGGGCATGATCGATTTGCGCGACCGAACAATCGCAAGCCTCGCGCATGCGCGTCGGATGGAAAACGATCTCCGTGCTCTTCTAGTCGACCTGGAGGCACGCTTAGGCGCAGACGGCTTTCGAGCGTCCAATCGCGCACAAGACGGACGCATGTTGCTGGCCAGTATTGAAGCGGACGTTGCGCGCCAAGCCGCGGAGCTTGTCGCGCTCGACGCGATCGTGGGCGCTCGGGCCCAGATGGGACGGGCGATGCAAGTCGCTTATCGCGAAATCTACGGTGCAGATCCGCCGGGGAACTACGTGTTCCCGGTTCCAATTCCGATTTAGCGCTGGGCGGGCTTCACGCCCCTACCGCTATCTGGTCTGCGTGCCTTTGAGTGTCGCCGTGATGGCGGGTTGTTCTTCCGCGTAACAAAAATGAAAGCCCTGCAGCGATCAACTGCAGGGCTTTCCGAAACGACCGAACCGCTCGGTGTGGCCGAACGCTCGGTAGGTGAGCAGCACAGGGGCGCTGCTCGAAGCGGAGAGGATCTCATGATTTCTCTGTTCGCTCAAGTGCGCCCTCACGATTGTGAACAGAGGGCACATGACACGAGAACATATCGGCGCCGCATCAACGCCCACCGTCGGCGTAGCTTCTATCCGTCCTGTGAACGCAAGCGGTATCGACATCGCCCGCATGGGGCTGCGCTCATGAGCGTCAATCCAACGAAGCGCGTTCGCGAAGTCGAGCGCATCGAGGACTGGGACGCGGCGCGCTATTCGCACGTCCCGCCTCGCGCCGCCACTGACGAGCGCCTGACACTCGCGCATCTGCGCGTGCTGGTACTAATCGGCAAGGTCAACACGAAGCAGGGCTGGTGCCAGCTTTCCCAGACGGCTGCCGCAGACCTCTTTGGCATGCACCGCAATACTGTAAACGCTGCGATCAGCGATCTCGTCGAGTGGCTTTATGTGGAGCGCCGCACGCAGAAGCAAACCAAGACCGCTTTCTGCCATTACCGCGTGCTGATCGACGAACCGGAGACGGACGAGGGGGTGCCGCCTACAGACGGCACCCCCTCCGAAATGGACGTGCCGCACACAGACGGCACGGGTGCAACCCCTGAAAGTTGCACGGGTGCCGCCGACGGAAGGCACGCCCCTATTAATAGAGATCGCGCGCGGGAGATCAAAGATCAGAGATCACTTCCCCCTAAATCCCCCGATGGGGGACTTGAGGCAAAATCTCTGAATGGGAAGGCTGCCTGGCTGGCAGCGCTGCTCGAGAGCGGCAAGCACCGAGACGCGGTAGACGGTCTGATCGCGCCGCTGCTGGCCTCCGACAAGCGGCTCTCGCTAGGCAAGGCACCGGTCGAGGCGCTTGTCGAGATCGCCACCGCCGCGCATGGCATCGGGCGCCCTGCGCTCGACGCGGCGGTGAAGCGGCTCGCCGCGCAGTCGAGCAAGCTGACGGTTGCGAATATCCGCGATGAGATCGCCCGCGCGCGCAATTTCGGCGCTCAGTTCGTCATCATGCCCGGCATGGCGCAGTGGACGCGCTGGCTCGAATATTTCGAGACCGCCGATCCCCGCCAAGCCGCCGTCGTCCGCAAGCAGACATCGTGGCAGGTGCCGAGCGAATGGCCGCCAGCATCCGGTAACACGCAGGGGGCGGCGGGATGACTCCGTTGTCTATCGCGCGGAAAGGAATGGGGCCAGCGTGCCCCTGTTGGATCGTCGCGGCGGCTTGGCGGCCTCACGCCGGCGGGTCGCTGCGGAGGAGGTCAGATGCTTAGCATTGACTCGATCGTAGTGGGTGCGTTGTCCATCCTGCTCGCGACTGTTGTCGCGTGGCGCTGGGTTGGCAACTCGGGAGTCCGCGGCTCGATTGGCGTTGAGTCCACACTGGTCTCGGGAGTCCATGGTGGTCCCAAAGGTCAGGGTCGCGGTCATATTGACCGAGTCCAGGGACCGGACGTCCGAGTCCGCGGTACCGGCGCCGAGGTCTCTCCAGCGGCGATGCAGCCCCCTTTGTTCTGCAACTCGCGAGCAATTCCGCCGCCTATCGAGCGCGGCTCTGCCCTTCTTCCAGCCAGCGATCACGTCACCGAGTTCATTCTCTGGGCCAGTGTCGACGAAGATGGGCAAGCGCACCACGTGCGATTTCGCGACAAGCAGCTTGTCGGCAACTACCGAACCTGGGCGGTACGGCTTGGCATCGTCCCGCTTCCGGAATCCATTTTGCTCCGGATGATTGCACGTCATCCGCAGGTCAAAAAGAGCCGCGAGCGCGTGAAGGACAAGTTGACCGGGCGCGTGCTGCACTTGCCGAGCGGCACTCCGCAGCGAGAGACGATCTACACAATCTCGCCCCCACGCAAGAGTGCAAAGCCGGCTAACGCTTCCACTGACGGAAAGCAAAAGACGGTGGTGCCAAACCGACTCCGACCCCTGGAAATGAAGGAAGCGGCATGACCGTACAACTTGGCGAAGCTCTCAAGATCGAAGTGTGCGGTCGCGCGTTTCACATCCCGTTTTGTCTTCGGACACTTCAGCGCGCCGAATGGCTGGTCGGACCCGTAGCGCCTTGGGCCGAGCGCCTAGAGCACAAGGAGTGCAAGCTCGAGGAAATAGCCCGCATGTATGCGGCTATCCTTGAGGTGGCGACGCCGCCAGTTCCTGCCATTCCGAGTTTGGCCGAAATCGACGAGTGGATCTTCAAAAAGGGTCTGACCAATCATGACGATCTTTCCGTGTTCCTGTTCTCGCTGACCATGGGACGAGAAGAGATTGCGAGAACCGTTCGATGGAACGCGGAGCGCAGGCAAAGCCAATAGCCTTCTCCTCGACTAAGCCGTCATTCCACCCAACGCGACAAGGAGCGCATGATGCCTGAAGGCTTTTCCAAGGTCTCGGATCTCAAAATCGTCATCAGCGCCGCGACAGGCCCTCTACAAGACGGCATCAAAGACGCGCAGGCTCTGATCAGATCCTTTAGTACCGATGCGAGTTCGGGATTGGGTGCTCTTGACGGTGTGCTTGGCCGCGTCGGCGGCTCGATCGGATCATTAGCCGGTCGATTGAACATCGCCGTCGGAGCGCTGGCGACGGCAGGCGCTGTCATTCAACAAGTCGGCGCCGTGGGCGAGAAGGTTGCGAACAGTGTTGGCGCTGGGCAGGAATTCGATGCCGTAAAGTCTTCTGTCGGTGAAGTGCAAAACGCTTTGCTCGACCTGGCAAGCATCGCATTTTCTGCCGTGCAGAAGGAGGCAAGCCACGCAGCGGTCTCGCTCATGGGGTTCGAGGCCTCGACTGCAAAAGCGGACGCCACTGCTGACAATTTTGCGCAGAGGACTCTGAAAAAGGTAGCGGAAAGGACATCAGATCTAGCTCAAACAATCCGTGAACTCGCGCCGATCGAACAGCAGACATACAACACACTAGCGACATCGCTCGATCGGATTGATGCAAAGATCAAAGCCATCGAAGCTTCGATGGTCTCCGGAAAGAAGGAATCTAAAAATTGGTGGGACACCTTGAAGGGTGTGCTCGCTGAGTATGCAGATTTCGAACGGGGCTGGGGCATGGGGCTGCAAGATCAGGTGAATGCTCTGAACGCGCAGCGCGATGTCATCGCAAAGATCGTTGCGATTGAGAAAGAAAGATGGACGGCGTCGGTTGCTACTCCCGAGGCAGATCGCTCATTGGCATCGATCGAACGCGAAATCCGCATGATTGAAGCCAAGGCTGCGGCTCTAAACATGGGTGCGGCCGCGGCAGCAACGTACGTCATGCGGGAAAAAATTAGACAGGATCACGAGCAGCAGGGTTTTGCGCTCGCTCCCGACGGTGAGAGAAAGCTCGAGGAGCTGATCACGAAATACACTGATGCTCAGAGGACACTCGAAGCAGGGCAGGAGGCTAAACGGCAACAACAAATCGGTGAGAACCGTGAAAGGTCGATCGAGAATATTTTCAAAGGCATGGATCGAGACCTTGCACTCGAGGAAACGAGGGCCCGAACAGTCGGGCTTTCCGCCGACGAAGCCAAACGGCTCACGCTTGAGGAGAGCGCGTTGCTTCAGATCAGGCTTGCCGGCAGGGAGCCAAACGAGGAGGAAATAAAGCGTATTCGAGACAGCGCGGCCGCGCGCGTGAATGCGAGCCGGGCCACTGCTGAGCAGTCCGAGCAGCTGCAACTTCTTCAGGAACACGCACGCATAGCAGGGCGAGCCCTTGAAGAAGGTTTCACGTCCTGGATCCGCGGAAGCGAAGTGTCGTGGAAGACCATGATCGCCAGCATGCTCGAAGACCTCGCGATGCTATCTGCAAGGAATTTGGTGCTCGAGCCTTTGTTCGGAAGCAGCAAACCGGGAGATGGCGGGGGTTTGCTAGGAGGAGCGCTGACCTCTCTTCTTGGAGGTTTACCCGCGTTCGGTGGCCAACGCGAAGCAGGTGGACCGGTCGTTCCTGGGTTGGCTTATCTGGTCGGCGAGCGCCGGCCAGAGCTGTTCATTCCAAGTAGCCCAGGAACAATAATTCCAGACCTCTCGCAATTGACAGGTCCTGCATTCGCGCCGGCGAAAGGGGCATCTCGTACGGGCGGCGAGGTGCACGTTTATGTCCACGGCACTTCTGAGTTTGATGCCCGCGTTGTCAGCACTGCGGAAGGCGTTGTCGTACGGCGAAGCCCGCAGATTGTCAGTCAAGCGGTCGAGACAGTTTCCGACATACGTGAACGCCGAGGGCTCGCTTGACCTATCGCGACAACCAAGAATGGAACGATGATGTCTCACGTTGAAGGCTCTGACCAGTTGATAGGAAAGCTCGATGTGTTTGCCGACACGATGGGCAAGCTCTGCTTCGAGCTATACGACCGCGAGATGATCGCTGCGCAAGAGGAGGCTGTGAGCCTTATCCCCGTTGATACGGGTAAGGCTCGGGACGCGCTTGCTTCGGAAGCGGCGCTGAAAAAGGACACGGATGGTCGATCCGGTGAGACCACGTGGTCGTTTGGGATGATCACAATCGCGATTCAGAAGGCCGCCTACTACCTCTTCTGGATCGAGTTCGGCACGAAAGGCAGCGCGAAGGGTGAACTCCTTTACCCCGGTGTCGTCGACAAGCGCAGTAGAAGTGGACGCTTGCGGAAAGCTCGAAGGCGCAAGCGCGGCCGCCCGGCCATGCCGGCTCGCCCCTGGTTTCGTCCAGCCCAGATCAATTTGTTTCGCCGGCTTGAGAAGCTCCAGGACCTCGATCGTCTCGTTAGGTCGGCGATGAAGGCGGCGAGGTTAGCCGATGCAGAATGAAAGTCAGGACACCGGGACTGTAGGGATGGGGGAGGGGGGGATCTGATTCATATGGTTAGAGGGCCACGGGACCGCGCGTTTACTGTCGAAAAACCGGGCGCAGGTTTTGACCAAAGACAAAATTTCTCGGATGCCGTTACAGGGCATCTGGGGCTAATGCGTGAATCAAATCAACGGTGCTGCGTTCGGTGATGATGCAATACGAGCGTGGCGATTCACGCTTTGTCCCGTCTCAAAAAGGGATTGGAATAGGCCTTGGAGGTTTATTGAAGTGTCGGAATTGTCCTTTGAACATCGCATGCGCCTGTTGCTTGGCGGTCAGTGGCGCGAGCGTCTTGCGCTCGCGCTTCGCTGTACCTGCGAGAGGTTCAATAATCCTCCGCAGCCTGTTGTGTTGGCGGTTGTTGAGCTCCTCGAGTTCGTCCGGGCCAAATGCCAAGGCGAGGCCGAGTTGCCCGAGCGTTGGAGTGGTCGCTCGCTCGCTGCCGACGATGCGTTGCGAGACAGGTTCGTAAAACTGCTGGGACCTGAGAAGGTGACGATCTCGGTGGCAGCGGCAGTAGCAGTAGGATTGGCAAAACAGACCGTGCGGCTCGCCTGGGCTGAGAGGCGTCGCTACGAAGGTTGTCGAACTGAACTTGTCGCCATTGCAGAGCTTTTGGAACTGCTTTCAGCTCGGAACATCGGCCGTGACGAGTGGCCTGACCGTTGGCGCGTGCAGCCTGTGGTCAAACGTATAGTGCCGATCAGGCAAGCCGGCCGGCCATTGGAAGTTTCCGGCCGTGAGATCCAAAGTCGCTTTGCCACAGTTTTGGGACACGACGGACTAAACCCTCGGCTTGCGGAAGCTCTGGGCATGACCCCTGACTATTTGTCTCGCATTTGGCGGGAGGAGCGGGACGCGAGAGGGTTCCCAGCTCGAGCGCAATCACATCTCATCGCGACAGCGGAACTCTTAGAAACACTTGTGGCAGAGGGCGTCCCGATAGAGCGTTGGCCGACACGGTGGCATCGCCGTCAAACGGTCACCCGTGTTGGGAGACCTAGAAAGGCCATCGCGGCCGATGCTCGAGCGGGGGCAGTGCAAGATGCCTCATCTTAATCAGGCACAACATGGCCACATATGTGGCGACGCGGACCGAGGCGAATGTCGACCCTGGTGAGGATGGCGTCGATGTAGCCATTGGCTTCAGCATTCCGCCGCTCTTGCTGAGGTTACAGACCGCTTAGTCCAGGACAAGCGATTGAGGGAATGTCGGGTATGTCGGGTATGTCGAAGGGCGCATACACCGAACAGCCTCCATCGTCATAGATGATCGTGGAGCCAGGCCGGTTGGCTAATGCTGGTGCTGCATGGAGCACTAAAACCGCAAGGGCAGTTGTTCGAACACGATAATGGATGTCGTCACGCATGCTCTCCTCAGAACCGAGCACGACGCATCGTGCAATGACAGTATGCCAATGCCGCGGCGCTGAACATCTCTCACGAGGATTGATAGGACGACCATCTGAGGCCGACGTGTATGCACGGACTCGGTTGCGGAGTTGAGCGCAAACACAAGCGGGCCGAGCTATCGCACATCCGTAGAACGGACTTCGAAATTGAGAAACTCAGATGCTTAAGGTGACGCTTCCCGAGGCATAAAAAAAGATAATCACGCCGACGTCAAGCGAATGCATTCTGCACTCTTGCTCTTGGGCATGGATGATATACCGTACGATGATTAAATAGATTGCGCAAAGCCGTCATTGCGATGTGGCGTTGTTTTTATGATTGATTAGAGGATTTATCAGATGGATGTCCTCCTCGCAGCAGAGTTCAAACTCGACAAGGATAGTGCACCAAAGGGGACCAAGCCTGGCGAAACGGCAATGCTGGTTGTGTGCTTCGACCGCAATCAGAAACTGAACCGCAAGTCGCAGTTCGACGTGAAAATTTATCGTAGCTCTGAATTCACGCTCAACGGGCCCCACCCCATCGATTCACCGAAAGGATACGAGCCACCAAAAGCGCCGCCGAACACCCGGAGAGAATTGCTCGCGAGGCGCGTCAGTCGCGTCTATTTCTACGACAAGAGATCATCGAAGTTGCCCGTGCTGCGTCTAGACTGCGACGAGGGATCCTCAACTATTGAGGTTTCCCCGCTGAACAGACGTGAAAATGGAGAAGCTGCCAGGGTCCATCATGACGAGGATCCTCAGCTAGACGCAACACTCAGGGCAGTGGGGTTGAAGCTTGGATGCATCTGCCCCGTCGCACCCGAGCGAATGTTGCCGAGGCGTCGGGTGATCCATGTAAATGGGTTTCTGGCGGCGCGGTTGCAGCGTAAGGCGGACAATACGGCCAGAATCGTATGGGCCGATCTATTTAAAAAGATAAGAGAGGCTGACGATTACGACGATGAGTTCGAGAAGAACTCAGAGCCTGACGACGAAGATGAGATCACGTATAAGAATTTTGAGACACACGCGGGATATGCGAACAAAGAAAAGACACTGTCAGAATCTGTTGGGTTAGCACTTTCATATGTCTCAACGGTATCGGCTAGCAGCTTTCCGCCGGCTATTCGCAAGATTGTAAGAGCTGAAAATATAAAGATAATTCCTAGTCTTCAAAAGGGGCCGCTGGCGACGGCCCATTTGGGCTGGAAGGTGGACGCAGTCGCCACTTACGAGCTTCAGTTCAAGTTCGAATTTTGGCACGCGCAGGATAGCAAACTCTCTGCCGACGCGCCCCTCGATGTGGTGTTGCCCGGCCAGAAGATCATAGGTTTGGTGCGGCAGCCTCCGTTCTGGTGCTGCGAGCGGCGCATCGCGGGAAATCCTTTAAGGTATATTTTCGCCCTTGAATTCTCGAATACCGAAAATTTCGCTCTCATCTGGAACCATCAAGCGTATCCCTACTACGACTCCATTGCGACGGCCAGGCGGGATCGTCCCCTTTCAATGTTCCCGGTGCTGGCAGCAAAAACCGCGGCCCCCGCCTCGCTCATATTCAGCCTTGGGGAACACAGACAGAAGGGTGAACCTCTCGTCTACAGGCTGACCCTGCGGCGACTTCAGTTGGGAACTCTGCATGACGCTGTTCTAGGCGGAGACAAGAAATTAGAGGGCAAAGCAAAGCTGCCGTTCTTCGTTGGCTCGCGAGGCAGCGAGCCAATGGAATTTGCGTTTGAGATCAAATCCGAGTGCGGGCCTGATAAGCTTAGGAAGTTCGTGGATTTGGACTGCGTCGGGGAGAATTGTTCCAGCGATACGGACGCGTTTATAGACGTCAAGTTCGATCAATCTGTCGTTGGCGATGAGCCGCGGGTACGATCGTTCCGGTTGGGCAGTCATGAGGTCACGCTTGCGTCAAAGAGAGACGCGCACGGCAACGACGACGTATCGTATCTTCGCTTGCGATTTGCGGACGAGCTTTGCGCACAGAGCGACAAGGTCGAAGAGGTTCGCCGCCTCTGCGAGATCGTAAAGGTCGACATGAAATACGACCTGTCGGTTGACAGTTTTTCGCCCGCAACGCAGGACCCGCATCCGCACGACGTCGAGGGCTTGAATGCGCCGTTGGTGATCGATCTCGGAGCCGAGGCAGCCTCGGATATCGGAGGCGGCGGTTTCGACATAAAGCCCACCTTGCGGGTCGAGGAGTCGGCGGGCCGCGATCTTCGAGAAGGCCTGCAGGCGCGCGCGGATCGTAAACAGAAGGTCTCCCTTTCGCTCAAGTCCGCCAGCAAACCGCTGCCGGCTCGAAAATTGATAGTCATCGATCCGGCACCATTCTTTGTCGCCAAGATCGTGACGCCGGCGCTGATCCCTACCGCTGAGGGGCGCGAGCTTGCCCGGTGGGATAGTGACGGCAGCGATGGCCCTTACTGGCGGATCATGGCCGAGCGCGGCGGCTACAAGCTGCTGATGCCGCCGCAGGCCATCGGCGAGACGGCGCTTAAGCGCTTCAACCCCGCCGACAAGCACCACCCCGCTCAGAACGAGCCGGACGGCAAGGATGTCTATGCCGATTTCCGCTTCTCTCCGAATGCCGAGCTGACGCTGTTTACGAGCCTGCGCGAGGATTTGAACGGCATCGTGGAGCCGCCCTTCAATACCCGTCGCCTCTTCGGTCATGCCGGGCAGCGGTCGCCCGGTGCTCCCCTGAAGCAAGCGATATTCGAGCTGCTTTACGGTATGACGACCGCGGTGACGGCGAACTCGGACCGCCTGATCACCGAGCTGACCGCGGACCTCGGTTTTCTCCCACCTTTGCTCATCGAGGACAAGCCGGAGTGGTCCAAAGAGCTCTCCGCGCGGGCCCTCGATCCGACGGAGACGACTGATGATGTGTCGACAGAAGCGCAAGCGAGCGAGTTCGGCTCTTTTCGCGCGGTGTCGGAGGATGTGAACCGGGCGCTGCGTCGACGTCTTGCTATATTGGCAATCAACGACAAGATCACCGGGGTCACTAAACCGTTTACGCAGGGCGTGGACTTCACGCTTCGCCGCAACGCGCAGATCTTGGCGCCGGTCAAGCTGAAGAAGCCGACGGCGGCACCTTACGACGATAAGGACGGTCGCGGCGGGGTTGAGCCGGAACTGCTGCTCGACGGCGGAGCGGACTGGGGTTTCGAGTCGACCGAGATTTATGAGGAAGTCTGGCGCAATCCCAGGTCGTCATCGGGCGAAGCGGGGCGGTTGCATCTGTCCGCACTTGGCGGTTGGGGCGACCAGCGCGCCCGCTTCGCCAATGACAAGTCGGCGATAATTAACCGGGCCACGCACGGGCGAACGCACTTCTATTCGATCGAGCGAATCGGACGAATAGGGGTGTTCTGGAACCGCGCCAAGCACGTCATCGTCTACGAGCGCGCCACGCTTCCATCGCAGCAGTTTGACAAAGAGCAACCCAGGCACGAGGGGCGCCCGTTTCTCAGAAAGGTAAAGGAGTACGTTGAGATCCTACAACCCGAGCGCCGGTTTCCGGAAGATGGTGCGGAATCCGTGCGGCGAGGCTGCATCGAGGGCATCGTATTCCGCAGTACCCTCATCCCTGTGAACTCCCGATGGGGCGAGGACATTCCGGATAAGGGTTGGAAAGTTCCTCTGTGGAGTCCCGCGGACGATCAGAATGTCTACCCGAAGCCACAGGTCGAGTTGAGAGTCTCGACGGATCCGGTAGTGCAGAATCCGCACTACATCGCAATCCAACAGCCGCAAACACTTGTCTTCTTCACATCGACGATCGACGCCGACGGCGCCGATACTGACAGCTGGGCGACAGTTGCGAATGTCGATTATGTTGCTTGTCCGCTGCCCGAGCCACCCGCCATCAATACTCACGATCCCGACAACGCCGATGGCACGCTTGCCTCTGACCAGCGGGTTACGCCTGGTTTCGAGCCGGTTACATTTATTCTCGACCGGCAACCTGGAAAGATGGCCAATCTGAGCGCGGAGCGTGACGAGAAGAACGCGGTGTCGGCTATCCTCGACTCGGTGACTCTCATGCGGCGCGTGCCGCGAAACGAGTTCGCGCCGGCAGCGGAACTCGCCGAGATTCAACGTCTGCGCGCCTTGAGCGATACCTCCCGCGATTTTCTTTTCAAGATGAGGCCACCGGACGACAAGCTGACCACGTCGTACGAAGCGGTCAAGAAAGAATTCGCAAAGCTGGATACCAGGCAGCTGACGGAGCGGCTGAACAAGCCGCTTTCGGATGAATGGGCGAACAAGCTCAAGGAGGTATGCCTCAACGAGCTCGAAGGCGCGCGCGTCCGAATCGAGCGCCAGATCGAAGCCTCTACGTCTGAAGCTGCCGATAGAATAAAGTCTACAATCCTCGCTGCCTTCGAAGCTAAGCGGCCGTTTGAAGAGATCCGTGAAAAAACGCTGAACTCTTTGCATGCCTTGGAGAAACAAATCTCAACGGCCATCGATGACGTGTCGACGCCGATCGGCCGTCTGGATGATGTGTTGGAGAAGCTGCCGAGTTTTGACGCGCTTACGGACGTCCTCACCGCCGAGCTGTCGCGTCTAAGGACCGAGGTTGAGGCTCTCACGGATCCGGACGCAATCGACGCTGCAGTGGACCGCAAGCAGGCCGAACTGCTCGCGGCGCTGGACCGCCACATCGCGCCGTTCCTGGATCGTGTCTCTCAGGTGGTTCCGGCCGTCGGGAAGCTTGTCGAGCAAGACGTTGCGGCGCTACGCGGCAGATTTATTGCTGAGCTCGCATTGCCGCTCCGCGCTGCACGCGTCGCCTATCGCTCCGCGTGGCAGGAGCTTTCAAAAAAAACAAAAGCCGATTACGCGCTATTTTTGAAGGAGATTGCCAACGAGCGGGACACACTCGTCAAGAGTATCGGGAAGCTGGGCACCCTGACGTCGACAGAGTTGCCGGCTGTCAAGAGGATCGCGGCCCTTCTGAAAGAAGGCAGGGGCAAGATTCCGGGCAGAACATCGATCGGGCTATCTCTGGAGGTTGATCTTCAGAAGGCCTATGAGGAAGCGGATGCGAACGTGGCTGCATTTGCGTCGCAACTTGAGCGTCTCGTCAAGTTGGAGCTTCCGAAACGGGTGAGGGACGGCATCAATGGCGCCACAGCCGAGATCCGTGACCAACTCAAGTTGGCAATTGAAGGGGACGCTTTCAAGTCCTTCATCGAAACCGTAGACGCCGCAGCGGCCAAAACGCTTGCCTCAAAGCTGGCGAATTCGGCGGCGGATGTGGATCTTTTTAAATTGCTGTTCGGGAAGGAGGGTGAAGAGGGACTTGCGGCTAGGATTGCGGAGTTCGAGACGGGGCTCCGCAGATTGGAGGCAGACGTCGTAGAAACTGTGAAAACGAAACTTGATAATGCTCCACAATTCCTCACGAGCGACGCGGCCATCAGGCTTGTGCGTGCCTTTGGCGACGCGCCGATCGTCCCGCAAATGGACTTCAACCGCAAGCAGATCGGCTATTACTTCAAGGAGTTTGAAAAGCAGGTTGGGACCACGCCGGTCGCAGCGCTCGTCGATCGGGTCGGGGGCGAACTCAAGGGCATCGGACTCCGGGTCCCGATGGGCGCAATAACAGGACGATTGCTGCCGCAGTTTGAGAACTTCAAGCTCGCAGACCTGTTCCCCGACATAGCGGGTCTGAAACTATCAAATCTCTTCCCATCCCTCGGCGTTCCGGCGTCGGCAGCCGACCAGGTGATCGTCAAACACGGTCTCGACAAGGAGACGCGACGTGCGTGGCTAGATGCGGAAGTGCGGCCGATCACCATCGACGGCAGCGCGGCATTGTTCTCGTTAGCCGGTCTGGCCGTGACACTGAAAGACGGAAAGTTCTCCGGCAAGGCGCGTATCGAGACTGATGAAGCAGGCAAAGTCGAGCGCGACTCCAGCGGCAGAGTGGATGGCTCCTGGCAGCTTGCGTTCGGCGGCAAGGAGATCGTCACCTTCAGGAATACGCCGCTTTCTTTCGATAAGGCTGGCCGTATGGATTTCGGGTTGCGCCCCGAAAATATAGTGCTCTCGCCAGAGCTCTCGTTCCTCGATCAGTTCATGAGCAATGCTAAGGGGCTGGGCGCACAGGGCGGCATCACCGTGGGCGTGATGCAGGAGGGCGCACTACCCGTAGGTGTCGAGTGCGTGATGGACTTGCCGGTTCCGCCGCTCCAGGCAGGGACATTCGGTGTCACCGGGCTCCGTCTCATCACTGGAATGCAGTTGCGCGCCTATCCCGAATTCTCCATCACGACTCATGCCGCGCTCGGCGCATCTTCGAACCCGTTCACGATCACGATCTTCATTCTCGGTGGGTCCGGTTGGGTTCAAGTGTGGGGCCGCTATTTGCCCTCAACGGGTGCTCTTACCGCGAGCGCTTCGATCGCCATTGGTGCGTCCGCCACGCTCGGGTTCAGCTTCGGGCCGATAAACGGCATCGTTCAGCTCTTCGTCGGTATCAAGGGAACGATGGAGACGGCATCGGGTGGTCCGAGCGTGCTCGCCGTATCCGTCATCATGATCGCGCGCGGGCAGGTGGATGTCGCGGGCCTCATAAGCGCGGCACTGATGCTCATGCTCGAGGTCAGGATGACGGAGTCGTCGGTAACCGGACACGGGACAGCTTTGTTCTCGATCCGCATGGGGCCGTTCTACACGTGGCGTATCGCCCAGAGCGTCACCTATCAGTTAGTCGGTAGCGGACGTCAGGCAGACAACGGTGCCGCGCAAGAACACGCAAATTCCCTTGCTTAGTTTTGAGTAATAGGATCATGAAATTTCATATCAATATGGCGGTCACGCGCCTCCCTGACCTTTATGGTCAGCCGTTGACGGCAATTATGCTTTCACCTCTTTTTCTCGATGACATCAAAGGCATCGACGAGACAGCGATTAAGCCGCTCGCAAAGCCATGGTTTTGGGAGAAGCTCGACGGAACCGCAGGACTTGAGTTTCGGACACTCATCGGTCGCACGCTCAAGCCGCTCGACCTTGCCATGCCCGAGAGCGATCAGGAGGCCATACGAGAGAAGATCGACAAAATTTACGACGCGCTGTACTTCTCAGACCTTGACGCGCAGCCGATCGAACGGCCGATCTTTCTGGCGAAAGTGCCAGAGACTGGTCCCGAACCGGGACAAAGCGCACCCGTCGTCTGGGCGCACGCGTTGGAGAGCCTGGCGCGGCAACCGGGCCAAGTGGGTCGTATTCTGCGCGTCACTCATTTCTTGAAGTATGGGGGGAGCTTGAGGCTTATAAAGCCGCCGGCGTTTCAGGTCAAAACGACTAAAGGCACCCTCGGCCTCACTCCCAAACGCTTCAAGGTATTGGACAAGAACAGCGTGTCCTACGACTACGAGCACGTCGCCTCGGAGGATTTCCCAGAGTTGGCCGAAGGCGTGACATTCTCCGCCACGATCTGCTTCGACCGATTTCAGGGCAGCTTATCGGCAGACGAAGACGATCCTGAAATCGATCCTAAAACACTTTGGGTGTCGTTCCCGAGTTCAGGACGATCGTGGACGGGCGACGATTGGTTCGCCGCATTACCGATCCGGCTGGTTGAAGCGATGGACCTCGTGGATCACCTGGACGTCGCGCTCGGCGTATGGTCCGCCGGGGCCTCAAGAGATGCCGAAGTCCAGCGCGAGGAAGCGAAGCTGGTGAAGCGTTTGTTCGCGTTCTGCGTGGGCTTCGGTGCCGGCACCGGACGTGGGCAAGAGCGCGAGCCGGAGTGGACCGCGGACCTTATATTGAGGGCAATCGCGGAAGATGCGCGGGCGAAACACGATGTCAACCTCGACAAGGTCTTGAAACTCCTGGCGGGGAATCTGAAGGATGCTGCTGCGGACGACTCCTACGATGCTAGGTTGGAGGCAACGGATTTCGATGCGGAGTTTGCCACGCTCAGAAAAATTGCCGCCAGCGTCGCGGCCGCCGAGGGCAGCGAAATTCAATGGCGGCAGGCCGAAAAAATTCTCGATATCCCAAATGGCGAGGGAAACGGTCCGACGCGGCAAAGCCTCGCCGACGTTTTACGCACGATGGGGGTACTCTTGCGCAGCCAGCGTGGCGCCGCAGGGCTCCTGTTGCAGGCGTGGGGCACGGAGATTGCTGCCGCTGTACATGATGGCGCCGACCAGCCTGAGGAGTTCGCAAAGCGCGAAACTGAGCTCAAGGACAGAATCTCAGCGGCAGTCGCCAGGATAGCTCTGCGGCAGCGCCTGACGATCGACCGGATCAGGCCTCTACTCGAACGCAACGACGCTGAAGCGACCGAGGCGGTGAAGAAAGTTGCCAAGAATGCATTGAAGGAAGTGCGGAAAAATTTTGATCTGCCGCTTTCCTCCGTGGCAGTACTTCAGGAGCGGGCGATGGTGTTCGTTCTCAAACGATTTGCCGGCGCAATGTCTGGAACTGACGCTGGGGCAGCGGCCGAGAACGAGATCCTGGGCGGCTTCTCCGACAGCCTCGCGGCGCGTGTCGCGAGCATCGGCACAGAATCCAAGGCTTCCTTAGCGGATATCGACCTCGGCGCCATAGATCCTGTGACGGTTCCCCAGCCGCTGACCTTCGTTGTAGGCAACCTGGCCGACACGGGAAGTGCAGCAGCCACGAGCCCTGAGCCGTTCAAGCCGGAGAATGCGCTGTCGCGCTTCGTAGGGATTGGCGTACTCGTGCGCATCATGACGTCGGCCGGCGCGGTCAATAGTCCGTGGTACTGCCCGACGCTCGGCGCATTTCGGGCTATAGGCGAGAGCGATAAGCCAGGAGACCTCATCACGACTGGGCATGCACCTTGGCGCGTTGTGTCTCAGAACGGGCTCGAGGGATGGGTCGTGACCTATTCCGGGCTTCCGATAACAGCAATTCCCGTAGTCGCAGATCTGAACGCCAAGCATAGCCTGCAGTCCAACAGTCAAAAGCTGGCGAAGCCGACACATGCTGTCTTTCAGATCAGGAAGGCCGACAGCGGTGCGTCCAGCCGGTGGTGGAAGATTCCCGCTCTCGGCTATGGCCGAACCTATGAGTTTGCCTTCTTCGGTCAAACAAACGCTGGCGCTCTTCCCGCTGAGCTGACGGACGGGGTCGATTGCGGACGTTTTCGGCTCCCCGATACGGTCCCAAGCGCCATCGAAGGACGTGCCACGCGGATCAAGCTTCGTTATCTTCGACGAACGCCTGTTGGTGCCCCGCGCCTTGTTCCGATCAAGAACGATGATGATCGCTTCGGACGTAAAGGCAGTGTGCTGGCAATCCCGCCGATCCCGCGCGCCGAACCATGGCCGGTTTTTCCTTTGGCTGAAGACCTGATCGGCCGCCCTGAGATGGTGGTGGATGATCCCATCCTCGATAGTGAGGCTGACCGATATGACGACACGTTCGGCCCTATCATTCTCCTTAGGCCGGCGGAAAATAAGGCTTGGAAGGAAGGTCAGTCCGAGTTCGAGTTCGGTGTCGTTCCGCCGGCAGTGTCCACCAATGACTTCGTCGTTTGGAGATCGGCCGACCTGCAGGTTCTTTCTGAGGGAGAGTCGGAAAGCTCAGCCTCTAAAGCCGCAAGGAATGAGATTGCATCCCTGCTTAGGGAATCGATCGAACCGTCAAAGGTCCAGGACGAATCGCCAGATGACCCGGCGGTCGAATTTTTTCGGCTTCAGGTCTGGAAGGTAAACAACCAGGTGGTGGGTCAAAGCGCCCTCGTTGTCGACAAGGAAATTAAGTTCCCACTGAAACCGCCCGTCAAGAACGAGATCAAGGATTGGCAGTCCCGGACGTATCCCATTGCCGTCAAGGTGGGGAAGAACCAGGACGTCAAGATGATTGACGGAACACCCGCAGGAGGCTCGACGATCTTCGTTTCCGAGGGGGGCCTCTACCGCATAGCCATCACCTCTATGGTCGATCGAAAATTTTTTGACGAACCAGAAAAAAACGGGAACGCGGCACGCTTCCGCACTCTCCCTCCGTTGTGGTTCGTAAAGCAGGCAGAGGGCGCGGGGCGGCAGTTGCGTAAGGATACGGATAAGCTGAAATACGGCGATCGCTACGCCGTGTCTGCGACGTACTTGACGGTTGAGGTGGCAACGCTCGGCGGGTTTGAGGTCGACAAGGTCGACAAGGAGGCGCAATTGAAGCGCCGTCGTGTGCTGTACGAGCAGATCGCTCCTCTCGAGACACAGCGTTCGCCTCTCGAGATTGGCTTGCGCAATAATTGGCCGAAGGACGATCGTATTTCCCCTTACGCAAAGCGCAGTCTCCTGCGTTGTCAGCTCTGGAGTTGGAGCGGACGCTCGTTCGGAGGGGACGTAACAGGCCGTCTCGAAAAGGCGTTCGTTGATGATGAAAGAAAAATGCCGCCTGGAAGCAGAAGGCAGGGGGCGTGGATTTGGCAGGACAAAGGCGATCAGTCCGATGCGTGGAAAGATATCGTAAGCGCGGACGGACAGCTCTTTGGCGACCGCACGGACACAGAAGCGCTGATCAGCACAGGGCTTCTGATGCCGCCAAAGGCCGACGTGGCTGCGGCGGCTTTGGCGATGCGGGAGGAGGCTGCGATGGACGCTGGTCTCGTGAGAGTCGGACCAACGCACCGCATCGATATGGATCTCGATCGCCGCGCGCAGTATTGGCGGTTCTCGGCCCGCATCGAGTCTCGCTACGCGGGCCTGCTAGCGGAGGAACTGCGCCCCAAAGCTCGGATCAACTCACCCTGGCGGCGACTGCTCCTCAAGGCACGCCCTCGTGATCGCATGCCGAAGCCTAGCGTCAGGTTCATCTTGCCGCTAACCCAGTCTATCGGGCCAGCGGAGAGGCCCGATGGCTCGCCAGCAACTCCGGAAGATCCCCGCAATTCTCTCCTCGTGATGCTCGACGAGGCTTGGGGCAGCCATGCGGGGCTGGCGGAAAAGCTGAACGTGCAGGTTGTCGCGTGGGAAGAAATGCCCGGCAGCAGCGCCCATCAGTTCGGTTTCGATCCCATCGTCAGCGCGAAGACAGCCGATCCCAGCATCGAGGTGTCGACGCGCTGGCCGTTCGGATTGACATTCGACGCCAACGTGAAACGGCCTCAGATTGCCGCCTCATGTTTCGAGCTGCGTATCCCGACTCCGATGACCAAAGGCACGGATGTTATGGCGCAAGTTCGCTTTCAGCGCGGACTGGTAGCGAGCATGGTAGATGCTGCTAATCAAGTCAGCACCTACGAATCAGAATGGACCCAGCCGGAATGGGTGATCTTCAATCGCGACGCCCGGTATTGGCGCGTCAAGAAAGGCGGCGAACCGATCCAGTGGCGCGATGCGCAAGAGCTGAATATTCGCGGATCAGAAGTCCTCTTGAACGCGCAACCCATCGCCATTCTGGCTGACGACCCGGAGCCGGACAGCAAGATGGTCCGGGACGTCTACCTGGTGATCACCGTGAAGATAAAGGAGGCGGACGGAACCGAAGGCGAGGTCTTTTACAACCTGAAGCGCATCACCAAGAATGGTTTCGAGGAGGTTGAGGCTGCTCATCCGTCGGCAATCAAGGTCGACGAAGAAACCGCGCGCTTCGTTGGACGCCTGTTGGAGATCGAAATTCACAAGAGCTGGAGGTCTCTCTATAGGGATATGGCGAAGCGCTACGACGAGAAAGTCGGTCAGAAGCCAAGCGCGAGAGACCATGAGCTTTGGATGCTGCTTTTCCCGTCAGACGACGGGGAGCATCACGACGCCATCGCCAGGATCAGGCGCGTCTCGCCACCTCTAGGTATTAAAGAACGGTCGGAGATCACGCGCGGGCAGGGGTGATTCCGTCGGCATTACGTAGCGCTTGTGCCAGATAGCCGCCGGATCCCCAGGGCAGGAGGCTGTTCGTATAAGGAACGAAGGTTCGATTTAAGCGGTGGTCACTCGTTGCAAGTCTCGCCGTGAGCTGACGCCAGCCCGCTCTATGATGCCGACCGAATGCGCTGTGGAACCCAAACGAAGCCCTTTGCATTCGTGACAGAGCCTCAAATTGCATTGCGAGCAGGGATTGGGAATAATGCGCAAGTTGTGGTTCAGAGCGCACGAGCGCAGCGGCCTCGGCCGAACGCTCGACCGCGTACGCAGCGGCAGCATTGAGAGTAAGCAGAATCTGCCGGGTGCGCGCGACTGTGTCCCTGTCGCTGATGGCGCCGCACGGCATTGCGAGCACCTGCGCCGGAAGCGAGTCCTCATCCGCCAAACGCATAGTGGCGAAGCGATGTCCACATATCTTGTTCTGCGCAACTTCCAGCGGTGTCGCGAGAATGGCGTCGGCCGCTCCCACCGCCAGCGCGATGTCCGGCTCAACCTGGCGCTCCACGATCGTCGCGGCGTCCCAGTGATAGGCGAGTTTTAACTCGCGCCAAAGCTGGACCTGCTGCAAATTAGTTGCCAAAAGCTTTCCGCTGCGGAAATCCGGCAACCATTGCGCGCCATCATCGGCCGTGCGCACCAGAATGAGATACTCACAGCCTCGCGCGAGCTCTGCAATCGAGACGACCGGCAAACCATCCCGGACCGCGCAAAGCAGAGCGCGAGCCGAGCAGCAAACCAATCCGTTTCCTCCCTCTGAGATCAGCCGCAATGCGGCCTTTGCCGAACCGGCCTCTTCTACAGGGACGCCCGTCCACTCTTGCTCGAAAAGTCGCCGTGCCAATCGTGCGGTTATCTGATCATGCCCCGCATTCAACTGGCCGGAAATCCATTTGAAAGGGCCGAGCTTAGATGCCACCTCGCCGACGTGCGCTGTGGCGCTGGACGAAATGAAAGCTGGTGACGTCAGCGAGGCACAAGTAAGTGACGCCGCGCCATGCAGGATGTCTCGCCTGGAGAGAAGCATATCCCGGCCTCGCCTTAACACAAAATGGCCAGTCCGCCGGCCAGTGCGTACTTAATTTCAAATCGTGATATTGGGCACTTCACACAGACTGAGTGGAACACCTGGCAGTCGTCTAACTCAAGGCAGCACCGGCTTAAGGGAGTCCCGCAACTCTTCAAATTTCTTTGCGACTTGTGGGAGCCCCTTCGCGATGGCGTAAATTCGCCCCTCTTCGGCAACCTGGATAACGTAATTTCGCGCCATCTCCCTGCCTTCGTCCAATGTCTCGAGGAGAAACACTCCGGCTATTTGAGCGCCGCGCGTTACGCCGACCTGAGTGTGGCAAACGACGAGTGTTTTGGCGGTTTCGATAAAGCCGGGACGTCCGAGAGCTAGGGCATCCCCGATATCAACAATTCGGGCGACGACCTTGATATCGCTATCGTTCAGCGAACAGAAGGATGGGGCGATTGTATAACATTTGTTATGGGACGCGATCGCATCCGCCTGTATTTTGGCGCAGTTGCACGGTTGAGAATTTTGAACGTAAGACTTCGCGATCTCGTCACGCAGACAGCGCAGCGTCTTGTCACGCCAAGATTGACCGGCGCCAGAGAAACGCATTTCGGCGGCGAAACGTTGGCAATATTTGAACCCGAACTGAACGACATATTTTGACGCCGTGGAATCGCATCTGCAGTTTTTCTCAATACATCCCGTATAGGCCGCGCAGGAGTTATCGTTCGGCGTGGAGCAGGCGGGTTGGGCGTTCGCGGCGGTCGATGCGACGCTTGCCGCAATCAAAGCTATTAAGCGGATGGCAGTCTTCCACATGTGTGCCCCCGGCAATAAAGTAGAAGGAAGCGGTAGAGCGCCAAGACGATTCAGACGCTTGTTCGGATTTGCAATTGGCGTTGGGAATTTTGCTGCCCACCGCTCAACGTTTTAGCAATCTATATTAAAATAAAACGCGGACATCGAGGTTCATTGTGGGCTTCGACGATAATATCAAAGCTAACTAATCGCTGCGGGTCAACAGGATTAGCTCGTCGATCAATCGGTGAGGGAGCCGTCGGCAGCTCGTTCCAGGTGGCCTACCCAAAGACATTGCGTGAGCCAAAAGCCGTTCCTGTGGTCTCTGCGAGATAGTTCACCGGATCATTCGTGAGGTGAGCATCTTAGCCGTCGCGATCGGCGTATTGTGGCTAAGCAGCGTACCATTCACGGGGCGCGTGCCGCCGCTCATAACGGCGAAGCCGGCGAACGAATGGCGCGGATCGAGGATTCACACATTCGGCGTGGTTTCGCGGCAGTGCCGAGCAATGCGCGCTGCTATCCCGGGTTACCGAGGTGAGTCTTGAGGGGGCTTCTTCCAAGAAGCCCCCCAAGTTAGGCACGTACCACCGCGCCAATGACAAGCCCCCAAAGCACGGCTGCCATTGCAATGAAGAACATGGTCGAAAACCACCGTGACCATCGGCTGCCTGATCGGCACCGCCGCCTGTTTTCTGCTCCAATCTGTTCCCAATGTCCCATAGCAATGCCTAGTGATCGACTTGCCGATGAAGGATCAATCCGTTGTCGAGGAGTGTCAAGCGGACGGCCGGCCTCGATTGCAACCAAGTGTCAATTTGGATACGCTCGCGTCGCGTTGGAATTTGCGACAAACGCTCGAGACCCATCGGGCTCGTCCCAAGTTAAGGTTGTGAAATTCGATACCGAAAGTTCAGCTTAGATCGACATCCAAGGTCGTGCGTTCTTCATGGTATGTTTTCCAAACCTCGATGGAGGATAGAATGCCGAGGTTAGACAAGGGGGGACTAAGTGAATGCGCAAGAAAAAAAACGATGCCACCCAGATCCAGCCTGAGGCGACCGAACTGCTCAAGCGGGCTCCCAATGAGATTGATGTTCTTGTGGGGCAACGCGTGCGAGTGCGGCGCATCATGAATGGCCTAAGTCAGCAGGGACTAGCCGAAAAGGTTGGCATCTCCTTCCAGCAGGTCCAGAAGTATGAAAATGGCCTCAATCGGATTAGCGCTAGCAAGCTCCATCAGATAGCGGAGGCGTTGAACGCCCCCGTTCATATCTTCTTTCAAACCGAAGACGAGTATCGGGTTGTTGAGGAAGAGGGCGTATTAGCCCTTCTTAGGGATCGAGATACCGTTTCAGTGTTGCGTGCGTTTTCTCAGATCAGAGATCGCAACTTGAGACGGGCCGTCCGCGACCATATCCGAAATATCGCCGCATGCGGAGAAGAGCTGGACGGTAAAGCGGCCGACTAGTTCATGCCGCCTCTGGCGGGCGGAAGAATGTCCTTGTCCTCGAGCTTGTATTGCGTTTTTAACGACTCTATGGCGCCCACCAACGTAGCCGCAATATCATCTCCGCCGAGTTCCAGCGCATCGTGTGTTGCGTAGATCAGCAAGCGAGCGAGTCCTTTTGCGCGAGTTTTGAGTGCGTCCTGGTCGTCGATGTTTAGAATAACAGCGTGCAGCTGCGATTGTTTATGCTGCATGTTGCGCCCTAAGTGCGAAACGTTTGAGCTTACCCGTCAATGTCTTGGGTAGACCTTTGACGAACACGACCTCCCGAGGCGCCTTGTAAGGCGCGATCACGGTCTTGACGTGATCGATCAGTGTTTCCGAAAGTCTATTAGTTTTCTTCATGCCGGTCCGCAGTATTATATACGCTTTGACGCTATGTCCTCTGTCCAGGCAGGGAACGCCCACCACCGCGCACTCCGCGACCGCCGGATGCTCGAGCAGCGCACTCTCCACCTCTGGAGCTGCAACTTTGTATCCTGAAGTGACGATCAGGTCGTCCATCCGGGACTGAAACCAGAAATAGCCATCGTCATCGCGAGAATAGGCATCGCCGGTGATGTTCCAGCCGTTTTTGACATAAACGTTTTGTCGGTCATCGCTGAGGTAACGGCACCCGGTGGGACCTTTGACCGCGAGCCACCCTACATCGCCAGACGGGACTTCGTTTCCTTGATCGTCAAGGATTGTCGCGAGATAGCCCGGAACGACCTTGCCGGTTGAACCAGGTCTGATCGCGTCCCCCGCAGCCGAAATGAAAACATGCAGCATTTCGGTCGAACCAATGCCATCAATGAGTTTCAACCCGGTCACTAAGAGAAATTCTTCGAACGTCGCTCGAGGGAGTGCTTCTCCGGCGGAGACGCATTTTCGCAACGATCGGATGTCGAAGTCGTTGATCGATTTGAGCATTGCCCGATAAGCTGTAGGCGCAGTGAAACATATGCTCGGCCGATAAGTCTCGATGGCCTGTAGGAGAGAGGCAGGACGGCCATCTTCGAGTAGGAGACTGCAAGCTCCTGCGCGCAGCGGAAACAGGAGGAGACCGCCAAGCCCATAGGTGAAGGCGAGAGAGGGCGAGCCGCAGAATAGATCGTCTGATGTGGGTTGGAGAATGTGTTCTGAGAAGGTGTCGCAGATAGCGAGCAAGTCCCGATGGGTGTGGATCGCCCCCTTGGGTTTGCCGGTGGTGCCTGACGTAAACGCAATCAGACACGGTGTATCGGAGCGCGAGCGATAGGCATCCGCAAAGCGAGTTTCGGTTGCCGCAAAGGCGTCGATATCTGCCGATCCCAGCTCAACCGGTCCAGAATAAACACGATAACTTGTGATCGAGCGAAGCGACCGACACTTGGAGCGACATGTCTCCAGCTCACCAAGGAGGTCGCCTTCGCAAATTGCGTGCGAAATCTCTGCTTTGTTGATGATCGTCACAAGTTCGTTTTTTCGCAGCAATGGCATCGTCGAGACTACGACGCCTCCAGCTCGAATGACTGCAAGGTGCAGGGCCGCTAGCATCGGACTGTTGCGCCCCCGAAGGAGGACGCGATTTCCAGGTATCACCCCAAGTCGATGTCGTAAGACCGCAGCATACCGGGACACGCGCACGAAAAGCTCGTCGTATGTCCATTTTGTGGATGGACTCATGAGCGCTGGGCGTGCGCCGTAGCCGCGCGCAATCCAATAATCGAGCAATTCCTCGACGACGTTTAAGCGGGGCGAATACGCGCGTCCCGGAACTTTGAGGAGATCGGGTTGTGAGTGCGCTTCTGGCATACGATCGCGAACAAAGCTGTCAAACCGTTTTGACATCGCCGTCACCCCGCAAGTTTGCGGTTGAAGTTGTGGGATAAGACCGGGGTGCGAATGCCGCGCAGTCGGCGCGTTTCGCGGAGGGCAAATTCAGAAACATCAACAGTTATCCCGACGACATCCATGCCCTGCCATTGAATGGGAAGTCCAAGCGGGCGCGGTGACCAACCGAGCCGCAAGAAGCGGGGGATCCAATAGGGCTCGGTTACGATGGAGAATTGCGATAGGTTGTGCTCGAGCCCAAATTCCTGGACACCGCACATGATCGTACAGGCGACATCGCTAGTCGCGTGCGGTTCGCGACGCTCTGGTACTACGTAAAATCTTGTCCACTCGTAGATATTGGGCGAACGGGGAACCGGATGTGTGCTCGCCAACTGCGGGAACACGTCGGCGAGCAGATGCGGCTTGAGGGAGGGTATAAGACGGGAGCCTCCGATCACACGCCCGTCGGTCTCATCGAGCATCAGAAGGTAGATTGCGTCGCTATTGTCGAACTGATCGACTTCTCGGCCGTCTGCGCGAGCGAGATCTTTCCAGCCTCGCTCATGTACGTAGATGCGATGCCGGATGCGAAAGCTATCGTCGACTTGGCTCTGATAGAGGTGTCGGTTCTCGCCCGTAATGATGTGCAACATGTCCCTGCCTCCGAAAGGAGTTCGGGGCAAGCACGCCACGTAAGGTCGTTCGCGGGAATCCTAAGAAATGGGGATTCCTACTACGGCTTGGATTGGCATATGAGGGAGGATAGTTTATTGATTTCTAAAGCAATATTTCTCTGCGGCGAATGCCACTGGCGACAGCCTGGGCGCGCGTCACGGCACGTAGCTTTCGACAGATATTCTGCATATGCGCGGTTGAGGTCGCCGCGGATATTTTCAGTATTTCACCGATCTCCCAGTCGGTTTTGCCGCGCGAGACCCATTTTAAAACCTCACGCTCCCGTGGCGTAAGGCGGTCGGCATCGTCTTCCGCCGCTCGGGTCCTCAGCCGCGCCCTGTGGCAGCGCGCGAGATCGTGGGCATAGATCGACATCAGATGCAGCGCTTCTCGCCCACGCGGCGGGATGTCGAGTTGACGACCACCCATGGTCACACAAGATTGTTCACCGGCGCTGCCAATCAGCGGAATGCTGAAGCCTTGGTTCAGCCCGCATTCACCCGCCTCGTTCATGACCTGTCTGGCTTGTGCCGTGAACTTAGTAGCGGCCACCTCACTCCAAAAGAACGGCCTCGTCGTTTCGCGAGTATGTCGTGCCATGGGATCGTGGCGATAGAAACCTTTCTCGATGTAGCGATCGAACCAGACTTGCGACCACCCATTCAAAATCATGAAATTCTCAAGACCAGAGTTCGGAGGAGGCATCTCAGTGATCAGGAAATTCGTAAAGCCGAATTTTGAAATTTCCTTTGCCAATAGCGGGTAAACCTCGCTCGCTTTCAAAGTCCCACTAAGCTGATCTATAAAATCAAAGGTTTCGATTTCGACCCGTGGTGTACGCATGCCCCACCCCGCTCAACCACATTCCCTCAAAAGAGTAACTTAGTCTCGAATCGACAACAAGTCCGCCCCTCGGCAAGGGCTCCCGCAGCTTGGCTCGATCGTTGACGGCCGGCATAGCGGCACGATGGCATAGTGTCTCTCGCGGATAGAAACGCCGCACAGCAACTTCGCCGAAAATGCTGAGTGGGTATCTCTGCTATCGATCGATGTTGAACAGTGAGTAGGCGTGATGTGCCGTTGATTTCCGCGTGTGTTCCGGTCGAGTTGAAATAAATGGGCTGCTGATTTACAACGGGTCGTGACGGTTGAGGTGAGCACTCCGGGCGATACTGAAGAGCGTCTATCATCGAAAGCTTTTCTTCGCTTTCGCTAGGGTGAAATTGGGCGCTGGTGGTGAACCTTCGTTGGCAATGCGGTGCAAAGCAGTCAAGTGAGTATTAGCACAATCGATGCTAGCCGTGTTTTTCCGCGATGTCCGGAATTTCTGCGTCGCAACTCGGGCTAGGTGATGTGTCCCAGAAGCGGCCATTGCCGCATTAGAAGTCGGCGCCCCCAAGCGCACGCCGACCAGGTCCACTGACAGGTACAATGCAGCCATCAGACGTCGATCTTCGAGATAACTTACCGTGCTCTTGATCTTTGAATCTCGGACGTCTCGAAACCTCGGGTCGAGTGAGGCGGCACTGGACTTGGCGTGCTGCCGGCCGTACGCGGCAGTGTGACCCGCACGCCCAAAGAAATCTCCGCGGATCGAAGTCGATGGATTCGAGGTTCGCCTCTGCCCGTTTCCTGCTACCCGGTCGCTCTTCAAAGAGATCGTCGATCAAATCTGCCCAACTGAAACGGTTCAGTTCGGTCGCTCGAATTCTGTCTTCCGTGCGCCATTTAGCTCTTCCGCCGCGATGGCCTTGAGCGTTGCCAAATCCATCTCGACGTTGTCGGACAGTCGCGCAATTTCGGCCGCGACCTTTGCCCAATGCCAGAAACCGTGGTTGTCACCTCGCGCTCGCGAGCGGGCAACGAGGCGCTGCGCCTCATAGTATGCTGTGCGTTCGTTTGCGCGGAGTAGGATCCGCGCGTCGGCCTTCCAAAGGGCCCGCAACTGCCGCCGTCGATCCAACCACTGTTGAATGAAGCCAAACATCTGAAAACATCCGCGCCCATCGAGAAGATCCCGTCGTAGTTCTCCGACGAGCCCGCAATATATTTGAAAAGGCTTTGATGGAGGAGAGCATGCCTGCTTCGGCCAGCGAAAAGAAGGCTGCGCAATATGTGCGCATGTCAACCGACTACCAGCAGTATTCAACCGCCAATCAAAAGGCTGCCATCGCCGGACCTGTTCGGTAGGTCTGTCCCTCAAGCGGTCATAGCGTGACGACGGGACAGCCGTGCCGCTCGCACTTTTGGCAATGTCTGCTCACCATGGGTCTGCGTCATCGGAGGCCAACCGCGGTTCTACAGAAGCAAACATTAGCCGCCGCATTGATCCGCAACGCTGTACGGACCTTCGACTATGCCCATTTGGGTTTGCATCATGTGGCTATCTCCGCAGCAATCTCGATGCATAATCGAACTGCATGCCGAGATATCGGCACATGAGTGAGGAGTGACCCAATGAATAAGCACGACACCATCCTGGGTGATCCCCAGGTTCGCCGATCCATGAGATACCGACGTGCCGGATACTACCACTGTTTTGATGTTGGCAAGGCCGTAGGCTACATCCCGAGGCAATCGGGCCCTGGGCGGTGGGTTGCAAGGGTGACCCAACATTGCAAGCTGTATCGCGAAGAGACATTCGCAATTGCTGACGACTACGACCGATCTAATGGTGCGACGATTCTGACGTTTGCAGAGGCGAAGGCACGCGCTCAGAACCTTTGTTCGCGACCGCATTTAACCAAGAACTTTTCTGCTCAGGTGTGCTTTGGAAAGGAGCGTGGACTCCGCTTCTGCCCCTTCGGAGACGTTTACACCGTTGGTCACGCACTCGCCGAGTATGTCGAGTGGAAGCGCACCTTTGGGACTGAGAGCTCGTTTCAGACCGCGCTGAGCAACATCAACTACTACATCTATCCCGAACTAGGGACGGTTCGAGCAGACGAACTCAACCACATTCACATACGTCGGATGATGGAGCGTATTGAAGCGACGCCATCAAATTCAGCAAAGTCTGCGACGCGCTTCCTGATCGATCCCAAAACCTTGGACCCAGATGCGCGCCGGAAGCGCCGCGTCTCCGCCAACAATGCCGTCTCCATTCTTCGCGCGGCGTTGTTGTTGGCGTGGGAAGCCGGCAAAATCTTAGATGATAGAGGGTGGCGACGAACCTTTCGCTTCAAGGACGGTGTCCGCCCCCGTACAGACATTCTGACGCGCCAGCAGTTTGAGAGCTTGTTGGCTGTGGCCGATGCAGAAATAAAAACCCTTCTGATCGGGCTCTTTTATACCGGCTGCCGCATTACCGAGCTGCTCAGCATCCAGGCTGGAGACCTTCTTGCTGATCGGCTAGCCGTCTACATTCGTGCCGTAAAGAAGGTAGAGGCACACTACATCGCGCTTCCGCGCACCGGCTATGATTACCTTCTTTCACTCGCGACGAAACGTGGCTCAACGGATCTCATCTTTACCCGGGCCGACGGTAGCAGTTGGACGCGCTACGCCATGCAGAGTCGATTTAGAACAGCTCTGAAAAAAGCAGGTCTGCCGAACCGCTACGTCTTCCATACAATGCGGCACACATACGCGTCGCTGCGGCTTCAGGAAGGCATCTCACCCATAGCGGTTGCTCGTCAGCTTGGACATCGGCACGTTCGGACCGTCATGCAGACCTACGCGCATTGCACTGATGACGTGCTCGATCAGGAAATTCGAGAGAAGTTTATTCCTCCGGTTCTGTAGATCGACTGTGGAGCGTCTCGGTGCGTCGTCGATTGTAGGGTGGATTCATCCGCATCTCCCGCCGCAGCCAAGGTGCGCTCCGCGGGAGGGTGTATTCGCTCCGGCTCGTGAATTCAAATCCGCCATCACGTTCAGAATAACGTTGCAAACCAGACGGTTGTACAAGTTTATGCTGCGGTTACGTCCATCATGTGGAAATGCCAACGGCCAAGTTCGGCGGTCAGTCCCAATAGCTGCCATCGGCATAATGGTGATCGGCGAGGCAACCGGCACCGCCGACCACGTCCGGTATCTAGCGCGTCAGTTGCTCAGATGTCGATCTTCTCGGCGATCTCAATCGCGTCGTCTACCTCTATGCCGGGGTACCTTACGGTGCTTTCGATCTTCGAATGCCCAAGCAATAGCTGGACAGCCCGAAGGTTTCCGGTTCTCCGGTAGATGAGCACCGCCTTTGTCCGACGCAGCGAGTGTGTGCCGAACTTCGCCGTGTCGCGACCGATACTGGCGATCCACTCAAGAACGAGACGCGCGTACTGCCGCGTTGTCAGCCCACCTCTGTCGCCACGACCGGCGAAGAGGAACTGACGCGGCTTGCGTCCAGTCAAGCGCAGATACTCGTCGATGGCCTGGCGTGTCTGATCGGTTAGCTCAAACCGTACCGGCCTGCCGGTCTTCTTCTGCCGGACGGTTGCGCGGTCCATCGAGTATCCGCTCGGCGCAACGTCATCGACGCGAACGGCAACTACGTCACAGCCTCGAAGCTTGCTGTCGATCGCCAGGTTGAAGAGAGCCAGGTCTCTCTTCTTGCCCTCGATTTCGAGCTTGGTCCGGATCGACCAGACGTGGCTCGGGCGCAAGGGCGGCTTCGCGCCTACTAGCTTGCCCTTGTTCCAAGGTACTCGGGTCACTGTCTTTGGAGCATGTTCCTGTTCCATGGTTGGTCTCCTTTCTAGAGAGACGAACGAACGTGCTCCGCAGCAGAGCCAACGCCTTACTCAACGGCTGGATTCGGGCTAAAACTTCCTTGGATTGGTTTGCGGCCGACGATTATGACCCAAAGTGGAAGGGACTACTGGCGCTGTTTTATGCACAGGTCCGCGTCCGGTTTCAGTGATTTCATCCGTTGTTGTTATTGCACTCTCAATCACGCTGCTGGACGCGCTCGCAACCAGTTGGCGACGTCTGTGGCGCTGCGATCAGGTGGAAACACGGGATAGAAGATGTGTTTGATCCGCCCGTCGACGATAATCATCGTCAAACGCTTCAGGAGCCGCATTCCGCTCGTCTCGAAGGTGGGCAATCGCATCGCGTCGGTGAACTTGAAGTCGCAGTCCGAAAGCAGCGCAAACGGCAGGTGAAGGCGTTCTGCAGCCGCCTGCTGGTAATGGGTTGTTTGGGTGGAAAGGCCGAACAGGTGGTCCGCGCCGAGCGCCTTAAGCTCGGCATGGTGATCTCTGAACGAACAGGACTGCGGCGTGCAACCGCGAGCGCCTGGCAGCATGTCCCAGCCGTCGGGCAACGCGATGCCCAGCCGACCCGTCATCGGGTAGGCGTACACCACGGTCATCCCTGCGAGGTTTGACAGATCGATGATTTGCCCGTAACTGCCACCCGAAACTGTCGATCAGCAACAGCACGATCTTTTTGGGTTGAGGGTAAGCGCCCCCGAAGCAGTCGACCGGCAACAGTGGACCAATACGCTCCCCCGTCAGCAAATAGTGCAGAGTGGCAGGCAGATTTGCGAACGAATAGTCCTCGTATATCGGAATTAACAGTTGGTCGCCGAGAGGAGCGAAGCGCTTCAGCGTGTGGTCAACGAGCATGTATCGTGGTCCCGCGACAAGCAAGCACTCTAGCGTTTGATCCGAAACTGGATCGGCTGCGCGAACTTGAAGGTTACGTCGATAACATCCGTTGGCGGTGCGGGGAACGGACTTGCGCTGTTGAGCGCGTCGAGCGCTGCCTGATCGAGAAGTGCCGAGCCAGAACTTCTGTCGAGCCGAGCGGCGACAACCTTGCCTGAACGATCGATGGAGTACGAGACGAGCGCCACACCTTGTTCGCCCCGCGAACGCGCGTCGCTTGGATATTTTTTGTGCTTGTTGAGGTGGAGAGCGACAGCCTTCTGCCACGTTAGGGTGGCCTGCGACGGCTTTGACGACAAGCCCTGTTTGGCAGCGGCCGGCTTTTCAGCCTCGGGGGCCTCGACTGGCGGCGGAGCGCTCGCCTCCTGCGCCGCGGATGACGCGGTGGGAGCCGCCACCTGCTTCGGAAGCGGGTTCTCTTCGGCCTTCTTTTCTTCGGTCTCTTCCACCGGCTCGCTATTTTTGACGACGACTTCCGGCTGAGGTGCCAGCGGTGCCTCGGGAACCTTCGGCGTCTCTATCTCGGACTTCTGGACCTCCTCCTCGGTTGCCGCGACGGCCGCGGCAGCTTCGTCGGCGCGTGGACCGATGGCCAGATTGAGCATCTCGATCGGCGGCGAAACGGTTTCCGGCGCGTATTCGACCATGTATGCGCCTTCCGTCTCGTCGCTGGTGACCTCGTCCGACCACTCAACGTATGCCAATGCGCCGGCGGCAGCGTGCATCGAGATCATCATCACCGAGGCGACCAGCCAGCGGCTGTGACGTGAACGCGAAACTTCGAATGGTTCGAGGTGCGCAATCATGGCGTGGCAGGGCTCGCTGTCGTTCCAGAGGAGGGGGGCGCATCCTGAGATGGAGCTGGCAAACCTTCCAGGCCGACGAGTGCGATTTTTACGTAACCCGCCGATCGCAAGGTATCCATCAGACGGATCAACTCGCCGTACTGAACCGTTTTGTCAGCTCGCAAGAACAGCCGTTTGTTGCGGTCGGATCCAGTCTCGACATCGAGCGCCGAGCCGAGAGCGCCCCATAGCACCGAGTTGTTTCCCACGGCGAGGGATTGGTCTGCCTTGAGCGTCACGAACAGCGGCTTGTCCGGTTTGGGAGCGGGTTGGGCGGCCGAAACGGGCAGATCGACCGGAATGTCGACGGTCGAAAGCGGGGCTGCGACCATAAAGATGATCAGCAACACCAGCATCACGTCGATGAACGGCGTGACGTTGATCTCATGCGTTTCCGTGGCGTCATCACCTTCAAGACGTCCGGCCATGAATTACTCCGCGGCCATGAGTTCGGCGCGTATGCCGCGATCTAAGTCGCGCGACACAAGGCCAAGCACTGTGACAGACGCATCGCCGATCAACGCTTTGTAGCCGCCGATCGCGCGGGCGAAATGGTTATAAATAATAACGGCGGGGATGGCTGCGACGAGTCCGAAGGCCGTGGCGAGGAGGGCCTCGGCAATGCCCGGCGCGACGATGGCGAGGTTTGTCGTTTGCGATTCAGAGATGCCAATGAAGCTGTTCATGATTCCCCAGACGGTGCCGAAGAGACCGATGAACGGCGCCGTGGATCCGATGGTCGCGAGTAGACCGGTACCGCGGTTAATGTCGCGCCCAGCGGCCAGTTCGACCCGGTCGAGTCGCGCTTGAATGCGCTCTTTGATGGCGTGCTTGTCGGCAACGTCCCATGACGCCCGGGTTTCGGCGATCGCCGCTCGGATCATCGCCGGAACCGCGCCGCGATTCACCTCGACCAGGCTTGAGGCTTCATGAATCGAGTTTGCCGTGCTGAGGTTGCGAAGCTGTTTTGAGAGACGACGTTTGGCGGCCCAAAGCTCGAATGTCTTTGCAAGCCAAACGGTCCAGGTGACAAGCGACGCGAGAACCAGACCGATCATCACCGACTTTACGACCAGGTCCGCCTGCAGGAACATTCCCCATGGCGAAAGATCGTGAGGTTTGGTCGGGGAAGGTTTGGCGGTCAATTGAGGCGCTGAATGTGCCTCCGATGACGCGGAAACCCCAGCGGCTGTCACGTCATGGGAAGGAAAGTTACTTGCGGACGGAGCGGTTGAATTTTCGTCCGTCACTGTTGCCTGCTTCGCCGGCACTGGTTCGGTTGCTGGAGCGGAGTTCGTCGCGGCAGGGAGTGCAGATGCTTCACTCGTCGCGGCGGTATTGGGGGTCTGAGCGTTTTTCGGTTCAGTGCTCTGCTCAAGAATTGCAGGTACCGAGCTCGGCGCAGAGGAAGCCGGTTCTTTCAGATCGCCGGCATCCTGTGCGTGTGCAAGTTGCAGCGTGGGAAGCATCATCAAGAGGACAATGAGGACGAAGTTGCACGTGGACCGACGAGCGTTGTCCCACGCCTTCGCTTCGAAGCGATTTCCTGATGGTGTTCCGGACAGTTCGAGGAAAATGGTACGCTCCTGTGTCTTGCTAGACTGTTCTTTAGTGAGAACCCGGACAGGAATTTTCTATCCCTGGCAGGTGCCGAGCCGGCTTTCGAGTGTGTTCGCAAGCAGCTCGTAGGACCCTAGATGGCTGGCAGCATGGAACGTTCACGCCGGAAGCGAAATCGATCAGGGGGCGCCACGGCTGATGTCCCTACCCCATCGCGGAGCGCAACTCATCGTGCCTAATCCATATACGGGGCCACTCAAGCTCAAGGTCAACGAAGGATTTCCGCATTTCTTATATACGAGAATAGTATAGCCCCCTATATTACTAGAAGGGATGGTGGGGCATGCTATAAGTCGAGTGGGCCAGCTCGTTAATTTTGCAGTACGCACCTCATTAATTTTTCCGGTATGGTGTGTTCGGAAAGTTCGAATCTGAGAGACGTGCGCTCTATGTCCCACACCATCAGAGACAAGAAGAAATTGCTCGCGCGGGTGCGTCGCATTCAAGGTCAGTTCGAAGGCTTGGAACGCGCCCTCGAGGCAGAAGTGCCGTGCTCCGAGATTCTGCGCCAACTCGCATCGATCCGCGGAGCGACGAGCGGTCTGACCGCAGAAATTGTGGAGGACCACATCCGGGAGCACATTCTGGATGCCAAATCGCCGTCCGATCGGCGCCAGGGCGGCGAGGAGCTGATCAGCGTCTTGCAGACCTACATGAAGTAACCAGTTCGCAATGGGATGGATCATAGGCGCCGCTTGAGCCTTGACTGCAAGCGGCGCTTTTTTTTCGTCGGTATTGTTGGGCGTTGCCGCTGACCGATCCTGTGCGTCGGCGATCAACCTGCAATTCTTGCGATCTGGTTTTGCTCTGCAGCGTTTGTCCAGCCATTGTCAGCCAAATCTTCGATCGCGGCCGCCCGTGAGGTCGTCGCAGCTTCAACCTCAATCGTCACGTGTGACAGCTCATGCACCTTGGTGAGCCGTGCTTTGTAATGCGATGGGTCCTTGGGCTCGCTGGAGGTGAGGGAGACGATCGCTCCGAAGTGTCCTGGCCCGAGCTGCCAAACGTGCAGGTCGGTGATGCGGTCCCCGTTTTGCTCGATGACCTCGTGGATTTCGCCTTGCAGCTCTTTGCCCTGTGGAACGGCGTCAAGGAGGACGCTGCCGGCGTCACGGATCAGCGCCCAGGACCAGTGGGCGATGACCAGACCGCCAACGACGCCCATTAGCGGGTCAGCCCAGTTCCAGCCGTACAAACTGCCAACAGCCAAGGCCACGATCGCTAGGATTGATGTCAGCAGATCGGCGAGGACATGCAGATATGCCGCCCGCAAGTTGTTGTCGTGACCGTGTCTCGTATGGTCATTGTGATCATGATCGTCATCATGGCGGTGGTCATGAGCATGATCGTGGCGTCCATGATGATGGTGCCCGTGTCCATGATCATGCCCATGTCCGTGATGATGATGGTGATCATCCTTCAGAAGCCAAGCGCTGATGAGGTTGACGATCAGTCCGACGACCGCAATCGCCATCGCCTGCTCGAAGCTGATGGGTACCGGGTTAGCTAGGCGTACGACGCTCTCCCATCCGATCAGGAGCGCAATCAGCGCCAATAGGACTGCGCTGGCAAAACCAGCGAGGTCGCCGAGCTTGCCGGTGCCAAAAGTGAAACGAGGATCGTGAGCGTAGCGCCGCGCGTAAAAATACGCGAACGCGGCGATGAGCATTGCGCCCGCATGGGTCGACATGTGCCAGCCGTCCGCGACGAGAGCCATTGAGCCATAGATCGTTCCGGCCGTGATCTCGATCACCATCATGCTGGCCGTCAGCGCGATCACGAACCACACTTTTCTCTCGTTTCGGCTGTGATGATCGCCAAGAAAGACGTGATCGTGGCTGGTGCTGGTTCTGTCTATCTGAGTCATTGATTGTGTTTTCCCCCAAGAATGAGCGAATTATTTCATGTAGGTCTGCAGGACGCTGATCAGCTCCTCGCCACCTTGACGCCGATCGGATGGCGATTTGGCTTCCAGGATGTGCTCTCGGATGTGGTCCTCAATCACTTCTGTTGTCAGCCCACTGATGGCGCCCCGCACCGAAGCGAGCTGGCGAAGCACTTCGGAGCAAGAAACTTCTGCCTCGAGGGCGCGCTCCAGGCCCTCGAGTTGCCCGCTGATGCGTCGCACGCGGGCTAGGAGTTTTTTTCTTGTCCCGAATGGTGTGCGACATGGAGCGTGCACCTCCGCAAGAGATAGCCTGACGGGGTATACTTTAATATGGCATAGGGGGGTATACTATTTTTGCTGATAACATATGCAGGATTCATTCGTTGACCTGCCGCACTTTCGCCGACGTATATGTCGGGGCGCATTGAGTGCGGATCTCAGGCGGGCACGGATGCCCGCCGTCCCGCTACTCTGCGAATTGGGGGCGTGTTTGACTACCGCATCGACTGATCGAAGCGACTTGTGCGATGAGAGGTTGCTCTCGCTTGGCTTTGGAGAGGCTTTGATCGCCGAAGGGCCGGCCGGTGATCGCCCATGATTAGACTCTCAGTGCTAGATCAATCGGCCACGTCCGCCGGCCGAAGCCATCAGGCTACCTTGCAGAACGCAATCGCCCTTGCGCAACACTGCGAGCGCCTTGGATACCATCGCTATTGGATAGGAGAGCATCACAGCAATCCAACCAATGTTGGACCTGCTCCGGAAATACTATGTGCCGCGGTGGCGGCGGTGACCGACCGTATCCGCGTTGGCAGCGCGGCGACGCTGCTCACGCATTACGCACCCTTGAAGGTGGCTGAGACCTTTCGTGTGCTGAGTGCAATTGCGCCCGGACGCATTGATCTTGGCATAGGTCGCGCGCCCGGCGGAGCGCCCGCTTTCGTGGCAGCTATGAACCGCGGTGTTCCTGAAAGAAATCACAACGATAGCGTCGACGAGTTGCTGCAATGGCTTGAGTACAATGGTGCGGCGCCGTCCAGCGACGACGATGTTCAAGCCTATCCGCGCGACGTCGATGGGCCGGTGCCATGGATGCTGGGAAGTACATTGCGGGGCGCCAAGCACGCCGCCCGTTTGGGGCTGCCGTTTTGCTTCAACTTCTCGAACAGCGCCAGCTACGGCCTCTCCCGAGAGGCGATAGAAACTTACCGGGCCGAGTTTCGCCCAAGTCGTGAGCTTGCCCATCCCTTGGCGTCGTTGTCGATTTGGACGATCGCGGCAGAGACCTCAGAGGAAGCGGACCGCCTCTTTTCTCCGAGGGCCTACTGGCGCGCGATGCTGGCCAGAGGAATACGCGTGCCGATTGTCGATCCGGAGCAGACGCACGAGGCGATCTACTCGGAAGACGAGCAGGCCTGTATCGACGACATGCGTCGTTATTCGCTTGTCGGCTCTGCCTCCGAAGTGGCGAAGCGCCTCCAAAGCATCGCGGAGGAGCATGCCATCGACGAACTCGTGCTTCTGACCTCAGCTTACAACGCGGCCGACCAGTTCAAATCCTATGAGCTCATAGCTAGAGCGTTGGATTTGCGCGCCTACAGATCTTGAGATCCGTCAAGAACTCAAGTTCGGCTTCAACACAGACCAGATGACGACGCGTGCCGGGGGGCTCGGACGCAGGGAATCCTACGTTCGAATTGGGGAGTAACTGAAATGACAGTTTGCAGGACGAGTGCGCTAATTGCAGCGCTCTCGGTATCAATGGCGGTAATTCCGCAGGGAGCTTCCGCACAGGAAACCGTGGCCAAGGATTCTGAGGGCACGGTTGTTCTGCCGGGCATCGAGGTGGAGGCGACGGCATCGGAGGCGCAAACAGCCAAGAAGGCCACGCAGCAACGCAAGAGCAATCCGCAGAAGCAGAGCGGCCCAGCCGCATCGGCCGTTGCCTCGGATGCACTCGTTGTCACGCCGGGCGGGCGCCCCGAGGCGCGTGGCAAGGTGGCCGGTACCGTCCAGGTCATTGATCGCGCGGTGATCGAGCGTTCGTCATCACAATCGGTCACCGAGCTCCTGCGAGAGAACGCTGTCGGTTTCTTCAGTGAATGGACGCCGGGACAGACCTCGATCAATATCCGCGGCGCCGCGACGGACGGCCAGGGCAAGGATTTCCGCAGCCAGGTATTGGTGCTGCTGAACGGCCATCGGGCCGGCACCGCGAACCTCTCGAAACTCTCGCTCTCCGACGTGGATCGCATCGAAATCGTCCGCGGACCGGCGTCGGTGGTTTACGGAAGCCAGAATCTCGGCGGTGTCATCAACATCATTTTGAAGACCGGCCGCTCTGCGCCCGGCACGCTGGTGGAGGGCAGCATCGGCTCCTGGGATCTTCACCAGGGCAAGGTGCAGCAAGGCGGCGTGAGCAACGGCGTCGATTACTACGTCGGCGTATCGGGCGGTGAGCGCGGCGACTATCACAGCGGCAAGGGCGGCAGCACGATGGAGAACACCGACTGGGAGCGCCGCGGGGCGACGGCCTCCCTCGGCTATCAGATCAATCCTAACAACCGGCTCGAGTTCAACGTTCGCACCGACGGCATCTACGATGTCGGTTTCCGCGGTTCGGGCGCCAATACTCTCAGCAAGGAAGACCGTTCAAACAAGTCCGCAGATGCGAGCTACTTCGGCCGCACGTCGGACGGGGTGTTCAACTGGTTCCTGCAGGGCTACGTCGTCGAGGATGTAGACAATTTCAAATGGGCCTCGCCAAACGGCGGCGGCACCTCGCTCGACCACAATCGCCGTGAGCTTGACGTCATCGGAACACGTTTCCAACCACGAGTGCGCCCCTGGGAAGGGCATGAGCTGTTGCTTGGTTGGGATTTCGAGCAGAGTACAGTGCGCTCCGATCGCTTCCGCCTCGGGCTCGGCGGCGCGTCGATCGCGCAGATACCGCCTCAGGATAACAACCAAACCGACCAAGTTAACGGGTTCTACTTCGAGGATTCCCAGTCTTTCTTCAATGACACGTTGGGGTTACGGGGCGGCATTCGCTACACGACCGGAACTACAACCTTCGACCACACGCCGCATTATCTTAATCAGAACAATACATCGCAGGATTACGACGCGCTGACGTATTCGTTCGGCGGAACCCTCGCGATTACCGATGGCGTGATCCTGCGCGCAGGCACCTCAACGGGCTTCCGCGCCCCGACCGCCACGGAGCTCGCGGCGGAGACGACAAACCTGAACGGCACGCGCGTATTCGGCAACCCTAACCTGGATCCGGAGACCAACCGTCAGATCGAGGTCGGAGCGAACATAAATGGGTGGCTTGGAACACTTGATGTCGCCGTGTTTCAGAACGTCATTTCCGACCGGATCACAACGCTTCCGCGTTCAGGTGTCTCCCCGCAGACATCCGACTACATTAATAATCCAGGCGACATCGAGGTGAGCGGCATCGAGGTGGGGTTCGACGCGAATATCCTGCGCTTGGTGGCGCCCGGTCCGAGCAATTGGCGTTGGAATCTGTTCTCGAACGGCTACTATCATTTTGACATGGTCGACAAGGGCGCTTCTGCGACTGCTAACACGGACAAGCCGCAGCGCATCTACGAATATCAGGCCTCTATTGGAACACGGTTTGGACAGTCGGGTCCCAGCGTCCGAGACTGGTCTCTGCAGGCTGTCGCCCTGCTACGCGGTCCCATGTGGTACGATAGCGAGGAGCGCTTCATCCCCGGCGTCGAGCCTACGTCGAGCTACATTCACCGCAAGGATCCGTTCTGGACCTGGAACGTTCGCGGTGACATCGAGCTCGCCGAAGGCGTGAAGTTCTTCGCCGGCGTGAACAACCTCTTCAATGTCAATGAGCACCCGATCCTTATCGCGACCGACACAGAGCCGTGCATTGCGGATCCCGCCTATCAGAACGGCGGTTGCGGCACCTCCATGCCAGGTCGTGAGTTTGTGGCGGGTCTGCAATGGCGATGGTAACGCGCACAGTGGTCGCCGCACTAGCGGCGACCACTGGCCTCTGGTCACCGGCAGTGCAGGCGGAAAGGGTGTCGGTCGTCGACGCGCTTGGACGGACGGTCGAGATCGCTACGCCGCCGCAACGCATCGTGACGGTGTTCTCGTCCAACACCGAATTGGTTGCGGCCCTTGGCCTTGCCGACCGCATTGTCGGCATCGACGCCATGACGCCCTATCCACCGGAGATCGTCGGTAAACCTCACATCGGCGGGCGCCTCGGGTTTTCGGTCGATGCGGTCGTCGCGCAACGGCCCGATCTCGTCATCGTTACTCCCGCGCGCCAAGCCGCCAATCAACTCGTCGAGCCGATGCAGCGGGTTGGGGTTCCCGTCATCGTTCTCACCGCGCGCACCATGGCGGAGGTCATGGCCAACCTGCGTTTGCTCGGCCGTGCAACCGGGCAAATGGAACGCGGAGAGAAGACGGCGGACGAGCTCAAGAAACGTCTTGCGGCCGTCGCAGAGCGGAACCAGAACAGTCCTCTGCTACGGGCCGTCATGATCACTGGCCGTCTTGGCAACGGACTCTTTTTGATCGCACGCCCCAACACTTATACAGGCGACGCAATGAGAATTGCCGGCACGGTGCCTGCGTTGCCCACGCTCACGACGCTGGCGCAAGTCTCGCCGGAGGCCATTCTGGCTGCTTCGCCGGACGTCATCCTGTTTGCCGGAGGGCAGGAGGATCTAGACGATCTTCTCGTTCGTCCCGGCTGGAGAGATCTCGTCGCGGTAAAGCAAGGGCGGGCATGGACGGTGCCGCGTGCTGAGTGGCTGATCCCGGGTCCGCGCACCGTGGACGGCATCGAGCGTCTTGCTCGCCAATTGCATACGGGGCACTGACAGAATGCGCGTCTGGATAACACTTGGCGGTTTCGTTTTTCTCGCGCTCACCGTCGGAATCTGCGCGGGGCATACCTGGGAGGGCCCTGATGCCGTGTTCAGGGCATTGGCGGGTGACACTTCAATGGAGAGCGCGTTGCTCCTTGAATGGCGCGTGCCGCGCGTTCTCGCCGCGGCACTCGTCGGCGCACTGCTTGGACTGGGTGGAGCGATCTTCCAAGGCGTCTTCCGCAATCCCCTCGCAGAACCCTATCTGCTTGGTTCGGCTGGCGGCGCTGCGTTGGGGGCGACCGTAGCGCTGCTTGTTCCACTCAGCCTATCGCAAACCTTCTCATTGCCAATACTTGCATTCGCCGGTGCTTGGGGGGCGACGCTTCTGGTGATCGGCGTCGCGCGTGCCGCAGGCACGATGGATGTGTCGACGCTTCTTCTGTCGGGCGTAGCGGTGTCCGCGGTTCTTGCAGCCTTCAAATCGTTTCTTATGCTGGCGCTCTCCGATGAAACGGTGAGCTTGCAAGTGGTGCTGAGCTGGGTCCTGGGAGGCATGCAGACGCCGACCTGGGCCGGCGTCGGCGGTCTCGCTGCGGTCTCGTTGGCGGCACTGCTTGGCTGCCTCGCGCTCGCGCCGGGACTGGATAAGCTCGGCCTAGGAGAGGCGATGGCGTCCACCTTCGGGATGAATGTCGATCGCTTCATTGGCGTGGCGGTTCTGGTGGGAGCGGCGACGGTTGCGATTTCCGTTACGGTGGGCGGTCTGATCGGCTTTGTCGGGCTCGCCGCGCCGCACATCGCGCGCTGGAGGTTAGGACCACTCCATCGTTCTGTGATTCCGGCGTCGGCTTTGATCGGCGCCGCTATCGTAACACTGGCTGACGCCATTGCCCGCTCTGCGTTGCCGCCAGCCGAGATTCCACTTGGCCTCGTGACGGCCGTTGCAGGTGGCCCGTTCTTCTTGTTTCTCCTTGCAAGGAGCAGACAATGGTGAGTCTTGTCGCCCACAATCTATCGCTCATTCGCGCGGGAAAGCTGCTGCTTGACGACATCAGCCTGTCCGCTCGCGGGGCTGGATCAATCGCGATCATAGGTCCCAATGGCGCGGGAAAATCGACCCTGCTCAAAACCTTCGCTGGGTTGCTTTACCCATCGGCAGGCGCCGTTGCCTTAGGCGATCAGGCTTTGCAGCATGTGCCTGCGGACGAGCGCGCGCGAACGATCGGATACATGCCGCAGCACTTCGCTCCACACTGGGATATCCGTGTGCGCGACCTGTTGCGCATTTCGGTCGAGCGCGTGGGAACGGCTGCTGCTGCCGTGCGCGTGGATGAGGTGCTGACCACACACGCGATTGGCGATTTCGCCAACCGCTGGTGGTCGACGCTTTCCGGGGGAGAGAGCGCGCGCATCCTTCTGGCGATGGTAACCGCCATCGATCCTCCCATCTTGCTCGCCGATGAGCCGGCCGCGGCTCTCGACCCGCTTTATCGGCTGGACATGATCGAACGTATCGCGAAGCGTGGGCGAACGGGGATTTGCATCGCGGTAATGCACGATATCGATCTCGCGTTCCGCTTCTTCGATCGTATCGTCATGATGAAGAACGGACAGGTCGTTGCCGACGGATCTGCGGCGGAACTTTTTGAGACGTCGCACCTCGAAGAGACGTTTGGCGTTCGATTTCTGCGTTCGAAAATCGACAATGTCAGGTTTGCCGGTATTGGTTGGCCGACTGGCTCACCCTCGGCGAAGCAGGTAGCTGTTGTCGGCGCCCGATCAACCGTAGGAATTGTCAAAGCGGCGCCTCTATAGCAACACGCGCCGTTCCATCGGCCGTTGCCTTTCCGACATGCGTGCGTTTAGTGATTAGTGGCTAGCGGGTCGGTCTGCATTACCCACAGCCGTTCGCCTAGTTCAGCGCGCTTGACGATGATCTCTTTTCGGCTTCTCCGAACGGGTGGTTTGGCTGGCTTGGCGCTTTGAGCCATTGTCTGCTTTAAAGAGCACTGCTGACAACCGGATGAGGTCCATCGAGCCATCTTTTGGAAACCTCGTTGACGTCCGCTTTCTCGGCAAAGCGTCTCGCTACGCCGGTAGAGGCCGACGCCATGCTGGCCGCGACCCAGAAACGAAACCACCCGGAGGCTTACGCCTCCGGGGAACTGCGCCACTATACGGGATTTCCTTGTAGTTTCTCTCTGTAACTACTTCGCCGCAACCGTCCGGCGATGCTCCGGAACGATCGCCTTGCACCGTCCGACCGTCCGGCGCGCTGGTATCAAGCCGGAACGGGAGCTTTCCTCGTGAGAGCCAGTGAAATCCCGCGACGCCTCTTTGCGATCCAGCCCGCAATCGGCCGCTCGATGAACCGAAACGACAGCCAGCCGAGCGTCGGAATGACGATGAGGATCGCCGCAACCGTCAGCGGACCCGGGTAACTCACCTTTGCCATCGTGGCACCGTAGAGGATTGGCCAGTGCCACAGATAGGTGGAGTAGGACGCATCGCCCATTGAGACGAACAACCGTGGCGCGCTCCTCTTCGGTTCGAGTGCAACCATGCCGGCAACGAGAATGGCGGCTGGAATGCCGAGATAGTAGGGTCGCAGGTCCGCCTTGGACCAGGAATTGCCCATCATCAGGTAGGTGCCGATGCACAAACCGACGATGCCTATCGCCACGGTTGCAGCCGGTGGGACTTTCCAGCCCTTGTCCAAGTAAAGAAAAACGAGGATGCCGAACAGGAAATCGAGCACCACTGGAAACAGCAGGATGCCGTAGCTGAAGCCGGTTACTTGCGCCCATATCAGCAACCCCCCGTAGGCCAGCGCGAACGTTCCGAGAGCCCAGCGGATGAACTGCGCGGGCGTGATCAGAATTAGGACAGTGACGAGGCTGTAAAACCAGATCTCGAACCGCAGCGTCCATGCAACCGAGACGATCGGGTTTCCGCCTGTAAGGGCAATGGCATGCCAGAGAGACGCGGGCTTGCCCCACGATACCGAGCCGGTGATCGCGAATGCTGCCACCATCGAAGCGGCGAGGACGACCCAATACAGCGGGTAGATCCTGGCCGCGCGGTTGAAGCCGAAATCAGCGGCGCCCGCCAGTCGGCCCTTGTTCTCGGATGCTGCAACGGCGGATCTCGAAATGACGTATCCGGAGATCACGAAGAACAGATCAACGCCTGTGAATCCGGCGGCGAAGGCATAGCTTTTCAGCCATGGAAGCCATGAACCCCATTGCAGGGTGGCGTGGCAAAGCACAACGAGCATGGCGGCAATGCCGCGGAGCATCTGGATGTTGCGGATCATCGATTGTCCCCCCACGGAGTATCGTAAGGGGACAGGTCGAAGTGACTAGCGGATTCGTAATGTACCTGACGCAGATCAGAAAGCTGGAGCGTTTTGCTGTGAGTACGGAGGTATCCGTAATGAAAACCCCGGAGGGGTGAGCCTCCGGGGCGCTGGGCAACTATTCGATATTTTCGAATGGTTCGAAAAAGGCAGGATTATCCTACCTTTTACGCCGGTATGATAGCCTTGCACCGTCCGACCGTCCGGCGCGCTGGGATAACGCCGGAGCGTTCCCATTCTCCGAGCCAGTCCGACACCGTCGACCGCGGTACTCCGAACATCACCTGCAACGAAATGTTGCTCGGTACGCTCCGTCCGTCCGAGATCTGGTCGAGCACGTAACTGCGCACCTCGCCCTTCAATCCGTCCGTCCGTCCGTCCGGCGGACCTTTTTTCGGCCCTCCGGATGCCCACTTCGCATCCGGGCCGTGGCCTTTCGGCGCCGGACGCTCCGGCTTGGTGCCGCCGGCCGGACGCTCCGGGCTCGCCGGAGCGTTCTTGAGTAGCGCCGGATGGTCCGACATGGCCGCATAGTCGGACTGTCCGGTGACGTCGACCGGAAGGTCGTTACGGAGTGTAATGGCCTTTGCTGCCTTGCGCTCGCGCCGCACCTGCAGTGCCAACGCGATCAAATACTCGCCGAGCGCCACCAGCGACCAGATCGCGAAATCGAGGCCGACTGCGAAGGCGATCACGGTGCCCTTGCGGATGGCGCCGGCCGTCAAGCCCGCCCACGAAAGCGCCCAGGCCCATAGCGTGGAGCCGAGGTCGCCCGTCGGTGGGGCCACGAAGGCCTCGAGCTGCTTTGTCAGCTTCTCGAGCGACGCCTGCCGCTGGTTGAGGATGAAGGTCGCCGACTTGCAATCCTTGCCGGGGCCGCCTTTGCACGCTTTCGGCTGCCACTTGTTGGATTCCTCGACCAGTGTTTTCGTGGCGTCGTAGTCGGCCTGAACGCGGGCCTTGTCTTCGATGTGCTTGGTTTCGAGCGCCGCGTTCGCCTCCTTGATCTCGCCCGTGCGGCCGGATGTGGCCGGCAGCGAGTAGAACAGGAACGCGGCGAACGAGATGCCGATCGCGCCCGCGATGAGGCGGGCACCAGTACGCCAGGCGATGGCGCAGAACACCGGCAGCAGCGCGAGCGTGACCATGGCGCCGATCATCGACCAGCGCGTGCCAGGCGTGCCGCCGTCGGTGTATTCGAGGCCGAGCACGATTTGAAGCGCCAGGAGCCCGAGGGCGCCGAGAACGGCCGCGATGCCTGCGATGACAAGCGCGGCGGGAGATGGTATGTGTTTCATGTCGAAAGTCCTTTCCTTTGAGAAGGGGGAGGGGTTTTGAGACACGGGCCGGAGCTGTTAGCGCAGCTGCCGGCCTTTTCGTCATCCAGTAACGTCAATAAATGTATGACAAAAACAACTGCCACACAAGATAATTGACGTAAATATTTGTCTGACGTAATGTTGTGTCGATGCAACAACTAGCGGGGCTGACCAAAATGGCAAAGGCAACACGCCGCGTTGGAAGGCCATCGATGAAGGCTGGTGAGCGCGCCGGGCAGGTGGCAGTGCGGTTTCCGCCTTCGCTGTTGGATCGCGTAGATGCCTTGCGGGCCGAGCGCCTTGATGAGCCAGACCGTTCGACCTTCATCCGCGAGCTGGTGGCGCTGGGCATCGAGGTGCTCGAGCAGCGGATGAAGGGACGGAAGTGACAGGCTGTCGCTAACGTGGAACGCGATCTAGGTCTGTCGGGCTTTTGCTGAGCTTGAGAGTCCGGCGGGAGCAGTTCCCACCGGACTTGTTGTGCTGATTTTTAAAGGATGTTTTGCCGACGTTGGCGTCTTGCACGGCGGCTGAGCGCTCCCCGAAGGGATTCCTCAAGCGCTTCACAGGCATTGGTGATTGCATCGATCCGACGGGCCAGTTCCTCTTGTTTCGCTGCTTGCGCTAATTTTGATAGGCAACTTTCTTCGCACTGGTTCAGAAGAGTATGGGCATCGAAAAGGTCCTCGAGCCCGTCGTGAACGCGGACTTCGTTCAAGGCTTTACCAGCCGTGCGAAGTACTCGCCGACCGGGCTCAATGATTTCGCCGTACGGATAGACCTGCTCATGCGGGTAAGGCGCGCCAGCAATCCGATGAGCCTTCCTGCTGAAGTGCTCGCGTATGGTTGATTCAAGGTCTTCGCATTTGTCGGAGATGTGTCCTGCGAGCGCGGCCAGAAGTCGGAATTCTTCGTCGTAGAGCTTGGACTTCACCAGCGATTGGACTTCACCGGTAGCGGTATGGATGTCGTCAAACGCCTTGTGAACGCCAGCCGCCGGGATGTCCCATCGGCCGCCAAAACCGTAAGCCAAGTCTTGCGCTTCAGTCCAGATAACGCCTTCGAGCTCACTGGCATTCAAAGGCACAGCATCATCTTCGTATTCCATCTTGCACTCCACTCAACAGATAAGGCTCGACGTCACCAGAGGGCTGACTGCCATATTTTTAGAGGAGGAGAGTGGGAAACTACTGTGCGAAAATGTGCGGTATTCCGCGGTCGCTTTGAGCTTCCCACTGCAGACTAACTGATTGAAGTCAAAGTGTTATTCGAGCCCCTCCCGGCTCACCAATTTTACAAACATTATCAATTGGTTGAGTTTTGAGATTGGCGATATTTTCGATCATGATTTGAGTGTTGTTGATCATGGGGTCGAGGGTTCGAAGGTTCCCAAGACCTTCAATGGGTTGACGTGAAAAATTGCGAGTACGAATAGAGCTAGGACGAGATTGGGACAAATTCGGCGTTTGCTTGCTTGAAATTGCATGCGTCAGCATGATCACTGGAATTGTCCACGCGTGATTTTTAGCAGTTGTCAGCTTCTGTTCTGCAGCTCTCCGTGGTCATCTCTTTCTCATTGTGATGTTGGACAAACAAGGAGTTCACGCGCTGCCCTTCTTCGTCTTGCGAGGGGCACATCGAGCGCTCATCCAATCGCGAACTTCTCGTTCTAGCCAAGCAGAACGATTGTCCCCGATGCGAATACGTTCTGGAAACTTGCCAGCTAGTTCTAGGACACGCAGGTGCTTTACTGAGTAAGGCACGAGGCCACGGATCTCCTTTTTGCAGATGGAGCGATCCCGAGGGCCAATGACCACCTTCGAAGCCATGGAGTGGCCCCTTCGCGCGCTGGCTTTGGACTGCATCCAGCGGATGACATCGTCCTGAAGCCAAACGACACGCCCCGGCCCGATGTGAACACGCTTCGGAAACCGACCGCTGGCTGTCTTGTGGGATTTCGCGATCGGATGTGGTATAGTAAACTTTAAAAAGTGATGAGTTTCGCCACCCAATTGTTTGAGGTGCGCGCACCGTCGAAAGGGACCCCATTTGATAATGTGAGCCACACGCGGTTTTCCGCGCACGAGAGCGGCTTGCGATTTGAAAGGCATGTTGATCGGCTACGCGCGCATATCGACGGACGAACAGAACTTAGCAATGCAGCTCGACGCGCTAAGGTTGGCTGGTTGCCATCAAGTATTTTGCGACGAAGGGATCAGCGGCGCGGCAACGGAACGCCGAGCGCTCAGCGAGGCGCTGACTTCCCTAACCGCCGGCGACGTACTGGTTGTCTGGAAGCTGGATCGGCTAGGGCGTAGCTTAGCCCATCTCATTCAGATCACGACCCGCCTCGAAGTCGAAGGCGTCGGGTTCCGGTCGCTCTCCGAAGCCATCGATACGACAACCGCCAGCGGCCGACTGCTCTTTCACGTCCACCGCGTTGGGAAGCAATTCCAGATGCCCTCGACATGATGTTCGATCTGCTTCAGCACGAGACATCGCCCTTAGTACGGGCCGTTCTCGGTCACTGGTTGATGGGCTATATCCATCCCTTTCCGGACGGAAACGGCCGAACAGCCCGTTTTCTCATGAACGCCATGCTCGCATCTGGCGGCGTCCCTTGGCTCATCGTCCGTTTCGAAAACCGTGCCGAATATTTGGAGAGCCTCGAACAGGCGAGCGTCGGCGGCGACGCCCTGCCCTTCGCGCGGTTCATCATCGAGGGTACGGCCGGCAAATTCGGTTGAGCCGCAGAACTCCGCGGAATTCGGCCTGCGAAGCCGTTAGATGTCCGAAAGGCCGAGTTAGCGGACGTCGCAGAAGGGAAGTCCTCGGTGCGCTCCATGAGCCAAATGTTATCCGGTTTTCAACCGGCAGCGAACGCATGCGGTTTCACCAATGCCGGGCGCAGCGTCCAGAACGCGGCGCAACGCTCTGCGTCAAACTCACCAAGGTGCGTGCGATAGGTTTTAGCTCACTCGCGCTGTGGCGCCTTCTGAGATTGCGACAACTTCTGTCCGTCATCAAATCGCGGCCATATCATCCGAACGGATGACGCCAACACGTTTACTATTTGCCATCCTGCGGACCTCGGACATGTTGAGGTCGGCGCATGTGGTTTGCAAATCGGATCAAGCGTTTCGATGCCTGCGTGCTATCTCTGATTTCCGTCCAGTTGGTATGTGACTGTTCTGTCGCGACGGCCCAAACAAACGGCGCGACATCCGCCGCTTCAACAACTCAAAATCCCAATTCTCCAACGGCTCAACCGCTCGCTCCGGGTGATGTCATCGTCACCGGCTTTTCGGGTACGAAGCTTGCCGGCAACGGGGGCATCGCGCCAGGCGTCAACCCGGTCGAAAAGACCGTCATAAACAGCGACGCGGCTTCGTTACGGGCTTTCGGAATTGGGTCCATCGGCGGCGTGCCCGCGGGGCAGCTGCTCAGCCCTCAGGTCAAATTAGAGATCAAGGCCAAGGATATTGGCCAAGTGTTCGGTTTGGCGTTCGATGACGGCTCGGCGACGCCAAGCTTGTTTACGGCCGCGACATCAGCCTTCGGGCTGCAGGTCGTAGCGGGCGCGCCGGACGGGGACGGTACGCCGATCCGCCTCAAGGCCGGTACGCCGGGTGCGAGGTTCATGATCGGGCAGTTCGGCGGGCTGCCAGACGCGGGTCCGGGCACGATCTACAAGATCGACGTTGCCAAGGGTACGGCGACTGTCTTCGCCAATACCGACGCAGGCGGTGTTTCAAATAGCGGCGCCGGCCTTGCCGGTCCTGCGGTCGACGCGAAGAGCCGCAGTCTTTTTGCTGCCGATCTCGACACGGGTCTTATCCATCGTTTCTCGCTCGACAGCGGCGGGGCGAGCACCGCTACGTTCGATCATGGTGACAAGGGTCGGAAGGCGGCGGGTAAAGCCGCAGTCACGGATGACGGCAAGCGGCTCGATCTCGCGAGCCCCGCCTTTCATCCCGACGATCCGAAAACCTGGGGCTTTACTCCGCCGGAACGCCGGGTAACCGCGCTCGCGGTTCGCGAAAGCCGCCTCTATTACGCCGTCGCGGAGGGGCCGGAGGTCTGGTCGGTCGCCATCGATGGCGCTGGCTCGTTCGGTGCGGACGCTCGCATCGAAACGCAGGTCAAGACAGAGAAGCCTTCGTCCGTAACGTCGATGGCTTTCGACAAGGATGGGCGCCTGATCCTCGCGTTGCGCGGCGCGCCAATAAGCCAATTCGATTTCAGCAGGTTTGTGGAACCCGAGAGCGGCCGCATCTTCCGCTTCACGCCGTTGGCGCAGGGTGCGGCGACACCGGGCGCGCATTGGGCTGAAAAGGTCGAAGAGTTCTCCGTCGGCGGCGCAGACGGCCATACCTCCGCAAGCGGCGGCGTCGCACTCGGTCATGCGTTTGCCGCCGACGGTTCGATCGATCTTGCTCAATGTATCGGAACGTTGATCGCCAGTGGCGACACGCTGTCCGATGCGACCTCGGATGACGCCGTATCACACGGCGTCCAGCTCAACGCTGCGACCCTTGCAAGGCCTGCCAACACGCCGCCGTCCCAGAGCGTATTCGTCGATTTCGACGGCCGGCTCGGCAATGTGAACGAGCGCGGCCATGTCGGCGCGGTACTCGGCGTACAGGATTGCAGCGGGGACGCCGGCGGCCCGCCGATCGAAGCTCCTCCTGTCGCAGAGGGCGGGCCGCCGGTAGAGGGCGGTGGCCCGCCTGTTGCCGGAGGTGGTCCACCTATTGCTGGTGGTGGAGGAGGCGGCGGGCCGCCCGTGGCGGAGGGAGAAGAAGGCCCGCCAGTGGAAGATGCTCCGCCGGTCGAGGATGCCGCCGTCGATCCGAACGCGCCCAACTTAGCGGTCGAGAAGACGCAGCAGTGCACGGTTACAGGAAACAAGGGCACCTGCATCTACACGATCGCCGTGCGCAACACGGGCGCGACACCGTTCGACGCCAGCGGCGTCGTCCTGAACGACGACTTCGTGAAAGGCACGCCGGAGATCGAAACGCCAAACGGCATCACGAAAACGCCGACAGGGGCTACAAACACGTTTCCTACCGGGACCATTGTGCCGCCAAGAACTGGAGCAGATGGTGCCCCCAGGCCGCCGGTGCTCAAGGCGACCTTCGACGTGCCAGCGGGTGGTACGACCATCGAGAACTGCGCGAGCTTGACGTTTCCCGCTGTTGGAGCAGATGCGGGTACTGCCCCCCCGGCCGACGGCCTATCTGTGGCCAACGTCAACACACCGACGTGCACAAACAATCCGGATGGCAAAACCAAGAAGTGCACGTTTCCTGTCGCCTTTACGAACAACTCCGCGGCGTCTGCTCCCCAGTTCATCAAGTTCAGAACCGAGCCGCCACCCCAAGCCGGGTTCACAAACGTAACCCCCAGTTCTGGTAGTGGGATACGCGGAGACGGCACGTTCTTTCGCGGGTCCAGCGAGCTTGCGGCCGGAGAGACCGGGACCCCCGTCGTGTTTTCAGCCGATTACCCGATTGACCAAGAGCCCATCGCACAACCATCGGTGGATCGAGCCCCGAGAGTTTTGCGCAATGGTCAGACGACATGCCAGCCGCCCCAGAACGGAGAGCAGGTCTGCTCCGTTCCGCTCAAATTTCAGAACCCCAGTCAGCTCGATAACCCCAAGATTGAGATCCTTTCGAATACGGCGCCCAAGAGGGCCACGATCAGCAAGGGCGATCAAAACATAGTACCGACAGGGTCGAGGAACGTCGACGCAACGATTACGACGTTCGACACCTCGTTTCCCGCAGGGTCGAATGAAGATCTCGTGGCCACGGTCGTGTTGCCGGAAGGCACGGACAAATCGTTCGATGTGAGGGTTGCCGATGAATCGACAGCGGCAGCTGATAAGCTGGATCAGGTTCCGTCTGGTGCGACGACGCCCGGCTCTGCACAAGCGGGCGCTTCACCAGCGCCGAGCCAGGATTCAAATCCCGCCGACGACACCTCCTGCATCGCCTTCAACACCAATACTCCCGACGACCAGGGCACCCCCACCAATGCGCCGTCCGAGCCACCCCCAACGCTCGAAATCACCAAGGCGCCTACAGTGCCAACGTGCGGAAAGGGTGAAGCCCGATCGGAATGGAGATGCGGTTGGACGGTCAACATCAAGAACACCGGCACGTCTCCGGTTACCGGCCCAATCGTTCTCTCGGAAGATACCTCGCTGCCTACATTGACCAACATCGTCAGCGCCGGAGGACATGTTTGCGAGCTCAATGGCGGTGCCGCTTCGCCCTCGAGAAGTTGCGAAGTAAAAAACGACGCTGGGCTTCAGCCCAACGAAAGCATCGAGCTGACACTCGACACCTCAATTCCGTTCTCCGCCGTACCGGTCGATACGCCGCCGGGTGAGTGCAAGATCACGAACACCGTGCGGATCATCTCGCCGATCGGTACAGGAGCGGTGCCCTCGGCGGAGGCAACTGCAACGCTCGAACCCGGCGAAAACAAGGGCGGCAAGATCCCTTGCGATCCGCCTAGTCTTTCGCTGTCGAAAGCGGCCAAGGCGTGCGCAGCGAGCGGCGACGGCTTTGACTGCGGCTTCTCGCTAGTCGTCACCTCTACCGGCCCCGATCCGTTCCAGAATGGCGTGATCGATATTGTGGAAGCCGTTCCGAACGGCGCGATACTGACGACGACATCGCAAGGCTGGTCGTGCACTCCGACAGGCGGAATGTTCCACTGCCATCACGGGGCCGTAACGCTGGCGGTGAACGAGCAACTCACGCTCGATGTTTCTGTCCAGGTGCCAAAGAGCTCGCTTGGCTCCGGACAATGCGACGTCAAGAACGAAGCGCAAATCGTCCAAATCGGTCGCGCCAATACCAGCAGCCGCGCACAATACAGTGCCTCTGCGACGGCCACGATCGACAGCCCGGAATGCAAATCGAAAACCGCGGAGGCGCCGAAGCGTGTGTGCCTTCCGGGGTACGTCGGCGAATATCCGGATTGCTGCAAGCCGCCCCTACGTTACGACGCGGCCGTGAAGGCCTGCGTTATGCCTGAGGTGACGTGCTACGGCGGCATGACGCTGGTGTCCACATCAGGCAAGTGCGCGTGCCCGGATGGCAAGGAATATGACGCGCAACGCGGTTCGTGCTACCAGCGCACGGCTAGCGTCGAAGACGCGCCGACGGGCGGCAGCAATTCCGCCGTTTCCCCCGATCCTCCGCGGAAATCCGAACCCTTGCGCGGCGGCACGAACGGCACGATAGGCGACAGCCCCAAGGGCAAGAGGACCGTTGTCGCCGATCCGCCGAGATGCTCGGGCTCGCGCCCGATCGGCAATTATCCCAATTGCTGTCCGATCGGAACGTTCTTCTCCAACGGCCTCTGCCGACGTCCCAACGACGGGCCGAAGCTTACAGGCGGATCAAATCCGACGCTCAACCCGAGCGAACCCAAGGCCTGCCCAGCGAGCACGCGCAAGATCAAGAAGAACGGACGTACGCTTTGCATTCCCGTTTCCTCGACCGCGGGCAACAACGTCACCCCTTGTCCAGCGTCACGACCGGTTGGCAGGCCGCCGTACTGCTGCCCGGCGGGCACGCGTTACGTCAACGGCGTTTGCTCAAGTGGGCGGGAGGTGAAGGGACCCACGGCGACAAAACCACCCAAGCTCACCGGCGGCATCAATCAGTCTTTGCCCGGATTCGATGTGAAGAAGCCCATCAGAGCCATCGGCAAAAAAAAGGTAACCCCGGACCAAACGCGAACGACGATCAGGGCGATTGGCAAGAAGAAGGTCACTCCCGATAAGCGAGTCAATTACGGCGCGATGTCCAACGAAGGGAAACCTCCGAAGGATCAGGGGCCGAGATGACCAGAGCTCTGTCATCGATCGGCGCAGCACTCAGCTCGCTTATTGTGCTTGGCGGCCTGGCATTCGTTGCACCCGCTCGTGCAGACGACGTCGACTATGTCGCGATTTCAATCGACACGATGCAGATCGCCCTCGCCCCACTCGGCGTGACAATCTCGGAGGATGAAAAGAACTTCCTCAAGCCGCTCGTGAAATGCCTTGCCGACAGCGGCGCCAGCGTGACGATTGCGGACTGCGGCAAGCGAATGCTCGCAGAGCAGATTCCTTCGGAGGAAGCGCGATCTTTTGCGACATGCATGATCGACACCGCAGATGCAATCAACTGCGTCAAGAATGCCGCGCTCGAGCAGCTTGGCGATGAAGTGAAGCAGCCGGCACGGTGTGCGCTGAGCGGCACTCCGCTCAATCAATGCGTGACGAACGAGGTCTTGAACCGATTGCCCGCGGACGAGCAGGAAGCACTACGCTGTCTTCAGCGAACAAGGGATCCGGCCTCCTGCGGATTGCACTACGCGCTCTCAAAGGATGATGAGACCTTCCAGAAGGCATGGGGCAAGGTGAAGAGCGACGTCGGTACCATCGGTGCGGACGTTGAGGGACCGATCAAGAACTTCGTCGATGTGGCCATCGGCATCCGAGAGAATGATTGGGCGAAGGTTGTCACTGCGGCCGGCGCAACCGCGACCAAGATCGCAGGGCGAATTGTGCTGAAAGTCTTTCTGGGAGGGGTGGGCGACATCCTGTTTGGACCGGCCGTGGATGCGGCAGTGGACAACAGGATCGGTATGGTCAGCGGCATCATCAATGCCGCAAAAGCCCGTGACCCCGGCGCCGTCGCCGAGGTGCTGGTGGCGTCGAACTTGGGCTATGCCGTCTTTGTCACGTGCGCTGTCATGCGCAGCGACGTGCCGATTACCGGCACCATCATCGTGGAGGGTGTCTGCGAAACGCTCGGCGGGATCATTATGTTGGCTTCCGACGTGGCGGGCAGCCTGGTCACAAAGATTGCCGACCTCATCAACTTCGATGGGATCGTGCGTGAGATCGAGAGCATTCTGCACGATTCCCGCCTCGGCGTGATGATCCTTACCGGCGAGAAGTCGGGCAAGTGCTTGCCGATCAAGGAGGCGTACCGCGATATCTATGCAAAATGCTATTCGAAGCAGGCATATCTGAATCTCGCGGCCGCACCGAACAGCCAATCGTTTCCGAACGATCTCTATTTCAAATGCCGGGCGCACTATCTCAATTGCAGCTTCGCGAATGACAAAGTGCTTGAGAGGACGTGCCGGTCCTTAACAGAACAATACATCGTCGATACCGCGATCCTCACAAATTCGATCGAATCCGAGGCCGAACGAGCTGTGTGGTCCTCCAGCGGGCTACGAGACTGCAAGTTCGACGAGCTTGAGCAGCAACGCCTCGCAAGTGCCTGCAGACAGCATCTCAATAAAACGTTCCCGGTAACCGGCCTGATCGATGGGGTGGGGACAAACTGTAGCGAAAGCCAGCCAAACACCACGCCATCCCTATTTGGCAAGGCTTACGGATTGTACGAACCGGTGTGCGATCAGGCGGTTCTTTTCGTGGGCAGGGAGAAACAAAGAAGATGCCGGGATTCCATCGCCATTCCCGATTGTGACGGGGGTCGCGACTTCAGGGTCGGTAGAGGCTGTGTCTGCCGGGATGGATTCCTGTGGGATGAGAGAGCAAAGCAGTGTGTCAACCAGACCACGTTGATCGTAGGCGGTGCGTGTTCGGGGGGAATGAAGCAGGATCTGGAGACGGGTAAATGCAAGTGCCCCGACAAGCAGCTTTGGGACGGCACGAAATGCAAACTCGTCAACACGCCGTTTGCGACGGGAGGTGGGCCCAAACTTCCAGGGATACCTCCGTGTTCCGGCGGTATGAGGATGAACGCTGCTGGTCAGTGTGAGTGCCCACCCGCAACGTATTTTTCGGGCGGCCAATGCCGGCCGGCGTCCGTTTCGGTACCAGGGAGCGCAAAGGACAAATTCGTTTTCAACCCCGGAGGCTCCTCGACCAACACCGGCACGGAGATCATTCGAAAGTGCGGGGGGCGCCGGCCTAATGGGGTCTGGCCCAATTGCTGTCCGCCGCGGACGTATTATTCGAATGGTATGTGCCGCTACGGCAATGTCGCCAATGGAAAGGACGTCGGCCCCTCCGCAACTCAGTTTGGGCAGAAAACGCCGTGCGTCGGTAACGCATGCTGTCCTGCAGGCACGGTCTATAGAAGCGGAGTTTGCCGGCGCATTGTCGTCGATACCAAGCTCCCACCATCGGGCGCCCAATCGGAGGGGAGCGGCCGCTCCACGAGCGTGACGCCGTGCCCCGCATCGCGGCCGGTTGGGCGTCCACCCTACTGCTGTCCTGTCAACACTCGCTACACAATGGGCGCGTGTCGGAGAACTGTCGGAGTACCAACGGGAACGGCTGGGGGCAGGCGCGGAGTTGGTCCATGCCCGGCGAGCCGTCCGATCGGACGTCCCCCCAATTGCTGCCCTTCCGGCACGAGCTACTCGAACGGCGCGTGCCGTCCACCCCCGAAGGGCAATTCCAACACGCGCCAACACTACGGCGGTGCGGCTCCAGCGTGCAAATCCTACGAGATAAGAGGCGGCGATGGAAAATGTTACTACAACAGCCAAGGCGTGCGATGAATGGAGAGGCCTGCTCATGGCCCCTCACTCATTGACCGGAAAGTCAAGGTTTCATGCGATCTGCGTTGCGGTCGCCGTGTTCTGTATGTTGGTCCCGCCGATCGGACCCGCGAAAGCAGGAAGCCGAGGTGTCGGTGTCGGGATCGGCGTCGGCGCGGGTCTGCAAATCCTGAATCAACTTTCCAAGGGCACGACGGCGAGTAAGGGCACGGCAAAAAAACGGACCGCCACCGGAACAAGCAAGAAGACGACTAAGAAAGCCAAGCAGCCGCGCGATAACGGCGGCGAAGAGAAAATCACATCCAAAGACAAGGACGCTTCGGAACAGACGCAAGTCGAGGCAGCTGCGGAAAAGCAGCCAAGTCCGCCTGCCGCCGCGAGCGCGGCCGCCGCTGCTGCAGCCGTTGCGGCCCCCACCGTGACGGGCGCCGTACCAACGGTTGCTGGCCCGGCGCCCAATTTGATCTCGACGAAGGAGGAGGTCACGTCCGCCCAGGAGCACCTGCGCTATCTCGGCTACGATGTGCCGACAACGACCGGTGTACTCGATCTCAATACGAAGATCGCGATCATGAAATTTCAGGATTCGATCGGCGCGCAGGCAACTGGCGGGCTCACCGTCGAACAACTGCAACGGCTCTACGCTCGCGCAGACGAGCAACAGAAGCGAGCCAAGTAACAAGGGCCCGACTTTCTCAGTCGATCGCCATCGCATCCAGCATGGATGAGGGAGTCACTCGGTGGTTGCCTTGCTGTTCGCGAGTTGAATGAGGGAATCCCATGGAAATCACCCGCAGAACTGCCCTGCGAGGGGCTGTGGCGAGCCTGGGCATGAGCGCCGTTGCACCAAGGTACTGTTTGGCCCACGGCACACTTCCCAGCCCGGGAGCCATTCGCCTTTCCAACGGCTTCCGCGTTCACTGCCTCTCCAATGATACCGGTTACGTGCTCGCGACGTTGGTTCTTCGCAGTGAATCGATTGTTCATGATGGGCTGGCTCACCTGTGCGAGCACACATCATGCTCGGGCGCGGCCGGGGGGATGTCGTCCGCGGACGTTGTGAGAATGTTCAAAGACTACGTCCAGGTCAGCAACGCGTCGACGGAGCAAGGTGCCCTCAAGTGGCACGCCTCGTTCCTTCCGAAGTATCTCCCGCAAGTGATCGAACTTCTTGCGGCCGTCTCGCTCGGCCAAACGTTCGACACCGAAACTGTCACAGCGCAATCCCGCGTCGTGCTTCAGGAGCTGTATCTGGAGAAGTACGATCCGGTAACCGTCGCGCAGGGAAAATTTGATCGCGAACTTTTCGGCAAATCGCATCCCTACGCGAGAGATACCGTCGATGCCGAAATCGCGAAAAGCAAAACGCCCATTCCAAAGCTTGTCGAAGAACTACGGACGTTCGCCGCCGCTCTCCGCCTCCCAGCCAACATGGATCTGTTTCTCGTTGGCTCAGTCGAGCTTGGAGACGTCGAACGCCTCGTTCAGACGCATTTCGGCAAGTACGCGTTCGCGCAAGGACCGTTGCTTCAACTTCCGCAAGTGGCGGTCACCAAATCCTATAAAGGTTTGACGGAAAAATCCTTCGAACTGGCTGGCCCGATGACGGACGTCAAAATCGCGTGGAACACCGGCGCTTGCGTCGCGAGCAACGAGGCCCGCGTTTTGCTGGCCCTGAGCGAGTATCTCTACACAGCGCTGTTCGACGATTTGCGCGAGAAGGATGGCGACAGCTACACGCCGGAGGTCAGCTTCGATCCGGATTCGTGCAGCGGCATCTTCCGCATTGGTATCGCGAGCAGCAAAGATCCAAAAAAACTAGAAAAGCGGGTTTTTGAGGTGGTCGACAGGCTCAAGAGCGACATAGATGATCGAGAGCTAGCGCGCATCCGGGATCGGGTCGAGCTCAAGCGACGCACGGAGAGCCGCGACAACCAGGCTTTACTCGCACGACTTATGGACAGGACGCTCTACGGTGCGTCCGTCGACGACTTGGCCGTTGAAACGGTAACGCGCGACGAAATGCTGGATGCCGCTCGCCGATATCTTCCTTCGCACCGGAACGCTTATGTGCGACTTGCGCTCAAGGGCCAATAATGCGTCACGAACGGTGAGGTGATGCGCTCTCACACGAGAGGCCGTACTCTCGCGGCTAGCGCAATGAGCTCGCTCTGCCTCGAGCAGCCCGTCTTGTCGAACACGCGACCCAGGTGTGACTTCGCCGTCGGCAACGCGATGGTGAGCTGTTTGGAAATTTCGTCGAGGGTCTTTCCCGCGACGATCAATTCGAAGACCCTCAGTTCGGCCGGCGTCAAATCGTAGAGCAAGGCCACGGCGTCCGCCGGCAATCTCGGCGGATCGGCGGCGCTGGCGATGAATATGGCCGCTGCAGCGCGCCGCTCTATGCCGTATGCGCTGCTGCGGTGACGCAGCGGCAGAACCTGGATAACTGCGGACAGGCCGTCGGGAAATCTTGCAGGAATATCGATGCTGCGCCTTTCGAGGTCGGGGTCGCGACGGGCGGCCTGGGCAACTGCGTCTCTCAAGACGGTGTTCGTGACTGCGTTGCGCAAATCCAGCTTCCCATCGCGCGCAGAGATGGGTTCACCGGCTTTCAACATGACTTGTGCCGCCGCATTTGCGTGAACGATCGACATCGCCTCATCGACAAGAACCGCGCCGGACGCAATTTTATCCAGCACGTCCGAGAACGTTAAAGACGTAATCGCATCTTGTTTGAGCAGTTGGCTAATGGTGACGGCTCTCCTCAAGTGGGGAGCGATCAGCCGTAGCCCCCTTATTTCGTCATCTTCGAACTCACCGTCATGCAGGTATCGGCCGAACGTGATCACGCCGAGTGTTTGGGAGTTGCGGACAAGAGGAATGCAAACGGCATCGTGAAGCCCGCGCGGTTCGCAAATGTCGCGACACCAGCCATTCGAGTGCCAACCTTCGCGTGGCGTTGCATTCGATTGCACAAGTGGCTCTTCCAGAACGGCTTCGTGGAGAATCCGCGGGCCGCCCCATAGATAAACCATCTCCTGAGCGTAGCGCGCCTGAGCCGCGAACATCTCGGAATCGAAGCCGATGATAATATGAGATTTCAATGACAGGGATGTGGTGTCATGGACGGTCAGTGCAGCGTTGGCGAGCCGGAACTCCGAAATCACGAGCTGTAGCGTTTCTGGCCATTTATCCGGCAAGATCACGCAATCGTAGATGGAACCGATGATGTCCGACAGTCGCTCACGGTCGGCGGTCATTTTGCACCTGTAGTTAGATCACGAGGGTCACTTTCGCGGCCATCGCTACAAGGTCTGCTTGCCTCGAACAGCCGGTCTTGTCGAAGACGCGACCGAGATGCGTCTTGACGGTCGACACTGAGACCCCAAGAACCTTTGAAATCTCGGCGGGCGCCTTTCCTTCCACGATGAGTTCGAAGATGCGGGTTTCCGCAGGTGTGAGACGGTAAAGCAATCCCATCACATCGGCCAAGCGCGGGGGGGCGGCCGAGTTCGCGATGAATATCGCGGCCGCTGTCCTCTGCTCGATGCCATTGCGGACGGTCCGTCGACTCAGGGGCAATACCTGCATAACGGTCGGCGACCCATCAGCGAGACGCGCCGGAATATCGATACTTCTCCGCTCGATATCGATTTCGAGGTTGGCGGCTTGTCTCACGGCATCGATCAGCACTGCGCTGGTGAGTGGACTGGTCGTGGATAGCCGGCCGTTCCGCAACTGGACCGCGTCGCCCGTGTCGAGCATCCGTCTCCCGGCAGCATTGGCGTGCACGATGGTACAATCTTCATCGACAAGGAGGATGCCTGCCGAAACCTTTTCCAGAATTTCCGAGAACGTTGCCGTCGCGGCCGCTTGCTGTTCGAGCAAGCGCCCGATGGTTACGGCCCGCCTGATATGCGGCGCCAGAAGTCGCAAGACGTTTAAGTCGTCCTCGCCAACTTCTCCTTGGTCGGCGTGCCGGCCGAAGGCAACGGCACCTGCCGTGTTCGCATCACGCACGAGGCCGATCATCACGCAATCGTGGAGTTGGCGCGGCTCGAGAATATCGCGAAAATATGCATTGTTATGCCACTGCGATCGCGGTGTGACTTGAGATTGAATGATGGGCTCTTCGAGGGGAAAGTCCGGAATTTTCTGTGGTCCGCCCCAGAGCTGGAGCACATCGGCGCCGTAGTGGGGAACCGCATCGAGCCAATCTTGGTCTGCGCCTACGGTAATATGGAGCTTCACATCGCCATTGTTGGCGTCATGCACCGAAATGGCTGTCATGGCGTAGCCAAATTCGTTCATGATGGCGGCTAAAGTGCTTGGCCATTTCTCCGGTGCAACGACGCAATCATATATTGATCCGATGATGTCGGAGGGGCGTTCGGGGCTTAGGGATACCATCGATCTCTACGAAGCAAACGGTTTAAACATCGGACAACGTGTGGTGCGGCGACTTATACTCGGCGTTGCAATATGGCGTTCAGCGAATGTTTGCAAACTAACAAATTTTGTCTAATCCTTCAAAACTTAGTGCAGTTGTTTATGTATGTTTGTAGCGGCGGCGTGAGACGGCGCAATGATTGTTCGAAACGGGTTTGTCAGGACGACGGGTATCAGGGTTTTGTCGTCCAGCCTGACTGCGGCAACGGCTTTGCAAGCCGTTGGTTTTAGCGCGATAGCCCAAACTGCGCCTTCGGCAACGCAATTACCGGCCATCGAAGTTCAGACAACAGCAAAAAAGGTATCCGCCGCTAAAAAGTTCCGGCCCAAGGGGGCCAAGGTCGCGGCCATTCCTAAGGAACCAGCGCCAGAGGCTGTTTTTGGCGCTTACAATCCTGCGCTCGATCTAAAAAATCTCGAGCTCCCGCCTGGCACCACCCTCACGACCGCCGGCCCCGTTGACGGATATCGCGCGCTTTCGGCCGTTTCGGCAACCAAGACCGCCACGCCCCTCAGCGATATTCCGCAATCGATCCAGGTCATTCCGAAGTCTGTGATCAAGGACCAGGGAAGCTTGGGTGTCGGCGAGGTTATACAGAACGTCAGCGGCGTCATCGCGACAAATGACGTGAGAACGCCTGGATATGACTTTATTACTGTTCGAGGATTTGAAGCCGAGCAGTGGGTCGATGGGCTGGGTGTGTTTTACAACCTGGGTCACCGCGACGCTCTCGCCAACATTGAGCGAATTGAAATCCTCAAGGGACCAAATGCTATTCTTTATGGAGGCGGCAACGGGGCCCCAATCGGCGGCGCGGTCAACGTCATCTCCAAAATGCCGACTAATCGGGCCGGCGGCGAATTCGGCGTGACTGTTGGCAGCGAGTCCTACGCGCGGCCTTATTTCGATATCGACCAACCGATTTCCGCCGATGGCTCCGTGCTCTTTCGCCTGACGGGAGACTACGCAGCAAAAGACAGTTTTATCGAGGTGATCGAGTCCGAGCGCTATTCGATCAATCCGACGCTGACACTCACCAACAAGGTCGATACGACCCTCACGATCCAGGGGCGGGCGACGCATTGGCAGCAGCAGGAATATCAGGGGCTTCCCGCAGTCGGTACGGTCGCAGGGGACTTCGACATCAGGCGGACGCTGTTCGTTGGTCCACAGGATGCTCCGGCCAGCTCCACCGACATTCGCGGCATCACGACGTCTTTCGATCACAAGGCGAATGACGCCATTTCGGTTCATGCTAAGGCCCGTTGGAGCGAAGCTGGATTCCGCCAGCTGGGGCAATTGCTCGTTGGAAGCGACGGCTTCCGAGCCAACGAGCCGCTCTTGCCGCCGTCCAGTTGGCTTCTGACGAACACGATCCTCGATCAGAATGAAACGGAATTTGTAGCGACCGCCAACGTCCAAGTGAAAACTGCGACGGAGTTGACCAAGTCGACCTTCCTGCTTGGTGCCGACTACAGCCATATTACCGATGAAGGATTTATCGCGTGGGATGCCCCCTTCGGCGGGGCTGGGATTGTCGATCTGCAATCCCCTTCGTTTCCGACCCCATACGTAAATCCTGGCGATACACCCGCGACGACGTTCGGAAGCTCCGAGAAGACGTTCGTCAATGAAGGGCTCTATCTGCAGGCGCAAATCTCGGTTGCCGACCGGGTGCATCTGCTTGGGGGATTGCGGCTCGCTCACGTTGATATCTCCGCGAACGATCGGGTGACCGGCGTGTTGGATGCGGTCAGCGAGACACGGCTTTTGCCGAGGGTCGGCGCCTTGTTCGATTTGGATCGGCACGTCTCCGTCTATGCCAGCTACAGCCAGGGCCTAAAGGGCCAGCCTCTGATAAGCCATTCGGGTGCGCCCGCGCCGGAGCATTCGGAGCAAAAGGAGGTTGGGTTGAAATTCGCTTGGGGCGATTTCTCCGGGACAGCTGCCATTTTTGAAATCGTGCGTTCGAACGTTCCTGTTCTCGACGGATTCGTGACTGTGGACACCAGCGAGGAGCGATCGCGGGGCTTCGAGACAGACCTCATCTGGCAGCCAAGCCGCAATTGGCGGGTGCTTGCTAGCTACTCCTTCACGGACGCCGTACTGCTCGAGCCAACAACCGGCGCTGCCGCGGGAAACCGCCTCGCCGCTGTGCCTGAGCATTCAGGGCGCCTGTGGGTGCATCACGCATTCGAGCCTCCGGCTCTTAGAGGGTGGAGCATGGGAGCCGGGGTCTATGCTGTCTCCGATCAAGCCATCGAATACGGCAACTCGTATTTTGCCGACGGATACTTCAAAATCGATGCAAGGCTCGGCTACGACAACGAGACGATTTCGGCGGGGCTTTCGATCAAGAACCTCACAGACGAAGAGTATTTCGTGCCGTACGACTATTTCCGAGGCCGGGTTGCTCCGGCTGAGCCTCGCATGGTGTATGGGACCATCAGCTACAAGTACTGATCGTGGCCGTGGCAATGTCTGAAATGTAAGGCGCAATGGTACATCTGACCCACGATCGTCTCTCCGAGCTTATCGGATCGATCTACGACTGTGTACTGGCCGTCGAAAAATGGCCGGCAACCTTGTCTGCGATCGGAGGAGAGTTGGGCTATGCCACGAGCTTGATTTCGGTTCACAGTGCAGCGACCGCGGCTATGACACTTCATGCCCACTTCGGAATAGACCAAGCGTGGTTGGACGCGATGCCGTCTTATGGTGCCGAGGCCATGCAGCTCTGGGGCGGACCTCAAAGAATACCGGACTTCCCTCTTGAAGAGCCGATCGTTCAGTCTCAGGTCACGTCCCGTTCACAGTGGCCTCAGAATGCATATTACCGAGACATCGGTGCGCCCCGCGGGTTTCACGACGTCGTAATGATAACGTTGGTGCGCGATAGCCGCACGATAGGCGTCGTCGCCTTTGGTCGGCTCACCGAAAGAGGTGATATTCGCGACGACGAACTGGATGTTCTACGTTTATTGGCGCCTCACCTTCGACGTGCGGTCATCATAGGTGGACTGCTCGAGCAGGAGGCCACAGCAGCATCCAAGTTCTCGGACATTCTCGAGAACGTGCAGGCTGGCATCGTACTCGTGGATGAGGACTGTCGCATCGTTCACGCGAACGCCGCGGGACACTCTATGCTCGCTAAGGGTGATCCAATTCACATTCTGGATGGTCGAGTAACAACAGCTCATGCGCTGACGAGCGCCGTCCTTAAAGATGCAGTTGGCCAGGCCGCAAGACAGGAAATTGCTCTCGAACAACGAAGCATCGATATCCCGGCACGCTTCACAAATGGCGCGCCTACGGTCCTGCAAGTCCTGCCGCTACGTCGACGAGCCATTCGAGGCGGGATGGAGCAAAGCACCGTCGCAGCGATATTTGTAGCAAGCGCTGCAGATCCGCCCAGGTTGGCAAACGTATTGGCGCTTCTCCACGGGCTAACGCCGGCGGAAACTCGCGTCTTCGAGATGGTCGTAGAGGGCAAGGCGCCCGCCGAAATTTCCGAGTCCCTCGGGGTGTCCGTCGCTACGGTCAAAACCCATCTGGGCCGCGTATTCGAAAAAACGGGCTGCTCTCGCCAAGCGGAGCTCGTCGCGATGGCTGGAACGGTCAATCTCATGATCTAATGAAGCTCGGAGCAGCTGTTTGTCTCTCAGCAAAGGAGACAGACCATGGAAGACCATCTTAGTGCACCTAATGCTACCGAACCGTCTGTCAAGACCGCTCGCGTCCCCTGGAACAAGGGCAAGCTGGTGGGCGCGAAGCCGCCCTTGCGCCCGAGCCACGTCTGGTCGATCCGGACCAAGCTCCAAATCGAGGGCAAGAAAAGAGACCTTGCTCTCTTCAACCTGGCGATCGACAGCAAGCTTCGTGGCTGTGACGTAGTTGCCGTCCGCGTAGATGATGTTGCGCCGAGCGGATACTCGATGGATCGCGCAACAATCCGACAGAAGAAGACTGGCGGACCTGTACGGTTTGAGCTGACCGATCAGACACGCCAGGCCATCGACGAGTATCTCCGCTTGACTGGACGCAAACCGGACCAATTCCTATTCAGTGGTCGTGGCGACAAAGGTGGGCTGACAACGCGGCAGTATGCTCGCCTGGTTTTTGAGTGGATCGCCAGCATCGGCCTCGACCCGGCCAAGTTCGGTACCCACTCGCTACGGCGCACGAAGGCCGTGCTGTTCTATCGCCGCACCGGTAACCTGCGCGCCGATGCGCGAGCGGAGGGCGATTGAGCAAGTAATCGGCTGCAGTCCCGCCGCGCGAATTGGTATCGAAAAAAAATCTGCGGGTGTCTGAGCACGGCGATAAGCCTACTGCTCCGCGAGAGTCCGCTCAACCGAGCAGGCTATCGGGTGGTGGACCCGGTGAGCCTCGATCGACGCGAAGTCTCGATTCATAGGGGAAGAATCGTCTTCGGCTTGGCCGAGAAAGCGGTCATTGCTTAGCCGTAGGATCGTGGTCAGTCCTATACTGGAGCTGCGTCTGCTACTGCGATAATTGTGGACTTGGGCGGATTGCTGCAGTGTCCCAGGCTCTCTCCGCAATGTGGATAAAGAAAAGCGCTTGGCAGCCGGTCGCTAATCACGAAGGCGGATCCAGCTTGGCATAGGCTTCGATCTCGACCTTTTGCCACGGACGCAGCATGGACGTGACCTGAACCAGGGTGCTCGCTGGGCGGACCTTGTCGAAACGCTCGAGGTGCGCACGAGCGACGTCCTCGGCATCATTGATATCTCGCAGATAGACGACGGTCCGGACAACGTGATCGAGCCCCCCTCCCGCTTCGCCAAGAGCCTTTTCGATTATGTCGAGTGCCGCGCGAGCTTGCGTGAAGGCATCGCTTTTATCGTGCGAGGCTGGGGCGCAGGTTCCAGATACATGGATATCTTCCCCGGCGCGTACAGCCCGCGAATAGCCAAAAACGGATTCGTAAGCGCCGCCCGAGGAAATGTTCGTGCGGGCAGTTTTGGATGTTTTCGCCATGCGGCGGTCTCCCTCAAGTTTGTTGTTGGATCTAAAGCTTCGTCGCATCGCGGAAGCGGTACCAAGTCTCGACGACTGGCACAGCGCGTTTTGCGATGGGATGAACCGGAAAGCTCGGAAAGACGAGGTCGTCGAACGACGTGCGCCCTTCGCTCCGGCCGAGGAGCTGCAGCGCGATTCTGTTGCCGAAATAGGTTGCCCGCGAGACGCCCGTCCCGCAGTAACCGAGCGCATAGTAGAGGCCGGCCGCCGTTCGGCCGAGATGCGGAACTTCGTCGTAGGTGTATCCGATCATACCATCCCAGGCGTGGGAGATCTGTACGTCGGCGAGATCTGGGAAAACATGCAGCATGTCGCGCGCCAAGTGGCGGAATGCCAACGGCGACGTGTTGTTGGCCAACCGCCCGACCCGGCCGCCCCAGATCACGCGGCGCTCTCCGGGTGCTGCGCGGAAATAGTAGAACACGCGGTTGGTGTTTCCGTAGACGCGGTTCTTCGGCATGAGGCGGGAGAACGTCGCTTCCGGAATTTGACCGGTTGCAATCAGTCCCGAGCCGATGGGCACGATGCGGCGACCTAGTTCCGGGACAAGGCCATCCGTATATCCGTTGGTAGCGATAATGACGTCTCGTGCTGCGATGGTGCCGAGCGGTGTCGTGACCGAATATCCGCCATCGCCATTCGAAGAGATGTCCTGCGCGGCGGCATTTCCGGCGATGTGTCCCCCGGCTTCCTGAATTCGCTGTATGAGGCCTGCGTGATAGAGACCCGGATGCAGCGAAGCATCCTGCGGCAGAATCGAGCCACCATGAAAGACGTCGGTTCCGATCTCGGTTTGCTGCTCGCTCCTAGGCACCATGAAGCTCTCGACACCGGCGATCTGACGTAGATCTTCCATGTCCCGCGCCATGGCTTCGTAGTGTTCCGGCTGCACCGCGGCCCGGAAGCGCCCGCAGCGCGTGAAATGGCAATCGATCTTCTCTGTCTCGATCAGATGCTCGATGTGGTCGAGCATGCGGACGCCTTCGCGCAGCATCGCTTCGGCCTTTGCACGCCCGCGCAATTCGATCAGCCGCTTAACGCGGAATTTCTGATTGCCGCTGCCGATCTGCCCACCGTTGCGCGTGCTGGCTCCGAAGCCCGGGTCGCCTCGCTCAAGCACGACCACGTCGCGTCCGTTGCGGAGAAGAGTGAGTGCCGCCGAAAGGCCGGTGAATCCAGAGCCGACGACGACAACGTCTGTTTGTCTCGGAAGCAGCAAGGAAACGCGGGGACGCGGCGCCGCCTCCCACCAGTAGGGCCGATAGGTGATCCCCGTCGATACGGGTAAGCCACCACGCGCGAGGTGAGCCGCGCTTGGTCCGGGGAATTCCGCTTCGTCTCTCGTTTTGATGTCCAGCTTGACGTCGGAATTCACGTGCATCTCCTGAAAGTGATGTTTCTCTACATACAAATATATTGCATCTTATGCAAGTATGAGGTACGAGAATTTCAACGGAGCGGGCCACCAAACGCAGCGGCCACACAAAAAGCTCTCGGCACTCGGGAAGAAGCGAGCAGGGAAGGATCAACATGACGATCGCGCATTGGGATTGGCGTAACTCGCCTGGACAGCTGGTGGCGCCGCAAAATCTCGACGTTGAAAAGGCCAAGCAGTTCCTCGCGCAGCATCAAGTGCGCTACGTCCTCGCCCAGTTTGTCGACATATACGGTGTCGCGAAGAGCAAGGCCGTTCCTGTCGATCATCTCGACGACATCATCACCGATGGCGTGGGCTTTGCGGGTGGCGGCGTGTTTGGCATGCGGCTAGCGCCGCACGAGGCCGAATACATGCTGGTTGGCGACCTCTCGACATTGAGCCTCATTCCATGGGCGCCCGGCTATGCGCGAGTGATGGGAACAGGCGCCGTTTCGGGCCGGCCGCACCCTATCGACACACGCAACATTTTGAAGACGCAGGTTGCTCGCCTCGCCGAGCGCGGATGGATCTTGAATACCGGTATCGAACCGGAATTCAGCCTGCTCGAGCGCACGGCCGATGGCTCGGTCGTTCCGTTCGATTCCACGGATGTTCTGCAGAAGCCCGCATATGACTACCGCGGTCTATCGCGCGTTCGGGTGTTTCTTGAACGCGTTACCGAGAGCCTGCAGGCGCTCGGGATTGATGTCTATCAGATCGATCACGAGGACGGGAACGGCCAGTACGAGATCAATTTCAAGTATGCCGATGCGCTGACTTCGGCCGACCAGATCATCCTGTTCAAGATGGCGGCGGCGGAAATCGCTCACGAGCTTGGCGCCATCTGCTCGTTCATGCCGAAACCCAAGAGTTCGACCACCGGCAATGGCATGCACATCCATTGCTCCATTGCCGATGCGTCGGGCCGTAATCTCTTTCACGACCCGTCTGACAACCGCGGGATGGGGTTATCGCAGCTCGCTTATCATTTTGTGGCGGGTGTTCTGAAACACGCGGCGCCGCTCACGGCGCTGCTCGCCCCGAGTGTCAACTCCTATAAGCGGCTCGTGGTGGGGCGTACGGCGTCAGGTACGACCTGGGCGCCGGTATTCGTGGCATATGGAGACAACAACCGCACCGCCATGGTGCGTATCCCGTACGGTCGCATCGAGATCCGTACCGGAGATTCGGGGATGAACCCCTATCTCGCGCAAGCTGCGATCATCGCCGCGGGGCTCGATGGCATTGACCGCAAGCTCGATCCCGGCGAGCCGCACAACATCAACTTTTACGCGCTCACCCCAGATGAGATCTCGCGGCGGAATATCGAGACGCTTCCCCAGTCGCTTCATGAAGCGATCGAAGCGTTGTCGCGGTGCGAGCTGATGCGCAACGCCCTCGGCGCCGACTTCATCGACGAGTTCGTGGGCCTCAAACGCGAGGAGTGGATCGACTATCACCGTCACGTCTCCGATTGGGAGGTGAAGCGGTACCTCAACTTCTTCTAGTCACCGGCCGAATACAAGGAGAGATCAAGATGTGTGGAATTGCCGGTCTATTCATTAAAGATGCCAAGCTCGAACCGGAGCTTGGATCCCTGCTTGCGCAGATGACGTCGACTCTTTGCAGCCGCGGTCCGGATTCTGCGGGCTTTGCCATTTACAGCCGCGGCGCAGGAAGCCGCGCAAAGCTCACGATCTCAGGGCCGTCTGCCGGGTTCGATATCGGTGCCGTCGGCGAGAGGCTCGCTGCCGCCTTGGGGCATGATGCCACGAGTGCCGTCCGTTACTCGCATGCGATTATCACGCTGGCGCACGACGATGTCGAACGGGCTGAGCAGTGGCTTGCCGAGAACCATCCCGAAATCACCGTCATGAGTGGCGGGAAAAGCCTCGAGATCTACAAGGAGGTCGGTTATCCGGATGACGTCGCCAAGTCGTTTGGCATTGCGGGCATATCGGGGACGCACGGCATTTCTCACACGCGGATGGCGACCGAGTCCGCTGTCACCACGAACGGCGCTCATCCATTCTCGACTGGTCCCGATCAGTGCCTCGTTCACAACGGCTCGCTCTCGAACCATGCCTCTTTACGCCGGGAGCTTCGGCGCGAAGGGATCAAGATCCGAACCGAAAACGACTCCGAGGTCGCGGCCGCATATCTCACCAAGCAGATGCGTGACGGCCAAACGCTCGGCGAAGCGCTGAAATCCAGCCTCGACGATCTCGATGGCTTCTTCACGTTCGTCGTCGGTACAGAGCGCGGTTTCGGTGTTCTGCGCGATCCCATCGCCTGCAAGCCTGCGGTGATGGCGGAGACCGATCGCTATGTCGCGTTCGCCTCCGAATACAAGAGCCTCACCTGCCTCCCCGAGATTGCCAAGGCGAAAGTCTGGGAGCCAAAGCCCGCCACCGTCTATTTCTGGGAGCACGCCTGATGTCGACATTCGATCTGACCAAGTCATCGGTGCGGGAGCTGAACGCGGCGCTGCACACGCTCAAGGATGACACCAACGATACCCTGTGGAGCGTGCTCAATCCCAATGGCGAACACTCGATTGCTGCGGGTGTCGATGCGGCCGTTGCAATCAATGTGCAGGGCAGCGTCGGTTACTTCTGTGGCGGCATGAACAAGCGCGCCAACATTGTCGTCGATGGCAGCGCCGGGCAGGGCGTCGGCGAGAACATGATGTCGGGGCGCATTCACGTCAAAGGGGATGCGAGCCAGAGCGCGGGCGCGACGGGCCGCGGTGGCCTGCTGATTGTCGACGGAAATGCGTCGGCGCGCTGCGGCATCTCGATGAAGGGCATCGATATCATCGTTAAAGGCGATGTCGGGCACTTATCGGCATTCATGGGGCAGAACGGGCGCCTTGTCGTGTTCGGTGAAGCGGGCGAGGCGCTTGGGGATTCGATCTATGAGGCGCGTCTGTTCGTTAGGGGCCCGGTAGCCGGACTTGGCGCCGACTGCATCGAGAAGCCGATGCGCGATGAGCACAAAGCCGAACTTATCGAGTTGCTGGCGGCATCCGGACAAGATCACAAGGTCGATGTCGCCGAGTTCCGCCGCTACGGATCGGCGCGCAAGCTTTACAACTTCAACATCGACAACGCCGGAGCCTACTGATGACCAGCCACGAACGAAACTGGGTGCCTACCACTCCGCGGAAGTCGGCAACCTTCGACGACTACACTCTATCCGAGATCCGGCGCGCCTCGCTCACGGGCATTTACGACATTCGCGGCGGTGGTTCTAAGCGCCGGCTGCCGAATTTCGACGACCTCGTGTTGCTCGGGGCTTCGATGTCGCGCTATCCGCTCGAGGGATATCGCGAGAAGTGCGGGACGGATGTAACGCTCGGCACGCGGTTCGCCAAGAAGCCGATTAAGCTGAAGATCCCCGTCACCATCGCGGGCATGAGCTTCGGCTCGCTGTCGGCGAATGCCAAGGAAGCTCTTGGCCGCGGTGCTTCGCTCGCTGGTACGTCTACCACGACCGGTGATGGCGGCATGACGCCGGAAGAGCGGGGACAGTCCGAAACTCTCGTCTACCAATACCTGCCCTCGCGGTACGGCATGAATCCGGACGACTTGAGACGAGCGGACGCGATTGAGATCGTCATCGGCCAAGGTGCCAAGCCTGGCGGCGGCGGTATGCTGCTCGGCCAGAAGATTTCGGACCGCGTGGCCGAGATGCGCCAGCTTCCCAAGGGGATTGACCAGCGTTCTGCGTGCCGGCATCCCGATTGGACGGGTGCCGACGACCTTGAGATCAAGATCAACGAGTTGCGCGAGATCACCGACTGGGAGAAGCCGATTTATCTCAAAGTTGGCGCCAGCCGGCCCTATTTCGATGTCGCGCTCGCAGTCAAATCCGGAGCTGACGTGGTCGTGCTTGACGGGATGCAGGGCGGTACTGCCGCCACGCAGGAAGTGTTCATCGAGCATGTCGGCATTCCGCTTCTCTCGGCCATTCGCCCGGCCGTGCAGGCGCTCCAGGATTTGGGGATGCACCGGAAAGTTCAGCTCGTGGTTTCAGGTGGCATTCGGAACGGTGCTGATGTCGCCAAGGCTTTGGCTCTAGGCGCGGACGCCGTTGCGATCGGGAGCGCGGCCTTGGTTGCGTTGGGTGACAACGATCCCAAGTGGGAAAGGGAGTACGCCAAACTCGGCTCGACGGCGGGTGCTTATGACGACTGGCATGAGGGCCGCGATCCGGCGGGCATCACCACTCAGACGCCCGAGTTATCTCAGCGTTTGGATCCGGTCATTGCCGGGCGCCGTCTCGCAAACTACCTCAAAGTGATGACGCTCGAGGCCCAAACCTTGGCGCGCGCTTGCGGTAAGAACCATCTTCACAATCTGGAGCCGGAAGATCTCGCCGCGCTCACGCTAGATGCGGCCGCGATGGCGCGAATTCCACTCGCTGGAACGAATTGGATACCTGGCGGCGTCTAAGTGCAGACGTCTCCCCCCACCTGCCGGGGGCGAAAGCTCCCGGCCTTTTTTGTTGGCGAAGGTGCCGCCGCTTATTCGCTGTACATGATTATCGATAGAAATCGAGCGTGCTCGTCGAGCAACCGCTCAGGTCCATGGACGACATCGCCTGAAAACGTGAAGGCGTCGCCCGGTTCGAGCAAATAGGTGAGATCGCCGAAGCGGTACTCCACGCGTCCCTGCAACATATAGATGAACTCAGTGCCGGGGTGGGAAAACCGTGGGTAGGACTGGCTCTTCTTGTCCATCTCGATGAAGAAGGGATCAAAGAGCTTCTTGGGTCCCTTGTCGTAGGACAGCAGCTTGTAGGTATAGCCATACTTGGTTCCGACGCGGACCACCTCCATCTGCTCGCTGCGCTTGACGAGCTGTGCCGTGCCCTTCTTTCCGTCTGTCCTCTTGAACAGATCCGATAGGCCAATGCCCAGGGCGAGGCAGAGACGTTCGAGAGCATCCAAGCTCGCCGTTGCCATGCCGTTCTCGATCCGGCTCAGCATTGCGCTTGAAATGCGAGAGCCTGTGCTCAGATCGGCAAGCGTAAGATTGGCTTCAAGCCGAAGCTGCTTCAGCACCTCACCGATGCGCTTTTCCAACGGTACGTTTGCCGTGTCGTGCGATCGTTGTGATTTAGCTGCCTGAGCAGCGGGCTGACGAGGGCGGCGCGGCGGCGCGCGCCGCACTCTAGCTTTGACCATGGGTTTTCTCATCGGACGGAGGATGAAGGGATTCTCTGGCCCCATTCTGCCCCCCTAGCCGCTGACTTTGCAACTCGGGCTATCTCTTAGATGAGTTGCCGATGAGGCAAAAAACTTGCACCATGGTTATGCAAAAATATTGCATCATTTGCAACTCTGCGGCAGTATGCCCCTCCTAAGGCGCAAAAAAGCACCTCCTCTTCGAGAGGAGCCTAGGGAGCGATACTCATGCAAAACGCGGTTGTTACGGGTGCCGACGCGCCCGGTAAATCCGGGCCGGGACAGGCCTATCCCGGTGACGAGTTCGGTGGGCTACACAGAACGATCGATTGGAAGGGGGCGTTCTGGATCGCGAGCGGTGTGCCCGCACTGGTGCTCATCTCGATCGGCGGGATGGGGGCAACCGCCGGCAAGCTCGCCTTCCTAGTTTGGGCGATCTCGGTGGTGATCGGGCTTTTCCAGGCCTACAGCTACGCCGAAATTGCGGGTCTGTTCAAAAACAAGTCGGGCGGTGCAGCCGTTTACGGATCGGCGGCCTGGCTCCGTTACAGCAAAATCATCGCGCCGCTTTCGGTTTGGTGCAACTGGTACGCCTGGACGCCGGTTCTCTCGCTCGGCTGCACCATTGCGGCAGGATACATCCTCAACGCGATTGCGCCGATCCCCGTCTTCACGGCTGAGTCTCCGGAAGTCCTGGCGTGGTTGAAGAACGTCGCCAATGCTGCCGCCATCGACGGGAAGTCTGCGGAGGAGGCCGCCAAGATGGCGATCGCCGCCGTCACGGAGGGGGCGACGCCGGCGCTCCGCACGATGGTGCTTGCCAGCTTTTCGTTCTTCGGACTCGCAAAAATCGAGATCGGGCCAACGTTCTTCATCGGCGCCGCCCTCATGCTGATTACTTTTGCGATCCAGCACCGGGGCATTCTCGGCACCGCTCGCGTGCAGACGGTCATCGGGCTCTTTGTCGTCATTCCAATGCTCATCGTCGGCGTCGCGCCCTACTTCAACGGAGGCGTGAACTACGAAAACTACACGCCGCTCGTGCCACCCAACGGAGAGTGGAACAACGGGGGTTGGACCTACTTTCTTGGTGCGCTGTTCATTGCCGGGTGGTCGACCTATGCCTTCGAAACGGCGGTCTGCTATACGCGCGAGTTTCGAAATCCGGCCTCGGATACGAAGAAGGCCATCATCTCGGCCGGCATTCTGTGCGTCGTCCTGTACACGCTCGTTGCAGCGAGTTTTCAGGGCTACCTTGGGCTCGATGGCATGACCCAGCCGGGCATCGTGGACGGCACCGGCGTCGCGGCCGCGATGGGGCACATGGTCGGGGGCGGCTCGCAGTTCGTTACGCACCTCCTTGAAATGATGATGATCCTCGCGCTCATTCTGGCGATCCAGATGGCGATGGCCGGGTCATCGCGCACGCTCTACCAGGGCGGCGTCGATGGATGGCTTCCGAAGTATCTTGCTCACACGAACGAGCATGGTGCTCCGACGCGTGCGATGTGGACGGACCTCATCTTCAATCTCGGCCTGCTCACCTTCGCTGCGTCCGATGCGACCGCCTACTACCTGATCCTGTCGATATCGAACGTCGGCTATATGATCTTTATCTTCCTCAATTTGCAGTCGACGTGGATCCACCGCATCGATAGTCCGCATATTCCGCGTCCCTACCGGGCGCCGAACTGGCTTGTTGCGGTAAACGCAGGGCTCGGCTTCTTCAATCTGTTCCTGATGGGCGTTGGAGCCAAGGTGTGGGGTAACCCCAATGCGCTTTGGTACGGGCTTCTGTTCGGCTTGCTCATCATCCCGGTGTTTCTGTTCCGGCACTACGTGCAGGATAAAGGGCGATTCCCGGACCACATGCTGATTGATCTCGACCTCAAGAGCCAGGATCTCGGCCAACGGCGCGCGGGAATTTTGCCCTATCTGGCGCTGGCTGCCGGCGCCGCCATCACGCTCTTCGGGCACTTCTACTTCCAGCTCCCCAGCTGAGGGCCGGCGAGGTCGGCGGCCGGAACTCCGGCCGCCGTACCATCTGCCCAGTTTGGAATTCTATTCGATCTCGACGGCAACGGTTTCTACTGGCGGTCGGAGCTAGATGACCGACGCCGCCTTCGGGGCATGGGGGCTCGTTAGCAAGAAGCCCCCATCGCTCACTCTTCACATGGATGCGGACCGCGTGCAGCGAGCCCGTAATCGACGACGATTGATGGTCTCGGACTTACGTTTTGGAATTTTGGAGTGTGGCGGAACTCGGCGTGTGGTCCATGGACATCGCCTAGACTGTCAGCTGCTTTTTCGCCTTCGACTTGACGATTAGCGAAAGTAGAGAGTGCACTCATCTCGCTCCGAGCGGCTCAATCAGCGGAGCTGAGCCGGCTAGGACGGATTCGGATTTAGCGATAGGCTGGTTGAAAGGTCTGCTCATCAAGGCGTAGCGGACGTAACGTCTCTGCTATTTAGTGTAGGCTATGCTCGGTCACTGGACGTCAGTTTTGGGGACATGCCAACCCGGGCGCTGCGTCACGGAGATACGACCCCCAGCTGTCGATGCCAATTCGTCAGATTATCAGTCGCTCGGGATCGTAGCTCATTCCGAAACGAATGAGCCGTTCGATCAACTCCGGGTATTCGATGCCCGCGGCCTCCGCTGCACTGGCGAAGTCCTCGTCCGAGGCGATCTGCGGATTGGGGTTGGCTTCGAGAAGATAAGCCTCCTCGTCAGCCGTGACGCGGAAGTCCAGGCGCGCATAGCCGCTGAGACCAAGCAACCGATAGATATCGCGGGACAGCTTCTGCAGTTTTGTTGCAAGTTTTTCGCTGATCTCGGCCGGGCCTGTCATCACGCCGGCCTGATCCTGATAGTCCGGATCCCATTTACCTCGGCCCGTCGCGATTAAGGGTGATCCCGCAGGTCTGTTCTCTACGAAAAACTCCCAGGGTGGCAGCACGGTCACGCGCTCGTTGCCCATCATGCTGACATAGATTTCCCGGCCTTCGATGTACTCCTCTGCAAGCGCAGCCGACGTCGCAGTGCGATGGATGAACTCCACGCGCTCCATTAATTTGACGTCATCGCGCACGATCGACGCCCCCGAAATCCCGATGGAGCCTTCTTCGGTCAGCGACTTGACAAAAAGTGGAAACCCCAAGGCCCCGGGCCGCTTTGTTGCGCGATTGATAGGGAAGATAGCGAACTCCGGCACCTTCATCCCATCATAAGCGAGGATTTTCTTGGTCAAGGCTTTGTCGCGGGCGATCGTGAGGCCGCGAGGGTTGCAGCCCGTATAAGGCTGCCGGAGCATCTCCAGGAAGCTGACGACGTGCTGATCGAAGTGCCCGACGTGGTTGAATTCCTCAGCGAGATTAAAGACGATATCCGGTTTGTGGGCTTCGAGCGCATCGGTGATCGCCGAAAGATCGTTCGAGATACCGATCGGAACGAGGGTATGACCGAGCGACTCGATGGCATTCTTGACGTCGTATTCGGTCTTCCGAAGCATCCGCTCTTTGCCGCTGAGCTCCGACAAGTCTCCATTAGGCAGCAATCGCTCGTCCGCCAGCAGGATGACCGTCAGCTTCTTCTTTGACTTCTTGATCGTGGTCATAGCGGCAGTCTCGGGCTGTTCCGAATGATTGAGACGGTCGCGCGGGAAACGAGCCGCGATACCCTTTTTACCGTTTCCGCCTTCGGCCGCGATTGTCTGAGCTTGAGGATGCGCGCTCGATGGACGAGCTGCCGCAAAACCTGATCGACGACGTACGCTGGAACGCCGAGAGGCTTTGCCGTGCGCCGCCGAAGGCGAGTCCTGTACTCTGCCAGCAGAGCCGATGCCGACATGTGCCCGCGCCCGCGAGAAACTGAACCGTTCGCCTCGAAGATCCGCTGCAACGCGCCGTCGAATTCGTCTTCGGCATCGATGGCGTAAAACTCTCGCTTCTCTTCGTAGTGTTGACCGAGTGTCCGCGTGCAGTCGCGCAGCTCGTTCGCAACCCGCCTCGGCTTGATCTCGGGCTCGACGTTACGAAGATCGTGCATCCATGCGTCGACCGCGCTTAATTTCTCATAGGCCGGCCAGTCGCGGTACTTCCGTCGCCAGCCGCTTTTTGACGTGAGCCACACGGCAAAGGTCTCGGCAAAATCCTCGACCGGATGCGATTGCGCGTACCAGGCGTTGAGATGCTGTACGAAATCGCGGCTGTCTGAGTCCGCAACGTAGTCGTTCGGATACGCGCGTTGCGGGGAACCGAACACCTTGCGATACTCGCGCATCCTGCGCAGCTGGAAAGCTTCATCCACCGCATGTCCGGTTTCATGCCGCACGATGCTCAGCGCTTCATCCAGGGATGCGCCTTCGGCTTCCAGCATCATCTTGCGCTCGAGGCGGATCAACCGCGGGTGCAGCAGATAGAACGGGACGGCGAACCCAACGACCTCATCGGGATTATACCATTGTTCGGAGATCCAGAGAGTCGGCCGGAAGCGAATATCGCGTGCCATTAGTTCATCGAACACCGAATTTGCACGCTGCTCGATCACGGAGCCCTTGAGACGGAGCGGCAGATCGCAGAACCGCAGACGCAGCAGTTCGCTATCTGGCAGTTGATCTAGGCGCGACGCTCGTATGGTCATGCTGCTCCAAAAGGTGGCTCCGGTCGCCGGGACGACCGAATAATGCGGATGCTCGGAATCGTTTAGACCACGAACACATACCTGCAACACCCAAAAGATGGCGTCACCGCGATAAAAATTCGATCCGTTCCAATGAATTAGCCTTTATGAGCCGAACTTGGCGGCGATCCAAGCAGGCTACACGCCGCCGGAGGCGAGAATCCTCGTCTCCCCCACCTGACCGCTCCCGCAGCGACGAACAGTCCAGAAAGCGGAAACAAATGGGGCTCGTCAATTTTCTGCTTGAGGCTGTTCATTGGGTCAGCATATGGACGCGGGATTGATGGTAAATAAAGTACGGTATCCTACTCCGATGAAGCGACGCTTCCTACCTGCGCCCTACCGCCTTGCAGTCCGTCGGTCGCTCAGTGGCCGAGGTCTTTTCACTCTCGATCGCATTCCCAAGGGTTCGTGCGTCATCGAATATGTCGGACACCCAGCCACAGCCAGGCAGATAAAGGAAAACCGCGGGAAGTACCTTTTTTGGACGAGCGACACGAGCATGATCGACGGGAACATACCGGCGAATACCGCCCGCTTCATCAACCACTCCTGCGCACCGAATTGCGAGATCTATATCCGCAAACGTCGCGTGTATGTCTTCGCGCTCCGCAACATCAAGCCTAGCGAAGAACTATCGTACGATTACGGCGAGGAATATTTCGAGATACATCTGGCCGGACGCTGCCTTTGCGCCAAGTGTTCTAAGTCGTGAACATCCGTAAACCGTCTCCAGTATCGGCATGCGCTTGACGGGCGATATCGAATTCCCCTTATGGCGGCGAGATCTGCTTCGGGTCACATCCGGACTTCGGTTATTGGCCATTCAAGGTGTCCGCTTTCGGCGAGGTGTGGAGGTCCGACTCTCGGAATCCTCACAATAAATTTCACAGCGCACTGAGGGGCAACGGGAAGTGGCCTCGGCAATGTCCATGTCCTGGGGCTCACTCGTCGGCCAGGGTCCAGCCTCCGATGTTCTCGTAGATCGCGTCGCGCAGACGCCTCACGTCGGCATTTAGTACACCCAGTTCGCGCGGAGTCTGTCCAGATGCTGATAACAGGGCGTTGCCGAGGCACCCGGATTTTACGCGCAACGCTCGCCCCTTGTCGGTCAGTGCCACGACGACTTGGCGCTCGTTGTCTGGGTTTCGCGCCCGATGCACCAGGCCGGCGCTTTCCAAGCGCTTCAATAGCGGTGTCAGCGTGCTCGACTCCAATGCGAGCTGGCTGGCGATCGCACCGACGTTTTGCCGATCTTCCTCCCACAGAACGTTGAGGACGAGATACTGTGGATAGGTCAGTCCGAGCTCGTCCAGCAGAGGCTTGTAAGCGCGCTGGATGGCGATACCTGCAGAATAGACGGCATAGCAGAGCTGGTCATCTAACGGCACGGGGGCGCCATGTGGTGGCGATCTTCTGGTCGGGGTCTTCATCAAAGGTCTCCTGGCCCGTGAGGCTGCCGCTTAAAATAGTATCGCGATAAATATTATCTTGACAAGGGCTGATTGGGTGCATTAGATGACAATTATCGCGATAATAGTTATCGAGCTATCGTAGGAGACATCATCATGATCACCGGCATTCGTAGTGCGGCCTTTGCCGCGGCCTCAGCCATTGCATTCTCTGGAACAGCCCAGGCCGGCCACCGCATCCCCGAGAGTCAAGCTGTGCGCAACGTGGTGCTCGTGCACGGTGCCTTTGTCGATGGCTCAGGCTGGCGCAGCGTCTATGACGACCTCACGGCGCGCGGATACGATGTTACAATCGTGCAAAACCCCCTGACCTCGCTCGAGGAGGATGTTGCGGCAACCACGCGCGCCCTTGCCAGGCTAAGCGGTCTCACGATCCTCGTCGGTCATAGCTGGGGCGGCACGGTTATCACCGAAGCGGGAGCGCATCCGAATGTGGCGGGCCTTGTTTATCTTTCGGCACTCTCACCCGACGCTGGAGAGACAACGGCTCAGCAATATGACGGCTATCCCGCTGCGTCTGAATTCGTTCTCGATGTCGGCGCCGATGGATACGCGGTCGTGCGTCCCGACAAGTTCCAGTCGGGTTTCGCTGCCGATGTCAACAACTCCGACGCGGCGTTCCTGCGCGACTCTCAGCTACCCATCAACATGTCCGCGTTCGAAGCGCGCCTGACGCACGCCGCGTGGCGGTCAAAGCCTAGCTGGGCCATCGTCGCCACCGAGGACCGCGCGTTTGGTGAAGGGATGCTGCACGGCATGGCGCGCCGTATCGGAGCGACGATCACCGAGATCCCTGGCAGTCACGCAGCTTTCATAACACAGCCGGCGGCGATTGCGGACGTAATTGATCGCGCGGCACGCGCCACGTCTCAACCAGCCTTGAACTGATCTTCATCATGCGTTGGCGGCGACAAGCGGGTCCGATAGGCCCCGCTTGTCGCCGTTTACGTGCCCGCATGGATCGAACTTCACGACAGCGCTCGTTAGTCACCGCGGTACATTTAGCGCTCGTGGTGCGAGCTATGCGAAACGTATGCGCCCATGTTGTACAGCATGAGAACGCCAGGAGCGTTCTACAGGCCGGGCGATATCGAAGCCCTCCAGAATTTGTGGGCGCGCTCGATGTTCCTCTTCGGCCAGTCCTGAAAGACGCTCTGAGACGTAGCACTCGAGAAGCAATAGAGCTTTTGGGTATCGGGATCGATCCAGTTCAACGAACAATCAGCCTTGATCTTTGTGCCCGCCGCCAGCCCTAGCGGATCATGACCGTCAAACTCCGCCTTCATGTGCGCGGGGGGCACAGCGGCCTTCCAGATTCCTATGCCTTCGCGCCTTGCCGGCGCAGTCCTCACTTCGGGGCGCGCGGCACTACCAGCCTGCACGACTGTTGAGGACAAGCACAGCGTGAGAAGCGTCGCGTATCCTATCCTGCTCAACATAAACATTGGCAATCTCCGTGCTATTTCAAAGCAGTTTTCCGTTCATCGGCCGAGTCAACAGTGTCCGACGCCGTCAGAGCTTTCCCGCGGGCGAACGTGCTGCGGGCCTTTGGTCAAGAGACGCCGGGCAGGAGGTAGTGCTTAAGCAGATAGTTGATGGCTCTCTCCCACCCCTCGTCAGAATTGTTGCGGATGTCGACACTCTTGACGAACACCATTTTGTTGGCGTGGACGTCGGCGATGTAGACGTTCATGTTAAGAATGAGGTTCGAAACCTTTTGAACGTTGATCCAGGCTACCCAATCCGTGCCGACCTCCTTGGCATAATCGATCTCGCAGCCACCGCATTCGCCTGGCGCCTGACCGGACGCGATCCTTGCCAACAACTTCGGGTCAATTTTTGCGAAGCGGTACTTCGTCGACTCGGTGAGTCTGTCCATGAACATTTGGCCGGTTCTCTTAATCCGGCTGCGTTCTCCATCGCTGGTCGGCTCGTAAATCTCGTTGTCGTTCTGGAAGTGGACGCCCAAGAATGCGGTGTTGTGCGGCTCAGTGGCTTCTCCATGAGCTGGCAGCATGGCGATAGTCACTAGGCCGAGAAGTGTGAAAATTGCAGCTGTGGCGATGCTCGGTAACTTCATTGGTTTGGTGCTCCTCGGATCAAAGATTGTGCTTTGAGAAAATCGCGAGCAGCCGTGCCGAGCCACCGATGGTTGCCTCACGGGCTCTGGGCATTTTCCACGACTTTCCTCAATGCGATTTCGCAGCATCGCGTTCGGCGGTAACATCGCCACATCCTAGGCTGGAGAATAACGATGACGCTTCCTCCCGCCCTCCGGGCGCGTCCGTGGCGTACCAATAGCCTCGACCTTAAATGGGTCTTGGTCAGGCGCATCCTGTTGGTCGCATTGATCTGTATGACTGGCGGAGCTGGTTTGGTACTCCGCGATGTCCGGCGAGAGGCTATCAATCTAAATGAGGAAGCCGCTGCCACGGTCGCGAGGCAGCTCGCCCTGCAGCTTACGCGCATAGACGCTGCATTAGATCGCCCCGAGCGGTTTCCGGATTGGGAGCCCCTTGCAAACTACTCGCTACGCCCAGGCCAGTGCATTCAGTTCGTGGCGGGAGGGAGCCATCAGGTTAACTCGAATTGCCAAGGCATCGACATGCACGAGCAGGTATCGCCGGACTGGTTCGTCAATGCGTCCACGACTTTCCTAGGGCAATCTGTCGTACAGCTTCCCCTAATTCATAAGGGCGAGATCAAGGGCGCTGTGGTCGCCACAGTTGAAGCTGCAGCGATAGCCGGACGTGCTTGGCAGGAGCTGTCGCGACTAGTCGGAATTGGCGCAGCCATGATCGTTTCGATGTGCTTCCTTGTGTATTTGGTGATCGCCAGATCGCTTCGGCCGACTGCCGAAATCCTTTCGGGATTGAACCGTCTCGCCGATGGCGACTTGGTTCACCGGTTGCCGCGTTTCAAGCTGAAAGAACTTGACCGGATATCGGAAGTCTTCAATGGCATGGCGCAAAGGCTGGAGACGAGTACGCAAGAGCGATCAGAGCTCTCCCGTAAGCTCGTGAATGCACAGGAGCAAGAGCGCCTTCACATCGCACGCGAACTACATGACGATGTTGCGCAGAGGCTGAGCGCAATAAGTGGCCTCGCGGCTTCGATCAGGAGGGTTTGTCAGCATTCTTCTCCAGCCGCTACGAGGCAAAGCGAGGAGTTGGTGGCGGTAGCTTCCAGCACCATGCGTGCGCTTCGCGACACCCTTACTTATCTCCGGCCTCCAGAGATCGATGATCTCGGTCTCATTGCCAGTTTGCAAAGCCTTATCCAAACCCACAACGCGCTAGCTAACAGCATGACGACGTTTAGCCTCGAGACAAGCGGAATCTTCGATGATCTGCCGACCGAGATGTCCGCGCACGTCTATCGCATTGTTCAAGAGGGCTTGAATAACGCGGCAAGACACGCAAATGCACGCACTGTTCGCGTGCTGTTGAAGAGCTCAATCAAAGTAGCCACCAATGCACGGCGCATCGATCTTGCGGTCACGGACGACGGATGCAGCCCTCAAGTCGAGACCCGAGAGGGGACTGCTGGAGTCGGGCTGGTCGGTATTCGAGAGCGAGTTTACGCACTTTCTGGAGCTATTTCCGCAGGTCATCGTGACGGCCGCGGGTTCGAACTCCAGGTCAGTTTTCCGGTGCAATCCGTCGGTGTGGCAACAGCATGACCAAGAGAATCCGAGTGATGCTCGTGGATGACCACGCGGTGGTCAGAAAGGGTTATCGAACACTGATTGAGGAACATGGGACCATTGAGGTGGTCTGCGAGGCTGCCGACGCGGATGCGGCCTACCAGCTCTACAAGACCAAGGTACCCGACGTCGTCATCATGGACATCAGCATGCCAGGGCGCGGCGGAATTGATGCGATCCGCCAAATACGTCTATGGGATCCCTCGGGGCGTATACTCGTCTTCAGCATGCACGCCAACGCGGCCTACGCGCTGCAAGCCTTCCGGGCTGGAGCCAAAGGCTATGTCACGAAAAGCAGCGATCCTGAGTTGTTGATTGCGGCCATCGAGAGTGTGGCACGTAATAGGACAGCGCTCTGTGCGGAAATATCCGAAGCATTGGCAACCAGCCGCTTGCAAGGCGACAGCAATGCATTTCAAGCCCTGTCTCCCCGAGAGTTCGAGATTCTGCAATTGATACTGGACGCCAAGTCGACTGAGGAGATCGCCAACACGCTGCATTTGGCGCCAAAGACGGTCGGCAACTACCATTATGCCATCAAGAGCAAACTTGGCGTCGTGTCGGATATCGATCTCGTCTACTTCTGCATGCGCCAGGGATTGATTGCCCCGCTAGCAAGCGTTCCGTCCTCGTAGGACTGATCTTGGAAGGCTTGAAGGCCTCGGCAACTCGCTTGTGGAAAATTCCCAAACATCCTTGGGCGGTTGACCCTGGTGCCGCACGTCGACCGGGTAATACTCTGCGAAGTTCCCCGGCCGGCATCTCCTTTTGCCCGGCAGAGCACCCGAAGTGGAATAGCCATGAAAGTTATCGCACTTGCGGTCCTTGCCCTTTGCCTTTGTCAGCCGGCGCAGTCAGCAGACATGACTGCGGGGAGGGTCGTTTCTCTACTCTTTGCCGCAACTTCTCAGGAACCACCGGATCTGTCGGGACTGGATCTCTCAAATCTTGATCTTGCCGGCGTCGACTTCAAACGCGCAAAGCTGAGGGGCGCGTCCCTTTTCGGCGCCAACTTGTCGGGAGCCGACCTGTCTGGTTGCGACCTGAGTAGGGCCATCTTAGATCGTGCCCTTCTCACAAACGCGAACTTCTCAGGTGCCAACATGGTGGAGGTAAGTATTCGGCGCCCTTCGATCTTTTCATCGATGGTTCCCGCGCAGCACGAATCCGCGAGTTTCCGGGGCGCAAATCTCGAAGGTGCATGGCTTGAAGGAAACTTCGACTACAGCGACTTCGCCGGCGCACGGCTCGTGGGCGCGCGGTTCGGCGGTCTCAACCCCAGGGACAACCAAGGCCTTCTGACGGGCGTGGTCTTACACGGGGCGAAGTTTTCGATGGCTACCATGACTGAGACGGTCCTTGAACGTGCCGACCTCAGCTTCGCCGATTTCTCTGGAGCTAGCCTAGACGGCGCAAATTTACGCGACGCGAACCTGACCGGCGCGAATTTCTCAGACGCGAGCCTCCGCGGCGCCGACTTTTCGGGGGCGATGAAATCGCAGGGCGAGCTGAGTCAATCAGCGCGCTCTTCTAGACTGAAGGATGATTGATGATAGTTGCTCTTAAGCGTGGTGTGGCCATAGCGCTTGCTTTTGCGTCCGCTGCAACAGCTTCAGTGGCCGAAGGCGTTTCAGATGCTCGTCTGAAGGCTGCCGATGGCAACCGTACCGACTGGCTACAATATGGCCGTGACTACGGTCAGCAGCGCTTTTCACCGCTCGATCAAGTCACAACTGAAAACGTCAAGCGGCTCGTTCCCAAGTGGATCTATCAAACCGGCACCGCCGCAACATTTCAAACGTCCCCATTGATTGCCGACGGCGTGATGTATCTCACGGCTCCCTTCTCGCATGTCGTTGCTATAGATGCCAAAAGTGGCCGCGAGAAGTGGCGATACGATCATAAGCGGACTTCTGAGAAGACGTGCTGCGGGCCGGCCAACCGCGGGGCGTCTATCGGATACGGAAAGATTTTTGTGGCCACCGTCGATGCGCGCCTTATTGCGCTTGATCAAGAAACAGGCAAACCGCTTTGGGACGTGATGCTTGCTGAGCAGCATATTGACCGGACAGAAGACAAGGCGCTGATGGCGGCGAGCGATCCGTTACAAAACCGAAATGTCACTGGGTCTACAGGTGTAGGTGCCGCCTTCGCGCCGCTTGTCTATGAAGGCAAGGTCATCGTCGGCATTACGGGCGTCGGCTACGGCCTGCATCTCGACAGCCCGCGTCCAGGCGCTCCTCTGGGCGCCGTCGTCGGGGTTGCGGGTTTGTACGGCCGCCCTGGCTTCCTCGCCGCCTATGACGCCGAAACAGGCAAGCAAATCTGGAAATTCGAGACGACGCGCGAAGGCTGGGAAGGCAGCTTCAGGACGCACACACCTGACGGCGTGCCGATGTACCGGGACATCGAGACAGAGAAGGCGAGCCAGGGGAAATTTCCGGATGCCTGGAAATTCGGAGGCGGCTCGATCTGGCATACGCCAACGGTCGATCCAGCAACAGGCATCCTCTATTTCGGCACGGGTAACCCTTCTCCTCAGGCTGCCGACGGAACACGTCCCGGAGACAACCTCTACACTGTGTCTCTGGTCGCCCTAGATTCGAAGACGGGAGAGCTTGTCTGGCACTATCAGCAGGTGCCGCACGACATGTGGGGCTACGATGTGGCAAGTCCGCCAACTCTTCTCGACATCGAGGCAAACGGCAAAACGATCCCGGCGATCGGACAGGCGAGCAAGCTTGGCTGGTACTACGTACATGACCGCCGCAATGGCGATCTGCTGTTCAAGTCGGATGCGTTTGTACCTCAGGAGAATCTCTTTAGGCGTCCAACGCCTGAAGGGATACGAATTACGCCGGGTCCGGCTGGTGGCACGAACTGGTCGCCTGCGTCCTATGATGCCCAACGTAGGATCGTGTTTGTCGCCGGCTCTCACATCCCGATGATCTACCGCACCGGAGAATTGCCGGCGGTCGGGGACAAGTCCGCAGTGCCCTACTTCATCATCGAGCCCTCGCCTGAAGAGAACTGGGGCACGCTGACAGCTATCGATCTTGCTAACAAGGGGCGCATCGCTTGGCAAACAAAGTTGGATCAACCGCTCATCGGAGGAGTCTTGGCGACGTCGGGTGGCCTGGTGTTCACCGGGGAAGGCGGTGGCGACTTTTCGGCATTCGACGCCAAGTCCGGTGCTAAGCTGTGGAGTTTTAACTGCGGCGCCGGCGTGAATGCTCCGCCCGTGAGCTACGAGCTGGACGGTAAGCAATACATAGCGGTAGCGGCAGGCGGCAGCCAAATATGGGGCTTTCGCCAGGGCGGTGCGGTGATCGTATTCGGATTGATAGATGAATAGCGGCTGAGCGCAACCTTGCTGCCAAGCTTGCCGGGACTTCCTTTTGGCCTTGCTGGCATGTCGGCGGCCCTTCTCCTTGTGCCCCACATATGTCAATCAGGCTCAGATAAAGGGCATATCCATCACCGACTGTATGAATACGTTTGGAGCAATGCTGCTAGTGCCTTCGGCGAGAAACTACCGGCAGCCGGCACGGGTACAACGACCGCAACCAACTCGGAAGCAATCATTTCTAACTATGGACGTGAGAGTCCGATAGAAGTCAGACACGGACTGTCAGCATCATTGCGCATGCCCGCTTTTAATCTCAGAACAGAAGCGCTTGGCAGGTAACATCGAGGTACGTCCACAAATCAGGGCGCGACCGCTATTGGGACGCTGCCGATATCATACTTGACTACTACCCTCGCGAGCGAAGCGGCTCGGGGGCTGTCCGACATGGCGGCTGAATGCAGTGCTGAACGTGCTCGCAGAACTATAGCCAACGCGCTCTGCCACCTCGGCGAGGCTGATGTTCTGCTGGCGTAGGAGGTCCTTGGCGATGGCCATACGCCAGCCGAGAAGATACTCGATCGGCGGCACGCCGACGGCACCTGTAAATCGATCGAAGAACACCGAGCGCGAGAGAGCTGACTTCCTGGCAAGCTCCTCAACGGTCCAGGCGTGTGCCGGGTCCGCATGCATCTCCCGTATCGCAACCGCGAGGCGTGCATCCCCGAGGCCGCGCAGGAGCCCGGCCGGCGCCGTCTCATCCTGGATCATCCGTAGCGTCTCGATCAGCATGACCTCGACGAGGCGCCCCAGGACGAGGTCGCGACCTGGTCGCTCGGCAATTGCTTCATCGCGAACGAGGCGCACGAGGGTTGAGAGCCGTTCCACCCCGCGCACATGTACCAGTGCCGGCAGTAGCGATACCAAGAGATCGGCGTCCCGCGAGTCGAAGACGAAGGCCCCGCCGAGCAGCCGCACGTCAGGGTCGCCATCTGGCGTGCCGTGGCGCACCTCATTCGTCTGAACCGGCGACACCTTCGGGTCTATGAGCGTCGCCCGCGCCGGCTCGAAGCCTGACATGGTGAAGCCCGGTGTCTTCGGCAGGAGCAGGAAATCTCCCGCTTCAAGCGTCAGAGGCTCCGCACCGTCGACAGTAAGACGGCAGCTCCCGTCGAGCACCGTGCAGAAGCTCGGTTGGCCGAAGTCGGAATAGCGCACTGCCCAGCGGCCGGCACCGCTGATGATCTTTGAGAGGACGGTGCGCGGGCGCAAGAGCGCGATGACTTCCGAGAGGGGATCGACCATTTCAGGACGCTAACAAATGAAATCCGGACGATCAATTGCAGATCGTCCGGAAAGCGCCGTCTATCGTCCGCGTCGTTCAAACCAAGGAGGAACGACGATGAAGACCGTGCTGATTACCGGATGCTCCTCGGGCTATGGCCTGGAGACCGCACGCCACTTTCACGCTCAGGGCTGGAACGTGATCGCGACGATGCGCACGCCCCGCGAGGGCATCCTGCCGGCGACCGACCGGCTACATATGCTGGCGCTCGACGTTACGAAGCCGCAAAGCATTCAAGCCGCTCTCGAAGCCAGTGGGCCCATAGATGTGCTCATCAACAACGCCGGCATCGGTGCGTTCGGCGCCTTCGAGGCGACGCCCATGTCAGTCGTACGAAGCTTGTTCGAGACCAACACGTTTGGCGTGATGGCGACGACGCAAGCGGTGCTCCCGCAGTTCCGCGCACGCAGATCCGGGGTGATCGTGAACGTGACGTCGAGCGCCACGCTAGTCCCGATGCCGCTTGTCGCGGCGTACACGGCCAGCAAGACCGCCATCGAAGGATTCACCGGATCGCTCGCGCACGAACTCGACGGCTTCGGCATTCGCGTCAAGCTGGTCGAGCCAGGCTACGGGCCGTCGACACGCTTTACCAAGAACGTGCAAACGCCGATCGAGGATACGATACCCGAGGCATATGCGTCATACGCCCGCTCTATCCTTGCCGCATTTGGGCAGCCAAGCGCAGTGACGACCGAGCGCGATGTGGCGGAGGTCGTCTGGCGCGCCGCGAACGACGCTTCGACACGACTGAGATATGCGGCAGGTCCCGACGCTGTGGCGCTGGCTCAAGCGAGCTAGGTTTGCGGCTTCTGGCGCCGCCAAATCTAAAGTCAGCTTTTGCCTCGGTTGCGGACAGTGCCACTTAGCGCCTCCGCACCGAGCGCAGGGAGTGATGCGAAGACCGCTTATGGGACGTTGCTTCGACACCCGCATCTCAACGGACAAATGCATTTGCCGGAACATAGGCCGGCGTAGGTTTGTCTTAGAGATAGAAGTCGCTCGAGCTCAGAGTTCCGACTTTGACGAGGATCTCGAAATCGGCGTGCCTGTCACCGTTGACGTCACCCTGCACGATCACCTCGG
>NZ_JAVIFT010000008.1 GCF_031157355.1 Hyphomicrobium sp. LHD-15
GGGTGAGCCAAAGCGAGCCAATGGCGTCGTCAAACCGCTTGTCCGATGCGACGGCATCGACCTGCGCGCTTTTCCTAGCCCTTGGCTCGCTTTGGCTCATCACTGCACTAGCCATAGTGAGTTCACAGCCTAGGCTGTGGTGAACGTGCCTGCTGTCGCCCGCAATTTCTCGATATCGCGTAGCGGCGGCGCGCCGAACAGGCGGCGATACTCGCGGCTGAATTGGGATGGGCTCTCGTAGCCCACCGTATGGCCAGCGAGGGCGGCGTCCGTCGCCTCGGTGAGCATCAAGCGACGCGCTTCCTGCAGGCGCAACTGCTTCTGATACTGGAGCGGAGTCATTCCGGTGACGGTTTTGAAGTGTTGGTGAAGCGCTGAGGAACTCATGCGGGCTTCATCGGCCAAATCCTCGACGCTGAACGCATGGCGGAAGTTGGTCTTGATCCAGGCGATGGCGCGATTGATCTGCTGCAGCTTGCTTTCGGCGAACGCGATCTGGCCCATGCGCGATGTCTGCTCGCCGCGCAGCAGTCGATAGAGGATCTCGCGTTCCGCAAGCGGGGCCAGGATCGGAATGTCGCGCGGTGTCTTCAGCAGGCGCAAGAGGCGGATTGCGGCATCGAGCAACTCTTCGGTCATGGTGCTGACGGCGAGCGACGGCTCCGGTTGGCCGCGCGAGGCGCGCTCGATATCGCTTTCGAGCATCAAGGCGCCGATCACACCGGGATCGAGGTCGAGCCTCAGGCTGAGGAAGGGATGCTCCGGCGTCGCGGCGGTGATCTGGCTGACAGCCGGAATGTCGACAGAGATGATCAGATAGTCGCCGCCTTTGTAGGAATAGACGTTCTCACCGGCCATGGCCTGTTTGCTGCCCTGCGCGATGAAGCAGACGGCGGGCTGATACACCGTGTGCAGCGGGGTGCTGACGGCAGACGCGCGATGCAGGAACATGCGCGGAATTGCGGTGTCGTGCGCGCCGTCGCGTTCGGAGAATTGTTCAATCAGCTCGGCAAGCTCACGGACGTCGGACATTTCGATATTCCCTTGGAACGGGCGGTTTGCACCCTTTTCTCGGTCGGATACTAGCCTCAGTCGGGGAGCTAAGCGGAGCCTAAAAATCGCGTGCTGGAGGATTGTGCAATAAGAACGGAGCTTCGATCTACCGCTTGATCGGTCCGCCCGCGCATCTTCATCGCCAGACGGGGCGCCTTTCGCCTCGGACTAACAATGGAGAGAGACCATGAGCAATATCGCAGGGAAGGTCATTGTCATCACGGGCGCTTCGAGCGGGATCGGGGAGGCCGCCGCGAAGCTTCTTGCCGAGCGCGGCGCCAAGGTCGTCGTCGGTGCGCGCAGGACCGATCGCCTCGAGAAGCTCGTTGCGGAGATCAAGGCGAAAGGCGGAGAAGCCCGTGCTCACGCCGTCGACGTCGCAAAGAGAAGCAGCGTTCAGGAGTTCGTGGCCTTCGCCAACTGGGAATTCGGCAAGGTGGACGTTCTGATCAACAACGCGGGGGTGATGCCGCTTTCACCAATGGAAGCGCTCAAGGTGGACGAATGGGATCGTATGCTCGACGTCAACATCCGCGGTGTGCTGTACGGTATCGCGGCCGTGCTGCCGGACATGAAAGCGCGCGGGGCGGGGCAGATCATCAACGTCGCCTCGATCGGCGCGCACGTGGTGGTGCCAACCGCAGCCGTCTATTGCGGGACCAAGTACGCGGTCTGGGCGATTTCCGAGGGCCTGCGCCAGGAGAATCCAGACGTCCGCGTCACCACGATTTCGCCCGGGGTGGTTGCGACCGAACTCGGTGACGACATCTCGGACGCGAGTGCCAAGGATCTGCTCAAGGGATTGCGCAAGACGGCGCTGACCCCGGACGCTATCGCGCGGGCCATCGCCTATGCGGTCGAGCAGCCGGACGATGTGGATGTCAACGAGGTGATCGTGCGCCCGACGGCGAGCGCCTTCTAAGGTTCTTCATCGGCCGGGGGGATCAGCAGGCGGGTGGGGCTAAGGAACCCCGCCCGCACGCTTTTTGGGGCTGGTCGGGAAGGGCCAAAGAGCACGCCCGGAGGCCGTCACTGCGCGGATCTTTACCTAACGGTAACACGCATGATCCTATTGATTAAGCACGCCGGTTCAGCGGTTGCTGCACGGGCGGGCCCGGTGCATGGTATTTTTCGACGCTGGTGGCCTGGCTTTTCAGGTTTGTGTAAGGGTTGAACCCTGTTCCTGCCACACTCGTGTAGGAGGAACAGAAGGGGCATCCTTCAGTACGGTAGAGTTAGGGTCGAACTTGCTCAGGCCATTCTTCGCCATTGGTTTTTTGGCAGTAGCGACGGCCGCTCTGGCTGAGCCGGTGCCGGTTGGCGGCGATGAGCTGAAAAAGAGCATTCCCGGATCTCTCGTCGAAATCGATACGCCCCTCGGAACCAAAATGCCCATCCGCTTTGGCACCGATGGGATGCTCGCGGGCGAGGCTGGCGACCTGGCGCCTATTCTCGGCGCTCCCAAAGACCGCGGCCGGTGGTGGGTCGACGGCGACAAGCTGTGCTCGAAATTCTTCCGCTGGTTCGATGCCGAGCCCCATTGCATCACGCTCGCACGCGACGGATCGCGCCTGTTCTGGCGCAAGGACAACGGAGAGACCGGCACGGCGACCCTCGTCGAGCAAGCGGTTCCCGATGCGCCTGCCGCTCGCCCGCCCACGCAAGTCGCGAAGGCCGAGCCTGAGGTTACCAAGCGCGCGCTAGCGAACGCAAAAAGCGAGACGGCGAAGAAAAGGACCTTTGTCGAGGCGAGCAGCTCGGCTGCGAGCGCTCCTCCCGCTCGGGCACAGGAGCCGTCGGTCACTCCGGCTGGCGAGACGGCAAATCCTGTTTCGCAGCCTGTCGTGGTCGCGCGTGCTGACGCGGCGGCCGCCGCTTCCGCTTCGCAGGACGATCCGACTATGAAATTCGGCGGAACCGGTCTGATGGATGCTTCGTCTCGCGTCGGTCCTCAGGGGCCGGTGCGGCCGCTCGAAAAGCGTGCGGCGCCAAAGAAGGAAGAGGCGGAAAAACGCGCGGCGCCAGCGAAATCTGAAGCGCCGAAGAAGGTTGCCAAGAAAGAGACCTTCGTTGCGCAGCTCCCGGCAGCGCGCCGCGATGCCGGGTCGACCCCTTCCGCATCGCCTTCCAATGCGCCGTCAGCGCGCGCTTTGACGGCAAGCGAGATGTACGCTGACGCCGATGACGCCCGAGCGCGTGAGGTCGCGATGCCGTCCGCCGCTTCCGGCTCCCGCTACAGAGTTCATGGTGTGAGTAAGGGCGACGTTCTCAACGTGCGGCGCGGCCCCTCCGAGCAGCACGAGCAGATAGGGGGTATTCCCCCGAAGGGCCGCAGCGTCGAGATCATCGGGCGATGCTATGCGGACTGGTGTCCGATACGCTATGGCAAGGTCAAGGGCTGGGTGAACAGCTACTACCTGATTGCCGAAAGCACGCAGATCGGTTCGTCGAGCCCGGTCTACACCGCGAAGCCCTGATCTTCGCCCGCCATTACGTTGTGGGCGTCGCGGCCGTTTCTTCATTCAGTTTTCTTCCGAAGAGCAAAATCGCCGTCAGCGGGACGACGAGGCCGATGGTCATGACGAGACCAAGGATCAGCGGGAGGTTTTCGTAGGAGCCGCGATCCACGACAAGGATCTGGTTGAGATACTTGGTTTGCAGGGCGCCGGCGACGAGGGCCAGATTCATCAGCGATCCCATCAGGGCGAACCACGTGGCGCGGCGCTTCTCAGGTGCGTAGATGGCGCAGAGTGTGAGTAGCGGGATCATGCTGAGCTGAAGCAAGGGTGACGAAGCGGCCGTGTCGATCACGGCGATGGTGCGGGCGCCAAAGCCCAACGTCGCTTGCGTCCATTCGCTGATGCCGAGTGTCAGTGCGAGGCTGGGCACCGTGAGCAGGCTCGCAGCGATGGTGAGCCAGAACAGCACGACGGGGATTGGGCGTCTGGTTATCGCATCCGAGAAAAACCAGGTTCCGACGAGCGCAAGCAAGGCGCCGATCTGATTAAGCGTGCCCTGAAAGGCCTCGTCGAAGCCGAGCACGTCGATGGTGAACCAGGTGTAGCCCTGGCCGACGAGCGGCGTTGCGCGGAAGGCGAAGATGATGAGGGCGGCGTAGAAGATTTTCTCCTTTGTCCGGGGATCGAGGTCGCCGACGACGCGCCACAGCATGGCCGAGACGACGGCCATCGAGACGACGAACACGATTTCCTGGCCATAAGGCACGCCGGTGATGGCGAGCGTCGCGACGGTGGCGCCGAAGGCGATACCGCCGCCCAGGATGCGCCAGTCGACGGAGCGGGTCGCGGGCGTCTTGATGTCGATCAGCAGCGCGCCGGAAATGGATATCAGCGGAATGACGAGCCCGCAGAGGAACACGGTCTCGTAAGAGAAGACGCTCGCGAGCCAGCCGGCCAAACCAGCGACGGCCACCATGCCGAGCGAGAGCGCGAGCCGGCCCAGCACCTGCACCATGCCGAGATCGCGATTGATGTCCCTTGGATCGCGTGGGGACCCGTCCGCGGTCTCGCGGCTCACGACCTCGGTGCTCATGGCGTCGGCGGTTACGTCCTGGAGCACGACGCCGACGACGCTCAGGAACGAGCCGAGGCGGTAAAGATCTTGCGGTGCGGCGAATGTCAGCCAGCCTCCTGCTGCGCCTGCGAGGGTCAACAAACCGAGAGCGACCAGGCCGCCGCCGATCAGCACATACGCTCTGCGCTGGGAGCCCATGACCGGTACGGCATCGACAAGTTCCCCGAAGACCATTTTGATGGTCCAGGGCAGCGTCAGCCACACGCTCAGGGCCGCAAGCTCCGACGGCGTCAGTGTCAGTGCCGACTTGATCCAGAAGCTTTCGGCAATGGTGATGATGCCGAGCGCGCCATAGGCGAAATAAACCATCAACAGCGGCAGATAGCGGAGACGAAAAGCGCGGATGGGGTTCAACAGTGCCGTCTCGAGCTTTTCCTTCCAACGCGGCGCGCTGAGCCCAGTCGTGTCGGTCATTCGCCCCCCCTTTGAAGTCAAAAATATACGCGGGTTGCGGTGGTAGGCACGGCAGAAATATCAGATGGGCTGATCCGCAACAGAATTCGGGGCGGGATGCCATGTCGTCGTCGCGGTTTCCGAGGGGAAAGTGGGAACTCTTCGATGGCGGCGGCCGTTCAGGCTTGATGAACGAAATGATCAAATTCATCGGATCAGAGCTGCGTCGCTACTACGGTGCGATCGTGAAATCTCCGATGCCCTGGCCGGTAATCGACAAGCTCTCCAGCCTCGAGGAAGTTGAAGAAAAGAGTACGCCGCCCGATCAGGCCGACGGCGGTGGTGAGCGCGATCGCAGCGCCGAGCGATAGAGATCCGTTGGCGTATTAACGTCACTCATTACTGCCACATTTGATTGCTCCTTCAAGCCTGTTGCCTTTGACGAGGCGATTGGGGGACTTGGGGGAGGACGAGACGTTGAAGGCTGCCTATACGACTGTTCTGACGGTTCTCTTTGTGATCGATGCGAGCCTTGCTGCCGGGGCCGGATCTCTCGAAAAATCGCTGATGAAGCTGAGCCCCGAGGAGCGCGCGCATCAGGCTTGCGTCGTGAAGGGGCTCGAGGCCATCCGGCGCGACAAGCGTCTTCCGCGCGCAGACCGGCTGGTGACGGATACGTTCAAGCGCGCCTCGTTCGAAGGCAACGTGGTGTCGGCGAAGGGCGGTGCCGTGCGGGCCGACAAGCATTGGTATGCCCTGTCGTTCAATTGCACGGTGTCGGGCGATCAGCTCAAGGCACTCGCCTTCACCTATGAACTCGGCAAAGAAATTCCGCCGGATACGTGGGAAGAGGTTGGGCTGTGGCGCTGACGTGAGCGTCGGTGCTAGGTGGTCGCAGGGTTGCGCGGGGCGTTGGCCAATAGATCGCGCAACATCTTCACGGCGCGCAGCGCAGGGCCTCTGCCGCCGCACTGAATGCTGATCCGGGCGCCCTCGAAAAGCAGGAAGACTTCATCGGCGAGCATGTCCGGATCGCGGTAGTCGGCGTCATGGAACAGCTTCACCAGGTTTTCTCGTTTGCGGCGCTTGTAATCCTCGATGACGCTGCGGGCCGGGTGGGTGGCCTGTAGTTCGACGGCGGCGTTGGCGAGCGCGCATCCCCGCTCGAAGCGGCTGGTCAGGACTTCCTCGACGTGGTCGACCCAGGCGTCGAGCCGCTTTTGCGGGCTATCCGGAAAGGTCTCTGCGAGGCGGGACCAAACCGCGTCCCCTTCGGCGGCCAGCTGCCGGGCATATTCGACAACAAGATCGTCCTTCGACTTGAAGTGACGATAGAGCGTCATTTTATTGGTTTGAGCAGCCTCGGCGATGAGTTCGACACCTACGGTGTGGACGCCATGGCGGTAAAAGAGTTCGCGTGCAACCGCGACGATCCGCTCGCGCGGAGGTGGCGGTGTTTCGCCCGCGGCATGTTGCCTGCTTTGTACCAAGGATTTGCTCACTGGCCTTGACTGTTGGGGTACCGACCGGTACGTAACGGGTGTTACCGGTCAGTAACGCCTATCATACTTCGAATAGCTTTGTCATCGGATCAAATGGGTCCTGTAAAGCTCCTAGTCTGATTCTTGAATTTTTGGCTTCCGGCGCAAACGTTTTGCTCCAAGTCCTGACCCGGGCACGTTCGAAACTTTCATTTCATGCGCTGGAGGGCCTATGTCGCCTCGTCGCTCCCGCTTTGCATTCGCGTCCGCTCTGGGTCTGTCGCTCTCACTTGCGGCGTGCGGTGACAATACGTCCAGCCAAACGGCAGCCCCGCCTCCGGCGCCAAAGGTCACGGTGTCCAAGCCGGTTTCCAAGAAGATTGCCGATTATGACGAGTATGTCGGCCGCTTCGTGGCGTTCGACTTCGTCGAAGTGCGTGCGCGCGTTTCCGGCTATCTAGACAAGATCCATTTCACCGACGGTCAGATGGTGCGCGAAGGCGATCAACTTTTCACAATCGATCGGCGTCCGTTCGAGGCCGCGCTCGATCAGGCCAAGGCGGGTAAGCAGCAGGCCGAGGCCAATCTTGCTTTCGCCGAAAGCGACCTGAAGCGCGGCGAGAACCTGATCCGCGGCACGACGATAACGCAGCAGACGCTGGACCAGCGGATGCAGGCCAAGCGCGTTGCGGAAGCATCGGTCACGGCCCAGGAAGCGGCCATGACGCAGGCGGCGCTCGATCTGCAGTTCACGGAACTCAAGTCGCCGATTTCCGGGCGTATCGGTGATCGGCGTGTTTCGATCGGCAACCTGGTAACGGGCGGAACGAGCGGGACCACGACGTTGCTTGCGACAGTTGCGTCCGTCGATCCGATCCGCTTCGAATTCACGATGGACGAGGCTTCCTACCTCCGTTACCTGCGCGCGGCGACTGCCGCGGCTTCGAGCGAAGCGAACAGGGGGATGTCGTTGCCGGCCCGGCTCAAGCTCATCGACGAGCAGGAGTTCAAGCACGAAGGAAAGATCGATTTCGTCGACAACGCGATCGATAGGTCGTCGGGCACCATTCGCGGCCGCGCCGAGTTCAAGAACCCAGATGGCAGGCTGACGCCGGGCATGTTCGGGCGGATCCAGATCACGGTCTCGGCGCCGGCCGTTGCAGTTCTGGTGCCGGACAGCGCCATCGCCACCGAGCAGGTGCGCAAGTTCGTCTACGTGCTTTCAAAGGACGATGTCGTCAACCCGAAGTACGTGACGCTCGGACCCGTCGTCGACGGATTGCGTGTCATCACGAGCGGGCTCGACGCCAACGATACGGTTGTCGTCAACGGCCTGATGCGGGTGCGGCCGGGCGCGAAGGTGTCGCCCGAGAACGCGGCTTCGGGGGGCGACGCTAAAGAGACCGTCGTCGGTACCAACTAGTTCTTTTTCGTCGTGCCGCACCTAGGCGGACAGGTGATCCATGCGCCTCTCACACTTCTTTATCGACCGGCCGATCTTTGCCGCTGTGATCTCGATCGTGTTCGTGATCGTGGGCATGGTGGCTGTCGGGCGTCTGCCGGTTGCGCAGTATCCCGAGATCGCTCCGCCGGTCGTGAACGTGACGGGACAGTATCCCGGCGCGAGCGCCGAAGTGGTGGCGGCGACCGTCGTTGCGCCGCTCGAGCAGCAGATCAACGGCGTGGAGCGCATGCTCTATATCTCGTCGAACTCGACGGGTGACGGCCGTTTCACGATCTCGGTCACGTTCGATCTCGGCACAAACCTCGATACGGCGCAGGTTCAGGTTCAGAACCGTGTCTCGGTCGCGCAGCCGAGGCTGCCCGCGGACGTGCGCAACATCGGCGTGACTGTGGCCAAGGCCTCGCCCGACATGCTGATGGTCGTGCATCTTTATTCGCCTGACCAGTCGCGCGACACTCTGTTCATCTCGAATTACGCCAGCGTCAATGTCGTCGACGTGCTGAGCCGCATCGAAGGTGTCGGCTCGATCACCGTGTTCGGCAGCCGCGACTACTCGATGCGTGTTTGGCTCGATCCCGATCGCCTGCAATCGCTGGGTCTCACCGCCAGCGACGTCACGACGGCCCTGCAGCGGCAGAACGTGCAGGTGGCGGCCGGTATCCTCAATCAGCCGCCCCTCGAGCAGCCCGGCGCGTTTCAGATCTCGGTGCAGACGCAGGGGCGTCTCACGGATCCGGCCGAGTTTTCCGAAATCGTCGTGAAGCAGAGCACCAATGCGGTGGTGCGGCTCAAGGATGTCGCGCGCGTCGAGCTCGCCGCGCTGGACTACGGTCTCAACTCCTATCTCGACAAGAACCCCGCGATCGGGCTCGGCGTCTTCCAGTTGCCCGGCTCGAACGCGATCGATACGGCGGAGCGCATCAAGTCGACCATGTCGGAGCTTTCCAATAGCTTCCCGGCTGGCGTCAAATACGACATCATCTACAACCCCACGGAGTTCGTTCAACAGTCCGTCGATGCGGTGGTGCACACCATCCTCGAAGCCGTCGTTCTCGTCGTGCTGGTGGTAATCGTGTTCCTGCAGACGTGGCGGGCGGCGATTATTCCGATCGTGGCCATTCCGGTGTCTCTGATCGGCACCTTCTTCCTGCTGTCCGCCTTCGGGTTCTCGCTCAACAACCTGTCTCTCTTCGGGCTGGTGCTGGCCATTGGCATCGTCGTCGACGACGCGATCGTGGTCGTCGAGAACGTCGAGCGCAACATGGCCAAGGGCATGAGCCCTCGCGAAGCTTCCTATCAGACGATGGAGGAGGTGGGCGGCGCGCTGGTCGCCATCGCGCTCGTGCTTTCCGCGGTGTTCGTGCCGTCGGCGTTCATCACCGGTATCTCGGGGCAGTTCTATCGCCAGTTCGCCTTGACGATTGCGGGCGCCACAGTGATCTCGCTGATCGTCTCGCTCACGCTTTCGCCGGCGCTCTGCGCGCTGCTGCTCAAACCGCATGCTGAAAGCCACCGGACGAGCGTCCTAATGTGGCCGGTGCAGGCCTTCTTCCGCGTGTTCAACTGGAGCTTCGACAAACTCTCGAACGGCTACGGCTGGTTTGTGGGAAGGATCGTGCGGCTCTCGCTCGTGATGCTGGTCATCTACGTGGGGCTGCTCGCGTTCGGCATGAACGAGTTCCGCAAAACGCCGGTCGGCTTCATTCCGGCAGTCGATGGCGGCTACCTCATCACGATTACGCAGCTTCCCCCCGCCGCGTCCCTGACGCGCACCAACGAGGTCAACCGCCGCGCGGTGGAGCTCGCGCTCGACGTTCCTGGCGTGGCGCATGCCGTCAATATCGTCGGCTTCTCGGGCGCCACGCGCACGAACTCGTCCAATGCGGGCGCGGTGTTCGTCGTGCTCAAGCCGTTCACGGAGCGGGCCGGGGATCCGGCGCTTTCGGCGCAATCGATTCAGAAGGCGCTTCTCGCCAAATTCTCCACGATCCAAGACGCGATGGTGCTCGTCGTGGCACCACCGCCAGTGCGTGGCATCGGCAGCGCAGGTGGCTTCCGCATGATGGTTCAGGACCGCTCCGGCGCGGGGCCGGCGGCGCTGCAGCAGGCCGTCGGTGCTATGATGGCGAAGGCCGCGCAGACGCCAGGTCTCCAGCAGGTGTTCTCGCTGTTCGAGAATTCGACGCCGCAGATCTATCTCGATATCGATCGCGTCAAGGCGCAGATGCTCGGCGTGAACGTGTCCGACGTGTTCACAGCTTTGCAGACCTATCTCGGCTCGGCCTACGTCAACGACTTCAACCTGCTCGGCCGCACGTTCCGTGTGACGGCGCAAGCCGACAGCGATTTCCGGACCAACAGCAAGGACGTTCTGAAGATCCGCGTGCGCAACTCCACCGGGGATACGGTGCCGCTCGGGACGTTCACGACTGTGCACGACGTTTCGGCGCCGGCGCGCGTGCCGAGATACAATCTCTATCCGGCGGCCGAACTCGACGGCGCGGCGGCACCGGGTTACTCGCAGGGTCAGGCCATCGACCTGATGCAGAAGCTCGCCGCGGAGACGTTGCCGCAGGGCTTCAGCTACGAGTGGACCGAGCTTGCCTACCAGCAGATCCGGGCCGGCAACACCGCAGCCTTCGCGTTCGCGCTCGGCGTCGTGTTCGTGTTCCTGGTGCTGGCCGCACAGTTCGAAAGCCTCACGTTGCCGTTGGCCGTCATCCTGATCGTGCCGATGAGCCTCATCGCGTCGATTTCCGGCGTGATCCTGCGAGGCATGGACAACAACATCCTGACCCAGGTCGGCTTCATCGTGCTGATCGGCCTTGCGGCCAAGAACGCCATTCTGATCGTCGAATTCGCCCATCAACTCGAGGCGCAAGGCAAGAGCCGTTGGGATGCGGCGACCGAAGCGTCGCGGCTCAGAATGCGGCCCATTCTGATGACGTCGCTGGCGTTCATTCTGGGCGTGGTACCGCTGGTGTGGGCGGTCGGCGCGGGTGCGGAGCTGCGGCAGGCGCTCGGGACCGCGGTGTTCTCCGGCATGATCGGCGTTACGGTGTTCGGTCTCATCTTCACACCCGTGTTCTACGTGATCTGCCGCTGGCTCGCCGGGCTTGGCTTACGCAGGCGCCCTGAAGCTCGGGACGATACTCATGTCTCGCAGCCGGCGGAGTGACGCGTCGGGTGATCCGGGTTTAACCCTTGATCTGGGTCAACGTGCGCCGGGTGGCGATCGGTAGTCTTCGAGACTGCCGCCGGGGCGTTCCGGCGGTCTTTCGATCAGGCCGCCATGACGCCCGAACTCATCAAACGGTACGCTGCGCCGGTGCCGCGCTACACGAGCTACCCGACCGCGAACCATTTCTCCGCGGCGATTACCGAGGAGCACTATCGGGGGTGGCTCGCGACGCTTCCTGCCGATGCGGCCCTCTCTCTCTATGTGCACATCCCTTACTGCCGCGAGCTGTGCTGGTATTGCGGGTGCAGCACAAAGGCCGTTCGCCGCTATCAGCCGGTTGCCGACTATCTCGCGCCTTTGGTGGGCGAAATCGATGCCGTGGGCGGTCTCGTGCCGGCAGGGCATTGCGTCCGGCATGTGCATTGGGGTGGTGGCTCGCCGGATATTCTCTCTGCTTCCGACATCCTCCGGCTCGGCCAGGCACTACGTGCGCGCTTCACGGTGGCGGCGGACGGCGAGTTCGCCGTCGAAATCGATCCGCGCCTTCTCCGGGAGGACCAAGCCGACAGCTTTGCAGCCGTCGGTGTCAATCGCGTCTCGATCGGTGTCCAGGATTTCGACGAAGCGGTGCAGCGCGCCATCGGGCGGATTCAGAGCTTCGAAACGACGCGACGTGCCGCGGAGATTTTTCGCGGCCGCGGGGTCGCCTCCATCAACATGGATCTCGTCTATGGGCTTCCCGGCCAGACAGAGGACAGTCTCGCGCGGACGCTCGACCAGGTGCTCGCGCTTCAGCCCGATCGCGCGGCCGTATTCGGTTATGCGCATCTGCCGGATCGGCTCAAGCATCAGCGGTTGATCGATGAGACGACGTTACCAGGTCCCGTCGAGCGTTTCGCTCAGGCGAGGCTGATCGCGCGACGTCTTGTGGAGGCGGGGTACGTGGAGATCGGGATCGACCACTTTGCGCGACCGGAAGATTCGCTCGCTAAAGCGGCCCCGGCGCGAAATTTCCAAGGCTATACGACGGACAAGGCGGATGCGCTGCTCGGCTTCGGGGCTTCGGCCATATCCCGGCTGCCGCAGGGCTTCGCGCAGAACGCGGTTGCAGTCGACGACTACACCAGACGGATTTCGGGTGGTGAGCTGGGGACAGTGCGTGGGCATGAGATGCAAGGCGACGACAACTTGCGCGCGGCGCTGATCGAGCAACTCATGTGCGGGTTCGCGGTTTCGTGGCGCGATCTTGCCGACCAGTTCGGCAGCAGCGTGGAGCGGGTGCGTCAAGAGGCCGAAGACTGTGCGCGGGGCGACGAAGATGCGTTCGTCGACATCAGCGAGGAAGGGATCAGGATAACGGATCGCGGCAAGCCGTTCGTGCGGACGATTTGTGCTGTGTTCGATCCTTATCTTTCGCGCGAGGTCGCGCGGCGCCGACACGCGATTGCCGTCTAAGAAATAACGAGTTGACTGCATTTACGTGTCACGGGTCGTGAAGCTCCCTTTGATACCTTATTGCGAAATGCGCAAAGTTTCTTTATGCGCCCGATCAAGAAATCTTATTTCCGATAATTGATCGCGCGGGGGTTGAGGCGCTTGTTTTTGACACGCGACTCAGCTGAATCTCAGCAGCGATCCAAATACGGCGAAAAGTAAGGTGCTTTAGTCCTTTAGCTGTTTGTAAGTCGTCAGACGCTACCTGTACGTCGTTCGAGTTTTGGATTGTTGCAGGGCTAAATTCATTGCCCGCGTTCTGAAATGCGCGTCCGAACCGTGTTCAGTTTCGAATGATCTTCCGGAAGAGAGAATGAACATGAATTCCAATGCAGCAATGGCGGCGCGACTTTCTTTCAATCAAATCGATGAAGAAGCTCGTCGGCTGCTTCGGGAATACAAGAGCTTCCTCGTTGCGGAGCTTCCGGGGGTGCTCGAGAGATTTTACGAACACCTCGTGAAGTATCCCGAGACGGCGGCGTTCTTCAAAAATCGCGACATGATGGTCGGCGCCAAAAATGCGCAGCTCCGCCATTGGCAGACGATCCTCGACGGCAATTTCGACGCAGTTTACGAAGCCTCGATCAAGAGGATCGGCGAGACCCATCATCGGATCGGGCTCGACCCGAGATGGTACATCGGCGGCTACAATGCCTTGGTCAACGGCCTGTTGCAGGCGATTGCCTTGAGGCTGCCGCAGACCTCGTCCGGTCAGAGCGGCGTGGCCTGGAAAGGCAAGGGCGCGCCGGCGCCGGACCGGCGGCTCGATCTGCAGAGCGCGGTGCTGAAAGCCGCCATGCTCGATATGGATCTGGCTATTTCGGTTTATCTCGAGGCAGGTCGCAGGGAGCTCGCCGGCTTGGCGGGAGCCGTCGTCTCGATGGCGGGATCTGTCGCTCACACCGCAAACGAGCTCGAGCGTGCGGCCGATGCGGTTGCGAACTCGGCCAGGAACGCGACCGATCAGACATCCGCGGTGGCGGCGGCTGCCGAGCAGGCCTCGGCCAACGTGCGGACGGTTGCGTCGGCGGCCGACGAGCTTTCGGCGTCAGTCAAGGAAATCTCCCGGCAGGTCGCAGGCTCCACTGAAATCGCGGGGCGCGCGGTCTCCACGGCTGATGAGACCTCGGACAAGGTCCGCAATCTTTCGCTCGCCTCACAGAAAATCGGCGACGTGGTCGAACTGATCAGCAATATCGCGCGGCAGACCAATCTTCTGGCGCTCAATGCCACGATCGAAGCGGCGCGTGCGGGCGAGGCAGGCAAGGGATTTGCGGTCGTTGCGCAGGAGGTCAAGTCGCTCGCCAATCAGACGGCCAAGGCAACTGCCGAGATCGGCGCGCAGATCAACGCGATCCAAGGTTCCACGGCGGAAGCGGTGGGATCGATCGGAAACATCGGCGGCATCATCAAGACGATGGATCAGATCGCGACGACCATCGCCGCGGCCGTCGAGGAACAGGGCGCCGCGACCATCGAGATTGCCCGCAACGTGCAGGAAGCCGCACGCGGGACGTCGGATGTCGCCTCCAACGCGGTTGAGCTCTCTGGCTCGGCGGCGACGACGGGATCGGCTGCAGCCCAGATGCTTGCTGCGGCCAGGAAGCTCGGATCGCAGGCCGAAGAGCTGAAGAAGACGGCGGAAGGCGTCATGGGCAACAGCAAAGCGGCGTGACGCTTACCGGGAGACAGCAACGGATGTTGGTCTCCCGCCCCCGCTCCGCGCCTCTCAGCCGAAGCGCGGCCGCTATCGTGCTTTCCGCGTTCCCGGAAGATCAGAGCGGATAGTCAGCTGCTGCGACGCCGCAGGTCTCCAGGAATTTGCGGATCTGGATGATCTCTTCTTTGGGTACGCTGTGGTTGACGTGCTGAACCGCCACTTTGTGGCCTCCGAGCGAGATGCCAAGGCGGTTGCCGGATTTCGACTCGATCTCCGCTCCAAGCGCTTCGAGCGCGTGCTCCAGTTCTTTCATGTCGATGTTGGCGCTGATGGGGTGGGCGAAGATCGCGTGCAGGACTTTGCGGTGGCGGTGGTTCATTGGATCTCCGTCGACATGAAGAAAATGGGATGCGGTCGACGGTAGGAGCAGGGAAGCTGGGCCGCTTTGCTCCGGATCAAGATTGAGAAAGGCCGAGCGCTTCGAGGGCGAGATTTAGGGCGTGCTCCGGCGTTTTTCCCGCATCGATCCGATGCCAGTGGACTTCGCCGACGTCGCGTTCGGCTTGGGCGCGAACGACAGCCTCGTTCGAATCGGAAGCGTCGCCGCGGCGCGCTTCGACGCGCGCGATTTGTGTTTCGAGCGGGGCTTCGAGCCACAATCCCGCGAAAGCAATACCGAGCTTACGGGCGATCTCTTCTATTCTGTCGCGTTCCGCGACCTTGGCGGAGACGCCATCGAAGATGACGGCGTGTCCGGCCGCGAGCGCGCGGTGGGTCTTGTCGTAAAGTACGGCATAGACTTCGTCGGAAGCCTGTTCGGCGTAGTGCTCCACTGTCAGGTGGAAGGTCTCCGGCACATCGAACAGTTTCTTGCGCTCGACATCGGTGCGGAGCACCAGCGCGCCGGGGGCTGGGCCAATGCGCGACGCGAGGCTGGCTGAGAGTGTCGACTTGCCGGTTCCCGACAGCCCGCCGACTGCGATCAGCATTGGTGGCCGAGGAGAGAGATAGGTGTTGGCGGCGTTCGCGTAGCTACGAGCCCGGTCGACGTCGTCGGCGTCCTGACCCTCGGGCTTCTGCAATGCGCTCTCCAGTGCCACGAGCGCGCGCACGGCGGCGCGTGTCGCGAGGAACAGGGGTAGCGTGGCGAGGCCCTCGATTTCGCCGCCGGTCGGCTCGGCCGTGACATAGGCATTGAGGACGATGTTGGCCGCGGTCCTGTCGCCGCGCACGTCGAGATCCATGAGCAGAAAGGCGAGATCGTAGAATACGTCAGTGCAGGCCAGGCGCTCGTCGAATTCGAGGGCGTCGAAGGGAACCGCGCGGCCGTCGCGCAAGACGATGTTGCCGAGATGGAGATCGCCGTGGCAGCGGCGTACGTGACCGGCCACGCCGCGGGCTTCGAGGAGCGGGCCGAGCAATACGACCTCGGCCAAGCTGCGCCGGGCGAATTCCTTCATCACCTCTACGGCCGAGGCGGGGGCGGCGTCGGTCAAGCCCGCTGCGAGCCCAGTTATGGTGTCGCGCATCAGGTCGGCGCCGGAGGTGCCGGCAGCAATCGGGACGGCGCGATGGTAGCGGGCAACCATATCGGCCAGCTCTCTCGCGATCGTGGACGGCAGGGGGCCGCGGGCCGAGATGCGAGCCAGAAGCCCTTCCTGATCGAATCGGTTCATCACGAGCGCGTAGTCGACGATCTCATCTTCGCCGAAGGAGAAGCTTCCGTCCGGCGTGCGGCTGATCGGAGAGACACCGAGATAGAGTTCGGGAGCGTGGTCGCGATTGAGTTCAAATTCCCGTTCGAGCGCTTGCTTGCGCGAGGCGAGCGTCGAGAAGTCGAGAAACGGCAGCTTGATGCGCTTCTTGATTTTGTAGGCTTTGCGGCCGACCAGGAACACGCGCGCGGCGTGGGTCTCGATCCTGTCAATAGGCTCGGCCGGTTCGGGGTAGGAGGCAGGATCGGAGAGAAACGCGATCAGCTCGGTTTCCTCGAGGCCGGAGCCCGCGAAATCCAGAGGCTGGCGCTGTCTCGGCATCGTGCTCTCCCGTGTCGGCCGTCCTTGCGGGCCGAAGTTTGCGACAGGATGTATGGCACTTCTCGGCCGAACGCCACCATCCGATCCGGCTGTTTCACCATCCGGACTGACTGTTCCACACGCGGGCGGGTCAGCTCTTGTTTTGGGGTAGCAGGCTGGACAGGTAGTCGATGACGGCACCGATCTCGCTCGGCTCCATGACGAACTGAGGCATGTCCGGATGACCCGAGACGATGCCTTCGGCGAGGGATTCGGCAAGGTTCTCGGGCGGGTAGCGACGCACGATCTCCCGGAAGGGTGGCGCTTCGGCGTGCGCGCTTGTGTCTTCGAGGCCGATGGCGTGGCAGCGGCTGCAACGGGTTTCGAGCGCGGCTCTTCCGGTGTCGATGGTGTCGGTATCCGCCTCCGAGCAGCCGCCGGACTGTAAGGCGATGACGATGAGGAGACCGCTCGCGATCGCCGAAGCCCGCATGTTCATTCCTCCCGATCCTGTTTCTGTTTTGCGAGGCGTTGCAAAGGAAACGCCGAGATCCGGTTATTGTTGCGGGAGCGACTTCAGGCTCATGATGTAAGCGATCAGGCTGTCGCGGACAGGCTCGGGGATCATGAGGTCGGGCATGGTCGGGTGGGAGGTCTGCAGCCATACGGCAATTGCGCGCTCGGTCATGCCAGGCGTATTGGCGACATCGACGAAGCGGGGTGCCGCGAAGTCCGGTGAAATCTCACCGGATTTGTCGACCGTGTGGCATTCGGCACAGTGGGCTTTGGCGTAACGCTCGCCGTCGGCGGCGTTGCCTGCGGTTGCCGCGTTAGCCGCTACCGGCACGAACACGACGACGAAAACGGCTATGCGAAGGGTGGCGTGCACGTTGGCTCTCCATCAGCGTAGATCGATTAACGCTAAGGGTTCGTCGGGCGCTCGAAATTGATCCAGCTCAACCGAGCCTGCTCACCGGGGGCACAGATCACGCCCGTCGCAGGATGCGGAAGCCAGACCGTCATGAAGCCGAAGGCGCCGATGGCGAGACCCGCGGCCACGCGCAGGCTCTGGCGTTGTCCGGCGCGCGCGAGGGCGCGTACGCCGAGGGTCGCGGCGATGAGCGCGGGCAGGGTGCCGAGGCCGAACGCCAGCATCGCCAAGGCACCGGACAGCGCGGACCCGGTCAGCATGGCCATGAACAGAGCGCCGTAGACCATGGCGCATGGCATAAGGCCCCAGGCTAGCCCGGCGGCAAACGGAGACCACGCGCGTCCCTGCGCTCCGCTGGTCGCTCGAACGAGCACGTTGGCCACGGGGCGCAGCAGCGTATCGATGCCGCTGAGCGCGGGCAGGAGGCCGGCCGTCGAAAGGCCAATCCACATCAGCGCGACCGCGCCGGCCCATTGCACAAGCTTGAAGGCGATCTCGCGGTCGAGCCAGCCGATGACGGGCGTGCCGAGGGCGGCAATCAAGGCGCCGGCAAGGGCGTAGGCCGTTATGCGTCCCGCGTGCGTGAGCGCCAGCGTTTGACCCAGGCTTGCGCTGCGCGGCCCGGCGAACAGAAGGCTCGACGCGATGCCGCCGCACATGCCCGCGCAGTGAAGCGTGCTCGCGAGGCCGAGCCCGAATCCGGTGGCGAGTGTCAAGATCAACGGGTCCACGGGCAAGGTCTCATCAGGCAGCGATTACAGGAGAAGCGCTGGGGCGGGTGCCGGCTTCGGCAAGGGCGAGTGCGATCGGCAGTGCCAGCAACCAGAAAACTGCAGTTTCTACGGTTGCCGCGAAGGGGTGATGGAACGCGCCCAAACCCCATCCCGTCAGAAGTGCGGCGCCTGCGATTGCAAAGGCGAGGCCCAGCCAGCGTGAACGCGCCGCGTCGTTGAAGCGCTTCACATTGAGCGAGATTGCGACATAGCCGCAGATCGCCGCCCACAGGAACGCAGCCATGGTCGGGGCTTCGGCGATGGCGTGGGCGCTTTCGTCGAAGTTGTCCTCGTTGAAGAGAAAAACGCCTGCGATTGCCGCCACGAGTACCGCGAGGCTCGCGATCCACCACGTCGTCCGGCCGATTCGGCCCTTCAGCGAAAACAGGATATCGATGGGGTTTGTCGCCATGTTTGCTCGTCGAGTGCTTTGGCTTGCGGGAGGGGAAAACAAGCGAAGCAAGGAAGCTTGGCGAGACGTTAGCATCGACGCGTGGTGCTTCTTTGATGTGCGTCAAAGCCATTGGTCCCGTGCGCGGATCAGATGGCCGCGACAGTTTTGAGGGAGAGAACCATGAGAGGCGTCGGCAAAAGCTTTGGGGTTGCCGGAATTCTAGCTGTGGCTCTGTCGGCCGTGCCGGTTTCGGCGCAGGATGGCCCAGTTACCCCGGAGGAAGGGCCGTGGCGCCTCGTTCTCAAAGCCCAGCTCAAGCAGGAGAAGGGCTGCGACCTCAACGAGGTTCTGATGTACCAGGAAATTCCTCTCGGGGACGATGTCGGCGTGCAGGGGAAGGTCTCCTGTCACGACAATCGGCAATTCGACTTCAGCCGCAACCGCAAACATCAAAAGTTCAGGATCGAGCTCTGTCAGCCGACGGTGTGCTGAAGCCCATGGGCGTGGGGCTGACGGGACCCAAAGCTGATGGCTAAGCTCGGCTTTGGGCGGCCGTTTCGGCCGCCTGTTACATTCTCTCACAATTCGTCACGGACATTGCATATCGCCGGTTCGGAAGCCCTTTTTAATCCTCTCCAACGCAATTCCTTGGCGAGGAGAAGTCGATGCTCGGATTCCAAACTTCCGAAACCCATTCGTTCCGTCCGCAGAGCTCGCGCATCTCCATCTCGCCGCCGACCGGCAGCACGCTCGATGAGCGCATGGCCTATGCAAGTGTGCGCAAGCTCGAGAGCAAAGAGCATGTGTTCTGCGAGGGCGATCCGAGACTGCATGTGTTCCGGGTCGAGGAAGGCGTCATCGCCATCTACAAGACCTTGTGCGACGGGCGCCGCCGGATCATCGATTTTGCCTATCCCGGCGATCTGATCGGGCTCGGCGCTCTGGAGGAGCACATTCTTTCCGCGCAGGCGACCTGCACCTCTAAGGTGCGTTGCCTCTCGGCTTCTGCCCTGGAGGCGTTCGCGGAAACCGACGCCAATCTCGCGCTCAAGCTTTACAAGTCGGTCTGCCAGGAGCTGGCGGCCACGCGCAGCCTGCTGGTGACGGTGGGACAGCGCAGCGCCGTCGAGCGGGTTGCGTCGTTCCTGCTCGCGCTACATCGCCGTTCGGGTGACGCAGACGGCAGCACGGTGACACTCGCCATGCGCAGAAGCGATATCGCGGACCTTCTCGGACTGACGATCGAGACGGTGAGCCGTACTCTGACGAAGCTTCGCACGATGAACGTCATCGAGGTCGAGCAGGGCGGCACGACCGTCACGCTTTGTGATGTCGCGCGTCTTGCCGATCTCGCCAACGAGTAGGCGCTACTTACGTATTCAGTTGCGTTCCAGCGCTCCCGATTTCGGGGGCGTTTTTTTGTCGGCGTCGCGGCTCATTTTGCAAGGGCAAGTTTGCCGCTGGTGCTGCGTCCAATTGGTCCGCCGATGCGTCCAATTGATCGCCGTCAAGGCATCGTGCGGATGCTGACTTCATCAAGTCTGGAACGGTTCAAGAGCGAGCGCAGAAGGGCGGGCCAGGGGCATCTCATGAAATCAACCAGCGAAGAGGTCATTGCAGTTTCCGGTGCATTGGGGTTGATGTCCGCCGCTCTGTTTGGAGCGGCCGGCAGCATCCTCGCATTTGCCGGTCTCGACGAGGTGATCCGGTTCCACGGTCTACTGATTGCGGTCGCGGCCGTCGTCGGCGGGCTCTACATCATGGCCAATCCGCGCAAGGGCGGGCTCGACGAGCAACAGTCCTATATGGATGGGCCGATCAAGTTCGCGACGCTCGCGGCCGTGGTCTGGGGCGTCGTCGGGTTTCTGGTCGGCGATCTCATCGCCTGGCAGCTCGCGTTCCCGGCGCTTAACTTCGATCTGCCGTGGACCAATTTCGGACGCCTCAGGCCGCTGCACACGTCGGCGGTCATCTTCGCGTTCGGCGGCAACGTCCTGATTGCAACCTCGCTCTACGTGGTGCAGCGGACGAGCCGCGCGCGGCTCGCGGGCTATTGGACGCCCTGGTTCGTCGTGTTCGGCTATCAGATATTCATCGTGCTCGCCGCGACGGGCTATGTGCTCGGCTCGACGCAGGGCAAGGAGTACGCCGAGCCCGAATGGTACGTGGACCTGTTCCTGACGATCGTCTGGGTCGCCTACCTGCTCGTGTTCCTTGGAACGCTCTGGAAGCGCAAGGAACCGCATATCTACGTCGCGAACTGGTTCTATCTGGCGTTTATCGTCACCATCGCGATGCTTCATATCGTGAACAACCTGGCGGTGCCGGTCTCGGTGCTCGGCTCCAAGAGCTACTCGCTGTTCGCTGGCGTCCAGGATGCGATGACGCAGTGGTGGTACGGGCATAATGCGGTTGGCTTCTTCCTGACCGCCGGCTTCCTCGGCATCATGTACTACTTCATTCCGAAGCGGGTGGAGCGGCCGGTCTATTCCTATCGCCTCTCCATCATCCACTTCTGGAGCCTGATCTTCCTCTACATCTGGGCGGGTCCGCACCACCTTCACTACACGGCGCTGCCGGATTGGGCGCAGACCCTCGGCATGACGTTCTCGATCATGCTGTGGATGCCTTCTTGGGGCGGCATGATCAATGGCCTCATGACGCTCTCGGGTGCATGGGACCGGCTGCGGACCGATCCGGTCGTGCGCCTGCTCGTGGTGTCGGTCGCCTTCTACGGCATGTCGACCTTCGAAGGCCCGCTGATGTCGATCAAGGCGGTGAACTCGCTCAGCCACTACACGGACTGGACGATCGGGCACGTGCACTCGGGTGCGCTCGGCTGGGTCGGCATGGTGTCGTTCGGCGCGATCTACTGCCTCGTGCCGTGGCTCTGGAAGCGTGAAGGGCTCTACTCCCTACGGCTTGTCGAGTGGCACTTCTGGATCGCGACCATCGGCATCGTTCTCTACATCTCGTCGATGTGGGTCTCGGGTGTGATGCAGGGCCTCATGTGGCGCGCCTACGATCACCTCGGCTTCCTCACCTACTCGTTCGTCGAGACGGTGGAGGCGATGTACTGGCCGTACATCATCCGCGCGACCGGTGGCCTTCTGTTCGTGCTCGGCTCGCTGATGATGGCCTGGAACGTCTGGAAGACCGTGCAGGGTGCCAAGCCTGTCGACATCAAGCAACAGCCGCGTTCCGCCAGCGCTCCTGAGCTGCGCGCGGGTCTCTTGGCCCATCCGGCCGAGTGAGGGGGAACAATCATGAAGCATGAATTTTTTGAAAAAAACTCGATGGTGCTGCTGGTCGGCATCCTGATCGTCGTGTCGATCGGCGGCCTGATCGAGATCGCGCCGCTGTTCTTCCTCGGCTCGACGATCGAGAAGGTGCAGGGTATGCGTCCCTACTCTCCGCTAGAGCTCGCGGGACGCGACATCTACATCCGCGAGGGTTGCTACAACTGCCATAGCCAGATGATCCGGTCGCTGCGCGACGAGGTCGAACGGTATGGCCACTACAGCCTCGCTGCCGAGAGCATGTACGACCATCCGTTCCAGTGGGGTTCGAAGCGCACCGGTCCGGATCTCGCGCGCGTGGGCGGCAAATACTCCGACGCCTGGCACGTGGATCACATGAAGGCGCCGCGCGAGGTGGTGCCGGCTTCCGTGATGCCCGGCTATCCGTTTCTCGCCACACGTCAGGTCGATGCGAACGACATCGCCGATCGCATGGGCGCGCTGAAGCTCGCCGGCGTGCCCTACAACGACGAGATGATCGAAAAGGCGAAGGTGGACCTGATCGCGCAGACGCAACCCGACTCGAAGGAGGCGAAGGGCGTGCTCGAACGCTATCCGAAGGCACAGGTGCGTAAGTTCGACGGCAATCCCGAAGGTCCCGCCACCGAGATGGACGCTCTGATCGCCTATCTGCAGATGCTTGGCACGCTGGTCGACTTCACCAAGTTCGATGCGGCCGGGCCGAACCTGAGATGAGGAGAGGAAGATGAGCTACGAAAATCTTTCCGCTCTCTCGCAGGTTCTCGCGATGAGCATCTTCGGCGCCGTCCTGCTCGGCGTCGTCATCCATGCTCTGCGCCCTGCCAACCGGGCGCGTTTCGAAGCAGCAGCACGACTTCCGCTCGAGGGCGACGAGCGCATTGGGGAGCAGTCACATGGCGATCAATAAAGAGATCGATGCCGTTACCGGCGTCGAGACCACCGGGCACGTCTGGGATGGAGACCTGAAGGAGCTCAACAAGCCGCTGCCCAAGTGGTGGCTCTATGTGCTCTACGCCTCTATCGTCTGGTCGATCGGATATTGGGTGCTCTACCCCGCTTGGCCCGGCATCAGCGGCTATACGCGGGGAACCCTCGGCTACAGCCAGCGTGTGGAGGTCGCGAAGGACTTGGCACTCGCCAAGGAGAGCCAGGCCAAGTTCATCGAGGCGATTGGCGCGAAGCCGATCGAGGAGATCGAGAAAAACCCCGACCTCATGGAGTTCGTGCTGCGGGGCGGTGCTACGCAGTTCGGTAACAACTGCGCGCCGTGTCACGGCAAAGGTGCTCAGGGCTTCAAAGGCTATCCTAACCTCAATGACGACGATTGGCTGTGGGGCGGCGGCAACGAGGCCATTCAGAACACGATCCGCTACGGCATCCGCTCGGGTCACGAGAAAGCTCACGAAGGCGCCATGCCGCGCTTCGGCATCGACCAGATCCTGACCAACGCGCAGATCTCGGACACGGCCGACTACGTGCTGTCGCTGTCCGGTGTCAAAGGCGACACCGCGGCTGTCGAGCGGGGCAAGACCGTGTTCGGGGAGCAGTGTGCCGCCTGTCACGGCGCCGAAGCAAAGGGCACGCTTGAAATGGGTGCTCCGAACCTGACCGACGGGATCTGGCTCTTTGGCGGTCGCAAGGTCGATGTCGAGGAAACGATTCGCAACGGCCGCTCCGGCGTGATGCCGGCGTGGGAAGGCAAGCTCGATCCGGTGACGATCAAGATGCTCGCGATCTACGTGCATTCGTTGGGTGGCGGCAAGTAGCGGAACCAAAAGGAAACCGCCGTGACACAGATGGAGCCCATCGCGCGGACGAACGGCACTAAGCCGACCGAAGCCGCGCCCGGGATCGAACGGATCGATGTTGCGGCGGTTTCGTCCAAGAGCCTGCGCTCGCTCTACGGAGAGCGAAAGCCCATCTACCCCAAGCGTGCGCACGGTACGTTCCGCTCGATCAAGTGGATCGTGATGGCGGTGACGCTCGGGATCTACTACCTGCTTCCCTGGGTGCGCTGGGAGCGTGGGCCCGGACTTCCCAATCAGGCGTTCCTGCTCGATTTCGCAAATCAGCGTCTCTATTTCGGTCCGATCGAGATCTGGGCGCAAGAGCTCTATTTCATCACCGGTATCCTCGTCCTCTCGGCGCTGGGGCTGTTCCTTGTCACGGCGATCGCGGGGCGCATGTGGTGCGGCTATGCCTGTCCGCAGACGGTCTGGACGGATCTGATGATCGCAGTCGAGCGCTTCTGGCAGGGCGATCGCAATGCACGGATGCGGCTCGATCAATCGGCGTGGACGCTCGAGAAGATCTGGAAAAAGACGGCCACTCACATTTCGTGGCTGGTGATATCGATCGCGACCGGCGGCGTTCTCGTGTTCTATTTCCGCGATGCGCCGACGCTGGCTGCCGAGCTGGTGCGGGGGGATGCTCCGCTCATCGCATACGTCTTTCTCGGCATTTTCACTGGAACCACTTACCTGCTCGGCGGTATCGCACGCGAGCAGGTGTGCATCTACATGTGCCCCTGGCCGCGTATCCAGGCGGCGATGTTCGATGCCGAGTCGCTGCTCGTCTCCTACCACGAGCATCGGGGCGAGCCGCGAGGCGCGCACAAGAAGGGGCAGACGTGGCTCGACCGCGGCGACTGCATCGACTGCAAGGCGTGCGTTGCGGTTTGCCCGATGGGGATCGATATCCGCGATGGCGCGCAGATGGAATGCATTCAGTGTGCGCTGTGCATCGACGCCTGCGACGACATCATGGACAAGGTCGGGCGCCCGAAAGGGCTCATCTCCTACGACACGTTCCTCAATGTCGAGGCGCCTGCAGGAGCGGAGCCGGTTCCGGTCCGTATCGTTCGGCCGCGCACGGTGCTCTACTCGGCTCTGATCGCGCTCGTGGTCGGGCTCATGGCGTGGGCGTGGCTTGCGCGCCTGACGACGCAGATCAGCGTGATCGCCGATCGTAATCCGATGTTCGTCGCACTGTCGGATGGCGGCGTGCGCAACGGCTATACGCTCAAGATCCTGAACAAGACGCATTCGGCGCAGGCCTTCCAGGTCGCGATCGACGGGGTGCCGGGCGCGACGATGTCCATCGTAGGCTTTGAAGGGACGTCGGCGCCGCTCAACATCGAGGCCAACAACGTCCGTGCATTCAAGATCTACGTGACGGCCCCGGCGCCGATCTGGCGGAAAATGAGCGGCACCGCCGTTCCGCTGCGCTTCAAGGTGACGAATATCGACAGCGGCGAAACCGCGATCAACAACGCGACCTTCAGAGGCCCCGGATCATGATGAGCTTTTCTCGACCCACCGAACAACGGGCCACGGGACAAAAGCGCGGCGGGTTGACCGGCGCCCACGTTCTTTTCTCGCTGCTCGGTTTCTTTGCGGTGATCGTCGTTGCCGACGCGACGCTGATCTACAAGGCGCTCACCACCTTTGGCGGCGTCGATAACGTCAACGCCTATCGTGACGGGGTTGCGTACAACACGCGCATTGCGGCCGATACGCGACAGACCGATCTCGGATGGCAGGATCAGACCGAGATTTCCGGAGATCCCGTCCGTCTGCGTGTTTTGCTCAAGGCAAAGGATGGGACGCCTGTCACGAACCAGAGGATTGTCGCGAAAGTCGGCCGGCCCGCGACCAATCGTTTCGACAACAAGATTGCGCTCGCCGAGGCCACGCCTGGTGTCTACGAGGCGGTGCTGGAAGCGGCGGACAGCGGAACCTGGCTTGTCGAAGCGCAGGTGTTTTCCGGCGCGGAAGCCGCGACGCCGGTGTTTCAGATCCGGAGGCGCCTGTGGGTCGCACCTTAGACATCTCGCTTGCTGATGCTGAGTTGCGCTCCGCTCTCGATGAGGGCCGGCCGCGCGTCGAGACGACGTCGCTCGTGGTCGAGAACATGCAGTGCGGGGCGTGCATGTCGTCGATCGAGGGCGCGCTGCGCAACGTTCCAGGCGTGCTCGATGCCCGGGCCAATCTCTCGGCGAGGCGCGTCGCGGTTACGTTTCATCCCGAGAAGGCGCAGTCCCAGGCGCTGATCGATGCGCTTTCTGGTGCCGGCTTTCACGCGGCCGAGACACCGGAAACGGCTGCCAGCCAGTCCGAGGCGCGCGCGGACGACCTGCTGCGCCGGCTCGGTGTCGCGGGTTTCGCGGCAGCTAATGTGATGCTGCTTTCGGTATCGGTGTGGGCCGGAGAAGCGAGCGACATGGACCGCGCTGCGGCGTCGCTGTTTCACTGGCTTTCGGCGCTGATCGCGATGCCGGCTATCGCCTACGCTGCACAACCCTTCTTCCGTTCGGCTGGCGGCGCGCTCGGCAGCGGCCGCCTCAACATGGATGTGCCGATCTCGCTCGGCATCATCCTAGCTACGGGCATGAGCCTGTTCCAAACCATCCGCGGCACGTCGCATGTGTATTTCGACGCCGCGATCATGCTGACGTTCTTCCTGCTGATCGGACGCTACCTCGACGAGCAGGTGCGGCTTCGGGCGCGCGGCGCGGCCGAGAATCTGATCGGCCTCAAGGCGCTGACGGCGATGGTGATCGGCGCCGATGGAACTGCGACGCGCGTGCCGGCCCGGACGCTTGTACCCGGCATGCGTATCCATGTTGCGGCCGGCGAGCGTATTCCGGTCGACGGACGGATTCTCGACGGGTTGACCGACATCGACGCGAGCCTAATCACGGGAGAAACGCTCCCGGCAGCGGGCGCTCCGGGAAGCAACGTTCATGCGGGCACGCTCAATCTCACGCGTGCGATCACGGTGGAGGCCACTGCGACCGACGACAGCACGTTGCTGGCCGAAATTGCGCGACTGATGCAGTCGGCCGAGCAGGGGCGAGGTCAATACGTTCGACTTGCGGATAGGGCGTCGCGGCTCTATGCGCCGGCGGTCCACGTGCTCGGTGCCGCTACGCTTCTCGGCTGGATGATGGTAGGTGCGGGCTGGGAAGTTGCGCTGACGAATGCTGTCGCCGTGTTGATCATCACCTGCCCGTGTGCGCTCGCGCTTGCGGTGCCGGCGGTGCAAGTCGCGGCGACGAGCCGGCTGTTCGGCAAAGGCGTGATCGTGAAGGCCGCCGACGGGCTCGAGCGGCTCTCGGAGGTCGATACCGTCGTGTTCGACAAGACCGGAACGCTCACGCGCGGCGAGCCTGCGCTGCGCAATGGCGCGGAGATCGACGATGATGTGCTGATGGCGGCCGCGTCGCTGGCCATTTCCAGCCGCCATCCCTATTCGCGGGCGGTCGTGAAGGCGGCGCGCGACAGGGGCTTGGATATCATTCCAGCCGAGAGCGTGACCGAGGTGGCGGGTTCGGGACTTTCGGCGCAGACGAGCAACGGAGAACGCCGGCTCGGCTCGGCCGCATGGGTGAGCGAGGGCACTTCTTCTGCGGGTGCGCCTGGCTCGCTGTTCTATGGGGATGGCACAGCCGCGCCAGTTGCGTTCCATTTCGACGATATCGTCCGTGACGACGCGACCGAGGTCGTGGCGGCGCTTCGGGCGCAAGGGTATACGGTGCACCTGTTGTCGGGTGATCGGCCACAAGCCGTCGCCGCAGCGGCACAGGAAGCCGGTATTGCCTATTGGTCCGGAGGCGTGCGTCCCGATGGCAAGATTGCGATGCTGGAACGGCTCAAGGCCGAGGGGCATCGGGTCTTGATGGTGGGCGACGGCCTCAACGATGCGCCGGCGCTGGCTGCGGCCCATGCGTCGCTTTCGCCGTCTTCGGCCGCGGACATCAGCCAGACTGCTGCGGATGCGGTGTTTCAGGGGCAGCAGCTCGCGCCGATCCTCGAGGCGCTCAAGGTCGCGCGTGCGTCACAGCGTATGGCCGTGCAGAATTTCGGCATTGCGCTCGCCTACAATGTCGTGTCGGTGCCGCTGGCAATGGCGGGACACGTGACGCCGCTGATCGCGGCGCTTGCGATGTCGCTGTCGTCCATCGCGGTCACGGCAAACGCGTTGAGGCTGCGGCGGCGCAAGCTCGCGCTCGAACCCGCCATCGGAGGAGGTCAATCATGACCGCGCTTGCCTGGCTGATTCCCTGCGCGCTCGTGTTGGGCCTCGTCGGACTGGTCGCGTTTCTGTGGGCCCTCAACTCGGGTCAGTTCCAGGATCTCGAAGGCGCGGGCTGGCGGGCTATCCAGGATGACGAGGATGCGCCATCGACGGCGCCGGATAACCGCTAGGCGCCGCTGTCTTAAACCGGCTTCTCCTGTCGATTGTCTTGTCGCTTAGAGCAAGATCGCTTTTCTTTGAATCGCGATCTCGCTCTAAGTTTCTGATGAGACCGATGATTATTTAGGTGCGCGCTGTGCGGAGCGCTTGCGGAGTTGCGCCGATTTGCAGCGTCGCGCGGCGCAGCGTGCTGTCGTCGTCGATGGTCTCGATCTTGAAGCCGAGAGCCTGGCACATCGTCAGCATGGTGGTATTGGTGGCGAGGATCTCGCCGAAGAGCTGCTGCAGGCCTTCTTCGCGGGCGTAGGCGATCAGGTGCTGCATCAGGAGCCAGCCGAGCCCTTTTCCCTTGAGATCGGAACGGACCAGCACGGCGTACTCGGCGCGCGTGTAGTCGGGATCCGCCGAAAGGCGGCTTACGCCCAACAGCTCGCCATCCGGAGACAGCGCCACGAACGCCATCTCGCGCGCGTAGTCGATCTGCGTCAGGCGCGCGATGAATTTGTGCGAGCGGTCGGGCTTCATGGTGAAGAAGCGCATGTGGGCGTCCTCGGGCGTCACGTGCTCGAAGAAGCGATCGTAGAGTTTTTCGTCCTCGGGGCGCACGGGACGCAGGTGGAACTTGCCGATGCGCGGCAGCTCACGATCTTCTTCCCATTGGGCGGGATAGGGCCTGATCGAAAGCGGCAGGCGCGGCTCCCTGATCGCGTCGGCGACGCGGACACGAGCATCGAGCGCGATGCAGCCGCGTTCGTCGGCCAATAGCGGATTGATGTCGAGTTCGCGGATCTCGGGATGGTTGGCGATCATGTAGCTGACGCGCACCAGCACCTCTGCGATGGCGTCGAGATCGGCGCGTGGGCGGTTGCGGTATCCTTGCAGCAAGCGGCTGATGCGGGTCTGGCGGATGGCATCGTGGGCCAGCATGAGATCGAGCGGCGGAAGCGCGTGGGCGGTATCCTTGATGACCTCGACCGCGGTGCCGCCTGCGCCGAACAGTAGCGTGGGGCCGAAGGTTCTGTCCTCGCTCATGCCGACGATAAGCTCGTGCGCGTCCGGGCGCTCGATCATCGGTTCCACGGTGAAGCCTTCGAGATGGGCGTCGGGGCGGATGCGTGCGATGTCGGCAAGCATGGCGCGCGCAGCTTCTCGGGCTTCCTCGGGGCTTCTAAGACCAAGGCGGACGCCGCCGACATCCGATTTGTGGGAGATGTCGTCGGAGAGGATCTTGATCACGCAGGCGGGCGTTGTTTCCATGATCTTGCGGGCGGCGTTTGCAACGGCGTCCGGATCCCTGGCGATGACCGTCTCGGCGACGGGAATGCCGTAGGCGGAGAGGATTGCCTTCGATTCCTTTTCCGTCAGCATGAAGCGGTTGCGTGCGATCGCCTCCGAGATCACGGCGCTGGCGTGGTCGGTATCAAAGTGCAGGTTTCCGGGGGCGGTCGGGGGCGTGCGCATCAGCTCGTTCTGCGAACGCCTGTAGGCGACGAGCTGCATGAAGCCTTCGATGGCTTCGGCGGGGGTATCGAACGTCGGGATGCCGGCTTTCGCGAATTGGCGGCGGCTTTCGGTTGCGGCGCCGTCACCGAGCCAGTTGGTCAGCACGGTTTTCTTGCGCCCGGTTTTTGCGGTATCCGACGCGTGCGCGCGAATGACCGCGCTGGCGGCGGCTTCGCTCGAAGCCAGGGCGGTCGGGCAATTGATGACGAGAACCGCGTCGAGCGCCTTGTCGGCGAGTAGAATTTCGAGGGCCGCCTCGTAGCGATCCGGGCCTGCGTCGCCGATGATGTCGACCGGATTACCTCTCGACCAGGTCGGCGGGAGCACGTTGTTCAGCGCGGCTTGCGTTTCGGGGGAGAGGTCTGCGGGGTCGACGTTGAAGTCCGCGAGCCGGTCGGCCGCGAGCACGCCCGCGCCGCCACCGTTGGTCAGGATGGCAAGCCGCTCGCCTTCGAGCTTCGGCGTGAAGGAGAGAATTTCGGCGGCGCTGAACAGCGAGTCGAGATCGCCGACACGGACGAGGCCCGCGCGCCGGAATGCGGCGTCGTAGACGGCATCCGCGCCCGAAAGCGCGCCGGTGTGTGATTGCGCGGCCTTGGCGCCCGAGGCGTGGCGGCCGGATTTCAGAACGATGACTGGCTTTGCACGCGCGGCGCGGCGGGCCGCTGACAGGAATTTGGGAGCACTGGTGATTTGCTCGACGTAAAGCAGGATCGCCTTGCTCTGCGGGTCGCCGGCGAGAAAATCCAGGAGGTCGCCGAAGTCGACGTCGGCCATGTCGCCCATAGAGACGACTTTCGAGAAACCGATGCCGCGGGCGTGTGCCCAGTCGATGACCGCGGTGACGAGCGCGCCTGATTGGGAGAGGAACGCGAGATCACCCTTGAGCGGCATCCCATGCGCAAAGCTCGCGTTGAGCCCCAGGCGCGGCAGGAGCAGGCCGATGCAGTTCGGCCCCACGATGCGCATGCAGGTTGGCCGTGCCGCGTTGAACATTTTTCGGCGGAGCATCGTGTCGATGCCCGCCGTGATCACGATCGCCGCGCGCGTTCCTTTTGCGGCGAGGTCCGCGATCACGGAAGGAATTGTTTTCGGGGGCGTCGCGATGACGGCGAGATCGGGTGTCGCTGGGAGTGCCGCGATGGACGGATAGCAGACGGTTCCTTCAATCTCCGAGTGCTTTGGGTTGACCAGATAGAGGTCGCCCGCAAATCCACCTGTCTTGAGGTTGGATGTCACGATGCGGCCGACGCTGCCGGGCTCCGGGCTCGCGCCGATGAAGGCCACCGACTTCGGCGAGAACAGGAATTCGAGGTTGCGAACCGTCATTGTGGGGCCTTTCGGTGCATCGTGGCACGGTCCTCGGTCGAGGTGAGGACGCACATGTTCATGAGATCCGGCTCATGGGATCGGGCCTGAGCTGCGCTAATACTTCGTCTGCGTCCGGAAGGATTTGACGCAAGCTGCTGCACGTTCACATCGATTTCGATCAACTCAATCAAAAAAATCTGAATCGCGCGTTTGGCCAATAGTCTAAACCGCGGCGCGATACAGTTCAGTGACGCGGCTCCAAGTGGAAGGAAACCGTCACGCGGCTGGAGGTTCCCGGCGATGCGCAGTGTTAGCAGCATCCGGGCTCAGTTGAGCTGCGCCGTCATTTCGTGGGTCAGCAGAACTTCGCAATTCGCATCCAAGAGCGCGCGTGAAGTCGCCATGCGCTGTTCGGCATTTTCCGTTCTTGCAATGACGAGGGTGGCTCCGCCTGCGAGGCGGTTCACGACATGCTGGAAAAGGCGCTGCGTGCCGAGCGGCGTGATGCGGAGGTCGACGGCGCTTTCTGCGTGGATGCTTTTCCACAGAGCCCTGAAGGGCCGCGGGGTTTTGCTCGCGCCGGGCATGTCTCGCCCCGATTTCAGAAAGACTTCGCTGGTGCAGCGGCTTATGCGATCGCTTGCCGCGGATGGCGGGCGTCGGCTTTGCGCCGTTTGGGATACGACGAGGACGTCGCAATTGCGCGCGGCACTGGAAACGAGGCCCTCGATGGCTCTGTCGGCCTGGGTCTGCTCCGGAAAAATACCGAGGACGAAGGTTTGCCGGCCGCGCGCCGTCTCGCCCAGCCCGGCATCGGGGTATGCGGCTGCTTCGGCATTTCCGGTCAGAGGCGTTTGGTCCTTCGCGGCTGTCGTCACCAAGCCCTCTCGGGTAACCTTTGCCTAGCCTCGACGATGCAAATACATTCTTTACGCCGAGGCATTTGGCGCGTTCGCCAATGTGCGATAGGGGGATAAGATTGGTCCCGCGTTCCAGGCGTATGGTCCAATTGTAAGAATGTGTATCAGCATGTGTCAGAGAGCCTCTAAAAGGGGTGACATCTGACGTTTGCGGCGGTCGGCTCGGGTGAAGAGAGAAAAATGTCTCAACACGAGATCTCACAAGTCCTGATCGTGGACGACGAACCTGAAATCCGCGCGCTGCTGAGGGCCGGGCTCGAAGCCGAAGGTTTCGGCGTGGTCGAAGCGGCGAGCGGCGCGGAGGCCGAAGCGCATCTCGATCGCCAGCCGATCGCGCTGATGACGCTCGATCTCAAGCTCGGTGGCGAGGATGGGCTCAAGCTTGCCCGCGATTTCCGCGCCAAACGCAACACGCCGATCATCATGATCACCGGCAAGGGCGATCCGATCGACCGCGTGGTCGGGCTCGAGCTCGGTGCCGACGACTACATCTCGAAGCCGTTCTTGATGCGCGAGGTTGTTGCGCGCGTCCGCGCCGTGCTGAGGCGCTATGTCGGGGGCGCCGAGGAGGCTGATACCGGCGCGACCGAGCGGCCCGACGGGACGCGCTTTGCGTTCGATGGATGGTCGATCGATGTGAAACGGCGCGAGGTGCGCGATCCAAAGGGCGCCAACGTCGAGCTGACGACGGCGGAGTTCAATCTGCTCATCATTTTCGTGCAGCGACCCGGCCGCGTGCTGTCGCGGGACGAACTGATGGACCTGCTCAAGGGCCACGACTGGACGCCGATGGATCGGTCGATCGACGGCCTCGTCGCGCGGCTGCGCAAGAAGATCGAGCCCGAAAGCGAGCGGCCGCAGCTGGTCAAGACCGTGCGCGGTGTCGGCTATGCATTCGCGGGAAGTGTCAAGCGAGTCTAACGCGCCTTACGTCTTAGGCGCGAGAGCATCGCGCAGCGCGACGGCAAGCTGCTTTCTGGGATAGGGCTTGCGCAGGATAGGAGCGTCAATCAGATCCGAGGGATCCTGGTTCGCCTCCTCGGCGGCATAGCCCGTTGTCAGCACGATCCTGGTTTGCGGTGCGTTGGCCCGGACCCAGCGGGCGAGGTCGTATCCCGAAAGTCCGCCTGCCATGACGATGTCGCTCAGGATGAGATCGATAGGGTCGCCGCTTTCGAGAATGCGGATCGCGGCCTGGCCGTTTTCGGCTTCCTGTACGACGTAGCCCAACCCTTCGACGCGCTGCAACGTCAGCTCGCGGACTTCGGGATTGTCTTCGACGACGAGCACCGTTTCGCAGTTTTCCGAGAGCGGGATCGGCTCGGAGGTTTCCTGGCGGATCAAATCGGCTTCCGCATCGGCGCGCGGCAAATAGAGGTTCACGATGGTTCCCTTGCCGAGCGTGCTCGCGATCGTCGAATAGCCACCCGATTGCTCGGCGAACCCATAGATTGTGCTGAGGCCCAGTCCGGTGCCGCGGCCGGGCTCTTTTGTCGTGAAGAAAGGTTCGAACGCCCGATCCAGAACTTCCGGTGGCATGCCCTGGCCGGTGTCGCTCACCGCGATGTGCACAAAATCTCCGGGATGGGGGGCGCCCGCTTCGGTTGCCGACACGTTCTTGGTCTCGATGACGAGTTGGCCGCCCGTGGGCATCGCGTCACGTGCGTTGATCGCGAGATTCAGAATGGCATTTTCGAGTTCGCTCGGATCGGTGCGGGTGTGCCAGAGCTTACCGGCAAGCACGGTGGTGAGCGTGATCGGTTCGCCCAGAGAGCGCTTCAGGATTTCGGTGAGGCCAAGCACCAGCTCGTTGACGTCCACGACCTGCGTCGCGAGCCGGCGGCGGCGCGCGAAGGTCAAAAGGCGCTTGGTCAGCGCGGCGCCCATGTCGGCGGCGTCGGACGCTCGCTTCAGATATGCGCGAGAGCTTTCCTTGTCGATTTCGTAGCCGAGAAGCTCGAGATTGCCCGTGACGATGGTCAGGAGGTTGTTGAAGTCGTGCGCGACGCCGCCGGTCAGCTGGCCGAAGGCTTCCATGCGCTGGGCCTGGATGAGGGCGACCTGAGTTTCCTCGCGACGGCGGATCTCGGCTTCGAGATCGCGCGTGCGATCGGCAATACGCTTTTCGAGTTCCGAATTGGCGAGGGCGAGGGCTGCTTCCGTCCGTTTGCGTTCGGTTACGTCGCGCAGCACGACCATGTAGACTTTCTTGCCGCCGACCTGCTGCTTGGCGATGGAGGCTTCGGCGGGGAATTCGCTGCCGTCTTTTTTCAGCGCAAAGATCTCCTGGCGGTCGCCCATCTTGCGGGCGGCGACTGGGGAAGCGGAGAAATCGGAAACGTGGCGTCGATGGACGGCGTGGAAGCGGCTCGGGATAAGCTTGTCGATGGAATCGCCGATGATCTCTTCGGGCGTATAGCCGAAGATGGCGGTTGCGCCTTCGTTGAAGAGCGTGATGCGGAAGCGCTCGTCGAGCGAGATGATCGCGTCGGCTGCGATGGTCAGAATGGCCGAGATCTGGGTTTCGGCAATTCTCAGATTTTCGCTCGGATCGCGCCGGGGTGACGGCGGCTGGGGCGTGTCGGCCATGGGCTCTCTCGACCAATTCCAAAGTGTCTTAGCATCCGGCTCAGGACGCGCCAACCCGGGGCATCTCATCCGCAGGCGCGGCGGGAGCTGGGCGTTCGACGACGATCCGGACGATAGCAGCGACGACGAGCCGGGCTTCAAGTTCGGCAAACATTGCATCGTTCCGAGCGCGTACATCCCGTTCCGTGAGCACGACTGCGTGCTGCGCACCTTTGTCATCGAGCCCGTTGTCGATCTCGATTGAGCGGTGGTATCGGACTGATTGGGTCCGAAGCGATCATGGGCTAGCCCTTGAGATACCACCCCCAGGGATCGGGGCTTAGGTAGCGCGTGATCTGCTTCGGCTCGAGGAAGTTCATCAGTCCCCAGGTTCCAAGCTCGCGCCCGACGCCGCTCTTCTTCATGCCGCCCCACGGCGGCTCTAGGAAGTTGGGCTGGGAGCAGTTGATCCAGACCACGCCCGCCTCGAAGCGATCGGCAATGCGAGCTGCGCGATCGAGATCCGAGGTCATGACGGCTGCGGCCAATCCGAATTCGGTATTGTTGGCTAGCGCAAGGGCCTCCTCCTCGGTCTTGAAGGATGCGACCGCGAGCACGGGGCCGAAGATCTCCTCCTTCCAGATGCGCGCTTCCGGGGCGACGCCGGTGAAGATGGTCGGTTCGACAAAATAGCCGGCATTAAAGCCCGCGGGGCGCTGTCCGCCGGATACGAGAGAGGCTTCGCGTTTGCCGACCTCGATGTAGCCCATGACCTTGTCGTACTGCGGACGGCTGACGAGCGGGCCGAGCAACACGCCCGCGTCCATGCCGTCGCCGATGGTGATTTTCTTGGCCTCCTCGGCAAGCCGTTCAACTAGGCGGCCGGCAATTCCCGATTGAACGATCAGGCGCGAGGTGGCGCTGCAGACTTGGCCCTGGTTCCAGAAGATCCCGAACATGACCCATTCGATGACTTGTTCCAGGTCGGCGTCATCGAACACGACGATGGGAGATTTTCCGCCAAGCTCCAAGCTCACGCTCTTGATCTCGCGGGCCGCGGCCGTGGCGACGGCAATGCCGGTCGGGATGGACCCGGTGAAGGCGAGCTTTCTGACATCCGGATGCGTGCTGAGACGGGCACCAGCTTCGGCTCCGTAGCCGGTCACAACGTTGACGACGCCCGGCGGAACGCCGGCGGTCTCGCAGATGCGGGCCAGTTCCAGCGCGGTGAGGGACGTAAACTCGGACGGTTTCAGCACGAGCGTGCAGCCTGCGGCGAGGGCGGGGGCCACCTTCCAGGCGGCCATCAGCAGCGGATAGTTCCACGGCACGATCAATCCGGCGACGCCTGCCGGCACGTACTTTACGGTGGTCTTGAAGCGATCATCGGGTACGGCGATGGGCTGGTCCTGCTTTGCGTCCAGCTCCTCGGCGTAGGTGGCGTAGAGATTGAAGCAGTAGATGGTATCCGAGATGTCGCCCAGGGCCTCGGGCAGCGGCTTGCCGTTGTCGCGGACTTCGAGTTCGGCAAGCGCCTGTTGCTCGGCTTCCAGCCCGGAAGCGATCGCGCGAAGGACCACTGCACGCTCGCGCCCGGTGGTTCTGACCCAGGCGCCCTGGCCGGCTGTCTTGGCGGCCGCGACCGCGCGGTCCACGTCCTCGGCGGTGCCGGCGGCAATGGTGGCAAAGACTCGCTCGTTAGCAGGGTTGATAACGTCGATTTCTCCACCCTTCGCGGCGGCATACCAGGTTCCGTTTATGAAGTGCTTCGCCGTCATCTCGCTCTCTCTTGCTCAGGGAAGACCGTTCCGGATACGGCGTGCGCTGCGCCGAAGCGGGACAGGTAGCGCTCGCAAAGCGGAACCGTACCTTGGGTGTAAGCGACCCCCATCGAGCGGGCGAGATCGGTTTCCGCGTGCGAGCCGATCCAGGCGACGAGCAGGATGCGGCGCAGCATGACGAAGGTTGCGATCTCGGCTTCCTCGTCCGGGCTCAGCGTGCCGATGCGGCGATAGCCGCGCACCCAGGCTTCGATCAGCTCGGGTACTTCGGGAGCCTCCTCGAAGAACGAGACCGTGGTCGCGCAATCGTAGAGGAACCAGGAGAAGCCGCAGTCGTCGAAATCGATGACCTTCACGGTGCCGTCGTCCATCAGCAAATTAGCGAGGCGCATATCGCCGTGGACGAGATTGAACACGCCGGGTCCGGTGCCGATGCGCGCGAGGCGCCGCTCGATCAGCGCGACGGTCTCGCCAAGCACGCGCTCGATCTCCGGCGTCATGCCCATGCCATCCCGCCAACGGCCCCAGTGTGGCGTGGCACCCAGGCTGGTCTCGAAATTCCAGGTGTGGCGCTCGAACCAGGACGGGCGTTTCCAGGTGCAAACGTGTGCGTGCATCCGGGCGGCCGTTTCGCCGAGCTTCTCGAAGCCCGCGACGTCGTTGGCGGCAGGCTCCTGGCCTGCTTCCCAATCGAAGAGAACGACGTTGCGCGGATTCGCAAGGCCTTCCGCTTTCACCGACTGAATGAATTCGCCGTCTCGGCCCTGGATCGGGGCCGGCACATTGGCCGCTTCGGCCGCCCGGAGGGCCGCAAGCCAGGCCAGCTCGGACGCGATGGCGGCGCGGGAATGGTATCCCTCGCGGTGGATGCGGAGCGCCCAGCGATTGCCGGTGGCGGGGTCGTCGAGCCGGTATGTGGCGTTTTCCGAGATGTTGATCAGCGTGGGGATGACGCCTGGGGGCAGGGCGAAGTGGCGGATCGACCGCTCGGCCAATTGGTCCAGCCCAGCGTTCGATGGGGATACCTCGACTTCGCTCACCCTCTCTCCCTTCTTCTTCGACACCTGCCTCCAACAAGCACAGGGGGACGGGCCTCGCAACGCTCTCGCTTCCTTCGGCGCTGCACTGTAGATTTGCGGTTGTCGCTTGCGAGGGGGCAATCAGGCGTGATGAAGCAGGTCCTATGAAGGGAAAGCGGAAAGAAACCGAGCCGGCCGTCCGGCGCAAGGCGATCGCGGCCGATGGGCCGTTGTCGCGGGCCTCGTTGCGGCTGCGGGTCGTGTTTCCGGACGGGCGACAGCTCGGCCCCGGCAAGGCCGACCTACTGGAGGCGATCGGGCGGACGGGATCGATCTCGTCGGCCGCGCGCGAGCTCGAGATGTCCTATAGGCGCGCGTGGCTGCTCGTGGACGAGCTCGGCAAGCTGTTCAAGCGGCCGCTGCTGACGACCGCGGCGGGTGGTGCGCATGGCGGCGGCGCGGAGCTTACGGATTTCGGACGGGCGCTGATCGCGGCGTATCGTCGGATCGAAGATCGGGCGGCCGAGGCGGTGCGTGCCGAGCTGATCGTGTTCGAATCGGATCTCGACGATGTCTGAGATCCGCGGAGAGAAATCCGGCCCCTTTGTCGGCTAATGCGAGCGAAAGGGGCCGGATGTTCGTTGTCTACTTCAGAACCGTGAAGCCTTGGCCCTCGAAAACCTTTGCGGCTTCGGGCGTCGACAGATAGGCGAGAAATGCCTTGGCGTCGGCGTTGGTCGATGACGCGGTGATTGCGACCGGATAGACGATCGGCTGATGGCTGTCGGCGGGGAAGATGTCGACCACCTTGACCTTCGGCTCGCTCTTCGCGTCGGTGCCGTAGACTACGCCGAGCGGCGTCTCTCCGCGTGCGACGTAGGTCAGCGCGACGCGCACGTTCTCGGCTCCGGCGACCTTTGCGGAGACCTGATCCCAGACACCGAGGCTGGTCAGCGCGGCTTGGCCATAGATGCCGGCTGGGACGGACTTCGGATCGCCCATTGCGAGGCGCCCTTCACCAAGTGCCTCAGCGAGCTTGAAGCCTTTCTCGATCTTGAGGTTCACGGTGCTCTCAGCCGGTGCGATCAGCACGAGCGTGTTGCCGAGCAGCGTCTTGCGCGAGGCGTCGTCGATCAGCTTACGCTCGGCGACCCAATCCATCCACTTGAGATCGGCGGAGATGAAGAGGTCGGCAGGCGCGCCGGATTCGATCTGCTTGGCAATGGCGGACGATGCCGCAAACGACAGCGTCGCCTTCTTGCCGGTCTTGGCTTCCCAATCCTTGGCAATGGTATCGAGGGCGTTCTTGAGGCTTGCGGCGGCGAAGACAACGACTGGCTTAGTGGCAACCGCCGCATTCTCGGCAGGACGCGCGTCCTGCGCGTTCGCCAGGGGGATCGCCAGGAAGGCCATGGCGAAGAAGGATGCAAACGTTCGTGCGAGCTTGGTCATGTGAGGGGATCCTGCTGAGAGGCTGTATCTCGTGGAATACAGCGATGGTGCTTACCCCTGTCAAGCGTGCTTGCGCGCCTTCATATTTTTACCTGTAGGTCTTGCTGGCGCTGTGACATCTGCCGCGCGAATATTTCCGTCATCCTAGCTGTATTCGACGAAATATTGTGAGCTTTGCTGTTTCCCGGTCGAGATCGACCGAACGAAAAACGGGCGGCCCGGAGGCCGCCCGTCATGGTGTTTGATAGGCTTGAGAGCGCGGCTCAGTGCGTCTCGTAGGCCTTCTCGCCCTTGGTAAGCGCGAACTCTTCTTCCGGCGAGAGGATCAGCTTGTGACGGCCGATCAGCGCGAAGTAGATGATGCCGATCGCAAACCAACCTGCGACCCAGTAGACGCCGACGCTGTAGGCCGGATCCTGGAGCTGCATGTAGATCGTCACCAGCGCGATGATGACCGTGAGGGCGGCGCCGACGACGCCGAGCGGGCTCTTGTAAGGACGCTCGAGGGTCGGGAAGTCCTTCTTGAGCTTGATGTAGGTGAGGCCTTGCATCACGTAAGAGAACATGGCGCCAAAGACGGCCATGTTCAGCAGCGTGCCGCCGATCAGCTTGGCGCCCTGGTCAGCGCCTTCCGCAAACCACACGACCAGCATCACCGCGAGGCCGATAAGGGCGCCCGTGATCAATGCGACGTGCGGAGTTTTGCGGGTGCCGTGGGTCAGCGAAAGTGCGGTCGGGAAGTAGCCGGCGCGCGACAGCGAGTAGATCTGGCGGCCGTAGGCGTAGATGATCGTATGGAAGCTCGCGATAAGGCCGGTGAGGGCGACGACGGCGAGGATCGTTGCGATCTCGGTACCGTAGATGGCACGGAAGCCGTCGAGCAGCGGTTCGCCCGAAGCCCCCAGTTTCTGTGCGCCAACTCCGATGACCGACGGGTTGAGCGTTAGCACCAGAAACGCCGAGAGAAGAAGCGTGAACATGCCAAGCATGATGCCCTTCGGCATATCGCGCTTGGGATCGACGGATTCTTCTGCCGCGAGCGGTAGCTGCTCGATGGCGAGGAACAGCCAGACCGCGAACGGCAGGCCGGCCAGGATGCCATAAGGCCCGAACGGTAGGAATGGACCGTTGCCTTCCGGCAGCTCGGCGCCGTCAGAACCGATGTTCAAAGCCCAGCGGCTGAAGTCGATATGGCCGATCGCGCTGATGTAGAACACCGCGAGACAGAGCAGGGCCAGGATGGTGATGATCAGCGAGAAGCGGAACGAGAGCTCGACGCCGATGTAGTTCAAGGTCACGAACACGATGTAGAACGCGATCCAGAACAAGGGTTGCGCTTCAGCCGGCGCTCCGAGAATGGCAGCTGCGTAACTGCCGATAAAGAATACGATCACCGACGGCGTGATCACATATTCGACGTTCTCGGCAAGGCCGGTCAGGAAGCCGCCCCAGGGGCCGAATGCGGTGCGCGCGAAGGAGTAGGCGCCGCCCGTGTGCGGCATGGCCGGGCTCATCTCGGCGAGGCTGAACGTCAAGCCGAGATACATGATGGCGATGATGATGGTGGCAAAGAACATGCCGCCCCATCCGCCTTGTGCGAGGCCGAGGTTCCATCCGGAGAAGTGACCGGAAATCACGGCGCCCACGCCGAGTGCCCAAAGCGACCACACGCCAGCGTGGCGTTTTAGGCCGCGTGCTTTGAAATAGGCGTCATCTACTTTTTCGTAGGTAACGCCTTGAGTGTGATGTTCCGTCATGTGTTGCTCCCCTGTCGGTGCGCCGAACGGCCGCATAAGGATATTCCCTTATGGCGAAAAGCGGCAATCCCTCTTTGGGGGGTAACTTGAAGGCAAGTGCTTGCTGCTCTGCAATAAATTTAAGCAGGCTGGGGCTGAGAGGGCCAGACGCTAGGCGAGCTCAAGCGCCGCTGGCTCCGCGACTTTTACTTGATTACGGCCGCCGCGCTTTGCGTCCATTAGGGCACGGTCGGCTCGCTGCAGTGCAATCCCGAGGGATTCGTCCGGGTTCCACGACGTCAGGCCGAAGCTGCAGGTGATCTGGAACGATTCGGTCGCGGATTCGAATGTTTGCCCGGCAATGTTGTTGCGGATGACCTCGCACCAGTGGGCCGCCTGTTCGACGCCGAGAACTGGAAACGCGATTGCGAATTCCTCGCCGCCAAGCCGGGCGACGATGGGCGCTTCCTCGCCGGCGATGCGGGCAACGGCCTTGATGACCTCGTCGCCTACGTCATGGCCGTGGCTGTCGTTGATGCTCTTGAAGTGATCGATATCGAGCAGGCAAACCGAGAGATCGTCGCTGGCGTCGAGCTCGCGGCGCTTTTCTTCCATTGTCGCCAGAAAGGCCCTGCGGTTGAGGGCGCCGGTCAGGTAATCGGTGCTGGCCTGCTCGACGAGCTGGCGCTGCAGCGTGATCATTCGGTTGGCCGCGCGCAGCCGCGCCATCAGCTCTTCGCGCCGTACCGGCTTCACGGCAAAATCGTCGGCGCCGCAATCGAGCGCTTCGGCGAGCGCCCGTTCGCTGGTGTTCGAGGACATGACGATGATGTGCAGCGGGCGTTTCTCGCCGACGAACGTGCGGAGGGTCCAGCACAGCTCAAGGCCGGGTATCGGATCAATCTCGAGGCTGGTCAGCACCACGTCGACCGTGCGCGTCGCTTCGATGTACTGAAGCGCAAGGTCGGATGCCGTGAAACAGTCGACGAAGCAACCCGTTGCTTCGAGTTCGGTAGCCAGTTTCTGTTGGACGACCCGGCTGGGGTCGACAATCACGACGTGCATCCGCAGCTTCTTCTTTTTCTTAGTGTCCGACCACTGATCGGACAGGTGTACACGGCTTTGGTGAATAGGTGATTACTCCCGGCCGCGAGTGAGGCCGGGATGGCCAGCAAAAACAGAAACCGGGTGGGAGAGGAGCGCGTCAGGGGCTCGAAAGTGCGGCCGGACGCTTGCTGACCTCGAGCTGATAGTTGCTCTCGTCCTTGAGATTGACGCCGGTCAGGCGCCGCCGGAAGGCCTCGCGCAGGAGCCAGGCGATCTTGAACGCCGCTTCGTCAGAGGAGATACCGCCGTTGCGGATGTTCGAAATGCAGTTGCGCTCGCCGTCCTTGCGGCCAACCCGCGGTTCCCACGTCAAATAAGCGCCGAGACTGTCCGGAGATGACAGGCCGGGGCGTTCGCCGATCAGCATAACGGCCGCACGGGCTTTCAGGAATTCTCCGGCATCGTCGCAGAGGGCAACGCGCGCCTGGGTCGCGAGCAGCACAGGGCCGAGGCGCCATTCGTTCTGGCGCGCAAGAGGCAAGAGAGCAGCGACCGTCGCGACCGCGTTGGCGGTGATGGCCGTAGACGACAGCCCGTCACCGATGATGATCAGCAAGTCGGTCGCCGAGGGCGAGAGCGCGGAAAGCGTCTGGCGGGATTCGGGGCTCAGGCGGCGGCCGAGATCCGGGCGTCTCAGGTATGTGTCACGGTCCGGAGCGGCGCTGGTGATCCGCAGCGGGGTGAGGCCAAGCGTCTTCAAATCGTCTTCGACACCCGTCCATTCGATCGGCGTTTTGACGGCATCGCGGGCTTGCGCGTGGGCCATCGAAAATTTCAGCACTTCGGTCGTCGGCATGCCCGCGCCCGACCGGCCAAGTCCGATCCGGGCTTCGGTGAATTGGCGGAGATTGAGCCAGGGGTCATCGGGTGTCATGCGGCGGCTCCCGCGGCGTGCTCGAGCAGAGCTTTGGTCGGCTTCTCGGTGATGATACGGCCGCCGGGCTCCATGATGCCCATGCGCTCGAGCCACGCTTCGAATTCAGGGGCGCGCCTCAGCCCAAGTGCCTCACGCACGTAAAGCGAGTCGTGGAACGACGTGGACTGGTAGTTGAGCATGATGTCGTCGGCGCCGGGAATTCCCATGACGAACGTGACGCCGGCCGCGCCGAGCAGCGTCAGCAGCGTGTCCATGTCGTCCTGGTCGGCCTCGGCGTGGTTGGTGTAGCAGACATCGCAGCCCATCGGGATGCCCATCAGCTTGCCGCAGAAGTGATCTTCCAGGCCGGCGCGGATGATCTCCTTGCCGCTGTAAAGGTACTCAGGTCCAATGAAGCCGACGACGGTGTTGACGAGCAGCGGCTTGAACTCGCGTGCGACGGCATAGGCCCTGGCTTCGAGGGTCTGCTGGTCGACGCCGTGATGGGCATCGGCGGAGAGAGCAGCGCCCTGTCCCGTCTCGAAATACATGACGTTGTCGCCGACGGTGCCGCGCTTCAGCGACAAGGCGGCTTCGCGGCCTTCCTTCAGAATGCCGAGCGTGACGCCGAACGAGGAATTGAGCGCTTCCGTGCCGCCGATCGACTGGAACACCAGGTCGACGGGCGCGCCGCGGGAGATCGCCTCGATCGAGGTGGTCACGTGAGTCAATACGCAGCTTTGGGTCGGAATCTCGAGCCGGTCGATCATGCGGTCCAGCATCGACAGCATGTCGATGATCGCGCCGACGTTGTCGGTCGCCGGATTGATGCCGATCACCGCGTCGCCGCAGCCGTACATCAGGCCATCGATGACGGAGGCGGCGATGCCTTTCGGGTCGTCGGTCGGATGGTTCGGCTGCAGGCGAACCGAGAGCCGGCCCTTGAGCCCGATCGTGTTGCGAAAGCGGGTGATGACGGAGACCTTGCGGGCAACGAGGATCAGATCCTGGTTGCGCATCAGCTTCGAGACAGCGGCGATCATCTCGGGTGTCAGGCCCGGCGTGAGGCGGGACAGCGCCTCGGTGGTTGCCTTTTCCGAGAGCAGCCAGTCGCGGAACTGGCCAACGGTCATCGATGACACTGGCGCGAAGGCCGCTGCGTCGTGGCGATCGATGATCAGGCGGGTGACGTCGTCTTCTTCATAGGGAATGAGCAGTTCGGAAAGAAATGTCTTCAGCGGAACGTCGGCGAGGGCCATTTTGGCCGCAACGTTTTCCTCTGCACTCGCGGCTGCGACACCGGCCAGCACATCGCCGGATCGCGGAGGGGTGGCTTTTGCCATCAGGTCCTTGAGGTTGTCGAACCGGTAAGTCGTGTGCTGCCAGGTCGCCTGATACATTGGTCGCTCCGCATCGCCGAGGGCACGTCCAATATAGAAAAAGGTTCGCCTCCGATCAAAGCTTCGTTGTTGGGCATCTTGAGCTGCAATGCAGCACGCGGGGACGCGCGTTCGATCAAAGTCCTACTTGTCAGCTCACGGGCTTTTATCGGGAAGTGCATCGAGGCGTCTCGGATCGGGATGCTTCGGTGCAGGAGGCTAAGAGGCGTGTGCTGTGGGAACCCGAACAGTGTGTGGTGCCGGTCGCAGTGTTGGGAGGTTTCTGCGGCCGACACCACGAGCATGACGCCACCCGTGCTCTAGGGTCGGGGAGGGGGTGCGGGCGGCGCCAGCTTTTTCGGATCGCCGGACCCCGTGGATCGATAGAACGGGATCTCGCGATCTCCCCAAGGACACCCGCGGGGGCGTCCGATCGGAGAATGCTAGGGCTAACGTCGAAAGCGCCAGGGGGTTCCGTGGACGTGCGGCTTGGCAGTTTTGGTTATGAAATGCCGCGCAATTGGTAAGACCCAAATGAGCCAGCTGCCTAGTCGGTCCGGACAGTGTTTATCAATGGAACTTCTCATATGTTCGCGCGTTTTGCGTTGCCGGTTTGGCGGAATGTCTTCCGCCGGATCGGCGAGGATTTGGCTCAAGGCGCTGAAGATGCTTCGGTTTTTCGTTTTCTGGAATGAGTTCGGAAACCGCTGGATAAATTCGAGATCGATGCGTGACGGGGACGAATGCGGGGTAAGCCTAAAATTTGGGTGATGATAGGCGCCGTTCGGGAGGTCAACGACGAAGCCGTCTTTGACCGTCGGCACATCGCTCCGCATGGCGAGCACTTTCAAAGCTCGCTCTCATAGAAAGGTTCCGAGGGATTTAAGGAAAATGACCACTCCGAAATCGGTTCAACCGGCTCAGAGCGTGACAGCTGAGAGTGCCATGAGCACAGAACAGACCGCGAGCATCGATGCCGGCATTCAGGGCGCGCTCGGGCGGAAGCTGCGCGAGTCCTATGAGGAGGTCGTGCGGGAAACGGTGCCGGACAAGTTCCTGCAGCTGCTCGATCAACTCAAAAAGTCCGAAAAAGACAAGGCGGGTGAGAGCTGACAATGGCAGCCCCGGATTTCGAGCAAGCTCTGGTCGGAGCGATATCTCATCTGCGCGCTTTCGCCCGATCGTTCGCGAACGATCCTGCGCGCGCGGACGATCTCGTGCAGGAAACGCTGGTGAAGGCATGGAACAGCCGAGATTCCTTCACGCCGGGGACGAATTTCCGGGCGTGGCTGTTCACCATTCTGCGCAACGTCTATTTTTCGCAGCATCGCAAGTTGCGGCGCGAGGTCGACGATCCTGACGACCATTATCAGAATTCGCTTTCGGTCCAGCCCGAGCAGTACGGACATCTCGACCTGTCGGACTTTCGCGATGCTCTTGCGACGCTGCCGTCCGATCAGCGCGAGGCGCTGGTTCTGGTCGGCGCGGAAGGCTTCTCTTACGAGGAGGCGGCGCAGATCTGCGGCTGCGCAGTCGGCACCATCAAGAGCCGCGTAAACCGGGCCCGCAACAGGCTGGTGGAACTGCTTGGTGATGAAGATCTCAAGCCCGGCAGCCATCATGAGGGCGAGACGCCGCCCGCCGGAACGTTGCTCAAAAGCACTGCGCGCTAACGCGATCTCGCCTTAATTTATTGATATCAAATAGTAAATTTCATTTGGAACTTTAACGCTCGTCAAACGTTAGTCTTGAGGGTCGCGGCCGTGCCGATTGCAGAGCAGGCCGCCATGTAGGGAGAAATCGGTATGTCGCTTGCTGAAACGATTGCGCCTCAGCTGCCGTATCTCAGGCGCTTTGCGCGCGCGTTGACAGGTAGCCAGGAAAGTGGCGACGCTTATGTGGTGGCGGTGCTGGAAACGCTAGTCGCCGATCCCGACAGTTTTCCGCAAGGCAACATGAAGCGGGTCGGACTTTATAAGTGCTTCCTCAAGGTGTGGAACTCGATCAGCGTCAATCACGAGCCAACGACTCCGAAGACGCAGGCAGATCGCAGCCTCGACGCAATCACGCCATTGCCGCGGCAGGCGTTCCTCTTGGCCTCCGTCGAAGGCTTCACCACGCAGCAGATCGCTGAAATTCTCGATTGCTCGACCTCCGAGGTCACGCGTTTGATCGAAGAGGCGGGTGAGCAGATCGCCGAGCAGACAGCAACGGACGTGCTCATCATCGAGGACGAGCCATTGATCTCGATGGATCTCGAAGCCCTGGTAAAGGGGCTCGGTCATCGGGTATCGGGAATTGCGCGTACGCATCGCGAAGCTCTTGCCGAAGTGCGCAAGAAGAAGCCTGGTCTCGTGCTGGCCGACATCCATCTTGCTGACGGCAGCTCGGGTCTCGATGCGGTGAACGAGATCCTGCTCGGCTTCAATGTGCCGGTCATTTTCATTACCGCCTTCCCGGAACGGCTTCTGACCGGAGAGCGTCCCGAGCCGACCTTCCTGATTACCAAGCCTTTCGAGCCGAACACGGTGCGGGCGCTGGTTAGCCAGGCGTTGTTCTTTGGTACTGATGCCCGCATTCCGGATACGCCGGCCGGGCTTGGAAGCCAGAGAGGACCGCGGCCCGTGGGCGCTGCTTCGGTAGGTTTCCGATCGGCGAGACCGTAACAGCGTTCAGCATCAACGCTCTGATTGGCCAGTGTTTTTCCAAGGCTGTCCTGCGCTTTGTCGCGGCAGTAGCGGCTTGGCCATTCGCTTCATCAGCGTATGTCTTGCAAGCGTGGGCTAGGGTGGCGTCCCGGAGGCGTTCTGGGCGCCCCTCCATAACTGCGGGCAGCGCAAGCTCTGTAAGGGATGATCGCATTTTTGATTGCAACGGGGCCAAACGTGATTCACGCTCTGCTTCGTCGATCTGTACCGTGCTTCCCAGTGTGCCGTTCTCGAAATTGGAAACACACTTGGCTTTGCTCCGCGAATGGATGGTCTTTGGGCCGTAGCAGGTGGAAGTAGAATGGCGCGAGTCCTGGTTGTCGATGACGAGGCGTTGATAGCAATGATGCTCTCCGACCTGCTCACCGAGTACGGGCACGAGACGGTTGGTCCTGCGCATTCGGAGGCGCAAGCGCTCGAACTCGTCGCCTCGAAGGCGATCGATGCCGCGATCCTGGATGTGACGCTCGGGGATCATGACTGTTTTGCCGTAGCTCAAGCGCTGGGCGAGCGTGGAATTCCGTTCGCGTTCGCGACCGGACACGGCATCCACGCCATGCCGGATGCGTTTCGCGAGCGGATGACGGTTTCGAAACCCTTCGACTTTGAAGTCGTCAAGCAGATCGTCGATGAACTCGTCGCGCCGGCGACGCAATTGTAGGTCTTGGATGCGCGCGTGGCGTTGGCGCGTCGGCCTCTCAACGCTGCTTCACCGGTTCCGCTCTACCGTAATCAGGTCATCTGATGACACGCCCCGAGGCAGGTGCCGATCTTCTCGTTGTCGATGCTCCGGCGGCGTGCCAAGCGGATTATCAGAAATCGCTCGCGGATGTCGCGCGCTCGGTTTCTTTCGCGAACTCGGGCGAGGACGTCGGGCGGGTTGCGCGCGAGCGCTCTTCGCCGGTCGTGTTGGTCCACCTCGATGGGCCGGATGGAGCCAATCCCGATCCCGCTCGGCTCATGCGCGCGTTGCGCGGACTTTCCGATCTTCCGGTAATCTTCGTATCGCAGGAAGTTTCGCAGGCTCTCTCCTTGCTCTCGCGCCATTCCGGTCCGTTTGATTATCTGGCGTGGCCGATCGTGCCTGAACTTGCAGGCGCGAAGATCGGCACTTTTCTCGGGTTGCGTCGCGCAGCTGAAAAACATGCCGAACTCGAGCGCGAGCGGGACCGGCTGGCGGATGCGCTCGAGAGCGAGAAGCGACGTACGGATACCTTGGTGGCGCTGGCCGGCGAGCATGTGCATCGCGGCAAGAACCTGCTTGCGATCATTCAATCCATTTCGCTCAGAACGGTCAGCGACGGACGCAGCATTGCGGATGCGCGTAGCGCGCTGATCGGGCGGCTTCGGGCCATCGCGCGGGCCTATCACATGGCGACCGCGACCGGGCACGCCGGGGCGGAGCTTCACGAGATCGTCGAGGCCGAACTCGGCGAGGCAGCCCATCGCATAGTCGCATCCGGTCCATCAGTCCGGCTCAAGGGCGGGATGGTTCAGACGTTCACGCTCGTTATCCATGAACTCACGGCGAACGCGCTGGCTTACGGCGCGCTGAGCACTCCGGTCGGATCGGTGGCGATCGGATGGACGTTTTTCGACTGCGGCGAGGAGAGCTATCTCGAAGTGGATTGGACAGAGAGAAACGGACCGCCGGTGGTTTCTCCCGAGCGGCAGGGCTTTGGGTTGAGCCTGGTTGCCACGTTCGCGGGGACGGGCGCCGAGTTTCCCAACGTCAGCTTCGATCCGTCGGGCTTCGTGTGCCGGTTGCGGTTGTCTCAGGATATGATCGCCGCCGACTGAGCCGTCCGAATTCTACGAGCCGAGCCGACGCGGCGTCGTGAACTGTTCGAGGTGGCCGCTCGCAGACTTGAGATCCTTCCAGTTCACTGCGTCGAACGACAGCACAGCCAGGGCCCCGGTCGGGAACTCTTGCGCGAGTGCGGCCAGCATCTTGCGATCACCCTCTCCGACAAGCTCGAGCGTCAGGGCATGCAGGCCAGGATTGTGGCCGACGAGGAGGATGTGCGGCTCGCTGTCGGCTTCCGCAAGCGCTGATCTGATCGTGTACGGCGACGCGAGGTAGAGCGTTTCGTCGTAGATGACCCTCGGCGCCGGCGGTCCCAATTCCGCCAACAGAAGCGTCAGCGTGGCGCGCGTCCGCATTGCGTCCGAGCAGAGTGCCAGTGTGGGCCTGAGCTTCGCCTGGCGCATGAACTTCGCCAGGATCGGAATCGCCTTGGCCCCGCGCTTGGCGAGGGGGCGCTCATGATCGTCCAGCTCTGGATCTGCCCAGCTCGATTTCGCGTGGCGGAGGATGGAAAGAGTCAGCATGTGCGGAGCATCGCAAATGCCGACGCGGCGTCAAGGGGTTGCAAGCGCCGAGGGTGTTATCGCCGAGAGCCGCTCAGCAGGGCGTAGGAAGAAAAATGGAGCCCAAGCTTTCGCCTGGGCTCCAGTGTAGCTGTCTGGACGTTGCCGCCTCTAGAAACCAGGGGAACCACTTCGGTTGGAAAGGCGGGTTCCAAACAGCGATCGGTACTTGTTGCGAAACCTTATGCATGCCGGTTCTTAAGGGTCAACTTTTTTTCGCTTGAGGAAAGTACGCAAAAGAGGAAAACGCAGCCAGCGCGCGTGCCGAACCTAAGCGAACGATCTTCGGCCGGCTGGGAAGACACGCTGGTCCAGCCGTCGCGCGTTAACGGATTGGCGTTGAGGACGTTGAGGCTGGCTGCGGCCCACGTTTGTGCGCGGCTTCGGAATGGGGCATCCTGAAACGAGTTTGCACCCCTGGCGTATGAGTTCGTGCGCGGAGGGACGCGTTTTCTCAGCTCAAGCCGGAAGATCGATTGCTGCCATGGCCAAGCGCAAGGTTGTCACCAAGGTCGTTAAGAAGAAGACGGGAACGCGGGCGAAGGTGGCGCACCTGACGACGGGATCCGGAGCGCCGGACATCGTTGCGCGAACCTTGGAGAACGCAATCGGGGCGCAAGTGCGCGACTATCGCAAGCACGCGGGCCTCACCGTGTCGGAACTGGCCTCTGTCGCCGACATTTCCTCGGGCATGTTGTCAAAGATCGAGAACGGACAAATTTCGCCGTCGCTCTCGACGTTGCAACTGCTGGCGTCGGCATTGAACATTCCTCTGACGATGCTGCTTGCGACTTACGACCGTGGCCGCGGGTGCTCGCATACGAAGAAAGGTGAGGGCGTTTCCATTCGCCGGCGCGGCACGAAAGTGGGGCACAACTATCATCTGCTCGGCCAATCTCTCGGTGGCGATGTTGCGGTCGAGCCTTATCTGATCTCTCTCAACAAGGACGCCGTGACCTACACCGAATTCCGTCACGAGGGCATCGAGTTCATCTACATGCTGAGCGGCAAGCTCTCGTACGCGCACGGTGATCGCTCCTACACGTTGGAGGCGGGAGATTCGATGATGTTCGATTCCGCCGAGCTGCATGGTCCCGACAAGCTGATCGAGATGCCTGCCGTCTATCTTTCGGTGATCATCTACGAGCGCAGATAGGCGCGGCGCCCTTTCAATCGCGATGATCTTTGATATCGCGACGTCACGATCGCGAAAGCGTGAGCACGCATATTTTCACGCCTGATGCCCGACCAGCGTTGCCGAAAATTTCGAAGCGTCGACGTGCATTTGCTCGCGTTGTGCGGTGCCGCATTCGTGCGTGTTCCGAGGGTTCCTCTTGGGGATCTGCTCGCGATTGCGAAGTTTCTTTAAAAGAAAATTTGTTTCCCCCTGATTGACGCCTCCGTGTCTCTCCTGTAGGTTCCGCTGGCAACCAACAACACGAAGGCATGCGCCAGATGTGCGGAATTGTCGGACTATTCCTGAAGGACAAAGCACTCGAGCCGCAGCTCGGTGCGCTCACGGCCGAGATGCTTGCGACCATGTGCGAGCGCGGCCCGGACTCTGCGGGATTTGCGATCTACGGCACGGCTGAGAAGGGCAAGTTCAAGGTCACGGTTCAGTCGCCGAACCCCGACGTGGACTTCAAGGGCCTCGACGCCGCCGTCGCAAAGGCCGTCGGCAGCAAGGTGTCGTTCGTGCAGAAGTCGACGCACGCTATCCTTTCGGTTCCGGAAGACAAGGTCGAGGAAGCCAAGGCCGCGATCCGCGAGGGCTTCCCTTCCGTTCGGATCATGGCGACGGGCGCTTCTGTCGAGATCTACAAGGAGGTCGGATATCCGACCGAAGTCGCGAAGCGCTTCGATCTCGCGAAGATGACCGGAACGCACGCCATCGGCCATACGCGCATGGCGACCGAATCCGCCGTCACCACGATGGGCTCGCATCCGTTCTCGACCGGCGCGGACCAGTGCCTCGTGCACAACGGCTCGCTCTCGAACCACAACAACCTGCGCCGCGAACTCAAGCATGACGGCATGACGTTCGAGACGCAAAACGACAGCGAGGTGGCCGCGGCCTACCTCACCTGGCGCATGAACCAGGGCAGCAATCTCGGCGAAGCGCTCACGAAGAGCCTCGACGATCTCGACGGCTTCTTCACTTTCGTCGTCGGCACCAAGGACGGATTCGGTGTCATCCGCGATCCGATCGCCTGCAAGCCGGCCGTGATGGCCGAGACCGATCAGTACGTCGCTTTCGGTTCGGAATATCGCGCACTCGCAAACCTCCCCGGCATCGAGAACGCCAAGGTTTGGGAGCCGGAGCCGGCCACCGTTTACTTCTGGGAGAGATAAGAAAATGGACGGGAGCATTGGCACCAAGCAGACCATTGATCTCGCGAAAGCACCCCTTCGCGAGCTCAATCAGGATCTTCACAGGCAGACGGACGGCTCTAACGACAAGGTGTGGGAAGTCCTCAATCCGATGGGCTTCCACTCGATCGCGGTCGGCATCGACGCGCCGATCGAAGTCGAGATCCGCGGAAACGTCGGCTACTACTGCGCGGGCATGAACAAGAAGGCGTACGTCACCGTGCACGGCTCTGCCGGCCCGGGCGTCGCCGAGAACATGATGTCGGGCACGGTCCGGATCAAGGGTGATGCAAGCCAGTATGCCGGCGCCACCGGCCGCGGCGGTTTGCTCGTGATCGAAGGCAATGCGTCGTCGCGCTGTGGCGTGTCGATGAAGGGCATCGACATCGTTGTCAAAGGCAACATCGGCCACATGTCGGCGTTCATGGCGCAGAGCGGGCACCTGGTCGTGCTCGGCGATGCGGGCGATGCGCTCGGCGACTCGATCTACGAAGCGAAGCTGTTCGTTCGCGGCAAGGTGAAGAGCCTCGGCGCCGATTGCATCGAGAAGGAGATGCGCCCCGAGCATCATGAGGCGCTCGGCAAGCTTCTCGAAAAAGCCGGCATTACGGATGTCAAGACAAGCGAGTTCAAGCGCTACGGTTCTGCGCGGAAGCTCTACAACTTCAACATCGACAATGCGGATGCCTACTGATGTCGTACCATAACCCCCCGACCACGCCGCGCAAATCCGCGGTGTTCGACGACTACACGCTTTCGGAAATCCGCCGCGCCGCTCAAACCGGCATCTATGATATTCGTGGTGCCGGCGCGAAGCGCAAAGTTCCGCACTTCGACGATCTCCTGTTCCTCGGCGCCTCGATCTCGCGCTATCCGCTGGAAGGCTATCGCGAGAAGTGCTCGACGGCGGTGACGCTCGGAACGCGCTTCGCGAAGAAACCGATCGAGCTCAAGATTCCGATTACCATCGCGGGCATGAGCTTCGGTGCGCTTTCGGCGCACGCCAAGGAAGCGCTCGGTCGCGGCGCATCGATCGCGGGAACGTCGACGACGACGGGCGACGGCGGCATGACGCCGGAAGAGCGCGGGCAGTCGAAGACGCTCATCTATCAATACCTGCCTTCGCGTTACGGCATGAACCCGGACGATCTTCGTCGTGCGGACGCCATCGAGGTGGTCGTCGGCCAGGGCGCGAAGCCCGGCGGCGGCGGAATGCTGCTCGGCCAGAAGATCTCCGATCGCGTTGCCGAGATGCGCAACCTGCCGAAGGGCATCGATCAGCGCTCGGCTTGCCGTCATCCCGACTGGACCGGCCCGGACGATCTCGAGATCAAGATCCAGGAGATCCGCGAGATCACCGATTGGCAGAAGCCGATCTACGTCAAAATCGGCGGCACGCGTCCTTACTATGACGTGGCGCTTGCGGTGAAAGCCGGTGCCGACGTGGTTGTGCTCGACGGCATGCAGGGCGGCACGGCCGCCACGCAGGAAGTGTTCATCGAGAACGTGGGTCTGCCGACGCTTGCCTGCATCCGTCCTGCCGTCCAGGCGCTGCAGGACCTCGACATGCATCGCAAGGTGCAGCTCATCGTCTCGGGCGGCATCCGCAACGGCGCGGACGTTGCCAAGGCGTTGGCACTCGGCGCGGACGCGGTGGCGATTGGCATCGCGGCACTCGTGGCGCTTGGCGACAACGATCCGCAGTGGGAAGGCGAGTACGAGAAGCTCGGCACCACGGCTGGCGCCTATGACGACTGGCACGAAGGCCGCGATCCGGCCGGCATCACGACGCAGGATCCGGAGCTGATGGCTCGTTTCGATCCGGTGAAGGGTGGTCGCCGTCTCGCGAACTATCTCAAGGTCATGACGCTCGAGGTGCAGACGATCGCACGCGCATGCGGACATAACCACATCCACAATCTCGAGCCGGAAGACCTCTGCGCGCTGACGCTTGAGGCCGCTGCCATGGCACGCGTGCCGCTGGCGGGCACGGGCTGGATTCCGGGACAAGGAACGGGCGGCTTTTAGCCGCCCTTTCTATTGCAAAAAGAGCAAAACAAAGAGACCAAGAGGAAACGGTGATGGCCCTAGATACGGCTACAGTCACAACACAGCAGGATCTCGGAGAGTTCGCGAAGAAGAACGGGATCAAGTATTTCATGATCTCGTTCACGGATCTGTTCGGCAGCCAGCGCGCCAAGCTGGTACCGGCGGTCGCGATCTCGGACATGCAGAAGGATGGCGCCGGGTTTGCCGGATTCGCCACCTGGTTCGATATGACGCCGGCGCATCCCGACATGTTCGGCCTGCCTGATTCCGCGTCCGTGATCCAACTTCCGTGGCGCAAGGATGTGGCCTGGGTTGCCGCAGACTGCATGATGGACGACAAGCCCGTCCTGCAAGCGCCCCGCGTCGTTCTCAAGAACATCATGGCGGCCGCCGCGCGCGAAGGCCTGTTCGTCAAGACCGGCGTCGAAGCCGAGTTCTTTCTGACCAAGCCGTGCGGTACTCTGATTTCTGACGAGGCCGACAAGGCGACCAAGTCCTGCTACGACCAGCAGGCACTGATGCGCCGCTACGACGTCATCTCCGAGATCTGCGATTACATGCTCGAGCTCGGCTGGGGCCCGTATCAGAACGATCACGAGGACGCCAACGGCCAGTGGGAGATGAACTGGAACTTCGACGACAGCCTGATCACGGCTGACCGTCACGCGTTCTTCAAGTTCATGACCAAGGCGATCGCCGAAAAGCACGGACTGCGCGCCACGTTCATGCCGAAACCCTTCATGGGGCTCACCGGCTCGGGTTGCCACGCTCATATCTCGGTGTGGGACAAGGCCGGCAAGACCAACATGTTCTACGACGCCACCGACGAGATGGGCCTCTCTCAGCAGGGCTATCACTTCCTCGGCGGCATCATGCGCCACGCCGAATCCCTCTCGGCCATCACCAACCCGACCGTGAACTCGTACAAGCGCATCAACGCGCCGCGTACAGTTTCGGGCGCGACGTGGGCGCCGAATACCGTCACGTGGACCGGCAACAACCGCACGCACATGGTGCGCGTGCCCGGCAAGGGCCGCTTCGAGCTGCGCCTGCCGGACGGCGCGGCGAACCCCTATCTCTTGCAGGCGGTCATCATTGCGGCGGGCCTCAACGGCATCCATCGCAAGGCACACCCCGGCAAGCGTTACGACATCGACATGTACCAGCTCGGCCATACGGTGACGGATGCACCGAAGCTGCCGCTCAACCTGCTCGATGCGCTGCGCAACTTCGACAAGGACACCGAGCTCAAGCAGATGCTCGGTGAGGATTTCTCCAACTCCTACATCAAGCTCAAGATGACGGAGTGGAACTCCTACGCCTCGCACCTGACGGAATGGGAGCGTCTCAACACGCTCGATATCTGACGCAGATATAAGATAGCGCAATCGGCTCGGGTTTCCCCTCCTTCGCGAGCCGATTGCCTTCTTGCCGATTGCTGCGCCACAGCTTCGGCAGAGGCGCGGGAGGAACTACCGGGCTGGTTCTCCCCGCGCCTTGATGTTGCTCAACTGCCTAGGGCTCCAAGTCCGCTACACTCAGTCGCCTAGGCATTGGGAGGCGCTGCATGGACACGGAACTATCTCGAAATGGCGGTGCGCCGCTTCAGTCTTCGGCGCTGCGGGAGCCTAGTCTCTACGATCTGATCGGCGGCGAAGCGCCGCTGCGCAAGCTGATCGAGACCTTCTACGATATCGTCGAATTCGAGCCGGAGGGTCGCGTTCTTCACGTGCTGCATCTACGCGGGCACGGGGTTGCGCATTCTCGCATCGAGCAGTTCAATTTCCTGTCGGGCTTCTTCGGCGGACCCGGCCTTTATGTTCAGAAGTACGGCCACTCGGACGTGCGAGAGATGCACGAGCACGTGGAAATCGATGTGGAAGCGCGCGATGCCTGGCTCAACTGCATGTCTATCGCGATAGATCGCGTCGGTTTTTCTCCTGACATCAAGGCGCGGCTGATGGCGCCCTTTACGCGCGTCGCGACGATGCTGGTCAACAAATAATAGAGCCGTCCGAGATCAAATAGATCTGCGAACGGCTCTACAACTTTTTTGCATTCTGGGGCGATGCAAAGATCCGCCGGCGCCCCCTCAGATCTCGCCCTTGAGACCCTTCTCGAAATACTTGTGAATGATCTTGTCCTGGTTCTGGAGCAGCCAGTCGATCGACGGCTCGTTGGACATCGCCTTGTGGATCGCGCGCTGGGTGGCTTCGCGATGGATGTCGAACAGGATCTTGTGATCGAGGTTCTCGACGTTGACGATCGAAGGGTTGAGCCACACCGAAACGATGATGCCGAGATCGTTGGCCTTCTCTTTCGGGATGTCGCCGGCACGAACGGAATCGAGAACGCCCATGGCGGTGGCGTACTGCACGGTGCCCATCAGGATGTTGGTGTAGCGCTCGCTCGAGACCGTCACCTTGCTCACGCACAGCGTGGCAGGCCGCACCATCACGTCGGTGTTGAGGAGGGCAAGCACGCGGCTGTGGCCCACGACCTGGTTGCCGAGCAGGTTTGCGAAAGCGGTGCCGAACGGACCGTCCAGCTCGCCGATCGCGACTTCCGGCTCTGCCGCCGTGCCGGGCGGGCCGCCCGCTACGAGCGCTTCGCCGACGCGAATCCCTGCAATTCTTCCGCTCATGACAATCCTCTCTTATTGGTTCGGCGCTGTCTCAGCGCGCGCTCAAGCTTTTACGGCGTGTGCCGGAGTTCTCAAACTCCGTATTCCGCCGCAGAGTCCAGAAGCCAATGAGCGAAGCTGTCGACGTAGCTGCGGAACAGTGCGACCTCGTAGGTCGGCTTGTCATCGATCTGCCAGAGAATGACGCCAATGTGGCTCGCATGCGTGATGGCGACGTTCCCGGGCTTGAAGGCGCGGGCGTCGAGATCGACGGGGATGCCTTTCGCAAGGATCGCGCGTGCGTCGGATCCCGAGATGCGCACCACGACACGTCCGTCGGACTGATCGACCACCGATGCGATGCCGGAGAGCGCTGCCTTGAGCTCGGATTCGAGATCGCGGCCATCCTTGCGCTCGGCGATCGCGAGCCACTGGTCGGGGCCGGCCCAGACGAAAGCAATGCCGTTACCCTCGACGCGGCCCGAACCCTTCGGGAGGTCGGCGCCATAGGCTGCGCGAATGGCGGCGGCGAGCGCATCCTTCTTGCCCTTGGCGGCGGCGAAGCTCGCCATCGTCAAGGTTTCGCGGGGCTCCACGGTGAAGTTCAGGGCCTTCACCGGCTTCCAATGCAGAAAGGCGGAGGTCGCCAAAAGGGTCTGATTAGCCACGGACTCTCACTCCTTCTGGATCCACGAATACGGGGGAGACGACTTCGACCAACGTATCGCCGCCACGTACCGGATCGTAAGCGCGGACGATTTCACCGATGCGCTCGGGACCACGCTTCAGGAGGCCGAGGCCAACCCAGTGCCCGTTAGACGGCGAGTAGGCGACCGAGGTCATGTAACCCTCGTCGTTTTCGGCAGTCGCTTGCGCGTCACGCTTGAGGAAGTGGGCACCCGAGCGAAGGCGTTGCGAACGGTCCAGCGGGCGGAAGCCGATCAGCGCTGGGCGCTCCGGATCGACTAGGCCCGGACGCTTGCCGAGCACGTGGCCGATGAAGTCCTTCTTGGTCGAGACCATGCCGCCAAGGCCAACGTCGCGCGGCGTCGTCGTGCCGTTGAGCTCGGGGCCGCTGATGTGGCCCTTCTCGATGCGCATCACGCCGAGGGCTTCGGTGCCATAGGCACAGGCGCCGAACTCCTTGCCGGCTTCGGCCAGGCGGCGCATCAGGGCATCGCCGTAGCGAGCCGGAACGCCGATCTCGTAAGCGCGCTCGCCCGAGAACGAAAGGCGGAACAGGCGGGCCTTGATGCCGCCGCACACCGTGATCTCGCCGACGCCGAGATAGGGGAAGCCGGCATCGGTGATGTCGAAGGCGGGGTCGACGATCTTCTGGAGAAGCTCGCGCGACTTCGGACCGGCGACGGCATACTGCGCCCACTGCTCGGTGGCAGAGACGATCTGCACATCGAGCTCAGGCCAGAGCCACTGTGCACAGTACTCCATATGCTGGACGACCTTGACGGCGTTCGCGGTCGTCGTGGTGATGAAGTAATGGTTCTCGCCGAGACGGGCGACGGTGCCGTCGTCCATCAGGATGCCGTCCTCGCGCAGCATGCCGCCGTAGCGGCACTTGCCGATGGGGAGCGTCTTGAGGCCGTTCATGTAGATCCGGTCGAGGAAGGCGGCCGTGTCGGCACCCTGCAGGTCCACCTTGCCCAGCGTCGAGACATCGCAGATGCCGACGGCGTTGCGGACGGTGGTGACCTCGCGCTTCACGGTTTCAAGCCAATCCTTTTCGCCCGGACGCGGGAAGTAACTCGGACGCAGCCAGAGGCCGGTCTCGACAAATACGCAGCCGTTCTCCTTCGCCCAACGGTAGGAGGGCGGCAGGCGCGTCGGCTTGAAATGCTTCTCACGATGGTGACCGGCGAGCGTGCCAAGCGAGACCGGCGTGTATGGTGGGCGTGCCACCGTGATGCCGGTTTGCGGAATGGTTCTGCCGGTGATCTCGGCCATGATCGCGAGCGCGTTCACGTTGGCGGTGCGGCCCTGGTCGGTCGCCATACCGAGCGTGGTGTAACGCTTCAAATGCTCTACCGCGCGGAAGCCTTCGCGCTCGGCGAGTTCGATATCGCTTTCCGTGACGTCGTTCTGCTGGTCGACGAAGGCCTTGCCGTTCGGCGACTTGACGCGCCAGAGCGGGGCGACGGCGTCGCTCTCGTCCGCAGCCTTCGGCACCGGAACGGAGACGGCAGCGTATCCGGCGGCGGTAACCGCTGCCGAGCCTGCGCTGGTGCCGCCGACGAGCGTCTTGCCAAGCGTAAAGTCTCCAGCCACTGCACCCGCAAGCGACATGCCGTGGGGAAGCGTTCCGGGCAGGAAGCAGAGAAGCTTGTCGTTCCAGGTCGGCTTGCTGCCGAGATGGGTCGTGAGCTGGATGTTCGGGTTCCAGCCGCCCGACATTGCAACGAGATCGCAGTCGAGGCGTTCTTCCTCGCCGGTGCGGGTGTGGATGGTCACGCCGGTGACGCGCTTTTTGCCGAGCGTGCCAGTGACAACGGCGCCCAACAGCAGACGGGCTCCTGCTTCGCTCGCAATGCGCTTCACTTCGTCAGAAATCTGCGCGCGGCTGTCGACCAGCGCAACGACCTCGGCACCCGCGCGCTTCAGGGCAGCGACGGTGGATGCACCATAGTCGTTGTTCGTGAAGACAACCGCGCGCCGTCCAGGGAGGACGCCGAAACGATTGATGTACGTGCGGACCGCGCCCGCGAGCATGACGCCCGGGCGGTCGTTGCCGCCGAATACGACCGGCCGCTCGGTCGCGCCGGACGCAAGCACGGTTTCCTTGGCGACGATGCGCCATAGCCGCTGGCGGGGGACACCCTGGGCGGCGACGGCGAGGTGATCGCTCACGCGCTCGACCGCGCCATAGGTTCCGCCGTCGTAAGTGCCAAACGCCGTGGTGCGGCGCAGGATGCGGACATTCGGCGCGCTGGAAAGCTCGGCTTCCACGGTGCGCACCCATTCGTGCGCCGGATTGCCGTTGATGTCGGCGCCATCGTCGACGCCGCGCCCACCGAGGGTGGCGTTTTCATCGACAAGGATCACGCGGGCGTTGGTGCGCGCCGCAGCGAGCGCTGCCGCGAGGCCCGCTGTGCCGCCACCGATGACCAACACGTCAGCGAATGCGGTGGCCTTATCGTAGGTGTCGGGGTCGGCTTCGTCGCTGGCGCGACCAAGGCCTGCGGCCCGGCGAATGGCGGGCTCGTACAACTTCTCCCACAGCGCAGACGGCCACATGAAGGTCTTGTAGTAGAAGCCGGCGACGAATATCGGCGACAGCAGCGAGTTGACCGCCATCACGTCGAAATCGAGCGACGGCCAGCGGTTCTGGCTGCGGGCGACGAGGCCATCGAACACCTCGGCGACGGTTGCGCGCGTGTTGGGCTCGCGGCGTGCGCCTTCGCGCAGCTCGACGAGGGCGTTCGGCTCCTCGGAGCCGGCGCTCAATATCCCGCGCGGCCGGTGGTATTTGAACGAGCGCCCGGTCAGGCTCACGCCGTTGGCGATCAGCGCGGAAGCCAGCGTGTCGCCGGGGTGGCCGGTGTACGTCTTGCCGTCGAAGGTAAAGCGAACGATGCGGCTGCGGTCCACCAGTCCGCCGGTTTCGAGGCGGTTTGGCTGCGAACCCGTGCCGGAGCCCTGTCCTGGCGTGGCCATTAGATGCTGTCCTTCGTTGCAGGCTTTTCGTTGAGAGCGACGTCGCGGGCAACCTCGACCGAGGTGATGGCGTGGGTCGCTATTCCGCGGGTTACGACGAGCCAGGCGTGGCAGCCGGCCGAGTGGTACCAAAGCTCGCGGTGCATGCCAGGAGGATTGGAGCGCTCGTAGGTGTAGCTCACGAACTCATTGGCGGCGGTGGGGCTCGCGAAATCCGGGCGTTTCACCGTTGCGTCGCCCGAGTACAGGAATTCGTCGAGGCTTCGTTCGCCGCAGTAGGGGCATGCGATGCGCATCGCTGGGGCTTCCTATCAGGTTGGATGTCAGTGCAGATTGGGGTGAGGGCCCATGCCCTTCTCGTCGATGGCGTGGCCGGTCGCGAAGCGGTCGAGGCGGTAGGCCTTGGCCACGGCATGGGGTTGGTCGTGCGCGATCAGGTGGGCGAAGCAGAAGCCCGAGGCGGGCGTTGCCTTGAAGCCGCCGTAGCACCAGCCGGCATTGATATAGAGGCCGGACACCGGCGTGTGATCGATGATCGGGCTGCCATCCATCGACATGTCCATGATGCCGCCCCAGTGACGGAGCATGCGGACGCGGCCGATGCGCGGCATCAGCGCCATGCCGCCTTCCAAAACATCCTCCACGACCGGAAGGTTGCCGCGCTGGGCGTAGCTGTTGTAGCCGTCGAGATCGCCGCCAAACACCAGGCCGCCCTTGTCCGACTGGCTGATATAGAAGTGTCCGGCGCCGAAGGTGACGACGCCATCGATGAAGGGCTTGATGGATTCGCTGACGAAGGCCTGCAGCACATGGCTTTCGATCGGGAGGCGGAGCCCGGCCATAGCGGCGACACGAGACGAGCTGCCGGCGACGGCCATGCCGACCTTCTTGGCGCCGATGTAGCCGCGGGTAGTTTCGACGCCGACGATCCGATCGCCCTCGCGCTTGAAGCCTTTGACCTCGCAGTTCTGGATGATGTCGACGCCAAGCCGATCGGCCGCGCGTGCATAGCCCCAGGCAACAGCGTCGTGGCGGACGGTGCCGCCGCGCCGCTGCAGAAGGCCGCCGTGAATCGGGAAGCGGCCGTTCTCGAAGTTGAGGAACGGAACCATCTTGCGCACGGCCGCTTGGTCGAGCAATTCGGCATCGACGCCGTGCAGGCGCATGGCATTGCCGCGGCGGGCGAAGGCGTCGCGCTGGCCGTCCGAATGGTAGAGGTTGAGGACGCCGCGCTGGCTGACCATGGCATTATAGTTGAGCTCATGCTCGAGCCCTTCCCAGAGCTGCATCGAAAGCTCATAGAACGGGATGTTGCCCGGCAGCAGGTAGTTCGAGCGTACGATCGTCGTGTTGCGGCCGACGTTGCCGCCGCCGATCCAGCCCTTTTCGAGCACGGCAATGCGGAGCGGGCCATGATGTTTGGCAAGGTAGAAGGCGGTGGCGAGGCCATGGCCGCCGCCGCCGACGATCACGACGTCATAGTCGGGCTTTGGCTCAGCTTCGCGCCAGGCGGGACCCCAGCCCGTATGTCCGCGAAGGGATTCGCGCAGGACGGAGAAAATCGAATAATGGGCGCGTGACATAGGCGGTGCTCGCTCCTCAGATCCAGGCCTTCATACTTACTGTCGAACGGCGTTGTATGCGATATAAGTATCGCTTATAGTATGGGCATGCGCGATCCTGTTCCCGCCCTGCCGTTCGACCTCAGGTCGCTCGAAATCTTTCTCTCCGTCTGCGAAACGGGGGCCATGTCGTCGGCGGCCCGGGCGTTGGGGTTGACGCAACCCGCGGTATCGCTGGCCGTCTCCGAACTCGAACGAAAACTCGGCTATGAGCTGTTCGACCGTACGGTTCGTCCGCTGGCCGTGACGCTGGCCGGCGGCCTTTTGCGCCAACGCGCCAGCGCGCTGATCGCGGAAGCGCGCCAGATCGGGCCTCTGCTGCGCGAGACGGAGCACGGCAAGCTTCCGCTAATCCGGGTCGGGCTCGTCGATTCGTTGGCGCGGGCGCTGACGGCGCCGCTTGCCGCCTATCTTTCTTCGAAGGCGGACGAGGTGTCGATCCTGTCCGGTCTCACCGCTTCGCATGCGAGCGATCTCCTCACGCGTCGGCTCGACCTTTTTCTGGGCGTCGACGACCTTTCCGATTGGGAGGGCCTGGAGCGTTGGCAGCTCGCCAAGGAGCCGTACATTCTCTTGCTCGCGGCCGGGATGGAGATACCCAAAACCGTGGCGGCGTTGCGGAAATTACTGCAGTCGCGGCCTCTCATTCGTTTCAGCAGCCGCTCGCAGACAGGGCTCGACATCGAAGCGCACATTCGCCGGCTGGGGCTCGAGGCGCCGCGGTCGTTTGAGTTCGATACGCCCTATGGTGTCGCCTCGATGGTGGCGGCCGGGCTTGGGTTAGCCGTTACTACGCCGCTCTGCGTGACTGAGGCCGGCCTTCCTGAAGCCAACTTGGTCACCGCGCCGTTGCCGGGGCCGCAAATCACCCGGAAGCTGACGCTCGTCGCCCGGCATCGGGAGCTTGGTCGCATTCCGCGCGAGCTTGGTGAGGTGGCGCGCCGGGTGCTGCTGGAAGCCGGGGCGTTGCAATAGCCGGGCGCTCGGACGCTTGCGTTCGCGACCGGCGCGGGCGCTCTGGTAATGGCCCTCGATGCAGAGAACTTTTCGGCAATTCGTCCGTTTGGTGCATTGGATTCTGTACGCTGTCTCACCGAGAAAGCATCGTCAATTTCGTATCATCGTTCAATTCTCGCGAGCGGAAAGAAGCGGCGCTCAGTCCAGTGATTTGATGTTTCAATCATATGATCATTTTAAACAATGATCATGTAACGTTGTTTTGTCATTCTTTGGCGAATCGGCAAATCGTTTCATTTTCGTGAATCTTGACCCGGCTCGCGGCATGTTATTTGACTGAAACAATTGAATATTTTTGTTGTCTGCGCGGATTGGTTGATTTATCATCTGTGGGCATCGTGTTTTTTGCGGTGATACGGCAGTCAAAATTTATACGGTAGAGCAACACCATGAAGCGCATTGCTTTTCTGGTGCCGATGTTTGTTGTTGTAATTGGGTATTGTGCTGCGTCCCGGGTTATGGCGGCGACCGACTCGGCAACTTTTCAAGTCACCATTGAAATTCAGGCCGCCTGCGAAATCGCGGCGGCGAACAATCTCGACTTTGGAACACACGGCGTGCTTTCCGCTTCCATCGATGCGGCAACGACCGTCGATGTGCAGTGTTCCAACACGACTCCCTACTCTTTGCGTTTGAGCCAGGGAACCGGGGTCGGCGCTTCGGTGGCTACGCGTCGCATGACGGGGCCGGGTGGCGCCACCATTGCCTACACTCTCTACAGAAATGCCGGTCGCACGCTCGTGTGGGGCGATACGCCTGCGGTCGATGCGGTGGCTGGAGTGGGTAACGGATCGGTTCAAAGCTATCAGGTTTTCGGGCGTGTTCCGGCGCAGACGACTCCCGTCCACGGCTCGTTCCTCGACACGGTTACGGCAACCATCGAATTTTGAAGAGGCCAGACATGAAGGCCTTAAACTCATTTGCTCCTCTCTTGATCGGTGCGGCCTTTGCCGTGGCGACCTGGTCTTCGGCTGCGGTTGGGGGCTCGCTTCGTGTCGCGCCGACGTCGCTGACATTCACTGCGCCGACAAGCGCCGGGACGCTCACGCTACGCAACGACGGCGCAACGCCGATCAGCGTTCAGATGCGCCCGTTCGTATGGTCTCAATTCGATGGAGCGGACGAGCTTCAGGCGACGCGCGATGTGGTGGTCAGCCCGCCGATCGCGACGCTGGAGCCAGGGGTGGACTACGTCGTCCGCGTCGTACGCGTCGTCAAACGGCCGATCGTCGGCGAGGAATCCTATCGCATCCTGATCGACCAATTGCCCGCTGTGGGGCTCGGACAAGGCAACGTGTCGCTGCTCATCCGGTATTCGGTGCCGGCGTTTTTCACGGCCCCGTCCGCGGCCCGCGCGGATGTGACGTGGAGCCTGAAATCGGATCGCAACGGCGTGCGGCTTTCGGCGGTCAATCAGGGCGACAGGAATTTCAGGGTTGCCAATCTGAAGGCTCGCCTTCCGCAGGGGGTGACGCGCTCATTGCGCGACGGGCTCGTGGGCTATGTGCTCGGCCGTTCGGAGGTCGTTTGGCGGCTCCCAGGCAGCTTGCCCGCTCCGCTCGAAGGCGAGCTGGAACTCATGGGTGACAGTAGCGAAGGAAGCTTCGATGACACGGTTGTCGTCGGCAACGTGCGCTAGTCTTGTATTGTTTTCCGCGCTGTCCATTTCAGTGGTCCAGGTTTGCTCGACGGGAGGGGCATGGGCTCGCGCGCCCGCAGGTCCGGCGCTGCCGCCCGGCGCGCACGGTGCGGGGCAAGACCTTTATCTCGACGTGATGATCAACGGTGCGCCGATCGGGCTCATAGCCGCGTTTCGGCAACGGCCGGATGGCACGCTCGCCATCGCTCCCGACGAACTCGGCGAGATCGGGCTCAAGAGCCTGGGCGCGGGAGGATCGACAGATGGGATGGTCGACCTCGACCGGGTGCCGTGCCTTTCCTATCAATACGATTCTGTTCTGCAGCAGATCCGGATTGCAGCGGAGGATGGGTGCCGCAAAGCCCGCAGCTATTCCGCCGGCGCGAGGGAGAGGCTCGACGCCGAGATGGCGGATGCGCCGGGCTCGGGCGCAGTGCTCAACTATTCGGTGTTTGCCTCGTCCTACAGCGACCTCGACAACATTTGGGGGTTCAACGATCATCAGCCGACGCTTTCACTCGGGATCGACAGCTGGGCGTTCGGGCCGTGGGGCGTCTTTTCGCAGTCCGGGACTTTCACCACCAACAGTGCCGACCTCTACGACTCCGTGCGGCTCGATACGCGGTGGAGCTTTTCCGATCAGAGCACGCTGCTCACCTACAGTGCCGGCGACGTCGTGGGTGGCGGGTTGGCGTGGACGCGGCCGATCCGGCTTGCGGGCGTGCAGGTTCAACGCGATTTTGCGTTGCGCCCGGATCTCATCACCATGCCGGTGCCGACGCTTTCCGGCAGCGCGGCGGTGCCGTCCACCGTCGATGTCTATGCCAACAATGTTCGTGTGTTCTCGCAGCAAGTACCCGCCGGGCCGTTCGAGGTTTCGAACTTTCCGGTCATCACCGGCTCCGGCATGGCGCAGGTGGTGGTGCGCGACGCGCTCGGCCGGGATACGGTCACCAACGTTCCGTATTATGCGTCGTCGCAATTGCTCAAAGGGGGCCTTTACGATTTCTCGATCGAGGGCGGCCTTCCCCGTACCTATTACGGCACGCTTTCGAACAGCTACGACGACCGCGCGGCGCTGGTCGGGTCGCTGCGCTACGGGGTGTCGAATTCGGTCACGCTGGAAGGCCACGCCGAGGGTTCGGGCGAACTCGTCAACGGCGGCGTGGGGCTGGTCGGCAGTCTCGCTTCCGTGGGGCTCGTATCCGCGGCCCTGGCCGGCAGCAAGACGGATGACGGAGCGGGCGCGCTGCTTTCCGGAGGTCTCGAATTCCGGCACGGCATGATGGCATTCAATCTGCGTGGCCAGTACACGCTCGGCGACTATGCCGACCTTGCTAGCGTGACGGCACCCCGGCACGGATCCGCGAACTTCCCGGATTTCGGATTGCCGGATCGACTCGTGCAGGCGGTGTTCTCGTTCGTGCTGCCGTTCGATCCCTCGACATTCACGCTGAGCTATACCGAGCTTTCGTCGCGGGATTTCAACCACAGCATCATCGGTGCTTCGCTATCTCGAACCGTGTTTTCCGATTGCTCGCTGATCGTCTCGGCGGCCTTCGACGTCGCGAACAGCGAAACCGGCCTCATCTACGTCGGGCTCTCGCGGCCGCTCGCGCCAGGCTTGTCGTCCAATGTCAGTGCGTCGGCCAACGGCAATGACACGGTAGCCGGCGTCGATCTCGTGAAGTCCGAGCGGATGGAACCGGGTAGCTACGGCTGGCGCCTGAGGGAGCGCGAAGGTTCGGCTCCCGAGCGAATGGCGGCGGCGAGCTATCGTGGCGAGGTCGGTCGCGTGGAAGGACGCGTGCAGCAGTTCGGGGACGCGGTGTCGCTCAGTGGGCAGGTCGAAGGCGCGATCGCCGTGGCCGATGGCAGCTTCTTCCTGGCGCCGACGATCAGCAACGCATTCGCGGTGGCCGATACGGGCATGGCCGACACGGAGGTGTTTCTGGAAAACAGGCCGGTCGGGCGGACGAACAGCAAAGGGCAGCTGCTGGTTACCAATCTCAACGCGTATCAGGGCAATGCGATTTCAATTGATCCGCGCTCGCTCCCGCTCGATGCCGATATTCCCCAAACGAAGACCGTCGTGGTTCCGGGCGCGCGCCAGGGGTCGACGGTGCGTTTCGGGATCACGGCTTCGGCGCCTTCGGCGCTCATCGTCATGACGGATGGAGGCGGAAAGGCTCTTCCGGCAGGCTCGAAAGTGACGCTTGCGGGCCAGGATGAGCCGTTCGTGATGGGCTACGACGGAGAAGTGTATCTGCGCGGGCTTCAACAGGCCAATACTGCGGTCGTCAGTCTCGCCAGCGGCGGAACATGCAGTGCGGCGTTCGCTTTCGAGCGCGTGGCCGGCGAGCAGGTCGTGATTCCAGCGGTGTGCCAATGAGAATGCTCGCCCTTCTTCTCGCGGCTTTCGTTCTCTGGTTACCCTGTTCAGGGGCGCGGGCGCAAAGCTGCACGTTTACGATCGGAGACGTGGATTTCGGCGCCGTCGATGTTCTTTCGGGCGGGCAGGTTTCGCTGGGGACGTCGCTGCACATTTCCTGTAGTGGGCTCTCGCTGAATACGGTGAGGGTCTGTGCCAGCATCGGCTCGGGGAGCGGCGGAGCCGTCTCGGGTGCGCGTCGTCTTTTGGGGGCGAGCGGGACGCTCGACTACCAGCTCTATTCCAGCGGCACGACGGTTTGGGGGTCCAACTACTGGGGGCTGCCCGGGGCGCCTCCGACGATTGATGTTCCGTTAAATCTCGGCGGATCGGGTAGCGCGAACGTGCCGATCACCGTCACGCTGTTCGGCGCGCAGCAGACGGCGCATGTCGGGGCGTATCAATCAAACTTCACGGCTTCCGACAACCGGTTCGTTTACGGATACACGTTTCTCGGCATCGTCGGTTGCCATCTCATTCCAGTTCTTCCGCAACTCGGCTCGACGACTTTCAAGGTCCAGGCGCACATCGACAACACGTGTCATGTGACGGCTCAGGACATCGATTTCGGGACGCGGGGTATTCTTTCGAGCAATGTCGACGCGACGGGGGAAGTTTCGGTTCGCTGTACGAACGGGACGCCCTATTCGATCGGATTGAACGGCGGGCTTGCTGCCGCGCCTCCGACCGCGCGGCATATGACGGGGCCGGCGACCATTCTCTATGGAATTTATAGGGACGCGGCGCGGACGCAGGCGTGGGGCAATACGGTCGGAACCACTATGGCCGGGAACGGAAGCGGGCTTTCGCAACCGCTGACGACATATGGACGGGTTCCGCCGCAGGCTGCCGCGCCCGGCACCTATACCGACAGCGTGATCGCGACGGTGACGTATTGAGCGGCCGAAGTGTTGTTTGTCGCTTTAGCCGCGCTGGGCGCGATGGCGGAGCAGGTGATCGGCCAGCACCAGCGCCATCATCGCTTCGCCGACGGGGACTGCGCGGATGCCAACGCAGGGATCGTGGCGGCCCTTGGTGATGATTTCGGTCTCGTGGCCTTGTGAGTCGATGGTCTGGCGCGGGGTCAGGATCGACGAGGTCGGTTTCACGGCGAAGCGACACACCACGGGCTGGCCGGTCGAGATGCCACCGAGGATGCCGCCGGCGTTGTTCGACAGGAAGCGCGGCTTGCCGTCCGGGCCGATACGGATCTCATCGGCGTTGGCTTCGCCGGACAGCTCGGCTGCGGACATGCCGGCGCCGATCTCGACGCCCTTCACCGCGTTGATGCTCATCATGGCGGAGGCAAGATCCTGATCGAGCTTACCGTAGAGCGGCGCGCCGAGCCCGGCGGCGACGCCCTCGGCAACCACCTCGATGATGGCGCCGACCGACGACCCGTTCTTGCGCACGCCGTCGAGATAGTGCGTCCACTCCGGCACCATGCCCGGATCGGGGCAGAAGAACGGATTGCTGTCTACGGTCTCCCAGTCCCAGCGGGACCGATCGACTTTCAGTTCGCCGACCTGCACCAATGCGCCGCGGATGACGACGTCGGGGCCGAGCACTTTTCTCGCAACGGCGCCAGCGGCCACACGCATCGCCGTTTCGCGCGCGGACGAGCGCCCGCCGCCGCGATAGTCCCGGATGCCGTACTTGGTCCAGTAGGTGATATCGGCATGGCCGGGGCGAAACGCATCCTTGATCTCGCCGTAGTCCTTGCTGCGCTGATCGGTGTTGTGGATCAGGAGCGAGATGGGCGTACCGGTGGTGACCTGCTGGCCTTCGGCGTTCGGAAACACGCCCGACAGGATCTCGACCGCATCGGCTTCGCGGCGCTGGGTCGTGAAGCGGGATTGGCCGGGCTTGCGGCGGTCCAGGTGGACCTGGATCTCTTCGGCCGTCAGCGGCAATCCAGGGGGGCAACCGTCGACCACGCACCCGATGGAAGGCCCGTGGCTCTCGCCCCAGGTGGTTATGCGGAAAAGATGGCCGAAGGTGTTGTGTGACATGGAAGCCGCGGTTGAGGTCGGTGCGCCGTGGGATCGACGGCCGCCTTTTGACGATTCAATCAGATAGCATCGGCAACTTTTCCCGACGCAGAATACCTTGATCTCTCATAAGAGGCGGGGGCGTTGGGGGCAAGGGGACGCGACCTATCGGTTTTGGTTTGCATGCGCCCGCGACGCAGTTAATCAGGCAGAGTGCCTGCGTGTTGCACGCCTTTGAAAGGAGGCAGCATGTGGCGTGTCGGGAGCGCTCGGCTTGGCCGAGATCAGCGCTCTCTGTACGTTGATTTGTGAGTGTTTCCTGCGTTTAGCGGATGGCTCTTTACGGTCTGAGCAACCGTGGTCGAGGTATCTGCCCTTATGTTCATTTGCATAGAAGGGAGCTGGAGCGCCGCTGCTCTGGCTCTCTTTTTTTATGAGCCGGCGTCTGCGAGCAGATGGCTCATAACCAGCGCATGGCGCCGCCGGACAGGATCAGCACGCGATCCTGCGGGCATTCGAGCTCCGGTATCAGTTCCGGCGCGAGGCCGAGCAGGTGGGCTTGCAGGCAGCGCGAGACGCCGCCGTGGGAGACGACAACGCAGTCCTGCCGGATCGCACCGCTCCAGAGCTTCACCCGGGCCAGGAGATCGGCGTAGCTTTCGCCGTTTTCGGGACGCCAGCGGAATGGATCCTGGCTGCGGGCGGCAAAGCCGTCGGGATCGTGCTCGGCGAGGTCATCCTGCAGGGTTCCCTCCCAGGCGCCGTAGGACAGCTCCATCAGCCTTGGATCGATGTCGTAGCGGTCGGCGGGGAGCCCAAGCTCCCGGCGCACGATCTGCATCGTCTCGCGCGTGCGGCCGAGCGGGCTCGCCACGAAAGTCGCTTCGGCGATGGACGGCAAAAAAACCCGCAGCGCGAGGCCGTTGCGCTGGGCCTGGGTACGGCCGGTCTCGTTGAGGGGAACGTCCTGCTGGCCCTGGTAACGCCGGTCCCGGTTCCAGTCGGTCTCGCCGTGGCGAATGAAATAGATCGTCGGGTGGTCCGGCATGGGATGATCTTGGCATCGACGCGGGCAAGATCAGGCCGATCTCGCCCCGGGTTCAGCCCTCGCTCTTGACGACCGAGATGTCGGGTGCGTCCTCGTTTTTCATGCCCTGGACGTGATAGCCGGCGTCCACATGATGGACCTCGCCGGTCACGCCCTTGGAAAGGTCGGACAGGAGATAGACACCTGCGCCGCCGACGTCCTCGATGGTGACGGTCCGGCGCAGGGGCGAATTGTACTCGTTCCACTTGAGAATATAGCGGAAGTCCGAGATGCCGGCGGCGGCCAAGGTCTTGATCGGGCCTGCCGAGATGGCGTTGACGCGGATCGCGTTCTTGCCAAGGTCGGCGGCGAGGTAACGCACGGACGCTTCGAGAGCGGCCTTGGCGACACCCATCACGTTGTAGTGCGGCATCACCTTCTCGGCACCGTAGTAGGTGAGGGTGATGATGGAACCGCCGTCGGTCATGAGCTTCTCGGCGCGCTGGGCGAGCGCGGTCAGCGAGAAGCACGAGACCAGCATGGTCTGGGTGAAATTTGCTTCGGTGGTGTCGACGTAGCGGCCGTCGAGCTCGTTCTTGTCGGAGAATGCGATGGCGTGGACGAGGAAGTCGAGCTTGCCCCAGACGCGGGAGAGCTCGGCGAACAGCGCGTCGACGGAGGCCTTGTCGGAGACGTCGCACGGCAGCACGACCTTCGAGCCAAGCTCGGCGGCGAGCGGCTCAACCCGCTTTTTGAGGGCGTCGCCCTGATAGGTGAGTGCGATCTCGGCGCCCTGGGCGACGGCGGCTTTCGCGATGCCCCACGCGATCGAACGGTTGTTCGCGACCCCCATGATGAGGCCGCGCTTCCCGGCCATCAGAGTGCCGGTAAGCGTTTCAACGTCCGGCGCCTTTTCCGTCATGTGCTCGCGTTCCCTTAGTCTCTCAAATTTGCGCGCATCCTACACAAAAGGGGATGCGGGTCCAGATGGCGACTGCAGCGCGCCCACCGGGATGATCGCCGCATGCACAAATACCGCCCGGGGACTGTGATCTCCTCGGGCGGAAATTAGGTAAATTCTCGATGTTTCAGAGTCTTAGATTTGGCTTTCGGCGCGGTTAGACCTTGGTAGTCTGTGCTTAACCTTCGAGCACCCAGCGGCGGTCCGGGCTCCGGCAGGCGATTCCCTCGGCGGTGCGGGTCTTGAAGCCGGTGGTCAGCAGCACGACCACGTGGCGGCACAGGTTGCCCTTGGCGTTGCGGAACGAGGCGGTTGGGCGGACGATGCCGGACAGCTTGCCGTTGGCACGGCGCCAGACGAACGGGGTCCCGTCGTCCATGCGCGACAGGCCCATCTGGATGCTTTCTAGGGCTGCGACCTCGTCAGCTTCGTCGAGGCCGTACATCTTGAGCTCGGCGAACTTCGGGCGCGCCGACTTCTTGCTCGCGTCGGGGCAACTGCAACGGCTCTCCTCGGAAGAAGCCGAGCCGGGATCGGCCCTCACATCCGAAAGAAAAACCGAAGCCACAAGCAACACCCCAGTTGCGGCGGCAAGGATCCAAGTCTCCAATACGGGGACGTGACGCATGACAGACCAACTCCAGGACACAACGAACAAATCCGGACGGCTCAAACAGGCCGACCGGTTCATTGTGGTCCCTCAGGGTTAAAAGGTGCTAAAGGAGCGTCCCGAATTTGATGGGTAGCAACCAACAGGCAGCAGTGACGTGACGGACGAAGAAAGCGAAAGCGGTGCGTTCGAGGCAGCGGCAGCCGCAGATTTCACAGCTTCCGACGATCCATTCGCCCTGTTCGAGGCTTGGCTCGAGGAGGCGACGGCATCGGAGGTCAACGATCCGAACGGGATGGCGCTCGCCACCGTCGATGCCGCGGGCATGCCGGATGTGCGCATGGTGCTGCTCAAAGGGCTCGATGGCGCCGAGCATCCCGAGCGCGGTTTCGTTTTCTACACGAACCTGGAAAGCGCCAAGGGCGAGGAGCTTGCCCAGTCTCCACGCGCGGCGTTGCTGTTTCACTGGAAGAGCCTCAGGCGGCAGGTGCGTGTGCGCGGGCCGGTTACTCCGGTGACGGCTCAGGAAGCTGACGCCTATTTCGCCTCGCGGCCCCGCCTGTCTCGCATCGGGGCTTGGGCCTCGGATCAATCGCGCGCACTCGAGAGCCGGTTCGCGCTCGAAAAGAAAGTTGCGCGCTATACGGCGCAATTCGGCATCGGCGATATTCCGCGCCCGCCGCACTGGTCGGGATTTCGACTGACGCCCGTTCAGATCGAGTTGTGGCACGACCGACCATTCCGTTTGCACGACCGGGTGGTGTTTCGGCGCGCCGATGCCTCGCAGGCTTGGACCAAGACGCGCCTCTATCCTTGAGGCGTCACCCCTTTGGTTCACGTTGCGAAGTGTTGCGATGTCTGCGGAGACGGTGATGTGTGTCAAAATTGGCGCTTAACTTCGTCATTTGTGCGCCAAGATCGCGTGCGTCGCAGCAACGACTGTGTTTTCCGTCAAACGTCATGGTTTTTTCTATACTGCTCCGGTGGAATTTGATCTGAGCCACTTGCGGAACAAGAAGCAGCCTGCAAGTGTGCCTCGGCAACCAATTGGGGAGTCGCCTCGGCGGGCGCGCTCGACCGGGAATTTCCACGGGGGGTCACTTGGCTCAGACTTTAGCGTCCGGCGCATCTGCGTCCGGGTCGTCGGCGCAGCCTCAGAAGGCGCGCGATTGGATCGAGATCCTGCAGCGTTACCGACATCCCGACCCGGCGCGCAGCGTTTTCGAAGTTTTCATCACCTTGGTTCCGTTCGTGGCTTTGTGGGCCGCGGCCTGGGCGTCGCTCTACGTCGGATACTGGCTGACGCTGCTCATCGCGGTGCCGGCGGCGTTCTTCCTGGTTCGCCTGTTCCTTATTCAACATGATTGCGGGCACGGCGCGTTGTTCCGCAAAAAGCTGACCAACGATTGGGTCGGCCGGGTCATGGGCGTCTTGACGCTCACGCCTTATGACGCGTGGAAGCGGAGCCACGCTATCCACCATGCGACGCACGGCAGCCTCGAAGATCGCGGCACCGGCGACATCGATACGTTGACGGTGCGCGAATACGCAGCGCTGTCGCCCTTCCGCCGCTTCCTCTACCGCGCCTATCGCCATCCGGTGGTGCTGTTCGTGATTGGGCCGCCGCTGCTGTTCATGGTGCAGCACCGTCTGCCGTTCAGCATGTTGCGCGGCGCAGACTGGCGCTCGTGGGCGAGCGTGATCGGTACCAACATCGGTCTCGTGATTTTGAGCGGCGTGCTGATCTGGCTTGTCGGTTGGCAAGCCTTCCTGGCGGTGCAACTGCCGATCGTCGCGATCGGCTCGTCGATCGGCGTTTGGCTGTTCTACATCCAGCACCAGTTCGAGGATACCATCTGGGCAGAGAAGCCCGAATGGAACGTGCATGAGGCCGCGCTGCACGGCAGCTCGCACTACGATCTTCCCGGCTTCCTACCGTGGCTCACCGCGAACATCGGCGTGCATCACGTGCACCATCTCTACAGCCGTATTCCCTATTATAATCTGCCGAAGGTTCTGCGCGACTTTCCCGAGCTGGCGGAGGTGCATCGCATCACGCTTTGGGAGAGCTTCAAGTGCGTGAAGCTGCGCCTGTGGGACGAGACTGAGCGTCGATTGGTTCCGCTCGCGGAAGCCCGCGCCACGCTTTAGGTCCTTTGAGTTGCGCTTGTGGATTGCGAAGAAGGCCGCCCTTTGTGGGGCGGCCTTCTTCGTTTGACATATCAGGCGCTTGATGGATCAGGCGCGCTCGACGGATTTGATCGGACCCCGCGAGCGGCCGGAGCGCTCGGCGATCTCGCGGTCCTGCGCTTCAATGGCCTCAAGCGCCGGGCCATCGCCATCGAGGCCGCCGAGAAGCTCGCTCGGTACCTTGCGGTTCGAGGTCTGCGATCCGTCCTCGTAGAGCACATTGAACAGCACGAATTCGGCTTTGGGGTTCGGTTTCTTGCGAGCCATCGGTGTGGTCCTTTCACAAATGCGAAGGCGGCCGGTCGCTAGAACGGGATTGCGCTTCGGTCGCAACCCCGCTTCGGATCGATAGGGTCCGGGTCTAGACGCTGACCGCTCGTTTCGACTGCTTCGATTTCAATCGTGTGAAGCGAAGCCGCGCCACAATTGTGGGCGCGGCTTGCTCGATCAACCCGCGTCGCGGGTGCGGGGGGCGCCTTGGCGGGCGGGCTTGTTAAAGCCACCCTGGCCGCGCTGGTCCCGGTTGCCGCCGCCGTGGCTGCGGCCATGGCCGTTGTGGTCGCGATGGCCGTGCGGACGGTCGCCGTGTGCGCGGTCGCCGTCGCGGCGTGCGCCGTGAGTGGGACGGGCGAGGAAGCCGACGTCATGCAGCGAGCCGGTATCCGAGTCAAGCGCGCGATCCTGATGCGGGCGCTGTTGCGACCGGCGTGGTTCGCCCTGGCGAGAGGCGTCTTCTCCGTGGCGTGCCGAAGACTGCTGGCGTCCGCCGCCGGCAGCGTGGTCCGGACGGCTACGGCCACGTTCCGCGTGACCCTGATGGCCGCGGCCATGACCGCGCTCGTCGCGGCCGCCGCGGTGTTGTGACTGGCGCTGGCCACGATGCGGACCCGAGGTGCGCTCGCCGTCATCGCGACGCGACGGCGTGCGATCGGCGACGATTGCCGGATCGTTGCGGCGATCCTCGTGGGGGATCTGCTGGCGGGTCAGTCGTTCGATGGCGCGGAGCAGTTCGCGCTCCTCGGCGTCGCACAGCGAAATGGCGATGCCCGAAGCGCCCGCACGGGCCGTGCGGCCGATACGATGGACGTAAGCCTCGGGGACTTCCGGCAGCTCGTAGTTCACGACGTGGGTCACGAGGTCGACGTCAATGCCGCGGGCAGCGATGTCGGTCGCCACAAGCACGTTGATGCGAGACTGCTTGAAATCCTCAAGCGCGATCTCGCGCTGACGCTGGCTCTTGTTGCCATGGATGGCCGCGACTTTCGTGCCGCCTCCTTCGAGGTGGCGCGCCACGCGGTCGGCGCCGCGCTTGGTGCGCGTGAAGACCAGGGTGCGCTTCATCTCGGGATTGGCGAGCAGTTCGGCGAGAAGTGCGCGCTTCTTGCCGGCTTCGATGTGAATGACCTGCTGGCGGACGCGCTCGGCCGTCGTGGAGACGGGTGCCACGGAAACCTTGACGGGATCCTGCAGCAGCTCGTTGGCGAGACCCGCGATCTCGCTCGGCATGGTGGCCGAGAAGAACAGGTTCTGGCGGCGGTGCGAGAGGTGAGAGACGATCCGGCGGATCGGCTTCACGAAGCCGAGGTCGAGCATCTGGTCGGCTTCGTCGAGTACGAAAATCTCGGTCCCGGAGATGTCGCAGGCGCGCTGCTCCATCAGATCGAGCAGGCGGCCGGGGGCGGCGACGAGCACGTCGACGCCGCGCGACAGGGCCTGGATCTGCGGGCGGTGTCCGACGCCACCGAAGACGACGGCAACGGTCACGCCGAGGTGGCGGCCGTAGGCGCGGAAGCTCTCGGCAATCTGGGAGGCGAGCTCACGGGTCGGCGAAAGCACCAGCACGCGGCAGCCCTTGCGGGGCGCGGGACGGCGGTCTGCTGCCAGGCGGGTCAGAATCGGCAGCGCGAAGGCCGCGGTCTTGCCGGTTCCGGTCTGAGCGATGCCGAGCAGGTTGCGGCCTTCCATGACGGGTGGAATAGCCTTTGCCTGGATCGGGGTGGGCGTGTTGTAGCCTTCTTCGGCGAGCGCTTTGAGGATCGGCTCGGCGAGGCGAAGATCTGCAAAAGTTGTCAAAGTAACAGTCTTTCTCATGATGCCGCGCGTATGCGGCTGAGCGTCCGCGCCAGCTCCCTAAGGGAGCCCGGGCGAGGTGCAGCTCGTTTTTCGATGACGCCCCGCGTGGCCTGGGCAGTCGGATGGGGATTTTTCAGGGCGCTCAACAGGGGGACGAATTGGACCGACATCTGGTCATAATGACCTAGGTCCGAGACATGTCCCTTCACGCGGCTGGAGCACCGGAAGACGCTCGACTTTTTCGAACGTTGGAGCGGCTTGTCTCATGTTGCGGCTGCTAAGTCAAGGATATGGCTCGGAGCGCGGAGTCGCAGCCGCTTCGGGTGGGTTCTCGTTAACGCTCAGTTGCACTGGCCTTGGCTATGGTCGACATTCGGACCATGCATCCAGCTTCGACCGAAATCATCGATCTTTACGAGCGCAATGCGCAGGCCTTCGACGAGGCGCGCGGGCGCTCGTTGTTCGAGCGGACTTGGCTCGACCGTTTCCGTGCAGCCATGGGCGCCGATACATCCGTTCTCGATATCGGTTGCGGGGCCGGAGAGCCGATTGCGCGCTATTTCATCGACGCGGGCTCTCGTGTCACCGGCGTCGATTCTGCGCCTTCTCTGATCGAGATCGCGCGTGCGCGCTTTCCCGATCACGCCTGGACGGTTGCGGATATGCGAAGCCTGGACCTCGGCGTGCGCTTCGGCGGAATTCTCGCCTGGGATAGTTTCTTCCATCTCCGGCATGAGGACCAACGGCTGATGTTTCCGATTTTTCGGAAGCATGCGGCGCCGGACGCGGCGCTCATGTTCACGAGCGGGCCGTCGCATGGGGAGGCTATCGGCTCGTTTCATGGCGAGGCGCTTTATCACGCGAGCTTGGCGCCTGAGGAATACGAGGGTCTGCTGACGGCGAACGGGTTCAACGTCGTCGACCACGTTGCCGAGGATCAGAGCTGCGGTGGACACACCGTTTGGCTAGCGCGTCTCGGCTCGAAATAGAAAAGCCGCCGGCTGCAGCCGGCGGCTTCGCGGGGCCCTATCGGACCCGAATCTCTGCGCTCTCTGCGCTGAAATCAGACGAGCTGGACCTGGCCGGCCTGCTTGCCGCGACCCTTGCGGTCATCTTCGAGCACGAAGCTGATCTTGTCGCCTTCGTAGATGCCGTTGATGCCGGCCCGCTCAAGAGCGGAAACGTGAAGGAAGACGTCCTTCGAGCCGTCCTCAGGCTGAACGAAGCCGAAGCCCTTGGCGGTGTTGAAAAACTTCACGGTGCCCGTGATGCGATCCATAGTGATGTTCCTTCGATTGCGTGCAAAATAAGTAATCAGCCAGTCCCGGACGGCACGCCGTACGCCCGAGATCTCAGTCAATCAGGAATAAGGCAAACGGCCGGTGGCACGCTCTCTCATTTCAAATTCGTGAGGGTACGATCCACCTCGGAGCGCACCGGCACCGGGTATATGCAAATAGTCTGTGGCGAAAGCAAGGTTCATTATGGCGGTGCAAATTCGGCACACTGTGATGCGCATGCCTCCATAAACATTACCACCTAGGTATACATTGCGCCTGACCCCTGATATTGCAGCGGATGAATGAGCGAGCCAGCCCGCAGCGTGACGCTGTCAGCCAGCCAGCCAACAATCAAATCTCGCGTGTGATGTCGGCCATCCCCGGCGAGATTTTTTCATTGGGGGTTGATGGGAATGGCTAAGCGTACGTCTGTATACCTGCTTGTGGTTGCGGGGTTGGCTCTGACGGCAGGGCGCGGTTGGGCACAGGAGGCGACCGGCGCCCAGCCGGCGACGCCAGCGGCTCCTGCGGAAGGGACGGTCGAGCTTCCCAAGATGACCGTCGAAACGACCACCGCGAAGAAGGTGGCCAAGAAGCCTGCACCGAAAAAGCAGGCGCAATCTGCAAGCACGGCGACTCCGACGCCGCAGCTTCAGACACAGCCCTCTGGCGCGTCGCGAGCGGAGACGGCGACCGGACCGGTGAGCGGCTACAATGCCACTCGCTCGGCCACAGGCATGAAGACCGATACGCCGCTCAAGGAGACACCGCAGTCGATTACTGTGGTTGGTGCCGAGCAGATCAGGGATATGGGCGCGCAGTCGGTACAGGATGCGCTGCGCTATGTGCCGGGCGTCGTTGCGGATGCTTATGGTCTCGACAGCCGCAGTGATGGTTCCTTTATCCGCGGTACGGATCCGGGCGAATTTCTGGACGGCCTGCGCCGTACATCCAATTATTACAGCTACAACTACCGCATCGACCCCTATTTCATGGAGCGCGTCGAGGTGCTGCGCGGGCCGGCTTCGGTGCTTTATGGCCAGGCGCCGGTTGGCGGCATCATCAATTCCGTTTCCAAGCGTCCACAGGACGTGCAAAGCGGCGAGATCAGTGTCGAATACGGCACGTTCGATTTCAAGCAGGTCAAGTTCGATACCACCGGCCTCGTTACGTCAGACGGCAAGTGGTCGTATCGCCTGACGGGTCTTGCGCGCGATTCCGAGACGCAGGTCGACTACGTCGATGATGACCGCTACGCCATCCAGCCTGCGATCAGCTTCCGTCCCGATAGCAATACTTCGATTACTCTATTGGGCCATTTCCAAAAGGATCAAACCGGCTCCAGCTCGCAGTTCTACCCCATCGTTGGCACTCTATTTCCCAACGTCAATGGTCGGACCATCCCGCGTGACCGTTTCGTCGGCGAGCCAACCGATCACTACGATACAGATGTCGCGTCGGGCACGCTGATCGCGGAGCACAGGTTCAACTCGGTGTTCAAGTTAAGTCATGTGTCGCGCTATGCGGATATTCACAACGACTATGACAGCACCTACGCCGTTTTTTGGGGTGGCTATACTGACCCGGGCGTGGAGGAAACCGTGAATCGCACGAGGTGGAGAGCGATCACCGACACGCAGATTTTCAACCAGGACACCAATCTCGAAGCCAAGTTCTCGACCGGCATTCTTAGTCACAAGGTTCTAGGCGGTGTCGATCATATGAATTTCAGGGCCAGCCAGGGCACGGCTTCCGCATACGATCTCAGTGGTTTCAACGTCTACAACCCGGTCTATGGCCAGGGAATGTGGGCGGGAAAGGATTGCAGCGGAAATACCTATGACGGCATCAGCACGTCGTTGCCTAGTCTGGAAATCTGCTCCTTCGCAGATCAGAAAGTCACTCAGACCGGCCTATATATTCAGGATCAGATTAGGCTCGGAAACTGGATCGCAGTTCTTGGTGCGCGCAAGGATTGGATCGAAAACGAGGCGGATGGGACCGCTACGCAGAAGGACGACGCTGTCTCTTACCGCGCTGGTCTGATGTATGAGTTCGCGTCTGGTTTTACACCTTACGCAAGCTATGGAGAGTCGTTCGTTCCAGTGGTCGCGGCGGGCGGTCCCTTCGATCCGCAAAAGGGTCGCATGTATGAGCTGGGCTTCAAGTATCAGCCGGTTGGCGCGAACTTCGCTATCAATAGTGCCATTTACGACATCGCTGAGAGTAACCGACTTGAGTATTTCCCCGGCTACGCTGTGCAAACCGGTGCCGTTGCTATCAGGGGCTTCGAGATCGAGCTGACTGGCAAGATCACGCAAAACCTCAAAGTCGTGGGCGGCTATTCCTATACCGACGCGCAATACGATGGCGAAGAGAACAAGGGGAACCAACTCGAGTCGGTGCCGAAGCACCTGGCCTCGATGTGGGGCGTCTGGGAGTTCGACCAGCCGTATCTCAAGGGCTGGTCGGTCGGAGCGGGTGTCCGCTACGTTGGCGAATCCTGGGATAGCAGCAACAAGATCGAAGTGCCCGATGTGACACTATTCGATGCGATGATCGCCTACGAAGAGGACGACTGGCGCTGGTCGATCAACGCCAAGAATCTCGAGGACAAGGAATACATTTCGACGTGTCTGAATCGCGGCGACTGCTGGTACGGCAACGCCCGCACCATCACCACGGGCCTGACCTACAAGTTCTAAGCCCTGCTTTGCCAATGCGCTCCGGGCGGCTTCGGCGGTCTGGAGCGCGTTGCGTTTGTGTGGACGTCAAATTTGTATTCTTTTAGGGTCATAATTCTGAAGCGCGATGCGACCGCGAGCTCGGGGAACTGAATGCGAGCGACGTTCACACTCATTCACCGCTGGGCGGGCCTTTTCATCGGCGTTTTCCTGTTCATCGCGGGGGTGACGGGCGCGGTGATCTCGTGGGATCACGAGCTCGACGAATGGCTCAACCCGCATCTGTTCGATGCCAAGAGCACAGGCGCGCCGCTTCCTGCGCTCGAGCTTGCGCGGCGCGTCGAAGCCGCGGATCCGAAGATCCAGGTGACCTACTTTCCGTTGTCGTTCGAGGACGGTCACAACGCCGACTTTTTCGTCGAACCTCGGGTCGATCCCAAAACCGGCGAACTCTATTCCGTCGACTACAATCAGGTGTTCATCGATCCCGTCAGCGGCGAGGTGGCGGGCAAGCGTTTTTGGGGTGCGATCTCGCTCAACAGCGAAGACATTCTGCCGTTCCTCTACAAGCTGCATTACTCGATGCACATTCCGGACTTTTGGGGCATCGACCGGTGGGGTTATTGGTTCATGGGGCTCGTCGGCATCGTCTGGATGTTCGACTGCTTCGTCGGTTTCTACCTGACACTGCCGCGGCGAGCGGGGCAGGGCACCAGCGAGCCCGGCGGCGGTCCGGTGGCGGCAGTCGCGGCGCCGCGGCGTACATGGTGGGAGAGGTGGAAGCCCGCCTGGAAAATCAAGCGCGGGGCGAGCACGTACCGCCTAAATCTCGATCTGCATCGGGCCTTCGGTTTGTGGCTGTGGGCGGCCCTGTTCATTCTCGCTTTCACGTCGATTTCGATGAACCTCAACAACGAGGTGGTGCGGCCGATCCTGAGCCAGCTATCTTCCCTCACGCCCGACGCCTTCGATGATCGTGCTCCGGCGCCACTCAACGAGCCGATCGATCCCAAGCTGACATACGCGCAAGCCATCGATGTCGCGAGCGCGGAGGCGCGCCGGCGCGGCTGGGAAGAGCCGGCGGGCGCGGCTTTCTACGGGCGCCTGCACGGGCTCTATTCGATCAGCTTTTTCCATCCCGGCGAAGAGCATGGCTCCGCAGGTATGACCAAAATGCTGTTCCTCGATGCGGCCAACGGCTCTCTGCAGGGCGGGCGGGTGCCGTGGGAAGGCACGGCCGCCGACGTCTTCATGCAGCTTCAGTTCCCACTCCACTCCGGGCGGATTGCCGGGCTGCCGGGGCGCGTCTTCCTGTCGTTCATGGGGCTCGTGGTTGCGCTGCTTTCGGCGACGGGGATCTACATCTGGTTCAAGAAGCGGGCGGGGCGCCTCGTCCGGCAGACCGCTTCCAAGGGCACGACGCCGGGTCTGGAGCGGCTGGCGCCTTAGCGAACGTGGTTTTGCGATCCAGTCCACATAAAGCGGGTTTGAGATATTCAGGGGCTGGTGATAGTCCGCCGTCCGTCATTGTGGGAGCATGTCCGGCTTGTTACTCATCTAGCCGGCGGGACATGTTTTCGATGAACGGGGAGCGGGGCGGGCATGCAGACGGGAACGCGGGCGGCTAGGTGGGCCGGGCTTGGTGTGCTGGCGCTTTCTCTCGGAGGCTGCGCGGACGGTATCGCGGGGCTCGATACCGCGTCGATCAAGCCGGCTGCAGAGAACGTTTCGGCGGGCTTCGTGCCGGGGGTGCCAAAGGGCTACCAGTGCCCGCTGGTCCCGAATGGGTTCGATCCCGCGGGTTCGATCTACCGGCTCGAAAAGGACGGCACCTATTTCCGGGTCAAGGATTTCACGACCGATCCGGCAATCACGGCGCTCGGCAGCGTCAAGCGCGAGGTTCCCATCTCCAACTACGTGCTGTCGGACACGCAGCAGGCGAATGCCGGGCTGTCGTTCGACCTTTTGCAGAAGGTGGTGCCAGGCCTCGCAGCGAGCGGCGCGGCCGACTACAAGAAGGCCATGACTGTCGACATCGCGGTCGAGGATATGGTGGGTGAAGTGATCGACGATCATGTGGCCGACAAGATCGTCGATCTGTTCAAGGCGAGCATGACTCCGAAGCGTGGCAGCAAGTATTTCCTTGTCCGCGAGACGGTGCGGGCCGGGGCCGTCAGCTACAAGCTGAAACACACAGATCTCGCCAAGCTCGGGGGCAAGGCGGAGGTCGAGAAGCTCGCGCAGGGCGCGGCCAACGTGACGGTGCGCGACAACGACGGCGTGTTCGAGATCAAGCAGACTTTCAAGCCGGATCGGATGGCCATCTGCATCAAGTCGGCGGAGATCGTGATCGAGGGGCCCGCGGCGGCCAGCACGGTTGCGCTCAAAAGCGCGGACGAGACGCCGGTTCCGCAAATCAAGCGGATCGGCAACCAGTAAGGCGCCACGCCTTTCTGCCGGTTTTTCTTCTTTGTTGCCGTCTCTCGCACTCGGCTGTCCGTGTTGCGTCGCAATATTGCGTGCGATCAAACGCGTAGCGTGAAGTTTCTGCAATGCTTGTTGTCGAGATCTGCTTCGGGACTTCTTGTCCAAAAGGCGACGTCGGATTATCTTCAAAGAAAACGCTGAAGAATTCGAGGAAGCGACAAATCTGAAGGTGGGTGCGATGGCCGATACGCTGACCCGCGACATTACCAAAGCCGACGTGGACAAGTTCCTGTTCGGCAAGCATCTGACGAGCTGCGCCGTTTGCGGGCGGTTTCGCTCCAAGTGCGATCTCGACGTCCATACGCTGAGTTGTCAGCGCGGTGAGACCGCCGATTGTTCGTCCAGCTCGACACTCAACGTGTTGATGATCGTTTGCCAGAACTGCGGCGCGATTGAATTCCACGACCGTACGATCATCGCAAAGTGGCTGGACAGCCAAAAGTTGGTGCCGGTGCGCTAACTCTTTGCTGAGACCGAGGATTTGCGCTTCAGGGCTTTCCTGCGCTGCCGATTCACGCCGCGTCCGATAGGGGCCGCGACGATCGGAGCGCGTGGGCCCGAAGCGATCATGGTGGTTTTTAGTGAGACCAATGATTCACGCTTCGGGCTGGTAGGGCCCGAAGCGATCATGGTCAGCTGTTGCGTTTCAGCTCGGACAGCAAAACGCCGACGAGGGTCGATGCGTCGTAAGGTTTCCTGATTACGGGGACTTCGGCCATCGCATCGGGGATGATCGCGTTGTCGCCGTAGCCAGTGGCGAAAACGAACGGAATGCGAAGCTTCGCAAGCCTTTCGGCAATCGGCATGGATGTGCCCACTCCCAAGTTGACATCCAGGATGGCAATCGAAGGTGCCTTGCGCGCGAGCACACGCAGCGCTTCGGCGGAGGTTGCGGCCGTGTCGATGACGCCGGCGCCGTGCTGCGCCAGGATGTTTTCGACATCCATCGCGATCAGAAGCTGATCCTCGACGACCAGCACCGATAGTCCGGCCAGTGCAGCCGGCTCATCGAGCGACGTCTCGGCTTTGTGCGCGGGCCCGATCGGCTTTCCAGGCACGAGGGCGGATACGAATTTGGCGGGAATGAGAAAGTGGGCAACAACGCCGGTTTTCTCGAATCTGAGGTCGCTCTCGCCGCCGAGATCGAAGGGTACGCTGCGGTCGACGAGGACGACGCCGAAACCGCGCCGGTGGGGCGGAGAAACGCTTCGCTCGCTGGTTTCTTCCCAGATGACGGCGCAATCCTGATTGGCCGTGTAAGACCAACGCACAGCGAGCTTTCCGTTTACGCCCGAGAGAGCCCCGTATTTTGCGGCGTTGGTTGCAAGCTCGTGGAAGACGAGCGCCATCACCGAATACGCGCGGGAGTCGAGGCCAGTATCAGGCCCTTCAAGGGAAATTTCGCCTGTGCGCCCGCTGTAGGGTGTCAACTCCGCTTCCAATAGCGTGCGCAGGTTGCCGCCGCCGTCGTTGCGTACGACCTGATCATGCGCCAAGGCGAGTGCCATGATCCGCCCTTTCAGTGTCGCGACGTAGTCGTCGATCGATCGTTCCTCGGCCGGTTGCGAGATGATGGATTTGATGAGCGCGAGGATGTTCTTGACGCGATGATTGAGCTCCTCGTTCAGCACCTTGAGCCTGAGGTCGGCCTTGCGCCGTTCGGCCGATAGCAGCTCCGTCTGGCGCATGATGACTTCGAGAAGGGCCGTGCGAATGGCCTCGGCGGTTTCACGGTCCTCGGCGGTCCAGGGTTTGGATTGATGCTGGACCGTTTCCTTCCAGATGGCGAAGCTCCTGCGCGGCGTGAGGCGCTCGCCAAGTGGTCCGGTCGCATAGGTTTTGGCGGGGTTTCCTGCCCATTCGACTGTTTGGATGACTTCCTTGCGGAAGAAAATCAGATAGTCGCGGGGGATTTGCGACAGGGGGATGGCGAGCACGCCTGAAGCGTCGGCGCTGAACTTCTCGGTGCCCGGCAGATGCGTGGCGAGTTCGTGCGTGGCCCAGACGCGGTTTTCGGATGCTGAAACGAGAAAACGCGCAAGGGCCGGGATGTCGTCCTCGGGCGGCGCGTGGCCAAACGCCGTCCATGTGCCGTTGATCCACAAACCAATGCCGTCGCACGGCATCAGCTTGGTGAAGGTGCCGATTTTCTCGCGTAAGAACGACTGAATGTCGTTGTGGTAGGTGATTTCACGCAGAAGCCCATCGAGCGTACGCCGCGCCATGATCGCAGCTTCCAGGCGGGTCTTCTGATTCATGGCCTGCAGATGCAGCGAAAAGAACTCGCCGAACATCTCCGCGGCGACGCGCTGGGCCATCGACATGGTCTTCGGCGCGTAGTGGTGACATGCAATCAGCCCCCATAGCTCGCCTCCGACGATGATCGAGATCGACATCGAGGCCGCGACGCCCATGTTGCGCAGATACTCGCAATGGATCGGCGACACGCTTCTCAAGTGCGCAAAGCTCAAATCCAACGGCTCGCCGGATTTGTCGAGCTCGGGTTCGATGGCAATGCGCGGGCAGGAGGCATCGGAAATGATGCGGATGGTGTTCTTGAGGTAAAGCTCGCGTGCTTGCTTCGGGATATCGCTTGCCGGAAAATATTGGCCGAGGAAGCTCTCGAGATCGTTCTGCTTGGCTTCGGCGATGACCTGGCCTGCGCCGTCGTAGGTGAACCGGTAGATCATCACGCGGTCATAGGCGAGGAACGCCCGCATCAAGCGAGGCGTCTGCTTCAGCATTTCATCGACGTTCGCGTAGCGCTTCAGCCGCGCTATGAGCATGCGCGAAAGGGCAAGCGGATCTACGTTGCGCTCTTTCGTGACGGGCTCGAATTCAATGATCGCGTTGCCCTTGTGGTGGTGAACGGCGACGTCAAACGCGCGGGAGTCATCGAGCGCGAGCTGCATGATGATACCGGGCCGCGAGGCATCCGTCGCGCCGGTCAGCGCGTTGCGCAAACTGTGGACCGCGCTTCTGCCGATGACTTCGTCGAGCAGCTTGCCGATGAGTTCCTCGTTCGCGAGCCCGAGCGCTTCTGCGGCATTCACAGAATGACGCCGGACCGTGGTTAGCGTCGCGTCACAGGCAATGAGGAAACCGTGAGGCTGGATGCTGCCGGGAATGTGAATCGGCTCGCGGTCGCAGTTGGTAAGATTGACGCTTTCGGTGCGCTGCATCGAGTGCTTTCAGAGGTTTCGGTGCGGCTTCGGTTGTTCGTCAGGCGGGCCGGGGACTTCATCGAAATGACGACCGCCGGTGTTGCTCCGTGCGGAAAGACGGGGAACACAACGTCGCAGAGGCGCTCCGGGTTCCCGCCATTTTCCGGGGCGTATCCTTTTGCACCGGGACCATTCTATCCGATCTTTCGCAGCGTGTGCGGAGCGTGGTCAATTTTCGGCACACCAGAGCCATCAATTCGTCCCGTTGGAAAGGCCCACTTCGTGAGATCGAGTCTCACTAGTTTCACGCCTTTGTGTGTGGGCGCGCCAATCCGACGCCGCGCCCGATCTGAAACCAATCCTCTGCTTCCAAGTTAATTCAGGCGATGGCGGATCATATCCGTTCATCACGGGTTCAGAGACGATGTGAGATATCGACATCATGCGTGAGGGCCCTAAAAAGGAACGCGACCTGCGGATCGATTTTTTCCGCGGACTGGCGCTCGTCTTCATCTTCATCGATCACGTGCCCAACAACACGTGGGCGCTGGCGACGCTGCGGAACTTCGGATTCGCGGACGCAAGCGAAGTGTTCGTGTTGCTCGCCGGTTATTCGGCGGGACTTGCCTACTGGTCGATCAGCGAGCGGGAGGGCTTTCGGGCGACCGTCAGCCGGGCGAGTCGCCGCGCGCGCGAGATCTATCTTTGGCATCTGGGCGTGTTTGTCGTGTCGGCCGTTCTGCTCTATTCGGCAGCGCGTGTGTTCGGAAACCCTGACTTCGTCAATCACGTGGCGCTCTCGGAACTCGCCAAGGATCCGATGCGCACGCTCGCCTCGGCTCTGGTCCTGTTCTATCAGCCCAACATGATGAACATCCTGCCACTCTACGTGGTGCTAATGCTCTGGCTCCCGTTCGTCGTCGCGATGTTGAGGCGCAGCGTTCTGCTCACGCTCGGCTTGTCGTTCGGGATCTGGCTGATCGCGACGTCGTATGGCTTTAACCTGCCGACGCATCAGCGCACGGAGGGCTGGTTCTTCAACCCGTTCGCCTGGCAGCTTCTGTTCACGACCGGGGCGGCGGTGTCGGTGTTGGCTCGGCGTGTCGAGGCGCGCCCTCGGGTCGAAATTGCAGTACCGGCCGGTCTGTATGTGCTCTTCGCGTTCGTTGTGGCTGCGCCCTGGATTCCGGTTCCGTGGTTGCCTAGCGAACCTTTGGTGTCACGCGATATCGTCGGTTCGATCAACAAGAACGACCTTTCGGCCTGGCGTTTCGTGCATGTTCTCGCACTCGCCTATCTGGTGGCGAGTGTGGTGCCCAAAAATGCACCATGGCTTAAGAAGCAGTGGGCGCATGTTGTTGAGCTTTGCGGAAAAAATTCGTTGGAAATTTTCTCGCTTGGCACACTCTTGTCATTTTTAGGTTGGATAGCCCTGGTTCAGCTCGGGTCTAACCAAATGACAGTGCTGGCGGTCAATGTGACCGGCATCGCGATTATGAGTGTGACCGCATGGCAGTTGTCCAAATCCAGACCGATCCGCGCGTTGCCGCAGCCGCGAACCGCTGCGCCCGTTCTCGCTTCCTAGTTTCGTTGGTTGGCGCGGCGTTGCTCGGCATCGCCGCAACGGTTCCCGCATCGGCCGGGGGATGCACGGCGCCCCCCGATCTCGTCGATCTCGGCGCGCCGCTTCCCAAATTGCTGACGGCGGTTCGCACGAACAGCCCGGTACGCATCGTGGCGCTCGGCTCGTCCAGCACGTGGGGTGCTGGCGCGAGCAGCCGTGCGCACAGCTATCCGGCGCGGCTCGAGCGCGAGTTGCGCGTCACTTGGCCCAACAACGATGTTCGCGTGATCAACGCAGGCGTCAACGGGCAACTTGCGCGCGATATGGTGGCGCGTATCGACAAGGATGTCGTGCCGCACAAGCCGCAGCTCGTCGTGTGGCAGACCGGCGTCAACGACGCCATCAAGGAGGTGCCGCTCGACGCCTATGGGCAGCTGCTACAGACAGGCATCGAGCGCTTTCGCGCTCTCGGCGCAGACGTCGTACTTATCGACCAGCAGTTCTATCCGCGCTTCGCGAAGCTCAAGAACGGCGCTCTCTATATGGCTGCAATGCGGGAAACGGCGCTCAAGCTGAAGGTGCCAGTCGTGCAGCGCTACCGCATCATGCAGCATCTGATCGCGAGTGCGCAGTTCACGACTGCCACCTTGCTCGCGCCGGATCAGTTCCATCTGAACGATCAGTCCTACGATTGCATGGGACGGCTACTCGCGCAATCGTTGCGGTCGGCGGCCGCGTTGCCACCTGCGGCACCCGCTGTCGCTCCGGCTGTAGCTGTGCCAGCGGTCTCCAAGCACGAAGCGAACATGTAAGCGCCCTACCCAGCTTCCGGCCATGCCTGGAGCTTTGGGCGGTGCCCGCTTTCGGTGCGATGAACAATAATGCGTATTCGAGGGTCTTTCGCAGAACGGGCTATTGAATTGGCGCGCTTCTCGACGCACTTCAAATGTAAGGCGCTCTCGATGCGTCTGCCACGCATTGCGGGTGCGCCACCAGGCTGCTCACTCCGAGTCGAATGGATGTGAAAGTCCGGCTTTTTTTGTTCGCCGTCGCATTTTCTGCGACGAACCGGTTGCTCCGCTGGCCCCCCGCGCGTTCGGAGGAACGTGCGTTCTGCGCGATAGGGGCGAGCTGAAAACGTGCGGAGCATGGCTCTGTCAAAGATGCCTCGGTGCCAATTCAGGAGGCACGGCCATGGCGACCACTCAGGGCATTTCCAACGCGCACATTTCCATGCATCAACCCGGCGTCGATTTGAGATGGCCGGCGTCCGCGATCTGGCGCTCTGGCGAGCCGGCGGTTCGCAAGATCGGTATCGGGGACTTGAAGGATGCGCTCGCCAAAGGCTTCGCCGATTTCATGGCGGTGCCCACGCACGTGCTGTTCCTGTGCGTGTTCTATCCGATCGTCGGTCTGATCCTGTTCAGGGTCGCCTTCGGTTATCATTTGTTGCCGCTGGTGTTTCCTCTGCTCGCTGGTCTGGCTCTGATAGGGCCGGTGGCGGCGGTCGGGCTTTATGAATTGAGCCGGCGCCGGGAACAGGGGCTCGACGTGTCGGCCAGTCAGTTGTTCGAGGTGTACCGCTCGCCGTCGATCGGGGCCATCGTCCGGCTCGGGCTCGTACTGTTTGCGATTTTCGTCGCCTGGATGATGACCACACGCGCGCTTTACATGCAGACATTCGACGGTGCGTTTCCGGCTTCCGTCGCGGATTTTACCCATCAGATGTCGACGACCCCGGCTGGCCGGGAACTCATCCTCACGGGCAATGCGATTGGGTTCTTGTTCGCACTCGTTACGCTGGTCATCAGCGTCGTTTCGTTCCCGATGCTGGTCGACCGGAACGTCGGCGTGGCGACGGCGGTGCGCACCTCGGTGCGGGCCGTTCTCGAAAATCCCGTCACAATGGCGGCCTGGGGGCTACTTGTCGCCGTGCTGTTGCTGCTCGGGGCGCTGCCGTTCTTCTTCGGGCTTGCCGTGGTGTTTCCGGTGCTCGGGCACGCCACGTGGCACCTCTATCGCAAGGTGGTGAGTGCCGACGAGGTCATTTGAGCTCTGAGCGAGAGGGCTCATCTCGGTCCAGGCTATTGCGGCTGAAGGCCGAAGCCGCCGCCCAGCCCGCGCAACGTCTCGAAGCCCGCGGGCTCGTTTGCGAGCGTCGTTGTCGGCGGAGGCGTGAACGTCTCGTTGTTCCCGCCGTCGTCCGAGAAAGATGCCTTGGGGGTCGGTGAGGATGCCGGGGCAGTAGCCTGCTTGGTTTGGCCCTGGAACATTTCCAGGAGGGTTGCCGGTGGCTTTGACACTTCGACCGCCTGTACAGGCTGCGGCTGGGGCTTCACCTTCTTCTGCTGGCGTACCTTCGCCTTGAGCGGCTTTGCTGGCTTGGCAGGCGTGGTCGCAGGAGCAGCTTCCTCGTGTTCAGTCGGCGGCGTCACGCTGGTCTCCTCGATCTTGTCGTCCTCGAGTGTGACGATGGGATCGATGGGGGCCATCGACAGCAGCGGGTCGGCTGCAGCCGGCGCGGGCGGCGCTTCGCGTTCGATCGTAAGGCCGAGCGAGGCAATCGGCTCGCCGGCGGCTTTCCGGATTTCGATGTTGGCGCGGACCGGCCCGGCGTGGTCGTTCGGCACGACGATGGCGATATCGTTCAGATCGCCGGCCGCGAGTGTCCATTCGGTGTCGGAAGTTTTCTGGCCGACAGAGAGCCGGACGCTGGGCGGAAGACCGGTCACGGTGACCGTGTCGAGAGGGTTCACCGTGGTGGGGTCTTCAGCAGACGTGCCGGGATTGGTTGCGAAGACGATACCGGGGCCGACACTTTCGGCGGATTCGATCGGCATGCTCGCAATGGTGCGCGGGATCGCCGTTGACAGGGCGTCGCACGGGGACTGGTCGCAGTGCATTTCACCGAGGAAATTCAAACGGACTTCCGGAGGCGTGGGCTCGGCGACGCTGATGACAGTCTCCGGCCGCTTTGGAACGGCACGCTCAAAGTCATAAAGTTCGAGGCCAACGAGGAGCGCGGCGGAGCCCATGACCGTTGCAATGAAGAACATCCATTGCGCGCGCTCATGGCCGCTTAACACGTTGAGGGTTTCACGCCACGTCGTGTTGGTGTTCGTTTCCACCGGCAAGGCGTCTCCGGCCCCGTCGCCATCCAGCAGGAACTTGGGCATGGGGACTTGGGGGGCGACATCGGGTGCGGTGGCTGTCTCGGGCGTAGGAGCGAATGCGGGATGCGGTTCAGCGCGCGAGGCGTCGAGGAGTTCTTGCAGGGCTTCCAGCCTGGCGGCCAGATCGGGAGCATCTGGGTTGGGTGCGTCGTAAAGCAACGGTTCTGCCTGCGCGCCCATGCGCGAAGACACCCAGTGGGAGGACTTTCCAAGTGGTGCCGGAGGCCAATTATCCCAATGCGGCGCAGCGCCGTTCTCAGCGCTTTCGTGGGATGGGATATCCCCCTGATGGTCCGACATTATCGAGGCTCCGCTCGCGCAAACGATGCGAGAAGTTCAAAAATTCCGTGACGTCCCGCCCGATGAAATTATGGGCATGTCCGGGTTCACGATATTTGGACCGCTGGTTGCAAAATGCACAAGCTTTGGAAGCGGTTGCGGAGTGCTAATCGAATTTCATAGTTACGATCGTCGCTACGGGACGTGCCATTTCCTATCGGTGCGTCGAGGTGCGCTCTTTTGCTCGATGAGAGGTGAAGGCCGATCTGCGACGATATCTGCATCTCGCACCGCATGTTTGCGCGTGCACGATGGGGCAGGCGTCCTTAACTAAGTTTCGACGCAAGGGGATGTGCAACGAAGCGATCGGCGCGATCCTTGTTGCGCGATGACTCAAGCTCGGAATGGGCCGTCCCGCCGTGGCAGGCGGGACCGACCTCGGGTGAGCGCTACCGGACGGCTTCTCAGAAACCGATCCTCAGGCCGAAACGAGGGCCATAGAAACCATACCCGTAGCCGTAATAGCGCGGACCGTAGTAGGCGCCGTAGTACGGGTAATAAGGCCGGTAGTAGTAAGGCCGATAGTAGGAGTAGTAAGATGGCCGGTAGCGATAGCGCGGATAATAGGCGTAATAGCCCCGGCGCCAGCGGCGATGAACTTTCTCGACAAGGCTGTTTTCCGCCTTGTTCGCCGCGGAAGGGCCAACCGGGCCGATCGCGTTAGCCGGATTCCAGGCTGCGACAACGACTATCGCGCCGACCATTGTTAAAGCAGCAAGTGCATATTTCAAACGCATGGCAACTACCTCACAGGTTCAGATCGCTCGTTCCCCCGGGTCGTGCCCAGCAAATGTAGCACGGACTTCGACCGTTGTCCGTGCGGGCGTGCGGCGCCGGAGCTGGAGGCGGCATCGTGCGGTCATGGAACCGACCAGAAGCGTGCACGTTTCCGCGAAGGCAAGGAGCCTCGCCGTGCATCCGCTTCTCATGCGATTTGCCAGTCTCTCGATTTATCTGGTGTTCGTCGCCGGGCTCGGGGCCGCGTGCTTCCAACTTTCGCGGCATGTCGGCGTCGAGGCCATGGCGTTTGCTTTGACCTACGCCAAGCCACCAGCCCAGGCTCAGGTTCAACGTCGTCTTACGCTCGTCGAGCGGCGACAAGTCGAGCTTCCGTCGGTTAATTCAACCGCGCCTGCCATTACGACAGCGACTTCGGTGCCGCCTGCTCCCGAGACCCCGCTTCCAGCGTTGGCCGCTCAAATGGATCTGGCCGAGGCCAGCCGCCTCGAAGATCTCACGCCTGCCGTGCGGCGCGCGGGCCGCTCGCGCGCGTTGGCTGCATCCAAGGCGGCCGGGCGATCGGCGGGCGAAGTGTTCGGCAGAAACTTCGGCGTGTTGCTGGTGGCGTCGCGTTAGGCGGCGTTGTGCCGGGCGCGGCGCTACTTGAACAATGACGTCAGTGAGAACGATGACGCGACGATCACGGGTGGGGCTTCGGCCACCTGCGGGTGGGGCTCGTCGATGTAGACATTGATCCCGGTGGCGCGGCCGTCCTTGATCAGGGAGGCGACATAGGCCCACCCCTTCGGCTCCAATCCGATGCAGGCTTCCGACATCTCACCCTTCAGGCGCACATGGATTGCGATATTGCCGCGCTTCAGGATGGCGGCGGTGTGCTGAGGGCTGAACCGATCCTTGTTCCAAAGCTTTTTCAGGTAGATGCCGGCCACATGCCGCTTGGTTCTAGGCCCCCAGCTCACGCGTTGGCTTTTATCGCCCGCGAAGGCGTATTCGCCAGGCGGTAAGGGGCCGATCGCGCGTGCCGCAAAGCAATCCGGATCTGGATTGTTCCGGCAGACGTCGCGTCCCGATAGGCCCCAGGCGACGGTTTGCCCATTCAGCTCCGAGCCTTCGGCGATGACGAAGAGGCGCCCGGTCTTGATCGTGTAGCCAAAGCGGAAGCTTGGCAGCGAAGCCGGCACCTCGCGCACGACATCCTGGAACGGATTGCAGATTTCGCCGCCGGTCAGCTTTCTCGCGTAGCCGTTCAAGTGGATGGTGACGTAGTCGACGCCGTCAGCGCAATCCCACTGCGGGAGCCCCTGCTTGCCGGCGAGGGTGATGACGGGCGGCGGCTGCTCGGGCACGGCTTTTGGGGCTGCCGCGATCACCGGCTTTTTCGGGATTTGGACTGTCGTGGTCGTCCAATCCATTGGCGGCGGTTCGGGTTTGGCGGGCGGTGGTTCGATTGCCGCGACTTGCTTGTCCGGGGCCGGCTGCGCTTCGGGTGCAGGCTTCGTTCCCGGAGAAGCCTCTTGGACTTCCGGCGCGGCGTCCTGTGGTTCAGGAGAAGCGACTTGGGTGTCCGGTTGAGTTTCTTGTGCTTCTGACGAAGCCTCTTGTGTTATCGGCGAAGCCGGGGGCTCAGGCGCGTGTCTCACCTGCTCGCACTTGGCCGAGAGCTTGGGTGGCTGGATCTGGGCCGCTGCGAGCTTCCGCGCGGCCGGTCCGCTGGCGCCCTGCTGGATGTAGGCCTGGATCAGCGCGGCCTGGACGTCGACCTGCTCTTGCGAGAGTTCAAAGATGCAGTCCTCGTAGAGCTGATCGCCGAGCTCGCTGAAGATGTCGGCGATCTGGTCGGCGGCCGTGGCTGCGCCAGCTGCGGCTTCCGGCGGCACTGCTTCCTGGGCGTGGCTCTGGCCTGGCGACAGGATAAGCAGGCTCGCCGCTGCCGCGAGCAGCGCCTGTTTCACCTTTTCTGCGCGTGTATTGCCAGCCACGTGACGCCTTTGCCGGTTCGGGCTCCAGATCCCGCTCATGTTTTATCACGGCATTGGTATGGCGAGAGTCGGGGCGAGAGGAAGGCGTTACGAAGGCGCATCGACGGGCCGTGTCGCAAAGGCGTCGCCGCGCGGGGCAAAAGCGTGAACGCTTCGGGCCGGTTCCGCTTTGGGTTGCGGCCTCTCCCGCTGTTCCCCACGGCGATAGATCGCATCGCCGTAATGCTGACGCGCAGCCTATCCTTTCGCGCTGGGCCGGTATGCTGATCCCGTTTTCTTAGCCGGACTGCTTCTTATCCGGACTTCTGGGCCAGCGCCCTGGGACGCGCCGATCCAAAATACTCCTTGAGCGGGATCACGCGCGCCGAGGACAGGCCGACTTCCTCCGCGCTGAGCGCGCGCACGGCAAATACATGCTCGCCCGGCTCGGCATCGTCACGATTGCGGACCGCCTCGACGGCGGCCTCGCGATCGGCAATGCCGACGCTGAGGAAGATCGAGGAGTTGAGGTCCGTCTCGCAGAACTGGGGACGCACCTGGATGCGCCATCCGGCGATAGCAGTCATTTTTGGATCTCGCACTGGAAGTGGGGTTTGACCGGAGTCTTTCAGGTTCCAGCCCCCCACGCCATCAAGTCCGCCGCTAACTGTGAATGTCGGTGGGCCTCTGCAACACGTGGGTTTGGTTGAGGGACGATGAGGGGTGGCGTGACGCCAGGATTTGCGGGCTTCCGGTGCGATTAACCAAGTGGCGGAGGTGGGGAAGCGGGATGCATGGGGAGCGCGAAGGTTAATGGATGGAGGGGCAACAGGAGCGGGCAGGCGGCAGCGGGCAGGTGGCAGCAGGGCGGCAGCGGATAGGCCGTCCGCTTTGGAGAGGCTGCCACCGTTCCGAGAGGCGAGGATAAGTGATGTGCGCGGGGGCGCTCGAGGTGCTCTAAGAGCGATTGGCGCTCCAGGTGCCCGAGCAAAGACCCGAGGGTCCGCGACCTTTCCACATCCCGCTGGCCTCGGTGTGCCTGAAGCGCCCGGTTCCGTTCGCGGTGCGTGGGCCTGCCACGGCATTGATGCGCGCATTGCCCGTGGCAGAAACGCGGCCGCCCAGCCTGATCGCGTAGAACGCGAATGAACCGCCCGTCGCGTAGATGCGGCCTCCCTTAATTCCGAGACCCATCGGGATGGTGCCGCAATGGCCGCGGGTCGTCACCGCGACCATGCTCCAGCTGCCATCGAATTTGGCTGCGACTGCGGGTGGAGCGAAGCAGGCCATCGCGGAAGCCGCCGTCAAAGCGAGAACGCACATTCGATTGCTCGTCATGGGTTCCTCCTACGTGTTGAATGCTCGTCACGTCGAGATCTCGCAATGGAGAAGCATGTGCTGATGCCTGCCGCATTTCGCAATGCTCCGTGCCTTGACGGCAAGAATTGAACGGCATTCCCGCGACGGCGTCGTTCGCTTGCCGGTTATCCCAGCGGTTCGCAGTCGAGTGAGAAGCCCATGGCCGGGTCGGTGGGCGTGTGGCGCTTCACGCAGCTTTCCAGCTGGTCCGCCGGGGTGAGGCCGGGCGTGCCGGCGCAGAAGACATCCTTGCGCGTCGTGACCGAGGTTGCGACGCTGTCCGCATTCAAGGCGCACCAGAAATTCGTCGTGTCGGCGGGGTGCGGACCGCAGGCTGCGTAACAGGTGTCGAAGGTCGTACGGCAAGGCTCCAATTCGGCGGAGTGGTTGGTGTTGCAGGCCCTCAGCGCCGTGGTCAGGCACTTGAATTTCTCCGCAGCCACCGTGTTCGCGCATTGCTTGTTCGCTGCGGGCTTGCAGGCATCGTACTTCGCGTGGGATGCGCCCATGCAAGTCTGGGCGGTTGCTTCACATGCGGTGATGCACGCGGTGCGCGGGTCGGCCTGTGCAGGGCAGGCGAGGACTGCTGCGGCGAGTGTGACCAGTGCGATTGTGACCAGTCGTGACAGGGCCGTGCGCATGGGAGCCTTCCAGCGGAACGTGTCGCGTGTGAGATCAAGCAAGTCTTCGTATGTCGTTCGGGCGAATACATCGCGAGTTCGGCGTGTGCGTTCTGACGTGCCGAAAACGTGAAGGGAGAGTTCCGGCCGGGAATAAACCAATGCTTTTGCGGCCGGCTCGCTCGCGGTATCGTTCGCCGACTGACAATTTATTTTGAAGGACTGACGTTTTCAATGATGTGTTGATGATGGAGTGCAGCGATGCGTGTGTTTCTCCTCGTCCTGGCGACCTTGATCGGCGCCGCAACCTTGGCTCAGGCCGGCTCCGATGCCGAAGTGCCAGCCCAATACAAAGAGTTCTTCGCCGATTTTTCGGCGCTCTCAAAAAAATATCCCGAAGCTGCCAAACGGTTTGGCTTGTTCGATCGGGAACCCAAAAGCTCTCCGGCTTTGCGGTCCGCCTTTTGCACCGGGCCTGGCCAATGCTGCCTCAAGTATGTCGACGAGGGTGGCCCGTTCCTGCGCTGCGTCGAGTGCGGGACGTGTCTGCCGTAGCGGTTTCGTCGTTCGGATCGGCATGACGCATTGAGGCTTCGTCACTTCTGCAACGTGGCGCGGCTCGATAGCCGCGCGGCGCGGGGCCTGCGGCTGGACTGCCGGAGCATGTCAAAGAGCGGGCTTAGAAGTGAAAACTCCGGGGAGCGGAGCGGCAGGCCGTGGGTAGAACTCGGGGATGCGGCCAGGCCGCTCCACTGCTGCTGCGCATCACCGCGAAATTGATGCCGGCGCGCTGGGTATGACGCCAGCACGGGGACGGCCCCACGGTGATGCAACCTCACCGGCGCGAAGGCGCGTGCCCGAACATCCACCGTGCACGCGTTGGCTTCCCGGTCCATCAAACCGAGAGTCCGCTCCGAACCTTTCCAGCCTAGCTGATGGTACCAGTGTTGAGGGAGGCGCAGCTCCTGCTCACCAAACGCCCAGCTCGCGCCGGCCCCCGGTTGAGCGGGATGCGGAGAGGATAAGTGGGCGGCTGGGAGCGGGGATAAGATTTTCAGTGGCCAATAGTAGGGTCGCCGGTGACCGCCGTCCAGAGCGCGCTCCAAAGTTGGACGCCAACACCATGAAAAATTCCAGCAACAATCATTCCAAGCACAGTCACAATCGTACCGATGCCTAGGAGGCGACCGCTGTTATTTGGCTTTTCTTCCTGTGCTTCGAGCGGCGGCAATGGCGGAATTGGAGCTAGCGCTGGCAGCGTTGTGAAACTAGTTGTCGCCGGTGCAGGTTGGCTGCCGGTGGGCGGATGTAGAATGTCAGCGAAGCGGACTTTGTGAGGGCGCCCCCGTCCTTCTTTCAGCTTCACATTCAGTGTGTTGTCGTCATTGTACCGTGTGACCTTGCCGGTCCGGCGAACTTCAATTTCTGAACCGATGGTGGGTGGTGACATACGCGGCCCCCCGAATACGCGACATCGTAATAGACTACTATCGAATCCGGTTGTGCCTTTGGCAAGGCGCGACAGTTGAAGACGGCGCGGAGCAGAAAGACTTCAGCGAAGTCCGCGATGCTCACGGAAGAATGGCTGAGGTCGGGGTGTCTAAGTCGGGTCGCCTATATTCGGATGGGATTGCATCGCGTTGGGGTATAGCCGTTCAGGCGGTTGGCTCCCCCGCCTCTCCTTTTCGGAGACGTTGGAGAATGATGTTTAAAATGGGCGCGGGACCGTTGCTATCCTGCAGTTTCGCGTCCATCCGTTCGGCAGGATTAAATGCAAGCTGTTCCAGGACTGTCGCAGCTACTTCAGAAGCGTACTCAGGTGCCTGTTTTTTGAAGCCTTCGACCGAGACGGCCATTGAATATTTGTAAGCGTAGTGCTCGCGAAGTTTAAACAAGGAGGCATGTCTACGAGCAGAGAACGATACGAACCAAGCAGCCGGAATTAGGAAGGCTATCCGTCCGATCAATTGTACAAGGTGTTGTAAATGGCTGGGCTCAGGCTGGAGGCCGAGTTGCTCGCCTGCTCCGATGGTGTCAGGAAAGAATAAGTTTAGAATTGGGGCTAGAATATATATGGCCAATGGAATTGCAGACAAAGCCAGCATGGCAATTGCGAAGTAGAATGCCCTCCGGGCGCCCCTCAGTTCGCTAGCGATTTCGTTTTTCAATAGAAAAAAGTGTTGAGCTAGTCCTGCAACGGTGGCGGACGAAAGCATTGCCTCAGATCTGGCAATAGTTTCATCAACTGTCAGGATGGTTCCCTCCAGTCGCTGAATCAGTTCCTTGACGGACGCTTTTCCTTTCCTGATTTCATCCTTTTGACCATTGAGTGTGGTCTGAAATTCTTTGAAGGTCGTTTCATACTCGCCAACGATTCCCTCCAGAGAAGAGGCGCTGTCATGTGTAGCTCGGATTGAAGTTACTTTTTCCGTGCTTTCCGATGTGTACTCGGTGATTGTTTTTCTATCGTTTGCGGCTTGATCTTTTAGGCGTGCGATCTCGTCCTGTTCGGACTTCATGGTGGTTAATATGGCGGCCGCTCGCTCTTCTGATTCTGCCAGGGATTGCCTTATTTTTCTCGCCTCGTCGGTGTCGAGAGAAATTGTTTGAACCAATTCGGAAAGTGATTTTGTTGCTGACTGGAATGATTTTGCGCCGCGAATCCCAAGTGTGCTGGCTAATTGATGGTATGATTGCAGCAGTGCCTCTAGTCGCTTGTTCAACGTTGAAAACGGTCCGTTGAGGTCCGCTGCTTGACCGCCGTTAGTGACTGCCTGGAAATCATCGTAATTGATTGTTTTTAAGCCGCCGTGTTGCAGAATGGTGGTTTCAATGTGACTCTCGACACCTTCCAGCGCAGATATGGCGCTCTGTAGATTGGATTTGTTGGATTCTAAAAAGCTTTTTGGGACGAGATCAATTACCTCTCCGGCCTCAAGACCTTCTATAAGGCCTGATACAACAATTGCGCGGGTTAGTAGGTCGGAAACGGAGTCGTTGAGTTGAGGTGGCTTCGCTTTTAGGTCAAATGAATTATCGTCTTCATCTGCTATGCTGGATAAGAATTTTTGGGTTTTTGCGGTCGCGACGCCGAGCGCGCCAGCCAGGGTGTGTATTTCGGATAGGTCTTCGGTTCTCATTGTGTCGCCAATGTCAAATGATGAGAAAACGCGCGGAAGTAGTGCGCACGAAGAATTTTCGACTCAATGCAGTTTAAGGTTGAATGGTGAGGCGTACTGAAGCGGGAAGGATCTATCCACAGATTAAGCCGATAGTAGTTGGTGCTTTTAAACCAACCGGCTCCACTCAACGGCTGCCGCGATGAAGCTGCGGAGCAGGGGATTCGGCTCGAACGGGCGGCTCTTCAATTCCGGGTGGACCTGGACGCCGATGAACCACGGGTGATCCGGGTTCTCCCCCGTCTCGCGCAGCGGGCCATCCGGCGAGGCGGCTTTGGCGCTCGCACCCACGTTGCGAGCTTTGCTCCTCACTCGCATGTCTCGCAACGTCGCGCGGGATTGCCGCCGAACGGTAAGGCCGGAGCGCGCGTGTTCGATTGGGCAATGATCGTCTGAGCGCCCAGAACCGCGCGCGTGAGCTTGACGACGTCCACGCAATAAAAGCCTTGCCGCTCCAGCTCATCGAACAGGGCGGCGTGGGTGCGAGCGAACTCCGGCACGATCTCCGGCACAAATTCCGACATGGGGGACCTCCGTTGTGGATTGCGGAACTTTTGTGTTCCTGTTTTGTTCTTATTCCGCTACATAAGTCAAGCCGCTCGCCAACGGTCTCGACTGCCGTTACCCCGCCCCTCAAGTCCTGACCTCGTTGGCGAGCGGCAAAGATCGTCGCGAGGTGTGGACGTGCGTGAGGAAACTCTGAGCAATTATCCTGCAGCGGTCATCGAGGTCGCGTGCCGCTACTGCAAGCGCCGCGGGCGCTACCGCCGCGACCGGCTGATCAAGCAGCATGGCGGCGGGCTGCCGCTCGATCGCTTCGTCCGCATGATCTCGGCCGATTGCGGGTTCGCGGAGGTGCGCAGCGGTCGCAAGGCCTGTCTCGGGCCGTATGTCGTGCCGCCCGAGACGCGGCCGCTCCAAGTTTCCAAGGAGTGCATGCTGATTAAGGAAAAGAAGCTGTTCTGAGAGCGCTTAAACCAACCGGCTCTGCTCCACGGCCGCGGCGATGAAGCTGCGGAACAGGGGATGCGGCTCGAACGGGCGGCTCTTCAATTCCGGGTGGAACTGGACGCCGATGAACCACGGGTGATCCGGGTACTCCACCGTTTCGGGCAAGAGGCCGTCCGGCGAGAGGCCGGCGAAGCGGAGGCCCGCGTTTTCCAGGCGTTCGCGATACTGCGTGTTCACTTCGTAGCGGTGGCGATGGCGCTCGGAGATGTCGTTGGCGCCATAAATCTCAGAGATGCGGCTGCCCTTGCCGAGGTGCGCCGGGAAAGCGCCAAGCCGCATGGTGCCGCCGAGGTCGCCGCCCAGGCGGCGGCTCTCGAGCTCGTTGCCTTTCATCCACTCGGTCATGAGGCCGACGACGGGCTCCTGCGTGGCGCCGAATTCCGTCGAGCTGGCGCTCGCGATGCCGCAGAGATTGCGCGCGGCTTCGACGGTCGCCATCTGCATGCCGAAGCAGATGCCGAAGTAGGGCACGCGGCGTTCGCGCGCGAATTTGGCGGCGAGGATCTTGCCCTCGGAGCCGCGCTCGCCGAAGCCGCCGGGCACGAGAATGCCGTGCACGCCTTCGAGATAGGGCGCGCTATCCTCGCGCTCGAAGATCTCGCTCTCGATCCATTCGAGCTTGACCTTCACGCGGTTGGCGATGCCGCCGTGGACGAGGGCTTCGATCAGCGATTTGTAGGCGTCCTTGAGGCCGGTGTACTTGCCGACAATGGCGATCGTCACCTCGCCCTCGGGGGAGGCGATGTTGCGCGAGATGTTGTCCCAGCGGGTGAGATCGGGCTTCGGCGCGCCGGTGATGCCGAACGCTTCCAGTACCTGCTCGTCGAGGCCTTCGCGGTGGTAGGCGAGCGGCACATCGTAGATGGACGGCGCGTCGAGGGCCTGGATGACGGCTTCCTCGCGCACGTTGCAGAAGAGGGCGATCTTCTTGCGCTCGCCCTTCGGCACTTCGCGGTCGGAGCGGCACATCAGGATGTCGGGCTGGATGCCGATCGAGCGCAGCTCTTTGACCGAGTGCTGGGTCGGCTTGGTTTTGAGCTCGCCCGCCGACGGAATGTAGGGCACGAGCGTCAGATGGATGAAGATCGACGAATGGCGGGGCAGCTCGTTGCCGAGCTGGCGGATGGCTTCGAAGAACGGCAGGCCTTCGATGTCGCCCACCGTGCCGCCGATCTCGACGAGCACGAAGTCGATGCCCTCGTTGCCGGTGACGACGAACTGCTTGATGGCGTCGGTGACGTGCGGAATGACCTGCACGGTGCCGCCCAGATAATCGCCGCGCCGCTCGCGGGCGAGGATGTCCTGGTAGATGCGGCCGGTGGTGATGTTGTCCGACTTTTTGGCCGGAACGCCGGTGAAGCGCTCGTAGTGGCCAAGGTCGAGGTCGGTCTCGGCACCGTCGTCGGTGACGAACACCTCGCCGTGCTGATAGGGGCTCATCGTTCCGGGGTCGACGTTCAAATAGGGGTCGAGCTTGCGGAGACGGACGGAGTATCCGCGCGCTTGCAGAAGCGCGCCGAGGGCGGCTGACGTCAGGCCTTTTCCGAGGGAGGAGACCACGCCGCCGGTAATGAAGATGTACCGTTGCATGGGCTTTAACATTACAGCTCTACCTTCGTGATTCGAAGCGGTTTTCTTGTCTCATCCACGATTGTCGCGGAGATCGGTGCTGGAGGGCGAGCCCACTTACCGCACCGGATGGAGAAAGTCTCGTTTCATGAGCGCGCACGCCCAGGCGGAGGGGCCGGCTCGGGGATTTCCCACAGCGGAGACGCTTAACGGGTTTGGCAGCGTCGACTTAACCGCATTGGGCGGTCGCGGGATCGACAGGGAGGCTGCCGGCCTGGGGCTGGTCGAGCTGGCTGCGGTATTGGTCGAAGGCGGCTTTCGATTCGACGTAGCTCGGGTCGGGCGTGTCTTTCGTGTAGACCACGTTGGCGTTGAGGACGGCAAAGCCGGTTTGCTTTTTCTCGGCACCCGAGCCGCCCCGCTGCCCGCCGGCGATGTACTTCTGGCACGTGGTCGCGTGCTCGAAGCCTTCGATCTTGAAATACCTCAGGTGGTTGTCCTTGCCGATTTCGGCAGCACGCGTCGTCGCGACCATTTCCATGCGCTCGCGCGGCGTGTTCAACGGACCTTTGACCTGGATACGGTAGCGGTCCGGCCCGAGCTGGGTTTCCGAATAGCCCGCGTTCATGATGGCGTTGGAATGCTGATAGGGCAGCGCGCCGGTGCTGCCGAGGCTACCGACGTTGCCGATGCCCGTGGAGCAGCCGGCAGCCAGTAGAGCGCCGATCGCTGCAAGCGCGCCCGCGGCCGTGTCGCGCAACCGTGTCATGGCTTTCTCTCCGCTCCTGAACGCAGGGACGCTAGCAAGTGCAAGCGTCCCTGGCCAGTTGCGGCCGGGCCACATCCTCAGCTCTCTGAAGCCCTCGAAAGCGTTATTGCAGCTTGTCGAGAATGCCGCCGCGCGGAGCGTTGTCAGCCGGTGCGGCGGGAGCCGCCGGAGTTCCTTCCGCAGCAGGTGCCGAGGCCGGGGCCGTCGTCGACGCAGCCGGTGCGCGATCGAATGCGGAGCCGGTCGGCGCCGAGCGCTGGGAGACCAGCGTCAGCAGGATGCTGGTGAGGAAGAAGCCAGCGGCAAGGATTGCCGTGGTCCGCGTCAGCAGGTTGGCAGTTCCGCGGCCGGTCAGAAAACCGCCACCGCCGCCGCCGCCAATGCCGAGCGCGCCGCCCTCCGAACGCTGCCAGAGAACGACCGCGACGAGCGCGGATGCAACCATAAGGTGAATGACGAGTAGAACCGTGGTCATGATCGGATAGGCTCCATGCCCTTCCCGGAGGGCGAAACACAGGGATTTTGCTGGGCTTCTACACCACCGTGCGTCCGAGAGCTAGATGGGGCGTGGTTTTGAGGGTGGTGAGCGCCGCGCATAGCTTTTTTCAGGGGGCTTTTGGGGCGTCGGCGCCCGCATTCTTGTTCTTGCGGACCGGAGGGGGGATCGAGCTGATCTTGCCGGCCCCTGCCTTGTTCGATCCGGTGCCGGCTGCGGTGGCATCGGCATTCAGGACCTGAGGGGGCTTCGGCTGCTCCTTGAGGGCGGGGCGCGCGGTCAGCACCTCGCCGCAACGGAAGCTCAGTTGCTCCTCGACCGTGATCAGACGTTCGATGGCGCCGAGCCGGTCCGGCTGCAGGTTCGATTTAGCCCATTGCGGGCCCTTTTCCTTGTCGGATTTGGCACCAGCGGCGACGAGGCTCTGGTACTCCGACTTCAATGTGGTGCAGGCCTGGGGATCGAGCGGCGCGGCTGCTGCGGGCGAGGCGGCCAGTAAAACGGCTGCCAGGACCGGGAGGCGGTCGACCCGCTTGCCTCTCACTGGGTTCGTCGTTGTTGCCAAACGATAGGCCTTCATGGCGGGCGATCCGGGCTGATGCAACACAGGATGCGGTTTCGTTCGATCTCCTAGAGCCGCGGCTCTAGGTCTTTGTTTGATCGTGCTTCTTATCGGACTGGGTTACTCGCATGGCTCTGCCATGACCAGTCCCCATCCCGGATCATGTCCGGGACAGGCTTTTTCCGGAAGCACGCTAGCCGCGTTTGGCGGATTTGGGAATTCGAATAAGGCGCCAGCCGTGAGCCTCAGCCGTAAGCCCGGATGATAGCGAGAAAGTCGACCGCCTTGAGGCTTGCGCCGCCGACGAGCGCACCGTTGACGTTGGGCAGAGACAGAAGCTCGCGGGCGTTGGTGGGCTTGACGGAGCCGCCGTAGAGAATGCGGATGCCTTTGCCCGCGGGGCCGAAACGGCTCTCCAAATTCTTGCGGATCGCGGCGTGGATCTCGGCGACGTCCTTCGCCTCGGGCGTGAGCCCGGTGCCGATGGCCCAGATCGGCTCATAGGCAACGACGGTGTTGTGCGCGGTTGCCGTATCGGGCAGCGAGGCGGCGAGCTGGCGGTTGACGACATTGAGCGTGAGATCGGCCAGGCGCTCGCCCTTGGTTTCGCCGATGCAGACGATCGCGGTGAGCCCGGCGCGATGGGCGGCTGCGGCCTTGGCTTTGACGATGCGGTCGAGTTCGCCGTGGTCGGCGCGACGCTCGGAATGTCCAACGATCACGGCCGTGGCGCCGGCATCCTTCAGCATTTCCGCGGAGATATCGCCGGTGTGTGCGCCGGAGGCGGCCGCGTGACAATCCTGGCCGCCGACCGCCAACGCCGACCCCTTGCTTGCCGCTGCGAGCTGGGCGACCAACGTCGCGGGCGGGCAGATCATGACGTCGGGGGCGCTTTTCCCAAGGGCGGGAAGGGCGTCGCGGACCTCGGCTGATTCGCCGAGGGCGGCGCTCAAGCCGTTCATTTTCCAGTTTCCGGCAACCAAAGGGCGGATTTCGCTCAAGGTTTCGGTCATTGGCGTGGCAACTCCCCGTCAAAAAATCGTTATGTCCGTTGCGCGCTACCGGCCGCGGCCGGAGATAGCTCCCCCTGCTTAAGAGGCTGACGGCGCTATCGGAACCTTGTTTACCCTCGCGGCCTCACCTCGGCCTTGCATTCACGAGCCGGGTGGGCTTCATATCAGCCCCGTGCGTCCCGTCATGGACGGGATAAACGTTTTCTGCAAGCGGTGGCGGCGGAGCCTGAACGACCCGAGTGCTCGCCGGCACGCATTTAACAGGAAGATCACTTTCTATGCTCGACGCCCTCCGACGCGGCGCCCAAGGCTGGCTGGCCAAGCTCCTCTTCGCCATTCTCATCGTGAGCTTCGGCGTGTTCTGGAACGTGGCCGACGTATTCCGCGGCTTCGGGCGCGGATCGATCGCCAAAGTCGGCGACACGGATGTGACGGTCACCGATTTTCAGCGCGCCTTCCAAAACAAGATGCGTTCTCTGACGCTGCAGGATGGCGGCCGTCTCACGACCGAGCAGGCGCTGATGCTGCGGCTCGACCGGCAGGCGCTCAATGAGCTGATCGCGCAGGCGGCCGTGAAGAGCCACGCCGAGAAGCTCGGGCTTTCGCTTTCCGACGAGACGCTGGCGGAAGGCGTGCGCAACGATCCCAATTTCCATGGCGCGGACGGCAAGTTCTCGAAGCTGGGCTTCGATGGGCTGTTGCGTCAGCTCGGCCTCAGCGAGCAGGGCTTCCTGGCGATCCGGCGCGACGACGAGGTGCGCGGGCAGATCTCGGATGCGCTGTCGTCGGCGGTGGTGGTGCCGAAGCCGGTCGTCGAGGATCTTCACAAATGGCGCGAGGAGACGCGTACGATCGAGCAGGTGCAGATCGATCCGATGAAGGCGGTGGTGCCGGATCCGGACGAGGCGAAGCTCCAGGAGACGTATGAGGCCCAGAAGGCCGACTTCATGACCCCCGAGTATCGCAAGGTTGCGCTTCTCGTGCTTTCGGTCGATGCGCTCAAATCGGACATCAAGCTCACCGACGACGAGCTCAAGTCCTATTACACCGATCACAAGGCGACCTACGACACGGCCGAGCAGCGGCGCATCCAGCAGATCGCCTTCAAGGACAAGGCGGCCGCGGAAGCTGCCCGCAAGGAACTCGTCGAGGGCAAGAAGAACTTCTTCGACGTGGCGAAAGCGGCCGGCGCGACGGAAGCGGACGTGAGCCTTGGCATGATCTCCAAGAGCCAGCTGATCGACCCGAAGATCGCGGATGCGGCCTTCAGCCTCGAGCGCGACAAGATCTCGGACGTGATCGAAGGACGCTTCGCAACCGTGCTCGTGCGTGCGGTCGAGATCGCGCCCGGCAAGGAAAGCACGTTCGAAGAGGTCAAGGAGAAGGTTCGCGACAAGCTCGCGGGCGAGCGCGCCGAAGCGCTGATCCAGGAGAGGTTCGACCTCGTGGAAGAGGGCCGTAATGCCGGCAAGACGCTGAAGGAGATCGGCGAAGAGCAGAAGCTCCGCTTCTTCGATGTCGAAGCCGTCGACCGGGACAACAAAACGCCCGACGGCAAGACCGCGATCGACATCCCCGACGCGGCGATCACGCTCAAGGAAGTGTTCGCAACGCCGGTCGGCACGCAGCCCGAGGCTGTCGAGCTTCCGGGCCCGGCCTTCGCCTGGTTCGACGTGCTTTCGGTGACGGAGCCGAAGCAAAAGCCGTTCGAGGAGGTAAAGGACCAGGTCAAGACGGTCTACATCGACAAGGAGAAGTCGCGGCTCCTGAACGAGCTTGCGCAGAAGTTCGTCGATCGGCTCAAGACCGGTGAAGCGTTCGAGAAGATCGCGGCGGATGCCGGCGGCAAGGCCGAGGTTTCCGAGGGGATCAAGCGCAACCACTCGCCGCCGGGATTGACCACAGAGGCCGTCAAGCAGGCGTTCTCGCTTCCGAAGGAAGGCGCAGGCTACGCCGAGACCAGCGATCGCGGCAGCCGCATCGTGTTCCAGGTCAAGGACATCACCGCTGCGAGCGCTGCTACGAAGGAAGAGGCCGACAAGCTCTCGAAGGAGCTGGCGGAGCAGATCGCCAACGACGATCTGATGGCCTACGTCAATGCGCTCAAGGCGGACCTCAACGTCCAGATCAATGAAGCGGAGCTGGCGCGCGCAACCGGCGCGGCTGCGGGAACGGACCAGTAAACGGGAGGGCCGTTCTCTTGAGCACGCTCTCGCAGAGAACAGCGGAAATCGAGACGTTGCCGTCGCTCGACGCTTTCACGCGGCGCTATCGGGCCGGCGAGCCGCAGGTCGTGTGGACGCGCCTCGTCGCGGATCTCGAGACGCCGGTCTCGGTCTATCTCAAGCTCGCGACGGGGAAGCCGTTCTCGTTTCTGCTCGAGTCGATCGAGGGCGGGGTTTCGCGCGGGCGCTATTCGGTGATCGGGCTCAACCCGGACGTGGTGTGGCGGGCAGCCGGCGAAACGGCGGAAGTAAACCGCGATCCTGTCCGCAAGCCCGACGCGTTCAAGGCTGAAGCAGAGCCTGCGCTCTCGTCCTTGCGCGGGCTGCTTTCCTGCTCGCGGCTGGCGCTGCCGCCGGAATTGCCGCCGATGGCGGCGGGCGTGTTCGGCTACATGGGCTACGATACGGTGCGGCTGATCGAGAAGCTGCCCGATGCCAAAGACAACGAGCTTGGCGTGCCCGATGCCGTTCTGATGCGGCCGACGGTGATCGTGATCTTCGATTCAGTGAAGGACGAGATCAGCATCGTCACGCCGGTGCGCCCGGACGGGAAAACCGAGGCCGACAAAGCCTACAAGGCTGCGATCAAACGGCTCAAGACGACGGTCGAGGCGCTGGATCAGCCGTTGCCGCACAGCGCGGCCGTGGCGTCGAAGAAGCTCGCGCAGCCGGAGCCGCGCTCCAACACGACGGCGCGCGAATACAAGACCATGGTCGAAAAGGCCAAGGAATACATTCGCGCAGGCGACATCTTCCAGGTGGTGCTGTCGCAGCGTTTCTCGGCGCCGTTCGCGCTGCCCCCGTTCGCGCTCTACCGAGCGCTTCGGCGCACCAACCCTTCGCCGTTCCTGTTTCATCTCGATCTGGGCTCGTTTGCCCTCGTCGGATCGAGCCCGGAAATTCTCGTCCGGCTCAGGGACGGTGAGGTCACGATCCGCCCGATCGCGGGTACGGCGCCACGCGGCGCGACGGAAGCTGAGGACAAGGCGCTGGCGGATGCGTTGTTGCGCGATCCCAAGGAGCGCAGCGAGCATCTGATGCTGCTCGATCTCGGGCGCAACGACGTGGGCCGCGTCGCGGAGGTCGGTACGGTTTCGGTGACGGCCAAGTTCGTCATCGAGCGCTACAGCCATGTCATGCACATCGTCTCGAACGTGATCGGCAAGCTTTCGGGCAAGCACGATTCCATCGATGCGCTGATGGCCGGTTTTCCGGCTGGCACCGTCTCGGGCGCGCCCAAGGTGCGCGCGATGGAGATCATCGACGAGCTCGAGAAAGCCAAGCGCGGACCCTATGCGGGCTGCGTCGGTTACTTCACCGCCGATGGCGAGATGGATACCTGCATCGTGCTGCGCACCGCTCTCGTGAAAGACGGCCAGCTCTACGTGCAGGCGGGCGCGGGCATCGTGTTCGACAGCGTTCCTGAAAAAGAGCAGCAGGAATGCATCAACAAGGCCAAGGCGATCGTGCGGGCGGCCGAGGAAGCGGTGCGCTTCGCGGCACGCGGGACCAAGAAGGCGCGCTAGCCAAGCCCTGATGAGACGATCATCGTAGGTAGGCCTCGGCCTGCGGCTGCGCTTGTCGGATCATGGAGCTAACTCTGTCCTGCCTGTTCGGGAATTTTTGGTAGGGATCCACGCGTCCCTGTCCGTCGGTTTATTCCCCGTATTCGTGCGCAAGCGCACTTTCCATCGCGTGATTCCTTCGGCTAAAACGCTTCTGCCGTGAACGCGGATAGGACGTCGGGGGACGGGGATGAAGACGAAAAGCGCGGTGCTTTGCGCCGTAGTTGCACTTGCGGGCTGCGCTTCGTCCGGTCCCACAGGTCGCGAGCTGCTTACCGGTAGCATCAATCCTCAGGTTGCGAGGCTCGTCATCTACCGGACGAACGCAATGGGGCTTGCGGTTCAGCCCGACTACAACGTCGACAACAAAAAGGTCGGCGCAAGCACGCCGAATGGTTTCGTCGTTTGCGAGCTTCCTCCGGGTCCGCATCGGGTCTCGGTTGGAAACTTCGCGCTCAACGTCAACTTGGGTGGCGGCACCGACTCGTGGGAGCTCGACCTCAAGCCCGGCACGACGACCTACATTCAGGCCGAACCGAAATTCGGGCTCACAATTGGCGTCATCACCCTCAATCAAGTGACCGAGGTGCAGGGCCGCAACGAGACTGCGGGGCTCCACAAGCTGGAAAGCAACTGCTGAGGCTAGCCCTCGTCCAACGGTGTATTTCTTGGAGCAAAGCGCGCCGCGCCTAGTTCGTTAGGAGGCCCGAGTGCGGGGCCTCGTTTTAGAGCGGCGCGAGAGGAACAGAACGTCTCGGAGCACCGGCGTTCTTGTTCAGGGCAGTTCGAGGTTGCCTTTCTTTCTGCCGCCATAGAGCGTCGTCGTCAGCTCGTTCGTCTTGTACGTTCCGCCGCCTTTCGCGCCCTTATATTTTCCGGTGCCGCCCGTGTACTCGTACTTGTAGTCCTGGAGGTGAGATCCCTCCTCCCAGGTCAGAGATATCGTGTCTCCGGCTTTAAGATCGACGCTACAGGTTCCGGCGCCCTTCCAGCTTCCGTCAGGCATGTACTCATAGTTTCCCGCGCAGTCCTCGACATAGTTTTTTGCGTTGGAATCGTTGGGAATGACGACGCATCGGCCGGCGTATTCGGCCAGCTTGTGCCCTTTCTCAGGTTCCGTCTCGTTCCACTTGTCGTTCACGCAGGCCATCGTGGCCGCGACGTCAATCGTCTGTCCGGCATTTGCCATACCGTGGCCGAGAACGAGTAACGGCAGGGCAAAGATGATAGATTTGAACATTGCTTTCCTCCTCGGTTTCGACTGTCCGCGAGCGTGGTGCAGCGATGCGGATGCTGGAGGGAGGTCGAACAAGGATTTCGGCGGTATGACCACCCACGGCGGAAACGTGACAGTTCGGGCCGGTCAATCGTAGTATGTTACGGTATGCGACTGCCCCGATGCCGGCGTGAAAGGCCCCGTTCCGGCTCGTTCGGAGTGATGCATGACGGACGCCGCACACAGTGATACCGGCGGGAGGCCGAACGAGTCCGACGAGACGTCCGTTCGCGCGCAACTCGACCGCATCCTCAACAGCGGACCGTTTCACACGTCGAAACGACGGCAGCGGTTTTTAGAATACCTCGTCAACGAAACGCTGGCGGGGCGCGGCGAGAAGCTCAAGGCCTATACCATCGCGTTGGAAGTCTTCGAACGCCCCGCATCGTTCGACCCGCTCGTTGACCCGATCGTGCGCATCGAGGCGGGGCGCCTGCGTGACAAGCTTCGCGAGTACTATGAGGTCGAGGGGCAGGACGATGCTGTTCGCGTCGAACTTCCGAAAGGCAGCTACGCGCCGAAAATCGAGTTCCGACAGGCAGCGAGCTCTGCGCCACAACCTGAGCAGGCGGTCCGGACCACTCCCGATCGACACGTGGAGTTTCTTCAGGCGCGAGCAACACCTGAGGATGAGCAGCAGGCCAAGGATATTTCCCGTTCTAAAACTGGCTGGATGTCGGCGGGAACGGCAACCGTTGCCGTACTGCTGATCGCTGCGGCAAGCTTTCTATGGATGAACGGCTCGTACTTCCGTCCGGCTCTTCCGGAAAAGCCATCGATTGCCGTACTTCCGTTTGAAAACATTGGGGACGATCCCGAGTGGGAGCGGTTTGCGGATGGCGTCACCGAGGACATCATCACAGATCTCTCGCGCTCCAAGGATCTCGTCGTCATCGCTCGAAATTCGACCGAGGTCTACAAGAACAAGCCGATCGATATCCGCCAGATCGGCCGCAACCTCGGTGTGAAATATGCGCTCGAGGGCAGTATCCAGTCGATGGGCGAAAGGATGCGGGTGACGGCACAGCTCATCGAAGCCGCCTCCGGTCGTCACGTCTGGTCCGAGCGTTATGACCGGCCTGCCGATGACCTGTTCGAGGTCCAAAACGATGTTACGCAGCGGATCGTCGCCACGCTCGCCGGCTACGAAGGCGCCGTCGCGGAGGCCGAGCGAAGTCTGCTGAGGCGCAGGCCGCCCGCAAACCTGACCGCTTTCGACACGTACCTGCTCGCCATGGAGGCGAAACACAAGGTGACGAAGGAAGGGCTGATCGAAGCGGAAGGCCTGTTTCACAAAGCGCTCAGGCTCGATCCGCAATTGGCACGCGCGTACGTCGGGCTAGCGACTGTCCAATTCTATTTGATTGATCTCGGTTTGGCGCCCTCTGTCGAGGAGGCGGTGTCAAAGATGAGGGATGCGGCCGATCACGCGGTCAAGCTCGATCCCCACGATGGCCTGACGCACCAGGTTCTTGGCATGGCCTACGGCTATCAAGGAAAGCCGGAGCAATCTCTCGCCGAGTTGAACAGGGCGGAAACGCTCGCGCCTTCCGATGCCGACCTGCTTCTAAGCATCGCCTGGTCTCTTCCGGCGTTTGGTGAATCGGCCCGCGCAGTCAGTTTGGCCGAACGGTCTCTTCGGCTGAATCCTCACTATCCCGACTGGTACAATCAGGGGCTTAGTTTGGTGTTTTTCTTTGGGGGTCAGTACGACCGGTCCGTGAGGTACAGGCTGCTCGTGAAAGAGCCGCTGGCCCTCGACTACGCATTCCTGGCAATGGCCTACGCGTATATGGGTCGTGCTCCGGAAGCAGAAAAAGCCGCGGCCATCGTTGAAAGTCTCGATCGCACGTGGATCGCCGAGAAGTATCTCGGCGAGGCGGGCGGCTTCGCGGATAAGGAGGCTGACGTGTTTGTCAGCGGGGCGAGGAAGGCTGGGCTTCCGGATTGCGTGCCTTCCGACAAGCTGAAGGACTTACCCAATCTCATTCGCGTCAAGTCTTGCGACCAGAAACGTGCTGGGATGGCCGGATAGCCGCGGCACGTCCGCTGCGGCGCGCCCAGCCGATCCGGCTCGATGGCTGTCGATGATCGTTGTTGAGCTTGGAGCCGCGCTTAGTGCGCGAGGAGCGGGAGCAGCGCCTTGGTGATGGACTGGTTGCCGGCGAGCACGTTGCCGCTGTCGAGCGCCTTGTCGCCGCCGTTGACGTCGCTGACGAGACCGCCCGCTTCGCGGACCATCACGATGCCGGCTGCCAGATCCCATGCCTTCAAACCGCGCTCCCAGTAGCCGTCGTAACGGCCGGCCGCAACATACGCGAGGTCGAGGGCGGCCGAACCCGAACGGCGCAAGCCTGCGACTTCCGTCATCACGGCCTTCATCTCGTCCATGAAACGCGGGTGTCCGGGGCGTCCTCGATGAGGAATACCGGTGACGACCACGGCGTCGGCCAGCGATTTGCGGGCGGCCACGCGGAGACGGCGTCTATCGTTCAAGAAGGCGCCTTTGCCCTTCTCGGCGGTGAACAGCTCGTCGCTCGCCGGATTATAGATGACGCCCGCTACCAGCACGCCCTCGCGCTCGAGGCCGATCGAGATCGCGAAATGGGGAATGCCGTGCAGGAAGTTGGTGGTGCCGTCGAGCGGATCGACGATCCAGCGATGGGTTTTGTCGTCGCCTTCGATCTCGCCGCGCTCTTCCATCAGGAAGCCGTAGCCGGGGCGCGCCTTCGAAAGCTCCTTGAAGATGATGTCCTCGGCCTTGTGGTCGGCGGCCGAGACGAAGTTGGCGGGGCCTTTGACGGAGACCTGCAGGTTCTCGACCTCGCCGAAATCGCGGGCGAGCGAACGGCCCGCCTTGCGCGCGGCGGCGACCATCACGTTCATCAGGGCTGAGGCTGGCATGATCGGCGCGATCCGAGGTGAGGGGCGGGTTTCTATCGGGGTTCGTTGGCGAGGCTCTGACGGGTTCGGGCCGGAACGTCAACCCTTTTCGCCGCCGATCGCAGCGAGGTGCTTAACGGAAAGCGGGCCAAGCCCCGATCAGGGCATGATCTGCTTTCTTTCGCGCCATTCGGTCGCGGAGGTCTCGGCTTTGGTGCGGTCAGCGTCGGGGAGGGCTGCGACGTAGAGATCGAACTTGTCGTCGACGATGCCGCCGGCCTTGGCAATGTATCGCCATTTGGCGGCCTCGACGGGATCGGCGGCAACGCCCGCGCCTTCGGCATAGACATGCCCGAGCCGGTTCTGGGCGCCGGCGACGCCCTTCTCGGCTGCGGACGTGAGGTAGCTGATGGCCTTGCCCTCGTCGGCCTTGAGACCGCGCCCCTGCAGCAGCATGACGGCATAGTCGTACTCGGCGGCGGTCAGGCCTTGAGCCGCGGCCTTGGAACTCCAGCGGGCGGCTTCGAGAGCATCGTTGGTGACGCCTTTGCCTTCGAGGTAGAGGGCGGCCAGATCATATTGGGCGGCGGCGATGCCTTTCTGGGCCGCGTATTCGATGTGCTTTGCGGCGCGATAGAAATTCTCGGGCTTGCCGGTGCCGCGCAGGAACATCAAACCGAGATTGTAGTTGGCGAGCGCGTCGCCGGTGACCGCAGCCTTCTCGAACATCTCGGCGGCGAGGTTCATATCCTTGGCGACGCCGCGGCCTTCGGCGAGCATCGTCCCGAGCGCGCGCATGGCGGCGATGTCGCCCAGCTCGGCGCCGCGTGCGTACCAACGTGCTGCGGTGCCCTCGTCCTTCGGCACGCCGAGGCCTTCGGCGTAGATGCGGGCAATCAAGGTGTGGGCCTGCGGATCGTCGCGGGTGGCCGCTTGCTCGGCAAGCTCGAGCGCGGTGAGGTAGCGGCCTTGATCGAAGGCGGCGTAGGCGGTGTCCTCGGCGGGAAGAGTTTTCGGCTCGCTTTGCAACGTGGGCGAGGCGGTGTTGAGCGCGCCGGGCAGATAAGGCGCGAGCGAGCCGGTGGCGAATAGCGCGCCGAGAACGCCAACGACCAGGCCGAGAATGCCGAGGATGATGAAATGGCTCGTTTTCACGGTCGTCTTCCTCAGGCGGCGTCGGCGGGCGCCCGCAGGGCAGCGCGCAGGTCCGCGGCCCAAGCCGGGATCGTCGTTGCGCCGGTGGCGTCGTCGGGCAGGCGCACGGCGATGAAATCGGCGCCGGCGCGGGCGAGCTGCGCGACGTCGTCGAGGCGGTTCGCTCCGAAGGCTACGACGGGCACCACGAAGATTTCCGCCCACCACGTGACGAGTTCGGCACGTTCCTCCGCTGTGTCGGTTTCAGCCTCGGCTGCTGGAGGCTCTCCGAATGCGACGTAGTCGGCACCTGCTTCGCCAAGGGCCATGGCGTCGTGGCGCGAGAAACCTGCGTCGGCGCCGACGATGGCCTCGGCTCCGAGCGTTTTGCGGGCGGCGACGTAGGCTTCGTCGATCTCGGGACGCCACGAGAGATGAACACCGTCGGCTCCGATTGCGCGGGCGGTGACGGCGTCGTCGACGAGAAGGGCCGCAACTTTCTTCTGCTGAGCCAGCTCGACGAGCGGGCGGGCGGCGGCCTGATCGATCGTGGTGTCTTGCGGGGCGCCGAGCACGAGCGTCACTGCGCCTGTCGCGTCGAGTGCTTCGCCGATGCGGCGCAGCCATTCGGCGCCTTGCCGTATCTCCGCCAACAGGCACAGGCCTGGTACTGCCGGTTTTTTCGTCATGGGTCTCGGTGGTTGCTTTCGAGGGCGCGAGGGACGCGCGCGTCATCGGATTGGGCGGACTGTTATCTGGGCGAGCGTATCTGGCTCAATTCCGGCGGAAAAGAGACCCGCCCAGTGGAGTGTGTGGGAACCTTGGATAGAATTCCCGTACGTTATATCCGCTATATCGTCATGCTGTCTTTCTCGGTATCGTCGAGCCTCGCGAATCTGGCGTTAAGCAAGGCGCTAGAGGGAGTTAGCCCGCAAGCCCAATCAGTTAGCGGTTTCGCAGCGACGGGTGAACGCAGGGTGGGGGATAAGCCGCCGTTAAGGTTGGCCGTGTCCCTGAGGGCGCAAGGGCATGAAATCGCCATGCTGTGTCCGCACTCCTCGCGGATTGGTGCTGAGGGTTTGCCGAAGATTTACGGGGTGCCGCGTCTCACTTTGACGGAGCTGATTTGATGCTCACGATCGTTTTCCCGCGCTCATCTTTCCTGGGTTTGGCCGCCGGGCTCGCTGCGACGACAGTTATCGCTTCCGGCGCCGGTGCGCAGACAACGGCAGCGGAAACGCCACCGGCGGCGCAGGCGGTTCCCGCTGCTTCTTCCTCGGCCACCTCGTCTCCATCTGCTACGCCGGCCGAAACGTCGGCTTTGCCCAATTCGGGCAGTTCGGCTGAGGCTCCAAAGAATTCCGAAGCCGGTGCCGTGGCCAACGCCGTGGCACCTTCGGCTCCTGCGGCGGCGCCTTCCTCTCCTAGCGCTGCGCCTACTACGCCAGCCGCAACGCCGGCTCCCGCTGCCGCAAGCGAAGCGCCAGCCAGTGCGCCGGCAGCGCCCGCTGCTGCCGCGCCATCCTCCACAACTCCGGCTGCCGCAACGGCTGCTCCTGCGGCGCCCGCGCCTGCAACCCAGGCTGCAACGCCACCACCAGCTCCGCCCGCCGTCGATCCGATCACTCTTGCCACGCGCACGTGGCTCGGCACATCCGCCAACACCGGCAAGGTCGCCAAGGATGACGTAGCCGCTGCGGTCGCGTTCTATGAGGCACGCACCGAGGGGCCGCTGTGGATCGAAGGCAGCGGCTTCAATGCCAAGGCCAAGAGCGCAATCGCTGAAGTGAAGAAGGCCGAGGATTGGGGACTTTCCGCATCGGCGTTCGATTTGCCCTCTCTTGCCGAATCCTCCCCTTCGACCGACGCGCTTGCAGCGGCCGAAGGCAAGCTGACGCTCGAGCTTCTCAAGTATGCGCGGTTTGCGAAGGGCGGGCGGATCAATCCGCAGTCGATCAGCCGCATCAACGACGTGACGCCTCCAATCAAAGATCCCAAGGTCGTGCTCACGGATTTGGCTGGGACGGCTTCTCCGGATGCTTATCTACGTGGGCTTCAGCCGACGCATCCGCAGTTCCTGCAGCTGCAGAAGGCCTTGCTCAAGGCGCGCGGCCCGGCCGAGCCCGAAGTCGAAATCGATCCGGCGCTGAAGGTGCTGGTGCCCTCTACGAAGGCAACGCTGAAGAAAGGCGCGGATGCGCCTGAGGTCGCGCTGCTCCGCCAGCGTCTCAAGGTTCCGGCTGAGGCCGGCGCCAAGGAGACGCTGTTCGACGACAAGCTCGAGCTGGCGCTCAAGGCCTATCAGGTCGAGCGTGGGCTCACGGCCAATGGCCAGCTTTCGAAGGCCACGCGCACGGCGCTCAACAAGGAGGTCGATGCGCACCGCAAGCCCGATCCCGAGCGCGGCACGCAGCTCATCGTGATCAACATGGAGCGCTGGCGGTGGATGCCGGATAGCCTCGGCAGCACCTACGTGTGGAACAACATTCCCGAATATACGACGCGCACCATCAAGAACGGCGAGGTGATCTTCAAGGAGCGGATCATCGTCGGTCTGCCGCAGTGGGCGACGCCGGTGTTCTCCGAGACCATGAAGACGGTCGTGTTCAATCCGTCGTGGGGCATGCCGGACGGCATCAAGACCCGCGAGCTGGCGCCGCGGCTGCGCTCGGCCGGCGGCGGCTTCCTGTTCTTCGGCGGCGGCGGCGGCGGAAACATCATTCGTGCCTACGGGCTCGACGTCTATCGCGGGGGTCGGAAGATCGATCCCGACAGCGTCGACTGGACCACGGCAGATGTTCGCAACTACAGCTTCATACAGCCATCGGGCGGCAAGAACCCGCTCGGAACCGTGAAGTTCCTGTTCCCGAACAAGCACGACGTCTACATGCACGACACCATCGAGCGCTCTCTGTTCGAGCAGCCGAACCGGGCGCTGTCGCATGGGTGCATCCGCGTGCGCAATCCGAGGCAGTTCGCGGAGATCATGATCGCGGAAGGCAACGGTCTCAGCGCCGATCAGGCTTCCGCCATCGCGTCCGGCGGCGGCGACGTGAAGCTCAAGAATCCGATCCCCGTCCACATGACCTACTTCACCGCGGTGGCGGACGAGAACGGACACGTTTCCACGTTCGGCGATCTTTACGGATACGATGGCCGGTTGTCGGCAGCGCTTACCGGCAAGACGCTGCGCCTCGAGCCTGCGGTCGAGATGTCGTCTTCCGATCAGGGGACGGCGCCAGCGAGCAATGCGCAGGCGGCGAAAAAGAAGAAGTACAAGGCTGGTCCCGACAACCTGGCGGATGCCATTGCCGGCTTCTGGATGAACTGAGCCTTTCGGTTCGAAGCTATTCAATCTTGCGCGCCGGATCGAAAGGTCCGGCGCGTTTCGTTTTGAGTGGCGCATTGGCGAATGAAAAGGCGTGCGCGAGCATAAGCGTCCCACACGCAATCAGGCCGTCGAATGCAATCAAGGCGCAACGAGGGGGGCTCGTCGCGCCTTGATATTTGGCCTTCGTTCCATTGGCCCGAAGGTAAGGGAACAACGGGCGGGGACCGGTTTGGTTCCCTCGCTCCGAAATTTTTCGCTCAGGCGGCCTTTTCGAGCTTCGCATCCCACTTGCCGAGGGCGGCAAGGCTGTTCATGCGGGCACGATGCGTGAAGGCGCGCTGCCCGGCGGCGACGTTCTCCGACTTTCCACCCCAAGCGGTGAGGGCTGCGGCCTGCAACGCGCGGCCGTAGGAGAAGGTCAGAGCCCAGGGCAGATTTCCTGCCGCGTTCATCAGTGAAAGATGCTGGGTCGCGATTTCATCCGACTGGCCACCCGAGAGGAAGGCGATGCCGGGGACGGAGGTGGGAACCGTCGACTTCAGGCAGCGCAGCGTCTTTTCGGCGACTTCCTCGGCGGAAGCCTGCTTGGCCGACTTCTGGCCGGCGATCACCATGTTCGGCTTCAGGATCATGCCTTCGAGTTCGACGCGGGCGTCGTAGAGTTCGCGGAACACGGTGCGCAGCGTCCACTCGGTGACGCGATAGCACTCGTCGATGTCATGACCCGCATGCTCGCCGTCCATCAGCACTTCCGGCTCGACGATCGGAACGATGCCGGCCTCCTGGCAAAGGATGGCGTAACGGGCGAGGGCGTGGGCGTTGGCCTTGACGCAGTTCCAGGTGGGAAGGCCATCGGCGATGGTGATGACGGCGCGCCATTTGGCGAAGCGGGCGCCGAGCTTGTGGTACTCCGCGAGGCGCTCACGCAGGCCGTCGAGGCCTTCGGTGATGGTTTCGATCTTGGAGGTTGGGCCCGCAAGCGGCTTGGCGCCGACGTCGACCTTGATACCGGGAATGGAGCCAGCGGCTTTCATGACTTCGACGAGCGTGGTGCCGTCCTTGGCCTTCTGGCGGATGGTCTCATCATACAGGATGACGCCCGAGACGTAGTTCTTCATCGCGTCGTTGGCGCGGAACAGCATCTCGCGATAGTCGCGGCGGGTGTCCTCAGTCGAGGTGACGCCGATCTTGTCGAAGCGCTTCTTGATGGTGCCGGAGCTTTCGTCGGCGGCCAGAATGCCTTTGCCGGGCGCTACCATGGCTTGTGCGATGTCTGCGAGCTTCTCGGTCATGTGCCTCTCGTCCCGTTCGTTCTCTTCTGGTTCATTTCGAATGCGCCTGATCGTGCGTGCGACCTGCGGCGCGTTTATGCGGCCGTGAGTTTCTTCAACACTTCCTCCGACACCTCGAAGTTGGCGAAAACGTTCTGAACGTCGTCGTCGTCTTCCAGGGCGGCAATCAGCTTCATGATGGATTCAGCGTTGTCCTCGTCCACCTCGGTGCTGAGATTTGGTTTCCAAACGGCTTTGACGCTTTCGGGTTCACCGAGTTTTTCCTCGAGTGCGGCCGCGATCGTGCCGAGGCTGTCGAATGAGCAGGTCACGAGGTGGCCGGAAGCGTCCGACACGGCATCGTCGGCGCCGGCGTCGATGGCGGCTTCGAGCACGCTGTCGGGCGAACCCGCGGCCGTCTTGAAGCGAATTTCTCCGACATGCTGGAACATGTGAGCGACGGCCCCGGTGGCGGCGAGGTTGCCGCCGTGTTTCGTGAAGACCGCGCGGACGGCGCCGCCGGTGCGATTGCGGTTATCGGTCAATGCTTCGGCGATGACGGCAACGCCGCCCGGCGCATAGCCTTCGTAGCGGATGGTTTCGTAGGCTTCGCTATCGCCGCCCTGCGCCTTCTTGATGGCGCGCTCGATGTTGTCTTTCGGCATGTTTTCGGCGCGGGCCGTCTGGATGGCGAGACGCAGGCGGGGGTTCATGGCGGGGTCGGGCATGCCGGACTTGGCCGCCACCGTGATTTCACGCGCGAACTTGGCGAACATCTTGGCCCGGGCCGCATCCTTGCGCCCCTTCTTGTGCATGATGTTCTTGAATGCTGAATGGCCGGCCATGTTCGTTTCCGAGGCTGTTTTCTGGTTTGCTGATTGTTTCGATCAGGGGGGTGTGCTTTGCGTCCGATTTAATGAGCGGCCGTCTGGCGCCGGTCAACCCCCCTAAGGGCTCGAAAACGGCCTAAATCAGGGACAGTCATCCGGTTTTCGAGGGTGGGCAGATACCCGGCAAAGGTGGCGAGGTTGCGGACTTTTCGAGCGAACTGTTGCCTTTGCAATCACAAAATCACCCCTGGCGCCATCTCGCGGGGCTGAATAGAATCAATTAAGATTTACGCCATACCGCCAATGCCCAATCGCGGACAGGGTGAGCATGCTCATCGTTGCGCTGAGGGCGGGATAATCCCCCTCCTCAAGCGGTTGCCATAGATACTCTCTCAATCTCTCTCGAGTTTCTCTCACTCGATCCAAAAGAGCGGCTCGGCAGGCTCCAAAACGCCTCCGAGCCGCAAACTTTTTACGCGCACCGCAAGGCCTGTCTTGTCGTCGATCTCGACGGCGAGTCCGGACACCGTGGCGGGGCCTAGGGCGGGCTCGAAGCGCTCGCGCGGCAAGCGCGTGAGGAAGCGGTTCAGCGGTTCGTCGGTGTCCATGCCGAGCACGGAATTGTAGTCGCCGCACATACCGGCATCCGACATGTAAGCGGTGCCGCTCGGCAGGATGCGCTCGTCTGCGGTCGGCGTGTGGGTGTGGGTGCCGACGACGACGCTGACGCGTCCGTCGACGAAATAGCCGAGCGCCTGTTTCTCGCTCGTCGCTTCGGCGTGAAAGTCGACGAGGATCACGTCGGCGCCGGATTTCAGGCCGCAGGTGGTGATCTCGCGGTCGATGGCGCGGAACGGGCAATCGAGCTCGGTCATGAAGACGCGGCCCATGGCGTTGATCACGAGAACATCGGCGCCGTTCTTGGCTTTCAGCATGGCGGCGCCGCGTCCGGGCGTGCCGGGTGGGAAGTTGATCGGGCGGATCAGCCGTTCCTGGCGGCCGATGAAGACGAGAGTGTCCTTCTGATCGAAGGCGTGATTGCCGAGCGTGACGGCATCGGCCCCGGCGTCGATCAGCTCCTGATGGATGGCTTCGGTGATGCCGAAGCCGCCAGCCGCGTTCTCGCCGTTGATGACGACGAAATCGAGTTTATAGCGCTCGCGCAGGCGAGGGATGGCCTCGACCGCGGCCTTGCGGCCGGCGCGGCCGACGATGTCTCCGAGGAACAGAAGGCGCATCAGTTTTTCTTCTTCATGCCGAACAGCGGAGGGGGCCGGACGGCGTCAGGATCCAGTCGAGGCGTTCGTCATAGTCGACATGGGGGACGGCGTCGACCCGCTGCTCGTCGAAGGCGATGCCGATCGAGACGACAGGCTTAAGGGCGCGTAGCCGCGCGAGGGTGCGGTCGTAGAAGCCGCCGCCATAACCGAGCCGATAGCCCACAGCGTCGAACGCGAGCAGGGGGCCGAGCACGATATCCGGATCGACGGCCGGGGCTTCGGGCAGGGGCTCGCGGATACCCCAGGTGGTTTCGGCGAGCGGGTCTCCCGGCTTCCAGGCGCGAAACACCAGGGGCTTTCCTTTGCCCTCCATCACCGGAAGGCAAAGGCTGTAGCCTTCTCCCAGCAGGCGGCGCATGAGCGGCGCGGGATCGATCTCCTCGCCGATGGTGAGAAAGCCCGACACGATGGCGGGCGCGGGTTTGCCCGCGAAAGCAATGCCATGGCGCGCGATGTCGTCAGGGGCTTCGGCGCCGAGCTCGGCGAACGCTTCCTTCCGCGCGAGCTTCGCTGCGCGGCGCATCTGTTTCTTCTGGTCGTCGACCGATGTCGGGGGAGCAGGGTTGTCCAAGGCGCGTCCGCGGTTGGATGGCGCGATCGCCTCGAAACGGGCGGTCCGTGCCGGCTCTTATAGGAAAGTGCCGCGGTGGCCGTTGGAACGTTGATCTCGCCGGGTCCCTACAAATGTAAGGTGGGCGCCATATGTCCGGGACCACGGTCCCGGCCAGGGACAGCTCCCAGGCAGATCTTATAGGCCCTGGAGAATATTTGTTCCTGACGAGCCCCGCAGCCAGATCAACATAGGGGCCGGGGGGCAAAAAAGCGAGGGTTCAGTCGTTTCTATCGACAGCGCCGCTGAGCGACTCGATGACCCAGTCGATCCGGCTTGCGACGGCGCTTCGACTTTCCTCCAAGGCGGCGATGCGCTGGCGCGCCTCTTCAAGCTCAGCCTTGAGGCGATCACGCTCCTGTTCGAGAGCCTTAACGCGCGCGTCGCCGGATGTGGCGGCAGGTGAGGGTGAAGCCTGCTCCTTGGTGCGTCCGGCAGCCGGACGCTTTGCCTTTTCTTTCACCCGCTGCACCATGAGTTAACTGCATCCCCCTAACGCGCGCTGACGGAGGCCAATTCGGCTTCGCTCGCGCGGTCCCGGCAGCATAGGTAAATTGATCTTGCGGCGCAAGAAATTGCCCGTGCGGAATGCGCAGGGTCGCAATCAAATTTGCCGGAGGGGCGAGGTGTGGCGGGAGATGGCATTGACAGGGTGGGGCCTGGCCAACTTAATGGCGCCCGCCCGGCGATCCAGCTGGCGCATTGTGTCGTATATGCGTCACCCCGCCCAACATAATCAGCCTGCCCGATTGGAGGATGTTTCATGGCACTCAAGGTCGCGATCAACGGATTTGGCCGCATCGGCCGCAACGTGCTGCGCGCGATCTACGAGTCCGGGCGCACCGACATCGAGGTGGTCGCCATCAACGATCTCGGCCCGGTCGAGACGAACGCGCATCTGTTGCGCTTCGACAGCGTGCATGGACGTTTTCCCGGTGAAGTGACGGTCAAGGGCGACAGCATCGACCTCGGCCGCGGGCCGATCAAGGTGACGGCCGTCAAGAACCCGGCCGAGCTGCCGCACAAGGAGATGGGCGTCGACATCGCGCTCGAGTGCACCGGCATTTTCACCAGCAAGGAAAAAGCTTCGGCGCATCTCGCGGCGGGTGCCAAGCGCGTGCTCGTCTCGGCGCCGGCGGACGGCGCCGATCTGACGGTCGTCTACGGCGTCAACCACGAGAAGTTGACCAAGGATCACCTGGTGGTCTCGAACGCCTCGTGCACGACCAACTGCCTGGCGCCGGTCGCCAAGGTGCTGAACGATCTGGTCGGCATCGAGAAGGGCTTCATGACGACCATTCACAGCTACACCGGCGATCAGCCGACGCTGGATACGCTGCATAAGGATCTTTATCGCGGCCGTGCGGCGGCGCTGTCGATGATCCCAACCACGACGGGCGCGGCGAAAGCCGTTGGCCTCGTGCTGCCGGAGCTCAACGGCAAGCTGGACGGCACGTCGATCCGCGTGCCGACGCCGAACGTGTCGGTCGTGGACTTCAAGTTCATCGCCAAGCACGAGACGACCAAGGACGAGATCAACGCCGGCATCAAGGCGGCGGCTTCGCAGGCGCTCAAGGGCGTCCTCGGCGTCACCGACCAGCCGAACGTTTCGAGCGACTTCAACCACGATCCGCGCTCGTCGATCTTCCATCTCGACCAGACCAAGGTCATGGACGGCACGCTGGTGCGCGTTCTTTCCTGGTACGACAACGAGTGGGGCTTCTCGAACCGCATGGCCGATACGGCCGTGGCGATGGGCAAGCTGATCTAACAACGGCTTGCATACTTTTTTGCGTGGGGCTGCCGAGGGCACCTGGGATAACCGGGTGCCCTTTGGCTTTTTCGGCGGGACGGCACCGCAATCTATTGGATTTGTGGCATTGGCTTTGGCGGGCGTTTACCGTGCGGATGGGCCGCGCGGCCTGCGCATATGCTCGCTAGAGCTAAATTAATGCGCTTGCTGAACAGTGGCGGCACCGGATCTCAAGGCCGCCCCATCGGGCTGCCCGGCGCGTCACTGGAGCCTAGCGCATGTTGCGTCCTTCCCTCGCCTTGCTCGTTCCCTTCCTTTTCGCGTTCTCGTTGCCAGCCTCTGCCGGTGGCATCGATGCCACGACTGTGACCTGTAGCGAGCTAGCCGAAGCCGAAATCTCGCAATCCAGTGACGATCATTTCGGCGCAGCGGTTCTGCTGTCGTGGATGGCGGGCTATCACGCTACCGAGGAGCAAGGCACCGTCGTCGATTTCGAAGCGCTGAAGGCCGATGTCCAACGCACCGTCGAGTACTGCAAGAAGCATCCGAAGGTCGGCGTTTATTCCGCATCCGAGAAGTTCATGGGCGAGAACGCGACGGACGTATCTTCGGAGGCCGTCGATCTCGCGACCATCAAGTGCCAGCGGATCGTCGAGGCTGCCAACGAGGACGACAAGGATGGTCTGGCCGTCATCATGATGTGGCTCGCCGGCTATTATGCCAGCTACGCCGAAGACAAGATCATCGACAAGGAGAGGCTGCAGCAGCAGGGCTACGAGGTCGGCAAGGCGTGTGCTCAAAGCACCGAGACCGGCCTGATCACGGTGGCCGACAAGGTCATGCAGCACGAATAAGCCGCTCTTGGGCAGGCCATGCGCTCAAAAAAGAAGGCCTCCTGTCCTGTTGGACAGGAGGCCTTTTTGTTGTCCAGGCTGGTCAGCGCCACCAGTAACCGGCGGCGGCGAGACCCGCGCCGACCAGCAGCAGGATGATCGCGATAAAGTTTGCGACCTTGGCCGCGAAATGCCCGATCACAGTGCCGGCGGCCCGCTTGGCCTTGCCGGTGGCGGACGCCTCGGCGTTGATGTCACGCAGTTTTTGCTCGAGCGCGGTCGGGTTCTCTGCCGAGCGCTGACCGGTCGCGACCTGCCAAGCGCTGTCGAAGGCGGCTCCGGCGAGGTCATAGCGCGAGACGCGCCACATGATGATCACGCCGAGTAGCGCGACGCCGGCTCCCCAGATCATCATCCATTCGTTGGTGCCAAGGTCGAAGGTCGTCGGCATGCAGGATCTCGCTCATTAGGTGGGATTATCGTGTCGGCAGGGTCAGTCCAGCTTGCGGCAGGCGTAGTCGAACTCTTTGATCTTCTTCATGATCGAGGCCGAGGATGTGACGATGCCCTCGATCTTCTCGCGCCCTAAAGCATAAGGCACGCTTTCCTGGTCATAGTCGGGCAGAGGCTCGGCTTTTTGCGCCTCGACGAACGCGCAGCCTTTTTCCGTGTAACAGGCGATCGACAGGCCCTCCAAAGGGGCTTTCAGGTCCTTGAGGCACAGGAATTCGGCGTCGGCCGCCAGTGCGGCGGTTCCGAAACCGATGGTGGCGATTGCCGCCAGTGCTGCGCCGAGGCCTCTCGCATGTCGCATGGCATTCCGCTCCGCTGAACGTGCGCCAACCTAGGGCCGGGCCTGGGATCTGGAAAGGGGGCGTAACGTGCGGGGCGGCGAATCGCAGTAATCGGAAGGGATACAGAGGGGCAGGAATGGTTCGCATCATCGGCATCGATCCGGGGCTACGGCGCACGGGGTGGGGCGTCATCGAAAGCGATGGCGTGCGGCTGTCCTACGTGTCGTCCGGCCTCATCACCTCGACCTCGGACGAGGATCTCGCTTACCGCCTGCGCGAAATCTACGAGGGGCTTTCGAGCGTGATCGCGGGCTCTGGGGCGAGCGAGGCGGCGGTCGAAGAGACGTTCGTCAACGAGAACCCGCGCGCGACGCTGAAACTCGGCCAGGCGCGCGGCATGGCGCTGCTGGCGCCCGCCATGAAGGGCCTCAAGGTCGCCGAGTATCCGCCGAACCTGATCAAGAAGGCGGTGGTGGGTGCGGGGCACGCCGACAAAAAGCAGATCCAGGCGATGGTCGGGTTCCTGTTGCCGAAAGCGCGCTTCGAGAGCGCGGACGAGGCGGATGCGCTCGCGATCGCCATCTGCCATGCCAATCACCGAGGCGCTGCGGCGCTCGCGCGGCGTGTGCTCAAAGAAGGAGCTGCAGGATGATCGGACAGCTCAAAGGCAAAGTGGATGCAATCGGCGAATCCCACGCGATCATCGATGTGGGCGGCGTCGGCTACGAGGTGCAACTGTCGGCGCGAACGCTGCGCAACCTCAAGCTCGGCGAAGCGGTGACGCTGACGATCGACACGCACGTGCGCGAGGATTCCATAAAGCTGTTCGGCTTTCAGAGCGAAGTCGAGCGGAGCTGGTTCCGCACGCTGCAGAACGTGCAGGGGGTTGGCTCCAAGGTGGCGCTGGGCGTGCTCGGCGTGCTTTCGACCCACGATCTCGCCAATGCCATCGCGCTCGGAAACTGGGCGGCGGTCGAGCAGGCGCCGGGCGTCGGCAAGAAGCTCGCGCAGCGCATCGTCGCGGAATTGAAGGACAAGGCGCCGGCGCTGTCTGTTGCCGGGCTCAACGTGCCGGAGGCGACTGCGGGCGGCGCTGCCGGATCGGGCGTGCCGGTCGAGGGCATGGCGGCGGCAGAGGCGATTTCCGCGCTGACCAACCTCGGCTACAATCCGGCGCAGGCGTCTGCGGCGGTGGCGGCCGCGATGAAGGAGCTTGGCGCGGAGGCGGATACGGCCAAGCTGATCCGGCGCGGATTGAAGGAATTGGCGGTTCGGTAAGCAGCAGGCAGTAGGGAGCAGGTCCGATGGGCAAGGTATTCACGTTTCCGGTGTGGCTGGTCTTGTCGCTGATCTGGACCGGGCTTGTCGCCTACTACGCGTATACGACGCTGCCGCACGTGCCGATGGATATGTCGGCTTCCGATCCGGCCACGGTTGAGGCGCTGCGGGCCGCGACCGGCAAGCACGCGTTCACCTACGGCCTGATCGCGGCGGCGCCGCCGGCCCTCGCGCTGCTGATTGGATGGCTCGTCTGCCGTCGCGCATAGGTTCGCCGCACGTGTCAGCCTATAATTGACCCCCAGTGAGGTCAGCTCGTACTTGACCCAGGGGGCGAATATCGCCACAGAACAAATCATGACCGATCGCCTCATCAGCGGAGCGAAGCGCGAGGCGGATGCCTATGAGGCGTCGATCCGGCCACGCTCCCTCACCGAATTCGTGGGCCAGGAGCAGGCGCGCGCAAACCTTCGCGTCTTCATCGAAGCCGCGAAGACGCGCGGCGACGCGCTCGACCACGTGCTGTTCGCTGGCCCGCCCGGCCTCGGCAAGACCACGCTCGCCCAGATCATGGCCAAGGAGATGGGCGTCGGCTTTCGCGCCACCTCGGGGCCGGTGATCTCGAAGGCGGGCGATCTCGCGGCGCTGCTCACAAACCTCGAAGAGCGCGACGTGCTCTTCATCGATGAAATTCACCGCCTCAATCCGGCGATCGAGGAAATCCTCTATCCGGCGATGGAGGATTTTCAGCTCGATCTGATCATCGGCGAAGGGCCGGCGGCGCGTTCGGTCCGGATCGATCTGGCGAAGTTCACGCTGGTCGGCGCGACGACGCGGGCGGGCCTGTTGACGACGCCGTTGCGTGATCGCTTCGGCATTCCGATCCGGCTCAATTTTTATACCGTCGAAGAGCTGGAGAGCGTTGTTACGCGCGGGGCGCGGGTGCTGGGTGCGCCGATTGCGCCGGATGGGGCGACTGAGATCGCGCGCCGTGCACGCGGTACGCCGCGCATTGCCGGCCGGCTGCTGCGGCGCGTGCGCGACTTTGCGGCCGTCGCTGGCGCGCCCGTGATCGACGCGAGCGTGGCCGATGTCGCGCTTCGGGCGCTCGAAGTGGACAACGCCGGCCTCGATGCGCTCGACCATCGCTATCTCTCGTGCATCGCCAAGAGCTACGAAGGCGGCCCCGTCGGCATCGAGACCATTGCGGCCGCGCTTTCGGAGCCGCGCGATGCTCTGGAAGAGATCGTCGAGCCTTACCTGCTGCAGCAGGGCTTCATCGGCCGAACGCCGCGCGGACGCGTGGTCACGATGAAGGCGTTCCGGCACCTCGGACTTTCCGGACCGGCGCGGGCGGCGACGCCCGAGTTGCCGTTCGAGGAGGGGGAAGAGCAGGGCTAGAAGGTTGGCAACAGGCAGCGGGCAGCCGGCAGGAGAGAGGCGCGCTCACGTGTCCAATGGGCCAGCGCGCGTAGGAAATCTAAGGTCAGGGCGTTGCTTGATTTGCCTTTTTCACCGCCCGTTAGCCCTTGATCCCGCAATTTGGTGACTCGCGGCCGCCTTCGATTTAGCCATCTTTTGACGCCGATTGATGTGATCGAAGCCTGCGTTGGCCCCGATCCGCTTTGATCTCGGAGTTCGCCCTTGCTCTCGCGCAGACAGTTTCTGAAAGGCGTGGCGCTGACCGGCGTCGGCTCCATGAGCTTCGGCGGATATGCCTTGGCCGAGCCGTTCCGCGTCGGCGTAACACGATATTCGGTGTCGCCGCCGGATTGGCTGCCCGGGCTCGAGCTGCGCATCGCGGTGCTGACCGACCTTCATATCTGCGAGCCTTGGCTTGGCCTCGACCGGCTGCGCCGGATCGTGGCGCGCACCAACGCGCTCGGGGCGGATGTGATCCTGATGCTCGGCGACTATGTCCGCGGCGGGCGCATCGGCAATTGGAGCCGCGAGGTCAAGCACGAGGAGTGGGCGGCGGTGCTCGGCGGCCTCAAGGCGCCGCTTGGCGTGCACGCGATCCTCGGCAACCACGATTGGTGGGAAGACATCGACGTACAGCGCCGTCATAGCGGGCCGGTGAAGTCGCAGGTGGCGCTCGAGGCGGCCGGCATTCCGGTTTACGAGAACGACGCGTTTCGCTTCGAGAAGGATGGCCTGCCGTTCTGGATCGCGGGCATCGGCGATCAATGGGCGTTCTGGCTGCCGCGCAGTGCGCGCAAGGGCAAGCGCCGGGAAGAGTCCTATGAAGGTGTCGACGATCTCGCAGGGACGCTCGAAAAAATCACCGACGATGCCCCTGTGATCCTGATGGTGCACGAGCCCGATATTTTTCCCGAAGTGCCGTCGCGCGTGGCGCTTACCCTCGCGGGACATACGCACGGCGGGCAGGTGACGATCGCAGGCTACGCGCCGACCATTCCCTCCAAGTATGGGCAGCGCTATCGCTATGGCCACATCGTCGAAGAGGGGCGCAATATGATCGTGTCGGCGGGCATTGGGTGCTCGTCGCTGCCGATCCGGTTCGGCGCGCCGCCGGAAATCGTGCTGATCACGGCTGCGTCGGGGCAAGACGTCGCCTAGACCTGCTCCCCTTTTCCGGAAGCACTCTTTTCCTGATGTACTCCGGCCCTTGACCCGGGGCCGCCAATTGGATTTCTGACCTTCCATGAGCGATACAGAACAAGCTTGGCCCGATCTCGCGGGCCGGATCATCGACGACGCGAGCGGGCGGCGGCATGTGCTGCCGGTGCGGGTCTATTTCGAGGACACAGACGCGGGCGGTATCGCCTATCACGCCTCCTACATCCGCTGGTGCGAGCGGGGGCGGACGGATTTCCTGCGCCTGCTCGGGACGGATTCGCGCCGTCTCATCGACGGCTCGGTGAGCGTCGAGCCCGCGGCTTTCGTCGTGCGCCGGATGAACTGCGATTTCCTGCGGCCGTCGCGGATGGACGACGTGCTGATCGTCGAGACGCGGGTGAAGGAGCTGGGGGGCGCCAGCGTCACGCTGCTGCAGGCCGTGATCAATGGCGAGAGGCGGGTGTTCGAAGCCGAGGTGACGGTGGTGCTGGTCGCGGTTTCCGGCAAGCCGCTGCGGCTCTCGACGGCGGTCCGCAGTGCGTTCGAAGGGGCCGATACCGGAAGAGTTCTCAAACCGGACAATTGAGGCGCATAGACAAGTCATAGACATGCGGGAATGATGGCGCCGGGTTTGGGGGGCGTTTCTGGGGGGCACGATGACGACTGCGAAAGATTCAAGCGGGATCGATCTCGATATCAAGGATGCGGTCGAGGGCTACGAGCGCTTCCGCCTCGAATTCGAGCGCGACAGAACGTTCTTCAAAAATCTCGCCACCAAGAAGCAGAAGCCCAAGCTGCTCTGGATCGGCTGCTGCGACAGCCGCGTGGTGCCGTCGCAGATCACGTCGGCGGATCCGGGAGAGTTGTTCGAAGTTCGCAACATCGCCAACTGCGTGCCGCCGTCCTGGGCCGGTGACGACACGGTGGGAGCAGCGATCGAATACGCGCTCGCGCATCTCGGCGTCGACGATATCGTCGTTTGCGGGCACTCGGGATGTGGGGGCATTCAGGCGCTGGCGGAGCCCATTCCGCCCGATCAGGAGGCTCATCTCGGGCGCTGGGTCGAATATACGCGGCGTGCGCACGAGCTGGTGGCGGCGGCGCGGGTGCCGGAACCCGAGCGCATCGGCGCGACGATCAAGGCGCATGTCCAGTTCCAGCTCGACAACCTCATGACCTACGAGATCGTCGCCAAGGGCGTCGCAGAGGGGCGGGTCGGTATCCACGGCTGGATCTACGACATGGAGCTCGGCGAGATCCAGGCCTACGATCCGAAGACCGGCGCTTGGCGCGGGCTTCTGGACGCAGTCGGAGCGCCGTGATGACGGCGATCGGGATCTTTGCCCTGACGGCGTTGTGCGAAATTGCCGGCTGTTTCGCGTTCTGGGCGTGGGCCCGGCAGGGTGCATCCGCGCTATGGCTGGTGCCGGGCGTGGCGGCGCTCATCGCTTTCGCGTGGCTCTTGACGCGCGTCGACAGCGATTTCGCCGGGCGCGCTTACGCGGCTTATGGCGGCATCTACATCGTGGCGTCGCTCGCTTGGCTGTGGGGATACGAAGGGATGCGGCCTGACCGCTGGGATCTGATCGGGGGCGCCATCTGCCTCGCAGGCACCGTGCTGATCCTCTACGGCCCACGCTCCGTGTAGCGAGCTTTGCTCTTCGGCTCTGCGTCTACTACGCTTTTGGGGGCTTCGCTGGGCCGTGGGCGCTCCGATTTGCCCCAGTTCACGGCCCTTGTTTTGTCATATTGCGCGGCAACATGGAGCTTGATGGGGTGCGCGCGCCAGTGCACGTTCGATCTGCCAGGGGGCGGATTGCCGATTCACCAGCATTCTTTACGGGGCATTCGGCCGCCCGCTCTGGAGCGTGATCGCTGTTCCCTGGAATCTCGGTCGCGCTCTCGGCTGTTTGTCGTATTTTCTACGACGTACCGTGAGGTGCTTCGTCGGAAGTGCTCCAGGTCTTTGATGAGACCGACGTTTCCCTTTTCGGTCGGTGAGACCCGACGCGCGCTTGGTCCAAGCCTCGAAAGACGGTTGACGCAATGAATCCCGCAGACGTGACGCAATCCACCCTTGCGCCCCAGGCGCATGGCGTATCCTTCATCGAACTTTTCATGCAGGCGTCGCCGACCGTCCAGTTCGTGATGGGCGGCCTGCTGCTTGCCTCGATCTGGTCGTGGGCGATCATCATCGAGAAGCTGATCGCGTTCCGGCGCGCCAAGATCGAAGCCGATCGCTTCGAGCAGACGTTCTGGTCCGGCCAGTCGCTGGACGAGCTTTACACGGGTCTTTCTCGCGGGAAGACGATCACGATGGCGGCGCTGTTCGTCGCGGCGATGCGCGAATGGAAGCGCTCCGTCGAGGGCAACATCCGCGCGCTGGGCGGCATCCAGCTGCGTGTCGAGAAGGTGATGGACGTCACCATCAGCCGCGAGATGGAGCGCCTAGACCGCCGCCTGCTGTTTCTTGCGACTGTCGGCTCCACGGCGCCGTTCGTCGGGCTGTTCGGCACGGTCTGGGGCATCATGACGAGCTTCCAGGCCATCGCGGTTTCCAAGAACACCAATCTCGCCGTCGTGGCGCCCGGTATCGCGGAAGCGCTGTTTGCGACCGCGCTCGGCCTGATGGCCGCCATCCCGGCGGTGGTATTCTACAACAAGTTCCAGGCCGATTCGGCTCATATCAGCCAGCGGCTCGAAGCGTTCGCAGACGAGTTCGCCGCGATCGTCTCGCGCCAGATCGACGTCAGGAGCTGATCCTTAGATGGGAATGAGCATCAAGGCCGGAGGCGGGGGCGGAGGCCGGAGACGCAGGGGACGCCGCAGCGCGCCGATGAGCGAGATCAACGTCACGCCGATGGTCGACGTGATGCTTGTGCTGCTCATCATTTTCATGGTGGCCGCGCCGCTTCTGACCGTCGGCGTGCCGATCGAGCTGCCGCAATCGCAAGGCAAACAGCTCGAAAGCAACAAAGAGCCGCTCACCATCTCTGTTTCGTCCAACGGCGATGTTTTCATCGGCGAGACGAAAGTCGGAATCGACGAGGTTGCGGAGAAGCTCAAGGCGATCGCGAAGAACGGCGTCGATGAGCAGATCTTCGTGCGCGGCGACAAGGGAATTACCTACGGCACGGTGATGCTGGTGATGGGCCGCATCAGCGCCGGCGGATTCAAGAAGGTGTCGCTGGTGACGGAAGTGGAAGAAGGGGCTAGCGCCCAGTAGAGCGCGATCGGTTTTGAGTGGTCCGCGATCACGCTCTAACTCGTTGGTGGGACCGTTGGTTCATGCTTCGGACTGTTCGAAGCGATCATGGTCTCGGTGTTTGGTTCGACCTTCGATTCACGCGTCAGGCTGATAGGAGCTGAAGCGATCGGGGTCTGGAGAGGTCGTTACGGGATCGTGGGCCGGAAGATGATGCTGGTCTTCGGAGCACGTACGAGGACGAAGGCATGATGCAGTTTGGGCGGGGATTTTCGGCGCTCGTCGCCGGCCGCGCGACATCATTCCGGGCGAGGCTTCGCATGCTTCAAGGCGTGCGCGATCTGCGCGCGCGCGGAGGGTGCCCATGCCGATCGGCCTGACCCTCTCTTTCCTGCTGCATGCCGGCGCGATCGCGTGGGCGTATCTCGCAATGGCCTCGACACCGCCGCTCAGGCCGCCGGAGCCGGCGCCTATCGAGGTCGCGATCATTACGCCGTCGGATCTGCTTGCGCTCAAGAAGGGCAGCACGACGGCAACCGAACTCGAGGCGAAAGCCAAGGAAAACCCGAAACCCGAGGTCTCGAAGCTCGAGGCCGAGAAGCCGAAGCCGGTGACCGCGCAGGAGCTTCCGTCCGAACCTGCGCCTCCGCCCGAGCCGGAAAAGAAGGCTGCCGAGGCGCCGCCGCCTGAGCCGCCGAAACCGCCGGAGCCTCCCAAAGAGGAGCCGCCAAAGCCGGATCCGATCGCCGAAAAGCTCGCGGCCATGCCGCCTGAGCCGCCGCCCGGCCCGACACCGGACGAGTTGAAGAAGGTTGAAGAGGAAAAGAAGGCGGAGGAGCAGCGGCAGGCGGACGAGAAACGCAAGGTCGAGGAGCAGAAGAAGGCCGAAGAGGACAAGAAGAAAGCGGAAGAGGAAAAAAAGAAGGCCGAGGAAAAGCGCAAGGCGGAAGAGAAGAAAAAGGCCGAACAGAAAAAGAAGCTCGCCGAACAGAAGCGCAAAGAGGACGAGAAAAAGAAGAAGCAGCAGCAGGCCGACCGGCTCGCGGCGTTGTTGGACAAGGATCCGACACGCAAGGGCGCGCCCAATTCCGCGACCGAGCCGCAGAACCCGACCGACTACACCGGACCGACGGCGGGTGCGCGCGAAGGCGATGCGCCGGTTCTCTCGGTGCGTGAGCAGGATCTTTTGCGGTCCCAGATCAGCCAGCAGCTGCGTGGCTGCTGGAAGCTTCCGGGTGGCGGCGGCGGTATCGAGACCATGGTGGTGACGCTCAGGTGGCGGCTGCGCCCCGACGGCTCGCTCGAAGGGGAGCCGGTGCTCGATTCCCCACAATCCAGCCCGGTGTATCAGATCGCGGCGGAGGCGGCGGTCCGGGCGGTCAAAATGTGCTCGCCGTTCACGCTTCCGCCCGACAGATACTGGGCCTGGAAATCAATCATCTGGGATTTTGATCCGCGCGAAATGCTGTAAGCGTTATGCCCAAAATCGGAATTCCTCGTCTCGCCAAGCACTTTGGCGCCACGATTCCAATCGAAGATAAGGTCCATGATCGAATTTCGCCCGCAAACCCAAACCCTTCGAGCGCGCCCTATGCCCCTGCCGCAGCTGTTTGCCGCCGTTTTTGCCGTCCTGGCTGCGGCTTTGTTTTCGCCTGACGCGTCAGCTCAGGTGGACGATGCCTATCGCCCGCCGGCTGCTGGGGGCGGCGGTGGTTTTCAGGACCAGCTGCGCGGCCAGGGTTACGACGTGCCTCCTCCCGGGGGCGGAGGCCGTGGCGGAGCAGACGGTGGTGGCGCGCCGGGCGGGGGCGGAAGCTTCACGGGCGGCGAGGGCGGCGGTCTGCGCGGTACGCAGCGGCAAGGCACGGTTGCGCCGATTCCAATCGCAATCCCGGTTTTCACGGGCGACGATCCGAAGCTCGCCGCCGATGTTGCTCAGGTGGTGATGGCCGACCTCGAACGGTCGGGCCTGTTCCAGCCGCTCGATCCGAGTTCGTTTCTGGAAAATATTCGCGACGTCAACGCGTTGCCGCGGTTCCCGGATTGGCGGCAGATCGGCGCTGAAGCGCTGGCCGTCGGGCGCGTCGTGCGCGGGGCGGATGGACGGCTGACGTCCGAATTCCGGCTCTGGGACGTGACGAGCGGCAAGCAGCTCGCGGGGCAGCGGTTCACGACCGGCTCGCAGAACTGGCGGCGAGTCGGGCATCTCGTCGCCGACCAGGTCTATGAACGCCTGACGGGTGAAAAGGGCTACTTCGATACGCGCGTGGTGTTCGTCGATGAAACGGGCACGAAGGCGAAACGCGTGAAGCGACTCGCAATCATGGATCAGGACGGCGCCAACGTGCGGCTCCTGAGCCAAGGCCAAGAGCTGGTGCTGACGCCGCGATTCAATCCGGTCGCGAGCGAGATCGCCTACATGGCCTACACGCGCGACCAGCCGCACGTCTTCCTGATGAACCTCGAGACCGGCAAACGCGAGATCGTCGGCGAGTTTCCGGGCATGACGTTCGCGCCGCGTTTTTCGCCGGACGGGCGACGCGTGATCATGAGCCTTCAGAGCGGAAGCGATTCCAATATCTTTGAGATGGATCTCCGGACGCGCCAGACGCGCCAGCTCACCAGTTCGGGCGCCTTGGATACCAGTCCGAGCTACGCCCCGGATGGGCGCGAGATCGTTTTCGAATCCGACCGGGAAGGCACCCAGCAGCTTTATGTCATGGGGTCCGATGGCTCCAACGTGCGCCGGATCAGCATGGGCGATGGGCGCTATTCGACGCCCGTGTGGTCGCCGCGCGGCGATTATATCGCCTTTACCAAGCAGTTAGCGGGGCGATTCCTGATCGGCGTGATCCGTCCCGACGGCTCGGGGGAGCGTATTCTTACGGAGGGGTACCACAACGAAGGTCCGACCTGGGCTCCCAACGGCCGTGTGTTGATGTTCTTCCGTGAAAGCCAGGGTGAGACCGGCGGGTCGAGAATCTATTCGGTGGACCTCACCGGGTACAACGAGCGAGTCGTGAACACCCCTTCGTTTGGCTCAGACCCCGCCTGGTCGCCTCTCCTGAACTGATACAGTGTTTAACCAGACTTTAACCGGAGCTTAACCGGAGAGGGCTATTCTTGCATCAGCGCCTCTCAGGGAAGGCGATGAATTTCGCGTTGTAAAACAAGGGTTTCAACGCGACCGGCAGCGGTCGCCCAGAGCCCGGTGGAGCACCAACAACGGAGTGGCATTTTCGCATCAACGAGGGGGGAAAACAGTGTCGTACGGCCCTCAGTTCTTGATCAAATCATGCCAGGCCGGTACCCCAATATTCGGCTCGTTGCCGAACAAGCATCAGGAGATAAGACCATGCAGGGTGTAAAGGGGCTGATCGTTCTTTCGGCTGCCGTTGTCGCTGTTGCGCTCGGCGCGTGCCGTCGCGAAGAAGCGGCGCCGTTGAAGCTCGGCGTCGAGGTTCCGACTGCCACGGAAGTGGCTCGCTAACGTCCGAATTTTTTCACTACTTTGGGATACAACAGGAGATACTACCATGAAGGGCGCTATCGTTCTCGCTGCCGCTATCGTTGCTGTCGCTCTCGGCGCTTGCCGTCGTGAAGAGGCTGCTCCGCTTAAGCTCGGCGCTGACGTTCCGGCTGTTGCCGACGTTCGCTAATAGCGAATTCAAAGTTTGATCTGAGCTTACGTTCAGGTTCGACTTAAAAACAGAGCTGTCGCAGCGCTTGCTGCGGCAGCTCTGTTTGTTTTTGGATTCTCGTTTGCATGGAAGTGCTGATGCGTGGAAGCGCTTAGATTTTCGGTGCTCGTTTCGGATATCGGGTTCCATGTGAGCCGGTCCGATTGTGGCATTCGTCCGCAGGATTTCGATCCGCCGGCTTCTCCGCGAAAGAATCGAGACGGGAATTCGGCGCGAGACCCGGACGCGTAGCTGCTGCCGGTGCGCGTTGCGCAGATGCAGCCATTCGGTGCTGTCCCCAGGCGAATTCGAGCCACCCGCATTCGTTGCTTGCTGCGCTGGATTAGATCGCTCATTTTCAGCGGTAAGCGACGCCGGGATGGCTTTGTGACGGTTTATCCGTCGACGTGTTATGGGCTTAGCCTTCCCTCGATGGTCAATCGAACATGGCCACGAGAGGCACGATCCATGAGAGATCAGGGCGGCGCATTTGGGAGAAAATGCTCTCTGAGCAGCTCGAGGCGGTTGCGGTGCTAAACGCCGTTTGCCGTCTGAAGAGCGCTACGTCGCGGATCTTTTGACGCACGTAGTAGAGAGGGTGGCCACATTTTCGTACGATCGGCCGGTTATTTGGTTCGGTCGTGGGGAGTTACTGGGTTCCGGTGCGCGCTAGGCCGCCGTTGAGCCGATGAAAGGATAACGTTTATGGCGCCTGCTTTTCGGGCCTCTAAATTCGCAAGCGCTCTCTTGCTTCTCGTAACGGCAGCGGCGGTCGTAGGCTGCGCCAACAATCAGAACGATCCCAATTCGCAGCTCGGGCCGGACGGCAAAGGTCCGATCACGCCCGGCACGCAGCGCGACTTCAGCGTGAATGTCGGCGACCTCGTCTATTTCTCGTCCGACAGCACGGATCTGACGCCGGAAGCCCAGTCCATTCTGCAGAAGCAGGCACAGTGGCTTCGGCAGTATTCGCAGTTCACGATCACGATCGAAGGCCACGCCGACGAGCGCGGCACGCGTGAATACAACATCGCGCTCGGCGCACGCCGCGCGACGGCGGTGCGTAATTATCTCGCGCAGAACGGCGTCGCGGCGAATCGCGTGCGGACGATCTCGTACGGCAAGGAACGGCCGGTCGCGGTTTGCAACGACATCTCGTGCTGGTCGCAGAACCGCCGCGCACAGACGGTGCTGAACAACAGGGTCGCTTCATAGAGCGTGATTGCTTCTCTTTGAATCGCAATCCCGCTCTAGATTCTTAATGAGACCGATGATTCACGCTTCGGACTGATAAGGTCCGAAGCGATCATGGTCTAAGCGCCATCGCCGTTTCGCGCATCAATCAGAAGGCCCGCGGTCCCCCGGATTGCGGGCCTTCCGCTTTCCGGCTGCTGGAGTGTCCGGATGCGCTAGCGCCGATCCGCAACTTTCATTGGATGGCGTCGGTTGGGTGGCGTCAGCACCTTTTCCGAATCGGGCGCCGTCCCTTAAACATCTCTTGTGAAACTCGTTTTTGCCGGGCCGGCTCACTTCAGGTGGCAAAGTTTGGCCGTATTGCGAGCGCAGAGCTTTTCCAACGATCTCGGCGTTTGGTTTGGTTCGAGCGCCCTGCCAAGATGAGGATGCCCATCCATGCGCACGCGATGTGCGGCGGTCGGCTTTAAAATTCGGGGCTTTGTCGCTGTCGGCCTTGTGGCTGCAGCCGGTACGCTCGTTGCGTCTCAGGCCGCCCAATCTCAGACCGCGAATTCCGGCGCCGAGTTCAACGAGGTGCCGATCGGAACGTTTTCCGTCGGGCGGTCTGCGAACGGTTTCTCGATCGTCGAGCCGCCGGAAGGCGTGCCCGAATCAAAGCGCGACAGCGCAGATGACGGTAGCGGCCGCTGGTTCTTTCAGGGCTGGGAGCGTTCGCCACCGTCGGATACCTCCGAGAGCCTTTACAAAGACGCGCGCACTGCGCTCGAAAACGGACGTACGGACGAGGCGCAGGGCCTGTTCGAACGCTTGATCGCCGAAGCGCCGGGCAGTCCGCGCGCGGCCGAAGCCAGAATGCAGCTTGGCCGAATCTATCGCGGTGATGCCGGGAAGCCTGCCGCCGAAGCGCGGGCAACGGAAACGAGTGCCACGGAAACCGGTGCGCTTCCGGAGGCTGGTGCGCGCAAGGCCCAGCTCCCCTGGTCAGGGGGGGCAGAGGGATCGCGCCCCGCTTCGCTCAACGTTTCGCCGGCGCTGCCGCGCTCGGCCATCAACCAAGCGCGGGTCTCGGCTACGATCGACGGCGAATTCCTTTCGGATGCCGGCGACCGCGTGTTTTTCAGTGCGGGCAGCGCCAATCTCGGCATTCGCGCGCGCGGTGTCATCCAATCGCAGGCGCGCTTCCTTGCGCGCTATCCCGATCTGACGGCCGTGGTCGAGGGCCATGCCGACGACGGCGCGCTTCCGAACGACGAAAGCACCCGCATCTCACAAGAGCGCGCGTTTGCCGTGCGGGATCGCTTGATTGCAGAGGGTGTCGAGCCCGATCGCATCACGGCGTACGGCCGGGGACGCGAGGAGCGAGTGTCCGATTGCCCGGCACCGGAATGTCTGGCCCAGAACCGGAGGGCCGTCACCGTGCTGCTCAATGGGCGCCTGCGGTTTGGTGAACGCCCGTTGGGGCGGCGCGCCGATGGTGAAACCGCGGATCCTCAAGGGAGGCCGCCCGCGCAGTAATCCCTGTGCGGCACTCGCGACATGACCTTCCTCATGGCCTTCACGTTGCCTCGGGCCTATGATGCGGCCACCAGATCAATGAAGGAGGGCGTTCGGCCCATGTATTCGTCCAAGCCTTTGTCGAAAGGGCGCGTGTTTGGAGCCGTGGCGGGCGCGCTGATCGGCCTCGCTCCGTTGGCAGGGGTCGGGTTCGCTCAGACGGTTCAAAGCCAGCAGCTGCCCGAGGTCAAAGGCGCGCCGCCGGCAAAGCAGCAGAAGAACGCAGGCCAGCCGCCAGCCGGTGGTGGCGGGGATAGCGCAGGCCTTCGCCAGCGTGTCGAGCAGCTCGAGGAGCAGCTCGTCGATCTGCAGGTGGTGATCGGGACGCTCGAATCGTTGGCACGGACGGGTGGGGCGCCTGCGGCGCCGGTTCGTTCCGAAGCGAGCGGCGGCGTTTCGGCGAGCGACCGCGGACGGCTCGACAGCATCGAAACGCAGATCCGCGCGCTGACCGCTCAGGTCGAGCAGCTTGCGAGCGAAGTGCGCAACGGCGCGCAGCGTAGATCGGATGCGGGTGGGGCTGGGCCGGGCTTTGCCGGCGAGGCGCCGCAGACGAGCCGGTTCGGCTCGACGACCGTCACCTCCGACAACGCCGATCCGATTGGTGCGCTCGCAGAAGCTAATTCCGGCGTTGGAACTTCCGGCGTTGGAGCGGGGCCTGCTCCGCAGGCGCCTCTTCCGCCCTCGACCTATGGCGCCGAGACGCTGCCGTCCGTCGGAGGTAGCGGTGGTGGTCAGGTCGCAGCCGTCGATCCTGCGGCGGCAGGCAATCCAAAGCAGGTTTATGAAACAGCCTACGGGCATCTGCTGCAGCAGGACTATGGGGCCGCGCAGGCCGGGTTTCGCGATTTCCTGAAAAACTATCCGCAGGATCCGCTTGCTCCCAACGCGCTCTATTGGCTCGGCGAGGCGCATTACGTCCAGCGCAACTACGCCGATGCGGCCGAGGCTTTCGATCTCGTGATCTCGGCCTATGGCACCAGCGGCAAGGCCGCCGACGCGCAGCTCAAGCGCGGGATGTCGCTCGCGCAGCTTGGCAAGCGGCAGGACGCCTGCACCAGCCTTCGTGCTGTTGCCTCGAAGTATCCCAGTGCTCCGGCGCACCTCAAGGCCAAGGCCGACAGCGAGCGGCAAAGGATCGGTTGCCCGTGACGGAGCCTGCGGCGCGTGTCGTGTGATGCCGGCTCCTGGAGCATACCTTCGATTTTGCGCGCGCACCGAACGTGAGACGTTCGTCCCTGTTTTCGTAATCCGCTCAGGAGCGCGTCGTGGCTGATCCCGCCACCAGTCGCGGTCTCGATCCCGACACGCTGTTCGCGGACGCGCTGTCTCCCTACAAGCGCATCGTGCTCGCGGTTTCCGGCGGGCCGGACAGCATGGCGCTAATGACGCTGATGGCGCGCTGGGTCGCGTCCGGCAAGGCTCTGCGCGGGCTCTCGGTCGATGTGGCAACTGTCGATCACGGTCTGCGGGCCCAATCGAGTCACGAAGCCGAATGGGTCGCAGGGCGCGCCAAGGCGTTCGGTTTTTCTCACACGACGCTGGTCTGGGGTGGGGAGAAGCCCGGTAGCGCAATCCAAGAGCGCGCGCGGGAAGCACGTTACGCGTTGCTCGTCGCGCACGCCGGGCGGTTGGCGCGAACCGGGCCGGGTGGTCCGGTCGCCGTGGTGACGGCGCATACGGCCGACGACCAGGCGGAGACGCTGATCATGCGTCTCGGCCGGGGGAGCGGTCTCGATGGGCTTGCCGGCATGGCGCCCTCGCGGCGTTTGCTTCCGGACGGTTCCGTTCAACTGGTGCGGCCGCTGCTCGGGCTTTCGAAATCCGATCTCGCGGATGTGCTGCGGGAGAGCGGGGAAGACTGGCTCGACGATCCCAGCAACGAGCGCATCGTCTTCGAGCGCGTGAGGCTCAGGCGCGCCAACGCGCATCTCGCGGCACTCGGCCTTTCGAATGAAAAGCTCGTGGTGAGTGCGTCGCGTCTGTTGCGCGCGCGCGATGCGTTCGAGCAGCTCACCGCTGCAAGGCTAGAAGCACTCGCGGATTTGCACGGCGGGGCCTATGCGTCGCTCGACAGAGAGGCATGGCGGCGGGAGCCTGCCGAACTCAGGGTGCGGATGCTGGCGCGCCTGCTCGTTGCGTTCGGCGGCAATGCCAAGCCGGCGCAGCTCTCGCAAGTGGAAGCGCTCGAAGCGGTGCTGGCCCGTGACAAGGCGGTGGCGCAGACGCTCGGCGGATGCATCGTGTCACAAGGGCGGACGACGCTGCGTCTCTATCGGGAGCCGGGCCGAAGCAAAATTCCCGAGCTTGTGCTGGCGCCGGGTGAAGAGGCGCTGTGGGACTGGCGGTTTCGGATCAAATACGAGACGGGCGAGCAACAGGATGAGGGCGAGGATACCCTCGGGCCCGTCCAGGTGCGTCCGCTCGGGCTGCAAGCTTATGCAACCCTTAGGGGTAATCTTTCGCCCAAGGATCGTCCGCCGGCCCGGGCCGCCGACGGTCTACCGGCAATCTGGTCGGGGGATCGCCTGATTGCGGTTCCAAGCCTCTCCGGCTGGGCTGAGAGCGATGGGCGCTTCTCGGCCGTCTTTCTTGGGCTCGATGCCGCTTGAACCCCTGACGAGCTTGCTACGAGCGCCTGGGTCGCAGACGGTGCGCACCGGCGCCCGTGGGGGCTTTCACCAAATTACAGCGATACATCGTCGTAGGGGCTCGTAAACCGGCCATTCAACTTGGCAAACGGGGCCCTGGCACCTATCTTACCGAACAGTTAGACGCGGAACGTTCCGGCCTTCTCCCTGGCGCCGGATTTCTCGGGAAAACAGATGAATCCGAACTTTCAGAAGCTTGCGATCTGGGTAGCGGTTTTCGTGCTGCTCGCAGCGCTCTTCAACTTGTTCAATAATCCGTCGCAGAGCCGGCGCGGAAGCGAGATCAGCTACTCCGATTTCTTGAGCGCGGTCGATGCAGGCACGGTGTCGGAGGTGACGCTGGCCGGCAATCGCATCTATGGAACGATGCGCGACAACGCCACGCCCTTCACCAGCTATGCGCCGGCCGATACGGGGCTGGTCGAGCGGCTGAAGGCGAAGGATGTGAAGTTCAAGGCGCGGCCGTCCGACGAGGATGTGCCGTCGATCCTGTCGGTCATCCTCAACTGGTTCCCGATGCTGCTCCTGATCGCGGTCTGGGTGTTCTTCATGCGCCAGATGCAGTCCGGCTCGGGGCGCGCCATGGGCTTCGGGAAGAGCCGCGCCAAGCTGCTCACGGAGCGGCAGGGCCGCGTGACGTTCGAGGACGTGGCCGGTGTCGACGAAGCCAAGGCCGATCTCGAGGAGATCGTCGAGTTCCTGCGCGACCCGCAGAAGTTCCAGCGGCTCGGCGGGCGTATTCCGCGCGGCGCGCTGCTCGTCGGTCCTCCGGGTACTGGCAAGACGCTGATCGCGCGTGCGGTCGCGGGTGAAGCGAACGTGCCGTTCTTCACGATCTCGGGCTCCGACTTCGTCGAGATGTTCGTCGGCGTCGGCGCAAGCCGCGTACGCGACATGTTCGAGCAGGCCAAGAAGAACGCGCCCTGCATCATCTTCATCGACGAAATCGACGCCGTCGGCCGCCATCGTGGCGCCGGTCTCGGCGGCGGCAACGACGAGCGCGAACAGACGCTCAACCAGCTGCTCGTCGAGATGGACGGCTTCGAGGCCAACGAGGGCATCATCATCATCGCGGCCACCAACCGGCCGGACGTGCTCGATCCCGCGCTGCTTCGTCCGGGCCGTTTCGATCGCCAGATCGTGGTGCCGAACCCCGATATCGCGGGCCGCGAGAAGATCCTCAAGGTCCATATGCGCAAGAGCCCGATCGCGCCGGACGTCGACGCGAAGACGATCGCGCGCGGTACCCCCGGCTTCTCGGGTGCCGATCTCGCGAACCTCGTCAACGAGGCGGCCTTGCTTGCGGCGCGCCGCAACAAGCGGCTCGTGACGCAGGCCGAGTTCGAGGACGCCAAGGACAAGGTCATGATGGGCGCCGAGCGCCGGTCGATGGTCATGAGCGAGGAAGAAAAGCGCAACACCGCTTATCACGAGGCGGGGCACGCCATCGTCGGCCTTCTGGTTCCTTACGATCCGCTGCACAAGGTCACGATCATTCCGCGTGGCCGTGCCCTCGGCGTTACGATGAACCTGCCGGAAGGCGATCGCTACAGCCGTACGCTCCAGTGGTGCGAAGCGCGGCTTGCGGTGCTGTTCGGCGGACGCGAGGCGGAGATCATCCTGGGCGGTCCCGACAACGTCACCAACGGTGCGACGGGCGACATCCAGATGGCGACGCAGCTCGCGCGCGCGATGGTTATGGAGTGGGGCATGTCCGACAAGCTCGGGCGCGTCCGCTACAACGGCAACGAGCAGGAGGTGTTCCTCGGCCATTCCGTGACGCAGACAAAGTTCATCTCGGACGAGACCGCGAAACTCATCGACGAGGAGATCCGCAGCCTCATTCACACCGGCGAGGCGAAAGCCAAGCAGCTTCTGAATGACAACCTCGACAAGCTGCATGCGGTCGCTAAGGCGCTGCTCGACTTCGAAACCATCTCGGGTGACGAGGTGGCCGGGATCATGCGCGGCGAAAACATCGTGCGGCGCGACGACGACGGTTCGAAGGGATCGGCAGGTCCGGCAGTTCCGACAGCCGGGCGCAGCCGCCCGCGCGAGGAGCCGGGTACCGGCGGCATGGAGCCCCAACCGCAGTCTTGATGAGCGTTGTTAGGTTGGACTAAGTGTTCTGAACGGCCGCGATGTCGTCGCGGCCGTTCTGCTTTTCTGACGCCCGAATATCCCGCTGCGGTCCGTGGAACCGATTGATGCAACGTTCTCTCTACATTCGTCCCCTCGGAATTTACGCCGCCCGGCAAGGCGCCGAGACACAGGAGCTTCCGCAGGAGATCTGGGGCGGGTTGCCGCTCGCGGGCGGTCCGCTGGCGTTTTCGGCGCTCGAGGTTCTCGAGCGGAGCCCGCGCGGTACGTTGCGCCGGACCATCGGGCTCAGCGATCTCTTCGAACGCGACTGGGGCCGCAACACGCTGGCGGCGGCCGATCTTCTGGAGGAGATCCGCGCCCCGCGCTCCCGTCTCGCTGGGCTCTCGCTCGATCGCACGCGGATCATGGGTATCGTCAACGTCACGCCCGACAGCTTCTCGGATGGCGGCCAGCATGACAACGCGGCGGCGGCGGTGGTGCATGGGCTCAAGCTTGCCGAAGCGGGCGCCGATATTCTCGATGTCGGCGGCGAGTCGACGCGCCCCGGCTCTGAGGCGGTCTCGCTGGACGACGAGCTGCGCCGGGTGATCCCGGTGGTCGAAGGGTTGCGCGCCAAAACCGAAGCGCTGATTTCCGTCGATACCCGCAAGGCCGAAGTGATGCGCCGCGCCGCGCAAGCCGGTGCCGATATCCTGAACGACGTTTCCGCATTGACTCACGATCCGCGCGCGCTCGACGTGGCAGCCGAAAGCGGGCTGCCGATCATGCTGATGCATGCGCAGGGCGACCCGAAAACGATGAACGACAATCCGCAGTACAGCGATGTCGTGCTCGACGTGTTCGATTTTCTCGAGCAGAGGATCCGCGCGTGCGTGGCGGCCGGGGTTCCCAAGACGCGGCTGATCGCCGATCCCGGCATCGGTTTCGGCAAGCATTTGCACCACAACGTCGCGGTGCTCAATGCGATGAGCCTTTATCACGGCCTTGGCGTGCCGGTTCTGCTCGGGGCCAGCCGCAAGAAGCTGATCGGACAGATCTGCAATGTCGAAGACCCGCGGGCGCGGGTTCCGGGCTCGATCGCGGCGGCGCTGCATTCGATCTCGCAGGGCGTCCAGATCGTGCGGGTGCACGATGTCGCCGAGACGCGGCAGGCGGTGGCGGTGTGGGAAGCCGCCCAGGCCGGGTCGGAGAGCGGGCTCGGGTGAGCCGGGGTTAGATTCGACCTTAATTTGCACCTGATAAGGTTGCAGTTTGTAAGGCATTTCGCGGTATGCTGGCGGGTGGCGCGCTTGCTTGCTTTGCGGCGCGCTAAGTTTTTGTTGAGATTTTCCGCGCGCCTTTTGCGCCCGCGTCCGCTGGGCTTAAAATCGTGCGATCTGCGCTTCGGGGTGAGGGAAACACATGACACGCCGCTATTTCGGTACCGACGGCATTCGTGGGCTCGCCAACCGGCACCCGATGACATCCGAGGTTGCGCTGAAAGTCGGCATGGCCGCCGGCAAGCTGTTTCAAAGCGGCACGCATCGTCATCGCGTGGTCATCGGCAAGGACACGCGGCTCTCGGGCTATATGCTCGAGGCGGCGCTGATGAGCGGCTTTACGTCGGTCGGTATGGACGTGTTCCTGCTGGGGCCGATGCCGACACCGGCCGTTGCCATGCTGACGCGCAGCTTGCGCGCCGATCTCGGCGTCATGATCTCGGCGTCGCACAACCGTTACGACGACAACGGCATCAAGCTGTTCGATCCCGACGGCTACAAGCTTTCCGACGATGTGGAGTTGGAGATCGAGCGCCTGATCGAGGGGCCGAGCGAGCCGCTGTTGGCTTCCGCCGATCGCATCGGGCGCGCGACGCGCGTCGACAGTGCCCAAGAGCGCTACATCGAATTCGCCAAGCGCACGCTGCCCAAGAACCTCAAGCTCAACGGCCTCCGGATCGTGATCGATTGCGCGAACGGCGCGGCCTACAAGGTTGCTCCCGAAGCGCTGTGGGAACTCGGCGCCGAGGTGATCAAGATCGGCGTCGATCCCAACGGACGCAACATCAACTACAAGTGCGGATCGACGGCGCCGGAAGCACTGATTGAAAAGGTGCGTGAAGTGCGCGCCGATATCGGCATTGCCCTCGACGGCGACGCCGACCGCGTGGTGATCGTCGACGAGAAGGGCCATATCGTCGATGGCGATCAGTTGATGGCGGTGATCGCGGAAAGCTGGAACCGGCGCGGCCGGCTCAGCGCCGGCGGCATCGTGGCGACGGTCATGAGCAATCTCGGGCTCGAACGCTATCTCAAGGAGCAGGGGCTTTCGCTGGCGCGCACGCCGGTCGGCGACCGCTACGTCGTCGAGCACATGCGCCGGCATGGTTACAACGTGGGTGGCGAGCAGTCCGGGCATATCGTGCTGTCGGACTTCACCACCACTGGCGATGGGCTGGTTTCCTCGCTGCAGGTGCTCGCGTGCGTCGTGGCGACAGGCAAGCCCGTTTCGGAAGTGTGCGCGCGCTTCACGCCGCTGCCGCAGGTGCTGCAGAACGTGCGCTATGCCAACGGCAAACCGCTCGAAGACAACCGCGTCCGCCGCGCCATCGAGGGCGCGCAGAAGCGTCTTGGCGAAGCCGGACGCCTCGTGATCCGGCCCTCGGGCACGGAGCCCGTCATTCGCGTGATGGCGGAGGGCGACGACGAGAAGCTCGTCAACACGGTCGTCGGCGACATCGTCGAAGCGGTGAAGGCGGCGGCTCAGGCTGCTTGAGAGCCGTTCGGCTGTGTGAGGGGTTCCGCGCGTCTTTTCGTTAACGAAAGGTAGCTTCGCGCTGCTGCTGCGTGAGGCTTCCTTGCCGCACGATGTGTCTTCCGTGCGCTCGCGTGCCCCGAAACGAGGCGGCGCTTAAGTCCGTATTAAACGTTCTCGGACAAATTTCCTGGATCAAGTGCTGCGTCGGTTTTCGGCTCGCTTCGACGCGCGACGCCGCATGTGAAAGGGATAGTCATGAGACTTCTACGCGTTTGCGCCCTCGCGGGCGCAGCCGTCAGCGCAGCTTTGCTTTTCGTATCCGTCGCGCCGGCCCAGGCTGCTGATCTCGGATATGGAAGCATCAAGGATATTCCGCCGCCTCCGTCGGGCCGCGCCTGGTATCTCAAGGGTACCATCGGCATGAAGAACCCGGAGCCGGATTCGATCTGGACGAACGGCCACGGCAACGATGGCTATCAGACGGGTGATTTCACGGTTCATCACGTCGACATCAAGAGCACGGCGCTGTTCGGCATGGGCATCGGCATCGAGCACAGCCGCTGGCTGCGTTTCGACGTGACGGGTGAGTATCGCGGCAAGCAGCTGTTCGTGGCGCAGGATTCGTACAACAGCGGCCCGTGCGGCACGCCGGGGAACTGCGGAACCAACGAATATACCGCCGATCTCGAAAGCTGGCTCGGCCTCGTCAACGCCTACGTCGATCTCGGGACTTGGCGCGGGATCACGCCGTATGTCGGCGGCGGCGTCGGCTTCGGCGCAATCACGGTCATGGGCTTCAAGGACGTCAACGTTCCGAACGACAGCGTCTATTACGGAGACAAGGACAAGACGACGACCAACTTCGCGTGGGCGCTCTACGCGGGCGTGAGCTATGACGTGACGCCGCAATTCACGCTGGATCTCGGCTATCGCTACACCGATCTCGGTACCGTCAAGACGGGAACTGCAACGGCCTACGATGGCTCGGACAGCTACACGGGTCTCCAGATCCGGGACATCGTCTCGCACGACCTGCTGTTCAGCGCGCGCTATCGCCTCGATCAGCCGCAGCCGGTCTATCCGGTGGCATTCAAGTAAGGGATTGAAGGCGCGGCCCAAGGTTTCTCGTAAGGGCTGCGTCTTCGTAGGTTTGGCTGGAGCGCGCTTGCCGGTGTTCGCACCGCAATCGCGCTCCAGCTTTTTTTATGAGACCGCTCATTCGTGCCTCGGGCCGATAGGCTTGAAGCGATCCTGGTTTACGTAAACGGGTCGGCATTTGCCGGCCCGTTTGCCATTTTTGCGCCCGTTAAGGATGTCAATTCGGGGCGTCACGGCTGCTTTATGCAGTCGTGAGAAAAAGCACGCGCGCGGCCATAATTTCGTCTCGAAACGGCCGCACACGAGCCATCGGATGACGGCCGTTCCCAAGCGGCCCGGATGAGCCCGCCCTATCAGATTTCTCAGCTCCCAGCGGAAAGGTCACGCCCCGTGAAGCAGGCCCTTGTCGTCACGCTTTTGTCCCTCATGCTGCCCATTGGGGTTGCGCGCGCGGCGGAAGTCGAAGCGATCTCCAGGATCGACGCGGTCACGGTTTATCCGATGGGCGCCGAAGTTCTGCGTGTTGCCAAGGTTCAGCTCGAGAAGGGCGATCATACGATCGTGTTTCGCGACCTGCCGGCAGGTGCCGTCGAAGGCTCGATCCGCGTCGAGGGGAGCGCTACCGGCAAGCTCGAGATCGGCTCGGTCGATACGCGCAGGATGTTCGTTCCGCGCACCGACGCGGATGCCTCGGTCACGGAGCGGCGGCGCATCGAGGTCGAGATCGAAGCGCTTCGCGACGATCGCACGCGGCTCGAAGCGCAGGTGCAGGGCGCCGAGACGCAGAAGACACTGATCGGAAATCTCGCGCAGCTTCCGACGCGGCCGGCACCGGCCGCAGGCGCCGAACGCAGCGAGGACTGGACGTCCATTCTGACCCTGATCGCGGCCGGCTCGACGGAAGCGCAGCGCGTGATCCAGGAAGCGCAGGTTCGTATTCGCGAGACCGATCGCAAGATCGAGGAACTCGAAAAGAAGCTTGGCGAGATCGCGCCCGAGCGCACCGAGCGCACCGAAGCGAAGGTGTTCGTGGTCGCGCAGTCGGCGCTCGAAGCCGATATCACGGTGCGCTACCAGGTGGCCCATGCATCGTGGACGCCGCTTTACGATGTGCGGCTTGCGACCGGCGCCAAGACGGTGGCGCCGAAGATCGATCTCACGCGCCGCGCCGCAATCAGCCAAAAAACCGGCGAGAGCTGGAGCGACGTCGCGCTGACGCTTTCGACGACGCGGCCGACGGCCGGCGCGTCGGCACCCGAACTCAGGTCTCTGATCGTCGATTTCGAACCGGAAGCGCGTCCGGTTCCGCCGCCGGTCACGATGCAGTCGGCCCCCGTTGGCCGGATGGCCGATGAAGAAGCCGCGAAGCCGGAAGCTGCGCTGGAAGCAGACGCACGTGACAATGACGGCCTTGCCGGCGGAGCGCTGCAGCGCAAGCGGGCGGTTCTGGCCGAACGACCGGCTGAAGTGGTGCAGGCGCCGTTCCACGCGCTCTATGCGGTTCCGGGACGTCTCACCATTCCGGAGACGGGCGAAGCCAAGCGCGTTCAGCTTGGTGCCGAGGCTGTCGAGCCGCAGCTGACAATCCGCGCCGTCCCGAAGCTCGATGCCAAGGCCTATCTCTACGCCAAGTTCACCCTGCCCAAGGGATCGCCGCTGCTGCCGGGTTCCGTCTCGCTGTTCCGCGACGGAACCTTCGTCGGCACCGGGCGGCTTCCGATGCTGTCGCCAGGTGAGGAGCACGAGCTTGGATTCGGGATCGACGATCTCGTGCGCGTGCGCCATGCGGTTGCGCAGGAGACGCGCGGGGAGACCGGCCTGATCTCGACCTCGCGCACCGACAGCCGCAACTATCTTCTCTCGATCAAGAGCATGCATGAGCGGGCGATCGCGCTCTCGATCTTCGACCAGATCCCGGTTTCGGCCAACCAGGATATCAAGGTCGAGCTGACGGGCCGGACCAGCCCCAGCAAACAGAATGTCGACGACAAGCGCGGCGTTCTCGTGTGGGAGGGGAAACTCGAGCCCGACCAGGAGCAGACCATCGAATTCGGTTACCGGGTCTCCTGGCCGTCGTCCAAGTCCATAATTTATAGGCAGTAATTGCCGATTTTTCGGGGGACCGCAGGGCGTTTTCTCGGCGGTTTTCCGCCCTCGCATGCGGCGCCTGGGACGGGCGGCGGATAGTTGTTGGCCAGCGCCGTGACGAGCGCTAAATGTAGGCCAGATGGTTCAGGCCCCGGCTCGATCAGCCGGGGCCATTTCATGACAAGTGGTGGACACGCAAATGGCTAACGTTGTCGTCGTCGGCGCGCAGTGGGGCGACGAGGGGAAGGGCAAGATCGTCGATTGGCTCTCGGAGCGCGCGGATGTCGTGGTGCGCTTCCAGGGAGGGCATAATGCGGGCCATACGCTGGTTATCGGCAACAAGACCTACAAGCTTTCGCTGCTGCCTTCGGGCGTCGTGCGCGACGGCAAGCTCGGCATAATCGGCAACGGCGTCGTCGTCGATCCGTGGGCGCTCATTGCCGAGATCGAGAAGCTCGAAGGCCAGGGCGTCACAGTCAATCGCGACAAGCTCAGGATCGCCGAGAACGCGACGCTGATCCTGCCGTTCCATAGCGAGCTCGACGTGATGCGCGAGGAGGCGGCGGGTGACGGCAAGATCGGCACCACGGGGCGTGGCATCGGCCCCGCCTATGAGGACAAGGTCGGCCGCCGCGCCATTCGCGCGCAGGACTTGAGGAATATTGCGACGCTGGGTCCGAAGATCGACCGCATGCTGCTGCATCACAATGCGCTGCGCCGCGGTCTCGGCAAGGAGGAGGTCAGCAAGGACGCCGTGCTTGCCGAGCTGGCCGCGATCGCGCCGAAGGTCGTTCCCTACATCGACGTCACCTGGGAGCTGCTCGACGACGCGAAGAAGGCGGGCAAGCGCATTCTGTTCGAGGGCGCGCAAGGCGCACTGCTCGACGTCGATCACGGCACCTATCCGTTCGTCACGTCGTCGAACACGGTTGCCGCGCAGGCGGCGGCAGGATCGGGCGTCGGACCGAGCGCGCTGGGCTTCGTGCTCGGAATCGCGAAGGCTTACACGACGCGCGTCGGCGCGGGACCGTTCCCGACCGAGCTTACCGACGAGATCGGCGAAACGATCGGTGTGCGGGGCCACGAGTTCGGAACGGTGACGGGTCGCAAGCGCCGTTGCGGATGGTTCGATGCGGTGCTCGTGCGCCAGGTCGCCAAGGTTTCGGGCATCGACGGCATCGCGCTGACGAAGCTCGACGTGCTCGACGGCTTCTCTGAAATCAAGGTGTGCGTCGGCTACAAACTTGACGGCCAGAGGCTCAACAGGCTGCCGGCCGGCATCAACGCGCAATCGCGCGTCGAGCCGATCTGGGAGACGTTCGAGGGGTGGTCAGAGTCGACGCGCGGCGCACGGCGTTGGGCGGATCTGCCGGCGCAGGCGGTCAAGTACGTGAAGCACATCGAGGAGCTGATCGAGTGCCCGGTGACGCTGCTCTCCACGAGCCCCGAGCGTGACGATACGATCCTGATGAAGGATCCGTTTGAAGATTAAGAATTCGGCACTGGGCATTCGGCACTCGGGAAGAGTCTCGACAATGGGGCCGATTGCCGATTGCCGGGGTCAGCGGCCGGAGACGAGGCCGGTGAAGCGTTGCAGGGCGCCGTCTTCCAGCTCGATCGCGAGGATGCGGGCGGGATTGACGGGGCCGGGGAACGTGATGGTGCCCGGCGCCACCCGCTTAAAGCCGAAGCGGCCGTAATAGGGCTCATCGCCGACGAGCACGACGATCTTGATGTCGCCGGTGCGGGCGGTTTCGAGAGCTTCGCGGATCAAGGTCCGGCCGAAGCCTTGGCCTGCGTACTCTGACGCGACGACCAGCGGCCCGAGCAGAGCTGCTCCCTTGTTGCCGCCGATCGAGATTTCCGACATCCGGATCGCCGCGACCAGCTGGTCGCCGTCCATCGCCAAACGGCAAAAAGCTGAGATCTCCGTTTCCGGGCCCTTCTGCTCGCGGACGCGGTAGGCGGTGCGCGCGAAGCGGCCGGGGCCGAAGACGCGGTCATGGAGGGCGGAGATCAGGGGAACATCCTCCGGCGTGGCTGGCCGGGTGACGACTTTTGAAAGCATCGGACGGGATCCTGGGCTGAGGTCAGACGAGCGGTTCAACGCGCAAGGCGCGGCAGGCGCGCTCGTCGCGGTCGCATCTCACTCAGACTGGCGGATCGTGTGCTCATAGGTCCCTGTACTCATTGGTGGCGGGGCTTTAGCACGGGGTCCGGGGCGGGTCCAGACGTTGCCCCTGTCATAATTCGTTAGCCAAAACCGGCCGATGCGGCGGCTAGAGACGACCGACCTTACGGTGACCAGTGGAGCGACGGAGGGCGGCTTTCGATGATCTCGTGAATGCGCTCACGTGTCGGCGGGCTGATGGCGTCCGGAAGCGCGTTCCAGGGAAACATCCGCTGCTCGGCGATTTCGGCGTTGGGTTTCGGAACGACGGGCTGGCGCCAGGCGCGCACGACGAACAGGGCGATGTGGTCGTTCGGGAACAGGCGGTGATTGGCGAAGAGGCCGAACAGCTCCGGCGGACCGGTCAGCTCGATGCCCGCTTCCTCGTGCAATTCGCGGCGAAGCGCATCCTCAACCGTTTCGTTCTTCTCGACGCCGCCGCCCGGAAAGTGCCAGCCCGGCCGATAGGTGTGGCGGATCAAAAGCACGCGGTTCTCGTTATCCAGTACGGCGCCTTGCGCGCCCAGCGTCAAGCCGCGAGAGTGGCGCCAATAGCGTTGCAGAACCTTGCGGATCAACTTCTCAGGCGACACGCGGCTTCTCCCGGGGCATGGTCGCCGTTCGCGTTGGACGGGAACGCGCGCCAGCAAAGGATCGTACGGCTCGAGGGCATATGACCGACACTTTCACTCTTGTCCATATGTCGGATATCCATCTAGGCCCGATCACGGGCTTTCATGCGCGGCATTGGAACACGAAGCGGGCGCTGGGTCTTCTGAACTGGCATCGCGGCCGGCGTCACGTCCACCGCGCGCAGCTCGCCGATCTCATCGCCGCCGATGCACTCGCGCACAATCCGGATCATATTGCGGTGACGGGCGATCTCGCCAATCTCGGCTTGCCGGGTGAATTTGCGGTCGCGCGTGAATGGCTCGATACGCTGGGCGACCCGCAGCGGGTGTCGGTGGTGCCCGGCAATCACGACATCTACAGCGGGCGCATCGGCAGCGCGTCGTGCCTCGACAGCTGGGCGCCCTTCATGCGCAACAGCGAGAGCTGGAAAGCCGATGAACCGGTGCGCTTTCCTTACGTGCGCATCCAAGGGCCGATTGCGCTGATCGGGCTCAACTCGGCGGTGCCGACGCCGCCGTTCGTTGCGGCGGGGCGGCTCGGCGATGCGCAGATCGCTCAGCTCGCGGCCGCGCTCGAACGGCTCGGTGAAGCAAACTTTATCCGTGTCGTGCTGATCCATCATCCGCCGCTTCCGGGACAGGCGCCGCCGCGGCGCGCGCTGCAGGACGCAGGCAAACTCGCCGACGTGCTCGATCGCTACGGCGCGGAACTGGTTCTGCATGGGCACAATCATCGCGAGATGCTCTCTTGGCGCACGCATTCGGGCCGCGGCATTCCCGTGCTCGGCGTGGCATCGGCTTCGGCGGCGCGCTCGCACAAGGACGAGCCCATGGGGCGCTATTATCTCCTGCGCATTGGTCGCGAAGACGGCGTGGTGCGCATCCAATGCGAAACGCGCGGATTTGCGGCTGGGGATGGCCAGATTGTGAAGCTCGGTCAACGCGAGCTGGTCATGCCGTAGGGCTTGCGCGCAGCAATATCGCGGTGGTGTCGTCGCTGGTCTTGGCGCGGGGAAAGCGCGTGCAGTCGAAATCGTCCGCTTCGCGCGTCCGAAGCTCGTCGAAGAGCGGGGCGAGTCCGTCGAGCCAGGCGGCTTCGAACAGGCGCCTCCTGTCATAGAGGCGGAACACGTCGACGAGGCGCATGAAGCCGTCGGATGCGAGCAGGATGCGGGCGCCGTCGGAAACCGGAAGCGTGCCGTGGCGGATGAGCGGGCGCGGCGCGTCGGTGATCGAAAAAATGCCGTAGCCCGATAGCGTGTTCATGCGGCCTCGCTGCGCGCGGAGAAGCGGATAAAGATCTGCACGCGTCATCGGCTTCGGCTGATGCGCCGTGTCTTTCGATAGATCCTTCAGGGCGTCGACCACCCACTGGTCGCCGGCGTTCTCCTCGTCGTCGCAGATCTCGGTAAAGCAGCCGTTGTCGTCGACAAGCAACGTGCAGTCGCCGAGGCTGACGAATTCGAGATTGCCGCTTGCGGTGCGTCGGATCACGATGGCGGACGCGGAGGGATGCTCCTCGGGCCCAGTCGGCTGACGGTTCGCGTCGGCCAGGAAGAGCGGGGCGAGGCGGTCGGCGACGATGCGCGGAATGTCCATCAGGGACGACGGGGGTGTTGCGGCCATGCCCCGCACTGTGTCGTGCATGGCCGCCGCGAACCAGACGGCATCAGTCGGCGCGGGTGTCAGTGGCACTTGGATCACATCGGTTGCGCCGTCGATGACCCAGGCCAAAGGTGACTCCACGCCCGCGCGATCCTCGTTCTCGCGGCCGCTTGCAATGCTGCGGAGATCCACGGCGGCGAGGGTCATGACGGGTGTCTCATTTCTGCTGGCCTTTTGGCGTGTGTATTTTGTGCCATGCGGCCGATTGCGTGGGCAGACCGACTTTCCAAACGTGTTAGCATTTGAAATCGCAGATCGTGGTCTCATGCAACCCGGAACCACTCCAGGAGCATCCTTTTTGCCGCGCTTCAGACGTCACATCAAAATCAATCTGGCTCTGCAAGGCGGCGGTGCGCACGGCGCGTTCACGTGGGGCGTGCTCGATCGCTTGCTCGAGGAAGAGCATCTTTCGTTCGGCTGGGTTTCGGGGACGAGTGCGGGCGCGGTGAATGCGGTGGCGCTTGCGGACGGGCTTGCGGAAGGCGGGCGAGAGGGTGCGCGGGCCAAGCTGCGCCAGGTGTGGGAAGCCGTACACAAGGCGGGTGTGCCTGATCTTCTGCGGCTCAATCCGTTCCTGTTCGGGCTCAGCAATTCGAATACGTTCGCGCAGGTCGCGAGCCTGCTCTCGCCGTACGACTTCAATCCGCTCGGCTTCGATCCGCTGCGGTCTCTCCTGGCCGAGACGATCGACTTCGGACGTATCCGGGCGTCGTCTCCGGTCGAACTCGCGATCGCGGCGACGGAAGTCGCGACAGGGCGGTCTCGTATTTTTCGGCGCGGAGAGATGACGGTCGAAGCGGTTCTCGCATCTGCGTGCCTGCCGACGCTGCACCGGACGGTCGAGATCGACGGCGTCGGTTACTGGGATGGCGGGTTCTCGAAGAACCCGGATCTCATCACCGCGGCGATGGAAAGCCCGGTCGCGGATACGCTGCTCGTGCAGATCAATCCGCTGGTTCGCCGCGAGGTGCCGAAAGGCGCGCGTGAGATTGCGGGTACTGCCAACCGCCTGACGTTCAACGCGCCGCTTCTCCGGGACGTGGAGCACATCCTGGCGGTGCGCGAGGCGTTGAAGGGCCGGTTCAGCGCGCGGCGCGGGCGGCAGGGTGCGCTGGCCACGCATCGGTTTCATATGATCGAAGCCGGGCGCTATACGGCGTCGCTTTCGGACGACAGCAAGCTGAAGCCCGATCTCGGGCTCTTCACCTACCTGCATTCGGCGGGGCGGACGCAGACGCACAAATGGATCGCGAAGCACCTCAAGGATGTGGGCCGGCGCGAGACGGTCGATCTTGCGGAGCGGTTCAACGGCGATGCGGCCCAGCCGTTCGAAGAAGCAGGAAGCGAAGAGGCGCCGGCACCCGTCGTGTCTTCGCGTGCGTGATCCAATGGATCGCGAAGTCCTGTTTGGCGTCACCTAGGGAGCCGTGGGCCGCGCGGACGACAGCGCCCTTTGTGGGCGAGGTCAGGGGCCAACGAGCCGCGCGTAGCCTTCCTCGACGGAGTTTTCGAGCAGGCCCTTGTAGATCTTGTATTCCGGGGTCTTCGACGTGATCTCGCCGAGCGCCAGAGATTTGAATTCCTGGCGCTTCAGATAGACGATCGGCGCCGAGACGGGGACGAACGTGGCGCGCTGCTTGTTCAGCGTGGTGATCAGTCCGCGCATCTCGCCGCTCTGGTCGATTTGCGAAATCAGAACCATGCGCATGGCGCCCTTGGTCAGCGAGACCAGGTGAATGTACATGGAGGAGGCCGGCACATAGAGGCGGCCACGGTGCGAGAAGGGGGCGTCCGGGCGCTCGCGCTCCTCGAACAGGAGGCTCGGCCATTCGGGGTCCCAGACGATGTCGGTCCGGTAGGCGACGATGGCGTCGGGCTTGGCGAAGGCCGGCCGAATGGTGAGATAGCTGCCGATGTAGTGGTCGACGGCGGCGCGCGTGTAGGCGCCCATGTAAACCGGCGCGACGACGCCGCCTTCACCCTTGAGCTCCATCGGCTGGGCGGTCGACATCGACCCGAACCAGGATTCCTTGAGGCGCTGGTAGTCGAGGCCGAGCACCATGGCCACGTCGAACAGAGTTTGCTCGCGGACCGGCTTGCCGTGCAGAAGGTTCTGGATGGTCTTTTCGTGGCAGTCGGCGGCGTCCGCCAACTCGGCCTGGGTCAATTTCTTTTCGACCATCGCGGTGCGGATGATCTGGACCGCAGCGGCGCGTTCTTTTGTATTGGGTGTCGATTTCATACGGAAGTCGGCCCGGCCCCGGATAACAACTTTCCGCAATATACCGAATTTTGCCGGCACCCCAAGCCTTAAGCGCGGGTGTGGTGAAGAGTGTTCGATTTCTTTTTGAGGGGCGGCTGATTTTCTGTCCGTTGACAGAAGAAAGGCGAGCCGCTTGCGCGACTCGCCTCTGCAACTCGTGGATGTTCTTGCTTAGAGCACCGAGATCGAAACCCGGGCGAGGCCGGCGCCGGTCATGCCGATCACCGAAGCAGCGCCACGCGACAGGTCGATGATGCGGCCCTTGATGAAGGGGCCACGGTCATTGATCGTCACGACGACCGAGCGGCCGTTCGACTGGTTGGTGACGCGCACCTTGGTGCCGAAGGGCAGCGTGCGGTGAGCGGCGGTCAGGCCGTTCGGGTTGAAGCGTGCGCCAGAGGCAGTCTGCTGCCCCTGCCAGTAGTAGGAAGCAACGCCGTTGGAGCCGCCGCCGTAAGAAGCCGTCTTCACAGCGGACTTGCGGTGCGCGACAGCGCGCTTGGTCGGCTTCGTGGAATAGGCGTACTTGGCTTTGCGCGTCTTGTAGGCGGTCTTGTGAGCGCGCTGCTTCTCAGTGCGGTAGGCGGCCTTCTTGTAGCTGGCCTTCTTGTACGCAACCTTCTTTGCGTGCTTGCAGGCGTAGTCGCCGTTGCAGTGCTTCGGGGCCGCGCTCGCCGGGAGAGCGCCAAACAGGCCAACCGACATAAGGGCGAGTGCTGCGAGAGCAATAAATCGCATGATCAATTCTCCGTTCTTCAAAGCGACGGTGCCGCGGTTCTTTTTCTTGTGCTTCCAGTTGGAAGCCCTGCTCGAGCGGTGCTCCAGTCCGGCAGATGGTCCCCGTGGGACGAAGCCGGCTGTCCGCCAGTGGCGGATTGCTTTCCTGAACAGAAGGATGAGCTACCGATGCGAAGAGCAAACCTCAGCGCAACCCCAGAACTTGTTCCGTCACTGAAAAATACGAGGCATCTTTCCGTCCACCCCGTTCTGGTGGGGGCACCTGACCAGCCGATCCGGGCAGAATCAACGCTTAATGCTGAATGCCGTTCGAATTGAAAAATGCTGGCGTTGATTCCGCTTCGCTTTTCAGCCGACGCGGAGAAAAGTGCGACGGCACGTCGCACATACGGTGTCTCACGCTTCGTTTGCAACCCTATGGAATTGCGTTCGAAATGTGTCGTCCATTTAGCGGTTTCGTGGCGGGATGAATCGCACGAGGCGGCCCTCAGCGTGGGCAGGCCCGTGCTTTGAGCCTCTCGCCTTTAGAGCCAGCCCTTGCGCCGGAAATAGATGAAGGGGACGATCGCTGACACGAGCATGAGCCCCAGTGCCATTGGATAACCGCTGATCCACTCGAGTTCGGGCATGTGGCGGAAGTTCATGCCGTAGACCGAAGCGACGAGGGTCGGCGGCATCAGCATGACCGCCATCACCGAGAACAGTTTGATGATCTGGTTCTGCTCGTTCGAGATGAGGCCAAGGGTGGCGTTGAGCAGGAAGCCGATGCGATCGGAGAGGAAGCGCATGTGCTCGGCGAGCGAGGCGAGATCGCGATCGGCCGTTTCGATCCGCTGGAAGACCTTGCCCTCGCAATTGCGCTCCTGGGCCGTGTTCTTGAGAACGTGAAGGACGCGCTCCAATGAGGTCGCGCTTTCCGTGACGCGGGCGACGATATCGCCCTGGGTTCCGGTTCCCTTCAACAGGACGTCCAGCTTGTTGGCACGCGCGCGCCGCGCGCCGAGATCGAAGATCCCCTTTGCGAGCTTGTCGACACGGTCCTGGATCTGCTCGATCAGATCGGCCTGGCGCTCGATCAGCGTTTCGATCAGGCCGATCATGATCGCCGCGCCGGTCTGGCAGGAGGCATCGCCGCGGTCGACGCGCGAAAGGAATGCCGGGAAGGCCCTGCTGTCGGTGTAGCGGACCGTGACCAGGGCGTTGCCGGTCAGAATGAACGTGAGCGTCGAGGTACCGAGCGTCTGCTCGTCGATGTTGTGTACGATGAAGCCCGTCATGTAGCTCGCGCCGTTCTCCTGGTAGAAGCGGCTCGAAGCTTCAATCTCGCGCATTTCGGCGCGGGTCGGGACCGAGATCCCGAGCAAGGTTTCGACGTGGTTGTCCTCCTCCTTGGTCGGGTTCAGGAGGTCAAACCAAACGGTATTGGCCGTGATCGGCGTGTTCTCATCGTGCTTCGACAGGCTATGGCCCGTCGTGTCGTAGGTGGTCAGCATGTTCGTCCCCTTGCCGCCTTGAACTCCCTCGGCGGATCCCCATACCTTACAGCAAAGCCGCAGGGTTGCGGTATGGCCCGCCTGCCACCGGGGCGCTGTCATCTTGGGAACTGCTTGTTCGGCCCTCCCTGGCGTAAGGGTGCGCGCAGTCATTTGGCATCCCGTCGACTGCTTTTTATGGCGGCGTTTTTTATACTCAGGAGTGATTTACCATGGTTTTCCCCTCGCAATTCGGCGCCGGCGCCCGCGTAGGTGCTCTGATCGCGGCTGCTTTGGCCGTGCCGCTCGTCGTGGTTTCCGGCACGCAGCCGGCCGAGGCCCGCATCCGCTGCGTCGACGGGTATCAGATCGTGAACGGATCGCAGATCGCGACCCCGTATTGTCAGGATGAAATGGTGGCGCGGGTTGCGCGTGAGCGCGGCATCAAGGTTTCGGCTGCAGCGATCCGCGAAAATCCGAACCTCAAGCGCAACATCTGTCAGCACATCGGGCGCGATAACCGGATCCATCTCGCCTGCATCGATGCAAACAGTGTGGGTCGTCGCGGTTTCTAAGAGCTGGGCTTCTTAGAGCGTGATTGCTTATCTTTGAAATCGCAATCCCGCTCTCGCCTCTCGATGAGACCGATGATTCACGCTTCGGACTTTTCCTGCGCTGCCGATTCACGTCGCGCCCAATAGGGGCCGCGACGATCGGAGCGCGAAGGTCTGAAGCGATCATGGTCTAGTCGAAATGAAGCGAGCCCTCTCGCGGAGGTCGCGAAAGGGCTCGGATGCCTGGCTGCACTCCAGCGGATCGGGCTGCTTCAGCCCGTCTGCTGATGCTGCTGCGTGCTCGGGTAGGAATTCACATCCAGGTTTGGCGTGATTTCCGAGAGATCCTTCGCACGGCGCACGCGGCCGTCGAACTGGGCGCCTTCGGAAATCGAAAGCGTCTGATGGAAGATGTCACCCTCGACCTCGGCGGTCGGATGCAGGGTGACTGTCTGTGCCTTGATGGCGCCGCGGACGCCGCCGCGCACTTCGATCTGCTCAGCGCAGACCGTGCCGATCACGGAGCCATCCTCGCCGATCACGACCTGCTTGCCGCTCACGTCGCCGCGCACATCGCCGTCGATCTGCAACCTGTTCTGCGAGATGATGGTGATCTTTTCGCCGAGAATGGTGAGGTCGGTTCCAATCACCGACGTTCCCATCGAGGACGCAGCACCGAAGGGCGAAGAGCGCCCGCTCGACGGCGCTGGCGTTGCCGATCCGTTTTGCGGAAGGGCGGGCAGACCCGGTGGCTTGGGTAGACCTGAATCGGAATTAGAGCCGCGGCTGAACACGCTTACCTCCCCTGATACTCAATACTCACAACGTCGATCCACTATGGACACAAACATCTTCACATGGAGAAAATTTGTCTTCGTTGGGTGAACGCCCGCGAAATTGTCGCGGTATCGCCATCTCTTGGGCGCATTTCCGCCCGCGTCGCGATCGGTTCCGCGGATTAACCGCGTCAGTTCCCTTCGAGCTTTCCGCCAAGTTCGCCGGTCAAGAACTGAGCGCGGCCATAACCAAAAGACCAGTCTTCATCGGTGTTCTCGATGAAAGATACGACGACGTCGCTTGATGCGATCCCGCAGCTTTTCTCGAGCTCGTCGACCAGCAGGCGATAAAAATTTTCCTTGGCCTCGCGTCCGCGCGGGCGGCTGGTGACCTGAAGAAAAATCATTTTTTCGGTGCGGGGAATATCGAGCCCGGTGTCCTCGACGATCAGGCGCGAGGGCTTATGCTCATGGACGATCTGATAGCGGTCGCGCGCGGGCACGTTGAAGGCGGCCAGCATGGCGCGGTGGGCCGCGTCGAGAAGGGTCTCGAGCTCGGCGTCGGAGCGGCCTTCCAGGATGTCGAAGCGGAGAAGGGGCATGGGATGGGCTCAGGGGTTGGTAGCGGGTCACAGCCAGTAGGCAGCAAGGGAACGGGGATCGTCAATGCTCTGTCGGTGCAATGGACGAGGCGGGGGCTGCGTGCGAAGCTGGGGCGGTATCAGGACTGCGAGGGCGCGCTTATGTCGAAAGTTGCAATGAGGCGGTTTGCTGCGGCCTCCCTCGTGGGGGCGCTTTTGCTCGCTGGGGCTTCGAAGGCGAGCCTCGCGCAGGAGACGCATCTGCAAGTCAGTGTCGGCGACACGGCCACCGTGCAGCTCGATGGCAATCCTTCGACCGGATATTCGTGGGTGCCCGAGGCTGTTCCCAAGCTCGTGACTGTCGACCTCTTGGGCTATGCGAAGCCCGAGCTTGCTCCGGGCGAGCGGCCGAAACTCGGCGCGCCGCAGAAGTTCCAGGTGCTGATCACCGGGGTTGCGCCCGGCACAGCAACGCTGGTCTTCAAGTATGTTCGTGGCGGCACGGCGGAGCCGGCCAAGACGCAGAGTGTGGCGGTCGAAGTGGTCGGCGCGCCTCCGGATGCGCCGGCTGGCGATCCGCTCGACACGACATCGCCGGATCCGGTCGAGGACCCGGGCGAGCAGATGCTCGATGGTGGGCCCGGAAACGAGTAGGGCGCTGCGGTTGGCGCGAAGGGCAAAAGCAAAGGGGCTGCCCAAAGGACAGCCCCCGTGAGATTTCGGCGGCGTTATGCGGCGATTGTTGCGCCGCGCCGCTCAATCGCTGGGTTCAGCCGACTACCGAAGGTAGATCCAGCTTGAAACCCTGCGACCGCGACATCGCCGTCCTCAAGATCCCACTCGACATCGGATCACCTCCTTCCAGTTGTTGAACGATGAGAGGATGCTGCCATGCTTCGCGCGATCTGAAAAGTTACGTTTTGGATAGCTGGTGCAACCGGCTCGACGTGCCTATGTCAGAAAGGCCTTGAAAAAGCCGAACGCTCCGGCTGCCGTTGCTTCGCTCAGGAAGCTACAACCCGGTCCTGCGGAAGCGTCGACGTTTCCGGAACTCGAATGGAGGGCGCCATGCGTCTCACGATTGCCGCTTCAGCAACTTTGCTCGGGCTCTCCGCGGTGTTTGCCGCTGATGGAGCACCATCAGGTGAGGGCGCGACGCCTGCGGGGAGCGAGAGCGCGAAGACGGCGTGGGATTTCTCGTTCACGTCAATCGACGGCAAGCCGATGCCGCTTTCGGATTTCCGCGGCAAGGTTCTGCTCGTCGTCAACACGGCGTCGTTCTGCGGGTTCACGAAGCAATATAAAGCGCTGCAGGCGCTGCACGCGAAGTACGAGCCGCAGGGCTTTGCTGTGATCGGCGTGCCGTCGAACGATTTCGGTGCGCAGGAGCCGAAAGCCGCCGGCGAGATCAAGGAATTCTGCGAGGGGATCTTCGGGGTCGAGTTTCCGCTGACGGACAAGAACGTCGTTTCGGGAGATGGCGCGCATCCGTTCTACAAGTGGGCGCGCGAGCAGCTCGGCTGGGTGAATGCGCCGAAGTGGAACTTTCACAAGTATCTCGTCGGTCGCGACGGCAAGCTGGTGACGAGCTTCTTCTCGGTGACGGCGCCGGACGCGGATCGATTGGTTTCGGCGGTGGAAGAGGCGCTCAGGAAGCCGAAGGTGGCGGCAGTGGAATAGGGAGTTCAACGGCGGCGAGGGCGCGCTCCGCAGACAGTTCCGCACCAATAAAATCGCCGCGCACGGCCTTCAACGCGTTTCGCTCTCGCTCGATTTCGTAGGTGGTTCGGAACCCGAGCCGGCGCAAGACCGGGACAGGCGGGCACCAACCCTGGACCGCGTGCTGAAAAAGAAACAACGTCACCAGGGCGGGGAGCGCCAGCCAATAGGGATGAACAAAAAAACCTAGTGCCACGCCTACGAAGGCCAGTGTCGAGGCATTGGCTTCGATCGCGCGCTCGATGTCCCATTCTTCGTCCAGCTCGCGTAATCGCTGTGCTATGCGGGGCTTATCGTGCGCGAGGGTTTGTACCCGATCGCGCGTCTCAACCGCTATACGCGCGTTGACCGCAGGCTCGGTGTGATCAGGCACCCTATCTTTTGTCGTTGGAATCGCCATTTTCTTCACTTCCTTTGTCTCGTTCTCAACGTGCGGGGCATGGTGTTGTTCCGGTGACGCGTTGTTCCGGCGGACGGCGAGGTCTGAAGCTGTCGGATTCGGCGCTTATCGAACGTCCTCAGGGGAGGCGCGCCGAGCGCCCTAGTTGGATCAAGCGGGAGGTTGCGCATGTGCCGCAATATCAAGACGCTCTACAATTTCTCGCCGCCGGCGACCGACGACGAGATCCGCGCCTCGGCGCTGCAGTTCGTGCGCAAGCTCTCGGGTTTCAATCGCCCGTCGCAGGCCAACGAGGCGGCGTTCGATCGCGCCGTCGATCAGGTGACGGCGGTGGCGCGGGAGCTGCTCGGCACGCTGGTCACGATGGCGCCGCCGCGCGATCGGGAGGTCGAGGCTCAGAAAGCGAAAGCGCGCAACGCGGTGCGGTTCGGGACAGGCTGAGGCCTAGGCCGAAGGCGAGCATTACCTGTGCAAACCCGTAATGAATCAGATTGCCGGGATCTCGCTTCTGTTTCATCGTCCGCGTGCAGAAAAATATTGGTGCTCGCCCGATGAGAACGATGGCTTTCACGCTGCTTCTGTGGTGTTCAGTGACGGCAGCTAATGCTCAGTGGGTCCAGCAGAAAAAAGAGGATCCTTTCGACGGAAAACACCTCTACATCGCCGTGACTGCTTCTGGCGCTTATGGGTTTGGTGTGCGCTGCGAAGCCGGAAGCGATCGGCCGGAATTGATTCTAATAACACCAGAAAAACTCGACTCGGCTGCAACGAATCTTCTGAATCTCACTTCGCCAAAGTTGGTGATCATCGTTGACGACAGTTCGCCCAGGGAAGTAGACGCCACTCTGTCCACTGGTGACGAGGGACAGCTAATCATCGCGTCAGATGACGAGCCTGTTGCGGCTCTCGCGGCCGAACTCGTTTTGGCACGCAAGCGGGTAGCGGTAGCGGTGGCCGCTGGTGGAGAAAAGTTTCATAAGACGCAATTCGGTGTGTCGGGAACCAAACGAGCTGTTGGCTCTGTCGTTGCGGGTTGCAAACCAAAAAATTGATCGCTTGCAACAGTGAACGCCCGCAGATTCAATAGGGCGTGCCGTCCTTGTGCGTGAACGCCCATGTTCCGTCCGAGCTGAGCGCGGCCTTGAGGTCGTCCTGCGGATAGCTTCCTTCGTCGCCGGGCGTGCGGTCGCCGATTTCGAGATAGACGACGTTCGCATCGGTGCGGTTGACGAGGTGATGGGCGATGCCCTGCGCTGGAAAGCCGGCGCACATGCCGGGGTGAAGCGCGATTTCCCCAGCATCGGTGACGAGCGTCGGTTTGCCTTCGAGAATGTAGACGAACTCGTCCTGCCTGGAGTGGAGATGCAGCAGCGCCGACTCGCCGCCGGGGTGCAGGGTCGTGAGATTGACGCCGAAGTTCTTGAGTCCAAAGAGATCGCCGAGGGGGCGCTTGTCGCGCCTGGCCATTCGGCTGAAGAACGGCTCCGGATAGTTGGACGGCTTGGTGCGGAGCGGCGCCTCGGCCGCCGCGATGGCAAGCGGCGCGCGATTTTCAGTGTCACCCATTCTCTCGATCCGGTCTCGTTGCTTGTAGAGCCAGAGCATCGAGGCCGGGCGGGGCGTGGTCAATCGCCAAGAGCAACTAGTTCTTGGGTTCCGGTTGGGGTTCGGCCGTCTGCTCGCTCGCGAGCTTTTCGACCTGGGCGGCCATGTTGGGAATGAGATGGACGCGGTAACTCGCGTCGTCGCATTTGAGCGTCCAGACCGGATCGTCGGGGTTTCCGGTCGTGGTGTCCCGCTCGGCGCTGAGCGGCGTCTTGCAGGTGAAGCCCTGCTTGCGGATCTGCACCGCGATGATGTCTTTCGACACCTCTTTGGGGTCGGCTGCGAAGCTCTCGGTGACGATCGGCGGCGCGCCGATCAGGACGGCGGCGGCGATCGCGGAGCAACAGAACGTGCGGATCAGGGTCATGGATCCAGCCCTCTTTTTTATCGTGCTTCTTATCGCAAAACCGGTTTCCACTTTTCCGGAAGCACTTTTGGGGGAGCACGCCCTATTCTACGACGATCTCGGGTGCCGGGTTCCGCGTTGTCATCCGCTAACCTTAAATATTTGCAGACAACGCGGCGTGCTGCATTGCAATGCCGTTTTCAATCCGGCGCGGCCTGCATTTCTATTGCGCGGCCAAGCCCCGCAAGCAGCGTGCCGAGGGCGAACAGCCCGATGACGATCAACTCGATGTAGCCTTCCACATTCTCCTTATCGATCATGAAATCGGAGATGTTGGCATCCGAGTTCTTGTAGTCGGCGAGTGTCTTGTCGCGCCGGGCCTCGGTCTGCTGGATCTGCTCGTTGGGCGCGTTCAGCACCTTCAGCAAGGCGATCTGATTGTCGAAGGTGGATTGCAGCTGGATTTGAGCGGATTGCTGCGTGTTGAAGGCGACGAGCCGCCATTCGATCTCACGCTTGAGCGGTTCCAGATAGAAGAGCTGTGTCGCGGTGGAGGCGAGCAGCAGCAGAATTCCGAACAGTTCGCCAATCTGGTAGCCCTTCAAACGCATCGTAGTTCCCCTGTTTCCCCGTGGTGTCGGGCGCAACGTTAGCGTGCCCGATGCGGATGGTCGATTGGCTTCATTCGGCCTCGGCGCGGCCCGAATGCAGCCCAACACCGCGGCTAGGTTTTCCTTCGATTCGAACCGCTCGTTGGGAGCCCTATGAACCTCGATCATTGCGCACAGCGCCAGGCCGCGATTTCGGCCCTTTCGGACTATTTCCACGCGACCTCGCAATCGTTCTCGCGGCCGGAAGCCGTTTCGATGCTGGGCGGCCGGGCCGAAAGCCTCCGTTGCCAAGTGGAGGCGCATGCCGAGCGGCTGGCGGTCGTCGCGGGGCTCGCGGGCCAAGGCCGCGCCACCCTCACCGATGTCGAGGGCATTCTCGCGGACCTGCAGGAACTCGGCGTCTACGCCGACAACCGGCTCTTCAGCGCCGTCTGCCGCTTGTACGAGAGGATCGGCGCCCGCGCAGCTTAGTTCCGGGGCTTGCTTGGGACGGGGCTGCGACGGGTGCGGATCACCTGTCCAAAAGTTCAGATGGCGTACGGCTTGACGGTGGAAGCCCCGAGGCTCATATACCCCTCGTGGGCCTATTCGCGCCTGCAAATTCAAAAGGAAACGAGACGTCATGCCAAGCGACAGTAGTCGATTGTCTTTGCCGTCGCGGCTGCTCGTGGATCGACGCTAACTTTCTTTGATGAGACCGATGTTTCACGCTTCGGGCTTTCCTGCGCTGCCGATTTAAGCCGTGCCTGATAGGCGGCACGGCTATCGGAGCGGCTAGGGCCCGAAGCGATCATGGTCGAGGCGTCGGCTTCTCACGGTCCTCCGCGAACGGCGGAACGTGAGGTGAGCCATGAACGAAATCCGCGTTGCGGAAGGGTCGGTGCTGCTCGGCGATGTTCGCCAGGAGCACGTCGCCGACGTCGTCGCACAAATCAACGAACTCAGTGTTGCGGACGGGGCCTTGCTGCTCGCAAGCCTGCCGCTGGACCGCGTGATCGATATCTTCGACCGGCCGGAACTGTCCCGCGCCGGCGAATTGATGCTCGAGCTTTCGGAGCCTGTTTCCGGCCAGGTTCTCAAGGGGATGGCCGCCGACCGGGCGGCCGACACGCTGCGCGCGCTCGACGGCCACGACCGGACCAAGCTGCTGGCACGGGTCGATTTCGAGACCGCGCTCTCGCTCAAGCTGCTGCTTGCCTACCCGGAAGGGACCGCGGGCAGCCTGATGACGACGGAATTCGTCAGCGTGCCGGAGACGTTTACCGTCGCCGAGACGCTCGCCCATATCCGTGCCGTCGAGCCGTCGCGCGAGACGGTTTACGCCATTCTCGTGCTCGATCCGGCGAGCCGCCAGCTGGTGCGCGTGGTGACGCTGCGCCAGCTCATCACCGCCGAGCCGGATTGGAAGATCGTCGAGGTCGGGGCGGATCGCGCGCCGATCTGGGTCTCGCCGGATACGGACCGGGAGGAAGTGGCGCGGCTGATCTCGATCCACGACCTGTTGTCGGTGCCGGTTCTCAACGCGCGCGGGCAGGTGCTCGGTATCGTGACCGTGGATGACGTGCTCGATGCGATCGTCTCGATCAGCACCGAGGACGTGCAGAAGTTCGGTGGCGTGGAAGGGCTGCCAGAGCCCTATCTCGAGATCGGGTTCCTCGGCATGATCCGCAAGCGGGCCGGCTGGCTCTCGGCGCTGTTTCTCGGCGAGATGCTGACGGCAAGCGCCATGCAGCATTTCGAGGACGAGCTGGCCAAGGCGATCGTGCTGACGCTGTTCATCCCGCTGATCATGAGCTCCGGCGGAAATTCCGGTTCGCAGTCGACCTCGCTGCTCATTCGCGCGCTCGCGCTTGGACAGGTGAAGGTGCGCGACTGGTGGCGGGTGGCCCTGCGTGAATTGCCGGTGGGGATTGCGCTCGGCGGTATTCTCGGGCTCGTCGGCATGGTGCGGATCGGCCTGTGGCAGACGATTGGCATCTACGACTACGGCCCGCACTGGGAGCTGGTCGCTTTGACCGTCGGGATGGGGCTGGTCGGAATCGTGACGTTCGGATCGCTTGCCGGGTCTATGCTGCCGTTCGCGCTCAAGCGGCTGGGGTTTGATCCGGCCAGTGCGTCGGCACCGTTTGTCGCGACGCTCGTGGATGTGACGGGGCTCGTCATCTACTTCAGCGTGGCGCTCGTCATTCTTGGCGGGACGCTGTTGTAGGCGTTGTTTGCGCGGCGCCTTTTTCCTGGGCGCCGCGCAAATATTTTTGTTCGCCTAAGAGGGCGAGGCGATCAGGGTTTGTCGATGTAGATCTGGTTGCCCAGTTCGCGGAACTTCTCGCTCATCGCTTCCATGCCGGCTTCAGGATCTATCCGCGTCGTCTCCTCGGCGAACTCAACGGCCGCTTCATTCAGCCTCGAGGCGTAGTCGCGGACTTCGCGGGTGATCTCCATCGAGCAGAACTTCGGCCCGCACATCGAGC
>NZ_JAVIFT010000009.1 GCF_031157355.1 Hyphomicrobium sp. LHD-15
GGCACCGGCTGCACCGGCGCCCGTTGCTGAGGCCGCTCCCGCACCAGCGCCCGCTCCGCGTGCGCCCACCGCTCCGGCTGCGCCGCGCGCCGCGTCAGCTCCGTCCTCGCCTTCTTCTTCCGCGCGCCCGGCTTCGTCTTCTCCCGGGTCGCGCCCGCATGGGCATGACAGCTCGCGCCCTGCGCAGCGTCCGCGCCCGACCAGCTACGACACGCGTTTTGCGCCTCGCGAAGGCGGGCGCCCGAAGCAGATCGAGCTGCCGCGTCCAGCCGGTGGACCGCCTCCTGCCGATCGCGGCGGAGCATCCGGGGAACCCACGAAGCTCGTCAGAAAAGACGATGCTCGCCCGCGGCCCGTTGCTGTCGAGACGCCCGACGACGAAGAGAGCCGCGCCATCAAGCGCGGCGGCAAGCTCGTGCGCGTGCCCGTAAAGGCGCCCGTCGTCGACGAAAAGCGCGAACGCGGCAAGCTCACCATCAACAACGCACTCGACGAGCAGCAGCGCGAACGGTCGCTGGCTTCGCTCAAGCGTAAGCGCGAGCGCGAAAAGCTGAAGGCCATGGGCATTCAGCAGCCCAGAGACAAGATCGTGCGCGAAGTCGTCATTCCCGAAGCCATTACCATCCAAGAGCTCTCCAACCGCATGACGGAGCGCGCCGTCGACCTCATCAAGTTCCTGATGAAGCAAGGCGCGATGCACAAGATCACCGACGTGATCGACGCGGATACGGCCGAGCTCATCGTTTCGGAATTCGGCCATACGGCGAAGCGCGTTTCGGAAGCGGACGTCGAATCCGGCTTCATCGGCGAGAAGGATGCCGAGGAGAGCCAACAGCCGCGTGCGCCCGTCGTCACCATCATGGGCCACGTCGACCACGGCAAGACCTCGCTGCTCGACGCCATCCGCAAGACCAACGTGGTTGCGGGCGAAGCCGGCGGCATCACCCAGCATATCGGTGCCTATCAGGTGACGACGCCTTCGGGCGCGAAGGTGACGTTCATCGATACGCCTGGCCACGCCGCCTTCACGGCGATGCGTGCGCGCGGCGCGAAGGTGACCGACATCGTGGTTCTGGTGGTTGCGGCCGACGATGGCGTCATGCCGCAGACGGTGGAAGCCATCAATCACGCCAAGGCCGCGAACGTGCCGATCATCGTCGCGATCAACAAGATCGACAAGCCGGCGGCTGAGCCGAAGCGCGTGCAGACGGATCTGCTTTCGCACGAGATCGTGGTCGAGAGCATGGGCGGCGAGACGCTCGAAGTGCCGGTTTCGGCGCTGAAGGGCACCAACCTCGACAAGCTGCTCGAGACGATCCACCTGCAGGCGGAAGTGCTCGATCTCAAGGCCAACTCCGATCGCTCCGCGGAAGGCGTCGTCATCGAAGCCAAGCTCGAACGCGGGCGCGGACCTGTCGGTACGGTGCTCGTGCAGCGCGGAACGCTCAAGGTCGGCGATATCGTCGTTGCCGGCATGGCGTGGGGCCGCGTGCGTGCGCTGATCGACGATCAGGGCAAGAACGTCGATGGCGCCGGGCCTTCGGTTCCCGTCGAGATCCTGGGCTTCAGCTCGGCACCGGAAGCGGGCGATCAGATCGCCGTCGTCGAAAACGAAGCACGTGCGCGCGAGATCACGGATTACCGCATCAGAAAGCGCCGCGAGACGCTGGGTTCGGCCGGTACGCCGCGTACGCTCGAGCAGATGATGCAGACGCTGAAGGATGCGGCCGGCAAGAAGGACTTCACCCTCGTGATCAAGGGCGACGTCCAGGGCTCGGTGGAAGCCATCCAGGGCGCGCTCAAGAAGCTCGGTACCGACGAGGTCGAGGCGCGCATCGTGCACTCGGGCGTCGGTGGAATCACGGAATCGGATATCGCGCTCGCCGGGGCATCCAAGGCCGTCGTCGTCGGCTTCAACGTGCGTGCCAACGCGCAGGCGAAGCAGGTGGCGGATTCCCAGGGCATCGAGATCCGCTACTACAGCATCATCTACGATCTCGTGGACGACGTGAAAGGCGCCATGTCCGGTCTGCTCGCGCCGACGCTGCGCGAGAACTTCCTCGGCTACGCGACGATCAAGCAGGTGTTCAACATCTCCAAGGTCGGCAAGGTCGCGGGCTGTATCGTCACGGAAGGCAAGGTCGAGCGCGGCGCGAAGGTGCGTCTGCTCCGCGACAAGGTCGTCATTCACGAAGGCACGCTCTCGATCCTCAAGCGCTTCAAGGACGATGTCAAAGAAGTGCCGGTCGGCCAGGAGTGCGGTATGGCGTTCGCCAACTACCAGGACATCCGCGAGGGCGACGAGATCGAGTGCTTCCAGGTGGAGACCATCAAGCGGTCTCTCTAGCGCTCACGGGCCTATTCAGCTAAGGCGGCCAGCCGCCTTAGCTTGGCCCTCCGCGGGGGCGGCGCACTAGCGCCGGGTCGCGTTGCTCCCCGGCCCCCTTTGGGGGCCGAAGTATTGTCAAAGAGGCGTTGGCCTCGTGCCGGTTCGATCCCGGTAGGATTGAGAAGATATGTCCAGACGAAAATCACACCAAGCCAAGGGGCCGACGCAGCGGCAGTTGCGCGTCGGCGAGCTGATCCGCCACAAGCTGGCGGAGATGCTGGCGCGCGGCGAGATCTATGACGACGTGCTCGCGTCGCATGTGACGACGATTACCGAGGTCCGGATGTCGCCGGATTTGCGGCTCGCGACGGCCTACGTCATGCCGCTCGGCGGCAAGGACACCAAGACCGTTATCGATGCGCTCAATCGCAACACAAAGTTCATTCGCGGCGAGATCTCGCACGCGGTGGATTTGCGCGTTGCGCCGGACGTGCGCTTCCGCGAGGACGAGACCTTCGAGGAGGTCACGCGCATCGACCGGCTGCTGCACAGCGAGAAGGTTCGCCGCGACGTCGAAAAGGACTGACGCGGCGCGCGAAGTTCCTCGTTGTCATCCCGGACGCCGAGCGGTGATCCGGGATTTAGGGCGATAGCTGAAACGGATCATGCAGGCTCCGGCTCCCGGCCCCAAGAGCATCCTAGGCCGGGATGACAGAGAGCGATTGTTGCTTCCAGAAAGACCTCACGATGGCACGACGTAAAAAAGGTAATCCGGTTCACGGCTGGCTGGTGCTCGACAAGCCGTTCGAGATGACGTCGACGCGTGCCGTCGGCATTCTGAAGCGGCTGTTTTTCGCACAAAAAGTTGGCCACGCAGGCACGCTCGATCCGCTCGCGACCGGTATTCTGCCGATTGCGTTCGGGGAGGCGACGAAGACGGTTTCGTTCGCCGTCGATGGCGAGAAGGTCTATCGCTTCGCCGTGCGCTGGGGCGCCGAGACGGCGACCGACGACGCGGAAGGCGACATCACGGCGACCGGCGAGAGCCGGCCGACCGTTGCCGACATCGAGGCGCTGCTGCCGCAGTTCACCGGCGAGATCATGCAGGTTCCGCCACAGTTTTCGGCGATCAAGGTCGACGGCGAGCGAGCCTATGCGCTGGCGCGTGACGGCGAGGAAGTCGTGCTCGATGCGCGCCCCGTGGTGATCGACGAGCTCAGGCTGATCGACGTACCGAACGTCGATACGGCGATATTCGAGGCGCGGTGCGGCAAGGGCACCTACGTGCGCGCGATCGCACGCGACATGGGCCGCGCGCTTGGCTGCCGGGGGCATGTGATCGAGCTTCGGCGCACGCGGGTCGGGCCTTTTGCGGAAGAAGAATCCGTCTCGCTCGAAGAGATCGAGGAGGCGGCCGAGGCCGGGGAAGATCTGGCGTCGTTCTTGCGGCCTGTGGAAATGGCGCTCGGCGAAATTCTCGAGATCAATGTCAGCGCGTCGGATGCGGCGGATCTCGCGCAGGGGCGCAGCATCCTGATCCGAGGCCGTGATGCACCGGTGTTGGGCGGGGCGGCCTACGCCATCTCGAAAGGGCAGATCATCGCGCTCGGCGAGATCGAAAAGGGCGCGCTGCATCCCACACGGGTCTTCAATTTCGGCGGATAACGCGTTTTTCATTCATGCGTGTCTGGATCGCGGCCTTCGCCGGGATGACGTCGTTATAGCAAACATGAACGGCTAGAATTCAGACACGCCGCAAACCGTGTGCCGTTCCCAATAATTGGATGTCGCGGAGGGGGCCTGCGACGGCGCTCCGGAATAGTCCGCATCTGTATCATGCGCGAAGGCCTCCTATATGCCTGCTGGCCGGGTATTGCTGGAGGCCCCATGCATTCTTCTCAAACACGTTTCAACGTGCTTGCAGCCGTTCGCGGGCCCGTCACCCTTGCCCTGATGGCAGGGCTGGTGGCGCTCACCTCCGCTGCCGCACCGGCCTTGGCGCGTGAGGGGGACAAGGCCGAGGTTTTCGACGAAGCCGCGCGTCTCGTTCAGAACAACTTCTATGATCGCTCGCTTGCCGGGAAGGACTGGGACGCGGTGATTGCGCGTTACCGGCCGCGCTACCTCGCGTCCGCCGGCGTTCAGGAGAAGTCGGAGGCCATCAATGCGATGCTGGGCGAGCTCAAGGCGTCGCACATGATCCACGCGACGCCGGAAGACCCGCGCTATTACCAGCTGGTCGATATCTTCCGCTTCGGTCTGCGTGACAGTATCCGCAAGCATCTGCCGTCGGGCGTCTCGTATCCCGGCATCGGCATCTTCACGCGCGAGATCGAAGGCAAGACGTTCGTGACCGGCGTCATCGCGGGGCTCGCGGCAGCGAAAGCCGATGTCGCCGTGGGGGATGAGATCGTCTCTGTGGACGATGCGCCGTTCCAGCCGGTGGCGTCGTTTCGCGACAAGGTCGGCTCGGCCGTGAAGCTTTCGCTTCGCCGCGTGCGGGGCGGGCCGGTCTCGGTGGTCGAAGTGAAGCCGGAACGCATCGAGCCCGGCAAGGCGTTCCGCAACGCCATGAGCGAGGGCGCGCGGATCATCGAGGCGAACGGCAAGCGCATCGGCTACATTCGTGTGTGGTCCTACGCGGGGCAGGACTACCAGGACATCCTGATGGAGGAGCTTGCCTCGGGGAAGCTCAAGGACGCGGACGCCCTGATCTGGGATCTGCGCGACGGGTGGGGCGGCGCACAGCCGCGTTACCTCGATCTTTTCAATGCGCGCGGTCCGGACATGACGTTCACCGAGCGCTCGGGGAATACCGACTTCGCGAGCTTCAAATGGCGCAAACCGGTGGCGATGCTGGTCAACGACGGCACGCGCAGCGGCAAGGAAGTGCTCGCTTATGGCTTCAAGAAATACGGCTACGGCGAGGTGATCGGGACGCGTACGGCCGGAGCGCTGCTGGCGGGGCGCGGATACCTGCTCTCGGATGGCAGCTTCCTGATGGTTGCGGTCAACGACGTGGCGGTCGACGGTGAGCGGCTGGAAGCTAAGGGCGTGGCCCCGACGATCGAGGTTCCGTTCGAGGTTCCCTATGCCGGCGGGGCCGATCCGCAGCTCGCCAAGGCGGTCGAGGTCCTGAGCGAGGGTACGAAGGGGTGAATTCTTGTTGTGATAATCACAACTAACGATTGCGTATGTGCAACTTTTCGCCTCGTCATTTTGCGCTTTATGTAGCTAAATCAATGAATCCTGTCGGCTCACCGAGGGCGACGCTCGCTACCCATGTTGTGATAATCGCAACTTTCGCTCGCGAGATCCCGGTGAATGTGTATAAAACGCCATCCCGTTCGTGCCCTTCGGCGCGGACGGCGTTTTCGCTTGCGACCTGGCTGGACGACATCCCGGCCATGGCCGTTTCCCAAAGGACAGATCACCGTTTCGCACGGCGCGATCGTCCAGAACTCCATCCTGAAAGGAGCCTCCGATGTCGCTGACTGTTGAGCATAAGTCGAAAGTTATCAAGGACAACGCCACCAAGGCGAACGATACCGGCTCGCCGGAAGTGCAGGTCGCGATCCTGACCGAGCGTATCAATGGCCTCACTGAGCATTTCAAGGCGCACAAGAAGGACAACCATTCGCGCCGTGGCCTGCTCAAGATGGTGAGCCAGCGCCGCCAGCTTCTCGACTACGTGAAGCGCAAGGACGAAGCGCGCTATCAGAAGATCATCGAGAAGCTCGGCATCCGCCGCTAAGCGACAGCGTGCCGGTCGGTCTCCGATGGCGCAAAGTCTTAAGGCTCCGAGCATTTCGCGAATGCAGTGAAAGAGTGGCGTCGCCGGCCTTTTGGGTTCGCGGCGCCGCTGGCATTCGTGCTAAGAAGCCGCGCATCAAAGAGACATGAAACAGAGATAGAACGAAAGAACGAACATGTTCGATATTCATCGCGTGGAAATTGAATGGGGCGGCCGTACGCTCAAGCTGGAAACAGGGCATATGGCCCGCCAGGCTGACGCCGCCGTTTACGCGCAGTACGGAGAAACCAGCGTGCTGGCGACTGTCGTCGGCGCCAAGAGCCCGAAGCCGGGCATCGATTTCTTCCCGCTGACCGTCAACTACCAGGAACGCACGTACGCCGCCGGCAAGATCCCGGGCGGCTATTTCAAGCGCGAAGGACGCCCGACCGAGAAGGAGACGCTGACGAGCCGTCTCATCGATCGCCCGATCCGCCCGCTGTTCGTCGACGGCTTCAAGAACGAAGTGCAGGTGGTCGTCACCGTGCTTTCGCATGACCTCGAGAACGATCCCGACATCGTCGGCATGGTTGCAGCTTCGGCTGCCCTCACGCTTTCGGGCTTGCCGTTCCTCGGCCCGATCGGCGCGGCCCGCGTCGGCGTGATCGGTGGCGAATACGTGCTGAACCCGATGATCGACGAGATGACGGAAAGCACGCTCGATCTCGTCATCGCCGGCACGCATGATGCCGTGATGATGGTCGAGAGCGAGGCGAAGGAGCTTCCCGAGAAGGTGATGCTCGATGCCGTCATCTTCGGCCACAAGCATATGCAGCCGGTGATCCAGGCCATCATCAAGCTCGCCGAAAAGGCAGCCAAGGAGCCGTGGGACATCCAGATCCCGGATGCGGACAAGTACAAGAAGCAGGTCAAGGCCATTGCCGGCGACCTGCTGAAGACCGCCTTCTCCACCAAGGAGAAGGGCAAGCGCCAGACCCTCGTCTCGGAAGCCAAGAAGAAGGTTGTCGAGGGCGTCGAGCTGACGTCCGAAGATGCAAGCGAGAAGGTGCTGCTGATCGACGCGTTCAAGGCGCTCGAGATGGACATCATGCGCGGCGACGTTCTCAAGACCAAGCGGCGCATCGACGGGCGCGATCTCGAAACGGTTCGTCCGATCCTTTCGGAAGTGCACGTGCTGCCGCGTACGCACGGCTCGGCGCTGTTCACGCGCGGCGAGACGCAGGCGCTGGTTGTCGCGACGCTCGGCACCGGCGAAGACGAGCAGTACATCGACAGCCTGGAAGGCACCAAAAAAGAGCGCTTCCTGCTGCACTACAACTTCCCGCCCTACTCGGTCGGTGAGACGGGCCGCATGGGTTCGCCCGGCCGCCGCGAAATCGGCCACGGCAAGCTCGCCTGGCGCGCTGTTCGTCCGCTGCTGCCGAAGCAGGAGGAGTTCCCGTACACGCTGCGCGTTGTCTCCGAAATCACCGAGAGCAACGGTTCGTCTTCGATGGCGACGGTCTGCGGCACTTCGCTTGCGCTGATGGATGCGGGCGTTCCGCTTAAGTCGCCGGTGGCGGGTATCGCCATGGGCCTCATCAAGGAAGGCGAAGACTTCGCGGTGCTGTCTGACATTCTCGGCGACGAGGATCATCTCGGCGACATGGACTTCAAGGTGGCGGGCACGACCAACGGCGTGACTGCGCTGCAGATGGACATCAAGATCACCGGCATCACCGAGGAGATCATGAAGGTCGCCCTCGAGCAGGCGAACAAGGGCCGCCTGCATATCCTGGGCGAGATGGCCAAGGCGCTGACCGGGGCTCGTGAAGAGCTCGGCGAGCATGCGCCGCGCATCGAGACGATCAAGATTCCGACCGACAAGATCCGCGAAGTGATCGGCTCGGGCGGCTCTGTGATCCGCGAGATCGTGGCCGAATCCGGTGCCAAGATCGACATCAGCGACGACGGCACGGTGAAGATCGCGTCGGCCAACCGCGAGAGCATCGAGAAGGCGCTTGCCCGCATCAAGGGCATCACGTCTGAGCCCGAGGTCGGCCAGATCTACAAGGGCAAGGTCGTGAAGATCATGGAGTTCGGCGCGTTCGTGAACTTCTTCGGCGCGAAGGACGGTCTCGTGCACATCTCGCAGCTGACGCAGGGCCGTCCGCAGACGGTTGGCGAAGTGGTCAAGGAAGGCCAGGAAGTTTACGTCAAGCTTCTGGGCTTCGACGATCGCGGCAAGGTGCGTCTGTCGATGAAGATCGTGGATCAGGCAACGGGCGCGGAAATCCCGCGTGCCGAGGGCGAGCCCGAGGAAGTGTTCTCGGCCGAGCGTCCGCCGCGCCGCGATCGCGAGGGTGGTGGACAGCGCCGCCGCCGGGAGTAGTTCGCTCTCGTTTGCGATGTTCGTAAAATTGGAAGGCCGCGGGGCTCACGCTCCGCGGCCTTTTTCTTGGTTTCGTCTGGCCTTCTCGTCGAGGGCGCGGGGCGCGTGCTTGCGAGGATCAGGGTCGGGCAGCAGCCGAGAGTGCCGCGGCGATGAGGGGGGCTGCGGCGGGCGAATTGCCGATGGCGCCGGTATAGATCGCGTTGGCGCCGGTTTCGGCGATGGCTTCGGGAACGTCTTCTCCGGCGTGCATGCCGTTGCCGAAGAAGAACCCTGCGACGACGGTTGGCGCCGAAGTGACGCGCAGGGCGTCATCGAGAAAGGGGTCTTCCTCCAGGAAAGCGGTCGTGACGCTGGCGAAGCGGCGCGCGAGGGCGGCACGAGCCGCGGCTTTGCGGGTGGCGCTTGCGGAAGCGGGACCGAGCTTCGAGCCGTGGCCGACGACGAGAAGACGGGATTTCGAAGGGTCGAAGCCCTCCTGCTCCGCCGTTGCAATCGCTTCGTTCACGAGCACGTCGGAAAGGGTCGGATCGAGGCCGAGCGGGATCAGCAGTTTCGGTTCGCTCGCGAGGCCGGCCGCAGCGATGCGCTCGCGCACTTTGTTGACGAAATAGCCGTCGGCCATGAACAGCGGATAGACGGCGATCGACGCGGCGCCGGAGGTAGCGGCTTCGGCAAGCGCGTGCTCGATCGTGCGCTCGCCCTTGAGCACGCCGGTGAAAACGCGAAGTCCCGTGAGCTTGCGCACGGCCTCAGCCTGAGATTCGAGCGCGGCGTTGGGGGAGGTGCCGCCGCGGTCGCCGTGGGCCACCAGCACGGCCGCCAAAGTTTGCTGCGCAGGCGCGGTCATGGGGTGGCGGCTTGTGCGGCAGCCGCTTCGAGCGCGCCGACAATTGCCGGCGGGAGATCGAGCGCAACGGCCGAGCGTTTGCCATGCTCCGACATCTTGGCCAGCGTCTTGGCGAGGATGGTCACGACCTTCTCGGGTTCGTGCTTGGCGGCAAAGTCTTCGGCGTAATAGGCCAGAAAGACGAGGGCGGCGGTATCTTCGAGCGCTTGCGTTTCGGCGTCCTTGCGCAGGTTCTCCTTGCGCAGAAGCGATCCGACGCGGGCGATTTCCTCGGCGCTGTAGCCGCAGTTGGCGAGAATTTCGCCAGCCCATTCGGCGTGCTTGCGGCCGAGATCCTTGCGCCATCTGAGATAGCCGGGGCGGTCCATCGGGTAGGAGTTGCGCGGGACCTCCCAGCGGCGGATGTGTTGCGCGCGGACAGCGAGCCGGAGCGCTTCCGACGCATCAGGATAGAGGCGCGCCAACATCGTCGACATGCGCTGGCCGTAAATCAGCTCCGCCGGATGCTCGGCTCCGTCCACCCGCACGCGGTTCGGATCCTTGCTGTTGGCGGCGTCGATGCCGTCAGAGGCGGCGTTCAATCGGTCCATTTCGGCGTTCCTTACAACGGGCCTCGAAAGATGAAATAGGCGCCCGCCACGATCAGTGCAAAGCCCACGAAGTGGTTTACCGTCAACGGCTCGTGCAGAACCAGGACGGAAAACCCGGCGAACACGGTGAGGGTTATGACCTCCTGGATGGTCTTGAGCTCGGCCGTCGTGTAGGTGCCATGGCCGAACCGATTGGCGGGAACGGCCAGGCAATATTCGAAGAAGGCAATGCCCCAGCTCGCCAGGATGACGATCCACAGAGGAGCCGCCTTGTACTTCAGGTGGCCGTACCAGGCGAAGGTCATGAACACGTTCGAAGCGACGAGCAGGACGATGGGCACAAGATTGGTCGGCAGTCCGAAACTCTGCAAGGGGTTCTCCGTATAGACTAGTCGGGGCACTCGGCTTGGTGAGCGGCCGATGCAATCCTGATTAAGGCAACGGAACGCTGCTGTCTCGACAGTCAGTGGCAATCCGCTATTACTGAAGGCCGATTTCGGGTCCGGTGCTCCGCCGGATGCTGTTTGCGCCCACAGGTTGGGATTTTATGAAGTCGTCGCGTCAGCAACTCGATGAACTCCTTGCCGGGGTGGCGCGCGGCGATGAAGCCGCGTTTGCGGAGCTTTATCAGGTGACGTCCGCGAAACTCTATTCGGTCGCGCTGCGTATCCTTCGGAGTAATGCGGTCGCCGAGGACGTGGTTCAGGATAGCTATTTCAAGATTTGGGAGCGCGCTCGGGATTTTGACGCTGGGATTGCGTCCCCCATCACTTGGATGGCTGCCATCGTCCGAAATCGGGCGCTGGATGAAGTTCGCCGCCGGGCGGTGCGTCCTGCGGCAGATGTTTCCGAACTCGACCACATTGCCAGTGACGACGAGCATCCAGTCGAGGTGATCGGACGGCAGGAGGATGTTGCCCGGCTGATGCGCTGCCTCGAGGGGCTTGAACCCGAGAGACAGCAAATGGTCCGGCTCGCCTATCTCGACGGCCTCAGCCGGGAGGCGCTGGCAAAGAGGTTCGATCGGCCGGAAGGAACTATCAAGACGTGGCTGCACCGCAGCCTCGCACAGTTGAAGGGGTGCCTCGAGCGATGACCGAGCTCGACGACATCGATGGACTGGCCGCCGAGTATGTTCTCGGAACGCTTTCGCGCGAGGAACGCGAGGAGGCGGCGGCGCGTCTCGATCGCGATCCGGGATTTGTAGAAGCGGTTGCGGCGTGGGAGCGCCGCCTCGGCCCGTTGTCCGAAGTCGTGGCGCCCGTGCAGCCGCCGCCGGGGCTTTACAACAAGATCCGAGCCCAGATCGGGCTTGCCTCCAACGTCGTGTCGCTCAAGGCGCGCGAGCAGACGATGCTGCGGCGCGCGAACCGGTGGCGCGCGGCGGCGGGTGCGATGACGGCGCTCGCGGCTTCGCTCGCCGGTGTCGTGGTGTGGCAGGATTACGATCGGCGCCAGATGCCGACGCAGTACGTGGCGGTTCTGCAGGCGACCGACGCTTTGCCGGCGTTCCTGCTGACCGTCGATACCAAGACCAACATGTTCGTGATCTCGGCGATGAAAAAGCCAGCCGAGCCGGAGAAATCCTATCAGCTCTGGCTCGTACACGACGAGATGGCGCAGCCGAAATCGCTCGGTGTCTTCGACGATAGCGAGATGGACGTCCGGCCTATGGCCGGCGGCAAGATGCACGACATGATGATGGACGGAACCTATGCCGTTAGTGTCGAGCCCAAAGGGGGTTCGCCGACCGGGCTTCCGACAGGGCCGGTCGTGTTCAGCGGTAAGCTGGTCAAAGCGACGCCTTAACGCGTTTGCGTCCTTGGATGCATGGCGTGAAGCTGCTCTCGCCAACCGTCGATATCTTTTTCTCGATTTAAAATTCCTCGCGCTGAAACCCGTGCGCGCGCCGCCCCGTAGCTACCAGCATGCTTCCCAAGTCGGCGCCCGGGTCGGGAAGCTTTTTTGAACTCAGTCCGGGACGTGTTCATCATAAAAAAGGATACGCTCATGAAATTCACGGTGACATCTGGATCCGCGCTCGCCGCTGCTGCGGCAACCCTGCTCCTCGCTGGCGCTGTCGCGACGCCGAGCTTCGCAGCCGAAGAGGCAAAGGGACACTGCATGGGCGCCAACGCGTGCAAGGGCACAAGCGCCTGCAAGACCGCGACCAACGCCTGCAAGGGCCAGAATGCGTGCAAGGGGCAGGGCTTCACGGAGTCGACAAAGGCCGATTGCGCGAAGGTCGAAGGCGCCAAGTTCGAGCCCGCGAAGTAAGGCCGAGCGATCGGGATCATGTCCGGTGGCGGCACTGCGCTGCCGGGCATGTCTCTCATGCAAATGATCGAGGAGATGCCAATGTCGTCAGTGGATCGAAGACCGCGCGCAACGGCAATTCAGGCATCCAAGCCGCCTTATCTCGGGTTTGGTCTCGGGCTGCGTCCTCAGCACTATCAGGATATTCTCGACGGCGATCCGAACGTCGACTGGTTCGAGGTGATCTCGGAGAATTACATGGTGCCGGGCGGGCAGCCGCTCAAAATGCTGGATCGCATTCGAGACCGGTATCCGATCGTCATGCACGGCGTTTCGCTTTCGATTGCGTCTACGGCGCCGATCAATGTGGATTATCTGCGCGACCTCAAGGCGCTGGCCGCGCGCAGCGAGCCGGTGTTCATCTCCGACCATCTGTGCTGGACCGGCGTGCACGGCGTCAATCTGCACGATCTCCTGCCTGTGCCCTACACGCGCGAGGCGCTCGATCACGTGGTAGCCCGCGTCCATCATGTTCAGGACTATCTGGGGCAAGCCATCGCGCTCGAAAACGTCTCGAGCTACGTGCAGTTTTCTCATTCCGAAATGAGCGAGTGGGAGTTCATCGCCGAGCTTACCAAGCGCACTGGCTGCTGGCTGGTGTTCGACGTCAACAACGTGTTCGTCTCCGCGTTCAACCACGAGTTCGACGCGCACGCGTTCATTGCCGGCATTCCGAAGGAACGGATCGTTCAGTTCCATCTCGCCGGGCACGAGCACAATATGAGCCACATCGTCGACACGCATGATGCGCTGATCTGCGACGAGGTGTGGGATCTCTACCGCTCGGCGCTTCGCCACTTCGGGCCGGTTTCTGCGATCATCGAGCGGGACGACCACATTCCGCCGCTTGATGAATTGGTGGCGGAACTCGATCAGGCGCGGTGCGTGGCGGCGGAAACGCTCGGGCAATCTTATGCCGCATGAGACGCCAACGCTTGCGGAGCTGCAGGCCCGCTTTCAGGCGGCGATCGTCGGTGGTTCGGACGACATTCTTGGGTTCATTCCGCCTAACTCGCGGACGAGCAATGCGGTGCTGTTCGGCGTCTATCGGTTTGCCTATGTGAGCCGGCTGGTGGAGGTGGTGCGGAACGCCTATCCGATGCTCGCGCGTCATATGAGAGATGATGCGTTCGTTCGCATGGCGGAACGCTATGTCGCGCGGTATCCGTCGCGGCACGCCAACGCGCGTTGGTATGCGACCGATGTTCCGGAGCTTCTGAGTGAGGGCGACTATGCCGATGCTCCGGTGCTCCGCGAGATCGCACTCATTGAGCGGCAGCTTGACCAGGCGTTCGATGCGGTGGACGCGCCGGTGCTCGATCTCGCTGCCTTGGCGCAGCATCCGCCCGAAACGTGGTCCGATCTGGTATTCGCAGCCCATCCTTCGGTCGCGCTGCTGACACTCGACACGAACGCGTTCGACATCTGGGTGGCACTCAAGAACGAGCTGCCGCCGCCGGATGTCACTGTGCACGATGCGCAGGAAAGTTTCCTGGTCTGGCGCTGGGACGGTGTGCCTAACGTGCGCCGCGTGAGCGACGAGGAGCGCATGCTGTGGAGCGAGGCCGTCAGGGGCAAGCCGTTCGGCGGGCTCATGGAAATGGCGGCGACTTACGGTGCGCCAAGCGAGGCGGCTTTGCGGGTCGCGCAGTATCTCAACGGCTGGCTCTCAGCGGGATTGCTCAGTGAGGCAATGCTCCGGCCGCGCGAGGCGGCTAAAGCGTTCGACGCTGTTCCGACGGATCGCACGATATAGCTCTTGGTTTTGGAGCATTTTCTTACAACGGACCGGTGTCCAATTCGCCAGAAGCGCTTTAGGGTGAGGGTGCAGTCGGGTCCACACTCATCCAACAGGGAAAACCATGACTTCGACACACGATCTCACGAGCCTCGTTGCGCGCCTTCTTCTTGCGCCCATTTTCATCATTGCCGGCATCGGGAAAATCACTGGCTATGAGGGGTCCGTCGGCTACATGGAGGCTTACGGGCTTCCGGGAATTTTGCTGCCGCTCGCCATCGTCACGGAGCTTGGTGGCGGGCTCGCCATTCTGTTCGGCGTATTTTCGCGCTGGGCGGCGCTCGCGCTCGCCGGCTTCTCGATCGTTGCGGCGCTCGTCTTTCACACCGCGTGGTCGGGTGACGGCGGGCAGATGCAACAAATCAGCTTCCTCAAGAACCTGGGTCTCGCCGGCGGCCTGCTGCTGCTGTTCGCGAACGGCCCCGGCCGATATGCCGTGAAGGATTAGGCTATCTTCCCTCTCCCCATTGTCTCGAATTCAATGGGGAGAGGTCTCTTCGGTGAGACGGAATACGTACGCTTCGAATTTTTCCCGCTCTGCCGATTCACGCCGCGGCCGATAGGTGCCGCGACGATCCGAGCGCGTGGGTTCGAAGCGACCATAGTCAGATCTTGAGGGTTCCGGCCTTGGCGGCGGCGTAGCGTTCGCCGACGGCCTTCCAGTTCACGACGTTCCACCAGGCTTTCAGGTAGTCGGCACGCTTGTTCTGGTATTTCAGATAATAGGCGTGCTCCCAGACGTCGTTGCCGATCAGTGCGCGTCCGCCGTCCATCAGTGGCGTGTCCTGGTTCGGCTTCGAGACGAGCGCGAGCTTGCCGCCCTTGTCGACGGTTACGAACACCCAGCCTGAACCGAAGACCTTGGTGCCGGCGGTGTTGAAAGCTTCCTGGAGCTTTTCGAGGCCGCCGAGATCGCTGTCGATCGCGGCCTTCAGCTCGCCTTCGGGGCCGGGGCCGCCAGGCGCGCCCATGATCTGCCAGAACATCGAGTGGTTGGCGTGCCCACCGCCGTTGTTACGGATGGCGGTGCGGACGGCTTCCGGAACCTCGCTGAGCTTGGCGAGAATGTCCTCGAGCGGCAGCTTGGCGAGGTCGCCGTGATCCTTGAGGGCGGTATTCAGGTTTTTGACATAGGCGGCGTGGTGCTTTCCGTGGTGGATCCCCATCGTCGTCGCGTCGATATGGGGTTCGAGAGCTGCGGGGTCGTAGGGCAGCGCGGGCAAGGTAAACGGGCCTTCCGGGGCCGTATCTGCAAAGGCGCGGCCAATGCCGCCTGTCGAGACGGCCGTGACGAGCGTGGCAGCACCGGCGGCGCAAAGAAAGTTTCGGCGATTGGGTTTCATCATCAGCGGTCTCCGTCTACTTCTGGATGCCTGATTTCCATAGTTCATATCGATATATAGCGTTCCTCTGTGGCACAACCAGCAGGGGCCGGCAAAGTTCAACACGGAATGCACGGCGATGGGGCTGAGGCTCGACAAAGCGCTGCTTGAAAGGGGATTGGTGCCGACCCGGTCGCGGGCGCGGGACCTGATCGTCCGTGGGGCGGTGATCGTCGATGGGGCGGTGCAGCTGAAGCCCGGCGCCGTGGTGGCGGACAATGTGCCGATCGTACTTGCGGAGGCTGCGGACTATGTTTCGCGGGGTAGCCACAAGCTCGCGGCCGGGCTCGAAGCGTTCGGGTTCGATCCGGAAGGCCGGGTTGCGCTCGATATCGGAGCCTCCACCGGCGGGTTCACGGACCTGCTGCTGCAGCGTGGTGCAAAGCACGTGTATGCGGTTGACGTGGGGCACGGACAGCTGCATCCGCGCTTGCGCGACGATCCGCGAGTGACGTCGCTCGAGGGCTTCGATGCGCGGGCGCTCACGGCACAGGAGATCGATCAGGAGGTGACGGCGGTCGTGGCCGACGTGAGCTTCATATCGCTTGAAAAGGCGCTTCCGGCCGGGCTTGCGCTGGCCCGGGCCGGGAGCTGGCTGGTGGCGCTGGTGAAGCCGCAATTCGAGGCGGGACCGCAGGCGATCGGGAAGGGCGGCATCGTGCGGGACGCCGACGTGCGCGACGCGCAGGCGGAAAAGATCGCTGCCTGGATCGCGGCGCGCCCCGGCTGGCAGGTGGATGGCGTCATCGCTTCTCCGATCGAAGGCGGATCGGGCAATCAGGAGTTTCTGCTTGGAGCGCATTTCGATGGCTGAGAGCACGGAGCTCACGATCGAGCGGCTCGGCGCCAAGGGCGACGGCATCGCCATGCGCGAAGGCGCTCCGGTTTATGTGCCGTTCGCGCTTCCGGGCGAGCAGTGGCGCATCGGATCCGAAGGTGCGCAGCGGCTCAAGGACAGCGCAGAGCGCGTCGAACCAGCCTGCCGCCACTTCCTGCAGTGCGGCGGCTGCCTCGCGCAGCATATGTCGCCCGCGCTCTATCGCGATTGGAAACACGGGCTCGTGGTCGAAGCGTTCCGCCATCGCGGTCTCGATGCCGAAGTGGCGCCGGTCGTCGTCGTCGATGGCAACTCGCGGCGGCGCGCATTTCTGGGTGTCGAGCGGCGTGGCGCAGAGGTCATCATCGGCTTTCGCGAGGAAGGCCAGCATACGCTGGTCGATCTCGCCGAATGCCCGGTGCTCGATCCGCAGATCGTCGCGACGGTGCCGGGCTTGCGGGAGATGGCGCGCCGCGTGATGGTCGATCGCGCGGGCGGGCGTCTCGTTGTTACCAAGCTCGATCATGGCCTCGATGTCTCGTTCGACAACGGGCGAAAAGATCTCTCACCGCATGAACGGGCCGAGCTTGGCGCGCTCGCGCAGAAGATGAGGCTGGCGCGGCTCGTGGTCGGTGGCGAGGAGATCGTTTCCGGTGGGCGGCCGGTTTTGACCATCGGTGGCGTCGAGGTGGAGATTGCGCCGGGGCTGTTCCTGCAAGCGGTGCCGGAAGCGGAGCGGCTGCTAGCCGATCTCTGCGTCGCCGCGTTGCCGAAACGGGCGAAGAAGGTTGCCGATCTCTTTTCTGGGGTTGGGACGCTGACGTTTCCGCTCGCGCGGCGCGCGTCGGTCGTGGCCTACGACAGCGACCGGCGGGCGATCAACGCGTTGGCTGGCGCGATGCGGCATGCGCAGGGTTTGAAACCTGTCACGGCAACGGTGCGCGATCTCTATCGCGATCCGCTCTCGGCGCGGGAACTCGCCGAGTTCGACGCGGTGGTGCTCGATCCGCCGCGTGCGGGCGCGGCCGAGCAGGCGGAGCGTCTCGCGAAATCGAAGGTGCCGGTAGTGATCGCGGTGTCGTGCAATCCGGCGACGCTTGCGCGCGATGCCCGGACGCTGATCGACGGCGGCTATCGGATGGGGCCGGTCACGCCGATCGACCAGTTCCTGTTCTCGCCGCACGTGGAAGCGGTGACCGTGTTCCAGCGCTAGATAAGCTCAGACACACTTTTAGCCCCGGCTGCCGGGGCAACCAGGGCTTCAAGCAAATCGCCGTGTCGTTGAGAGGGTTAGGCCGAGGCCTTCGCCTTGGCGGCGCGCAGCTTGCCCGACTGCTTCTTCAGGCGCTTGCGAGCGGCGGCGGTGTTGCCCTGTATGCGGGTGACCTTGTCGCGGGGAATCGCGCGGCGAGCCTTCTTCTTCTGGGTCTCGACCTTGCGGGGATGACGGGCGGTCATGGTGAAAATCCTCGTAAATGCCGGGCGCTGCGCCCGTGTCCGATCTGTGACGCCTCGTCTAAGGGATCTTGCCGCCCGAGGCAAGCCGAACGGCGGAAAAGCCCGGCCCCGGGTCCAGGGTGTCGCATGGGGTCCACAGCTTGCCGCAGAGTTGTCACAGGGCTGCAACATGAAATCGTTAGTCGGGCCGGATGAATAAGGATACCCGGGGATTTGCGATGGGCGGAGCGGCTGAGGCGCACGTACAAGGTGAAGGCGAACTGAACCGGGGGCGCAACCATCGCCTCGCCGAGGCTGTGCATCGGTACGGAGCGGCGAGCCGAAAGGGCCTCGAGGAGCGGTTTTTTACCTGGGCGTTCTCGGGGCTTGTCTACCCGCAGATCTGGGAAGATCCGGTGGTCGATCTCGAAGCCATGGCGCTGAAGCCCGGCGAGCGGGTCGCCGCGATCGCGTCGGGCGGGTGCAACGTGTTCTCGTACGTGACGGCTGAGGAAGTGCAGGTCACTGCGCTCGACCTCAATCCGGCACACGTGGCGCTCAACAAGCTCAAGCTGGCGGCGGTCACGCACAGCCCCGACTACGAAACCTTCGCGCGCTTTTTCGTGTCTGCTGCCGATCCCGAGACAGCCGGAATCTACGATCGCATCCTGGCGCCACATCTCGACCGGACGACGCGGGCCTACTGGGAAGGGCGGGACGCGCTGGGGCGGCGTCGCATCAGCTATTTCGGCCGCAAGTTCTATCGGCAGGGTCTGCTCGGCTGGTTCATCACGGCTGGCCACGTGCTGACGCGGATGCACGGCCGCAACCCCGCGAAGCTGCTCGATGCAAAGAACCGCGCCGATCAGGAACGCTTGTTCAACGAAGAGCTCGCACCGCTGTTTGCGATGCGCCACATGCGCTGGCTCATGGACAAGCCGGCTTCGCTGTTCGGGCTCGGCATTCCGCCGTCGCAGTTCGATGCGCTCAAGGGTGATGCGCCGCACATGGCGGACGTGCTCAAGGAGCGCTTGGCGCGGCTCGCGTACGGCTTCGATCTCAAGGACAACTATTTCGCCTGGCAGGCGTTCGGACGCGGTTATGCGGCTGACGGCAAGGGGCCGCTTCCGCCCTATCTCGAGCGCGGAAACTGGGAGACGCTGAAGGCCCGTGCCGGGAACGTCAACGTGGTGCATGCGTCGTTCGGGGAGCATCTCGCGAGCTTCCAGGCGCCGGCTTACGACGCCTATGTGCTGCTCGATGCGCAGGACTGGATGACCGACGAGCAGCTCACGACGCTGTGGAGCGAGATCGTGCGGACGGGTAAGCCCGGTTGCCGCGTGATTTTCCGTACCGCGGGTGAGGAAACCATCCTGCCGGGACGCGTTCCGAATGCGATCCTGAGCCGCTTCCGCTACGATGCAGCGCGATCGCGGGCATTCACGGCTGCGGATCGCTCGTCGATCTATGGTGGGTTCCACCTCTATACGCTCGAGGCCTAGCGTGATGATCGAGAAATTCGCCAGATCATGCAGCCGTATTCCGAGCGAATTTCTCGATCTGAATCACATTAGTCGAGAACTTTGGCGAACTTCGGAATCGGGACACTAGCGCCATGGCTGATGCCGCTGCCGAGATGGACGCGATTTATCGCGTCCAGCGGCACATCTACGACGCGTCGCGCAAATATTATCTGCTCGGGCGCGATGGGCTTTTGGATTCACTTGCTCCCCCGCCCTCGGGAAGCATTCTCGAAATCGGTTGCGGGACGGGGCGCAATCTCATACTCGCAGCGCAACGGTATCCTTCGGCGCGCTGCTTCGGGTTCGATGTCTCGCGGGCCATGCTGGAGACGGCGGAAGCTTCCGTCGCCAAGGCCGGGCTTCAGCACAGCATTCAGCTCGAACAGGCCGACGCAGCTTTGTTCGATGCGAAATCGGTTTTCGGGATGGACGGCTTCGACCGCGTGTTCATCTCGTATGCACTGTCGATGATCCCGCCGTGGCGGGCCGCGTTGGAGCGCGCGTTTCAAGCGGTGAAGCCGGGCGGCTCGCTGCATGTCGTGGACTTCGGCGAGCAGAGCCGGTTGCCTCAGACGTTTCGGGCCGGGTTGCGCGCGTGGCTCCGGAAGTTTTCCGTCGAGCCACGGGCCGAGCTCGAAGGCGAGCTGCGGCGGCTCGCGGCGGATACGGGCGCGGTGCTGGTCTTCGAGCGGCCGTTCCGGGACTATGCTTGTCGTGCCATCCTGACGAAGCCTGCTGTCGCTTCAGGCCACAATTTTTCCGACCACCAGCGCGGGCAATAGAACGGCGAGCGCCCACAGCAGGGCGGAGCTGGCACTCGCGACCAGGAACGAACCCATCGGGCGTTCGAGATTGCCGGTTTCGAGCGGCACGAGTCCGCGGTTGAAACCCTGGAACTTGCTGATGAAGAGGCTCGGGAGGCCGCGGCTCTCGACGAAGGCGCGCGCGTCGGCGTGCTGCTTCTTGGTGGCGGAAAAAGGCCAGGTCTCGATACGAGCTTGGCGGTGCAGAATGCCTTTGTAGTAGGCGTAGAAGTCGCCGATGAAGGCGCCGATGGCGGCGGCGATCCATACCATCGGGAAATTGCCGTTGCCGATCACCATCAACGTGCCGAGGCCTAGAACCAAAAGCAGCGTCGGTACGAACAGGATCGGACGCGGGATGCTGTTGGCGATCGCAAGCAACAGGATGACCGACAGCACCGCATACTGGTGCGCGTGAAGGAACGCGATCACCTCATCCTTGAAGGTCACGAGGAAGAAGGAGGGTGCGATCACGCCCGCCGACCAGATGATCGCACTCAGGACGTTGGCGATCTGGAACGGCAACTCGCGCATGCGGAACATGCCGGCGACCACGGGGATGACGGCACGAACGGGGCCGAAGAAGTGGCCGAGGAAGACGCCGAAGGCGCCGTAGTGCTCGAAGAATTCCTGGGACTGCGTGATCAGATGTGGGCGCGTCGTGAACGGCCAAATGTTGTGGACGCTGTCCTTGAAGTAGCGACCGATCCAGAACGACACCGCATAGCCGAGCGAGCCGCCCAGGGCTGCGGCGATGATGGCGGAGGGCAGGATATGAGCCTCGACGCCGCTAGCAGCGAGCAGGGCGGCGATTCCGACCAGAATGGCGGTTCCCGGAATCAGGAGGGACAGAAAGCAAAAGCTCTCGCCAAACGCCACGATAAAGGCGACGGGGGCGGCCCAGCTTTCGTGCTCGCGCACGAAGGTTACGACCGTCTCGACAACTGCTTCCAAGGCCATTGAGGACCATACTCTCTTGTCAGGGGAGCGCGGCCAGTGCCACGCAGTGGAAGATCGAAGCCGATGCCCGGCCAGCCGTAATGTGGCGGCGGTCAGGCCTTCTTGCAACGACGATTGATTTCATTTTGTAATTCGCGTCCGACCTCTCCGGCCAGCATGGCGCTGCGGGAGACCTGGGCCGGCGTGAGGCGGGTCCCCATGCTGTTGAGGCTGGTGCGGGCGGTGTCGGCTTCGAGTTTGCCGCGCTTCAGCTCGTCGCAGGACAGCTCCTTTTTCTTGGTCTTGTAGGCAAACAACCGCACGCCCGAGGCATAGGCCTCCGGAGTGGGCGCTTCATGGACCCAGCTGCGGGATTTGTCGTCCACCATGTGACGCAGCGTGGCCTGGCGGCGGTTGATGCACTCGACGGAATCATCCACGCAGCCGAGACCGGCCCGCGCCTCGATCTCGGGACCGGCCCCGATGGCGCAGGCGCCGAGAGAAAGCGATACCGCGACGACATGCAGGTTCGCCGCGATCCGTGTGGCGGCGTAGCGCATGCTCATCCAAGGCCTCTTGTGATCACTTGATTGTGCCAATAGAAGGCACGCGTGGCAGGGTCAAGGCGATCCAAAGAGCGCCGCGTGTCGTAAGCATGGCGAAGCGCAATCGTCATGGATTCCCAATCCGTTTCATGGAGTTGCTCAAATGGTGCATGGAATACGCCTGCATGCCGTTGGCGGTCCGGATCGTCTGACGTGGGAGCAAATCGAAGTCGGCGCGCCAGGCCCGGGTGAAGTGCGAATCAGACAGCGCGCCGCCGGATTGAACTATATCGACGTTTATCATCGTACGGGGCTTTATCCGCTGGCCAACCTGCCGGCGGTGATCGGCATGGAAGGCGCGGGCGATGTGGTCGCGGTGGGCGAGGGCGTCACGTCGTTCACGGTCGGCGACCGGGTCGCTTACGGAACCGAGCTTGGTGGTTACGCCGAGGAGCGGTTGATCAAGGCGGACCGGCTCGTCAAGCTGCCGGACGGGATCTCCTACGAGACGGCGGCCGCGGCGATGCTCGCCGGCATGACCGCCCGCTACCTCCTGCGGGAGACCTACAAGGTGGGGCCAGGGACCGTGCTGCTGTTCCACGCGGCGGCGGGGGGCGTGGGGCTGATCGCTTGCCAGTGGGCGAAAGCGCTCGGGGCGACGCTGATCGGAACGGTCAGCACAGACGAAAAGGCCGAGATCGCGCGTGCGCACGGCGCACACCACGTGATCGTCACCTCGCGCGAAGATTTTGTGCAGAGGGTCCGCGAGATCACGGACGGTGAAGGATGCCATGTCGTGTATGACGGCATCGGCAAGGACACCTTCCCGCGCTCGCTCGACTGTTTGCGCAGGAAGGGTCTGTGGGTCAGCTTCGGCAATGCCTCAGGTCCGGTGCCGCCGTTCGAGCTGACGCAGCTCAAGGGCTCGCTGTTCGCAGCCCGGCCCTCGCTGATGGCCTACACCGCGACGCACGCCGAACTCGACGAGAACGCACAGGATCTCTTCCAGATGGTGCTGTCGGGCGCGATCAAGATTTCCGTCAACCAGACCTTCGCACTCAAGGATACGGCGGAGGCGCATCGTGCGCTCGAAGCACGCAAGACGACGGGTTCGACGGTTCTCACGATCTAAACATTTCCAATCCGGAGACTTTCATGGCCCAGAAGCCGATCGACTTCTATTTTTGGCCCACGCCGAACGGACACAAGATCCGCATCATGCTGGAAGAGTGCGGCTTGGCTTATCGGGTGAAGCCGGTCGACATCAACAAGGGCGACCAGTTCAAGCCGGCGTTCCTGCGCATTTCGCCCAACAACAAGATGCCCGCCATCGTCGATCCGAACGGGCCTGGCAAGGATCCGATCTCGATCTTCGAGAGCGGCGCCATCCTGCAGTATCTCGGCCGCAAGACCGGCGCGTTCTACCCCGACGACGAGCGCGGTCGCGTGCTGGTCGATCAATGGTTGTTCTGGCAGGTGGGCGGCTTCGGACCAATGGCTGGGCAGGCCCATCATTTCCGCCACTATGCGCCCAAGAAGATTGCTTACGGCATCGAGCGCTACACCAACGAGGTGACGCGTCTTTACGGCGTGCTCGACAAGCGCCTCAAGGGGCGCAGCTACCTTGCCGACGACTATTCGATCGCCGACATCGCGACGTTTCCATGGGCGCTGCATTGGCAGAGGCAGGGCCAGGATATCGGAGACTTCCCGCGCGTGAAGGCGTGGCTCGACCGGATCTCGAAGCGCGAAGCCGTGCAGCGGGGGCTTTCGGCGACGCTCGCCTGACGTTGCTGGATAATCCCAAGCCAATCGGCATTCTGGCGGTATGGTTACCGCAAGGTTTCCAAAATCGTTAAACTTGAATTTCCCTTTGCCCGGAAGTCGTTCGTTTGGCTCGAAACGAGTCGCGAATAAACCGGCTCTTGGCGAACGGCCTGTTCCCTCGTTTACCGCTTTTCATTGCTGGCGCCCCTATCGTTCGATCTCAGAGCCCCGGTTTTGCTGGCATGACCGGCAATGGCGCCAGGGCTCGCATTCGATTGGGAAGCTGCCAGAGGTAAACGGAAATGGCACGATTTGATTTTTCAGCCGAGGACATGGTCCACGGCGCTGCGCCGGTCGACGGTGCGGAAGCTTTTTTCCAGCTCGGTCTCATGTACTGCGCTGGGCGCGATGTGGAACTCGATCTGGTCGAGGCTCACAAGTGGTTCAATCTCGCGGCCTTGCGCGGCAACGACGCGGCGAAAAGCTACCGGCTCGAACTCTCGCGCGAGATGACCAAGAAGCAGATTTCAGCTGCGCAGAAGAGCGCGCGCGAGTGGCTTAGAATGCACTAGGGCCGTTCCGATTTTTTGCGGAACGACCCTAGGTCGTTGTCTATGCTCTAGTGCTTTTCGTTGGTCAGGCGGCGTCGCCGGTCTCCACACGAGCTGCGTTCTGCACGGCCTTCTGGACCTTCTCGAAGGCGCGTACCTCGATCTGGCGAATACGCTCGCGCGAAACGCCAAACTCGGTCGACAGCTCCTCGAGCGTGATCGGATCATCGACGAGACGTCGAGCTTCGAAGATGCGGCGCTCGCGATCGTTCAGGGTAGACAGCGCGTCGCTGAGATAAGATTTGCGACGACCCATCTCCTGGCTTTCGACAAGCTGCTCCTCCTGGTCAGGCTTATCGTCGACCAACCAATCCTGCCACTCGCCAGATTCGGAATCGGCGCGCACGGGTGCGTTGAGAGACGCGTCGCCACCGAGGCGGCGGTTCATCGACACGACGTCTTCTTCGGTCACGCCGAATTTCTTGGCGATCGTCTTGACGTGCTCAGGCTTCAGATCGCCTTCCTCGAGGGCCTGAAGCTGGCTCTTGGCACGGCGAAGGTTGAAGAACAGCTTCTTCTGCGCTGCCGTCGTGCCCATTTTAACAAGGCTCCACGAACGCAGGATGTACTCCTGGATCGAGGCGCGGATCCACCACATGGCATAGGTTGCGAGGCGGAAGCCGCGATCGGGCTCGAAGCGCTTCACCGCTTGCATCAGGCCGACGTTGCCTTCTGAAATGACCTCACCGATCGGAAGGCCGTAGCCGCGATAGCCCATGGCGATGCGTGCCACGAGACGCAGATGCGACGTGATCAGCTCCTGCGCGGCATCGGGATCGTTGTGCTCACGCCAACGCTTGGCCAGCATGTACTCCTGGTTCGGCTCAAGCATCGGAAACTTGCGGATCTCCTCGAGATAACGAGAGAGACCGCCGGAGCCGCCTGCAATTGTCGGTAGAGATTTCGCTGTTGCCATGTCCATCAACGCTATGGCCGGGTTGACCGGTCAGTGAACGCTCCCCATGTCTGAACCTGGAGATGATCCCGTCTTCAGGTCTGCTTCGTTATCGCAGGCCAACGACATTGAAGTTGCTCGCCTGCAGCACGTCAGCTGCCGCCGTCGGCACGTCCCACATACGTGGGTCCCGTGTCTCTGGCTGGTGTCGTCCGTGCCTTGCTTTCTACGCCAGTATTCAACGTTTGGATCGCTCGGCGGGTTTCGACATTCTCAATGCATTAACGAGATCCTAGTGCTGAATCCGTCGCTCGCGCTAATTACCGTTTGGAAACGTTGGGTTTCGCACGGCCCTTCGACTTTCGTGGAATATCCGCGGGAACGGGCTTCAAGGCCTCGTAGAGTGCTTCGATGTCGGGAGGTCGCGCACTTGTGAAGTGGAGGGCCTTTTGCGTGACCGGGTGTTGAAACCCCAACTCCTCCGCGTGGAGGGCCTGCCGGCCCAGGTTTTCCAAGGCAGTGGCGGCGTTTTCCGGCAACCGGCGGGCGCTCGACTTAAAGCCTGAGCCATAAACCGGGTCACCAATAACGGGGTGCCCGATATGAGTGAGATGCACGCGGATTTGATGCGTGCGGCCGGTTTCCAGACCCACCTTGAGGCGCGCGGCAAGGGGTTTGCAGTCGGGCCCAATAAAGGTCTCCACCACTTCGAAGTGGGTCACGGCGCGCCGGCCATGCTCTCCGCGCACGACGGCCATGCGCTTGCGGTTGATCGGGCTGCGGGCGAGGTTGGCTTCGATGGTTCCGGTCTGCCGCGCCGGAATGCCCCAGACGAACGCCTCGTAGGTGCGAACGAGCCGGCCGTCCTCGCCGTGGGAGGCAAACTGCTCGGCAAGCCCCTGGTGGGCGGCGTCCGACTTCGCAACGACCAACAACCCAGACGTATCTTTGTCGAGGCGATGCACGATGCCGGGCCGCTTCACGCCGCCGATGCCGGACAGCTCATCGCCGCAATGGGCGATGAGTGCGTTGACCAGCGTGCCCTGGGCGTGGCCAGCCGCGGGATGGACGACGAGGCCTGCCGGCTTGTCGAGAACAAGCAGGTGCTTGTCCTCATAAACGATGTGCAGGGGTAGGGCCTCGGCCGCGGGCTCGGCCGGCGTCGGCGGCGGGATCATGATTTCGTAGCGTTGGCCGTCCCGCACTTTCGCGCCAGGGTCGCGCGCCGGCCCCGCCGGGCCTGCGACGGTGCCCTGTCGAATGAGCGCCTGGACGCGAGCCCTGCTGATGCCGGCGAGCCGCTCGGCGAGAAAGCGGTCGAGCCGCATGCCGGCGTCGGTGGTCGTTGCCGTCAGTGCGTGGGTGCCGCTAGCAGGCTCGACGGGCGCCGTTTCCTCGGCATCCTCTTCGATTTCGATCTCGTCGTCGATCATGGTTGTGCGCCCGCGAATTTCTGTCGCCACGTGCGCCGGGAAGCTGTTAGAGCAGTGTCCGGCCTCGATCGACGTAGGCTCACACGAAGACTGGCGCACTCCGGCGCCGCGAAAGGCAAGGACTTCGACGGCATGACGCAGCCTTCGCGCGACACGAAACCCGACGATGCGGACGAGGCGGCTGCGCGTAAGCGCACGGAGCGCCTTCTGGTGTTCATCGTCTCTTTTCTCGGGTTGCTCATTGTCGCCGGCATTACCGCTGTCGTTCTCAGGATCATCTATCTCTCGGCGACGCCTTCGGCACAACAGGAGCCGTCACAGGTTGCAGGGGCTGCGGCGCCGGTTGCCGGGCTTCCGTCGCCAGATCGGCTCGATCTGCCGGCAGGCGCCGTCGTCAAATCCATCTCGGTGAGCGGGGACCGGCTGGCGGTTCACTACGAGGCCCCGAGTGGGGCCGGTATCGCGGTTTTGGACCTTGCAACGGGCGTCGTCACCCGGCGTGTGAGCATCGCTCCAGAAGCAGCCGGCCGGTAGCGCGGCTCTTTAGCCCACTTTATTGGCTCCGGAGGGCGAAGTTCGTCCTTGATCGGCGGCGCGGCCTCTCCTATAGGTGGCGTCCTTCGGAGAGCAGCCCCGTTCGTCTAGTGGCCTAGGACACCAGCCTCTCACGTTGGTAACAGGGGTTCGAGTCCCCTACGGGGCGCCACCTTCGTTTTCGGCCTTTGATATCATTGGCCAAAACGGCTGAATGTCTCCACCAGACTGCCATCCTCCAAAAAAGTGGAAAATGTGAAGCGAAGCCAGCCCTCGCTGGTGGCGCGTCGCTTTCCCGGCCGCACGACGTCAGAGTGTCGTTGACCGGTGTATAGCGCGAGTGCTTAGGCGAGCCTCCGCTATGACTGCACTGCCTTCATAGAAAGTGCGCGCTCAACTCGTGGTCGAAGCTCCTGTCCCATAAGGGTGAGGGACTTCTCGAGTAGCTCAAGTGGTAAAAATCCGAAAAACGCGCTGAGAGCATTCAGGTAAGCGACGCCAAGTTCGTCGTGAAGCTGGGCGATTTGCCGGGTGCAGGTTTCAGGGCTGCCGGCAATCACCATCTCCCGGTAGAAAACCTCAGGATCGAGCTCTCTCTCGGTAACCACGCCCTTGCGGTTGAACAGCCCAAAGCCTTTCAAGCGTTCTGTCAGCTTCAGAACGGTGGGCCAGAGTTCCTTGCGCGCGGTCTCGTCAGTCTCGCTCACATACACGAAACGTCCGAAGGGAACCCGCGACGGATCTCCGCCAGCGTCGGTAAAGGCGCGCATCAGGCGGCGCTGGTTGTCCATATTGGTGATGCCGTGGCACATCAGCGTATGGCCCTCGCGGCCGGCCCATGCAGCTATTTCATCGGAATGGGTTCCGATGAAAAATGGCGGATGTGGCCGTTGGATGGGCTTCGGCTCGATCGAGTAGGAGCTTGTCCCGAGAACGACCTTTTCGTCCTGCCAGGCACGCTTGAGAAATTCCAACGTCGAATGAAAGCGTTCGCCAACACTGTCTTGGGATACGCCGTAAGCTTCCAAGTATCTCGCGTTGCCGCCGCGCGAGACGCCGAAATCGATCCGTCCGTCCGATATTACGTCGAGCGTTGCGATCTCTTCGGCGATGCGAACGGGGTGATGCAGCGCGAGAAGCAAAACGGAAAAGCCGACCCGCAACTTCTGGGTTCGCGCAAGTATGGCCGAGGCGAGAATCAAGGGCGAATGGCAGCGGCGGCCTTCGACCTCGACAATGCTTCCTTGAAAGTGCTCTTCGTTCAACCATAGGCCATCGAAGCCCAAGGCTTCGGCCTTCATGGCAAGATCGAGCAGCTGCGAGGAGGAAACGGATTCCAATCCGCCGCCGCAGCCGGATAGGCCAATACGAAAAACCGGACGGGCGTTAGTCAGGGTTGTGGATGGTTGCTGCGGGTGGCTGCCAGTGGTGGCAGAGCTAAGACTTCTATTCATTTCGCGCTTTTCCACTCTCAGGCCTTACGAGGCAATCTGCTGCGACGTGTCTTCATCTGTGCTGGCCCGCCCTGCCTTCCAGGATCTCGCGGATGTCCTCGTCACTGAGGGAAGTCCCGAGAAAATTTTCGTAGAACGAACGAACTTCGCTTTCGAGCGCGGTATCGCCAAAGGTATCGGGATGAATCAGTTTCGCCGCCCACAGAACCGTGAGGGGCTGCTCCACGGTTCTGTTCCCCCACACGTGCACACCCATTGGAACAGCATAGACACGCCGATTTTTTATTGCCGAGACACTCGCCAGAACCGGGTTGGCGTAGGCGGCGGCGATTTCGCGTTCCGCACTGACGAAGATGACCTCAGGGTTCCAATCCAACACTTGCTCGATTGAAAAGTTGAAAGCTTCCGCCGTTCGGCCGTTGTCGGTCACGCTCCGGCCGCCTGCTTTTTCGATCCACCATTCGGCGATGCGATGTGGTTGCGTCAGGCGATCAAGGCTCGCGTAGAGGACACGAGGCCGCTGCTCGAGGCTGAGCGCTTCAGTTCGTGCGCTCACTTTGGCGAGCGTGTCGTCAAAGTAGCGGCAATAGGCTTCGGCTGCGTCTTGCCGCTGATAGAGTTCGCCAAGCAAACGCATGACGTCCTTGACGTCGTCCGGTTGCCGCCAGGACAGGAATATTGCCGGAATACCCACCCGTTCCATGAGATCGACGGTTTTGCGATCCATGGTCAGTACGACGTCAGGGGAGGCTTGGACGACCCCTTCTACGATTGGTCCTTCGCTGCTTTGAACAACGGGGCGCTTCGCCAAATCCGGTGCAACGACGTACTGAAAACGCCATCGTGCTCCGCCGAGGTTTGGCGGGAGATTGTTGGCGATCGTCGCGGATTGCCCGAGCGCGAAGACAAAGCTGTTCAGGACCGGAACAGCACCGATGGTTGCAACCCGCGAAATCCTATCCGGTACCCTGACAGTGCGTCCGGCCATGTCGGTGACCGAACGCTCGGCGAGCACCGGCGATGCTGTCGACAGGTAAGCAGCTAGAATGACGAGAAAGAGCACCAACAGGTGGCTGAGAGCGGCGCTGCGACCGGACATGAATTCGTTCTTCCGTGCTCTGGCCAGACGGGTTTCTCGACGGGAACTGAAGAGGGGCGCAACAATCGTCGCGCCCCTACAACCCATTTCAGAATTTCACCGCGACGGTGCCCATGAGCGTGCGCGGTGCGCCGACATAGTAGTTGGCGCTCGAGCTCAAGTCGGTCTCGTTCGGAGAGATCTGGGAGACGTATTTGCGATCGAACAGGTTGATCACGCCAAACTTGAAGGTAGCCTCGTCAAGTCCGAACTTGTCCTTGATGTCGTATCCCAGCGTGAGGTCGACAACCGTGTATCCGGATACCTTCTGCACGTTAGCGGCATCCCCGTAACGCTCGCCGATGTAGCGGACAACCGGCGTGACGGAGAAATCATTCCACGTATAGGTCATTCCGGCCTTGAGCATCGTTTGGGGTGTATTGGGGATCTGGTTTCCCTTGGTGGCCAGAAGAGAGCCGCCGGTCAGGGTTGGCGTGTCGGCGTCGAAGGTTTCTGATGCCAACGTGCCTGATCCGAAAGCGAACAGTGTCGAGTTGAACTGATAGGCGACCTGGAGCTCGACTCCGTATTCGGTGCTCGACCCCGTTCCTTCATAGTAGGCGATATTCGGACCGATGCTCGGGTCGATCACTTTCACCTGCTTGTTGGTGTGCTCGGCATAGAAGACCGACGGAATGACGGTCAGTCCATATCCTCTAAAGCTCACCTGGGCGGCAAATTGATCCGCTACTTCTGGCTTCACTCTATCGACGACATCTTGCAGCGTGATGCCTTTGGCCTGGAACGCGGCCCGGTTCTGAATGTAGTTGCTGGCCTGCGGTCCCCAATCGGGGCGACCGAAGTTGCGACCATAGGAAACGTTGGCGCTCCAGCCGCCGCCGAAGTCGTTGGTGATGCCGATGTTCGGCAGATACTCGGTGTAATCCTGGGCGGCGACGGTCGTCCCCGGGAACGGAGCTGGATTTGCGGCCAGGGCATCGTCCAGGCTTCCGTTCGGAATGCCGGCGCCGTTGAAATAGTGCATGTCGGGCGCACCGAGGTTCATATAGCGCAATCCACCGGTAACAGTGATGGACCCGAGCTCTTGCGTCAGCTGGACATACGGGCTGTTGACGACGAAGTCGTCGATATCCGCGATGGTGTTCCATGATGCGAACGCGAGGTCGCCGGAGGCGGTGACGCTGAAGCGACGCTGGTCGGTCGGAGGCGGAGGAGGCGCCATGGACTGCCACCAGTATCCTACCACGACGTCGGTGCCGGTCCTGAAGTGCCCGTTGTATTCCAGAACACCGCCGACGTTGTCGCTCTGCTGACGCCAAATCTGAACGGTGCTACCGGCGGCATTGTATTGGGCGCCGTCGTTCTTCCAGTAGTAGGGCTTGAAGACGAGGTGTTGGCCTTCGGAAAACTGATAATCGATGTCGGCTTGAACGGCGAACGTCTCAGAATTCACGCGATTGAATTTGTAGTAGTTGACATCGGCGGCCGGAATTCCCGTCAGCGTCTTGTTATAGTCGAAATCGTAGTTAGCTTTCAGATTCTGCGTTTGCGCATAAGTAAGTGCGCGATAGGAATTTCCGTCGAACTTGTTGTAGACGGCATTCACGTCGACCTTGAGGGCGTTGCCGAACGACTGGCTCAAGCCCAATGCGGCGTTCTCGCGCGACGCGTCACCGACCCCGGTCCATTTGTCGGCGCTCGTGGTCGATCCCGAAATGAAGAGCTTGGTCCCGGTGCTGAGCAGACCGGTGTCGATGCGTGCGAAGGTCTTGTTGAAGTCCCAGGATCCAAAGCTCTGCTCGATGAAGTTGGACTGCTTGTTTTGCGGTCCAAGGATGCGCTGATCGATCACGCCGGAGGCATTTGAAATGCCCAAGCTCTTGTCGGCCGGAATTGGCCCCCGGTAGACATCGAGGCGGTAGATATTCTCCAGGTCATAGAGATCGCCTCCGCCAACGATGCCCGCTATGGGGAGACCGTTGATCGTGCGGGCGAGATGGAAGTCGGATTTGCCGGCGATGTTGATATTGCGCGTTCCGCTCAAGCCGTAAGGATCGGGGCTTTCGACGAGGATTGATGGCAAGATGTCGGCGGCTTTGTAAAAGCTGGTTTGGGCGCCTCCGCCGAGCAACGACAGCCCCTCATGCGTGACGCTGCTGACGCGTCCCAAATCCGGATCTGCCACGATAATTCCGCCAACCGTTTGTCTGTTGACTGAAGGTGGATTCGCGTTGTCGCCGCCTTGCGCCGCGGCGTTGGCGCCTCCAATTGCCCCATCAGAGCTGGACGTGCCGGCACCGGTGCCTCCCGCCACATTCGCGTTTGGCTTCTTCTTCGCTGCCTTCTGCTTCGCGGGCGATTTTGGCTGTTTGGTCGTAACGACGTTGATTGGCGGCAGTGAATTGGTGGCTTCTGCCGATTTCTCTTCTTGCGCCAGCGCACCCATCGGCGCCAGCAGACAGATGCCCGTCAGGGCCGACACAACTTTTCTCATACGCATGACTCCCTAGAAACGTGAAAGGCGGCCTTGGCGGTACGCGCCGCGTTTTCGGCCTTGCTGGTGGATGGTGAAAATTCTGATGAAACGTCGGCCGTTCATCCGCCCTATTGGCAGACGCGGTCGGACGGATGATTGCCGGTGGGAAATCGCGGCGCGATCTCGGGTGAAGATGGTGCGTTGGCTGCAACCGCGTTCGAAATACTCCGGGTCGCGGCGGCCGTCTTTGGCGGCGCCAACTTGAGCCTCAGAGACCGGTTCGAATGGAAGAACCCGGAGAACAGCGGTTGTCGTGCCGGCGCCTTTGCGAAGACGGTACAACCACATCGCATTTTGCGATCAGTCGCTTTGCGATCAGTCGTTCGAATTTTAAACGCAGCTGGAAATATGCAAACAGCACCTTCTGCTGCGGTTGATGCAGACCGCAACATTACTCCCCCCGAACGCACTTGCCATACGACCCCCGTATGGTTTGCACGCTATATCTGCATGACTATAGCGCGTGTTCAATAGAATAATTCGAATGAAACCATTGGCGGTGCCAATCGCAAAGCGGTGCTAAAGCATTTGTCGGCAGACGATCCGGCAACAGATAGTTTCGCCGCGGCTAGCGGATCGAGTATTCGACTCGCGTCGTGTGAAGCGTTTCGTCGTCAGCCCGTCTCGAAGTCGCCAGGCTGCGGTGGTGCCAACGGCGTGAAGGCACAACGATCGGGTTTTATGTCTACGAGTGGCGTTCCGTCCAAGCAATCCAAGCCACGGACAAGCAGCGTTGCCTCCTCGATGCCGACGAGGGCGACGATTGAGGTTCCGATTGGATTGGGCCGAACCGGCGAGCGCAGAGAAAATGTGCCACGTGCGACGCCGTCGTGAGCGGGGCATTGGAGGACCAAGTCACGCCGCGACTGGTGCAGCCAATAGAGGACTTCCAACCTCTCGTACTGATCAATTCCGTCCAGGGCTCGCTGCCATGGCTCGAAGATTTTTATTTTACAGATTGGGCCATCAATCCGTCCCTGCCGCGGCGTGTCGAGACGGGACGTCCATGGCGTGTGGATCGAGCCTATGAAAACAAGGCTCGCATCCGTTGCGGGCGGGGGCGCGATTGCCAACTCACCCGCCCTGATTTCATTCTTACGCACCATGTCAATCGACGGCAATCATGACGTCCGAGGCTTTGATAACCGCATACGCAGTCTTTCCCACCTCAAGCTTGAGTTCGTCGGTCGCGGCGTTGGTAATGGACGCCGTGACAACCGATCCGCCGATGTCGATTTTGACGTGAGCTGTCGTGGCCCCCTTCGTCACCTCGACGACTTTTCCCTTTATGATGTTGCGGGCGCTGAGCTTCATTTTGATTTCTCCTTCACCTTCAGCGAGGGGATGCAGATGTGTCGCTTTTCCTGTTCCATATAGGTGACACTTACGTCGACACCATAGAGATCGTGCAGCGATCTCGAAGTCACAATTTCTTCCGGCGTGCCGAATGCGATGATACTCCCCGCCTTCATCAGCGCAACCCGGTCAGCGCAGGCGAGAGCGTGGCTGGGATTGTGGGTTGAGAGCACGATTGCCAAGCCCGAAGCGGACAGGGATTGGATGGTTTCCAGAACGCGCACTTCGTTGCCGAAATCGAGCGCGGAGGTGGGTTCGTCCATGACCAAGAGCTGTGGCCCCTGGGCGAGAGCGCGTGCAATCAACGCCATCTGACGTTCGCCTCCGGAAATCTCCGAGAAATGGCGGCGAGCAAGATGGGATATTCCGAGTGCATCGAGCGCCGCATTGGCCGCGGCAAGATCGTTGGTTGATGGTGTCCTGAATAGGTCGATCTGGCTCGCACGCCCCATTAACACGATATCGATAACCCGGAACGCGAACGTCGGCGCCTGAGCCTGAGGCACATAGCCGACGCGACGGGCGAACGCCGCGCGGGAATACGATGCGTAGGTGCTCCCGCCGAGCTCGAGACGCCCTCTCAGCGGAGGAAGAAGACCGAGCAGGGTTTTGAACAGGGTGGTCTTTCCGCAGCCGTTCGGACCGAGCAAGCACACGACTTCTCCGGCCGACACCGAAAGGCCGATGTCGGTCGCAATGGACGTGTTGCCGTAGCCGACGTCAAGGCCGACCGCTTCGAGTATCACCGCCATGAGAAACGCGCCGTCATGAGCAGCCACAGAAAGAAGGGGGCTCCAAGGGCCGCCGTGAGGATGCCAAGCGGGACCTCAATGTCGGCAATGGATCGTGCGAGAGTGTCCACTGCCACCAAATACCCCCCGCCGAGAAGCAACGCAGTCGGCAGCAGTCGCGAAAAATCCGGGCCGACGAGCATGCGAGCGACGTGAGGCACGAGCAACCCGATCCAGCCAATAATTCCTGAGATCGAGACGGCCGCGGCCGTCATCAAGGTGGCGGCGGCAATAAAGACAAGCCGCAATTTTGCGGTTTCGACGCCGAGCGCGCGTGCTTCCTCATCGCCGAGGGTCATCAGGTTCATTCTCCAGCGCAGCAGCACCAAGGGGATCAGCCCAATTGCGGTCGCCGGGACGATCGAGAGCATGTCGCTGCGGGTCACGCTGGCCAACGAGCCGAGCAGCCAGAAGGTGATCGCAGGCAGTTGATTGTAGGGGTCGGCGAGCACCTTGAGCAGCGAAATGCAGGCGCCAAGCAATGCTGCAATCGCGACGCCGGCGAGCACGAGAACAAGGGTGGGATCGCGGTCGCGTGCCGCGGAACCAATCCCATAGACGACCGAGACCGCGATCACGCCGCCGGCAAAGGCAAGGCCCTGGATGATCAAAATCGAGCTCGAGAGAAAGATGCCGAGCACCGCGCCGAGGCTGGCGCCGGCAGACACACCGAGAATGTCGGGCGATACGAGCGGATTGCGGAACAACCCTTGATAAACCGCACCGGCAGCAGCAAGCGCGGCACCCACGAGAAAGCCAGTGATGACGCGCGGAAGGCGAATGTTCCAGATCACCGTCTCGGCGGTCGAGCCGGCGCCGCTATCGCTCCCGCTTATGCCCGCAGCCAAGATCCGAATGATGTCTTCGGGAGAGACCCTGTACTTGCCGGTGCCCAAAGCCCAAAGCAGAACGGCAGCCAGCAGAACAGCAGCGAGGATAGGCCAATAGCGGAGAAGCGCGTTTCCCGATCGAGGCAGATCCCCATGTTGCGTGGCAGGTGGCCCAGCTTTCATTTGTCGTCTCGCAGGTCAGAAAGAAGGGTGGCCACCTGATCGTCGGTTAAATTGACCTGGTAGAAGAGACGATAAAAATCACGGGTCTCCTGCTTGAGATCGATATCTGTCCTGCCGGGGTAGAGAACGGTTGCGAGCCACGACACGCCGATGACGCGATTTATGCCCGGTGGAGCATCGAACCATCCGAACGGCAGAACAGGCGCGCGGAAAATGCGACCGGCCTTGACCGCGGAAATCCCGCTCCAAAGCGGGTCGGTTTTCACATTGCTGAAAAAGGCCGTATCGAGTGTGAGGATGACATCGGGATTCCACGACAGCACTTGCTCCACCGAGACGTTGGCAAGCCCGCCTGCGCCAGCCGATTGCGCCACGTTCTTTGCACCGACGGCCTCCAAGACTTCCATGTTGATTGAGCCCGCGAGGCCAGTCTCCAATCCATTGGGTCCGCGACCGTAGTAGACCTTTGGTTTCTGCTCGTCTGGAATGGTCGCCATGAAGGAGGCTGTTCGAGCGAGGGTGCCATCTGCGTAGCGCGCCAATTTCTCGGCCCGTTCGCCCACGTCCAATAACTCGCCGGCCCGTCTCAGCGTTTCTGAGTTCTGCTTGAAACGCCCGTTGAGCAGGACGTAGGGGATACCCGTCTGTTGCTGAACGCGATCGGCAAGGGAGGCGTAGCTCTCGCTAACGGTGCCGACATCGACAATGACGTCGGGCTTTGCGGAAAGAATGGCCTCGACATTGGCAGTCCCGCCGCGGCCCGTCACTCGGCCATGTGCCGGCAGGTCACGGTACGGCTCGGCAATGAATGCTTTCTGATCCTCGCTCGGGGCGCTTACCCATCCCACCATTTTGTCGGGAGCAAGAGCATAGAGAAGGACAGACGCGGGCGGGCCTGCTGCCATTACCCGGTTTATCGTGTGAGGAAGGACGACCGTCCGCCCGGCGTCATCGACGAAGGATCTCTGCGCGGCTGCCGGGGTTGCGAACAGCGCAACAAGCAACAACGAAATTGCGGCATAGGCGACGCGCTGGCAGGCTGCCATGGGAAAGTCCTTCTCGACTGCGGCTCGGCGATTGTTATATTGAAATGAATACGGCGGCCAAGAGAGACGTCAAAGGCGACCGCCTGCCGCGCTTATTTGTGGTGCGCCAAGCTTGCTTTTGGTGCGCGTCTTTCGCACAGGAACGGGAGCTGATTTGAATGATCAAGGCCTGGGCTACAAGTGCCGCCGACAAGCCGCTAGAGCCGTTCGAGTATGATCCGGGTCCGCTTGAGCCAGATGATGTCGAGATCGCCGTAGAAACGTGCGGGATCTGTCATTCCGATGTCTCCATGATGCACAACGAATGGGGAATGACGGCGTACCCGCTGGTTCCAGGGCACGAGGTCATCGGGCGGGTTACTGCGCTCGGTTCGAATGCGAAAGGGCTCAAGATCGGGCAGCGCGTCGGAGTGGGCTGGGCGGCTTCGAGCTGCATGCACTGTCAACCGTGCCTCAACGGCGATCAAAACCTCTGTGCAACCCATACCGGCACGATTGTGGGGCGACATGGCGGGTTTGCGGAAACGGTGCGGGCTCAGTGGCCTTGGGCGATTCCAATTCCCGATGGATTTGATGCGCAGGAGGCTGGGCCACTCCTATGCGGAGGCGTCACCGTCTTCACGCCATTTCGTGCTTTCGGCGTCAAGCCTACCGACCGTGTCGGCGTGGTCGGAATCGGCGGGCTCGGCCATATGGCGCTTAAGTTTGCACATGCCTGGGGATGCGAGGTTACCGCCTTTACATCAACGGATGCCAAGGCGGACGAAGCCCGGTCGTTCGGCGCCGACAACGTCGTCAACACCCGCAACGATTCTGATCTGAAACGCATTGCCGGCACGCTCGATCTGCTGTTGGTGACGGTCAATGTTCCGCTCAATTGGCCGGCGATGCTTGCGACGTTGAGGCCGAAGGGGCGTTTGCATGTTGTCGGCGCTGTTCTCGAGCCAATTCCGGTCGCTGCATTTCCGATCATCACCGGGCAGAACAGCATTTCTGGATCGCCGAACGGCGCGCCGGTCACGTCACAGCTGATGCTGGAGTTCTGCGCGCGTCACAATATCGTTCCGCAAACCGAGCATTTTCCCATCGCGAACGTCAATGATGCGATCCAGCATCTGCTCGACGGCAAGGCGCGCTATCGGATTGTTCTCGACGTGACCTAGGTGCGCACACTCGCTCTTGCTTTTTGCGGGCGCCTTGGCAGGCGAGCCCCGGTTAAGCTGCGGGGCGCATGTGCTGTTCCCATATCGCCGACGACGGGTCGTGTGCTGCCCAGATGCACTGCTCAGGTTGTCGCAAAGACCAGTAGTTGCGCGGCTGAAACCGGCTTAACTGAGACTTGCCGCATCGGACATCGCGGCGTGTCGAGCCCCCATCACAGCTCGACACCAAGCTTGGAGATGGGCCTAGTCTGCGGGAATGATGGCGCCCAAGGGGCCGACAAATTCGAGATAACTTTTGGTGAAGGGCGGCGCGACCGACGTTAGTACGGGTTTATCGTGCTCGGCAGCACACACGAACGCGGCGATGAGACCTCCGCCCTCGGCCTCGAGTTTTCCGAATTTACTGAGGATGACCAGATCGGCGCCGGAGATGTGATCGAGAATTGCGGCGCACGATTCAGCCACCCCCGCAGGGTCGAGACAGCAGGCCGTCGAATACGGGCCAAGATCCTGATAGAGGCGGTGGTGAGTGCCTGACACGAGATTCCGTAGAACAGAACCCCCGCAGGCCTTCGGCAATCCCTCGGTATGTTCTTCGACGAGGCCGACGACGCGGGCGCCGTTCAGGCGCCAGGAATTAGCAAGAAACGTTAGATGGTCCTGAATTTTCTCGCTGGAATCTCCTTGGATGCCCGCGATACGCGTTTCGGACGTCCACTTCACGCTTGCGTCCCCTCCGGTCACCCCGACATCCCTCCGTCTCATGCTACTCATGTCAATTTATCACCTCCGAGCTCTCGGCGCACCCCGTGAGACCTTTCGCATTTGCATCGGCTACGTTATATTTTTATAGATATAGCGCGGCGAGGATACGAGATGGACATCGAAGTGCAAGCCTTAACGACATACAGCGTCGCCGATGATGGGCAAAGCGTGGCGCTCGGCTTGAAGGATACGGCGGGAAACAACGCCACGCTCCGAATGAAAATCTGTGAACTCGGCAATCTGGTCATGACGCTTCCAAGCGTCATCGAAACGGCGCTGCGACGCCGCTATCGCGACGTTTCTCTGCGATACACCTATCCGCTTGGCGCATGGCGGGTCGAAGCGTCGTCGGATCCTGGACATGTCATCGTTACGCTGGGTACCGAAGATGGCTTTGGAGTGAGTTTCTCAGTTCCACGGGCGCGTGCCGGTGAGCTCGGGGCAGCGATTTCGTCGTCCGTTCGCCAGAAGACGCACGTTCTCGCTCATTGATCCGGGGATGGTTTGTGCAGACCGGGGATGAGGATTGTCGTGCTCTCTGGGAGTACGTCGTGACAGCCAATGAAGATGATTGGACGATCTCGCTCATGGGCAATGTCGTCGACGCGTATTACTCGGAACGCGAGGCGTTGCGTTTTGCGATCGAAGCCGCGCGCGATGCTGGTGTTCGTGGTCATCGCGCCGAGGTTCTGGTTCGTGACCGGGGAAATTGTCTACGCAATGTCTGGATCTTCGGTATCGACCCATTCCCGCCACCCGAATTCACAGATTGAGATCTGTCCGAGTATCCGTTGCCTGCCTTCTCTGAACGCACGGACGCCAACGCCGAGTGAGATTCCGTCGAACAGATTGCCGTCATCGAACGAATAGTTAGACCAGAGTTTGAAGCTGTGCTTGGGGAAGAAGGAATTGAACTATGGGCCGATCTCGGCGGGCTGTCCGGCTGTGAACGCCGCCGGTCAGTGGGGCAATCTCAGAAGCGTGTTCGACGTGTCACGCCGGCGGTAGACGGCAAGATCTCGGCTTGCGTGGTGGGCACCGTGCGAGCCCAAATCAACAACGGCTCCCTGTCGAGCGACGCGGACACCGTACGGTGCTGCCAACAGCTCCTCTAGAGGGCAACGAGAATTCTAGCGGATCTCAACACCGCCGTCCCCGGAATGAACAGTGCCGTTCTGCTCGATCTCGATCGTCAGCCGATATCGGTGGCAATGGGCGGCAAAGAGGACGTGCCGTGCAGTCCCTAAGATGGCTCCGCCGATACTCCTTGCATCGGCTAATAGCACGTGCGAAAAAACGCCATCATCTCCGTACCGATACTGAACATTTCATAGTTATTGAACTTCCGAACATCGACGTTTCGCGCATTAACTCTGGATTAAAAGTAGCTGTAAGCTCCAGGCGCGCTCACTCGTAGGTTCTCCTCTGCGCGCTTGATGACGGCTAGGAGTTTCCCATGGAAGCTCGAACCATACATGGCTGTGCTGCTCTTACCGGAGGCTTGCCGCTGTGCGCGGCGGGCATTGAGCCGAGTTGGGTACCACGCAATGTGCGTCTGCCGAGTCCGACGCTTGTAGGTCTGCGCAGTCCGCTCAGCGGCCACGCCAGGACGCGCCGGTTCGATCTCTCAAAGTGCTGCGCCGCTATGAGGCGAGGCGCAGGTCGGCCTTCTGGTGCCTCACCGAGAATAAAGACACGCTGACTTTTGAGTTCCGGGCCACGCTCAATGGAGCGCGATCCGGAGTAGAGAAGCTTGGCATCGCGAAGTAGGTGCCGGCATTTTCGTCTGAGTGCAGGGCCGGGAGACCGCTCGGCTCTGGAGCCACACGAGGCTGCACATGAGTACGCAAGCCGATTCAAAACCCGTAAAGTCTCCTCGGGCCTCCTCGCCATTCTGGTTCGGGCAAGATGCGATCGAATACTGGGTCGATGCCTGGCAGCGCAGCATTCTCACCCTGGACGTGATGCGGGAGCGAACGGCTCGCTACGAAGAGCATGCCGCAAAAATTGCGCCTCATGTTCTTAAGTTCGAGTGCGAGCTCATAATGGATGGGCGTGAGCTGAAGCGGCCGGTGAATTACGTTCTCGCCCGCATAAAGCCGCCGAAAGACATCGTCCTCGATGAGAAGAAGCGCCCGTTCGTCGTCGTAGATCCTCGGGCTGGTCACGGCCCTGGGATCGGAGGATTCAAGCCCGAGAGCGAGATTGGGGTCGCCTTCAAAACCGGACATCCCTGCTACTTCATCGGCTTTCTGCCTACGCCGATGCCGGGTCAGACGATCGAGGATGTCGCGCACGCTGAAGCTGCGTTTCTCGAGCGAGTTATTGCGTTGCATCCCGCCGCCGAAGGAAAGCCCGCCGTCATTGGAAATTGCCAGGCAGGCTGGGCGGTCATGCTGCTCGCGGCCCTTCGGCCGGAGCTTTTCGGCCCGATCATCGTTGCGGGATCGCCACTGTCCTATTGGTCCGGCGTACGGGGCGCAAATCCCATGCGGTACACGGGCGGTCTGCTGGGAGGCAGTTGGCTGACTGCGTTTGCCGGTGATCTCGGCAAAGGCAAGTTCGACGGTGCCTGGCTCGTCTCGAACTTCGAGAACCTCAACCCCGCCAACACGCTTTGGGCGAAGCAATACAATCTGTACGGAAACGTAGACAAAGAAGGGCCGCGCTATCTCGAATTCGAGCAATGGTGGGGCGGGCACGTGCTGCTTAACGCCGAAGAAATGCAATTTATCGCCGATGAGCTGTTCATCGGAAACAAGCTCGCCGGTGGACGCTTGATGACGAGCGACGGCACGCAGATCGACCTCAAGAATATTACGTCGCCGATCCTCGTGTTCTGCTCAAAGGCCGACAACATCACGCCGCCGCAGCAGGCCCTCGATTGGATTCTCGACCTGTATGGGTCCGTGGAGGATATCCGAGCCTACGGGCAAACGATCGTCTACGCCATTCACGAGTCCATCGGTCATCTCGGGATTTTCGTCTCCGGTTCCGTGGCGAAAAAGGAGCATGAGGAATTCGCGACGAACATCGACCTCATCGACGTTCTGCCGCCCGGTCTGTACGAGGCTGTGATGACGCGGCGGGGTTCCGAGGAGGCGTCCGACACTCTGATCGGTGGCGACTACCTCGTGCGCTTCGAAGCTCGAACGCTGGACGACATCCGTGCGCTTGGTGGAAACGATGACGACGACGACCGAAAGTTTGCGACGGTCGCACGCATATCGGACATCAACATCGGACTCTATCGGACGTTTGTTGAACCTTGGGTCCAATCTTTCACGAGCGACGGGATGGCCCAGGCGATCCGGAGGCTCCATCCTCTGCGTCTCCAATATGACATGTACTCCGCTGCAAATCCGCTCATGAAAACACTGGAGTGGACCGCGAAGTCTGTGCGGGATGCGCGCCAGCCGGTCTCCAACTCGAATATATTCTGGGAAGCGCAAGGATGGATTGCCGACTATGTGGAGAAATCGCTCGATACCTATCGCGAAACGCGCGACCTCATGCTCGAGGCGACGTTCCACGCGGTTTATGGGGCGCCGCTGCTGCAAGCCCTGACAGGTGTCACGGCCAATGATCTCCGTCGCCGGCCGCCTCTCATGGCCGCCGCGCACTCCGCACTGGTGCAGCAACGGATTTCAGAGATCAAGCGCCGCGCCTCCGAAGGCGGCCCTCGGGAAGCAGCCTTACGCTCTCTGATCTACATTCGCATGCCGGACGGTGTCGTCGACGAGCGCGGATTTAACTTTCTTCGCACGTTGCGGCGGGAGGCAGGGCGAAGCTACTCACTGGTCGATTTCAAAAGCCTCCTCCGCGAACAATTCCTACTCCTGCTTCTCGATCAGCGCCGCGCCGTTGAAGCCATGCCTGGAATGCTCGCGAAGGATCCTGATCTCGCCCGAAAAATGCTGGCCACGTTGCGCCGCCTGATCGAAGTCGTGGGGTTGCGCAGCGATGAGGCGAAGGCGCGAATGGCCGAGATCGAACGCCTTTTCGAAGACGGAGCAGCGGATCGTGAACGAGCGGACGATAGCGGACCTAAGCGTCCGCCGCCACCTCCTGTAGCCCGAGCAAACTTACAATCAGCGAGGCGGAGCAAGCATCACTAGATGACGGCCCGCGTGGCCCAAGCAATGGGAGAGCGATCGATGGCGACACTTCTACGTCCGACAGATCTGAACGAAATCTCCTCGGATGCCGAGGTCCAGAAGATGGATGAGGAGCGGAAGCTCAAGAAGAAGAAAGAGCAAAAGCAACTTGAGCTACGGGATGCGTTCATGGAGCGCGACATTCATCCCGAGGTGTTCGATCGCATCAATCACGCGGTGAGCGTCGCCGCAAAGCAGGGGCAGCACCAGATTCAAGTGATCACGTTTCCCTGCAGTTATTGCAGCGACGGAGGCCGACGGATCAACATCGCAGATCCCGAGTGGCCGCAAACCTTGGAAGGATTCGCGAAGAGGGCGTTCGAATTCTTCGACAAGGAGCTGCGGCCGCTCGGGTACAAACTTCACGCCGAGATCATCAGCTTCCCTGGCGGCATGCCCGGCGAAGTCGGACTGTTCCTGAAGTGGTAAGCATGCGCGACTGGCCGCGCTCACGAGTTCGGGAGGACAAGCGCCATGACGAGAAAGGCCACTGTCTCTCAACTCCACCGGCACGAGAAATATGAACGGCTCATTGCGGCGACGGCAGGGCTGGCTCCGCTTCCAGCCGCCGTCGCTCATCCATGCGATGAAAACTCGCTACGGGGGGCCGTGGATGCGGGGCGGCAGAATATGATCGCCCCGATCCTCGTTGGGCCTCGGCAACGTATCATCGAGTTGGCAAAAGACTGCGCTATCGACCTCGGCGGCGTCGAGATCGTCGACTCACCTCACAGCATCGCAGCCGCGGAGATGGCGGTCGACCTCGTACGGACAGGCCGGGCGGAGTTGTTGATGAAGGGCAGCCTACATTCGGACGAGCTGTTAGCCGCCGTTACGAGGCGAGAAGGTGGCCTCCGCACCGGACGGCGCATCAGCCACGTTTTTGTGATGGACGTTCCCACGCATCCGCAGACGCTCTTCATAACCGATGCCGCCGTGAATATTGCGCCGGACCTGATGGCGAAGCGCGACATCATCCAGAACGCCATAGACCTCTACACCGCGCTCGGCCTCGGCGTGCCGAAAGTTGCCGTCCTTTCGGCCGTGGAGACGGTCACGCCGAGCATTCCGTCCACCATCGAGGCGGCTGCGCTTTGTAAAATGGCGGATCGCGGCCAAATCACGGGAGGGCTCCTGGATGGGCCTCTTGCCTTCGATAATGCGATCAGCATCGAGGCGGCGCGCATAAAGGGTATCAAGTCGCCCGTCGCCGGACAGGCGCAGATCCTCGTGGTGCCCGACCTCGAAGCCGGAAACATGCTGGCCAAGAATCTGACGTTTCTGTCGGGAGCAGACGCGGCCGGGATTGTTCTTGGCGCCCGCGTTCCCGTAGTCCTCACATCGCGCGCCGACAACGTTCGCACGCGCATGGCGTCCTGCGCCGTCGCCATGCTTCTCGCCCATAGCCGCAGAGCGCGGGAACCGATACGGGCATGAGCCATGACCGAGGCAATTCTTGTCATCAACGCGGGCAGCTCGAGCATCAAGTTCCAGCTCTTCGCGGTCGCGCCCGACGATCGTCTGGTGCGGCGGTTCAAAGGCCAGATCGAGGGGATCGGTACGCGTCCCCGGTTGGTCGCGGTAACATCTAATCGCGAGATCCTCGTCGATGAAACGTGGCCATCGGTCGATGTTGCCGATCTGCCGGCCGCCCTTGACAAGGTCATTGCATTTTTGCGGCCGCAGATAGGTGGCGAATTGCCGGCCGCAGTCGGACACCGCGTCGTGCATGGCGGCCCGCACTATGCGTCACCCGTAGCCGTCACATCGCGTGTTCTCGCAGAACTCGAAAAGTTCGTCGCGCTTGCGCCGCTGCATCAACCCAACAACCTCGCTCCGATCCGCGCCGTGCTGCAGCGGCGTCCGCATCTGCTGCAGGTGGCCTGCTTCGACACCGCTTTTCACCGGGGCCATCCGGAGGTCGCCGATTGCTATGCCATTCCGCAAAGCCTTTATGCGGAAGGCGTCCGAAGGTACGGGTTCCACGGGCTTTCTTATGAGTACATCGCTCAGCGTCTCTCCGCCGTCGCGCCTGACGTTGCAAGCGGCCGTATCGTCGTTGCGCATCTTGGAAGTGGCGCTTCCATGTGCGCCATTTCCAACGGGCAAAGCGTCGAAAGCACAATGGGCTTTACGGCAATGGACGGCCTGCCGATGGGGACGCGCCCGGGTCAGCTCGATCCGGGTGTGGTGCTCTATCTTTTGAACGAAAAGGGAATGAGTGCGGAAGCGATCGAGACGTTTCTCTACAAGGATTGCGGTCTCAAAGGTTTGTCCGGTATCAGCAACGACGTCAGAGAGTTGCTCGCAAGCCCGGATCCGCGAGCCCAGATGGCTCTGGATTACTTCACCTATCGCATTGCCCTGTTCACGGGAATGCTGGCTGCTGCAATGGGCGGTATCGACGGCTTCGTCTTCACTGCCGGGATCGGCGAGAACGCTCCCCTCATTCGTGAAGCCGTGATCCGGCGCCTCTCATGGCTCGGCCTAGATGTCTCTACGCAAGCCAACAAGAAGAACGCGCCGTGCATCTCCCGCAAGGGCGCCCGCGTGCCGTGCTTTGTCATTCCGACCGACGAGGAGTTTATGATCGCGACCCATACGTTGCGCGTGTTGCGTGAACGTACGGCGTCCGCCCTTGAGGAGAAACGCGCATGATCGATCTCTCAACGTTGGCGCTTTTGAAAGGCAAAAAAGCGCTGGTAACCGGAATCGCGAACGATCAATCAATCGCGTGGGGCTGTGCCAAGGCGTTTCACGCCTTCGGCGCTGATGTCGCAGTCACTTACCTCAACGATAAATCCAGGCGCTTCGTCGAGCCCTTGGCGAAAGAGGTCCGTGCCTCGATGATGATGCCGCTCGATCTCCAAAAGCCAGGAGAGCTGGAAGCCGTTTTCGACGCCGTGAAGGAGAAGTGGGGCAAACTGGACATCGTCTTGCATTCCATCGCCTTCGCTCCCAAGGACGATCTTCACGGCCGTGTCGTTGATTGCTCCCGAGATGGTTTTCTGCTCGCTATGGAGCTTTCCTGCTGGTCCTTCATCCGCATGGCAAAGCTGGCGGAGCCGCTTATGAAAAGCGGCGGTACGCTCTTCACGATGACCTACTATGGATCGCAGATGGTGGTCGAAAACTACAACATCATGGGACCTGTGAAGGCGGCGTTGGAATCCGCCACCCGCTACCTCGCGGCGGAGCTAGGCCCGCAGAGCATTCGGGTGCACGCGATTTCTCCCGGCCCGCTCAAGACAAGAGCTGCTTCGGGGATCAGTGAGTTCGACAAGCTGCTGCAAAAGGCCCAAGCGAAAGCGCCGAGCCGTAGCTTGGTCTCCATCGACGATGTCGGTGTCGCCGTGGCCGTGCTCGCCATGAACGGCGCCAAGCTGATCACCGGAGAGACCCTCTACATCGATGGCGGCTATCACATCATCGACTAGACAGCCGCCGGGTTTGTCCTCCGATAGTTAGCCAGTAACCGGTGGGACCGCAGATGAAGCCTATACCCGTTGCGGAAGCCGTTGCAATGATACCGGACGGTGCCGTCCTTTTGGTCGGCGGCTTCATGGGCGTCGGCACGCCGGAACGGATCGTCGACGAAATCGTGCGTCAGGGAAAGCACGAGCTCACTGTCATCGCCAATGACACCGCGAAGCCTGGAACCGGCATAGCAAAGCTGATCAGCGCAAAGCTCGTGCGCACCGCAATCGTGAGCCACATCGGGCTCAACCCCGAAACGCAGCAGCAGATGCATGCTGGTGTGCTCACGGTAGAGTTGGTTCCGCAGGGAACGCTCATCGAGCGCATTCGTGCAGGCGGCTTTGGCCTCGGCGGCGTGCTTACGCCAACCGGCGTCGGTACGGTCGTAGAGGAGGGCAAGCGGAAGATCGACGTGGACGGGCAGGACTTCCTGCTTGAAACCCCGCTCAAGGGAGACTTCGCCCTCGTTCACGCCTTCCTCGCCGACTATATCGGTAATCTTTCTTATGCGTTGACGGCGCGGAACTTCAATCCGCTGGTCGCGATGGCGGCTGCGACGGTGATCGCCGGCGCCGAACACATCGTTCCGGTCGGATTGATAGCCCCGGATCACGTCGTGACGCCGGCTCCCTTGGTCGACTACCTCGTCGCAAACGAGTGACCGCAATGGACGCACAGACGCTCATCGCACGACGCATTGCCCGCGAGCTGCGGACTGGAATGCTCGTTAACCTCGGCATCGGCATTCCGACGCTCGTTGCCAACTATGTGCCGGCCAACATCGACGTCTTCTTCCAGTCAGAGAACGGCTTGATCGGAACCGGTCCCATACCGGAGGCTGGCATGGCGCATCCGACCCTGACGGATGCCGGTGGCCGGCCGGTCACTGCGCTGCCCGGGGCATGCACGTTCGATAGCGCTATCTCGTTCGGCCTCATCCGCGGCGGCCATGTCGACATGACCGTGCTCGGAGGTTTACAGGTCGACCAGCGCGGCTTGCTCGCCAACTGGATGATCCCAGGTAAGATGGTCCCGGGGATGGGTGGCGCAATGGATCTCGCGACCGGTGCGAAACGCGTTGTGGTCGCCATGCAGCACGTTGCCAAGGGCAAATCCAAGATCGTCAAGCAGTGCTCATTGCCGCTGACGTCTGTGCGCCCCGTGGATCTCGTCGTCACGGAACTTGCTGTCATCGCGTTTTCGGAAGGCCGCGCAACTCTCAGCGAGCGCGCGCCCGGAATATCTATCGAAGAGATCTCCGAGGCGACTGAGGCAGAATTGATCATCCCGCAGAGGGTGCCTGAAATGATTCTTTAGGCACTGAATCCGGCGCTCGGATCACCGGTGCCGCCATCCCCATCGAGGGAGGCCGGACGGCACAATGATCCGGCCCGTCAATGGACTTCGGGAACCTGTTTGACAGGATGGACGAGGTCGCCTGCGCCTGCCGTTACGCGACGCTTCGGGAGCTTCACCTTTTCCCGTGGAACGCTCTTGTAGGGAATCTTGCCCAGGAGATGCTCGATGATATTGAGGCGAGCCCGCCTTTTGTCGTCGGAGCGCGCCACATACCAGGGAGCCCAGGCGGTATCCGTCGCCAGGAACATGTCGTCGCGCGCTTTCGAATAGTCGTTCCACCGCGTGTAGGACTTGATGTCCATGCCAGAAAGTTTCCAGATTTTCCGATCGTCGTCGATGCGGTCTTCGAGCCGTTTGGTCTGTTCGTCCGGACTAACCTCAAGCCAGTACTTGAGCAGGATAACCCCAGATTCCGTGATCGCTTTTTCAACGTCGGGAACGATGTTGAGAAAACGCTTGGCCTGCTCATCGGTGCAGAAGCCCATGACGCGTTCGACGCCGGCGCGATTGTACCAGCTCCGGTCGAATATCACGACCTCTCCGCCCGCGGGCAGGTGAGGCAGATAGCGCTGGATATACATTTGTGACTTCTCGCGCTCGGTCGGCGCGGGCAATGCCACCACACGGAACACACGAGGGCTGACCCGCGCTGTGATGGCCTTGATGGTGCCGCCCTTGCCGGCGCCGTCGCGTCCCTCGAAAACGATGCAGATCTTCTTCTCCTCGTGCCGTACCCACTCCTGAAGCTTCACGAGCTCTCCGTGCAGCCGCTTGAGCTCCTTTTCAAAGGCTTTGCGCTTGAGTTTGCCCTCGTCGTTCAGTGTGGATTCGTCGGTGTTTTCCGACGCCCTCTCACTTGCGCGGCTGCGTGTGCTTCTGCGGTGTTCCATTTCTCGCTCCTTCCTTGGTCGCCCAAGGCGGTGATCTTTGGTTCCCCATCAATGACCGGAGAATTTCGGGACGCGCTTCTCGCGAAACGCCCGAATGCCTTCGGCATAGTCCTCGCTGTCGTAAACGATGCGTCTAAGTCCCTGCACACGCTCGAACCGGCGGGGGCTCATGGGATGGGCACCCGCGAGCATCCGCATTTGCTCCTTCATGACTGAGATCGACAGCGGCGCGTTCTGGCAGATATCCCAGGCGAGACCTTGTGTGAAGGCCTCTAGCTCCTCGGCCGGGACCACACGGTTGACAACACCGAGGCGTTCGGCGCGCTCGGCGGAGATTGGCTTCGCCGTGAATACCATCTCCTTCACGACACGTAGCGGACACGCGTTGAGGAAGGTCAGCATCCCGGTGACATTGTAGGGAACTCCGAGCTTCGCCGGCGTCACGGCGAACGTTGCGCTCGGCGCGGCAACGATGAGATCGCACGCGAACGCGAGTTCGCACGCGCCGCCCCACACACCCCCTTCGATCATCGCGATTACTGGCGCCGGAAACTCCTCTATTGCTCTCACGAGCGCACGGAGCGGGTCGTCCCAGCCAAGCGGATCGCGACGGCCTTCAGGAAGTTCGTTCACGTCGTGGCCGGCGGACCATACCGTGGTGCCGGGCTGGGCGCGCAGGATGACAACTCGGGCGTGCTTGTCTGCAAAGCCCATGAGTGCGCCGATCACGTCCTCGACAACCTCGGCCGAAAGCGCATTGCGCCTTTCAGGATTGTCGAGGATGATGGTGCCGACCGCACCGTCCAGCTTGGTCTCTATAAGAGGCATTTGGTGGCCTCCCGCGACATTGCTTCGATCTTTGGGTCGTACAAGATCGCAATGTAGCAAATATTCGAACCGATGCGCCATCGGATGATATAGTGAATCGTAGAATTTTGGTTTTCCAGCGGGGCTGACGCGTGAGGCGGTGTCGTGATCGATGCGCGAACCTATCAGGCAGCCACGACTTTGAGCGACGGCACTTCCGTGACCGTTCGCGCCATACGCCCGGATGATTGGCGCGCAGTTCTTACTGCGTTTGAGGGGCTTGATTCCGAGTCGGTCTATAAGCGCTTCTTCACCTACAAGAAAACGTTGGCCGACGACGAGCTGCGGCAGATCACCGAGGTCGACTTCGATCGCGTCGTTGCGCTCGTGGTGGTCACAGCGGAGAACGGCGGTGATCCCCAATTGATCGGAGGCGGCCGCTACGCGTTCAATGAGGTAGCGAGCGTGCAGGACAGCGCCGAGATCGCTTTCATTACCAGTGAGGGTTACCGCGGGCGGGGCGTCGCCCCTCTGCTTCTCAAACACCTCGCTGGGATCGCGAGGGAGCGGGGTGTTTCGCGGTTCGAGGCACAGGTTCTATCCCAGAACCAAGCGATGCTCTCAGTCTTCCGGAGGAGCGGCCTGCCTATCACAACGCAGTTCAACGGCGATGTTTTTACCGTCTGTCTCTCACTGATCGCAGGTTAGGGTTCGAGGCGCCCGGTCACGAAATGGTAGGCGCGTGAGGAAGTGTGGCGTCATTTGTGAGCCGCGCAGGATCAGCTGCCGGAAACAGCGAAGGGTTGGCATCGGGACAACGTTCATCCAGGAAGCACAGTGGGAAGCTCGACGACCTGAGCCAAGCCCCCGTCGGGACGATTTGAGATTCTGATGTCCCCTCCGTCCCTGCGGATGATCTCGCGAGAGATCGTGAGGCCCAAGCCGGCACCGGGGATTTTCTGGCCACGCGCCCTATCGGCTCGGAAAAACGGCTCGAATACCTGGTCCAGAACATCGGCTGAAATACCGGGCCCCTGATCAGAGATGGTAATTCGCGCCATCGCACCTCCGGTGACGGCTACAGCGCCGCGTACGCCATGGGTCGCGGCGTTGATCAGGAGGTTCCGCAATGCGCGGCTCAAAGCCAGTCGGTTGGCCCTGACGTACGCTTCGCTCGTGTCGATCACCTCGATTTCAAAATTCTGTTCCTGCAAATCTTCCACGACGCTCCTGACAAGGTCATCCACCCGAATGACTTCCAGCGACGCCTTCGTCGTTTCCTCTCGGACAAGCTGAATCGCGCTGTCGGCAATCCGTTCGAGTTCGTCGATATCCCTGAGCCACAAAGTCCGCTCCTCATCGTCCGTGACAAATTCCGCTCGCAATCTCATGCGCGTCAGTGGGGTGCGAAGGTCGTGGCCGGCCGCCGCAACGAGCCTCATCCGGCTTTCGGTGGCGCGTTTCAGGCGAGCGGAAAGCGAGTTGATCGCGGCTGCCGTCGCGCGAACCTCCGCGGGGCCTCGTTCGGCGAGCATCGGAAGGCTGCCGTCCGGGCTGACCGACTCGGCCGCGCTTTCAAGGAGCGCCAGGGGCTTGCTCATACGATGGGCTGCGAACACCGCAATCGATCCGACACCAATCGTGATGAGTACGAACCAAATCCATAATTCTGGCTCTGATGGAGGATCAATGTCGACAACGGCCCAGCTTTGAGGTCCGACGCGTATCGACGCGATGCGGAATCGGCTGTCGTCTCGATTGTACGTCACGATAACGTCGACGGGTGTTCCATGCTGCGCAGTGCTTGCGCGCATCAGTTCGGTTTGTTTTTTGTCGAGCACGCCCGCATCGGGGTGCCGAGATAGACCCTCCACTTCAGGATTATGTTTTCCAAGCCGTTCTATGGTTATGAGCTGCTTGGCGAGGAATTCGATCTCCATGTCATTCGGCGTCGCAAAAACATACATCACGGCAAGCGTGATCAATGCCACGACCGAAACGATGGAGGTCACGAGAAGCAGGGCGATCTTGGCCCGCAGCGTATTCATCTGTGCCTATCCAGAATACGGACCTTGGCGGCGAGCTGATATCCGCCGTTGCGGACAGTCTTGAAGAATTGAGGCGCGCCGCCGTCCGAAAGCTTACGCCGCAGCCGGCTGATCAGAACGTCGATCGAGCGATCCAGAACCTCGCCGTCGCCTCCACGCGTCAGGTCGAGGAGTTGATCGCGCGTGAGTACGCGCCCCGGCCGGTCCAAAAAGGTCATCAGCAGATCGAACTCGGCGCCGGTGAGGGGCACATCGCCGCCATTGGGGTCGGTCACCGAACGGGTGGACGGATCGGCTACGAAGTTCTCGAAGTGATAGACACCGGCCGTGCGAGGCTCCAGGTCGGAATTTGCGACCCGTCGGAGGACCGCACGTGCCCTGGCTAGCAGCTCTCTTGGATTGAATGGCTTTCCGAGGTAGTCGTCGGCGCCGATTTCAAGACCGATGATCCGGTCGACATCCTCCCTCAAGGCCGTGAGCAGGATGATCGGAATTGTCGATCGCGCTGCTCTCAAATCCCGGCAAAGATCGAGTCCCGAACCGTCGGGCAGCATCACGTCGAGGATGATGAGATCGATCTGATTGGTCACGATCCTCTCGTGCACCTCCGAACACTTCGATGCGAGCAGAACGCGAAAGCCTTGCTCCTGCATGTAGCGAGCGATCATTTTCCGGATTTCCGTGTCGTCATCGACAACGAGAATTTGCGCGTGCGGGCTCATATCCGACCGTCAATGCCTCTGCTCTATCGTGTTGATCTATCTCTGCCGTAGAGCGCTGGAGCAACTTTTTTGTGTCAAAGGCTGTCTACGGACCGCCAAGACATGTTTCGACATAAAAAACGCACGGAGGGAAACGTTCGGACATTCAAGTCCGGATATTAAGCCACGAGAACTCCTTATCGATTGCCGCGAGCGTTAACGATCGGGGGTTCTGAATGCGCTTTCCAACTGGGTCGAGGGCCTCAAGAGCGGCCAGAAATGGTATCGCGGCCGGCAAGGCATTTTCTGCAGGGGGCACTCACTTCGCGCCATTGGTCACCAGGCCCAGCGTCTCGTCGGTGGAGCAGGTGAGCAGGAGGCGATCAATGCGCGTGCCGCCTGGTTCTACGAACCTCGTCATGTTGGCCATGGTCGGTCTTCTTCCCGCATGCGCCAGTGCACCTCTAGTGCAAGGTGTCGGATTGACGTCCTACGACGCAATGACGCCTTCCGACGGCCTGCTGACAAAGGCGCGTCTTCAAGTGAAGAAGGAGCAGGTGCTGGCGGCCAAGACGATCAAAATCCAACCGACCGCGTTTCCTTCCACTATTGCGCCGAAGCTCTCGTACGAACAGCGTGAGCTTGTCGCCAATGCCATAAATCGTGCGCTGTGCATCAACCTCAGCGACCGCTTCAAAGTCGTAACACCCTACGAACCGGCGGATTTGACCGTTCGCGCAACCGTCACTCAGGCGACGGAAACCGATGAGGTCGCGGCGGGCGTATCGGCTGCCGCATCGCTAGGCATGAACTTCGTAAAGGTGAATGTGCCGGTTCCGGTGCCGCGCGTTCCGATCGGACTGGGCAGCCTTTCGCTCGAGTCGGAGGCTATCGACTCTCAGGGCTATCAACAGGCATCCATGCTTTGGGCAAGAGGCGCGACGGCGTTTTTCAGCTCGCCAAAGGCGTCGAAAGCAAGTGACGCCTACGATCTGGCGGACAAGTTCGCTGACGACTTCGCCCACCTGCTCATAAAAGGCGAGAGCCCCTTCGATAACGGGGGCATCAGCCTGCCATCGCTGCCTTCTTGGCAAAAAATCAACTCCACCATGGGGCTCGCTCCGAAGTACGCCGCTTGTGAAAACTACGGCCGCGCTCCGGGAATCGCCGGCGCTGTCGGCGAGCAACTTGGGTTGCCGCCTGAATGGACCGACAACGGCGCCAAACAAGCATCACGATAGAACCCCGCGCGATTTCGCTAGATACAACGCCACATCAAGGGAACGCGTTTAGCCGATGCAATCGCCAGAGATGACAAACTCCATCCAGCATTCTCTGGATGGAACGGCCCCGTGTTGCCTGCGGAGTGCCGTGCGGGTGTCGGTTGTCGTGCCGACGCTCAACGAGGTCGAGAACGTCGATGCGTTGCTTGCCGCAATCCTCGCCGAAGGTGGGAACGGTCTCGATTTCGAGATTCTAATCGCTGACGGCGGTTCGACGGACGGCACTGTCGAGCAGGTGAGGAAGTGGGAAGGTGTAACGAATGTACGCCTTGTTGTGGGCGACGGAACACGGGGGCTGGCCGGCGATGTGCTGAAAGCTGCGGCGCTTGCCGTAGCCGATATCGTGGTTGTCATGGATGCCGACCTCAGCCATCCGCCCGGTCGCATCCGCGCGCTCGTCAATCCGGTCATGGATGGTTCGAGCGACATGGTGGTGGGCAGCCGCTTCGTGCCAGGCGGGGCAACCCCGGATTGGCCGTTTCGGAGACTTTTGCTGTCGCGCCTCGGCAGCCTGCTGGCATGGCCGCTGACGGAGGTGAAGGATCCGATGTCCGGATTTTTCGCGGTACGTCGGGATCGACTGCTCGCAGTCGATCCCGAGGCTGCGGGTTTCAAGATCGGGCTCGAGGTCATCGCCCACGGCGGTGGCGCACTGAGGGTTAGCGAGGTTCCGATCGTCTTTCCCGATCGCATACATGGCGAATCCAAGATCGGCAAGGCGCAGTTGGTGGCTTATCTGCGCCGTCTTTTTGCGTTGGCCGGTGGAGCGGTGTCGGCCGGCGGCGTAGCCCGCTTCGCAGCGGTTGGCCTCATCGGCATGTTCGTAGACATGTTTGTGTTTCTGGCCCTCTCGGGCCTCGGCGCGACGCTGATCACCGCTCACATCACCAGCTTTCTCGTCGCCACTCTGTCGAATTACGTCCTGAACTCGCGTTGGTCTTTCGCCGAAAGCTCGGGGGCGAGCCGGCAGCGACCGGGGGAGCTTTACCTGCGCTTCTTCACCGTGTGCCTCCTGGCTCTTGCAATTCGCGGCGGCATCCTGGCTGGGTCAACCGATATCCTCGGTGCATCCACGCAGGTCGCAATACTGTACGCAATCGGTGCCGCGGCCCTTGTTACGTATCTCGGCTCCGCTTTTTTTGTGTTTCCGTTCGTCAATCCACGAGTTCCCGCCGACATACGCTGGCGCGTTGCCGCCATCGGCGTGGCGAGCTACGTCATCGTTCTGCGTCTGCTCTTCGTCGGCCTTGTCGATCTGTTGCCGCAAGAGGCTTATTATTGGAATTACTCACAGCATCTCGACATCAGCTATCTCGACCATCCGCCCATGGTGGCGTGGCTGATCTGGGCTGGCACCAACGTGTTCGGCGACAACGAGTTCGGCGTGCGCGTTCCTGCCTGGCTCAGCTGGTTCGTAACAGCTTTCTTCAGTTTTAAACTCACGCATAGGCTGTTCGGCAAGTCTGCGGCGTTCGTTAACTTGCTGCTTATTGCGGCATTGCCGTTCTATTTCGCGACCGGCTTCTTCATGACTCCTGATGCGCCGTTGCTCGCGGCGTGGGCCGGTGCACTCTATTTTCTGGAGCGCGCGCTGGTAGGTGGCCGGTCGAATGCCTGGTGGGGCGTCGGTGTCTGCATTGGCCTTGGGATGCTTTCGAAGTACACGATCGCACTTCTTATGCCGGCCGCGTTGTTTTTCCTGCTTGTCGATGTGCGGTCGCGGATTTGGCTGAAGCGGCCCGAGCCTTATCTTGCCGCCGCGCTGGCGATGCTCATCTTCTCACCAGTCCTCTACTGGAATCTGGAAAACGGTTTTGCATCCTTCTTCTTCCAAGGCACGCGTCGCCTGAATGCTGCGTTAAATTTTTCGCTGCCGATGCTCGTCTTTAACGCCGCGATCCTGATTACTCCGGCGGTTCTGATTTCGGCGGTGGGGGTGATCTGGACGCTTCGCCGGTTCGAGAGGACGGCTCACGTGGATGAGGAAGTGCGGCGCCACTCGCGCTTCATCCTCATTTCAACGCTCGTTCCGCTGTGCGTGTTTCTCGTTTTCAGTTTGACGCGCGACGCGAAACTCAACTGGACGGGGCCGGTGTGGCTTTCTGCTCTTCCCGCAATCGCGGCGTCAATTCTCTCTGCTGGGGAGCGTGCCCTGGCTTTCGAACGCGCGATGCGTCGCGTGTGGGTGCCAACGATCGGGACCAGCCTCGTGGCCTACGGGCTTCTCCTGAATTATCTCACGCTAGGTGTGCCGGGCCTCGGGTATGCCCTGCGTCTCCCGGATGTTCCGGTGGCCTGGAGCGAGTTCGGACGCGAAGCCGCTGACCTTGAACTCGAGGTGATGCAGGCCACGGGCACCGAGCCCTTCATGATCGGCCTAGATACCTACAACGTCGCGAGCGAACTCGCCTTCTACAACAATGGCAATGGCGAAGGCGCCACCAACTCGGTCGGACGCGGCGTTCTGGGGAAGATGAGCCTGATGTACGAGTACTGGCACGACGCAGGATCGTTGCGCGGCCGGCCGGCCGTGATGTTCGCCTTCAAGCGTTCCCATGTCGTCGATCCTGCGCTCGCCCATTACTTCGGAACGCTCGGAGATCCGATGGAGCGTGTCCTTTACAAGGATGGTTTGCCGGCGGGCAGCTTCTACTATCGAGTTGGCTACGATTTCCAGGGCGGACGATCCGGCTCCCGGTCTTCGGCTGCCGGTCCAGTGTTGCTTACTGAAGCCGTGATGAGCCAAAGCATTCGTTCCCCAGTTGGTGGGATTGGTTGCGAGGTCCTCTGCTATCGATCTCGATCGGTTCGCCGTCGGGCAGGACGGAGACAGGCGCGCGACGCTGCTCGCAGACCCCGTGCCCCGCACAGGAACCGTTCGATCCAGTGCGGAAGGGGCCGGCCATGCGCTCGGCGACGGCTACAAACACCAAGGCGTTCGGAGCTCGTCCGCACCGACTGTGGAGCGCGTTGGCTTCGGTCCGGGCGTGTCGCCAATGGCCCGCTTGGAGAAAGGGCTTACCTCGACGTTCAAGCCTCACGTGCCGGTGCGCCTACGGCCGCGATGGTGAGTTTGGTCCTGCTGCTTGTCGTTGGCTGCGCCACTGAACAGATCGAGTCCGGGCGTGTGGCGCGTGATTTTGAGAACGAAGGATCGAACCGCGGGGGCGATGCCGTGGCTGGTTCCGAAGAGACAGGTACTTGCGCAAGCATTGCCAGCACATTTGCCTCTCACTTCCGAAAAATGGAGGACCTGCGGCGGCAGGAAGAAGCGGAGCGGCGAGCGCCTCCGGCGACCATCATGCTGGCGTATGGGCGCCTGTTCGGGCCCGATGGATCCGGATACGAGGCCACGGAGAAGCTCCGGCAAGAGCGCATCAAGGTCAATCAGCTCGAAGCAATGCTCGCCGCCAAGGGATGCTCGGGCATCAAATCTGATGCGTCCCTTCTGCGTTGAGGGCTGCTGATGGCTCACCGGTACGCTCACGCATCATCGTTGGCCGGGCTGCGTGCTCAACTAAACCGCAGCCTGGCCTTGCTTGGACCCTGCTCTGCTTACGGGGTTCAGCGAACGCATGGACAGTAGAGAATGGTGTCCCTGTATCGAACACTGACTGTCATGACTGCGCTCGCACTAGGGGGATGTGCTGCGACGCTCGCGTATACGCCGGTTCCGGAAGCAGCAATAGGTCGAGCGCAGGTGTCGGGTTACACAAATATTCGCGCATGGGGAGATGCGGACGAAGCCGATGCGGCTATCAACTTCACAGGCGTTTTACCGGCGCCGTTGTCGCGAACAGAGGTGGAGAGAAAACGGCCGCGGGCGCGGAGCTATTTGGCGCTATCGGGCGGTGGAGGAGACGGGGCTTACGGTGCAGGACTTCTTGTCGGCTGGACGGCAAGCGGCGAACGGCCGATCTTCGATGTCGTAACGGGTGTCAGCACGGGCGCACTCGCGGCGCCATTTGCATTCCTCGGTCCTGCCTATGACAAAAAGCTCGAGGAAATCTACACTCAATACAAAACAGATGATCTCGGAACGCCGCAGATATTCTCGGCGGTCTTCGGAGGGCCATCGCTCATTGATGCCAGCGGGCTTGAAGCGCTATTGCGGCACTACGTCAACATCGAGCTCGTGGATGAGATAGCGCGTGAGCACGCGCGCGGCCGGCGGCTTCTCGTCGCCACGACGAATGTCGAGGCCGAACGCCAGGTGATCTGGAACCTCGGGGCGATCGCGGCAAGCAAAAATGCAGATCGTCTTGATCTGTTCCGGCGCATTCTGCTCGCGTCGGCAGCCATTCCGGGTGTTTTGCCGCCGGTACTTCTCAAGGTGACCGTCGATGGTCGCGAGTTTCAGGAAATGCACGCCGATGGCGGGACTGTCGGACAGGTGTTCTTTATCCCCCATGTCGCAAATGGCTTGTCTCAAAAGATGACGCAAGCTCAGGCGCGTCTCTATGTGATCCGCAATGGCAAGATGGGACCGGTGTGGCAATCCGTTGATCCGACGATCTTGAAAATTGCCAACCGGTCACTCGAGACACTCATAAAGAGCCAGGCGCGCGGTGATGTTGAACGTGTCTACGCGCAGGCAAAATCGGAGGGCATGGCCTTTCGGCTTGCCGTCATTCCTGAAAGCTTTGACGGCATATCCGACGAGCCCTTTGATAAGGGGTATATGCGGCAGCTCTTCGACCTCGGCTATGCTCAAGCAAGCCGCGGGTACCCTTGGGCCACAGCCCCACGCCGGTAGCGCTTTCTCGCGTCCATCAGCGGCGTGGGTATGGCAGCGGATAGGGTGATATCAAGTTACGGCCGATCGCCACCTCGACCTCGAATAAATCAATGTCTCCAACCTTCACCCCGATGGGGGATTGGATATCGATGCTTGAAAAATGTGGCCGGACCGTTTCGAGGCGGCGGGCGAAGGTCTTAGGCTGCCCAATCAAAAGCACGTCACGGCCAATCCACGCAGCGGGGTCGGCGAGAAAGGCAAAGCCGCGTGGATCGCTTCCGAACACTGCAACAGTCGCGTGTGCCCCGAGGGCCTCTGCAATGCGAGCGGCTTCGATCCATCGGAACGCGACGACGAGAGGGCGGGGCTGCTTCGGGTCCGCAGGCAATGGCGCCGCTAGCAGACCACGGTCCACGAGCCCAGCGGCGAGACCGCGCCAAGTCACCGATTCCTGCAGGAAGCTGCCGATCCCCAGGAAGGTGACGGTCGATGGAGAGGGTGGGAAGACGCGGACCAGCGTAGCTGCGACGATCGCCAGAGCAAGCACTGCAGTGGCAGCGACAGCGGAGCCGCGGGCAAGCCGCAAGGCTTCATCGCGCCGCTTCTCGATGTCGGCGATAGCGCGACCGAGGATCGGCAGCAGGAACAACCATCCCGGCATCTGCCAATGGGGCAGGGCATGGCCACCCCAAAGCGGTACAGCAGTGAAGACGACGATGGACGGCAGCGCGAGCGCCACCAGGAAGGCGCTTGGGCCAGAGAGCGTGCGGTCGGTCCGCAGTAGCGATACCGCGGCGGCGACTGTAGCGACGACAGTCCATGGGCCGAGATAACCCATCTGTCCGAGTATCGCGCGGGCAAGCCCTGACCAGTTGATGCCATTCGGGCCGACGCCGCGCGACGACTGGAAAAGGAGTGATACCCAGCCGTTCTCGGCGTTCCAGATTAGTACGGGCGACGCAACGATACTTGCGATCAGGACGGCGAGCCACGGGCCCGGTGCGGCGAGGCGGCGGCGATGCGGGGTGATGAGAACAAAGGTGACAGCGCCGAGGGCGAAAAGTGCGGCGTGGTACTTCGAGAGGGCGGCGAGGCCGAGGGTGAGCCCGGCGGCGAGCCACAATCGACGTTCGCGTTCTGCTTCGGGAACGGGGGCGAAGAACAGGATTTCGGCGAGCAACCGCGCAGTCAATGCGAGGAAGAGTGCCAGTGGTCCATCTGGGACCATCCACGATCCGGCGGATACCATGAAGAACGGCGCCAGGGTCAGCGCCACCAGCGTCCACAATCCGGCTCTCGCTCCCCAGAGACGGCGGGTGAGGTCGAACATCACCGCGCTGGTGGCCGTGAAGGCCAGTACGAAGGGCAGCCGCAGCACCAAGGCTGGCACTGGGTCACCGAAGAAAGGCGCAGCCAGGTCGTGCATCGCTTTGACCCACCAGAAAGCCATCGGCGGGTGATCGAACCAGGAGAGCTGCCACTGCGTCGCGACCGCCATGGCGTAGGCTTCGTCGACGCCGGGATCGAGCAGCGCGGCGAGGGCGAGGCGGACGAGAGTGCCGACCGCGAGGAGTGCCGTGGCGGTGTGGATGGTCGCGGTGTCGCTCGTGTGGCGGATCATCGTTAATGGATCTTTGTCGGTCCGGGGCGTTGATGTGGGAGGTCTGAAAATCGAGGCGGCATTGACGATCCGACGTCGCGCATTGGCTAATGTCTCTTCGTCGCGAGGGGAGGTGGAGTTTGAATGAGTGCTTCAAACATCCTGCGTGCCCAGAGGTCGAGATCATCCATGACGGTGAAAACCGCAGGAACGTAGATCAGGCTCAATGCGGTCGAGCTCAGAAGGCCACCGATCACGGCAATGGCCATCGGGGCGCGAAATTCCGCGTCAGCGCCGATACCAAACGCGAGTGGCAGCATCCCAGCCCCCATCGCAACCGTGGTCATGATAATGGGGCGGGCGCGCTTCCGCGCTGCTTCGATGAGCGCCTCATTCCGTTCGAGGTTCTGAGTGAACCGGGCCATGATTGCGTACTCGACGAGCAGGATCGAGTTTTTGGCGGCAATCCCCATCAGCATGAGAATCCCGATCAGGGCTGGTAGGGACAGAGACGTACCGGTCGCCACCATCAATCCGAATGCACCGCCGAGCGATAGGGGAAGTGCGGTCAGGATCGTAACTGGCTGAATGAAATTGTTGAACAACAGGGCGATTACGAACAGCAGCAAGACAATGCCCGAGACCATGGCAAGGACAAAGCCACCGAACAGCTCTTCCATGTGTTCCGCGTCGCCCGCGGATTGGCGGGTCACTCCAGGTGGAAGCGCTTTGACCGAACGCAGATTGGAAACGATCTCCTCGGCTTGTCCCGTCGTCAAGCCCACGATCTCAGCCTCGATGGTCGCACTTCGGATGCGGTCGACGCGGTCGATCTGGTTAGGGCCTGCGCCAAGTTCGATGTCTGCCACGGAGGAAAGTGGAACGGTGCCGGTTGATGTCGGCACTTGCAAGCTCAAGATCCGCGAGAAATCCGACCTCGCGCCTTCGTCTAGCATGACGCGAATGGGGATCTGCCGATCTTCGAGGTTGAACTTCGGCAGGTTGTGATCGGATTCGCCCAGCGTCGCGATGTTGACTGTTTGAGCTATCGCCTCGGAAGAAACACCGAGCGTGGCCGCCTTGTCGAGCTTGGGCGTGATCTGCAATTCGGGGCGGGCGAGGCTGGCCGTCGAGCCGGCATTCTGGAAACCCGGCGTTGTCTGCATCTCGCGTGTGATCAAAGAGACCGCTTTAGATAGCTTCTCCGAGTCATCGCTTCTCAGCGTGACCTGGACCTTGGCACCCGACTGTCCATCGGCGCCGAACCGCAGTCGCGCGCCTGGCAGCTCCGCAAGTTGAGATGCTACCGATGCTTCAAACTCCTGCTGCGTGATCGTCCGTTCATCGCGCGGCTTCAGGTTTACCGTCACCGTCGCCTTGCGAACCTCTCCTGACGTACTCTCATCGCCGATACCTCCCGAGGACGTTTGCGTTCCCAGGGCCGCATAGACGGATTTGACCTCCGGCCGTGCTTGCAGAATAGCGATTGCCCTCCTTACGGTTGCGTCCGTATCCGTGAGGCTGGCGCCGGGGGCGTGCTCAATTGCAAGAACCGACCTGCCTCGGTCTGTTGCGGGAATGAAATCAGTCGGCAACAGAGGAATCAGGCTCAGGGAGGCCGCGAAGATCGCGATGCCCGCGAAGACCGTTATCCATCGCCATCTCAACGTCCAGCCGAGAAATCGAAGATAGGCCGGCACCCAGAACGCTTCGTCCTTTTGTGCGCCGTGGGGCTTCATCAAATACGCCCCCATCATCGGCGTCAGCATGCGTGCGACGACGAGCGAGAAGAATACCGACGTGCAGACGGCAATAGCGAACGACTTGAAGATCTGGCCGGGAATTCCGCCCATGAAGCCCACAGGCATGAACACGGCGATGATGGAGAATGTCGTTGCGACAACGGCAAGTCCGATTTCGTCGGCCGCTTCAATCGCGGCCTCGTAAGCGTTCTTTCCCGTTGCTCGCATATGGCGCACGATGTTTTCGATCTCGACGATCGCATCATCGACCAGGATGCCGACCACCAGGGCGATGGCAAGCAACGTGATGTTGTTCAACGACTCGTTGAGAACGTACATGACGCCGAATGTGGGCAGCAGCGACAGCGGCAAGGCCACGCTGGAAATGAGGGTCGCGCGTACATCGCGGAGGAAGTACCAGACCACGAGGACGGCAAGCGCCGCGCCTAGGAGCAGAGCCTCGATCGCGGCCGCATATCCCTCCAGCACGTCATCGGTCGAACTGGTCACTTCGCGTATCGCAACGTCAGGATTTTCGGTAGCAAATGACGCCACTTTCGCTCTTACTGCATCGGTCACTGCAACTTCGCCGGTGCCCACCGAGCGGTAGACGCTGAACCCGATGACCTCGCGATCGTCGAGACGCGCGCGTTGGCGGGGTTCAGCCCAAGATCTTTCTATGACGCCCAGCTCGGATAGCGTCACTGTGCGTCCGTCCGTCAGGATCAGTCGCGTTTCGGCTAGCGCCTGAACGTTCTTGGCGCTGCCAAGCGTTCTGATCGCTTGTTCGCGCTGTCCGAGCGTCGTGCGTCCGCCGGGCTCGTTGACGTTCTGCCGCTTCAGTTGATCGGAGATTTCGGAAGCCGTGATGCCGAGAGCCATCATCCGATCGGGAGCCAGGCGCACGCGAATTTCCTGGTTCACGCCGCCGGCCCGCTCGAGCCGGGAGACACCGTTGACCGACAGCGCAGCTTTGGCCACGTCATTGTCAATGAACCAACTCAGGTCGTCGGGAGCCATCCGGGGCGCGTCGACGATGAACGTCAGGATCGCCTGGCCTGTGGCGTCAACCCGCTGCACGGTTGGTTCCAGGACGTCCGCCGGCAAATTAGCGCGGATCGAAGCTACAGCATTGCGGACGTCATCGGTCGCACGGTCGATGTCGGTTCCCAACGCGAATTCGACGCTGGTCGTAGAGAGGCCTTCGTTGACGGTGGATCGGATGTGCTCGACGTTGCCGAGGCCGGAGACGCTGTCTTCTATAAGACGTGCGACTTGCGTTTCCATCTCAGTTGGCGCGGCACCGCTTCTGGCGACGCTGACCGTGACCGCGGGAATGTCGATATCCGGCATGTCGTTGATGCGCAGCTTCGAGAAGCTGACAACACCCGAGAGAGACAGAAGCAGAAACAAGACGGTGGTGGGCACCGGATTGCGGATGGACCAAGCCGAAATCTGGTTCATGGCGTTGCCGTGAACGGTTGAGCGGATGCAACTTCGGCGCGGACTTTCTCGCCGTCGTTCAGCAGTCCGGCGCCTTCGACGACGATGCGCTCGCCGGCATCCAAGCCGTCCACGACCTCTACAGCCGAACTGGTCTTGCGCCCGGCGGTTATTGTCTTGAGGTTTGCGGTGCCGTCTTCGCTCACAGTGAAGACCGCCGCACGCCCGTCGCGCCAGACGATCGCTTTGAGCGGAACTGTCAGGGCTTCCGTGCTGCCGGCGTCGATCTCGACGCGGACAAACATGCCGGGCTTCAACTCCGTGCCCGCGGACAGCGCAATACGCGCCGTGCCCAGGCGGGTCTTGGCGTCGACCATCGGCGCTACAATCCGTACAGAGGCTCGCGATATTCGCCCCATGGGATCAATGATGCGTGCGGTCTGTTTGGGGAGGATCCTGAAGATATCAGCTTCGGGCACCAGGGCATTCACCTCGATGCGTCCATCCTGGATGAGACGGAACAGGTCCGTACCGCTTTGCACAACCTGACCGAGGGTTGCGGTGCGCACCGCTACGATCGCGTTCGCCGGTGCGACGATGACCGTCTGCGCCAATCTGGCTTTTGTTTCCTCGAGTGCTGCCTGTGTTGAGGCGAGCTTTGCCGCGGCTGTCTTCACGACCAATTCGCGTTGGTCGATGGTCTGTTGGCTCATTACGCCGCTGGTAACGGTATGAGCGCGTTTCTGGTCGGCCAAAGCGTTGGATAGGCTGGCTTCTGCCTCCGCCACCGCGGCGTTGTTTTGTTCGATCTGCGCAAGAAGAAGAGTTTGATTGAGGCGCGCCAGGAGCTGGCCTTTTTTCACCTCGTCTCCTTCATCAGCAAGGAGTTCGACAATTGCCAGTGCGTTGGCTTCGGAGCTGATCGGCATTTCTCGCCATGCGGCTACCGTACCGGTCCCAACAACTATGTCTTCGATTCGGCTCGTTCGTACCGAGTCGACGGTAACTGTAAGCTGAGGCCTCCGCTCATATTCCCGTTCTTCCGAAAGGGCCGCAGTTGTTGATGTGAGGATCAGCGCGAGGGCGATCGACAGAGGGGATCCGACGCGCATGAATACAAGCATAGTGCGGTTCTCCAGCAGTGGAGAGCCGATCGTGCGGGTCGATCATTGCGCCTTCACGTTCAAATGTGTCTGTATATATCTGCGAAATGGAATTTCGTGTCGGAACGATGCTGTGTGCGCCGGCTGAAGCTACCTCCAACACTCCCGTTTCACGCGGTGATGGATGTTTCGAAGCTTCGATTGACGCCGTGATCCGCTGGCCCCTCGTTGCTCTGAGTTTACCGGAAACTATCGCGTTCGGCCTCTATAGAGACGTCCGCATTCTTGGTTTCGCGAATGCGGACGTCCTATTCTCTAGCCAGCGCGATTATCCGCTCATCTGGCTTAAAATCAGTCGGTCGAACGCGCGATCTCCGAACCATTTGCGTACGAAGATCATCGGCCTCGCATACTTGCCCGCGACATAACGCGTCTTGGGATTCTTGGCGTTGGCGGCCTGCGACACGACATGGGCAATGACGCTCGGGTCGGTGCCGAGGCCGCGGCCGTAGCTCGCCTTCGTGGTCTTGGCGACGGCCTGCGTGATTTTCGCATAGGCGCCGTTGCCCGATCGCTTGAGAAGACCGTCGGCAGCCACGTCGCCGAACCCGGTCTCGATCAAGCCCGGCTCGACTACGACGACCTTAATGCCGAACGGCATAAGCTCAAGCCTCAGGGAATCGGACCAGCCTTCAAGAGCGTGCTTGGTTGCGTGATACCAAGCCCCGAGGAGGGTGTAGATCTTGCCGCCCATCGACGTGATGTTGATGATGGTGCCAGAGCCTTGCTTGCGCATTGCGGGCAAAAGAAGTTGGGTCAGACGCGCGGGGCCGAATACATTCACCTCGAACTGGTACCGCGCCTCGTCAATGCCGATTTCCTCGACCGGACCATAGAGGCCGAAGCCGGCGTTGTTTACCAGCACATCCACGCTCGCGGTCTCAGCCAAGATCCTATCGACTGCCGCCTTGATCTCGGCGTCGTTGGAAATATCCATGCGCAGTGGCGTGGCGCCGAGGCGCGCGAGGTCAGCCATTTTCTGGACCTGACGCGCAGCAGCGAACACGTGATATCCATCCTTGATGAGGCGCTTCGCGATCTCTTTGCCCATGCCTGAGGAAGCACCGGTGACGAGCGCTGTTTTCTTCACAGTGCTTTTTTTGCCTGTCATGGAATTCTCTTTCTTCTCGCGTCATGGATTGCGGCGCCGTCCCATGCGAAGCGGATGCTTGTGGGCCGACATAATTTTGCTTCAGATCAACTCAGCTAGACCAAGTTGTGCCAGGCACGCCGTCTCGTGATGCGATAGACGGAGGCCGGGGGAATGTTGCGCAGGGTGTGATCGACCAGGGTCGCCTTAAGGCCGAGACGGTCGAGGATCGGCCTCGGGACGGGACAGCGGCCGGCATACGTGAATTGATAGAACGCACCGCCCGGCCTCAGATGAGTGAATGCGCCGGAGAGGATCGACATCACTTTTCGCGTCGGCATGCCGAGTAGAGGCAAGCCGCTCACAACTGCGCCAGCCGGTGCCTTTGCGCCGAGGTCGGCGGTCTTCAGGCGGGCTGCATCCATCCAGAGCACACGCACGCCGGGAAAGCGCGTCTGGAGGTGAATGGCAAATTCCGACCCGTATTCGATCAGGGTCAGGTCCTGGAGACGGACGCCCCGCTCGATCAGCTTTTCGGTGAAGACACCCGTGCCAGGCCCAAGCTCGATGACTTGGCCCGTGGCCGGCGTTATCTCGCGCGTGATGATCTCGGCAAGTGAGGAGCCTGAAGGTGCGATCGCGCCGACGCGTAGAGGTTCGGCGGCCCAGGACCGCAGGAACATCATGATATCGCCTTGCATCTCGTCTCCTCGGGAAGGAATTGGATTTGTGCCGTATGAGCCGACATACGGCTTCAGCATTCCAACAATATTGCACTCAGTGCGAGTTTACAAGTGGTGCGATTTGTGACAGAAGAATGTCGTATGAACAATTCTGCTCAAAAGCCCGGCTTGCGGGAGCGTAAGCGCCGCGAGACGCTCCAACGCATCACCGATACGGGGCTGAAACTCTTTCTGAGCCAAGGCTACGAGGAGACCACACTCGACGCGATCGCCGAGGCGTCGGGGATATCGAGGCGCACGTTCTTCTACTATTTCAAATCCAAGGAGGAGATCCTCCTCGCGTGGCAGAGCGGCACCGGTGCGGCAATAGCCGCCGCCATTCAAGAACAGACAGCGGACAAGGCGCCGATCGATGCCGTCCTCGACGCCATCCTGAGCTTGGCGTCCCAGTTCGATGCGAACGAGCTTGTCGCGATCGAGCGTCTGCTCCGCTCGACCGAAGAGTTACGCGCAAGCAAACATGCGAAGTACGTGCAGCAGGAGGGGGCGGTGTTCGAGGCGCTCTGCGCAAAGTGGCCTCAGGCGCGCCGCCGCGATAGCTTGCGGCTCATCGCCATGGCTTCAATGGGCGCGCTGCGCCTGGCCGTGGATCGATGGGTCGAGGAAGGTACCAAAAGGCCCCTCGCCAAGCATCTGCGCGAAACATTCGAGAGTTTGAAAGCGGAACTTGGACGTCAGAGTTGAGCCGCTGTGCAAGTGGTCGCTGGGATATGTCTTTCGATTTTTTTGTCGGGAGCTCCTGAGCGCCGAAGTCTCGAACTCCAGATATCGTCATGTCCGCAAACGGTATGCAGCCGATCGCCTAATGGTTGCGTCAAACCATACGATGGGCGAGCCATGCCCGACTATCATCCCTGAGACTACTTCATCACGACCACGTAGGGGGTATGTCCCGCATCCCGCCAATATCGGGAAAAAATCTGAGATCCATTTTGCATTAACGCGGCATTCGATCGGGAATATCTCCTGGCTCCCGACACGAATCGGGAACTAATCCATATTGTCAGGACACGTATTCACTTCTTACAAACGATGTACAGAGCGTGACAAATGCTCACACGTTTTAAACGTGGCCGCCAAAGGCCTACGACCTAAAAATAAATCTGCCTCGGGGAGGAACCCAAATGAGCGTAAAGCTTGCTAACAGCGCCTCGGCGCTGAACGATGGCGTATGGGCAAATCGGTTCGCGGAATTCCTTTCCGACGGCGGTCAATTGCCTTTCCTGAGCGCTCTCAGCAATCGTTCCCCCGTTTACTCCACGCTACCGATGCCTGTCCCGTCGCAGCACTCCGGGCTTGGCTACGAGACGGCTTTCACACCGACCGACGGCTACTACGATCTGCAGTGGCATTTCGCCTACATGGGCGACATCGAGACGATCTGGGACGAATACTCGGGCGCCGATGTGCACGTCGGCGTCTACGACGACGGTCTACAAACCGACCATCCGGATTTGGCGGCCAACTACGATCCGAGCCGTGAGGTCACGGTCGATGGACAAATCCTCAATCCGCTCGAGTCCACTGTCTCCGGCGCGCCGCATGGGACGGCAGTCGCGGGCCTCATTGCGGCAGCGAACAACGGCACGGGTGTCGTTGGCGTGGCATGGGGCGCGTCGCTCACGGGCGTGAACATTTTCTCCGGCGCGGGCGACATCAACAACTACTACGCCGGCTTCCTGCAGGCCGCTTCGCAGTCCTCGAACTTCGACGTTATCAACCACAGCTGGGGCAAGTTCCCCGGCTTCTGGCAAGACGTCATGGCCGTCGCTCAGGACGACAGCCTTCTGAATTACTGGTTCGAGGCTCTTGAGATCGGTCGCAATGGACTGGGTACGATCCAGGTCAAGGCCGCGGGCAATCAGGATCAGAACAGCAACGGCGACGGCACCACCACGAGCCGCGCGACGATCATCGTCGGCGCTTACGACGACGATGGCGATGCGTCGTACTATTCGAGCTATGGCGCAAACCTGCTCGTTTCGGCGCCTTCGAGCGGCTACAGCGATTGGTTTACGACGATCAATCGTGGTTTGGTCACCACTGACAACACGGGTTATATCAACGCCCCGGGACGCCTCGACTATGGCTACAACGGGCTTCCGGATACGGATTACACCAACGGATTCGGCGGAACCTCCGGCGCGACGCCCATCGTGACCGGTGTCGTTGCGCTCATGCTCGAAGCCAACCCTGACCTCGGCTGGCGCGACGTTCAGAACATCATTGCGTATTCGGCGCACGAAGTGGGTAGCGGCGTCGGCGGCGTTCGGCGCAACGATGAAAACAACACATGGAAGTACAACGGCGCCGACAACTGGAACGGCGGCGGCCTCCACTACTCGGAGGACTACGGTTACGGCGGCATCAACGCCTACAACGCCGTGCGCATGGCCGAGGTCTGGAACCTGTTCGGCGGGCCGAAGACGAGTGCCAACGAAAGCTCGTTCAAGCAGTCGACCACCCAAAGCGTCGAGCTCTTGGACGGCAAGACAACCGACATCCATTTTACCTTTGGCGGTCCGGACTTCACGGTCGACTTCGTCAACGTTTCGATCGACCTGCATCACACAAAACTCGACGATCTCGAGATCTACCTGATCTCTCCGGATGGGACGACGTCGACGCTCGTCGATTTCCGTTTCGAGCTGTTCTACAACGGCGGGGCGGAGGATGCGGTGCTGACGTTCGGCGCCAATGGCTTCCGCGGCGAGAACGGCACGGGCGAGTGGACGATCCGTATCGTGGATCGCTGGGAGGCGGATTCGGGCACGCTCAATTCGGCATCCATTACGCTACACGGAACCGACACCGCGGACGGCACCCACAACACCTCGGACGACGTCTATCACTATACCGATGAGGTCTTCACCGCGATCGCCAGAGAGGGCGAGCGGATCATTCTCAATGACGCCGATGGCGGGACGGACTGGCTCGATCTGGCGGCCATGACCGGCGACATTCGACTCCGGATGTCGGAGGGATGGACGTCCGCAGTCGATGGCAAGAGCTTCTTGATCGTGGCGAAAGGCTCGCTCATCGAGAATGCTGTCGCGGGCGACGGCAACGACGACCTCGAGGGCACGCGCTACGATAACGTTATTTACGGCATGCGCGGCAACGACAGGATCCAAGGCCACGACGGCAACGATACTCTCTCGGGTGGAGCCGGTAACGACACATTGATCGGCGGAATTGGTAGCGACATTTTCCTGTTCGATCGTGCGCTGAACGCCGCGACGAATGTCGATACGATCGTCGACTTCAATGGTTATGAGCCTCAATATGGCGTCGACCTTATCTGGCTCGACAATTCGATCTTCAATCTTGTGCTCGGCATCCTTTCGGCGGATGCATTCACCCTCGGGACCGGCGCTCTCGACGCATCCGATCGCATCATCTACGACGCGGCAACCGGAGCGCTTTATTACGACGTCGACGGCAACGGGCTCGCCGCGAGCGTCCAGTTCGCAATTCTCGGGAACAAGCCCACCACTCTGACGTACAGCGACTTCCTCGTCGTCGATACCACCGGCACAGTCGTGACCGGAACTGGAACCGACCGCGTCCAGCCCGATGCCGAAACGACCTCCACATCGACCGACACCCAGAATCTCTTCGGCCCTGGCGTGCCGATCAACGGCACGCAGTACGCCGACGAGATACTTGGCAAAGAAGGCGACGACATCATCAATGGTCTGGGGGGAGACGATACCCTCGCCGGGTACGGCGGCAACGACACAATCGACGGTGGCGCGGGCATCGATCAGATCTTTGGTCTCGAGGGCAACGACACCCTGCATGGAGGTGGCTCTCCGGATTGGATTGGAGATAACCTCTACGGGGGCGACGGCAACGACATCCTTTACGGCAGCAACCAGCCCAACGGCATCAGATATTCGCTTTTCCCGAACGGGGACTTTCTATACGGCGGCGCCGGCGACGACATTCTCTACGGTCTCGACGGCGATGACGCCATGCACGGCGACGGCGACGGAGACGATCGGTTCGGCGGCAACGACATCCTCTACGGCGGTGGCGGCAACGACAACATGGCTGGCGGCTGGGGTTCCGACCACTTCTACGGTGGCCTGGGCTACAACACGGTTTTTGCCTCCGACGGCGGAGAAATCGCCGACAGCGTCGACACGATCCATTTCGATGGAAACTTCAGCGAGTACCGAATTGTTGGGATGCAACCCCAAGGTTGGCTGGCTTACTATCAAGGCGCGCTCACAGTGCAGCGCACCAGCGGCCTTGCTGCGGGCGAGGTGGAGCAGGTCGAGTTTGAAGCCGAATTCATCGAGGTTCTGCAGTTCGCGGATCGCACGATCGATTTGCGTGAAACGCCGCTGCTCATTCGCGCGGGCGGCGACACCGATGAAGTGCGGTCGATCGATGACTGGGTACCCATCAACGTCACGACGCACGGGTTCGAGAAGGCCGTCATTGTAGACTACGGCACCGACGTCACAATCACGGACGCTGGCGATGCGAACGGCGTCGACGCGTTGAACTACGTCAGGGTCAACCTTGTCTCCGGTAACGTACAAATCAACGCAGATTCTCTAGAAATTCTCGAAATCGACAACCTCACGTCCGACGTGTGGTCTCAAACGTACGGGTTCCCCGGGTTCACTGGCGACCTGGCTGTCAACGCTGCGGCTGGCGATCGCGAGTTGTCGATCTTTCTGCTTGGCGTGCGTCTCGATGCCGGAGAAACGGTCAGCGACAATACGGCGACCAGCATCGTTCTGAATCAGATGACGAGTACCGACTGGCTCAACGGTGCGGCGATAGACGACTTCAACCTGTCGTTTGCGTCGGCCGAGACGATCAAATTTTACCAGACATCCGGACTTTCGATTAAGTGGTACGTCCCGAACGCGACGACCATCGATCTTTCGCCGACATTTGACGGATCGACACAGATTGCATCCAATTACGGCTATGTACGTATCGATACGCCGCTGGACGACAGCGTCTTGGCGCCTGCGGGTGGTCTTGCGGAATACCGCTTCATTGGAGGTCTGGAGCGGGACTTCGTGCGGCTTGGAAATCTGGGGTCGGTGAATGCCGGGAATGACGGCTCGCCGAGTGACATCAGCGGCGCGAATGCAGGTCTCGGCTTGCGCGGAACGATCACGCTAGATGCGGGCTCGGACGAAGTTCACATTCTCGGGTCGGGCGCGTTTCAAGGCGGGACGATCGACGCCGGGTGGAATGGCGAAGCCGATCAGCAATACAACCCTGACGCCGACACCATTCGCATGACGTTCGGCGTCGCCGAGGCGATCGGCGACATCAGCAGCCATATTTCGGGCTTCGAGGTGCTTCAGCTCGACGTCACGTCGCAGAGCCATAGTGTCAATGTGGCAAACTTCGATGGGTTGACGTCCGTTCGAATTGCAGGGACCGAGGGCTCTGGCGGCAACAATACGGTGACTTTGGTCGACGGATCGAGCGTCGAATTCCGTGCCGTCAACAACGCTACGCGGTTTGGCACCGTCAATCTTCTCGGATCGACCAGCGGCGTCAATCTTGCCTTCTCGGCGCCCTTTGAGCGCATCGGCCCGGTTGATGGGTTTCTTGGCAATGAGACGGTGCCGGCAGAAGAAGCCGCAAGCGGAACGGTGCGCGTCGTGGATGCGACGGTGGTCAACATCGTCACCAATTCACGCGACGATGTCCGTGTCGTCGATCTTGGCGGCGGCCGAATGGGCCTCGAGGCCCTTCCGCCCATCGACTCCTTCGAGCAAGTGCTGGTCCTCGATAGTGCCACTACGGTGAATATCTCCGGCGATACCGGCTGGGACTTCACGGTCGCAGGCAGCGACATTTCCAAGGTCACGCGGATCGACGGATCGGGCGTGACCGGAACGGGAACAGTCGGCGCAATCGTCGCTACGGCACAGACGACAAGCGCTGTCCACTTCACAGGAGGTGCAGGCGATGACGTGTTCACCGGCGGTGCCGGTAACGACACGCTTGAAGGCGGCGCCGGCAACGACACGTACATCATCGATGCTGGCAGCGTCGGCGATACGTTCATCGAGGCGGCGAACGGCGGCACCGATACGGCGCAGTCCGATAGCGTCAATCTCGATCTCAATCTCTATACCAATATCGAGAACGCGGAGCTCAAGGGCTCCCTGGATCTTGCCATTACGGGCAATGCAGCGCGTAACGTTCTGACTGGAAACGCCGGGAACAACCTTCTCGACGGCGGCGCAGCGGCTGATACGGCCGTGTTCAGCGGCAACAGGTCGGACTACACGGTGTTGGATAACGGGGATGGCTCTGTCACCGTGACCGACACGCGGGTCAACCCGCAGGACGGCTCCGACACGCTCGTCAACGTGGAATACCTGCAGTTCGCCGATGGCCGGCATTCGGTCAATCCGAGCGCGCCGACGGATATCTACCTGTCGAACTACACTGTTCTGGAATCGTCCTACGAAAACCTGTTGGTCGGTCTCTTGGCGGCGACTGACGCGGAAGGCGATACCGCAACATTCGAACTCGTCGATGACTCGAACGGCCGGTTCACGCTGGTCAACGGCAACGAAATCCGCACCGTTTACCACACGCTATTGGATTACGAGCAGCAGACGACCTACGACATCACCATTAGGGTGACGGACGGCGATGGTCTGACGTACGAAAAGACGTTGACGATCGATCTTCTCGACTACAATCCCGAATATATGGTCGGCCGCGGCGATATCGATACGGACGACGTGATCTGGGGAGGCGCCTACAATGACCTCCTGGCGGGTAACGGCGGCAACGACACCTTCCGCGGTAATGGCGGCAGCGACATCATCATCGGTGGACTCGGTGATCACGACACGGCCGAGTATTCCGGAAGCATTGCCGATTATGAGATCATTTGGGCGAAGGACTATTCCAATGCCTTCACCATCCGCGACAAGCGTAGCAATCCGGATGGTACAGGGTTCGACGGCATCGATTATGTCACCTACGACCTTTATACTTTGCAGGACGGAACCAAGGTATCTACAGCGACGGAGTATCTGAAGTTCGCGGACGGTGTGCTCAATACTTGGGATTTCATCGCACCAACCGATATTGCGCTGTCGTCGCTTGCAGTCACAGAGGGCGTGGAAGCCGGTACCGAGGTTGGCACGCTGACGGCAACCGATCTGTCCAGCTTCTACGGCGAAACCTTCAGCTTCACGCTGCTTGATAATGCTGGCGGGCGGTTTGCGCTCGACGGCGACAAGATCGTCGTGGCGGGTGCGCTCGACTACGAGGCCGCGACTTCCCATGAGATCAGGGTGCGTGTGACGGACGGTGACGGCCACACCTTCGAGAAGACGCTGACGATCGCTGTCACGGACGTTCCGAACGAGAACGAGGCGCCGACCGACATCCTGCCGGATACTGCATCGGTTGCGGAGAACTCTGCAAACGGGGCAGAGGTCGCGACACTCGCGGCGGTCGATCCCAACGCTGGCGATACGTTCACGTTCGAGCTTGTCGATAACGCGGGCGGTCGGTTCGAGATCGTCGGTAACAAGCTGGTCGTCAAGGACAGCACGGGTCTCGATTACGAGGCCGCGACCTCGCACACGGTGGTTGTGAAGGTCACCGACGCGGGCGGCCTCTCGGTCGAGCAGGAGATCACGGTCAACGTGACGGATGTCGACGAGAACACCGCGCCGACGGTGTCGCTTGCGAACACGCTCCTGTCGATCGCGGAGAACACCTCGACCGCCTCGCGCGTCAAGGTGGCGGACATCGTGCTGACCGACGACGGGTTGGGAACCAA
>NZ_JAVIFT010000010.1 GCF_031157355.1 Hyphomicrobium sp. LHD-15
AGGATCTATCCGCGTCGTCTCCTCGGCGAACTCAACGGCCGCTTCATTCAGCCTCGAGGCGTAGTCGCGGACTTCGCGGGTGATCTCCATCGAGCAGAACTTCGGCCCGCACATCGAGCAGAAGTGCGCGACCTTGTGGGCTTCCTTCGGCAGTGTTTCGTCGTGGAAGCTCTGCGCCGTGTCGGGATCCAGCGACAGGTTGAACTGGTCCTGCCAGCGGAACTCGAAACGGGCGCGGGAGAGCGCGTCGTCGCGCAGCTGCGCCGCCGGATGGCCCTTGGCGAGATCGGCGGCGTGGGCCGCGATCTTGTAGGTGATGACGCCGGTCTTGACGTCGTCGCGGTTCGGAAGACCCAGGTGCTCCTTCGGCGTCACGTAGCAGAGCATCGACGTTCCATACCATCCGATCTGCGCCGCGCCGATCGCACTCGTGATGTGGTCGTAGCCCGGCGCGATGTCGGTCGTCAGCGGCCCCAGCGTGTAGAACGGGGCTTCCCCGCATTCGCGCAGCTGCTTTTCCATGTTGACCTTGATCTTGTGCATCGGCACGTGGCCGGGGCCTTCGATCATCACCTGGCACCCCTTGGCCCAGGCGATCTGGGTCAGCTCGCCCAGGGTTTCGAGCTCGGCGAACTGGGCGCGGTCGTTGGCATCGGCGATGGAGCCGGGACGCAAGCCGTCGCCGAGCGAGAACGAGACGTCATAAGCCCGCATCAGGTCGCAGATCTCGTCGAAGCGCTCGTAGAGGAAGCTCTCCTTGTGATGGGCGAGGCACCACTTGGCCATGATCGAGCCGCCGCGGCTGACAATGCCGGTGACGCGGTTGGCGGTGAGCGGCACGTAGCGCAGCCGCACGCCGGCGTGGATCGTGAAGTAGTCGACGCCCTGCTCGCATTGCTCGATCAGCGTGTCGCGGTAGATCTCCCAGGTGAGCTTGACGGGATCGCCGCCGACCTTCTCCAGCGCCTGGTAGATCGGCACGGTGCCGATCGGCACGGGCGAATTGCGGATGATCCATTCGCGGGTGGTGTGGATGTTGCGGCCGGTCGAGAGGTCCATCACGGTGTCGGCGCCCCAGCGGATCGCCCACACCATCTTCTCGACCTCCTCCTCCACCGACGAGGTGACGGCGGAGTTGCCGATGTTGGCGTTGATCTTCACCAGGAAGTTGCGGCCGATGATCATCGGCTCGAGCTCGGCGTGGTTGATGTTGGCGGGGATGATGGCGCGGCCGCGGGCGATCTCGTCGCGCACGAACTCGGGCGTAACGTGCTCGGGGATGGCGGCGCCGAAGCTCTCGCCGGTGCGGATGGCGGCGGCGGCGCGGGCGAGGGCGGCTTCGCGGCCGAGGTTCTCGCGGTGGGCGACGTAGATCATCTCGTTGGTGATGACGCCGGCGCGGGCGTAGTCGAGCTGGGTGAGGTGACTTGTCGAGCAAGCGCGGAACGGGGCGTGCGCGATCGGGAAGGCGCGCGCGGCGTGGCGGCCGGTTACGCCGCCGTTGTCCTCGGGTTTGATGGCGCGGCCTTCGTAGCGCTCGACGCCGCCGCGCTCGGCGATCCAGGCCTCGCGCGGGCGCGGCAGGCCGCGATGCACGTCGATGGCGGCGGCGGAATCGGTGAAGGGACCGGACGGATCGTAGACGCGGACGGGGGCTTCGCCGGATTCAGGCGACAGCGCGATCTCGCGGAACGGCACGGCGAGGGCGGGCGCTTCTGCCGGGGCCGAATAGATTTTGCGCGAGCCGGACAGCGGGCCGGTGGTGACCTGAAACGGCGTCATCTCGGACGGACGTGCGGGCTTGTTCATAGGAATGCGCTCCAAGAAAATGA